>NZ_JBBOOT010000001.1:4800000-7034020 GCF_038003225.1 Paenibacillus sp. FSL M7-0656
AATACTCTCTATGCCCGCTACCTGATCTGCATAGAACGGGTTTTCCAAATAATATTGAACAGTACCAACGGGTTTCACACCCAGTGCGAGCAGATCACTTACGTACATATCGGTAACGATTCGTTTCGGTTCAGCCGGAATTTCAACATCTCCGCTTAATGACTTGTAGATCCGTGTAGCACTTGAATTGTCTGAACCGGACGACGTGTCTGTGTTCGTCTCGGAAGAGGCTGTTGTTGTTTCGGTTCCCGCTGCCGAAGTCTGTTCAGTGGCAGTCGAGCCTGTTCCGCTACTACATGCAGCCAGAATCATAATGATGGCGAGCATAAGAAGAAAGCCGGAAAAGCGTTTTTTTGCAGCAAACATATTTTTGTTCCCCCTGTGTATAATCAATAATGATTATTATTCTCATTAATAACATAGAGGAAGATGTGATATTTGTACATGGACAACTATGATCACTACTGCATGGACAATTATGATGTGAGGTGACGCATGATATGCTGCAACTGCTCCATAACGGACAAGGGATCAAATCCATAGAACATGTCGGCATCAATCTCGTATACACGTCCTTCACGAACGGCGGATAGGGTGCCCCAGGATTCCTGATTCGGCAGGTTATCCAGCATTTCTCGTTTGGCAGGTTCCTCAGGGAAGGCGACAAACATGTGATCTGCGGCATACAAGTGAATCTCGGACAACGGAACATGAACGTACCCCGTAAGTAACTGTCCATCCTGCTCCATACGTGAGGGTGGAGTGAAGCCCAGCGATTGATACAGCACATGAGAGGCTCTGCCCCAGCCATGACCGTAGATATAAGCCCCGTCTTCTCCAATCATAAACATGCAAACGGCGGACCCTCGTGTTCCTTCCATCTGTTGGTCTAACGTATGATTGGCTTCTTGCTCCAGTTGATGATATTGATCTAACAACGCTTGTGCATTGGATTCAAGCCCGGTAATTCTGCCCAAAAGAAGAAGCTGCTCCTGCCAATCGATTTCCTCAAAGGGCATCAGAATGGTCGGTGCAATCAGACGTAGTTCATCGGAAGCGGGATGCGGTGCATACCCGACAATGACATCGGGCTGAGCGTTTGCAATCAGATCCGTATGTTTAACCAGCTCATATTCGGAATGTCGCTCAAATTGCTCATGACCATCATGATCATGCGCACACATTTTTTCTTCCATCCAGCTTGCTACGGCGCCCATGTGGGGAGTGTGGCCCAGTGCCAGAAGTGAGGCCGTATAATTGTAAGTCAAAGATACAATCTTTTTGGGCATTTTCCGGTAGTGTGTTGGTGCTGATCCAACCATCTGTTTGAATTTGCGGCTCAGATAAAAGGTGTCCCTGTAGCCTGTCAGTTGTGCAATCTCCTGTAGCGTAGGGTTCGCGAACAACAGATGCTCCTGAGCCATCCGGATCCTGAGACGGGTCACATATTCAACAAACGTAAGACCTGTATGTTTCTTGAACTCCCGTGAAAAATGCTCAGGACTCACATTTGCATCCCTAGCCAATTGTTCGCGGGTCAGCGGATGGGTATACATCTGATGGATATGTCTAAGCACGGCATCAAGCCAGGAGTGATCTTCATGAGCAGAATGAGCCACATGATCCCGTAAAATATCCAGTAACTCATAAAAAAGCATATGTGGCCTGAAGGGGCTGGAATCACGGCCTGCCGTACTGGCTTGGACCAGCTCTACTGCCCTGTCGGTGAGAGTGCGACTCGCAATGGGAACTGGTATCCCGAACGGCCAGAAGAGCTGTTCATTTTCAGTGGAATCAAAAGCAATAGCAATGCCCTGTACTGGCGACAGGGAGCCGCGCTTGTTCTCGTGCTGAAGCAGGTTTCCAGCTTGCCGAACGACTGCACAGCCTGCATTTAATGTCAGTTTACCCTCTGTACTGATCAGCCTGGCCTGGCCAGCAGTAATGACGTATAACACATGAAGAGTGCTCCACATTTCATCTATGCGGGAGAATGCCTCGCGGTCGTGAAGCTGCACCAGATGGCACGGCTTGAAGTGGGCAACAGGTACGGACTGAATCTTCTGCAAGGAAATGGGACGGGACAGCGATTTTTTATGATAAATAGGCTTGGAAATATTCATTAGATAACTGTCTCCTTACATAAGTCAGCAGGGACAGTATTCGTCTCATGCCCCTGGTGTACTGGCGTAATTCTCGGATCTCGACTATTATGCAGTATATACTATATACGGAGTGACGTGGATGGACAGATTGAACAAATCAACTTTTTATTTGAAAAATAGATAAAGTGGTTGAAATCGCTATCAACACCGACTATAATGAAAATGTCGAAACGTTTCAATCTGGCGTTTACTGCCAGTTTCATTGTATTAGGCACGAACTGTTTATAGAGCGCCAGATTGAAAGACGTGTCATGACCATCACTAATGGTATGGATTGGAACGGGACGCATTCAACCGTGGCCCCATAAGGATGGGAACGAGGATTTTTTTTGAGAACACCTCGAAACGTTTCGATTGACATCCATCGCTATGATATGTATAAAGATTAATAAACGATAATGAAGGATTTAGTGGTTGTTCTAACCATGTACCGTATAAAATGTGGGTAACCTTAGAATTTGTTCTATATAAATTGAACTAACATTTACACAAAACGGAGAGGGCAGAAAGAACCTGAAGAAGCAAGGCGTTCGCCTTTATCCCCGGATTTTCACCCTTATAAAAGGGAAACAAAAAATCTGGGGATAACAGCGATCGGAAGGTTGTTCTGTCATCGAAGTGGTCAGTGTAAATATTCTGTAGTTCAATTTATATATAGTTTAGAAGGAGCGAACGTGGAATGGCAACGATTAAGGATGTGGCAAAGCTGGCAGGTGTAGCACTCTCGACTGCTTCCTATGCGCTGAGCGGGGATAGCAAGGTTAGTGCCAAGACCAAGGCTAAAGTGCTTGAGGCAGCACGAGAACTGAATTACCGCAAGAACGGCTTTGCCATGGACCTGAAACGGAGCCGGACAAACACGATCGCTTTGATCCTGACCGATCTGTCGGGCCCATATTACTCGGAATTGATCCGTAGTGTACAGGATGTAGCCCTCGCGAACGGGTATGACCTGATTGCTTGCAGCTCCATGGGTGGACGGGATTCAACGGCAGTGCGATTTTTGCGTGAAAAAAGAGTAGATGGAGCCATCATTCTGGCGCATAACATTCATGATGATATTCTGGTAGAATCTGCCGGTCATCGTTTTCCCATCATTGTGATGGATCGTCAGCTGTCGAGTGACCATCTGGTCAACGTGCTGGTGGATGGAGAGCAGGGCGGTTACCTTGCTACCCGCCACCTCATCCAGGCTGGACATCAGAAGATTGCTTATATCAGCGGTCCATCCAACTCGTATGACAACGCGCTCCGTTACCAAGGGTATCTGCGAGCGATGCGGGAAGCGGAACTTGAAGAAAAGTCCAAATGGCGTCTGAGCGGTAATTTTGTACGTGAGGGCGGATACAGTGCAACCAAAATGATGATCATGCAGGGCGATCTTCCCTCAGCTGTATTTTACGGTAACGATGAGATGGCGATTGGTGGCCTGAAGGCATTGGAAGAGCGTGGTGTATCGGTGCCAAATGATATTTCAGTGATCGGTTTTGATGATATTCAGTTGTCCGAATATGTGCATCCACCGCTGACAACGATACGCCAGCCGAAGCATGAAGCCGGGTCGCTCGCCGGACATCTGTTATTCCAGATGCTCAATGGCGAAGCGGTTGACCCTTCATATACGTTAACGATTAATATGATCGAGCGCAGCTCTGTACGTTCGGTTTAGACCGAGTCTGAACAACAAAGAACTGCCTGCATGCTGAAGTAAAAGTTTAATGATGGGGTTATCGTCCGGACGGGCTGTAAAAAGCCGGTTTGAAGAGGCCCCTATTCTTTTTCAAATTTATCGAAACGTTTCGATTTTAACTAATTCAAGGAGTGAACCTTATGACAACGATGATTAATGAACCGATCCGGTTAAGTGCCGGAGAGTTATCCTTTACCTTTTTGAACAGTGGCGACCTATACCAGGCTACATCCGGTACAACGATGTTGAACCAGTTGCTCAGCAACCAGATTGATGGATCATTGAACAACCTGTACCTGCGTGTACATGAGGGAGAGAATATCAGCTCGTTCCCGTTGCTCGGTGTACGTTCGAACAGCAAGGTGATTACAAGCAAGGCACAATCCAGCAACCAGTTGATCTGGGAGGGCACAGTCCAGCTGGAAGGTAGCGAAAAAGGCATTGGCTATCAGGTCGTATTTACGGCTACACCTCAAGGTGTATGGTTCTGGGATGTGAAGCTCACAGGACAACAACATAACGTAGATGTGGTATACGGACAGGATGTTGGGCTTGCAGATCCAGGTGCGGTACGCAGTAATGAGGCTTATCTGTCACAATACATTGACCATACGGTGTTTGAAGATGAGGCGAAAGGCTATGTCGTTTGTTCCCGTCAAAACCAGCCTCAGGGCGGTGCATTTCCTTATATGCAACAAGGTTCCCTGACCAAAGCAGTTGGTTACTCCACAGATGGATTCCAATTCTTCGGTCTGTCATACAAGGAAACGAATCAACCAGAGAGCTTGACTCACCCAACGCTGGCAAATGAGACATATCAGTATGAATTTGCCTATACGGCATTGCAATCTGAACTGCTGAATCTGAACGGAGAAGCTCAGGTGGTCTTTTATGGACTGGCGAAGCCTAATCATGCCGAAGCGATCTCTGCACTGGAATTCGGAGATGAAGTTACAGCAGCATGGAATGAAGTACAGGCTCTAACTGTGGAAAATGGTGACACGTTGGAACAGGTAAAACTGTCCTCCTTCCTTGGTGAACCACTGGTTACGCTTGATCTGACGCAAGATGAGATTCATGATCTGTTCCCTGATCGTCATCAGGAAGAGCACAGCGGTGAGGAACTGTTATCCTTCTTCACAGGCAGCTATGAACATATCGTTCTGAAAGCAAAAGAATTGCTCGTAGAGCGTCCGCACGGTCACATTCTGATGAGTGGAGGCAACGTGCAACTTGGAGCACAGGTTATTACGACAACATCGTATATGTACGGTATTTTCAACTCACAACTCGTTATTGGTAACACCAATTTTAATAAAATGATCAGTAATGCTCGCAATGCATTAAACGTGCCGAAAACGGCGGGACAACGCATCTATGTGGAAATGGACGGACAATATCGTCTGCTGACGATGCCTTCCCTGTTCGAAATTGGCTTCAACTATGTACGTTGGATCTACAAAACGGCATCCGATACGATCATCGTAACGAACTATACAGGGGCACACACCACCGAAGTGAGCATGAACGTACGCTCCACAAGTGGCACAGCATACCGTTACCTGGTAACAAACCAGATTACGATGAATGTGAATGAATACGAGTATCCGCTACATATGACGCAGGATGGCGATACTTTGATCTTCAAGGCTGATCCGCAAGCGATTAGTGCTGGAACATATCCGGATCTGCAATACCGCATGTCGGTGGATGGCGCAGCTGTGAATGTAGGGGACGAAACGTTGCTGGCAAGTGGTATCCGCAGTGGTTCCGCATCACTGGTTACGCTTAGTCTGGAAGCGAGTGCTGAATGGACGCTGAAGGTACAAGGGGTATTGGAAGGTCAAGCGGACAGCGGAGTGGTAGCAGGTTCAAGCCAGACGTTTGAAGAGGAAGTGCAGGCATACCGCGAGTTCTTCGCAGGTGTGATGAACGGGTTCCGTTTGTCCCGTGGAGAAGGTCAGAGTGCAGAGGATCTGTTCAAAGTAAATGCGCTGGCTTGGTGGTACACCCACAATATGCTGGTTCACTATTCTGTGCCTCACGGTTTGGAGCAGTACGGTGGCGCGGCTTGGGGTACACGAGATGTGTGCCAAGGTCCGGTGGAGTACTTTATGGCAACGCAAAAATATGAGCAAGTTCGCGATATCATCAAAATGGTTTATACCCACCAATATGAAGATGATGGCAACTGGCCGCAATGGTTCATGTTTGATAAATACTTTGCGATTCAACAGGAAGAGAGCCATGGCGACATCATCGTATGGCCGTTGAAAGTGCTGGCGGATTACCTGACAGCGACTCGCGACTATGCAATCCTGGATGAGAAAGTACCTTATACCGTGAAACATAGCTTCGAGTTCACGGAAGAGACGGCAACGGTGCTGGATCACGCGAAAAAAGAGATCGAATATATCCGTTCGCACTTCCTGCACGATACGTTCCTGTCTTCCTACGGAGATGGCGACTGGGATGATACGCTTCAACCAGCCAATGCACAGCTGAAGCAATACATGGTGAGCAGTTGGACGGTGGCATTGACGTATCAGTCCGTGAACGTGCTCTCGCAAGTGCTGAAATTCAAGGATGCGGACTTTGCACAGGAGCTTGACGTGCTGGCTCAAGGCATCCGTGAGGACTTTAACCGTTACATGCTGGGCACAGATGTGATTCCAGGCTTTGTATACATGGAAGAAGCGGACCAAGCGAAGCTGATGCTTCATCCAACAGACACAGAGACAGGCATTCAATATCGACTGTTGCCAATGACGCGCAGCATGATCGGTGAATTGCTGAATGCGGAGCAAGCAGAATCGCATTATGCCTTGATCCGTGAGCAGTTCCTATGCCCGGATGGCGTGCGTCTGATGAATCGTCCAGCTCAATATGCTGGTGGTGTAAGCACACACTTCAAACGTGCAGAGCAAGCGTCCAACTTCGGACGTGAGATTGGTTTGCAATATGTGCACGCCCATATCCGTTACGTGGAAGCGATGGCGAAGCTGGGTAAGACAGATCAGGTGTGGAATGGTCTCGCGATGATCAACCCGGTTGGTATCGGCGAGGTTGTACCTAACGCGGAGATTCGCCAAGCGAACTCATACTTCAGTAGTTCGGACGGTAAGTTTAATACGCGTTACGAGGCACAGGAGCATTTTGACCAGCTTCGTAAAGGGACTGTACAAGTGAAAGGCGGATGGAGAATCTACTCCAGCGGCCCTGGAATCTACATGAACCAGCTGATCTCCAATGCGCTTGGCATTCGTCAAGAGGGCGGCGATCTGGTCATTGACCCGGTATTGCCAGCTGAGCTGAACGGCATGCAATTCGAATTCGAGTATGCGGGTGAGCCAGTGACGTTCATTTATCACTTGAACGAAGGTGCTGTGAGCCGTGTAGCGGTGAATGGCAAAGACATTCGTACTGAGCGTACAGCGAACCGTTACCGTCAAGGCGGAGTAAGCATCTCACTGGATGAGTTCAGACAAGCACGCAGTGCAACTGAGCGTACGGTTGTTGATATCTATATGTAATTTCATAGCATGATGTACACCAAGGTCATCCTCCTTTAATCAAGGCGGGATGGCCTTTTTGGCATATGCTCATAATCCACTAGCGCAGCGGGACCGCCAGCAACGTGTACAACAGCTCATTATGCCGCACATGCTTGGTTACATAGCCCTGTTGTTCCAGCCAGCTGCATAGCTCACCCAGCAGAGGGAAGTGACGCTCGCGTAAGGCGCGCAGCTGTTCCTCGTGTCCTGTGGTTTCTGCCTGCCGAATATAGGAATCACGGTGAGTCGCATCAACAAACATCAGATCCGTTAGACCGATACGTCCACGCGAGGTTAATACCCGCTGCATCTCCTGTAAAGCCAATAGTTGCTGATCTGGACTTAGATGATGGAAAGCAAAGCTGGATACAACAAAGTCGAAGGAATGATCGGTAAAAGGCAACGCCAGAAAATTACCAAGTTTCACATGCATCTCAGGATATTTGGTACGACATCTGCGTAGCATCTCCCGGGATTGGTCGATTGCAGTCATGTCTGCGCCGTGCTGTAGCAGTTTTCCAGCCAGATTACCTGTGCCTGTACCAATATCAAGTCCTTTCTCACCAAGGGCGGGAGAGATCCAATGAGCTGTCTGTTCGAGCGCTTCGTCATAGTTGTGATACAGATAAAAGGAAGACTGTACCGTATCATTGGAATCGCCCGGCGTGGAATGACCTGCATTATGGTTTGGATGTGAAACTTCATTCTCATCGCTTATAGGCGAGGGGTTGGCCGAATGATGCCTGTCCTCTGAATTGGGGTGTTCAGTACTGACTCTGCCTTCTGCCTGCACTCGCTGATCATGGATGGCTGCCTGCATGTCATAATTCCACCGATCATGCCAGTTCTGCCGTGCTTCACGCAGGCGACGGGCACTGTCTGCGAGATCGTGCAGATGGCTGACATCCAGCGGACCGTCCTGACGATTCAGGTCAATCATGCGCTGGGTTGTATCCATCATACGTTTCAACTCAATCCACTGGGCATACATGACGGCCTGTTGCAGTTCCAGATATTCTTCCAGCCGCTGCTGATTCCCTTGATCAATCTCTCCGAGCGCATGTGTAATATCCTGTAGCGACATGCCAATCTCACGCAGTGCAGCAATGGTCTGAAGCCGCCAGATATCATTCTCCGTATAGGTACGATACCCGTTATTGGACTGTTTGGCGGGTAGAATTAATCCTTTTTCCTCATAAAAACGAATGGCTCTCGCCGATATACCAAGCCTGCTTGCTGCCTCTTTGATATTCATCATGCATCCCCTCCTTATCGAACCAGTATAAACTATGACGTTAGGGCAAGGTTAAGTGATTATTTCATTTTGCGAAAAGGTTCAATATCGAGTGGAATTTTAGTCAAAGCTGAGGCTATGCTACAATATATAGAACAAAAAAACTTAAATAGTAAGTAAACGAACAATGTCTTCCTATTCCTAAGTTTCTAAACTTTCTAAAATCTCCCGACGTGTAACGTACAGCGTTGTCGACTATAGCACGAAAGGTTGAATCATTATGCTTACCAGCCATACATTTACGATTCGTCCATCTGAGATTAAAGATGCAGCCCAGCTAATGGAGTTGGACACCCTGGTATGGGACAAATACACCTCACCTGCACCGATGCAGTGGCGCTCCAGACAGCAATATCTGCAGCATTGTCCGCCAGGCAGCCAGTTGATTGCGGTGCAGGGAGAGCGGGTATGTGGTTATGTGGGCTTTCAGCCAGCCACAGGTATGCCGGTCAATCGTCATGTCTATGAGATTCATATTGCAGTTCACCCTCATGATCGGCGTTGTGGCATTGCTACAGCTTTGATGGATGCCATTAAGCAGCATGCGGTTGAACATGGCGTTCGCAAGCTCAGGCTGCGCGTACTTTCCAGCAATCCGGGAGCCATCACGTTTTATACACAGTGTGGATTTGTGACGGAAGGCAGGTTGGTGTCCGAGTTTTATATCGGAGGCAAATATGTGGACGATATTCTTATGGGTTATTTTATCCAGACCAAATAGAAACATAGCTGAGGAGGAGGAACAACGATGGATATGGGACTTAGGGGTAAAAAAGCATTGGTGCTGGCTTCCAGTCGCGGGCTAGGCAAAGCAGTGGCTGCTCAATTGGCAACAGAAGGTGCTGACGTCATGCTTGCCAGCCGGAGCGAAGAAAAGCTCGCAGCAGTGAAGCATGAGCTTCTGGCGCTTGGTGGTGGCGGACGTGTGGAATATTGTGCAACCGATGTGACACGCAAGGAAGATATTGAGGCTCTGATTCACAAGACAGCAGAAATGTTTGGACAGATTGATATTCTGGTGAACAATTCGGGTGGCCCGCCATCGGGTTCATTTGAGTCACTGACGGATGAGGATTGGGAACGTGCATTTGAATTAAATGTACTCAGTTATGTAAGGCTGATTCGCGGTGCTCTTCCTTATATGAAAGAAAGTGGAGGACACATTGTCAATATCGCTTCAACTTCAGTGAAACAACCCATTCCGGGTTTGGTGCTGTCCAACACGTTCCGTACCGGCGTGTTTGGATTGGCGAAGACCTTGTCTCAAGAGCTTGCTCCATACGGAATTTTGATCAACACGGTGGCGCCAGGACGTATTGCAACAGACCGTATACGTGAGCTGGATGCAGCACGGGCTGAGCAGAATGGAATCAGTGAGGAAGAGGTATCTGACCAATTCCGTAAAGAGATTCCACTGGGCCGTTATGGTCAACCAGAGGAGTTTGCCAAAGCGGTTGTATTCCTGTTATCCGGAGCCAATACGTACATTACCGGAACCTCATTGATCGTGGATGGTGGTATGGTCCGAGCACTATAAAAGTCATTGAATAAAATAAAATACCCTCTGTCACCACATTACGTGGAGATCGAGGGTATTCGTGTTGATCCATTATGTTGGGAGAGATCACTCCCGATTCATTATGTAGGCGAATTAGCGCAAGAGTTCCCATTCATGCTGAAGCATGCCGTACACCGCATGGTTCACGTAACCTTTAGGCAGTTTCTCTGCCTGACGAATGACACCCTCGAGAACAAATCCGAGTCTTTCAGGGATAGCGCGACTCCGTTTGTTATTTGTTGCCGAGCGAATCTCGACGCGATTCAGATCCAGGGTCACCAGTGCATAATCAACCAGAACGCGACAAGCGCTTGTCATCAAGCCTTGACCCTCAAAGCCTTTGCCAAGCCAATATCCGATGCTTACCGAGCGATTGGTCCAGTTAATTTCGTGGAATCCAATGACGCCGGCTAGATCCCCTTTTGACCATACTCCGGCGGTGAATCCGCCATTCTCGGCACCTTGTTTTAACGCGTTGGTAATAAAGTTCGAGGTGTGTTCCACTTCTGTCACATGATCCACCCACGGCAACCAATGTCTCAGTTGATCCCGCGAGCGATCCGTCAGTTCGAACAGTGGTTTGGTATGTTCCATGGCCAGTGGCCGGAGTTCGGTATATTCATCCAATGAATAGGTAAACATGAATGCAACCTTCTTTCTTTGTATAGTGTTGTTCAAAAAAGTCCACTTTTGATTACGAATCATGCCTAACGGCATTATCAGCATCGAATATGAAACCAGATTTTTTGAACACGTATTTGTAGTGGATTAGCGGGAAGTCTTGGGTAACTTTTGCTCCAGTGCAAACAGGTCTTCTTCCATTGAGGCCATGCGTTGATTGACCGTTGTGCGTGCGTCACGGAGTGCCTGATTATATATGTAGGGAGCGAGCTGTGTCATGAACAGGTCGAGGACACCCCAAGCGGCCAGATCGCCGAGTTCTTCGCCACGTTCCTCTTCGAAATACGACTGGATGGTGCGAATGGCTTCATCCTGCTGTTCTTTGGTCAGTTTAAGCGAGTTCGATGGAATGGGAAACCCTCCCTTTAATTTGTTTTTACTATCATGCTACATGATTCGAGCGAACCCGTCAAAATGGTTTAGGGCCTATTTATGCACGGCTGATCCTGACTTTGGTGCCGTTCTTTATTGAACTCCTCCCCCGTTAAAGGTATATTTAAATGAAACGCGTACGAAACTTTCCAAGAAAATAGATTTTTTCAGGAAATGACTTCGTTATTAAGGAATTATAGCCGGAATTGCAGCAATTCCCTAAGGCTCCAATCCATTCATGAAAGGTTTGATACCTGTGGACAATCGTACAACCCCACCTAACTTTATCAAAAATATTATTACCGAAGATCTCCGGTCTGGGAAAGTCCAGGAAGTTATTACCCGTTTTCCTCCGGAACCGAACGGTTATCTGCATATCGGCCATGCCAAGGCGATCTGGATTAACTTTACGCTGGGCGGCGAATTTGGCGGCAAAACGAATCTGCGCTTTGATGACACGAATCCGGTCAAGGAAGATGTAGAGTACGTTCAATCGATTCAGGAAGACGTGAAATGGCTCGGATACGAGTGGAATGAGAAACGTTTTGCCTCGGATTATTTTGACGAGATGTACAACCGTGCTGTCTTGTTGATTAAAAAAGGTAAAGCTTACATCGACGACCAAAGCGCCGACGAAATCCGTGAAATGCGCGGAACGCTGACGGAGCCGGGTAAGAACAGCCCGTACCGTGATCGTTCAGTGGAAGAGAATCTCGACTTGTTCACACGTATGCGTGCAGGTGAATTCAAGAACGGAGAGAAAGTGCTGCGTGCCAAGATCGATATGTCTGCACCTAATATCAATCTGCGCGATCCGGTTATTTATCGGATTTCTCATGCACATCATCATAACACGGGCGACAAATGGTGTATCTATCCAATGTACGCCTTTGCTCACCCGCTCGAAGATGCAATTGAAGGTGTAACGCATTCCCTCTGTTCCCTGGAGTTCGAGGATCAACGTCCATTCTACGATTGGGTTATTGCCGAGTGTGAGATGGAGAACCAACCACGTCAATATGAATTTGGTCGGCTGAATCTGTCCCAGATGGTAACAAGCAAGCGGAAGCTGAAACTGCTCGTAGATGAAGGACATGTGGATGGATGGGATGATCCACGCATGCCGACAATTTCGGGTCTGCGCCGCCGGGGTTATACACCGGAAGCTATTCGTGATTTTGTATATGAGACAGGCATTTCCAAAAACTATGGAGTTATCGACCTGCAAACGCTGGAGCACTTTGTACGTGAAGACTTGAAACTGAAAGCTCCGCGCACGATGGCTGTGTTGCACCCACTCAAAGTGGTCATCACCAACTATCCTGAAGGACAAGTGGAATGGCTTGAAGCAGAGAACAATGTGGAGAACCCAGAGATGGGTAATCGCCAAATTCCGTTCTCCCGTGAGATTTATATCGAACAAGACGATTTCATGGAAAATCCGCCGAACAAATATTTCCGTTTGTTCCCTGGCAACGAAGTTCGTCTGAAACATGCATACTTCATCAAATGTAACGATGTGATCAAAGATGCAGAAGGTAATGTAACCGAGATTCATTGTACCTATGATGTGGAGACAAAGAGCGGCAGTGGATTCACTGGCCGTAAAGTCAAAGGAACAATCCACTGGGTAGAAGCGACTCAAGCGGTACCTGCTGAATTCCGTCTGTACGAGCCGTTGATCCTGGATGAAGCACCGGAAGCAGAGGTGGAAGTGGCAGTAGCTGGGGCTGAAGCTGAGGTTGTGGAAGAGCAACCGGAGAAAACGTTCCTGGATCAATTGAACCCGAACTCCCTTGAGATTGTTAATGGGTATGTGGAACAAGAGATGAAAGAAGCGAATGCTCAGGATAAATTCCAATTCTTCCGTCATGGTTACTTCAGTGTAGATCCGAAACATTCCGAACCAGGACGTCCGGTATTTAACCGGGTCGTATCCCTGAAAAGCTCATTCCAACTGCCGAAGGCGTAAGGCCGTTGGAAGAACTTAAGGTCTGTTCATCAGAGTACTGGTAATCAGCCAATTTATAAAAGTAAAAGTAAGGGCATCCTTCGTCATGATCATGGCGAAGGATGCCCTTTATTGTTTCTCTGGATCTAGCCAGGTCCAGTTTTAGACGTAGTAATACAATTTCGCATGAACATGAACATGAACATGAACATGAGCTGAGGCCTTATGTGTGCGTATGAGGCAAAAATCTAACGAACCGAAGACACGTTATTCAAGTGTATTTGGACATTCCAGCAACGTAATGAATCGTAGACACCTTATTTCCTCGTTCGGTCTGTCTTTTTTGGATTTTCAGCGTCTTTTACGCGAAATAACGTGGCTGAGATTCCTTGGCTTTAGAATTTCGTGAAATTAGTGCAAATAAGACGTCTAAGGTTCGTTAGGAGCAACAAACCTTAGACGCCTTTTCTCTTTACTGCACCTATGCTTAATCTTTTGTTTGAATGTTTGAACGGTTTATTTACACGATAACGGAGAGGACAGAAATAACCTGAAGAAGCAGAGCGTTCGCCTTTATCCCCGGGTTTTACCCTTTGAAAAGGGAATCAAAAAATCCGGGGATAACAGCGATCGGAAGGGTATTCTGTCATCGTAGTGCTCTTGTGTAAAACGATCTCTCAACTTTTTCTAACAAAAGATTATCTGTCCTCATCCATATTGCCCATCTCCGTCAACACAACCGGCTGATAGCCGTTACGTCGATTCGATAACCACATGATGCTAAATCCAACAGCGCCGATGAGCGAGAAGAATACGCCAATGCTATACATGATTTCTGCACCGAAGCTCTGGAACAACCAGCCGCCGAACAGACCGGCAATCACGCCGGAGAGACCTCCCCAGGCCATCGTATAGACCGCTTGACCGGAAGAACGATAAGGTCTTGGAATGAACAGCATGGTCAGTTGCGTACCCACATAGAAGTACCCACCAAACGTAATGGAGTGCATCAACTGAATGAATACAATCTCCAGTGGGTTGTTAGCCATTGCCATGAGCTGCCAGCGAAGTGCAAACAGCACACTGATCAGAATGAGAGATGCCAGGAGCATGCTCATTTTGCGTTTGAGTAAACGGTCGAGCAGCAGGAATACGCCGACTTCGAGAATGGATGAGGTGAAGATGGCCCAGCCGACCATCTGTTTATCGCCACCCATCTCTACTATGTATAGTGACATAAAAGTACTGTTCATGGCATTAGGCACCGATACGAGTACACCCAGGCCGATAAATGCCATAAAATACGGATTGAACATGACTTTGCCAAACCGCCGAAAAGTAACCACCGGTGTATCCGAAGCGATCGGCTGTCTGGGTAGAAATACGGATAATACAAAGGCGGTGGCAATCATGCACGCAAATATAATGGATACACTGCCGATGCCAAAACGGTCAATGAGCGGTCCGGCTGCGACGGCAGTCAGCGCCCAACCGAGTGAACCCCAGAGCCGGAATGATCCAAATTTCTGGGTTGTACCATCGATATATCCAAGAATCAGACTGTTCGTTTGAGCAAATAATGGACTTTGAAAAAAATAAAAGAAAATCATGGCTACATAGATCCATGTATAAGTGGGCGCATAGAATACACCCTGGGCGAGCACAAATGTGCCTCCCATCATAATCATCAGAATGATGCGAATGTTGCGAGATTTATCGCTCCAGAAACCCCAGAACGGGTTGGCAAACAAGGATACAAAGGGTCCAATCGCCATGAGACTGCCAATCTCCAGTTTGGTCATACCAATCTCTTGCAGATACAACTGCAGGAATCCGGCGAAGATGGAGATGGCTCCATATATGAAAAAGTTATATAGTTTCAGAGAAACCAATGAGGGATTGCCTCTTGAAGGTGCAGGTCTGTCCAATTAAGCCATTCCTTTCAAATGCATATTGTTCAATGTATCATTTGTTGAAAGGGGATTCAATGCATAGCGAACGTTTTGAAATTGATGTAGTCAAACACATATCGTTACCAGGAGGGAGGATAACAACATGAACACGCGTGAATGGACAGGCATCATATTGGCAGGAGGATTATCCAGCCGCATGGGGACCAACAAAGCCATGTTGGAACTGAACGGTTCCGTTGTACTGCAACATGTCACAAAGGCCATGAGACCCGCCGTATCCCGTATCATCGTGGCTGCCGGACCCAATGTGACAACTTACGGTGCAATGGGCTACGACTGCGTTCAGGATCACTATCCGGGGAAGGGGCCACTCGCCGGTCTTCACGCAGCGCTGGAAGCTTCCGATACAGACTGGAATCTGGTATGCGCCTGCGATATGCCGCTCCTGCAAACGTCCTTTTTTGATGGGATAAAAAAGCTGGCCGAGGCGCATGACTCTTATTCTGCTATCGTTCCACGCGTGGATGGACATGTCCACCCTCTTGCAGGGGCTTACCACATACGAGTGCTCCCTGATCTGGAGCAACGTCTGATACAGGATCATCTTCGAGTCATGCGATGGCTTGAAGAGATCGGTTGCTGTTATGTCGAAACGGAAGAGCTTGAGAGAGCGGGTGTTCACCAAGTAGCGATGCAAATGAGTAATATGAACACGCCGGAAGAGTACGAGCGTATCCGTAATCAAGATTCTGGACTCGATTCCGATCTGTGGGTTACAGGATCGCCTGATGCTTCTGCATGATGATTGCGATATTGAAGCGGGCTTTGGCCTGTCCAGCGTTTGAATTGTCTGCTGAAATGGGACAGATGGGTGTAACCGAGCTTCCACGCAATTTCCCCGAGCGACAGCTCTGGCTGTTCGATCAGCACTTTGGCCTCCTGCAACTTCAAGCTGGACAAGTAAGCCCTGGGCGATCGCCCGTACACCTTGCGAAAGACCTGTAAACCATATCCCGGGCTGATGCCAAACGAGGATATAATCTGCTCTACTTTGACCGTGGATACGCTGCTTTCCTTGGTTCGAAGCTGGGCATGGAATGCCTGCTTGATCGCCTCCGCTATAGCTCCCGCATAATGCATGGCTGTTGGAGCTGGTGCATGTGAAGCAGCAACGGAAGTGGTGGCCTCCGGTTCATTGTCAGCGGCTTGGGACAACAGGGCGAACAGTTCAAACATGCGTGCCTGCATGATCATTTTGTCAGTGGACGTGTAGGCTTCAGATACGTTAATCATCCCCATCCAACTCTCCAGCACAACGCGCATCTTCCTATTATCTGCCGTACCTGCTGCGTAGATTCGGCTGTGCTGTGACATCAGCTTCAGGGTGAAGACCGGATCATCCACATTAAAGTGAGCGCTAAAATAAGTCATGCCTTCCGTGGATACACATTGATTTGTATGTTTGAACCCGGGAGGAATGAGAAGAATGGAACCTTCCTCCACGGTATAGGTATAACCATGAATCACACTCTCCTGCGTACCTTCGATGATCAACATAATCTCAAAGCCCGGATGTGATTCCTCCGGCATCGCCCATCCACAGGGTACTTGTTGGCTGTGAGCACCATAGAATTTGATGTTACAGTCGATAATAGGCAGCCAGTGGGCCAGCGTATGGTGTGGCATTTCTCGGAGCTGTGATCGGATATCCATCATATTCACCTCGGAAAAGGGTAAAAACAACTTGCCTTATACAATCGGCACCCGTAGTATACTTCATTATAATCAGTTTAACGCAAGCATGGATAATCCATGGAATACATCAGCGTTTGAAGTGGTTGCTGAACAATCCAAGTTCTTCAACCGACATTAATGTAAACGCTACCATTATGGATTGGAATATGTCAACTCTTGCACACGTCAAGATCACTATATTTTCCACCTAAAAAGGAGATTAAATCATGGACAAATTATTATATGGCGTAGCTTACTATGATGAATATATGCCTTACGAAAGATTGGACAAAGACATTCAGATGATGAAGGATGCAGGGATTAACGTGGTCCGCATTGCAGAATCAACCTGGAGTACCCATGAACCGCAAAATGGTGTATTTGACTTCTCTTCCGTGGATCGTGTGCTCAATGCCATGCATGAGGCGGGGATTCAGGTCATCGTTGGCACACCAACGTATGCTGTTCCAACGTGGATGGTCAAGGAATATCCGGACATTCTGGCTACAACCTCACAGGGACCTGGCAAGTATGGCGCAAGACAGATCATGGACATTACACATCCAACCTATCTATTCTATGCCGAGCGGATCATCCGCAAGCTGATCTCTCGGGTAAGTACACATCCAGCGGTAATCGGTTATCAGACAGATAACGAGACGAAGCATTACAATACGGCTGGAGATAATGTACAACTGCAATTCGTCAAACATATGCGGAACAAGTTCAGCTCCCTGGATGAGCTTAACAAGGAATTTGGCCTCGACTACTGGAGCAATCGGATCAATAGCTGGGAGGACTTCCCGTCTGTTGTAGGAACGATCAACGGCAGTCTGGGTGCTGAATTTGCCAAGTTCCAGCGACAGTTGGTAACCAACTTTTTGGCTTGGCAAGTGGGGATCGTGAATGAATACAAACAGGAAGGACAGTTTGTTACCCAGAACTTTGACTTCGATTGGCGTGGATATTCCTACGGCATTCAAGGGGATGTGGACCATTTTGCCGCATCGAAACCTTTTGACATCACCAGTGTGGACATCTACCATCCTTCCCAGGATGATCTGACCGGCATTGAGATTTCATTCGGCGGGGATGTGGCGCGTTCGACCAAACAATCGAATTATCTGGTACTGGAGACCGAAGCGCAGGCGTTCTGGCATTGGGTTCCTTATCCGGGACAGCTGCGTTTGCAGGCATTCAGTCATCTGGCTTCAGGGGCGAACATGGTCGCTTACTGGCACTGGCATTCGTTGCACAATTCCTTTGAGACGTATTGGAAAGGATTGCTCAGTCATGATTTCGAACCGAATCCGGTGTACAACGAAGCGAAGACCATTGGTAGGGATTTTGCAAGACTGAGTCCTAAGCTTGTGAATCTGAAGAAAAAGAATCGGGTGGCCGTGCTGTTCAGCAATGAGGCCCTGACTTCCATCAAGTGGTTTGGGTTTAACTTCACCAGTGACAAGAACTACAATGACGTGGTGCGCTGGATGTACGATGAATTGTACAAGATGAACATTGGCTGTGACCTCATCGACCCATCGGTTGAGAGTTATGCGGAGTATGACGTACTCGTTGTACCTGCTCTGTATGCTGCTTCGGATGCATTGCTGGAAAAATTGAATCAATTCGTAGAGGATGGCGGACATATCGTCTACTCGTTCAAAAGTGGATTTGCAAATGAGCATATCAAGGTACGCTCTACCCGCCAGCCCGGGCTAATTAGTGAGGCATGCGGGATCAGTTATAACCTTTTTGTAGAGCCAAAACATGTTTCGCTGCGCGATGATCCATTTGTAGTTGGTGAGGAGCAGAACCGAGTTCACACCTGGATGGAACTGATTACACCAACAACGGCTGAAGTACTCGCTTGGTATGATCATCCACATTGGGGTGAATATGCGGCAATTACCCAGAATGCCTATGGAAAAGGCAAAGCAACCTATGTCGGCTGTTACACCAGTTCTGCGGTGATCCGTAAGGTGTTGGAACGTGTCATGAAGGAAGCGGGCGTATGGGGAGCTGATCAGGAGCTGGCTTTTCCGATCATTGTGAAGACAGGTGTGAACGATCAAGGGAACACGATTCGCTATTATTTCAATTATGCAGATGAGGCAACATCCTTCGTGAATGCTTATGGAGAAGGGACTGAACTTCTGGCAGGAACCCCGATTGCTGCGGGAGAGAAGATCGAACTGGAGCCATGGGGCATACGGATTATCGAACAATAATAGAAAATAATAAATATAGGTATATAAGTTGAATTCAACAAGTACACGTTAACGGAGAGGGCAGAAGAAACCTGAGGAAGCGGAGCTAAAAGCTTTCTGAAAGAAAGCTGCATCGGAAGCATATACCTCGCCTTTATCAACGGATTTTCCCCTTAGAAAAGGGAATCAAAAAAATCCGGTGATAACAGCGATCAGAGGGTTGTTCTGACCACGTAGTGATCTCGTGTAACCATTCATTCTATTGTATAACGTGATATTTTAACATTTCCAAACGAATATAAAGACCAAAGCGCCCTCAGCTTCCATGCTGGGGCGTTTGTCTATTTTAGCTCAGGAGTGGATGCGCTGTGTTTACCGAATGTTATCGGAAGCTGATAGATCCTTTCAAACGCAGCATTCGCAATAAATTGATTCTTACCATGACGCTTCTGGCTGTTCTGCCCGTCATTGCCATGACCGCTATGGCAGCCGAGAATACCCGCTTTTCCATGGAAAAGGAGATTATGGAGACCAACCGAGCCAATATGAACTGGGCCTCCATCTATCTGGGTGAACAGTTCGCGCGCATGAACAATATTATTTATTCCATTCAGATCAGTGACGAATTGCATCAATATCTGGCGTTGAACGAGGAAGCGCCGGCGGCCAGTCGATTCGATGAACAGAAGGCCATGTTCAATATGCTGAACAGTGTATACTATTCTGCTGGCAATTATGTATTTGGCGTTGAACTGTACCTGAAGGAATTGGACACCTTGTTCACCTTCAACTCGATGGATTCTCGCATCAAAGCGGTATCGGAAATACCGGAAGGATATCATGAGCTTTTTGCACAACATAAAGATTTTACGATTATCAATGATCCGGACGATCCGCAAAAGTTTCACATGACCCGCAGCATGAACCGCTTCGAGGATCAGGCACAGATCGGGGCCATCAGTCTGGAGGTCAAGTGGGCTGAGTTCAACCAGACCCTGGAGCTGCTGGATAGCCGGGGAGACTATGCGGTATACATTGCTGATAGCGCGGGCAGTCCGGTCTATCAGCCAAACCAAGAGATTCAGCCGTCTGCGGAAGCACTGGAGAAATTGGCAGGCACAAAAGAAAGCTCGGGTTTCATTCGTACAGCCAAGGAATACGTATTTTTTCATTCCATTGAGCCGTCAGGACTGCGTGTGATCAAGATTGTACCTGCCCACGTCGTTAACGAAAGTGCCTTGGAAACGATGAAATACGGATTGGTTGTGGGTGGCCTGGCAACCGTCATTTCTGTAGGACTAGCTGCGCTCGTAGCCTGGCGTACATCGAAACCCATTGTCAGACTGGCGAATTCCATGAAGGGTATTCAACTGATCAAGGACAGGGAAGTGGTGCGAAGTGGCCGGGTAGATGAGATTGGTCTGCTGGAGAAAAATCTGCACGGCATGGCTAGTCGTATCCGGGAACATATTCGCGACAACTATCTAATGAATCTGGAGAAGCAGACGGCCGAGCTCAAAGCACTGCAATCCCAGATCCATCCGCATTTCCTGCAAAACACACTGCAGATGATTGGCGGCATGGTCTACTCGCAAAAACCGGCAGACAGTTACAAGGTCATTCGAGCCTTAAGCGAGATGTTTCGTTATATTGTGCGAGCGCCGGATGGACTGGTGCCCCTGCAGTCTGAACTCGATCAGTTGGAGCATTATATGCTGATTCAGAAGCAACGTTTTGCCGGCAGGCTTGAATATACAACGGAGATTACGGGAGAATTTCGGGCGTGTTATATCCCCAAGTTGTCTTTGCAACCCATTGTGGAGAATGCATTTTTGCATGGTCTGGAGAAGAAACAGGGCGAATGGAAGCTGGGCATTGAGGTCGTCTATGAACCTAAAGATGTAACCATTCGAATTTGTGATAACGGTGTGGGTATGGATGCTGAGAAACTAACGGAGATGAAATCCAGACTGGAGCGGCTTACCCGGCAGGCAGATCGGGTGTGGAGTTCAGGTACAAGTATTGGACTGGTCAATGCGGCCTCACGAATTGTAATGCATTTTGGACCTGAATACGGGATGAGCATGGAAAGTGAATATGGACAGGGGACGAGCGTTACGGTACGAATCCCCTGCAATACAGGAGGCGAAGCCTTGTGACAAAGGAACTGTACAGAGTGCTACTGGTGGACGATGAACCGTGGAACCGGGATATTTTGCGCAATCTCGGAGATTGGAATGAACTCGGCATGACCGTTGCAGGTGAGGCAGAGGATGGCGAGCAGGCCATACAACTGGTCAAGCAGCATCAGCCTCACATTATCATTACGGACATGCGCATGCCCGGTACAGACGGTGTGGAACTGTTACAGACGCTGAGCGGACAGTACCCACAGATCAAGGTGATCGTGGTGAGCGGGTATGATGACTTCAATTATGCAAAACATGCGCTCCGCCATCGGGCTGCTGATTATCTGCTCAAACCGGTGAATCCGGATGAACTGAATGGTGTACTTGCTAAATGTGCAAGGGAGTTGGAAAAGGTTGAATCAGCACCTGAATCGTGGGAATCGTACCCATCTTCGTTCGCAGGTGAGTTCTCCCTGTTTCAGCAGCAGGCCCGCCTGCGGTTTAATGACCTAAACGTTCAGAGTCTGCGGGAGTGGTTCCAGCAATTACAGCAGAAGCTGGAACGATGTGAGATTAACAGACCTCGGCAGCTTGGAAGGGTGGCTCATGAATTACAGGCTTTGCTGGACGAACTGTGCGTCTCCAATGGCTTGTACGAGCGGCCCGAAGCAACGGCGCTACCTCCTGCGTCTGCGCTGGCTTCCATCGAATCCACGATCACATGGATTTCGACTCCGTACTATCAGGCTTTGGAGCAACTGATTGCGCAGCGTAAGTTCAAGAATAAGCTGAACCTGGACGAGGTGAAACAATACATTGAGCAGCACTGTATGGAGATGATTACGCTGGAGCAGCTCGCCCAGATCTTTTTTGTCAGCAAGGAATATCTCAGCAAGGTATTCAAGAAAGAGTATGAGGTGAATGTGACCGACTATGTTGTCCAATTACGTATGACGAGAGCGAAAGAATGGGTGATGGATGAACAGATTCCGTTCAAGCATATTGCCGAGATGGCGGGTTATGAGGATGTGTCCTACTTCTATCGAGTGTTTAAGAAGCATTTCGGAATATCTCCAGGGGAGATGCGGAAGGGACAGGCTCGTATATCAGGTAAATCAGGCAATAGTACGGAATGAGACATTCGAGAGAGCATTTGCGGCAGGATTAAGGTTTAAAATAATCCAATACACAAGTCTAATTTTGTCCAATGAAGCGCTTTCATTTACTGATATATAATGATCCTATGAAAGACAAACCAGTTACACACCGGGAGGTCATAAGAGATGAAAGTATGGAAAAGCGTAGCAAGTGCGGTACTGGTCAGTGTTCTGCTCGCAGGTTGCGGTTCCAATGCAGGAACGGACAATGGGCAGGAGGAATCCGCATCAGGCAGCACGGTATCACTCAAAGTATTCGTTGCACAACCTCGGCTGAAAGAACATTACGACAAATATATAGAACAGTTCAAAGCTAAGGAGAAAGCAGAGAAAAACATTGAAGTGAACGTGCAACTGGAGATGCCGCCTGCGGACAATGCACCTCAGATTCTGAAGACTCGTCTCGCCTCCAATGATGCACCGGATGTGTTCGCCCTGCATGCAGTCAATGAGATTCCACCATTCAGCAAAGCTGGTTATCTGGAAGACCTGTCGGGCCAACCTTTTGTCGATAAGCTACTGGATTCGGTTAAACCTTCCATAACGGATGCGGAGGGTAAAATCGTAGCTATTCCATTGGAAACAGTATCATGGGGCTATCTGTACAATAAAGATATTTTTGAAGAGCAAGGGCTGGAAGTGCCAACGACGTTAACAGAAATGAAAGCGGTCGTGGAGAAACTCAAAGCAGCCAACATTACACCGTTTGAACTGTCCTACAAAGAAGCCTGGATTCCGCAATTATTCCTGCCACTTACCGTGGGTGCATTAACTCAGTCTGAGCACAAAGACTTCGTGGAGAAGATGAATCAGGATCAGGGCTCCTTCTCCGATATGAAAGCATTGTTTGATATCTTCGATCTCGTCAATGCCAATGGAACGGACAAAGCGCTGGAAGTGGGCGGAGATGATGGTTCAGCAGCCTTCGCATCAGGAAGCGCCGCGATGTGGATTCAGGGACCCTGGTTTGCCGAAACCATTCTGAAGTCCAACCCGGACTTGAACTTTGGTGTAGCACCAATGCCGATCAATGACAATCCGGATGATACCAAAATCAATCTGAGCACCTCCACTTCGCTGGCAGTATCGTCATCTAGCAAAAACAAAGAAGTGGCACTCGATTTCGTGAACTACATTCTCGATGACAAGGATTCAAGTGCATTCTTCGAAGCGCTTAAATTTAATCCGATTGCCAAGATCCATGACTTCAAGAGCTTCCCGTGGGTAGACGATGCCCAGAAATATGTGAGTGAAGGTAAAGCTTATGAGGACCCATCTCTTCCTCAAGCGGTGAAAGACGAGTCAGGCAAAGCGTTGCAAGGCTACTACTCTGGGCAATTAAATCAACAGCAGGTTATCGATGCGCTCGACAAGGCGTGGAAATCCTACAACAAAGTCAACAAGTAAGGAGCTGTGAGGAATGGAGTATCCGCTTTTGTTGGCAAATCTCTACGGTTTGAGAGTTTTGTCAACAAATGAGCGGTACTTTGTTTCGTCAGAGTCTCCAAGCAGATGATACGGCAGGCAGAACGTTCTTCGTTCCCTCGTTTACAATCATCCGCTTCGAGTGAAAAGGGGGAGAACCAATGGCTACGAATGTGTTCAAGAAGTATCTGTCACTGCTCGCGTTCACTGCGCCTGCCTTTGTCATCTATGCGATTTTCCTGCTGTATCCCACGTTTAGTGGCATGTTCTATAGTCTGACGGATTGGAACGGACTCAATCAGGATTACAGCTTTATCGGTCTGGGCAACTTCGTGGAATTGTTCAAAGAAGATCCAGACTTTCTGAACTCTCTGTGGTTCACGATGAAATATGTAATATTTATGCTGATTCTGCAAAATGGAATTGCCTTGCTGCTCGCTGTGTTGATTGAGTCACGAACGCGCAGCAAAGGGCTTTTCCGGACGTTGTTCTTCATGCCTAACATGATCAGTACAATCATCAGTGCTTTCATGTGGACCTTCATCTTCTCTCAGGTGCTGCCACAGCTCGCAGAGAAACTGGCTTTTTCGTTCCTCGACCAGCAATGGTTGGGTGATCCGAAGTTTTCATTTTACTCCATTCTGATCGTATCGCTCTGGAACGGTGTAGGGTATATGATGATCATCTATCTGGCTGCTCTCCAGGGTGTGCCGAAAAGTCTCAAAGAAGCGGCTGTTATTGATGGGGCCAACGCATTCCAGGTACTGCGTAATGTAGTGTTGCCGATGATAACTCATGCCGTGACCATCTGTTTCTTCCTGACGCTGAACGGAGCATTCAAAGTGTTTGAAGTGGTATATGGACTGACTGGTGGCGGACCGGGTCGGGCCACGCAGGTGATCACGATGAACATCTATGAAGAAGCATTCTCCAACAACTTCAGATACGGCTATGCGAGTGCCAAATCGGTTGTGCTGTTCATCATCGTACTCATCTTTACACTCATCCAGATCACCGTCATGAAGAAGAAAGAGGTGGAAGCATGAGGATGCAACGACTGAACAGTTATCTGATTCGACTGCTGCTGATTCTGGGCTCTCTCGTCGCCATGCTGCCGATCTACATGGCGGTTGTGAACTCTTTCAAAACACAGGGTGAGATGTTCCAATCTTTTCTCGCGCTGCCAACAACGTTGCACTGGGAGAATTATTCGGACGCGTTTAACAAAATCAATCTGTTGGGCAGTTCCATGAACTCGGCAATTGTATCCTTTCTGGGGATCGGGGGAATCGTCTTCTGTGCCTCACTTGCGGGATACAAGTTGTCACGTACCTCCGGACGTTTGAGCAACCTGATCTTCTTCCTGTTTGTTGCATCCATGCTGGTGCCGTTCCACTCGATCATGATTCCGCTGACACGGGTAGCCAAAGGCATGGGGGTGCAAGGAAGCACGTACGGATTGGCCCTGATCTATATCGGACTTGGCGTGAACATGGCAATCTTCCTCTATCACGGGTTTGTGAAGTCCATTCCGCGTGAATTGGAAGAATCAGCTCAGATGGACGGATGTAATGAGTTCCAGACATTCTTCCAGATTATCTTCCCACTCTTGCTGCCGATCACAGTCACCATCGCGATTCTGGACTTCCTGTGGATCTGGAATGACTTCTTGTTGCCACTGCTCATGCTGACCGATGTGAATCGTTATACGCTGATTCTGTCCACAAACATGCTGTTTGGTGAATATAATAAGGAATGGCCATTGATTCTGTCCTCCCTGGTACTGACTGCGATTCCGGTTATTCTGATCTATGCGTTCTTCCAGAAGTTCATCATGGAGGGTATTGCAGAGGGTGCGGTCAAAGGATAGAACGTTCAAAGGAATCCCGCAGCGCATCTGGTGTTTGCCCGTTCTGTTATTCGGCCAAACTTTCGAAACTTACGCAAATAGCCTTGATCTGAAGGACGTGGTCCTTCAAGGTCAAGGCTGTTTTTTTTGATTGTGAAATCAGGAAAAAGCATTCGTCGAAGTCAGGAGCCAGAATCCATAAGCCTGTGGACAGCCTCTGCCAGGCATTGTAATCCACGCTCCATCTCATCGGGGGATGCATAAGCGTAAGACAGCCGAATATGACTCGCATCTAACCGGTCATACAGATAACCCGGGTGGATAAGTACATTTTGCTCCAGACAGGTATGGAACAATTGGCGGATAGAGAGCGGAGAGACAGTGAATTGCAGCCAGATGTAAAACCCGCCAGCGGGTATTTCCCACTCCGCAATCCCATGGAAGCGACGTTGAAGCAGCTCCAGCATGAAGTCTCTGCGTCTGCGTAGTTCAGGGCGAAGGCGTTCCATATGTCCAGCGTGATGTCCTTCGGCGAACCATAGGGCAGCAGCTTCTTGGGCGAGTGAACTGGTGCCGTAATCGGTCTGCATCTTGATATCTGCGAGACGGCGAATGACCGGCTCTGGCCCAACCAGCCATCCGAGGCGCAGTCCAGGACTGACTGCCTTTGACAGGGTGCCCATATGCAGCACCCGTCCTTCCTGGTCACGCGCCTTCAGCGATGAGGGAGGAGGTTTATCCAACCACAAATCACTGTAGGCGGCATCCTCCAGTATGGAGATGCCTATTGTTCGAGCGGTGGTCATGAGTTCTTCCCGGCGGTGATCACTCATGACATAGCCGGTGGGATTGTGAAAGCTCGGGATCGTGTAGAGAAGCGAGATGTGGTCTTGATCTTTGACATGCTGCGCAGCATCCTCCAGACGTGCAATATGCAATCCTTCGTCATCCATAGGGATGCCACTCATTTTCAACCCTGCCGATTGAAAGGCGTGAATCGAATAGAGATACGACGGTTTTTCCAGGAGAACCGCTGATCCGCGAGGGAGCAGTCCGACCGAAATCAAATGCAGTGCCTGAAGAGAGCCCGATACGATCAGTATGGAATCTGGAGAGGCTTGAATGCCATTCGTCTGCAAATGGACGGATAAAGCCTCACGAAGCGCCAGGCTTCCTTGAGGTTCCAGGTAGTTGAGTGTACGAGAACGATGGGACAGGGAGTGCAGAATGTCGTTAAAAGCATCCTGAGGCATCAGTTCCGGGGCAAGCTCCCCTGTACCAAGACGTATGATGCCAGGCCGGAATTCAGCCTGATTAATCTGCTGGATCTCGGGCAGGTTGGGATAATACCAGCCCTCCTCGATGGCTTCGTTCCAGTTGGGCATCGCTCCGTGAGCCATGCCATGCCAACCGGAGCCGGAAATATATGTTCCACCGCCATGCCTGCCTTCAATCAGACCAGCGGCGGCCAGATTATCCAGGGCGGTGACCAATGTACTGCGGTTTACGCCCATGGACTTAGCCCATAATCGCTGTGAGGGGAGACGATATCCTGCGGACCATTCGCCCGTTGTGATTTTCTGCCGGATATAGGCTTCAATCTGGCGATATAAGGGCAAGTCGAGAGAAGGGTTCGGCTTCCACCCCATGCTTAGCCGAGAATCAGAACGTTCCATAACTGGCAGAATCACCTCCGGTTTTCTTTGTAACAAACAATATATCATTTGGTTGGGTCTGATGCCATCCAAGTGGTTGGTTACGTCAGCCATCATCTGCCCTACTATGGAATACAGAGATAAGGGGGAAGCGCGATGGAGGTTGTTATTCACGCAGTGGTTCTGGCGTTTGGCCTGATCTTGCCACTGGGTGTGCAGAATGTATTTATTTTTAACCAAGGCATGAGCCAGAGGCGTTATATACATGCCCTGCCTGCTGTAATAACGGCAGGGGTCAGTGATACGTTGTTGATCGGGGCAGCCGTTGGAGGGGTGTCGCTCATTTTGTTGCAATGGCCATTGCTAGCGAATGTGATGTATGCAGTAGGAAGCTTGTTTCTGCTATATATGGCATGGAGTATTTGGAGGTCGTCCGAATCTGTGGAAGGTTCGCAAACGGTAATGTCAGCAGGGCGACAGATTGCGTTCGCAACATCGGTATCTTTACTCAATCCCCATGCTCTGCTGGACACGGTTGCCGTGATTGGCACCAGTTCACTTCAGTATGAAGGGGTGGAGCGCATTTATTTTGCCCTAACAGCCGCGGCTGTATCGTGGATATGGTTCTTGGGACTTGCAGGCGCAGGCAGGGTGATTGGCAGAACGGATCGAACTGGACTCATCAGTCTGGTGTTTAATCGGTTGTCCGCTGTGGTCATGGTTGGTTTGGCGGTTATGATGCTGTGGAAGCTCATCTATTCCTAAAAAGGACCGTGATGTGGCTCGTCTTGTTTAAAATAAAAAAACTCCCCGTGACGTTAATCGCACGGAGAGTTCAATGTGGATGCTGAATTTGGTAATCAGCATAGCCTGTTGAATTAGTTATTGAGTAGGAATATGTAGTGCTCGATAATGCATCGGTATTGCGTCTCTTATATATGGTTGGTCATTTGAATTAGGGTCATCGTAATCGGATCTATTCCGCCTTCAGCAACATGGATTCAATAAACACTTTCAGATCACGGCTTACACTGTTCAACTGATCAATGACCTCGCTGAACTCGGTTACCAGCACCGCTTGTTGGTTGCTAGACTGTGAGATGGATGTGATCTCCTGCTCCATCTGCTGAATGGAATGCTGAACATCTTTCAAGGAACGTTCGATATTCACCGTAGCTTCTTTGGTACCTGTAGAAAGTTTACGCACTTCAGATGCAACGACGCTGAATCCTGCGCCTGCTTCACCTGCTCGGGCCGCTTCGATGGCTGCATTCAGGCCGAGCAGATTGGTCTGTTCTGAGATTTCACGGATGAATGCGGCGACTTTGTTCACTTCGCCTGAGTTCTGCACAGCCATGCGGGTATTATCCAAAATCTGTGTGGAAGATGCCGTCAATTGCTCGGATTGGGCGGCTACCGTCTGCACCATATCTGTTAATTTTCCGCTGATACCACCGATCAATTCAGTGAAGTACTCCAGTTTTTCCTCGTTCTGAAGAGAGAAACCAATGGCAAGTGTGCCCACGATATTTCCTTGTTCATCTCGAAGTGGGGTGGCCGCCGAGTTGATTGATGTGCCATAGAATTTCGCATCAATACGGTTCGCTGAAGTTTCCCCATGTATAAGTGCCCGGCGTAGTGTAGGGTCATCGAGGGAAACGGGGTCTCCTGCCTTGATGCCCAGATCGAGTTCATTGCTCGGTACATAATACCAGAACTTCTCGGTATCGGTTACTGCAATCATGATATCGTGTTCTTTCAGCATAATTTTAAAATGTGGACTTGCTGCAACGAGTGCTTCAACGATGTTCAATAAGGTTCAGCTCCTATAATGTATGTGTATCATCTAGATGTATTGTATACATCGTCAGAATGAGGTTGATCTTGAAGGCCTGATAAGGGCATAACGTATATTAATTAAATTTTTAACAAATGAAACAGGGGAATTGATGATTTTCAGAAATTTATGAAAATATAACGAAAAAGCAGACAAGAACATGATGTTCTTGTCTGCTTTGGCTATCCACCTATGCCTTATGACACGCTCCACTTCACGTTATGAAAACTGATTTACGTAAGGGATCACCGCGCCAGCGTTACCTCATCCGTTGCGTGAAGAGGTCATCCTGACGGTAAAGATATATATCCATATGCAGGAATACGCGGTTGAGTTATATTGCGTACTGTTGTTATCCGCCAATCTGGGACATGCGGCGTACCGTCGGCGTGTGCGATTGCATTTTTTGTTCCAAAGCCAGAGCCATCTCATGATTCTTTGGTTTCGTACCCAGCGCTTTGAGGAAAAGTGCCGCCATGGCATTCGGATCATCCACGAAGCGGCGAACATTATACTCATCCGACCAGTAGAGGCAGGCTTTGATATGTCCGTCAGCGGTCAGCCGAAGTCGGTTGCAATTGTCACAGAAGTGATCGCTTACGGGATGAATCAATCCAAATGTGCCTTCGGAGCCCACAATTTTCATATTTCGTGATGGGCCATTGCCCGCAGGGCCTTTTGTATTTTCTACCGTCCAGCCTGCTTCAGCACATACATCAGTCACGGCTTCCAGCGGCAAATAGGATTTGCGCCATGAATCCGAAGCCTGTCCAATCGGCATATATTCAATAAAACGCACATGAAGAGGTTGATCAATCGTCATAGCAATAAAATCCTTGATCTCATCATCGTTGATACCCTTCATCAGCACAACATTCAGCTTGATTGGAGCAAGGCCAGCGGCAGTTGCAGCTTCAATGCCTTTCAGCACCTTGTTCACATCTCCGCCGCGGGTAATCATGGAGAAGCGATCAGCGCGCAGGGAATCCAGACTGATGTTAATCCGGTTCAACCCAGCATCTTTCAACGCCTGGGCTTGTTTGTCCAGCAGAAGAGCGTTGGTAGTCAGGGCAATATCGTCAATCCCGTCAATTGCCGAGATCATGCTGACGAGCTTATGCAGATCCTTGCGTACCAACGGTTCGCCCCCGGTGAGTCGGACTTTGCGCATGCCCATCGGGGCAAGTACCTTCAGCACCTGTGCTATTTCTTCGTAGCTCATAATCTCATCATGTGGAGCAAACTCCATACCCTCTGCGGGCATGCAATACACACAGCGTAAATTACAGCGGTCCGTAACAGAAATACGGATGTAGTCATGTATCCGGCCAAATGAATCCTGAAGCAGTTCCATGCAGACCACCCTTTCATCGGTTCAGATTGGAAATCTTCTATTATAAATGATACGACAATTTCAAAAGGAACAGTTGCATCAAATTTTAGCTATTTCTCCAATCCGCGTCAACGATGACGTCAGATGACAGCATTTTTGGCGGGGTGATTCAGATGGAATTGTCCCACGAGTTGTTGCAGAAAAACCGTAATGGCTTCCACATTATGCGAAGAATGCTGAACCTGCAACATATCACGGATCAGCTCCATCATTTCTGCTTCTACCTCGGCAGAAGTCGCCCGATTTTGATGGCTGATTGCAGCAATATTCTCCATCAGCATGACCACTTGATCCACGACTTGAGTGCGCTCAGGTTCTTCAGCAGTAGCATTTTGCAGAAGTTGCGAAGCGGCCTGAACCAGTGTTGTTCCTTCAGCCAGTACCTGATCACCCTCTGTGATCAATTGAGATGCAGCTCCTGCTGCCGTTGAGATTCGGTCCAGAATCTGATGAATATTTTCAGTTGAAGAGCGGGATAACTCGGCTAGCTTGCGGATTTCCCCTGCCACGACCGAGAACCCTTGGCCATGTTCGCCCACGCGTGCGGCTTCAATTGTAGCATTCAGAGCCAGCAGGTTGGTCTGAGCTGAAATTTCATCAATGACAGCCAGTGCACGGTAAATCTCTTTCATGGTATCCATGAAGGACAGGATGGTACGGTTAGTATCGGATACCGCTCCTGAGATTTGGGTCATTTTATCGCCGATTCGTTCCACTTCCTGCTGGGCCACGCTGATCTGTTCGGTAGCAGAGGTCTCCAGTTGTTGCAGCGTTATGCGCATGTGATCAGCAGCGATCTTGGCCTGGTCGAGATCTTCCAGTTGGGTGCGAATGGCCTGAATCATCGAACCAAGCTTGTGGTTCACACGTTCAGTCGTGCCTTGGGTTGTCTCTGTTGAGGTTCGCATCTGATACTGGTTGTCCATAACGTCTACCGTGGCAAGTTGTACCTTCAGCATAATGCCTTCCAGAGAGTCAATCATGTTGTTGATCCACTTCGCCAGTTCACCTGATTCGTCTTGGGCAAAAGCAGACGTGTCCAGGCGCTGGGTCAGATCACCCCTGCCTTCGGCGTTAATTCGAATAAATCGGCTGATGCGACGCAAGTCTTCATGAACCCGTTGATATTGGCTGCGATGCAGCTGTAATGCAGTGAAGAATCCGAATAACACGTTAAAAGCGGCCATTGCTGTCGCGCTCCAACCACTACCAGTGAAGGCATAGACCAGAGCTGCTCCTGCAACGCCTGACAAAAGCGTGAAGAGACTGTGTTGCTTGAACTGGCGCCAGCCGATGCTTCGTATCCGATACACTTCCTCCAGATCCCCTTCACACATCATGCCCCAGCGATCAGGACAGTGTGGCAGCTGGAAGGTGATGCCTTTGCCGATCACAGAAATATGGCGATAATCCGAGTAGCCGGGAAAAGCTACAAACAGATTGGAACCATTCTGAATGGTGTTTGCTACTCCGGGGTGTAGTTCTCCGGTCGACGGATCAGTGAACATGAGTTCCAGTTCGGTATGCTCCTTGACGGAAACGATACCCCATTCGGTGGTGACGCCATCTTTGAGATTTTCCCCATGTGTAAAAGTACGATCCTCGAAGCGGCTTCGGGACAAGGCGGTGCCAGGTTGCAGATGGGGCCGTAATATCGACTCAGCCATAAAGAGGTAATTGTCACCGGAATCGGGATAGATATGACCTGATTCTCGTTGGATCAGGTCACCGAGTACATCCCCGGGAACACGGCTGCATAATGAACCGACATATCGACCTTCCTGCAGGATTGGGGAGATAAACAGCAAGGTGACATCATCGTGAAAAGCGGACGAGCGGGGACCAATATCCAACGTCAGTGGATCAGAATATGGACCATACAAGCATTTTTTGCCATGACGATCTGCTCTGGAGTATTTCAATCCTGGTCCAATTAAAGCTTCGTAATCTTCATAGATCTGTCCAATATGTTTCTTATATGTAGAGAATACCACCTGATTCTGTTCGTTCAGCATAAATAGCTCCGTACTGTCTACGGCTCGAATATAACTGGATTGAAACCATGTATCTAGTTTACTTCGTTGCTGTGAACCTTGTAATACATCTTGTAATCGGACCGACTGTATCTGTTGAAGCAAACGATCCAGGTGATTCCATTGTTCATCTGCCCAGTCCATCATAAGCTGTCGTCTCGTTTCGGCAATCCCCTCAAAAATCTGTTCCACATCTTCCTTTATATGTGCGTTCAACCGATAGGATCGCCACAGCGGCAATCCTTTTCTCCATCCCAGCCAATCAAACATCATGACCACCCCGATTTCTGGATTCTATATTCAATCTTTATACAAGAAAACGAACAAGAATACGAGGGGATATGTCATATTTTCCGAATATTTAATCAATAAATACAAATGATTGTGCGCTTGTTGTTAGGTGAAATGAATGTTAGCTATCTACGAAGAAAACTCACATGTATGTATCTGAGAATCCGTCTCATTTTACATTGTGTAACATGAACAGGTCCATACTCAAAACACACTGTATAATGTAATCCCCGCCCAAAGCGATATAGTATTATCTAACAAGCAAAACCTGTTACGTTTGTGTATATAAACCTCCCATTCAGCCTTGGTGTGTAATGAAAACAACTTCCCACAAAGGAGAATGCCCATGTCCTCCATATCCTCAGCCACAGTCCCCGAAGCCTGCCATATTGATGTAGATCATGTGTCCGTTGTTTTTGGTACAGGTACACAACAAGTGACTGCCTTGTCGGATGTTACATTCCAGATCCAGTCTAATGAGTTTGTCTCTCTGCTGGGCCCTTCCGGCTGTGGCAAGTCGACCTTGCTCCGGCTGGTGGGTGATCTACTTCAACCTACCTCAGGCACCGTTCGCATCGCAGGTCAGGAGCCTGAGCGGGCTCGACTACAGCGACAGTTCGGCATTGTCTTTCAGACACCCGCCTTGTTCGATTGGCGCACCGTTCGACACAATGTGGAATTGCCCTTGGAACTGCTGGGTACCCGCCGTAAGGAGTGCCGCCGCATTAGCAGTGAACTGCTTGAAATGGTAGGGTTAACCCGCTTCGCAGACCATTATCCATGGCAGCTCAGTGGCGGAATGCAGCAACGTGTATCCATTGCACGTGCGCTTGCACTTGATCCACCATTGCTGCTCATGGATGAACCCTTCTCTGCCTTGGACGAATTCACGAAAGAAAAACTTCAATTGGAGCTGCTTGAGATCAAGCGCTCAACAGGCAAGACCTTCCTCTTTGTCACACACAGCATCCCCGAAGCCGTATTTCTGTCCGACCGGATCATCGTGCTCTCGGCACATCCGGGGCAAGTACATTCCATTCATTCCGTCAATCTGCCTTCCGAACGTCATAGTGAACTGAGAGAAACGGAAGCCTTCTACCACATGATCACAACCATTCGCAACTGCTTCTACGAGGAGCGTGATGAATCTCATGTCCCTGCGGTTCTTTAAACCGGGATATCGATCCTGGGTTGTCATCTGGATTATGACCATATTGGTGCTATGGGAAGGAATCGCCTGGATACTCCAACTGTTCTTGTCACCCCAGCAGGCGGCGTCTCGCCTTCCTTATCTGCACGAAGTCCTTGCAGCCTTGTTTCGTTACTCGAGTACGCTCGCAGAGCAGGGGGCTGTCACGTTTGGCAATGCAGCCATTGGTTTTGGAGGGGGAACGTTGCTTGGTCTGGGTCTGGCTCTACTCATGAGCGGGGCTGTCTGGCTAGAGCGCACGTTATCTCCATATGTTGTCTCCTCACAGATGGTTCCGGTTATTGGTCTCGCACCAATTGTGTACGGGATCATCCACAATGCGGAGTGGGCCCGAATTGTTATGGCCGCGTATGTCACTTTCTTCCCGATCATCATCCATACATTAAAAGGATTGAAAAGTGCAGCACCAGAGCACCTGGAACTGATGCGTTCCTGTGGAGCTTCACTGACTGCACGATATATCAAATGCCTGCTGCCCTCAGCACTGCCGGGACTATTTTCCGGTATGAAAATAGCTGCTCCGCTCGCGGTGACTTCCTCCATCGTTGTGGAATTGATGGGCGCTCCCGATGGACTCGGCGTCCTGATGGTCAGTTCGTTATATTACGGTCATGCCCAAGTTGGCATGTTCTGGGCCACCATCATGCTTAGCATTGGCATTGGCCTGATCTCGTATCTGGCCATCAGTCTGGCTGAACGTTGGCTAACCCCTTGGCAGCCTGAATTCAGGGCCAAAGGAGGCGATGCCACATGAGTGAAGGTAGAGTTTTGCAACGGAAGCGTGATGAAGGTGTGGCTATTGCTGCTGTAACTGGCGCGGCTACGCCCCTCACGGGTTCACAGATAACATCTGCTCCAGGATCAGAAATTCACGGACAACAGGGACAAGCCGAAAAGGCCAGATTGGGTACCAGCGTTCGCAGGCGCTCAATTGTACTGAGCATGCTTCCTTGGGGTGCGGGTGTGTTGTTTCTCACCCTCTGGCAGCTCAGGTTGTTTCATTGGATATTCTCGCTGGAAAGCTACCAACTGCCTGTGCCTTCCGCGATTGCGGCATCCATTCAGGAAAATGCCAATATGCTCTTTCGATACGCGATGTATAGCGGAACCGAAATGCTGGGAGGTTTTTTGCTCGGTTCATTGTTGGGTGCTCTGGCAGCGGCAGGTGCATCGTTCTTTCCAACAAGCGGCAGGGCGGCGGTTACGGTTTTGTCGGCACTGAACGCAGTTCCGATTGTGGCCCTTGCCCCGATTATGAACAATTGGTTCGGAGACGGGATCTGGTCGCGTATTGCTGTCGTCACGGTGATTACGATGGCAGCGATGGCTGTTAGCCTGTTCAAAGGGCTGACTTCCATTCAGCCGCAGTACAGTGATCTGCTGAGTGGCCTTGCCGCGAGCAGGATGCAGTTTTTTTGGAAGCTGAGACTGCCTCATGCGCTGCCTTCCCTCTTCGCCGGTCTGAAGATCAACATGTCGACCAGTATTATCGGGGCCATTGTGGGTGAATTTTTCATCGCCTCCCAGGGGCTGGGGTACTTGCTCTCGGATCAGATTCGACTGGCAAACATGCCCTTGGCCTGGTCCTGCATTGTCATCGCCGCCGCGCTCGGCATTGTGTTGTATGAAGCGGTTGTCCTGGCAGAAAAACGACTCATTCCGTGGAATCGTGCACGCACAGATCACTAACATACATCAGGGTATCAACCATCCATAGATCGTAATACCTGATAGAGGTTGTTCAAAAAGTCCACGGTACTGAAAAGTAGACTTTTTGAACACGGACTGATGCTTGATAAATCGTATATAAACAGGGAGTTGTTCTGTACATGTACAAAACGTTGAAGCCGGGTTTGCTGGTATTGGTCCTGTTGGTTGTTACGATGCTGGGTGCATGTTCTACGAAGTCCGAGCCGGCTATTGAGCCTGTCGTTGCAAGTTCAGGAGGGTCAGGAGAGGCGGATCAACCGTTAACCAAAGTGAAAATTCAGCTGAAATGGGTGCCGCAGGCACAATTTGCCGGGATCTATGCAGCGAAGGAAAAAGGTTTTTTTGCAGATGAAGGCATTGATGCCGAGATTATTCCGGGTGGTCCGGATATCGTGATAGAGCAGCAGGTGGTCAATGGTGCGGCCGATGTGGGCATTACGGGTGTAGACAGTTTGCTGGTCAGCCGGGATAACGGTCTGCCACTCGTCTCACTCGCCCAGATCTCACAGAAGAGTAGCTATCGCTTGATTGCCAAGAAGTCCCTAGGTATTACTGATCCGGCTCAGATGAAAGGCAAGAAGGTCAGTACCTGGTTTGGCAGTCAGCAGTTTCAGGTGCTCGCGTTCATGGAGAAGAATGGTCTGGATCCGAAGAAGGATATTGAACTGGTGAAGCAGGGGTTCACGATGGATCAGTTTTTCAACGATCAGGTAGATGTGGCGACGGCAACGATCTATAACGAATTTCACGTGGTGCTGGAAAGTGGGATGAAAGAATCCGATCTGGATGTATTCAATATTGAAGATGCCGGTGTTGGGATGCTGGAGGATACGCTGATTGCCAAAAAGGATTGGGTAGACAGCAACCGTGAGCTTGCGGTCAAAGTGACCCGTGCCATTTTGAAAGGCTGGAACTACGCCATTGATCAACAGGATGAAACGGTGGATATCGTGATGAGTAATGTGACGGATGGTAGTACCACTCGTGAGCATCAGGTAACAATGCTGGAAGAGATTGCAAAGCTAATTCGCCCGGAAGGGTTTACGGAGCAGCAAGTCGGCAGCTTTGTAGATGAGTCGTTTACCCGAACTGCGGATATTGCACTGAACTATGGTTTGATCAAAAAAGCCGCCAACCTGGATGAAGCGCTGGAGAAGAGTATCTATGAAGAAGCTGTGAAATAAGCGCGTGGAGGAGGATGACGAATGAGTTCTGTAGATCAGCAGCCCCAGCCGCTTGGCGGTACGAAGGAAGAATGGCTGGAGAAGGATCGCAAATACGTATGGCATCACATCTCGCCTCATAACGATCATCCAATGATTGCAGTAAGCGGGGAGGGCAGTTGGATCACCGATCAGGATGGTACGCGTTATTTGGATGCGATGTCTGGACTGTGGTGTGTGAATGTGGGGCATGGCCGTGAGGAGATTGCGAGAAGTGCCTATGAACAGATGAAAGCAATTGCTTATGTACCGATGACACAGAGTCACGAACCAGCGATTTTGCTGGCGGAGAAGCTGAATGAATGGCTGGAGGGGGAGTATCGAATATTCTTCTCCAACTCAGGTTCAGATGCAAATGAGGTGGCTTTCAAAATAGCCCGTCAGTATCACCATCAGAATGGTGAGCCTACTCGGCACAAATTCATTTCCCGTCACCGTGCCTATCACGGCAACTCCATGGGAGCGCTGGGAGCCACCGGGCAAGCCGCTCGCAAGATCAAATACGAGCCACTCGGCGTAGGTTTCTCTCATGTTCCACCACCGTATTGTTACCGCTGTCCGTTTGGACGAAACAAGGATGGATGCGGACTCGAATGTGCAACCATCTATGAAGAGGTGATTCGTTGGGAAGGTCCTGAGACGGTTGCCGCAGTAATTATGGAGCCAGTGATTACAGGAGGCGGCATGATTGTGCCCCCGCCGGATTATATGCGTACCGTGCAAGAGATCTGTCAGCGCTATGGCGTGCTGCTCATTGTGGATGAGGTAATCTGCGGTTTTGGTCGCTCTGGGCAGAAGTTTGGTCATCAGAACTATGGTGTACAGCCAGATATTGTGACGATGGCAAAAGGCATGACCAGTGCCTATTCGCCGCTATCGGCAACGGCCGTGCGAGCCGATCTGTATGACACGTTCCGCGAACCCGGACCGGATGCCCATTTTCGCCATGTGAATACATTTGGCGGAAATCCGGTGTCCTGCCGGGTGGCACTGGCGAATCTGGAGATTCTGGAACGAGAGAATCTGGTCAGCCGCGCGGAAGAACTGGGACATCTGCTTCGTGAGAAGCTGGAGCCATTGCTGGAGCTGTCCATTGTGGGGGATATCCGTTCATTCGGGTTCGCCTGTGGCATTGAATTGATTGAAGCAGACGGGTCTCCTGCGGAGGCGGACAAAGTAATGAAGGTACTCGCCAGTTGTAAAAGGGATGGCATCCTGATTGGCAAGAACGGCGATACCGTGCCGGGGTTTGCAAACATTTTGACGATCTCTCCGCCATTTGTCACGACCGAGGATGAGTTGGATCTGATCGCTGGAAGTTTGCTCATTGCGCTACGTAGTCTGGACGCAGGTTAGTTGCCATACACAGGTACGACAGACGTTTACGGTTTAGCAAGCAAAATGAAAATTTTCATATCATTACGCGAAAATAAGCGCAAGGAGGCGAGGAAGGATGCAGACCACAACAGGCAAAGTCATTAATCAGCTTCGGCTGAATGAGCGAATTGAGCAGTTGTCACAGATTGGCCGAATCGCGGAGACGGGTGTTTGCCGACTTGCCCTGACCCCGGAAGATATGGATGGCATCATACAAGTTCGTCTCTGGATGGAAAATGCCGGTCTGACGACACGACTTGATGCCTTCGGTAATCTGATTGGTCGTCTGGAAGGTGCGGATCAGGCGCTGCCAATCCTCATGATTGGTTCCCACATCGACTCTCAGCCGTATGGCGGTCGATATGATGGAGCGATTGGTGTGCTCGGTGCACTCGAAGCCGTGCAGTGCCTGATCGAAAATGGTATTCAGCCCCTGATGCCAATTGAGATAATTGCCTTTTGCGATGAAGAGGGTTCCCGTTTTAACAAAGGCCTGTTCGGCTCACGTGGTATAACCGGTCAGTTGGAAGAAGGCGAACTGGAGCGGCAGGATAAAAACGGAGTGACCCGTCGGGAGGCGCTGGAAGCCTTCGGCTGTTCTCCTTCGGATTTTGAAGAAGCGATCTATCCGCCAGGTTCCATAGGCAGTTATCTGGAGCTGCACATTGAGCAGGGCCCCGTGCTGGAAGCGCTGAATGCACCAGTAGGTCTGGTGACGGGCATCTCCGGCCCGCTGTGGCTTACGGTGACGATGAAAGGCATGGCCGGTCATGCTGGCTCCGTTCCGATGGGGATGCGGCATGACGCTTTGGTAGGTAGCGCCAAAGTCATTGCGGCTTTTGATGACATGGTGAGAGAAGACCCGGCAGCCCCAACCGTAGGTACGGTGGGAAGTCTGAGGGTGTTTCCAGACTCACGGAACATCATCCCGGAGGAAGTCAGCTTCACGATGGATTTGCGAGACATGGAGATGGAGCGCAGGAGCCGGCTTGAAGCCCGATTGATGAACATTTTGGATGACGTGAGTTTCCGATATGGTCTAAACTACTCGCTGACAGAGGATACGAATAGTGAGCCGCGGTATTGTGCAGAGCCAATCAAGTCGGTGATTCGTTCATCCGCGGAAGAAATCGGGGTTACTCTGCCAGAACTGATGAGTGGTCCGTTCCATGATGCGTTGGCCCTTTCGCTTGTGTGTGATTATGGCATGATCTTTGTCCGCAGCAAGGACGGCATCAGTCATCATCCCAGCGAATATTCCTCCCCGGAGGATATTGGACTCGGCACGGAAGTGTTATATCGCACCATTCGGAGGATGTGCAGTGGAGTGAACCAACCAATCATTTTACCTGAGGAGGCGTTGTGACGTTATGGGCAAAATCAGCATCGGATTAATCCAGGCTTCTCATGAGATTGAAGGTTCGGCTCCCGTTGAGGAGCACAAAGAAGCTGCGGTTCAGAAGCACATTGCGCTGGTCCGTGAAGCTGCTGCACGAGGGGCCAAGATCATTGGATTGCAGGAAGTATTCTATGGACCGTACTTTTGCACAGAGCAGAATCCCAAATGGTATGCATCCGCTGAACCGGTGCCGGAAGGGCCAACGACCAGACGTTTTCAGGAACTGGCGAAGGAGCTTGCGGTGGTGATTATTTTACCCGTGTATGAGGTGGAGGGCATTGCTTCGTATTACAATACGGCAGCCGTCATTGATGCAGATGGTTCATATTTGGGAAAATACCGCAAACATCATATCCCACATGTGGAAGCAGGTGAGGGTACGAATGGGTTCTGGGAAAAGTATTATTTCAAACCAGGTAACCTTGGGTTTCCGGTATTTGATACGGCCTACGCCAGAGTCGGCGTGTACATCTGTTATGATCGTCATTTTCCGGAAGGGGCACGATTGCTCGGGCTGGCGGGGGCAGAGATAGTGTTCAATCCGTCCGCTACGGTTGCGGGTACATCGGAATATCTGTGGAAACTGGAACAGCCTGCTCACGCGGTAGCTAACGGCTATTATGTAGCGGCCATCAACCGGGTTGGCGTGGAAGCGCCATGGAATATGGGTGAATTTTATGGACAGTCGTACCTGGTCGACCCGCGAGGCAGAATGGTAGCGATCGGCAGCCGGGATCAGGATGAGGTCGTCATTGGCGAGATGGATACGGAGATGATTCGTGAGGTACGTAATGTGTGGCAGTTCTACCGAGATCGCAGGCCGGAAACGTACGAACATCTGGTTAGTATGTAAAAGTAGCTGGAAGCTGCGCGGATCAAACTTCAGGAGGTGCATGACATTGATGAACAGCTCAGGAACAACGTTATCCGATTATGGGTGGGAGAGTCGTTTTGCCGAGATGAAACCCGCCATGACAGGCAAGGAAGCGATGGAGGAGTCAAACCGCTGTCTGTACTGTTACGATGCACCTTGTATCAAAGCCTGTCCAACCGACATTAATATCCCTTCTTTTATTAGCAAAATATCCACAGGTCACCTGAAAGGTTCGGCCCGCACCATCATGGATGCAAATCCGGTTGGAGCCAGTTGCGCACGTGTCTGTCCCACAGAGGAATTGTGTGAAGGTGCATGTGTTCTGAACGAATCGTCGAAGCCGATTCGCATTGGTGACTTGCAGCGTTACGCCACCGACTGGGCGCGGGCGAAGAATGAGCCGTTATTCCAGGCAGCACCTGCCAATGGGAGAACCGTTGCTGTTGTGGGAGCGGGGCCAGCAGGACTGTCGGCAGCACGTGAACTGGGGCGTGCAGGATATGAGGTGACGATCTATGAAGCAAAACCCAAAGGCGGGGGGCTGAACACGTACGGCATCGTATCCTTCCGTTTGCCCGAATCGGTTGCGCTATGGGAAGTGGAGCAGGTGGAGGCACTTGGTGTGCAGATCCGTTATGGGGTGCGCATTGGTGTGGATATTCCTGCTTCGCAGTTGCTGGAGCAACATGAAGCGGTCATTCTGGCCTGTGGCATGGGTTCAGTACCTATGCTGGGCATTGAAGGGGAGACACTCGAAGGTGTCTATGATGCGATTGAACTGGTGGAGTCTACCAAGCAAGGTGTTCCACCCGCTTTGAATGGTCTGAAGGTCGCCGTTATTGGCGCGGGTAATACGGCGATAGATGCAGCGACTTGTTCGGTACGTCTTGGTGCCGAGCGGGTGCAGATGTTATATCGGCGCGGGGAAAGTCAGATGACGGCGTATGCGTTTGAATATACGTTTGCCAAGCAGGAGGGTGTGGAGTTCCGGTGGTTTACGATGCCGCAGCGTATCATTGGAGACGAGAACGGTCGGGTTCAGGCTGTGGAATGCGTGAAAATGGAGTTGATTACTCCGCCTGGAGGTGGGCGTGCCTTGCCAGTGCCTGTGGAGGGATCGGAGTTCATGATTGAATGTGATACGGTCATCCGGGCGATTGGGCAGCATCGGTTATTACCATTAATCGAAGCGTTTGGGCTGCGTCACCACTGGGGCGTCGTCGAGATTGAGCCGTATACGTACCGTACCTCGCATCCTCAGATCTATGCGGCAGGAGATGTCATTTTTGGTCAGGGCCAGGGTGAGGCGATGGTTGTCTCGGCTGCACAGCAGGGTAAGCTGGCTGCCGCCGCAGTCATGAAGGCGTTGCCTGGACAGGTGGAAGAGACGGCGTGAGTTGTGAGGGAGACAAGGTACGGAGTGTCCAGTGTAACTAATATGTTCAAACAACACCAAGGAGGGATCGTTATGGCTGACTTATCCATTAATCTGGCAGGTATTCGATCACCCAATCCATTCTGGCTGGCTTCTGCACCACCGACCAATACGGGATATCAGGTTCAGCGTGCGTTCGAGGCGGGCTGGGGTGGTGCGGTGTGGAAGACACTGGGTGAGCCAATTATCAATACATCCTCGCGTTTCGCGGCGGTCCATTTTGGCGGACAACGGGTGGCGGGATTTAACAATATTGAATTGATATCCGATCGTCCGCTGGAAGTGAATCTGCGGGAGATCGCCGAGACCAAGAAGCGCTTCCCGGACCGTGCGGTTGTCGCTTCACTGATGGTGGAACCTACGCGGGAGAAGTGGCATGAGATTGTCAAAAAGGTGGAGGCTGTCGGTGTCGATGGCCTGGAGCTGAACTTTGGTTGCCCGCATGGTATGGCTGAACGTGGCATGGGAGCTGCCTCCGGTCAGCAACCTGACCTGGTCGAACTCCAGACGATGTGGGTGAAGGAAGTGGCGACCACACCGGTGATTGTGAAGCTCACGCCGAATATCACGGATATTACGGCGACTGCCCGGGCAGCTGTCCGCGGTGGCGCAGATGCGATCTCCCTGATCAATACAATTAACTCCCTGGCAGGTGTGGATCTGGATTCGTGGAATACCGTGCCCCATGTGGGCGGCAAAGGAGCACATGGTGGATACTGTGGCCCAGCTGTGAAGCCAATTGCACTGAACATGGTTGCGGAGTGTGCACGTAATCTGGAGGTGGGTGTGCCGATCTCTGGCATAGGCGGCATATCTGATTGGCGGGATACCGCAGAGTTTCTGCTCATGGGCGCTACAGGGGTTCAGGTATGTACCGCAGCGATGCATCATGGATTCCGTATTGTGGAGGAAATGATTGATGGGCTGAACGATTATCTGGATGAAAAGGGTCTGAGCAGTGTAGCAGAACTGGTAGGTCAGACGGTTCCACGTTACTCGGATTGGGGCAATCTCGATCTGAACTACAAAGTGGTCGCCCGCATCAACCGCGATGTCTGCATCAATTGCAACAAATGCCATATTGCTTGTGAGGACACCTCGCATCAGTGTATTGATATGTTGACCGACCCGATCGGCTCCTATCTGGAAGTGGTGGAAGAGGACTGTGTTGGCTGTAATCTGTGTTCGATCGTTTGCCCGGTGGATGGGGCGATTGAGATGGTTGAACTTGTACCTGAGCAGGAACCTGTAACCTGGAATGAACGGCAGTCTGCGATTGCGATGTTGCAATCCGTTAGAGATCAATCAACCAAGGAGGCGATATCATGAGTACCCGCAAATTGATTCGTAATGGTGTGTTGGTCACGGCGTCGGATACCTTTGAAGCAGATATTTTGATCGAAAAGGGTAAAATCACACAGATTAGCATCGGACTGGTGCCAGACGAACGAATGGAGGTTGTAGATGCAACGGGCTGTTACGTCATTCCGGGCGGGATCGACCCGCATACGCATTTGGATATGCCCTTCGGTGGAACGGTAACGGCGGATGATTTTGCGACGGGAACGACAGCAGCAGCTTTTGGCGGTACAACAACGATCATTGATTTTTGTCTGACACAAAAAGGCCGTCCATTAATCGAATCTCTCCAGGAGTGGCATACCAAAGCCGAGGGTAAAGCTACCATCGACTACGGTTTCCATCTCATGATTGGCGAGATGAATGATCAGGTGCTAGAAGAGCTGCCGCAGATCATTGAAGAAGAGGGTGTGTCATCCTTCAAGGTGTTCATGGCGTATAAAAACCAGTTTCAGGCCGATGACGGGATTCTCTTCCAGACGTTGCAAAAGGCAAAAGAGTACGGCGCACTCGTCATGGTTCATGCCGAGAACGGGGATGTCATTGACCTGCTGGTTCGACAGGCGCTCGCCGAAGGGCGCACCGAGCCGATTCATCATGCGCTGACTCGTCCATCCATGTTGGAGGGAGAAGCGACAGGCCGTGCGGCGCGTCTGGCTGCACTTGCGGATTCACAGCTGTATGTGGTGCACGTGACCTGTGCAGAAGCAGTGGAGCAAATTGCGCGTATGCGTGAAATGGGCTACCGGATCTGGGGGGAGACCTGTCCTCAGTATTTGACACTGGATCAATCGATCATGGATCAGCCGGACTTTGAGGGTGCAAAGTATGTTTGGTCACCTCCGCTGCGGGAAGTAGCGCATCAGGAAGTGTTGTGGAATGCATTGAAAAGTGGTCAGTTGCAGACGATTGGCTCCGATCATTGCTCGTTTAATTTCAAGGGGCAGAAGGACTTGGGCAAGGATGATTTTAGCAAAATTCCAAACGGGGGGCCTGTCATCGAAGATCGTCTCAGCATTCTGTATTCCGAAGGTGTAGTCAAAGGAAGGATCACACTGAATCAGTGGGTTGATCTATGTTCGACAAGAGCGAGCAAGTTATTTGGACTATTTCCGCAGAAAGGGACTCTCGCTGTCGGGACAGACGCGGATATCGTTATTTTTGACCCCTCTGTAAACAGGGTGATATCGGCAGATACGCATCATATGAACGTGGATTACAGTGCATTTGAAGGTATGCAGGTACAGGGATGTCCGGTGACGGTGTTGTGTCGCGGGGAGTATGTCATTCGAGATCGGCAGTATACCGGAACAGCAGGGGCAGGCCAATATGTGAAGCGCAACAAGTATGATGCAGGCGCGCCCATACCGATGAAACATCCTGTGACGGCAGTGAATGGAGGGAGAAGCTGATGTCGGATCATGATGTATTTGAGACCGAGAGGATCGCCATAGAGCGAATGGTTGCACAGGGTTATCGGATCTATGCGGTACGGGAACATCTGGAGGGTGCTCACGTCATATGGGGGCACCCGGATCTTCCCGAAGAGAAACAAGAGCAATACGTAGGCACGGCGTCTGGACGGAAGTGGTTCAGTCACATCCTGATTCGCCAGCTTCAGGAGCAACGGGGAGCGTAGACCATACTGAAGCTCTTCATGCGATCGGGCCGTGTACGTACTCATAAGCGTAGATGGCAAGTTCGATCGCAACCCTTTTCTCGGGGAGGATATAGTCTTCTCCCAAAAGGGCTTCGATTTTGTCCAAACGGTGATACAGTGTCTGTCTGACGATATATAGAGCGGTGGCCGTCTCTTGCTTGGAGCAGCACAGGACCAAATATTGCTTGAGGGTCCGCAGCAGCTGACCTCCTTTCTCCACATCGTAACGAATGAGCGGCCCCAAATATTCTTCGATGAAATCATCCAGATTGCCACTCTGCTTCATACTAGCGATGATGCGGTAACAATGAAGATTACTGTAAAAGGGCTGCTGCATCACACCGATGTCCTTCTGAATTCGCAGTGTCTCCTTCGCGGATTCCAGACTATCCTTGAGACGGGAGAGGTCTGTGCAGTTATGACTGATACCGATCAAGCCTGAGAAGAGGCAGTGGGTCTGTTCCTGCTCGTGCTGCTGTAGCTGTTCGATGCAGCGCCAGAGACTGCTTTTGCGCTGAGATCCAGGTAGTGGGTCGAGAATGATAAGAATGATCTGGTGGTTCAGAACGGTGCTGTAGAGGGTGAAGTTCTCCCGAGCAAATACCAACCGGGCGACGATGTTACGTTGGATTAACAACTTCTGAAGTCTGAGGCTATCTGTGTATGCTGGATTGCTGTCGAATAAAATAATAGTGGCTTTGCTCGTTGCGAGAAGGGGATTAACGGTAGATATATATTCATGGATTTCCTTCGTGGAGTGGTGTCCGTTAAGCCAATCAATGACCCACATATCTTCTTTGTAGCGGCGTTTCTCTTCCATGTATTTGGTTCGCATCCAGTCCTGAGCAATCGCGGCCGCGCATCGTTCCAGTGCCTGAATGACGAATTCATCCGAAGGTTTGATCGGTATGCTTGAATCTTGATCCGTCAGCTTTTGATGCATCAGCACAAGGTCGGCAAAGGTGTAGTCCAACGCCTGAACAGGCATGCTGATCACATCCAATGTGTTATCTGACAGCTGCATTAAATTCGGAATATCCTCCCCCGCCAAATGTTCCCGCTGCAAAAACCAATCCTGCCGACGAGTCTCCAGCTGCTCTGGAGGGCAGTAGGGAACGGCACTTGCTTCCCCTTCAAGTGGATATAACGCCACGGCAAATCCGGTTGTTCGTGACAATAATCGAAGAAGGGGTTGTACCCCGTCTCCATTCAGAAGAAGTTGGTTAAATGAGGTGGTGAGACTATCGAGTTCAGCGATCATCCGCTGATGACTGCGAATCAAGGTGAAATGCAAGTCTTGCGTAATATCGATATAACGGACTTGTTCGTGAAACCAGATCAACGGAAAATCAGCTGCTACTGCAATTTCTTTCATAGCCCCGAGCTGTAACTTGGTGTGATCCCCCAGTTCCATACAGAGTCCGGCAGCCCCACGTGCAATTAACTGACGCAAAAAAGACAGGCCTTGCTGCTCACCCTCCTGCCAGCCAATGCCTGTTGTCAGCACCAATTCCCCGCCATTGAGCAAGTCCCCCACCTCGGGAACCTCCATGATATGAACCCAGCGAACATACCGCTCCAGCGCACGATCACTGGCCAGGACTTCTGCCTTGCGAAACACAGGACGTTTTAACATGTCTCTGACTTGAATATGAAGCGTTGTCTCCCCCACACAACCACCATCCTTCCCCAATCACATGTGATCTATCTGGAGTCTGGAATCCGTCAACTTACATAATTAATCCATATTATAATTCTATTTACAGCCAATGGGCTGAAATCTAACGTTCATTTGTTTCAAATGACAAATGGGACTGTTCTTTTTGTGATTTTGATTAAAATAAAGAATTTATATGTCAGTCTATGTCTCGTGTGAATTACATAAAAAAAAGCCCCTTAACATCACATCGGAATTCAATCATTCCAATATGCGCTAAGGGGCGAGAAGCTAATATTATAGTCTGTATTTAAGTTGTACTCGAACCGTTACATGAGCACGATCAACGACTTCTTAATCTTCGATTCTTTTCTTTTTAAATTTCATCAGGAACTCATACACAATCGGTACGATAACCAGCGTGAGCAGCGTGGAGCTGATCAGACCACCGATTACGGTAATTCCTAATCCTTTCGAGATGATCCCCGCACTTTCTTCGAGGCCCGTAACCAGTGGCAACAGGGCACCGATAGTTGCGAGAGCGGTCATCAGGATTGGACGCAGACGAGTTGCACCGGCTTCCAGCAAGGCTTCACGGGTAGGCATACCCTCTTTTTCCTTGTGAATAACACGGTCGATCAACACGATAGCGTTGGTGACCACGATACCGATGAGCATCAGTCCACCCATCATGGCGGAGACGTCGAGCGTACCACCAGCGATGAACAGACCTACCATAATACCAATGACCGTAAATGGCAGGGAGAACAGGATTGCGAATGGTGCCAATCCGCCACCAAATGTAACAACGAGCACGAAGTATACAATGGCGATGGCCGCCAGCATGGCGAGACCCAGTTGAGTAAAGGTATCATTAATCTGTTCGGTTGTACCGCCGAACTTCACTTCAACGCCATCAGGCAGATCCAGCTTGTCGATCTCAGCCTGTAGGTTACTAGAAGCTTTCGTTACATCCGAAGCCAGGATGTTGGCTGTGACTTGTACAACAACTTTACCATCAATTTGCATGATGGAGTTCGGGGATGTACCTTCTTCCACTTTGGCAACATCTTTGATTGGTACCTCGATGCCAAGCGGTGAAGTGACGGTTTCATCCTCAATCTCTTTAATGCTGCTGAATGTTTTGTTGTCTGTCTCTACATATACTTTGTACGTTTTGTTATCGATATCGACTTCCGTAAGCACAGGACGTTCCCGTGCCGGGCTCAGCGTCATCGCCAGTTGGCCTGCAGTCAGGCCCAGGGAACTTAATTTCTCCTGATCTGCCACGAGCGTATACTGCCCGTAGGTGTCAGCGAGTGTAGTGTCTGCTTTTTCAAAATTATCCTTATCTGCTTCAACCAGTTTCAGAATTTCGTCCGATACAGGTTTGAGTTGCTCTACATTATCGCCATAGATGGACAGGCTCAAGCCACTGCCACCCAGACCGCCGGACATGTCGAGCTCATTCCAGGTACCTACGGTAACTTCTTTCTTCAGACCTTCTACAAGCTGTTCCTTCACTTTGGTAAAGTCTTTCGTGTCTTCGTTATATTCAATATAGAATAGAGCCGAGTTGGAACCACCGCCACCCATGCTGCTCAGTGGATTACTTCCGCCGATGGAATATTGCATTTTCTCCAGACCTGGTTGTTCCAGCAACCACTTCTCGGCAACGAGTGCTTCTTTTTCGACATCTTCACGCAAAGCTCCGGTTTGTGGGCTGTACGTAATAGTCACGTATTTATCCTGTTGTTCTGGCAAGAAGCTTGCACCGATGAACGGGTACAGGAACAAACTGCCGACCAGCAAGATCACTGCAATACTGACTGTGATGAGTTTGTGTGACAGGGTCCAGTTCAGCAGGCGTTTGTAACCTTCCGCCATTTTGCCTGGTTTTTCTTCGTGATTCTGTTTGTTCTTCAACCCTCCACGGAACAGGGTGTGCGCAAGCATCGGCACAATGGTAATGGCAACGATCAGGGATGCCAGCAAAGCGAATACCATGGTCAGTGCAAATGGTGTGAATAACTCACCGACCATGCCGCTTACCAATGCCAGTGGCAGGAATACCGCAATAGTTACGATCGTGGAAGAAAGGATTGGCACAAACATCTCGCGAGTTGCTTCGCGGACTAGTTCACGGCCTTTCAATCTTTCACCTTTGAGTGTTAATCTGCGGTAGATGTTCTCGATAACAACGATGGAGTCATCGACAACCCGTCCGATGGCAACCGTCATCGCACCCAGCGTCATCATGTTCAAAGTAATATCCATCATATTGAGAGCAGTCAATGCCATGAGCAAGGAGAGCGGGATCGAGATAATGGAGATAATGGTTGAACGAATATTACGCAGGAAGAGCAGGATGATCAGGATGGCAAACAAGGCGCCAAAAACGGCTTTGCCCAACATCGTGTTCACCGAGTCCTGAATCGGCTTACCTTGGTCAAGCAATACAGTCAAATCAGCATTTTTGAACTGCGATTGCAACTCTTCAGCTTTATCTTTGACTGCGTTAACGACATCAACCGTGTTGGCATCGTTGGATTTTACAATGGAAATACCAATCGATTCCTTGCCGTCTGTCCGGGAAATGGATTCCGCTTGACCGATGACTTCGATCTTGGCAATTTCACTTAATTTTACTGTCGGGATACCAGCTGCGTTGGCAGCACCTGAAGGGCTACCTACACCGGCATTACCACCAGCGGCTTGGTCCGTTCCTTGTGAAGCACCTGGAGCGGTACCTTGACCAGCTTCACCAGTTGGTGCTCCAGAGCCTTGTGGGGCTGCGTTTGAACCATTGCCTGCGGAAGCACCGGCACCGCCGGGTACAACTGGAATGGCAAGGTTTTTCAGGTCATCGATGTCGATGATGTTTCCATCTACAACAACGGCTTTCTGGGATTTATCCAGTTCAAACAGTCCAAGGGGCACACGAATGGATGAACCCTGAACGATGCCGTTTACCGTATCTTCGGTCAGGCCCAGCTCGGCCATTTTGGCTTGGTCAAACTTCAATTGAACTTCTTTCACATATTGACCGGACACCTGAACCTGAGCTACACCGTCAATGTCTTCGAGTGCAGGCTGAATATCCGATTCAACCAGTCGTGTCAATTGTTCCAGGTCACCGCCGTCCTTGTCGGACAGGCTCAGAGATACAACCGGGAAAGAGTTAATGCTGAACTTGGAAATGGTCGGCTTCTGCACACTGTCAGGCAGTTGAACTTCATTCAGTGCCTCACGAACGGTTGCAGTTGCGTTGGTCAGATCTGTTCCATAATCAAATTCGAGTGTGATCGATGCTGCGTTCTCCATGGAAGTGGAGGTAACTGTCTTCACGCCATCTACATTACGTAGTTTTACTTCCAGCGGCTTCGTGACATCCTCAACAATTCCCTCCGGTGCAGCCCCCGGATCAATGGCAGTGACATTTAGAAACGGTACGTTGATGTTTGGGATTGTCTCTTGTTTCATCGTCAATCCGCTGTACAAACCTGCGAAAGAGATGATAATCGTCAGAATCCAAATCGCAAACTTGTTGTTCAGTGAAAAATTAATAATACCTTTCATACGATGGTTTCTTCTCCTCTCTGTTTCTCCTGTTTATGTGTGTGACGAGTCAGCCTGGATGAACCGGCTATACATGGCATCCAGAATATGCTGAAGCTCGGAGTGCAAAGATTGAATGGCAGTTACGTTCTCCAGATTGTGCATCATGCCCAGAATAATGGCACGTCGCGGTGTGAATTCCATCATCTCCTGCCGGAGAATGGCAATGGTCTCAAGTACATCATTCTTTGGTTGCCCAGCAGGCAATTCGGAGGCAGCAATATCCTGCATTTGCTTGATAATATGAATAGGATGCCGCATCACCGTGGAATCCGGATGGGGTTCGGTAATCCATGCAGGCCAGTCCTCCAAAGGAATCAAAGGCAAAGGTCGCTGCTTAAGGAATCCGTGCGCTGCATAATCCATCATTTGCAGTAAATTTGTTGCCATTTTGGTAACAGTAAGGGACGGCATCTCTGTAAACCAGATCTTGACGTAGGAAAGGAATAGCCCCTGTGTCAGCAAAATAAGGTCAATCGTATAAGGTTCAATCTCCGATCCGTACTGCTCCTCCAGCTTATCCTTAAACCAATGTAAGGTACGGACTTCCAGATCTCTTTGCAGCGGATGGCATTGTTCCTTGCGTTGCTGTTCATCATCCATCATCATGCTGCGCATCTGTACTCGCAAAAATTCCTTGAGCTCGGCAACATGGATCAACAGTGTCTCAATCTGCTTGTGAAGACGTTCACGCGAGGTAAGGCTGGTTTCATGCTCAATCTGTGTCATCTCGTCCATGAGCGTGTACATGCAGTACTCCAGAGTACTGGCTTCTAATTCCTCTTTGGATTTGAACATGATGTAGAGGCTACCTTTGGACATCCCGCATAATTCTGCAATCTCTTGCATGGATGTTGCAGCACTGCCTTTGGATGAGAATAACTTGAGTGCTGTAGTAATGATGAGTTTTTTCTTCTCATTCATCTCATGTATAGGGTTCATTAACGATGCATTCACCTCATCAGGGAACTTGTGAGTTCTTGAATTGACTCTAAGGTCAAAATAAGTATAAACGATCTGGTTAAAGGAATTCAAATGGGAGTAAATTGGAAAATGTATATGGGGAAAAGTGGCTGATCAAAGGGAAGGAGAGACGGCAAGTAACAAGGTGCAGCTTGTATGTACGATAGGGATAAGGTATCAAGAACGTTTAAGTTAGTTTCCTCCAGTGAAGGCGTATAAGGCAAGCATAATAATGGCGACTAGAGCGATGAGATAGAAAGTGGCCATGGCGATCAGAAGGGTATACCCTGTATAAGAGCCCATGCGTGCCAATAACTTTTTCATGAATACGACATCCTTTCTTACGTGGCAAAGTATAAAGAGGTTCCCTATTTATATCATTCCCCAAAAAAGACGACTTCCTGATCGAAGTCGTCTAATTTATATTACAAGATTTAATAGATATCATAATGGAAGCTAAGAATTACACGATAACGGAGATTGCAGAACCGACTTGAAGAAACGAAGTGTTCGCCTTTATCACCAGATTTATCCCTCTTCAAAGGGAATCAAAGAAATCTGGGGATAACAGCGATCGGAAAGTGGGACTGCAATCGGAGATATAAGAGTGTAATTCAGTTGTTCCGTTACGTGATCAGTTTCAGACCAACAGCTGCCACCAAAATCATCGCGATAAACAGGATACGCTTCGCTTCTTTCCGTTCACCGAACAGGAACATGCCTGTTAACGTACTGCCGACCGTCCCGATCCCGGTCCACACGGCATACGCTGTGCCCATCGGAATAGACGTCATGGCGTAGGACAACAACGAGAAGCTGAACACAAACGACACCAGCATAAGTACGATGTATGGCCATCCTTTCTTGGTGGAAGCACCATTAATACCGATTACGCCGAAAATTTCACATATCCCTGCACCTACAATTGCCATCCAAGCCATTATACTGCACCTCCTTTGGCTTCTTGCTGATCCGTAACCAGCTTCAGTCCGATTACGCCGCAGAGCAGCAGCCCGATAAGCAATACTTTGGCCAAGCGGAACGGTTCACCGAACAATACCATTTCCGTAAGGACAGTACCCGCCGTACCAATTCCCGTAAAGACGGCATACACCGTACCCACAGGCAACCTTTTGGAAGCGGCAATGATCAGTCCAAAGCTGATCACGATGGCAATCCCCGTTAAAGTCCACTCCCAGGCATTCGAGGCATGTTTCAGCCCGCTTACCCAGACAATCTCAATAATTCCACCGATAAATACATATAACCAGTTGCGGTTCATGTTGTTAAATCTCCTTCCGGCACAACGCTGTGCGCCTCGTCGTTCAAATGATGAATGCCATGCCAAAATACAGGCCAGGCTGCTTCCAACCGTCTCTTGTACCGGCGGGAACTTCCATAGATAATCTCCACGGTAATACCGTCGAGAAACGTCATAAATGCAATGGCGGCTTGTTCTGCGGGAATGGCTGGAATATCTCCATTACGCATTGCCCTTTGCAGCAGACGAGTCAGTGCACGTTCCATACCATCGATAAATGGATACACTTGATCCATCACTTCGCCATACAGAGAAAGGGGTGGGTAAAAACAATTACGCAACATCAATCGAGCCGAAGCATGAGCGTTGTATTCTTGTTCGAACCAGATCAGCAAACCCTTCAGCCTCTGCTCCAATGGCAGATCCGCATGATCACGGAAATATTCCAGTGTGTGCCGTGTTACCTCGTGAAATGCAAAGTCCAGTGTGTGTAAAAACAAGTCATCCTTGCAGCTGAAATGCGCATATATGGACGGTTTTTTAATCCCGACTTCATCAGCAATAGCTCTCAGAGAAGCTCCCTCATAGCCATCTCTGGCAAAATGGAACAGGGCTGCATCCCGAATGGATTGTGCAGTCATTCAATCACCTTCCTAACGGTCGTTAGGTAATTATATTTTCACACTTTACATCACCTGTCAAGATGAAAATATCCGCCTGCACAGTAGAGTACAGGCGGATATAACAGGTATGGATGTGGTTTCTGATCAAAAGGTCGTAAGACCCAGAATCAGTTGCAGCTTATATAGGATACCTTTCAAAAACGTAGTCTTCTCCTGGAACTCATCCAGGTCTAACGTGAACTCGGCATCATTATTATTCCAAATACGCTCAAAATAATTCGCGATATCAAGTGTGAACTTATTGTCTGGAGGTGCAGCAACCCATAGATCATTCTCCAGATTGTAGTCATTCATGTTTCGTGGTGTAAAGTTGGTTGAACCCCCGAGGACAATATGATCTCCGGTTGCTTTGGCAAGATAGATCATCTTGGTATGGTATTGCTCCTTGGTGGTGTTATACCAGCGGATCTGTATTTTACCGTCGGATTTATCATGCAATTCAGCAGCGACAGGACGGTTCGGAATACCGATCTTTTCCTGACCAAAGGCATTTTCATTTGGATCCAGTACAAGTCGGATCTCGGTTCCTCGTTTTGCGGCTTCCAGCAGGGCTTCCAATACTTTCGGAGAGGCCACATAGAACATGCCCATCCATAAGGTGTCACCTTTGCCAGCTTGATTGATCTCATGGAGTACAGCGTCATTCACTTTGCCTTCAGTTAAATAGCGTATTCGCAAATCTCCCGTGTTTGAATTCGAGGAAGGAGCTGTGTAGGCAGGAACCTTGCCTCCGCCTGAGATGTCGAGGACAGCTTGCTCGGACTGAAGAATATCGCCAATGATTGGACCTGTTACTTCAAATGCAATATTCGAGTGGTAGGCACTCGCATCATGAATATTGCCAGAAGAGACAATCGCCGTCTTCTCACTAACAACAACTTTGCGATGATTTGCTTTCACGTTGAGCAGCTTGAGATAGGAACGGACCGTTACATCCGGACCGTCCGTGGCCATCAGGTTTTTGATCCAGCCATCTCCGGATTGGCCAAACCATTGGAAGAAGGTCCGCCAGACCGCAGAGTATACTGGAGTTGAATCACGCAAAGGGTCCACATCCGTGATGACCACATGAATGCCTGCTTGTTTCATTTGTTCCAGCAACGGATTGGGTGCTGAGTTATAGTTGGTATTTACTTCATCTGTAATGAACCAGATGTCCATATCAGGATGCTGATTTTTTTTGGTGACCAGCGCTTCGGTGAATTCAGTACTCACGGGAGGAAAGTTCTGTCCCTTATGTTGATAATTATTGAACAGGAACATATCCACCAAGACAAACTGCTCTGCTTCCTCCAAAATTTGCATCATGCGCTGGAAAATCTGCTGTTCGTGCTCCATCTGTCCGTCGGAGGAAGGATAAGTGAGGTCATGCAGGAACTCGACTTGATCCACACGATACTCCGGACTTTCGTAGGAAATGCCCGCTGGTAATGGTTTGTAGGTCTGATAGAGCATGACGGCGATGAGCCATAGGACCAATAGGGCGAGCCCTGTTCGTATGTATGGAATTTTGCCGCGTGAAGACTTGCGGTCTGATGTATGGCGGCGTAATGAGACCAACGGTGGACTCCCCCTTCTGTACTTGCTGACTTCTATTACCACACGGATGATAACGTTGACGCAGGAGAACCCGCTAGCATAACGAATGTAGCAGTAAAACGCATATGGCAAAATTGGCATTATGCAATCGACAGGTGTCTGAGCGTTGTGTATAATGAGTGTATTATTTTTGTAGAATGTTAGGGTTTTCATATGCCTGACAAGGACGGGGAACCAATGATGTAACCTTTGAAATCTGGACATTTAGGTAAAGAAAGTGGGTAATAAGGTGTATTCCATCAAACAAGTCGCTGCCATGCTCGGTATCCCGACGGTGACGCTCCGGGCTTGGGAGAATCGGTATAGTGCGGTCACCCCTGAGCGGACGGAATCGGGTTATCGAATGTATACCGAAGAGAATGTTGCGGATCTGCGCTGGTTGAAAGAACAGGTTGAGCTACATCAGACCAATATTTCGGAAGCGGTACGGATGTTGAAAGTAAACAAATTAAATCCGCCCGAGGCTATACCCACGCCGATCATGGCTCCGGTGCCTACGATGGAAGAAGCCTACGCACGAATGGCAGATCAGATCTATGACTCGCTCTACAACTTTCAGGGTGAACGTGCCAATGGTTTGATTGATTTTGGGTTCACCATGTATGGGTATGACTCGATGTTCTATCATGTGTTGGTGCCCATTCTGGTTCGGGTTGGAGATGCATGGGAGCAAGGTAGGGCTTCGGTGGCTCAGGAACACTTCATGACACAGCTGATATCACAGCGGTTTTATCAGTTTTTCCATCTGTTCCCGATCTATCCGCATCTGCCCAAAGTTCTGGCGTTGTGTCCGGAGGGGGAGCATCATCAGGTCGGATTGCTGCTGTTCTCTCTCTTTATGCGCAAAAATGGAGCGGAAGTACTGTATCTGGGTGCGAACACGCCAGAGGAAGGCATCTTCCCGATTATCCGGGAGCAGAAGATCAAGTTGGTCTGCCTGTCGATCACAAGTCCGGGGCTTCTTGAAAAATGTGACCAGCTCGTCGAGCGGATTAAAAACGAGTTCCCACATATTCGCTTTGTACTTGGAGGTAAAGGCTATGAGCGTGCAGAGCATGCACGTTATCCGCAATGGATTATGCCGGAGAGTTCTGCGGACTGGCAATCGTGGATGGAGCGTGAGTATCTCTCCGAGCGATCACCTGGTGCAAGGTTCGGACAGGCCAATAATTAAACATAATCTCAAATGATATGAATAGGTTAGTGTATAAAGGACATCCTTTGACGAAAGTGATCAAAGGGTGTTTTTTGTGTTTATAAATGGATTACCAGGTATTTTGACCGACGGGTCATTTTTTGGTTTACAAGGCCGTATAATATTTGTATTATATTTGTATAATGTTTTTGCTAGTTACCGCTTAAAGTGTTCTTGGGCGGTTTAATAATAGGTTAGGGGCTAGAGAACTATAGGAATTCCCTACATAGAAAGGTGAGTGGCATGATACCGAATCAACAACGCAAACGTGCAGCTGTCATTGGCGCAGGTCCAGGTGGACTTGCAGCAGCGATGTTATTGTCCGGTCAGGGGTACGAGGTAGATGTGTATGAGAAACAGCCAGTCATCGGGGGGCGTTCTGCCAGATTGGAACTGGGTGAATATCGATTCGATCGAGGTGCTACATTTTTGATGATGCCTCAGCTGATTGAAGAGATGTTCGACGTGGTGGGACGTAAGTTATCCGATTATGTGGATATGAAAGAGCTAACTCCGCTGTACGCACTGAACTTTGGTGACAAGGTGTTCAAGCCTTCTCGTAATCGGGAAGATACAGCTGCACAGATTAAGGAATTGTTTCCGGGCAATGAAGACAATTACCTTCGGTTCATGCAAGAAGAAGAAGTGAAGTTTGGCAAAGTCATGCCTCTGCTCCGTCGTCCTTTTGGCAAGTTGACTGACTATCTACGCAAGGATGCGGTAACAGCTCTACCTAAGCTTGATGTCCACAATACAGTCTACGGGATCTTGTCCCGTTATTTTACAGACGAGCGTCTGCGCTGGGCATTTACATTTCAATCCAAATACCTTGGCATGTCTGCCTGGGATTGTCCGGGCACCTTTACCATACTATCGTTTATTGAGCATCACTACGGATTGTTCCACCCCATTGGCGGCGTGAATCGGATCTTCCAAGCCATGGCCGATGTCGTGGAAGAACACGGAGGGCGCATACATACTTCCACCCCGGTGAAACAGGTCATCGTTCGCAATGGTCGTGCAGAAGGTGTGTTGCTTGAGAACGGTGAACGCATCGAAGCAGACCATGTGGTGGTGAACGCCGACTTTGCACATGCGGTTAATCATCTGTTCGAACCAGGCGTGCTTAAGAAATATACCCCGGAGAAAATGAAACGCAAAAAGTATTCCTGCTCTACAGCAATGCTGTATCTGGGCGTGGATGGTGATGTGGACCTGCCGCATCACTCGATCTATTTTCCCGAGGACTACCGGTTAAACGTTGATGAGATTACAAAGCATAAAATGTTATCAGCCGATCCATCTCTATATATTCATAACCCTTCCAGACTTGATTCGACGCTGGCACCGGAAGGGAAATCTGCTTTGTATGTTCTTATGCCTACGCCTAACCTTACCGCAGACATTGATTGGGAGGCAGAACGGGAGAATGTGCAGGAGGCCATGATGAAACGCATGGAAGGCATTCCTGAGCTGGCAGACATACGCAACCGTATTGAAGAATGTATGCTGTTCACTCCACTTGATTGGGAGACTGAACTAGATGTGTATCGCGGAGCAACGTTTAATATGGCACATAACCTGGGTCAGATGATGTATCTGCGTCCCCATAACCAGTTTGAAGAGTTGAAAAGTGTATGGCTGGTAGGCGGCGGAACACATCCGGGCAGCGGGTTGCCCACGATCTTCGAATCGGCACGGATCAGTGTCAGACTGATTCAGGAAGAGGACGCACGCACACGTTCCAAGCCATCCTCTTATGTGAAGACGGCAGAAGCCAGAGGGCATTCATGAAGCGGGCCGCTATTGTAGGGGCAGGGATTGGTGGACTTACTTCTGCATTGTTATTGAACCGTCAGGGATGGGATGTCACCGTGTATGAACGGGGTTCTCGCGTTGGTGGACGCATTGGATATGAGCAGGAAGGCGAGTATCGGATCGATCAGGGGCCAACGATCGTACTGCTGCCGGAGATGTTACTTGGCATAATGGAGGAAGCAGGCGTAGATCGTTCGAAGATTGAGTTACTTCGCTGTGATCCGTTATACAGAGTGCATTACCACAGTGGTCGTGTCATGACCAAGATGACCTCACGTGAAGAGCAGACGGCGGAGATTGAACGTTTGTTCCCGGGAGAGAGCCGGGGATTCACACGATTCATGAAAGATATGGACACGTTGTTTCCGGCAGGCAGGGCAGCGTTTCTGGAAAGGGCTTTTCCGCGCAAAAGGGATTTCTTCACCCCTTCGCTCATGTCACTCATGGGCAGATTGCGTGCACACAAAAGTGTCCGGAAAGCGGTAGGCGATTATTTTGAGCACGAGGAATTGCTTGATGCATACTCACTGCAAAGTTTATACATTGGTGGATCACCGTTTGGGACGCCAGGTATCTATTCCCTTTTACCTTACGCAGAGCATGAATATGGCATCTGGATGGTCAAAGGTGGATATGCAGCATTGCCGGCTATTCTGGAACAGGAACTGATATCACGTGGTGGGCGTGTCGTGCTGAATTCGGAAGTGACCGGACTCAAGATTAAAAATGGTGTGTGTGAAGGTATAGAAACGGCAGCAGGCGCAGAAAATGTGGATGCAGTTATCTACAATGGTGATTTCCCCCATCTATCAGGTTTGCTTGGACAATCACCAGAGGTAGCACGTAAAAGAAAACCGTATCGTCCCTCTTCCGGATGTGTATTGCTCTATGTGGGCGTGGACAAAACCTGGGAAGATGCAACGACGCACCAGTTCTTCCTGCCACCGAGTCTTGAAGGCAGTTTGCAGGAAGTGTTCAATCAGCGACGAATTCCGGCAAAGTCCTCATTTTACGTATTTAATCCGGTCGCATTGGATGAAACTGCAGCGCCTCAAGGACAGAGTGTATTGTATTTCCTCATTCCCGTACCAGATGCCGAAGGTGTCGACTGGGATCAGGAGAGTGAAGCATTGGCAGAACGTGTACTGGAAGAAGCGGAGCAACGAGGATTCCCGGGACTTCGTGCAGCGATCAAGTGGAAAAAGGTACGTACACCCGCTGACGCAGAGCGAGACGGGCTCTATGGGGGCGGAAGCTTTGGTATAGCACCTGTATTATTCCAGTCCGGTGTATACCGACCGCAACCCAAACCATTCCCTAATATAAAGGGATTATATGCCGCAGGAGCATCTGTACATCCAGGTGGCGGAGTGCCGATTGTAATGCAGAGTGCACGGATGGCCGTCAATCAACTCATGAAGGAGATGGGAACATGAATGAAGCGATTTTGAGCAGGTGTGAAGAGTTGATGCAAAAGGGTTCTTCCTCTTTTTATCAGGCCTTTAGAGGGCTGCCAAGTCCACGTCGGGAAGCGGTATATGTCATTTATGCCTTCTGCCGCATGATTGATGACAGTGTAGACGAGCCGGAACATTCGCCTTATACGATTCACGAGATCCATGATTTGTTTGATCGGCTAGACGACGCGGAAGGACATTTTATCTGGCCCGCACTGAGATGGTTGTTCAGCAGTTTCCCTCATCTGGATAAGGGGCCATTTTTCCGTCAGATGGAAGGGCAACTCACAGATCTTAAAGTAACGCATTATACAACGATGCAGGAACTGGAGCATTATTGTTATCTGGTGGCCGGAACCGTAGGCGAGATGTTGTTGCCTGTATTGAGAGATGATAATGGCGCAGAAGTAGCCGTGAACGGGATTGCTTTGGGTAAAGGAATGCAGATCGTTAATATTATTCGGGATGTTGGTGAAGATCGGGCCAGAGTGCGCCGGTATGTTCCGCTGGAGATCATGGAGAAGCATGGTTACACCGAGCAGGACTTTGAAGACGGGGTCGTGGACGAACGTTTTATTGCCATTGTTCATGAATTAAAAGCTGCAGCATTGAACTGGTTCCGTATTGGCATGGATCGTCTGGATACGTACCCAACGGAAAGTGCATTTTCCATCGAGCTGGCAGCAGCCTTTTACTCCACCATTCTACACGCGGTTGAACGCAACGATTATGACGTATATACCAAACGGGCATATGTTAGCGATGAATTGAAACTGGAGATGCTGGGTGCGATTGTAAAACGTTACCCGATGCTGGCCTATCAAGCCTCCCGAACGGCGGTATCCTGATGATCCAGTGGCTTTACTGGGCGTGGTATGTCATTGGAGCAACCTTGATGCTAACGATCGGTGTGCCTGACGTATTATCTTTTTCAAATGGTTTATTTCTAATCTTCTACGCATTGTATGTGCTGGATCTGATCTATCAAGGGCGTAATCGGACAGGCCTGTCCGACCAGTCAGTCATCTGGCTGAAACCCGGACTCTGGATATCCTCTGTGATTATCTGGCTTGGAGGTATGGGCGTAGAGTGGGTAGGCGTTCATACGCATTGGCCTTTTGGCGAGTATGCCTACTCAGACTTCTTCGGGATTCATCTGTTCAGTGTGCCAGTTACGCTGGGTTTCGCCTGGATCGCAGTGGTGGGTAACTCGGCGCTGTTAAGTGGCGGTGGTTCAACGTGGACTGGCAGATTGCTTCGAGCAGTGAAGACCGGGTTCTGGGCGATTGTACTCGATCTGGTGCTCGACCCTGTTGCGCATGCAAGAGGATTCTGGGAGTGGCAAGCCCCAGGTGGATTCTACGGTGTTCCGTGGACCAATTACATAAGCTGGTTTATCATGGGTGCATTCTTATCCCTTTTCCTTCCGGCCATGCCTAATGACCGTAGCTCATTGCTGCGTGCAAAATGGTTGTATCAGCTGTTTATTCTTCTGTTCGGCCTGCTTGCTCTAAAGGAAGGGATTACGGGCAGCTTTATCATCGCCATTGCTGGTGTGCTTCTTGCCGAAGGGAGCTGGCTCTATGATTCGCGCCGTAAAATCAAAACCGTTTAATCGTATTTTTGCCTTATACAATCACTATTATCTGCTACGTCGGCGCTTCCGCTCCTTCACGCTCACAGGGTCACTGGACCCGCAGGTGGACATCAGGGACAACTCCCCGATTGAACCGACTCGTCCCGTGATCTATTTCATGAATCACAGCTCCTGGTGGGATGGTCTGCTGCTCTATCATGCGGCCAGGCAGACATCGCGGGGTGATCATTATGTGATGATGGAGGAGCAACAGCTTCAGCAATATGCTTTTTTTCGTAAATTGGGTGCGTATTCGATCAATAAGGAGAGTGCGTCCGGTATTAGGACCTCTCTACAGTACACCAGTGAATTATTGGATTCAGGTAAAAGGGTCTGGATTTTTCCCCAAGGAGAAATATTGCATCAGGAGGCCAGACCGATTCAGTTCCGTCCAGGCATCGGATTGTTACTTCGTCGTTCTCCAAATGCCATTGCTGTACCGGTAACCTTGTGCCATGGGATGGTCCAGCATGATTTACCGGAAATATCGATGCAGGCGGGCCCGGCTGTGATGGAAGACTGGAAGGTGTTGAAGAGTGAAGAGATTGCCGCCAGACTCGGCCATGTGCTGGAACAGCAGTTAGACGATCATAGATCAGAGCTTATACGGATGGGGCAGGGAAGTTTGCCAGATGCGATTCCACTGATTCGTCATGTACGTTCGACAAGTGAAAAATACGATGCGGCACGAAAGCGGGTGAACCGTTAGCATGAATGCATCTGAAATCTTCTGGATTGTGCTTACCTGCATATTGGGCATACAGTTGCTGTTCGCTCTATGGAACGTCTCCTGTCTGCCCAAAGTGCGTTCATTCCGAGCAGACCGAATACAACCACCAGACCTGCTGGTCTCGGTGCTGATTCCAGCCAGAAATGAAAGACTACATATCGAAGGATGTCTGGAGAGTGTGCTCGCGAGCGATACATCAGGATTCCAGATGGAAGTATTGGTGCTGGATGATCGCTCCGAAGATGAGACAGCGGCCATGGTACAAGCGATTGCGGATCGGGATGCACGTGTGCGTTTGCTGCATGGCGTTGATCTTCCCGAAGGCTGGATGGGGAAATCCCATGCGTGTCACAGGCTGGTTCAGGAGGCCAAGGGAGAATGGTATATGTTCGTGGATGCGGATGTGCGTCTGGAGCCAAGTGCCATTCGGCAGACTCTTGCGGCAGGGTGTGAGCAGAGCGGGGGGCTGGTAACCGGTTTTCCTTATCAGGTAACAAAGACGTGGATGGAAAAGCTTGTTGTACCCATGATGGTCTTCACCATCATCAGTCATCTGCCCATTTTCATGATACGAAGATCATCCAGTCCGATGTTTGTGGCCGCTACGGGGGCTTTTTTGCTGATTCATCGCTCCAGTTACGAAGCTTCCGGTGGTCATGCTGCCATTCAGGCACATCTGGTGGATGATATGAGTCTCGCCAAAGCAGTCAAGCGTGCAGGTCATCCGGTGATGCTGACCGATGTGCATGATGTAACGAATACCCGCATGTATCAGAACGGTGCAGAAGTATGGAATGGATACAAGAAAAATATGTACGAAGGTATGGGACGTAAAGACGTACTGCTGCTGGGCACGATGTTGATGTATACACTGATGTATATTGTGCCTCCACTAGGATTGATTATTGGACTCCTTATGGGCAGTTCGATGTCCATTCTGTATGGATTGTTAGGAACATTATTAGGTATGGCTGTGAAAAGAGTAGCGGATCATGCTGGCGGACAACCCTGGTGGCTCGCCCTTCTGCAACCGGTCAGCATGGCCTGTGTCATTGCCATCGGACTTGCTTCCTGGCAGGCAGGCCGCTCCGGCAAGGGGTATGTATGGAAAGGTAGGCGGTACAGTTGAGAGGTAACGTCATTATAATCGGTGCAGGATTTGGAGGTCTGTCGTGTGCAATACGACTGGCTTCACAAGGTGTGCAGGTGACCATTCTGGAGCGGCAGCAACACGTAGGTGGCAAGCTACAGCAGATTGAGCGGGACGGGTATCATTTTGACCGGGGACCGAGCACGATCACGATGCCATCGACCTTTCGTTCAGTCTTCGACCATGCTGGAGTAGCAATGGAAGATTACGTACAATTATATGAGTTAGAGCCGCGCACGCGTAATATATTTGCAGATGGCACAGTGGTAGATTTGTCAGGTAATCGCGGGTGGATGAAGGAGCAGATCGCTGCGTACAGTCCGGAGGATGCAGCTCGTTATGATGCGTTTATGGATGAGTCTGCTGCACTGTATGCGGAAGCCAATCGTCATTTTCTGGGTAAGTTGCTGCTGTCTCCTTCTGACAAATACAATCTCCAAATGCTGCGCAGCTTGCTCCGCGTGCGGCCAACGGTGAAGCTGGATAAGCTGCTACGCTCGTATTTCCAACATCCGCATACGCTCGCTATGTTCGGACGGTATGCGACCTATGTGGGATCATCGCCGTATCAATCGCCTTCCATCTTTGCCATGATGGGTCATGTGGAAGCAGAAGTGGGCATCTACGGAGTCAAAGGTGGAACCTATCAACTGATCGAAGGAATGACCCGGCTGGCTCGGGAAAAAGGTGTACAGATCATTACCGGCACAGAGGTCCGGCAGATTGTTGTTCGGAATGGCAAAGTGGCAGGCGTGGATACAGATCAAGGCTTCCGGGAAGCCGATCAGGTGGTTGCCAATGGAGATGTGCTTAGCGTGAATAGATTACTGCTTGCACCGGAACATCGGAAAGAGATGAGCGATGCCCGTATACGGAAGTATGAACCATCCATTTCGGGATTTGTGACGCTGGCGGGTGTGCGAAGACAATATGATGCGCTGCTGCACCATACGGTTTTCTTCCCGGAACGGTATGAACCGGAGTTTGACCATATTTTCCGTGACCGTAAAATGCCCGAAGATCCGACGATCTACATCTGTTACTCCGGTTATTCGGAAGCAGGCATGGCCCCGGCGGGAGCCAGCAACCTGTTCATTCTGGTCAATGCCCCCTACTTGTCGGATTCATGGAATTGGGAGCAGCAGACGGAACGTTACGGAGCGTTTGTGCTGGAACAGTTGGCAGCGAGGGGAATTACCGGGTTGAACCAATCCGATGTGCTGATCCGATATACGCCGCGAGATATTGAACGGGATACTTTGGCGCATCAAGGTTCAATCTACGGCATCTCGTCCAACTCCGTGAAGCAGACCTTCATGCGACCGGGCAACCAAAGCAAAGATGTACAAGGACTCTGGTACGTCGGCGGAACCACGCATCCAGGCGGCGGCACACCGATTGTGACGTTGTCTGGACAGCTTGTTGGTGAGCAGTTGGCATCTGAAATCTTGAGATAGTTCGTTGTGCAGGATGATGGAGTGAAAATGTGTTTTGTTGATCCATGTGCGTGTGTATCGTCTCTGCTAATTAACTTTGAAGCTACTACGGATGATCCGTGCTGTTGAGTAGGTATGAGATAGTGGTGCTCCGAGATTTAAGTGAGACATTTGGTGTCGGGGCATCCTTTCATTAGAGGGTTTGGAACGTTATACTGGATAGAGTTAAACTGCTGAGCTGCAATGCTTATAGGATTAATGTTTTTGTCTTTTGCAAAAGACGTATATACATAGAAGCTAGGACCAGGCAGGTTATCCTGTCGATCCGCACGATTCTCACATAGGAGGTCTCATCATGAATGAACAAGAGCGAGCCGGCGAACGGCTGCTTCCCGAAGTGGCTACGGGAGAACGGAAGCTAGAGCACGTGCGCCTCTGTCTTGAGGAGAATGTGGCAGGAGAAGGGGTAACCAGCGGCATGGAGCGGTATGCGTTTCGCCATCACCCACTGCCGGAACTGGATTTTGAAGAGGTGCATCTGGAGACTTCGTTTATTGGCAAAAAAGTACGCACACCCTTGCTCATCAGTTCGATGACGGGTGGAAGCAAAACAACGGGCGCGATCAATGAGCGCCTCGCCCGAGTAGCAAACGCCAGAGGCTGGGCACTTGGCGTAGGTTCGATCCGGGCTGCCGTGGAACAGCCGGAACTTGCGAGTACCTTCGATGTGCGGCGCTGGGCACCGGACATCCCGGTCATTGCAAACCTGGGCGCGGTCCAGCTGAACTATGGTTTCACAACAGCTGACTTCCAGCGCGCCGTAGATATTGCGGGTGCGGACATGCTCGTGCTTCACCTAAACACGTTGCAGGAAGTTTTCCAGCCGGAAGGTAACACCAACTTCAGCGGATTATTTCAGCGGATTGAAAACTTGTGTCGTGAGCTAGACGTACCTGTTGGTGTGAAAGAAGTAGGTTTTGGCATCGATGGCGTGACGGCTCAACGCCTATATGAAGCGGGTGTCGCATTCATCGATGTAGCCGGGGCTGGAGGTACAAGCTGGGTACAGGTAGAGAAGTACCGCAACAATAACCCGGTACGCCGGGCAGCAGCTGAAGCTTTTGCCGACTGGGGCATTCCCACAGCGGAGTGTATTCAGGAAGTACGAGCGCTGAATCCTACTGGTGCCCTGATTGGCAGCGGTGGACTGTACACTGGCGTGGATGCGGCCAAAGCCCTCGCGCTCGGTGCGGACCTGGCTGGTTTTGGCCGATCTCTGCTCGAATCCGCAGTCGCTTCGGATGATGCGCTGAATGAGCGGTTGGAACAGGTTGAATTTGAACTGCGTACGGTGATGTTTGGCATTGGTGCAGGGCAGATTGAAGATCTGAAGCAGACGTCACGTCTGGTGGAACGGCGTTAGAGTGAGGGGGAAATGAAGGTGCGAACCCCAAGCTCACAAGATTTCCCTGGGAGATTCGCACCTCGAAATTTGTTGAAAACGTCGTAATTATTACCTTTTGGCAACAGGAGTGTGGTTTTTTTAACACAAATATTTCTATAATTCGGTATAATAATTGAGCATACGTGATAATGTTTGAATTTGATGACGTTATTACGTGTATTTTCGCTGTCGTACTCCGTTTGGAGTGCGTGGATTGAAATTCACTTTGGGTCTATCCTCAATGCATTTCAAAGTCGCACTCCGTTTGGAGTGCGTGGATTGAAATTGGTAAAGTGAAGGGGTTCCGAAGAACCCCTCTGCGTCGCACTTCGTAAGGAGTGCGTGGATTGAAATTCTAAAGCCTGGGCTTATATCTCTTCGGGCTGGGGGTCGCACTTCGTTTGGAGTTCGTGGATTGAAATATTTAGTAACACTCCCTTGTTTTTGTTGGTTGCGGGGTGGCACTCCGTTTGGAGTGCGACTTATCAAATCCTTAAAACGCCTTATCTGTGCTTGTTGTAACATAACCAGAAGTCAGAAGTAAGCCAAACAAACCGTCCAAAGTAAAACATGGACGGTTTGTTTGTGTTTCTCTTTGAAAGTGAGAATTTGATGGCTTCATTGACAATGCTCAGCCCAGTTTGTTTTTTTATCCCTTGTCATCATCCGGTATGTACTCTAACACATCGTTAAGAGTGTAGTCATTTCCTGTCAGTGCCCGTAGAGTGTTCACGATATTATTCAAGGTATCTAAATCAAGCCTTTTCGTTTTTCCTTCGTACAAATCATAGATAAGGTCAGGTCTAACTTTTGCTTGTCTAGCCAGTGTATTTTTAGTGATGCTAGTTGCATCTAAAGTGTAGACCAATCTTATTTTTCATACAAATAGCCAATCCTGCCTTTCGCTGTATTCAAAAGCTGATCGTCCAAAATATATTATGTCGCCTTATTAGGAAGGTTTGTCGAAAACTAACCAAAATGAATGCAAATAAGCTATATTTAAAATGTAAATATATCTCAAAATAGGAATTGGAGGAATTGAAATGGTGAAAAGATTTATGGTCATGTTATCAGCTTTATTGCTTGTAGCAAGCTTGTTTGGAACTGCATTTGTATCAGCAGATAGTGTTAATGCAGATTCGATCAAAGTAATTACGGAAGAAAACCTACAGCGAGCAATAACTGAAGGCTCTTCTCAACAGCCTATTGCCTCTATTGAAGTAAGCAGTCAAGAAGAGGCCGATAGAATCATAAAAAAGATTGAATCTATTGAGCCGATAGACGTGGAAGTGTATAGACAATCAGATAATATCTCGACAGATAATGTTTCTCCTCAAGCTGTCCAGGTAGCTAAAGTTAGAACCCAGCCTACATACACATATTATCAAAAAAATGGAGTTACTGGTCATATTGAAGTATACTTAAAGATATGGGTTGAAGGCGGCGATATTGCCACATGGATCAGTAGTGTAAAAGGATATGCTGCAGCAGCTACTAATGCAGAAGGAGTAAGAATGAATATTAATTATATCAATTTCTTGCCTCTTAAAACTGTGAATATTACTGAGGAAAGTGATATCAAAATTAATTTTGACACTAGCCTGATTTTGGTTGAAGGATACGCGACTGTGAAATTAACCGGCGGTTGGTCGAATGCTGATGTATTCTTTGATTGGGAACATTATTTCTAATTCTAGTACAAGTATTATATATTCGGCGTGTGGCGATAGCTACACGCCTTTTGCTTAAAAAACTATATTTTTGTAAGGAGTCAATTGATATGATTGAAAAAACTCTTTTTAAAATAGATAGCGGTGGTCTCAATACCTTGTATAGTGATCCAGAGCATGAAGAAGTATTGAAGCAAGAGGTTTATTCTATTCAAGAAAACATGATAGTAGTTAGAAAAATTTTAGATAGTGGAGTGGCATTTAACGAAATTGTATTTGAAAAGCAGGATTTAAAAGAAGTTATTTTGTCTAATGTGGATATACAGTTTGCCTTGTTCCAATTCTATATGATCTATCAGGGTGAACTTCGAGCGGGGACCAACCAACCTAAATATGTAGGAGAACTACACTATCCAGAGTTAGAAGGTCAATTAAATGAAAAACTGGTCATGAAGCTACTTACGCTTTTCGACTCTCTACGAGTTGCATACAAAAACGGGAAGGTTCATATTCAGATTACTTTATCAAATCCAGATTCGATGAAGAAAGTATACGATGGCTATCATACGTTGTATACGGAGGGGCGCTTAAATCCATTTATTTTGTTCTTTTTAAGTAGGGTAAGAGGGCAAGCATTGATTCACACTCCTTATGTCACTTACCAGTATAGGCCGAATACATCAGAAATCTGTGATTTAGAAGTTACTCAACAAGAAATGCAATTTATTGAATTTGTTCAGCTACAACTAGCCTTAGCTCCTTATTTTATATGTTATTGTGTGGGTTGGAGGGAAGAAGAGGTCATGGATAGTACAGAGATGAAGAAGCTGGCTAAGTATTTTCCAAATGTCTTTTTTCTTTCAACAACAGATGTCTTTCTGTCTCAGATGCTTATAGTCAGCAAATAATAATAAAATGCTAACTAGCCGAGCGTATTATTGTTCGGCTTTTTTAATGTGATAATAGATATGTTGAATTTAAATAAAAGTAAATAATTTACAAGTAAAATATTGACATTAAATTCAAAAATATAGTATTATTTTATTGACCATTGCTTAATTTCGATTGGAAAGGTGGTGTACCTTTGAAATCAGTAGCCACAATACGTGATCATTTAGCAGACTACTTAAAAACGAACCATATGACACTCAATCAATTCTCTGAGATATCGGGAATCAACTCAGGGACGTTGAGTGGTACGCTGAACGGGCTGCGTACCATTGGCATGCAGCAGTTGGATCGACTAACTGCCGGGATGGGTTTAACAGAGGGTTACTTCTATGAATTATACATACATGAGTGTTTTGTACATACAAGTCCGGATTGGCGAAGACTGGGGCCTTTTTTATACCGTTGTGCCGAACTCGGTAAGGTCGATTATATGGAAGAAGCCGTTAATCTAATTATGGATAATCTTTCCTATGCACCGCTTTTGTTCGAGTTGGCTGAACAGTTATATCGTGAAGGGAAGTTAGAAGCGGCCAAGCCCTTGTATGTATGTGTAGCCGAGGGTGAGAAAATGCAACATTCTGAACGGTTGGCTCTAAGTCAGTATCGTTTGTTCACAATCGGGCTTTCCAAGGATCAGTTGAGCAATCTTACACTTGCTACGCAGTTTGAGTTTTTTGTAGATCGGCTTGATGAACACTACCAGCTGGATGGATTGAACGATTTGATTAATGTGTATGCTTCGTTACGCCGATGGGACAAGTTGTTGGAATTGGGTGAGAAACTGAAAGTAAAAGCAACCATTCATTATGAGTTGCATGGCAACATGAAGCCAAGAGAAATCAAAAAAGAGATTATATTTTATATTTTGTACTCTTATTTAGTGATGGGAAGTGCCTGTTTTTATCTTGAGGATTACAAGGTAGCCCTCAATTATGTCACACAGTATATTGACCATAGTTGGGTCGCATCCCCTAGTCAAGCTGAACAAATTGTGATGCAGCAATTCCAGGAATGGGCTGAAGCGAATCGTTTTATGTATATGTTGAGAGATGGACAATTGCATGTGCTGCCTGAATATCTGGAGTATATTTCAAACAAAGAAAATGAAGTGTTCCCAGCTTTATGTGAGATTGTGGTTGCAGCTAATCAATTTCACTTGGATATTGATTATGTTCTTAACCAATATGAATCATTTGTGCTGTATCAGGAACAGGGTAGCCGAATTGGAAAGATTAGCAGTCAACTTACAGGTGATCGTTACGTTCGTTTGTTATTGGGATTAAGTGAATATTATTTAAAGAGAAAAGATTATGAGAAAGGTTTCAAAGTGTTATTGGACGGTTTATTCTTTTCTCTTGAAATTAACAGCGGTTTATCTATGCTTAAATGTGTCGGGATATTTGAAAAATATCGAAGGAATGCGTCTGATACAGTGACTTTGCAGTACCAAAATCTAATCGGTGAGGTGCAAAATCTCAATGAGAAAAAAATTAGTTTCGCTTATAGCGATTTGTAGTATTGTCGTTGTAATAATGTCTGTTCCAGTAACAATTCAGTTAGATACTGGACAACAACCGGCTGTCAAAATGACAACGAACAGTCATGGACTTGGAAGTTAACAAACATTTCTAAAAAGACGTTCTATAAATATGAGATGCTCTCTCAAGTCGACTGGATTAATCCGTCTACTTCGAAGGGAGCTTTTTTGCATTTGGATGCTTTATGCTTTGTTTTTGAGGAAATTTGTTAGCACTGATACCCAACAACAAACAACATGGCTGAATACGATGATTAAACTGAATGTGTTGGAGTTCGTTTTCTTTCCTACTAATTAGCAGAATGGACTAGAATGTTACAACAGGGAGGGGTGAATATGGATTGTGGTGAGCTCAAGTTGCAGATCGAAGCAGCGAGACAAAAGCTCTATCAACTCAAGGTGGACTATGGAGATCTGCTTCATCCTCATGTTATACAGCAATCTATGGTCCTGGATGATCTAATTAATCAATACAATCAGGTTAAAATAAATAAGCCGATTGAATAATTCAATCGACTTTGGGCGAGAAACTTTGGCGGGTCGCTCGCCCCTATATTTTAACATAAGTCCACAGAGCGAAGTATCGCTATTACATACATTCATCTTTCACGGTGACATTCTCATTGGTTACAGTGACGTAGGAATTGCCGGACAAGTATTCGGTATAACCGCAAACTGTTTTGTTATAGGTTTTTCCGCGGCTGTCCGTAAACGCCAAGGAGACGGCCCCCTCCCCGGAACGTTTCAGCGGCGGGGCGAATTTCACGTTTGCTCCGCTGGGAATATCTTTTTTCAATACGTAGATGGAGCCACTCTCATTGTTGTTAAATGAGTTTTCGCCTTGAACTAGACTAGCCTGAATATGGGTGAGGTCATAGTCGGACTGATTGTAGATCGTGATCCTTAAGTGGCGAAAGGGATCCACTGCATTCAGAAAGCTCATAAAAGCGACTATGGCGATTCCGAGTATGATAGCGGATAAGATAATCATTTTCTTTTTGGAGAATCGGCGACGTGTGTTCAATATGATCCACTCCTTTCCTATGAGGTATAAACGATAAGAAGAGATCAAAAGTTTTGATTAAAATGGATAAATATAAAAATTGAAAACCGTATCATCAGAATAACTTCATGCGCTAAGCGAGAGAACAGGATACAATACGATATAGTAGTGCAAAAAAAAGATTGCACGGAGATCATACATAATTAAGATCACTCTTAATAAGGAGGGGAATAACTTGGAACTTTCTCCAATGAATCAGGAAGATTATGCGAGTTTTCGCATTCGATCGATTAAGGATTTTGCAGAAGAAAAAGTAGAAGCAGGTACCTGGGCGGAGGAAGAGGCACAGCAACTGGCGGAGGAATCTTATGAACGTTATCTGCCAGAAGGCTTGGACACACCCGGAGCGTATCTCTACAATCTGGTGCATCCTGTGGACGGCAATGTAGGGTATATCTGGTTTAACATCACGGATAATCGTCGTGGAAAAGATGCCTTTTTGCTGGATATTGTGGTTGAAGAAGCACACCGCGGTAAGGGATACGGAACAGAGACAATGCAGGCGCTTGAACAGATCGCCTTGAGTCTTGGCGTGGATCGCATTGGTTTGCATGTGTTTGGACATAATGTGCGGGCGAGCAGCCTGTATCGCAAGATGGGATATGAGGTAACGGACCTGACGATGTACAAGGAAATCAGAGGGTAAATCTAAAAACGGATAATCTAGGCCAAACTTAAGATCTGCGCAAAACGAATTATCCGCAGTAACCGGGGATTTCGGGAAGCGTATGGGACTCTAGTCGAATTGGCGAAGTTCCTTGATGCCTTGAGGTTTGTCATATATAATGTATAGGATTATCCATACCGAACAAGTAATCAATGAGGAGTTGTCATATACATGGCTTTGAAAGCAGGAATTGTAGGGCTTCCGAACGTCGGAAAATCTACGTTGTTTAACGCAATTACACAAGCAGGTGCCGAATCGGCAAACTATCCGTTCTGTACAATTGACCCTAACGTGGGGATCGTTGAAGTACCAGATGAGCGTTTGGACAAACTGACAGAACTCGTTGTACCTAAGAAAACAGTACCAACGGCGTTTGAGTTTGTAGATATCGCTGGTCTTGTTCGCGGTGCGAGCAAAGGCGAAGGTCTGGGTAACAAGTTCCTTGCCCACATCCGTGAAGTAGATGCGATTGTACACGTGGTACGTTGCTTTGTAGATGAGAACATTACACACGTCGATGGCAAAATTGACCCGGTAAGCGACATCCAGACAATCAATCTGGAGCTGATCCTGGCCGATATCGAGAGTGTTGAGAAGAAAATCGATCGCTCCAAGAAAAACATGAAGGGCGGCAACAAGACTGCCTCTCAAGAAGTAGAAATATTGGAGAGAGTGAAGGCTGTTCTGTACGATGACAAGCCGGCACGCAGCATGGAACTTACGGATGATGAGCTTCTGATCGTGCGCGATCTGCACTTGCTTACCCTGAAGCCTGTTCTGTACGCAGCCAATGTAGCTGAGGACGAAATCGGCGACGTGGCGAACAATGCTTACGTGCAAAAAGTAAGAGAATTCGCAGCTGCTGAAAACGCAGAAGTGGTGCCGATCAGTGCAAAGGTTGAAGAAGAGATTTCTGAGCTGGAAGGCGAAGATAAACAAATGTTCCTGGAAGAACTCGGTATCGAGGATTCCGGTCTGAACCTGTTGATCAAAGCGGCTTACAAATTGCTCGGTCTGTACACATACTTCACAGCAGGTGTGCAGGAAGTTCGTGCGTGGACAATCCGTAAAGGTACCAAAGCGCCTGGCGCAGCGGGAGTCATTCACACCGACTTCGAACGTGGATTCATCCGTGCAGAAGTTGTTTCTTATGACGATCTGGTTGCAGCGGGTTCCATGAACGGTGCCAAAGAGCGCGGACAACTTCGTCTTGAGGGTAAAGAGTACGTTGTAAATGACGGTGACGTTATGCACTTCCGTTTCAACGTATAGGTTGTTACACCTTTATATGTAGATTTAATAACATGACCCTGCGACCTTCTCGTGAAGTTCGTGGGGTCTTTGACTTAGAGTTTTGCAGATGAGGAACAAGAAAAACCACCGGGATTAGGTTGGTCGCCTTGCAATCCGGTGGTTTTTCATTCGTTTGATTGAAATTCGCCGTGGTCGCCCACCGGCCTTTGTTTAGAGAAGTCACGATGTTAGCGCATCGTGGCTTTTGTTTATTTTACATTTCGGAACAACATCGAACAATAATTTCATTTTGTATTTTGCAGAACTGAAAATTAGTTCATCCGCATGCGGAACAGTTACTATTCAGAACCATAAGAATATGCTATAATTAAGAGTCGTATACCACGTTAAAATTCGCGCTGTAACAGATGAGCTTAAGCGAGTTTCATACAGGGTACGCGATTTCTTGATTTCACTTTAAAAGTAAAGGATTTGATGACGTTGTAGCGATGTTATACGTCGATCATACAGGAATGTGAATACATGCTGCGGTCAGGGGATTCGGTGAGAATCCTGTGCGTTGTGGAATATAGATTATAGATGTTATGAATAATGAAACCGAAATAATTATTAAAAACGATATTTGCATGGACAAAATAATGTGTGAGGTGACTATACATGTTGGATAAATTACAGGCGTTAGCCGACCGTTATGACAAGTTGAGCGAGCTTTTGTGTGACCCGGATGTGGCAAGTGACAACAAAAAGTTGCGGGAATACTCCAAAGAACAATCCGATCTGCAACCGACTTATGAAGCGTACAATGAATACAAACAGGTAAGTCAGGATCTCGAAGCTGCGAAGGAAATGCAGGGTGAGAAACTGGATGATGAGATGCGCGAAATGGTCAAAATGGAAATTGACGAACTGAGCACTCGCCAGAAGGAACTGGACGAATTGATTCGTGTGCTTATGTTGCCAAAAGATCCGAATGACGACAAAAACGTTATTGTTGAGATTCGCGGAGCAGCTGGTGGAGATGAGGCAGCGTTGTTTGCAGCAGATCTGTATCGGATGTACACACGTTATGCAGATGCACAAGGCTGGCGTGTAGAACTGATGGACGTTAACACAAATGATCTCGGTGGGTTCAAAGAGGTTGTTTTCCTGATCAACGGACGCGGCGCTTATAGCAAAATGAAATACGAAAGTGGCGCACACCGTGTGCAGCGTATTCCAACAACTGAGTCCGGCGGACGTATTCATACGTCAACTTCAACGGTTGCGGTTATGCCTGAAGCCGAAGATTTTGATATCGAAATTCATGATAAAGACATCCGTGTTGATACGTTCTGTTCCAGTGGTGCCGGTGGACAATCGGTTAATACCACGAAATCCGCAGTACGGGTAACGCACGTTCCAACGGGAATCGTGGCGACATGTCAGGATGGAAAATCACAGAACTCCAACAAGGAAAAAGCGTTGCAGGTTCTGCGTACACGTATCTTCGATATGAAACGTATGGAAGAGGAAGCAAAGATCTCTGTTGAGCGGAAGAGCAAAGTGGGAACGGGCGACCGCAGTGAGCGTATTCGTACGTACAACTTCCCGCAAAGCCGTGTGACGGATCACCGTATCGGCCTGACGATGCACAAGCTGGATCAGATCATGAACGGGGAGATTGAAGATATCTTGTCTGCACTGACGATTGCTCAGCAGACCGAGTTGATGGATAGAGGAGAATAATCTGTGACCCGCGCGCAGTTTGTCATGACGCCGGAACAGAGCTGTCGGGAAGCCTTCGTTGAGGCTTCCTCTTTTTTGGAGAAGTGCGGCGTGTACGAGCCGCAAAACAATGCCCGGTTGCTGTTGGAACATGTACTCGGCGTTTATGGCGCCGCGTATTACATGATGCAGCCGGAGCCTTTTCCCAGCGAGCATCGCAGCCGCTGGGAGGACGCCGTCACGCGCAAGGCTGCGGGTGAGCCGGCGCAATACATTATCGGCAGCCAGGAATTTTATGGGCTGCCGTTCGAGGTCACGCCGGCCGTGCTGATTCCGCGGCCGGAGACCGAGCTGTTGGTCGAGGCTGTGCTACGCGAAGCCGACCGCGTGTTTCCCGACGGCGCTCCGCTCGCCGTTGATATCGGCACGGGCAGTGGCGCCATCGCGGTGACGATGGCTTCACTGCGCCCGCGCTGGCAGGTTGGCGCCGGGGATCTCTCGGCGGCTGCCCTGCAAGTGGCCGCGCGGAACGCGGCCGCGAACGGGGTACAGATCGACTTCCGTGAAGGCGATCTGCTGGCCCCGTTCGCCGGGGCACGGGTGGACATCCTGGTGTCCAACCCGCCATACATCCCGGCGGCTGATATCGCCGGGTTACAGCAAGAGGTGCGCGATCATGAGCCGCGCATGGCATTGGACGGCGGTCCGGACGGGCTTGCACCGTACCGTATCATGCTGGAGCAGTTGGCGCTGTTGCCTGCGCCGCCGCAGATCATTGGTTTTGAGCTGGGCCAAGGGCAGGCTCGCGACATCGCAGCTCTGCTTGAATCGGCGGGACATTGGCCGGAAATTATCATTGTACCGGACCTTGCCGGAATCGAGCGGCATGTCCTGGGTGTTCGTACTTCGGAACAGGTGACGAAAATGTAAGGTTCTGCGGGTTTTCTTTTTGCCGTGAAATCCTCTACAATGAGATATACCGAAGATTTCTGAATGCTTGGGGGAACATAATTACATGCTACACAAATTTAAAAAAATAGACTATTCTATTGTCTTTATACTCGTTATTCTGATGGGTATCAGTATTTTATCGATTTACAGTACAACGTTTGGTCGTCCAAAGCTGGAGGGACTCCCGAAAAGCGCAGTGATCTTTTATATTTTGGGCTTCGTAGTCTTTTTTGCGATGTCGATGATCAACTATAAATTCATAATCAAAAATTATTTATATATCTATGGCGTGGGGATGCTCCTGCTCATATTCGTTATGTTCTTTGGTAAGGAGTATTATGGTGCAAAAGGTTGGCTGTCCATCTTCGGGGTCAGTTTGCAGCCTGCTGAATTGTTCAAGTTATGCCTGATTGTGTTTTTATCGGCCTTTTTGGCCCGAAAGAAGAACCGTCCGCTCTATTTTGGACGTGACGTTATTCCGATTTCGCTCTGTGTTCTGCCGCCGTTACTACTCGTATTGCTTCAAAATGACTTGGGAAATGCGTTAAGCTATATAGTCATTCTTGTGGGCCTACTGTGGATTGGTAACATTAAATTTACGCATGCCCTCATTGGCTTTATGATCGCAGTGGCTGCTTTTATCGGTGGTACACAGGCGTATATTCATTACCATGATGAGATTGTTAAATTTCTGAATGACATTGGACGTTCGCACTGGGCGGATCGTTTTGACCCTTGGCTTGTACCAGAGCTGACCTCAAGAGATGTACTCTGGCAGACGTATAATGCAAAGCTTGCGATTGGTTCTGGTGGGATTACAGGCAAAGGTTATATGGAAGGCACAACGATTCAGTCAAATCGGGTGCCGCTGGCCTATGCTGACTCCATCTTTGTGCAGATTGGGGAAGAATTTGGTTTCATCGGTGCCTCGGTACTGCTTCTCCTGTACTTTATCCTGATTCACAGGCTGGTGCTGATTGCACTGGAGTGTAAGGATCGCGCGGGGCCTTATCTCATTGTTGGGATCATAGCGATGCTGCTTTACCAGATCTTTGTTAATATTGGTCCATTCATTGGTCTGATGCCGTTGACAGGAATTACGCTGCCGTTTATCAGTTCGGGTGGTACCTCCATTATGATCAACATGATCAGCATGGGTCTTGTGATGAGTATTAAGGTCCACACGGAAGAGAATGAGGATATTCTTGGCTCTGCGGAACAACCGAGTATTACAGATCTGGTGAGGAAATTGCTAAGACGCAAGCCATCCCAGCAGGAGCAATAACGTTTCTGAGTCAAACCGTGAAATAGCACGTCAGATTTATGTATATAAGCTAGATAACTATAGAACCCTGGAACAGACCAACCCAAGTTACATTGGGTGGATGTTTTGGGGTTTTTATTGTTTTTACGGCGTAATTCAGGCCGTTAAATAGTTCGTTTTTTAACCTGAAACGACCCTGATTTCCATTTTATTATCCAATTATATACAATGGTAATATTGAGTTCAATTGGAAATCATAGAATGCTAGATTTCAGGGGGATGGACAGAGCCATGTTGAGAATGTTGAAAAAGATGGACGGTGTGATTCTTTTTGTAATGCTGTTGCTCATGATTATTAGTGTATTTGCGATTTATAGCGGAACGCAGACAGATGCCAATCTGGCGAATCATCATGTCAAAACGATGTATTTCTATGTGGCCGGGTTCATTGCGCTGCTTGTGATCGGGCTTGTGAATTACAAGTTATACGTGAAATATGCGTTTTATTTGTATGGCTTGGGGATCATACTACTGATCCTGGCCAATGTCCTGGGAAGTTCAATCAATAACGCCAACGGTTGGCTGAAGCTGGGCGAGAACTTTTCTTTTCAACCGGCAGAGCTGTTCAAGATGATTCTGATTCTGTTTCTCGCCCATTTGATCGTGAAGAGACAACGAGGCACACTGAAATTTTGGAGAGATATTGTGCCGATTGGCTGTTGGGCGTTTATTCCGTTTGCCCTGGTTATGGCTCAGAATGATTTGGGGAATGCGCTGGGGTATGTGGTGATTTTGGCTGCGGTATTCTGGATCGGAAATATGAGGCTGAAGCACGCATTGATTGCACTGGCGATTGTGGGAGTGGCGTTCTTTGGTTTTGTCAAAGCCTATACCTTCTACCATGGTGAAGTTTTCACTTTTCTTGAAAAGATAAAACGTGAGCATTGGGCGGAGCGGATTGATCCCTGGCTTGTACCGGAGGAGGCTACCTCCAAAGCTTCCTGGCATACGAAAAATGCAGGTTTAGCGATCGGTTCAGGGGGCATCATCGGCAAAGGTTATTTGCAAGGAACATCCGTTCAGAGTGGACGAGTCCCCTATACGTATTCTGATTCCATTTTTGTCGTGATCGCAGAGGAGTTTGGGTTTGTTGGTGCATCCGTACTGATTCTGTTGTACTTTATCCTGATCCACCGCATGGTGCTGATTGCTCTGGCATGCAGAGATCGCGCGGGACCCGTCATCATTGTAGGTATTATCGGAATGTTGTTGTATCAGGTGTTTGAGAACGTGGGGGCGTTCCTCGGACTGATGCCACTCACAGGTATTACGTTACCGTTCATCAGTTACGGCGGTACCTCTTTGCTTATTAATATGGCTTGCATCGGTGTAGTCATGAGCATTAAGTTGTACGGGCAAGAAGAGGAGGATGAACTTCTGATGGGAGAGCAGCAACCCCGGTTATCGGAACGTTTACGGAATATGCTCAAGAAAGAAAAAAGTGCTGTGTAACTGTTGAGTCGGTGTAGGTGAAAAGTAAAGCGGTGGGACGTATAACGTGATCGTTCATAGGAATGAAGAGGTTGATTTGCCCTGTAACCAGGTGCGGATCAGCCTTTTTAACATGATGGGTGAAAAAGTGTGAATGATAGATGAGAGAAGCATGCATAGGTGTCTTCGAGCCTGCTGTAGGCTGAGGCGCACCTGAAAGAGTTGGGAATAGAGTGTTGAGCATTGTGTGGAGCTTCAGGTGCCAGCTGTTAGGAGTTAAGAGTTAGGTGGTGTTAGGAGCTAACGAACCACACACGTCTTATTCGGGGATTTGAAGTGTCTGGAGAAAACTAAGGAATCTGAGACACGTTATATCAGCATAAACAGCCTTTTGTAGCGTGTTGATCAGATAACTTTGGGAAATAACGTGCCTCATGTTCCTTACAATTTCAAAAGGATGCCTGAAGGGCAAATAAGACGTCCTCGGTTCTTTAGAACATCGACTGGTCACTCGCGAGAGTCATTCGCCTAGGGTCAGCCAGTACAGTCTTCAAGGCTTCTTGGACGCTGACATTCTGTCTTCGTATAACTTGCCTGGGTTTAAACACACATTCTAGTAGTACGTGTTCAAATAGTTGGGTTTTCAGTACCGAGAAGATGGGATGAGGTTAGAAATGGAGTAGTGGAGCGTAGGATAAACTACGTGAGCAATCAAAATGGTTCTTTGGTAAACATACTCCGTAAGCCTCCCGCTTATTTCGGCTGAATCTCATATTCAACGTTGATGATGGAGCTAGGCACCCTTTGTAATTAAAGTGGGCTTGTGAACAACCTCTAGTAGATTTATTGCAAATGCTAGGTTTACTTCCGTCTCTACCGGGCATACTGATAGACATGAGAGAGTTGCAGGTAGCGTGATCAGAGAGCCGAGGGGGAGAACGGAATGAGCAGAAGAATTGTAAAGCAAATTGGACTTATTATTGTATGTCTTATGATGATTATCATGATGTGGGAAGGTCAGAAAACGGATGCAGCTGTGGCGGCCACAGCAATTCCGGAACAATCGATTCGCTTGCGTATTCTAGCAAACTCGGATGCACCGGGAGATCAATTGGTGAAACGCGAGATTCGGGATGCTGTCGTTGCTCAGATGGGCGAGTGGGTAGCCGAACTGGAGAATCCGCAAAGTCTGGATGAAGCGCGCAAGGTGATTCGTGAGCATTTGTCCGAGATTGAGAATAGAGTAGGAGAAGAGTTGGCCAGTCGCGGTTTAAATTATGAGTATCAGGTGGAGCTGGGTTCCGTTCCGTTCCCGACCAAACTATATGGTGGCACTGTGTATCCTGCCGGAGATTATGAAGCGGTTCGGATTACGCTGGGCGAAGGAAAAGGTCAGAACTGGTGGTGTGTGTTGTTCCCGCCGTTGTGTTTCATTGATGCAGGGACCGGGGATGCACTGGCGAAACCTTCAACGGTATCAGCCGCAGCGGCTGAACCAGGAGATGCAGAAGCATCTGTGCAGGGAGACACACCGGAAGCGAGATTCTTTCTGTGGGATATGGCTGTGAAACTGTGGAGTTGGGTGACTAGTTTGTTCGCATAACAACGTATTTATAATACAGTAGAGGGCGACTTCGATTCAGGGAGCTGCCCTTTTAATATGAATTAGTGGTGAAATTCCGAGCGAAGTATGAAGGGCATCCGAGTTGGGACAGGTATGTTATAATTACTTATAGTGCGTGTTCAAAAAGTCTGGTTTTCAGTACCAAGAAGATGGAATGAAGCTAGAAATGGAGTAGCGGAGCGTAGGGAAATTACGTGAGCAACCAAAATGTTTCCTTCGGAAACATACTTCGTAAGCCTCCCGCTTATTTCGGCTGAATTTCATATTCGACGTTGATGATGCCGCTAGGCATCTATCGTAATCAAAAGCGTAGTTTTTGAACAACCTCTTATATTAAATACGGATATGAACTAACCTACTTGAAGTTTAGGAATGATGATATATGAGCAGAGAAAACGAACCAGTGCAACACACCTCTGAGATGAGGGATGGTAGAGAAGAACGTGATATGAAAGCTCCGGCAGAGCTGGTCACTGAGATGTGGGATGTACGCGTCTTGGTGAGCGCTGAGAACGATCACGGATTGGGTAATATTGAATTATTGGATGTGAAAAAGGGGAGCGCCGATCAACAGGCGCTCGCCGACTTGCAGGCTGCCGCAGCACGCATTCGTCAAGGTCAGACGGTGGCCTTTCCGACCGAGACGGTCTATGGCTTGGGTGCCGATGCGCGTAGCACAGCAGCCGTGGAGGCTGTATTTGTCGCCAAAGGCCGACCTTCTGACAATCCACTGATTGTGCATATCGCGCACCGTGACCAGTTGGATGCGCTGGTCACGGAAGTGAATGAAACGGCGGAAGCGCTGATGGCGGCCTTCTGGCCGGGACCATTGACGCTGGTGCTGCCGGTTAGGCCGGGGGCGGTGTCCCCGCGTGTCACCGCCGGTCTGGACACGGTGGCCGTGCGCATGCCGGACCACCCGGTGGCCTTGCAGTTGATCGCGGCGGCGGCATGCCCTGTGGCTGCGCCAAGCGCCAACCGTTCCGGGCGGCCAAGCCCGACACTCGCGTCTCATGTGCGCGAGGATCTGGATGGCCGCATCGGCGGCATCGTGGACGGCGGCCCCACCGGGGTAGGCGTCGAGTCCACGGTTGTGCAGGTCGGTGACGACGGTACCGTCACCATCCTACGCCCTGGCGGCATTACGGCGGAACAACTGTCCGCCGTTGCCGCCCGTGTCGCCACGGACCCCGCGCTGCTCGCGGAGGGGGCCGATGGCGTGGGTAGCCCGGCGCCGCGCTCGCCGGGCATGAAGTACACGCACTACGCACCCGCAGGGGCGCTGTGCGTGGTAGAGGGGCCGCCCGCAGCGGTGGCGGCCTGGATCAGCGCCGCCCTCGCAGAGGCGGCGCAGCGCGGAGAGCGCACCGCTGTGCTGGCGTTCGCCGAGCACGCGGAGCAGTACCGCGCCGATGCCGTGTTCTCGCTGGGTGACGCCAGCGAGCTGGAAGAAGCAGCGCGCCGGCTATACGCCGCGCTGCGCAGTTGCGATGAGCAAGGCGCCACATATATTGTGGCTGAAGCCTGCTCACGCGAAGGGCTGGGAGCAGCCGTCATGAATCGGCTGCTCAAGGCTGCGGGGAACCAACTCATACAAGTTGGCAACCAGCAACCCTCATAACCTCTCCTGATCATACAGTCAGGAGAGGAATCACTCTTTTTCCAAAACAAAATCAAGATTCTATAAAGCCAGCATCTGACCAGAGATCCGTCGCCGTTTGCCTTTCATCGGTCATGTTTAGGTCCTTGTCCGCATATCGTGTACAAGAACCTTTACGTGACTTGGGGGTATGGGGATGTGGGATGTGTCTGCCCATGTAGGGCAGTTGGTAACCATTTTGATCATGGCTATTGCGCTTGGCCTCGATGCGTTCTCACTCGGGATCGGAATTGGCATGAAGGGCGTTCGGCTGCGGGATGTATTGCGAATCAGTATTGTAACGGCGCTATTTCATATCATCATGCCGCTCATCGGCATGTATATGGGCAAATACGTCAGCTCCCTGCTCGGTGACATTACAACGTATGCGGCAGGTGGATTGCTTGTTTTGCTGGGTGCTCATATGATTCTGAATGCATTCCGTGAAGGCGATACAAAGCTGGTGGACCACCGTTCCCTGCTCGGCGTTGTTTTGTTCTCCCTCAGCGTAAGTGTGGATTCATTCTCCGTTGGCGTATCCTTAGGGATGTTCAGCAGTGATCTGATCTTAACTGTACTTGCTTTCGGTGTGTGTGGCGGGGTGATGTCGGTTATGGGTCTGCTATTAGGCCGTCGGGTGAGCCAGAATCTCGGGGATTACGGCGAAGCAATTGGTGGCGCAATCTTGCTTGCGTTTGGACTTTTGTTTATATTTTAGAATAAAACTTGAGATATCATATCATTCGCATCATATGTAAAATGGGGAGGCTAACACAATGAAACATATTTTATTCGTGTGTACAGGAAATACGTGCCGCAGCCCCATGGCAGAGGGGCTTTTGCGAAAACTGGCATCGGAGCGTGGCATTCAGGTAGAGGTTCGCTCCGCAGGTGTGGCAGCAACGTCGGGTATGCCGATCTCCCGACACGCTGAAGCGGTTTTGAGAGATCATAACGTTGAAGGTCCACCTTATTCCACACAGCTTAGCTCTAACCTGGTAGGTTGGGCCGATCTGGTACTTACATTAACACGGAGTCATAAGCAACATGTCATGCAGGTTTTTCCCGATTCAGTCCACAAAACCTATACATTGAAAGAATATGTGGAGGATGATGAACAGGTATTAAGTGATGTTCAGGAGTTGGACAGCCTATTTGCAACGCTTGAGATGAAACGTGCCCTTGGCCAAGAGATCCTGGCATCGGAGCGTGAGCGAGCCATTGAGATTAGACAACGAATTCCAAGTTTCGACATCTCCGATCCGTTTGGGGGAAGTCGTGATGATTACAATATAGCTGCAGCTGAGATTCGGACGGCATTGGACCGGCTTTTGGATAAGCTGGGATAATTCTGATCCCGCGAGGCAGGTTATAGAAATAGGACACGTGATGTAAATTAACCGTTGATTTTAGCCGCGGGTTGTTTTATGATGAAGGGGAAAACAGGGATCCGGTGTAACTGGCGACGAAGTGGGCATAACCACGATGGAGCACCGGAACAAACGGCCGGTCGCCTGGGCAAAAGAGCAATTCTGCGTTACCCGCAGACTGCTCTTTTTTTCGTCTTTCATCTGATTATTCGCTATAATAGTACCTGAGATGCCGTGCAAGAATACGAAGGACAACCAAGAGACAGCGGGCATGATTTTATCGGGAGGCGATAATAGGATGACTATAGAGTTAGATTCGGAACAACCCGGATTGCAGGAACAGACCGCGTCTATTCTGCATGAACTGGCGCTTGCCGGACAGCTTGGGCCAGGACAGATCGTTGTGATCGGTACAAGCACAAGTGAAGTCGCAGGCGCTCGGATTGGTACGAGTGGTGCCATTGAAGTGGCGCAGCAGCTTCTTGCGGGTATACGCGAGGTGCAGGAAGAGTTCGGTTTTGACACGGTATTCCAATGTTGTGAGCATCTGAACCGTGCACTGGTAATGGAACGTTCTGTGCTTACTCGACTTGGATTGACCGAGGTTGGTGCAGTACCCGTGCCCAAGGCCGGAGGTTCAATGGCATCCGCAGCATATCGTTCGCTGACCGATCCATGCCTGGCTGAACATGTGCAGGCCCATGCGGGACTGGACATTGGGGAGACGATGATTGGGATGCATCTCCGGCATGTAGCCGTACCCTATCGTACAGCGCTTCGCTATGTTGGAGATGCTCGTGTAACCACAGCGTTGACCCGTCCGAAGTTGATTGGCGGCGAACGCGCGGTGTATCGTATGGAAGAACAACCAGATTCGACATTTTGTGACTAACATATAAAGCGAGACTAATTGGGTTACACTCCTGACTTTGATTGCATCACCATCTTCCGATCGCTGTTATCCCCAGATTTTTTAATTCCCTATTTAAAAGGGGAAATCCGGTGATAAAGGCGACCACTTCGTTTCTTCAGATTGGTGTTGCACTCGCCGTTTTCGTGTAAACATTAGTTTCACTTTATAACTTCACTTATAACTGGGAGGAATTTAATCATGGAACAATTGCGCAAGAATGACCCGGCAGTACTGGAAGCGATGAATCTTGAACTGAAACGTCAACAGAACAACATCGAACTGATCGCATCCGAGAACATCGTAAGTGAAGCAGTAATCGAAGCAATGGGATCTGTTCTGACCAACAAGTACGCTGAAGGATATCCAGGTAAACGTTACTATGGCGGTTGTGAGCATGTGGACATCGTTGAAGACATCGCGCGTGATCGTGCAAAAGAATTGTTCGGAGCAGAACACGTGAATGTTCAACCTCACTCCGGTGCACAAGCGAACATGGCAGTTTATCTTGCAGCGTTGAAACCTGGTGATACTGTACTTGGTATGAACCTTGCCCATGGTGGACACCTCACACACGGTAGCCCGGTTAACGCATCTGGTTTGCTGTACAACTTTGTAGCATACGGCGTACAGGAAGATACATTCCTGATTGATTATGATGAAGTACGCAAAGCGGCTTTCAAACACCGCCCTCGTCTGATCGTTGCAGGTGCAAGTGCATATCCGCGTACCATTGATTTTGAAAAGCTGGCTTCCATCGCCAATGATGTAGGCGCTTTGTTCATGGTGGACATGGCTCACATCGCAGGACTGGTTGCTGCTGGTTTGCATCCAAACCCGGTTCCACATGCGCATTTCGTTACAACAACTACACACAAAACGCTGCGTGGACCTCGTGGTGGTATGATTCTGTGCCGCAAAGCATGGGCAGCAGCGATTGATAAAGCCGTATTCCCTGGTTCCCAAGGTGGACCTCTGATGCACGTGATCGCTTCCAAAGCGGTAGCATTCGGTGAAGCTTTGCAACCATCGTTCAAAACGTATGCTGAGAATGTCGTGAAAAACGCACAGGTTCTGGCTGAAACGCTGATCGCTGAAGGACTGAACATCGTATCTGGTGGTACAGATAACCACTTGATGCTGATCGACACACGCAGTGTGAACATCACAGGTAAGGAAGCTGAGCATGTGCTTGATTCCATCGGTATTACCGTGAACAAAAATGCAATTCCATTCGACCCTACAAGCCCGTTTGTAACGAGTGGTATTCGAATTGGTACACCTGCTGCAACTTCCCGTGGCATGAACGAAGAAGCTATGGTAGCGATCGGTAAGATCATTGCCAAAACGCTGAAAAATCCAAAAGATACAGCGAAGCTGGATGAAGCCCGTGCAGAAGTGACTGCACTGACAGACCAATTCCCGCTCTATACAGATCTTAAATACTAAAAAACTTTGCTAATGGTGTTTGTATTTGAGTGTTCTTAATGTACACACGCAGGCGGAGCAAACCGAAAGAACCTGAAGAAGCGTAGCGCTCGCCTTTATCCCCAGATTTCAACAATTATAATTGGATCAAAGAAATCTGGGGATAACAGCGATCGGAAGGTCATTCGGTTTGCGGAGCACCATTAGTGTTTACACGTTTTTGAACATACTCAACGACATAACAGCAAGAGCAAAACAGGACCGGATGGATCATTTTCCGGTCCTGTTTTTTATAGGATTCGGTAATCTGTAATGATTGGGTGCCCTTTGATGGTGTAATTCGTTGTTGGTGATGATATAATATACAGGATTTATCGAGCCCATGAATGGTGGCTAGGTATATTTGGAAATGCTGAACATGAAGAACTTACCGGAGGGACAAATTAGATGGGAAAATTAGTAATATGTGATCACCCTTTGATTCAACACAAACTGACGTTTATACGCGACATGCGTACGAATACGAAAGATTTTCGTGAATTGGTGGATGAAGTAGCAACGTTGATGGCTTATGAGATTACAAGAGATGTTGAATTGGAAACGATTGATGTACAGACACCTGTAGCTGCAACACAAGGTAAAGTCATCTCTGGACGTATGCTCGGACTGGTGCCGATTCTGCGCGCAGGACTCGGAATGCTGGATGGCGTTGTGAAATTGTTGCCAGCGGCAAAAGTTGGACATGTTGGTCTGTTCCGTGACCCGGAAACACTGCAACCGGTAGAATACTACACCAAACTGCCTACAGACGTAACAGAGCGTCAATTGATTGTAATTGATCCGATGCTGGCAACCGGTGGTTCGGCAATTGCAGCTATTGACGTGCTCAAAAAACGTGGCTGTACCCAAATCAAAATGATGAACCTGGTTGCAGCACCGGAAGGTGTAAAAGCTGTGCAAGATGCACATCCCGATGTGGACATCTATGTAGCAGCATTGGACGACCGTCTAGATGATCATGGTTATATCGTTCCAGGGCTTGGAGATGCAGGAGACCGTCTATACGGCACTAAATAAGCATATTGCATGCGGAGTAGAAAAGAGGCTTGCTCGAATGTCTAACAAAATTAAAGTCATGACGATCTTCGGGGTGCGTCCGGAAGCCATCAAGATGGCTCCGCTTATTTTGGAATTGCAGAAACACCCTGAGTCTATTGAATCTATTGTTTGCGTAACTGCGCAGCATCGCCAGATGTTGGATCAGGTACTTGAAGTTTTCGACATTCATCCCGATTATGATCTGGATGTGATGAAGGACCGTCAGACATTGAATGAAATCACAATTCGTGTGCTTGGCGGTCTGGAGCCAGTGTTAGCCGAAGCTAAGCCGGATATTGTACTGGTTCACGGGGATACATTAACTACCTTTGTAGCGAGCTATGCAGCATTCTTGCAACAGATTCAGGTAGGACATGTGGAAGCGGGGCTGCGGACGTGGAACAAGCTGTCTCCATATCCGGAAGAGATGAACCGTCAGCTGACGGGAGTACTGGCTGATCTACACTTTGCACCTACGGATTGGTCTTCTTCCAATCTTGCCAAAGAAAATAAATCGGAGTCTAGTACGTACGTCACAGGCAACACGGTAACAGATGTGTTTCAATATACTGTACGGGAGGACTACACACACCCGGTACTTGATTGGGCCCAAGGCAAACGCCTTGTGCTGATGACAGCTCATCGCCGTGAATCTCAAGGCGAGCCTCACCGCAACATTTTCCAGGCCGTCAAACGGATTGCCGACGAATTCGAAGATATTGCCATCGTGTACCCGGTGCATCCAAGTCCTGCTGTGAAGGAGCCGGCTCACGCGATCTTGGGGAATCATCCCCGTATTCAATTAATTGATCCACTAGACGTGGTGGATTTGCATAACTTTTACCCGCACACTCACTTGATTTTGACCGATTCAGGCGGTTTGCAGGAAGAAGCACCTTCGTTTGGTGTGCCTGTGCTCGTATTGCGCGATACAACAGAACGCCCGGAAGGTATTGAAGCCGGAACGCTGGAATTGGTAGGTACCGAAGAGGAACGTGTGTATGAACGGACCAGAGCTCTGCTTACAGACAAAACCCTGTATGCAAGCATGAGCCAGGCTGCCAATCCATACGGTGATGGACATGCTTCGGAAAGAATTGTCAATGCGATTTTGCATCATTTCGGTGTAAATGGTGAGCGTCCGGAATCATTTCACAGAAAATTCAAAAAATAATACATTTTTTCTGACGGATTTATAAAGGGCAAGCATACAGTTAAACTGTACGGTTTACGCGGGTTTATGGGCTTTGAGGGTCTGTATTCCCGTCGTTTCCCCCTTTAAAACGCTAAAATCATTCAATTGACAAAGGCTCTCATCATTCAGTAAAATTAACTGGGATTGCAAGGGTGGCGTGGAAAATGGCCGATTCGAACAAACCAAATTCATCCCGTAACCATGACGATAATGTATGGAAAGCGATGGGACTCGTGACAGCTTTTGGGATCGAGATTGCCATTCTCGCTGTTGCCGGATATTACGCTGGCTCCTGGTTGGACAAGACCATCGGAGGTAACGGAATATGGATCGCCGTAAGCGTTCTCTTTTTTCTTGCGGCAGGCGGTGTAAGCATCTACTTTATCGCGAAAAAAATCATGGGGGAAAGTGATGAGTGAACTAACCAGATACCGCAGATCGATGACTGTTTTCGTCATGTACTTTCTTATGATTTGTTTTCTCGCAGCGGCCTTTATGCCACGTGTGGAGACAATTGCTTTGGGACTGGCCCTGGGTACAGGAGTTAGCTGGATCAATGCATTTTACCTGGGCTACAAAGTAAGGAAAATGTCTGATGATGCGGCAGAAGGTAACTTGAAGCGTGTCAACTTGGGATTTTTGACAAGAGCGGCATTCGCTGTGCTCGGTATATTCATATCGATGCGCTTTCCGCAGTACTTCAATACATATGCGGTTGCAGGCGGTCTCGTCATTGCACAATATTCCTTATTGATTATAGGGATTGTCTATTCCCGCAGAGCAGAATGATGTTAAGGGCTGCAGCTTTCAAGTCGAGAAAGGGGTGAGAAAAATATGCATGAAGCTCCAATTATTATGCTTGGCGGATTTCGACTGGATCTATCGGTTCTGTTGATGCTGGTAGTTACAGGTGCAATTGTTTTTATTTTTGCTGTACTGGCAACACGGAGATTATCCGTTGAAAATCCCGGCAAGCTGCAAAATTTTATGGAGTGGGCAGTAGAATTCGTCCGCAATCTGATTTCCAGCACAATGGATATGAAGAAAGGTAAACATTTTATCTCTCTCGCTCTTTCCATGATTATGTTCATTTTTGTAGGGAACATGCTCGGCCTTCCGCTCGTGGCTGTATCTGAGGTAACAGATGTTAATCAGGCACAGGTATTCGGTAAGCCGATTGTTACAGCGGTGGAGGCGTTTGAAAAAGCGCATGCCAAGGACCCTGAAGCACACCCACACGTTGAACTTGCCTGGTGGAAATCACCAACAGCCGACTTGTCTGTAACGATGGGACTAGCTCTTGTAGCGTTCCTTGTATCTCATGGACTTGGATTGTTCCGTAACACAAAAGGATATCTCCAGCATTACTTCAAGCCATTCGCCTTGTTCTTGCCAATCAACTTGATTGAGACGGCATCCAAGCTGTTGACACACGGTATGCGTCTATTCGCGAATATCTTCGCGGGTGAGGTACTGATCGCAACGATCCTGAAACTGACCACATTCAAAGTGTTTGGTGCTATTGCAGCGATTCCGCTACTTATGGTGTGGCAAGGCTTTAGTATCTTTATCGGCGCGATCCAGGCATTTGTGTTTGTTATCTTGATGATGGTGTACATTTCACAGAGCATCGAGACGCATGACGAGCATTAAGTTTCAAGCCCTACGAAGATTTCTTCACCAGGCTGAACAATAAAAAATTCGATTTATTATTTTAAGGAGGATATACAAATGGGAGCAATGGCATTAATCGCAGCAGCAATTGTTGCAGGACTGGGCGCGTTTGGCGCAGGTATTGGTAACGGTATGGTAATCAGCAAAACGGTGGAAGGTATTGCCCGTCAACCGGAAGCAAAATCCACTCTTCAAACAACAATGTTTATCGGTGTAGGTTTGATCGAGGTATTGCCGATCATCGGTGTGGTACTCGCGTTCATGTTCTACGGTATGGCTTAATCAAATTTTAAAGGTTTGGCGGGGAAGGCCATAGCCATCCGCGCCTTCTTTTTAGGTAATGTCCGTTCTAACGGATGACGTTTCAAGGATACCTCCAGGAAGGAGTGAACAGATTGAGTTTCATATGGGAAAATACGCTTCTTGCGATTGTTGCATTTGCAATTTTATATTGGCTGCTTAGCCGTTATGCCTTCGGGCCTTTGTTCTCCATTATGGAAAAACGTCGTGAACTCGTGATGACGCAGATGAATGAGGCTGCACAGACTCGGGAACAGGCCATTGCCTATGTGGAGGAACAAAAACAAGCTCTTGAGCAAGCACGTCAAGATGCTTACGACATCATTGAACAGTCCAAACAAACAGGTGGCAAACAAGCTGAATCGATTTTGGCTGATGCAAAAGCTGAAGCTAATCGTCTGAAAGACGATGCAGTACGCGAAATCGAGAGCGAGAAGAACAAAGCAGTCGCAGCACTTCGCAGCGAACTGGGTACAGCTTCCGTTCAGATTGCATCCAAGTTGATCAAAAAAGAAGTTGAGAACGGTCCTGCACAAGAAGAGCTTGTGAACCAATACCTCAATGAGGTAGGAGGCCGACAATGAGCCGCGATACGATAGTTGCCAAGCGTTATGCGAAAGCATTGTTCGAAGTTGCTCTTCAGCAACAGCAGGTGCTTGAGGTTGAACAGGAACTGGTTGCAGTAGTCAGTGCATTGACTGGAGATGCAGATATCGAAAAATTTATCGTATCCCCTAATATTTCTGATGAAGCGAAGCAGAACGTGATTCACTCAAGTCTTGATGGCAAGGTATCCGATTCAGTCCTTCGTACAGTCTTGTTGTTGATTGAGCGCGGACGCGTTGAATTGCTGGGAGACTTGCTGAATGATTATCGGAAGATCCAAGGTGAGTCGCTGGGCATCGCTGATGCACGTGTCTACTCGACTTATGCGTTGAATGATGAAGAAAAAGAAGCGGTAGCCCGTGAATTCGGTGGCCGTGTGAATAAAAAGATTCGTATCGAGAACATTGTTGATCCGACTCTGCTGGGCGGATTGAAAGTCGCCATTGGCGATACGATCTATGACGGCAGCTTGGCTGGCAAGCTCGAACGTCTTGAGCAGTCTTTTAACAGACGAGTACAGTAGATTGGGGTGAGGACACTTGAGTATCAAACCAGAAGAAATCAGTACATTAATTAAGAGCCAAATCGAACAATACAAGACCGATATCGATGTAGTCGAAGTCGGAACGGTAATCGAGGTTGGTGATGGTATCGCTCGTGTTTACGGACTTGAGAACGTCATGTCCAACGAGTTGGTTGAATTCCCAAGCGGTGTTATGGGACTCGCCATGAACGTCGAAGAAAGCAATGTCGGTGTCGTTATCCTGGGACCTTACTACGATATTCGTGAAGGTGACCAAGTGAAACGTACTGGTCAAATCATGCAAGTGCCTGTAGGCGAAGCATTGATTGGACGCGTTGTGAACCCGCTCGGTATTCCTGTAGATGGCAAAGGGCCAATCGCTACAACGGAATTCCGTCCGGTTGAAGGTAAAGCACCAGGCGTAATGGATCGTAAATCGGTTCATGAGCCGATGCAAACAGGGATCAAAGCCATTGATGCAATGGTTCCAATCGGTCGTGGACAACGTGAGTTGATCATCGGTGACCGTCAAACAGGTAAAACATCCATCGCGATTGATGCGATCCTGAACCAAAAAGGTAGCGGCATGAAGTGTATCTATGTGGCTATTGGTCAGAAACAGTCTACGGTTGCTCAAGTTGTGGAAACTCTTCGTCGTAAAGGCGCAATGGAGTACACAATCGTTGTAACTGCAGCAGCTTCCGATCCATCACCACTCTTGTACATCGCACCGTATTCCGGTTGTTCGATGGGTGAGTACTTCATGTACAAAGGCGAGCACGTTCTGGTTATCTATGATGACTTGACCAAACAAGCCTCTGCATATCGTGAGCTTTCCTTGTTGCTTCGTCGTCCACCGGGCCGTGAGGCTTATCCGGGTGACGTCTTCTACCTGCATTCCCGTTTGCTGGAGCGTGCTGCGAAGCTGAATGATGAACTTGGTGGTGGTTCTTTAACCGCACTGCCGTTTATTGAAACACAAGCTTCCGACGTATCTGCATACATCCCAACGAACGTAATCTCCATCACGGACGGACAAATCTTCCTGGAAGCTGACTTGTTCAATGCTGGACAACGCCCGGCGATCAACGTAGGTATTTCCGTATCCCGTGTCGGTGGTTCTGCTCAGATCAAAGCGATGAAAAAGGTTGCAGGTTCCCTGCGTCTCGACCTCGCTCAATATCGTGAGCTTCAAGCGTTCTCCCAGTTCGGTTCCGATCTGGATAAAGCGACTCAGGCCCGCCTGAATCGTGGTGCGCGTATGATGGAAATCCTTAAGCAAGGTGTTAACCAGCCTCTGCCTGTAGAACAACAGGTTGTCAGCTTGTACACTGCGGTTAAAGGATTCCTGGATGAGATTCCAACAGGTGATGTTACTCGTTTCGAGCGTGAGTTCCTCGCGTTCATGGAGAGCAGCCATCCGGAGATTCTTGCATCCATCCGTGATACTAAAGAATTGACTGCAGACAACGAAAATGCACTGAAAGGTGCAATTGAGAAGTTCAGAAAGAGCTTTGCTGTCTCTGTCTAAATAAATGATTGCAGGTGCGGAGTTGTCTAACCGATTCCGCATGTCTGCATGTAATACTTTGACTCTGTCAAAAAAGATGATGCTTACGATGTAGTTTTGACTTTGTCAAAACTAGTGGTGATGCTTACGAAGTAACTTTGACCCCGTCAAAGTTTTGAGGTGGTGAAATCATGGCAAAAGGCATGCGCGAAATTAAGCGGCAAATTAAAAGCGTACAAAGCACCAAGCAGATCACCAAAGCAATGGAGATGGTAGCTGCTGCAAAACTGCGTAAAGCGCAGGAAAAAGCGGAAGCAGCCCGTCCGTATTCGGAGAAGCTGAAAGAAGTTGTAGCTAGTATTGCATCAAGCACGCAAGGTATACAGCATCCGATGCTGGAGAGCCGTCCGGTCAAAAAGACAGCTTACCTGATCATTACATCGGACCGTGGTCTTGCAGGTGGATACAATGCGAACGTTTTGCGTCAGGTTAATCAGACGCTCAAAGAGCGCCACAACTCCCAAGATGACTACGAATTGTTCGTCATTGGACGTAAAGGACGCGATTACTTCAGACGTCGTGAAATTGCGATGGCATCCACAACAACGGATCTGTCGGATTCGCCTTCATTTGCAGACATCAAATCCATCGCACACGAAGCTGTTCATGGGTTTGAACTGGCTGAATTTGATGAATTGTACATTTGTTATAACCGCTTTGTGAATGCGTTGACCCAGATTCCTACGGTAGAAAAACTTCTTCCGATGGAAACACCTGAGGTAACTGCTGCGGAAGGACCAACGGCAAGCTACGAATACGAGCCGTCTGCTGAAGCTGTACTGGAGGTCTTGCTTCCGCGTTACGCGGAAACGCTGATCTATGGTGCACTTCTGAACGGTAAGGCAAGTGAGCTGGGGGCGAAAATGACAGCAATGGGTAATGCAACCAAAAATGCATCCAAACTCATTAACGACTTGTCATTGACCTATAACCGTGCCCGTCAAGCGGCGATTACGCAGGAGATTACGGAAATTGTGGCAGGTGCCAACGCAGCACAAGGCTAACCGTTTTTTTATTAATGAAGGCTTGCAGAGCAAAGATAAACGAACGGTACATTATTTTTGCAAAAGTAGCAGGCTTGTAGGAGGGGAACGTTAAGATGAACAAAGGACGCGTTGTGAGCATCATGGGTCCGGTTGTTGACGTCGAGTTTGATCGCGGCGGTCTGCCGGAAATCCTCAATGCCATTACGATCACTACAGTAAGTGAGAGCGGCGTTAGTGTAAACCTTACACTCGAAGCTTCGAAACATCTGGGTGACAACCGAGTACGTTGTATTGCGATGTCCTCCACGGATGGACTTGTTCGTGGTATGGAAGCTTTAGATACAGGAGCACCAATCTCTGTACCCGTCGGAGAAGCAACACTGGGTCGTGTATTTAACGTACTCGGCGAAGCAATTGATACTGGCGGTGCCGTAGCTGCTGAGCACAAGAACCCGATTCACCGTTCAGCACCTGCATTTGATGAACTGACTACCCAAGCAGAAATGCTGGAGACAGGAATCAAAGTTATCGACTTGCTCGCACCTTACGCTAAAGGTGGTAAAATCGGCCTCTTCGGTGGTGCCGGTGTAGGTAAGACGGTAACCATTCAGGAATTGATCAATAACATCGCACAAGAGCACGGCGGTATCTCCGTATTCGCGGGTGTTGGTGAGCGTACACGTGAAGGTAATGACTTGTATCACGAGATGAGTGATTCCGGCGTTATCAACAAAACAGCAATGGTCTTCGGACAAATGAACGAGCCTCCAGGCGCACGTCTTCGTGTAGCCCTCACAGGTCTGACGATGGCGGAATACTTCCGTGATGAAGAAGGCCGTGACGTGTTGCTCTTTATCGATAACATCTTCCGTTTCACCCAAGCTGGTTCAGAAGTATCTGCCTTGCTTGGACGTATGCCTTCCGCGGTAGGTTACCAACCTACGCTGGCAACAGAAATGGGTCAATTGCAAGAGCGCATCACTTCAACGAAAAAAGGTTCTGTAACATCCATCCAGGCCATCTACGTGCCTGCGGATGACTACACTGACCCGGCTCCTGCAACGACGTTTGCCCACTTGGATGCAACGACGAACTTGGAGCGTAAAATTTCCGAGATGGGTATCTACCCTGCGGTAGATCCACTAGCTTCCAGCTCCCGGATCTTGTCCCCTGAAGTTGTAGGTGAAGAACACTACAGCGTAGCTCAAGGCGTTAAACGTATCTTGGCACGTTACAATGAATTGCAAGATATCATTGCAATCCTGGGTATGGACGAGTTGAGTGAAGAAGATAGAGCGCTTGTATACCGTGCTCGTAAAATCCAACGTTTCTTGTCCCAGCCTTTCCACGTTGCTGAAGCATTTAACGGTATTCCGGGTAAATACGTTCCAGTTAAAGAAACGGTGCGCAGCTTTAAAGAGATTCTCGAAGGTAAGTATGATGATCTTCCGGAAGCAGCTTTCCTCTTTGTTGGTACAATTGAAGAGGCAGTGGAGAAAGCCAAAACACTGGTTTAGTCTGAATCCAGGATTGTCCTTATGAAGCGGGCTATCCTTCGGATATTTCAGGAGGGATGGAATTGAGCACCTTTTTGTTGGAAATCGTAACACCCGAGCGTTTGGTCTATTCAGAACAGGTGAATAGCATTACGGCTCGTGGTATTGAAGGGGAACTGGGCATTCTGCCAGGTCATATTCCTATGGTTACACCTTTGCAGATTGCACCAATCTATATCCATAACGGAAAAGAAAATAAACGAGTTGCTATCGGTGGCGGGTTTATCGAAGTTCGTAAAGATAAGGTTGTTGTACTCGCAGAGAGTGCTGAATTCCCGGAAAGCATTGATGTGGATCGTGCGCGTGCGGCGAAAGAGCGGGCAGAACGTCGGCTTGCAAGCCAAAGCAATCAGGACCACTTTGATCACCGTCGTGCAGAGATTGCGCTGCAAAAAGCGGTTAACCGGATTAATGTGTTCGGCAAATAAACGATTCTTGGAAGCCTGGCGGCTTAGTCTGCCGGGCTTTTTGAGTTTGTTTGATAGAATTGTTTTATTGAATATATCAAAAGGGCTGACCACAAATCCATCCTATCCCTTCAGTAAACAGAAGTATTTTAAGCAAAATATTCACCGATTATGATTATTTGAATAGAATGTAGGACTAAAGTAGTGGGCGCATTTACCACTAAGAGAACCATTTTTTTCATGAGTAAATTTAAATTATTTCCGAGGAAATGACAGAATCGATATCGAAATAGCGCTCTTTTATGTCGTTTTAGTCACAAAATCCCGGCATTTTAAAATTAAAATATTTTAGAAGTGGAAATCAATGTAATTGACAATGTATGATGAAAGAGCCTATATTCCATAGAGTCAGCAGAAGCAGGAAGCTGCGTAGTAGATTCCATAGTCATGCACAGCCGCATTGTTGCTGCTCGGTGATTGGGCATCAGGAGATTCCTGCCTGGCAGGAGTAAATCTGACAGTACGCTCAGTATGTTGTGCTTAAGACATTCCAGTATACTAACAAGTTATGGGTGCCGGGCATATGATATGCTGATCGCTGCAACAAATGTGGAGGTAAAGAATATATGGATACTGATCTGACGAATCAGGTGAACCAGGCGTTAAGCACGAACGGCTTGGTCTCAATCATCGTCTCCCTGTTATGTATAGCGTTGTCTTGGTGGGCTTTGACAAATCTCAAACTGGATTTAATCATCAGGCAACCACGAGGTGCTCAGGGAAGACTGTTGCATTTGTTGCTCGCCATCATTTTGGGGCATGCCGTTGCTGGCTTTGTCATTGACTACTTGTCCTGGACTCAAATGTTGCGTAATTTGTTTTAATGTTGAGATGGTTGGTTAATCATCTGTTAGGTTCTTCAAGCTGCTCATTGTCGAATAACATCGATTAATTGTGTTAACAATTAGAGTATGAGTTGTCGGTAAAGAAATTAAGAAAAAAATGTGACGTAAAATTGGATGAATTTGAGATGTTTTATGTAAAAATGCTTGTATCGTACAATTCAACAATGTTATGATGGAAGTTAGGGAATTCACAATTGTTCACTTATTTTGTAGTTATAAACGGGATATCCGGTTCATGCCGGCTAATAACCATCCCACTCTGTCTGTTCTGATGCTCTGCTGGCTTGTAAGACACTGATTTTTACATGCTGAATAGCAAGATGCACGGCACATGGTATCATTGATATGGATTATAAAAACCAATTCTTTTCTGAACAGACATCTGTGGCAATATGCCAGAATATGTCGAAATTCCACACACAGCAACAGTCCTTTCTAGCATAGTGGGGCTTACGTATTCCGGAATGAAGAAAAGGGAATAAAAGCGCGGAGGGAACCATGATGAGCAAATTTATCGTCCGCGGTGGCAAAAGGTTGACCGGAAGTGTCAAAGTTAGCGGCGCTAAAAATTCTGTTCTTCCGATCATCGCTGCCTCTCTCTTAGGGGAAGAAGGACAAAGCGTTATTATTGACGCGCCTCCTCTAGACGATGTGATGACGATTAACAAGGTGTTGGAATCGCTGGGAGCGGGAGTTACATACCGGGACGAAGTGATTACCGTAAATGCGGAGAAACTTACTTCCTGTGAAGCCCCGTATGAATGGGTAAGTAAAATGCGGGCGTCTTTCCTGGTCATGGGGCCTTTGTTGACTCGTATGGGTCATACAAGAATCTCACTTCCTGGTGGATGTGCCATCGGTACACGGCCTATTGATCAGCATTTGAAAGGTTTTGAAGCCATGGGCGCAGAGATCAGCTTGGGCCAAGGTTATATCGAAGCTCGTAGCCAAGGTCGGTTGCGTGGCGCGAAAATTTATCTGGATGTGGCTTCCGTAGGTGCCACTCAAAATATTATGATGGCTGCAACATTGGCCGAAGGTGTAACTGTTCTGGAGAACGCGGCAAAAGAACCTGAGATTGTGGATCTTGCCAACTTCCTGAATGGAATGGGTGCCATCGTACGTGGTGCTGGTACTGGAGTGATCCGCATTGAAGGTGTGGAGAAACTGACAGGTGTTACACACACCGTTATTCCGGATCGGGTAGAAGCTGGTACGTATATGGCTGCTGCTGCAATTTCTGGTGGTGACGTGTACATTGAAGGTGCAATCTCTGATCATTTAGGCTCCGTTATCGCGAAGCTTGAAGAGATGGGTGTTACAATCCAACCGGATGAGAATGGCGTGCGTGTAATCGCAGATCGCCCTCTTAAAGCTGTGGATGTAAAAACATTACCATACCCAGGATTCCCGACCGATATGCAATCCCAGATGATGGCACTTTTGCTTGCATCTGAAGGAACAAGTGTCGTGACAGAGACTGTTTTTGAAAACCGATTCATGCATGTGGATGAATTCCAATTGATGAATGCGGAGATCAAAGTCGAAGGACGTTCGTCCATCGTCACAGGTAATGCCAAACTGAAGGGTGCCAAAGTAACGGCTACCGATCTGCGTGCGGGTGCCGCACTCATTATTGCAGGTCTTGTTGCTGAAGGTACAACGGAAGTGGGCGGTGTTCATCACATCGACCGTGGCTATGTACATCTCGCTGAGAAGCTTAACGGACTTGGCGCTGACATCTATCGGATCTCGGTTGATGAGCCTAAGCTGGAAGCAACCAAAGCACCTAGTGAAAAAGTGGAGAAAGAAGTACCGATGTTTAAGGTGCAACCAACTTTGGCTTAACACTGGATTGAATAGAAAAAATATGGTCCCTCTATTATAAGTCACGCGGTTGTGTAGATTATGAATGCGATGGAACGTAATTGTCAAAAATGATAAAGCTAAGCCATCTGGCTTGGCTTTTTTTGTGTTTACTTTTAAGAAGACAACGAGATATTTGATACCTGATTCTATTAATAGCTGGTCCTAACTTGTATAGCATAACATCGTATTCTGTATCGATTCTGAACCAAATGAAAGAGCATACTTTATATAGGGTGTCGGTACCAGCTAACACTGGTATTCAGCGACAGATCAACGTTTCTAAGATGTACATAGCAAAAGAAAACAAGAAATTGAGCAGAACGAAAAGGGCCTCGTTTCTCTCAAATCAGGTTCTATCAGATCAAGCCAGCTCATAACCTAAACTATGGATTTGAACAACACGACCGGCACATGACCGGCCATAGATAACGGAGGGTTATATTCGAATGAAAGAAGCTCGTGTACAGGTAAAGGTACCCCTTGTCCCTCGTCCAGGTATGCAAGAGCCGGAGGGAAATATCGTTTCTGGAGTGGAAAAAGACAAGCCTGCCCCATTGAACCTGAGGACTGTTCCATCACAGCCTGCAAGATTATCCAATCCAGGACGGGTGTCGGCAGATGAACTGAACCGACAGACAACCGAGCATATTCATATACCTGTTATTGAGCTGGACCAGTTCCGCCGAGTGAAGCGTCGCCGAATGCGGACATTTGGACGAAAACCCCGATGGGGACGTAATACGACGCGATGGCAACCTGCTACCGCTGTATCTGCCTTATTGGCAATGGCGTTACTGATTCCGGTAATTCTGGTATGGCCGCGGACAAGCGAATCACCAAAGCCGATCCCTGCTCCAACAGATTCAAGCAGTACAAGAACCCCAGCTCCTGCGCCAGCCGTTCCTGTTACGTACCCTGAACCTAAAGTGCGCGTATACCTGTCTGCAACGGGCACAACGATGAATCTGCCATTGGAAGACTATGTTACCGGGGTGGTGGCAGCTGAGATGCCTGCGGAATTCAGACTGGAGGCGTTAAAGGCGCAGGCAATAGCAGCTCGTACATTTATCGTGCGTAGGTTAGCTGCGAGTGATACAAGCGGTGTTCCATCAGGTGCGGCGGATGTGACGGATACGGTCAGCCATCAGGTGTTTATTCCGCCAGATCAGGTGGAATCGGATTGGACGCGTCTAGGGAAGGCGAAGGAATGGGAGAAGCTACAACAGGCTGTACGCGAAAGTCGAGATACGGTGATGACATATCAGGGCAAGGCAATCACCGCATCCTTTTTTTCCACAAGTAATGGGTATACCGAGAATGCTGAGGATGTATGGGGGAACGCCGTACCGTATCTGCAAAGTGTAGACAGTCCGTGGGACAAAAACCTGGCACCAGGATTCAAACAGACCGTCACCATGAAGCGTAATGATATTCTGCAGAAGTTAAACTTGGATGCCATTCCCGTTACCGCTCAGAAGGGTGGATCGTGGATGGAAGTATTGTCTACAACCAAAGGACATCGGATTAAGGAAATGCAGATCGCGGGTGAGACATTCAGCGGACCCGAGGTTCGTAAACTGCTTGGATTAAGATCCAGCCAGTTCAGTTGGAAGACCACAGGTGACGAAATCCAGATTACAACGTACGGTTACGGTCATGGGGTTGGCATGAGCCAATGGGGAGCAAACGGCATGGCACAGGAGGGACACACGGCCACCCAGATTCTCAAACACTACTATACCGGCATTTCATTCGGACAGGCATCCAAGATGCTTGCATCGAAGTAGGAGAGATGAACACGGATGGATAAAGCGAAATAATTCGAATGAGTAGGAGTATGTGCGAATGTATGCAAATGTATGTGAATGAGAGCAGTTGCACGCTAACGAACCTGGGAGGCCTTATCAGGCGATATTACAACGAATGGAAATTCTAACGAATCTCAGACACGTTATATCACGACATACCACCGAACTGATCCGATAATAGCGCCCAAAAGAGTAATTAGCGTGTCTACGGTTCGTTAGAATTTCTAAGCCGCGATTTCCCCGCCAATAAGGCCGTCTGAGTTCGTTAGAAATATTTTATAATCTAATCATTAACAAAATGGAGGATACTGCCATTCACTACATGCTCATTCGCAATAAGCAAGCCGAACCAGAACCAGAACGTTGAAATCAAGTTTCCAAGCCCTAAGGTTAAAAAATTGATTTATGTTCCCTGTCTACCAAGCAACTTCTAACTATACTGTAACCATTCATGATTTAGCTTCTTTCAAATCTAGATGTTAGATGGAACAGTCAGTATTGGCGTGCCTTGTCTATCTCTAATCTCACATCTCACTTTCAAAGAACCTGGGCGGTTTAAATCTGCATTATCCAGTCACATACTATATCCTTTCTCTCACCGATAAATGCACTTCATAGAAGGATTGGCCTCTACATCCAATCCAGACCAGTCTACCAACCACCCATTCCGGAGCTTTCGAGATTCGGCTATATATGAGGAGAGTGCTAGCGTATGGGGAGCGCAGGGGACAGAAAAGACCTGTAGAAGCAAAGTGTCCGCCTTTACTATCGGATTTCACCTTTGAAGAAGGTGATAGAAGAAATCTGGTAGTAACCAGCGGTCGAAAGGTTTTCTGGCCCCGAAGCGGCGCACGCACTAACCACTCACCCTTCACATATATAGCACTCTCTGAAACCTCCGTGAAAATAATTAGAGTCGCGCGTGTATAAAAGAGTTGCACCCGGTAACACTTGTTACTGAGGTGATTAACATGAATGAACAAAACAAAAAAACAAACCAAGAAGAAACTCCTAAAACAACTCAAGGAGTACCGGCTAGCCAGCCCTCTTCATGGAAAAGAGCAATGTCCAAACGCTGGGTCTTCCCGGCAGCCTACATCGCAGCAGCAGGCATTATACTAACCTTAGTGTGGGTCTATCAGGGCACAGGCGACAAAACGCTAAACTCGGACCCTTCTAGCGGGGTAGTAGAAACAGGTGCATCGGCGGGTACAGAAGGAACAGCAGTAGGTGGAGAAGAAGAAAGTGTGGAAGTTGTTGCAAAGTCGGAGAATTTTGTATGGCCGGTAGCGGTACCGTCCGAAATTTCGGTAGTGAAACCTTTCTATGATAGCGAAGCTTCAACCGAGGAACATGAAGCGGCAATGGTGCAGTACAATGATACATTCATCCCGAACACGGGTGTGGATCTGGCACGTGGGGATAACAAATCGTTTGAAGTCAAAGCAGCACTCGCCGGTAAAGTTACCCGGGTTGAGCAAAATCCGCTCACAGGTCAAGTTGTGGAAATCACACATAGCGATAACCTGAAGACGGTGTACCAAAGCTTGGCAGACGTCAAAGTGAAACAGGACGACGAAGTGAAACAGGGAGATGCGATTGCATCCGCTGGCGTCAATGAATTGGGTAAAACGCTTGGCAACCATCTTCACTTTGAAGTGTACGAAGACGGACAGCCGGTTAACCCTCAAGGATATCTTCCGGAAAAATAAATGAATTTTACCGCAGCAACATGACGGGCAGGGGGTTAAACCTCTGCTCTTTTTGTGCTTTTCAGAAAATAATGGGACCTTCGAAGCTTGTCACACCTCTAAACCGCGAATATATAGGCATGCTCCTCATATAATGTACCAAACTATCCACACAGTAGGGAGGCGGGAGCGTGCACGATTACATCAAGGAACGGACCATCAAAATTGGTCGCTGCATTGTTGAGACGAGGAATACGGTCCGTACCATAGCCAAAGAATTCGGCGTGTCAAAGAGTACTGTGCATAAGGATCTGACGGAGCGTCTGCCGGAAATCAACCCTGATCTTGCTGACCAGGTGAAACACATTTTGGAGTATCACAAGTCCATCCGCCATTTGCGGGGCGGTGAAGCGACCAAAATTAAATACAAAAAAACGAGTGGCAAGAAACGTGAGGTGTTGGCTTCCGCCAAATCGTAAGCATCTTCACAAAGACGTAGGCCAAAAAGCTCACACATGCATTGAATCCCTCCCCTGAAGTATGATATGTTAAATGCTGGTACAGGATCGAATTATGACATCTTATCAGCCCGATTTTTACATATATATGTTGCACTTTGTCGAACGAGCGGTGACGTGATAAGGGACTCTTTTTCACAGGATACGCTGACCAAATAATATCACTTTGGGGGCTCTTTTATGTTTAGCAAGGATATCGGTATTGATCTTGGCACGGCCAACGTGCTTATTCACGTGAAAGGAAGTGGGGTTGTCCTCGATGAACCTTCCGTCGTGACCATTGAAAGAGATACGAAGCGTGTCCTTGCTGTTGGGGAAGAAGCGCGTCGTATGGTGGGGCGTACTCCAGGTAACATTGTTGCCATTAGACCGCTGCGTGACGGCGTTATTGCGGATTTCGAGATTACAGAAGCGATGCTCAGACATTTCATTAATCGTGTGGGTGCAAGAAGCTGGTACAGCCACCCTCGAATTCTGATCTGTGCACCAACGAACATTACTTCCGTGGAGCAGAAGGCCATCCGTGAGGCGGCAGAACGCAGTGGTGCCAAAGAAGTGTTTCTGGAAGAAGAGCCGAAAGCGGCAGCGATCGGTGCGGGAATGGATATTTTTCAGCCGAGCGGCAATATGGTCGTGGATATCGGCGGCGGTACGACTGACGTTGCAGTCCTTTCTATGGGCGACGTGGTCACCGCCTCTTCTATTAAAGTCGCAGGGGACAAGTTCGACGAAGCCATTATCAAGTTTATCAAAGCCAAGTACAAGCTCATGATCGGTGAACGGACCGCTGAAGACATCAAAATTGCGATTGGTACCGTACATCCGGGTGGACATCAAACAGAGATGGACATTCGCGGACGCGATATGGTATCCGGCCTTCCTGTTACCGTAACGATATCGGGAAATGAAGTACAGGAAGCGCTTTGGGATTCCGTACAATCCATCATCGTGGCAGCCAAATCGGTATTGGAACGTACACCGCCTGAATTGTCAGCGGACATTATCGACCGTGGTGTTGTATTGACTGGCGGAGGTGCATTGCTGAACGGACTGGACGAGCTTTTGTCCAATGAATTGCATGTACCGGTATGGGTTGCGGAAGATCCAATGCACTGTGTCGTGAAGGGGACAGGCATAATGCTTAATAATTTGGATCAGGTGGTTAAGAAAAAGTTCTAATCTGCCGATATAAATAGCAAAGGTTCGCCATGCTCGGAAAGCAGAACGGACAAGCAGCCAACCTGTGATGCAGGTCAAGCGCTTGAGGAGAGGGGTTAATTCATGTTAAGAGGTCTGTACACCGCTACTGCGGGAATGATTACGCAACAACGCCGCCATGACACAGCAACACAGAATATCGTAAATATGAACACCACGGGATATAAACAGGTGAACAGCGTAAGCCGTTCCTTCCCGGAAATGCTCATTACTTTGGTAGGCGGAGATGCAAATCTTCCAACAAAGCGGCTGGGCAAGCTGAACACGGGGGTGTTCGCGGAAGAAAGTTTGTCCATGAATTTGCAGGGGACCATTATGGAGACTGGGCAGAAAAATGATTTTTCCATTTCATCCAATATGACTGTCAATGATCCGCAGACTGGACAACCTGTCCCGTTTGACGCATCAGGCAAATTTGTACGGGCCGACGGCACGGTGACTTACCAGCCTCAGGCGTATTTTACAGTTCAGGATGCAGAAGGTAACACCGGATATACACGCGATGGTCACTTCGAGATCACAGGAACGGGACAATTGCTGAGTTCAACAGGTTCACAAGTGTTGGATAATAATGGACAACCCGTAGTGTTGACAGGTTCCGTAGAGCAATTTAAAGTGGATGAGCAAGGTCGTCTCGTGGATGCAGCAACAGGTACACCAACAGGGGTTACTCTTGGCATTAGTGTCATTGACCAGCCGAATCAATTGGTTCGTCAAGGTAATGGCAATTTTAGTCTTAGCGATGCAAACGGGGCAACGTCCCGGATGATGGCAGCTGATGATAATGTGCAGATCCGTCAGGGATACCTGGAAGGTTCCAATGTTGATGCCTCACAGGCAACGGTTGATATGAACGCCGCATTCCGTGCGTATGAAGCAAACCAGAAGATCGTACAATTCTACGACCGCAGTCTGGATAAAGCCGTCAATGAAGTCGGGCGTGTATAACGCCGACGTTTAAATATAACCTCGCAGCGGAGAGCCAAACGCCCTTTGCGTAGCAAAGCAGAGAGGCTCACGCGAAGCGCAAACCAAACGCATCCGAGCCTATGCGAGGAATGCGTAGCAGTACCTGAGCGCAGCGACGGTCTCGACAGTCCTTTGCGGAGCAAAGCAAGGAGAGACCCCGCGGAGCGCAAGAGCCTAGACGCAACCGAGCCTATGCGAGGAATGCGTGGCAGTACCTGAGCGCAGCGATGGTCTCGACAGTCCTTTGCGGAGCAAAGCAAGGAAGAGACCCCGCGGAGCTACACGCCGCATAAAGAGCGTGCCCGACTATGATTCAGCCATGTGAAACGATGGCGGGAATCATAGTCGGGCAGTCGCGGCGCACACACACCACCGCCACTTAGCAAGATCGTACCCCACTTACCTAATCCGCCTGTTTCGGGAGTCCAGAGGGCAGCGCCATCTGGGGCCCTCCCTACTAGGGAGGGTTTGGGAGGGTGGACAGGACACAAGGGAGGGTATACCACCAATGAATAATTCCATGATTAGTGCCAAGGTTTCCATGACTGCCATACAGCAGCGTCTGGATGTCATTTCCGATAATATTGCCAACGTGAATACGGCAGGCTATAAGAGCAAGCAGGCGGCATTCGAGGATGTGCTGACCCGGGTTCAACAACAACCGGACAAGTACAAACTGGATGGACGTTCCACACCGATGGGATATAACCTCGGTTTTGGTGCTCGTTTGGCAGATGTAACGAAGGATATGTCTCAAGGCCCCTTGAACGAGACTGGTCTTCCGACCGATCTGGCCATTGAAGGAAATGCGATGTTTGCAGTTGAAGCGAATGGGGAGAAAATGTGGACACGTCAGGGTGCATTTCATTTTGTACCTGATACAAGACCTAAGCCTACTCCGAATTCACCTGATATGATGGTGATGGTCAATGGCGAAGGCCACTTTGCCCTGGATCGTCAAGGCAATCGTATTACGGCACCGAATAATAGCAAAGTTGCTTTTGATGAAAATGGCAACCTGTTAATCCGACGCGGTAATGCGGCAAACGCAACCATTGGAGCACAGCTGCAAGTGGTAGACATTGAACGTCCTGAGGGGCTGGTGCAGTTTGCGGATAACCTGTTTGGTCTGGATGCGGGATTAACCGAAGATGATGTATTTGGCGCTAATGCAGCTACACGTCAAGCAGCTGCCTTGATCCGACCAGGATTTCTGGAGCAATCCAATGTTGATATGACACAGGAGATGTCTTTGCTTATGCAAGGACAGCGGACATATCAGTTGGCGGCAAAGGCGCTAACTTCAAGTGATTCCATGTTGGGTCTTGCCAACAATATGAGAGCGTAAAAGGTGAATGTGATGACAGAAACACAGCAGCAGAACAGTAAGCCGGAGAAAAAGGAAGTCAAGAAGAAGAAGAAGAGTGGATGGCGCATCGCAAGATGGTTCCTGGTTCCGGTCCTGCTTGTTCTTGCCCTCACTGGCGGAATGGTAGCTGGATATGTGGTACTGGGCAAACAGGATATCGGTTCCGTATGGCAATGGAGTACATGGGAACATGTATATAATCTGGTATTCGCTCCATAATGTAACGAGTTAAGCGAAAACTCCTGCGCAGGCAGGAGTTTTCTTTTTGACGTTGAAAACAGTATAATGATGGATGACGTTTGACGTCACAAAAGAGGCCTCCCCTGCGAAAGACATTCGTCATCGCGAAGAGAGACCCCTTATCTTAACCTTCACTACTGCAGTCATGAAGGATATAACTAGTGTTAACCGAAAATATGCTTTTTATACAAAATTTAAAAATTAAAAACCTTTTATATGAGCTTCGACTTGATCATAATCAGGTTTTCCATGTCCGCACTAAAGTCAGTGAAGGGAACGGAATCGTTCGAAAGAAGCGAAGCGCTCGCCTTTGTTTCCTAATGTTATCCATCTGAAAAATAGTTCAGAAACATTAGGAAACAACAGCGATCGAAAGAACGATCCGTAACCGTAACGGTCACCTATGCGCACATGAAAAATCCATGATGAAGAACGCTCATATAAACATCCTGAGAGGAGATTACACTGTGCTCGATATCAAACAGATTCAAGAAATCATCCCGCACCGCCCCCCGTTTCTGCTGGTGGACAAGATTCTAGAGATTGAGGATGGCAAACGTGCCGTTGGTTTGAAAAACGTAACCATTAACGAACCTTTCTTCATTGGTCATTTCCCAGAGTATCCGGTAATGCCGGGTGTACTGATTACAGAAGCGCTGGCGCAAGTTGGTGCAGTAGCCATTCTGAATTTGGAAGGCAACAAAGGAAAAATCGGATTTTTGGCGGGACTGGACAACTTCCGATTCCGTGGACAAGTTGTGCCCGGAGATACGTTGATTCTGGAAGTGGAGATTACACGTCTGAAGGGTTCTATTGGTAAAGGTAAAGCAACTGCCAGAGTGAACGACAAAGTGGTCGCTGAAGGCGAGATCATGTTTGCACTGTCTGACCCAAGCTGATTACATACGTGAGCATTTACATCATGCAGGAACGTAGTCGGGCCGAATGATGCAAGATGCTGAAGTAACTCAGCACACCTGAATTTATATAGACGGAAGGGGTTTATCGGAATGGAACAGTTAAGCACAGCAGCAGCAGAGACGTTGCAGCAATGGTTGGAGGATGCTTCGATTGATGAAGCAACGAAACAGGAGCTTCGTGACTTGCAGGATCAGCCGAAAGAGCTGGAGGAACGTTTTTACAGAAACCTGGAGTTTGGTACAGGGGGATTACGCGGAGTCATTGGTGCGGGAAGTAACCGGATGAACCGTTACACCGTAGGTCGGGCAACGCAAGGATTTGCGCGTTATTTGCTTGAGCAGCATGGTGACCAAGAAGGCAAACCTTCTGTTGTCATTGCTCATGATTCCCGTCATTTCTCACCTGAATTCACACTGGATGCTGCGCTTGTACTGGCTGGAAACGGCATTGTAGCCAAGCTGTTCCCATCCCTGCGTTCAACTCCTGAGCTGTCATTCGCAGTGCGTCATCAGAAGGCAACTGGAGGGATCGTTGTAACAGCGAGCCATAACCCACCGGAATATAACGGCTACAAAGTATACAATCATGAGGGCGGTCAATTGGTACCGGATGAAGCGGAAAAAGTCATTCAGTACATCCAGGAAGTGCCTTCCCTTGCTGATGTGAAGAAACTGACGCAAGAAGAAGCAGAAGCTCAAGGGCTCCTGATCTGGTTGGGTGAAGACCAAGACCAAGCGTTTGTGGATACCGTAGCAAGCCGCAGTCTGAGCCGCGAACTGATCCAATCCGGCATAGGCCGTGATTTCAAAATCGTTTACACACCGCTGCACGGAACAGGCAACATCCCTGTACGTCGCGTACTGGAGCAGATCGGATTCGAGCAAGTGCACATTGTGGCTGAACAGGAACAGCCGGATGCTGAGTTCTCTACCGTGAAATCCCCTAACCCGGAAGAACGCGAAGCGTTTACGCTTGCAATGAAGCTGGGAGAATCCGTAGGCGCTGACATTCTGATCGGAACCGATCCGGATGCAGACCGTATGGGTGCTGTCGTGAAAGACAATGATGGCAAATATTTCGTCTTGTCCGGTAACCAGTCTGGTGCCATTATGGTACATTACCTGCTCAGTCGCCTGCAAGAGACAGGTACACTGCCAAGCAATGGTGCGGTTGTCAAAACAATCGTAACAAGTGAGATGGGTGCTGTTATTGCTGAACATTACGGTGCAGAAGTGATGAACACACTGACGGGCTTCAAATATATTGGTGAAAAAATGAACCAGTTCGAAGCAACAGGCAGTCATACATTCTTGTTCGGATATGAAGAGAGTTATGGCTACCTTTCCGGTAACTATGCCCGTGACAAGGATGCTGTCCTTGCCTCGATGCTGATTGCTGAAGCAGCTGCGTATTATAAGAGCCAAGGCAAGACGTTGTATGATGTCTTGCAAGAGCTGTACAACCAATTCGGATATTTCTTGGAGAAGCTGGAGTCCCGTACGCTGAAAGGCAAAGACGGCGTGGCTCAGATTCAAGCCAAAATGACGGACTGGCGTTCCAATCCGCCACAAGAAGTAGCGGGAATTGCTGTACAAGATGTACTGGACTACTCCCTTGGTCTGGACGGTCTTCCGAAGGCGGACGTACTGAAGTTCATTTTGGCAGACGGTTCATGGTTCTGCTTGCGTCCTTCAGGAACAGAGCCGAAGATCAAAGTATACTTCGCCGTGCGTGGAGAGAATTTGGAAGATGCGGAAAGCTGGATCGAGCGTCTGGTGACTACAGTGATGTCGCGTGTAGACGCACAATAATACAAATGCAACATGAGTAAGAACATGAGAAGGCCTCTCCGCACCGTAAGGTTGGTTGGCGGAGGGGTTTTTCTTTGAAATAATATTACAGATGGATCTATATAAATTGAACTGAACATTTACACGAGAACGTAGAGGGCAGAAATAACCTGAAGAAGTGAAACTAAAAGCTTTCTAAGAGAAAGCTACATCGGAAGGATATGCTTCGCCTTTATCACCCGATTTTCACCTTTATTAAAAGTGAATCAAAAAAATCGGGGGATAACAGCGATCGGAAGGTTGTTCTGCCATCGAAGTGGCGAGTGTAAATAATGCTTTAGTTCAATCTATATAGCATATAAGAGGGCTTGTTGACACAAGCTGTTTGTAACCTATTGTATAAATGTTAAATGAACGAATTACTTGAGCTGAACGTGCAGTTGGTTCCAACACTTGAGGAGGTACATGTAGTGCGTCAAAAATGGCTTTATTGGAATAACGCTTCTCGGAAGTGGTTGTGGCTCGTCGTTATTATCGGTCTGGTCGCGTCCATCCCTGTAATCAGTGATCGGGTGCAGACAGAATCTTCTGCCAAAAAGGTGGAGCTTGTCTTCAACTATCGAGGTCTGCTGGATATTTCCGCCTATCAGGCACATCCGCAAGATTTCATGAATGAACAATTGACTCGTCTAAAAGACGCAGGCGTAACAACGATGGCTGTGTTCGAAAGTACATTGGACGAGCTGAGAAAGACACGCCGACTAATGGTATATAACGGCCAGGATCTCGCGAACCTGACCAAAGATGTGATCCCTTCTAATGCAAATTACACGTATGTGTTATTTACATCAGAGGAAAACGCACAGACGTATACCCCTATTATTGAACAAACGTTCGCTGATCGGCAGATTCCGGTAGTACCATGGGAATATGAAGGTCGTAGCGGCTTAATATTGCAGACTCCTCCGGAGAATGCCAACATGCAGCCTTTGCAGCCCGATCCGGTTGCCGTGAAGATGCTGCGTGATAAAGGTTTCTACATTTTGCCGCGGATCTCGGACAGTGTGCCATACAGCCAGGAATCGATGGAGCGCTTGCTTACCTTCTTCGAACAGAATGGCGTAACGCGCATCTTGTTTGATGGTGATGCTGTGAAAGGGTACAATGATAATGCAGAGATGAAAAGTCTCGACCAATTTGCACAGTTGCTGAACAAGCACAATATTGGTCTTGCAGCCATTGAGAACTTGAAGAAACCGCAGTCTGGATTCCAGACCCTTGCATATAAAACGGATTACAACGTTACGCGTCTGTACTCGCTTAGTGATGGAGATGCCAATCTGGACGTAGACACGATTGCTGACCGTTTTGTTCTCGCAACCAAGGATCGCAATATTCGTATGCTCTATATGAATGCATCGCCAAGCCGGAATACAGCAAAGGCTATGATTACAGATCCAATTGAGAATCTGATCAATAGTCTGGGTGAGCCGGGTCATGCGGTAGAACGCATGGCGAAGCATGGATTCGAGTTAGGACAAGCTGAAGCATTTACAGTTAAGGATTCTTCGATTCAGCGTTATGCCAAGCTGGTTGCTCTTGTTGGTGCAATTGCCATGATTGCACTTATGGTTTCTTATTTTATCCCACTACTGACTTTGATCGCATTTGTGGTCGCTTTGGTGGGCAGTGCAGGATTGTTTCTTTTGAAACCAACGCTGCTGGAGCAAGGAATTGCCTTACTTGTGGCAATCGCCGCGCCGACCATAGCGATGGTGCTGGCCGTTCGTACAGTGAACTATCAGCAACAGCGTCAACCCGACGCATCTGCGGGTCGTCGTTTGAAACAAACGTTGGTGTTATATGTAAGAACTTCGATTCTGTCATTCCTGGCGGTACCTTTTGTCATCGCATTGCTTAACAGTATTACGTACAGTCTGGTGATTAACCAGTTCCGCGGCGTGAGTCTGTTGCACTTTGCACCTATGGCACTGGTAGCGATCTATATTGTGTTTTATCGTGGTTCGGGTTCGTTCTCTATTAAGAAAATTAAAGAAATGCTTCGTATGCCAATTAATGTGTTAATGGTTGTTTTGGCACTTGTTGCTGCCGTTGTTGGATACTATTATTTGAGCCGTACAGGCAACTCGGGTTCAGTAACACCATTAGAGATGTTCCTTCGTACCACGTTGGAAGATACGTTCGGTGTACGTCCGAGATTCAAAGAATTTATGCTGGGACACCCGCTATTTATCGTTGGCGTGTTCGCCGCTTTAAAATATCGTAAAGTTATCTTTGTGCTCATTATTGCAGCGATTGGACAGTTGTCCATGGTGGATACGTTCGCGCATATCCATACGCCGGCTGTATTGTCACTCATTCGTGGAGTGATGGGACTGGGACTTGGCTTAATCTTCGGTATCATTGCTGTGGGTGTGTGGCAAGTAGCGGAAGGATGTTGGAAAAAATGGTCACCACTTCTCAAAAGTTAGTCATCTCGGGGTATTACGGATTCCGCAATAGCGGAGACGAAGCGGTGCTAAAGTCGATTTTGACAGCGCTGGAAGAGGAAAGCCAAAGGTCGAACATAACGATTGAACCTATTGTTCTCTCGGGTGATCCCGAGTCGACAACCGCCATGTACGGTGTGCGCTCCGTGCATCGTATGAAATTGAAGGAAGTCCGTGAAGCACTCAAAGAGAGCGACGGGTTAATCAGTGGCGGAGGAAGTCTGTTGCAGGATGCAACTGGACTGAAATCCATTCCTTATTATCTGGGTGTAATCAAGCTGGCCCAGTGGCTGAAAAAACCAACGTTTATCTATGCACAGGGGATTGGCCCTGTGAATCGTAAAATTTTTAATCCGATGATCAAATCGGTCTTCAAAGCCTGCACCTATGTATCCGTTCGGGATGAACAATCTGCAGACTACCTGCGTGGGCTCGGGTTACAGTGGAATCAGATCCATGTTGTACCCGACCCTGTAATGGGTTTGCCATTACCTGAAACAAAAGTTGAGAGGAGCGCAGATGCTGTCTCTGCTAATGCTACTACTCAAGCTAATCGAGTGGAACCTTCAACTGGAGGACATACCAAGCTTCCTGTGATCGGCGTATCGGTACGTTTTTGGGAGTCAGACCGGAAGGAACTTACGGCTATTGCCGCCGGATTGAAAAAGCTGTGCTCCAAAAGAGCGGTGCACCTGCGTTTTCTGCCATTTCATCTGCCAGTGGATGAACAGGCATCACGATTCCTTATGGAAATGCTCGGTGATGTGACCAGCAAAGGCAGCGAGATTAGTATCACAGAAGATCTGACCGACCCTCAGCTTATGCTGGAGGAAGTCAGCAAGTGTGATCTCGTCATCGGTATGCGTCTGCACAGTCTGATCTATGCAGCTTCGCAATATGTGCCTCCGGTGGGTATCTCGTATGATCCGAAAATTGATCAATTCCTGCTTCGTCTGGACAGTGAACCAGCAGGAAATACGGATACACTCGATGGAGATAAACTCGCCAAGACTGTTGTTGGACTGCTGGATCAACGTTCACAGTGGTTGAAGGAACATGAAGAAGGCATCACCCAACTGAAGCAGGAAGCCAGAGTGCCTGCACAGCAGATTATTAACTATTTAGGCCGCAAAGGATGAGATAAAGATGAGTCAGACCGGATCAATACCTACCGTTTCGATCTACGGCATTCCTTTTTCCAAACTGACGATGAAAGAAACGGTAAAGGTTCTACAGGAAGCTGTGCTGTCCAAACAGACACCACATCAGGTCATTACAGCCAATCCCATTATGGTTATGGCCGCATTGGAAAATCCCGCAATTATGGAAGTTATGCAAGCTGCGGAATTGATTGTTCCTGATGGAACAGGTGTCGTATGGGCTGCGAACTATTGTGGAGATCCTGTAGCTGAGCGAGTGCCGGGTTTTGAGCTTTTACATGAATTGCTGCGTGTTGGAGAAAACTATCGATGGGGCGTATATCTGCTGGGTTCCACCCCTGAGGTGATTCAAGAAACGGCAGTTCGGTTACAACAGCAATATCCGGCGATTCGAATTGTGGGTTATCGCGACGGTTATTTTGGTCCGGCTGAGGATGAACAGGTCATCGCTTCCATTCGGGAAGCGGCACCTGATCTGTTGTTTGTAGCACGTGGGGCGGACACCCAAGAACCGTGGATTCACAAGCACAAAGATGCACTGCAGGTTCCCGTAACCATGGGCGTTGGCGGAAGCTTTGATGTGATTTCGGGTAAAACTAAACGTGCGCCTATCCTGTTCCAAAAGTTAAGACTGGAGTGGTTTTATCGCTTATTGCGTGAACCAAGCCGGGCTGGACGGATGCTTGCGCTTCCGAAATTCGCTGTTAAGGTGATGCGTGACAAAGAAAACGTGACGAAAGTCCGTTAAAAACAGGTAATTGCGAGATAAATGCGTGTTTTTGCTATAAATTGAGGATGGCTTTTCGGGTGTGATGAGCGTATAATTCATTCCGGATTACATGTGTGCCACTCCATGAAAAACGGAAGTTGTTGCATACGGCCACTTCGATGTCAGAATAACCTTTTGATCGCTGTTATCTCTGGATTTCTTTTATCCACCTTTACAAGGTTGAAATCCCGCGATAAAGGCGAACGCTTCGCTTCTACAGGTTATTTCTGCCCTCTCCGTTCTGGTGCAAATTGCATTTTTCATCAAAAGTGACTAACAAATAATTTTTTATATATAAAAAGAGATCAGGGGATTTATAATTTCGTACAGGTATTATAATTGGGGGTCGAATGTTCAAATGGTAGCGATCTTTATCATTGGATTTATCGTGTCAATGGGACTGGCTCTTGCCCTGACACCACTTGTCAAAAAGTTCGCAGTCCGCATTGGCGCAATGGATACGCCGAATGCACGTAAAGTACACACACGGATCATGCCTCGTCTTGGTGGTCTGGGGATATTCCTGGCCTTTATTATTACAGTTGCTGCATTGCTTCCGTTTGTATCGGCATGGTTCACGACTCGGGATATGAGTTTTGTCAGCGCGTTTCTGATTGGTGGAACAATTATTGTACTGATCGGCGCACTCGATGATCGGTTTGAACTATCGGCCAAAGTGAAGCTGCTTGGTCAGATCGTTGCTGCTTCTGTCGTTGTATTCGGATTTAATATCCGGGTAGATTTCGTTAACATTCCTTTTCAGGATTCCTACTCTTCACTCGAAGCTTGGGTATCCATTCCGCTGACGATCTTCTGGATCGTTGGTGTAACCAATGCGATTAACCTGATTGATGGTCTGGATGGTCTGGCAGCCGGTGTATCTGGTATTGCAATTGGTACCATTGCCGTGATGTCCTTCCTGATGGGTAACATGATGATCGCTTTGATGTGCCTTGTGTTGCTGGGTAGCATCATTGGATTCCTGTTCTTCAACTTCCACCCGGCCAAGATCTTCATGGGGGATACCGGATCACTATTCCTTGGTTTCTCTCTGGCGATGCTGTCCATGCTGGGATTCAAACAAATTGCTATCGTGTCCTTTATTACACCGCTGATCATTATCGGTGTGCCGCTCTCGGATACCTTCTTCGCGATTATCCGTCGTGCGGTACAACGGAAACCGATTTTCGCACCGGATAAAGGTCACCTGCATCACTGCTTGCGTGAACTTGGATTCAGTCACCGTCAGACGGTACTGATCATATACGGAATTGCTGCATTCTTCGGAGTTCTGGCAATTATCCAATCTTCCGCCGCCATGTTTGAAGCGAACTGGGTGACGTTCGTGGTCATCTGTATAATGATGTTCTTCCTCCAGGTGGGAGCAGAAGTCATCGGGCTTGTTAGCAAAACGAGAAGACCGGTTATTAACTTCCTGATGCGTATGCGCGTCAAGCTGAATCCGGAGACCCGTTCGAAATCATAAATAGATAAATGTAATGGTTACAGCTATTCTTGAATATTATTCCAGACCCAACCTTATCCCTTGTGGATAAGGTTTTTTGTTTATTTTGAGATTTTTACTAAATAATTGGAACCTTTTGCCGATATATAAAGGTAACTGACTTAAAAAGAGGAGAGATGATATTTAATGCAACAAAAGAAACGGCCGTTGGTCTGGATCATGTTGGTCACCATGGTGTTCTCATTGTTCCCACAAGGTCTATTCGGTGGGTCCGTTGCTTCGGCTGCGGATTCATTTACGACTTATTTTACGCCATCCGATCGAACGATTCGTGAAAGCTCTAGACTTTCGTTGGTTTCTAACAAAGGTGAGTTTATCACTCGGGATAATGTGTATAAAAGCCCGACATCATCATTAACGATAACAGGCACATTTGCTATGGTTAATGGAACATCGCTTAAAGTGAAGGTAGAGCAGTTGAATCTTACCCAAACTGGAGCTGTCCAAGAATGGAAAGTTGATGAGACACGTACGACTACGACTGCCATAACTGACAGTGGTAACAATCGATTTACAGCAAATAGTGTAGGTTTGTTTTCCGGATTTAACAAAATTACATTTATCGGGACACAAGGACAGAGCACTGTGGAAAGCTCAGATACATTCTATGTTTTGTATGATCCTGCCCCATTTATTGAAAATTTCACGCTCTTCACAGATCCTTCAGCTGAGGGAGGTAGCGTAGCTTACAATCTGAATGAAGGTACAGAGACTGTAGTTGATACAGAACGAGTGGATTTTCAAGGTAATGTGAAGAATGCAACTCAAGTGATCGTGTCTGTTAATGGTAAGGACGACATTGATACACCTGTACGGCCAGATGGAAGCTTTTTTGCGGCACAAATGAAATTGTTGCCAGGAAAAAATATATTGAAGTTCAAAATTGTAAGTGAAGCGAATCAGATCGAAACAGAGCGTGTGGTTTATTATTTTGATAAAACTAAGCCGTTCGTTCAACTTAATGTAAATATCGGTAGTGAGACGAAATCGGTATTGAGCAGAAGCGAACCGGCAACGTTCACAGATCCAGATAAGACAACTGCAACATTATCTGGTGAAGTATTGATTCCGTATGAGGAAGGTAGTAATAATTTTGCTACAGACGGAAAAGTAACAATACAGCCTGGAGGAAAAACAACCTTTGACGATTATGATGTTACGGTAACTGAAGAGAAACTAATTACAGGTCCCGATGGGAAATCTGTGAAATACAGAATGGTTAAGTTTCAAGGGATTCCAACCTATGATTTAACACCTGATGGTTCCATAATAGCAAAAAATCAAATCCTTAAAGTTAACGTAACCCAAGGAACATTCAGTGCAGAATATGCAGCGAATTACGTATATTCATCGGATGCACAGGATATTACTAACATTTACTACCTACCTAATTACAAGGGTGGAGTTATCGACTCCAAGGTTCCAATTAACGGAACAATGTTGCAGGATGATGAAGTATTTGTATTAGTTGAGTCCAGCAGACCGATCACAAAGACGCTAAAAGCTGTATATCTGCCTTCAGGGGCTAATGAGCTTGATATTACAGAATATACTGGCACTCCGGCTGCTAGTGGCTTAGAGTCCAATCAAAAAGTATACGTTATTAAGAAGCTTGCGAGCGGTAAGCAACAGATCCGCTTCTCATTTGGAACTAATGTTTCACCAGAACTCTCAAAAGTTGTTGAGCTGACATATGCTACAATCAGTTCGATCTATGTAGAGAGCCTGCAGAATGGTAGAACATATACATTTGACTCATCTAAAGGCACACAAAACCTGACTCTTAAAGGTGAACTACTTGGTTTTAAGTCCTTGACTGATCTCAAGGCTGAGTTGATTGTAAATGGTCAATTAAAGGCAACGACAGATGTAAGTATGGTGAAAGATCCAGTTCTTGCTTTCCCTAAAACTAAAGACTTCAACTTCAGTCTTCCGATTCAGAGAAATGGTCCTATCTATTATGGAGAGAACACTATCGAAATACGGGCTATTGAAGAAGATGCGGGTGGGCTACCGAGAACGATATCCACGATTTTGAAAATTAATGTAGTGGATACGAATAATTCAACGATTTCTACATTCATGCCTACATTGATTCCAAAAGACTCTAGAAGTGTTTTTGATAAAAACACAGTATCGACATATTCGGAAGATGAACTGACTAAAATCTTTGCCGTCACTCCAGACTTTGTGCTCAAAGATAACAAATACGTAACAAGTGAAAAAGAATATGATTTGGTATTCCGAGGTAGTGGTGCACAGAACATTAATGTGACATCTGGATCAAAGGTGATCTTCAGCAAAACCGTTAATACAACACCGGTTCTGGATATCATCAACAGTGGATCAGTTGGAGGAGAAACAACTGGCTCTGACTTTGCGGGTAATGAAGATCAGTTTATTGCGAGGATTCGCGGTTTGAAGTTCGATGCACCGGGAACCCAAGTTTATACACTCGAATTAATTAATAGTACAGGTGCCCGCTCTACACAGAGAATCGAGATTGTCCGTGAACCTGCGTCCTATCGAATTGTTGCGCCTCAGCCAACAGTAGGTAATCAAATTGTCGTAAATAAAAACTTTGTCCGGTTCGATATCGAGGCAGAGGGAGCAACTGAGGTTCTTATTGGTAAAGAAGCAGCGGTTAAACGGCCTGACTATAACAATCGTTTCATACTGGATTATGTGGGATTGAAGGCCGACAAAGAAAACAAAATCAAGATTAGCATTACTCGTGATGGTGGAACTACTAATGATACGGTAACTGTGTATTACACCAGTGCGGTTACAACAGATTCGCAGTATATGGCTCCTAAAGTAGCCAATAAATACACCGTGTTCAATAAAGAATTAACGTTGTCCTTCCCTAAAGGGACAGTTCTTCAGTCGGAGAACTCGATAGGAATCACGAAATTTTATCCTAACAACAAACTTTTGTTTGGTATTGCAGAACCAGCAAAAGGTATTGTAGAGCGAATTAATGATTATGGAAATTCAATCGGTGTTGATTCGGATGAAAGAGGTACAAATGTTCAAAAAACACCAATACAAGTGTCTCCAACGATTTCTGGTAATTTCGCATCTACTTTAAGTACAGGTGATTTTGTACTGATTTCGGATATCTACTGGATCAATGGTGGCTTAGGAGAGCTAGGTAACAAAAGTGACAATGGATACAAACCTGGCACAAACGGTCTAGCTCCTTATAGCGTAGAAGGGACATTTACCAACTATGCTGCAGAACGTATCCTAACACCTTCACAGCGGGGAACATTAACATTGAATTATGATCCATCCATTGTAGATGATGTAGGGTCTACAATTACGGTTTACAAATACTCAGATAAAACAAATCCAGGTAACTGGGTATCCATTGGTGGTAAAGTAGATACGAAGAAGCATACGATTACTGTACCGTTTGATGAATTTGGTTATTACAAAGTCATGAAGCAGAGCAGAAGTTATTCGGATATCACGAATCATCCATGGGCAAGAAATGTACTCAATGCGATGTATTCCAAAGGGTTGATGAAGCCGTTGAAGAGTAATTCATTCGGTGCAGATGATCAAACAACACGTGGGGAATTCGCAACATTGTTGGTTAAGGGAATGAATATTCCATTGATAAATCCAACCAAACAAACGTTCAGTGACGTAGGCAAAGGCACTGGAGCTGAGATTTGGAGTTATGAAGCCATTGAGACAGCAGCGCTTGTGGGGATTGTACAAGGACGCAGTGATGGATTCTTCCAGCCACAATTACCAGTCTCCAGAGAAGAGGCGGCTGTTATGATTGCGCGTGCAATGAACGCGAAACTTGCGGCCAATGATAGCAAGTTATCTTCAGCACTAGGCAAGTCATTCCTGGATTCATCTTCAATCGAGTATTATGCTCGTCCAGCTGTACAAGCAGTGACAAAAGCGAAGATCATGGAGGGAAGCCCTGTGACTGTTCCAGGAGCTAAGAAACCTTCATATCAATTCAATCCAAAAGGCAATATGACTCGTGCTGAAGCTGCTAAAATTGCTGTAGAGCTGCTTAAGAAAAGTACAGGTCTATTCCCTAAAACCTTGAGTTAGTTCATTTGATATATCGAATCAATTTAGGAAGGACCTGTCCCTTACTCTAAAGGGGCAGGTCCTTTTCATGGCTGTCAATGAATTGACATAGAGTACTTTTATAATAGAAGGAACAGAATTTTTACCAATAACTATTTTTGTAATTTGCTAGAGTTTAAGATACAATAACGGTAAATACACAATGATCTAGAGGGTGAAGTTAGCTAATGAAACCGATTTATTCGAAAGCCCAGCTGGGCTACATGAAGGCAAAGACACAGTTTGAGAAGCAGGCAGTCATTCTGGAGAAAAAGTTGGAAGATACACGCAAGACTCAGGAGATCTCTCAGGAAGTTATGGAAGGGCTTGTACAGTCCACTGGCTTCCATGATGCGTATAACAATCTGGTTCTGGCTGAGAATGAGTTGATTGAATGGTCTCACACGACGATGAAGCATGAGAAAACGTACCGTGAGAACAGACAACCAATTGACGATATGTATCTGAGATTGAACAGCGATCCAAATATGCGTGCTCAAATTATTGAACTCGCGATGAAGATTAAATAACTTATATTTCCAGAACTGCACCAGAAGCATCCCAGTAGGGGTGCTTTTTTATTTTATTTTTTGTGAATTTTGTCGCTTCCTAGGGTGAAGTTGCGGGTATAAATAAACGTTGGTAGCACAGACAAACCAGAGATCACCATTCCAGATTCGCTGCTGTATCAACGGTTTGAAAAGGTTTTGAATGGCTTCAATACCCGCACTGTACCTATACATAAAAAAAATCAAAACTTTTTTTGTGCAATCCGCAACTTTTTGAAATCTACTGCGTTTAAAGTGTAGAGTCGAAAACATTGGGCCTGTTACCAAGAATGACCTCGTGAAGAATCTTGTCTATTTTTTAGAAAAAATTGCTTTACGGCACGAGAGACCCATTGTATAATACGTAAGGTAGGATTAGGAAACTACTCTATTTACGTGTGATTCTGCTTTATTAACTAGTTTACAAGTTTCTGTGATATGCTCACAGACATCATTTATATTAACTTGCTCACAACTCTGGAAAGGGGGTGCAACAATATATGAGGAATACGAGCGACCCTATTAAAAAAGAAAATTCAAATGTTATGAACGCCCAAGGAGGAGAAAAAAAGGTTATGAAGAAAATTTTATCCGTAGCATTGTCTACAGCAATGGCATTCTCAATGTTTGCATCTGTAGCATTCGGTGACACAGCAGTTTCCCCGCAACAACAGTTTGATGCATTGAAAGCAAAAGGTATCTTCAACGGTTATCCGGATGGTACAGCAGGTCTTGACAAAGACATGACTCGCGCTGAGTTTGCAAAAGTTATCACTAAATTGCTGGGTCTGAAAGAGATCACTGGAACTCTTTCTTACACTGACAAAAACTACACAGCTAAAAACTGGGCTGTACCTTACATCGAAGCAGTAACTGCTGCTGGTATCATGGAAGGTAAAAACGTTGAGAAGAAAATCTTCGACTTCAACGGTAAAGTGACTGTGTCCGAGATGGCTACAATCCTGACTCGTGCATTGGATCTTGAAATCCCAGCTGAAACAAACAACACTGCTCCAGCTTGGGCTAAAGGTTATGTTCAAGCAGCAATCAACGCTGGTCTGGTTGATGCAAACACTAACTTCACAGCTAACGCTTCCCGTGAATTGCTTGTAGGCGCTGCTTACGCAATTGACGAAGCACAAAGCTTGAAAGTTACTAAATATGAAGTAAGTGAAGGCGGTAAAGTCGTTACTTTCACAATCAGTGACGGCGAAACTGTAAAAGTTACTTTGGATAAAGCTCTTGAAGCTAACAAAGAAACTGAAGTGAAATTTACTTACAAAGAAAAATCTTTCACTGAAAAAGTTACTTATGTTGTAGAAGCTGCAACTAAAGTACAATCCGCTTCTTCTGTTAACTTGAAAGAAGTAGACGTTGCTTTTGACGGTAAAGTAGACAAAGCTACTGCAACTGACAAAAACAACTACTCTGTGGATAACAACTCTAAAGGAATCAAATCCATCACTTTGTTGGCTGACGGTAAAACAGCTCGTTTGTTGTTGAACGAATCCAGCAAATTCACGCAAGGAACAACTTACAAAGTAGTTGTTAAAAACGTGAAATCTTCTACTGGTACTGTATTGCCACAAGGTGAAGTTTCCTTCACATCTGCTGACAATGTACTGCCTACAGTAACAGAAGTTAAAGCTCTGGGAACTAAAGTTATCAAAGTGACTTTCTCTGAGCCAGTTGTAGCTCCATCAAGCAGCAACTTCCAATTGGATGATAAAGCTTTTGTTGGATCTGTAACTCCAGGTGCTAACCAACGTGAAGTGATTTTGCGTGACTACACAGGAACAATTTCTGAAGGTGCTCACAAATTGACAACTTCCATGATTGAAGACTTCGCTGGTCTGAAATCTTTGGCAGCAACTACTGATTTCACTGTAGCAGCTGATACTGAAGGTCCTAAAGTGACTGAAATTTCCGCTACTTTGGAAAAAGTAACTGTAACTTTCGATGAAGAGATCGATCCAGCTTCTGTAACTAACGACAGCTTCTACTGGAAATCTGGTTCTTCTAACAAAACAGGTACAGTAACTCAAGTCGCTTCTAACGTTTATGAAGTTGTATTCAACACAGATAACCGTCTGCCAGGATATGAGTCCACTTTGTTCGTAGAAGTGAAAGACTATTCCGGTAACGCTAACGCTGTGAAAGAACATAAAATCAATGCAACTGTTGACTTGGTTCGTCCACAAGTAGTTGAAACTACATTTGGTGATCGTGGTAACAAAACTGTAACAGTGCGTTTTGACAAAGCTGTTACTGCATCTGATAAGAAGTACTACACTGTTAAAAAAGGTAATGATGTAATTCCTGTAGAAAGTGTAACACCAGCTGATGCATCTGGTAAAATCTTCTACGTGAATTTCTTTAACCCGCTGTCCAGTGGTACGTACAACTTGAAAGTTGCTGATGTTCAAGATACTACTGCTTTGAAAAATACTCTTGTTGAATACAATGGTACTTTTGTAGCAAATGATACTGCTAACCCAACTATTGTTTTCACAGATTATAACCAAACTAATAAAAAGCTCACTTTGAACTTTGGTCGTGAAATGGATCTTGCTACAGTTCAAGCAAAATCTAACTACTACATCAAGTTCCAAAAAGCAGGTGCTGATGCTAACTTCATCTCTATTCCTAATGAAGTAACTGTCAACCCTGTAAATGGCGGTAAGTCCGTAGTGCTTACATTCCCTGAAAACATTGATGGAACACCAGTTACATTTGGCCCTACTGGTTCCGTTCAAGAAGTGAATGTTACTGGTTTGAGATCTAAAACAGGTCAAGTAGTAGCTTTGAACAGAACCCCACTGGAAACAGCTGCTAATAATCAGGTTCAATGGACTGGTACTGTTCAAAAAGATTCCAGAACTTTTGAATTGACTTTCAATAATGTTATTGCTAATGCAAATATCGGTGACTTCCAAATTAATGGTCAATATCCGTCTTCCGTAAGCATTAATGATAATGTTGTTACTTTGAAATCTTCTACTGATGTGAATAATGGCGCTGCAATTACAGTGTTTGCTAACAGCTCTATCGAGACTTATTCCAACACTAAATTGAATTTGCCAAGTAACACAACTGTTAATGTTAGCAATGCAGTTGCACCTAGAGTAGATGAGGTTTCAAAAGTAAGAACTGTGAATAATGCTGGCGCTCAGGAGTTCGTTATCACTTTCTACAATAATGTTGCTTCCGCAACTACTGCTTCTGATGTAACAGGTGATTTAATTGTAAGAGATCTTACAACTGATAACACACCTCCGCTTCAAGCAGGAACAGATTATAAAGTAACAGGAATTGCTAATAATAAAGTTACAGTTGAACTGGCTGAAGCGTTCGACAAAAAACCAGTATCTGTAGAAATTAAAGACGCTAAGTTTTTGGTTGCAGCAGGTAGCACAACTAAGGCTGTTAATGCTGGTCCATTCACAGTAGCAGCTCCTACTGGAAGTACTGTTGAAGATGTTAAATTAACTGCTACTACATTTACAGCTTCTGAAGCAGCGAAAAAAGCAACAACTTCTCCTGTTAATGGTATTAAACTGACTGCTAAAACTGCAGGCGTTACTTCTTTGAGTGACGTAACTTGGTCAGAAGATTCTAACGCATCAGTTCCAGTAGCAGCAAATTCTACTACTATTGTTACTAACGGTGCAACTACAGCTCAACAAATTGTAGATGCAATCAATGGTATTGATACTCTACCTTACGAAGCTGAAGTTAGTGGCACATATACTGCTCCTGTAGCAGATGGTGCTGTAACGGGTTCTCCATTTACCTTCACTGGTGGAGCAGCAGTAGCAAATGGTGAGTTGAAACTTACACTTAATAAAGCTGTTAATTATCCAACTGGTGTTCAAGCTGTAGATTACAAAGTGGTTATTGGTTCTGAAACTTACAGCGCAACATTGAATACAGTTGCAGGTGTTTCTGTACTTGAGGTAAATACTCGTACAGCTACTAAAGCATCTCTTAACAATAAAAACGTTCAGTTCAGTATTGCTGATGGTGGTTCTGTTAAGAATGTAAGCTTCGCATTGAATCTTCAATAAGATATTATCATTTAAAAAAAGGTCGAGGATATCCTCGACCTTTTTTTTATAGAACAATACTTATACTTATAAGAACATTTAAAAACAGGTGATCATAAGTGAAAAACCAACAACATCGTAACTTTCTTCCCCCCCAAAACGTTTATACTATATAGCAACAAGCAACTTATGGGAGGTTTGGAAGTGGATCATAAAAAGGTCATAACGACTTTGATAACTAGTATGTTATTCATCAGTTCAAGTGGAGGCTTAGTAGCTGCCGCAAGTACACCAGCTAACTCAGGTAAACCTGCTACCAATAACAGTGCAACAACAAAGAAGCAACAGACTACACCTACGAATAAAGTCGTACATACCCTGGCTAAGGTACCTGCGGTCAAAGTAACTGCACGGAGTACCGTGAAGTTAACCGACGTCAATATCTTGTCGCAAGACGACGGGAATACGGTGACGTATACATTGACGTATAAAAATAATGACAGCACACCAATGATGATGCTCGATTATTGGAGCAAAGTGAAAACAAAAGGTGGAACAAGCTTCTCTCCAAAGCTGATCGCTAAGGATCAGGAGAAAAAGACGGTATCACCGGGTTCCACGGTGGATCTCACATACGTTATGAAGGTTGGACGTGAAGTGAAATTAAGTGATCTGAACTTCCTGATTGTAAAATGGGATTTCAGTAAACCGAATTATGAAAGCACGCTGGGGAAATTCAATGTTCCCGCATCATATAGCATCACTACACCTGTAGGTAAAACGAAGACGGTTCGTTTGAGTGATTCAGCCGTCAAGGTTAAAGTCTCTGGTATTAAAGTGTATCCAGGTGAGAATAAGAAGCAATACGTCAAAGTCGGCGTAAACCTGAATAATATCAGTTACAAGCTGTTGGATAATCCAAACATTAAGTGGATTCTACGTACACCAGGTGGTACGAATTATCCGTTGACTCCGGATAAGGATAGTACAAGTGTCAGCATTCAGGCACAGGCCAACAAAACGTTAAATTTAATGGCTTCATTGCCTACAGCATTGAAACTGGAAAAGTCCGAATTACTTCTTGTGGAAGAACAAGGTGAAGAGAAGACTGCTCTGCCAGTGGCTGCATTACAGCTTCCTGAAGCTAGCCAAACCAATGTAAACGTAGCAGCGAATCAACCGAATATCATCTCGATTGATGGACAACCTGTATCGACTCTTTTGGAATCTGCACGTGTCCGTGGTGAGGATGAAGAGTTTGATCTAACGATGCAGTGGGTCATTAAAAACCAAGGTAAGAAAGAAGTTAAGGTTCCCAAATACGCATTAGAGATCCGTACAGAAGATGGTACTTCCTATCCCATTGAGACGAAGGCACTGGATGATCTGAAGTTGAAGCCAGGTGCGACTAAAACGATCAAGCTGATCACTACGATTCAAGGAGATGGGGATACCAGCAAGATCAAACTATATGCCATGACACCTACAACCAAAGATGAGAGCAAAGAAGGGGAGACGTCTGGCGGAGGCACGAGTGGCTTTGAGTTCTCCTATCCGGTTGGCATCTATGCTATTCCTGAATCCGTAACAAGTGGAGATGGACTTACAACGGAAACGGTAATTAAAAATAGTAAAGGTACATTCGGTGTATCTGTTGGCTCCTTGCAACGGCTTCCTTGGACAGACAGTGATATTATTGCTGCCAAGGTCACCATCCGTAATGCATCAGCCAAAACGGTCCAATTGCCTGAGCTGGAAGCGATGTTCACGATTGATTCCGCTAGAATTGATGGAGATACGAAGCTGATTAGCGCGCAAGGGGGCAAGTTGCTTGGTTCTGGCATGGTCACCGAAGCTTATCTCTTGACGAAGATTCCATCTGAACTCAACATGAGCCGTCTGGAATTAACTTTGCAGGAGAAAGTAAGTGAGGAAGAAAAGAATGATTGGATTACCCTGAGTACGTCCGGTTTAATTCAGCCCCTCTCTTATGTAGGCGAAGGAAAAACCTATACTCAAGGAACTGCAGACAAAGAAACAGAACTGGGCATACGCAGAACCTATGTGTATCCGGGATCTTCGTCCGATATTGTATATACCGAATTCGAGATGACGAATAAGTCTCTGCGTCAAAGTGGCCTTGCGAAGTTGGTAGGATACTACAAAACAGCAGATGGTCAATACTACAAAGCAACAGCCAAGCAGGCAAACCGTGTACCGGGACCAGGTCAGAAGAGTATCGTTACGTTCTGGGCCAAAGTGCCGAAGAGTGTAAAAACATTATCTGATATGCGTCTGATTGTAGGTGAAGGGGTTGCTGACAACAAGTTTGTCACCGGTGAAGGTGAGGCAACGGCTTATGTTAATGCCATGTCATTTGAAGTACAGCCGAAATCATTATCTGTTCTATCTTCTCTGAATGACATAGACTTGTATCCGTTCAAATTCTCGGGCAGCAATATCAAAGCTTACCTTACAGGTGGAACGGCAGTACAGATTGAGATGATCTACTCCTTAACACAGGAGGAAGCTGTGGATAGTGGAGAATACGGACACAAGCTCATTCTATCTCTAACCGATGGGTCAGGTAAAGTGTTTGATAAAGAGATCACACCAGGAACTGATCTGAAAACAGGCATTAACCAGACGCTGAACTGGAGTATTGATGATACGGTATTTGATAAAATACGTGGTGGCTCATATCGCGTAGCCTTGTATGATGTTTTCGAAGGTCAACGAATTCGTCTTGCAGAACAAGGCTATAGTTACGATGTATCCAAACTGCCTAAAGAAGAACCGATCATCCCGGAGTTCCCGGAAGAGGGTTCTAATAATCCCAATAACAATCGGTAATTTGTACGCAAATTAAGATATTTTAAAGCTAAGACCTCGCTTCCACATCTGCGGAAGCGAGGTTTTGCTTGTCGCATGTCTATTTTTTCTCTATAGTTAAAGTTAATAGATTACCAGAGGAGGAAAATGATTCACATGAAACCTTATATGAAAGTATCCCTTGCTGCGCTCGCCATTGGTGTTGGCGTGTGGGTTGGGTCGGTATACAGCAATACTGCCATTGGTGCAGGAACAAGCCAGCCAGGCACAGCAGACGATCCGGTTGTAACGAAGAGTTACGTAGATCAGCAGATCCAACAGGCTTTGGGCGGTAAGATCCCGACTGGAAACGGTAGTACCAATACAGGAACGGACAGCAATGCAGGAAATGGTAACAATACTGGCTCTACAGGAACCGGGAACTCCGGTAGCACAGGTGGAGACACTTCACTTCCTCCACTGGTCTCAGGCGCTTCTGATGCCGTTGAGATCGTAACGGTGAAGCCGGGTCAACAGCTGATCGGCAAGTCTGGCGCGGAGTTCATTGTACGTAGCGGCAAAGCTGTAATCGTCAGTGAGGGTACGAATGGTGTAGCTGATCTGACGGACGGGATTGACCTGACGAATGGGCAGGCAGCGCCGATCAATCACCTGCTCTCTTTTCCAAGGGATGGACGGGGGATCACGGTATTGGAAGGAAACAAATACAGCCTAACCGTAATGGTTCGTGGTGGATATACTCTGAAATAGGATTTGTAGCTGTTAAAGGAATTATTCATTCGTCATACATTTCATTTGCTCAGATTACCCAGTTCTAACAAACATTAATACGGCTAGCCAACCTTGTTCCTGCTCACTCTATAACTGTTGATAATCATTTAATGGAGGTGCAGGAACCATGGCTAGAAGCAATCGCAAAGTGGTCCCCGAAAGTCGTCAAATGCTGGATCAGATGAAGTATGAGATTGCTGCAGAGTTTGGTCTCAATGTGGGTTATGGTGGCCGAGGTTTGGCTGGTGCGGATACAGAATTTGGATCTGAGCTGGGTGAAGTGAGTGATCACTCCTATGGGCAATATAAAGGGTGGGGACATCTGACTTCCCGCGAGAATGGATCCGTTGGTGGAGAGATCACCAAGAGGCTAATTCGTCAGGCAGAGCAGCACTTATAGGGCATTTTCCTTACCCCATTTCGTTTGACACGTCTTGACAAATACGTTAAGATGGCACTTGAGGTATGCAACCTTTTCCACTAGGGAAAGGTTGATTTTCGTTTGAGGCAATTACCTGAAAAATCCTTATCTTCGGTACTGCGGACTCTGCGTCCTTATTCCATTATGGAAAGCTTCGAGGGTACAGTGAACGAATCGCTGTCATGTTTTGTTCGGGCAATCGCCATACTACTAGTTATGGGAGGTTGAAACTTCATGTCTGTTAAAGGCCGGCATCTATTTACATCGGAGTCTGTAACTGAAGGACATCCGGATAAAATCTGCGATCAGATCTCAGACGCCGTATTGGACGCGTTCCTGGCGAACGATCCCAATGCTCGCGTAGCTTGCGAAGTTTCCGTAGCCACAGGCTTAGTGCTTGTCATCGGTGAAATCAGTTCAGCTTCTGAATACGTGGACATTCCGTCCATCGTTCGTAATACAATTAAGGATATTGGCTACACACGTGCCAAGTTCGGTTTTGATTATAACACTTGTGCAGTTCTGACTTCTCTGAATGAGCAGTCTGCTGATATTGCCCAAGGCGTTAACGCAGCGCTTGAGAACCGTGACCCGGAACAAGTCGCTCGTGAAACAGAAAACATTGGTGCAGGTGACCAAGGTCTGATGTTCGGTTTTGCAACGAACGAAACACCGGAACTCATGCCTTTGCCAATCGCACTGTCCCACCGTATCGCACGCCGTCTGGCGGAAGTGCGTAAGAATGGTACGTTGGAATATCTTCGTCCGGATGGTAAAACGCAAGTAACGATTGAATACGACGGTGACAAGCCGGTACGTGTGGATACAATCGTTGTGTCTACTCAGCACGCTGAAGAGACTACACTGGAACAGATCCAAAAAGACATCAAAGAACATGTAATCTTGCCTGTCGTTCCAGCTGAATTGCTGGATGAGCAGACTAAATATTTCATCAACCCAACAGGACGTTTCGTTATTGGCGGACCTCAGGGAGATGCAGGCCTTACTGGACGTAAAATCATCGTAGATACCTACGGCGGTTATGCACGTCACGGCGGTGGTGCGTTCTCTGGTAAAGATCCAACTAAAGTAGACCGCTCTGCAGCATATGCGGCACGTTACGTAGCGAAAAACCTTGTAGCTGCAGGACTTGCAGACAAAGTGGAAATCCAGCTTGCTTACGCGATTGGTGTAGCCAACCCAGTATCGATCAACGTGGATACATACGGAACTGGCAAAGTCAGCGAAGAGAAATTGGTTGAGCTTGTGCGTAACAACTTCGATCTTCGTCCGGCTGGCATCATCCGTATGCTGGATCTGCGTCGCCCAATCTACAAACAAACTGCTGCTTACGGTCACTTCGGCCGTACAGACTTGGATGTACCTTGGGAGCAAGTGGACAAAGTAGACCTTTTGAAAACTCAAGCAGGTCTGTAAGTTAGGTGCAATAGTAATGAAGCCCTTGATTCCGATAAGGAATTAAGGGCTTTTTTGTGCTTCCATCGATTTCACTGCTTGTCATGGACAAAGGAAAAATTATGGAATATATCCCCAAATAACTAAACGAAATCCCTTCTCTAACCGAAATACATAATGAGGTCTGTACATCAGACAGGAGAAGAAATGCAGATAAGGGGGAAGATCAGTGGAATTGAAGAGAATTGCAAGAAAAGGCATGCTCGGAATCTTAATTGTTATGCTGACGGCTCAAGGATGGCTTACGGGTTGGAGTGGAGTCGAACAGGGAGCATATGCTGCACACGCATTAAGTGCAAATGGAATAACGAATACTGTTCCTGCGGTGAAAGGAACGAATATCGATAGTTCAGTACCATTCGTTATTGATTTTGATAAACCTGTTCAGAAGGCACCGGGTACACAAAGTTCAATCTTGATTAAACGTTTGGATGACAATACAACGATGGGTTCGGTGCTGGTATCCAGTGAACAAGTCGTGATTGATCCCACACCACCGATTACAGATCCTACGACACCGGATGCGGGAGACAACACACCTGTACCAGCTACTGGCCTACGAGTGACGATTACACTGGGCAAGACTCTACCGGGAGCAACATACTACGTAGAGATAGATAATAAATCATTTGTTTACGCGGACAACACTGCATTTCCGGGACTGACTAACAAAGAGTGGACCTTCAGTACTCTGGGGCTAGGCTCAACTTCCCTTGTGAGTAGAGTTCCTGATAACGCAGCAATGGTATCCCTTTCAACTAAGGTAGTAATGACGTTCGATAAGCCGGTAACCCCAGGTAGAGGGAATCTCTTTATTTATCAGGGAAGAGTTGGTGGTACTGTATTTGAGCAGATTCCAGTAAACGCAGGAGCACCTCGAATTACAGGTTTTGGAACCAATACGATTACGATCGTTCCCACGAATAACTGGAACAACAACACTACATATTACATCGTAATGCCAGAAGGTTATTTGCGGGATAGCAATGAGAATGATATCAGTGCAATTAGTGGAAATGTTTGGGGATTCAATATCATATCCGATCCGACGTCCCTTATGGTATCTACTGTATCTCCCGCAAACGGTACTACCAATGCACCATTAACGGGAAATTTAACAGTTACGTTCAACAAAGAACTTGATCCGAATTACATTCAGAATGTAACGCTCAAAAAATCAAATGGAGCAACCGTTGCATCCAAGACAGCCATTAATAGTTCAAACAATAGACAATTGCTGATTACACCTGCGAGCGCATTGGATAGCAATACAAATTATGTGGTAGACATTCCAGCCAATACGTTTCGTGATAAAACAGGAAATACATTTACAGGTCTTAATGGGTCTACATCATGGGCCTTTAAAACATTAAGTGCAGATACAACTGCACCTGTGTTGAAAAATGCTAAGATGCATAGCAATAACACCATTCGCCTGACGTATGATGAGTGGCTGTACAGCACTAATTCGCTGAGTAGTACTTATGCTGTAACTGTAAATGGTGAAAAGAGGAATGTCAGCTCCACTTATATCTCAGGTGACAGTGTATATGTTGTCTTGGATACGGGTGTAGCGGTAGGACAGGTTGTGCGGATCGCATATGCACCCGGTACTACAGGTAATCGTCTTACAGATCAGTCTTCCAATGCTGCGGCTGCTTTTGGCGCAAGAGATGTGGAGAACGGTTTAGATTCTGTTATGTCCAAGCCGCGAGAAGGTAACGTGTATTACAGTACAATGACGTTGTACTATCCTGAGACGGTATATATCACTTCAAGTGATGCAGCAAGACAATTCAGTGTAACTGCGGATCAGTCGGCTGTAGGCATCAATAGCATATCAATCAATGGCAGCTCTGTGGTTACATTGAATCTTAGTCGGTCAATTACGGATGGTGAGGTCGTTCGGGTTGCATACACGCCAGGTTCATGGCCCGTAAAAGATACACGTGGACAGGCTCTTGCTGGATTCAGCGGCTTCTATGTCCGCAATTCAATTGATACCAAACCACCTGAGTTTAAGAGTGCTGAGGTGAGTGGTAACAAGTTATGGATGCGTTACAATGAACCAATGAACACGACGAATAAACCGCTCAACAGCCAATATTCTGTTCTGGTCGATGGTAAGCCAGTCTTCGTTAATGATTCTGAGATCGAAAATGATCTGGTCACGTTAACGCTGGCTTCAGCGGTGAAGGATACACAAAATATATCGTTATCATATGTACCTGGAGCATTGCGATTAACGGATCTGAACAATAACCCAGCAGGATATCTCAATCTGACTCCAGTAACGTACACATATGGAAATGGCAAAATCCTGTCGGCTACGCTTCAGGGAGACACGGTTCAGATTAATTTCCGTGATTCAATCCAGTCCCAGGCTGCACTAACAGCATCTCAGTTCAGTGTAGTGATTGGTAATTCAAACACAACTGTATTGTCTGCTTCAGCTTCTGGCTCTGTGGTGACGTTGAAAGTGGATACTTCAGCAGTAACATCGACAGCTACTCAGACGGGAACGGTGAGTTATGTACCTGGGGCAGTGCCGTTAAGGGATGCGTCGAATGTCACTGTAGCGGCATTTGGACCACTTACGTTGCAACAGACAAACAATAGTTCTACCAGTAGCCAGACGAACAGCCTTCCAGCCTGGTTAACAGAACTAGATGCATCGAGCTATGGTCAGTCTTTACTTGTGATGAACAATAATACGGCTTCTGCCGAGTCTGCGATGTCACGTAATAATCGCTCTACTCGTCAATTCAATGTGGATGCGACCAAGCTAATCCAGACCTTTGAATACGCATCGGCGGTCGGTAAGACGATGGAGCCTATTGTGTTTGAGATTCCCGATAGTGAATCTTCTGCGTATGTTGGATTCCCGTTGAATGCACTGACACAGATTGCGGCAAGCTATCGCACAGGTAGCATTGGTGTGAAATATGGTGATCGTCTTTGGACTGTTCCTCTTTCCAATCTGGATTTAACCGCTATGAGTCGAAGTGTAGGAACCACTGGAGCATCAACAGGTGTGCGCGAGCCATCCTTCTACGTGCAACTTGAGACGGTACCCGTGCTTGCGTCAGGTACATTGGATGGAATGCTTATTAACTCGGGCGCACAGAAGCTAGGTAATAATACGGATGTATATCTGTTTGCTTTTAATGGAAACAATAATCAGCGTATGGAACTTGATCTCAAAAGCCAGTTGTCTATGAAATTACCTGCAAATACGCCTACTGCCACATCCGTATATACTTATATCGATCCGGTTACGCTTATGTTATCCAACGTACCTAGTTCGTTTAAAAGTACGGCTGGGGGTATGGTTATAAAAGGCCAGATAAATGGCAATCAGACGGTAGCTCCGGTCACCCGTACTGTAAACTATCAGGATACGGCATCACATTGGGCTAGTGCAGTCATTAAAGAGCTCTCTGCAAAATGGATTATTAGTGCCCCCAATGGATCCTTCTATAGACCGAATGAGAACATTTCACGTGCGGAATTTGCTGAATTGGTCGCTAGAGGCCTTGGACTGAATGGAGAACCTACCGCAGCAAGTCGTTTCCAGGACGTTCGCAGCGGTAGTGTGACAAGTGCCTATATCGGTGCTGCTGCTGAAGCGGGAATCATTACAGGAAATACTGATGGTACCTTTAAGCCGGATCGCCCCATTACGCGTGAGCAGATGGCACTTATGATGGTACGTGCGATGAACTACGGTGGGAAAACAGTCTCTCTTCAATCTTCGGCTGCTACCACTCTATCCAAGTTCAAGGACAGCAACAAAATCCAGTCCAAGGATTCTGTTGCCAAAGCGGTGCAGGAGGGAATCATTCAAGGCATGACAGCCAGAACATTTGAACCTCAGGGAAATGCAACTCGTGCACAGGCAGCAGTCATGTTGAAGCGGGTTTTGGACAAGTTAGGATATCTATAAATTAATAGGGACACTTCAAGGAAGCTCATTTCTTGAGGTGTTCTTTTTTTTGTTAAAGCATGTAAGCTCTTTCTTACGTCGTCTCAAGTTAAAGGCAAAGTTACTGCAACCCTACATATGGTGTACCCTATCGGACATTTGATGTCCAAAAAGCAGGTGGTGATGCGATTACTACGACGAGATCGGCCGCAGAACATCGATGACTGATGATTATGGAAAGACCACGTACAGTTATCGTGCAGCAGATGGGGTGCTGAACGGAATGACGTTCCCGGATGGGACACGACTTGATTACGCACTCGCAGCATCGGGGACGACGCCTGTGGATCGTATGACATTCAGTTATGCGTCCAATAGCTTGCTGGAGAAATTGTCGTTTGGCAAGGGTCTCAGCACAAGCTACCAGTTCAATGGCTATGACCTGTCGGGAATCACGATCTCTCAAGGGACATCTGCGGTGCAACAGTTCGCCTATGAATATGATGGTAATAAAAACATCACGTCTCGTACACAGAACGGGGAAACCGATCAATACACATACGATGAATTGAGCCGGATTCAGACCGAAACGGGCACACAAAAAGAAACGTATACTTATGACCCGAATGGTAACCGGTACAGTACCGGAAGTGGTAAGATATACGGTCTAAAGGATGCACAGTATACGTATGACAGCCAGAATCGTCTGATTAAAGCAACGGGTGAAGGCAAAACGGTAACCTACAGCTATAATGGAGATGGACTGTTGTATGAACGTACGGAAGGCGACCAAACGATTCGTTATTACTACGATGAAGAAGCCAAACTCATGGCTGAGGCCAGTGTAACTTCTGGAAAAGCAGAATTGACTTATGCTTACATCTATGATTTGTATGGACAACTGTGGGCACGTCAGGACAAGCAAACAGGCAAGCTGGAATACTACCAATTCAACGGTCACGGAGACGTGGTTGGACTCGTGGATGATGCCGGTCAAGTATTGAACCAGTATACGTATGATATCTGGGGTGGGCCATCAACGACCGAACAAACCGTACCGAATATACTTCGTTATGCTGGCGAGTATTGGGATGAAACGATAGGGTTACAGTATTTGCGAGCCCGATGGTACGATCCAGGCATGGGTCGATTCATTGGTGAGGATACGTACGAAGGTGAACTGAACGATCCACTGAGTTTGAATTTGTATTCGTATGTAAACAATAACCCGTTGAAGTACGTGGACCCTAGTGGGCACATGCCAAAAAATCTCTTAAACGGCTTCTTGAAGGACTTCTTGAATGGTAGGAATGATGGAACGAAATATACAGATTTACAATTATCCGATGCTGTGTTGAATGCTAATGGAGATAATCGAATATATTTAGCGTTCCATGAAATTGCCCAAATTCATACAGCAAAAGCAATACATTTAAAAACAGGCTTGAGCACAACTTTGGAATATCATATAGAACAAGAAATTGCATGGTGGCCTAATAAGCATTATTGGGTAGATATAGTAACATCAAACGGTCAAATGTGGGAATTAAAGGCCAGACGAGATGTTCCTTACGGTGATACTGACGGGTACTATGAAGATGCAGAAGAACAACTGACAAAATATCAATCTGTAAATGGAAAGCTTGTTAGGGGAGCGCAGTATCGAACAATAAAAGGAATAATTGTAGAAGGTGATTTATATATGGATATTGAATTTTTCGATAAAGGGAAGATATTCTACGAGTTCTATTTGGATTATGGTAATGGTAAAACTGTGTCAATGACAACTAGACAGGCAGAAAATTATGTGGATGCGAATCACTTGTACCCGCCTGAATTCAACTTTAAAACCAAAAAAAGGAGAAGGTAGTTTGACAACTAAACTAATTAGTTCCTTCCTTCTGATTCTGTTACAAATGGGGTGTAATATGGCTAATGAAAGTAATTTTGTATATGAAGCAACTTACGTAGTAGAAGTATTGGAAGCTTCTATAGAAAATAAGGGCTTTCCAAAATCAGAGATAGTCAGGATTGACAATTTTTTTGATATGGATCTTTTTAGAGAAGAGGAGAACAGAATTCAAGAAAAGTTGATGAGTGTCTATATGGCCTTTCTGGGAAAAACTAATTTTAAGAATATTGACTCTGACGAGAATAATAAGTTGTTTAAACAACTAATCATGGAGTTAAATGAAATCTATGTAGAATTAGAATCAATGTAATGGTGAGGTGGAAATATTGTATCCAACTATTGAGGTGCCTTTTGAATTTACTCCTTTTTCGGTGATGTCGAAAACTGAAGCAGAGGAATATTATGAATGGTTCCTTTCGATCATCCCGCAAAGAATTGAATTATTACAGGAAAATGTTGAATTATCTGGTTCTCATGTACAGCTGGATTTCAGTCAAGATTCTTTGATTTCTCTGTGGGAATGGTTTATTCCTAGAATTGAACAGAAAAAAATGACGATAGAAGAAATAAATGAAGAATTGGATCTAGTACCGGATTGGATGAGACCTGAAGTAGAACAAAATGTATTAAAGTTTAGTAGAGATACAGAAACTCAAATAATAGATATTGGAATTTATTTTAGCAGTGTATTGATACATTCATCCAGTAAATTGAAATGGACGGTAATTAATAAACCACGGAATCATGTTGATGTTAATCAACCCTTACTGGCTGGGACAGGGAAGATACGACTAAATCCAATTCGAGTCGTGGATGTATGTGCGGCAAGGGCTTTAAGTGATGTTGGAAATATAAACATGTTAAATGATCTTTATGTTTGGTGGAGAGAAAAATTGTTGAATCACTGAACATACTAGGGCTTGTACAGTTCATAAAAGTCTTCCAAAATGTCAGAGAATATGAAATGTTGTAATAATTGTACCCTATAGTGTGGACTTACTTAAAAAGTCCAACTATGGGGTGATTTTTTATTGAAATATACATATCTATTAAGCTATTTGTAATTCCCTTACAATTAGATAAAGGGAAAAAGAAGTATCCTTATATAGGAACGGGAACCTTTTTGAACATTACCTAGATTCTCACTATGGAAGATTTTAAGAACTATCATTCATTTATCAAGATTACCAACCAATACATGGATTTTTGTTAGGTCCAGAAACGATTATTTGTGACAAGTCATTTAACCAATATATACCTCAATCTTGGCTGGGGGCGTAACTTTTTCCACAAAAAGCAGTCTATTAATAGAAGAGTATACTAGAGATCTCGCTATCGGCTGCCTACTTGGCAGTGTTCGTGATGTCTAAGATTGATATACAAGATGGGAGAGACGTTTCAGACATGCTGGGGAAACATGAGAAACAGCTGGAAGACGTTAAGGGCAGTAAGGTGAAGAAATGGGCGATTGTGACGCTGGCGGGTGTGATCTGGATTGCACCGGTGATGAGCGCAGGCGGGCAGATGTGGTCAGGCACTTCGTGGCAATCGGTGGCCGCTGCAGCATCTACGAATACAAGCAAGTTGAGTGAAGAAATTCTGACTTCGGGTGCGAAGCTCATGAAATACAGATATACAACAACACGTTCCGGTTCCAAGGTCAACGTATTGGCGGATGTAGTCCAGGTGGATCTGCAGAACCCGTATGTGAAGCTGGATGTAATGACAGGCAAGGGCGGTAATCTGAACAGTAAACAGAGCACAGGTGCCATGGCCAAGGAAAACGGTGCAGTAGCTGCTGTAAATGGCGATTACTTCAATGTATCCGGGGAACTCTCGCCAATTGGTGGACAGGTCTCCGATGGCGTGCTGGTCTCCACACCTTCTGAGCTGTCGGGCATGTATGCCCTCACGGTGACCAAGGATGGCAAGCCGATGATTGACGAGTATTCTTTTGACGGAACAGTGAAGGCACAGGATGGTTCAACCTTTGCTTTGCGTGGGATAAATAAAGAGGATTATACGGTAGAGTCGGGTGCGGTGAAGTATAGTCATGCCAACTCGATGTATATTTATACACCGGCATGGACATCGAGCAAACGACCAAATGATCCTTCCACAACGCCAACAGAGGTTCTCGTGCAGAACGGAGTAATTACCCAAATCTCGGATAAAAAAGCGCTAAACATGACGGTGCCGAAGGATGGGTACATTTTGCGTGCGCATGGAACAGCGGCGACATGGATCATGAGCCATCTATCCGTTGGCCAAACCTTGGATGCGGATTACAAGTTAAAAGCCAAAACAACCGGGCAATCGGTTGATCCGAGTAACCTGGAGATGATGATTGGCGGTCACACCATTTTGGTAAACGGTGGCAAGGCAGCTTCCTTTTCCCGTGATATCGCATCTTCCGGCATTGGTGGCATTCGTGCAAGAACGGCAGTAGGATACTCCCAGGATGGTCGGTATGTCTACATCATCGCAGCGGAGAAAAACAGTAACAGCAGCGGGATGTCGCTGACTGAACTGCAATCCTTTATGACCAGTGTAGGTGTCTGGAAAGGCATGAACTTGGACGGAGGCGGCTCCACAACCATGGTAACCCGTCCGTTGGGTGAGCAAACCGCTGGTCTGACGTTCAACACAGAGTATGGCACCGAGCAACGTCAGGTTGTAAATACGCTAGGTGTGTTCTCTACGGCTCCTGTAGGTAAACTGAAGGGCTTTGCCGTGAGTGGAAGCCAAACGTTGCTGGTGGGGCAAGAGGGCAAGTACACAGCCAAAGGATATGACACCTACTACAACCCGATTGCAACAGGCGATATCAGCATGTCCTGGAAGTCCAGCAACAACGGCATCGTGAGTGTCAGCAACGGCACAATCAAAGGCGTGAAGCCAGGTACAGCAACACTGACAGCAACGAGCAATGGAGCCTCATCTTCCATTAAAGTATCGGTATTGGGTGGAAGTGAATTGGCTTCACTGACAGCAGGATCGGGTCTAGGTTCGCTCAAGGCGGGCACAACGATGTCCATTCCAGTGACGGCAACAACGAAGAGTGGACAAAGTGTTACGGTTCCGGCAGACTCGCTGACATGGGAATTTATCGGGTTCAAAGGTAAAGTCACTGCTGACCAATTAACCGTATCTTCCGTCAATTCAGGTGCACAAGTAGGATATGCGATTGGACGTTATGATGGTTACAGTACGGTCGTTGTACTCTCGGCTTCTGCCAGCGAAACGATCTGGGAGAACTTCGAGAACGTGAATTATCCGATTAACTTCACAACGAACGCAGCGGGTGTAACTGGTACGGCAACCGTTACAGCAGGAACTGGTGAAAAAGCCGGCTCCAATGTGCTGCAACTCGGTTATGATATGACTGCTGGAACAGGCAAAATGTACGCTTATGCACAACTGAATGGCTCTACCGGTAGAGAGGTATCTGCTGCAGCTACATCGATGTCGATGGATGTTATGGGAGATAAAAGTCTGAACTGGCTACGTGCCGAATTCACGGATGCCAATGGCAAAACAGTATATGCCGATCTCGCCAAGGCAATTGACTGGAACGGGTGGAAGAAGCTGAGCGTGGACCTGAACGGACTGAACATCGCCTATCCGGCGAAGCTGAAGCGGGTCTATGTAGTGAACGTGGAAGAAGGTCAGGATGAGCGTGCGAAATCAGGCACGGTTGCTTTTGACAACATCGCATTCACGATGCCTTCCAAATCCAGTGAAGTCGGATTGCCTACGGGAACAGCTTCGCTTGTGCTTGGACAGAAATCGATGACGGTGAACGGAACGAAAAAAGCCATTGATGCAGCACCAGTCCTGAAAAATGGTACAACGTATGTGCCAATCAAACATGTTTTGGACGCTTTTGGTGGTCAGGCAAGCTGGGATAGCAAAAATCAGCGAATCACGGTATTACGTGGTGGCAAGCTGATTGATCTGGTTGTAGGGCAGAAAGAATTCATTCTGAATGGTAAAAGACAGAGCGCAACTGTTGCACCATACGTAACGGGTGGTAGGACTTTAGTCCCGCTCAGACTCGTTTCCGAGCAACTTGGTCTCACTGTAAAATGGGAACAGAAAACGAAGACCGTTACCATCTCATCGTGATATGGTATGATATATACCGGAAACGATAGAAATGGAGTCGAACAAACGTGGATTTACAAGCCGATGCCATAGACCGCGTCATTAAAAACGCCATACAAGTCATGGAAAACAGCAAATATCAAATGTTCGAAATTATGGACGCAACTCGTGATGAGCTGAAAACACTCAACGAGGAGTTAAAGTCGGTACTGAAGGAGACGGCGGAAACGATCGAGAAAGTAGATCAATTGGAGCTGAACTACCGCCGTTCCCGGATCCGGCTGACTGAGGTTAGCCGCGACTTTGTCCGTTATTCCGAGCATGATATCAAGCAGGCGTACGAGAAAGCAACACAGCTGCAGCTGGATCTGATGATTTATCGTGAGAAGGAAATGTATCTGAAGGCCCGTCGGGATGATCTGCAGAAGCGTGCCAAAAATGTGGAAGCTTCTGTGGAGCGTGCCGAGACCATCGGTTCGCAGATGGGTGTTGTACTCGAGTATCTGTCTGGTGAACTGGGTCAAGTGACCCGGATCATCGAATCTGCCAAAAATCGACAAATGATTGGTTTGAAAATAATTTTGGCCCAGGAAGAAGAGCGGAAACGTATTGCTCGTGAAATTCATGACGGGCCTGCACAGATGCTCGCCAATCTAGTGCTTAGGACGGAAATTGTAGAAAGAATGCTCATTAAGCAGGATTTTAAGATGGTCCAGGCCGAAATAGTAGATTTGAAAGGCCAGGTTCGTTCCAGTCTTGAAGAAATGAGAAAAGTTATTTTCAATCTGCGTCCTATGGCACTGGATGATCTGGGACTGATTCCAACGCTTCGGAAGTACGTGCAGGATTTTGAGGTAAAAACGAAAATCCGGTCGCTTTTTGAAACAAGAGGTAAAGAACACCGTTTATCTTCCGCGATGGAGGCTGCGATCTACCGCCTCGTACAGGAAGGTCTGTCGAATGCTGCAAAGCATGCTTATCCCACATATGTTGTGGTGGAGATTACATACCAGGCTCAGCTCGTCAAAATTGTCGTTCAGGACAATGGGCTTGGGTTCAAACCGGAGCTTCTTGCCAAGAAAAGCAAGGATCATACCCACTTCGGTCTGATTGGGATGAGAGAACGGGTTGAACTGTTAGAAGGAAGAATAGAGATTGAATCCGGAGAAAATCAAGGAACCAAAATAGTGATTCATATCCCGACAAACGTGGATAAGGGAAAGGAGTAGCAGGATGATGGAAAACCGTGATACTGGTAAAGCATCGATTAAAGTTCTTTTGGCTGATGATCATCAGCTGTTCCGTGAGGGACTGAAACGCATTTTAAATATGGAGGACGACATTGAGGTCATCGGCGAATGCGGCGATGGTATTCAAGTGCTCGAATTCTGCAATCAGGATAAACCTGATATCGTATTGATGGATATCAACATGCCAATCGAAAATGGGGTTGAAGCAACGGAGAAATTGCGTGAGCTGTTCCCTGATGTCAAAGTAATTATCTTGTCCATTCATGATGATGAAAGTTATGTATTTGAGACGCTTCGTAAAGGGGCTAACGGATACTTGCTGAAGGATATGGAGGCAGAGTCTCTGATCAATGCGATTCGTTCCGTGCATGAAGGACATGCGTTCATACATCCGAAAGTAACTGGCAAACTGATCATGCAGCTGCGTCGTATGACGTATCTTAATGAAACAGGGGCAATGAGTGAAGGAGCTTCGAAGGAAGCAGGCGTTAAATTTGTCGCTGGCGACAATAACCCGCTCACACGTCGTGAGGCTGAAGTGCTTCGCTTGATGGCAGAAGGTAAGAGCAACAAAATGATTGGTGAATTCCTGTTTATCAGTGAAAAAACAGTAAAAAACCATGTCAGCAGCATTCTGCAGAAGATGGAAGTGGACGACCGTACTCAAGCTGTTATCAATTCGATCAAATATGGTTGGGTTACGCTCTAATACCTTATGTTTTTGTAAAGCAGTATTCTTACGGTAAGTCAGTCCATTGGTTGATTCAACCTAGACGAAGTATAGATTGGTGTTCACTCGCGCCCTTTCCAGAATGTTGGATTGGTCTGCGGGTTAATGGACTTTATCACTGCAAATGAGCAAAGTGTAAGGTTGTGCGGAACATATGTTCAAGCTTAGGCGTGAATGAATGACCTGGCCTGTCTTTCTTCGTCCGGTGTCGATCAGCGTGGAATATGAGTGATAGGAAATGCAAGTGTAACCCTTCAGGAAGTACAGCATATACTTGTTGTATACAGGGATGTTCGCCATGGGTGAGCATGACCTTCCGAGGAGGTGCAGTTGCCATGGTTGCTCATCTGACTATGATTCTGCTCATATACTTCCTGGCGGCAATGGCCGTTCATGCCATGCACCAGCGCCATCTTTCCCGTCCGGAATCTGAAGGTTTCGAGCAGATCCTGCTCATCCCTTCCAATCAGGCAGGGCGGATCGAAGGCATTGTAAGAGAACTTTGCCGGGAATTGTTATACCGTGGTAAGAGCTTCAGATTAACCGTTGTTGCTGATCGTACAGAAGCGGAAACGATTACGATTATTGAAAAGCTTATGCAAAGGCAAGGCATGGAGACATCTTATCTGCCTGCTGTCCCTGCTGATATTGAACGGGTAGCACAGACCGATCACACGTTTCGCCTGATTGATTTGCGTGAGTCAGAGCAATAAATCATCATGTGAACGGAAATGGGATTAACATTTCGCAGATCTACAGTGAAAAGATTACAGCAGAAGCTGTAGTCTTTTTTTGTAATTGTAGCCAAGTCTGCTTTTAAATTAAAAATGGGTTTTTATGCAATCTATGGTTATTGTCTGGGTTTTGACGAGTTCATGAGTATTAATATAAACTTTTCGAAGTCAGAACTCTTAATTTAAAAGTATAGACGATTCAGATTGGAAAAAGTTTCGCAATTTTATAGAAAGATTCTGGTTATTAGCAGAATTGGTGTGATGGATCATGTTGTGTGACTAACCTTGTGATGTAAAGATTCAATTGGTATAGTGATAAGTAGATTGATCATACGAAGATGGAATATGGACATGAAGCACATGCTCCGGCGAACAGCCGGGTTGGCATGTGCTTTTTTTGCGTTCAGAAGAAAGTACGATGGGGGAGGAGATTAAATGAAGGTTGCTTTGTATGTGTGCCGTGTAGGGGAAGGGTGGAGCATGGTGTTATCACTCGATATTCGAGTGGATGTGGCTTGGTGGCTAGAGGGAGGAAGTGGGCGACATGTGCTGCGCTGGTTGCTGTTAGACAAGGCGTTACCGTTAAGTCAGGCATCCTGGTTGGTTGAACATTTTGGGATGGAGCGAGGTATGGATCAGTGGGGCCAGCGCGAATGGCAGAGTTATCTTGCACGGAAGCTGGATGTGTATGAATTGGCCTCTGGGGAAACAGAGGCCAGAAAAGGTATAGCAGGCAAAGCGGGGAGTGCCGCTGCGCGTGGTGCGTTGGTAGGCGGGATGCCAGAGCCGTATCCCGCCGTGCAGTGGGCTCAGCTGGAGCGGGACGCGGCCCTGCTGGCTGAGCGGATCAGCGGCCGCCAATTACTGGCGGCCGAGGCGGAGGCGTTGCTGGCGGACACCGCCCAGCCGCCAAGGGAGTGCGCGCGGCTGCGCAGCTCGCGCGCTTGCACGGGCGGCTGAGTATCACAGCCGCCCTCGAAGGGCCTGCCACGCGCCGTCGGCACGCGTGGCTTGGACGCGCGCGGAGCGCGCCCCGCTGCCACCGTTGTGGCAGCAAAGCTAGGCAGCGCGTGCCCTGCGCTGCCTGCGGATTGGTGGCGTGCGCCTACTGCGAGGCTTGCCTCGCGCTGGGGCGCAGCCGTGCTTGTGCGCTGCTGCTACGCAGTGCAGCGCAAGGGGCCGTGCCACGACGCGGCGAAGCACCGCGTGGCACGGCCTTGGCCCCCACCGGCGGCGGGCTCGCCCGGTGGGGGCTTAGCGCAGCGCAGAGCGCGGCAGCAGCCGCGGCGCTTGCGTTTTTGGCCCGGCCGCCCGCAGGGGATGGGCCGGGGCGGTTCTTGCTGTGGGCCGTGACCGGGGCCGGCAAGACCGAGATGATTTTCCCCCTGCTCCAACATACATTGGACCGCGGTGGACGAGCTCTGGTCGCTACGCCGCGCAGGGATGTGGTGCTGGAGCTAGCCCCGCGTCTGGCCAAAGCTTTTCCGGACACCTCGCTCGCTACCCTATACGGAGGCAGTGACGAACGCTGGAAAGACGCTCAGCTCACGCTTGCGACCACACATCAACTAATGCGTTTTTATCAGGGATTTGATCTCGTCATTATCGACGAACTTGATGCATTCCCTTATCACAACGATCCCATGCTCGCTCACGCGGCAGCATCCTCCTGTAAGCCGGACGGGAATTTTGTTTATCTATCTGCCACACCGCCTGCTCGGCTCCAGAGGGAAGCAGCACGGGGGAAACTCAATCATGCCAAAGTTCCAGTACGTTTCCACCGTCATCCTTTGCCCGTGCCAAGATTGGTCAAGATGGTTACCGTTGCTGAATGTATTAAGATTCGAAATCTTCCTTCTGCCTTGAGGACTAACATCCAAATTTCATTGAAGCGTGACGCCCAGGTATTTGTCTTTGTGACACGCATTGCCCAGATTGAGGCGTTTGTGAACCTGATGCGTCGTACCTTTCCCGGAATCCATATCGAAGGAACTTCATCTCAGGATCCTGATCGCGCTAGCAAAGTTACAGCCTTTCGTGAACGCACAATTCGTTTGCTCGTAACGACAACAATTCTGGAGCGTGGCGTGACCATTCCGCGCAGTGATGTTTTTATATTGGATGCAGACAATGGTCTCTTTGATGAAGCGTCACTGGTCCAGATGGCGGGAAGAGCAGGGCGTTCCATGGATGACCCGGCGGGTAGAGTGGTTTTTGCATCATCTCGTCGGACACGTTCACAGGTGAAGGCCGTTGCACAGATTCGGAAAATGAACACCATCGCTCGTCGCAAAGGCTACCTGCATCCACCATCCAAGACATAATTGTCATCTGCCCAGTTCGTATCCACATATCACAATACATTCCCGAGACTGGAGGTATGCCCCTATGCTCAACTGGCTCAGCAACATAACCGATCACGCGCAACACCTGACCCAGCGTCTTCATCACCTGCTCGCCCCGCCGGGAGCGACTTGTCTGACATGTGGGACTCGAGCGATTCTGTCTTCTACCTATCCAGGCATATGCCCACGTTGTGTGAAACAGATTCCATGGATTCGTTCCATCCGCTGCCTGCGTTGTGGTCGGGGAGTCGGTTGCCCGGACTGTGCTCGTCCACACTTGCAAAACCGTTCTTTTATCCTCAACCGCAGCGCCGTACAGTACAACGCTCTTATGAAAGAATGGATTGGCATGTACAAATTTCGGGGCCATGAACGATACGCGCCGCTCCTAACCGCGCTGTTGATTCAAGCCTTTCAAGCGATGAGCGAAGAACGAAATTCTGCTTTGGCAAAAGAACCCCCAGCCCCCGTGGCTCATTCCGCCACACATGCTCAACAAACGAAGCCGCAATGGCGGCCTGACGCCGTCACCTATGTCCCGGTGAGCAGCGAGCGGCTGGCCGAGCGTGGCTTCAATCAGGCGGAGCGGCTGGCTGCTGGGCTCGCCACCGCCTGCCGCCTACCTATCGTTGATCTGTTGCAGCGCCAGATCAACACCACCAAACAAAGCTTCAAATCACGCGGTGAGCGTATTGAAACGATGAAAAACGCTTTTTCCATCAACCCGGATGGCACGAAGTTAATTGAAGAGCTATACAAGGGATCTCATCTGCCAACACATATGGGCATATCGCGTGCCAAACCCATACAGTTACTGCTGATTGATGATATCTATACAACAGGCAGCACCTTGGACGCTTGTGGCCGGGTTATTCTTAATGCTGGCTTCCACATGGAGATTCCGGTCGAGATTTACACACTGACACTGGCAAGATCATAGAAAGTAAATCCAAGTAATAAATGACGGTCCAGCATTCTTCAGCCACTTTAGGTGTGTGATCTATACTGTATGATTAATAGTAGACAGGAAAATAAGTTCCTATATTAATCGTTGATACGTTAATGGGTGTCTCCATTCCATTTATTTTGTTTGAAGTATAGTTGTTTGATGAAATTATAAATGAAAGCGTAATAAGAAATTTTTTACATGTAAAAAAGAGGAATTGATTTTCTCGCGCAGAATAGATAGTTTTGCCGTTCACCACAGGGAGTGGCACAACATATTTTTTGAAGGGGAGAACAAAAGTGGTCGCAGGAAAAAGAAAAAGCGGATTTTACTTATGGACTGTCCGTCTACTAGTATTCATGCTGGTATTCGGACAGTTTGGCGTGTACGGGGGGAACCGGGCAGATGCCGCAACGAGTAATAGAATTATTGCATCCAGTAATGATTATCGTTTTGTATTATCAGAACAGAATGGAAATCTGATGGTGAATCAGAAACCGGTTGATTTGGGTTGGGTCAGATCATACAGCTTTTCAGCAACAGGGTATTCCTTCTCAAGAAGTCAGTCTATTAGAGGAACTGTTGAAGATATGACCAATGTTACCTTTGGTAAGTATACTTCTACCTATACTGGGCAAGTAACTAACGCATTTATCGTTGACTTTTCCGAGGTTTGGGAATATTACAGTACCATGGAATATAGACAGTCAGGCAAGGATGTAGGTGTTTGGGACATTTCCAGAGTTGATGAGTTTGGGATGGAAACACCCAGATATGTACAAAGTTATGAAGCCTCTCAACTTAGTTTGGTGATTAGTGCAGATACAGGTGCTGTGGTAGATTTTGTATCCAACCTTAATCCATATTACACACGAAAGGCAGAATCATTCAGCTTTGTTAAGGAGTCGGGAACAAAGGAGCCAATTACTACGGTTCCTGCTATTCCAACTGGTCTGGTAGCCACTGCGAATGATGCGACGATCAACCTTAACTGGTCAGCTGCACAACAAGCAGTTCAGTATGAAATTGAAGAAAATGGAGTAACTAAAGGTCCATTCTATGGTCTGAACTATACAAGTGGCCCTTATAAAAATAATACGAACTATACTTACAGAGTACGTGGTATTAATCAAAGAGGTGTAGGTGAGTGGAGTGTTCCATACTCGCTGAGAACTTTGCTTGAAAAACCGATCTTAACCGTAAAAGGCGAAGAGGGAAAGAATACATTGAATTGGAAATCTGTTGAATTTGCAGATCGATATCAATTGCGAATTGACGGAGGAGAACCTATAGAATTGGGCAATGTGAACTCATATGAGCATGACGATTTGGAGGCCAATTCAACACATACCTATGTGCTGAAAGCATTCTCAACTGACAATGAGAGTTCATGGAGTAAACCACTAAGTCAATTAACAGTACCTAACCGTGCAGATGGTTTGAAAATTACAGATACTACATTGAATAAATTGTCTGTATCCTGGACTGCTGTTAAGGGGGCCACAGGATATGATCTGGAGATCAATGGGGCAGTTGTTGCGGTAACAGGAACCACGTACAACAAGACTGGACTTGCAGCCAATACAGAATATACCTTCAGAATCAGATCCAAAAATTCAGGTGGGGTAGGAAGTTGGAGTGATCCAGTAACGGGCACCACTCAATTGAGCACACCTGTAGTTCAGTCTAATGCCACGGCAGAGGAAGTTGTACTTGTATGGGCTCCAATTGAAGGTGCAACTTCGTATGAGATTGAAGCAGATGGAGTTGTTTCTTCAGGTTTAGAAGATCCAATCTTTAACCACACCAATCTGACATCAGGCACAGCGCATAAATATCGTGTGCGGGCAATTAATGAGACAAATACAAGTGCTTGGACACCAGTAGTAACGCAAAATACCTTGCCTGGCTCTGTCGGTGGATTGAATGTGAGTGCAGTCACCAATGCAGCCATTACGGTAAAATGGAATGTGGTTACCGGTGCTACAGGCTACGATCTGGAAATTGACGGCACTCCGATTTCTTTGACAGCTACAAGTTATACGAAGAGTGGACTCGTCGGAAACACGGAACACACTTTCCGTATTCGTTCAAAGAACGTTGCAGGTGCAGGAGCCTGGAGCGAAATAGTAACAGGTCGTACGCAATTTAATCTTCCTGTATTGAAGGCATCCTCTGAAGAAACGGCTATCACATTGACGTGGACATCCATACCAGATGCTACTGGATATGAAGTTGAAGCAGATGGCGTAATTGTTGCGAATGTAAGTGAATCAAACTACACACACGAAAATATATTACCAGGTACTTCTCATAAATATCGTGTTCGGGCAGCTACTGACAATAACACAAGTGCTTGGACAGCAATCCTGACGCAGAGCACATTGCCTGCAATAGTATCAGGTCTCAATATAGCATCCACAACAAATGCTGCAATTTCCTTGAAATGGAGTGCAGTGACCGGTAGCTCTGGATATGACTTGGAGATTGATGGAGTGGTAGTTCCAGTTACTGGTTTAACATATACGAAGAGTGGTCTTGCAGCGAATACGGACCATACGTTCCGTATCCGTTCCAAGAATACGGCAGGTGTGGGTGTGTGGAGTGATGTGGTAAGTGGCAGGACTCAACTCAATACGCCTGTGCTGAAAGCATCTTCCCAAGAAGATGCAATTACTGTAACTTGGGCAGATGTTACTGATGCAACCAAATATGAAGTGGAGGCAGATGGTATTGTTGTAGCAACGGTTACGGCGCCAGTCTATACACATGAGAGTTTGACTCCAGGAACAACGCATAAGTACCGTGTAAGAGCCCTGACGGAGCTCAACGTTAGCCCTTGGACTGCACTTCTCACTCAGAATACTTTACCGGGTTCAGTCACAGGGTTGAGTGTAACCTCTGCAACCAATGTCGCTATCGCGCTTAAGTGGAATGCCGTAACTGGAGCAACGGGTTATGACTTGGAGATTGATGGCACGGTAGTAGCTGTAAGTGGATTAACATACAACAAGACAGGTCTTGCAGCCAATACGAATCATACGTTCCGCGTTCGCTCTAAAAATACGGCAGGTGCCGGAGTATGGAGTGATATCATTGATGGTACGACATTGTTGAATACCCCTATTTTAAAAGCTTCCTCGGAAGAGACTGCTATTACAGTAACATGGGCAGATGTATCAGATGCGATCAAGTATGAGATTGAAGCAGATGGCTCAATTGTTGCAACAGTTAATGAGCCGAAATATGTACATTCAAGTCTTCAGCCAGGAACAGCGCATAAGTATCGTGTACGAGCACTGACAGATACAAACAACGGGGCTTGGACTGCTGTCTTAAATCAAAATACACTACCAGGTTCAGTTACTGGACTGGGTATTACCTCTGTAACGAATACAACAATGGCTTTGAAATGGAATGCTGTAACCGGAGCAACAGGTTATGAGCTTGAAATTGATGGCACGGTAGTAGCTGTAAGTGGATTAACCTACAACAAGACAGGTCTTGCAGCCAATACGAATCATACGTTCCGCGTTCGCTCCAAAAATGTGGCAGGTGCCGGAGCATGGAGTGATGAGGTAAGTGGTACAACGTTATTGAATCCCCCTGTTCTAAAAGCTTCCTCGGAAGAGACTGCGATTACATTGACATGGGCAGATGTAACAGATGCAACCAAGTATGAGATTGAAGCAGATGGAGTCGTTACTGGTACAATTAGCGAACCGAAATATGTGCACACTAGTTTGCTTCCAGGAACGGCGCATAAATATCGTGTACGTGCACTGACGGACTCTAATACAGGTGCCTGGACTGCGGTGCTGACGCAAAATACGATACCTGCTTCGGTTACTGGTTTAAGTATTAGCTCCGTTACCAATGTAGCCATTGCCTTAAAATGGACGGCAGTAACGGGAGCAACAGGATATGATCTTGAGATCGATGGTACAGTTGTACCAGTAACGGGAGTAGCTTATACGAAGAGTGGGCTTGTGACAAATACGGATCACACGTTCCGTATTCGTTCTAAAAATACAGCAGGTGCAAGTATATGGAGTGAGATTGTAGATGGCACAACTTTACTTAACACACCTGTGCTAAAGGCTTCTTCTGAGGAACAAGCGGTCACCTTGACATGGCCTGAAGTTAAAGATGCAACCAAATATGAGATTGAAGCGGACGGAGTCTTAGTGGGTACTGTTAAGGTGCCTACTTATACTCACAATAATCTGATAGCTGGAACAGCACATAAATACCGCGTACGCGCTCTGACCGAAACCAATGTTGGAGCTTGGACTGCGGTCTTGACACAAAATACGTTGCCTGGTTCTGTGACCGGGCTAACGGTAACAAGTGTAACGAACACAGCTGTTGCTCTGAAGTGGAACGCAGTCTCAGGAGCGACGGGATATGACCTTGAAATTGATGGCACGGTGGTACCTGTTAGTGGAGTGGTTTACACCAAAACGGGACTTATCGCCAATACGGATCATACATTCCGTATTCGTTCCAAAAATACTGCTGGGGCTGGAGCTTGGGGAGATGTAACAGATGTTACAACCCAGTTAAACACACCTGCTCTGAAAGCAACATCAGAGGAAACAGCTATTACTTTGAATTGGCTTGATATTAAAGATGCAACTAAATATGAAATTGAGGCAGATGGAACAATTGTTTCTACAGTAACCGATCCCTCATATGTTCATAGTAATTTGCTTGCAGGAACATCGCACACCTATCGTGTGCGTGCATTAACGGATAAGAACAGCAGCGCTTGGTCTACGGTCTTGAATCAAAGCACTATACCAGGCAGTGTGACCGGATTGAGTATGAATTCTGCAACAACAGTAGCCATTGCTATGAAGTGGAATGCAGTTACGGGAGCTACAGGATATGATCTTGAGATCGATGGTAAAATAGTCGCTGTAACCGCTTTGGCTTATACCAAAACAGCACTTCTAGCCAACACAGAGCATACCTTCCGCATTCGTGCCAAAAATGCTGCTGGCATTGGTAGCTGGAGTGAGATTGTAACCGCCTCGACCCAATTAAATGTACCAACAACGCTGAAAGCTGTACCTGAAGAAACCGCAGTTACGCTGACATGGAATGAAGTTGTTGGTGCAACAAAATATGAGATTGAGGCAGATGGCATAGTGGTTGCTACTGTAAGTGATCTCTTGTATGTCCATAATGGAGTACTTGGTGGAACCATTCATAAATATCGTATTAGTGCCCTGACCGACACTAATGTGAGTGCATGGACAGCAATATTGTCCCAAACTACGTTACCTGCCAGTGTCTCAGGTTTAAGTGTTAACTCAGCAACAACAGCGGCTATCTCGCTGAGATGGGGTGCTGTTACCGGAGCTACCGGGTATGATCTGGAGATTGATGGTACGCTGATTGCCGTGAGTGGAGTTGCTTATACGAAGAGCGGACTTGCACCAAATACGGAGCATACCTTCCGAATTCGTGCCAAAAATGCTTCTGGTGCGGGAGCTTGGAGTGAGATTATAGCGGGAATGACTCAATTAACTACACCTGTGCTGAAGGGAACTTCGGACAAAACAAACGTTTTTCTGACTTGGGACTCGGTTGGGGGAGCTTCGTCTTACGAAATTGAAGCCGATGGGCAAATTGTGGCGACTGTCAGTGATACAACGTTTATTCATTCTGACCTGTTACCGTCCAGTTTGCATAAATATCGCATTCGGGCATTCAATGATCAGAACACAAGCATATGGTCTTCTGTACTAAGTATTAGAACATTGAATTAGTAATGTATAAGGGGGAATGGGTTTGCATATATGTGCATCCTGTTCCCCTTTTTTGCTTTGTAAATAGACTATGGCTTCATCAGAGAAAATAAGGTAATGTATAATTATTATCTATTCGGAAATGGAAGTTTGAGAGGGGCGTTTTAGCGATGAATCTAGGTAATTGTCCTCGCTGTGGTAAATTATATGCGTTGAATTTTCGAGATGTATGCTCGAATTGTATTAAGGAAATGGAACAGGAATATCAGATCTGTGTAGATTATTTGCGCGAAAATAAAGGCACCAATATCCAGGAACTATCTGATGCAACAGAAGTTTCGATCAAAACCATTACCAAGTTCATCCGTGAGGGACGGATTTCCATCGAAAATGCCCCGAATATGATGTATCCTTGTGAAGTATGCGGAACATTGATTCGTGAAGGTCATATGTGTGACTCTTGTCGTAATCGTTTGACGAAAGACTTGGCTAGTGCAGCTCGCGATGTAGGTCAGAAGGATAACGGCAATATAGGCGGACGAACCTACAATGCTGTCGACAAACTACGCGATTCATAGGAATGAGGTCTTAAATACGAATATTGCTATAACAAATGTTTTGAAACGTACCGATAAACTTATTAAAGATTATCGGTTTTTTTATTTTCCCAATCATTTCGATAACATAAAGATAAAGTAAGAAAAACGTATATCAATGTAAAATTCTAACGTGGAAGGAAGTGTAGTTCATATGAAAATCAATGAACCGAGTAGAATTGGAGCAATCAATTCATATCAAAGGAACGTTGAATCCAATCAGCAGGCTGATGCCAAGAAGAGCCGCCGTAAGGACGAAGTATCCATTTCTCCGGAGGCGATGAAGATGCTTGAGGAACAAAGTCGTACACAGGATGTAGGACGCTTACAGCGGATACAGGAACTGAAGGAACAGGTTAGTTCGGGAACGTATCAGGTAGACAGCAGCAAGCTTGCTGACAAGCTACTGCCGTATTTTAAGTCTTTTGATAAGGAATAGGTGATCACGTAATGGCAGCACTGGACAGATTAATTGCAGTTTTGCAGCAAATGGAACAAAGTCACCGCGATATGCTGGCACTCAGCGAGGTCAAGAGACAGGTCATTGTCAAAAACGATGTGGATGAACTCATTGCCGTTCTGAACAAAGAATCCCGTTTCATGAAACAACAGGAGCCATTGGAGATTGAACGGCAGAGCGCAGTTCACGAATTGCTTCAGGAGCGGGGCATCAAGTCCATGCTGAACCTGAATATCACCGAGATCTCGAAGCTGATTTTTGATCCGGCTGACAAACTGCGATTGCTTGAAGTCCAGAAGAAGCTGGCGGGAACACTGCAGGAATTAAAGGAAATCAATCAACTGAATCAAAAGCTGATCGAGCAATCGTTGATGTTTATTGATCTTTCAATGGATATCTTTGCTTCTCGGCCAGAACAGGATGCCACATATCAGCATCCTGCTGATAAGAACGGTAATCCAGGGCGAATCGGTCTGTTTGACACGCGTGCCTGATTAATTAGGGGGAAACCAGGTGACATCTACATTTCATTCAATCGAAACGGCTAAACGCAGTTTGTTCACACAGACGACAGCTCTTAGCACAACAGGTCATAACGTAGCCAATGCCAACACGGAAGGGTACTCACGCCAAAAGGTAAACATGCAGGCATCCATTCCAATGGAGCCGTTTGCATTTCTGCATAGCACAACACCAGGACAGCTCGGTACAGGGGTAGAGTTCGACTCTATTACCCGTGTGCGCGAGAAATTTCTGGATGACCAATATCGTAATGAAAACACCAACTTCGGGAGTTGGTCCATTCAACGAGACACGCTTGAGAAACTTGAAGCTATTGTGAACGAGCCTTCCAACACCGGATTTCGGACGGTTATGGATAACTTCTACAAATCATGGTCAGATCTGAGTAAGAATCCTGAGGATGTTACAGCACGTCGTATTGTCAAGGAAACAACACTGGCTCTTACGGATGCGATGAATCAGATTAGCCGCCAATTGGGTGCGCTTAGCGAAGATCTGAATAGCAATATCGCTGTGAAAAGTAATGAGATCCAGGGTTACCTGGGTAACATTGCAAACCTTAATAGTGCCATCGTGAAAATTGAGTCTCTTGGAGACAATGCCAACGATTTGCGTGACCAACGTGATCTGATGACAGACAAGCTGTCCAAAATCATGAACGTTACCGTTACAGATTCTCCGCAAGGATACCAGGTTCAGATGAATGGACAGGCACTCGTCACAGGCGGGGCAGTACAAGTGGCGGTAGATCCTGCTTTTCTGAATGCCGCGTATACAGCAGGCACGCTCACTAATGGTGAAGTCCACGGCATGATTAAGTCCAGAGACACGTTGGTGAGTGATTACCAGAAACAAATGGATGACTTGGCTAATACCCTTGCTAACGGAGATATTGAAATTACTCTTCCTGCTGGCTCGGTATTGCCAGACAATACTGTACTGGATGGTGTTACATACACAGGTGCAGCACGCACACTCGCTACAGACTTGAAGGTTACGGTCAAAGGACTGAACGGTCTGCATCAGCTTGGATACAGCATGGATGGAACTAACTCTGGAGGAGTCCCATTCTTTACAGCAGCGGGTGGTGGAACAGCCATTACAGCTGGCAATATTTCATTGAATGCCGAAATTTTGGCTGATCCGAATAAGATTGCCACTTCGCTTCGTACATCGGATGCTTCTGGTACAGAGACTGTAATCAAAGGTAACAATACACTTGCCATTCTGCTTGCGAATCTGAAAGATACACCAATGAAATCAGCGGACGGTTTACGTAATGCAACGATCGGTGCACAATTCAGTGCCATTGTGGGACAACTGGGGGTACAATCCCAGGAAGCAGCACGTCAGACATCCAACTCGGAGTTCCTAGTGGAACAAGTGGATACCCGTCGTCAATCAGTGAGTGGTGTATCACTGGATGAAGAAATGGCGAACATGATCAAGTTTCAACATGCATACAGTGCATCGGCGCGTTTTATGACCACATATGATCAACTTCTGGATAAATTGATTAACTCTACCGGCATGGTAGGCAGATAATAGAAGGGAGTGACTAACAACCATGAGAATAACAAATAACATGCTTAGTTCACAGTTGCTTTTGAACCTGAACCGGAATGCACAGCAAATGAACAATACTCAGACTCAACTGGCAACAGGCCGTAAAATTAACAAGCCTTCGGATGATCCGGTAGGAATCACTTACTCCCTTCGTTATCGGACAGAACTTTCATCTAATGAGCAGTATCAGAAAAACGTAGACAGTGCGGTGTCTTGGCTTGAGTTTAACGATACTGTTATGAATCAGGGGGGGAATGTCGTCCAGCGTCTGCGTGAGTTGACGGTACAAGCTTCGACGGGGACGAATCCTCAATCAGCACTGGATAGTATCAATGAAGAAGTTAAGCAACTAAAGGAACAGCTTATTGATATTTCAAATAGTAAGCTTAACGGCAAATATGTATTTAACGGTGAAACCTATGATATAAAACCATACGATTTTCCTGCCAATGCAGATGGGACATTGGATACAACCAATGCGGCTTCTGTGGTGACGGATAAGGGGAAAATTAATTTCATTGTAGGCGAAAGCGTCCAGCTGCCTATTAATGTTAGTGGCAATGAAGTGTTTGGAACAGAAACAGAAGAAGATAACCTCTTTGTAATTGTTAATACGATTATGAAGGCTTTAACTGAAGGTAATCAGAAAGAGCTTTCCAATCAGCTAGATAATATTGATACTCGTATGGATAAGATGTTGTCAATTCGATCTGAAATAGGAGCAAAGACCAACCGTGTTGATCTGATGATGGGGCGTTTGGAGGATCTCGGTATTAACTTGACAGATCTGCAATCCAAGGTGGAAGATGCGGATTACGCAGAACTATCTTTACAATCTAAAATTCAAGAAAATATCTATAATGCTTCTCTTTCAGCAGGTGCCAAAATCATCTCGCCATCTTTGGTAGATTTCCTGAGATAATATAAGGAGGAGCTATGCTATGAACACTCTTCCTATTGTTCAGATTCGAACTACACCATCTATATTAAACATGGATGCTGACCCCGGACAGTACTCCATTCGTCAACCTAAGGCGGAGGTTCAACTTCATACCAAACCTGCAAAACTAACTGTGCAAAGTCATCCAATTGAGCTGAATGTTGATCAAAGTAAGGCTTTCTCTGCATATAACGGTGGCAACATGATTGATATGAATGCACGTATCTATTCCGGAATTCAACAGAAGTTTTTGCAAAATATAGCTTCGCGTGTAGAGCAGGGTAATCAGTTGGCATCCATCCATAAACCTGGCAATACGATTGCGAATATTGTGGGTACCGATTGGAAGCCGCAACCTTTTCCAGAGACGAGAACTCCTGCTTCTTTTGATAATGTGGATATTCGTATCAACACAAGGCCTCCAGATATCAGCTATGATTCGGCGGTCTCTGAGTTGAACGTTATCGTGAACAAGCCGGAGATTGAGTATCAGAGAGGAAAACTGGACATTTACGTAAAACAGTACGCATCAGTACAATACACTCCACCAGCCATAGATATGGAGTTATAAGTTATAATGTGAGCTATAGACGGTCTCGGAAACAGCCCTCTATGGCTCTTTTTGTATAAATTCATTGCCAAGGAGGCGTTTATTATTCATATTCAGACAAGCATGTGGGGAGAAGTAGAGGTTCAGGAGAAAGACATATATCAATTTCCTAAAGGGTTACCTGGATTTGAAGAGGAGACTGAATTTGCAGTAATTCCATGGGCAGACACACCATTTAGTTATTTGCAGTCTGTTCGTGAAAAGGATCTGTCATTCTTATTGGTAAGTCCGTTTACGTTTGTTACGGATTATAGCTTTGAGTTAAGTGACATGGATAAGGAAGAATTGGAAATTGCAGAACAAGTTTCAGTTTACTCTCTGGTCACGATTCATTCCCAAGCGAATAAATCAACAATGAACCTTCTTGCACCTGTTGTGCTCAATCTCGAAAAGCGTCTAGGTAAGCAAGTTATACTTCATCAGTCGATCTATGAGACGCGCCATCTGATATGGTCAGAAGACGAAGAAGCTAAATCCGTGAAGGGTGGGGTGTGACATGTTGGTGTTATCTCGAAAAAAGGGCGAGTCTATAGTTATTCAGGATCACATCGAAGTAACGGTTCTAGCAGTTGAAGGAGATACCGTACGTATCGGGATATCTGCACCAAAGCATATTGATATCTTTCGCCAAGAGATTTATACAGCTATTCAAGAGGCCAACAGAGAGTCGGTGACCCCTCTGGCGGCCAATATAGATGCATTCATGGAACGACTGAGAAAAACAGAAAATAAAAAAGATTAAAAATATTCTATTTTGCTATAAACAGTTGCTCATCTCCCGTCGATATATAATTTAGACGCTGCTTCGGCAGGGCGGCCGACCTTAATGTCGCGGCGTTTACCACAAGGATGTGGAACTAATTTATCTTCAGGGAGGAAACACTCAATGATTATCAACCATAATATTCCGGCGTTGAACACTCACCGTCAATTGTCCATTAACACAGGTAACACTAACAAAAACATCGAAAAATTGTCTTCTGGTCTTCGCATCAACCGTGCTGGTGACGATGCTGCAGGTCTAGCAATTTCCGAAAAAATGCGCGGTCAAATCCGTGGTTTGGACCAAGCTTCTCGTAATGCTCAAGATGGTATCTCTTTGATCCAAACTGCTGAGGGTGCTTTGAACGAAACTCACTCCATCCTGCAACGTCAACGCGAGATTGCTAACCAATCCGCGAACGGAACGAACACAGACTCCGACCGTCAAGCACTGCAAGACGAAATGAACCAACTGACTTCCGAAATCAACCGTATCGGTAATACTACTGAGTTCAATACTCAAAAATTGCTTAACGGTGGTATTGGTTCTAATGGTAGTGACAAGCTGACACAGGCTACAAGTGCCCAAAAAACAGCTTCTGTAGCAAATGCTGGAAATGCAGTTGCTCTTACCGGAGCAACAATTACTGTTGACAACAGAACATTTGATCTTTCAAGTATAACCGTTGGTTCTGTAGGTGCTAGTGCGGCAGCAAACGCTAAGGCTTTGAAAACTGCCTTGGATGAAGTGACTTCTGGTGGAGTTAAGTTGTCTGAACTGGTAGACATCAAAGTAGGTGCGAACGATGCACTTGAATTTACTGCTAAGTCCACAGGGTCAACAAGTAAGTTGGACTTTGCTGGTGCAGCAGCTCTTGGCGTAGGTGCTACTGCTACTGCTACAGGTGATCCATCGACAATTGAACGTGCCGGACTTGAGGGTGGTAATGCCCTTACTGCTGCTGATGTTTCAATTGCTGCAGGAGCAACGCTGAAATTTACAGTTGGCTCTGAGAGTGAAGTTACAGTCAACCTTAACTCGGGAGTTGACCCGAAAACTTATGATACTAATAATACTGATGCCAATGTAGCTAAAGCTGCTATGGATAGTCTGATTAAAGATCTGAATGCATCTCTGCAATCAGCTGGATTGGATAGTAAGATCACTGCTTCCTTGTCTAAGGATAACAAAATCCAGTTCATCTCTGAAACAGGAAAAGACATCAAATTGGGCGCTAGCCCTGCAGCTGGCATGGGACTTAGTAACGCTGCGACAATTGGTAATATTGATCAAGTAGTTGGCGCAGGCGCACAAGGCGTAGGCTTCTCCACGAAGTTCCAGATTGGTGCAAACACAGGTCAATCCATGTCCTTGCAAATTAACGATGTTCGTGCAGCAGCACTGGGTATCACTGGTAATGCTGGACAAGCTGGTTTCACCAAAGATAATGCGGTTACTAACGGCTCCAACGATATTAAAGGCGAAGCCGCTTTGAATATCTCTACTCGAGAAGATGCTTCCAAAGCAATCGCTGTTCTGGATAAAGCAACCTCCCTGGTGTCTAGCGAACGTGCTAAACTGGGTGCTGTACAAAATCGTCTAGAGCATACGATTAACAACTTGGGAACAGCTTCTGAAAACTTGACAGCAGCTGAATCCCGTATCCGGGACGTTGATATGGCTAAAGAAATGATGAGCCAAACGAAAAACAACATCTTGGCTCAAGCAGCTCAAGCAATGTTGGCTCAAGCAAACCAAGCGCCTCAAGGCGTACTGCAATTATTGAGATAATCAGGGCGTCAGCCTAGATTGAATTAATACGAAGATGTTCATTTAAAGAAAGCCCCACTTGGTGGGGCTTTCTTGCTATAATTATTCTGTAGCTATTTTCTACCTACGATAAAAATTCGCAAAAGGGAGCAAGGACATGGAATTTTTGAACCGGAATATTGAGATTTTGTCTGCTAACTCTAATCACTGGATTGGAATTCCAGATGAAAATGAGCTAACTGGAGCGCGTTTTGAGGTGGATAGCTCGGGTAATGAGTTGTTTATAGATGGGGATCGAGTGTATGACCTGAAAAGTACTTTCGATAATACCAATCAGCCTAATCCATTAAAGCGCGAACTGATCTTTGTTATTGGAATCTATTCTGTAGGAGAAATAGAGCAGCTTATTCGATTGATGGGTAATGATTCCTTATTAGTCATTATAGAACCGAACTTTGCTCTATTTAATTATGCATTACAGCACCATGATTTTTCCATTCTCCATACCTCTTCAGCGGTTATTTTTGCTGATAAAATTAGCAATTTACCGTTATTTTTGGATAAATATTTTTCAATGAATGCTATTTTTTATCTGAAAACTATAAAATTTTATTTTACACACTTTTATAGAGAACAAGATATCCAGTCCAGTGTAGCAATTATAAGGATTATCAAGGAAATTGTGAGTTATAAAACACTTATGTATGGTAATTCAGTAGAGGACAGCCTAATTGGATTTAGGCACCATATGAAGAATTTGAAGCATCTACCTCGCTCAAAAGATGTCTCGTTGCTTAAGAATACAATGCGTAACGTGCCAGCTGTTGTTGTAGCTGCCGGGCCGTCTTTAAATAAAAATATCGAAAATTTACACGATTTGAAAGGTAAGGCAGTTATTATTGCTGTTGATACGATTGCTCAACGTCTTTGCAACGAAGGGATTATTCCCGACTTTATATGTTCAATAGAACGGGGAATTGAAACGTATACGTATTTTTATGAAGGAAAGACATACCCTGTTGAATCAACACTTGTTGGCCCACTCGTGCTCTACCCCGAGATATTTGAGGAGTATCCAGGTGAATTAGTTATACCTATGAGGGAAAATGTTGGGGAGTTCATCTGGTTAGAACAAGTTTTGGGACTCAAAGGTGACAATGCGATAAGTATAGGCTTATCATGTGCCCATGTGGCTTTTGGTGTTGCAGAGCATATTGGCGCATCACCAATTATATTGCTAGGACAAGATCTGGCATATGGTAATTCCACTGAAGAAACACATGCTGGGGGCACTATTTACGATGACAAAAATATAATGAATAGTACAAGTGTGGAACAAGAGTTGTTGCATACTGAAGGTTACTATGGTGGGATGGTAGCTACAAGAGAAATTTGGAATGCCTTTCGCACATGGTTAGAAATGGAAATTGCAACAAAGAAATTAGACGTGATTAATGCCACTGAAGGTGGGGCTAAAATCGAATCTACACGGCAACTCAGTTTGGCTGAAGTAGGACGGAAGTATTGTAAATCAATGATTTCACCTGTATCCGAGCTAATAAAAAATGTTACAGCTTACCCTCTTGAACAACAACAGATGAAGTATGTGATTAAAGAGCAGTGCAAATACTTTTTAGAGCTTACATCTCGATTTGAAAAACAACGGAAACATGTTAAACGTTTAAAGCTTAATGCATTTTCTTCTGAGAGAGAGTTGAAGGCAGCTTTACAGAGAATCGATCAGACAGAAGAATTTTTCAAATTAGTTCTGGATAACTGGTTATTACGTCACTGCATACAGCCAGCAATGATTAACTCCGTTTGGAATCTTTATGATATTGAACGTGTAGTTAATTTTAATAATGTAACACAAGCGCAGAAAATTAATCTTGGGTTCCTAGACATCGGTGTGTATACGCTAAATGAAATCACTAAAATATTAAAATCAACGGTGGAAGAACTATAGCCTTAAAACAAGGGTGAGTGATTCTAGCAAGAGCTTTAGCGGTATCAGGGAATTCTTGATAGTGCGCTGAATTTTGTTCAGAAAGCTGCGGACGCGATTAGAACTTTTGAGTTTAAAGACCTTGCACTGCTGACAACATGACGTTTGGTTATGGATGCTATATCAAAAAAGCGTATATACTTCAGGAGTGGAATGAGTACATTTCTATTTCCAAAGACTTGAAGGAGTATAGCAATATATTTTGTCTTGTCCAACCAGCCTCGGCTAAGTGAAATCTTGCAATATCTCAAAATAAGGTTGTCTCGTTGTTGCAAGCTTATTTCCAAGAGTTTAAAAGTACCTAAGCGTTTGTGTTTCAGAAAAACTTCAGTCTTCAGTAATGACTTTAGTTCGTGACATTCATTTCTTAAACTACCACCTGCTTCGGGCAGATGGTAGTTTAAGAAATGTACTTGTTATTGAACAGAATGAGCTTGGTGGCTTTGGATAGAGTCACTTACTTAGGGAGCATCTGAGCGGAAAATTAAGTCGGTGAAGGATGGCCGAGGATTTGGTCTGAATAATTACCACCAATGCATAACTTCAAGAGTAGGTAGTTCAGGAGACAAGACTATGGAAGTGAAAGAAAACTACTACTAAGAGGAGAGTTTGAGACGGGGACCTCCTATAGTTCGTGTATATTAACATATTGTATCCATATAATAAGGGGGTTAGAAAATGAAGATTCTTCTCACCGGTGGTGCTGGGTTTATTGGTCGTTGGGTCGCTAAACATTTATTGAGTGAAGGTCATCAGTTGTGGATTCTTGACGATTTATCTAATGGACGGGAAGAGAATATATCTGAATTCAAAGAACATCCAGGTTTTATACAGTTTATAAATGATTCCATTTTGAATGAGACACTACTCGAAGATCTATTCAATGAAAATCACTTTGAAATCTGTTATCACTTAGGAGCTTCTATTAATGTACAGGATTCAATCGATGACCCACGAACAACTTTTAATAATGACACTATAGGAACATTTTACATTTTGGAGCAATGTCGGAAACACAATACTAAAGTTATTTTTATGAGTACTTGTATGGTATATGACCGTTGTAATGATGAGACTGGTATTACTGAAAATCATTCAACAAAACCAGCATCTCCGTATGCAGGTGCTAAAGTAGCCGCAGAGAATATGGTGCTTTCTTATTACCATACTTATGGTCTGCCTACTGTTGTAATTCGTCCTTTTAATACTTATGGTCCTTTTCAGAAAACTGGTGGAGAAGGCGGTGTAGTTGCTATCTTTATCAATAACCATCTAAAAGGTATAGATCTAAATATCTATGGAGATGGAACACAGACGAGAGACCTTCTATACGTAGAAGATTGCGCAAAGTTTGTGGTTTCTGCTGGATTTTCAGATGCAGTTAATGGAGAAATTGTAAACGCAGGACTAGGGAAGGATATCTCTATAAATAATTTGGCGAGTTTAATTACGGGGAATCTTATGAAAATTAAGCACATAGAGCATATTCATCCACAAAGTGAGATTCAGAAGTTATTGTGTAATTCTGGAAAAGCTACTAGCTTGCTTGATTGGAAACCAGAAGTCACATTGGAAGAAGGGATAGCTCGTACCAAGACTTGGATACAGCAGGGAGGGCTTCTATAGTAGTCAGATAAAATAAGTCCATTCAATCTTATGAAAGGAGCATCAGTTCAAAATGGATGAAACCCAATTACCACATATTGTACGTAACACCATGTTACCATACGGACAACAATGGTTGGATGAAGAAGATATTGCGGCTGTCGTTGAAGTATTACGCGGAGATTTAATAACTCAAGGACCAGTAATCCAGGCATTTGAAACCAAAGTGGCGAATTATGTAGGAGCTCAATATGCTGTTGCTTTTGCTAATGGCACGGCTGCTCTGCACGGAGCATGTTTTGCTGCAGGTATTTCTCAAGGCGATGAGGTTATCACAACACCAATTACATTCTTAGCCAGTAGTAATTGTATATTATATCAAGGCGCTACTCCTGTATTTGCTGATATTGATATGAATACCTACAATCTTGATCCAGGCCAAGTGGAATTGAAAATCACGGAAAATACTAAAGCAATTATTGCTGTGGATTTTTCAGGACAACCTGTTGAGATGGATCGTCTTAATATGATTTCAAAAGATAATGACCTGGTTTTAATTGAAGATGCTGCTCATTCTTTGGGTGCATCCTACCAGAAAGTGAAAGTCGGTTCGTGGGCAGATATGACAATGTTCAGCTTTCACCCTGTTAAGCATGTGACAACAGGGGAGGGAGGAGTTATTGTAACCAATAATAAACAATACTATAATCAGCTCCAGTTATTCCGAAGTCATGGAGTGAACAGAAACCCCGATGAGATGTTGAATAACGAGGGTCCTTGGTACTATGAGATGCATTCCTTGGGTTATAATTATAGAATGACAGACATTCAGGCTGCATTAGGTGTATCGCAAATGAATAAACTAGATCAATTCGTTAAGAGAAGAAGAGAAATTGCGGAACAATATGATAGAGAATTAGCTGGAATAAAAGGGCTAGTTTTACCTTATCAACATGAAGGCAGCAATTCGAGCTGGCACATATATGTTACTCGATGGCTTCCAGAGGTGCTTAACGGTACTAGAAAAGAATTCTTCGAAGCTTTACGAAACTTAAATATTGGAGTGAATGTGCATTACATCCCAGTTTACTTGCAGCCTTACTACCAAAAGCTTGGTTATGAACCTGGCCTATGTCCTAATGCCGAGCATTATTATAACACTGCTATAACTCTTCCGTTGTATCCTAGAATGTCAGAACAAGATGTAAAGGATGTAATCAATGCTGTTCGTAAGGTAGTTCACGATTTTAGTGAATAATCCTTTGTAGTGAATCTTGAAATAGGGGAGTTTTTTCGAAATGTCAGAGGCTTAGGCTTAAAAGAGCTAAGTAATAGGTTTTTGTATGTCGAATTGTCGGATGAAGTGTGAAAACCACTCTGGAAAGTGGTCAAGACCCCATTTAATAGACATTATAAAAAGACCCTAGGCTGCAAACTGGCGTCGGTACTCTACCGGCGTCAGTTTTTTTAGTTTCCGTTGTGGTCGTTTTCGGTTGTGAAAACGGATATACTTTTCGATTTTGCTTTGTGCTTCGGTAAGCGTTCGGAAATGATAAGGATAGAGTCCTTCCGTTTTGAGATGCGAGAAGAAACTCTCCATCGAGGCATTGTCATAACAATTTCCTCGGCGAGACATGCTGATTTGGGCGCCAACCTTTGGCAGCATGTCGTGGTAAGCATGAGACGTGTTACTTACATCCCTGGTCGCTGTGAATGACTAGTCCGGTCACGTCTAACGCCTTGCTGAATGTGCGGAGAACCAGTTCATTGTCGTTGCGTTCGCCTATTTCGTAGGCCACAATTTCGTTATTAAACAGATCCTTTATGGCTGAAAGATATATCCAGCGCTCTCCCACACGATACTGGGTAATGTCCGTGACCCATTTCTGATTCGGTTTTTCTGCACTGAAATCTCGCTTCAAGCTACACGCTGCGCAGGTGCATACGAGCTGTTGGAGCGCCGTTTACGACGGATTCGAGATTGAATGCCGAGCATTTGCATCAGGCGGAGTACCTTTTTGTGATTCATCCAAATCCTTTGATCTTGCCAAAGGAATAACTGGAGTTGTCGATAGTCATATTTGCCTTCATAGCGAAGATACATTTGAAGTACCTGCTCTGCATCGCGATCGAATCGTTTACGTTTTACATAGGTATAAAACCCACTCCGGGACACGCCAAACACATTGCAGAGTTTCTGGATATCACCGTATGCCGCTACTTTTTCCATGATCTGAAAATTCTCTTGTTTGCTTCCTCCATCCAGATTACCAAGCACTTTTTTAGCAACACATTCTCCCGTTTCAGTTTTTGCACATAGCGTTCTTGATCTAAGTATTCTTTCCGTCGACCTCGCTGATCCATCAGTCCAAACTCGCCTTGTTCCCGGTGTTTTCGCATCTCGTCCCGGGTCATGAATTCCCAAATGTTCATTAATCTTTCGGTAAGTACGGCCCTCAACCGTATGCAGACGAGTAGCCTCTTTTTGTATCTTCTCCGAATACGTTTTATACTTTTGTCCTTTAATCGCCATAAAAAAAATGCACCCCCTAGAATTTCATCGACTAAACCCAGGGGTTTCTCCAATGTCTATTCTAAGGGGTGCACTCCAAAGCTCGTGAGGGTCCTTCCAACGTAGCCATTTTGGTGGGTTAATCAATTTAAGGGGTTCTAGGCCTTCATCCGAAATCCGTACCCTAAACCACTCAACAATATTCGAGAGAAAACATAAGTGTCTATATAAGTCTATTCTCTTATCCGCTTGGATGAGATGTTGCGTTCTCTATTGAAAACATACATAATTTCAGCTTGTTTATTGGGAAGATTCTTTTCTGAATATATAAATATCTAAAAATCTAATTACTAACATATATTATTTGGGTATTTAGGAACAATTACCGATACAGTTATATCTCAGTGGTTATTTCTCACTGGTTTATGTTAAACCCTAACATCTTTTTAACAATAACCGATATATAATATAAATGCGAAATAGTTGGAGGTCGTTCAAGGGTGAACATTCAATTTTCTTTATCTGCTGCCTCGTCTGCAAGTAATTCTGCTATAGAGGTACAGCACCCGGCAGGCGCTTCTCAAGCGGGAACCGACACAGTAAACATCAGGACAGCGAAAGAAGCCTATAGTAAAGAAAAGCAGGGACTAAATCTATCTATGGGAGAAGAACTACTGATCCGTAATATTGACCGAGCAGTGAAAGCACTACAAGGTCCGGAGACCACGCTGGACATCAGCATCCACGAGAAGACACATGATATCATGGTCAAGGTTCTAAACAAGGAAACGGGAGAAGTGCTTCGCGAGATACCGCCTGAGAAGACACTGGATTTGGTAGCCAAGATGATGGAGATAGCGGGCATCCTGATCGACGAGAAAGTATAAAGGTACAAAGTAACTTAACGAGCGAGGAGTGAATTTATGCGTATTAACGGATTTTCTGGTATGGACATCGATCTTATGGTCAAGGAAATGATGACAGCCAAAAGGGCTCCGCTGGATAAATTGAACCAAAAAAAGACGACACTGGAATGGCAACGTGACAGTTATCGTGAATTGAATAGTAAGATGTATGAGTTTCGTAATACCAAGCTACAACAGACATATAGACAATCAACAGCGCTTAATACACAAAAGGCAGTTGTAACAGGTAATACGGATGCGGTTAAAGCTGAAGCAGGTGCAGCAGCTAATGGTATTAAAATGGAAGTCTCGGTTGCACAACTTGCTACTGCGAAAGCTCAAGAAACCGATGGAAAAGGCCAAGGTTATAGTTCGAGGCAGTCGCTAGCTGAATTAGCAAACGGCATAAAATTTGGAGAACCAACAACCAGTTTAGGTACAAGCGATAATACAAAAGAATACAAGATTAAGATTAATGATGTAGAAATGACTTTTACGGGGCAGGATACAGTCTCTTCTATTATTGCAAAAATCAATAGTAAGATGGATTTAAACGTAAAAGCTAGTTTTGATGAACTGACAGGAAAGTTTACCATTGCCTCTAAAGATCTGGGCTCTAAAGGCACACTGAAAGTTGAGGCACCAGACGCTGGGAATAATTCGCTAATGGATGTATTCGGGCAAAACTCTACTGCAGTGATCAATGAGGTTGTAGCGAAGGATGCTATTGTACTAATCAATGGTGTAAAGTTAGATCCTCCACCTACAAGTAATGTGATTACTTACAATGGGGTGCAAATGAATTTGCTTTCAACGACTGCAAGTTCATTTACGGAGATTAATGGTGTAATTACATTGAATGGTGATAAACCTTTTACAATTAATACGCAAAATGATCCTGATAAGGCTCTTGCAACGGTTAAGTCCTTTATAGAAGATTATAATAAAATGTTAGAATTGTTAAATACCAAGGTTAGTGAAGAGAAGTATCGTAGTTTCCAGCCCTTAACTACAGAACAACGTAGCGCTATGTCAGAAAGTGACATTAAGTTGTGGGAAGAAAAGGCCAAGAGTGGCCTTCTTAAAAACGACGATATCCTTACGAACTTAGCTTCAACGATGAGAAACATTATGGGCGAGAAAATGGGAGAACTCAGTAGTATTGGGATCACAGGTGGTAAATATTACGAAAATGGGAAAATATACTTGGATGAGGATAAGTTTAAAAAAGCCATCCTTGATAATCCTCAGCAGGTCTCTGATTTATTACAAGGTACGGGTGCTGGTGCCGATAGCTCTATTTTTGGCAAGATGTATAAAGAGATGGATACAGCTATGAGCAAAGTTGCAGAACGTGCCGGTACAACTAAATTTAGCGGTGATGTTAACAGTCTATTCAAGGAAGAGAGCGTCATGGGTAAAACTCTCAAAGGCTATAATACTCAGATTACGGCATTGGAAAAACGCCTGAGTGCTCTTGAGAATCGTTACTACAAACAATTCACGGCTATGGAAACGGCTATGAGCAAGTATCAAAGTCAGTCTTCAAGCTTATCCAGTTTCTTCTCCAGCTAAATTATCTTAAAGAATGAAAGGGTGTAAATATGATTAAGTCTCCATATGATCAATATCGTCAGTCGTCCGTTCAGACCTCTTCACCGGGGCAGTTGTTGATAATGTTGTATGATGGGGCTATTCGTTTTGTACGGACAGCGATTGATGGATTGGGTGCCAAGGATTATCAGAAGGTTAGTCTGAATCTTGGAAAAGCACAAACCATTGTTAGCGAGTTATCAGTTACATTGGATCGATCTTCTGATATTGCAGAGAATCTTAATGCTTTGTACGAATATATTAATTATCTTCTTATTGATGCTAATACGAAGAAGACTTCTGAGCCTGCTGAGGAAGCCCTGGGTTATTTGAAAGAGCTGAAAGAGACCTGGGTTCAGGCAAGCAAAATGGTATCCTCATCTGAACTTGGAGCCGTTCATGGATGAATTGATTAAAGAGCTAGAGCAGCTAACGCAAGATATCATGCTTCAGATTGCTAAAGTTAGTTCAGATGAATTGGAACTATTTGTGGACAAGCGTCAAAGCATTATTGATTCCATGCTAAAGCAAGATCAGGGTAAAGCTTCAATACCTCAACAAGCACGGCTTAAGAATATCATGGATAATGATCATGCCATTCTGATGCGCATGAGCAGCTTGAAGATAGAAGCTAAAGACTGGCTCATTCAACGCAAACAGGCTAAAGTACAGAAGAATGCATATGAGACGTCTTACGCAGTGGACAGCATTATTGTAGACACGAAAAGGTACTAAATAAAAGAACATACAAGAATGTAAGATATCTAAAAGGTATTTTACATTCTTTTTTTGTGACATGAATGAATTTCATTATATCCAATCTGTGCTGAGCTTACACTTTTAGTGTATAACAAAGGGTCTAAAGCATTTTTCCGTAATTTCTTCAAAAAGATGGTTTTTCAACACTCGCTCAGATCACTTACAAAGCCGTGATACGTTTGTTATTCATTCGCTTTGTTTCGTGTACTAACGATTAAGGGTCACGAACGTTAGAGTTATTTTGATATAGGGATTCACAGAGAAGCATTTTATACCGATAATAGTAGTAATGATGATGGTGTTTTGTGAATGATACTGTAAATCGTATTAATTTAAGGATGTGCATCAATTGAAATCAATCTATTCAGGAAAAAAGATACTTGTTATAGGTGGTACAGGAACTATTGGACAACAGTTGGTTCAACATTTGCTCAAGTACAACCCCCATGTTATTAGGATATTCAGTAGAGATGAGCATAAACAATATGAAATGAAGCATGAACTTAGTTTGTTTTCTGATCACCTCCGGTTCTTAATCGGAGATGTGAGGGACTTATCTAGACTGATGAGGGCTATGGAGGACATAGATTATGTTTTTCATCTAGCTGCAATGAAACATGTGCCTTCATGTGAATATAATCCTTTTGAGGCAGTACAGACTAATGTCATTGGAACACAAAATGTAATTCAAGCTGCAATTTCTAACAATGTAAAAAAAGTATTGTTTACAAGTACAGATAAAGCAATCTCACCTACCAACACATACGGTGCTACAAAACTTACTGCGGAAAGACTGATCTCTGCTGCTGAATATCAAAAGGGTTCGAAAGATACTGTATTTTCATCCGTAAGGTTTGGAAATGTTATGGGATCACGTGGCTCTGTAATTCCCCTGTTTAAGAAGCAAATCTTGGATCAAAGAAAAATAACAGTTACTGAGTTAGACATGCTCAGATATATGATGACTCCCACACAAGCCATTAATCTGATTCTGCAAGCTAATGATAGAGCTGTAGGAGGGGAAGTATTCGTTCTCAAAATGCCCGTGATACGTATTGGTGATTTGGCGGAAGTTTTAATTGAATTAACTTCAAATAAATATCAAATCAAAGAGAGTATAGAAGTATGTAAAATAGGAATTCGTCCTGGTGAAAAAAGATATGAAGAACTAATGACAATGGATGAACACTTAATTGCAAAGGAATATCATGATATGTTCGTTATACCCCCTTTCTTTCTCAATGACAAGAATGAGCTTTCAGATGTATCCCCTTTAGAAATGATCCCGATTTCCAAGAAGACTATTGCTGATTGGTTAGTATCTGAAAATCTGATTTAAAGATGAATCGTTTGTTTTGATCCAAAAGGGTATGCTTCAAAGAGAACGGTTGTCCGTGCTAACCATTGAAAGTTTGCTTATATAACAATTATTTTAAATACAAGACTTACAGATTTACTTTGCTGACCGAAATCCTTGTGTCAAAGTTAATCGAATAATTTTCTCGAAGGGAAGCGATTTAAACAAACACATCAATTGAAGTTTTTAGGTTGAAAGACCATCGTGAATCTCTACTGAGGAATATTAGTTAATAGATTGAAAATATAAAAAGTGATAAAAATGAGGACAATATGAATATTACTGCAATAATTCAGGCTCGACTGGGGTCTTCGCGTCTTCCAGCAAAGGTTATGAAGACACTTGAGGATAAATCTGTATTGGGACATGTAATCACAAGAGTTCGTGCAATTCCCTTGGTTAATAATGTTGTTGTTGCTACTACAAACGCAATTGAAGATGAAGAGATTTGTAAAGAAGCAAAGCGATATAAAGTGGATTGCTATAAGGGGAGCATAAACAATGTGCTCAAGCGATACTATGAGGCAGCGAAGTTATCAAATGCAGACGTTATTGTTAGAATAACTTCAGACTGTCCATTAATTGATCCGAACATCTCTAATAAAGTCATTAAATATTTTATCAATAGTCATATAGATTATTTGAGCAGTGGGCTGAGTAACACTTTTCCAAGAGGATTGGATACTGAGGTTTTTACTTTTCAAGCACTTGAGAAGGCTCATGAGGAATCTACAAAAGAATATGAGCTTGAACATGTTACACCATATATTTATGAAAATCCAGATTTATTTCGAATTAGAGTATATAGTAATGAACAAAATTTTAGTCATTACCGATTAACCTTAGATACGATTGAGGATTGGAAGCTAATTTCGGAAATTTACAAAAAGCTGTATACTGGACGAGTTTTCGGATTAGATGACACTATACATTTACTTCAAAGTCATCCGGAACTTGCGCTTATTAACTCGCAAGTTAAACAAAAAGAGTTAGGTGAATAAACAGTTTTCGACTTTTATAGCTATACTCTTTAGTTGTATCATATGAAGAATTGAATTGAAGCTTATATGTTTTTAATATGTTAAAGTAACAATAAAGAGGTATTCTTGAAATATTAAATTCCCAAAAGAATAGGTGATGTAATTGCAGGAAGAATATTTATTATCAATTGGAGCTGGCAAAGAGCAAGTAGCTTCGATTTTAAAAGCAAAAAAACTTGGATTCAAGGTCATTGCAGTAGATAAATATTCCGATGCCCCGGGTATGGAACTTGCAGATTTAGCTATTCACATAGATATAAAAAAAACTGATGAAATTATTGAAGTATTAGAAGAGTACTCTGTATCAGGTATAATACCCTCGCCTATTGGAAGGTATCTCACGACAATAGGAAGAATTAATGATTACTTTGGATTAAGTGGAATTTCTGAAAAAGCAGCAATGAGATGTGTAGATAAATTACTTTTTAACGAAACTTTAAAATCAGTTTTTCCTATGCGGGCAGACTTTAAACTTGTTCGAGATCAAGAAGAGTATTTGGAAGTTATAAAAAAAAAAAGTTTTCCAATTATATTAAAGCCAAGATATGGGTCTGGAAGTCGAGAAGTGTTTGCGCTCTTTGACGTTAATGAGGCTTTGGAATGTGCCACAAAAGTAAATTTTGCTAATGGAGACTATCTAATAGAAGAGCTTGTTGTTGGGGAAGAATACGGAGTAGATGGAGTTGTTAGAAATAAAAAGTTCGAACTAGTTCTTGTTCGGGAGAAAGAACTTACTGAATATCCTTATAGGCAAGCTTTAGCTACAAATGCACCAGCGAAGTTAAATGTGGATATGTTAGCTAAAATCACAAATCATTTGAAAAAGTGCATTGAAGAAATAGAATTGGATAATTGTCTATTACACGTAGATCTAATAATTGACAGGCAAGGAGAAATTCACGTTATTGAGTTAGCAGGTAGACCAGCTGGTTTATTTATTTCATCCCAAATCGTCCCATTTGTGACAGGTGTGGATTATCTTAAAGAAGGCATTTTATTATGTGGGGATAAAACAAATGATTTTCGAAAAAAGTGGGAGCCTAGGCCAATAAGTTTTAGATTCATAAATAAGACATTTTCTGAGAATGAAATAACTGAATTGAAGGCTAACAATAATATAGTTGATTTTTCAAATTTTCAATTTATTCCTGCTAGGTATATAAAGGACGGGCACGATGTTATGGGGATAAATTATGTCATGTCTACTGGGATTAATTTAGGTGAGGCAATTGAAACTACAAAAACATTCTTATAAAAGGTAGGAGATGTTCTAATGGATTCACTAAATAAAAAACAATGGCTTCAACAATTCAAAAAAAATAAATTGTTTTACCCCGACGAGAGAATCGTATCATTTCTTAGTAAATATTATAAAAATCAGGGTAATAGAGATAAACGTGCACTGGATGCTGGATTTGGCTCTGGAAGGCACTTGGCTTTACTACATGACTTTGATTTTGTAGTTCATGGTATTGATTATAGCGAAGAAATCGTTGATCTTGCTAAAATTGAATTTTCTGATTGGGGGTTTGATTTGAGATGTGCAGACATATCTAATAACGACTATCAAAAGGACTTCTTTGATGTTGTACTATGTTATGGGGCTATTTTTCTAAGAACTCCATCTGAAATGGAAGCTGATATTTCAAATATTTATAACTTACTAAATTATGGTGGGAAGATGATTATAAATTTCAGAAGCAAAAATAATTGGTTCTATGGATACGGAGAACAGATTGAGAAGAATACGTATATATTGGATGAGCGTGCTAAAGCGTATAATAAAATGACATATACATTCTTGGATGAAGATGAAGCAGAGCAAATGCTCAAAAAAAGTGGATTCAGTATAAATAACTACGAATTTTATGAGTTAAATAAAAATAAAGCTACAGAATTACACAGTTGGCATGTTTTTTGGGTCGAGAAATAAATGATTATTATGCATGGAGCAGGTAATTCTGATATAGGCATAGGTCATCTAAGCAGAATTAATAGTCTTGCTTTAGAGTTCAATCGCTTAAATATTAGAGTGATGTTAGTTTTGGAAGCACCTAAACTTTTGGTGACTGAGATTATTAATTCCACCAATAATATTTATATAGCTGAAGATAGGGAAGATGCGAATGAATATATCAAAAAAGTAACAAAAGAAGGTGAATTTATCGTTTATATTACGGACCTTCTTGATCTGGGCTTCGAACAAAGAAAGTTTTCGGATCAATGTAAATTTAAGGTGCGTGTTCACCTGAACGATTCAAATATTAGTGAATATATTCCAGATATTTGGATAAATGGAGATGCATTTAGGAATCCTTCCAATTCCTTATTCAACCATGGAAAAACTACTGGTTTAATGGGCCCTGCATACTCAATTATACGAAAGGAAATTGTTAATGTCAGACCGTTAAATAGGAAAGTTGTTGATGAGATTAAGAAGATACTGATTAGTTTTGGTGGAGCTGATCCCGGTAAATATACTGAATATTTTTTGGGTGATATTTGTGTTAGATATCCGTCTGTACAATTTAATGTTGTTATTGGACCAGCTTTTTCTGATCATAGGATTCATGAAATAGTTAATAATTTCACTGGTGTTTCAAATGTAGATCTGCTCATTAAACCTCAGGGGCTTGAAAATTTGATCATTTCAAGTGATGTTTTTATTAGTCTAGGGGGAATTAGTGCATATGAAGCGATGTGTCTTGGTTGCCCCGTAATAGCAGTTCAGTGGAAAGGGATGTCTTCATATGTAGAGAAGATGGATGAAAAAGGATTCATATCTTCTCTTGGAAACATAGAGGATGTTATAGAGACACTCCCTAGTGTATTAGTAGGAACAACACTTCTTCAAAAAAAAGCAGAATATGCTTGGCGTTTAATAGATGGACGAGGAGTGGAAAGAGTTGCTTCTTCGATCTTACAATATACTTGAAAGGATTTTTTAAATGTCATTATATTTCGATAAGTTAAAGAAGCCATTTATAATAGCTGAAATGTCAGGTAATCATAATCATTCATTGAATAGAGCCTTGGAAATTGTTGAAGCTGCTGCTAAGTGTGGAGTTAGCGCTCTTAAGTTACAAACCTATACTGCTGATACAATGACACTTAACATTAATGAGGGTGAATTTTATATAAGTAATCCTTCGAGTTTATGGTTTGGACAATCATTGTATGATCTTTATGAAAAAGCCTACACCCCTTGGGAATGGCACGAGCCTATCTTTAAGAGATGTAGAGAGCTGGGCATCATTGGTTTCAGTACTCCTTTTGATCATACTGCGGTAGATTTTTTGGAAACTTTAAATGTTCCTTTTTACAAAATTGCATCATTTGAGATGACTGACCAGCAATTAATAAAAAAAGTTGCTCAAACTCGGAAACCTATTATTGTTTCAACAGGAATGGCAACAGTTAGTGAAATTGATGAGATGGTTAGAACCGCTCGAGAAAATGGTTGCCCTGAGATTGTTCTATTAAAATGTACGAGTACTTATCCAGCGAAGGCAAAATACTCGAATTTATTAACAATTCCGCATATGAAAGACCTTTTTAATTGTAGAGTTGGTTTATCAGATCATACGTTGGGAATAGGGGTTTCTGTTGCTAGTGTAGCATTAGGCGCAAGTGTTATAGAGAAACATTTCACTCTTTCTAGGTTAGACGGAGGTGTTGATGCAGAATTTTCGTTAGAGCCGAAAGAAATGGAATTACTGGTTGACGAAACCAATCAAGCATGGGAATCTCTCGGTTCTATTCATTATGGTTTAACAAAAGGAGAACGAGCGGAAGGAAGACGTTCCCTTTATATAGCGAAGGATATGAAAAAGGGCGATATATTTACTGAGATGAATGTCCGTTCAATTAGACCAGGTAAAGGACTTGAAACAAAATATCTTGATGTTGTCATAGGGAGAACAGCCAAGACTGATCTTAAAAAGGGAACTCCACTTAGTTGGGATATATTGTAAAATATATCAATGATGAGTTAAAAGTGGGGATGGAAGTGATAAACCTTTTGTTGGTGTAGCCATTTTTCTTGTACTCTGGGTTGCAAAGAGTTTCTTCGCAGAAAGGTCATTATGTGTGGGTATAGGAAAAATGGTCAAATGGACGGCTTTCAAAATCTATTAGAGTTTGAGAATCATACTAAATTCGTCGTGGTCTATTGTTGAATTTACTAAGTGAATGGATAAGATGGATCTCTTTAGTAAAGAAGGGTGGGTTACTATGAGATAGCTAGCTCCAACGAGAGCATTTTCCATCGACAAAGTATACGATCAGTCATGAGGACAGCATAAATTAGAGGTGTCATGCGTTCCGTTCCATTAGCGTGGCTATATCCAGTCTTTATTTTCCTACGACCAGTTCCCAGTGTCCGATTATTTCGAATTTTCTTTGTGGAGAATAACTTGTAATTTACCTCCAATCAAACGTCCTAGGTATATTTAATTATGGGATTATATCGCAAGAGGTTACAGGTAGGCCCTAACGGTATGATTTTTTTCCTTCAAGGAAACAGACATTTACCTGACCATTTTCAAGTTGAGAAGGAAAGTTTACTACATTCCTGGGAAGCGTTCTTGGATTAATAGATCCGCATGATAGAGTTGCGATGAAACGGTGCACTCTAATTTGCGGTAAATGTCGCCGGACGCCTTCCTATTTTTTTTAAAACCCAAAAAAATGATTTAATGGTTTTATTTAAATATTATTTATGATATGGATTTTTTTGCTCATGTTGGATTCTCGTTGTATGAATGAACGTGTGAATCTTCATTTTCCATTAGATTTCGTACTTTACATACAGTGATCAAAACATCAAAAATAGACTTATCAACCCGCCAATTACCTGATATATTTAAGATATCCCACCTTTCAACACAAACCCCAATTAATCTACAAAAAATTCCAAGAAAACATTTACTTTTCCAATTGACAATGGATAACTTTGGATGGTATTATCTGAATTGTGGGCAGAGGTTAAGGCCGAAAGCTTCACTTCATTTGATGACGAAGGGAATGTTAGTGCATGCAAGGTAAAGTAAAATGGTTCAACGCAGAAAAAGGTTACGGTTTCATTGAGACTGAAGACGGCGGCGACGTATTCGTACATTTCTCCGCAATTCAAACCGAAGGATTCAAAACTTTGGAAGAAGGTCAATCTGTAGAATTCGACATCGTCGAAGGCGCACGTGGACCGCAAGCAGCTAACGTAATCAAATTATAATCATCCGGACAATCCGACCTACATATATGGTTAGATGGTTACCAAATTGAATTATCGCTAGCATCAGACTCCGGTACTTTCCGGGGTCTTTTTTTGTTCTAAATAGATTCGAGATTTGAGGATCAGTTGAGAATCGATATTCTTTTAAATCTGGTAGTTTCAAGAGAGAGATTGAAGTTCATTTTACATAATAGATTGAGCAAGCTCAAAAACGGTTAAATACATCATCAAGCGCCTAATAAGACATTCCATGTAAATATACGATTATGGCTGAATATGATGAAATATCGCGAAATATAGCGTTATGGATACGTTGGCAGATGTGGCTTGAACAGATGTCATTATTCGGTCACCGGGAGTTTTTACATGGCGCTTACATTCGTGTTATAATGAAGTGGCAAAGGAAAAAGGAGGAGTGCCCTATGAATTTAAGTATTCGAGGTCAACAAATCGAGGTTACTGATGCTTTGAAGGATTATGTCGACAAAAAGTTGAGTAGACTCGAGAAGTATTTCGATGCACCCCTTAACTCTGACGGTGCTGTTACATTGAGCACGACGAGAGGTTTGCATACGGTAGAGGTGACGATCCCTTTGAAAGGCATTGTGCTCCGCGCCGAGGATGAGAGCGACGATATGTACGCATCCATTGACTCCGTGGTGGACAAGCTGGAACGTCAGATCCGCAAACACAAAACAAAAATTAACCGTAAGTTCCGCCAGGAAGGCAGCCTGAAAACACTCTTCGTTGAAGATCCAACAGGTACTGTAGCTACAGCTGAACTGGATGCGGACACGGATGACGATGATTTTGAAGTCGTACGGACGAAACGCTTTATGTTGAAACCAATGGACGTGGAAGAGGCCATCCTCCAAATGAACATGGTTGGTCACAATTTCTTCGTATTCTCCAACATTGACAGTGAAGAAGTTAGCGTTGTTTACAAACGGAACGATGGTAAGTACGGATTGATCGAACAAGGTTAATATTAACGTACAGGATCATCGGAACGGACATGCGTATGAATATCTAATAATAATGAAGACAGGGACTGTAGTTTCCTGGATTGGACTTAACAAGAGCTTCCATCCCTTAGGGGATGGGGCTCTTTTGTGCGTAGAGAAGCTGGGAAATCACCTTTGGAAATAAAATGGTGAAACTATTCCCTATGCTGCTGCGTCTAATAGATAGTAAGAATAATCATAATTGGTACAAGTTTATCACCAGATTCCGATGCTTACGAAAATATTCGTATACCTACATTCGAGAACTGGATATTGAGATTTCCATCCAAATTTACCATCAAAATTCGTTGACAGAGCTGTCTATCCTGCAAAACGAAACATGACAATCGGACGCTTCCGCTAACGACTATGATTTTTTGCACTTAAACTCGGTTTGATATGTCTCAGAAGTTCAAAGAAGTGTGCCGTGGCGTGTTGCGGCGGCTCTTACAAACTGTTACAATTTATGCAAAGAGAATCATTGTCCTGATGAGGAATTGTCAACGAATGATCGCTAATCATAATCAATGACAGGCACAGCACCATGAACATGATTCGCAAGGCTCGGGCTTCGGCTACTTTTTAATAACCGAATCCGTTTGAATACCGAATCAGCTTCATGAGAACCCTTGGCAAGCCTGGAGTTGATTCATCATATTACTTATTGGCATATGATTTGAATTTGATTTTTACACGGATGACGAAGAGGGCGGAAATGATCTGTAGAAGCGAAGCGTTCGCCTTTATCCCCGGATTTCCCCCTCTGAGAAGAGAGTTTAAAAGAAATCAGGGGATAACAGCGATCGAAAGGACATTCTGGCAACTGAGTTGACGAAGTGTAACCTTCATTAAGCTCAAATCATATTGTTTGTCACCCCCGGGCAAGTGGATGCAATATCCATCCGATGGTGTCGCGTGGCGGCAACAGGGGGTCTATTCTGTTTTGCACGAAAGGGGTATACCATGCTAGGACTTGTCAAAAAGATCTTCGGCGACATGAATGAACGTGATGTTAAACGTCTGATGAAGACGGTCGATGTGATCAATAAACTGGAACCACAATTTCAGGCGTTGTCTGATGAACAACTGAAAGGTAAAACGGACGAATACCGTGCTCGTATTGAAAAGGGAGAAACGACAGATGAACTTCTTCCAGAGGCATTTGCAACCGTACGTGAGGCATCACGTCGTGTACTGGGCAAACGTCACTACGATGTACAGATGCTGGGCGGTATCGCTCTGCATGAAGGCCGTATTTCCGAGATGAAAACGGGTGAAGGTAAAACGCTGGTAGGAACACTTCCGGTATATCTGAACGCGTTAATGTCCAAAGGTGTACACGTGGTCACGGTCAATGACTACTTGGCACAACGGGATAGCCAGGAAATGGGACAAATCTATGAGTTCATGGGCATGACGGTTGGGGTTAACCTCAGCGGTATGGACCATGCGTTGAAACAACATGCATATGCATGTGATATTACGTACGGAACGAACAATGAGTTTGGTTTTGACTATCTGCGTGACAACATGGTGCTTTACAAAGAGCAAATGGTACAACGTCCATTGTTCTTCTGTATCATTGATGAAGTAGACTCCATCCTGGTCGATGAGGCGCGTACGCCACTCATTATCTCTGGACAAGCTCAGAAGTCGACGGATATGTACTATGCAGCAGATCGTTTTGTGAAACGTTTGGTGCCGGAAGAAGACTTTACGGTAGACATTAAAGTGAAATCCGTAGCGTTGACTGAGGCGGGCGTGGCAAAAGCAGAGAAAGCATTTGGTATCGAGAACTTGTATGATCATGCCAATGTAACTCTCAACCATCACATTGTACAGGGCTTGAAAGCTAATGCAATCATGCGTCGTGACGTGGATTATGTGGTCAGTGATGAGGAAGTCATGATCGTCGATGAATTCACAGGTCGTCTGATGTCTGGACGTCGTTACAGTGATGGATTGCACCAAGCGATTGAAGCCAAAGAAGGCATTGAAGTACAAAATGAGAGCATGACGCTTGCTACGATTACCTTCCAGAACTATTTCCGGATGTACCGTAAACTTGCGGGTATGACGGGTACAGCGAAAACCGAGGAAGAAGAGTTTAAAAAAATCTACGGTCTCGAAGTACTGCAAATTCCAACCAACCGCCCAAACAAGCGGGATGACATGGCAGATGTCGTGTACAAGAGCATCGATGGCAAGTTCAATGCCGTTGTAGAAGAGATCGTGGCACGCCACAGTAAGAATCAACCGATTCTGGTAGGTACAGTGTCCATTGAGAACTCTGAACGCCTGTCTGACATGCTTAAGCGCCGTGGTGTCAAACACCAGGTACTGAACGCCAAGTACCACGCGGAAGAAGCAGAGATCATCTCAGGAGCTGGTCAAGCGGGTGCAGTAACGATTGCAACCAACATGGCAGGACGGGGTACAGATATTATCTTGGGTGATGGTGTAGCTGAAGTAGGCGGCCTTCATATCATCGGTACTGAGCGTCACGAATCACGCCGGATTGATAATCAGCTGCGTGGTCGTGCAGGACGTCAAGGTGACCCGGGTTCAACACAATTCTACCTGTCACTGGGTGATGAATTGATGAGACGTTTCGGTGCAGATAATGTATTGAACATGATGGAGCGTCTTGGTTTTGAAGAAGACCAACCGATCGAGAGCCGGATGATTACCCGTGCAGTAGAATCAGCGCAGAAGCGTGTTGAAGGTAACAACTTTGACGTGCGTAAAGTCGTTCTCCAATATGATGATGTCATGAACCAACAACGTGAAATTATATATAAACAGCGCCGCGAGGTACTGGAGTCCGAAAATATCAAACAAATCGTTATGGATATGATCAAGCCTTCCATTGAACGTATCGTTGAAGCACATTGTAGTGACGATATCCCGGAAAACTGGGAGCTTCAGGAAGTTGCTGATTACATGAACAGCAAATTGCTGGACGATGGTTCCATAACTAAAGATGATCTGTGGGGTAAGGAAGCAGAAGAGATCATCGAGTTCCTGTTCACGAAAGTTCAGAACAAGTACAATGCACGTGAAGAGCGAATTGGCGAAGAGATGGTTCGTGAGTTCGAGAAAGTGGTTGTGCTCCGTGCAGTAGACAGCAAGTGGATGGATCATATTGATGCAATGGATCAATTGCGTCAAGGTATCCACCTTCGTGCCTACGGCGGTACAGATCCACTGCGTGAGTACCAGTTCGAAGGCTTCGAGATGTTCCATCAGATGATCGCTTCGATTCAAGAAGAAGTAGCGACTTATGTGATGAGAGCACAGATCGAGAGCAATCAGGAGCGTCAAGCGGTTGTTGAGGAAAGTCAGATCTCGACAAGTGGTGAACCTGCTGAGAAACGTCCAGTGAAGGTTTCTGACCAAATCGGACGTAACGATCCATGCCCATGCGGTAGTGGTAAGAAGTTCAAACACTGCCACGGTCAAGAGTAGAGCGATGGTTTTTATATACACTATAGTGTAATAAGTTGAACCTTGATTTTACACCATAACGGAGAGTGCAGAAGCAATCTGAAGAAGCGGAGCGTTCGCCTTTATCCCCGGATTTTTCCCTTGTAAGAGGGAATCAAGAAAATCTGGGGATAAGAGCGATCGGAAGATGCTGCTGTAATCGGAGTAACAGGTGTAACATGAATGAGGTCAACTTAGATAGCATGACATGAATGGCTCCTTGCAGCCGGGTATTCCATAGGATGAAGTGAAGGATGCAAAACCGATTAATGGTGCATAGTTATAATAATATGACCATGATCACGGGGAAGAGATATACTGATACAACAGTAGTCTCAACACCAGGTAACGCATCGGATACTTGATCTGGAGGAATGCCCTGGATGCGGGGAGCTTATCTTAATGAAAAGAGGAATTGCACATGATCGATCCAAACGTGAAGCATGACCTGCGTGAAATAGGCAAGAAACTAACCAACCTTAGGGGGTCTCTTTGACTTAGATCTGAAGCAAGAGATGATCGGCAACTTCGAAGTGAAGATGTCTGCTCCGGATTTCTGGGATGATAGTGACAAGGCGCAATCCGTAATCGCTGAGCTAAATGCGGTGAAGGGATCTGTGGATCAATACACCAAACTCCAACAGGACTATGATGATGCGGTGATGATGGTAGAACTGGCTGACGAGGAAGGCGACGAAGACCTCGCTGCAGAGATCGGTAGAAGCGTCACAGCGATCGTGAGCAAGGTGGCAGAGTTCGAACTTCAGCTGCTCCTGAACCAGCCGTATGATAAGATGGATGCCATTCTAGAGCTTCATCCGGGGGCAGGTGGTACCGAGTCACAGGACTGGGGACAAATGTTACTCCGGATGTACACACGTTGGTCCGAGAAGCGTGGCTTCAAGGTTGAGGTGCTGGATTATCTGCCAGGAGATGAGGCGGGGATCAAGAGTGTCACGCTATCGATCAAGGGGCACAATGCTTATGGTTATCTGAAAGCCGAGAAGGGTGTACACCGACTGGTGCGGATCTCTCCTTTTGACTCATCGGGCCGTAGACATACGTCCTTCGTATCATGTGATGTGGTTCCTGAGATTGATGATACGATTGAATTGGACATTCGAACAGAGGATCTCAAGATTGATACCTACCGTGCGAGTGGCGCGGGTGGACAGCATATCAATACCACCGACTCAGCCGTGCGGATTACCCACCTTCCGACAGGTGTAGTTGTAACGTGTCAGAATGAACGTTCACAGATCAAGAACCGTGAGCGGGCGATGAAGATGCTTCGTTCGAAATTGTATGAGCGTAAAATTGAAGAGCAAAAACAACAGCTGGATGAAATCCGAGGAGATCAGTCGGATATTTCATGGGGTAGCCAGATTCGCTCCTATGTGTTCCATCCCTATAGTATGGTAAAGGATCACCGTACAAGCGTAGAGACTGGAAATACAGGAGCAGTAATGGACGGCGACCTCGATGCATTCATCGATGGTTATTTGCGTAGCCAGATTAAAGTAGAAACCGATTAATATAAGTTCCTGTATGGACCCATACGTGTAGGCGTATGCTGGTGTATACGGGAGCTTTTTTTTGAATAATTTTATAGGATAGATAAAATGAGCGAACAACTGATCAGTCACATAAAAGGAGAGCACGAGAACATGCAACAACGATCACAACTTCACAATAATCGCAAAAAGAGGATAACTAGCCTCATTCCACTCAATGGTCCATGGAGAAACGTCGTGGATACGGTATCTATCATTGTAGGTTCGTTTTTAATTGCAGTGGCCTTTAATTTATTTTTATTACCAAATCAGATCGCTTCGGGTGGGGTGTCCGGGTTATCAATTCTGGGCAAGGAATGGCTTAATTGGGAGCCGGCATATACCCAATGGGCAATTAATATCCCACTTTTGATTGCGGGTTTCCTGCTCATTGGCAAGCAGTATGGTGTTCGCTCGGTATTGGGCAGTATTGTCCTGCCACTGTTAGTTTATCTCACGAAGGATTGGGCCATTCCAACAACGAATCCGCTACTTGGTTCACTGTATGGTGGGATTGGTGTTGGTTTAGGGATTGGAATTGTATACCGAGGTAGAGGATCAACAGGTGGCATGAGCATTCTTGCCAGAATCGTACAGAAATACAGTGGATTGAGTTACTCTCTGTGTGTCGTAATTATGGATGCTACGGTTATTATTATGGCTGCTTTTGTATTGTCATTGGAACAGTCTCTCTATGCACTAATTGGGTTGTATGTTACTGGTAAAGTGATCGATGCCGTTGAGATGGGCCTAGGCTTTTCCAAGGTGGCTTATATTATCTCCAACCAGACCGAAGCGATTAGCAAAGTGATTCTGGATGACCTGGATCGCGGATTAACGAAGCTGGAGGCCAAAGGCGGTTACACCGATGATCAACGAACGGTACTGATGGTCGTGGTTGGACAGAATGAGGTACCAAGACTCAAAGCGTTGATCCGGTCTGTGGACCCGGGAGCATTTGTCATTATCAGTAACGCGCACGAAGTGCTCGGCGAAGGCTTTAAGCGGGGAGAACATGTGTGAACGAGTTTAAAATACAGCGAGTGAGCCGTGTAGGCTCATAAGTTTGAAAATTTAAGAAAAAAAGCAGGTACGCCCTCCTCTGAGATAACGGAGAGGGAGTACCTGCTTTTCTATTATTAAAAGTTCAACTTAACATTTCACATAACGGAGAGGACAGAAATATCCTGAAGAAGTGGAACGTTCGCCTTTATCCCCGGATTTTCCCCTTTAGAATAGAGAATCAAAAAAATCTGGGGATAACAGCGATCGGAAGGATGTTCTGTCATCGGAGTGCCACCACTACAAAATCGGAGATAACAGACGGGAAATGGCTTCTTTGAAGCGGATAATGAGACTACGTTTTTGGTATTCATCGAGCGTCATTTCCCGCGATACATGCAGGTCGTGCTCAAAGGTTTGTACAAGTGCTGCCGCAATCGCTTCATCGTACATAAAAGCATTAACCTCAAAGTTCAACCGGAAACTGCGGTAGTCAATATTGGCGGTTCCCACGGATGCAACCAAACTGTCAATGATAAGTGTTTTGGCATGAATGAAGCCATTATCATATATAAATACTTTGGCGCCCACCTTCAACAACTCACCAATATAAGATAACGTAGCCCAATATACAAAGGCGTGGTCGGGTTTATTTGGAATCATAATGCGAACATCAATGCCGGACAGACACGCGAGACGAATAGCTTCGAATACACTGGCATCCGGGATAAAATAAGGCGTTTGAATCAGAATCGAATGTTTGGCCCCATTAATCATCTTAAGATAACTGTTTTTGATATGCTCGGTCTCTGCATCAGGTCCACTGGAGACAATCTGCATGGCAATCTTTCCTGTGCCCTCAATATGAGGGAAATGCGCCGGAACATAAGGTGTGTCGTGTTGTTTGGACGCTTCATTCCAATCCAAGAGGAAACGGGTCTGCAGCGCATGAACTGCGTTCCCTTGAATACGCAGATGTGTGTCACGCCAGTAACCGAATTTCGAGTTCAAGCCAAGATACTCATCTCCAACGTTAAATCCGCCCGTGTACCCCAGGTTACCATCGATGATGACAATCTTCCGGTGGTTCCGGTAGTTCATACGCAAGTTGATCAGACTGAATTTGGAGGGGAAAAAGACTTCAACCAAACCGCCTGCTTCGCGCAATTCTTTGAAAAAGCGTTTGGATACCCGCCGCGATCCGAGCGCGTCATACAGCAAACGAACTTTGATGCCTTCCCGCGCTTTGCGGATGAGTGCATCTCGAATTCTTTTGCCCAGACGGTCGCTTCTATAAATGTAGTATTGTACGTGCACGTGATCCTTGGCCGCTTCGATGTCATCCAAGAGCCGCTGGAATTTATCTGTTCCATCCGTAATGATCTCGACCGCATTATCTTCCGTCACCAGAGCACCGTTCTGCTTCAGGTTCATATAGATCATGTCCTGGCTAGTCTCGGTTGCTTGGTTGCGGAAAGGTGTGCGGTTATCGTGCAACTGCGTGAGCTGGGCTTCAATACGTTCCTCTAGCCCGAGCTTCTTACGTTCTTTCCACTGGAAAAGCCGATATCGGGTCAGGTTCTGACCGGTTAAAAGATAAAGTAAAAACCCAAACACCGGAATAAAGTTCAAGACGAGCAGCCAAGCCCAGGAAGCGCTGGCATCCTTCCGTTCGAAGAAAACGACTGCTGCCGCAAAAATAATATTCAGGCCAAGGAGTACAATAAGTAAAATGGATTCGATATGCACTATAGTCCCCCACGTCTCATAATGACCATCATGAATCTATTCATATGTCCTTGGTAGCAGGTTAGTTATGAATGAGACCCTGATTGTAATGTTTCCTACTAATACGTATTTTAACAGATGTATACCTATTCGTCCCGGATGAGAAAAAAAGATATGTTCGGATTGGATGAAAATCCATGTGAAATTGATGATAGAGTGTTGTATTTATATAACCAGAGTCGTATAATAATACACAAATATGCATATAAGCGACGGAATTGCTGTGTTCAAGTATCCTTCAGGCAAGGACATAGCACAAGTAGCGCATACATCGAGATTGGGGGAGCGAGAGTGAATAACAAATTAAAAGTAGCAATCGTCGGTTCCACCGGCTACGGCGGGGTGGAGCTGATTCGTTTTTTCCAGAACCATCCGCAGGTTGAAATCACATCGGTGATCTCATCATCGAGCAGTGGTGAGTCCATCGCAGATGGATTTCCGCATTTGACGGACGTGATTCACAGGCCACTCGACGGTGTAGATCCGGCTGAAATTGCGAGTCGTGCGGATCTGGTATTCACAGCGACCCCGTCCGGCGTAAGTGCAAAGCTCGTACCAAGCCTTCTGGCAGCAGGCCTTAAGGTCATTGATCTGTCTGGCGATTTCAGACTCAAGGATGGAACAGTGTACGAAGAGTGGTACAAACATCCGGCGCCTTCAGCTGATTTGCTGGAACAAGCGGTATACGGCATGGCTGAGGTGTATGGCGAAGAAGTGAAGGGACAGAATTTTATATCCAACCCAGGTTGTTATCCAACGGCTACACTTCTTGGACTGATCCCTGCTGTAGAGGCAGGCTGGATTGATCCTTCTACTATTATAATTGATGCCAAATCAGGCGTATCCGGAGCGGGACGTGGAACAAGTCTGACAAATCATTATGCAGAGATGAATGAGAATCTCAAAGCCTACAAACTGAATAAACATCAACATATTCCCGAGATCGAACAAGTGCTTGGCAGTATAACGGGAACGCCTGTAACGGTTACCTTTACAACACATCTGGTGCCAATGACACGTGGAATTATGAGTACGATGTATGCAAACCTCGTTGGGGAACACAGCGACCGGGAGATCGTGGATTTGTATCGCAAATATTATGAGAACAGACCTTTTGTACGTGTACGTGAACCGGGCATCTGGCCTTCTACCAAAGAAGTGTACGGATCCAACTATTGTGATATCGGGTTTGCGGTGGATCCTCGCACAGGTCGTTTAACGATTATTTCGGTCATCGATAACCTGGTGAAGGGTGCTTCCGGGCAAGCGATTCAAAATATGAACCTGATGATGGGATGGGAGGAGAACCTCGGGCTGAACATGACACCGGTATATCCATAAGGGATTGGAATTCAGGAGGAGCACTGGGACATTCGGTGTAAAGTGCTTTCTCGGAGTCACTTAGGGAGAACGGATCAGGTTAAGCAGGCGGATCATCAGCATATAGCTGAACGCATACGGGGGATATGATATGGGAACGAATGTGGAGCAACAGACTTTTACCGTGGTTGAGAACGGAACAATTGTAACCCCTGGGGGATTCACTGCTGGTGGACTTCACTGCGGATTGAAAAAGACATCTCGCAATGACATCGGAGCGATCCGCTGTGATGTACCGGCTACAGCTGCTGCTGTATACACAACGAACGTGTTTCAGGCGGCACCACTCAAAGTAACGCGCGAAAGCTTGAGCAATGGACGCCTTCAGGCTGTTATCGTTAACAGTGGTAATGCAAATGCATGTACAGGGCAACAAGGGGAAGAAGATGCTTATGCGATGCGTTCGGCGGCTGCGCGTGAGTTGGGTGTGGCAGAAGAGGACGTGGCTGTGGCATCCACAGGTGTCATTGGTGAATTGCTCAAGATGGATGCTGTACATTCAGGCATTACTGGTCTTCCAGCGCATATGGGCAAGGAGTCGAATGAGGCGGAGCAATTTTCACAAGCGATTCTGACAACGGATTTGGTAAAAAAGGAAGCTTGCGTCTCCGTTATAGTTAACGGTAAGACGGTTACGATTGCGGGAGCCGCCAAAGGCTCGGGTATGATTCATCCGAATATGGCGACAATGCTCGCTTTCATGACCTCTGACGCGGTCATTGGTGCAGAAGCGTTGCAGCGCTTGTTGCGCCAGGCAACCAATCATACATTTAACATGATTACCGTTGATGGGGATACAAGTACAAACGACATGCTGGTAGCTATGTCCAGTGGTTATGCAGGCAATGAAGAGCTGACCACAGAGCATCCAGATTGGGACGCTTTTGCAGCCGGCTTCACCTATGTTTGCCAAGTGCTAGCCAAAGCCATTGCTCGCGATGGTGAAGGAGCAACCAAACTGGTTGAGGTAGAAGTTACAGGAGCAGTAAGTGATGAGTCCGCGCAAGCAATCGCGAAAACTGTCATCGGGTCCAGTCTGGTGAAATCCGCCATGTTTGGCGCAGACGCCAACTGGGGACGGATTATTGCAGCCGTAGGGCGTGCAGGACAGCCGGTGAACCCGGATACCGTAGATATCCGTTTGGGAGATATCTCGGTACTTGCGCAGTCCCGCCCAGTCGTGTTTGACGAAGAAGCGGCATTGGCCTATTTGCAGACTGATACAGTTCGCATCGTGGTGGATTTGCACCACGGCGAAGGAACAGCAACAGCCTGGGGCTGTGACCTGACGTATGACTACGTCCGAATTAACGCCGCATACCGCACGTAATAAGAATTAGCATTTATTCTATTGAAGCTAACAGCTTTCCTATGAGAAGTTGTTTCGTAAATATTTAGAAAATCTATAAGGATTGAACTTTATTTGGTCTTTGAGATAACTGGCGAAGGCAGTGGAGAAGACGGAATCGATTCTGTAGAAGCGAAGCGTTCGCCTTTGTCTCCGGGTTTCCCCTTTAAAAAGGGAATCAAAAAACCTGGAGACAACAGCGATCAAAAGAACGATCCGGATTCGGAACGGTCTGCCACCGAATATCGCATCAATTAAGTGTTAAGCCTTTTAGAATATTTGAACGAAAGGAGCTTGCCCTCATGAATTCAACAATGCCAAACGAGAGTACCGCAACGGAAGCGAGCACAGAGAAACAGATGTTTGTCATGAAATGTGGAGGCAGCACGCTGGCAGCATTGCCCGAGTCTTTCTTTGCTGATCTGCGTGATCTGCAGTCTCAGGGCACGCAGCCGGTAATCGTGCATGGCGGAGGTCCTGCGATCTCGGATAACCTGGCGAAGCTTGGTATCGAAACCGAATTCGTTAATGGCCTGCGCAAAACGACTGAACCTGTGCTGGACGTAGTGGAGATGGTGCTTGCGGGCAGTATCAACAAACAGATCGTGCGTCTGATTCAACGTGTGGGCGGTCGTGCACTAGGCTTGTCTGGCGTTGATGGAGGTCTGATTCAGGCGAAGCCCGTATCGAACCACGCAGAGATCGGTTGGGTAGGCGATGTCACTGGTGTGAACGCAGAGATTATCCAAGGCATCGTGAACATGGGTTATATGCCGGTTATCGCACCAGTTGGCGTAGATGCAACTGGACAACGCTACAACATTAACGCAGATACAGCTGCGGGTGCAGTGGCGTCTCATCTCGGAGTAAGTCGGATGATTGTCGTGACCGACGTTCCAGGCATCATGAAGAACGTAGGCGGTGAGAAAAAAGTACTGCCATCCGTATCTGTACAAGAGATTGAGGACATGATCCAGACCGGAGAAATCTATGGCGGCATGATTCCCAAAGTGCGTGCAGCTATCGCATGTATCCATGGCCAAGTACGTGAGGTCGTCATCGTAGACGGCAGCGAACCTCAAATCCTGAGCCGAGTGCTCAGCGGAGAAATCATCGGAACAAGAATCATCCGTATGCAATAATTTGCTCGATACGCTAGGGTCTTAATAGTCTTATTTAAATAAAAAAATATGTGCACGGCTTTTTAATATAAGAAATCTAATATTACACTCACATATCGTAGGGTGCAGAACCAATCTGAAGAATAAAAATGCATAACGGAGAGGACAGAAATAACCTGAAGAAGCGGAGCTAAAAGCTTTCTGAAAGAAAGCTACTTCGTAAGCATCATCTCGCCTTTATCACAGGATTTACCCCATTGAAGGGGAATAAAAAAAATCCGGGGATAACAGCGATCGGAAGGTTGTTCTGTCATCGAAGTGGAAGTATGCATACGTTCGAAAGATAGTTCTGCAATCGGGTGGTCTAGTGTAAATCAGGTTTCTTATATAATTGCTCGTGCACCAACCAATAAGGAGTGATATGGTCATGGCAAAAGGCAACGAACAGCCAGGTTCTGGCACAGCGGTAGCGGGCGCAACAGCAACAGGTGCAGCCGCACAGACGGAAAGCTCGCTTTTCCAAACGTATGCGCGTTATCCAATCAGTCTGGTCAAAGGTAAGGGCAGCTGGTTGTGGGATGACCAGGGCAACCGTTATCTCGATTTCATGTGTGGACTCGCTGTAACTAGCCTGGGCCATGCACCGGAGAAAGTTGGAGCCAAGCTGAAAGCTCAGATTGATGAGCTGTGGCATGTATCCAACCTGTTCCAGATTCCAGGCCAGGAGAAAGCAGCAGCATTGCTGACAGCCAATACATGCGCTGATGCAGTGTTCTTCTGCAACAGTGGTGCCGAAGCGAATGAAGCAGCTATCAAAGTTGCACGTCGTTATCACCAAAAGGTGAAAGGTACAGATCGCTATGAAGTGATCACCTTTGCCCAGTCCTTCCATGGACGGACACTTGCTACACTGACAGCAACCGGACAGGATAAGGTGAAAGAAGGATTTTTGCCATTGCCAGCCGGATTTGTAACTGTACCTTTGCATGATATCCCTGCACTTGAAGCGGCAATTGGACCCAACACAGCAGCTATTATGCTGGAAATGGTTCAGGCCGAGGGTGGTGTATATCCGGTTGAACTGGAATTCGTCAAACATGTACGGAAATTGTGTGACGAGAATGGATTGTTGCTCATTGTTGATGAAGTACAAACGGGAATGGGACGTACAGGCAAACTATTCGCACACGAACATTATGGCATTGAGCCAGACGTGTTCACCGTTGCCAAAGGCATCGGCAGTGGTTTCCCTGTAGGCGCGATGTTGGGTAAAGGTTTCCTGCGGGATGCATTCACGCCAGGTAGCCATGCGACGACGTTTGGTGGAACACCACTTGCTTCATCCGTTGTGATAGCAACAATCGAAACGATGCTGGAAGATCGTTTGCCAGAGCGTGCAGCGGAGATGGGTGAATACCTGATGAGCTCCCTGCGGAATCGTTTGGCGGGCAATTCCTTCGTTAAGGAAGTTCGTGGCTTGGGATTGTTGGTCGGCATCGAATGTGCTGAGCCGGTAGGTGATATTGTGCTTGCTGGGCAAAAACGCGGTATTTTGTTCGTCTCTGCAGGACCTAATGTGATTCGTTTGCTTCCGAACCTGTATGTGAGCAAAGAAGAGATCGACGAGGCGGTATCCCTTTTAGCCACATTGATCGAAGAGCACGTAGCGGCGAAAGCCTAATATAAAAAAGGGAACCTTTCTGTCTCGGGGCCATTACTGACCTCGAAGCAGAACGAGATGATGAATCCCTGTAGCCGCGCGGTGAACTTGCAGAAGGCGGAAATGAATAAACTTGAGAAGCATTCAAACAAAGTGTCAACGTTGCTCTCTTCTGCCCATGCGGGTGCAGGGAACCGGAAATAAGGAGGACATTATAGATGACAGCACAACAGACGGAAAAGATTCAGAAAATTGATCTGAGAGGCCGGGATTTTATCGAATTCACGGACTACACAGCAGAGGAAATTCGTTATCTGCTTGATCTCGCAATTGAGATTAAAGGCAAGCAAAAAAGCGGTGTACCTTTTCAACCGTTGAAAGGCAAAACGATCGGACTTATTTTTGAAAAATCATCCACACGTACGCGTGTATCCTTTGAAGTGGGTATGTTCCAATTGGGCGGACACGCGCTCTTCCTGAGCAAAAATGATATCCAGCTGGGTCGCGGGGAAACAACACATGATACAGCCAAAGTATTGTCCCGCTACCTGGACGGCATCATGATCCGTACCTTTGGACACCATAATGTAACTGAACTGGCAGAGCATGCCGATGTTCCGGTCATTAACGGCCTGAGCGATGCAGCGCATCCTTGTCAGGTACTGGCAGACTTCCAAACGGTGCTGGAGCACAAAGGCAAGCTCGCAGGTCTGAAAATGGCTTACATCGGAGATGGCAACAACATGGCACACTCCCTGATGCTCGGAGCAGCGAAGATGGGAATGCATGTTGCTGTAGCAACGCCAGAAGGTTATGAGCCGGATAGCGCAGTTGTGGAGCAGGCGCGCATTATCGCACAGGAGAGCGGTTCTGAAGTGACTGTAACCTACAGTGCACAAGAAGCAGCCAAAGATGCAGATATCGTGTATACGGATGTATGGGCGAGCATGGGCTTTGAAGAAGAGCAGAAGATTCGTGAGCAGGCATTTGCGGCATATCAAGTGGACGAGGAACTGATGAAAGGCGCGAAGCCGGACTACATGTTCTTGCACTGTCTGCCAGCACACCGCGGCGAAGAAGTGAGTGCCGGTGTAATTGACGGACCGAACTCCCTGATCTTTGATCAGGCGGAGAATCGCTTGCATGCACAGAAAGCATTAATGGCTGCATTAATGAGCGAATAGATGCTATTTGCCTTTATGGGTTGATTTTAGGCGCAGATTTCGCGATGATAGATAAAAGTTTATAGCAACTGATCTTGGGGAGGACCATTGAACATGGCTAAGGAAAAAATTGTACTCGCGTATTCAGGCGGGTTGGACACATCTGTAATTTTGAAATGGTTGAAAGAAACGTATGATGCAGAGATTATCGCATTCACAGCGGATATTGGACAAAAGGATGAATTGGACGGTTTGGAGGAAAAAGCACTGGCAACAGGCGCTTCCAAAGTATACATTGACGATCTGCGTGATGAATTCGCAAAAGATTTCATCTATCCGATGTTCCAGGCAGGTGCCCTCTATGAAGGACAATACCTGCTTGGCACAAGTATTGCTCGTCCACTGATCGCTAAACGTATGGTGGACATCGCTCGTGCAGAAGGTGCTACAGCCATCGCTCACGGCGCAACAGGTAAAGGAAATGACCAAGTTCGGTTTGAGTTGAACGCGGCTGCACTGACACCAGACATTAACGTAATTGCACCTTGGCGTCTGGAAGAATTCCGTAACCAATTCCCGGGACGTGCCGAGATGATCGCGTACGCTGAGAAACATGGTATTCCGGTAACCGCTTCTGCGGCTAAACCATACTCCACAGACCGTAACTTGCTGCATATCAGCTATGAGAGCGGTGTGCTAGAAGATCCTTGGTTCGATCCAAGCGCGGACGAGAACAAAGACATGTTCCTGCTGAGCAGTGCACCTGAAGATGCACCAGATCAAGCGGAATATGTTGAACTGGAATTCGAACAAGGTGACTGTGTTGCACTGAACGGTGAGCGCCTGAGCCCGCTGCAAGTGATGGAGCAACTGAACGAGCTGGGTGGCAAACATGGTATTGGCCGTGTAGATATGGTTGAGAACCGTTTTGTTGGTATGAAGAGCCGTGGCGTATACGAAACACCAGGTGGAACAATCTTGTTCACCGCACATCGCAAAATGGAGTCCATCACGATGGACCGTGAAGTGATGAACCTGCGTGATAGCCTGATCACACGTTACAGCACACTCGTTTACAACGGCTTCTGGTTCGCACCGGAACGTCTGGCGCTGCAAGCACTGGTGACTGAAAGCCAGAAGAACGTTACAGGTACAGTTCGTGTGAAACTGTATAAAGGCAACATCATCGGCGCAGGCGTGAAAAGTCCTGTCAGCCTCTACAATCCGGACATCGCAACGATGGAAGCTGATCCAACGCAAGCCTACGATCAAGGTGATGCAACAGGCTTTATCCGCCTGAATGCACTGCGTTTGAAAGTAAACTCCGGCGTGGAGCAAAACAAAAACTAATTTCAACCTGCATCTATAGAGCTATATCAATATAAATGACAAGGCAGGCCGTTCTTGCACATCTGGCAGGAGCGGCTTTGTCCATGAGCGAAAGGGGAGTACTCACCGTGAGCAAGCTGTGGGGAGGACGTTTTACAAAACAAACCAATCATTTGGTTGAGGAATATACGGCATCGATCAATTTTGACAAAGCTTTGGCTGAGGAAGATATTCAGGGCAGTCTGGCCCATGTGACAATGCTGGGCAAATGCGGCATTCTGCCAGCGGAAGATGTAGAGACCATCAAAGAAGGATTGATCACCGTTCTGCACAAAATCCGTGCGGGCGAAGTGGAATTCTCCGTATCGGATGAAGACATCCACATGAATATTGAGAAAAACCTGATCGAGACGATTGGCCCTGTAGGCGGAAAATTACATACAGGCCGTAGCCGGAACGATCAAGTTGCAACGGATATGCACTTGTACCTGCGTGAGCGCGTCGTTGGATTTGTAGGCATGCTGCATTCCTTGCAGGAAGCACTGATTGGACAAGCGAAAGATAACCTCGATACCATCGTACCGGGTTATACGCATCTTCAACGGGCACAGCCAATTCTGTTCGCACATCACCTGATGGCGTATGTCTCCATGTTCCAACGGGATGCGGAGCGTCTGATGGACAGCTACAAACGCATTAACATCCTGCCACTGGGCGCAGGTGCGCTCGCGGGCACAACATTCCCGATTGACCGTCATTTTGTGGCGGAACAACTGGGATTTGATGGCGTCTACGAGAACAGTCTGGACGCAGTAAGCGACCGTGACTTCATCGTTGAGTTTCTGGCGGCAGCTTCGCTGATCATGACCCACTTGTCCCGTCTGAGTGAAGAGCTGGTACTGTGGAGCAGCACGGAGTTTGGATTTGTTGAACTGGACGATGCGTTCTGTACAGGCAGCAGCATCATGCCTCAGAAGAAAAATCCAGACGTTCCTGAACTTGTTCGTGGTAAAACAGGACGTGTGTACGGCAACCTGATCGGTTTGCTGACGGTACTGAAATCTCTTCCGCTGGCATACAACAAAGACATGCAGGAAGACAAAGAAGGTATGTTTGACACAGTAGCGACGCTGGAGGGTGCGCTGCAACTGTTTGCTCCAATGATCGCGACAATGACAGTGAACAAGGATCGGATGCGTCAAGCGGTCAACCAGGATTTCTCCAACGCTACGGATATTGCCGACTTCCTCGTGGGCGAAGGCTTGCCTTTCCGTCAAGCGCATGAAGTGATTGGTAAAACGGTGTTGTACTGCATCCAGAACAGCAAGTATTTGCTGGATCTGACGATTGATGAATTCCGTCAGTTCTCACCACTGTTTGATGACCGGATCTATGATGTGCTGCAACCGGAAGCGGTAGTGAACGCTCGTAATGTTTACGGCGGGACAGCTTCGGGTCAAGTTGCTGAAGCGATTGGACGCAGTGAGAAGGTACTGGAGATCACCGAGCAATGGATTACGAACCGCGGTTAATACCACCGCTACTATAAGGTACCCTTACAGATACAACAGTACAACAAAGAAGCAGGCCAGAGAACTTTGTTCTCAGCGGCCTGCTTTTTGTGTTTTACAGCGAAGTGCTTTAGATACATTCTACTCAACCGCGAACGGATGTTAGGTTGTTCTACTATCGGAGTACCAGTTTAGTTACTCGCGGTAGCTCCATTGCAATTCTCCACTAATCGCGCTTTTGTAAAGGCAACCATTTCAATACATCCTGAATCTTGGCATCCCAGTAGCCCCACTCATGTTCACCAGGCCCTTCCTCGTACGTCAGTTCGAAGTTCGTCTGTTCACAGGCTTGACGGAAGGTTTGATTATCCTCATACAGGAAATCTTCCGTTCCGCAGCATTGGTAGAGCAAAGGCCGAGGACTTTCGCTAGATTGTCTTTCTTTTAACAGATGAATCAGATCATTCTCGGTGCCTGCCACCTCTGGTCCGAAAATACGTTGTAACTCCGTCTGTTGCAATGCTGAGGATGCGTTTCTATCCATATGTGCAGACATATCGAGTGCTCCAGACAAACTGGCAGCTGCAGCATATTGATCTGGTTTACGAAGGGCCAGCTTGAACGCCCCATAGCCACCCATGGATAATCCGGCAACGAAATTGTCCTCCCGTTGGTCTGAGAGCGGGAAGAAAGAACGAGCAAGTGCCGGCAGTTCTTCACTGATAAAGCTCCAATAACGTCCGCCTTCTACCATATCTGTATAGAAGCTGCGGTGAACCTGTGGCATAACAACGGCGATTCCGAGGTTGGCCACATAACGTTCGATGGAAGTCCGACGCAGCCAGATGGAATCATCATCAGACAGGCCGTGCAGCAGGTACAGGGTTGGGTGTAGTCCTTTGCCAGTCACATTCTCCATACCGATCTGATTGTGGGTTTGTTGCGGCAGAATGACATGCATGCTGGTGCTAAGCCCGAGCGTATCCGAGTAAAAATCACATTTAATAAGTGCCATGAGTATAAGAAACCCCTTTCATAAGTTCGTTAACCACGTGTTCTGACATGAGACGATGGGATGGAAATCGGATGCCTAGGCCTCCAAAGTGTTTATATGTAACAGGTTATACGCATTACGCTTCCATTGCAATAACAAGATCTACAGTAGAAAACAAAGAATTTCACACCAGTGGTTAAAGTGGAAATATGTAATCAGATCATCGATTTTTAAGTATAGTTTACAACGTAACAATGTTATGTTACACTCATTTCAATAAAAAGGGGGACCATATATGACGGATGATTTGATCTCCAAGAAAGAATTGTTGGACCTGACAGGAATCTCATACGGCCAGTTATACCGTTGGAAGCGGAAAAATCTCATTCCGGAAGAATGGTTCATTCGGAAGTCGTCCTACACCGGACAAGAAACCTTTTTTCCCAAACAACAGATTTTACTGCGCATTGACAAGATTCTCAATATGAAAGACGGATTATCGCTGGATGAGCTGGCAGACGTGTTTTCACCTACGTTGGGTGAAGTAGAGATGTCTGCACAGCAACTATTAGAGCGAAACATTGTTTCACAGATCTCGCTGGATCTGTTAAAAGAAGCAGGTCGAGAACAACCGCTGTATGCTTTGGAGCAGATTATGATGCTCTACGTCCTTGATAAGCTGTTAATGAGCGGAGATATTACTCGGCAAGAGGGTTCGTTGCTGATCAAAGTGATGTCCGAACATTATTATCGTTTTACAGGCAAACCCAGCGAACTCGTGCTTATTCGTAAGATGGGTGTTCCTTCATTCATGCTGGTAACAGCAGGAACGGAGTTTTATTTTGACAATGGTGTGAAAGTGGTTCTTAGGCAGCCGATGGGAACATTTATGGAAGAATTAAAACTCAAATTGGGATAAGGAGAGGATCATCTATGGAAGAGCGGAATAAGCGGAATGATCTGAATGTGGCGGGTATAAGTCAAACGGCAGGCGGGAATTTTCACCGTGTATCTATTGATGGCATGGCTAAGGTGAACGGCAACCTGGACTGCACCTCTATGGAAGTGAATGGAACATTGAAGATGCACGGCGCTTTGACCTCCGAGAGTGCAGCGATTAACGGCATGTGCACGTTGAATGGACCTCTGACCAGTTCTCGTGTTCGGGTGGATGGTTTGACGACGATTAACGGAGATCTCCATAGCCCTGAACTTGAAGTGAACGGAAAGTGTACCGTACGTGGAAGAGTAGATGGGGAACGAATTGATATTGGCGGTGTGATCGATATTGAAGGGGATGTCCAATGTGAGTCCCTGAATGTACGGGGCAATATTAAGATCAGCGGCTTACTGAATGCGGGAACAGTGGAGATCAGGCTGCATACATCTTCTTCGGCTAAAGAGATTGGCGGAGAGCGTATCGATATTCGTCGCAAGGAACAACAGAATGGCTTTTGGAAAAGTATTGGTCTGGGCGGGACCCCTTCATTTAAGACATCCTTAATTGAGGGTGATGAGATTGTGCTGGAAGATACCGAAGCTGACATTGTGCGGGGGAGTAACATTTTTATCGGTCGCGGCTGTAACATCAGACTGGTTGAGTATTCAGGTGAACTTGAGGTAGATCAGGATGCCAAGGTGGGCAGCAGTCAGCGAATTTAAAGTTTGGATATGGAGAGAAAGGGATGGGATCGACATGAATAACAATCATGGGCGTTCATTGGACAAAAAAATGGATATCAGCATCGTTGGTGATGGCAGTTCTTCTGGTGGCGTGTACGGCAAGATCAAGGTCGTAGGGGACGCGTCCTTTAACGACAATCTATCTTGTGATCGATTCAAATGTACGGGTACATCGGTCATATACGGATCGCTTGAATCCACAGATATTAAAATTACCGGAACCCTTACTCTGACAGAGCGAGAGGCCAGCAACGGTGGTGAGGATGGAATCCAGGCATCTGGCCTGCATGCCAAAGCTGAGCATATAAAAGTGGTCGGTGAACTTCATCTGTCAGGGGATTGTCAGGCGGAAAATATCAAGCTGAACGGACGGTTGACGATAGCGGGGATGCTCAGCGCTGAACACATCACACTCAAAATCATGGGTCCATCCGAGGTCAAGGAAATGGGTGGTTCCATCATCTCTGTGAAGAGTGGACGGTTGAATGACTTGTTTACGGGGAATAAATCAATTCTCAAAGCACAGATTATCGAAGGTGATGATATTGAATTAGAGAATACGGAAGCCGAGATTGTCCGTGGCGATAAAATAAAAATCGGTCCTGGCTGCCGGATTGGTACAGTGGAATACCGTTCATCTCTGCAAATTCATCCGCAATCGGAAGTTTTGCTGCAAAGCAATCGGTCCTTGGACTGATTAACGCAGACTTCTTTTCGGATATACTAATGCAGTCATATGAATAGAGCGTGAATGGAGAGATTGAGTACAATGGCTGCACGTAAAAACAGTATTGGATTGGTGCTGGCAGGGTTACTGCTCAGCATACTAATGGCTTCGATGGATAATACCATCGTGGCAACAGCTATGGGGGATATTGTCGGGAAGCTGGGTGGGCTCGACAAGTTCGTCTGGGTTACCTCCGCGTACATGGTGGCTGAGATGGCAGGGATGCCGATCTTCGGTAAGTTATCCGATATGTATGGACGGAAGAAGTTTTTTGTATTTGGTATTATTGTGTTTATGCTTGGCTCAGCGCTGTGCGGAACGGCAACGTCTATTGTGGAATTGACGATGTACAGAGCGATTCAAGGTATTGGAGCGGGGGCCCTGGTGCCGATTGCTTTTACGATCATGTTTGATGTCGTTGCACCAGAATCTCGTGGTAAATTGGGTGGATTGTTTGGAGCCGTCTTTGGCCTCTCCAGCGTATTCGGACCTCTGCTCGGTGCTTACATTACCCAGTATGCGACATGGGAATGGGTATTCTATATCAACCTGCCGCTAGGCTTGATTGCATTTGTGTTTATTGCGTTCTTCTATAAAGAATCCCATCAGCATCAATCCCAACAGATCGACTGGCTGGGTGCTGTAACACTGATCGGTGCTGTTGTGTGCCTGATCTTTGGTCTGGAACTTGGTGGCAAAACATTTGCCTGGGGTTCGTGGCAGATTCTTGGCTTGTTTGCCGGATTTGTAGCATTAGCCCTGCTCTTCCTTTTTGCAGAAACCAAAGCCAAAGAACCAATCATCTCCTTCAGCATGTTCCGCAACCGGGTCTACTGGTCCAGTAACGTTATTGGTATGTTCAGTGGTGCGGCGTTCATTACAGCATCCGTGTACATTCCGATCTTCATACAGGGGGTACTCGGTGGTAAAGCGACCAACTCCGGTCTTGTGCTTCTGCCCATGATGCTTGGGTCCGTTGTGACGGCGTCCCTAGGCGGGGTGTTGATGACCAAAATCAAGTATCGTAATATTATGATTCCTACGTTAGCCTTGCTTGTCATTGGACTTGGATTGTTGACTACACTGGATGAGAATTCATCCATTTGGACGATACGTATCTACATGGTGATGGTTGGTCTGGGTGTCGGTGCTTCGTTCTCCGTACTTAGCAATGCAGCCATGAACGCATTTGAACCGCAAAGACGCGGAGCAGCAAGCTCCACACTTAACTTTTTGCGGTCCCTCGGTATGACGATGGGCATTACGATCTTTGGTATCGTACAGAGCCAGGTATTTACGCGTAAAATGAATGATGCTCTCGCTGGTTCAGCTGCGGAAGCAGGCGGTGCTTCTGCGGGTGGCGTGCCGCAGGGAGTGGATCTGACCGATCCACATGCGCTGCTCTCACCAGAACTCAGACAGGCGATTCCGCCTCAGGTGCTGGATACCATCACACATGCCCTGTCCTCTTCCATCGTGCAGTTATTTGCCTGGGCTGTAATTCCGGCTGCACTCGCGTTGGTCGCTTCCTTCTTCATGGGAAAAGAGAAGATGGTCGTAGGGGAAGGGCAAGGCGAATACACCGGCGGTCACTAAACCGTAATGCAGTAAACTAACTATAAGTTAAGGTAGTACAGCTGATCGTAGCTTGGTAAAACTCGAATAACATATCTTAAACCATAAAAAGACACACTTCTCGCGTATCCTTAAAAGGGACGGGAAGTGTGTCTTTTTGTTTTCGTAGGATCAGTTTATCCTAGAATGCATGAATTACAGATTGAACTCTTTTGGCTGCTTCAGAAAAGGAACCTAAGGCTGTTTCGTATCGCTAATCCCGTCCTCGACAACAGAAGGCCCTTGTGGGTCAGGCAGGCTGCTATGACCGGAGCGGGCAATCAGGCGATTCTGAGCTTTGTACGTGTCCCGTGTAATCGTTTTGGATTCGACCACTTTGCCGTCCAGCCTCTTGGTTCTTACCGTCTCAACAATATATCCAGGCTGTCCGTCTTGCAGCACCTGCTGTGCACCATCAGGCAGTACAGTACTGGACACATACTTTACCGGAACACTTAATGTTTCAATGGTGCGAGATTCAAGTGCATAGCTGACATTCTCCGGGAATGTGCCGAAAAATTTCACCATCAATTGATGGTTCTTCACCTCTGCATGAATGAGTAAGGATTTTCCTGTATTGTTCTTGAAGCGAAAATTGATGGCTCCCGAGGCAAAGGTGGCATCCAGTCCTTTGGGCAAATATTTGACCGGCAGGGAATGGTTGCGACGCTCAATAATATCAAGACCCGTCAATAGCGCTGCGTTATACACCGTACTGGATACCTGACAGATTCCCCCGCCAATTCCGGGGGTTAGTCTGCCATTAACAATGACCGGGGCCTCACGAAACCCATACTCCTTTTCAGCTTTACGGACGACCTTCTCATAATCGAATGTGGCATCTGGTGGCAAAATCATGCCGTTAATCGCTTCCGCTGCTGCGCTGACATTATGTATCCGGCCTTCACTACTATTGCCCAGACCCGTGGAGAACTGGATGATCTTTCGGTCAATGCCTTCCTGGCGCAGCGAATCAAGAGTTACTTCAGGTTTCAGCGTATACAGTGGTACCTGGATCAGCAATGGGGCTGGTTTCTCATCCGGGTTGAGTACACTGAAATCTCGGTGCAGCTTCGTCTGAATGAGACTTGTGAGTGTATTCCAATCAATCCGGCGGACGCCCTTTTCCGGGATATACTGGACTTTGTCACTTGTGGTAATGCGGCGAACAGCGTCCGCAGGTGTACCGAAGGTTTCTTTTTCCCAGGCAGGGCTGAGATGTTCTTGGAGTGGTCTTGAGTTATAGGTCATATCGAGAGAGAACTCTTTCGGAAAATGATAACGTGCATAAGCGCGTTCCCACAGGTTACCTTCCTCCAGCTGCTGTATTGCGGACTCCAAGCTGTTAACGTTGTAACTCACCCCCACCTGAGCTGCGGTATACGACATCGTCTGGGGGTTGGGTTCAGTCACTTCAAAGGTGACAGGCCAGTCCTCCAGCTTTTGGATCTGTTCATCCAATTCATGCAATACGTTCTTACGATTCTTCCCCTCCACCAGCATCTCGCCAACATGAACGTTTTTGGGCAGGGCAGGCTGATTCACGTACATATACAACAATCCATAGGACGCGGAGCCGATCAAGAGGATGGAGAATAGAACAATGACCGTCAAATGTATTTTTTTCATAACCGTACGCTCCTTTATACTTCGGTTGTTCCCGACTTTGTAACACTTTCTATATATATGATCCAATGCAGGAAAACTTTCGGGTACTCAATAGGTAACAAATTTGTTACAATAAACTTCATATGCATCCATGCTTCACCATTGAAACAGGAACGCAGTGGATTTTTCCCTGATGAAATTCAGGTCTTTTTAAAGGAAATGCCGGGATTGTGTCGAAATGATAATGGCTAACTATGCGAGCAGGAAGTGATGATGTGATAGAAATGCAGGACGTGTGGAAGACCTACGCCAATGGGACCCACGCATTACAAGGGGTGTCGGTGAAGATCGACCGCAATGAATTTGTTTATATCGTCGGTCCGTCCGGAGCAGGTAAATCGACATTTATGAAATTGATGTACAGAGAAGAAGTTCCGACCAAAGGACAAATATCCATTAACGGATTTAATATTGGTAAGTTGAAGCCAAGAAAGATTCCTTATGTGCGTCGTAACATCGGCGTTGTGTTCCAGGATTTTCGTCTGCTGCCACGGATGACAGCATTTGAGAATGTGGCATTTGCCATGGAAGTTATTGAAGCACCGAAGCGTCATATCAAAAAACGAGTGATGGAGGTGCTCGACTTGGTGGGTCTGCGGAGCAAGGCAAATCGCGAACCTTCACAGCTCTCGGGTGGAGAACAGCAGCGTATTGCCATTGCACGGGCTATCGTCAATAACCCATCGGTTATTATCGCGGATGAGCCTACAGGTAACCTCGATCCGGAGACGTCGTGGGGCATTATGCAACTATTGGATGAGATTAATTTCCGGGGAACAACCATTGTTATGGCAACCCACAACAAAGATATCGTAAATACGATGCGTAAGCGGGTAATTGCGATTGAACGTGGACAGATTGTACGGGATCAGATGAGAGGGGAATACGGTTATGAATTTTAGTACTCTCTTGCGCCATCTGCGGGAGGGATTCAAAAACGTATTCCGCAACGGCTGGATGTCTGTGGCCTCCATCATGTCCATCATTGTGTCGCTATTGATTCTTGGTGTGTTTATGCTACTGGTCCTCAATGTGAACTCCATGGCGAATCAAGTTGATAGCCAGGTGGAGATCAGCACGTTCCTCGAACTGAATGTGGACGAGAACCTGCGTAACACACTGGAGCAAGAAATCAGCGCGATGCCTGAAGTAAGTGAGATTCGTTTTGTTTCCAAGGAAGAAGGACTCAAGGAGTTCCGTGAGCGTCTTGGAGAGAGCGCAGATAACGTGCTTAGCGGTTTCGATGTGGACAACAACCCACTGCCGGAGACCATTGAAGTTGAGGTCATTGAACCGGAAACCGTCACTTTTGTGGCGCAAAAAATCGAAGCTTTGAACGAAAAACACCCGGAGAAGCCGATCATGAAAGTGAACTACGGCAAGGAAACGGTGGAAGTGTTGTTCAAATTTACGAAGCTTGTTCGTAACATCGGATTTATTTTTGTCGGGGGACTGGGTCTCATGTCCATGTTCCTGATCTCGAATACGATTCGCGTAACGATTCTGGCACGTCGCCGGGAGATCGGAATTATGAAGCTGGTTGGTGCAACCAATACCTTTATTCGCTGGCCTTTCTTTATTGAAGGTGCACTCATTGGATTTATTGGCTCGGTCATTACGGTTGGTGTGCTGTTTGTTGGATACAGCCAGTTGATGAAGACGATTGGTCAGGATGTCTTCATGCAGATGCTTAACTTGATTCCGCTCGGCGAAATCTGGGGGCTGTTTGGAACACTGTTGATCGGACTTGGTGTGCTGGTAGGTATTTTGGGAAGTACACTGTCCATTCGGAAATCACTCAACGTTTAATTTTGTTTTCAACGATCGAATTGCAGAATATGTCGAAAAGAATGGTAAAGCAGGTTCATTAATGGACGCTGTTTGACGATATGTAGGAAAGACGGAGTCTTTTAAGATTGAAGAAAGCAAAGAACATGCTGTTCACCACCTGTGCAGGTTGCTTTCTTGTGAAATCATAGGATGGGGGATCATCATTTTGAAAAAAACCGCTTCGCTGCTGGCCTTTACGTTATTGGCCAGTTTGACGCTTCAACCTTCTGACGGATATGCCAAGAGTAGCATCAGCGATATTGACCAACAGATTCAGCAACTGGAGAGCAAGGCGGCTTCTGCCAAGCAGGAGCAAAAAAAAGCGGCTTCCAACAAAAAGGAAGCACAGCATTACAAGAACAAAACCAACGCTTATCTAAAGGTTGTTATGGAACAGATCAATGTCGTTAGTGATGAACTGGCGAGTGTATCCTTGCAGATCGAGAACACGGAGGAAGATCTCCGTACAACAAAAAAAGATCTGCAAGCGGCAGAAGAACGCATTGTTGCAAGGGAGAAATTGTTGGAGTCACGCGTACGCCTGATGTATACGGACGGTGCTGTATCCTATCTGGATGTATTGTTGTCCTCTACTAGCTTCACTGACTTCCTGACCCGTGCGGATTCACTCAAAACGATTGTGGATCAGGATCAGCATCTGCTGGATGAGCACAAAGCGGACAAGCAACTGGTCGTGGACAAAAAGGCAGAATTGGATGTGCAATATGCGGAAGCCAAGAGTCTGTATGCACAGAAGAAACAGCGCAAGTCCCAATTGAATGAAAAAGAAGCGGAAAAGCAAGTGCTTCTCGCTTCATATGATGCTAAAATTGAAGAGTCAGAAGAGCTGACACAAGAGCAGGAAGATGTATTAATGCAGATTGCCAGCAAACGTTCGGCACTTCTTCAAGAGAAAAATAAATTGCGTGAACAGCAGGCAGCCGCCGCAGCCAAAGCAAAAGCCGCAGCAGCGGCTCGGGCGAAAGCTGCAGCCAAGGCGCCTACTAGAGTGAGTTCGGATAGCAGCAGTGAGGTTACGTATTCATCCGGGAATGGTATCTTCTCCAGACCGGTATCTGGAGGACGTATTTCTTCTGGATTCGGTCCCCGTACCCATCCGATTACGGGTGTAGTGGGTAAAATGCATGCCGGTGTCGATTTTGCTGTCCCTCAGGGAACTTCGGTTCACGCTGCTTCTGGCGGAATCGTGATCATGGCTGAATGGTATAGCGGTTATGGTTATACGGTTATTGTGGACCACGGCGGTGGACTATGGACGTTATATGGTCACTTGCGCGAAGGTGGATTCAAAGTCAGCAAGGGAGACACAGTAAGCAGAGGGGATACCATTGCGGAGTCAGGAAATACAGGGAACTCTACTGGACCTCACTTGCATTTTGAAGTGAGAGACAACGGTACTGCTGTAAATCCGATGAACTATTTGTAATTATTGCTCCATCGTTCGAATGGAAAAACATATTCCGTACAAGCTAGACATATACTAAGCTGGCATGTTCAGGGAATGGATTCTGGCAACAATGGAATCGGACACGCTTCAAAACTAAAGGCGGTGACAAACGGATGATGAAGAAAAGATCGGCGCTACTGCTTGTCATTGTGGGTCTCCTTGGCGGTAGTTTACTAACCCTGGTATTAATGACGTATCCGGGAATAGCGAGCCAGGCCACACCGGGCGAAGGTTTGCTGGCCAGTGTAACCGGTAATACACAGCAGAAGAACGATTTGAAGAAGATTGAAACCGCGATGGATTTGATCTCAAGCAACTATTATAAAGATGTGGATCAGACCAAATTGATTGACGGTGCGATCAACGGCATGATGGAATCACTTGGTGATCCGTACTCCAACTATATGGGGCAGGAAACGGCTGCTCAGTTTGAAGAGTCGATCGAAGGTTCCTTTACCGGTATTGGCGCAGAGGTATCCTCACAGGATGGAAACGTTGTTGTTGTTTCCCCAATCAAAGGATCTCCTGCCGAGAAAGCGGGTATTCGTGCAAAAGACATGATTATGTCGGTCAACGGCGAATCCTTGCAAGGTTTGGAACTGAACAAGGCTGTTAACAAAATCAGAGGTCCCAAGGGCAGTGAAGCGAAGGTACAAGTTAAACGTGCTGGATCTTCCGAGCTGATTGATTTTGTGATTGTACGTGATGATATTGATCTGGAGACCGTATATGCTCACATGGAGGATGGCGGAATTGGCGTTATTGCCATTACTCAATTCTCTTTGAATACAGGCGATCGCTTTAAGGAAGAGTTGGCGAAGCTTGAGAAGCAGAACATGAAAGGTCTGGTCATCGACGTACGGAATGACCCAGGCGGTGTATTGCAAGTTGTTATTGATATTGCTGAACAGTTTGTTCCTAAAGGCAAGGTTATTGTGCAAGTTGAAGACAAGAACGGCAAAAAGGAACAAAGTAAATCCAATGGATCAGCCAAAGCTTACCCAGTCACAGTCCTGATGAACAAAGGCAGTGCGAGTGCGTCGGAGATTTTGGCCGGTGCATTACAACAGTCAGCAGGTGCTAAGTTGATTGGTGAAAACTCTTTTGGTAAAGGAACCGTCCAGACGAGTTATGACAAGCAGATGGGTGATGGCAGCTTGCTGAAGATCACTATTGCCAAGTGGCTCACTCCGAACGGAGACTGGATTCATGAAAAAGGAATCAAACCGGATATTGCGGTAGACCAGCCGGATTATTTCTCGGTGGCACCGATTAACAAAGAGAAGTTACCACTGAAATATGACAGCAATAGCTCGGATGTGAAAAGTGCGCAGACGATGCTGAGAGGACTCGATTTCAAACCGGATCGTGTGGATGGATACTACGACCAGAAGACGGAAGAAGCGGTCAAGGCATTCCAGAAGCAAAAAGGCATTCAGGCTACAGGCCAGATTGACGAGAAAACCGCTGAATCACTGGAAGCGGCTCTGATTGAACGTATTGCCAATCCTCAATATGATGCACAGCTGAAACGCGCGATCGAAAATGTCTCAAAGGATATTTCGTCCGCTGTGTCGAAGCCATAAAGAAGGCTGATTTTCAGCCTTCTTTTTTTCTGAACCGGCTGAAAGAGAGGGGTGACCGACCACAATGGAATGGGTATGGCCGTGGTTAACTACATTAGGGGAAGCTTTGTTGCAGTTGTTTATTCAGCCGTTTTATTATATTGCGGTGATCCTGATTGCGCTGATCTATCATCGTCAATTACTGCAGGAGCGTAAATTGTTCCATGTTCGTTTGCAAAGCTCGATAACACAGACGATTCGGGCGGTGCTCGGAGGCATACTCATTGGTACTATCGTCTCGATTGTGTCCCTATTCCTCGGTGCACATCTTACACTGGGAAGCCTGATATGCATATGGGCTGCAACATTAATTCTATCCTTGTTCCGTATCCGGTATCTGTGCTTTGCTTATGCGGCCGGGTTACTGGGTGTGCTACAATTTGGTTTGAATGTGGCTTCAGGCTGGCAACCATCGGGTTGGATGGGCACTATCACGGGAACGCTACGTACCCTGGATATGCCTGCACTGCTTGTCCTGGCTGCCATTCTACATATGGGTGAAGCCTTGTTGGTACGCATGCAGGGGGTATCGATGGCATCACCACTTCTCTTCGAGGGAAAACGCGGGAAACTGGTTGGTGGATATCAATTGCAGCAGTTCTGGGCCATTCCTCTACTGATTCTTGTTCCAGTCACAGGAGGTGGCGCGGAGCTGGCATGGAATCCACTGATGAATGCAGGTCATAGTTACATGCTGGTTGCGTTGCCGATTATGCTCGGATTTGGTGAGATAACGCAGAGTATGCTTCCGGGACAAAAGGTACAGATCTCATCCAAGCGGTTGATGATATACGGGGCAACTTTGCTTGTGTTCAGTTTGCTTGCTGCATGGTGGTCTCCACTTATGGTGGTTGCTGCGCTGATCGCATTTATTGGACATGAATTTCTGGTATGGTACAGCGCGTTTGAAGAGCAAAACCGCAGTCCGGTATTTGTCCATCCGCAGCATGGGTTGAAGGTATTGGCTGTTATTCCGGAGAGCCCTGCTGCAGATTTGGGGATTGAAGCAGGAGAGACATTGTACAAGGTGAATGGTAAGTTGGTTCATTCACCGGAAGAGTTACATCGTGCCCTGCGGATGAACCCGGCTTTTTGCAAACTTGAGGTGCGAAATCACCAGGGAGAAAGCAAGTTCATGCAACGAGCGATCTATGAAGGGGAGCATCATCAGCTAGGTGTCATTATGGCACCGGACAATCACGAGGTCTGGGCGATTCGGTTACGTCCACTGACGTTGTTCCATATCATCAACCTCAAATTGTTTGCCCGTCTGAAAAAACCACTCAGGGACGAAGCTCCCTTGGCGTTACCGCCAGCCCCCGTGGGCAGTGATAAAGGGTCCATAGAGATGTAACAACTAAGCATACGTGATGAAGTATGTTGCATAAATAAAACAAAGAAAAAGGTATTTCCGAGCGCCGTCACAGGCAAGGGAAATACCTTTTTTTGTTATTGTTTTAACATAAAGATGGCGATTTGGGTCCGATCACGCAAGCTCAACTTACCGAGAATATCCGTGACATAGTTTTTGACCGTGCCTTCACTGAGGAACAGTTTGGCGGCAATTTCCTTATTGGACAACCCCTCCGATATGGCCTCGGCAACCGCCAGCTCCATACGTGTCAGTCCATAGGCTTCGATTGGATTCTGTGTCAGGAGAATTGCAGCGGGACGAAGAAGGCCTGCCAATTTGCGGGCAATATCCGGATGAATTAACATATCACCGTTATGTACGGTCTTGATGCCTTGAATGATCCGCTCGGGGGGGACGTTTTTGAGCAAATAACCGCTTGCTCCATTCTGTAATGCCTGAATAATATAATCATCGTCGTCAAAAGTAGTTAGCATGAGCACCTGGATTTCAGGAAAACGTGCCTTGATGCGTTTGGTACCTTCAACTCCGTCACATTCCGGCATCCGAATATCCATTAACACCACGTCCGCAGGCGTTCCTGATTCAAGCAATTCCAACGCTTCCTGTCCATTTGAGGCTGTGCCTGTAACGCGAATGCCGGAGTCAAGTCCAAGCAGCACTTTCAGGCTCTCACGAATGAAGTAATCATCGTCTGCGAGAATCAGCCGAATAAGTGGGAGTTGGGCTGAATCATTATTTTGGTTCACATCATTACGTTCGGACATGAGAACATTCACTTCCTTTTTCAGAGTATATCAACTTTGTTAGTAATTGGAATGCATGTAATCACTGTATACGGATAAGCCGATTGAATCTCCAGGGCTCCTCCCACCATTTGTGTGCGTAGAAGCATACCTTCCTGTCCTATGCCATTTCGCTTGGAAGAATGAGGATTGATTTTGCCATCATTACTCACACTCATACACACTTCCTGATCCCCGAATACCAGCTCTACTGTGATTGAAGAAGCATTTCCGTGTCGCAGGGCATTGGTAAGGGCTTCTTTGGCATTTTTGTATAAAACAATTTGTATGCTGGGATACAGCACATGGGATGGGCCATGAACTTCATAATTTGTCTTCACGCCGGTATCTCTACCCACTTCCTCTAGGAGACGATCCAGGGCGTAGGCTTCGGATGCATAGGAATTAGGTTGCAGTTTGTGCAGTGTGCTGCGCATATCATCCATACTATCGGCCAATTGATCGCGAATCTGTCGCACCATTTCCGTTCCTTGTTCCATATCGAGGGGGATGGTCAGCAGGGCGGCTTCCGACATCATTTTGGTGCGGATCAGTCGATGCCCGATATCATCATGAAGCTGTCTGGAGATACGGGTACGTTCCTCTGCCTGAGCCACTCCTTCAAGTTGCTTTGTAAATAACAGCAGCTGCGCACGAGTTTCTTGTAGCTCGTAATGTTTGCTGCGAAGTTCGTCATAGACTTGTTCCAGTTGTCCGCGGCTGCTCGCCGTCCTTGATCCCTGCCAGGACAGAGCCGCTGTGATGAGCAGAAGCAGGTTGCCAAGAACCATCGCAGTTGTCTCTGGGGAGAGTAATGTAGTGGCGGTTGTATTTAGTGTGGTTAACCCTGGCTGCGGTGCCTGTGGGGCAGAATAATGCCAATGCAAAGCGACATTGTTAGCGACAAGCTGAATTGCAACCATCAACCATCTCCGACTTCCCACCAGTCTGTATATATACACGTAGAGCACGGATAGAGAGAGGAAAAACATAAATGGTCCATACGAAGCAATCAGCCAGCAGCTCCAGAGTATTTCGGCCAGCAGCAACAGCCATTGCTGTGTACTTGAACGGTTAAAATCTTTCCACACGGAGAGTACAAGCGCGATGATGATATACAGGGTGTAGACGGCTTCATTTTCCAAGGGCAACATCAACAGGTACAGTACTGCTGGAACGATAATTAATCCATATTGCAGAAACCGCATTGGCATATGTAAATGACATCCTTTATATAAAAAGTGGAGTACAAAATCTCTTGGTAATGCGCCCTTGATTATACCATAAGCAGCATTCGAATCAGGAGATGACTTAAGTCACCTTCGATTCATGACTTTTTGTACCTTCGCTACAGATTGCGATCCGTTACAATAAAATTATGAAATCCAGCGGCGAAGGCCGAAACGGAAAAGGGGCGTAAAAGGGATGGGCATACTTGAAGTAGATCATGTAGTAAAACGATACGGCAGCAAGCTGTCCGTGGATCATTTGAACCTTAGTGTTGGCAAAGGCGAGATTTTTGGATTGCTTGGTCCCAATGGAGCAGGAAAAAGTACCACCATCAGCATGATTGCAGGGCTCCTGAATATGGATCAGGGTGAGATCAGATTAGATGGGATCTCGGTCAAGGAGCGACCGCTTGAAGTAAAGCGCAAGATCGGACTCGTTCCGCAGGATCTGGCTTTATACGAAACCATGTCTGCTGCGGAGAATGTGACCTTTTTTGCCAGACTGTATGGACTGCGTGGAAAATTGCTTAAGGAAAGAGTGCAGGAGTCCCTTGAATTTGTAGGGTTGCAGGATAAAGCAAAGGATGCCCCCTCGACCTTCTCTGGCGGTATGAAACGCAGGTTAAACATCGCATGTGCGATTACACATCGCCCGGATCTAATTATCATGGACGAACCGACAGTTGGCATTGATCCGCAATCTCGGAATCATATTCTTGAATCGGTACGGACACTCAACAAGATGGGTTCAACGATCATATATACAAGTCATTACATGGAGGAAGTGGCTACGATTAGTCACCGGGTTGCGATTATGGATCAGGGACGAATCATTGCCAGTGGGACTGAAGCAGAGTTGAGAGAACGGGTAGCATCGGAGGAAAAAGTAGTGCTCTCCACTTCCGATATCGGTACCGACGTCGTGGAAGAACTGAAACTTCACCCCCGCGTACGGATGGTAGACGTTTCAGAGAATACACTGACCATTACGCTGCCTTCGGCACAGCAGGATCTCCAGGATCTGCTCTTCATTTGCAGCAAACATGAAGTATCCATTCAGTCGCTCAAGGTTGAAGAGCCGGATCTGGAAACGTTGTTCCTCAATCTGACCGGGCGTACGCTTCGGGACTAGGGGGAACAAGAGATGAATATATGGCATATTTGCATCTTTGAATTAAGGCGTATTCTTAAGATTCGATCTGTGGTGTTAAACCTGTTTATTTTGCCGTTGTTACTGATTTTTATATTGGGCACGGCACTTTCCAGTACGATGGGTACGGCGGAGGATGTTATTCCCGATACTGTACGTGTGGGAATCATTCATTTGAGTACTGAATCTGGTGGAGGATCAAGTACGCTTAATCAAGCGCTGGATACATTCGTTGCATCCCCGGAAGTGGCTGAGATGGTCAAGGTGCAGAACTTTACAACTGAAGAAGAGGCCGTTCATTCGCTGCGTACCGACAAGCTGGACTTTGCTGTAATGATTCCTTCGGATTTTGAGCAAAACGTGATGATGGGGAAAGAGGCCAGGTTACAGTGGATACGAGGAAAGGACAACACACTTAATACCTTAGGTGAAACTTTGTTCACACGTTTTACGGATGAATGGAACCGACAGATGGCGATTACCAAAGTGCTCGGTCCGGAAGTAATTGTTGCCATGGCCTCTGCTTCGGAGTCTGGTACGGCGAATTCAACCTCGATTGCTGTCACTAATCCCGGTAAGACAGGTACGGCGTATAGTGCCTCCCAATACTATGCAGCTTCCATGCTGGCGATGTTCATGTTGTACTCAGGCATGACAACCAGTACCAGCCTTTTTGGAGAGCGTGATAACAAAACGTTAATTCGCCTTCAGGCTGCGCCTATAGGTAATGGAGTTATTTTCGCTGGCAAAATTGCAGGTAATAGTCTGCTCGCTTTCTTACAAGCAACAACGATCATCCTTATGACATATTGGCTCTACGGTGTGGATTGGGGAACCCATCCTTGGTATATTGTGCTGACTTGTGTATTCATCACCTTGGCATCCATGACTTTAGGCGTGATCGTCGCACTGGTATGTAAAAGCACAGCATCGGCCAGTGCAACCTTACAAGGTATCATCATTGCCATGACATTCATTAGCGGTGGATTTAGGCCCATTCCAATTGATTTTGTACAACGGATTAGTGAATTTACGGTTAACCACTGGGCGCTCCAGAGCTTTCTGAGAATGATGCTGGATGCACCTGTAGGAGAGATTGTGTATAACATTTTAATGTTAGGCGTGGTATGCGCTGTATTGCTGTTCATCTCAGGATTGATCTATAGAAAGGCAGGATACCGATATGAATAGTCTACACATCGCCTGGTTGATGATTAGACGTACACTTGGCCGTAAAATGGGCTTCATTACGTTTCTGCTTCTGCCTTGCCTGGTGGTTACGGGAGCGGTTGCCCTTTTTGGAAGTGAGCAGAGTACACGGACGGTCATTCCCTACGTCAATGAGGATACAGGGGTAGCAGGGACATGGATGATTCATGAACTTGCTGACAAGGAGGAGTACCTGCTCAAGCCAATGAACAACGAAGCAGAAGTGAAGGAAGCTATCGCTCAGCAAAAAGGAAGTTCTGGCATTATCATTCCCGCACATTATACAGAGGATCTGTTACAGGGTAAGGCAACCGAAATTCAACTGGTAGAACTGCGCATAAGTGAAGGTTCCTATACCCTACGAGCGGCTGTTGAAGGTTTGACTAGGGGATTGCAACAATCTGCTTCAGCTGTTAAGGTGGCGGCAGGTCCTGTCTCAAGTGAGACGGATATACTATCGAGTATAGAGAAGCCATTTGAACAGCTTCTACAGGAGATAGGAAAACATCAGGTTGCTGGTGAAGTCACCGATCTGCAGATCTATCCCAAGCCAGGCCTGAACAATGTGACTGGATTTACAATCATGTTTATGATGGGGCTGCTGACCAGTGCAGTGGCTGTGATAATGGAAGATCGCAGGAAACGCACGATGGCCAGAGTATATACGGCGCCCGTTCGTGCATATGAGATTGCACTTGGCAATTTCCTGGGTAGCTTTATCATTGGCATGATTCAGATTGTTCTGGTTTTGGGAGTCAGCAGGTGGCTGCTGCATTATGATGCCGGCATTCCTTTTGGAATTCATTTCATGATCTTGGCAGCGTTCATGCTGGTCTCCATGGGCATCGCAAGTACGGTTGCTGGATTGATCCGTAATTCCAAAAATGCCAACATGCTGAATTCACTTGTCATTATGCCAACCTGTATGATAGGTGGTTGTTTCTGGCCGATCTCGTTGATGCCGGATTATATGCAAAAGCTCGCCAACTTTGTTCCACAGAAATGGGCGATTCAGGCGGTGGAGACGATCTCTGCTGGCGGTACATTGTCGGATATCACATTGCCACTATTGATTTTGTTTGGCATGGCTGCCATTTTACTGACTGTTGGCTCTGCGATTCTACGCCCTAGCCAGCCAGGAGTAGAGGCATAAGGTAATACGACATAAAAGAAAGCACGCTCTGCTGAATTGAATTCAGTTAGAGCGTGCTTTCTTTGCATAAGGAATGATGCATTATGTGAGATATTGATGATTAAGGTTGGAGTTGACGCAGGACCGTTATTTCAACCCGACGGTTCTTTTGTCTTCCGGCCGCTGTGGTGTTGTCACCCGTTGGGCGAGTATCCGCATATCCGGCATACTGGAATCCGTCTGGATTAAGCTTCTCTGTATCCAAAAAGAATCGTAATACAGACAGTGCACGTTCTCCAGAAAGTTCCCAGTTGTCTTTGTACGTGGAGTTGGCCCCGACCGGAATATTGTCCGTATGTCCTTCGATGCTGACAACGGTATTCAGATCCCGAAACAGACTTGCCAGCTTGGTTAGTGTGGGTGCAGCATCCCCTTTGAGGGCAGCTTGCCCCTGATCAAACAGGAAGCGGTCACTAAGTGTAATGGATAGGCCCTGTGGCTTGTCCGCAACAAAAATCTGATTTTCCAGTTTATTATCCTCGATATATTGGGTAATCACATTGAACAGATTTTGCAATTCCTGCTCCTGTGATCTGAACTGTTCTTCCCGTTCTGTGAGGGGCTTGTTGTCATTATCTGGTGTTGCAGTCCCGGAATCGGAAGGGTTTCCTTCACCATCTGAAGGATCTTCACCCTGCACCTCGGATGGTGGAGTCTCTGTAATCGTTTGACCGGGTTTCTCACCGAGTCCCTCACCAAGCTCAAGGATTGAGTCGGACGCATTAAATGTATTTTGTAACGATTGAGTAACGACGTCATATTTACCGGAATCCAGATTGCTCATGGCATACATGATGACAAAAAAGATCAAAAGCAGCGTTATGAGATCGGCATAAGTAATCATCCAGCGATCCCGATGATCGATAGTTTCACGTTTTCCGCGCCGTTTACTGCGCCGACTCATCCAATCCCTCCTTTGCTAGGGGGCGTATATGCTGACGATGCGTGAGGGTGAAGGACTCCAGTCTTTTGCGTACAAGCTGGGGATTCTCACCGTTCTGAATGGCAAGTACACCTTCGAGAAGCATTTCCATGGTCTGCACTTCATCGGCACCTCTGGATTTGATCTTGGAGGCAATGGGCAAAAAGATAAGATTGGCACTGGCGACCCCATACAGGGTTGCGGTAAAGGCAACAGCAATGGCAGGTCCGAGTCCGGTTGGATCGGTCAAACTGCCAAGTACCTGAATAAGTCCCATCACGGTTCCGATGATGCCCATGGTTGGGGCGTACCCACCAGCAGATTCGAATATTTTGGCGTAACCCTCATGTTTTTGTTCAATAGAGTCGATCTCCATCTCCAGGATCTGGCGAACCACATCCTGATCGGTACCATCAACAACCATCTGAATACCGTCTTGCAAAAATGGATGCGGATGATCCATAACCTTGCGTTCCAATGCAAGTACACCTGAGCGGCGTGCGATTGAAGACATCTCCACCAGTTCTTCAACCCACAAGCCTGAATCATTATTGTTACGTCCAAAAGCCATACGCAGGGCAGCTGGAATCGTACGAAGGCGATGCGCCGGGAAACTGGCAACCACAGCAGCAATCGTTCCACCGAATACAATTAAAGCAGCCGTTTTTTGCAGGAGACCAGACAATTGGCCGCCTTCCCACAAAAAACCGCTAATGACTGCGGCAATTCCGGCAATAATACCGATAAGTGTCGCAATATCCATAAATTAACCCACTCCTATCTTCATTTCACGTTTGCATCACTAAAACGAACGAGGTATAATTAAACGGGAACAAATATTCCTATTACTATAAGTTTTCCCATATGAAAATTCGGGGAACTTCGACAATATATAGTGACTATTATTTTAGACGATAGGGTGAGATACGGCAATGAGCGATATTATAATGAGCGACAAAACGTTCGAAATCGAGTCAGAGTTTTCTCCCCAAGGTGATCAGCCTGCAGCCATTATAGAATTGGTGAAGGGTGTTCAGGAGGGGAAGAGATACCAGACACTGCTGGGTGCAACGGGTACGGGTAAGACGTTTACGATAGCCCAGACGATAGCCCAACTGCAACGTCCGACGCTGATTATTGCACACAATAAAACGTTGGCAGCGCAGCTTGCAAGTGAGTTCAAAGATTTTTTTCCTAATAACATGGTTGAGTATTTCGTCAGTTATTACGATTATTTTCAGCCAGAAGCATATATCCCGTCCTCCGATACGTATATCGAGAAGGATTCAAGTATTAATGAAGAGATCGACAAACTGCGGCATGCAGCGACAAGTTCGTTGTTTGAGCGCAGGGACGTCATCATTGTAGCGAGTGTTTCCTGCATTTATGGTTTGGGTTCACCGCACTCGTATTCAAGCATGTTGCTGTCACTTCGGGTAGGCATGGAGAAACCGCGCAATCAGATTTTGTCTCGTCTGGTAGAGATCCAGTATCAGCGGAACGATATTAACTTTGTGCGGGGTACATTCCGTGTTCGTGGGGATGTTGTTGAGATTTTCCCTGCTTCCAAGGGTGAACATGCAATTCGGGTTGAATTGTTTGGTGATGAGATCGAGAAAATTACGGAGATTGATGTGTTAACCGGAGAACTGATTGGTGAACGTGAACATATTGCCATCTTCCCGGCGTCTCACTTCGTAACGCAAGAAGAGACAATGAAGGTTGCGCTGGTGAACATTGAGCGTGAACTGGAGGAGCGTCTTGAAGTGTTGCGTGAACAGGGGAAACTGCTGGAGGCTCAGCGACTGGAGCAGCGCACAAGGTATGATATCGAGATGATGAAGGAAGTTGGATTCTGTTCGGGGATTGAGAACTATTCCGGTCCGCTGACTTTCCGCGAACGCGGCGATACCCCATACACACTGATGGATTACTTCCCGGATGACATGTTGATTGTGGTTGATGAGTCTCACGTGACTCTGCCACAGATCCGTGCGATGTACAATGGTGACCAAGCGCGGAAGACGGTATTGGTTGAGCATGGTTTCCGTCTACCGTCAGCGCTGGATAATCGTCCACTCAAATTCGATGAGTTCGAAGGCAAGATGGATCAGATCATCTATGTATCGGCCACACCAGGCCCGTATGAGATAGAGCATACCGATACGATGGTGCAACAGATTATCCGTCCAACCGGACTGCTTGATCCAATCATTGAACTGCGTCCAACAAAGGGGCAGATTGATGACTTGATTGGTGAGATTAACGACCGGATTGCCAAAGACGAGCGTGTGTTGATTACAACATTAACGAAGAAGATGTCCGAGGACCTGACGGATTATCTGAAGGAAGTTGGAATCAAAGTTCGTTATCTGCACTCCGAGATCAAAACGTTGGAACGGATGGCGATTTTACGTGATTTAAGGTTGGGCGTTTTCCATGTCCTGATCGGAATTAACTTGCTCCGGGAAGGTCTCGATCTGCCCGAAGTTTCCCTCGTCGCTATATTGGATGCTGATAAGGAAGGATTCCTGCGTTCCGAACGCTCACTGATCCAAACGATTGGTCGTGCGGCACGGAACAGCGAGGGTCGCGTTATTCTATACGGTGACAAAGTAACGGATTCGATGGATAAAGCGATAAAGGAAACAGAGCGTCGCCGCGCAATTCAGATCGAGTACAACGAGAAACATGGAATTACACCACAGACGATTCGCAAAAAAGTGCGTGATGTGATTGAGGCAACCAAAGTTGCCGAATCCAAGAAAGACTATCTTACAGGCGCAGCCGAGAAGATGTCGAAGAAAGATCGCCAGGCGCTTATTCAGCGCCTAGAGGTAGAGATGAAAGATGCAGCCAAAAACCTGCAGTTTGAGCGTGCTGCCGAGCTTCGCGATGCGTTGCTGGAACTTCGCGCTGAATAAGATACAGCTCATTCATATGCTCCGGTAAAGATGGATCTGTAACAAGAGAACGGCCAATTGGCCGTTCTCTTGTTGAGTAAGGAAATCGTTGATATCTACCGATAATAAGAGATGTTGAAATCTTGAATTCAGGTCTATACTGATAGAAATGTTGAAATTGGTTAAAAGGTTTATAGGAAAGCAATTGGGAGTCGAGAGTGCCCCGGTGTTGACCTCGGAGCCGAGCCGAAGGCAATGGCGACCTTGCCGCGACCAAGGCGAAGCCGAGAGCGTTCCGGTGTTGACCTAGGAGCCGAGCCAAAGGCAATGGCGACCCTGCCGCGACCAAGGCGAAGCCGAGAGCGTCATCGGTGTTGACCTAGGAGCCGAGCCAAAGGCAATGGCGACCTGACGCGACCAAGGCGAAGCTGAGAGCGACCCGGTATTGACCTTGGAGCCGAGCCGAAGGCAATGGCGACCTGACGCGAACGTGGCGAAGCCGAGAGCGTCCCGGTGTTGACCTTGGAGCCGAGCCGAAGGCAATGGCGACCTGACGCGAACGTGGCGAAGCCGAGAGCGTCCCGGTGTTGACCTTGGAGCCGAGCCGAAGGCAATGGCGACCTGTCGCGAACGTGGCGAAGCCGAGAGCGTCACCTCGCAGTAGAGCGGCCGTATAAGGTTCCGGCAATGAGCCGGAACCTTATACGGAGCCGCGGGCACACGACCACCCTTCACATAGCAAGACCCGACCCCTCACCGTTGCACCGCTTGTTTCGGGTGTCCAGAGGGCTGCGCCCTCTGGGGCCCTCCCTTGGAAGGGAGGGTTTGGGAGGGATCGAAAAGCCTTTTAAAAGGTTGGATTAGTAAATTTGAGAGGATGAATACTATTGGCGAGCGATAACATTGTCATTAAAGGCGCACGAGCGCATAACCTGAAAAATATCGACATTACCATCCCACGTGACCGCTTTGTTGTATTGACCGGCTTGAGTGGCTCAGGCAAGTCCTCGCTGGCTTTTGACACGATCTATGCCGAAGGACAGCGGCGTTATGTAGAATCATTGTCAGCTTACGCACGGCAGTTTCTGGGACAGATGGAGAAACCGGATGTGGATTCCATCGAAGGATTATCTCCTGCCATTTCAATAGATCAGAAAACAACAAGCCGTAACCCACGTTCCACAGTAGGAACTGTGACCGAAATCTATGATTATCTGCGTTTGTTATTTGCACGTGTGGGCCATCCACATTGTCCGGACCATGGCGTGGAGATCAGCTCCCAAACCGTAGAACAAATGGTTGACCGTATTATGCAATACCCAGAGCGTACCCGGCTACAAATATTGGCACCCATTATCTCTGGTCGTAAGGGTGAGCACAAAAGTGTGTTTGCTGATGTGTCCAAGCAGGGCTTTGTCCGTGTACGGGTAAACGGGGAATTGCGTGACTTGTCAGAAGATATTCAATTGGAGAAAAATAAAAAGCATACGATTGAAGTCGTTGTTGACCGGATCGTTGTTAAGGATGATGTACAGGCGCGTCTGGCCGACTCTATTGAAACAGCACTAAATCTGTCTGGTGGACAACTGCTGGTGGACATTATGGGTGAAGAAGAGCTGCGATTCAGTTCCAACTTTGCCTGCCCGGTGTGCGGATTCAGTATTGAAGAGCTGGCACCGCGGATGTTCTCATTTAACAGCCCTTTCGGGGCTTGCCCGGATTGTGATGGGTTAGGTGTCAAAATGATCGTTGACCCTGATCTGCTCGTACCGGATCGGACTAAGACCATCGAAGATGGAGCTTTTGATGCTTGGACAGGTGGCACATCCACCTATTATCCGCAGTTCCTGAAGTCAGTATGTGAGCACTTCAACATTCCGCAAAATGTACCTGTCGAAGATCTGCCGGCTGAGCAGATGAACAAGTTGTTACAGGGAACAGGTACGGAGAAAATCCGTTTCCGCTATGAGAATGATTTTGGACAACGGAAGGAAGCACTGGTTACCTTCGAAGGTATCGTGAATAACCTGGAGCGTCGTTACCGGGATACAGCATCTGAAGGTATCCGTGAGTTTATTGAGGGTTACATGAGTGCGAAGCCTTGTGGTACATGTAAAGGTCAGCGTCTGAAACGGGAAAGTCTCGCAGTTACGATTAATGATCACAACATGGCGTATGTGACTAGTTTGTCCATTGGTGAAGCTGGCCGATTCTTTGATACATTGGAATTGAGTGAGAAAGAGCAGACGATTGCCAAGCTTATTCTGAAAGAAATCAACAGTCGTCTCGGCTTCCTGGTGAATGTTGGTCTGGATTATCTTACACTGAGTCGTGCTGCCGGAACATTGTCAGGTGGGGAAGCCCAGCGGATCAGACTGGCCACACAGATTGGTTCCAGCCTGATGGGTGTATTGTATATTCTCGATGAGCCAAGTATCGGTCTGCATCAACGGGATAATGATCGTCTGATCTCAACGCTTGCGCATATGCGCGACATTGGTAATACGTTGATCGTGGTTGAACATGATGAAGATACGATGATGGCTGCCGATTATATTATTGATATTGGCCCAGGTGCAGGTATCCACGGAGGTACCATCATGTCACAGGGTACACCGGAGGAGATCATGAACGATGAGAACTCCTTAACCGGTCAATATCTGAGTGGACGCAAATTCATTCCGATTCGTACTGAACGTAGAAGTGTAGGAGACCGTTGGTTGGAAGTACGTGGAGCTAAAGAAAATAACCTGAAGAATCTGAATGTGAAGATTCCTGTAGGTGTATTTACTGCGGTAACGGGTGTGTCTGGCTCAGGTAAATCCACATTGATCAATGAGATCCTCTACAAAACGCTGGCACGTGATCTGAACCGTGCTCGGGTACGTCCGGGTCAACATAAAGAGATTCGTGGTCTGGAGCATATCGATAAAGTTATCGATATTGACCAGTCGCCAATCGGGCGGACACCACGTTCCAACCCGGCTACGTATACCGGTGTCTTTGATGATATCCGGGATCTGTTTGCTCAGACGAACGAAGCCAAGGTACGTGGATACAAGAAAGGCCGGTTCAGTTTTAATATCAAAGGTGGACGTTGTGAAGCCTGCCGTGGAGACGGCATTATCAAAATCGAGATGCACTTCTTGCCGGATGTCTATGTTCCTTGTGAAGTCTGCAAAGGCAAACGATACAACCGGGAAACGCTTGAAGTGAAATATAAAAACAGAAATATTTCCGATGTGTTGGAAATGACGGTTGAAGATGCAACCCAATTCTTCGAGAACATTCCGAAGATCCATCGTAAAATGCAGACACTGATGGATGTGGGTCTGGGTTATATCAATCTGGGACAACCTGCAACCACATTGTCTGGTGGTGAAGCCCAGCGGGTGAAGCTCGCTTCCGAGCTGTATCGCCGCAGTACGGGGAAAACCATCTACATCCTCGATGAGCCGACTACCGGTTTGCATGTCGATGATATCGATCGTTTGCTGAACGTATTACACCGTCTGGTTGATTCTGGGGAATCGGTGCTAGTGATCGAGCATAACCTGGATGTGATCAAAACGGCAGACTATGTTGTTGATCTGGGTCCAGAAGGCGGTAGCGGTGGAGGTACCATTGTTGCAACCGGAACACCTGAGGATATCGTTAAAGTGGAAGCTTCTTATACCGGCAAGTACTTGAAGCCGGTTCTGGAGCGGGATACCGAGCGGAGCAAGGCACTGCAGTTGGTGGACTAAGGTCCTCTAACCAGTAGTTATACCAATATGAAGTGGCAGTATTGGCCCTTCTTCTCGAAAAGGTAAAGACGTTGGATTACGATCTAATGTGCTCTGCTTCTGAGAAGAAGGGCTTTCATTATGAATTATGCACGGTGTTTCCTTCGGACTAAGGTTATTCCGTGAAAGTGTTTACATATGCATTGCGACGAGCGTTACAGGAATATTCGGCCAAATTGTCTTTTTTTCATTTTTATGGATGATAGGGCTTGCATTACAAGCAGGGTACAGATAACATAGAGGAAGATATTAGGGTATGCGTTAGCTGTTCAACTATGGTAAGGAGGTCTGTCTATCCATGCTGTTTGCAGAAGCTGCCACGGCGAGTACATCGAATTTTAATGCATTTGATATTTTTGTCATCTTATTTACGATCCTGATTTTCATCGGAGTTGTTCGGCTTCTTCGGGCACCGAAGAAAAATCTGTTTGCGATCGGATTTGCAGTAGTCAGCCTACTGGTATTTCTGATGACAGACTATGCGATGATAACGGGTTGGTTTGCTCAGTAGGAATGCTGCTGAAGTGAATGGAATTTAAGCCAAAAGAGATATGGAGGAACACTTTCCATGGGAGACATGGAGGGTGTTTTTTTTCGTTTATATGGAGCGATTGAACAGGATTCTATCTTCTCTACTAAAATAGGACTTAAAACAATTGTATATCCAGATTCTGTATGATACATTGAGGGATACCGGAATTGCAGATGAGAGAAAAAGAGAATAGATTCAGCGATGAATCCGATGTCGAGTCGCGCAAGAAGGATGTATAGAGAGGGTCAGGTGAGAATATGAGCGTGTTGGGTAAAAAGGGGATAGCCATACTGATGGCTGCTGTACTCTCGATTAGTGTAGCGGCAACGGCCGGTGCAGCTGAATCCAAAGCGGCGATGCAAGCGAAAGTGGTAGACGGTCAAGTCTATGTGAACACCAAGGATCTGCTCAAGGCAGTTGGTGGAACTGGACAATATGATGCCAAATCAGGAACGTACACGTACAAGGGAAGTGAAGCCATTCCCAAAGTGATCGAAAAGGTATCTCCTTCCGTCGTAGGAATTATTGGGAAATCTACCGAAGCGCAGGACGGTGCAACATCAGACGACCGTTATAATCTTGCACATGGTACAGGTGTCATTATCCGGTCGAACGGATGGATTGTAACGAATGCTCACGTGGTCGACGGATTAACGAACCCCGTGGTCGTAACGACGGATGGCAATACATACAAAATTACGAAAACATACAGTGATGCACTAAGTGATCTGGCGCTAATCAAAATCAATGCCAAATCACTCAAACCGGCGAGCTTTGCCAAAGCTTCACAAACTACTGTTGGAGAAACGGTGATCGCCTTGGGTACGCCGATTTCCTTTTCTCTGCGCAACTCGGCAACGGTAGGGGTAATTAGCGGCTTGAATCGTGGTGTTGAGGCGACCTACCGGTTGATTCAGACCGACACGGCCATTAACCCAGGAAATAGCGGAGGACCGCTGGTCAACCTGAAGGGTGAAGTGGTTGGTATCAATTCCATGAAATTTTCTGCGGTCGGCGTAGAGAGTTTGGGGTTTTCGATTCCAGTGGATACCGTTCAATATATCATCGATCAGTTTTTTAAATATGGCAAAATAAAACGTGCAAGTCTGGGGCTACAGCTGGAGGAAAGTTGGTCTGCGATTGTGGGGCTGCCTACAGATGATCCCTTAACGATTACGGGCGTACTGTCTCCAGAAGCCAAGAAAGCCAAAATCAAAGAGGGCGATGTCCTATACAGTGTCGCGGGCACACGTGTCTCTTCAGTAGTGGATATCAATGAGTTGCTCAAAAAGTATCTGCCTGGGCAAAAGGTAAAGCTGTTGATGCAATCGGATGGCGATATCGTCACCCGCACGTTGGTGCTTGCTGATCGCGCAGACATCGTAGACGAGGAAGATGAAGCGTTCCTTGCAGATGAAGAACAATAAAGCCCGGCGATCAGCCCGGATGGAGAGAGGACGAAAGAACGGAATGAAAAAGTCATGGATACGTGTGCTAAGCACAGGTGTATTAACCGGGATGCTGACCATTGGCGCGGCATTGCCTGTATGGGCATCTGATCTGACGACAAGTGAACTACGTGTCAAAGCTGGGAGCACGAGCGCCTACATCAACGGCGATAAGCAGGCCATAGCCAAACCTTACAAGTTCAAGGGTGTTACGATGGTGCCTGTGGGAGTGTTCAAGAAAGCATTTGGCAGTGAAATCCGGCTGGAGAAAAATGATGTTGTCAAAATCAAGGAAGGTCCACACACGGTTACCCTAACGATTGGCAGTTCAATTGCCTGGGTGGATGGTGTTAAACATGAGATGGGTGCCGCTCCCAAGATGGTGAATGGTGTACTTATGGTTCCACTTCGTCCGGTTGCTGCCGGTATCGGGGCGACGCTAGCTCCAACTAGCTCCGGAGAAATGGTCATTCGTCTGTTGCAAACCGATGATTCGGTGGATGACGAGGATGGCATTCATCCGGATGAAGGCAAAACCAGAATTGGTAACAGTTTTTACGGTTGGTCCATTAACTACCCGGCAGACCTTATCGTTTTCCAGACCGGTGAGCAGGAGCGCATGATGACTTTTGGCACTGCGGACAACAGTTATTATCTTGAAGTGTATGTCAGCGATCAGGATGTGGCTCTGGATGCGGATGATTTGTTGCAGCAACTCGTCCAGGAGGCCAAACAATCGGGAGATACGGTGCTGGATCGTCAAGCGGTGTCGAAAGGCAAAACACCTTATGCACGGATTATCGTGAAGGATGTAGACGGCATGTTATGGGAGATGCGTCAGTATCTGAGCGAAGGTCGTCAATATGATGTGTACCTCGCGGATTACGAAGCCCTGAATTATAAAGATCTGGGCAAACGTGCAGCGCTACTCAATTCATTCCAGCCAACCTATGCAGAGTCGGATCGAACGATTAAGGATCTGTCCACCGTAGATAATGGCATGCGCTCCGCGTGGAACGATGACTATGGTATTGAATTGAAGATTCCAGCCGGCTGGTCGATGGATAACAATCAGATGATCTATGAAGCCAAGGATGGTGCGTATCTGCAATGGCGTGTCACTTCGGCGAAGGCAGGTACAACGGTAAAAGACTGGAGCGGCCAACTGGATAAGTGGATGCGCGAGACATTTACACCAGAGAGTTACGAGCCAATTGGTTCATATACGATGGATATCTCGGGAGAAACTGCCGAGGTGAATGAATTCCGTTATAACTTTGGCGGGGGCTGGCAGACCGAGTTCGATGTTCTTTTGCAGAAGAATGGGTATCGGTATTATGCAGAGTATACGTTCCCTGAGGAGCAAAGTGCAGATCGGGCATGGTTTGAACGGATTATGAAGAGTGTGGAGATTGATTTTGATACGGTTGCCGATAATTTCGGTCAGCTGGATGAAGATCCTTATTTGACAGACAAAACGAAGACACTTACACGTACGTCCAAACGTTATAAATACAGTGTAGATATTCCGCGTTACTGGACGCCGTATAGTGATCGATTCGAATATTCACCTGTGGTGTACACCTTTACTGGCGGAGAATTCTCCATTGCGGCGAGCGAAGACAAGTCTATCGAGATGACGGTCAGCCAATTGAGAGAAGCCTATGCCGAAGCCACCAAAACCCGTAAGAACTTCAAGTTGCTTGGCAGTGAAGAGCTGACGTTTGCGGGTGTGCCTGCATTTTCCTTTACGTATCATGAGCTGGACAAAGGCATGCCATATGCGGGTCGTCAGATCGTGTTTGAAAAGGACGGAACAACCTATACGATCACAAGTGGGCTGAATGATGCCAACAAGACAGAAGTTCAGGCAGCCGCCTTGGAAAAAGCAGTGAACTCATTTACTTTTATTAAATAAATGTAGTGGAGCCGGAGGGTCAAAAGACCTTTCGGCTTATTTGTTTTCTGTATAAGATAAATTAAATATTTACACTGGGACGAAGAGTGCAGAACCGATCTGAAGAAGCGAAGCGTGCGCGTTTATCACCAGATTTTTCCCCCGTTAGATAAGGAAATAAAAAAAAATCTGGGGGGAACAGCGATCGGAAGATGGTACTGCAATCGGAGTGTCTAGTGTAAATCTTAATGGAAATGAAAATGGTAAACGGTTTTTTCAGGAAAACGTAGAAGAGTCGGTGCAGAAGTGGTACACTATACTAGTTCAGGAGTTATGACTACTGATCTGATGAATAGGAATGACTGTAAGCTTGGAGTTCAGGCAATACAGACATAATAGATAGATATTGTAATACCGTGACAATGCAGGTGTACCCGATAAGGTGCAGTCTTAGGCTTAGTATGTTCAGGCGTTTAAGGATATAGGGATGAAATCCGGCGGATAGCCGGTTATGGGGAGGATCTACATGAAAACAGCAACAATACGAAGAGAAGACGTTGAACTTCTGGCACCGGCTGGTGACTGGGATTGTATGCGTTCGGCGGTAGCTAATGGCGCAGATGCAATTTTCTTCGGAGTCGAAAAGTTTAATGCACGGGCACGGGCGAACAATTTCCGTATGGACGAGCTGCCGGAGATAATGGCGTTTTTGCACAGTTATGGCGTAAAAGGTTTTTTGACCTTTAATATATTGATTTTTGAAAATGAATTGACGGATGCCAAAGAACTGATTGACGCTTGTGTCGATGCAGGTGTGGACGCTGTAATTGTTCAGGATTTGGGTTTGGTGAAGATGATCCGCGAGATCTCGCCGGATTTCCCGATTCACGGTTCAACACAGATGACAATTACGTCTCCGGAAGCGGTCGAGTTTACGAAGCCGTTTGATATGGAACGTGTCGTTCTGGGACGGGAGAACAACCTGAAGCAGATCCAGAAGATCGGTGAGCAGGCAAAACTTCCAATGGAAGTATTTGTTCATGGTGCGCTGTGTGTATCCTACTCGGGGCAGTGTCTTACTTCCGAAATGTGGGGAGGACGTTCGGCGAACCGTGGGGAGTGCGCACAAGCTTGTCGTCTTCCATATGACCTGATGGTGGATGGGGTACACAAACCGATGGGTGATGTAGCCTATCTGTTGTCTCCGAAAGATCTGGCAGCGATTGACCTGATGCCGGAACTGATCGAAGCAGGAGTAACTTCTTTCAAAATTGAAGGACGTCTCAAAACGCCGGAATACGTAGCAAACGTAGTAAGCAAATATCGTAAAGCGATTGACCGTTATTTTGATGGAGATAACACACCGCCAAGCAAGGAAGAAGTTCGCGAATTGCAGCAAAGCTTCTCCCGTGGATTCACACATGGTTTCCTGAGCGGTACAAACAACAAAGAACTGGTGGATGGAACGTTCCCGAAAAGCCGTGGTGTCTACCTCGGTCGTGTAGATCAAGTGTTGCGCGATGGTGTGGTCCTGAAGCTGGATGCACCTGTGAAACGTGGAGACGGAATTGTATTTGACGCCGGAGACCCGACTCAGAAGGAAGAAGGCGGACGGGTATACGATGTGCGTCGCAAAGGTGTAAAACTCGAAGGCGAAGCCGAAGAGGGCTGGATCGTTGACGTTGTGCCAGGCCGCAGTGACGTAGATCTGCGCCGCGTGAAAGTTGGCGACAAAGTGTGGAAAACGAATGACCCGGCGCTGGACAAACGTCTACGTCAAAGCTTCGAGACCGAGAAGCCGTACCGTGTATTCCCAGTGAAGGTGAAGGTCATCGGCAGCCCGGGGCAGCCGCTTAGCACATGGTGGACAGACGTGCAGAAAGGCACGACCGTCCGGATTGATTCCGAGATGGAACTGGATATCGCGCAGAAACGTCCAATGACACATGAATTGCTCGAAGAGCAGTTCGGACGTCTGGGAGGCACCGTGTTCCAGTTGGAAGGAATGGACGTCAACCTGCACGGTGACGTCATCATCCCAATGCGCGAGTTGAATAATATTCGCCGTCAGGCGGTAGAACAACTCGCGGGCGAACGTCCTAAACCGCCTGTCTACGTGAAACGGGCGGTAGATGTGTACGGCGATTCAGTTAAACCGGCATCGCCAGTCACTCGCGGTCAAGCAGAGCTGACCGCGCTCTGCCGCAGCCTGCCACAAGTGGAGGCAGCGATTGAAGCAGGAATCGGCATGATCTATGCTGACTTTGAATTTATCAAGCAGTTCCCGGCAGCCGTGGAAGCTGTGCATGCCGCTGGTCGCAAGATCGCGCTGGCAACACCGCGTATTCATATGCCTGGGGAGAACGGATATCACAACAACATCTTGCGTCTGAAGCCGGATGCGGTATTGGTACGTAATACAGGCGCACTGTACTTCTACCTGCGTCACCGGATGGAAAACCCGGATGCGAAGCACCCGGAATTGATCGGCGACTTCTCATTGAACATCGCCAATCACAAAGCAGTAGAATTGTTCCTGGAAGCCGGATGTGACTGGATTACGCCATCCTATGACCTGAACATTCAACAAATGGTTGATTTGCTGGGTCACTCCCGTACAAGTCAGACCGAAGTGGTTATCCATCAGCATCTGCCGATGTTCCATACCGAGCACTGTGTATATTGTACGTTCATGAGTGAAGGAACGGACTTCACGAACTGTGGCCGTCCTTGTGAGGAACAGCGTGCATCACTGCAAGACCGGATCGGCATGTCCCACCCGGTACGTGTGGATGAAGGTTGCCGTAATACGGTATACAATGCAGTGGAGCAGTCGGGTGCCGAGTATCTGACCAACTTTATGGATCTGGGTGTATCCCGTTACCGTGTGGAGTTCCTGGAAGAGACACCTGAGCAGGTACGTGAAGTAATTGATCTGTATAACCGTGCACTGCGCGGCGAGATCAGTGGTACACAAGTTTGGAAAACACTTAAAGCAACGAACCAACTGGGCGTTACACGTGGTCAATTGGTGAAATAAACAGTTTTATGGTACAACAACAGTTACAAGTATGAAGGAACCCCAAACTCTGCTTCAAGGAGCTCTTGGGGTTTTTTTACATCATGATACAGGAGGCGAAGAAGCGTGGCGCCATTCACAATTATGGATATCAAATTGCTGTGCGGGGTCACGGCATTCAAGCGCGGAGAAGATTATAACCAATCTGGCAGGGTGACCAATCTGGTGGTCGGTGAGGATCAGCTTCATTATGAAGCTCAGGTACGTGGATCGGAACGTTATCAGGTGACCGTGGATATAGATGGAACGGGTGAGGTTGTAGCAGGCTGCAGTTGTCCGGGTGATGGCAGGCATTATGACTATTGCAAACATGTCGCTGCTGTCCTGTTGGCTATTCACGAATGGGGTGAGCAGCAGGAGCGTAATGCCACGATTGCTTCGGGGAAGCCTCCTCAACCTGCTCCAGGCCAAGGAGCCAATACCAGTTCCAGTTCAGGTTCCAAGTCCAGGGTTGGGACGTTGGTCGAAGAGAGCATGTGGGAGCGACCGCAGTCCCCTTCACAACGAGAGCAACTGAATGATGCCCCAGAGCGTCCGCCCGTTCACTTTGCCCAAGCAGGTCGTCCAAGCTCAGCTTCGGGGTGGGGCCGCTCGGCAGATAAACCTTCATACCGTACGGCGGATCAGATTCTGTCCATGTTTGCCAAGGATCGGAGACCGCTGCATGGAAATGATCGTAAATACACTGCCCCTGTCAGCCGTTCCTCCCTGCGGGAAGAATTGCAGGTTCAGTTTATATGTAAGCTGACACAGGTTCACAAGGGTGGTGGGAAACTTGCTCTTGAATTGAAAGTGGGTAACAAACGTCTGTATGTGGTGCAGAAAGTGAAGCAATTCCTGAACTGTATCGAGAAGGGCGAGCCAATGTCATTTACCAAACTGTTCCACTATGATCCATTGATGCATGTTTTCACTCCGCAGGATCAGGCCATTCTCTCGATGCTTATTCGAATGAGACAGAGTGAGGAGGCCTATCGCCAATCCATCTCCGGTTATCTGGGAGCTTCGGACGGACGGGATATATTGATTGCTCCTCTCGTATGGAAGCCATTGCTGGAATTGTTGCTACAGGCTGACAGCCGGATGGAGGGCACGGGATTTGCCAATGGACCACTCACACTGGGTGAGGGGGTACTTCCTTTATTTTACCGGATCGCCCAGGGAGCGAATGAAGGATATCAGCTTGAAATTTCGGGACTGCGTGAGCTGATTCTTCTCCCTGCTTATGATGCCGCTGTGGTGGAAGGACAGTTGCATATGTTGGAGCCGATGCAGATGCGAAGTCTGGAGGACTTGAGTGGGGCGCTCACGTCGTATGGAATCAAGGAAAGCATCGATATTTCGACTCAGCAGGTGGATGAATTCGTACAGCATGTCGTGCCAGAACTGCGTACGCTTGGACATCTGTCCATTGATTCGCAGGTGCGTGAACAGATCGCGGAACCGGAACTTTCACCGAAGCTGTACATTGACTTCTATCGTGAACGTATTACAGCGCGTCTGGAATTCGACTATGAGGTCATGGTTATTAATCCGCTTGCCGAGTATTTAATAGATGAAGAAGAGAAAAAGGTTATTTTGGTGCGTGATCGATACAAAGAGCGGAATCTGATTGAACGGCTTGATCGATCCTTTCTCAAAAGGGATGGTAGTGTTTGGGCGAGCGAACGGGAAGATGCCATCTATGATGTCATGTATCATCTGTTGCCTGAGCTTGAGAAACAGGTAGATATCTATATGCCAAACGCCGTGAAGGCGATGGTGCAATCCTATCCAACACCGCCGAAAGTACGGGCAGATTTGGGAAGAGGATTGGACTGGCTGGAGATTTCATTTGAGATGGAAGGGGTGGACGAGCAGGAGCTTCAGGAACTCATGCGTCGTATTGTGGAAAAGAAACCGTATTTCCGTCTCAAGAGCGGTGTCTTTCTCTCGCTTGAAAATGAAGGTGCAAATAGCTTCGCTCACATGGCCGATTCACTTGGGCTGGGAGCAGGTGACATCAAGAGCAGCCATATCCGGCTGCCAGCTGTTCGGGCGTTACAATTGCCAGGCAGGGATGAAGTTTCCGGTCATGTGAAGTGGGGAGGCTCCCTGAAACGTTTCCTTGATGATCTGCGAGATCCCGAACGGATGGATTTTGCATTGCCAGAGACACTGACCCCCATCCTGCGGGATTATCAGAACAGCGGATACCAGTGGCTGCGTACCCTCGCTTATTATCGTTTTGGCGGCATTCTTGCGGATGATATGGGACTTGGCAAAACGTTGCAAAGCATCGCGTATATCACAGCGGTACTTCAGGAGAAGCCTGAGTACAACATTGAGCATACGAGCGGTGATAAATACCGGGAGAGCGGATCATTACGGGGTGGTGAAACGTTGGCGACTACCGACATCGATCCCGAAACTGGGCTCCCATTGGACAAGATGGCTTCAGTGAATACAGATGGCTTATGGTCTACGATGCAGCAGGATGGACTAACAATCCGAACGAGGGTCATTCATCCCCCGGTACTTGTCGTGGCGCCTGCCTCGCTAACCTACAACTGGGCTAATGAGTTTGCGCGGTTCGCCCCGCATCTGAAAGTTTTGATCGCAGCCGGTCAGAAAGAAGAACGAGCCAATATGCTTTCAGGCATGGATGAGGCAGATGTGATTGTGACGTCGTATCCTCTGTTGCGACGGGATTTGGACACCTATCTCGGCCGAACCTTCCATACGCTCATTTTGGATGAAGCTCAGGCAATCAAAAATGCTTCTTCCCAGACCGCGCAGGCAGTCAAACAAATTCAAGCTCCGCGCCGTTTTGCACTCACAGGTACACCTGTGGAGAACTCGCTGGATGAATTGTGGTCCATTTTTGAATCGGTATTCCCTGGGTTATTTCCAAGTTACAGAAGATTCCGCGACCTTCCTCCGGAACGGATCTCGCGGATGGTACGTCCGTTTATTCTGCGCCGTTTGAAGAAGGATGTGTTGGAAGAATTGCCTGATCGAATTGAAACGGTACAGCGGTCAGAGCTTACGGTTGAACAGAAGAAATTGTATGCCGCATACCTTTCCCAGCTTCAGGATGAAGCATCGAAGGACATGGAGGATAACGGATTCCAGAAGAATCGTATCAAAATTCTGGCTGGCATCACGCGCTTACGTCAGTTGTGTTGTCATCCGGCCCTCTTTGTTGAAGGATATCAAGGCGATTCCGGGAAAATGGAACAGTTGCTTGAAACGGTCGAGGATTGTTTGGCTGCAGGGAAACGAATTCTCATCTTCTCCCAATTTGCGAGCATGTTGAACCTGATTCGTCAGACCCTTGCGGCACAGGGAAGGAATCTGTTCTACCTCGATGGTCAGACCCCTGCACAGAGCCGCGTCGAGATGTGCCACAGATTTAATGAGGGCGAAGCTGAACTGTTCTTAATCTCCCTGAAAGCTGGCGGTACCGGACTAAATTTAACGGGGGCAGATACCGTTATATTATATGATCTATGGTGGAATCCCGCCGTGGAAGAACAGGCAATTGGCCGTGCCCATCGTATGGGACAGAAACAAGTGGTGCAAGTCATCCGCTTGGTTACCGAGGGTACGATCGAAGAGAAGATTTTGGAACTCCAGCAGCGCAAGAAGGACTTGATTGCCGAAGTGATCGAACCGGGAGACGGAGGATCGACGACCTTATCCGAACAGGATATCCGCGAATTGTTGATGGTATAATGGAGTCCAAGCATCGTAGCAATAGGAATCATTAATTATAATAAACTATGTATCTAGCAAAAGGAGTGGGTTCGTGTGCGTATTCGCAAAGCGATTATTCCAGCCGCAGGGCTGGGTACCCGGTTTCTGCCTGCCACCAAGGCGATGCCTAAGGAAATGCTGCCCATCGTGGACAAGCCAACGATTCAGTACATTATTGAAGAAGCCGTAGCTTCAGGCATTGAAGATATCATTATTGTGACAGGTAAAGGGAAACGGGCCATTGAAGATCACTTCGATTATTCTTTTGAGCTGGAGCAGAATCTGGCGGACAAACAGAAGTGGGACTTGCTTAACGAAGTACGCAAACCCTCCGAGATGGCAGATATTCATTATATCCGTCAAAAGGAACCGAAGGGACTTGGTCACGCCATTTGGTGTGCCCGCAAGTTTATCGGCAACGAGCCTTTTGCCGTCCTGTTAGGGGATGATATTGTGGAAGCGGAACATCCCTGCCTGAAGCAGATGATCGATGTCTACGATGAACTGCAATCTCCGATTGTAGGTGTACAACCTGTTGATTGGAGCGAGGTATCCCGCTATGGGATAGTGGACGGAGAGTTACTGACCCCTACCGATGATCGTGTCTTTCGGGCCCGCCGCTTAATTGAGAAACCAAAGACCGAAGATTCCCCTTCGAACCTTGCTATTATGGGACGTTATATTCTTACACCGGATATCTTTGAGATACTAGGTCAACAATCTGCTGGTGTAGGGGGAGAAATTCAGCTTACGGATGCCTTGTCCCGATTGAATGAACAGCGGCAGATTCTCGCATATCATTTTGATGGGTTACGTCATGATGTTGGTGAAAAGTTGGGCTTTATTGAGACATCGATTCACTACGCATTGCAACGCCCGGATCTACGGAAAGATCTCTTGAAGTATTTGGAACAGGTCGTAAAGAATCAATAAATGGTTTTCCGCATGCCCTTGAAGTCCAGCCGAAGAATGATATCGCGGCTGGGCTTTAATTTATTTTATGGAAGAGTAAATATGAGGGTTATACAGGCCAATGAACAAACACATACCCGACACTGTACATATACATAGTCAATATGAAGAAATGATGTCAACAGCAAAACGGAGGGATGTCATGAAGGTACTTCCGCTGTTTATGGATGGTGCTGCCATATTGGAACCCAAGGTTTATGGTGATCACCGTGGATATTTTATGGAGAGTTATAATGAGCAGGTTCTGCATGAACAGGGGATACAGCACGTCTTTATTCAGGACAATCAATCCTTGTCGGCTGAAGCAGGTGTTCTGCGTGGGCTTCATTATCAACTTCAGCCCAAAGCACAGACTAAATTGGTGAGGGTTATATCTGGGGCTATATATGATGTGATTGTGGATGTCCGCACCTCATCCCCTACTTTTGGCCGATGGAAAAGTGTCATTCTAAGTGAGTACAACCAGCGGCAACTGCTTGTTCCTCAAGGATTTGCTCATGGATTCTGTACCTTGGTGCCTAATTCCCGGGTAACTTATAAGGTAGATGCCTATTATTCACCTGAACATGATCGTGGAATTTTGTGGAACGATCCGGCGCTCGCCATTGATTGGCCTGTGACGAAACCTATATTATCGGAGAAGGATCAGAAGCATCCTTTACTGAAAGATGCTGAACTGAATTTCGACTAATTAATCAGACTTTTCAGATACTTCTTTATCTGGAGGCAGAGGGAGAGAGACAGCATGAAACTACTGGTTACGGGTGGGGCCGGATTTATCGGCAGCAACTTTGTGTTATATATGCTTCGTGAACATCCGAGTTATGAAATTATCAATGTGGATGCATTAACGTATGCAGGGAACTTGGAGAACTTGCATACGGTAGAGTCCAATCCCCGATATACCTTCATCAAGGCAGATATTGCAGATGTACAGCAGATGGAAGCTGTTTTTTCCCAAGGCATCGATGTGGTTGTGAATTTCGCTGCCGAGTCTCATGTGGATCGAAGTATTCTGTCCCCGGATATCTTTGTGCGTACCAATGTGATGGGGATTCAGGTTCTGCTGGATGCGGCAAAGAAGTATCAGGTCACCAAATTTGTTCAGGTATCGACGGATGAGGTATATGGATCATTGGGTGCAACAGGTTTATTTACTGAAGATACACCTCTGATGCCAAACAGTCCGTACTCTGCAAGTAAAGCTGGCGGGGATCTACTCGTAAGAGCTTATCACGAAACCTTTGGACTTCCTGTAAATATTACACGTTGCTCTAATAACTACGGGCCTTTTCAATTTCCAGAGAAACTGATTCCGCTGATTATATCCCGTGCATTAAATGATGAAGCCATTCCAGTATATGGTGACGGCCTCAATATTCGTGACTGGCTTTATGTCGAGGATCACTGTAGCGCGATTGATTTGGTGATTCATAATGGACAATCTGGAGAGGTATACAATATTGGTGGTAATAATGAACGTACTAATATTTACATTGTGGAGAGCGTATTGGAACAACTGGGTAAACCAGCGAGTTTGATTCAATATGTACAGGATCGATTGGGACATGACCGGCGTTATGGTATAGATCCTACCAAGATACGTACAGAGCTCGGATGGCAACCTGCACACAATTTTGAGACAGGGATCAAGGAGACGATCGAGTGGTATCTGAAACATCAAGATTGGTGGACGAGAATTCAATCAGGCACATATCAGGACTATGTTCAGCTTCAGTACGGTAAGCGGATGGGTGATTCGTCCAAATGAACTATAGAGTTATGGTGACTGGCGCGGCAGGACAGCTGGGTTATGATGTGGTGAAGACCTTTCAAGCAGAGGGTCATCAGGTATTGGCCTGTGACAAAAACCAGATGGATATTACCGATCAACAGCAGTGCACAGATATGATTACAACGTTCCGACCTCATATCATTATTCACTGCGCTGCTTATACGGCGGTCGATCAGGCCGAGGTAGATGAAGATACAGCATATGCAATCAATGCATCAGGTACTAGAAATATCGCGGTTGCCGCCGAGAAAATGAAAGCAAAACTGGTATATATCAGTACCGATTATGCATTTGATGGGAGCGGGAGTACACCTTACCGCGAGTACGATGTAACGAATCCGCAGAGTGTATACGGCAAGTCGAAGCTTGCCGGGGAACGGCTGGTTCAAAGTTTTTGTACGCAATGGTTTATCATTCGAACATCATGGGTGTATGGCGTGTATGGCAGTAATTTTGTCAAAACCATGCTGGAACTTATGGAAAAACGTCCACAACTGCAAGTTGTTCATGACCAACAAGGTTCGCCAACCTATACGGTCGATCTTGCCCGATTCATTCATATCCTTTCCATAAGTGAAAAATATGGTATCTATCATGCCTCCAATTCAGGAACTTGCACATGGTACGAGTTTGCAGAGGCAATAAAAGAAGAAGCCAATATGCAGAGTGGGTTCGAGCCGACAGCCGAACTTACGCCATGCACAACCGATCAGTTTCCGCGTCCAGCCCCCCGTCCTGCATACTCGGTCATGGATCATTTGGCAATTCGAACGAACGGTCTGGAACCTCTGAGACCTTGGCGTGAGGCGCTGATTGCGTTTTTGAAAGAGTTGAGTGTACAGCAAAAGGACTGAGCATGTGGAGGGTCCGTGCTTTATTCCCAAACTACACCCACCATTTAACAGCCGCCTCGGGCGGCTATTTTGTTTTACACCTCATCAATTCGGGTAGTTAGCTAACAAAAAGGTACTGAGGATGTGAATGTGATATGAAACGCATTGCCGCCGTGTTAATACTACTGATCGTTACCGTGGGCACACTCTTTTTCGCCTATGAAAGCGAGAGTGAGGAACAACGGGACGGATTTACCGCTTATAGATTAATCGCCCATGCGATGGGCAGCATTCGTGATCAACCATATACCAACGCCTATGAAGCGATGATTGCCAATTACGAGAAAGGCACACGTGTATTTGAGATCGACTTTATGTTGACATCGGATCGCAAAGCCGTAGCCAGACATGAATGGACCGCTAATATGAGCAAAATGCTAGGACAAGACGAAGAGCTTCCGGAGGATAAACAAGCCGGGGCACTGACACATGATGAATTTATGAATACGCCTATTTTAGGCATGTACCAACCCATGGATGCCGACGGCATTATAGATGTACTGGCCGAGTATCCGGATATGTATATCGTAACCGACACCAAGGAACAGAAGGATGAGGATATTCAGCAGGTGTTAAGATCCCTCGTGGATGCAGCCAAAGAACATGACCCATCTGTGCTGGATCGGGTGGTTGTACAGATTTATAACGAACCGATGCTCGAAACGGTGAAAGAAGTCTATGCATTCCCTTCCATTATCTATACGTTATATGCCACACAGGATACAGAAGCTCAGGTTGTTGATTTTGTGCAAAAGAATGATATTGATGCCGTGACTATGCCGGAATATAAAGTAAACCAGAATTTCGTCGCCAAGCTGAATAGTGCAGGTTCTGTCACCTACGTGCACACCATCAACGACACTGAACAGGTGGCTAACTATGAGAAATGGGGCGTGTACGGGGTATACTCTGACGTGCTGACGGAGCAGGAGTTGGATGAGATGAATACACGTTTTGCCTGGAAACCGTAAAAATACATGTTTTTCTGTTCCCCTTTTTATACGAACATTGACACTCGCTGCCTGCTGACTTAGACTTAGTTTACAAGCTTTCTAGGATGCAGAAGAACCTCTGGAGGAATGTTCGTTGATAGACATGATTAAGCAGTGGAGACATGTATTTAAGCTTGACCCAGACCGGGAAATTACGGACGAAGAACTCGATCTGGTCTGTATGTCGGGGACCGATGCAATTATCGTTGGCGGATCTTCGGGGATTACCTATGATAACACGGTAGACCTGATGTCCCGTGTGCGTCGTTATGAGTTGCCATGTGTGCTTGAAGTATCCGATCTGGAGGCTGTTGTTCCCGGGTTTGACGGATATTTGATCCCGATGGTCTTGAATGCAACGGACAGCAAATGGATGATTGGGCACCACCAGCAAGCGATAGAGCGTTATGGTTATCTCATCCCGTGGGATCTACTTATTGCCGAGGGTTATATTGTGCTCAATGCAAACTCCACGGTAGCTCGGTTGACTGGCGCAGATACGGATCTGACGACAGGAGCTGCGGTGGCATATGCCCAGGCTGCGGAGCGTCTACTCAATCTTCCAATTGTATACATGGAGTACAGCGGAACGTTCGGAGATATGGAGCTTGTTGGTGAGACACACAGACAATTGGATCGGGCACACCTTATCTACGGCGGCGGAATTGATGATTCGGAGAAAGCCGCGCAAGCTGCCCAGGTGGCAGATACTGTCGTGGTAGGTAACATTGTGTACAGCGATTTAACTAAGGCACTTGAGACGGTTTTGGCTGTAAAAGGAACCATTTAATCGGTTTAGTTTACCATTCCCCCATTTTCCCCTTATGATCTGTTAAAATAGAACTTTGCCCTTACTAATTAAGCAATTCGTATACAAGAGTAAGGTTTACACAGAAACGAAGTGTTCTCTCTTGTATTTTTACTACCTTTAAATATAAGCTAAACTAATTTTTACACGAGAACGAAGAGGACAGAAATAAGCTGGAGAAGCGGAGCGTTCGCCTTTATTACCGGATTTTTACCTTTGAAAAGTAGATCGAAAAATCCGGGAATAACAGCGATCGGAAGATTATTCTGTCATCGGAGTGGCGAGTGTAACCTATTAATTTTGCTTTATAGACCAACCAACGAAAGGAGCATGCATGCATGCAACCTGTAAATATACATGATGCCGTTGCACGACTTAACACCCCTCAACGGCAAGCCGTCGAGGCGACGGATGGCCCGCTGCTGATTATGGCCGGAGCCGGCTCCGGCAAGACGCGGGTGCTGACACACCGGATTGCCTACCTCATTGCAACACGGAAAGCGCCCCCGTGGGGCATTTTAGCGATCACATTTACGAACAAAGCCGCCCGTGAGATGCAAGACCGTGTATCCCAACTCGTAGGTGGATCTCAGGGCCGCGACATATGGGTATCCACGTTCCACTCCATGTGCGTGCGTATTTTGCGCCGTGACATTGAACGTATTGGCTTTACCTCCAACTTCAGTATTTTGGACTCATCGGACCAATTATCTGTAATTCGTAGCTGTATGAAAGATCAGAATATCGATACCAAGAAATTCGAGCCCAAAGCAGTTCAATCCATGATGAGCACGGCCAAGAATGAACTGATCAGTCCGGAGCAATATGAGAAGCAGTCGGGAGACTATTTCGAGGGTATTGTGGCGAAGGTATATAAGATGTATCAGAAAAAGTTAAGAGCCAACAACTCACTTGATTTCGACGATCTCATTATGCAGACCATTCAACTGTTCAAAGAAGTGCCGGAAGTCCTCGACTTTTACCAAAAGAAATTCCAATACATTCACGTGGACGAGTATCAGGATACGAACCGTGCACAGTACATGCTGTGCCGCATGCTCGCTGACAGTCACCACCACATCTGCGTTGTAGGGGATAGTGACCAGTCGATCTATCGCTGGCGTGGGGCGGATATCAGCAATATCCTGAACTTTGAGAAAGATTACCCTGAAGCAAGTACGATTTTGCTGGAGCAGAACTATCGTTCAACTTCCAATATCCTGAATGCAGCGAATGAAGTGATCGGCCTGAATACAGGGCGTAAACCGAAGAAACTGTGGACGGACAAAGAGGGTGGTTCGAAGATCAAGGTGTACCGTGCGGATTCCGAGCATGATGAGGGGTATTTTGTTACCTCTGAGATTAGTAAAAATGTGAAGAACGGCAAATCCTATCAGAACCATGCCATTTTGTACCGTACCAACGCTCAGTCCCGGGTTATAGAGGAAATTCTGATCAAGTCTGATATTCCGTATCAGATTGTCGGCGGCATCAAGTTCTATGATCGTAAAGAGATCAAGGACATTCTGGCGTATCTGCGCCTGTTATCCAACCCCGACGATGATATCAGTCTTACACGGATCATTAATGTACCAAAACGTAGCATTGGTGATACAACAGTAGCGAAGCTCGCGGCTGCGGCAGGAGAGCGTGGAATTTCTATTTTCCGTGTGCTTCAGGTCGTAGATGATCTTGGTTTTGCTGGTCGTACGCGGAATGCGCTGGTGGAGTTCTATGACATGATCGCTGCGTTGCATCAGATGGTAGAGTATCTGTCTGTAACTGAACTGACCGAGAAGATTCTTGAGATGAGCCAATACCGTCTTGAGATGCAAAATGAAAACACACTCGAATCCCGTGCACGGCTGGAGAACATTGAAGAGTTCCTGTCGGTAACGATGGAATTTGAGAAAAATAATGAAGACAAAACGCTCGTGTCGTTCCTCACCGATCTTGCATTGATTGCTGACATCGACAGCATGAACGATGATGAAGAGGATCAGAGCGACGCGGTTACCCTGATGACCATGCACAGCGCCAAAGGTCTGGAGTTCCCGGTTGTCTTTATCGTGGGTATGGAGGAAGGGGTCTTCCCGCATAGCCGTGCCTTTATGGACAATGAAGAATTGGAAGAAGAACGCCGACTTGCTTATGTAGGGATCACCCGTGCGGAAGAGCAACTGTTCCTGTCTTGTGCACAGATGCGGACGTTGTTTGGACGTACAACAGCGAACCCGCCTTCCCGCTTCCTGGATGAAATTCCGGATGAGCTGAAGGAAGACACCTCCATGGCTCGTGATCGTTACCGTCGTGGAAGTAGCGGAGGCGGCTCATATGGTGGACGTGGGTTAGGCTCTAGTGGAGGAAGTAACTTCGGTGGCGGCACCAAGCTCTTTGATCACCAAAGTAAAAGCGGTTCATCTGCTACCTCATCCACGCCAACTTCGCGTGTGACCACAAGTGTCTCCCGCCCAACATATTCTACGCCATCATCTGCTTCCAAGCCGGTAGCTTCTGATGGTGAAGCAGGATTCAAGGCAGGAGATAAAGTGCAGCATGGCAAATGGGGGACAGGCACCATTGTTGCGGTCAAAGGGACAGGTAATGATACCGAACTGCAGATTGCCTTCCCGGCTCCGGTGGGTGTGAAACGTTTGCTTGCCGGATTTGCCCCAATTACAAAAGTAGAATAAGAACGAAACCCCCTTTTGTACGATAACAGAGAGAACAGAAATAACTTGAAGAAGCATAGCGTTCGCCTTTATCCCCGGATTTCCACCTTTTAAAATGGATTAAAAGAAATCCGGGGATAACAGCGATCGGAAAGTTAATCTGTTATCACAGTTCAGTGCAATAGGAGTGTTCGTTCTACATAGATCAAATTAACGGAGGGATGGCCCTGTATGGACCCGATGCACCGGATGGAGCAACTCGTTACCGAGCTGAACCAGCATAATTATCAGTACTACACGATGGATCAGCCACAGATCAGCGATAAGGAGTATGATCTTCTGTACGATGAACTGGTTACGCTGGAACAGGAAAGCGGCATGGTTCTGCCTGATTCTCCAACACAGCGTGTGGGTGGCGAACTGCTAAAGGGGTTTACCCCGCATCGCCACTTATCCTCCTTATGGAGTCTGGACAAAGCACAGAATATTGAGCAGCTTCGGAGCTGGAATACCCGTGTACTAAAACTGATTAATGACTATAACAGTAAAAATCCCGATACGCCTTTACCGGAACCAGGTTATGTCATTGAGTTGAAGTTTGACGGATTGACGCTGAACCTGACATACACCAACGGTGAGTTGGTGCAAGCCTCTACACGAGGGAACGGTACCGTAGGTGAAGGTATTTTGGCACAGGTAAGAACGATCCGATCCGTTCCGCTCAAAATTCCTTACACAAGCGGTACGATTGAAGTACAGGGTGAAGGCATCATGAATCTGTCTGTCTTGGACCGATACAATGAGACAGCGGCAGAGCCACTCAAGAATGCGCGTAATGCAGCAGCAGGAGCGCTCCGCAACCTGAATCCGAAGGCGACGGCTGAGCGTCGGTTGAATGCTTATTTTTATAATGTAGGTTATTCGGATGACATTCAGTTTGCCAATCATCAGCAGATGATGGATTTCCTGCGTGAGAACCGCTTCAAAGTTAATCCATCGATTACTTATTTCCATGAGTTTGATGATGTGATGGAACAACTGGCCGCGATTCAGGAGAACCGAGGGCAGCTAGACTATCTGATCGATGGAGCTGTTATCAAAATTACGGACATGCGCACCCGCGAAGTGTTGGGTTATACCGATAAGTTCCCTCGCTGGGCGGTGGCATATAAATTCGAGGCTGAAGAGACCACAACGGTTCTTAACGCTGTGGTATGGAATGTGGGCCGTACTGGCAAAGTAACTCCGCTGGCACGCGTAGAACCGGTTGAACTTGCCGGGGTAACGGTACAGAACTGTACTCTGAACAATGTCGGCGATATTGAGCGCAAAAATCTGAAGTTTGCTCTGGGCACACGGGTCTTTATCCGTCGCTCCAACGACGTCATTCCTGAGATTCTGGGTAAAGTGACGGAGGAGAGTGATGGTGAGGAGATCGTCTTCCCTGAGCAGTGTCCTGCATGTGGATTCCCACTGGAGCAACGCGGAGCGCATCTGTTCTGCAACAATAGACTTGCGTGTAAACCACAAACGGTGGCACGTATTTCCCATTTTGCTTCCCGTGATGCTATGGACATCGAGACGTTCAGTGAGAAAACAGCGATTCAGTTGTATGATGAATTGAACGTACGTGAGCCTGCCGACCTGTATACGTTACAGTTTGATGATTTGGTGAAGCTGGAGCGGTTTGGGGAAAAGAAAGCGAACAACCTTATCGCTGCGCTTGAGCTTAGTAAAGATAGAGACTTGGCTTCCTTCTTATACTCACTGGGTATTCCGAACACAGGTAAATCGACAACGCGCATGCTCGCTGATCATTATCGAGATCTGCACGCCATTATGAATGCAACCGTGGAAGAACTGGTTGAACTACCCGACGTGGGTGGTATCGTTGCTGAGAGCATCGTAAACTTTTTTGCAGATCCGTTTACACAGGCTGCGATTGAGAAAATGCTTAACTTGGGTGTGAAAGCTCAGGCACCTGAGGCACCAGCCGTTGCTGTTGTGGAAGATTCCTTCTTCAGTGGTAAAACGGTCGTCTTGACCGGAACGCTGCATCAATTGACGCGGGAAGAGGCAACGCAAAGACTGGAAGCGCTCGGAGCGAAGGTGACTGGCAGTGTGTCGAAAAAGACAGATTTGGTTATTGCCGGAGAGAAGGCAGGTAGTAAACTAACCAAAGCTCATGATCTCGGTATTCCAACGATTGAGGATGAGGATGAACTTGTACGTCTTTTGAACCCACAGGGTTAAAGTGTAATCAGAGAGTTCATAATGAGGAAAAAGAAAAAGGCCCCCGAAGACACGAATATGTGATCGGGGGCTTTTGCTATTAATTGAATTATTTTTACAACGAAAGAACGCTTACCAGTCTTATCTTATCTGATCATGATCCACTTAAATTGTTAGGGATGCGCTGAGATGCGCCTGTAAGCCATGCATCCTTGTCATATCCTCGTTCTTCCCAGTAACCAATATGTTCGCTGTCGATGAGTTCAATGCGATTCAACCATTTTACTGATTTATAGGCATACATCTGAGGAATGACGAGCCGTACCGGACCGCCAAGATCAGCAGGGATAGGTTTGCCATCATGCATGACAGCGACCATAATATCTTCCATTTGCGCTTGATCCATCGTAATGGCATCCGTATACACACCATCACCGGAATAAAATTTCACACTGTGAGCTTCCGGTTTGACCCCGGCTTGTTTCAAAAGCTGTGCAAGAGAGATACCTTCCCAGGTATTCTTATATACAGACCAGCCCGTTACACAGTGAAAATCACTAACCTGTACGGTGCGCGTCAGCTTCACGAATTGTTCCCAATTCCAAACCTGTGCCCGTTCAACCAGTCCATCAATTCGGAAAGACCAGTTAGCATTGGAGAAGGACGGTATAGGCGTAACCGTATATACGCGGAAATGACCTTCAGCTCCGCCTCCAATGGGAGGTGAAGAGGCAGACAGCGGTTGTGGCAGAGGAACCATACGATTAGGGTCGTTCTCCAGCATGCTATCAATACTATTATCGATCTTGAGATTTCGTCCTACCCAGGATATAAAAGTAGGGCCAAGAGTCACGGCGAGACCAACCCCCACAGCAGAACGGATGAAAGCTCGTCGTGTATACAAAGGTTGAGGTCGCTCCTCTGATTTGAGGGGATCTCTCTCGGAACTGCGATCAAACTGAGAAGAAGATATAGCAGCCGGAGTTTCTTTTTCATCCGATATTGAATCAGATGGGTCAGCTGTATTTTGAGTTCTTGTTGAAGTTGTAGTGGTTTTAACCGCACGACGTGCAGGATCCTTTAACCATTTGGTCCGAGTGATGGAGTGATAGATAATATAAGGTAAGCCCACCCAAGTCAGCAGGTCATGGATCAAAAGTGCAGCATTCGACCATCGAGGTCCAGCTAGCTTGAACTGCCATAATACAATACCCGAGAGTAGCCAGCCTACCAGCAGCGCAAGAACAAAGATGGTGTTCACCTTTTGCCAGGGTCTATTACGAAGCTGTTTCCAGTGCTTTCCGGCCAAAATCAAGTAATATACTACGGGTGCCAGCATAGCTAGCCCAACGATGATATGTAGCCATTTTAACCAGACACGTCCAATTCCGAGTATCTCGCGCCAAAAGCCGCCTACCAGCATAAGACCTGTTATAGCAAGGATCACAACAATCCAGGCATTCCACGCATGGATGGAAACCAACTTTTTGCCGTAACCTTTCCGTCTGTTCTTTAACCATTGCTTCAAGTGCGATCACCCCATATAGGTTAGTAATGAGTTTATTCAGAACTTTGATATGTACTAGCTAGCTGTGAATGGAGTACGTGATCTGTGTAAAGGTGCAATGCGAGATGGATATACGATTGTTCATAGGCTACTTATGAAAGTAGTACACTTGACTGCTTAACCTTATCTCTATATCTATATACCTTATTATAGAGTTTTTGGATCACTTTCTTCAAACCATCAGAAGGGCAGGGATCGTTATCCCGATCGGTACTCTAACTAAAACTCATCTAGATCATTATTACTTGTGGTTATAGAAGGGAGTATTTATAGAATTGAGTTATTTCTTTTATATGTAATGCACTTTAAGAGTAGCCCTTCATTTGTTTAGAGAATGCGCTAATCTGTCGAATACAGGTTGGAAACAAGACACCGTAGATGAAGATATCATGATATCAAAAGGTTGATTAAAAATGCTTGCTAAATAAATCACTACGTGATATATTATTTCTTGTCGCTTCAAACGAATGATTGTCATAATCATTTGAAAGATGACGAAAACAAAGTGTTGACAGTAAGTTAGTTAACATGATATGATAAGATTCCTGTCCGGTTGACAAACATCAACATCAACATAAACGGACATACAAGTTCCTTGAAAACTGAACAAATGGATAGTAACTTTTGATTCACAATGAATCGTCAGATTCAAAATGAGCTTATCGCTCTTTTCAATACTTTATTGGAGAGTTTGATCCTGGCTCAGGACGAACGCTGGCGGCATGCCTAATACATGCAAGTCGAGCGGGCTTGAAGAGAAGCTTGCTTCTCGGATGGTTAGCGGCGGACGGGTGAGTAACACGTAGGCAACCTGCCCTCAAGTTTGGGACAACTACCGGAAACGGTAGCTAATACCGAATAATTGTTTTCTTCGCCTGAAGGAAACTGGAAAGACGGAGCAATCTGTCACTTGGGGATGGGCCTGCGGCGCATTAGCTAGTTGGTGAGGTAACGGCTCACCAAGGCGACGATGCGTAGCCGACCTGAGAGGGTGATCGGCCACACTGGGACTGAGACACGGCCCAGACTCCTACGGGAGGCAGCAGTAGGGAATCTTCCGCAATGGGCGAAAGCCTGACGGAGCAATGCCGCGTGAGTGATGAAGGTTTTCGGATCGTAAAGCTCTGTTGCCAGGGAAGAACGCTTGGGAGAGTAACTGCTCTCAAGGTGACGGTACCTGAGAAGAAAGCCCCGGCTAACTACGTGCCAGCAGCCGCGGTAATACGTAGGGGGCAAGCGTTGTCCGGAATTATTGGGCGTAAAGCGCGCGCAGGCGGTCATTTAAGTCTGGTGTTTAATCCCGGGGCTCAACCCCGGATCGCACTGGAAACTGGGTGACTTGAGTGCAGAAGAGGAGAGTGGAATTCCACGTGTAGCGGTGAAATGCGTAGATATGTGGAGGAACACCAGTGGCGAAGGCGACTCTCTGGGCTGTAACTGACGCTGAGGCGCGAAAGCGTGGGGAGCAAACAGGATTAGATACCCTGGTAGTCCACGCCGTAAACGATGAGTGCTAGGTGTTAGGGGTTTCGATACCCTTGGTGCCGAAGTTAACACATTAAGCACTCCGCCTGGGGAGTACGGTCGCAAGACTGAAACTCAAAGGAATTGACGGGGACCCGCACAAGCAGTGGAGTATGTGGTTTAATTCGAAGCAACGCGAAGAACCTTACCAGGTCTTGACATCCCTCTGATCGATGCAGAGATGTATCTTTCCTTCGGGACAGAGGAGACAGGTGGTGCATGGTTGTCGTCAGCTCGTGTCGTGAGATGTTGGGTTAAGTCCCGCAACGAGCGCAACCCTTATATTTAGTTGCCAGCATTTCGGATGGGCACTCTAGATAGACTGCCGGTGACAAACCGGAGGAAGGTGGGGATGACGTCAAATCATCATGCCCCTTATGACCTGGGCTACACACGTACTACAATGGCCGGTACAACGGGCTGCGAAATCGCGAGATGGAGCCAATCCCAACAAAGCCGGTCTCAGTTCGGATTGCAGGCTGCAACTCGCCTGCATGAAGTCGGAATTGCTAGTAATCGCGGATCAGCATGCCGCGGTGAATACGTTCCCGGGTCTTGTACACACCGCCCGTCACACCACGAGAGTTTATAACACCCGAAGTCGGTGGGGTAACCGCAAGGAGCCAGCCGCCGAAGGTGGGATAGATGATTGGGGTGAAGTCGTAACAAGGTAGCCGTATCGGAAGGTGCGGCTGGATCACCTCCTTTCTATGGAGAATCGTTTCCTGCAACGGAAACATTCAAATACGCAGGTTCTTAGAACCTGCAACAGCAACACAGTTACTTATCCATTTGTTCAGTTTTGATGGAATTTGAGGGGCCATAGCTCAGCTGGGAGAGCGCCTGCCTTGCAAGCAGGAGGTCAGCGGTTCGATCCCGCTTGGCTCCACCAAACAATTTCATCTATTTGGCTTGTTCTTTGAAAACTAGATATCGAAACGAAACAAACGCGAATTAGAACATTCCTTTAAGCTAAACTTGTGCAAACAAGTCAAGTGTATAAAGGTAGTTAAATTGCTTTTGTGAGGGTATCGGGTGAGAGCGACTTTTGGCTTTGCGCAAGCAAACCAAGGGAAGCGAGCGACCGAAACCGGAACAAAATGGTTAAGCTACTAAGAGCACACGGAGGATGCCTAGGCGCTAGGAGCCGATGAAGGACGTGGCGAACAACGAAACTGCCTCGGGGAGCTGTAAGCAAGCTTTGATCCGGGGGTGTCCGAATGGGGAAACCCAGCTGGGGTAATTTCCAGTTACTCATAACTGAATACATAGGTTATGCAGAGGCATACCAGGGGAACTGAAACATCTAAGTACCCTGAGGAAGAGAAAACAATAGTGATTCCGTCAGTAGCGGCGAGCGAACGCGGAGAAGCCCAAACCAAAGAGCTTGCTCTTTGGGGTTGTGGGACGTCTCACATGGAGTTACAAAGGAACCGGTTAAGCGAAGAGGTCTGGAAAGGCCCGCCAAAGAAGGTAAAAGCCCTGTAGTTGAAAGTTGGTTCCCTCCGAGACGGATCCCGAGTAGTGCGGGGCACGTGAAACCCCGTATGAATCCGGCAGGACCATCTGCCAAGGCTAAATACTTCCTAGCGACCGATAGTGAAGCAGTACCGTGAGGGAAAGGTGAAAAGCACCCCGGAAGGGGAGTGAAATAGAACCTGAAACCGTGTGCTTACAAAAAGTCAGAGCCCGTTTTAGGGGTGATGGCGTGCCTTTTGTAGAATGAACCGGCGAGTTACGTTCCCGTGCAAGGTTAAGGTGAAGAGCCGGAGCCGCAGCGAAAGCGAGTCTGAATAGGGCGACTTAGTACGTGGACGTAGACCCGAAACCGGGTGATCTACCCCTGTCCAGGGTGAAGGTGCGGTAACACGCACTGGAGGCCCGAACCCACGCATGTTGAAAAATGCGGGGATGAGGTGGGGGTAGCGGAGAAATTCCAATCGAACTCGGAGATAGCTGGTTCTCCCCGAAATAGCTTTAGGGCTAGCCTCGGAAAACAGAGTCGTGGAGGTAGAGCACTGATTGGGTGCGGGGCCCGCAAGGGTTACCAAGCTCAGTCAAACTCCGAATGCCATAGACTTACTTCCGGGAGTCAGACAGTGAGTGCTAAGATCCATTGTCAAAAGGGAAACAGCCCAGACCATCAGCTAAGGTCCCCAAGTGTGTGTTAAGTGGGAAAGGATGTGGAGTTGCACAGACAACCAGGATGTTGGCTTAGAAGCAGCCATCATTGAAAGAGTGCGTAATAGCTCACTGGTCGAGTGACTCTGCGCCGAAAATGTAACGGGGCTAAACACACCACCGAAGCTATGGCTTGATGCTTTGCATCAGGGGTAGGGGAGCGTTGTATAAGGGTTGAAGGTGTACCGTAAGGAGCGCTGGACATTATACAAGTGAGAATGCCGGTATGAGTAACGAAAAGATCAGTGAGAATCTGATCCGCCGAAAGCCTAAGGGTTCCTGAGGAAGGCTCGTCCGCTCAGGGTAAGTCGGGACCTAAGGCGAGGCCGAAAGGCGTAGTCGAAGGACAACAGGTCGAAATTCCTGTACCACCGTAAGCCGTTATGAGCAATGGGGGGACGCAGTAGGGTAGTGACGCGGACTGATGGATGTCCGTCTAAGCAGTAAGGCTGATGTGTAGGCAAATCCGCACATTGTAAGGCTGAGCTGTGATGGGGAGCGAAAATTATAGTAGCGAAGGTCATGATCTCACACTGCCAAGAAAAGCCTCTAGCCAGGTGATGGTGCCCGTACCGCAAACCGACACAGGTAGGCGAGAAGAGTATTCTAAGGCGCGCGGAAGAACTCTCGTTAAGGAACTCGGCAAAATGACCCCGTAACTTCGGGAGAAGGGGTGCCCCGGTAGTGTGAATAGCACGAGGGGGCCGCAGTGAAAAGGCCCAAGCGACTGTTTAGCAAAAACACAGGTCTGTGCGAAGCCGTAAGGCGAAGTATACGGGCTGACGCCTGCCCGGTGCTGGAAGGTTAAGGGGAGTGGTTAGGAGCAATCCGAAGCTGTGAACCGAAGCCCCAGTAAACGGCGGCCGTAACTATAACGGTCCTAAGGTAGCGAAATTCCTTGTCAGGTAAATTCTGACCCGCACGAATGGCGTAACGACTTGGGCGCTGTCTCAACGAGAGATCCGGTGAAATTTTAATACCTGTGAAGATGCAGGTTACCCGCGACAAGACGGAAAGACCCCATGGAGCTTTACTGCAGCTTGATATTGAATTTGGGTACGATCTGTACAGGATAGGTGGGAGCCTTTGAAGTGTGAGCGCCAGCTCGCGTGGAGGCAACGTTGGGATACCACCCTGATCGTATCTAGGTTCTAACCTGGTACCGTAATCCGGTGCGGGGACAGTGTCAGGTGGGCAGTTTGACTGGGGCGGTCGCCTCCTAAAGAGTAACGGAGGCGCCCAAAGGTTCCCTCAGAATGGTTGGAAATCATTCGAAGAGTGCAAAGGCATAAGGGAGCTTGACTGCGAGACCTACAAGTCGAGCAGGGACGAAAGTCGGGCTTAGTGATCCGGTGGTACCGCATGGAAGGGCCATCGCTCAACGGATAAAAGCTACCCTGGGGATAACAGGCTTATCTCCCCCAAGAGTCCACATCGACGGGGAGGTTTGGCACCTCGATGTCGGCTCATCGCATCCTGGGGCTGAAGTAGGTCCCAAGGGTTGGGCTGTTCGCCCATTAAAGCGGTACGCGAGCTGGGTTCAGAACGTCGTGAGACAGTTCGGTCCCTATCTGTCGTGGGCGTAGGAAATTTGAGAGGAGCTGTCCTTAGTACGAGAGGACCGGGATGGACGTACCGCTGGTGTACCAGTTGTTCCGCCAGGAGCACCGCTGGGTAGCTATGTACGGACGGGATAAACGCTGAAAGCATCTAAGCGTGAAGCCCCCCTCAAGATGAGATTTCCCAGTATGTAAGACCCCTTGAAGACGACGAGGTAGATAGGCTGGGGGTGGAAGTGCAGCAATGCATGGAGCTGACCAGTACTAATCGGTCGAGGGCTTATCCAATAGCAAGTTCTAAATCGCGTGTTTCGTTTCGAATCTAGTTTTCAGAGAACGATCTCTGAAATGAAAATTGGTACATCACAGAACGTGTGTATGATTTTCAGTTCCATATCTGATTTTAAGAAGCTATGCTTCGACAAATCGCGTTTGGTGGCGATGGCGGAGGGGTTCCACACGTACCCATCCCGAACACGACCGTTAAGCCCTCTAGCGCCGATGGTACTTGGACCGCAGGGTCCTGGGAGAGTAGGACGCCGCCAAGCGAAGAACCACTGCCGATGTTATTCGGTGGTGGTTTTTATTTGTTTATTTTAGGGGATGCGGAAGCATCTCTTATTTGACTTTGTAAGAATCCTCTGACACACTCTAAGGGGTACATATATCAGATATCAGGCCATGATTTGGATTGATATAACTCTAGCGAATGGGGTGTAGGACAACATGGAAATTCAGAAATTGACGGTAGATGATTTTGAACCGGCGATGGCACTCTCCGAATATGCTTTTCAAGTAGTAATGAGTGAAGAACAGAAAGAAAAACGGCGGAGTCAATTTTCGTCACAGGATATATGGGGTGTATATGAGGACGGGCAGCTAGGAGCCAAACTTCACATCATTCCTTTTCAAACCTATATTCATGGCAGATCGTTCGAGATGGGCGGTATTGCGGGTGTAGCCACCTGGCCAGAGTATAGACGCAAAGGCTGGGTAGCGGGTCTGCTGAAGCATGCGTTGGAAGAAATGAATCGTAACAAACAGAGTATATCTTTCTTGCATCCATTCTCTTTTGGTTTCTATCGGAAGTATGGATGGGAGACGTATGTTGAATTTAAACGTTATAAAGTACCTACAGCTCATTTGCCTTCGAAAAAAGCGACACCTGGAACAATTCGGCGTGGGGATCCAGGCCTCAGCATATTAAAGGAAGTATACAGTGCTTATGCTGAGCGTTATAACGGAACTCTGGTCCGGGATGATGCAAGGTGGGAGAATTCAGTTCTTGTTAATGGGACCAGCCAGAAGGCTGTATATTACGATGAAGCTGATGCAGCACAAGGTTATCTTTTATATGAGGTTAAGGAAAATAAGTTTACCATTAAAGAGATCATCTATCTGAATGAAGAGGCTAGGCAAGGGCTGTGGACCTTCATTGCTAACCATGATTCCATGATCCAGGAAGTTACGTTGCAGGCGCCTGCCAGTGATACGCTTGCCTTCCAATTGGATAACCCACGGATTCAGCAGGAGATTGTACCTTATTTTATGGCGCGTATCGTTAGTGTAGAGCAGTTTATATCCCAGTATCCCTTTGCAAGCCAGGACTCACCAGTGCAGATTGTTCTACAGGTAGAAGATGCCCACGCTCCGTGGAATGAAGGGGTATGGCAATTAAACGTGGCAATGAACGGAACAGCGTCCATATGGAAAACATCGGAGCCAATTACTGATGATCAGATCATTAAGGTGGATATTCAATCCCTTACCGCGGTGCTGATGGGATATCGCAGACCAACGGAAATGGCACGAATCGGAAGAATTCACGGACCGAACACAGCAATCAAGGCTTTGGAACAAGCGATTCCTGAACGGGAAACCTATTTGCTCGATTTCTTCTGATGACTATTCCCACTGCTCCATTTAACTTGATTAGCTTATATAGAAATACGGCGTGAATGAAAGACAAATGGACTTCTCCAGAAATTTTGGGGAGGTTTTTTTGTGTCCGGGGAATATTTCGTGTAAAATCGTAAAAAATGAATAGTGACCCCACTTGGCAAAACCACAAAATATGCTATAATGGTTATAAAGTCAAAGAAAGTCAAAGTCAACTAAAGGTTTAATACTTAAGTAGCTTTCTTTCTACAATCTGATGCATGATCGCCAATATACGGGATTCATTTCATCGGAGGATCAAGGGAATATTAAAGGACCTTCGTGCTTCCTTCGCTCTCCTGTTGGCACCTGTGGAAGCAAGATTCGCTGTTTCCATGATTGGTTAAATGGGTAGAGAAGGTGTACTCTGTGGGGGCGTGTGGGTCCTTATTGACTTAACGTTTCAGACAGTGGAGGATGATTGGATGCGTAATATCTCTGATATTATCGAACGATATCTGAAGAGTATTTTGCATGAAAGTCCCGAAGGAATGGTTGAAATTCAGCGTAATGATCTGGCAGATCAATTCTCATGTGTACCTTCCCAGATCAATTATGTCATCAGCACACGTTTTACACTCGAGAAGGGATACCTGGTAGAGAGTAAACGCGGCGGTGGTGGTTATGTTCGCATACAGCGCATTGAATTACCGGCCCAATCAGCTCTGCATAATCATTTGCACCATAGTATTGGTGAAGAGATCGGGCAGACAGCTGCCGAAGGTCTGATCTATCAATTGGAAGAAGCGCGCTTCTTGAACAAGCGGGAAGCCGGGTTGATGCGAGCTGCTGTATCTAGAGAGGTTATATTGGTCAAACTTCCTTACCGGGATCAAATTCGTGCCAGAATGTTGAAGGCGATGTTAATATCTTTGCTCGGTAAATGAAAACTATCGGGGTCAAAGGAGGTACATCAATATGCTGTGCCAAGAATGCAATAAACGTCCGGCGACACTTCATTTTACGAAGATCGTAAATGGAGAGAAGACGGAATTCCATATTTGTGAGTCATGTGCCCGTGAAAAAGGGGAAATGATCCCTGGAACAGCAGGTGGGTTTTCCATTCACAACTTGTTGTCAGGATTGCTTGATTTTGATCCAGCCGGCAAAAGTGGATCGGCAGGAACACCACCTGCAAAAGCTCTTCAATGTGAAGAGTGTGGTATGACGTACGCACAATTTAGTAAGATAGGCCGGTTCGGCTGCAGTTCATGTTATAAATATTTTGACAGTCGTCTGGATCCTTTGTTCAAGCGGGTTCATGGTAATACGTCCCATGTAGGCAAAGTGCCTGCACGAGCTGGTGGTCGCATCAAGGTGAAACGGCAAATTGCTGATCTGAAGCGTGAGCTCCAAGAGAGCATCGCACAAGAGGAATTTGAAGAGGCGGCTCAGATCCGTGACCAGATCAGAGGACTTGAAAAAGGAATAGCTCAGGAGTAAAGTTTGTCATGAGTAGGAGGGATGCGTAATGCCTAATCTGCGCTTTACAGAGAAGGCGCTCAGCGACTGGATGCGCAGTGATGCGGCTGATTCCGAAATTGTCATTAGCAGCCGTGTCCGGATTGCACGCAACCTTCAGCATGTTCCGTTTCCGATGCTGGCTTCCAATGAGCAATCGGAAGAGGTGCTGAATAAGCTGAGCGAAGTACTTCAATACGATGACGTTCATGCCTTTGGGGATTTTCATACGTTGGATCTGATCGATATTGACGAACTCGACAAACGGGTGCTGGTGGAGAAACATCTCATCAGTCCAAGTCTTGCGAATGAATCCAGGAATGGTGCGGTTATTCTCAGTGAGGATGAGTCTGTCAGTATTATGATTAATGAAGAGGATCATCTTCGTATCCAGTGCCTCTATCCGGGGTTTCAGGTGAAAGAAGCCTGGGAGAAAGCTTCCGCAATAGATGATGCTTTTGAAGCGCACGTGGATTATGCCTTTGATGATCGCAGAGGATACTTAACCAGCTGCCCTACCAATGTAGGTACAGGTGTCAGAGCATCGGTCATGATGCACTTGCCTGCCCTGGTGATGACACAACAGATTGGCCGTATTCTAACCGCAGTTTCCCAAGTGGGATTGACGGTAAGAGGGATATACGGTGAAGGTAGCGAGGCGATGGGTAACCTGTTCCAGATCTCGAACCAGATTACTTTGGGACAGACCGAACAGGAAGTCATCGAGAACCTGCATGGTGTTGTGTTACAGATGATTGGTCATGAACGTACAGCGAGAGAACGGTTAATTACCGACTCCAGACTTCGGATTACGGATCGGGTCATGCGTTCTTATGGCATATTGTCTCATGCAGCTATTGTTGATTCCAAGGAAGCTGCACAACGCTTATCGGATGTACGCCTTGGCGTGGATCTCGGATTGTTGGATGGACTGTCCATCACGGTAATGAATGAATTGAATGTGATGACACAGCCGGGATTTTTGCAGAAAACATTCGGGGAAGATATGCGCACAGATGAGCGTGACATATACCGTGCTCAGTTGATTCGTGATACGATCAATGCAGCGAAGCAGTCCTAGTTTAGCCTGATATAGTATTGAATTATGGTTTCATGCCGCATTGCGGCTTTTATATAATAAGGCATGTACAAATGCCGAATGACTTTATTCGCAGCATGGCTGCAAACAAAAATGATATGAAGAATACGACGGTTATTTCATTATATGACCCTCGTTTTATCCAAAACCATGGAGGTGCAGGAGATATGATGTTTGGAAGATTTACGGAACGGGCCCAAAAGGTGCTCGCACTCGCGCAGGAAGAAGCTGTCCGTCTCGGTCATAATAACATCGGTACTGAGCATATTTTGCTCGGCCTCATTCGTGAAGGCGAAGGCATCGCAGCCAAAGCACTGATCGGCCTGGGACTCGGATTGGAAAAAATTCAGGATGAAGTAGAAACGCTAATTGGCCGTGGCCAAGAGCAACCTACCAACATTGCATATACGCCACGTGCGAAAAAAGTAATTGAACTGTCTATGGATGAAGCTCGTAAATTGGGCCACACTTATGTAGGCACAGAGCATATCCTGCTCGGATTGATTCGTGAAGGCGAGGGTGTGGCAGCACGTGTGCTCAATAACCTGGGAATTAGCCTGAACAAAGCACGTCAACAAGTGTTGCAATTGCTTGGCAGCAGTGAAGCTGTATCCAGCCATAATGGCACACCTGCCAATGTCAGCACACCAACGCTGGACAGTCTGGCACGTGACCTCACGGCATACGCCAGAGAGAATAACCTTGACCCGGTCATTGGACGTAGTAAAGAAATTGAACGTGTCATCCAGGTGCTCAGCCGTCGTACGAAGAACAACCCGGTATTGATCGGTGAGCCAGGTGTAGGTAAAACAGCGATTGCTGAAGGCCTTGCACAAAAAATCATCGCAAATGAGATTCCGGAAACATTGCGCGACAAACGTGTAATGACCCTGGATATGGGTTCTGTAGTCGCTGGAACCAAATATCGTGGTGAGTTCGAAGATCGTCTGAAAAAAATCATGGATGAGATTCGCCAAGCAGGTAACATTGTCCTGTTTATCGACGAATTGCATACCTTGATTGGCGCAGGCGGAGCTGAAGGTGCCATCGATGCTTCTAACATTTTGAAACCGGCTCTGGCCCGTGGAGAATTGCAGTGCATTGGTGCAACAACGCTGGATGAGTATCGTAAATACATCGAGAAGGATGCAGCGCTTGAGCGTCGTTTCCAACCGATTACTGTAGATCAGCCTTCTCCGGAAGAAGCGATTCAAATCTTGCACGGCTTGCGTGACCGTTATGAGGCGCATCACCGCGTGAAAATTACGGACGAAGCAATTGTGCAGGCGGTTAAACTGTCTGACCGTTACATTACAGACCGTTTCCTGCCAGATAAAGCGATTGACCTGATTGATGAAGCGGGTTCCAAAGTAAGATTGAACTCTTACACGATCCCACCAAACCTGAAACAACTGGAAAGCCGTCTGGAAGATATCCGTAAGGAAAAAGACGCTGCAGTTCAAAGTCAGGAGTTCGAAAAAGCAGCAGCTCTGCGTGATACGGAACAAAAAATCCGTGAAGAGCTGGATGTAACGAAGAACCAGTGGAAAGAGAAACAAGGTCGCACCGATTCCGAGGTTACTCCTGAGGATATCGCACAAGTGGTAGCCAGCTGGACTGGAATCCCTGTGAACCAACTGAAAGAAGAAGAGACACAGCGTCTGATGAATCTGGAGTCTATTCTACATGAACGTGTCATCGGTCAGGATGAGGCAGTGAAGTCTGTCAGCCGTGCGGTTCGTCGTGCTCGTGCGGGACTTAAAGATCCAAAACGTCCGATGGGTTCATTCATTTTCCTCGGCCCTACAGGGGTAGGTAAAACAGAACTTGCTCGTGCTCTGGCTGAAGCGATGTTCGGCGATGAAAATGCAGTAATCCGTATTGATATGTCCGAGTATGGTGAGAAGCACTCGACTTCCCGACTTGTCGGAGCGCCTCCAGGATATGTTGGGTACGAAGAAGGTGGCCAGCTGACAGAGAAAGTTCGTCGCAAACCATATTCCGTAGTCCTGCTCGATGAAATCGAGAAAGCACATCCAGAAGTATTCAATATCTTGTTACAAGTGCTTGAGGATGGTCGTCTGACGGATTCCAAAGGTCGCGTCGTTGACTTCCGCAATACGCTGATCATTCTAACATCCAACGTGGGTGCCGAAGCGATCAAACGTAACTCTACACTGGGCTTCACTGCAGTTGTAGATGCAGGAGCAGATTATGACAACATGAAGGGGAAAGTGATGGATGAGCTGAAGAAAAGCTTCCGTCCAGAGTTCCTTAACCGGATTGATGAAATTATCGTGTTCCACTCACTTGAAGAAAAACACATCGCTGAAATTGTTACGCTTATGAGTGAAGAACTTCGTAAACGACTGCTCGAACATGAGGTAGATTTCGAACTCACTGACAATGCCAAGTCTTTCCTTGCTAAGTCAGGCTTTGATCCAGCTTACGGTGCGCGTCCGCTTCGTCGGGCGATCCAGAAGCATATCGAGGACAAATTGTCCGAAGAGTTGCTCACAGGTAACGTAACCAAAGGGGATTCATTGCTCATCGACGAAGAGAACGGTGCACTGTCTGTTACGAAAAAAGACGTGGTTGTTCCGTCCAATGAGGAAATCGAAACTAAATAATATTTAGCAAGCTTTGGAGTTAAACTTCAGCTTGTATTGATCCATAATCCTTAATCAAATCCTTCTCGGCTTCGGCCGGGGAGGATTTTTTGCACTTTGGACAGAAGACGGACATGATTATGTCAGGAACATCTGTAAAGTTTGCGATAATCCTTTACGAAAAATCTCAAACAATGGTAAACTTTTAGTAACCCTGCACGTCAGGGAGTTTGGGTGAAATTCGTCGAATAATGCAAAATGCTGTTATAAAATTAAATTATAGGAGTGCTGAAGTGGCCAAAGTTAAAACCAAGTTTCAATGTACGGAATGCGGCTATGAAGCCCCCAAGTGGTACGGTAAGTGTCCGGGTTGTCAGTCATGGAATTCAATGGTGGAAGAAACAGAGACGGTGGTCAAAACACAAGGGAGAAATTCTCCTCTGTTTGACAGTAAAGATAAACCGCTTCCTATCATAGATATAGATAGCGGTCAGGAACCGCGTGTACAGACTGGAATCGGAGAGTTGAACCGGGTATTGGGTGGCGGAATCGTTCCGGGTTCACTCGTTCTGGTGGGCGGAGATCCGGGTATTGGTAAATCAACGTTGATGTTGCAGACGTCTCATGCTTTGACGCATTCGGGTTTGCGTGTGTTATATGTTTCCGGTGAGGAATCAGTAAAGCAAACCAAATTGCGGGCAGACCGTCTCGGGGCACTCTCTGCCGAGTTGTATGTACTGTGTGAAACCAATATGGAACGTGTAGAGGAAGCGGTGGATCAGATCCAGCCGCATTTTCTGGTCATCGACTCCATTCAGACGGTATATCTTCCCGAAGTTACCAGTGCGCCTGGTAGTGTTGCACAGGTAAGGGAATGTACGTCAAGGTTCATGCGGATTGCCAAAGGCAGAGGCATTGCAACGGTTCTTGTGGGGCATGTTACCAAAGAAGGTGCCATTGCCGGTCCACGTATGTTAGAACATATGGTGGATTGCGTGCTTTATTTTGAAGGAGAACGGCATCATACGTATCGCCTGTTGCGTGCGGTGAAGAACCGTTTTGGTTCCACCAATGAGATTGGTATTTTTGAAATGGGCGAGGATGGACTTCGTGAGGTGGGCAATCCGTCCGAACTCTTTTTGTCGGAACGTCCACTGGGTGTAGCAGGTTCAACGGTAGTTGCCAGTATGGAGGGGACACGTCCTCTGCTCGTGGAATTACAGGCGTTGATCTCAACCACCCATTTCCCTTCTCCCCGCCGTATGGCAACAGGGGTAGATCTGCATCGATTAAATCTGATCATTGCAGTGCTGGAGAAACGGATGGGGATGTTTTTACAGACCCAGGATGCGTATCTGAACGTGGCTGGTGGAGTACGGTTGGATGAGCCCGCTGTAGACTTGGCGGTTGCCGTCAGCATTGCATCCAGTTTGAGAGATGTACCGACCAAGCCGGACGACGTCATCTTTGGCGAGATCGGTCTGACAGGTGAAGTTCGAGCCGTATCACGGGCCGAACAACGAGTGAAGGAAGCCGCAAAGCTGGGCTTCAAACGAGTCATTTTACCAGAAAAAAGCTTAAAGGGCTGGAAACATCCTCGCGGGATACAACTGATCGGTGTGAATACCGTGGCAGATGCACTAGCGGTTGCTTTAGATTAGGGGGCATAACAAGATGAAAGATATGAGCCAACTGGATAATATGAATGAGTTGTTAAGGCTGATCGCACCAGGTACACCTTTCCGCGAAGGTCTGGAAAATGTGCTGCGCGCCAAGACGGGCGCACTGCTTGTTGTAGGATACAGCCCTGAAGTAATGGAAGTGGTGGATGGGGGATTCTCGATTAACTGTGATTTCTCCCCGAACTATCTGTATGAACTCGCCAAAATGGATGGAGCCATTATTCTTAGCGAGGATTTGAAGCGTATTCTTTACGCCAATACCCAGTTAATCCCGGACTCTTCGATCTCTTCATCAGAGACGGGGATTCGTCACCGGACGGCAGAGCGTGTAGCAAAGCAAACGGGTAAATTGGTCGTATCCATATCACAGCGCCGGAATATCATTACCTTGTATCAGGGAACACTTCGTTATTCCCTCAAGGAAATCGGGGTTATTCTGACCAAAGCGAATCAAGCGATCCAAACCCTGGAGAAATACAAAGCGGTATTAACACAGTCCCTTACGAATCTGAGTGCTTCGGAATTTGAGGAATTAGTAACGATTCCTGAAGTGGTTAATGTGATTCAGCGTACCGAAATGGTGATGCGGATCAAAACGGAAATCCAACGGTACATTCATGAACTCGGGAATGAGGGACGACTCATTTCCATGCAAATGGAAGAACTTGTGGGTACAACGGAAGAAGAAGCCTGGTTACTGTATAAAGACTATGCCCGTGACGACAGTGATGACAAAATCCGTGAAATTATCGTGGGACTGAAAAGATTGTCGGACGATGAGTTGCTGGATGCACACCATATTGTCCGTCTTCTCGGCTATCCTTCATCAGCGGCTACTTCTGAGGATTCGGTTGCCCCTCGTGGATTCCGGGTATTAAATAAGATCCCCCGCCTGCCCAATGTCATTATCCATAATCTGGTGGATCAATTCGAACAATTGCCTCATGTTATTATGGCCACAATTGAAGAACTGGACGAAGTGGACGGTATTGGTGAAGTTCGTGCCCGGACCATTAAGGAAGGCCTCAAACGTTTGCAGGAGCAAATGTTTATCGACAGACAGATGTAAGGGTTTGCCTATATAAAGGCTTGAAATGGATGAGGTGAAACAACGATGCTAACCAGATTCATTCCGAATCTCTTTACCCTGGGTAATCTGTTTCTTGGAATGATGGCAATTTTGCTTGCGATTGATGGAAATTACAGTTTGGCTGCCATTATGGTCATTGTAGCGATGTTGCTAGATGGTCTGGATGGCCGAGTGGCACGTGCACTTAATGCCCAAAGTGAATTCGGTAAGGAACTGGATTCCTTGTCTGACATGGTTTCCTTTGGTGCAGCACCAGCCCTGATCATATTTATGGTGTCGTTTCAAGATTCAATGCCGATTCTCGCCTGGATCGCAACAGCGGCTTTTCCGATTTGTGGAGCCATTCGTCTTGCTCGATTTAATGTTCGTCCGGGAATTCCCGGGTACTTCACAGGTCTGCCGATACCGGCAGCCGGCGGGGTACTGGCCACACTGTCCTTGTTCAATAAGGATATTGGCCCAGTTAGCATGATGATTGCTACATTGCTGTTATCGTATCTGATGGTGAGTTCGCTTAAATATCCCAATTTCAAAAAGGTCGGGTTGCCACGCAAGGCAATCTGGATTGCACCATGGGTTGTGTTATTTGCCATAGCCGTAGCCGTTATTTTCCCAGAGCAGTTATCCAAATTGATCTTTATTCCGCTGGTGTTATACGCCTTGTATGGAATGAAGCATAATGTGCGAACAGCGGCCTCGCGTAGTCGGGCGAAAAAGCGCAAGGATGAGAAATCTTCCCGTCCTTCCGATCGTTAAGTCGCCTTGGGGACAGACACTATACAAAGAAAGCACGTACTCTCCTGAACTGGAGAATGCGTGCTTTTTGTTTATTCAGATCTATTTACGGTAAAAGAAACCCTTACGGACGACATACATATCTTCTTACGACAGATTAAACATCCCTAACGTTGAACACTTCTGTGATTCGTGATTTACGACCTCTTCCATGTTAATGTCCAGCAGGTTGCAGAGAGCCGACATGTAGAACAGGTTCCGCCCTAGTTCAGAGCTGATGACCTCTCTGCAGTTCTCACACAACTCACCTTCCACATGCGTTTCCAGCAGGCCCTTGGTTTGAGCGATATCGCTCTCCGGGGCATATTTCTGCTTGGTGGCGTGCAGCTCGATGCAGCCGCATTCGGTAATGGCTTTGGACACGGCACGGTTAACAGACGCTCCGGCTTGTCCCGTTTTGGACAGTACATCAATCAGGCTGCGATGACGCAACAACAGTTCAGAAACTTGATCCTGGAAAGCCTGTAAACTTAGCGTACTCATTTTGCCACTCACCTCGGGATATGAATTGAATTCATTATATGCCAATAATTTACCTACTTTCAACTGACGATTGCAACATTTCCAAAAAGTTCTTCCAGATGGGATTAGCAATTCAGGAATTGGATCATACTGGATATAAAGATCAAGATACATTGAAGGAGGTGCAGGGACTAATGTGGAAAAAAGGCATTTTAACTTTTACAGGATTGTGCGGTGCATGGTTCGGCTACACGGCATATCATCTGGCAGGAAAATCGGTCCCATGGATGGCGGAGTGGATTCAGTCAGCAGGATTACTGGGAGCTGGTATATCGACGCTGCTGGGAGCTGTAATGTTTATGGCTGTATGTAATATTGGTGGAACATTGATGGCAGACAGGCTGCATAGTGGAATTGACTCATTGGCAAAAGTACCTATGAACGAATTGGCTGCAGGTGCTGCAGGTACAGTTGCAGGATTGCTCGTGGCCTTGTTGCTCTACCCTGTTGTGGGATGGATGGGGACGGCAGGAGAAGTGCTGCAAGTGGCGCTGACGGTGATTAGTGCTTATTCCGGTTATACCCTTGCCATGGCGAAGAAAGACGATCTGGGGGCCTTCTGGATGTCTGGACGATGGGGTCATCCCGAGGTGGACGAGGATAGACGGATGGAAGAACATAAAATTCTGGATACCAGTGTTATTATCGATGGGCGTATCGCTGATATATGCAAAACCGGATTTATTGAAGGCACGATCGTAATTCCGGAATTTGTTCTGGAGGAGTTACAGCATATTGCTGATTCATCGGATCTGCTCAAGCGCAACAGAGGACGGCGTGGACTGGACATTTTGAACAAAATCCAGAAGGAACTTGATGTAAAAGTCCTGATTTACGAGGGGGATTTCGAGGAAATCTCCGAGGTGGACAGCAAACTGGTTAAACTGGCTAAAGTGCTTCAGGGCAAAGTGGTCACCAATGACTTTAACCTGAACAAAGTGTGCGAACTCCAGGGTGTATCTGTGTTGAACATTAATGATCTCGCCAATGCGGTTAAGCCGGTTGTTCTGCCAGGTGAGGAGATCATGGTGCAGATCATCAAGGATGGCAAGGAGCATGGTCAAGGTGTAGCCTATCTGGATGATGGCACAATGATCGTTGTGGAGGGCGGACGCGAGTATATCGGCATGATGATGGAAGTGCTGGTGACCAGTGTGTTGCAGACTTCAGCGGGACGAATGATTTTTGCCAAGCCGAAACTGTTGGAAAAAGCCCAATAAAGCGGTATGATGGGTAGTGTATCGTTGAATGATATTGTATATCTTTGGACGATAAACTGACAGACAAGGCAGGGATTGCGGCATGGATAAAGGGTGGGGCGTTGTCATTGTGGCAGCAGGTCGCGGAACCCGGATGGGGACGACCGAGAGCAAACAGTTTCTGTTGCTGCAGGACAAGCCCGTTTTCATACATACGCTTGAGGTATTTGCTGTGCTGGACGAGATCCGCGAGATGGTGCTGGTCACAGGAACCGCAGATGTTGAACGCTGCCAGGATTGGGTAAAAGAATACCAACTGGATTCACGTGTCCGTGTTATCCCCGGAGGGAAAGAGAGACAACATTCTGTCCATAAAGGCCTTGAGGCACTTGGGACGGATTGGGTTCTCGTTCACGACGGGGTACGTCCTTTTGTGAACCATGAGCAGATCAAGGGATGCATGGCGGCCGCCATAGCCGGTGGTGGAGCAGCTGTACTGGCGGTTCCCGTGAAGGATACGATCAAACAAGTGAATGCGGAAGGAGTCGTTACGGCGACGCCAGACCGCAGCAGTCTGTGGAGCATTCAAACCCCGCAGGCTTTTCGTCTTTCTTCCCTGCTCTCCGCCTACGAATCAGCTGAGCAGGACGGATTTCTGGGAACAGATGATGCCATGCTGGCTGAACGTCAGGGAATGTCGGTCAAGGTTGTGGAAGGCAATTATACCAATATCAAATTAACAACGCCGGAAGATTTGAAATATGCTGCGTTTTTGCTGGGGGGAGAGAAGAAGCGATGATACGTGTAGGACAGGGATTTGATGTACATCAGCTGGTAGAGGGACGCCCGTGTATTATTGGCGGAGTAACGATTCCTTATGAAAAAGGTCTGCTGGGTCACTCGGACGCAGACGTGCTGTTGCACGCGATCAGTGATGCCATTTTGGGTGCACTGGCACTTGGGGATATTGGCAAGCACTTCCCGGATACCGATCCGGAATTCAAAGATGCCGACAGCCTGAAATTGCTGGAACATGTATGGCAGCTTGTGAAGGATCGCGGGTATAAGCTAGGGAATATTGATTCAACGATTATTGCCCAGAAGCCAAAGATGGCTCCTTATATCCCACAGATGGCTGAGGTTATTGCCAAGGCACTAGAAGCGGATGTAACACTGGTGAACGTGAAAGCAACAACAACAGAGCAACTGGGATTCCCGGGACGGGGAGAGGGCATTGCCGCTCAATCCGTTGTTTGCCTTGTACGTGTGTGATATCATCAATCAATTAGTGACGGAGGGGATCATATGAGCACGGATATTCGTGTGCGTTACGCGCCGAGCCCAACGGGACACCTGCATATCGGGAATGCCCGTACGGCGTTGTTTAACTATTTATATGCCAAACATAATAACGGTAAATTCATTATTCGTATTGAAGATACGGACGTGAAACGGAATATTGCCGGTGGTGAAGAAAGCCAACTGAAATACCTGAAATGGCTCGGAATTGAGTGGGACGAAAGTATTGACGTGGGCGGAGAATACGGACCATACCGTCAAACGGAACGTCTGGACCTCTATCGTAAATATACGCAGGAATTGCTGGATAAAGGTCTGGCTTACCGTTGCTTCTGCACGGAAGAAGAATTGGAGCAAGAGCGCGAGGAACAGTCAGCACGTGGAGAAACACCGCGTTATTCTGGCAAACACCGTGACCTGACTCCAGAGCAAATTAGTGCGTTTGAAGCGGAAGGCCGCGTAGCGAGTATTCGTTTCCGTGTGCCGGAAGAGCGCACATATACGTTTGATGATATGGTTAAAGGCACAATCTCGTTCAACAGCAAGGAATCCGGTGACTTCGTCATTGTGAAAAAAGACGGTATTCCCACATACAACTATGCCGTTGCTGTGGATGATCACTTGATGAAGATCTCCCACGTCCTGCGTGGGGAAGATCACATCTCAAACACGCCGCGTCAACTGATGATCTATGAAGCGCTTGGCTGGGAGCCACCGCAATTCGGTCATATGACGTTGATCGTGAATGAAAATCACAAGAAGCTGAGTAAACGGGATGAGTCCGTTATCCAGTTTATTGAGCAATATGATCAGCTCGGCTATTTGCCTGAAGCGATGTTTAACTTTATTTCCTTACTCGGCTGGTCGCCGGAAGGGGAAGAAGAGATCTTCTCGCAAGAGCAACTGATCTCCATTTTTGATACGAAACGTCTGTCCAAGAGCCCTGCGGTATTTGATACCCACAAGCTGGCGCACTTGAACAACCACTATATCAAACATGCTGACCCGGAACGTATTGCCGAAATGGCCATTCCGCATCTGCAAAAGGCTGGACGTATTTCTTCCGAGCTGTCTGCTGAACAAAAAGAATGGGCTTATACGCTGGTACACCTGTACCAGGAGCAGATGAATTCTGCCTCCGATATTGTCGAATTGTCAGAAGTATTCTTCCGTTCCAATCTGGAGCTTGAAAGTGAAGGAGAAGCAGTGCTTGCGGAGGAGCAGGTGCCAACTGTACTGAAGGCATTTGCGGATAAAGTACAGGCGAGCGAAGAGTTTACTCCAAGCAAAATGGCTGCATTGATCAAGGAAGTACAGAAAGAAACCGGCTTTAAGGGCAAACAGCTCTTTATGCCAATTCGTGTAGCCTTGACTGGACAGACGCATGGACGGGATCTGAACCAAACGATCGTGCTTCTGGGTCGTGATACGGTGATCGAACGTTTGCTTGCACAAGTAAAATAATCTTAGTCGAAGACATTCCGTTTATTTGGAATCTGAACACAGTCCTACGATGGATAGATTACGTAGGAGGCTGTTGTCAGTCTGAGGCCTTTTCGCTATAATAACAACACAACGAATAATTGATATGATTTATCTAATAGAACAGCAAAGATCGGGAGGAGTAGACTGACCCGGACAGATTCAGAGAGGATGGTCCCGTAGCAAAGAGAGATTTCTTTGGATGCGGTGGCTGTGAACCATCCACTGTCCATCAGTCGAAATGCGCCCGTGAGCTGCACAGCCGAATCCGGCCCCGCCTTTGTCGATCATGACATGGGAAAACGTTAGGATAGGTTGTGACGATTGGTTTCCGTTACCAAACCGCTTGAGGGCTCATTCTATTTAAGAATGGACCGAGCAGAGTGGGACCGCGATAAACGCCTCTGCAGCTAAATGCTGCAGGGGCGTTTTTTTGTTTAGGCGAGTGTGCAGTACACTACCAAGGAACGCGCCGTCCGGTAAGCCGGAGGACGGGAACCTGAACAAGAGGGGAACGAGCATGTTCAAGAAGATCAGATCAGATATCCAGGCGGTGTTTGAAAACGATCCGGCGGCCCGAGGTTGGTTTGAGGTGGTATTCACCTACTCAGGGCTGCATGCGATATGGGCACACCGGATCGCTCATTTTTTATACAAGCGAAGATGGTTCTCGGTTGCCCGGTTCATTTCGCAGGTTAGCCGTTTTATGACAGGAATCGAGATACATCCTGGAGCTACGATCGGAAATCGGTTGTTTATTGACCACGGAATGGGCGTCGTTATTGGAGAAACATGTGAGATTGGCGATGATGTCGTTATCTATCAGGGGGTTACCCTGGGCGGAACAGGGAAAGAAAAAGGGAAGAGACATCCGACCATTGGTAATAATGTGGTTATCTCATCCGGAGCCAAGGTGTTGGGTTCATTTAGCGTGGGAGATCAATGTAACATTGGTGCGAACTCCGTTGTGCTTAAGGAGGTCCCTTCCAATAGTACCGTAGTAGGTATACCGGGCAGGATTGTTAAACAGGATGGCCGACGGGTAGATCGCCTCAGTCAGCAATTGCCCGATCCGGTCGTTGACTCCTTGCGCGGTATGCAAAAAGAACTCGAACGATTGCAGGAAGAAGTACGTACACTGCAAAATGCCCGTGAAAATGAGACTGTGCGTGATACGTGATACAATAAATAAAGGCAGTATAGGATGAAAGGATAAGTGACCATGACGCTTCAGATTTATAATACGATGAGTCGTACCAAAGAGAAATTTGTTCCCCAAGAGCCAGGGAAAGTGAAAATGTATGTCTGCGGACCAACGGTATATGACTACATTCATATCGGGAATGCACGCCCGGTTATCTTTTTCGACACGGTTCGTGGATACCTGGAACAGACAGGACATGATGTGAACTATGTGGTGAACTTCACGGATGTGGACGATAAGTTGATTCGCAAAGCAGAACAACTTGGAACAGACGTTCCTCACGTGGCTGAGAAATTTATAGCTGCCTATTATGAAGACATTGAGGGATTGGGTATTCCCAAGGCAAGCAGCAATCCGAGAGTAACGGAAAACATGCCGCTGATCATTGATTTTATCCGTGAGCTGGTTGAAAAAGGATTTGCGTATGAAAATGGCGGTGACGTCTATTATCGCACAGGCAAATTCAGCGAATATGGCAAACTTTCGAAACAAAACCTGCAGGAGCTGCAATTTGGAATCCGTGTGGGTGTGGACGAGCGCAAAGAGCATCCCGAAGATTTTGTGCTCTGGAAGGCTGCCAAACCAGGTGAGATCTATTGGTCCAGTCCTTGGGGCGATGGTCGACCAGGCTGGCATATTGAGTGCTCCGCCATGGCTAGGGAGTACCTTGGGGATACACTGGACATTCACGGGGGTGGACAGGATTTGCAGTTCCCGCACCATGAGTGCGAATGCGCCCAATCCGAGGTATTAACAGGTAAACCACTTGCGAACTACTGGATGCATAATGGATTCATCCGGATTGATAACGAGAAGATGTCGAAATCACTCGGTAATGGTGTTCTGGTTAAAGACTTGCGGAATCAATATAAACGCGAAGCGATTCGTTATTTCATGTTGTCTACCCACTATCGCAATCCATTGAACTTCACGGATGATACGATGGAGCAGGCACAGAACAGTGTGGACCGGATTGCAAATGCGGTAGGTAACCTGAACCATCGTCTGAATGCAGTAACTGTTGATCAGGACATCACAGCAGAGTTTGCGGCAAGACTCGACCAAATTCGTCAGCAGTATCACGAGAAGATGCAGGATGATTTCAATACTCCTGATGCAATTACTGCGATGTTTGAGTGGGCAGGGGAAGCCAACCAACTGTTGCAACAAGAAGTGGTTAATGCGGCAGACATTCGCGCACTCCTCGAGTTGTTCAGTGAATTGAATGCTGTACTGCGCATTTATACTGACGCAGAGCCAGAACTTCTGGATGAGGAAGTAGAACGTCTGATTGAAGAGCGTGTAGAAGCGCGCAAGTCCAAAAACTGGGCAAGAGCGGATGAAATTCGCGATGAATTGTCTGCACGTGGCATTCTGCTTGAAGATACGGCGCAGGGCATGAGATGGCGGCGCAAATGAGCGAAGGACATCCAAATACACCAAAACAACAGGACCAGGTCACAGAGGGAGGGTGGTTCCCTTATCCTCCTTCCAGACCTGCGAGGTTGATTCCACCTATTGCACTGGCCTATATTGGTGATGCGGTATATGAGGTAGCTGTTCGTCAATATCTGTTGTCGAAGGCAAACATGCGTCCCAATCATTTGCACCGTAGTGCAACCGGGTTGGTATCAGCGAAGGCACAGAGCCGCATACTTACAACGATTGAGGATGAACTGACAGAGGAAGAACGGGATATCGTCCGGCAAGGGCGGAATGCCAAGTCGGGTAGTGTACCCAAAAATGCAGATGTATTGGAGTACAGACATGCTACGGCTTTTGAATGTCTCATTGGTTACCTCTATAGCAGTGGTCATCATGATCGCATGATTGAACTGATCGGGCTTGGCATTGAGCATGCGGAACAACAATCGCCATCGCCGACAAAAAAATAGAAATTTCAACAAAACAATGCATTACAGAGAGGATCGAACAACGATGGAAGAAGAATGGATCGCCGGTAAACACTCCGTGACGGAGGCGCTGCGTTCAGGCCGGACCATTAATAAAATATGGATTGCCGATACAGCACAGAAACATCTGACTCAACCTATTATCTCGGAAGCTAAAAAACTAGGTATTGTCATTCAACACGTGGACAAGCGTAAGCTGGATCAAACGGTACCAGGCATTCAGCATCAGGGGGTAGTTGCTCAAGCAGCACCTTACGCTTATGTGGAGGTAGAAGACATTCTTGCCGCAGCAAAAACGAAGAATGAGCATCCTTTCCTGATTCTGCTGGATGAGATTGAAGATCCTCATAACCTGGGGTCTATTTTGCGGACAGCAGATTGCACGGGTGCGCATGGCGTCATTGTACCGAAACGTCGCTCGGCAGCGGTAACCGTGACAGTATCCAAAACATCAGCAGGTGCTGTGGAGTACGTGCCAGTGGCTCGTGTAAGTAATCTTGGTCAGACCATCGATCGCCTCAAAGAGGAAGGTGTATGGGTTGTAGGGACAGATGTCACCGCTCACGAAGGTGTCTTTGGTAATGGAGTCTTTACTGGCCCTGTGGCATTGGTAATCGGAAATGAGAACAAGGGAATGGGACGACTTATTCGTGAGAAATGCGATGTGCTGATCAAACTACCAATGCAAGGTCAGATTAATTCCCTGAATGCTTCCGTGGCAGCGGGGGTTGTCATGTACGAAGTGCTCCGCTCGCGTCAAGCGCAGGAATAGAAGGTATGGCTGATTCCCGTGATGTGCTTCTTGTAGACGGGTACAACATGATTGGCGACTGGCCGGAATTAACCAAACTGGCGGAAAGTGGGCTCGAAGAGGCACGTAACAGGCTTCTCTTTCGTCTTGCAGACTACCAGGCTTTCTCCGGCCGTCGAGTCATTGTTGTGTTTGACGCCTACCTCGTGCCTGGACTCGGTAAATCCTTTACTCAGAGCAAAGTGCAGATCTATTTTACAAAGGAAAAAGAGACGGCAGACGAATGCATTGAGAGACTCGTTCGGGAACTAAGCATGCGAAGACGCCAAATCTATGTGGCTACGAGCGATATGGTAGAGCAACATGTCATTTTTGGACAGGGAGCGCTACGTGTATCTGCAAGGGAGTTGCTAATTGAAGTTGAGCAGAACGAAAAAGAATTAAAAAAACGACTGGAAGAAGATCAGGCGAAGACCACGCGTAACACACTCGGGGGTAAGTTAAGTCCCGATGTATTGAAAGAGTTTGAGCGATGGCGCCGGGAATAACAGCACGTTTTTACAAAATTTAGAATATTGAAACTCTTGACATTTATGTTATTGATGTTCTTTTTTAGGCAGAGCGTGGTTGACGGTGTGAGGTACCATCATATATACTGATCCTATATTTCATAGAGTAGAGTAACGGGGTACCTTGCGTTGCAGCCGGAGGGATTGTCTGTGAGTGTCGACCTCAAAGATATCATGTTATCTAAGTATGATTACCAAAGTGACGAAGACATTGTCGAAGCTTTCCGTGAAGGCGAAAGCGAAGCGTTAGAGTTTCTAATTAACAAATATCGTAACTTTGTACGCGCCAAGGCAAGATCTTATTTTCTGATTGGGGCAGACCGGGAAGATATTATTCAAGAAGGAATGATTGGCCTCTACAAATCCATTCGAGATTTCAAAGGGGACAAACTGGCTTCGTTCAAGGCTTTTGCCGAACTGTGTATTACAAGACAGATCATCACGGCGATTAAGACAGCAACACGTCAGAAGCATATTCCGCTTAATTCTTATGTATCTCTGGACAAGCCTATTTATGACGAAGAGTCTGATCGTACGTTACTCGATGTGATTTGTGGAACCCAGGTCAGTGATCCGGAAGAACTTATCATCAATCAGGAAGAGTTTGTGGGCCTGGAAGATAAAATGTCCGAGATTCTGAGTGATCTGGAACGTAAAGTATTGATGTTGTATCTGGACGGGAGATCTTATCAAGAGATTGCAGTAGATTTGGACAGACATGTGAAGTCCATTGATAATGCACTTCAGCGCGTCAAGCGCAAACTTGAAAAGTACCTGGAAGTTCGAGATAATTAAACACATGTTGTCGTTGACGGAAAAGGCTCGGTGTTTGAGTCTTTTTTAGTGTCTCAAGTTTATAAAATCTAAGAATGTTTATACTAGTAATCGCTCGGTCCAAGCAGGAGAAGAGAAAAACAGAGATGAGAAACGAATGTACGTTGTACGGAAGTAATACCCAATGAATGAAAGACTATTCTTTCATTGACATGGTTATACCCTTGTGATAAAGTGTTTTAGGTAGGCCTAAATTTATGGCTTTTTTTCAGGATCAATTTAGAGACTCTGCTTGAATGTGGAAGTCTTCGGGAGGTGTACATCATGCGGGTAATTATTACTTTGGCTTGTACTAACTGCAAACAAAGAAATTACACTACGACAAAAAACAAGCGTAATCACCCCGACCGCATGGAGATGAAGAAATTTTGCAAGTTTTGTAACGAGCAGACTTCTCATCGCGAAACCAGATAGTTTTTGGAGGTGTCGGCGTGAAACGAAGTTTCAAATCTCTGATTTCCTTTTTCTCAGAAAGCTGGGCTGAACTTAAAAAAGTTCGCTGGCCTAATCGTAAAGAGCTGACCAACTACACATTGATCGTACTTGGTACTGTTGTGGTTATGACGCTGTTTTTTTGGGTCATTGACATTGGCATCTCCTTTGTGATCGAAGCGATTATTTAAGAAGGGTTCCGGTGGCTTGATATGGAAAAAAGATGGTACGTCGTTCATACCTATTCAGGGTATGAGAACAAGGTCAAAGCCAATTTGGAAAAACGCGTAGAGTCTATGGGCATGGAAGACAAGATATTCCGCGTTCTTGTTCCTATGGAAGAAGAAGTGGTAAACAAGGACGGTAAGAAAAAAACCGTTATGCGTAAAGTTTACCCCGGTTATGTCTTGGTGGAAATGGTACAGACGGATGATTCTTGGTATGTTGTTCGCAACACACCAGGGGTTACAGGATTTGTCGGTTCGACAGGTTCTGGGTCCAAACCAACTGCATTGTTGCCTGAAGAAGTGGAACAAATTCTGAAGCACATGGGAATGGTTGAACCTAAGCCGAAAATTGAGTTCGATATTAAGGAATCCGTGCGTATTAAAGTCGGTCCTTTTGCGAATTTCGTAGGCTCCGTGGAAGAAATTTTGGTAGAGAAAAGCAAGTTGAAAGTGCACGTGAACATGTTTGGACGGGAAACACCGCTTGAGTTGGAATACACGCAAGTGGAGAAGATATAGTTTCTTCAAGTTTCTTGTGGGAGGGTTGAAAAACCCGTTAACCACTATTTTGCAAGGAGGTGTCAATCATGGCGAAAAAAGTTATTAAAATGGTAAAACTGCAGATTCCAGCAGGTAAAGCAAACCCAGCACCACCAGTAGGTCCAGCTTTGGGTCAAGCAGGTGTCAACATCATGGCATTCTGTAAAGAATTCAACGCTCGTACAGCTGATCAAGCGGGATTGATTATTCCAGTTGAAATTTCTGTATTCGAGGACCGTTCCTTTACTTTCATCACTAAAACTCCACCAGCAGCAGTTCTGTTGAAAGTGGCAGCTAAAGTTGAAAAAGGATCAGGCGAACCGAACAAGAAAAAAGTTGCTACTGTTAAACGTGATGCGGTACGTCAAATCGCAGAAACAAAAATGCCTGACCTGAATGCAGCAGACGTTGAGTCCGCTATGCGTATGGTCGAAGGTACTGCCCGCAGCATGGGTATCACCATCGAAGACTAATTTTCATAAGAAACATGGCTTCGTAAAACCGGTCGATTCGCGACCGGTTGATGTGGGAGGTATATCCGCTAACACCACAAAGGAGGAATAAAACATGGCTAAACACGGTAAAAAATACCTGGAAGCTGCTAAGCTGATTGACAGCGAAGCAACTTACGAGCCTTCAGAAGCTGTAGAGCTTGTGAAAAAGGCAGCTACTGCAAAATTCGATGAAACAATCGAAGCAGCAGTTCGTTTGGGTGTAGACCCTCGTAAGCAAGACCAGGCTGTACGTGGTGTTGTTGTCTTGCCACACGGCACAGGTAAAACACAACGCGTATTGGTATTTGCAAAAGGTGACAAAGCGAAAGAAGCGGAAGCGGCTGGCGCGGACTATGTTGGTGATGCAGACATGATCAACAAAATCCAACAAGGCTGGTTCGAATTCGACGTCTGCGTAGCGACACCAGATATGATGAGTGAAGTAGGTAAATTGGGCCGACTGCTCGGCGGTAAAGGTCTGATGCCTAACCCTAAAGCCGGAACGGTAACTTTCGATGTAACTAAGGCTGTTCAAGAAATTAAAGCCGGTAAAATCGAATATCGTCTGGATCGTGCAGGTCAAATTCATGCACCGATTGGTAAAGCTTCTTTCTCTTCTGAGCAACTTAATGAGAACTTCAAAGCTCTCATGGAAGCTCTGAATCGTGCTAAACCAGCGGCAGCAAAAGGTGTTTATCTGAAGAATGTTAGTCTTTCTTCCACGATGGGCCCTGGCGCACGCGTGAACGCAGCAGCTTTTAGATAATATCTCTTGACAGGCTTGTCCTGTTTTTGATAAGATATAAAAGTTGTGAGTCCGAGTGACTGACCGTTGACATTTGAATATGCTTGCCGTAGACAGTAGGTGCCATTTGGCTTAATTTCCTGCCGAGGTGTGATTATAGAACTTAGAACGATGCAAATCGATGATGAGTATATATCAAGCCTTCGTGATTCTACGGAGGCTTTTCTTAATGGGATAAATTTGATCAGGAGGTGTACAGATTGGCAAACGCAAAAGTGATTCAAGCAAAACAAGAATCCGTTGATGCAGTAACAGCAAAATTGCGCGAGAGCGTTACAACTGTTGTTGTTGACTATCGCGGATTGAACGTTGCCCAAGTAACTGAGTTGCGTAAGCAACTTCGTGAAGCAGGGATCGAATTCCAAGTGCTGAAAAACTCGTTGCTTCGCCGTGCAGCTGCAGCAGCAGAACTGACAGAACTTGAAAATGTTCTTACAGGTCCTACTGCAATTGCATTCAGCGTAGATGACGTTGTGGCTCCAGCTAAAATTCTGAACGACTTCGCGAAAAAGAACGATGCACTGGAATTGAAAGGTGCAGTCGTAGAAGGTCGCGTAATCGGAGTAGAAGAAGTTAAGGCATTGGCAGAACTGCCATCCCGCGATGGACTCCTCTCCATGCTCCTCAGCGTGCTTCAAGCGCCAGTGCGCAACTTCGCGCTTGCGGTTAAAGCAGTTGCAGAAAAAGAAGAACAAGGCGCGTAAGCAACTTGATCTGAATGCTGCTTAGGCGGCAAATGAAATAAAAAAAATAATATTATATATGGAGGTTCACTCATGAGTAAAGAGCAAATCTTGGAAGCAATCAAAGGCATGACTGTACTGGAATTGAACGATCTTGTTAAAGCAATCGAAGAAGAATTCGGCGTAACTGCTGCAGCTCCAGTAGCTGCTGCAGGTGCAGCAGCTTCTGCTGAAGCTGAGCAATCCGAGTTCGACGTAATCTTGACTAGCGCTGGTGCTTCCAAAATCAACGTTATCAAAGCAGTTCGCGAAATCACAGGTCTTGGCCTGAAAGAAGCAAAAGAATTGGTTGACAACGCTCCAAAAGCATTGAAAGAAAAAGTTGCTAAAGAAGAAGCAGAAGCGGTTAAAGCTAAGCTTGAAGAAGCAGGCGCTTCAGTTGAAGTTAAATAATTTAGCTATTACAAGCTAAATGAACAAAACAACAAACCCCTTGACTTATATCAAGGGGTTTGTTGCTGTAATTGTAAATGGAAAGTGAGTGAGGGCATGTCCAATCATTATTATTCGGACAAACCGCAAGTGGCGCATGATCGCAGAGCAACTGAAGCGGTTCTTCGCGGATTCAGTCTGCGATTCGTGACGGATGCCGGTGTGTTTTCCAAAAACGGAATCGATTATGGCAGCAGAGTATTGATTGATGCGATAGAGTTGCCATCAGGGGCTCATGTTCTCGATGTGGGCTGTGGATACGGGCCAATGGGTCTTACAGCAGCCAAACTTGTACCGGATGGGCATGTCACCATGATCGATATCAACGAGAGAGCCGTTGAACTTTCAAGGGAAAATGCAAAAGCGAACGGAATTAACAATGTTACGGTATTGCAAAGTAATCTACTGTCTGAAGTAAAAAAGCAAGATTTTGACGTTATCCTAACCAACCCGCCTATACGGGCTGGGAAAGAGACGGTTCATACTATTTTCGAACAGGCACATCGCCATCTGAAGGTAGGCGGTTCGTTGTGGATTGTCATTCAGAAGAAACAAGGAGCACCGTCAGCGAAAGCGAAATTGGAATCTTTGTTTGGAAGAGTGGAAGAAGTGACGAAGGATAAAGGCTATCGGATTTTCAAAGCGGTGAAATCGGAATAGGTATCTACTAAAAGCTGAATCCGAGTTTGTAAAGTAAGCAGGGGATCATTTTTTTTGCAATAGGACTATTGACTTGAAATTCAGGTCGTGGTATAGTTGTAAAATGTCAGTATTAAGATGCCCTACTTGGCTTTAGCTAACTAAAAATGTCAACCTTTTTTTACGCCGAACGGGCTTATTATGCCTACGTTTGGCGTATAATATGTACATTTTGGGCAAACTGGGGATAAGAATGATTTGGAAAGACATCCGCCGATCAAAGTTGCTCTTTTTTCGAACGACATTTCGAGTAAGGGCTTTTCTTTATTTGTGGATGCATTGCTTTGCTCTGTATGTGTACCATTATAAGGTTACAAACAGAGGTTCGCAACGAAATTTTTAAAGTGAGTAGACATTGAGGGGTGAGTTTAAGTTGGCAGGACATCTTGTTCAATATGGTCGACGCACTCGGCGCAGTTATGCACGAATTAACGAGATACTCGAAGTTCCGAACCTGATTGAAATCCAACAAAAATCCTATGATTGGTTTTTGGAGGAAGGGTTGCGCGAAATGTTCCAGGATATCTCGCCGATCCAGGATTTTACAGGTAACTTGATTTTGGAATTTATCGATTACAGTCTCGGTGAACCGAAGTATACAGTAGACGACGCAAAAGAGCGTGACGTTACGTATGCAGCACCGCTTCGGGTCAAAGTCCGGCTCATTAATAAGGAAACCGGCGAAGTCAAAGAGCAGGAAGTATTCATGGGAGATTTCCCGCTGATGACCAACACGGGCACATTTATTATTAATGGTGCGGAACGGGTTATTGTCAGCCAGTTGGTTCGCTCTCCTAGCGTTTACTTCAGTACCAAAGTAGATAAAAACGCCAAAAAAACGTATACCGCTACAGTTATTCCTAACCGCGGCGCTTGGTTGGAACTGGAGATGGACGCGAAGGATGTTGTTTATGTCCGGATCGACCGTACACGTAAAATACCGGTTACGGTTCTCCTGCGTTCACTTGGTTTTGGCACAGATGCTGAGATTCTGGATCTGCTCGGTAATGACGAATATATCCGCAACACACTGGACAAAGACAACACGGATTCCACGGAGAAAGCACTCATTGAGATCTATGAGCGTCTTCGTCCGGGCGAGCCGCCAACGCTGGATAATGCGAAAAGCTTGCTCGTAGCACGTTTCTTTGATCCAAAACGTTATGACCTGGCTAATGTAGGTCGTTACAAAATGAACAAAAAGCTTCACATCAAAAACCGTTTGTTTAACCAGCGTTTGGCTGAATCACTTGTTGACGCTGAAACAGGCGAGATTATTGCTGAAGCAGGTCAAATGGTGGATCGTCGCTTGTTGGATGAAATCATGCCGTATCTGGAGAAGAGCGTTGGTTTCCGCACGTATCACGTGGGTAACGGTGTTCTGGATGCTAATGATGTTCCTATGCAAACGATCGATGTATTTTCACCAACAGAAGATGGTAAAGTAGTCAAACTGATTGCCAATGGAATCATTGACAAGTCCGTTAAAAACGTGACACCGGCGGATATCATTTCGTCCATCAGTTATTTCCTTAACCTTCTGCAGGGAATTGGTAGCACGGATGATATTGACCATCTGGGTAACCGTCGTTTGCGTTCGGTGGGTGAACTCCTGCAGAATCAGTTCCGTATCGGTTTGTCCCGTATGGAGCGTGTGGTTCGTGAGAGAATGTCCATTCAGGATGCTAACGTAATTACACCACAGGCATTGATCAACATACGTCCTGTTATTGCATCGATTAAAGAGTTCTTTGGTAGCTCTCAGTTGTCACAATTTATGGATCAAACGAACCCGCTGGGTGAGTTGACACATAAACGTCGTTTGTCCGCACTCGGACCCGGTGGTTTGACACGTGAGCGCGCAGGTATGGAAGTGCGTGACGTCCATCCATCCCACTATGGCCGTATGTGTCCAATCGAGACGCCAGAGGGACCAAACATCGGTTTGATCAACTCCTTGTCTACGTTCGCCCGTGTGAATGAATATGGCTTCATTGAAGCTCCATATCGTTGGGTTGATCCGAAGACAGGTATTGTAACCGAGCAAATTGATTACCTGACAGCGGACGAAGAGGACAACTACGTTATCGCGCAAGCGAATGCGAAACTGAATGAAGATAGTACATTTGAAGAAGAAGCGATCATTGTACGTTATAACAAACAGTCGGATAACATCCTTACGATGCCGAGTGAGCGCGTTGACTACATGGACGTATCTCCTAAGCAAGTTGTATCCGTCGCTACAGCGCTTATTCCGTTCCTTGAGAACGATGACTCCAACCGTGCGCTCATGGGATCAAACATGCAGCGGCAGGCCGTTCCACTTTTGATTCCTAAAGCACCACTTGTGGGAACAGGTATGGAACACAAAGCCGCGAAAGATTCCGGTGTATGTATTGTCTCCGATTATGACGGAATTATTGAACGATCTACTGCGAACGAGATTTGGGTCCGTCGTGTTGAAGAAGTGGACGGTCAGGAAGTTAAAGGCGATATCGTTAAATATAAATTACACAAATTTATGCGTTCGAACCAAGGAACATGCATTAACCAGCGTCCGATTGTTAAAAGAGGTGCGGCTGTCAAAGCTGGCGATATCCTCGCTGATGGTCCTTCAACGGAAATGGGTGAATTGGCTCTGGGACGTAACGTTGTTGTTGCCTTCATGACTTGGGAAGGTTACAACTACGAGGATGCGATCTTGCTCAGTGAAAAACTCGTTAAGGAAGATGTATACACATCCATCCATATCGAGGAGTATGAGTCAGAAGCACGTGATACCAAACTCGGACCTGAAGAGATCACACGTGACATCCCTAACGTTGGGGAAGAAGCGTTGCGTAACTTGGATGAGCGCGGTATTATCCGCATCGGTGCTGAGATCAGTGCTGGTGACATTCTGGTTGGTAAAGTAACACCTAAGGGTGTAACAGAGCTGACAGCAGAAGAACGTCTCTTGCATGCGATCTTTGGTGAGAAAGCACGTGAAGTACGTGATACTTCCTTGCGTGTACCACATGGTACTGATGGTATCGTAGTAGACGTGAAAGTATTTACCCGCGAAAACGGTGATGAGTTGCCTCCAGGTGTTAACCAACTCGTTCGTGTATATATCGCTCAAAAACGGAAAATTTCCGAGGGTGATAAAATGGCTGGACGTCACGGTAACAAAGGGGTCGTGGCCCGCATCTTGCCGGAAGAAGATATGCCTTTCCTGCCAGACGGTACACCGGTTCAGATCGTTCTTAACCCACTGGGCGTACCTTCCCGGATGAATATCGGTCAAGTACTCGAGGTTCACTTGGGTATGGCGGCGATGCAACTGGGTATTCACGTAGCAACTCCTGTATTCGACGGAGCGAAGGAGTATGACGTCTTCGATACGATGGAAGAAGCAGGTATGCAACGTAATGGTAAAACTGTCCTGTATGATGGTCGTACAGGTGAAGAGTTTGAACGTGAAGTTACCGTAGGTGTCATGCACATGATCAAACTGGCACACATGGTTGATGATAAAATCCATGCCCGTTCCACGGGTCCTTACTCACTTGTTACGCAACAGCCATTGGGTGGTAAAGCTCAATTTGGTGGACAGCGTTTCGGGGAGATGGAAGTATGGGCGCTTGAGGCATACGGTGCTGCTTATACACTGCAAGAAATCTTGACTGTTAAATCCGATGACGTTGTTGGTCGGGTTAAAACGTATGAATCCATTGTCAAAGGTGAGAATGTTCCGGAACCAGGTGTTCCTGAATCATTCAAAGTATTGATCAAAGAGCTGCAAAGCTTGGGTATGGACGTTAAGATTTTGAGTGAAGATGAGCAAGAGATTGAAATGAGAGAAATGGACGATGAAGATGACGCTGCGAGCGATAAGCTCAGCCTCAACCTTGAGGGTACAGAGGTCGGAGCGGAATAAACCGCTTCGAGCGCATGATGACCGGCGTTTTTCATCAGGCTCACGTCTTGCTCCGGCTTCGGCCGGAGTGGGCGTAACCTAGATTACAGGAATTGGTTAAGGAGGGTTGCTCCTTGTTGGACGTCAACAATTTCGAATACATGAAGATCGGGCTTGCTTCCCCAGAGAAAATTCGTTCTTGGTCCCGCGGAGAAGTGAAAAAACCGGAAACGATCAACTATCGTACGTTGAAACCGGAAAAAGAAGGGCTGTTCTGCGAAAAGATTTTTGGCCCTACAAAAGACTGGGAATGTCATTGCGGTAAATACAAACGCGTCCGTTATAAAGGCGTTGTCTGTGATCGTTGTGGCGTTGAAGTAACACGTGCGAAAGTACGCCGCGAACGGATGGGCCACATTGAGCTCGCTGCTCCGGTATCGCATATCTGGTACTTCAAAGGTATTCCGAGCCGTATGGGTCTTGCTCTGGATATGTCTCCAAGATCTCTTGAAGAGATTATTTATTTTGCATCATATGTTGTAACTGATCCAGGAGAAACTCCACTGGAGAAAAAACAGCTGTTGTCCGAGAAAGAATACCGCAGCTACCGTGAAAAATACGGTTATGGTTTCCATGCTGGCATGGGCGCAGAAGCGGTTAAAAAATTGCTTCAAGACCTTGACATAGACAAAGAGCTTGAGTTTCTGAAAGAAGAGCTCCGGACTGCGCAAGGACAACGTCGTAATCGTGCAATCAAACGTCTGGAAGTTATCGAAGCATTCCGCAACTCCGGCAACAAGCCAGAGTGGATGATCATGGATGTACTTCCTGTTATCCCGCCGGAACTTCGTCCAATGGTACAGTTGGATGGTGGACGTTTTGCAACGTCTGACCTGAATGACTTGTACCGCCGTGTAATCAACCGGAACAACCGTCTGAAACGTCTGCTTGATCTGGGCGCGCCAGATATTATCGTGCAAAATGAGAAACGGATGTTGCAGGAAGCTGTTGACGCATTGATCGATAATGGTCGTCGTGGCCGCCCGGTAACGGGTCCTGGTAACCGTCCATTGAAATCTCTCAGCCACATGCTGAAAGGTAAACAAGGACGTTTCCGTCAAAACTTGCTCGGTAAACGGGTTGACTATTCTGGTCGTTCCGTTATCGTTGTTGGACCTTACCTGAAAATGTATCAGTGTGGTCTGCCAAAAGATATGGCACTTGAATTGTTCAAGCCTTTTGTTATGAAAGAGCTTGTAAATAAAGGGCTTGCCCACAACATCAAGAGCGCGAAACGTAAAGTTGAGCGTGTAAGTCCTGAAGTATGGGATGTTCTTGAAGAAGTAATCAAGGAGCATCCGGTTCTGTTGAACCGTGCCCCTACGCTTCACAGACTCGGTATTCAAGCATTTGAACCGATTCTCGTTGAAGGTAAAGCAATTCGTCTTCACCCGCTCGTATGTACGGCATACAATGCCGACTTTGACGGTGACCAAATGGCCGTGCACGTTCCGTTGTCCGCTGAAGCTCAAGCGGAAGCACGTATCCTGATGCTTGCATCTGGTAACATTTTGAACCCGAAAGACGGTAAACCGGTTGTTACTCCTTCCCAGGATATGGTGCTCGGTTCTTACTACCTCACTATGGATAACAAGGAAGAAAAGGGCACAGGTATGATCTTGCGTACAGTTAACGAAGCTGTATCGGCATATCAACGTGGTACTGCTGGTCTGCATGCGCGTGTAGCTATTCCTGTTAAGGCGCTTGGTAAAACAAGCTTCACGGAAGAACAACAAGAAGGAATGTTGCTGACAACTGTCGGTAAAATTATCTTCAATGAAATTTTCCCGGCAAGCTTCCCGTATATCAATGACGCGACTCGTGCTAACCTGTACCAAGGTACTGCAGATCACTCATTTGTATATGAAAAAGGTGCTGATCTCAGAGAAGCTATTATGAATGCTCCTCTGGCTGGCGGTGTCGGTAAAGAATACCTCGGCTCCATCATTGCACGTTGTTTTGAAATTTATCACACAACGGAAACAGCCGTTATTTTGGATAAAATCAAACAACTTGGTTTCACATACTCTACACGTGCCGGTATTACGGTTGCGGTATCTGATGTTATCGTTCCACCTGAGAAGTTTGAAATTCTTAGACAATCTGAGGAAAAAGCACAAATCGTTACGAATCAGTACCGTCGTGGTCTGATTACGAATGAGGAGCGCTATGACCGTATCATTGATATCTGGTCAAAATCCAAAGATGACATCACTGAGATTCTGATGAAGTCCATGGATCGTTACAACTCGATCATGATGATGGTAGACTCCAAAGCACGGGGTAACAAATCGCAAATCACCCAATTGGGCGGTATGCGTGGTCTGATGGCCAACCCATCCGGTCGAATTATCGAACTCCCAATCAAATCGAACTTCCGTGAAGGTCTGACGGTACTCGAGTACTTTATCTCCACTCACGGAGCGCGTAAAGGTTTGGCGGATACAGCCCTGCGTACAGCCGATTCAGGTTACCTGACTCGTCGTCTCGTAGACGTAGCCCAAGACGTAATCGTGCGTGATGATGATTGTGGTACAGATAAAGGCTTTACGGTAAGTCGTATCCAGGATGGTAAAGAGGTTATCGAAGACCTCTACGACCGTATTGAAGGCAGATACTGCTTCGAGACTCTTCGTCATCCGGAAACGAAAGAAATCATTGTAGGTCGCAATGAATTGATTGACTCCGATAAAGCAGAAGCGATTATCAAAGCAGGTATTACTAAATTGCAAATCCGCTCCGTCCTCAGCTGCCGTGCAAGTCATGGTGTCTGCAAGAAGTGTTATGGTCGCAACCTCGCGACTGGTAAACACGTGGAGATTGGTGAAGCAGTTGGTATTATCGCAGCACAGTCCATTGGTGAGCCAGGAACACAGCTTACAATGCGTACGTTCCATACTGGTGGTGTAGCCGGAGACGATATTACGCAAGGTTTGCCACGTATCCAGGAGTTGTTCGAAGCTCGTAATCCTAAGGGTCAAGCAACGATCAGTGAAATCGATGGTGTGGTTAAAGAGATTCGCGAAGCGAAAGATCGTCGTGAAATCGAAATTCAAGGTGAAGCGGAATCCAAAGTATACGCCGTTACCTACGGTTCCCGTGTGCGCGTAAGCGAAGGCGCGGAAGTTGAAGCGGGTGACGAGTTGACAGACGGTTCCATTGATCCAAAAGAGATGTTACGGATTAAAGGCATACGTGGTGTACAAAACTACATTCTGCAGGAAGTACAACGCGTATATCGTAACCAAGGCGTAGAAATTAACGATAAGCACGTTGAAGTTATGATCCGTCAAATGCTGCGTAAAATCCGTATCGTAGATGCAGGAGATACAACGCTGTTGCCAGGATCGTTCGTGGATATGCATGAGTACGAAAGAGCTAACAAAATTGCGATTCTTAGTGATAAAGAGCCGGCGGTTGCTAAACCAATCCTGCTCGGTATTACGAAAGCATCCCTGGAAACAGACTCCTTCCTCTCGGCGGCTTCGTTCCAAGAAACTACACGTGTATTGACAGATGCAGCGATCAAAGGTAAAGTCGATCAGTTGCTCGGTCTGAAGGAAAATGTAATCATCGGTAAATTGATTCCTGCCGGTACAGGTATGCACCGTTACCGCAGCATCAAATTTGCTGAGCCAGAAGATGGCCAATCTTCAGTAGAAGAACTTGAGCCAGTTTCGGTTGATTAAATATATTTCTCCTCATTAGAGGAGAGTGAAAGTTTTGTGCGTCAGGAGACGGACGTTTGTATGATACAGGCGGACGAATCCTGATGTACGTAAACTTTTAAAAAATGTTTTAGGATTAGCATTGACAATGCTTGCGCTAGATGCTAATATATCAAAGGTGCGTGGGCAGCTGATTGTACATGGTTCTATTCGGAGGAATACACAATGTCTAATGAAAAAGCCTTGCAAGATGCTCATGTCAAAATAGGTACCAAACAGACCATGCGGATGGTGCAGACAGGTATGGCTTCTGAAGTCTATGTCGCAGAAGATAGTGATCCGCAGCTTACTTCCAAAATCATTGCTTTGTGTGAACAACACAATGTGAAATGCACGAAAGTGGATACAATGAAAAATCTCGGCAAGGCTTGCGGGATTGGAGTAGGAGCAGCTATGGCTGCTGTCGTAAAATCATAGGGTAAGGAACGTTTTTGTCCGAGAACTTTTAAGGATTCTCCAAGGCAAAAACTTTTCATTTGTCTTTTTATGAACCGCCTGGGTCTGTGGACTTAGTGCAAAGAGGTTTATAAAGAAACATGAATATTTGAGGAAGGGGGTGGCAATCACATGCCAACTATTAACCAACTGGTTCGTAAAGGACGTCAAGCAAAAGTTGAGAAGTCAAAATCTCCAGCTTTGCAAAAAGGATTCAACGCTTTGAAACGTGAATCTACTAACATCAGTGCCCCACAAAAACGTGGTGTCTGCACTCGTGTAGGTACAATGACTCCACGTAAACCAAACTCTGCACTTCGTAAGTATGCCCGTGTTCGTTTGACGAACCGTCTCGAGGTTACTGCTTATATCCCGGGAATCGGACATAACCTTCAAGAGCACAGTGTGGTATTGATCCGCGGAGGTAAAGTTAAAGACCTTGCAGGAGTTCGTTATCACATCGTTCGTGGAGCTCTCGATACTGCTGGTGTAAACAACCGTATGCAAGCTCGTTCGAAATACGGCGCTAAACGTCCAAAAGCTAAAAAAGCCTAAACTATTATAGGCAGATAGCCTGAAAGCCTTCTGGTCTAAGTCTGGAAGGTACAGGATCTGCTGAACAAGAAAGAAAGGGGGATATCCATGCCACGCAAAGGTCCAGTTACGAAAAGAGACGTTCTGCCTGATCCGTTATATAACAGCAAGTTGGTTACTCGTTTAATCAACCGCATCATGATCGGCGGAAAACGCGGTGTTGCTCAAAGCATTCTGTATAATGCGTTCAAGTTGATTCAAGAACGTACGGGTAATGACCCTATGGAAGTATTTGAAGCAGCAATCAAGAACATCATGCCAGTCCTGGAAGTTAAAGCTCGCCGTGTCGGCGGTGCCAACTACCAAGTACCAATCGAGGTGAAACCAGAGAGACGTACTGCTCTGGGATTACGTTGGCTCGTGAACTACTCCCGCAACCGCGGTGAGAAAACAATGGAAGAGCGTTTGGCGGCTGAGATCATCGACGCTTCCAACAACACAGGCGCTTCCGTTAAAAAACGTGAAGATACGCACAAAATGGCTGAAGCGAACAAAGCGTTTGCTCACTACCGTTGGTAGGATTCAGTTCACAATAAAAAAACTTCAATTTTGAAGGGAGACCCATTTCATGGCTAGAGAGTTCTCCTTAAAAAATACACGTAATATCGGGATCATGGCTCATATTGATGCGGGTAAAACCACGACAACTGAGCGGATCCTGTTTTACACAGGACGTACGCACAAAATCGGTGAAGTACACGAAGGCGCTGCGACAATGGACTGGATGGAACAGGAACAGGAGCGCGGAATTACGATTACTTCCGCTGCAACTACCGCTGCTTGGAAAGGCCACCGCGTTAATATTATTGATACCCCGGGACACGTTGACTTCACTGTTGAAGTTGAACGTTCCCTTCGTGTATTGGACGGAGCAGTTGGTGTATTCAGTGCGAAAGAAGGCGTTGAGCCTCAGTCCGAAACCGTATGGAGACAGGCTGACAAGTACGGCGTACCTCGTATCGCATATGTAAACAAAATGGATATCATCGGTGCTGACTTCCTGAACGTTGTATCTGACATGCGTGATCGCCTTCAAGCGAACGCTGTTGCGATTCAACTTCCAATCGGCGCTGAAAATGATTTCAAAGGTATCATCGATATCGTTGCACAAAGAGCTCATATGTACAAAGATGACCTTGGTCAAGATATCGAAGAAACCGACATTCCTGCAGAGTTTGCAGATCAAGTTGAAGAACTTCGCAACGAGTTGATTGAGCGCGTTGCTGAACTGGATGAAGATTTGACAATGAAATACCTGGAAGGCGAAGAGATCACAATTGATGAGATCAAAACCGTACTCCGTAAAGGTGTTGTAGATGTTAAGATCTTCCCAGTTATCTGTGGATCCTCATATCGTAACAAAGGTGTTCAACTGATGTTGGATGCTGTTATCGACTACTTGCCAGCTCCAACAGATGTTGCATCGATCACGGGACATCTTGAAGATGGAACTGAAGCAATTCGTAAGTCATCCGATGAAGAGCCATTCTCCGCATTGGCATTCAAAATTATGACTGACCCTTACGTTGGTAAATTGACATTCTTCCGCGTATACTCTGGTGTTCTTCAATCCGGATCATATGTATTGAATGCCACTAAAAACAAACGTGAGCGTATCGGTCGTATCCTTCAAATGCATGCGAACAGCCGTCAAGAAATCACTGTAGTTTACTCCGGTGATATTGCAGCTGCCGTAGGTTTGAAAGATACAGGTACAGGTGATACACTATGTGATGAGAAAAATCCGGTTATCCTGGAGTCAATGAACTTCCCTGATCCGGTTATCGAAATCGCTGTTGAACCTAAAACCAAAGCTGACCAGGATAAACTGGGTGTTGCTCTCGGTAAGTTGACTGAAGAGGATCCAACTCTTCGTGCTCATACTGACGAAGAAACAGGCCAAACGATCTTGGCAGGTATGGGTGAGCTTCACCTTGATATCATCATCGACCGTATGCGTCGTGAGTTCAAGGTTGAAACTACTGTGGGTAAACCACAAGTAGCTTACCGTGAAACATTCCGTGCTCCAGCGCGCGTTGAAGGTAAATTCGTACGTCAATCCGGTGGTCGTGGTCAATACGGTCACGTATGGGTTGAATTCGAACCTCTCGAGCCGGGTACAGGCAGCCAGTTCGAAAGTAAGGTTGTCGGTGGTTCCGTACCAAGAGAATACATTCAACCTGCACTGTCAGGGATTGAAGAGCAAATGAAAAACGGCGTTATTGCAGGCTTCCCGCTTGTTGACGTTAAGGCTACAATCGTAGACGGATCTTACCATGATGTCGATTCCAATGAGATGGCATTTAAAATTGCCGGATCTATGGCGCTTAAAGCGGCTAAAGACAAGTGTAAACCAGTTCTGCTTGAGCCTATCATGAAAGTAGAAGTAACTGTTCCAGAAGAGTACATGGGTGACGTAATGGGTATGTTGAACTCCCGTCGTGGCCGCATCGAAGGTATGGATTCCCGTAGTGGAGCTCAAATCATCCGTGCTAAGGTACCTCTGTCTGAAATGTTTGGTTACTCTACAACTCTTCGTTCCGGTACTCAAGGACGCGGCGTATTCTCCATGGAACTCTCTCACTATGAAGAAGTTCCTAAGAGCATCGCTGAAGAAATCGTTGCCAAAACAAAAGGCACCGAGTAGTTTTCTCACACTGGATGCAAGTGCATAAGAATTAAATTCGGAGCACTTCATTCAGTGAAAACATAAAATTATAATTTTAAGGAGGCCACGTTCAAATGGCAAAGGCTAAATACGAACGTAATAAACCCCACGTTAACATCGGTACTATTGGTCACGTCGATCACGGTAAAACAACTCTGACTGCTGCAATCACAACTGTATTGTCCAAAACTTACGGTGGTGCTGCAATTGCATTCGACCAAATCGACAAAGCTCCAGAAGAGCGCGAACGCGGTATCACAATCTCCACATCACACGTTGAGTACGAAACTGACACTCGTCACTACGCTCACGTTGACTGCCCAGGTCACGCCGACTATGTTAAAAACATGATCACTGGCGCGGCTCAAATGGATGGAGCTATCTTGGTAGTATCCGCAGCAGACGGCCCAATGCCACAAACTCGTGAGCACATCTTGCTCTCCCGTCAAGTAGGCGTACCTTACATTGTTGTATTCTTGAACAAATGTGACATGGTTGAAGACGAAGAGTTGTTGGAATTGGTTGAGATGGAAGTTCGCGACCTTCTTAACGAATATGAGTTCCCAGGTGACGATACTCCAATCACTCGTGGATCCGCTCGTGAAGCTCTGGCAAACCCAGATGGCGAATGGGCTCAAAAAATCGTTGAGATGTTCAAAGAGATCGACACTTACATCCCACTGCCTGAGCGTCAAACTGACAAGCCTTTCTTGATGCCTGTCGAGGACGTATTCTCCATCACTGGTCGTGGTACTGTTGCTACTGGCCGTGTAGAGCGTGGTACTGTTAAAGTCGGCGAAGAGATCGAAATCGTTGGTATCACTGAAGAAACTAAAAAATCCGTTGTAACAGGCGTTGAGATGTTCCGTAAATTGTTGGATTCCGCTCAAGCGGGTGACAACATCGGTGCATTGTTGCGTGGTGTTGACCGTACTCAAATCGAGCGTGGTCAAGTACTTGCAAAACCAGGTTCTGTTAAGCCACACACAGAATTCACAGCTCAAATCTACGTTCTGACTAAAGAAGAGGGCGGACGTCACAAACCATTCTTCACTGGTTACCGTCCACAGTTCTACTTCCGTACAACTGACGTAACAGGCATCATCAACTTGCCTGAAGGTACTGAAATGGTAATGCCTGGTGATAACATCACTGTTACTGTTTCCCTGATCTCCCCAATCGCGATTGAAGAAGGAACTAAATTCTCCATTCGTGAAGGCGGACGTACAGTAGGTGCCGGTTCCGTAGCATCTATCCAAAAATAATTTGGCTTAACGCTGAATAAAGCATATGTAACAGTGTACTGGAACGAGTAACATTGTATTGTAACGAAGCTTCGGAAGAGTTCTTTATCCGACATCGGATAGAGAACTCTTTTATTATGTTTAAAGTTCGGAACCTGCGTCATACGAAATGAACATCATTTACGTATTTAGAAGGATTGGCAAGGCAGCCTGGATATTGAAGATTAACACTGCAATAAACGAAGTCATTTCATCAGAAAAGATAAGTTTAAATGTTTTTCTTAAATATGCTTGCAATACGCCTATCTTTTCTATATAATAATGAATGTTGTTCTGTGACGTTGCGATGATGTGAGAGGTTACTGGCACACCCGGCCCCTTTGCCATGGGAGAGTGGCTAGAAAATTTTCACGGAGTATGTCCGATAAAAAATTGGGCGATAGAAGGAGGGACTAAAATGGCAAAGCAAAAAATTCGTATTCGTTTGAAAGCTTACGACCACAGAATTCTTGATCAATCCGCGGAGAAAATTGTTGAAACAGCAAAACGTTCGGGTGCTGGTGTATCCGGTCCGATTCCGCTTCCTACTGAAAAACAAATCATTACTATTCTTCGTGCGGTGCACAAGTACAAGGATTCTCGGGAACAATTCGAACAACGTACACATAAACGTTTGATCGACATCGTTAACCCGACTCCACAAACTGTGGATGCCTTGATGCGCTTGGATCTGCCGTCCGGTGTAGATATCGAAATTAAATTGTAATATAAGCTACAACAAAGACCATGTATAAAGGAAAAGAGGTGTCAACATGAAAGCAATCTTAGGAAAAAAACTCGGAATGACTCAAGTATTTACTCCTGAAGGTAACGTCGTTCCAGTAACGGTTATCGAAGCAGGCCCTTGTGTTGTTTTGCAAAAGAAAGACATTGAGAACGATGGCTACGAAGCAATTCAAATCGGTTACTCCGATAAGAAAGAGAAAAATGCTAACAAGCCAGAAGCAGGTCACGCTAAAAAAGCGAACACTGCCCCTAAGCGCTACGTTCGTGAAGTTCGCGGTATCAACATCGCAGAATATGAAGTTGGCCAAGAACTGAAAGCTGACATTTTCGCTGAAGGCGAATTCGTTGACGTAACGGGTATTTCTAAAGGTAAAGGTTTTGCCGGCGTTATCAAACGTTGGGGACAAAGCACTGGACCTATGTCACACGGTTCGCGTTACCACCGTGGCCCTGGTTCAATGGGTTCGATCCAAGCTAACCGCGTTCCTAAAGGCAAACGCCTGCCAGGACACATGGGACATGATACTATTACAATCCAACGTCTTGAAGTAGTTAAAGTAGACGCTGAGCGTAACGTGTTGCTCGTGAAAGGTTCCATTCCTGGACCGAAAAACAGTCTCATTAGAGTTAAAGAAACGGTGAAAAAATAACCACTGAAGAAAGGAGGAACACAAAATGCCAAAAGTATCAGTTTACAATGTAGATGGTAGCCAAGTAGGCGAAGTTGAATTGAACGATGCGGTTTTCGGAATTGAGCCGAACCAACACGTTCTGTACGATGCAGTTCTTATGCAACGCGCTTCCCTTCGTCAAGGTACCCACAAAGTAAAAGGACGTTCTGAAGTTCGTGGCGGTGGACGTAAGCCTTGGAAACAAAAAGGTACAGGTCGCGCTCGTCAAGGTTCAATTCGTTCACCACAATGGAAAGGCGGCGGTATCGTATTTGGTCCAACACCACGGAGCTATGCGTATAAACTGCCTAAGAAAGTTCGCCGCTTGGCGATCAAATCAGCCCTTTCATCCAAAGTGCTTGACAATGACATTATCGTTTTGGACGCTCTCACGTTGAGTACGCCTAAAACTAAAGAATTTGCAGCCATCTTGAGTAACCTCAAAGTGGGACGTAAAGCTTTGATCGTAGCTCCTAGCTATGATGATAATGTAGCTCTTTCCGCACGGAATATTCCAGGCGTGAAATTCGTAGCTGCTGACGGTATTAATGTTCTTGACGTGCTTTCGCACGACAAATTGATCATTACGAAAGAAGCAGTTCAGAAGGTAGAGGAGGTGCTCGCGTAATGAAGGATCCTCGTGATATTGTAAAACGTCCGATTATTACGGAACGTACTGCTGACATGATGAACGACTTGAAATATGTATTTGAAGTCGATATCCGTGCAAACAAAACCGAGATCAAAAAGGCAGTAGAAGCTATTTTCAATGTAAAAGTGAAAAACGTGAACACGCTTCGTGTTCCAGCTAAGCCGAAACGGTACGGACGTTATTCCGGATATACTAGCGAATGGAAAAAAGCGTTTGTAACGTTGACAAAAGACAGCAAAACGCTTGAGTTCTTTGAAACTGTATAATTGAATTTTTGAAGTAAGGAGGGAAACCCAGTGCCAATCAAAAAGTATAAACCAACATCCCCGGCAAGACGGAACATGTCCGTTTCTACATTTGAGGAAATCACCACAAATCAGCCGGAGAAATCGTTGTTGGCCCCGTTGAGCAAACAAGCAGGCCGCAACAACCAAGGTAAAATTACAGTTCGTCACCATGGTGGTGGACACAAACGTAAATACCGTATCATTGACTTCAAACGTACTAAAGATGGAATACCGGGCCGCGTTGCTACGATTGAGTATGACCCGAACCGTACATCCAACATCGCTCTGATTCACTATGCTGATGGTGAAAAGCGTTATATCATCGCTCCTAAAGGTTTGAAAGTTGGAGATCAAGTGTTCTCCGGACCTGAATCAGACATCAAAATCGGTAACGCACTGCCACTCGAAAACATTCCAGTAGGTACCGTTATCCACAACATCGAGTTGAAACCAGGTAAAGGCGGACAATTGGTTCGTGCTGCTGGTACAGAAGCTCAATTGCTTGGTAAAGAAGAAAAATACGTTTCCGTTCGTCTCTCTTCCGGAGAAGTTCGTCGTATTTTGAAAGTTTGCCGCGCGACAATCGGATCTGTAGGTAACCAAGACCACGAGCTCATCAAAATCGGTAAAGCCGGTCGTAGCCGTTGGTTGGGTAAACGTCCTGAGGTTCGTGGTGTAGTAATGAACCCTAACGATCACCCACACGGTGGTGGTGAAGGTCGTGCTCCAATCGGACGTAAATCGCCAATGTCACCATGGGGTAAACCTACACTTGGTTACAAAACGCGTAAGAAAAATAAAGCTTCTGATAAATACATCATTCGCCGCCGCACGAAGTAATACACACTGTGCATAACTTCGTGAGGCATCTGCGGATGCATAATAGCTATGTTTGAAGGGAGGATCTCCACATGGGTCGCAGTTTGAAAAAAGGGCCATTCATTGATGGCTACATGCTTAAAAAGGTAGAAGAGATGGAAGCTTCAGGTAAGAAGAATGTGATCAAAACCTGGTCCCGTCGTTCTACAATTTTCCCGCAATTCATCGGACACACATTTGGCGTTTACGATGGTCGTAAACACGTGCCAGTGTATGTAACTGAGGACATGGTCGGACACAAACTGGGTGAGTTCGCTCCAACCCGTACGTACAAAGGCCATACTGCTGATGATAAGAAAACAAGAAGATAAATGAATATCTTTAATGTTTGAAAGGAGGTTACACAATGGAAGCAAAAGCACATGCTAAGTTTATCCGGATTGCTCCTCGTAAAGCTCAACTCGTTGTTGACTTGATTCGTGGCAAGCAAGTAGGTGAGGCGGTTGCCATTCTCCGTCACACTCCGAAATCTGCTTCTCCAATCGTTGAGAAGTTGCTTAACTCCGCTATTGCGAATGCGGAACATAACTATTCTTTGGATGTTAACAAATTGGTTATCTCGCAAGCTTACGTGAACCAAGGACCGACAATGAAGCGTTTCCGCCCTCGTGCAATGGGACGTGCAAGTCGTATTAACAAACGTACTAGCCACATTACTTTGGTGGTATCTGAGAAGTAGAAGGAGGGGAAATGTGTGGGCCAAAAGGTAAATCCAGTCGGACTCCGTGTCGGAATTATCCGTGACTGGGAATCTAAGTGGTATGCAGGCAAAGACTTCGGTGATCTTTTGATGGAAGACGTGAGAATTCGTGAATTCCTGAAAAATAAATTGAAAGACTCCGCTTTATCTCGTGTAGAAATTGAGAGAGCGGCTAACCGCGTAAACGTAACGATTCACACTGCTAAACCAGGTATGGTTATTGGTAAGGGTGGTTCGGAAGTTGAAAATCTTCGTAACCAAATTACGAAAATTGCTGGCGGTAAAAAAGTACACATCAACATTTCTGAAATTAAGAACCAAGACTTGGACGCTGTTCTTGTAGCTGAAAGCATTGCACAACAATTGGAACGTCGTGTTTCTTTCCGTCGTGCTCTGAAACAAGCAATTCAAAGAACTATGCGCTCCGGTGCTAAAGGTATCAAAACTCAAGTAGGCGGACGTCTTGGCGGTGCTGAGATCGCACGTTCTGAAGGCTACAGCGAAGGAACTGTTCCACTGCACACACTGCGTGCTGACATTGACTACGGTACAGCAGAGGCTCATACTACTTACGGACTTATCGGCGTAAAAGTATGGATCTATCGTGGAGAGGTTCTTCCTACGGCTAAGAAACAAGCTGCTAAGGAAGGAGGCAACTAATCATGTTGGTACCAAAACGCGTAAAACACCGTAAGCAACAACGTGGACATATGAAAGGCCAAGCTAAAGGCGGAACGACTCTGAACTTTGGCGAATACGGTCTGCAAGCTACGGAACCGGCTTGGATTACGAACCGTCAAATCGAAGCGGCTCGTATTGCGATGACTCGTTACATCAAACGTGGTGGTAAAGTTTGGATCAAAATTTTCCCAGACAAACCAATCACTCAAAAGCCTCTCGAGGTTCGGATGGGTAGCGGTAAAGGTAACGTAGAAAAATGGGTTGCAGTAGTGAAACCAGGTAAGATCATGTTTGAACTTGCTGGTGTACCGGAGGAAATTGCACGCGAAGCAATGCGTCTTGCCGCTCACAAACTGCCAATCAAAACGAAGTTCGTGAAACGTGAAGAATTGGGTGGTGAAGCAAATGAAAGCTAGTGAATTTCGCAACCTAACCTCTGCTGAAATCGAGCAAAAGATTGCCGGATTTAAAGAAGAACTCTTTAACCTCCGCTTTCAATTAGCTACCGGTCAGCTGGATAACCCGACTCGCATCCGTGATGTGCGGAAAGAAATAGCTCGTGCTAAAACCATTATCCGTGAGAGAGAATTGGGAATCGGTTAATTAGGGATAGGATGGACAATCCGTCCGTAATCAGGAAGGAGGCCAACAATGAGCGAAGAACGTAACGCACGTAAAGTGCAAACTGGTAAAGTGGTCAGCGATAAAATGGACAAAACGATTGTTGTTGCTGTAGAAACTTACAAAAAACACAACTTGTACCATAAACGCATTAAGGTTACTAAAAAATTCAAAGCGCATGACGAAGAAAACACTGCGAAAATCGGTGACACGGTGAAAATCATGGAGACTCGTCCGCTTTCGAAAGATAAACGCTGGAGACTTACTGAAATCGTAGAAAAAGCGGTTATCATCTAATGCATCAGCAGCATTGCTGAAAGGAGGAATACTAAATGATTCAACCATTTACACGTTTGACTGTGGCCGACAACTCCGGTGCGAAGGAACTGATGTGTATCCGCGTACTCGGCGGTACGGGACGTCGTACAGCTCAAATCGGTGATCTGATCGTTTGTTCTGTTAAACAAGCAACACCAGGCGGCGTTGTCAAAAAAGGTGATGTAGTTAGAGCGGTTGTCGTTCGTACGAAACGTTCTGTACGTCGTAAAGACGGTTCCTACATCGGTTTTGATGAAAATGCAGCGGTTGTTGTAAAAGACGACAGAAGCCCACGTGGAACACGTATTTTCGGACCAGTTGCTCGCGAACTTCGCGATAAAGACTTCATGAAAATCGTTTCCTTGGCTCCAGAAGTTATCTAAAGCTTAATCTCGTGATGTTAGAAACAGGAGGTGTACGAAATGCCAAGAGTGAAAAAAGTTCTGGAATCCCATAACAACAAACTTCACGTTAAAAAGGAAGATACGGTTATGGTGATCAGCGGTAAAGACAAAGGTAAAAAAGGCCGTGTCATCGCTGCTTATCCTCGTGAGAACCGCGTCCTTGTGGAAGGTGTTAACATGGTGAAAAAACACCAGAAGCCTAACCAGCAAAATCCGCAAGGCGGCATTATCGAGAAGGAAGCTCCGATTCACGTTTCCAACGTAATGCACATCGATCCGAAGAGCGGAAAAGTAACCCGTGTAGGTTACAAAGTTTTGGATAACGGTAAGAAAGTGCGCGTTGCTAAACGTTCCGGAGAAATTATCGACTAATTGAACCGAATGAGAAAGGAGGGCTATGATTCATGGCATCAAGAATGAAAGAACGTTACCTGCAAGAAATCGCTCCTGCTTTGATGCAGAAGTTTAACTATACAACGGTAATGCAAGTGCCGAAAATCGAGAAAATCGTTATCAACATGGGTGTGGGCGACGCTGTCCAAAACTCTAAAGTGTTGGATTCTGCAGTAAACGATTTGCAACTGATCGCGGGTCAAAAACCTGTAATCACTCGTGCTAAAAAATCTATCGCAGGTTTCAAACTGCGTGAGAATATGCCTATCGGTGCGAAAGTTACATTACGCGGTGAGCGTATGTACTTCTTCCTAGATAAGCTGCTCAACGTAACGCTTCCTCGTGTCCGCGACTTCCGCGGTGTATCGAGTAATGCTTTCGATGGACGTGGTAACTATACACTGGGTCTGAAAGAGCAATTGATCTTCCCGGAGATCGAATACGATAAAGTTGATAAAGTCCGCGGTATGGATATTGTCATTGTAACAACGGCGAAAACAGACGAAGAGTCCCGTGAATTGCTTACGCAAATGGGAATGCCTTTCGTTAAGTAATGTTGGCATAACGTTTCCGGGTGTCTGGAAAGACTCCCTTTTCTCCGAAATTATTTAGGAGGTGTCAGGCTAAGTGGCAAAAACTTCGATGAAAGTTAAACAACAACGTACACCTAAGTTTAAAGTACGTGCATATACACGCTGTGAGCGTTGCGGACGTCCACATTCGGTCCTGCAAAAGTTCAAAATTTGCAGAATTTGTTTCCGTGAATTAGCTTATAAAGGCCAGATCCCTGGCGTGAAAAAAGCAAGCTGGTAAAAAGTCCTGAACGGGAAGGAGGTTAACTCACAATGACTATGTCTGATCCAATTGCAGATATGCTTACTCGTATTCGTAACGCGAACACTGTTCGTCACGAAACGGTAGAAATGCCTGCTTCAACAATGAAAAAACAAATCGCCGATATCCTGAAGCGTGAAGGTTTCATCCGTGACGCTGAAGTTATCGATGATAACAAACAAGGGATTATCCGTGTTTTCCTGAAATACGGTCAAAATAACGAGCGCGTTATCACTGGTCTGAAAAGAATCAGTAAACCTGGTCTTCGTGTTTACACGAAAAGCAACGAAGTACCTCGTGTACTTGGTGGCCTGGGAATCGCGATCATCTCGACATCTAAAGGTATCATGACGGACAAAGAAGCTCGTCAATCGAAATCCGGCGGAGAAGTCGTTTGCTACGTTTGGTAATATAACGTCACAAGATAGGAGGTGCAACATATGTCTCGTATTGGTCGCAAACCAATCACAGTACCAAGTGGTGTAGACATCACCCTGGACAACACCGTTATTACGGTAAAAGGACCTAAAGGAACTTTGACTCGTGAGCTTCATAAAGACATGAAGGTTACAGTTGAAAATAACGAAATCACAGTTGTGCGTCCTTCCGATAACAAAACTCACCGTTCTTTGCACGGCACAACGCGTAGCGTTGTAAACAATATGGTGAGCGGCGTTACTGAAGGATTCGCGAAATCTCTGGAATTGGTTGGGGTCGGATATCGTGCAAGCAAATCCGGAGATAAAATCGTTCTGAACGTTGGTTACTCTCACCCGGTTGAAATTACACCGGAAGCGGGAATCGAATTCGAAGTACCTTCGAATACAAAAATCATCGTTCGCGGAATTGACAAAGAGCGTGTAGGTGCTTACGCTGCTAAAATCCGTTCCGTACGTGAACCTGAGCCGTACAAAGGTAAAGGTATTAAATATGAAGGCGAGCGTATCATCCGTAAGGAAGGTAAAGCCGGTAAGAAGAAATAAGATTTCTCTTACCGCCTTTGCGCGGCTTTCGGCTTGCTTGCTTCGTGTGTTTCTAATATACCCCGTGGCTTCTGCTTTGAAGCCAGCGAGGTAACCTGAAAGGAGTGAATCTTTGAGATGATTACGAAACCAGATAAAAATAAGGCTCGTCTGAAAAGACACCTTCGTGTTCGTAAGAAAATCCAAGGAACGGCAGCACGTCCTCGTTTGAACGTATTCCGTTCTGGTAAACATATGTATGCTCAAATCATCGATGATGTTGCTGGTGTAACAATCGCTTCCGCGTCTACCGTAGACAAAGAGTTGAGCACTGACATCAAAAATGGTGCATCTGTTGAATCAGCTCGTAAAGTTGGCGAACTCGTTGCTAAACGTGCGAAAGACAAAGGTGTTTCCAACATCGTATTTGACCGTAGCGGTTATCTGTACCATGGTCGTATCGCAGCATTGGCTGAAGCGGCTCGTGAAGCAGGACTTGAGTTTTAAGATATTTTTCAAAAGGAGGTTAACGACTTGCGTGTAGATCCGAATACTTTGGAACTGACTGAAAGAGTTGTAAATATTAATCGCGTAGCTAAAGTAGTAAAAGGCGGACGCCGTTTCAGCTTTAGCGCACTGGTTGTAGTCGGCGACGGCAACGGCTGGGTTGGAGCTGGTATCGGTAAAGCGGGCGAAGTACCTGATGCAATTCGCAAAGGTATTGAAGACGCTAAGAAAAACCTTGTACACGTTCCACTCGTAGGAACATCGATTCCTCACTTGGTAACAGGTAAGTTCGGCGCAGGACGCGTGCTGTTGAAACCAGCATCTGAAGGTACTGGTGTTATCGCTGGTGGTCCTGTACGTGCGGTTCTCGAACTTGCTGGTGTAGGTGACATTTTGACAAAATCTCTGGGTTCTTCGAATTCCATGAACATGGTCAATGCGACTTTGGAAGGTTTGTCCCGTTTGAAGCGTGCTGAAGACGTGGCTAAACTGCGCGGAAAATCCGTCGAAGAGCTTCTGGGTTAAGGAGGGAATTCTCATGGCTAAATTAGAAATTACCCTCGTCCGCAGCTTGATCGGACGTCCGGAGACGCAAAGAACAACTGTGAAAACATTGGGTTTGCGCAAAATCAATAGCAAAGTGGTACAAAACGATAATCCTGCTATCCGTGGTATGATTAACAAAGTAAGCCACTTGGTTGCTGTTAAAGAAGTAGAAGCTTAATATCGGGTTAATCCCACAAATCTTTAAGGAGGTGCAACGAACGATGAAGTTACATGAGCTTTCACCATCTCCTGGATCCCGCAAAGAACGTAAACGTCTTGGTCGCGGTCCAAGTAGTGGTACAGGTAAAACATCAGGTCGCGGTCACAAAGGACAAAATTCTCGTTCTGGCGGTGGAGTACGTCCAGGCTTCGAAGGTGGACAAAATCCATTGTATCGTCGCTTGCCAAAACGTGGTTTTGTAAACCCAACTCGCAAAGAATATGCAGTTGTGAATACTGAAGACCTGAACAGTTTTGCTGCGGGTACTGAAGTAACTCCAGAATTCTTGATGACGAACGGCGTAGTTAAAAACGCTAAATCCGGAATCAAAATCCTGGGTAACGGTGATGTCACTGTGAAGCTGACTGTTAAAGCTAACAAGTTTTCTCAATCTGCTATTGAGAAAATTGAAGCTGCCGGCGGTACAACCGAGGTGATTTAATGTTCAAGACCCTAAAGAATATCTGGCGGGTTGAAGATCTGCGCAAAAGGGTATTATTTACCCTTTTTGTACTGATCATTTACCGCATCGGCTCCTTTGTTCCCGTACCGGGAGTTAACAAAGACGTGTTCGAAGCGACAAATTCTGCGGGTAAAGAAGTTTTTGGACTTCTCAATACGTTCTCGGGTGGAGCGCTCTTCCAGTTCTCGATATTTGCGCTCGGGATCGTGCCTTACATCACTGCGTCTATCATAGTACAGTTGCTTTCCATGGACGTTATTCCTAAATTAGCGGAGTGGGCAAAGCAAGGTGAACAAGGTAAGAAGAAATCTGCACAATTGACCCGTTATTTAACGATTGGCCTGGCATTGATTCAAGCGTTTGGTACGTCGATCGGATTCAACCGCTTGTACAATACAGACATGATTCCTAACGCTACATTTGCAGATTATATCTTGATCGCGATTGTACTTACGGCCGGTACTTCATTCCTGATGTGGCTTGGTGAGCAGATCACCGAGAAGGGCATAGGAAACGGGATTTCGATCTTGATCTTTGCGGGTATCCTATCTACGGTGCCTAACATTATCAAACAAACGATCGAATCCGACTTCATTCAACCTGACCAACTGTTTATGAATATTCTTAAAGGTGTTATCATCGCAATTGTTATTGTGTTGATCATCATAGGGGTCATTTACATTCAGCAGGCGATTCGGAAAATTCCGGTACAGTACGCTAAACGTGTCGTAGGTAACAAAATGTACGGTGGACAGAATACACATATCCCGCTGAAAATTAATGCAGCAGGTGTTATCCCTGTCATCTTCGCATCATCGTTGTTGATGTTCCCGACGATCATCGCCAACTTCTGGGCAGATCGCCTTTGGGCACAGTGGATCGGACAGAACCTGACTACACACAAACCTCTGGGTATGTTGTTGTATGTCGTGATGATCTTCGGTTTCACATTCTTCTATACTTTCGTACAGATGAATCCACAGCAGATGGCTGATAATATGAAAAAGAACGGCGGTTACATCCCAGGCATTCGCCCGGGTAAAGCAACCGAGAAATATCTGACCCGTGTCATGACTCGTTTGACAATGGCCGGTGCCATGTTCTTGGCAGTCATTTCCGTTCTGCCTGTAATCTTGGGGGCACTGTCTGGTTTGCCTCAATCTGCGCAAATTGGAGGAACATCCCTCCTGATCGTTATCGGTGTTGCGCTGGATACGATGAAGCAAATCGAAAGCCAATTGATCAAACGCCACTACAAAGGTTTTATCAATAAATAGGCAATAGGTACCGGTCGAGTGAAGATTTACTTGCCGGCACCTATTGTGCTGTTTGTTGATGTAGGGTAGTCTTGGAGGGAGTGACATAACGTGAACATCCTATTCATGGGCCCTCCGGGGGCAGGAAAAGGAACGCAAGCAGACGTCATCGTGAAAGAGTTCGGTATTCCCCATATTTCAACAGGCGATGCATTTCGTCTCGCGATCAAACAGGGAACTCCCATTGGCATGAAAGCCAAGGAATATATGGATCAAGGATTGCTTGTACCAGATGATGTAACCATTGGCATCGTTGAAGAACGTTTGCAGCAGCCTGACTGCAGAGAAGGTTTCCTCTTGGACGGATTTCCAAGAACCCTTTCGCAAGCAGAAGCGCTCGATGGCATTCTGGATCGATTGAACTCAGGTCTCGATCATGTAATCAACCTGAAAGTGGATCGCAACAAATTGCTCGCTCGTTTGACGGGTCGTCGAATTTGTAAAAACTGTGGTTCCACTTATCATGTGGTATTCAATCCGCCTAAGCAGGAAGGTATTTGTGATAAATGCGCTGGTGAGTTGTATCAACGCTCTGATGATAATGAAGAGAGTGTAGGTACACGACTGGACGAGTATATCAACAAAACAGCACCACTCCTCACGTTCTATGAGACTAAAGGTCTTCTTCGTCAAATGAACGGAGAACAGGATATCGATCAAGTTTCTCAAGAAATCGTGTCCTTACTGAGAGGTTAATTGATGATCATTGGTAAGTCCGAAACGGAACTGGGCTTGATGAGGGAAGCAGGGAGAATTGTTGCGGAAACGCATCGTCTCTTGGCAGAGCATATCGCTCCCGGTATTACGACTGGAGAACTTGACCATATGGCTGATCAATATATCCGCAGTCAAGGAGCTGTGCCGTCTTTCAAAGGTTATAACGGTTTCCCTGCCAGTGTGTGCGCTTCAGTCAATGAAGAGTTGGTACATGGATTTCCCGGCAAACGCAAGTTGAACGAGGGCGATATCGTTACGTTTGACATTGGCGCGCAGTACCAGGGGTATCATGGAGATTCCGCCTGGACTTATCCGGTCGGCCGTATTTCCGAAGAAGCCCGTCGTCTTCTGGACGTTACCGAGGCTTCGTTATACGCAGGTCTGGCGCTGGTAAAACCGGACGTTCGCTTGTTTACAATATCTCATGCGATTCAGAAATATATTGAAGATGAAGGGTTCTCCGTAGTTCGTGAATATGTCGGTCACGGCATAGGCGCAGATCTGCACGAAGAACCACAGATTCCGAACTATGGTCTTCCCGATCGGGGACCACGGCTTAAAGCGGGCATGGTGCTGGCCATAGAGCCGATGGTTAACGTAGGTAGACGGTATGTGAAAACGTTGGAAGATAACTGGACTGTCGTCACGGTTGATGGTAAGTTATGTGCACACTTTGAACACACCGTAGCAGTTACACCAGATGGTATGGAAATTTTCACGAAACTGAATGCGTAGGTGATGAGGCATGAACAGTCAGTCTAATCCGCAGCTCGGTCAACTTGTGAAGATCCGTAAAGGCCGCAATGCGGACCAAGCCGCAGTAATTGTTGCTATAGCGGACGGTAAGTTCGTATATATTGCGGATGGAGACAAACGTAAGTTTGATCAACCAAAGAAGAAGAATCTTCTTCATCTTGAGCTCCAGCCCATGATTAGCAGCGAGGTTGTGAACAGTTTAAACGAGAGTGGTCGGGTGACAAATGGAAAGCTCCGTTACGCGGTTCATTCATTTCTGGAATCCACCAACATTCAAGCTGAAGAGAAAGGAGACTGACTAATGGCTAAGGAAGATGTCATTGAAGTGGAAGGTACGGTTCTCGAACCGCTACCGAATGCAACATTCAAGGTTGAGCTTGAGAACGGTCATCAAATTCTCGCTCACGTTTCCGGAAAACTGCGGATGCACTTTATCCGTATCCTGACTGGAGACAAAGTAGTTGTTCAGTTGTCGCCTTATGATTTAACAAAAGGTCGCATAACTTACCGTAAATAGTAGTAGACAGTTGCAATGAACTGTGAAGCTTATGTAGCGGGTTTTGCCCGGCAAAACTTGCGAAAGCTTCGAAGCCGGTTTTACAATAGTAGAACAAGGTCAATGCTTACGAAGAGGGTTTTGCTTAGCAAAACTTTGAGGAGGTAATTCACATGAAGGTAAGACCTTCGGTCAAGCCGATTTGCGAAAAGTGCAAAGTCATTCGCCGCAAAGGGAATGTTATGGTTATCTGTGAAAATCCGAAACACAAACAAAAACAAGGTTAAAGAAGGGGGTGTAGCGTAAAATGGCACGTATATCTGGTGTGGATTTGCCACGTGATAAGCGCGTTGAGATCGCCTTGACTTATATTTTCGGAATCGGTAAAACGACTTCCCAGAAAATTCTGAGCACAACAGGCATCAATCCGGACACTCGTGTTCGTGATTTGACGGAAGATGAAGTCAGCAAATTGCGTGAAAGTATCGATAAAGAGGTCAAAGTAGAAGGTGACCTGCGTCGAGAAATCTCTTTGAATATTAAACGTTTGACGGAGATCGGTTGTTACCGTGGAGTTCGTCATCGTCGTGGTCTGCCTGTTCGTGGACAACGTACGAAAACGAATGCTCGTACTCGTAAAGGTCCTCGTCGTACAGTAGCGAACAAGAAGAAATAATAAGGGGGGATAAGAGAAAATGGCTAAACCGAAAAAAGTCGTACGTACTAAACGTCGTGACCGTAAGAATATTGAATCTGGCGTGGCGCATATCCGTTCCACTTTCAATAACACTATCGTTACTATTACGGATCCTCACGGAAACGCAATTTCGTGGGCAAGCTCCGGCGGCCTCGGATTCAGAGGTTCCCGTAAATCGACTCCGTTTGCTGCACAAATGGCTGCTGAGACTGCTGCCAAAGCTGCAATGGAACATGGGATGAAAGCCGTTGAGGTTATGGTTAAAGGACCAGGCGCAGGCCGTGAAGCAGCGATCCGCTCTTTGCAAGCTGCTGGTCTTGAAGTTAACCTGATCAAAGACGTAACTCCAGTCCCGCATAACGGATGCCGTCCTCCAAAACGTCGTCGTGTCTAATGAGATTTGCCCCTGCGTGTGGTATATTTCCGGCACAATCTGCTAATAATGGTTGTTTAGGCATACTACTACATGTTTTCGCAAGAGAAGGTAAATGTTTCATAGAGGACCGACGTTTTGAAGGAGGGGTATTGCAGTGATTGAAATCGAAAAGCCGAAAATTGAGACGGTAGACGTCAACGATGATGGCACCTATGGGAAATTCGTAGTAGAACCGCTTGAGCGCGGATACGGTACGACGCTTGGAAACTCGCTTCGCCGAATCTTGCTCTCGTCACTGCCGGGTGCGGCAGTGTCTTCGGTTCAAATCGATGGCGTTCTGCATGAATTTGCTACAGTTCCTGGCGTAATGGAAGATGTAACGGAGGTTATTCTTAACCTGAAAGCTTTGTCGCTTAAGATTCATTCAGACGAGGAGAAAGTGCTCGAGATTGATGCTGAAGGCGAAGGAGCAATTACGGCTGGAGATATCCGTGCTGACTCCGATGTGGAAATCCTTAATCCGGATTTGCACATTGCTACGCTCGGACCAGGTTCGAGACTTCACATGCGTATTTTTGCCAATCGCGGTCGCGGCTACGTCCAGGCAGATCGGAATAAACGCGATGACCAGCCGATCGGCGTCATCCCAGTCGATTCCATCTTCACCCCGATCAGTCGCGTTAACTACGCTGTGGAAAATACGCGTGTCGGTCAAGTGACCAACTATGATAAGCTCACGTTGGAAGTTTGGACTGATGGAAGTATTCGTCCTGAAGAGGCTGTAAGCCTCGGCGCTAAAATTTTGACTGAGCATTTGATGCTCTTCGTGGGTCTTACAGACGAAGCGAAAGATGCAGAAATCATGGTCGAAAAAGAAGAAGACAAAAAAGAAAAAGTACTCGAAATGACGATCGAAGAGCTGGATCTCTCTGTTCGTTCCTACAACTGCCTCAAACGTGCCGGTATTAATACCGTGCAAGAGCTGACTACGAAAACGGAAGAAGACATGATGAAAGTCCGTAACCTCGGACGCAAGTCTTTGGAAGAAGTTCAAGAGAAGCTTGAGGAACTTGGTTTGGGACTCCGTACAGAAGAATAGACAGCCGAGTGCTTGAAGTGAAGGAGGGAAAACAATGGCATACCAAAAGTTGGGCCGTAATTCCAGCGCACGTAAAGCTTTGTTCCGTGACCTGGTAACCGACCTGTTCTTATACGAACGCATTCAGACAACTGAAGCGAAAGCAAAAGAGGTTCGCTCTATTGCTGAAAAACTGATCACTAAAGCGAAAAAGGGAGATCTTCATGCCCGTCGCCAAGTGGCAGCTTATGTTCGCCGCGAAACTATCGATGGTGAGCAAGATGCAATCCAAAAACTGTTTAGCGAATTGTCCGGTCGTTACGCTGAGCGTCCAGGTGGATACACTCGTATCTTGAAACTGGGACCTCGTCGTGGTGACGCAGCGCCAATGGTTTACTTGGAACTGGTAGACCGCGCGTAAAACAGATGAGATGAGGAAAGGGGACAGAATCAACGATTCTGGATTAACCCTTTTTTTCTCTTCATTTCGGAATTCGTGCTGTAATAGAAGCTCCGTAAGGGGCTTCTTTTGCTGTTCGGGATAGGGATATGTATAGTATGGAACAAAGGTGTGGTAATAATGCGAAACTTATGTATGACGTTAACTTATGATGGCACTGCCTATTACGGCTTCCAAGTACAGCCGGGTGGGAATACCATTCAGGATCATCTTGAAGATGCGATTCGTGCTTTAACCGGTGAGAAGGTTAAAATTACAGGTTCAGGCCGAACAGATGCAGGTGTTCACGCCCGCAGACAAATCTTCAATTTTCCTACGGAGTCCCAGATCCCGATTGAACGTTGGTGTATTGCACTCAACTCCAGATTACCCTCCGATATTGTCGTTATTGATGCGATTGAAGTTTCGGCTGATTTTCATTCTCGCTATGCAGCGAAAAAGAAAACGTATCGTTATACAGTCAATGCGAATCAATTTCCGGATGTATTCAACAGAAGACTGCAATATCATCATCATGCGAAGCTTGATATTATGGCAATGCAGGAGGGCTTACGACATTTCATAGGGACGTATGATTTTACCTCTTTTGCTTCACGCAAGTCTCAGAAAGAGAATCATGTCCGTTCGGTGTACGAAGCATGGATGGAAGTGGACCGATCAATGTGCAGAGACCATCCGCGCGATCAGGGTGTCATTCACATTTATGTGAGTGGTAACGGCTTTTTGCAGCATATGGTTCGTATCATTGTAGGGACACTGCTGGAGATCGGAGTGGGCAAACGGAAAGCCTCTGATGTACCAAAAATGATTGCTGCATGTAATCGATCTGCTGCAGGACCTACTGCAGTTAGCTGCGGTTTAATGCTCTGGGATCTTGAATACAAAAAAGATTAAATTTGGTGAGTGAAAAGCTTAATTAACACTTGCGATTTAATCGCCTATCATGTAATATAAAAGTTGTGTTTTCTTAATGGCTTTCCCACAGCCCCAATTAAGAGTTTCACATCAAATTTACAATCCATCAACACCTAAAGTTATAACTTAACGAACGAAGATAAATGAAAATGATGATTTTGAACATTTTAAGGAGGAACTTTTCATGCGTACTACGTACATGGCGAAGCCTAACGAAGTTGAGCGCCAATGGCACATCATTGATGCTGAAGGCAAAACCCTCGGACGTTTGGCGAGCGAAGCAGCAGCTTTGATTCGCGGCAAACACAAGCCACAATTCACTCCACATGTGGACACTGGCGATTTCGTTGTTATCATCAATGCTGAGAAAATCGTATTGACTGGTAAGAAAATGCAAGGTAAAAAATACTACCGTCACTCAATGCACCCAGGTGGTTTGAAAGTAACTACAGCTGAAGAGATGGTTAAAAACAAACCTGAGCGTATGTTGGAATTGGCTGTTCGCGGTATGCTTCCTAAAACTCGCATGGGCGAGAAAATGAAGTTGAGACTTAAAGCGTACAGAGGCACTGAGCATCCACATGCAGCACAAAAACCAGAAGTTTACGAACTTCGCGGTTAATTAAAAGGAGGACAGTTTCATGGCACAAGTACAATACTATGGGACAGGTCGTCGTAAACATTCGGTAGCACGTGTTCGCCTTGTACCGGGTGAAGGACGCATTGTCATCAATAAACGTGATATTAATGAATACTTCGGTTTGGAAACACTCAAACTGATCGTAAAACAACCACTGAACTTGACAGAAACGCTCAACAACTATGACGTTCTTGTTATTGCTCATGGTGGCGGAATCTCCGGTCAAGCCGGCGCAATCCGTCATGGTATCTCCCGCGCTCTGCTCAAAGCAGATCCGGAATACCGTGCATCCCTGAAAAAAGCAGGATTCCTGACTCGTGACCCACGTATGAAAGAGCGTAAAAAATACGGTCTTAAAGCGGCTCGTCGCGCACCTCAGTTCTCCAAACGTTAATATTAAAAGCCTTTGGCCTCGGTCAAAGGCTTTTTTATATATTCATGACCATCACGCCATATATTATATTAGTTTGTGCGATAGCTCTCATATCTCTGATGTCTCTCCCCGTGCTTGTGCATTTTTCCTTCATTGCCTTTTCATTGTGCTCTTAATGTCCCTCAATACAGTCCTATAATATGTACGTTGATACATCTACATCTTACTGAACCTCTCTAATCGTTTAGATCATTGAATACTCTCATACCCATCGCTCACCACACATTTTATAACAGCTCCTATAAAGTCATCGATTAGAACTCACGAGGGATTTCTTGAATGCACTCGGCTTACTGTTTTTGTACTTAATTCTTTGGTGCAAACCTTATCAGTATTTCTTATGGAAACGATAAAAGTCTCTTACATATCAACAGCTAAAATTCGCAACGTTGCTCCCCTTAAAACTTTAGCTTTTCTTCCTTCAACTTCAATCGCCCAGTGATTTTTTGATGTTGTTCTTGACGACAAGAACTGTCCAAACCCAGTAACAGCAAAGGTTTCCCAGGCTAAGCGATGTATTTTTACCTGTCTAATGACCTGGGCCAATATCATTGTTTTTATCTCATTAACAGAGAAATGGATAAATTGAACCAAAATATTGTGTAATAGCGGCAATCAAAAAGGGTCAAAAACTGATTTATTTTACCATATGGCAGGCATTGACATCCCCAATGAAAGATTTATACTAAACATAATTCATATTAGATTAGTCGGCTTTAGGTGTATTGAAATGCAGAATGGGGGAAATTCACAGATGAACTTGTTGGAGAAAGAAGATTTGGCACGGACGAAGGCAGAGGAACTGGAACATGCCAGTCCAGAGGATATTATTCGGTATGCTATTGAAACATTCCCAAATATCACTTTTGCATGTAGTTTTGGTGCAGAAGATGTTGTACTTGTAGATATGGTGCAGAAAATCAGCCCATCCACAGATATTTTTTATCTGGATACAGATTTTCACTTTAAAGAAACATACGAAACACGTGATAAGATGCAGGAGAACTACAACCTTGAATTTGTACGTGTGTCACCTAAGATTACTCCGGAAGAGCAGGCAGCTGAGCACGGTGAAGAGTTGTGGAAGTCTGATCCCAATGGGTGCTGTAACATTCGCAAAGTCGAACCGTTAACACGTATTCTTTCTCAGTATGATGCATGGATTACAGGTATCCGCAGAGATCAAGCACCAACTCGTGCAAACTCAAAGAAGGTTGAGTATGATTCCAAATTTGGCCTGATGAAGTTTAATCCGATTGCTCACTGGACGACTGAGGATGTATGGCAATATATTCGTGACAATAACGTTGTATATAACCCTCTTCATGATCAGAACTACCCAAGTATTGGTTGTGAGCATTGCACACGTCAAGTTATGCCTGGAGAGGACCCACGTGCCGGACGCTGGTCTGGTAATGATAAAACGGAATGTGGCCTTCATAAATAATAGATATACAAGGAGCTGACAAGATGACATCGATTCTGCCTCATGGAGGTACGTTGGTTGAACGTATCGTACAAGGAGAAGAACGGGAGCAATTGTTACAAGACAGTAAAAACTTATCTTCTTTGCGTATTAATACTTGGACGATATCAGATTTGGATCTAATTGGTGTAGGTGCGTTCTCACCACTTCAAGGTTTCTTGAATGAGGAAGATTACCTTTCGGTGGTGTCTCGCATGCGTCTCGCCGATGGAACAGTCTGGAGTATACCGATTACACTTGCTGTTGACGATAAACAAGCCGCATCCCTCCAGATTGGTGAACGTGTGAAACTTGTTGGTGACCAAGATGGAGTCACTTATGGATTGCTCGAAGTCCAAAGTATATACCAGGTGGATCAGGGTGAAGAAGCCCGGCGTGTATTCAAAACAGATGATCCCGAGCACCCGGGCGTTAAAAAACTTTTGGAGCGTCCTGCAACATACGTAGGAGGTCCAATCCAAGTGTTGAACCGTCCAAAACCTTCGAAATTTGAGGAATTCTATTATGATCCTGCAGATACCCGGAAGATTTTTCAGGAGAAGGGTTGGAAGACCGTAGTTGGTTTTCAGACACGTAATCCGGTCCATCGGGCTCATGAATACATTCAGAAGAGCGCTATGGAGATTGTAGATGCACTCTTCCTGAATCCGCTTGTTGGAGAGACGAAGTCGGACGATGTACCTGCAGATGTTCGGATGAAGAGTTATCTGGTATTACTGGAGAACTATTACCCGGCTGATCGTGCGTTTCTTGGTGTGTTCCCCGCAGCCATGCGGTATGCCGGTCCACGTGAAGCTATTTTCCATGCGATGGTTCGCAAAAATTACGGGTGTACCCACTTTATTGTTGGTCGTGACCATGCGGGTGTTGGTGATTATTATGGAACATATGAAGCACAGGAGATCTTTACTAACTTTACAGCAGAGGAACTGGGGATTACTCCGTTGTTCTTCGAACATAGTTTCTTCTGTACCAAATGTGGAAACATGGCATCCAGCAAAACTTGCCCACATGATAAAGAACATCACATGGCGCTTTCCGGCACCAAAGTACGCGGGTTGCTCCGTGACGGCCAGTGCCCTCCACCTGAATTTACACGTCCTGAGGTAGCTGAGGTGCTGATTGAAGGAATGGCGGAGCAAGTCCGGTCCTAGCGGTATATTTGTCCATCTTGTCCCATATAGATGATTAGAGTCATTTATAGGGACGAGGTGGTTTTTTTATGCGTAAAAATATGGGGAAACACTTTGTAGTCTGGATTAGGCTAAAAACAATCAAAAGGGTCATGCTGAGTCTCTGTCTACTGGCCATGTTAGTGGCGGTAATGTCCTATGAACTGCCTTCCGCTAAGACGTCAGGTTATTGGAGTTTGCCGATGGCGGGTAAAGTCATTGCCATTGATGCAGGACACGGAGGTCCAGATGGAGGAGCGGTAAGTAAACAGGGGGTTATTGAAAAAGATATCAACCTGTCTATCGCCCTGTATGTGAGAGATTATTTGCAACAGGCAGGGGCCTTAGTGGTTATGACACGAGAAATAGACACTGATTTGGCGGAATCGGACACCAAGGGGTACTCCAAACGCAAGACGGAAGATTTGAAACAAAGAGTACGACGGATAGAGGATAAGCAAGCAGATCTCTTTATCAGCATTCACATGAACAGTGTCCCATCCAACCGATGGAGTGGAGCGCAGGTTTTCTATACAACTAACCATCCGGATAACGAAGGTTTGGCTAATCTGCTTCAACAAGAGATGGTTCGTAATCTGGAGAATACAGATCGAATCGCCAAAACGGTGAATACGGTTTATCTGTTACAGGCTCTGAAGATCCCTTCAGCGCTGGTAGAAGTGGGTTTCCTTTCTCATCCGGAAGAGGCACGTATGCTTGCTGACGAAGCTTATCAACGCAAGGTAGCTGCATCGATCTATAATGGAATTCTCAGATATTCCTCAGGAGAACGGCCTAAAAGTTAGTCAGAACAAGAAAGGTAATGATATAATTGGATCAGCATACCTAATTACATGCCAATAGATAAAGCTGAGGTGCTGTCTGATGTTATCAAAAGAACAGATACTTGAACTATTACAGCCATTACAAGAACCACAATTGGGAGTAAGTCTGACCGAACTGGAATGGTTTCGAGATATTATGGTGAAAGAAAATCATGTGGCTCTGACCATAGTGACACTCGAAAATCGACCTGAGGATACAACAGCTTTGAGTGATGCAGCGCGTAATCTGTTGTCCCAGCACGGACTGAAGGATGTACATATTCGTGTGCGTGCAGCTTCTGAGCATGATCGTGAGAGCCTGAATATGGGACAACCCGATAATGAGCCAGATCGGGACGAAGTGCTCGTAAAAGGTCACGCAGCGGGTCTGGATGGACATGAGCTGTTAAGTCCTGAATCAGGTGTTCGTTTTATTGCTGTGGCCAGTGGTAAAGGTGGCGTTGGTAAATCAACGGTAACCGTTAATCTGGCTGCAGCCTTGGCACGTCAAGGCAAGAAAGTGGGCTTAATTGATGCGGATATCTATGGCTTCAGTGTACCCGACATGATGGGGATTGAAGAATATCCGGTCGTTGAAGATGGCGTTATTCAACCGGTTGAACGTTTTGGCGTCAAAGTCATGTCGATGGGCTTCTTTATTCGGGAAAACAACCCGGTAATCTGGCGTGGACCCATGCTAGGTCGGATGCTTCGTCAATTCTTTACGGATGTCCAGTGGGGCGAATTGGATTATGTATTACTGGATTTGCCACCAGGTACGGGAGATGTTGCTTTGGATGTGCATCAGATGTTGCCACAGAGTAAGGAAATCATCGTTACCACGCCGCATGCAACGGCAGCTTTTGTCGCAGCACGTGCGGGTGCGATGGCCATTCAGACCGATCATGAGTTACTTGGTGTGGTTGAGAATATGGCGTATTATGAGTGTGGCAGTTGCGGAGAGAAGGATTATGTCTTTGGTCGTGGAGGCGGGGGAAGACTTGCGGAAAGTCTGCATACAAGCCTGCTTGCCCAGATTCCATTAGGCACGCCGGATAATCATCCTTCCGAGCCTGATTTCTCACCTTCGGTTTACAAAGCAGATTCCCGTATAGGGGCTATCTACGATGAAGTTGCCCGGTCCATTGAATCCAAATTCTAATGGTATGAGTGTTATAAATACAAATAAAGCCTGCGTCCATTTGGATGCAGGCTTTTCAGTATCTGTGGTGCGTATTAACACCTACTGTTTATGATCCGCCGCCCGAATCTCCACTGCTTCCACCATCTCCGCCATCACCACCACCTTCGCCCTGACCCTCTTGCTGTCCGCCTTGCTCTTGCCCCTGTTGTCCGCCACTTTCTACTTTGGGTTGTAATTCCTCCTGCACAACCTTTTTAAGCAAAGTGAGTACTTCCATACGGAACAACGGGTTTTGCATCACTTCCTGCATGACAGTCATCGTCTGTTTACGATAATCGGGAGTCTTCGTCATATCCATGAACATCTTGGATACCTCAGGTGACTTCATGATGTCTTCAACAGACTTTTGATATGTGGGATCTTTAATCAATTGCATATGAAGTTGTTTACTTTGTGCGTTGATCACTTTGGCAAATTCACCCGCAAACTGCGGATCGGTCATGATCTTTTCGAATTCCTTCTTATATTCGGGAGCTGTGATGGTATCTTTTACTGCAATACGTATTTGTTCCGAAGATTGCACAGGCATTAACATTTTCATACCAATGGATCCTGAAGCACCACCCGAACCGCCGCCTTCTTCAGAACCGCTGCTTCCGCTGGATGAGCTTTGACCTGTAAGAGCTTCCTCCACCGCTTTCTTGCCTTCGTCACTTTTCAAAATATCTACAACCATTGTTTTCATCTCTTTATAACTGCCCTGAGGAGGCGAAGAACTCTGATCTGAACCGCAGCCGGCAAGCATGACGGATAGCCCCAGTACGACACAGCATAGCTGCCACAAAGGCCGTTTCATGTGTACAATCCCTCCTTGATTAGATACTGGATGTAGTATGTGATGGGAAAGGGGGAAATATGTTGAGCAATGATGGTTTTTTGCTGAGAAGGTTGGTAAAATAAACACTCGGGGGTGGAAAACTTTTGAATTTACGTAGATGGTTTTTCCTGTTTTGGACAGCCTTGCTTATTGGGGCAGCGGGAGCATTGGGTACAGGATTGATTATGATGCTGGTGAACGGGGAGAAAACAAATGGATTGAATGATTTTCTTCTGTATCTTTTGATCTTATTTGGATCAGGGGTTATGATCAGCGTGTATTCACAAATGGGTTTCTTTGCATATCTGATATTGAATTATATGGGTAAAGGTGTATTTCCAAAGCGCGGTTGGCAGATCGTGCAGATTGTACTAACGGTGTTAGCCCTGCTTGACGTGATGTTTTTACGCCTGTTTGTTGGGGGAGACCGGGAACGCATATCGGATATTGTGTTAGGTATCATTATTTTGGCAGCTGCAATTGTTACCGCTTACGTTAAAGTAAAGCTGACTCATATCTCCGCGCTTGTACCTACACTCTTTTTCATGATTGCCGTCACCATAGTGGAGACGATCGGCGTATTACGTATTGATGTGAATGCTGCAACCATATTTATTGTGGTTCCTTTGCTCCTATGTAATGCATACCAAATGCTGATATTGCACAGGCTGGTGGATGTATCGACGAACCGGAGTGTAAGTGTAAAGGCAGAACAGTTGAAAGAAAGCCGAGCATAGAATTCATTTTGTATAAAAAACATACCAAAAAGAGCTAACCTGGTTAGCTCTTTTCAACTTTTACGCACCTATTTGAGCTATGGCTCAAATGATCTAGTAATCATTGACCGCTGGCTTGGTCACGAACTTCTTTGCCCTCGACACTAGAATGGTTCAGCAGTTCCGAGACGGTAACGAATTCATAGCCCTGGTTTTTTAACTTGTCGATAATGACAGGTAGTGCTTCATGCGTTTGTTTGGAGGAATCGCTTGCATGCAGCAGTACGATGTCACCCGGATGTGCTTTACTAACCACGCGATCAACAATGGTCTGTACACCAGGGTTTTTCCAATCCAAGGAGTCGGTATCCCACTGCACTACCTGATAATTCAGACTATTGGCTACCTGAAGCACTCGCTTGTCAAAGTCCCCGTTGGGCAGACGTAGTAATTTCGGTTCTTTTCCCGTTAAATCGGTTAAAATGCTATGAGCTGTCGAAATTTCTTTGCGAATTTCTTCCTCAGTCAGGCTGCTGTAGTTCTCATGTCTGTGACCATGGCTGCCAATTTCATATCCTGCCTCTTTGATGGCAGTAACAATTTCGGGGTGTGTCTTGCTCCAGGGGGAGGAAAGGAAAAAGGTTGCCTTCTGCACTTTATTCTCCTGAAGAACTTTCAGAATTGGCTCCGTCCGTTTATCCCCCCAGCTAATGTCAAAGGTAAGTGCGATTACCTTCTTCTCGGTTGGAACGCTGTAGACGGCGGATGGTGCCTCCTCCGAGAATACGGAGACATTGCCTCTCTCCAGATAGATAATACCGATCGCAAAGATGGCAGCAACGAGGACAATCAGGTACCGTTTAATCTTTTTGCCGCTAAATACATAGAACGAGTTCATTTCAATAAGCGCCCCTCTCCCATAAGAAATGCTTGTTTACTCTCCAATGTATGCTCGTACTGCCCAGTTATTCGTCACTGATCCTTGTTTGTCCATCATTTTAGATTCTACAGGAGGTTATTATGTTAAAATTCAGTACATTTCTTAGAGATCTTGGTTCCATCCGCAGTGCATTAATCTGGTCCGTAGTTTTATTTGCTGTTGGTATAGGGGCAGGATGGGTGAGTACAGGGCCACTGGAAGAACTGTTGTTGAACCAAATCGGAGGATTACGTGAAGTCAGTGAACGCTTGGAGCAGGGGGGCAATGTGCAATGGAACTTTTTCCTGTTCATCTTTTTCAATAATGCCATCAAAAGTGTACTTGTTATCTATGCCGGTATATTCTTCGGAATTCTGCCTGTCATCTTCCTGCTGATCAATGGGATGGTCCTTGGATTTGTGGTGCACACCACGATGAATTATGGAGCAAGCTTCTATGATATTGTGGTTAAAGGTTTACTTCCGCATGGCATTATTGAGATTCCGGTCATTATCATTGCTTGCGCCTTCGGACTGAAGTTTGGTGGTCTGGTTATCAAAAGCCTTGCACAACTTGGAAGTGACAAGCGAAATACGATGGGTACCCGGTGGAGAGCATTCATGAATAGGACGCTAACGGCATCCTTTTGGGTTGTCATCTTGCTTCTTGTTGCAGCAATCATCGAAAGCACACTTACGTATACTCTGGTGAGAGGATAAAATTTTGTGATGGTTGGCATTCATAAATTTTCAGAAAGTTGACCATAACAATAAAACGGGTTTCAGCAGCACCCACAAAAGCGAGAATGCACGGGGTGTTGCATGAAACTTGTGTAAGTGTGATAAAGAGGCTATGCACAAAAAGGAGAACTCTAATGCTGGGTATGTTGTTTAACGAGAAGGAATGCAAGGAACTAGACTATGTGCTGCGTAAAGAATTAGATGAGATGCTTTTCGATCTAAGTGATAATCGTCTTGACCAAGAGATCAAATATGCTATCGCGAGCCGATATAAGACTGTGTTCCGCATGTATGCACGCTTTGCCCCGCCAAAAGAGTTGTCCAAGTACGCCAGAGGTGGGAAGCTGAAAAAGTCGAAGCCATAATGCTGAAGCTGGTCATATATTCGATTTACAGTAGTGGAAGGGAGGTGCGGCTCTTCATAGCGGGTGCTGTACCTCTGAACTATGAGAATGTGAAATTGCTGAGGGGTTCATACTTTTTGTCGAAAAAGGGTTGACCTTTCTAATTTCATATGGTAAATTAATTTTCGTTCCTTTTTTAGGAGCGGTTCACGGAAACAAGCATGAAAATAAAGCGATTGAAAATAATCGAAAAAATAATGCTTGCAAAGAGAACTTCAACATGATATATTATAAAAGTCGCCGCTGAAACGACGACAACATGAAAAACAGCACTAAATTGAATGTTTGATCTTTGAAAACTGAACAACGAGTGAGTAAACATTCTGCTTGCAGAATGAACGCGAAAGTTTGAAACAAGCCTTGGCTTGGATCGACTGGAGCACAAATGAGATTTTTAATCTCGTCAGATTCAAAATGAGCTTATCGCTCTTTTCAATACTTTATTGGAGAGTTTGATCCTGGCTCAGGACGAACGCTGGCGGCATGCCTAATACATGCAAGTCGAGCGGACTTGAAGAGAAGCTTGCTTCTCTGATAGTTAGCGGCGGACGGGTGAGTAACACGTAGGCAACCTGCCCTCAAGTTTGGGACAACTACCGGAAACGGTAGCTAATACCGAATAATTGTTTTCTTCGCCTGAAGGGAACTGGAAAGACGGAGCAATCTGTCACTTGGGGATGGGCCTGCGGCGCATTAGCTAGTTGGTGAGGTAACGGCTCACCAAGGCGACGATGCGTAGCCGACCTGAGAGGGTGATCGGCCACACTGGGACTGAGACACGGCCCAGACTCCTACGGGAGGCAGCAGTAGGGAATCTTCCGCAATGGGCGAAAGCCTGACGGAGCAATGCCGCGTGAGTGATGAAGGTTTTCGGATCGTAAAGCTCTGTTGCCAGGGAAGAACGCTTGGGAGAGTAACTGCTCTCAAGGTGACGGTACCTGAGAAGAAAGCCCCGGCTAACTACGTGCCAGCAGCCGCGGTAATACGTAGGGGGCAAGCGTTGTCCGGAATTATTGGGCGTAAAGCGCGCGCAGGCGGTCATTTAAGTCTGGTGTTTAATCCCGGGGCTCAACCCCGGATCGCACTGGAAACTGGGTGACTTGAGTGCAGAAGAGGAGAGTGGAATTCCACGTGTAGCGGTGAAATGCGTAGATATGTGGAGGAACACCAGTGGCGAAGGCGACTCTCTGGGCTGTAACTGACGCTGAGGCGCGAAAGCGTGGGGAGCAAACAGGATTAGATACCCTGGTAGTCCACGCCGTAAACGATGAGTGCTAGGTGTTAGGGGTTTCGATACCCTTGGTGCCGAAGTTAACACATTAAGCACTCCGCCTGGGGAGTACGGTCGCAAGACTGAAACTCAAAGGAATTGACGGGGACCCGCACAAGCAGTGGAGTATGTGGTTTAATTCGAAGCAACGCGAAGAACCTTACCAGGTCTTGACATCTGAATGACCGGTGCAGAGATGTACCTTTTCTTCGGAACATTCAAGACAGGTGGTGCATGGTTGTCGTCAGCTCGTGTCGTGAGATGTTGGGTTAAGTCCCGCAACGAGCGCAACCCTTATATTTAGTTGCCAGCACTTCGGGTGGGCACTCTAGATAGACTGCCGGTGACAAACCGGAGGAAGGTGGGGATGACGTCAAATCATCATGCCCCTTATGACCTGGGCTACACACGTACTACAATGGCCGGTACAACGGGCTGCGAAATCGCGAGATGGAGCCAATCCCAACAAAGCCGGTCTCAGTTCGGATTGCAGGCTGCAACTCGCCTGCATGAAGTCGGAATTGCTAGTAATCGCGGATCAGCATGCCGCGGTGAATACGTTCCCGGGTCTTGTACACACCGCCCGTCACACCACGAGAGTTTATAACACCCGAAGTCGGTGGGGTAACCGCAAGGAGCCAGCCGCCGAAGGTGGGATAGATGATTGGGGTGAAGTCGTAACAAGGTAGCCGTATCGGAAGGTGCGGCTGGATCACCTCCTTTCTATGGAGAATCGTTTCCTGCAACGGAAACATTCAAATACGCAGGTTCTTAGAACCTGCAACAGCGATTCATTTCGGTCCGTCACTTCGGTGTGGATGAAATGAAGAGCACAAGCAACTCACTCGTTGCTCAGTTTTGAGAGCTCAAACTCTCAAACGTTTGGTGGCGATAGCGAAGGGGTTCCACACGTTCCCATCCCGAACACGACCGTTAAGCCCTTCAGCGTCGATGGTACTTGGACCGCAGGGTCCTGGGAGAGTAGAACGCCGCCAAGCGTAACCCATTTTGGGTTCAAATAGTATATGTAATGTGGGCCCTTAGCTCAGTTGGTTAGAGCGCACCTCTGATAAGGGTGAGGCCGGTGGTTCGAGTCCACCAGGGCCCACCATCTATACCTTTAAACTTTATATGGGGCCATAGCTCAGCTGGGAGAGCGCCTGCCTTGCAAGCAGGAGGTCAGCGGTTCGATCCCGCTTGGCTCCACCAAAATGATTTACAAGTTTGTTCTTTGAAAACTAGATATCGAAACGAAACAAACGCGAATTAGAACATTCCTTTAAGCTGAACTTGTGCAAACAAGTCAAGTGTATAAAGGTAGTTAAATTGCTTTTGTGATGGTATCGGGTGAGAGCGACTTTTGGCTTTGCGCAAGCAAAACAAGGGAAGCGAGCGACCGAAACCGGAACAAAATGGTTAAGCTACTAAGAGCACACGGAGGATGCCTAGGCGCTAGGAGCCGATGAAGGACGTGGCGAACAACGAAACTGCCTCGGGGAGCTGTAAGCAAGCTTTGATCCGGGGGTGTCCGAATGGGGAAACCCAGCTGGGGTAATTTCCAGTTACTCATAACTGAATACATAGGTTATGCAGAGGCATACCAGGGGAACTGAAACATCTAAGTACCCTGAGGAAGAGAAAACAATAGTGATTCCGTCAGTAGCGGCGAGCGAACGCGGAGAAGCCCAAACCAGAGAGCTTGCTCTTTGGGGTTGTGGGACGTCTCACATGGAGTTACAAAGGAACCGGTTAAGCGAAGAGGTCTGGAAAGGCCCGCCAAAGAAGGTAAAAGCCCTGTAGTTGAAAGTTGGTTCCCTCCGAGACGGATCCCGAGTAGTGCGGGGCACGTGAAACCCCGTATGAATCCGGCAGGACCATCTGCCAAGGCTAAATACTTCCTAGCGACCGATAGTGAAGCAGTACCGTGAGGGAAAGGTGAAAAGCACCCCGGAAGGGGAGTGAAATAGAACCTGAAACCGTGTGCTTACAAAAAGTCAGAGCCCGTTTTAGGGGTGATGGCGTGCCTTTTGTAGAATGAACCGGCGAGTTACGTTCCCGTGCAAGGTTAAGGTGAAGAGCCGGAGCCGCAGCGAAAGCGAGTCTGAATAGGGCGACTTAGTACGTGGACGTAGACCCGAAACCGGGTGATCTACCCCTGTCCAGGGTGAAGGTGCGGTAACACGCACTGGAGGCCCGAACCCACGCATGTTGAAAAATGCGGGGATGAGGTGGGGGTAGCGGAGAAATTCCAATCGAACTCGGAGATAGCTGGTTCTCCCCGAAATAGCTTTAGGGCTAGCCTCGGAAAACAGAGTCGTGGAGGTAGAGCACTGATTGGGTGCGGGGCCCGCAAGGGTTACCAAGCTCAGTCAAACTCCGAATGCCATAGACTTACTTCCGGGAGTCAGACAGTGAGTGCTAAGATCCATTGTCAAAAGGGAAACAGCCCAGACCATCAGCTAAGGTCCCCAAGTGTGTGTTAAGTGGGAAAGGATGTGGAGTTGCACAGACAACCAGGATGTTGGCTTAGAAGCAGCCATCATTGAAAGAGTGCGTAATAGCTCACTGGTCGAGTGACTCTGCGCCGAAAATGTAACGGGGCTAAACACACCACCGAAGCTATGGCTTGATGCTTTGCATCAGGGGTAGGGGAGCGTTGTATAAGGGTTGAAGGTGTACCGTAAGGAGCGCTGGACATTATACAAGTGAGAATGCCGGTATGAGTAACGAAAAGATCAGTGAGAATCTGATCCGCCGAAAGCCTAAGGGTTCCTGAGGAAGGCTCGTCCGCTCAGGGTAAGTCGGGACCTAAGGCGAGGCCGAAAGGCGTAGTCGAAGGACAACAGGTCGAAATTCCTGTACCACCGTAAGCCGTTATGAGCAATGGGGGGACGCAGTAGGGTAGTGACGCGGACTGATGGATGTCCGTCTAAGCAGTAAGGCTGATGTGTAGGCAAATCCGCACATTGTAAGGCTGAGCTGTGATGGGGAGCGAAAATTATAGTAGCGAAGGTCATGATCTCACACTGCCAAGAAAAGCCTCTAGCCAGGTGATGGTGCCCGTACCGCAAACCGACACAGGTAGGCGAGAAGAGTATTCTAAGGCGCGCGGAAGAACTCTCGTTAAGGAACTCGGCAAAATGACCCCGTAACTTCGGGAGAAGGGGTGCCCCGGTAGTGTGAATAGCACGAGGGGGCCGCAGTGAAAAGGCCCAAGCGACTGTTTAGCAAAAACACAGGTCTGTGCGAAGCCGTAAGGCGAAGTATACGGGCTGACGCCTGCCCGGTGCTGGAAGGTTAAGGGGAGTGGTTAGGAGCAATCCGAAGCTGTGAACCGAAGCCCCAGTAAACGGCGGCCGTAACTATAACGGTCCTAAGGTAGCGAAATTCCTTGTCAGGTAAATTCTGACCCGCACGAATGGCGTAACGACTTGGGCGCTGTCTCAACGAGAGATCCGGTGAAATTTTAATACCTGTGAAGATGCAGGTTACCCGCGACAAGACGGAAAGACCCCATGGAGCTTTACTGCAGCTTGATATTGAATTTGGGTACGATCTGTACAGGATAGGTGGGAGCCTTTGAAACGTGAGCGCCAGCTTGCGTGGAGGCAACGTTGGGATACCACCCTGATCGTATCTAGGTTCTAACCTGGTACCGTAATCCGGTGCGGGGACAGTGTCAGGTGGGCAGTTTGACTGGGGCGGTCGCCTCCTAAAGAGTAACGGAGGCGCCCAAAGGTTCCCTCAGAATGGTTGGAAATCATTCGAAGAGTGCAAAGGCATAAGGGAGCTTGACTGCGAGACCTACAAGTCGAGCAGGGACGAAAGTCGGGCTTAGTGATCCGGTGGTACCGCATGGAAGGGCCATCGCTCAACGGATAAAAGCTACCCTGGGGATAACAGGCTTATCTCCCCCAAGAGTCCACATCGACGGGGAGGTTTGGCACCTCGATGTCGGCTCATCGCATCCTGGGGCTGAAGTAGGTCCCAAGGGTTGGGCTGTTCGCCCATTAAAGCGGTACGCGAGCTGGGTTCAGAACGTCGTGAGACAGTTCGGTCCCTATCTGTCGTGGGCGTAGGAAATTTGAGAGGAGCTGTCCTTAGTACGAGAGGACCGGGATGGACGTACCGCTGGTGTACCAGTTGTTCCGCCAGGAGCACCGCTGGGTAGCTATGTACGGACGGGATAAACGCTGAAAGCATCTAAGCGTGAAGCCCCCCTCAAGATGAGATTTCCCAGTATGTAAGACCCCTTGAAGACGACGAGGTAGATAGGCTGGGGGTGGAAGTGCAGCAATGCATGGAGCTGACCAGTACTAATCGGTCGAGGGCTTATCCAATAGCAAGTGATAATTCGCATGTTTCGTTTCGAATCTAGTTTTCAGAGAACGATCTCTGAAATGTAAGCTAAGCTATGCGTTTGGTGGCGATGGCGGAGGGGTTCCACACGTACCCATCCCGAACACGACCGTTAAGCCCTCTAGCGCCGATGGTACTTGGACCGCAGGGTCCTGGGAGAGTAGGACGCCGCCAAGCGAACTCTTTCATCATACATAGAAAACAGGCTCTGCATGTGGACGTTGTACGATGAATTGCATTTGCCCTGCAAATGCATATTATTCCCTGATAGCTCAGTTGGTAGAGCACTCGACTGTTAATCGAGTTGTCACAGGTTCGAGCCCTGTTCGGGGAGCCATTTGCTCTCATAGCTCAGTAGGTAGAGTGCATCCATGGTAAGGATGAGGTCACCGGTTCGATCCCGGTTGAGAGCTTTGGAAATGGGGCCCGTTGGTCAAGGGGTTAAGACACCTCCCTTTCACGGAGGTAACAGGGGTTCGAATCCCCTACGGGTCATATAGTTGGAGGCTTAGCTCAGCTGGGAGAGCATCTGCCTTACAAGCAGAGGGTCGGGGGTTCGATCCCCTCAGCCTCCACCATATTTTTATTGGGGATTAGCCAAGCGGTAAGGCAACGGACTTTGACTCCGTCATGCATAGGTTCAAATCCTATATCCCCAGCCATTTTAGTATGAGTCATTAGCTCAGTTGGCAGAGCACCTGACTTTTAATCAGGGTGTCGAAGGTTCGAGCCCTTCATGACTCACCATCATATGCGCGTGTGGCGGAATTGGCAGACGCACTAGACTTAGGATCTAGCGTCTTTGACGTGGGGGTTCAAGTCCCTCCACGCGCATCCTTTATTTGCGGAAGTGGCTCAGCGGTAGAGCATCGCCTTGCCAAGGCGAGGGTCGCGGGTTCGATTCCCGTCTTCCGCTCCAATATTTTTGCGCCCTTAGCTCAGCTGGATAGAGCGTTTGACTACGAATCAAAAGGCCGGGAGTTCGAATCTCTCAGGGCGCGCCATTATTTTTTTAGTATCGGGATGTAGCTCAGCTTGGTAGAGCACCTGGTTTGGGACCAGGGGGTCGCATGTTCAAATCGTGTCATCCCGATTTTTGTTTACGCGGGTGTAGTTCAATGGTAGAACTTTAGCCTTCCAAGCTAATAGCGTGGGTTCGATTCCCATCACCCGCTTACAGAATGTAATGAAAGAGCCTTTGCAGATGCAGAGGCTTTTTTATTTTATTTAACGAAATAATCAGCAGTTATTTTATATAATAATTTATGTAAAGTATAATACAGGTTTATTTAAAAAAAGAGCCAAGACCTCCCTATTTCAATAGTAAAGGGGTCTTGGCTCTTCTGTTTATCTTTGTGGATGAGCTGCCTCTAAGACGCAGCAGCTATTGTATAGTGAAGAGCGCACAATTTAACGTTCGTTGTGGTCCGTCACTCTTTTACGCATGCCAGCTAATCCAAGCAGTCCCAACAAACCAAGCCAGCCCCAATCCATGCCGTTGTCACGGTCGGTTGTTGTGGCGTTTGCCCGAACATTGTTGGTACGATAGTCACCATTGTTGCGGTAGTTTCCATCCATGTTCATATTCATGTTAGAATTAGTGTTTGTGCGGTCCATATAGTTGGTGTCCTGATAAGACCGGACACGTGAGCCGGTTGTATCCATTCCTTTGGACATATGACCATCAGCAGCAGCAGGGCCAGCCATCGCGGCCACCAGAAGCACAGAAGCAATAATTGTTGTACCTTTCTTCATCATGTGGATTCCTCCTTTTTAGTAAGAGCTACAGATTAATCTGCCCAAGAAGACAAGTACAATATGTAGAAATAGTCTGTTAAGATATACCTTTGAGTCCAATTGAATAACAACATACATAAGAAACTTGCCTAGTAAGCAGACTGTAGTGGGAAGAAAATTATAATTACATCTTTAATTTATTGCGTCACTGTGGTAAAGTATACAAAAGCTTGCTTTGCCGGTCATGTTTCTTTGTATATCATCTGTTCTCAAACAATGAAATTATGCGGTTTAACCTTAATATCAGGTACAGGGGATCATATCTAAAAGAACTGTATATTTATGAATTTTTAAGTATAGGTATGAGACATATGATTTATGTAAAGTACGTGAAAAAGGTATCATGCGACAGTATATGACCATTAATTGAAGCAGAACAAGAAAATGAATAAAAAAGCGTGTTTTTGTGCTGTAAATCGGGGATAATCCCCATTTTTTCTAGTAGAAAAATAAAGATTTTCGTACCATTTTATTGTATGATGTTATGAAGGTGTCAAATTTACGTGTACGAATGGAACGATCAGATGGGAGGATAAGCATGACTGAAACTATGGTAACCGCCAGCAAAAGCCAATCCAACAACCTGCTTCGGCGAGACGTGCGGTTCCTGGGCAATATACTCGGAGAAGTTCTTGTCCATCAAGGCGGCACGGAGCTTCTAGATATCGTTGAGAAGATTCGGGAAACGAGCAAATCGTTACGTGCAGAATTTCTGCCAGAACTCTATGCAGAGTTCAAAACGATGATCCAGGAATTAGACTCGGACAATCGTCATCAGGTTATTCGGGCTTTCGCTATTTATTTTCAATTAGTTAATATTGCTGAACAAAACCATCGGATCCGGCGTAAACGGGATTATGAACGTTCTGCAGGGAACGCTGTGCAGCCAGGATCGATTGAGAAAGCAGTACAGGATCTTAAGGAACGTGGATTGTCTCATACAGAGGTGGAAGAGATTCTCGACGATTTGTCGTTGGAACTCGTTATGACAGCTCACCCAACCGAAGCCATGCGCCGGGTTATTCTGGACATCCATAAACGGATATCTGAAGATGTCATGCTTCTTGATAATCCTACGCTGACGTTGCGTGAACGTGAACAGTTGCGTGAGAAACTGCTGAATGAGGTTATTACACTCTGGCAGACAGATGAACTTCGCGACCGCAAACCGACTGTACTCGATGAAGTGCGGAACGGGATGTACTACTTTCACGAAACGTTGTTCCACGTACTTCCGGATGTATATCAGGAGCTGGAACGTTGCCTGAACAAATTTTATCCTGACCATGACTGGCATGTGCCGACGTATTTGCGGTTCGGTTCCTGGATCGGTGGAGACCGGGATGGAAATCCTTCGGTAACTTCAGATGTAACATGGCAGACGTTGTTGATGCAACGCAAGCTCGCTTTGCGTGAATACCAACGGATTATGATTGAACTTATGGGTCATCTCAGCTTCAGCACAAACATCATTCATGTATCGGATGAGCTGGTGCAGTCGATTGAGCAGGATCGCAATTCTGTTACATTGAAAAAAGTAGATATCTGGCGGAATGAAAAAGAGCCATACCGCATCAAATTGGCTTATATGATTGCCAAGCTGAACAATGTACTGGATGAAAACAAATTAGGTCAGCCTGACCGTTATCATAGCGCACAGGATTTGATTGATGAACTGATGATTATTGATCGAAGTCTGCGCCATCATTTTGCGGATTACGTAGCAGATACGACCATTCGCAAAATGATTCGTCAAGTCGAGTTGTTTGGTTTCCATACCGCAGCATTGGATGTGCGTCAGCACAGTAAGGAACATGAAAATGCGATGTCTGAGATTTTGGCGAAAATGAACATTGTAGAGGATTATGCGCGTCTGACTGAAGACGGTAAAATCGATCTGCTCGCTCGTTTGCTGGATGATCCACGTCCGCTTACTTCTCCTTATCACCAATACACGGAGGGAACCAAAGAATGTCTGGATGTCTTCCGTACCATTAAGCGTGCCCAGAACGAATTTGGGAACGGCTGTATCACAAGTTACCTGATCAGTATGACGCAGGGCGCAAGTGATTTGCTGGAGGTTATGGTATTTGCCAAAGAAGTGGGCTTATTCACCAAAGGTCACAACGGTGACGTTGTATCTACACTTCAAGCGGTACCGCTGTTTGAAACGATTGATGATCTACATGCGGCTTCGGACATTATGCAGAAGCTGTTCAACCTTCCTGTATACCGCGCAAGCGTAAAAGGACGGAATGAACTGCATGAAATCATGCTTGGTTATTCAGACAGTAACAAGGATGGCGGCGTGGTTACAGCCAACTGGGAATTGCGTGTAGCAATGAATGCCATCACGGCTGTAGGTAATGAACACGGCGTTAAGCTGAAGTTCTTCCATGGACGTGGCGGGGCTCTTGGACGTGGCGGCATGCCACTCAACCGCAGTATTCTTGCTCAACCACCACATACGATTGGTGGGGGCATCAAGATTACGGAGCAGGGAGAGGTTATTTCTTCCCGTTATTCCCTTCAGGGGATTGCATACCGCAGTCTGGAGCAGGCAACTTCGGCTCTAATCACAGCAGCACTTAATGGGCTTGAGCCGCAAGAGTCAGCATCTGAACGTCATTGGGACAGCATCATCAAAGAGATTTCGGAAGTATCTCTGACGAAATATCAGGATCTGATTTTCCGTGATCCAGACTTCTTCACCTTCTTCAAAGAATCAACGCCGCTTCCGGAGGTTGGTGAACTGAATATTGGTTCTCGTCCATCCAAGCGTAAAAATAGCGATAAGTTTGAAGATCTGAGAGCGATCCCTTGGGTATTCGCCTGGACTCAAAGTCGTTATCTGCTTCCGGCATGGTATGCGGCAGGAACAGGATTGCAAAGTTACTATCAGGATAAAGAGGAAAATCTGGTTGTCCTGAAAGAAATGTATGCAAGCTTCCCATTCTTCCGTACATTAATTGATACGGTACAGATGGCCGTAGCCAAGGCTGATTTGGTCATTGCCAAAGAATATTCAGCCATGACTTCGAACAAGGAAGCCCGTGATCGCATCTACGGTCAGATTGAAGCCGAATTCAAGCTCACAAAAGAGCTGATTCTGAAAATTACCGGAGAAGCTGAAATTCTGGATGATGTACCGGTTATTCAAGAATCCATCCGCCTTCGTAACCCTTATGTGGATCCGTTATCCTACATGCAGGTTCAACTTCTGAGCGAGCTCAGAGATATGCGTGAACGTGGTGAGGATGATACGGAACTGCTTAGAGAAGTGTTGCTGACAATCAATGGAATCGCTGCAGGACTTCGTAATACAGGTTGATTATCAATTTGTTGTGAATGATGATTATATGTAACAAAGTACCCATTACTTTGTTAACTAAAAAGCTCTATTCTCTGCTCTACGGAGTAAGAGATGAAACGGGACTCCTGCGGGAGTTCCCGTTTTTACTGTTTTTGGCGGATATTTGTCATACAGTCTTGATTTTTGACCAAAGTTGATTTACGATTTGATTGGTGAATTACAAGTGTGGACGGGTATCAGAAGACGGAAGACCCATCAGCATGTCTGGGGGAATAAGGGTGGACAATTTGGAGAATAGGCTTATTAAACTGGTGCTCAAGGGCGACCAGAGAGCCTTTGCAGAAATCGTTGAACTATATAAGGACAAGCTATTTCATTTGGCATACCGGATGCTGAACAATCGTCATGAAGCTGAAGACGTTGTGCAGGAGACGTTTTTGCGTGTGTTTCGTAATATGGAGAAGTACGATCCGAACCAGAAGTTCTCAACCTGGATCTACCGGATCGCAACGAATCTGTGTATTGACCGACTGCGCAGAAAGAAACCTTCATACTCATTGGATGCTGAACTGAATGATCAGGAAGGATCTGATGGTTATGCGATGCTCCCGAGTGATGATCGTACACCGGAGAGTGAAGCGCTCCTGTCAGAAACGCAGACACTCATTCGTGAGGCCATTGACAGTTTGCCAGCCAAGTATAAGTCCGTTATGATTCTGAGATATTTACAGGACTTGTCGCTACAGGAAATCAGTGATGTGACAGGTATGCCCGTAACAACGATCAAGACACGCGTTCATCGGGGCCGTGATTTTCTACGTAAAAAATTGGAGTATAAGTTATAAATGTTAAGCGCCTTTAAATATGGGCGAAATTATTTGAAACATATCCGAAACGGATGCGTATGTAATGTATGCAAGTCTTATGCGTGCTTTTTAATGGCACATGGACTAAGTGATTTAAGAAAGGATTGGCTCTCATATGGATTGCAACTCGGCCGTCTCTTTAATGCATGAATGTTTGGATGAGTCGTTGTCCCCGGCCCAGAAGGTTGAACTGAAAAGTCACCTTGTGATCTGTCCGGATTGTCGCATGCGCTTTAAAGAGTTGGAACAGACGGAAATGTTACTCTTTGCCATGAAACACTATTCACCGTCTGCCTCTGATGAGCTGACCAATCGAATTATGAATGCTCTGCCCCAGCCCAAGAGACAGCAAGCATGGCTCAAATGGGTCAAAGGACATCCCGCGCTGACGGCGGCAGCCTTCTTTTTGGTCGTGATGCTCTTTAGCGCCTTGAATTTCTGGAATCAGAATAACGAAATGGTTGTTAAGGGAAATAATCTGGACCAGATCGTGATTCAGGGTAACACGGTTATTGTTCCTGAAGGTAAGTCAATTGCTGGCGATCTTACGATAGAAAATGGAACCGCACAAGTATATGGTGATGTGAACGGCAATCTGACGGTTATCGACGGACAACTGTTTCAGGCTTCAACGGCGCATATTTCAGGTCAGGTGAAAAGTATTGATCAGGCGCTGGACTGGTTCTGGTACAAAATAACCAATATGGTAAATGAAGTGGCTTATCGCTAGAACAGGGTAAAATTCTTCAATGGTATATACCAAGCAGGGTACCTCCAGATTGCATGGGGTACTCTTTTTTTATACGCAAACTTTGTAATTCATGGTAAATGTGATGTTTATGTGCAGTTTGAGACTGCCGTAACTTGCAACCTGAACGTTAACGTTATAACCTAGATACTAAAGAGAACATACTACTACATATAGATAAGCATTTTGCACAAATCAAATAATGCAAAAATGCGGAGACAAAGGATTATATAAAATCCTAATGGGTTAATATGAGATCAGGGTTTACTCATCAATGGGGATAGCGGGGGCTGGCTTATGAATTATTTTGCTGACTTAACGTGGACAGAGTCCATTAAGGACGTTATCGATATATTGATCGTTACCTATATTATGTACAAACTGATTTTGCTTGTGCGGGGGACACGTGCGGTTCAGCTCCTAAAAGGGATTCTGTTCCTTGTGCTGATCTGGGCATTAAGTACGTGGCTAAACTTGTATACGCTCAAATGGTTAATGAACCAGATGTTTACGTTTGGTGTCGTTGCGGTCTTCATTATCTTTCAGCCGGAACTACGTCGTGGTCTGGAGCAATTGGGACGCGGTAAGCTGTTTGGACGTTCAGCGGCAGCGAGTGATGAAGAACTAACCGTGTTAATTGGTGAGATTATTAAGTCAGTTAATTATTTGTCACGGCGTAAAATTGGCGCTTTGGTCGTATTTGAACGTGAAACAGGTCTGAACGATTACACGGAATCGGGCATTAAGATGCACTCTCTGGTCAGCTCGGAGCTGATGATTAACATCTTTATTCCAAATACACCGCTCCATGATGGAGCCGTTATTATACAGGGAAAACAGATTTCGGCGGCAGCTTGTTATTTGCCATTATCAGAGAATCCTTTTATCAGTAAGGAATTGGGAACACGTCACCGTGCAGCAATCGGGATTACCGAAGTTGCAGATGCGATCTGTTTGGTTGTCTCCGAGGAGACAGGACAAGTGTCACTGGCAATGAATGGACAGGTCGTTCGTGATATTAAGGAAGAATCGCTGATTGCCAAACTGTATGAGGAGTTGCGCCCAACATCCAATTTGAAAAAGAATGGCTGGACAACCTTCTGGAAACGGAAGGGAGGACGTAACAATGGATAAGTGGTTTAACAATAATAACTTTGCCAAAATACTTGCGCTTGCGGTGAGCCTGCTACTCTGGTTCATGATTCATCTGGATGAAGTACCAACCACCCCTACAATTACAACAGGGACAACCAACAAGGTTGTGGAACGTACGGTGCCTGTTCAACCTTATGGATTAGACAGCAACAGCTATGTGCTTACTTCATTAAGTACGGATGAGGTCCGGCTGGAGATCAAAGGGCAGCGCTCGATGCTAACATCGATTTTTACGAATGACGATTACAAGGTACTGGTTGATCTGAGTCAGGTGAAAGATGGGTCCAATACACTGCCACTTGTACCTGATTTGCCTTCCGGGGTAGAAGTGGTCAGCATGGAACCTTCCATGGTTACGGTGAACGTAGAAAAATTGGGCACCAAATCCTTCAATGTGAATATTGTACCCGAAGGGGAACCATCCGCCGGATACAGCGCTGGAACGCCCGTAACTGAACCTTCGACGCCGGTTAAGGTAACTCTGCCCGAAGGGCAACTCGAGGCTGTAGCGAAGGTCCAGGGCAGTGTGAGCGTGAAAGATGCCAAGGAAGATGTCATACAGAAAAAAGTGAAACTTCAAGCCTACGATGCTGAAGGTAAGGTCCTTGAAAATGCGATTATAACGCCTCAAACGGTTGAAGTCCGAGTTCCGGTCAATCAGCCCTATACATCTGTACCCTTAAGAATCAAATATTCGGGACAGCTTCCGGAAGGCCTGGTACTCTCCACGGTAGAGCCAAACGTGAAAGAAGTCTCGGTTTATGGATCAGAGGATGCGCTTGCAGGTATACAGTCCTACGACCAAGTAACCCTTGATCTTACACAGTTTGATCAGTCGGGTACATCGACAGTTAACGTGGACTTGACGCCGCCTTCCGGTTTTGAGAAAATCGAGCCTAGTTCGATTCAGATCAAGGTAACCATATCACCATTTGACGAGGCAGAGGAGACAACCAAAGTCTTTCCGAACGTCCCCATCACACTTACCGGTGCGGGGAATGGACTGGAAGGGACGCTGGTTACGCCTCGAAGCGGCGGTCTGAACCTCACACTTACAGGCTCAGCAAGTATGCTTGAGGGTCTGAGTAGTGATGATCTCACGTTAACCGGGGATCTTGCTGGACTTGCGGTCGGAACGCATGAGATCAAGCTTGAAGCCGACCTGCCCCGTTATGCCAAACTGGATGAATCATCCACTGCATTAAGTGCGACGGTCAAAATTAGCGAAAAGGCTGAAGATACCACGACCACTCCTGGCGAAGAACCGACGGACGAGGGAACGGTAGCACCTGACCCAACACCAGCAGAGGTTGAAAATGGGGAAACAGAGCCTGTTCCTGATGAAGAAGAAACGGAATCGAATACGGATACTCAGGATCAGGGTCAACAGGGGAGCACAAGCAGTCGAGGTAATTTAAATAATAATAACAGCGGTACTGGCAGTAAAAGTGGCGCGAATCCGTAAACGTTCTAATTTTAAAATTCTCAAAAAAATAATAATAGTGCTCGTATATGATGCGAATAGAAGGAGTTAAATCATGGGGAAATATTTTGGTACAGATGGTGTAAGAGGGGTTGCCAATAAAGAGTTAACGGCAGAGCTGGCTTACAGCATTGGACGTTGTGGTGGTTACGTGCTTGCAGGTGGTGTGGAAAGACCAAAAGTGGTTATCGGCATGGATACTCGTATCTCGGGATTGATGTTGGAATCCGCACTGGTTGCAGGTCTGTTGTCCATTGGCGCTGATGTGATCCGTCTGGGCGTGGTATCCACTCCGGGAGTGGCGTATATTGCACGTTTGTTGAAAGCTGACGCGGGCGTGATGATCTCGGCTTCCCACAATCCGGTTGAGGATAACGGAATCAAGTTCTTTGGTGGAGATGGCTTCAAGCTGTCTGATGAAACAGAGAATCGGATTGAAGAACTGATGGATGCGGAGACAGATCAATTGCCACGGCCAGTTGGTGGCGGGCTGGGTACTGTAACGACAGATGAGGAATCCCGTTATCGTTATCTTGATTTCCTGAAAACGACTGTAAATGAATCGTTCTCTGGACTTAAAATTGTTTTGGACTGTGCAAACGGAGCAGCTTATGAACTGGCACCAAAATTGTTCAGTGAACTAGGTGCAGAAGTCATTGCCATTGGCGCTGAGCCTAACGGCCTGAATATTAATGAGCAATGTGGATCAACTCATCCAGAGAACCTGAAACAAGAAGTGCTCAAACATAAAGCGGATCTGGGTCTTGCTTTTGACGGGGATGCAGATCGTCTGATTGCTATTGATGAGACAGGCGCTGAGGTGGATGGAGATTTCATTTTGTGTATCTGTGGTGATGCGATGAATCGTGCAGGCAAGTTGAAGGACAGTACTGTTGTATCGACCGTTATGAGTAACATCGGATTCTACAAAGCAACAGAGAAACTTGCACTGAAAACAGCTAAAACGGCAGTAGGTGATCGTTATGTGATGGAGGAAATGCGTCGTGGCGGTTACAACTTGGGTGGAGAACAATCTGGCCATGTTATTTTCCTGGATTACAATACAACTGGAGACGGTATGCTGACTGCGATTCAACTCGTGGATACGCTCAAGGCTTCCGGTAAAAAACTGAGTGAACTAAAAGCGCTAATGACCCAGTACCCACAAGTATTGGTGAATGTGCGTGTTGAAGATAAGAGCAAATACGAGGGCAATGCTGCAATCGAGCAAGCTATTGCTACAGTAGAACAACAACTCGGGGATAATGGACGTGTACTCGTTCGTGCTTCAGGTACTGAATCTCTGATCCGTGTTATGGCGGAAGGACCAGATAAAGACGAACTTGAACAATTTGTGTCTCAAATCGCAGATGTAGTGCAAAAAGAACTGGTATAGGACTGGAAGATGTAAGAGGCTTAATATAACATGATTTAGGACTTATGCATTGATATTCCTGCATCCCGGCCTGATGAGACCATAGGTCCGTTTATCCGGTCGGGATTGTAGGTAAATATGCTAAAATTGTCACAGGTACTTTGCTCCATTGCAAAATGGACCTGACGTGCATATAATGAGTGGAGTCGTCATTCAGACACAGAAAGTGAGGAACGTAAGGTTACAGTTATACAAGCGCCAGAGCTTGGAGTTGCGCGGGATGATGTTGATCAGGATTTCTTCTAGGTTGAAGAACGCTGATTAAGATCAACGGCAATCAAGCTGACGAGGTGGAGGTGTTCGGATTGTTCGGCGGGGACCTCCCGGTGAAGCACCAGAGCCGTAAACCGGATTGCGGAAAATGGATAGGTGACTGTCCACACAACGCGCCGGTGCAGGTGCAAGAGTTAAACTAAAATTCAAATGAATGTGCGTGAAGAGCGTAAACAGTACGCGGACGGGAAAATGATGTACATTCATGATTGCATTCATTACAGCTTATGATGACAGCGGGGCGACACGAGGTCGCTCTGATCATTGATAATTGAATAAGTACCAAGTATTCATGAAACGCTAGGCAATCACTCATTTTCCGATATGCCGCCTCTGCCTGTTTCTCTTCGTGACACAGTATTCATATACAAACGGAGGAAATAAATTATGTGCGGTATTGTTGGATATATTGGTAATAAGAACACTCAGTCGGTATTGGTTGAAGGATTGAAGAAACTCGAGTATCGTGGTTATGATTCTGCAGGTATCGCAGTATTCACACCGGAAGGTCTGCAAATCACGAAAGCTCTTGGTCGTCTTGCGAACCTTGAAGCCAAGCTGGATGGTGCACCACTGGTAGGTAATGCCGGAATCGGACACACACGTTGGGCAACTCATGGTAAACCATCGGATGAGAACTCTCATCCACACACAGATGGAAGCCAGAAGTTCTCTGTTGTGCATAACGGTATTATTGAGAACTACCTGGATCTGAAGGACGAATTGATGGCTCAAGGTCACACGTTCACTTCCGAGACAGATACTGAGGTTATCTCTCACCTGATCGCACGTGAATACAATGGTGATATCGTCAAAACAGTACAAAAAGTGATCACGTTGTTGCGTGGCGCATTTGCACTGGGTGTATTGACAGAGCATGAGCCTGAGAAACTCGTAGCTGTGCGTCAAGCAAGCCCATTGATTATTGGTATTGGTGAAGGCGAGAACTTCATTGGTTCCGACATCCCGGCAATTCTGGAACATACACGTAACGTGTACATTCTGAATGATGGTGAAATGGCTGTATTGACACATGATGCTGTCGAATTGATGACGATTGAAGGTAACTTTATTTCTCGGGAAATGATTCGTGTCGATTGGGATGCTGTAACCGCAGAAAAAGGCGGATTTGAGCACTTCATGTTGAAAGAAATTCATGAGCAACCAAAAGCATATCGTGATACTATGCTGGGTCGCATCGATAATGAAGGCAAAAAAGTTCAACTTCCTGAGTTGAAAATGACTGAAGAACAAATTAAAAATATCCGTAACGTTCAAATCATTGCATGTGGTACAGCGTACCATGCAGGCCTGGTTGGACGTACAGTGATTGAGCAATTGGTACGTATTCCGGTTGAAACAGATGTGGCTTCCGAGTACCGCTACCGTTCCCCAATCGTGCACAAAGATACACTTGTAATCGTAGTGAGCCAATCCGGGGAAACTGCCGATACGCTTGCTGCATTGCGTGAAGCACAATCCAATGGTGCACATGTACTGGCAATCACAAACGTAGTGGGTAGCTCCATTGCACGTGATGCAGATGATGTTATCGCAACATTGGCAGGTCCTGAAATTGCAGTAGCTTCTACCAAAGCATATACTTCGCAATTGATCGCGTTCAACTTGCTGGGTTTGTACCTTGCACAAGTTCGTGGTACTCAATCTGCAGAAGAGATTGAACACACGCTGGCAGCGATGCAAGCATTGCCTGAGCAAGTGGAATCCATGTTGGAGCAAGCGGAAGCAATCAAAGGATATGCAGAGCAAATCTCCAAACATGAACATCTCTTCTTCATTGGCCGTGGTCTTGACTATGCAGTAGCTCAAGAAGGATCTTTGAAGCTGAAAGAGATCTCTTATATTCACTCCGAGGCGTATGCTGCGGGTGAATTGAAACATGGTACGCTTGCATTGATCGAAGACGGTATCCCTGTTATTGCCCTGGCAACGCAGGAGAACGTACTTGAGAAAACAGTGAGCAACATTAAGGAAGTAAAAGCACGTGGCGCAGATGTATTGGCAATTACGTATGAAGAGCACGTAGCACCATTGCTGAAATCCGTAGACCAAGCGTTTGCGATTCCTAAGACGCTGCCACTGCTTAGCCCTGCTTTGTCTGTAGTTGCACTGCAATTGCTGGCATACTATGCTTCCCTGGCACTGGGTCATGATGTAGATAAACCACGTAACCTGGCGAAAAGTGTAACGGTTGAGTAAGGTATTCTGTACAAATTAGTTTATTGTCGGATGACATGGATAACGGGTTGATCAATAGATTCAGTAAACTAATAAAGTATGGACAAAATAATGGTCCTGATGACTCTAAGTCATCAGGACTTTTTTGATGTTTCAGGAGGGTGGTTCTAAATATTAGAACCACCTTAATTGTGTTTTTTCATTGTAAATTGCGGTCATTCATTGGACGAAAATCCATCAGATTATAAAGTATCTTAGGAAGAGTATCCTTTTGTAATTCTCACATTTGAAATATTCTTCGTGCACGAATGTAATCAACTTCTTAAAGAGAATCATTAACCTTCGCAACTCGTAAGTGCAAATATATCCCCAAGAAGGATGCGGATCGGGCATAAAAGATCATTTGAATGGTAAAGGAAGATGACTGAACGTGACGGGTACATCTTTCAGCAACTCACAAAATGGTATACCAAGAAGCAACAATGCGCTCGATGAAGAAGCTTATTACGCGAAGTAAAATTATTGACCGTTCAATTCAGACTCAGAACGCTATTGTAATCTGCATGTAAATGAGTGAAGGACATCGGAAAGCGTATAAGGGAAAACCTCACCTACGGTTTGACGAGGAGGAGCAGAATATATTTACCCTTTACTCTAACAGAGGCGTAGAGAGAAGGCGTGATACAAAACGATGTCGGCTACCATCCGTGCGGACGCTGTGGCCAGTTTCCAGCCAAGCTTTCAGAAATTGGTCAGGTAATCATGTTAAAAATTACAAAGTGCAAGGAATCGGAACACCGGCAAAGAATGTTTAAAGGGAATATATACCAAATTTACCTGTTGAATGACTGAATGTCAACACTCGTCGAATTCCTTGATTGATGTCAAATCATGCCCAACGTTTCTTCTCCATTCACTTTTTTAACGAAAAATGTTAACACATAATGTTTTATAGACCAAATTTAACAATATAATGACTATATTTAACAAAAATTTCACTATACATTCTTGTAATTTTTGATATAATTCAACCTAGGTCTTATTCCCTATTATTCTAATAAATGGAATTGTAGGGTTTTTTATACCCATCCAAGCTGTGTGCGAGAGACCAGTATACTGGCTAACCAACAAGCCGGCATGTGGGGACCAACAATTGTGGAAAATGACAGCCTAGAATATGTTGCTCCATGACGTCAGAAGGTTTAGAAAGGAAGGTTCAGAAAGATGGAGCCAACCTTATCCCAATTCCGATGGAGGATGAAGCGAGTGAGCATTTTTGAAAAGCTGGAATCCAACGTAAGATCTTACTGCAGAAGCTTTCCGGTGGTATTCGACCGGGCCAAGGGAGACCTTTTATATTCTGAGGACGGAAGAGCATATATTGATTTCTTTGCAGGTGCCGGGGCACTCAATTACGGCCATAACAACGATTATATTAAAGACCGGGTTCTCGATTACTTGACCTCCGACCGGATTATGCACGGTCTGGATATGTATACAATGGCCAAGCGTGAATTCATCCAGAGCTTCTCCGAGCGGATCCTGGAGCCGAAGAAGCTGAATTACAAGCTTCAATTCTGCGGTCCAACAGGGACGAATGCGGTGGAAGCGGCCCTGAAGCTCGCACGCAAGGCGAAGAAGAGAAGTGGAATATTCGCATTCATGGGTGGCTTCCACGGCATGTCGCTCGGCAGTCTGTCGGCGACAAGCTCCAAGTCCATGAGAGAAGGGGCGGGGCTTCCTCTGGACGGAGTTACGTTCATGCCGCACCCGAGCGGGGCTTTCGCAGAAATGGATACGCTCGGTTATATCGAGAATATCCTGACTGATTCGCACTCCGGAATCGACAAGCCGGCCGCGATTCTGCTTGAAACGGTACAAGCCGAAGGCGGAATTCACGTTGTCGACGCGCAGTGGCTACGTGAGCTGCAGCAGATTTGCCGCAGGCACGATATTCTGCTCATTACAGACGAGATTCAAGTAGGATGCGGCCGGACAGGCGAATTCTTCTCCTTCGAACGTGCGGGGATCGAGCCGGATCTCATTACCCTGTCGAAGTCGATCAGCGGGTACGGCCTGCCAATGTCCCTCCTGCTGCTGAAGCCCGAACTGGATATCTGGACGCCGGGCGAGCACAACGGCACCTTCCGCGGCAACCAGCTGGCTTTTGTGGCCGCGAAGGCTGCTCTCGAGTTCCGGGACAGAACCGAACTGGAAGCTCAGGTGAAGCAGAAGGAAGAATATGTGCGCTCGTTCCTTGATCAAGAAATTAAGCCTCTACATCCGTCCATCGCCATCCGCGGACTCGGCCTGATCTGGGGCATTGACGTCTCGGGGTTCATGGATGAAACCGGGGCGAAGCGGGTGGCGGATATCAGCTTCGAGAACGGGCTCATCATTGAAAGAGCCGGCAGAGGAGATTGTGTGCTGAAGATCATGCCTCCGCTGACCGTCTCGATGGAGCATCTGGCCGCCGGCTGCGACATTATCAAGTCCAGTATGCAGCAGGTGATCTCTCAGGAGACCAAGGATTTACTAGTAACGACCTAAGCTTGGCCAAGCCGATGGTCGCCCCCGGCAAGAGGCACGAAAGTGCCTTCCGGAGGGCGTGCGGACTTGATGTTAAGGTAGCACTTTCATCTCATGCTACCTGCGGTAACGTCAATCAGCATGGAATTCTCCGGCAATCCAAGCGCAGTCCCGTTCGTGCCATACGGAGCATTCTTTGAGCCTCATGCAGTACCCTCGTTAAATTTAATCGTCAGGAAAAGCTCACTACCCCGCAGCCGAATCTTTACTTATCCACACCAGGGCTGTGGGGGAATAATCAAATCGTACATAGAGTGTATCAATACCCCTTAAACATAGGCTTCGTCAAAGGTAGCTCGGGTACCAAATCAGGAGGTACGATCGACTTCCTGCTGGACGGCCGGAACCCTGCGGCAAGCCTTACATCGACAGGAGGAACATTCCTTGTCGTCTATCCCCAAATCCAATTCCGAACCCCAAGTTAAACCAAATCCCGTCTTCGGGTGGCTCGTCCGCAGCAATCTTATTGAAGCAGAGGAGTCCGAAGTAGCCGCATCTCTTGCGTAGAACGATGTTTGTTGTCCTTTACGCATGGGAGCCGAGCGGTACAGCTGCTAGGCAGAGGATTGCCGTATGCGATCAACCGGGCAATCCAAGCGGTGACATGGCGTAAGCCATTGATATTGTTGTCAGATGTTTGAAAAGGAGTGGAGCGTTGCTTCGGCATATGCTCTGCCGGATTGCTTTTACCGATGAAGAGAGGGGAACGATCCAGATGGCTTTTGAAAAAGAAACGTTGTTTTGGAACGAAAAATTCGGTAGTGACGATTATACCTTGACGCGGTTGCCTTACAGCAAAGCTCCAAACTCCCTGGTGCCCAATGTGAAAACCGTTGGCGGTTCGCTTTCGGAGGAAGCGGCGCAGCGGGTCCTTCAAATGAGCAAGGGTGCTCCGCTGGCTGCTTTTATGATTTTGCTCGCAGGTGTTCAGGCACTCTTGCATAAATATACAGGTTCTTCAGACATTCTGGTTGGCATGCCGGTTGTGCCAAAAAAGGGGGAGACGCGTCGATCCGTTAATCATACGGTCATTTTAAAAAACTCGCTTTCGGTGGGGGCAACTTTTAAGACGCTTCTGAGCGAACTGAGGACTTCCTTGCCGGAAGCCATTCAGCATCAACATATTCCGTTCTTGAAAATGACGGAGAAGCTGGATCTGCAATATGCAGAAGGGATACCCTTCGTCCATACGCTAGTATCCCTTAAGGAGTTGCATCTGGACGAAATTGGGCAAAACGTGGTCACGGACTGTTCCTTTGAATTCAGTTTAGCCGGCGGGACGATACAGCTAGCGCTGTCATATAACGAGCACTTATATGACTCCGAGTTCATGAATCGGGTCGTCGGCCATCTGAATCGCCTACTGTCCGTGGGGCTTCATGAGTTGGAGCTGGACATCGTACGAGCGGACATGCTGTCGGAGGACGAAAAATTTCAATTAATACAAAGCTTCAACGATACCGAGAAGGACTATCCTCGTGATCGGACGATTCATCAGCTTGTGGAGGAGCAAGCGAAGCGTGTGCCCGAGGCGACGGCGGTTGTCTTTGAGGGGCAGCGGCTTTCATACGCAGAGTTGAACGAACGGGCGAACCAGCTGGCGCGTACGCTACGATCGGTCGGTGTGCTGCCCAATCAGTTGGTAGGCTTGATGGTTAGGAGATCGCTGGAGACGGTCATTGGCATTTTGGCGGTTCTGAAAGCTGGCGGTGCCTACGTGCCGATCGACCCGGAGTACCCGGAAGAACGTATTCGCTACATTCTGGAGAACTCGAACGCGCAGCTGCTGCTGACTCAAAGAGAGCTGTTACAGCAAGTCCCGTTCGAAGGGACCGTATTGGCGCTAGATGACAAGCAGGCCTATAGCGACGATGGCTCGAACCTGGAGGCGGCCAGTGGTCCACATGATCTTGCTTATGTCATTTATACGTCAGGTACAACGGGCAAACCCAAAGGGGTCATGCTGGAGCATCGTGGTTTGGTCAGCTTGAAGTTGATGTTCGCAGACAGGCTGGGCATTACGGAGCATGACCGGATCGTTCAATTTGCGAGCTTGTCCTTCGACGCATCCTGCTGGGAAGTGTTCAAAGCACTCTATTTTGGCGCGGCTTTGTACATCCCGACGGCCGAGACAATTCTCGACACTCGTCTGTTCGAGAGTTATATGAACGAGCATGCGATTACGGCGGCGATTTTGCCTCCGACTTACAGCGCTCATTTGAACCCGGACCGTCTTCCCAGCTTAACAAAGCTTGTAACGGGAGGTTCGGCGGTATCGGCCGAATTCGTGCAGCAGTGGAAATCGAAGGTTCACTATTTCAATGCTTACGGCCCTACCGAAGCTTCGATTGTTACGACGCTTTGGGATGCGGATGAGCAGCAGCCGGAGCGCAGAGTCATTCCGATTGGGCGCCCGCTGTCTAATCATCAGATTTTTATTTTGGATGCCCACCTGCAACTTGTGCCTCCGGGAGTGGACGGCGAGCTGTGCGTTGCAGGCGTGGGGCTTGCGAGAGGTTACCTGAACCAGCCGGAGCTGACGGCAGAGAAATTTGTGGAACATCCGTTTGCGCTGGGTGAACGACTTTACCGGACAGGAGATCTCGCCCGCTGGCTGCCGGACGGTAATATGGAGTATTTGGGCCGGATCGACCATCAGGTGAAAATCCGTGGATTCCGAATCGAGGTCGGTGAGATTGAAGAGCAGCTTCTGAAGATCGACTCGGTGCAGGAGACGATTGTGATTGCGCGGGAAGGCAAAAGTGGGCAAGAACTGTGCGCTTACCTGGTCGCTAGTCTCCCTCTTACGCTCGGCGAGCTGAGAAGCGCGCTGGCGCAAAAATTGCCGAATTACATGATTCCGGCACATTTTGTTCAGCTTCCGCATATGCCGCTCACCCCGAACGACAAAATCGACCGCAAGGCTTTGCCTGCCTCGGAAGGAAACGCACTGACCGGCGGCGAGTACGTAGCTCCACGCAATGAAGCCGAGCGGACGCTTGCCGATGTGTGGCAGGCGGTATTGAACGCCGATCGCGTTGGGGTAACGGATCATTTCTTCGAGCTGGGCGGAGATTCGATCAAGTCCATTCAAGTATCTTCGCGGCTTCATCAAGCCGGGTACAAGCTGGAAATTCGGGATTTGTTCAAATATCCGACGATCTCACAGCTTAGCCTGCATGTGATACCGATCGGACGTACCATTGATCAAGGCGAAATTACGGGTGAAACGGCGCTGACGCCGATTCAGCATTGGTTTTTCGAGAGCTCCTTTGCGGACCCGCATCATTTCAACCAGTCGGTGATGCTGTACCGGAAGGAACGCTTCGACGAAGAGATGGTACGTCAGGTGCTGCAAAAGCTGGCCGAGCATCATGACGCCTTACGGATGGTGTTCCGCAAAACGGAACAAGGGTTTAGCGCACGGAACCGCGCGATTCAGGAAGACGAGATGTTCACGCTGGACGTGTTCGACTTCAAAGATGCGGAGAATCCCACGCAGACTGTGGAAGCGAAGGCAACGGACATTCAAGCGGGCATCGATCTGGAGAACGGGCCCCTCATGAAGGCGGGACTGTTCCAGTGCGCGGACGGTGATCATTTGCTGCTCGGGGTTCATCATGCTGTGGTAGATGGCGTGTCTTGGCGCATTTTAATGGAGGATTTCGCTCTAGGTTACGAGCAGACTGGCAAAAGCGAAGAAATTCGTTTCCCGGCGAAAACAGATGCGTACCGCACTTGGTCCGAGCAGTTGGCTGCTTACGCGCAAAGCCCGGAGATGGAGAAGGAACGGGCCTATTGGCAGGCCGTGGATCAAATGGAGGTTCCGGCCGTGCCGAAGGATATGGAGGCGGACGTTACGACGCAGCAGGACAGCGAATCGCTGTTTGTCCGTTTGGCTCCCGAAGAAACGGAGCTGCTACTGAAGCGGGTTCACCGTGCCTTCAACACCGAAATGAATGATATTTTGGTAACGGCGCTCGGCATAGCCTTACGCAAATGGACGGGGCACGAACGGGTGCGGATCAATCTCGAAGGACACGGACGTGAATCGATCGGAACGGATATCGATATCACGCGTACAGTCGGCTGGTTTACGACCAAGTTTCCGGTCGTCCTAGAGCCGGAAACTGACCGGGATTTGACCTATCAGATTAAACAGGTCAAGGAAAACTTGCGCCGCATTCCGAACAAGGGGCTTGGGTACGGCATATGCCGCTATCTTTCGAAATCGGAGGAAGGCTTGGTTTGGGGCGCAGAGCCGGAAATTAATTTTAACTACCTCGGCCAGTTCGACGATGATGTCAACCAGGGAGAGATCGATATATCTTCTTATTCCAGTGGCAGCCCGGCTAGCGACCGGCAGGCCCGCAGCTTTGTGCTGGATATCAACGGTATGGTGCTGGACGGTGCTTTATCGCTCGATCTCAGCTACAGCCGGAAGCAGTATCGGAAGGAAACGATGGAAGCCTTCGCTCAGCGGCTTGAGCAAAGTCTCCGAGAGCTCATTACCCACTGCGCAGGCAAAGAGAACACCGAATTGACGCCAAGCGACGTGCAATTTAAAGGCTTGACCATCACAGAATTGGAGCAAATCGCCCAGCGCTCGAGTCATCTCGGGGAAATCGAAAATATTTACTCGCTGACGCCGATGCAAAAGGGTATGTGGTTCCACAGCGCGCTTGACCGGCAAACGGCAACTTACTTTGAGCAGACACGGTTTACGATGCGGGGAGCGCTCGACGTCCAGCTTTTTGAGAGGAGCTGGATGGAGCTTGCAAAACGTCATCTGGTGCTGCGGGCGAATTTTGTGAATGGACCAGCGGGCGAGCCGCTGCAAATCATATACCGCGATAAGCCAGTCGGCTTTGAATATGAAGAGCTGCTTCATTTGCAGGTACATGAGAAACAAGCTTACTTGGATGAAAAGGCCGAGGAGGACAAGCTTCGTGGCTTCGACATGGAACATGATGCGCTCGTTCGGTTTACGATTCTGCGCACTGAAGAGCAAAGTTATCACGTTCTGTGGAGTTTCCAGCATATTTTAATGGACGGCTGGTGCCTGGCTCAACTGACGCAGGAGTTGTTTGAGATATACTCGACCCTGACCTCTGGGAAGCAGCCAGCGGGAGGTAAAGGATCGGATTATGGCGATTATATCGAATGGTTGGAGAAACAGGACGATCAGGCGGCATCCGGCTATTGGACAGCGTTCCTGGCAGGCTACGAAGGGCAAACCGTACTTCCGGGGCAAAAGGAACCAGCGCCGAGCGGCAGATTTATGGCTGATCACGTCACCGCCGAACTAGGCAAGGACTTGAGCAAACGGATGGACCGGGTGGCGAAACAGCACCTGGTTACAGTCAATACGCTGCTGCAAGCCGTTTGGGGCGTAATGCTGCAAAAATATAACGGAACAAACGATGCCGTATTCGGCAGTGTCGTTGCCGGAAGACCGGCGGAAATCCCGGGCATTGAGTCTATGATCGGGCTGTTCATCAATACGGTGCCGGTCCGCGTCAATAGCGAAGTGGACACCGTGTTCACCGACCTGATGGCGAAGCTCCAAGAGCGGGCGCTGGATTCCGGGCGTTATGATTACTATCCGCTGTATGAAATTCAAGCGCGTAGCGTGCAAAAGCAGAATCTGATCAACCATATCATCGCTTTCGAGAACTATCCGGTGGACGAGCAGATGGAGCAGGCGGGGGACCAGCAGCACGGCGGCCTGACAATTGCTGACGTTCAGATGGAGGAGCAGACGAACTATAACTTCAACGTGACTGTGATGCCGGGAACCGAGATCGAAATTCGATTCGACTTTAACGCCGAAGTGTTCGATAAAGACAGCATCGAGCGGCTCAAGGGGCATCTCGTGCATCTGCTGGAGCAGGTAACGGATAACCCGGAAATTACCGTGGGCGAGCTGGAACTTGTGACGGAGGCAGAAAAGGCCGACCTTCTCGGACGTTTTAACGACACCACGACGGAATTTCCGCGCGGGCAGACGCTCATTCAATTGTTCGAAGAGCAGGCGGAGTACATCCCGGATGCAGCCGCCATCTCCATGAATGAGCAAGAGATGACTTACCGGGAGCTGAACGAACGTGTAAACCGCCTTGCCCGTACCTTGCGTAGCCACGGGATATCCCAAGGACGTCTGGTCGCCATTATGGCTGAGCGTTCCATCGAAATGGTTATAGGTATACTGGCAGCACACAAAGCCGGAGCCGCTTACGTACCGATTGACCCGGAATATCCAGAGGAGCGTATCCGTTTCTTGATAGAGGATTCAGGAGCGCAGGTCATGCTGACACAAAGCCGCTTGCGCGAGCGACTGGCGGGTTTGGACTCGGTGATCTTACTGGATGACGAGTCTTTCTATCACGAGGACGGAACAAACCTAAATCAAGGGATTGAAGCGACAGATCTGGCCTGCGTGATCTATACGTCAGGCACGACGGGCAAGCCGAAAGGAAACCTTGTTTCGCACCGCAACATCGTGCGCGTTGTGCAAAATACAAATTATATCGACATCACCAATCGCGATCATGTCCTCCAGCTTTCGAGCTATTCGTTCGACGGAGCGATTTTCGATATTTTTGGTGCTTTGACCAACGGGGCGCGGCTGGTGCTGGTTCCCCGCGAGACGTTGCTGGAAATTGGTCTACTGGCGGATCTCATCCAGCGCCAGCGCATATCGGTCATGTTTATTACGACGGCTTTCTTCAACGTGCTTGTAGATGTGAATGTCAATTGTTTTCGGGATGTCCGGGCGATTTTGTTTGGAGGAGAGCGTGTCTCGGTTGGTCATGTACGTAAAGCACTCGCCCATCTTGGAGCGGGTAGGCTCAACCATGTGTACGGACCGACGGAAAGCACGATATTTACCACGTACCTTCCGGTCGACTTCGTTGATGAGTCGGCGCTTACCGTTCCTATCGGACGACCAATCAGCAATACGACGGTGTATATCGTCGACAGCCGGAATAAGCTGCTGCCGATCGGCGTGGTCGGGGAGCTATGTGTCGGCGGAGAAGGTTTGGTCCGGGGCTACAATAACCGGGCGGAACTGACGGCGGAGAAATTTGTGCACAATCCTTTTACGTCAGGAGAGCGCATGTACCGGACGGGGGATTTGGCGAAATGGCTACCGGACGGCACGATTGAATATGTGGGACGAACGGACGACCAAGTGAAAATCCGTGGCTTCCGCATAGAGCTGGGCGAGATCGAAGCTCAGCTTCAGAAAGTGGAGGGAATTCGGAAAACGACAGTATTTGCGCGGGAAAACGTGTCCGGCGAAAAGCAGCTTTGCGCCTATTATGAAGCGGACTGTGAGCTTCCGGCGGCCGAGCTGAAGAGCGTGCTGTCTCAGGAACTGCCGGCCTATATGATCCCGACGTACCTGATCCAGTTGGAGCGTCTCCCGCTGACGACGAATGGCAAGGTTGACCGCCGCTCCCTCCCGGCACCTGAGGAGAGCTTGCAGCCAGGCGAAGGACATACTCCGCCTCGGACTCCGCTCGAAGCCAACTTGGCTGAAATATGGAAAAGCGTGCTTGGATTGGAGCACATCGGGGTTCATGACAACTTCTTTGACTTGGGCGGCCATTCCCTGCGGGCAACGACACTGGTGAGCAAGGTGCATCAGGAGTTGAACGTCGAGTTGCCTCTGCGCGACGTATTCCGCTACTCAACGATCGAACAGATGGCTCTCGCCCTCTCCCGGATCGAAGAACATTCGTTCTCGTCGATTCCGCTGGTAGGCGCAAGAGCGTATTATCCACTTTCCTCAGCTCAGAAGCGGCTGTTTATCCTGAATCAGCTGGAAGGAGCCGAGCAGAGCTATAACATGCCGGGTGTGCTGCTACTCGAAGGATCAATTGACCATAGCCTGCTGGAGAAAGCTTTCCGCGGACTGATCCAACGTCATGAAACGTTGCGAACCGGATTTGAGGTCGTACAAGGCGAAGCGGTACAGCGTATTTACGAGAGCGTTGATTTTTCCGTCGTGTGTCGACATGCGAACGAGGAAGAAGCGTCTGCAGTCGTGCAGGCTTTTATCAGACCTTTCGACTTGGCGAAGCCACCGCTACTGCGTGCCGAGCTCGTAGAGCTGGCAGCCGATCGTTATTTACTGATGTTTGACATGCACCATATCATCTCCGACGGGGTTTCGATGGACGTGTTCGTTGAGGAACTCGTTCGTCTGTATGGCGGTGAGTCATTAGAGCCTTTGCACATTCAGTACAAGGACTATGCGGTATGGCAGCAATCGGACGAGCAAAAAGTGCAATTGAACCGCGAGGAAGCTTACTGGCTGGACCGTTACCGGGGCGAGCTGCCGGTTCTGGAAATGCCAACGGACTATCCGCGTCCTGCTGTACAGAGCTATGAGGGACATACGCTGACGTCCTTCGTGGACGAGGCAACGAACGAAGGCTTGAAACAGCTGGCCGCTCAAAGAGGAACGACGCTATATATGGTGTTGCTTGCCGCATATACCGTGCTTTTGCATAAATACACAGGTCAGGACGATTTGATCGTCGGAACGTCGATTGCGGGCAGAACGCACGGCGACACGCAGCCTTTGATCGGAATGTTCGTCAACACGCTGGCGATCCGCAATTATCCGGCTTCGGAGAAGACCTTCCTGTCGTATTTGGAAGAAGTGAAAGAAACGACTTTAGGCGCTTACGAGCATCAGAATTATCCGTTCGAAGAACTCGTCGATAAAGTGCAGGTTAGCCGGGATTTGAGCCGCAACCCGCTGTTTGACACGATGTTCTCCCTGCAAAACCTGGAGGAGTCAGAGTTTGAGTTGGAAGGGCTGAAATTGTCCCCGTACCCTAGCGAATATGGTATGGCCAAGTTCGACCTGAGTGTGGATGTTACGGAAGAAAATGGCGGACTGGAGTGCAACTTTGAATTCGCAACGGCTCTTTATAAAGAAAGCACGATCCGGCGGCTATCGATTCATTTTGGACATTTACTTGCGGCGATTGTAAGCCATCCGAATGCAAAGATCACTGAGCTGAACTTGTTGACGGCAGATGAAAAAGAGAAGATTCTCGGCGCGTTTCACCCGATGCAATCGGAAGTGGCTCCTGTGGCCGCGTTCCACCAACTGTTCGAGGAACAGGCGGAACGCACACCGGAAGCGGAAGCCGTTGTCTACGAGAACGTTCGGCTGACGTATGCGGAGCTGAACGTACGGGCGAACGGCTTAGCGGCCACGCTGCGCGCATGTGGAATCGGCCGGGAGGAGATTGTTGGCATTCTCGCCGAGCGCTCGGTGGACCTGCTGGTGGCCGTGCTGGCCGTCTGGAAAGCAGGAGGGGCATATGTACCGCTTGACCCGGATTATCCGGCGGACCGCGTGCGGTTTATGCTTGAAGACAGCGGAGCGAAGGTGCTGCTGACACAAACGCTGCTGAGAGAGCGTGCTGAAGCTTGGCTCAGCGAAGAGGAACTGGCACTTGCAAAGGTGTTGTACCTCGACGACGAAACGTCATACAGCGAAGACCGGGAGAATGCACCGCTTGGCTCCAGCATGGTTTCCGGTAAAGTCTCGGGCGAGCTGACGGGTGCTGTGAACAGCGATGATCCGAGTCATCTGAAGGTTGCTGGCTTGGACAGCTTCCATGAAGCTCGTCCTGAGGACCTAGCGTACGTGATCTACACGTCGGGGACAACAGGCAAGCCGAAGGGTGTAATGATTGAGCACCGCAGCTTGGTGAACACGGCAGCGGGCTACCGGCGGGAATACCGGTTGGATCAGTTCCCAGTCCGGCTACTGCAACTCGCCAGCTTCTCGTTTGACGTGTTCGTGGGTGATATCGCACGCACGTTGTATAACGGAGGCACCATGGTCATTGTACCGAAGGATGATCGGATTGATCCGTCTCGCCTGCACCACTGGATAGAGCGGGAGCAAGTGACGATCTTTGAATCAACACCAGCACTGATCGTACCGTTTATGGAATACGTGCACGAGCAAGAGCTGGAGTTGAGCGGGATGGAGCTGTTGATCACAAGCTCGGACAGTTGCAGTGTGGCGGATTACCGAACCTTACAGGAACGGTTCGGCTCGTCGTTCCGGATCATTAACGCTTACGGTGTGACGGAAGCGGCGATCGACTCCAGTTTCTATGACGAAGCGCTGACGAAGCTGCCGCATACAGGCCATGTGCCGATCGGCAAAGCGTGGTTGAATGCGAAGTTTTACATCGTGGATGCACATCTGAATCCCGTACCCGTCGGTGTGCTGGGCGAACTGGTCATCGGCGGCGTCGGCGTGGCGCGTGGGTACTTGAACCAACCGGAGCTGACGGAAGAGAAGTTCGTAGACAGTCCGTTCGCTGTGGGCGAGCGGTTGTACCGCACGGGAGATTTGGCGCGGTGGATGGAAGACGGCAACGTGGACTTCATCGGGCGGATCGATAACCAGGCAAAAATCCGGGGCTACCGGATCGAGACGGGTGAGATCGAGTCGCAGCTGTTGCGTGTGGAAGGTGTGCGCGAAGCGGTGGTGCTGGTTCGAAGTGACGCGAACGGGCAGAAGGCGCTATGCGCGTATTACACGCCGGATACCGGAGTTGAGCTGGTAGTGAACGATCTGCGCAGGGCGCTGGCACAGGAGTTGCCTGGGTACATGATCCCGTCGTACTTTGTGGAGCTGGAGCGTCTACCTCTGACACCGAACGGAAAGATAGACCGGAAGGTGCTGCCAGCGCCGGAAGGGGAAGCGGGAAGCGGAACGGAGTACGTCGCACCGCGCAATGAGCTGGAAACGAAGCTGGCGGCGATTTGGCAGGAGGTGCTGGGGCTTGCGAAGGAGATTGGTGTTCACGATAACTTCTTCGACATCGGTGGCCACTCCCTGCGCGCGACAACGTTGGTCAGCAAGATTCATAAAGAGTTGAACGTGGATCTACCACTGCGCGACGTGTTCCGCCATTCCACGATCGAGAGCATGGCTACCGCCATTTCTCGGCTGGATCAGCAGATATTTGTTTCCATTCCGGTGACGGATGGCCGAGAGGTGTACCCGCAATCTTTTGCTCAAAAACGTCTCTTTATTCTGAATCAGCTGGAAGTTGCGGAGCTTAGCTACAACATGCCGGAAGCGATGATGCTGGAGGGTGCTTTGGACCGGGCAAGGTTCGAAGAAACGTTCCGTAAGCTCGTGGCGCGGCATGAAATGTTGCGCACCGGGTTTGAAATGGTGGATGGAGAAGCATCACAGCGGGTTTACCAGGACGTGAATTTTGCGGTGGAGTTCTATCAAGCGGATGAGCAAGAGGTCGAAGCGGTGGTTCACGGTTTCGTCCGTCCGTTTGACTTGACTAAGCCACCGCTGTTGAGGGTAGGCCTTGTTGAGCTGGCTCCGGAACGCCATATTCTGATGTACGACATGCATCATATTATTTCTGACGGCGTTTCAATGGAAATCTTTGTTGAAGAATTCGTGCGTTTGTATGGTGGAGAGCAATTGGAGCCGCTGCGCATTCAGTACAAAGACTACACCGTTTGGCAGCATTCGCAGGAGCAGCAGGAACGGCTTCAGCATCAGGGGGCGTATTGGCTGGACATGTTCCAGGGCGAGCTTCCGGTGCTGGAAATGCCGACCGACTATCCACGTCCGGCTGTACAGAGCTACGAAGGTCAAACGCTGGAGTTTTCCTTCGACGCTTCAAAAACCGGCGGCCTGAAACAGCTGGCTTCGGAAACGGGCACGACGCTGTTTATGGTGTTGCTTGCCGCGTATAACGTGCTTTTGCATAAATATTCAGGTCAGGAAGACGTAATCGTTGGTACGCCGATTGCCGGAAGGAATCATGGAGATGTGCAGCCGTTGATCGGGATTTTCCTAAACACGCTGGCGATTCGCAGTTATCCGTCTTCGGAGAAAACATTCCTGTCATATCTGAACGAAGTCAAAGAAACAACTCTGCGTGCCTTGGAGCATCAAAACTATCCGTTCGAACAATTGGTGGACAAGGTGCAAGTCACCCGTGACTTAAGCCGTAATCCGCTGTTCGACACGATGTTTACGATGCAAAATACGGAGAACGAGCAATTTGAGCTGGAAGGGCTTCGCCTGATTCCTTATCCGAGCGTACTTGATACTGCGAAGTTTGATATCAGCTTGGATGTGGGCGAGGAGAACGGCGGCTTGGATTACAGCTTTGAATATGCGACAGCTCTTTACAAAAGGGAGACGATTGAACGGCTGGCAAAACATTACGAGCAGTTGCTCCTGACAATTGTAAACCGTCCAGATGCGAAGATTGCCGAGCTGAACTTGCTGACAGCAGAGGAAAAAGAACAAGTTCTCAATGCGTTTAATCCAGCGCAGCTAGAAGCGGCTCCTGCGGCTACGTTCCACCGTCTGTTTGAGAAACAGGCAGAGTGTACGCCGGAAGCGGAGGCCGTTGTGTATGAAAATAACCGCCTAACGTATGTGGAGCTGAACGAGCGAGCTAACCGCTTAGCGGTCACGCTACGTGCAAATGGCATCGGCTGGGAGTCAATCGTTGGCATTCTCGCCGAGCGTTCGGTGGACTTGCTGGTGGCCGTGCTGGCCGTCTGGAAAGCCGGCGGGGCGTATGTACCCCTCGACCCGGATTATCCGGCGGACCGCGTGCGGTTTATGCTCGAAGACAGCGGGGCGAAGGTACTGCTGACACAAACGCCGCTACGAGAACGTGCCGAGGCCTGGCTCCGCGAAGAGGAGCTGGCGCTGATGTCGGTGCTGTACCTCGACGACGAAGTGTCGTACAGCGAAGATCGGGCAAATGCTCCGACGTGCTTTGATCAAGGCTCCAACATGGCTTCCAGCCGGGTCTCTGGCAAACTAACGGGGGCTGTGAACGGTGCGGATCGGAACCATCTGGATGTTGTGGATGATATTGATGTTGATGTTGTTGGCATGGACAGCTTCCATGAAGCCCGCCCAGAGGATCTGGCGTACGTGATCTACACATCGGGAACGACGGGCAAGCCGAAAGGTGTGATGATCGAGCACCGCAGCCTGGTGAACACGGCGGCGGGTTACCAGCGGGAATACCGATTAGATCAGTTCCCGGTGCGGTTGTTGCAGCTCGCCAGCTTCTCGTTTGACGTGTTCGTGGGCGACATTGCCCGGACGCTGTACAACGGAGGCACGATGGTGATTGTGCCGAAGGACGACCGGATCGATCCTTCTCGTCTGCACTACTGGATAGTGCGGGAGCGAGTGACGATCTTCGAATCAACACCGGCGCTGATCGTGCCGTTTATGGAATACGTACATGAACAGGGGTTGGAGTTCAGCGGGATGGAGCTGTTGATTACAAGCTCGGACAGCTGCAGTGTGGCGGATTACCGAACCTTGCAGGAACGATTCGGCTCGTCGTTCCGCATCATTAACGCTTACGGTGTGACGGAAGCGGCGATCGACTCCAGTTTCTATGACGAAGCGCTGACGAAGCTGCCGCATACAGGCCATGTGCCGATCGGCAAAGCGTGGTTGAATGCGAAGTTTTACATCGTGGATGCACATCTGAATCCCGTACCCGTCGGTGTGCTGGGCGAACTGGTCATCGGCGGCGTCGGCGTGGCGCGTGGGTACTTGAACCAACCGGAGCTGACGGAAGAGAAGTTCGTAGACAGTCCGTTCGCTGTGGGCGAGCGGTTGTACCGCACGGGAGATTTGGCGCGGTGGATGGAAGACGGCAACGTGGACTTCATCGGGCGGATTGATAACCAGGCAAAAATCCGGGGCTACCGGATCGAGACGGGTGAGATCGAGTCGCAGCTGTTGCGTGTGGAAGGTGTGCGCGAAGCGGTGGTGCTGGTTGGAAGTGATGCGAATGGGCAGAAGGTGCTGTGTGCGTATTACACGCCGGATACTGGAGCGAAGCTGGCAGTGAACGATCTGCGCAGTGCCCTGGCACAGGAGCTGCCGGGTTACATGATCCCGTCGTACTTCGTGGAGCTGGAGCGTCTGCCTCTGACACCGAACGGGAAAATAGACCGGAGGGCGCTGCCAGCGCCGGAAGGGGAAGCGGGAAGTGGAACGGAGTATGTCGCACCGCGCAATGAGCTGGAAATGAAGCTGGCGGTGATTTGGCAGGAGGTACTGGGGCTTGCGAAGCAGATTGGCGTTCACGACAACTTCTTCGACATCGGCGGTCACTCCCTGCGGGCGACGTCACTGGCAGGCAAGGTATTTAAGGAACTAAACGTCAACCTCCCGCTGCGCGACGTATTCCGCCACTCGACGATTGCGGCGATGGCCGAGGCGATCGCCCGGATGGAACGGCGGGAGCATGAGGCCATTCCTCAAGCGGAGCAGAGAGAGTATTACCCTCTGTCCTCCGCGCAGAAACGGCTGTTCATTCAGCACACACTGGATGGAGCAGATCAGCTTTACAACATGCCGGAACTGGTGCAGGTGGAAGGTGAGTTTGATTTAGACCGGTTGGAAGCCGCCTTGCGGAAATTGATAACACGGCATGAATCGCTGCGCACCGGTTTTGAAATGATGAAGGGCGAAGTGGTTCAGCGGATATACCCACAGGTCGATTTTGCTATCGAGCACCATCAAGCGGATACAGAGGATTCAGATCAAATTGAGCAGATCGTCCGCAACTTCGTTCGTCCGTTTGATCTCGGCCAACCGCCGCTGTTGCGCGCCGGGGTCATCGAGCTGGAGCCGCACCTGCGTATTCTCCTTTTCGATATGCACCATATCGTGTCCGACGGTGTATCGATGGCGATTGTGATGGAGGAGTTCTCGAGTTTCTACGCCGGAGAACAGCTGTCACCCCTGCGCATTCATTACAAGGATTATGCCGTTTGGCAGCAGTCGAAGGCCCACCGAGAGCGAATCGGGCGGCAGGAAGCGTACTGGCTGCAAACCTTCGAAGGCGAGCTGCCCACGGCGGACCTGCCGATGGACTACGAACGGTCTGCCGTTCGTAGCTACGAAGGCGCGCATGTGGAGTTCGACGTCGAAGCTTCTCTCTCTGCGCAGTTACGCGAATTGGCTGCCGAGTGTGAAAGCACACTGTTCATGGTGCTGCTTGCGGCCTATACTGTGTTGCTGTCCAAGTACAGCGGTCAGGAGGACTTGATCGTGGGCACCCCGGTGGCTGGAAGAACTAACGCCGATTTGGAGCGGGTCATCGGCATGTTTGTTAATACGCTGGCGCTCCGCAATCGTCCGTCTGGCGACAAAACGTTCTTGTCCTACCTGGAAGAAGTGAAGGAAACGGCTTTGGGTGCTTTTGAGAACCAGGATTATCCATTCGAGGATCTCGTGGAACGTTTGAATGTGAAACGGGAGCCGGGCCGCTTCCCGTTGTTCGATGCCGTTTTCGACTTGCAAAATATTGAAGAACGAGACGCCGAACTGGAAGGGGTCAGCCTGAAGAATTACGAGCTTGACCCATTGGAAGAAGCGAAGTTTGATCTGACGCTGTTTATGTATGAAAACGAAGGGGCGTTGAGCGGGGGCTTCTTCTACGCCACCAAGCTGTTCAAAGAAACGATGATCCGCACCTTGACTGAGGATTACCTGCGGGTACTGTCTCAAATTGCGGAAAATCCACAACTCGAGCTAAGCCGAATTGAATGTCATAAACCGGCGGCAGGCGCAAAGAGTGCTGTTGATACGATCGAATTCGCATTCTAATGTTACAAGCGGGCTTCCGTCATCAAGCGACAGCGCGTGTATCCCAAGGAAGACGCGAACAACATGCAAGCCCGTAAACGCGCAGGTCGAAAGCAAGCCTTTCCAGACCTGCGTCGGGGTATGCGGTCACTTCATTTTTAGGGGAGGTACGAATGAAATCTTTATTTGAAAAGGAAGAACGGTACTGGAGCGGCAAGTTTGACGCAGATGATAGCCTGAGCTTCCTTCCATACAGTCAATCCTCCAAATTATTCGAGGGCGGGGAATCTGCGGCTGAGCCGGACTTGCTTCACCGTACTCTGCCGAGCGAACTCTCGGAGAGAATCATTGGCCTCGCCAGCGGTTCGGATTTGGCTCTGTACATGATTGTTTTGGCAGGAGTCAAAAGCCTGCTGTTCAAATATACCGGGCGGGACCAAGTGCTTGTCGGCATGCCTTCGTATAGCGCAGACCAGGGCGAGACGCCGCCGCATGACATCTTGGTGATCAAGACATCGGTAAGCAGCCAGACTACGCTGAAAACGCTGCTTGGGGGCATCAAAGGCTCCATCGGCGAGGCGCTGGGGCATCAGCACCTGCCTTTTCGAAAAATGGTGGAGCAGCTCCATCTGAGCTATACGGGGCATGGCCTCCCGGTCGTCAACACCATCGCATCCTTCGCCCCGATTCATCCGGGACCGCTGGGTAACCGTGTGGCGGCTGATACCGTTTTTCGCTTCGACCGCCAAAACCACTCCATCGAGCTGGAAATAAGCTTTGACGGACAGCGGTACGAGCGGGCATTTATGGAGCAGGCGGCCGACCATCTTGTTCGTTTGCTGTCCATGCTTTTATTTCAGCCAGATCTGGAGTTTGGACAAGTCGATATGCTGTTCCCAGTCGAGAGGGAGATGCTGCTCAAGGGATTTAATGACACCGAAACCGAGTTCGAGCGGGGGAAAACGATTCATGGCTTGTTCGAAGAACAGGCGGAGCATCGCCCGGATAACTTGGCCGTCGTCATGAACGAGCGGCAATTGACCTACCGCGAGCTGAACGAGCGATCCAACCGCCTTGCGCGGAAGCTGCGGGAAAAAGGAGTAGAAGCAGACCAGCTGGTAGCGATTCTGGTCGAACGCTCGCTTGATATGGTCGTCGGCATTCTGGCAATTCTTAAAGCGGGCGGAGCCTTCGTGCCTGTCGATCCCGACTACCCGGAGGAGCGCATCCGCTTCATTATCGAGGATTCAGGCGCACCGTTATTGCTGATTCAAAAACATCTGCACGAGAAGACAAACTTTGAAGGAACACGCCTTGAATTAGACGATTTTGTTTGGGGCGATAGCGGGGCGGAATCCACTGGTGTGCTGGATGCTTCGAATCTGGAGCCGGCCAGCGGTCCGAATGATCTGGCTTATGTCATCTATACATCAGGTACGACGGGCAAACCCAAAGGGGTCATGCTGGAGCATCGTGGTTTGGTCAGCTTGAAGCTGATGTTCGCGGACAGACTGGGCATCACGGAGCATGACCGGATCGTTCAATTCGCCAGCCTGTCATTCGACGCGTCCTGCTGGGAAGTGTTCAAAGCGCTCTATTTTGGCGCGACTTTGTACATCCCGACGGCCGAGACGATTCTCGACAACCGCCTGTTCGAGAGTTATATGAACGAGCATGCGATTACGGCGGCGATTTTGCCTCCGACGTACAGCGCATATTTGAACCCGGACCGCCTTCCCAGCTTAACGAAGCTTGTAACGGGAGGTTCGGCGGTATCGGCCGAATTTGTGCAGCAGTGGAAGGAGAAGGTCCACTATTTCAATGCTTACGGGCCTACCGAAGCTTCGATTGTTACGACGCTTTGGGATGCGGTTGAGCAGCAGCCGGAGCGCAGAGTTATTCCGATCGGGCGCCCGCTGTCCAATCACCGGATTTTCATTTTGGATGCCCACCTGCAGCTTGTGCCTCCTGGAGTGGACGGAGAGCTGTGCGTGGCAGGCGTGGGGCTTGCGAGAGGTTACCTGAACCAACCGGAGCTGACGGCAGAGAAGTTTGTGGAACATCCGTTTGCGCCGGGAGAACGCCTTTACCGGACGGGAGATCTCGCCCGCTGGCTGTCGGACGGCAACATCGAATACCGGGGGCGGATCGATCATCAGGTGAAAATCCGCGGCTACCGGATCGAAATCGGCGAGATTGAAGAGCAGCTGCTGAAGATCGCCGCCATGCAAGAAGCGGTGGTGCTCGCCCGCGACGACGCAAACGGCCATAAGCAGCTTGTTGCTTATTACGTTGCGGAAACGAGGCTGGCGGCGCATGAACTCAAGGAGCAGCTCGCCAAGCAACTTCCGAGATATATGATTCCTTCGTACCTCGTGCAGCTTTCGCGGATGCCGCTGACTCCGAACGGGAAAATCGACCGCAAAGCGCTACCCGCGCCAGAGGAAGCCGCCACTGGAAGAACGGAATATGTCGCGCCGAGAACGCTGCTCGAGATGAAGATTGTCCGTGTCTGGCAGGATACACTTGGCATTCCACAGGTTGGCGTAAAGGATAACTTTTTTGAGCTGGGAGGCAATTCCTTAAGTCTGATTAGGCTCGTTCAAGCCGTTTACGATGAAACGGGCATCGAGATACCGCTGAATCGCCAATTCCATCATGTAACCGTTGAAGCCATGGCTTTTGGAGAGGAGGATCTGGGTCTGGATAAAGGGGGAGACTCCTTCATTAAGCTAAATAAAACAGGGGATCTGAACGTGTTCTGCTTCCCTCCAGGCAGCGGCTTCGGCATCGGTTACCGAGAGCTTGCAAGCAGACTAGACGGCCGATTCGTGCTTTACGGCATTGATTTTATCGACGATGTCATCGATTACGAGGCCATGCTGAACCGTTATGTGGATGAGATTGTTCGTATCCAGCCTGAAGGACCTTACGTGTTGCTCGGTTACTGCTTCGGAGGCAACCTGACGTTCGAGGTAGCCAAATCGATGGAAAGAAGAGGGTACTCCGTAACGGACATGCTCATGGTGGACTCGTGGATTAAGGACACACTCACACCTTATGAAACGTCTGAGAAAGAGCTTGAAGAGATGCTTGCGGATTTCGACGAAGAAGAGAAGGAATTAATGAGCAATCCGCTCGTGCGGGAGCGTGTTCATCGGAAGATCAAAGCCACATTGACGTACGAAGCGCAGCTTATTAATTCAGGAACGATAACTGCCCGGATTTACGAACTGATTGCGAAGGACAGTGAAGCGTTCCGCCTGGAGCACCAGTTGCCGTCTTGGCAGAGGGCAACGACGCAAGCTTACGCCGATTACCGGCTGGAGGGCGCACACGAGGAGTTACTGGAACTCGCGCGCGTGGACGAAACGGCCGTTGTCATCCGTGACATCTTAGTGCAAATCAAGCAGCAGATCGAAGCGGAGGCAGGGGTCCTGCATGGGAGCTGACCGGCAGACGTCTGTTCAAGGACAAGGCACAGCGGCGCCTTCCAAGCGCCGAACCGCTTATGCCACCTGGAAAGCGTTCCGCTGGCTGATGTCCTATGTAAGCCGTCACAAAGGCTGGATGATCGTCGGTATCCTGTCCGCAATTGCCGCCGCGGTTATTGAGATATGGACGGGACGTTTGGTCGAGCAGTTGACCACACAGGCCGAGAATGGGGCGGGGCCTATCGTTCTGCAGATCGTGTACACGGTCTTTGTGGTCATCTTGATCGGTGTGCCGGCGAAGTTTTTCATGAGCTTTGGTGTGGAGCGAAGCAGTGCCTCTGCGGTGCAGGATATCCGCAACCATGTCATGCGTCATATCGGCAAACTCCCGGTCCCCTATTTGGAAAAGCAGCACTCCGGCGACGTGTTGTCGCGGATCAACAACGATCTGCAGCTCATCCAGCAATTTATGATTCGGGACCTCGCCCAGTGGTTTTATCATCCGCTATTATTTATCGGCTGTTTCGCTTATTTGATGTATCTCCAATGGGAGCTGATGCTGTACAGCCTGCTGTTATTTCCCGTAGCACTGCTGGTTTCCCAATGGATCGGCAAGCAGTTGGAACAGTTGACGGAGGAAGCCCAGGCGAACATGGGCCGAATGAACGTCAACCTCCAGGATACGCTTGGGGGGATGCCTATTGTAAAAAGCTACCTGCTATCCGGTATGTTATCTCGCTCCTACCAAGTGCTGCTACAATTGACGGCTCAAAAAAAGCTGGCCGTGAAAAAGCGGGAAGCCTGGGTCAACCCGCTGCTTTCTACGCTGATGATTAGCCCGATCATTTTCGCCGTCAGTTACGGAAGCTATTTGATCTACAACGGGCAGCTAGGCGCGGGAGAACTGATCGCCTTCCTGTACTTGCTTAATCTGTGTCTGGAGCCGCTGGAGCATATTCCCGAGCTCATCACGCGCACGTTCGAAATGACCGGTGCCCTGAGAAGGGTCTCCGAAATCGTCGAGCAGCCGACCGAAATGGAAAATGGCCGTTTGATTCCAAAAGCGAGCGCCGCCCCCATCCAGTTTCAGAACGTAACCTTCGGGTATGAAGAGAGTTCCCCGATTCTGCGGAATGTTAGCTTCTCGGTGCCGGAAGGCAAGACGATTGCACTTGTCGGAGCGAGCGGCGGAGGGAAGAGTACGGTGTTTAAGCTGGTATGCGGCTTTTATCCACTTCCGGAGGATCAGGGCGAGATCCGCGTGTTCGGAAGCCTGATCCACGGTGCAGATCCGGAGCAGCTTCGGTCGCATTTTTCCGTGGTAACCCAAGATTCATATTTGTTTAGCGGTACGATCGCCGAAAATATCGGCTATGGGCGGCAAGAAGCGTCGATGGACGAGATTATCGAAGCCGCCAAAGCCGCTCAGGCTCATTCTTTCATTATGCAGCTTGAGGACGGTTACCAGACGTATGTCGGAGAGCGCGGCGGGTTTTTGTCCGGTGGGCAACGCCAGCGCATTGCAATGGCTCGGGCGTTCCTGAAGGATGCTCCCGTTCTGCTGTTGGACGAGCCCACATCGGCACTTGATCCAGAGTCGGAAAGCGCGGTTCAGGAAGCGTTGGGCGTATTGATGAAGAAGAGAACGACCATGGTTATTGCCCACCGGCTTTCTACGGTACAAAACGCCGATGAAATTTGGGTTATGGAACAAGGAAGTATTGTCGAAAAGGGCACTCATGAACAATTACTCGAGAGGAAGGGACTGTACGCCCAGTCGTATTACCAGGAGTTTACCGAGTCTGCCGAACGCAGGGAGGTGTCGTACACATGAAAAAGGGCGGAAGGCTATCACAAGTGAAAGAACTAGGCTACTTGCTGACGTTTATGAACCGCAAGCGCAAAACCCAGTACGCGATTGGCCTTGCTGTAACGGCGCTCACCCAGACATTGTTTCTGATCGCCTTCAGCTTGGTCGTACATAACTTGGTTGATTTCGCCGTGTCCCGAGATACGTCCCTGATGGTAGAAGCTTTTGTTATTTTGGGCGCGGCCCTGTTCCTGGAAAATATAATTTCTCCCTGGTTCATTTACTTATACCAGCGCAGTGTCGAGCTGACTGTGCTGAATATCCGCAAACGTCTTTATGACAAGCTGTGCCGGGTGCGGCCGAGATTCCTGGAGCAGAACCACCATGGGGACTTGCTGTCGCGAGTGAACAACGACGTAACGACCGTTGAGTTTACATTCTCGCAGGTTTACTTCGTTTTGCTGCTTCAAGTTGTCTTCTGCATCGGCTCCATTGTCTCTATGGCGGTGATTGATTGGCGGTTTGCTGGCGTATCCTTCGTCATTCTGCTGCTGTCCTCTCTGGTCAGCCTGAAATTTGCACGGGATATCCGCGCTTTGTCCGAACAAGGCTTGCGTACGCTCGGTAAAATGACCGAAAAATTTAAAGATTTTATGGGCGGCATTCAAATTGTGAAGCTGTTTCGCATCCGCACGATTTACGGCCAGTACGAGGCGTTGAACGAGCAAATGACGCAAACGCTTCGGCAAACGGCGAAAAAGAACGGTATGCAGGCTGCGGTGAACCATTTTATCAGCTACGTCACGTTCTGCGGCATCATCGTCATCGGCAGTCTTCTTTATGCTTACGGATTGATGGGAATGGGAAGTGTCGCCGCTCTGGCAGTTTTGCAAGTGAATCTGACGCACGCCTTGTTGAACCTGGGGATGGTTCTGTCGATGACCCAAAATTCGCTCGCGGGTGCTCACCGGATTCAAGAGGTACTAAGCGAGGAAGAGGAACCGGAGCGTTTGGGATCTTCTCATAGCGAGCTTGTATCGGAGGCTGCGGTGGAGTTTCGCGATGTGGAATTTTCCTATCAGGCAGATAAAAAGGTACTTGTCGACATGTCCATGCAAGTGTTTCCTGGTCAGGTCGCTGCGATCGTAGGAGCCAGCGGCAGCGGCAAAAGTACACTGATCAAGCTGCTGCTCGGTTTTTATCCTGTGGACAGCGGAGATATCCTGCTCCAGGGCAAACCGTTCGGACATTACACGCTGGACGAAATCCGCAGGCAGATTGCATACGTTCCGCAGGAGCCGTTTTTGTTTACCGGCACGATTGAGGAAAATATCCGTTATGGAAACCCAGATGCAACGGATGAAGAAGTGGTTGAAGCGGCCAAAGCGGCGTACGCTCACCATTTTATTCAGGAACTTTCTGAACAGTATAAAACGCCGGTGGGAGAGAGAGGAGCGTCGTTGTCAGGCGGACAAAGGCAGCGAATTGCGATCGCCCGGGCGATTCTCAAAAACGCCCCGATTCTCCTGTTGGACGAAGCGACTTCTGCATTGGATAACGAATCCCAGCATTGGGTACAGCAAGCCCTGAACGTATTGATGAAGGGACGCACCACCATTCTGATTGCCCACCGTCTCAGCACTGTGGAACATGCGGATTTGATTACGGTCATGAATCAAGGAACGGTCGTGGAACGAGGCCGCCATCAGGACCTGCTGGCGCTCGGAGGTTATTACGCGCGGCTGTACGGCTAGACCCACTTTACGGCGGGCGGCTTCCTGCTGATATCTAGTTACAAAGCCTATCTACAAACAATCTCTAATACGGGAGTGTGTCGATGTGAGAGAGAATACGAACAAGCAATATGGATTAACGCAAGCCCAGCGCCGGATATGGTTCATGGAAATTATGAATCCGGGCACATCCATCACGATGCTTTCCGCGACCTACCAGATTACGGGCGAGATCGACACCAAGCTGCTGGAGAAAGCAGCGGCAGAGATTGTCAAAACCTATGACGCTTTCCGAATCCGCATTAGCGGGGATTTGCAAAATCCAACGCAGTGGTTCGAAGAGCCAGAGAATGTCCAAGCCAAGATAAGCCACCTCGAAATAGGCACAACCGAACAATTCTATGCTTGGGTGAAAGAAGTAACCGAAAAACCGGCCAGCGTGTTCGACGAACACCTCTATCAATTTACGATGATCCATTTTGCGAACGGCCAAGTATGGCTTAATTTGACTATAAATCATATCATCGCCGATGGCTTGTCCGTCACTGCTTTGCTGCATGCGGTGATGGAAAAATACCTGGAACTGCGCAATGGCATCTTCAGCAGTTACCAGGCCCCATCCTATCTGGATTATATTTCAACTGAGCATGAATATGAGCAATCGCAGCGTTATCAAAAAGGCAAGGAATATTGGCTAACCAAGTACAAGACTTTGCCTGAAACGAGCGGCATTAAATCGGTTCCGCCATTCTCGATTGGCAGCGAATCGAATAAACGTTCCATCACTTTGGATGGTTCCCGGTATGACCGCATTCTGGCTTTTAGCGAACAATATCAGGTTAGTTTATATACGTTATTTTTGTCCGCCATGTACGTCTTATTGTATAAGCTGACCGACAGCACCGATGTTCCAGTCGGCACGGTTTTTGCCAATCGCACCAGCAAGAAGGAAAAAGAAACGATCGGTATGTTCGTCAGCACCGTGGCTACGCGGATTAGTCTGAATCCAGTTGGGTCCGTGCTTTCCTTGATCCAAACGGTTTCCAAGGAAAATACGGCGGATCTGCGGCATCAGAAATATCCTTATAACCAATTGATTCAGGATTTACGCGAACAACACGGCCGCAACGATCTTTCGGAGTTGTTCCGCACGTCTCTGGAATATCTGCCTTTGAAAATCGTGGAGTACGAAGAAATCAAGGTACGTCTGGAGGCTCACTTTGCTAGACACGAGATGGACGATCTACTGCTGCGCTTCGACCATATGCTGAATGAAGGCCATGTCATTCTCCATGCTTCCTATCGTACCGGCCTGTTCGAGACGACCGAGATTGATCGCATTATGGAACAGTATGTAACCGTTTTGGACCAGTTTCTTGAGACTCCCGAACTGCGGGTGCGCGAGATTTCTCTGTTGAGCGATGAGGAGAGACACCGTATTCTGGAGGTGTTTAACCTGCCGGTGGAAGCACTGAGCGAGGGAATAGCGTTTCATCGGTATGTCGAAAAGTTTGCCCGAGACATTCCGGATCACCCGGCAGTTGTTTACATGGACAAAAAGCTGACTTACGGCGAATTGAACAAACGCGCTGAGCGGCTGGCTGCGCTCCTTCGTGAACAGGGCGTGGGAAGGGAGACGATTACGGGGATCTGGGCAGAGCGTTCGGTGGAACTTCTGGTCGGTGTGCTCGCCGTATGGAAAGCCGGCGGAGCTTATGTACCGCTGGACCCCGATTATCCTGCGGAGCGGATTGAGTACATGCTCAGCGATAGCGAAGCATCGGTGCTGCTTACGCAGCGTCATCTGTTGGAGGGGGCCGGAGGTTGGCTGGCCGATGATCGGCTGAAGCTTCAAGCTGTCTATGCGATGGACGATGAACAGATGTATAACGGGGATACCTCAGCCGTGGAATTTGAATCTGCTGACAGTGCCCCGCAAGACTTGGCTTATGTGATTTACACCTCCGGTACGACGGGACGCCCAAAAGGCGTCATGATCGAGCATGGTAGTCTCATGAATACGGCGGATGCGTACCGCCGCGAGTACCGGTTGGATCAGTTCCCGGTGCGGTTGTTGCAACTGGCGAGCTTCTCGTTTGACGTGTTCGTTGGAGACATCGCGCGGACGCTGTATAACGGAGGAACGATGGTAATTGTGCCAAAGGATGACCGGATTGATCCGAACCGCTTATACGGCTGGATTCGGGACCAAAACATTACGGTATTTGAATCGACGCCTGCGCTTATCCTGCCGTTCATGCAGCATATTTATGAAGAAGGGCTGGACGTCAGCTCCATGCATTTGCTGATTACCAGCTCGGATGCTTGCAGTGTCACCGATTACCGATTGCTGCAGGAAAGATTCGGCGGACAATTCCGCATCATCAACAGCTACGGCGTTACCGAAGCGGCCATTGACAGCAGCTTTTACGATGAGCCGCTGGACAAGCTGCCATCGTTGGGTCATGTGCCGATCGGCAAAGCCTGGCTGAACGCCCGGTTTTACATTGTAGATGCCGGGTTAAAGCCGGTTCCTGTAGGGATTCCGGGGGAGCTTGTCATCGGCGGCGCCGGGGTGGCGCGCGGGTATTGGAACCGTCCGGACCTAACCAGCGAGAAGTTTGCAGACAGCCCGTTTGTGCCTGGAGAACGTCTGTATCGGACAGGAGATTTGGCCCGCTGGCTGGAAGACGGCAACGTTGACTTCATCGGCCGGATCGACTATCAGGTGAAAATTCGCGGGTTCCGGATCGAACTCGGCGAAATTGAAACGGCCCTGCTCAGTTTCCCGGGGGTCAAGCAGGCTGTGGTGACTGACCGTACGGATGAGCAGGGGCAAAAGTATTTGTGCGGTTACGTGGCGGGGGATGTTTCCTTGCAACTGAGCGATCTGCTGTCCCAATTGAAACAAGAGCTGCCTGCGCATATGGTTCCGGCCCGGTTGGTGTCTCTTGATCAGCTTCCGCTCACACCGAATGGCAAGATTGACCGTAAAGCGCTACCTGAGCCGACCGGAGAGATAGAAGCCGGCCGTGAGTATGTGGCTCCTCGCACAACGCTGGAAACAAGACTTGCTCTTATTTGGCAGCAGGTGCTGGGTATTGCGCGAGTTGGAGTCCAAGACGATTTCTTTGACCTGGGTGGTCATTCCTTGCGGGCCTCCGCGCTTGTTTCCAAGATTCGAAAAGAGCTACAAGTCGAGGTTCCGCTGCGGGACGTTTTCCGCTACACCACGATCGAGCAGCTTGCCCAAAGAATTAGCGGTTTAAAGCAGCAGGAAACGTATGAGATTACAAAGGCGGCAGAGACCGAGTACTATCCGGTTTCATCCGAGCAAAAGCGTCTGTACGTCCTGCGCCAGCTTGACGCGGCCGAGCGTAGCTACAATATGTCCGCGGCGCTTCTTCTCAAAGGCAAGCTGGACTGCACGCGCGTAGAGTACGCATTCCGGGCGTTGATTCAGCGCCATGAGACGCTGCGTACCGGGATCGAGCAGGTTCAAGGCGAGCTTGTGCAGCGCATCTATGACGAGGTGGAGTTTGCTGTAGATTATTTCCAGGCGAGCGAGCGAGAAGTGGACCAAGTGGTGGAAGCATACTATCACCCGTTTGATCTGACCAAGCCGCCACTTCTTCGCATCGGCCTGATCGAAGTCGCCGAGGATCGCCACATCCTGTTGTTCGATATGCACCATATCGTCTCGGATGGCATCTCGACAGCGTTGCTTTTCGACGAGTTCAGCCGCCTGTATCGGGGCGAGGAGCTGGCTCCGTTGCGTATTCAATACAAAGATTATGCCGTTTGGCAGCATTCCGAAGCCTACGGGCAGTTGATCCAGCCGCAGAAGGAGTACTGGCTGGAACAGCTGTCGGGCGAGCTGCCTGTATTGGAACTGCCGACGGATTTCCCGCGGCCTGCGGTGCAAAGTTTTGACGGCCGGACCGTGAAGTTTGATATTGGGAAAGAACGGACGGAGAAGCTGAAAGAACTGGCCGCACGGACGGGCACGACCCTGTACATGGTGCTGTTGTCTGCTTACTCGATCCTTATGCATAAATATTCGGGTCAGGAAGATCTGATCGTGGGAACGCCGATTGCCGGAAGAACGCAGGAAGAAGTGCAGCCAATCGTAGGTATGTTTATCAACACGCTTGCCATTCGCAGCCATCCGGAGCGTTCCAAGCCGTACCTCAAGTACCTGGAAGAAATGAAGGAAATCACACTCGGGGCTTTTGAACACCAAAATTATTTGTTCGAAGATTTGGTAGAAAGTCTTCCCATTCCGCGCGCGACCGGCCGGAATCCGCTCTTTGATACGTTCTTCTCCCTGCAAAATACGGAGAATGAGCAAATTGTCATCGAGGGGCTGGAGCAATCGTTTTATCCGTTGGAAAACCGAACGTCTAAGTTCGAGCTGCTTCTGGACATTTCGGAACTGGATGGCCAGCTCGAATGCCGGTTGGAGTACGCTACGGCTTTGTATAAACAGGAGACCGCGGAGCGGTTCGCCAGACATTATGACAAGCTACTCGAAACTATCGCAACAGCGCCGGAAGGGGATATTGCTTCGCTGGAAATGCTAACGGAGCAGGAAATCCGTGAACTGGTGCGCGGTTTTAATGATTCGGAGGCAGACTACCCGCGTCAGCAGACGATTCATGGCTTGTTCGAAGAGCAGGCGAAGCTTTATCCGGATAACGTGGCCGCCGTCATGAATGAGCGGCAGTTGAGCTACCACGAACTGAACGAGCGATCCAACCGCCTTGCGCGTAAGCTGCGGGAGACAGGAGTCGAAGCGGATCAGTTGGTAGCGATTCTGGCCGAACGTTCGCTTGATATGGTCGTCGGCATTCTAGCGATTCTCAAAGCGGGTGGAGCCTACGTGCCTGTCGATCCCGACTACCCGGAGGAACGCATACGCTTCATGATTGAGGATTCGGGCGCACCGTTATTGCTGATTCAAAGGCATTTGCATGAGAAGACCGACTTTGCAGGAACGCGCCTTGAATTGGACGATTTCGTTTGGGGCGACAAAGGGGCGGACTCCGCTGGTGCGCTGGACGCTTCGAATTTGGAGCCAATTTCTGGCCCGGGTAACTTGGCTTATGTCATCTACACATCGGGAACGACCGGCAAACCAAAAGGCACGTTGATTGAGCATAAAAACGTCGTACGCCTTTTGTTCAACGACAAGAACCTGTTCGACTTTGGGCCGTCTGATACGTGGACGTTATTCCACTCGTTCTGCTTCGATTTCTCCGTCTGGGAGATGTACGGGGCACTTCTGAATGGAGGAAAGCTGGTTATCGTACCGCCGCTTACGGCGAAAAATCCGGCCGAGTTCCTGGCACTGCTGAGCCGCGAACAGGTCACGATTTTGAACCAGACGCCAACATATTTCTACCAACTGCTGCGTGAGGTTTTAGCGGACCATCCGTACAATCTGAGGATTCGCAACGTCATCTTTGGCGGCGAAGCACTCAGCCCGCTGTTGCTCAAGGGTTTCAAGACGAAGTACCCGGAGACAAAGCTGATCAATATGTACGGTATTACCGAAACGACGGTTCACGTGACGTATAAGGAAATTACATGGATCGAGATGGAGGCGGCAAAGAGTAATATCGGCAAGCCGATCCCGACGCTGAGCGTGTATGTTCTGGATGAAAACCGTCGTCCTGTTCCTATCGGAGTAGCAGGCGAAATGTACGTGGCCGGTGAAGGCCTGGCAAGAGGATACCTGAATCGACCGGATTTGACGGCGGAAAAGTTCGTTGATTCCCCGTTTGCGGAGGGGGAAAAACTGTATCGCTCAGGCGACTTGGCGGCCTGGCTGCCGGACGGCAACATTGAATACCTCGGCCGGATCGACCATCAGGTCAAAATCCGTGGGTACCGGATCGAGCTGGACGAAATCGAGACGCAACTTCTGAACGTGGAGGGCGTGGAAGAAGCGGTGGTGCTCGCCCGTCAGGACAACGAGGGAGAGAAGGCACTTGTTGCCTACTTTGTTGCAGACCGGACGCTGACAGTCAGCGAAATGAGAACCTCGCTGGCACAGGGAATGCCGGGATACATGATCCCGTCGTATTTCGTGCAGCTGGAGCGCATGCCGCTGACGTCTAACGGCAAAGTGGACCGCAAAGCGCTGACGGAGCCGCAAGGTAGCCTGCAAACGGGCGTCGAATACGTAGCTCCTCGTAACCTTACGGAGTCCCAGCTTGTGAAGATCTGGGAGGAAGTGCTGGGCAACTCCGGCATTGGAGTCCTGGACAATTTCTTTGAGCTCGGAGGGCATTCCTTGCGGGCGACAAACCTTGTCAGCAAGATTCGGAAGGAAATGAACGTTGAACTTCCGCTGCGCGATGTGTTCCGCTATATGACGGTAGAATCGATGGCAGAGGCTATTGCCAGCTTGAAAGAAACACGGCACAGCTCGATTCCAAAAGCGGAAGAGAAAGCGTACTATCCAGTTTCCTCTGCGCAAAAAAGGCTGTTTGTCCTGCACCAGCTAGATAGCTCGGAGCTGAATTACAACATCCCGAGCGCCTTGCAATTGAAAGGGACTTTGAACGAGGCCAAAGTGGAAAAGGCGCTGACTACTTTGGTGGCCCGGCACGATATGCTGCGCACCGGTTTCGAAATCGTGAATGGAGAGCCGGTTCAGCGTATTCATCCGCTCGTAGATTTCAAGGTCGAGAAGCTTCAAGCAAGCAAAGATCAGGTCGCGGCCATTCTGGAAGGTTTCATTCAGCCTTTTGACTTGACCCAGCCGCCTTTGCTGCGCGCCCTGCTGATCATACTTGAGAAAGAGAAATTCCTGCTTGCGCTGGATATGCATCATATTGGTTCCGACGGTCTTTCCATGGACGTGCTGCTACGCGAATTTGTGGGGCTTTACAATGGGGAAGAATTGCCGGAGCTACGGATTCAATACAAGGATTACGCCGTTTGGCAGCAATCCGACGAGCAATGTCAGCGTATCAAACGGCAGGAGGAATACTGGCGCGGGGTATTCAGCTCCGAGCTTCCGGTTCTTGAGCTGCCTCTTGACTTTTCCCGCCCAGCCGTCCGGCAGTTTGACGGTCAAACGCTCACGTTCGCGCTGGATGCGGATAAAAGCGAAGCTCTAAAACGGCTTGCCGGAGATTCGGGGGCGACGCTGTACATGCTTCTTCTGGCTGCTTACTCCGTATTGCTTCATAAATACGCGGGACAGGAAGATATCGTAGTCGGCACTCCGATTGCCGCTCGTTCTCACGCCGACCTGCAACCAATTATCGGCATGTTTGTCAATACGCTGGCCCTTCGCTTGGGTCCGACGGCAGAGCAGACGTTCCTGGATTACTTGCAGAATGTGAAGGAAACGACGCTTGGAGCCTACGAGCACCAGGACTATCCGTTCGAGGAGCTGGTAGAAGCGCTTCAGGTGAGCCGGAATTTAAGCCGGAATCCGCTGTTTGACACCATGTTTTCTTTGCAAAAGCACGAAAGCCTGGATTTAGCCCTGGAAGGCTTGCAATGGTCGCTGTTTGACATCGAGGAAAAGAGAGCAAAGTTTGATCTTAGCCTGGATATCGTGGAAGAGGGTAACGAGCTGGTTTGCAAGATCGAGTACGCTACCTCGTTGTTTAGACAGGAAACGATGGTACGGCTGGCGGGTCATTACGAGCAGCTTTTGGCATCGATCCTGGCTCAGCCGGGTGCGAGGATCTCGGATTTGAATATTTTGAAGGACAGCGAAAAGCATGATTTGCTGGTCGGGTTTGCCGTGTCGTCTTCGGCTCTGGCGAAGCAATCCGCCTCAGAGGGTCCAGGCTTGGAAGCGGATGAGTCGTGGAGAGAGAGAACGATCCACGAGCTGTTCGAGGAGCAAGCAGAGCGAACGCCGGAGCAGGTGGCCGTTGTCTATGAGGACAGCCGCCTGACTTACCGGGAGTTGAACGAGCGGGCGAACCGGCTGGCGCGATCCTTGCGTGCCTCTGGCGCGCAGGCCGATCAGCCGATCGCGATCATGGCCGAGCGCTCGCTGGAGATGATCGTAGGCATCTATGCGATCTTGAAGGCCGGGGGCGCCTACGTGCCGATCGACCCGCAATTCCCGCAGGAGCGCATCCGCTACATGCTCGAAGATTCGGGCGCTAGGCTGCTGCTGATTCAGAGCCATTTGCGGGAAAGCGCGTCATTTGCCGGGACCGAGCCACTTGGTGGTCTATCGCTCATCGATCTGAACGATCCATCCGCGTATGACGAAAACGGCTCGAATCTGGAACCGGCCAGCGGACCGGAGCATCTGGCCTACGTCATTTACACATCGGGCTCGACAGGCAAGCCCAAAGGCGTCATGGTGGAGCACCGTCCGGTGATCAACCGGCTGCTGTGGATGCAGAATGCATACCCGATCGACTCCAGGGATACGATTCTGCAAAAGACGGCGATCACCTTCGACGTTTCCGTGTGGGAGCTGTTTTGGTGGGCTTGGACGGGGGCCAAAGTTTGCTTGCTGCCGCCGGGCGGAGAGAAGAATCCCGAGACGATTCTGGATACGATCGAACGGCAAGCCGTCACCACGATGCACTTCGTGCCGTCGATGCTGCACGCCTTCCTCGAATATGTCGAGCGTCAGCCGAGCGAAGATCTGGGTAACAAGCTGTCTTCGCTGAAACGGGTGTTTGCAAGCGGGGAAGCGCTGGCGACGTCGCATGTGAGCCGGTTCTGGCAGTGGATTTCGTCATCCGTGAATCAAGCGCAGCTGATCAACCTTTATGGGCCTACGGAAGCGACGGTTGATGTCTCGTACTACGATTGCGGACCGGAAGAGGCGTATGTATCGGTGCCGATCGGCAAGCCGATCTCGAACATCCGGCTGCATATTGTCAAGGAAGGGACGACAGCGCTGCAGCCGATCGGCGTGCCGGGCGAGTTGTGCATCGCGGGCGAAGGTCTGGCTAGAGGCTACTTGAACCGTCCCGAGCTGACCGCGGAGAAATTCGTAGAGTGTCCGTTCGCGCCGGGCGGGCGGATGTACCGGACGGGCGATCTGGCCAGATGGCTGCCGGACGGCAACATCGAGTATATGGGCCGGATCGACCATCAGGTGAAAATCCGCGGGTACCGGATCGAACTCGGCGAGGTGGAGGCGCAGGTCCTGAAAGCGGCGTCCGTACAAGAGGGGGTTGTCATCGCCAGAGAGGACGAAGCCGGTCAGAAGCAGCTCTGCGCGTACTTCGTGGCGGACAAGCCGCTTGCGGCGAGCGAGCTGCGAAGCGCGCTGGCGGAGGATCTGCCTGCGTACATGATTCCGTCCTACTTCGTGCAGCTGGAGCGGATGCCCCTCACACACAGCGGGAAGCTTGACCGCAAGGCGCTGCCCGCACCGGAAAGCAGTATGCTCGTTGGAACGGAATACGTGGCGCCCCGGACGGCGGCGGAGCAGACGTTGGTTGCGGTGTGGCAAAAGGTGCTGGGAACGGGTCGTCCGATCGGCGTGATGGACAATTTCTTCGAACTAGGCGGGGATTCAATTAAATCGATCCAGGTGTCGTCCAGGCTACATCAGGCCGGGTACAAGCTGGAAATTAAGCATTTGTTCAAATATCCGACCGTAGCGGAATTAAGCCCGTATCTCCAGTCGGTCTTAAGACGCGCCGATCAGGGGGCAGCTACGGGAGAGACGGGGCTGACGCCGATTCAGCGCTGGTTCTTCGAGCAGTTGTTCGCCGAGCTGCACCACTTTAACCAGGCGGTGATGCTGTACCGGGAGGAAGGCTATGACGAAGCGGCGCTTCGTCAGGCCGTGCGGAAGCTGGCCGAGCATCACGATGCGCTGCGCCTCGTCTTCAGCTGGACCGAGAGCGGGTATGCGGCATGGAACCGGGCCATCGAGGAAAGTGACGGCGAGCTCTACACCCTAGAAGTGATCGATTTCCGCGGAATGACGGACTGCGCGCAGGCGATCGAAGCCAAGGCGAACGAGCTTCAGCGCAGCATTGACCTGCAGGCAGGGCCCTTGCTGAAGCTCGGCTTGTTCCGTTGTGCGGATGGAGATCATCTGCTGATCGCGATCCACCACTTGGTCGTAGACGGCGTATCCTGGCGGATTCTGCTTGAGGATTTTGCTGCCGGCTATGAGCAGGCGCTGCAAGGGAAGCTGATCCGTCTGCCGCTCAAAACGGACTCATTCCAAACGTGGGCGAAACAGCTCGCTGATTATGCGAACGGTCCGGCGATGGAAAGCGAGAGAGCGTATTGGCAGCATATCGAGCAATTGACCTATGAGCCGCTTCCGAAAGATTTTGAACAAGGCAGATCCAAGCTGAAGGACAGCGGGGTCGTGACCGTCCGCTGGACGGCGGAGGAAACCGAACAGCTGCTGAAGCAGGCACACCGTGCTTACCATACGGAAATGAACGATTTGCTACTTGCTGCGCTGGGCCTCTCAGTACAAGCTTGGAGCGGTCAAGAACGCGTGCTGGTGAATCTCGAAGGCCACGGCCGGGAAGAACTTTTGCCAGATGTGGACATTACACGCACGGTAGGCTGGTTCACAAGCCAATTCCCTGTTGTTCTGGAGCCGGGCCACGCTCAGGCACTCGGTCATCAGGTGAAACAGGTGAAAGAAAACTTGCGCCGCATTCCGAACAAAGGAATCGGCTACGGCATTCAGCGTTATTTGTCGGCGCCGCGTGACGGAGAGCGCTTCGTTTTGGAGCCGGAGATCAGTTTTAACTATCTGGGTCAGTTCGACCAGGATTACGAAAGCAGCGGCTCGCAGCCGTCTCCGTTCAGTCCGGGCTCCGATTCAAGCCCGAATGCTGTGATGAATTATGTCCTCGATATCAACGGTATGGTGTCGGAAGGCATGTTGGAACTCACGATCCGTTATGGGGAAACCCAGTATCAACGGGAGACGGTTGAGCGCTTGGGCACCCTGCTTCAATCGAGCTTGCGTGAAGTCATCAGGCATTGCGTATCGAAAGAGCGGCCGGAACTTACGCCTAGTGACGTACTGCTTCAAGATGTAACGGTGGAGGAACTGGAGCGGCTGTCCGAACATACGGCGGCACTCGGCGAACTGGAGAATGTATACACCCTGACTCCGCTGCAAAAAGGGATGTTGTTCCACAGCTTGCTGGATGCCGATTCGGAAGCCTACTTCGAACAGGTGACCTTCGATCTGTATGGAAGCCTGAATGTGGAAGCCTTCACCCGCGGATTGGATACGCTGGTACAGCGAAATGAGGCGCTGCGGACCAATTTTATTACCGGCTGGAGAGACGAGCCGATTCAAGTGGTATTCCGCGAGCGGAAGTGTGAAGTGTACTTTGAAGATATTCGCTCGGCAAGAGATGAACACCCGGAGAAGACGATAGCCGATTTTGTTAGCGCGGATAAAGCGAACAAGTTCGATTTGGCCCAAGGCTCTCTGATGCGCGTTACAGTTTTGCGTACGGGCGACGAGTCCTACCAAGTGATCTGGAGTCACCATCACATTTTGTTGGACGGCTGGTGCATGTCCTTAATGATCAAGGAAGTGTTCGACACCTACTTCGCGTTCCAGGAGCAACGGACGCTGGAGCTTCCTCCGGTTACCTCATACTCTCGGTATATCGAATGGCTGGAAGCTCAAGATGCCGCAAAAGCTTCGCGTTACTGGTCCGAGTATTTGGCGGGTTATGATCAGCAGACCAAGCTGCCTCGGGAGAAAACAGGGCTGAAGCAGGGCGCTTTTGAAGCAGCTGAGATCGATGTGGAACTCAGCAAGGAACTGACTGGGCAAATCGAGCGGGTGGCGCGCCAGCATCAGGTGACGCTTAATACATTTATGCAGACCGTATGGGGACTGGTTCTGCAGGTATACAACAACAGCGATGATGTTGTATTTGGCTCCGTTGTATCCGGGCGTCCAGCGGAGATTCCGGGTATCGAAAGCATGATCGGTCTGTTTATTAATACGATCCCCGTCCGTATTCAAGGCAAAGCCGAGGAGACGGTAGCCGATATTTTGAGAAAAACCCAGGATCAAGCGCTGACATCGGGAGCTTACGAAACGTTCCCACTCTTCGAAATTCAGTCGCTTAGCGAGCAAAAGAGCGACTTGATCAACCATATTATGGTCTTTGAAAATTATCCGATGGAAGAACAGATTGAGCAGGTTGTCGGCGGAGGACAAGAAGCGCTGAAAATCGCTAATATCCAATCGCCGGAACAAACGAACTACGATCTGGACATTACCGTCATTCCGGAAGAGCATATTTTGCTGCGGTTTACGTACAATACACTGACATTCAGAGAGCAAGACATCAGGCAGATCCACGGTCATTTTGCCCGTGCATTGGAGCAGGTTGCGGCTAATCCGAATGTTCGTGTACATGAGTTAGAGCTTTTGACGGCGGCGGAAAAAGAAGAAATTGTCGGTGTGTTTAATCCGGTGCAGCCGGAAGTGGCTCCTGTGGCAGCGTTCCATCGACTGTTCGAGGAACAGGCGGAACGCACGCCGGAAGCGGAGGCCATCGTATACGAGAACGATCGGCTGACGTATGCGGAGCTGAACGAGCGGGCGAACCGCCTGTCGACCACGCTACGTGCAAGCGGAATAGGCCGGGAGACCATCGTTGGCATTCTCGCCGAGCGTTCGGTCGATTTGCTGGTGGCCGTGATGGCCGTCTGGAAAGCGGGCGGGGCGTATGTACCGCTTGACCCGGATTATCCGGCGGACCGCGTGCGGTTCATGCTGGAAGACAGCGGAGCGAAGGTACTGCTGACACAAACGCTGCTGCGAGAGCGTGCCGAATCCTGGCTCGGCGAAGAGGAACTAGCACTGGAGAAGGTGCTGTATCTCGATGACGAAACGTCATACAGCGAAGACCGAGCGAATGCACCAATGGACTTCGGCCAAGGCTCCAGCATGGTTTCAGGTCTGATCTCCAGCGAGCTGACGGGTGCTGTGAACGACCGTAATGAGAGCCATCCAAATGATGTTGATGTTGTCGGTATGGGCAGCTTCCATGAAGCCCGTCCTGAGGACTTGGCGTATGTCATCTACACGTCGGGAACGACGGGCAAGCCAAAAGGCGTGATGATCGAGCACCGCAGCCTGGTGAACACGGCAGCGGGTTACCGACGGGAATACCGGATGGATCAGTTTCCGGTAAGGCTGTTGCAGCTCGCCAGCTTCTCGTTCGACGTGTTTGTGGGCGATATCGCGCGGACGCTGTACAACGGAGGGACCATGGTGATTGTACCGAAGGACGACCGGATTGATCCGTCTCGTCTGCACTACTGGATAGAGCGGGAGCAAGTGTCGATCTTTGAATCAACGCCGGCACTGATCGTGCCGTTTATGGAATACGTGCATGAGCAGGGGCTAGAGTTAAGTAGTATGGAGTTGTTGATTACAAGCTCAGACAGTTGCAGTGTGGCGGAATACCGAACCTTACAGGAACGGTTTGGCTCGTCGTTCCGCATTATTAACGCCTACGGTGTGACGGAAGCGGCAATTGACTCCAGTTTCTATGATGAGGAGTTGGCGAAACTGCCACAAACAGGCCATGTTCCGATTGGCAAAGCGTGGTTGAATGCGAAGTTTTACATCGTGGATGCACATCTGAACCCGGTGCCAGTCGGCGTGCTGGGCGAATTGGTTATCGGCGGAGTCAGTGTGGCGCGCGGGTATTTGAACCGTCCAGAGCTGACGGAAGAGAAGTTTGTAGACAGTCCTTTCACCGCTGGTGAGCGGTTGTATCGCACGGGAGACTTGGCGAGGTGGATGGAGGATGGCAACGTGGACTTCATCGGCCGGATCGATAACCAGGCGAAAATCCGGGGTTACCGGATCGAGACGGGCGAAGTCGAAGCAAAGCTGCTGAGTGTAGGTGGCGTGAAGGAAGCGGTCGTTGTTGTCAGGGAAGATCAAGAAGGGCAGAAAGCGTTGTGCGCTTATTATACAGTGGAAGAAGGCTTGACGGCGGCAGATTTGAAACGGGCGATCTCCAGCGAGCTACCGGGATACATGATTCCATCGTATTTCGTTGAACTGGAGCAATTGCCTCTAACGCCAAATGGGAAAATTGACCGGAAGGCGCTGCCAGCGCCGGAAGGGGGAGCAGGAGGAGGCCGCGAATACGTGGCACCGCGCACCGAACTGGAGGCAAAGCTGGCCGCCATTTGGCAGGAGGTACTTGTTCGGGATAAGGCGGTAGGCGTAACGGACAACTTCTTCGACCTCGGAGGACACTCCCTGCGGGCGACAACACTTGTCAGCAAAATGCATAAGGAGCTGGGCGCCCAATTCCCGCTTCGCGACGTATTCCGCTACTCGACAGTTGAGGAAATGGCTGTGGCTATGGAGCATTTGGAGATCGGCTCGTTTATGGCTATTCCGGCTGCGGAACCTAGCGAGTATTATCCGCTCTCTTCTGCGCAGAAACGTCTCTATATCTTGAACCAGCTGGAAGGAGGCGAGCTGAGCTACAATATACCGGGAGCTATGCTGCTCGAAGGGCAGCTCAACCGGCAGCGGTTTGAAGAAGCATTCCGCGGGCTTGTAGCTCGTCATGAAACGCTGCGTACCAGCTTTGAGATGGTTGAGGGCGAAGCGGTTCAGCGGATTTACGAAGAAGTCACCTTCCAGGTGGAATATGTGCAGATCAGCGGGGAGCAGGCGGAAGAAACGGTGCGCCAATTTGTTCGTGCGTTTGATCTAGCGAAGCCTCCACTTCTGCGGGTGGGCATTGCCGAACTCGCGCCGGACCGGCACATCCTGATGTTCGATACACATCATATCGTATCGGACGGCGTTTCAATGGACGTACTGATCGAAGAGTTTGTGCACTTGTACAGCGGGGAGCCGCTCAAGCCACTCCGCATTCAGTACAAAGATTATGCAGTATGGCAGCAATCGGACGAGCAGAAAACTCAGCTTGCCAAGCAGGAAGCCTACTGGATTGACATGTTCCGCGGAGAACTGCCAGTTCTGGAAATGCCGACGGACTATCCGCGCCCGGCTATGCAGAGCTATGAGGGCCGCACGCTGCAATTGTTTATGAATATTGAGAAAAGCGAAGGTCTGAAACGGCTTGCAGCTGAAAACGGCGCAACGCTTTACATGGTTTTGCTTGCGGCATATAACGTGCTTCTGCATAAATATTCAGGTCAGGAAGACGTGGTGGTAGGTACGCCGATTGCGGGCAGAAATCATAGCGACGTTCAACCGCTGATAGGGATGTTCGTTAATACTTTGGCCATCCGAAGTTACCCGGCTGCCGGTAAAACGTTCCTTGACTACTTGAAGGAGATCAAGGAGACAACGCTGAGTGCTTTTGAACATCAGAATTATCCGTTTGAGGAACTGGTGGATAAGGTAAACGTGGCTCGTGATTTACGCCGTCATCCACTGTTTGATACGATGTTTGCTTTGCAGAATACAGAAAACGTGGAAATCCAGCTTCCGGGACTGCATCTGTCGACGTATGCCAGCGAAGAAATTGTTTCCAAATTCGATCTCAGCTTGGACGTTACGGAGATTGAGGACGGCTTGGAATATCTGTTTGAATACGCCACGGCTCTATATAAAACCGAAACGGTGGAGAAGTTGGCTGTCCACTACTTGCAGTTGCTTGAATCCATTCTCCGCAACCCTTCAGCGACGATTTCCGAGTTGGATATTTTGACACTAGCGGAAAAAGAAGAAATTGTCGGCGCGTTTAACCCGGCGCAACCGGAACAGGCTCCTATGGCAGCGTTCCATCGACTGTTCGAGGAACAGGCCGAACACACGCCGGAAGCTGAAGCTGTCGTTTACGAACACGATCGGCTGACGTATGCGGAGCTGAACGAGCGGGCGAACCGCCTGTCGGCCACGTTGCGCACAAGCGGCATCGGCCGGGAGTCAATCGTCGGCATTCTCGCCGAGCGTTCGGTGGACCTGTTGGTGGCCGTGCTGGCCGTCTGGAAAGCAGGCGGGGCGTATGTACCCCTTGACCCGGATTATCCGGCGGACCGTGTGCGGTTCATGCTCGAAGACAGCGGAGCGAAGGTGCTGCTGACACAAACGCCGCTGCGAGAGCGTGCCGAAGCCTGGCTCGGTGAAGAGGAACTGGCACTGGCGACGGTGCTGTATCTCGACGACGAAACGTCATACAGCGAGGAACGAAGCAATGTGTCAATGGACTTTGGCCAAGGCTCCAACAGTGCTCCCGATCGAGTCAACGGCAAGCTAACGGGGGCTGTGAACGGTGGTGGCGAGAGTCATCCGAATGATGTTGATGTTGTCGGTAGGGACAGCTTCTCTGAAGCCCGTCCGGAGGATCTGGCGTACGTCATCTACACGTCGGGAACGACGGGCAAGCCAAAAGGCGTGATGATCGAGCATCGCAGCCTAGTGAACACGGCAGCGGGCTACCGACGGGAATACCGGTTGGATCAGTTCCCGGTGCGACTGCTGCAACTCGCAAGCTTCTCGTTTGATGTTTTCGTGGGCGATATCGCACGCACGTTGTATAACGGAGGCACAATGGTCATTGTACCGAAGGACGACCGGATTGATCCGTCTCGTCTGCACCACTGGATAGAGCAGGAGCAAGTGACGATCTTTGAATCAACACCAGCACTGATCGTGCCGTTTATGGAATACGTGCATGAGCAGAGGCTAAAGTTAAGCGGTATGGAGCTGTTGATCACAAGCTCGGACAGCTGCAGTGTAGCGGATTACCGTACCTTGCAGGAGCGGTTTGGCTCGTCGTTCCGCATCATTAACGCCTATGGTGTGACGGAAGCGGCAATCGACTCGAGTTTCTATGACGAAGAATTGGCGAAACTGCCGCAGACAGGCCATGTGCCGATTGGCAAAGCGTGGTTGAATGCGAAGTTTTACATCGTGGATGCACATCTGAATCCCGTACCCGTCGGTGTGCTGGGCGAGCTGGTCATCGGCGGCGTTGGCGTAGCACGTGGGTACTTGAACCGTCCAGAGCTGACGGAAGAGAAGTTTGTAGATAGCCCTTTCACCGCGGGTGAGCGGTTATATCGCACGGGAGATTTGGCGAGGTGGATGGAGGACGGAAACGTGGATTTCATCGGCCGGATCGACAATCAAGCGAAAATCCGGGGCTACCGGATCGAAACGGGTGAGATTGAGTCGCAGCTGCTGCGGGTGGTAGGTATACGCGAAGCGGTGGTGCTGGTTCGAAGTGATGCGAACGGTCAAAAGGCGCTGTGCGCCTACTACACAACGGATATCGAACTGACGGCGGCCGACCTGAAACGAGCGATCTCCAGCGAGCTGCCAGGTTACATGATCCCGTCGTACTTTGTGGAGCTGGAGCATTTACCTCTGACACCAAACGGGAAAATCGACCGGAAAGCGCTGCCGACGCCGGAAGAGGGAGCAAGTGCAGGACGCGAATACGTGGCGCCGCGCACCGATCTGGAGACGAAACTGGTCTCCATCTGGCAGGACGTGCTTGGGTCAGTTACGATTGGTGTGACGGACAACTTCTTCGACCTCGGCGGTCACTCGTTGAGGGCGACGACGCTGGTCAGCAAGGTGCACAAGGAGCTGCACGTGGACCTGCCACTGCGCGATGTATTCCGGTACTCGACTATTGAAGCGATGGCTGAAGTGATTAGCCGATTGGAGCAGCAGGAGTTCCTTTCCATTCCGGTTCTGGATAAAAGGGAGTATTATCCGCTTTCCTCTGTGCAAAAGCGGCTGTACATCCAGCAGCAGATGGAAGGCGCCGAGCTTAACTACAACATGTCCGGCATGACGGTTCTTGTCGGGCGCTTGGATCAGAATCAATTCGAGGCGGCGCTCCAAGGATTAATCGCTCGTCACGAAGTTTTGCGAACCGGCTTCGAAATGGTCGACGGCGAACCGGTACAACGGATTTATTCGGACTTGGAGTTTGCCGTCGAGTATACACAGGCGACGGAAAGTGAAACGAAAACCATTGCGGATGCCTTTGTACGTGTCTTTGATTTGGAGAGGCCGCCGCTGCTGCGTGTGGGCTTAGTTGAATGGGAAGCGGAACGTCATCTGCTTATGCTGGACATTCATCATATCGTCACGGATGGCATGTCGATGGGTATCTTTATCGAAGAGCTGCTACGCCTATATAACGGTGAGACGCTGGAACCGCTTCGGATTCAATACAAGGAATTTGCCACTTGGCAGCAGTCCGAACCTGTAAAAGAACGGCTGAAACGCCAGGAAGCCTACTGGCTGGACATGCTGGAAGGTGAACTGCCAACGCTTGAGCTACCTACGGACTTTGTCAGACCTGCCGCTCGCAGCTTTGAGGGAGATGTGCTGCCTTTCAGTATCGACAAGCAGATGACGGACAACTTGCAGCGCATTGCCGATGAGAACGGTGCTACCCTATATATGGTGTTATCGGCGGCCTATTCAATCCTGCTCAGCAAGTACTCGGGACAAGAAGACTTCATTGTAGGCACACCGGTTTCAGGCCGCACACATGCCGACCTGGAGCCGCTCATCGGAATGTTTGTCAACACGTTGGCGATTCGTCATTATCCATCCAGGGAGAAGACATTCCTTGTTTACTTGAACGAAGTCAAAGAAACGATGCTGGGGGCCTACGACCACCAGGATTATCCGTTTGAAGAGCTTGTGAAAAAGCTGCAGGTGCCGCGAGATCAAAGCCGCAATCCTGTATTTGATGTCATGTTTGCGCTGGAAACGAAGGAAGATAACGTTCAAAGCTTCGGGGATATCCAGATCGAATCTTATCCGGAAACGCATGCGGTTTCTCAATTTGATCTTACCTTGGTCATTTCGTTGCTGGATGAGGGAATGAACGGGCAGTTTGAATATGCGACGAAGTTGTTTACGCGAAATCTGATCGACAATTTCGCTCAGGACCTGCTCGTGATCATCACCCAAATTGGCGAACAGCCTTCGTTGCTGCTCAAGGATATTTCCCTGAACGGGCAATCCGAACAGGAGCAAGATGAGCTAGAGGCTATTGATATTATTTTCTAATTATTAGAAGTTATTTCCAATCGTTGCAGACGAGTTTAAAGTCAAGTCATAGAAGCCGAGTGAAGTCAGGATCATATTCCTGAGTTCATTCGGCTTTTTTAGTTGTTCTCCTTTAATTAGATACAATGGAGTATAGGCCGTCCTGTATACGCAGATTACCGGGCTGCCCAGTTTCCACCTTCACCTCTGTAACAAATACACCAGGCATACGTCCGTCTGGGAACCATGGCTTCTGTTTATCAATGACAATAAACATGCCTTCTGCATCACCCGTGGGGGAGAATTGTTTTCCGTCTCCGGCAAATGGTTCAAGTTGATAATGCTCATTCAATGTGTTCATCGTCTCAGGAACATCATCGACAGGCAGACCGATTTCACTAATACATAACAGATGCTTCGCTTCAAAAGCTTCATCAACTGCATTATCGAGTGAATGGTGAGCGATAAATTCCATCAAGTTGCCGCTTGGATCATAAAAATAGAAGGCTGTTGCATCCCAGTAGGGGAAATAAAATTCATCTTGTCCATCTTTGGATAGCAATGAAATGTTACGGTCTTGAGCCCATCTTTTTGCATCAGCAAGTTTATTCGTTGGAACTGTAAACGCTACGTGATAGTATGGCTTCTCTTGTTCTGGCGCCTTCTTGAAAGATAGGACCGAGTTCCCCGCACGAAATGAAACGCATGTTGCATTATCCTCCACAAGATCCAGTTCCAGTAGTGTACCGTAAAACTCTTTTATGGCCTCGACCTGATGTGTTAACAAACCAACTTCTCTTATTATCATTTGAATATCCTCCTTTTAATCTTACCTTTGATTGAAATACTCGATTGTTTTCTCAATAAATGCCTTGGCCGATTGCGTCAGGTAACGGTCGGACCGATGGATGATCTCAAAGTGCCGGTAGGGCGGATCGTCTGTAATTCGGATGCAACGTAGCGTGGGCTCATTCATGGCTTTGATCAGAGGATAAGGCAGCAGTGTTCCTCCAACGTTGGCTTTGACCAGGCTAATGATGGAGGTTGCCGAACTGGTCTCCATGATGGTATTTAGGGTGAATCCATATTTACGGCAATAGCCATCGACCAATTCTCTGCCTGTAAATCCTTCGGGGAACATCACCGTTTGGATATTACGCAACTCCTGAATTTCAATTGTGCTTCGTTCAGCCCAATCATGATTCTCGGATACGACCAGTACATATTCTTCACTGCACAAAGGAATGCGTACAAGCCGCCTATCAGGGGCAGACGTGATCTCGATGCCGATGTCGACTTCATTTTCCAACACTTGATTTACGACATAGATCGAAGAGATAACCTTCAATTGCACCTTGGGGAATCGGGCATGAAAATCAACGAGCAGCGGAGTGATACGGTAATCCAAATCCGACGGAAGAACACCAATAACCAATCGTCCCCGCTGATCATTCCGAAATTCAGCTAGCGCATCCTGGGTATTCTGTAAATGCCGGATCATCTGTACACAGTGCTCCAGAAACAGAGTACCTGCCTGGGTCATCACAATCTTTTTGCCGACGCGGTCAAACAAAGGAACACCAAGTTCATCTTCCAACCCACGTATTTGTTGACTCAACGTAGGTTGAGATATGCCAAGTTTCTCAGCTGCCCGTGTAAAATGAAGCTCCTCACACACTGTAATAAAGTTTTCCATTTGACGAATCTCCATGAATTCACCTCTAATCATTGGTTTTATTAATCATTTTAATAGAAACAATAGTATTGTTCAATCATTATAATGATCCTATACTTAATTCGTGCACCACTCGAAGATCTTGTCATTAAAGAATAGGATCTTTGGTGAAGGCAACGAGACTACTCCCATGAGGTGATTCATAATGAAACTTTTTTATATTGTATTGGCGCTTATTCTGGCTTCACTGAACTTAAGACCACCGATTACTTCCATTTCTCCTCTGATGAGTACCATACAGAATGATCTGGGTTTGAGCGGCATGACCGCCAGTCTGTTAACTACACTACCGGTATTATGTATGGGCATATTCGCTCCATTCTCTGTAAGACTAAGTAGAAGGTGGGGGAATGAAGGAGCCATTGTGCTGGCTTTAATCCTCATCGGGATAGGTACGGGTTTACGATTGTTCGTAGGCGCAACTCCGTTGATGATGTTCACTTCTTTTCTGTCAGGTGTAGGGATTGCATTGGCAGGGCCACTGTTGTCAAGCTTCATAAAGCAGTATTTTCCTAACCGAGTGGCAGCCATGGTCGGCATCTACTCTACAGCAATGGTGATGGGGGCAAGCATTAGTGTGGGATTATCGGTTCCGCTTCAGCAGACGTTGGGTGGATCTTGGAGAGGTTCTTTGGCTACATGGGCATTACTCGCAGCCATTGCATTGCCGATCTGGTTAAAATTAGCTTGGTCTGCGCGTACAGAGAGACAATCCGGACAAACTTCGGCTGTCATTCATGCACCACTTCCGGTGAAGAACAGGCGTGCATGGGTGCTGACACTGTTCTTCGGACTGATGGCCGCGATCTTCTATTCATTAACCGCCTGGCTTGCGCCAGCCATTCAGAGCCATGGATATAGCCAAGAGACTGCTGGCAACATCCAAACGTTATTTACATTGATATCACTGCCCTCAACGTTATTCATTCCCATGCTTGTACACCGATACCAAAGGCGTGTCTTCTGGCTTGTTGGATGTGCGATGTTGGAGTTAACAGGTGTCCTGATGCTGAATCTCTCTGTCAGTCCGTGGCTCGCGGCGATCCCGCTCGGTATTGGTGCAGGTGGACTGTTCCCAATTGCACTCATGTTGCCGATTGATGAGACAAACAATGCTCAGGAAGCGAGTAGCTGGTCCGCTATGACTCAATCTGGGGGTTACATTCTTGGAGCACTTGGGCCGCTGGCGATTGGTTGGCTCCGCGATCTAACAGGCAGCTTTGTGCAAGCATTTTATGGTTTGGCTATCATCATCGTGTTGCAGATTATCGTTCAAGTTGCTATTGGCAATAAAAAAAGTTTAAAAGTTAGCCAGGAGCAGAGCTAAAAGGCATGTAAAGTAAAATGGCTATAGAATTATGATCTTTATACATGATCCAACAAGTCCAGATAGTACTGCCTTAATGCTCTCTGTAAGATGATGGGCTCCATAATCTTAATCGATTTACCATAGCCTGCAAGATATCTCACTATGAAATCAAGCTCGTGAGGTTCGTACGAACCGACAAGATACATGTTTCCCATCTTCTCGATGATCTGCATAGATGGGAAATGTTCTTGCTGGAATAGTTCCATCCCGGCTTCGTCAATCAGGCATTTGAATGGAATTGCTTGTTCCGATGGTTTCCATAGGGATTGGGCATCCTGTGAATAGAGTTCCTTTACATGAGTTAAAGGTTCAATCTCCGTTGTTTCGGCTGAAATGATGCGGTCGCAGCGGAATACACGATAAGCTTGTTTTTGCAGATCATAGGCCTGACAATACCAATAGCCTTTCCTGGCATAGAGCGCGATGGGTTGAATGGTGCGGATGGTGTTTGCAGAAGATGACCTTTGATCAGAGGATCTACGCTGATTAGCGTACGTAATCTGGATCACTATACTCTGAACAGCAGCCATCAACAGAAATTCCAAATGTGCACTATCGCGGATCTGCTCCGTATGTTGGAAGTAAACCCGGTGTTGGATGTTCTCAATATCCTGTCGTTGCTTGTCGGATAACGCGCTCATAAATTTCTCATGAATGGTCCGGAAAGAGACTTGAAAGGGTAAGCTGGAGAAGCTACGGAGAGCCTGCATCGCAAAATAAAGGGCATGAAGCTCACCCGTATTAAACGAAATGGGAGGCAGCTGCATCTGTTGCAGCAGTCGATATCCGCCGTAGCGTCCATATTCGACATAGATGGGCGCACCTAACTCTTCCAATGAAGCGATATCTCTTAACGCGGTTCGTTTGGATATCTGGAACTCCTGCATGAGATCTTGCAGGGTGAACTGTTGTTTTTGATTAATAAAGCGTAGCATCTGGTTCATACGTTCTGATTTTTTCATATTAAACCCTCTTAATGGTGCCATGGATTGGCACCTTTCGTTGTTATAGTGATAAGTGTAATCCAATAGGAACAAGGAGGCAATATAATGAATTTTGAAGTGATACCATTTTTGTCGATGAACGGGGATGCGGCGGCAGCCATTGCTTTTTATGAGGAGTTTCTGGGTGCCAAGGTGATATTCAAGAAAAGTTATAAAGAGATGAGGGAAATGAACCCGGGTTTCGAGTACCCTGCCGGTCAAGATGAGTATATTACACATTCGGTGCTGGAGATTGGGGTTAACAAAGTCATGATTGCGGAAGAAGCAATGGACACGGAGAGAGCATGGCAGCTGGGGAACAGCACGTCGCTATGTATTCAATCCAAGGATAAAGATACCATCGATCAACTGTATCATTCTCTGATGCAACATGAGGGTGTGAAGGTACTGGTACCGTATGAACAAAATGAATTCAGCCCAGGATACGGTATTGTACGGGACCCATTTGGCATTGCGATTCAGCTATGTGTCACTGTGCATGATTTTTAAAATGAGTTCAGGCCCCCGGTTAAGCACTCGTTATGTAAACCTGTAACTAACTTAAAAACATCAAAAAAAGAAGAGCCATGGATATCATGCGCTCTTCTTTTTTCGGTTTTTATACAAGGTCGTTCGCACAACCATCAGATAAGTGAGACAGCTGAATGGTTATAGCGGACCCCTTTTCGTGTAAATCATATAGGTACGGATGTCGCTGTGTACAAGCAAGTTCAATGGATAAAGGAAAGAAGGGATAACATGATTACGAGAGGAATTGACCATATTGGAATAACTGTACCGGACATGGAGCAGGCGACACTATTTCTACAACAGGCGTTTGGAGCTCAACTTGCCTATGACCATATAACGCCGGATGATCCCCCACAGGAAGGACCCGAGGCAGAGCTTAAATTAGGACTGCGTTCAGGAGCAAAGGTTATTCATATTCGGATGTTATCGCTCGGGGAGAGCGCTAGTATAGAGTTATTTCAGTACACGAATACAGCGCAATCGGAGCCAGTTAGGGCATCGGATTACGGTTTGCAGCATATGGCGTTGTATGTGGACGATATGCAAGAAGCTGCACGACACTTCAAGGAAGCGGGCGGGGTGTTGCTAACAGAGCCTGGGGCATTGACCGGTCATATTGAAGGTGGAGAAGGCAATCAGTTTGTGTATGGAAGAGCACCTTGGGGGATGCTGATCGAGCTGATCTCCTATCCTGCGGGCATTCAGTATCCGAATCACAGTGAAACGAAGCGCTGGACACCACGAAAGAAATAATGAAGATGAGACTGGATAAGAAACAGAACGATGCATGATAAATCGTTCTGTTTTTCTTGTATATAGGGGTTAAACGGTTATTAAAAAACAGAAATTATGTTACAAATACGTTACAAATACAGAAGTGTATACCTCTTTGCCTTATGTTACGATACGTACTAGTAGATACAGAGATATTTTACGGATAAGATAAGTTATAACGTCTCTTTTCTGGACGATGAATATGCTCCGAAAGTGTGTTGATGGAACCCTTTTATCTAGGATATTGGAGAAGCATTGAAACGAAGGAACAACTATATATTTTGACTTCACAGGGTTGCAATAAAAATAAATAACAACAGGTGATCCAAAATGCTGCAAATCGGGTATCCATAGTAGAGCCATCTAGAACCTGATGGATACATATGTTGTTATGATTGTTTTTTGCTAGTTAAAGGCTGTCTATTATGGAATGAACTGTGGGGGTTATCAAGTGTCTATATTAGATATGGAAAAGAAAGATGTTGTCACCGATGCAATGGTCATCAAGGCGATGGAGAAAAGTCTTGCTATCATTCGATTTGATCTGGATCGCCGGGTAACCTACGTGAATGAAGTCTTTGCCCAGACGATGGGATATACGGTAGATGAGATGTACGGCATGAAGCATCAGCAACTGTGCTTCGGTCAATTTGCAAATACTCCGGAATATGATGCTTTTTGGAATAGCATATTTAATGGTGTCAGCTTCCAGGACAAGGTTGAACGCAAGGATGCAAAGGGGAATTCTGTATGGCTTGAAGCGACATATATGCCGGTGTACGATGAGACAAATCAGAAGATACTGGGTGTCTCCAAAATCGCCACCAACATTACCAACCGTCAGAACAACATTTCTGTCGTAGTGAATGAGCTGAAAACGATGTCTCATGAACTGAATGGGCAGGCAGATGTAGGTATTGAACGCAGTCAGGAATTGATGTCCAGTATCTCCTATATCTCAGAGGTGTCAACTTCTAACCGTGCAACGCTGACTCATTTGCAGGAACAGGCCGGATCGATTCAGGGCGTGGTACGAACGATACGCGAGATTTCGTCTCAGACGCAACTGCTCGCGTTGAATGCTGCCATTGAGGCTGCACATGCAGGAGAATACGGACGAGGATTCGATATCGTGGCCAAGGAAGTTAAGAAACTATCCGCAATGGTGGAGAGTTCGATTAATGAGATTCGAGATAGCGTGACTGGAATAACCAAGGAAATTGGCAATATCACAGGTGGAACCAAAAAAGTAGAAGAATATGTGGAGCAGAGCCAGAAGCAGATTGAGATCGCATTGAATGATTTTACAGCAATTGCTGCTTCAGCTCACTTGTTGGATGCCAAAGCGGAGCATGTGACCAGAATCGTATAACAATATATAGTAATAGCGGTTCCTTTCACAGGAACCGTTTTTTTGTCGTTCATTACTCAAAAAAACGGGAATTATTGTGATCAAACGGGGACACAATACTTGGGAATACCTGCAGCTATGTCATGCAGAGAAATGTTGGGGTGGGAACATGTGGTCAACAATTGTATCCTACGTGCCGGATTGGTCCATATGGATTCAGGCATTCTTGGTCTTCATCATTCCAATTGGTATTACATTGAGCATGCGCTGGATCAATGCTGCCATTAAGCGCGGAAGCTTCTCTCGTTCGAAGCCATCGTCCATATCCTCGAAGGATATCTCGCCAGCAGCCAAAGGGCAGGGTGAAGGGACCGAAACAGGCCACTATGCCAATATTAAATTAACCGAAAAGTACAGCATAAATCTGACGAGTGTGAAAGAAAGCTTTGGACTCAATGCAGACGTGCATATTCGGGAATTTATTATTAGGGGAACGAATACACGGGCTGCGGTCATTTATACCGAAGGCCTGGTAGATCAAGACTTAGTTGATGATCACTTGATTACACCGTTGATGTTCGAAGGTGTTCCCCTACTTAAGCAGGAGGGTTTCCTTCATCCAGACAACGCACACTTACTGTCGGCATATCTGCAAGATCAATTACTTCCTGTCAGTCTGGTTGAGGAGACGAAGTCCCTCCAAGAACTCGCAGTTGGTGTGTTGTTTGGGAAAAATGCACTGCTGGTTGATGGTTTGCCAGGTGCTTTATTAATTGGAGCTCATAAGATCAAAACAAGAGGTATGAATGAACCCTTGTCAGAGGGACTGCTTCGTGGGCCTCGTATTGGTTTTACAGAGCAATTAAGCGATAATACAGGCATTTTACGTCGTTATGGAAGTGATCAGAGCCTGTTTATTAAGAAGTATGAAGTGGGTTCACGGATCAAAAAAGATTTGGCGATAGCCTATATTCAGGATATTGCCGATCCAAATCTCGTTGCAGAAGTATGCAAGCGAATCGAAGAGATGGATATGGATTCAATGCTCGAATCAGGTTATGTGGAACAACTCATCGAAGATAATACGCTGAGTCCTTTTCAGCAGGTACTGAATACTGAAAGACCTGACCGGGTGATGGGTGCCCTTCTGGAAGGCCGAGTGGCAATTTTGTTGGATGGAACGCCATTTGTATTAATTGTACCGGTGACCTTTAGCATGTTGCTTCAGTCTCCAGAGGACTATTATGAACGCTGGATTCCCGGAACATTTTTGCGAGTGCTGCGTTTTATGGCCGCGATGCTGGCATTGCTTGCTCCTGCGCTCTATATCTCGTTTATCTCGTTTCATCCGGGTCTTATTCCAACCAAGCTAGTATTGACGATTATTGAAACGCGTACCGGAGTGCCATTCCCCTCAATTATTGAGGTACTCATCATGGAGCTTTCAATTGAAATCTTGAGGGAGGCCGGGATACGCTTGCCCAAACCGATTGCGCCAGCGATGGGTATCGTAGGAGGTCTGATTATTGGCCAAGCAGCCGTGCAAGCGGGAATAATAAGCCAATTTCTGGTCATTGTCGTTGCGGTAACAGCCATCTCTTCCTTTACGATTCCGGTCTATAGTGCGGGATTAACGCTAAGGATTCTACGATTTGCCGCTATGTTCAGCGCAGCCGTACTCGGATTGTTTGGCGTGGTTATGTTCTTTCTGCTTGTGTGTACACATCTGGCACGACTCTCAAGCTTTGGCGTACCTTATGTTGCACCAGCCGTTCCCTATCACATGAATGAATGGAAGGATTTTGTTATCCGTGCACCGCTAAATATGATGAGAATGCGTCCCAAAATGACTAATCCGATCGATGATGATCGGAAAAAATAAATGGAATTCCATCTACTGAAGGTCTGGAGGTGAACTAAGTGAATGGCTCCCAAGGAAAGCTAACCACGACACAGGCCGTTGTAATTATTGTCAATTACATGCTTGGTGCCGGGATATTGACACTACCTCGAACGACCAGCAAAGCTGTCGGAACACCGGATGTCTGGATTTCCATTATCCTATCTGGATTCATTATCATAGGTGTGGGAATAATTCTGGTTACCCTGTGTCGCAGATTTCCGGAGAAAACCGTCTTCCAGTTCACCCGTGAGATTACGGGCAGCTGGATTGCTTACATACTGGGATTGTCTATGATTATGTATTTCATAGTTATTGCCGCATTCGAAATCAGAGTTATGGCTGAAGTGACTGGGATGTATCTGCTCGAACGCACCCCCACCTGGGCGATTGTGATGGTCTTCATGTGGATCGGTGTATATATGATTTCAGGCGGGCTTGGCGTTATCGTACGTGTGTTTGAGATCATCCTTCCGATTACGATTATTATATTTGTGATTGAAATTTTGCTTAGTAATCAGCTATTCGAGATTGGCAATCTGAGACCCGTCCTCGGTGATGGGATTATGCCCGTTTTCCAAGGGTTGAAGCCTTCACTATTATCTTATACGGGCTATGAGGTGATGTTAATCATGACTGCCTATATGAAAAATCCGAAGAAGAGCAATAAAGCGATGACCTGGGGGATACTCATATCCACTATTATCTACTTGATCACGGTGGTGATGGTTATAGGCAGTTTATCGCTCGATGGCATCAAAACTCGAACCTGGCCAACGCTGGATTTGGTAAGAAGCTTCGAAATCCAGGGTCTGATATTCGAGCGTTTTGAATCCTTATTGCTGGTCATCTGGATTATGCAAATCTTTTCGACTACAGCAATTACACATTACTGCGCTTCGGTGGGTATTCGTGATTTGTTTCGTTCCAAAAAAATCAAAGGCATCATGTACGGCCTGCTGCCGTTCATTTATCTGACAGCAATGATACCCAAAACAGTGGATGATACCTTCGTACTAGGAGATATGCTAGGCAATGTGTCCGTATTTTTGTTTGGCATTTTACCTCTGGTACTACTGTTGTTAAGTCTGATTCGCAAAAAAGGAGGCAAGCATGCATGATTACATTCCGCATGTTGTTACGCTTAGCCACTGTATTATGCATTCTCTTAACGATATCCGGATGTTGGAGCAGTCGAGAGATAGAGGATCTAAGTGTCTACGTTGGTCTTGGGATCGATATCGGCAAAGAGACGGAATTTGAGGAGAACATCGCCAATCAGGGAGGAGGGTATTCCAAGCAGAACAATGTGACAGCCACGGTACAGATTGCTCCCGGTAATTCCAGCAGTCAGAAGAGCCAACAATCCGGTTCGCCTGCTTCTGGTAAAACGTCCTATTCCAATGAACAGCTTACCGGAGATTCCTTGCTGCAAATCTTTCGTCAGTTTGCACTGAGACGAGATCATCCGCTCATCGGACATCATCTGAAGGTTATCGTTGTGTCCAAGGATATCGCCAAAAAGTATGGTCTGGACCAGCTGCTGGATTTTGTACTTCGGGATAACGATATTCGTCCTAACTGTCTAGTGTTGATTAGCCATCATCGCGCTGTTGATGTACTGACTTCAGATGATCCTTCCCGGATTCCAGCATTTTATCTTACAGGCATTACCGGTAATTCATACTTGTCCAATAAAATCCTGGACCCCGTTCTACTCTCCAAATTAGATGCACAAATGCAATCCGGTTCCAGCTTTTTGCTCCAGAATGTACTGAACTTCAATGGAGAGGACAAGTTCTCCGGTGCCAGTATCTTTGATGGGAAAACAACCAAATTCATCGGGGAACTCAGCCAAACGGATCTAGAAGGGCTATCTTGGCTTAGACCTAAAGAAAAAGGAGGTATCTTGAAGACATACAATAAAGAGGGGTTCACTGTTGTATATGAAATGAAGAAGAAAAAAACAACAATAATTCCAAAAGTGGTTGGCGATGATATTTCATTCCATGTGAAAACTGAATCCGAAGGCTGGTTGATGGAGGATTGGCGTGCTCCCGAGGAAGAGGAAAAAGGTGCGTATCTCAGTGAATTGGAAAAAGAATTTGCTGAACTTGCCAAACAACAGATTCGACAGTTGTTATACAAACTGCAGCATACCTATAAAGTAGATGTTGCGGATTTTCGGGATAGCTTGCGTATTAAAGAACCTAAAACATGGAAAAAAGTCAAAGACGATTGGGATAAAATTTTTAGCACCGTGCCGATCACCTATGAGGTAAAGACCACCATCACGAATCCGGGGTCTTCCACCGAATAGCGAGGTGTGCCATATATTATTTAATTGTTGACACATTCATGATAGATCGCTATATTAGTAAAAAATCATTTTCTTATCCAGAGAGGTGGAGGGACTGGCCCTTAGAAACCTCAGCAACAGATCTGAAGGATACTGTGCTAATTCCAGCGGGTGAAAGCCTGATAGATAGGAGCGTTTGTTTTTATTTGTCAGTAACGGCGCACTCTTTAGGAAGAGTGGGTCTTTTTTGTTTTTTCTGGATGAAGAAGTAGGGGAGCAGCAGGTATGGAGAACAACAACGACAAAGGCCATTTTCAGCGGAAAATGCAGGCACGGCATGTGGTCATGCTCTCCCTTGGTGGAGTGATTGGAACAGGATTATTCCTCAGCTCGGGTTACACGATTCAGCAGGCTGGACCACTTGGGACCATTCTGTCTTATCTGATCGGAGCGATCGTCGTATATCTGGTGATGCTCTGTCTTGGTGAACTGTCTGTTCATATGCCAGAGACGGGAGCATTTCATAGCTATGCAGCCAAATATATCGGACCGGCAACAGGTTACACGGTAGCTTGGTTGTACTGGTTAACCTGGACTGTTGCGCTTGGCTCCGAATTCACAGCCGCTGGATTGCTTATGCAACGCTGGTTCCCATCGGTAAACGTATGGATATGGAGCGCGGTTTTTGCACTAATGATCTTTCTGTTTAACGCTCTAACGGTGAAATTATTTGCGGAATCCGAGTTCTGGTTCTCATCTGTAAAAGTAGTGACTATCGTAATCTTCATTATTATCGGTGGCGCAGCCATGTTTGGGTTCATTCCCATGGCGGATTCTGAACCGGCTCCATTTCTATCGAATATAACCGCATCCGGGTGGTTCCCTCATGGGGCTACAGCGATATTGATGACCATGCTTGCTGTAAACTTTGCCTTCTCAGGCACCGAGTTAATCGGGATTGCCGCCGGTGAGACGGAGAACCCGGAAAAGACGATACCAAAGGCTATTCATACAACGCTGTGGCGGTTGGTTATTTTCTTCATCGGAACGATTGTTATCTTGTCGGCCTTGCTACCCATGTCGGATGCCAGTGTACTGGAAAGTCCATTTGTAGCGGTAATGGAGCGGGTGGGTGTACCCTATGCAGCAGATATTATGAACTTTGTTATTCTGACGGCGATTCTCTCTGCTGCCAATTCAGGCCTATATGCATCTTCACGTATGCTCTGGTCTCTGGCTGACAAAAGAACGATCTCTCCGTGGTTTGCCAAATTGACCAAAAGCGGGGTACCCCTGAATGCACTTCTGATTAGTATGGTGGGTGGTGCGCTGGCATTGCTGTCCAGTATTATTGCGCCAGGTACGGTGTATATTACGCTGGTTTCCATTTCAGGTCTGGCTGTCGTTGCGGTATGGATGAGCATCAGCGCTTCCCAATACATGTTCCGCAGACAATATATCCGGGAAGGACATGCGGTCAAAGATCTGGTCTACCGCACACCACTGTATCCGGTGGTACCAATTGTTTCATTTATATTATGCCTGGCTTCATGCATAGGTATTGCCTTTGACCCGACACAGCGAATTGCGCTGTATTGTGGGGTTCCGTTTATCGCAGTATGTTACGCTGCTTATTATCTGACAGAACGTGTGAATAAGAAAAGAGGACAAGTACATGACGCAAGCACAACAGAATAACCCCATAGAACAGATCCTTCGTGAACATCCGGTCATGATTCTGGATGGAGCGTTGGCAACGGAACTCGAACAGCATGGATGTAATCTGGATGATCCGCTCTGGTCTGCTCGCGTATTAATTGAGAATCCGGATGTTATCGTTCAGGTCCATGCAGATTATTTTCGAGCAGGAGCCGACTGTGCGATTACATCCAGTTATCAGGCGACGGTGGATGGTTTCCGCAAGAGAGGGATTGATGAACAGGCAGCACTGGAGCTGATCCGCAAGACGGTGGAACTGGCAGCGCAGGCGAGAGATGACGTGTGGGCAGAAGTGCAGAGTAGTTTAGTAGAGAGAGAAAGCTCAACAGGTCAGCCTGTAGAAGCTCCTTCGGTACGTTCCGAGAACGTGGAGAATGAGGCGCATTTAACAGATCGTACAGGGGATCGCAAAGAAGACTGTCTTCGTTCACGTCCAATTATTGCCGGGTCCGTTGGACCGTACGGCGCCTATCTGGCGGATGGTTCTGAGTATGTGGGTCATTACGGCGTGTCGGATGAGACGCTTGTCGCATTTCACCGTCCGCGTATGGCGGTGCTGCTTGAAGCAGGTGCTGATATTCTGGCGTTTGAGACGATTCCTTCCTTGCAGGAAGCACAGGTGCTGGTTGATGTACTGAAGGAGTTCCCTCATGCGTATGCTTGGTTATCTTTTTCTTTAAAAGACGGGACAAGCATCAGCGAGGGCACACCGCTTGAGGTATGTGCACAGACGTTTGGCTCCGAGCCGCAGATTGCGGCGATTGGCCTGAACTGTGCTCCGATGGAAGTGGTGACGGAAGCAGTGGGTATTCTCAGCAGTGCTAGCGACAAACCTGTTATTGTGTATCCGAACTCAGGTGAGACGTATGATGCAGTGACGAAGACGTGGAGCGGACAGGGTACCTGTGGCAGCATGAGTGATGCTTCGAAACAGTGGGTTGCTGCGGGCGCGCAAATTATTGGCGGCTGCTGCCGTACTACGCCACATCAGATTGGTGCACTTGCGAAGAAATGGCGGAATTAGTTCATATCACGATAACAAGCCCTTCCACATCCTATAGAGGTATGGAAGGGCTTGTTTTATTGTGTTAAGGCATTCTGATTACATTATTCGATAACCAGTATACGTGGCGATGCTTCCCGAATGATTCTCGAAGAGAACCACGAGCCAAGACTGGCTGCAATGATGCTTAGACAGTTGAACAGTACCATTCCACCCCAATGCAGGATCAGTGGAAGTTGTACGATACCATAACCGGAAAGGACCATTTCGAGTAGAAGAGGCAGCAGGTATACGCCGACGAAAATACCCAGTATGGCTCCCACGGAGGACAGTATGAACATTCCCATGGTGAGCGACAACCGGATTTGACGAGATGTCATTCCCAGCGATTTGTATATCCCGTACGTTCTGCTTTCTTTACGGATATTGATTCTACAGGTACTGAAAATAATGATGAACGTCACAATGATAAACAGCAATCCGATCAGGCTCATCGGATAGATCAGGATGTTAGCGGCTTCCGCGTAAACCGAATCAAGCAAAGTCTTCTGAGTGACTACCGAAGCAAAATCTTTAAATTGCTCATTTAATTCAGAGGCAACCTTACCCGCTTGTGCCATATCGTTCACATTGATGAAGATAACATCAAATTCACTATAATCCGGGTTCACACTTCTCATGGCATCAATGGTGATTCTGCCTGAAACAGACATGTTGGCGATCGCCTGATAGATGCCTGTGATGAGGAATGTACGCTTTTCTCCTTCAATATAGATGTCGATAAGATCACCGAGATCTTTATTTGATGTTTTGGCTACACTTACACCAATGGCAATTTCATTCGCATGTTGTGGGTTAACCCCTTTTAACGTTTCGAATCCAAGTTCCTGATAACTCCCGTCCAGTACACTCAAGTTGAGACTGAGGGATTGGCCCTCTACTGTTGCCAAAGACTCCGGGCTAATTACACCCGTTGTGTTCCCTTGCCAGCCTACATTGCTGATCCTCGAATCCTGCGCTAACACGTGCTTTAGTTCAGCCTTGGGGAAGTTACTTTTGTTCACTACGACTGCTGCGATATTGGCATTGTCATACCCCCATTTAGCTGCGGTCTGTTCAATTCCGTTTATACTGGTCAGCAGAACATACCCCAAAACTAGTACGGAGGAAGCCATGGTAGTCAGCAGGATTGTTAGAACAGAGCTTTTGGTGTTTTTGAACACATGTCGGAATCCAAGCACGGCGGTCACAGGCAGTCGTGTGAACCCGATCCAGTGCGCCAATGGCGAATTCATTTTGCCAGCCATCCGGCTGTGATCTGTCTCCGACATACCATAACGAATAGCCTGCACGGGCTGTATGCTGCGTGCCTTTTTGGCATATAACACAGTGAACAGAATCACTAGAGTAAATAGTAGTACGCCGGCCAGTATGGCCGCATCCAATCCTTGGACTGGAATGTTCTGATTCCCCACTCGAAGAGAGGATACAGAAATATTAATGATCCATTTGGATATCCATATACTGAGTGCAAATCCTGGGATAATGGCTACGATGGATATCAATGCATATTGAATAACATAGGTGCCTATCGTTTTTCGGGAAGTCAGACCTAGTGATTTGAGGATTCCTATCGTTCTGTAATTGGCCAGGATGGCATCCGCAATCGTAAATCCGATGGTCATCAGGGCGATAGAGAGCATGACAACACCCATGAATATCATGATGAATCCAATAACCTGATTGATGATCAGATAAAAAGAGGCAATGGCCTCGAACTCCATTTTGGATTCCAGAAACGGAATACCTGTCTCACGATTGTACCGTTCCCAATACACCGAATTCATGCTGTAATCGTTAAAATGGATGCCCATCATACGATTCTCGTTGCCAGCAAGTGTAGCGAGATCATGTTGATAATCGGTAGGATTCATCCAGACCCGTGCTGTATTGGAGAAGGGTGCCCCGTATGGTACATCGATGACAATGCCCGATACATTCAATTCGAGTGTGCTTGAGCCAGTTTTGAAGCCGATGGTATCACCTACGGAAATATGATAAGCATTCGCCATGGACGTTGGAATCCAGACGGAGCCTTGTTCGGGAACTGTGTCGGGCGTCCCGCTTGAGAAAATTAGTTCATCCACACCCCAAGGCGGCGGAGGCGTATTAAACATGTACAGGTAGATGTTAGGGATGTGAGTTTCATTCAAAATGATGCCTGACAATGTACGATACGTTAGCAAAGGAGACACCTGAACTCCATCTTGAGAAGCCCACCAGTTGTGCACAGCGTCAGGGTCATTCAGTCCTTTTTCAAACGTCAGGATCTGATGAGATCCATGGGTTCGGGTATGCATTTCATAAAACTGATTGCCAGTGTTCGCCAGAATGACAATAGCTGTAGATACAAGAACTGTCGAGAGTAGCAGGAGCAACGCAATCAGCGCATTTTGTATTTTGTTCCTACTCAGATACGACAAGCTAAGTTTAAACATGACTGCCATCGTTATTCCTTCCCCGTAACCAAAGCGAAGATAATCGCTTCACGATCCTGAATTTGATGTTCGTCATAGGTGTCAAACTCAAGGATTCCGCCAATCTTGCCGTCTTGAATATAGATCAGGCGATCTGCCCGACAGGCGGCCTTGATATCATGCGTCACCATAACAACAGACTGTCCTTTTCGATGAATATCTGTAAGGATATCGAGAACGGCTGTGCCATGTTCCATATTTAAGCTTCCGGTCGGTTCATCCGCAAAAATGATATCCGGCGAATTGATCAAAGCCCGTGCAATCGCAGCTCGTTGCTGCTGTCCTCCGGAAGTTTGGGATGGGAGGCGGTTACGCTGTCCATCAATATCCATGGCATTCATCAGCTCAGCAGCGCGGGATAGGATGTCCTTCTTTTTGTTTCCTGCAATATATCCCGGTAAAGCAATGTTCTCTTTGATGGAAAGGTCTGGGACCAGATTGATACTTTGATAGATATAACCGATCCGGCGGGTGCGGAAATCGGACATTTGACGTTCACTGTAAGCGTCAATCCGCTGGTCGCGAAAATAGACCTCACCTGCTGTAATCTGATCCAGTCCGCTTAGCAGATATAAGAGGGTTGATTTGCCAGAGCCAGAGTTACCCATGATGACCGTGAATTCCCCTTCATAGATATCAAGATCAACATTACGGATGGCATGATGTTGTTCACTTCCGCTGTTGTACGTTTTGCACAGATTCTGTGCACGGATAATCACCTTTTTGGACAATTCGAATCACTCCCGAGTGCAATATAGGATTCATTCTAGAGGAGGGATGTTGAGGAAGCCTTATCAAATTATGAATAAAGTATTACAGCTGTTGAGTGTGGGCTCAGCAGATCGGCAGATAGAACCGGAAGGTTGTACCTTGTCCTTCTTTACTAGTAAAGGAAATATGGCCTCCATGTGCTTCAATAATGCTTTGGCAGATAGAAAGGCCCAGCCCTGTACCTTCCTGAACACGTTGTTCTGCATGACTCGCCTGGCCTCTGAAGTAACGCTGAAAAACAAACGGCATGTCCTGTACACGTATTCCCTGACCCGAATCGGCAATCGTCACATTCAAATGCTCAGATTCCAGTTCCATATCTATACGTATCGTGTCTCCTGGAGCTGTATGCTTGAGGGCATTGGCGGCAAGATTGGAGATCACCTGTTCAATTCGAGTGGGGTCGATAGCGATTAACACATTGGGGATGTAGTTGGGTCCTTTATAAATAAGCCCCTTTGTTAGGACAACATGTTCAATAGGTTTCAACATCGTCTCCAGTATAGGCCCACTGTACAACTCACGGGTTTCCACCGAAATTTGCCCCAATTCCTGAAGTGCATGAACTAGCAGATCCTCCACAAGGCGGGCTGTTTTATCCGTATGGGTTCGCATCACTCCCATATATTCCATCAGCGTCTCCTGATCGTTGCATAGTCCTTCCTCAATAGCTTCTATGTATGCTTTTATCGTGGTAATTGGTGTTTTAATGTCATGAGATATATTGGTGATGAGTTCTTTTTGTGCTTGTTCCTGCTGAATACGCTGCTCGCTCATATGTTTAATCTCCGTGCGCATGAGATCAAACATGGCATATACTTCGAGCAATTCATCGTTCCGGTTGTACTGGATTTTTTCTTCATAATTGCCTTTAAGCATGGATTCCGCATGTTGCTTCAATTGATGGATGGGAGAGAGCAGGTGTTTGTCCAGTTTTTGTTTCATCCAGAATAGAAATAAGCTCAGAATCAGTGACAGGAGCATGAGCGCGCTAATCAATATAACCGGAAAAGTCATCGATTGCTGAACCGTAACCATCGCTTGGGGGATGGAAAAGATGGCATTGCCGATCTGACTTCCCGTGGGTCCGTCCATCACAGGAAACGCCATATCAAGCAAATCGTTACCATCCGCGGCCTGAGTGGCATGATGCAGATCATAATGAAGAGCTGTACGCAGATTAACTTGCGTCCCTTCAGAGGTGGGGTTGGAGGACAGAATGACTTTTCCATCCAAGTTTAGATAGGTAAGCAGAACCCCGGTCTCTCTGGCGGTGGAACGTATGACTCCACGAATATTTTGTTCATTAAGATGCTGATGATTTTGCTCCAAAGCGAGTAAGATCGGATTGACCTTGAGTCGAACCTGATTCAAGGATAGATTGGATTCGCCTGAATTTCGATCTTGTAACAACATCATCGACAGTGCAAGGATACTTAAAACGATAATAATGAGAAGCCCAAGTGTTGTTAACAACCAGCGTTTGGACCAGCTGTTCAATGACATGTGGGAGCCTCCAATCTCACTTATTCGTAATTGAATTTGTAACCGACACCCCATACCGTCTTCAGAACGGTCGGATGCGAGGCATCTGCCTCGATTTTTTCACGCAGTCTGCGAATGTATACGGTTACGGTATTTTCATCGCCGTAGGTTGCATATCCCCAGATGGCGTCGAGCAACTGGGCTTTGGAGAATACCTGATTCTTATGGCTTGCCAAGTAATGAAGTAATTCGAATTCCTTGGCAGACAGAGAAACTTCCAATCCGTTTAATGTAACTTTATAGGCTTTTTTATCAATCAACAGGTTTCCAAGATGCAGCAGATCTGTTCTGTCTCCAACGGATGTCATACTGTCATAACGCCTGAAGTGGGCATTAATCCTTGCTAACAATTCGCTCAGCGAGAAGGGCTTGGTCATATAGTCGTCTGCTCCAAAGCCAAGACCAAGTACCTTATCGGTATCACTGCCTCTGGCACTTAGAATGAGGATGGGGATATTGTTGCGCCTTCTGATCTCTCGACAGACCTCGATCCCGTCCATGTCCGGAAGCATAATGTCCAGAATGATGTAGTCTGGCTGCAACATGTCCATCATCTGCAGGCCGTCCTGACCATTACCGGCTACTGCCGCTTCATACTGATTCTTCGTCAAATAGTCTCGCAAAATGCGCGAGATATCATGTTCGTCTTCAATAATAAGAATTTTGCGTGGATTAGCTTGCATATGTATCGCTCCAGTATAAGAATATCAAAATAGAAAATAGAGCTTTGGTTGAGTCTGTAAGGAACCTATGTTTTTCACTATACAGGTTTGTTCATGATGCGTCATGGAAAAATGCTAAAAGCTGTGCGGGAAATTACCAGCTAGTTAGAATGAAGATAGGCCTATAAATACACAATAAGGTATTTTTTTAAAATAAAAGATAGTACTATAGAATCAGAGAATCTAAATGTTATTTCTAGGGAGAAATAAAAATATGAGTGAAAAGACTAGTCGTTTATTTCAACTTATAAATGCCATCTATGCAAAGCCAGGGATAACTGCGAGTGAACTTGCGACGAAACTCGAAGTATCCCAAAGAACGATTTACCGTGATATTAGTCAGATCTCTTTATTCACGACGTTGATGCTTGAAGATGAAGAAAAACGAAACGGAGGGTATCGTTTTCTGAACGAAAACTTTTTGGATCCCATTCGTTTTAATGAAGAAGAAGAACTAGCTTTCACTTTGCTTCCTTCACTACTCGAAAGGGATAAACGTCCTCCCGGATTTGACAGTGCATATGATAAAGTAATGGCTTCCCATCGAAAGAATCAGACCCAGCGCAGTAATCTCGTCCGTGATATTACGGATATGATTCAGATGGGAACCCCTGCGTACCGAACAGAGTATCCTAATTTTCTTCATGAAATCATTCAAGCGATATTGGACAAGCGAACGATTGACACCGTATATCATACTCAATCCAGGGATGAAACAAGCAACCGAATGATCGATCCGTATTATCTGATTCCAAGAGAACAACGTTTTTACTTAATCGGTTTCTGTCATAGAGCACAAGGTATGAGAGTTTTTCGATTGAGCCGTTTCCAGCAAGTACATATCACGAACGAAGTATTCTATCTAGGCGATTTCAATATTCAACAATATTTAAAAAATACATGGTCGATTCATCCGGGACAGCGCAACACTCGGTTTAGGGTTCGTTTTGATTCGAAAGTGGCTCGTTACATTCGGGAGGAGGAGCTCTTTGTTCAACCATGGATGAAAGAGTTAGCAGATGGATCGCTTCTATTTGAAGTAACGGTGAACAATGAGCATGAATTCATCATGTGGTTACTGCAGTACGGCCCCGACGCAGAGATTCTGGAACCACAATCGGCACGAGAAGAGATGAAAGCACGCATGGCAGCCTGGATGAGAATGTATCAATAATACTTTTGAGAGGAGAAAGAAGGCAGGATGGATGAGCAGATGAGGAATCGAAAGAAAAACTATACAGATTGGTTGAGGCGCAAAAGGAAATCGAATGGACAGTCCTACTCCGAAAATACGATCAGCTCATATGTTTCTGCACTAACTACGGCTCCGGCAAGATTAAATGGAGTCTCGTTGGAAACAACGAATGTATTCGAGGTGGATTCGGTTAGCGAGTATTCTCAGATACGATTGAGAATGGAGCAGGCTCAAAATTTTAATGAGATCAATGAAAAAGCGGGAAATCGCGCCTTTCAGTACAGTTTGGCGTATTACGAGGAGTTTCTTAGAGGATTCGAGTCCAGAGGAAGTCTGGCATTGGAAACAAAGCCATTGGGAGAACAATACGCTATTTCAGACGCCAGACTGAAGCTGTTAGATAAAAATATCATCCTATACGGTCCTCCAGGGACTGGGAAAACGTATCATACCGTCTTGTACGCTGTGTCCATCATAGAGAATAAACCTTTGGACGATATCCGCGAAGAAGCGGAGACGGCTGGTTACGATCATATCAAATCACGATACGATGCTTATAAGGCTCAAGGACAGATTGCTTTCACAACATTTCATCAATCTTATGGTTATGAAGAATTTATCGAGGGCATTAAACCTCAGATGTTAGCTGATGAGGGGCAAGAAAATTCGAGTGGAGACATTTCCTATGAAATTGCTCCTGGAATTTTCAGACGTTTTTGCGAAGCGGCGCAAAAACCTATCGTTCAGGATCAAAATGATTATGGTATTCGCCAGGACCCGACGATATGGAAGGTTTCGTTGGGTGGCTCCGGGGAAAATGCCATCAAAACGGATTGCTTCAACCATGACCGGATTCGAATCGGGTGGGATTCTTATGGGGAAATCTTGAATGAAGAAACGAACTATGAGCACGGTGGTCAAGCTGTTCTGAATAATTTCATCGTGGAGATGGCTATCGGAGATTTGGTCCTCGTTCTGAATGATAAGGCGACCATTGACGCAATCGGCGTCGTCACAGGAGACTACGAATGGCTTCAGGACGCGCCGCAATTCAAGCGGTCACGCAAGGTGAGCTGGCTAGCCAAGAATATCCGGGAGAACGTACTGGAGTTAAACGGCAATACCAACCTGACCCTTAGCTCCGTCTACCGTCTTAGTCGAATTACATTGGCAGACGTATTATCCATCTTGGAGAAAAAAGAGAGTGCTCCCATGAAGTCGGCCATTCAGAATAATGAGAAAAACTATGTATTCATTATCGATGAAATCAACCGCGGTAATATTTCCAAAGTTTTTGGTGAGCTGATTACCCTTATTGAGGGTAGCAAGCGTCTGGGTATGGCAGAGGAAACTCGTTTAACGCTGCCTTACTCACAAAAGCTCTTTGGCGTACCTAACAATGTCTATCTTCTAGCCACGATGAATACGGCAGATCGCTCAATAGCCCGGCTGGATATGGCTCTGCGGCGGCGGTTTACTTTTGCAGAGATGATGCCTGATCCAGGATGTCTTGCCTCACATACGGTTAGCGGACAATTAATCAATTTATCGCAGATGCTGGAGACGATGAACCGTCGAATCGAAGTATTATATGACCGTGAGCATACGATTGGACATGCTTATTTTATTGAAGTGAACAAGGCTCCGTCTTTGGAGTTGCTGGGACACTTGTTTCAGCACACGATTATTCCTTTGCTACAGGAATATTTCTACGACGATGTTGAGAAAATTCGGCTTGTTCTTGGAGATAACAATAAACCTGAAGAAGAGCAATTTATTGTTCAGACCGAAGTGAACGTTCAGAGGTTGTTTGGCAATCTGGAAAATGTGAATCTGGAAGATGAGATGGTCTATAGGGTGAATACAGCAGCCTTTGAAAAAGTAGAATCCTATCTGAAAATATACGAATCAGCAAACTTGGATTAAGTGGGGAGCACATGAAGAGCCGGCTATTAGAAAGTCGTAAAACTAGAATCACCGACATTCCACAACAGAAAAAGATCTTTACTCTTAAAGAGTATGAGGGACTATGCAAACATAGCAATGGAAAGGTGCTCGGTTATCATTATCTCAATGAGCATGCCTTTGATCAATTGGAGCGGTTTATACTGGAAAACAAAGGTGGCGATCATGGGACGGATGCGCTTGAACTTCTGAGTGTCACGAGCAGGCGAGGGATCGGAAAGCTCATTAGTGCAAAAAACTATGTGGGGATCATCACGATGGCGGATGGCACACAGATTGAGATTTTGCCCAAAGTATTTGAACGAAATAATGAAAGCTCGGATGAAGAGACGAAGCGCATCTTTCTTCATATGCTAAGTGTAATAGGCGAGATCCCTTATAAGATATTCCAGCAATCGGGCCTCCACACGGAACGGCACACCATATTTGATATTTTTATTCGTATGTTCATCAATGAGGCAAACCATTTGGTGAAGCATGGATTAAAATCCAATTATGTCGTACACCAGGACAATGAACGGTTCCTTAAAGGGAAACTTCTATTTGCCGAGCATATCAAACATAATGCAGCACATAATGAACGTTTTTACATTCAGTATGATCTGTTTAGCTGCAATCGCCCGGAAAATCGCTTGATCAAATCAACCATTGAGCTGCTGTTAAAAATCAGTGCCGGCTCGCGTAACAAGAAGGATTTACATATTTTGTTGAATTCCTTTGATCAAGTGGAAAGTTCATTGAATTGGGAGCAGGATTGGTCCAGCGTGACGATGGATCGATCGAATAAGGAGTATCGAACCATTATGGAATGGTGCCGTGTATTCCTGCTTGGTCATAGTTTCACTCCATTTCGAGGTGATGGAGCAGCTTATGCGCTTCTGTTCCCGATGGAAAAGATTTTCGAGCGCTACGTGGCAGTATTGCTGCGTAAATCCCTTACACCTGAGGGACTGAAAGTTCGAACGCAGGATCAATCGAAACATATGTTTCAAAGCCCCTCAAGGTTTAATCTGCGCCCGGACATTGTCGTGGAGGGAAATGGAAAGGTTGTGGTTCTCGATACCAAATGGAAACTGCTGACATCGAGGCCGGATTACGGGATCTCCCAGGCAGATATGTATCAGGCGTATGTTTATGCTAAGAAATATGGAGCAAGGACAGTGTACTTGCTCTATCCTTGGCATCCTGGTCTTTCAATAATTAAAGAACAGGTTGTGTATGACAGCGGAGATGGAGTGAACGTAAAGATCGGTTTTATTGATTTGAGCCTGGGGAAGGAATCTGTATACAAAATAATTGAAAGTATGTTAGAAACGATGAAATAGTATGTATGTTCGAGACAGGTACTGTCGGAGTACGATGGTAGGGTTATCTTAAGTAGAACTGTTATATATTTTCATTAATTTTAATCCATAATTCTGATAAAATACTAGGGTTAAAGGTAAGAACGAGAAATCGTTATTCCTTTCGAATGGAGAAAAGTGTTATGACAGATACTAAATTAGAATTCATCCGTTCCGAATTGTCTGACATTGCAACGAGAAGACGTAAAATTGCATTTTTAATTCCAGAAATCCAAGGTATTCATTATATATCTAATGAAATAGAAAAAATGAACATACCTATTGTAAATACGAGCTTGTACTTATCAGAACAATTAAAATTAGTTGCTCCTGATCATCGTCCATTTAAAGTTAGTGCACTGTTGAGAAAACTGATTAACGATAAAAATAGAGAAATTGTATGCTTGTATAATATAGAGTACCTATTCGATCCAGAGTTACAAGTAAACCCAGTAAAGTTGCTAGAAGCAAACAGCGGGAATACAGTTCTATTAGTTTTGTGGCCTGGTAAGGCGAAACAAGGTGTACTTTATTATGCAACCCCAGAACATCCAGAGTATTATAAGAATACTGAATACGGAAATAGCATTCTGTTTTATTAATCGCGGAGGGATATATTATGAAGTATAGAGATTTAATTCAATTTGAACCTATAAAATCTGTCGTCGTTTTGAAGGATGCTGCAGAAGAGCAGCTAGCTCAGCAACTAGTTCAAACCTATGTAATATCGGACCGTATGGAAGAAGTTATTGATGACATTATTTTCGAGCAACTTCAATTTCAACGTCCTATTGACCATAAGGGGATAATGATTGTTGGTAATTATGGTACTGGTAAATCCCACTTAATGAGTGTAATAGCTTCTATTGCTGAAACTGTTGGGACATCACAATACATCCATCATGAGAAAATTGCAAAAAAGGCTAAAGAAATTGAAGGAAAGTTCAAAGTGTTACGGGTTGAATTTGATGGAATCCAATTGCCACTTGGTGAAGTGCTGTTCCGTGAAATGAGCAATTTTCTTCAAGAAAATAGTGTGGATTATGAAATGCCAAATGTAGCTACATTGGTAAGTAACAAGGACGAAATGAAACGAATGATGGCGGCATTTCATGAGGTATATCCGGATCAAGGATTTTTGTTGGTAATAGATGAATTGCTTGATTATTTGCGAACGCGCAAAGAGCAAGAACTCATTCTTGATCTGGGCTTTTTACGAGCTATGGGGGAAGTTGTACAGTCTACTCGATTTAGATTTATTACAGGCGTGCAGGAGATGCTATTTGAGAATCCCAAGTTTCAGTTCGTAGCCAACGAGCTTCGTAGAGTTAAGGAGCGTACTGAGCAAGCGATCATAGTTCGTGAGGATATCGAATTCGTTGTCTCTCAACGCTTGTTACGAAAGGATGACCGTCAAAAGGCACTAATAAGAGAACACTTGTTAAGATTTGCTCCACTTTATGAGAATCTTGGAGAACAAATCGAAAAGTATACAGCATTATTCCCTATTCACCCCGCGTACTTAACAGCATTTGAGAATGTACGTGTTGTGGAGAAACGTGTAGCCTTAACTACCATTAGTGATGAGATTGAGAAGCTTCTTGATACGGAAGTTCCTTTAAACAGCCCTGGGATGGTCTCTTACGATAACTATTGGATGTATATCCAATATGATCGTACTTTGCGTACGGATCGAGATGTACGTGAAGTATTGGAAAAGTCGGATGTCCTGATGGATCGGATAGAAAATGCCTTTCCTAGAGCAAAGACGGCATATAAACCAATTGCTAAACGTATCGTGCGGGCGCTTTCTGTATTCAGACTTTCAACGGACGATATTAAAGTTAAGATAGGGGTCACTTCAGCAGAATTAAGGGACCAATTATTTCTGTATTTTGATTTTCCAGATTTGGACTCTGATTTCCTCAACGCAACAATAGATACGATATTGAACGAAATTATGAAGTCGGTAAGCTATCAGTTTATATCCCTTAATCGAGATAATGGACAGTATTATCTTGATTTGGACAAGGTGACCGACGTTGACTCCCTAATTGAAGAAAAATCAGGGATGCTAGTTGGCAACCAACTCGATCGGTATTACTTTGAAATTCTAGAAAAATTAACTGACGACGGATCTCCTAGTATAGCGTCTGGTTACCGAATTTGGCAGCACGAGCTGAATTGGTGGTTAAGAAAGGTAACACGTCCGGGATACATTTTTTTCGGTGCGCCGAATGAACGTTCCACTGCACAACCAGAGAGGGATTTCTACATTTACATGCTCCAGCCATATGATCTCCCAAAATTCAAAGATGAAGCGAAACCGGATGAAGTATTTTTTAAGCTAGATACAAAGGATGAATCATTCCATACTGCACTTCGTCTTTACGCAGGCGCGAGGGAAATGTCCATTACTGCTTCAAGTGCAACGAAAAAGCTGTATGATGATAAAGCCGCGGAGTTTTCAAGAAACTTAATGAACTGGCTTGTTGAGAACATGCCATCCGCTTATAAAATGACGTATAAAGGAGTAACGAAGAAACTCGCTGAATGGAGCCTATCGGCTCCAGCTCAAGCAACAGTTCGGGAAATCATTGATGCAGCGGCAAATGATTGTTTAACTACATGGTTTGAGGAGAAATATACGGATTATCCCACATTCCGACTTAGTAACATTAGTATTACTCGCGAAGCCATGCTAAAGAATTATATTCCAGAGACATTATCGAATATCTCTAATCCAAAAACCAAGACGGCAAGAATTATACTAGAAGGTTTAGTATTACTGGATGGAGAGAAAATAAATGTGCAGAAATCCGGATATGCCAAATGGGTCTTGAACTTGTTAAATAACAAAGGCCATGGACAGGTACTTAATTCTTCTGAATTAATTGAACTTCTCCAATCTCAAGGGGATTGGGAAGTCAAGAAGACGATAGAATTTCAATTAGAACCTGAGCTTCTGAGTGTAATATTAGCTGCATTAGTCTACACTGGCGATATAGTGATCACGATTAATGGGGAAACTTATGATTCTATGAAGTTTAACCGATTAATTGCTTTGAAGGCAGAAGGAATTGCTGAATTTAGCCACATTAAGAAACCAAGTGATCTACCATTAGCAGAGTTGCGAGCATTGTTTGACTTATTTAATATTAGTCATGGGCTACTACAGCCAGATTCACAAACGAATGGGGTTCAGACTCTGCAAACTAAAGTACAGCAACGGTTAACTCAACTGGTTAAACTACAGCACGAGCTTAAAGACAAAATTCCTACATGGGAATTACCGCTCCTGTCGGATGAGGAATTGCAGGAGTATCAAAGCAAACTCCAAAGTTTGAATCAGTTTCTGCAGAGCCTTCAAGTGTTCGATACACCGGCTAAACTGAAAAATTTCAAAAAAAGCATGGACGAAATTCAAGACCAGCATGAAAAACTCTTGCTAGTGGATAAGCTTATTAATTGGCGTGAGCTTGCTTCTGAAATCACTAAGAAAGCGAACTATATCGTAAGCGCTAGTAACCATGTTTCAATTACTGATGAATGGTACGTACAGGTTGAGGGTGTATTGGGAGACTTATACGACGCTATAAAGTTTAATAGCGACTGCGGTGCTGAACTTAAGGTGATAGACCAATTAAAAGCTCAATATATTGATTCCTATTTCGCGCAACACGCAGCATCAAGCTTAGGAGCTACGGATGAGAATCAACTTAATCAACTTAAACGTGATGGACGAATCGATACTTTGCAAAAGATTTCTGGAATCCCGATTCTGCCTACTCAACAACTACAAATATGGAAGGCAAAATCCGATGAATTGAAGATTTGCTGGAAGTTACAAAAAAGTGAGTTAGAGCATTCTCCGATTTGTCCACATTGCCGATTCCGTCCAAAGGATGAAAAGTTCTCTCAACAGGTAACAGTGGGACAGTTGGAAATCGACTTAGAGGAATTACTTAATTCTTGGACAAGTACCTTGTTGACTAACTTAAATGATCGCGAACTTCGAGAGAATATTGAATTGCTCACGGGAGAGCAGAAACAGTTAATCAAACAGTTTATGGAAGATAAATCATTGGGGGTTCCCGTTGATGTGCGTTTAGTCCAAACAATTAAGGAAGTGTTCGAAGGAATACAGAAAGTTGAATTGCCATTAACCCGGTTGCTAGAGATGGTCGGTAACGGAAGTCCGTTGACTATTGAGGAACTACGAGTACGCTTTGAACAATTAGTAAGAGAACAGGTCGGTTCCCAATCGTCTAATCGAGTTCGAATTATGTTAAAGAAGGAGTAACTTAAGATATGAGTGATGAATTACAACAAGGAATCCTTTTTGATATGGAAAATGAAACCCAAACAGGCTTAGTAACTTGTTTGGGTTTAACATTTGAGAACGATGAAGCGCGTCGCGCATATTTTACAAAGGAATTACGTGAAAAGCTACCGGAACTCAAGAAAATTGAGGGTTATCCAGAAGGTAAAGATGAGCATATATTGGCATTGTCCGATCCACCATACTATACAGCATGCCCGAATCCATGGATTAATGATTTTATTTCGCTTTGGGAGACGCAAAAAAAAGATGTCTATGGGATAAATTGCGACTTCTTCGATAGGGAGCCATTTGCTGCTGATGTTAGCGAAGGGAAAAATGACCCTTTATATAATGTTCACAGCTACCACACAAAAGTACCCTATAAAGCGATTATGAGGTATATATTACACTATACTAATCCTGGGGACATTATTTTAGACAGCTTTTCCGGCACAGGGATGACGGGAGTTGCCGCACAAATGTGCGGTAGTCCTTCAGTACTAAAAGAAATGGGTTATAGGGTGGGAAATGACGGAGTTATTTCACAAAATGGACTTAGTTCTACTTCTAAGTTAGGGAAAAGGAAAGTAATATTAAAAGATTTGTCTCCGGTGGCAACACATATCTCTCGAAATCAAAATGGCACGTTTGATGCTGCAAAGTTTGAACGTGAGATTGATGAAATAGCAAGTAAACTTGCGCTTGAACACTCTTGGATGTATGAGACTAATCATTCAATAGACGGACAGATACAAGTTGATGGCAATGGAAGGATTACTAAAGGAGAGGTAAACTTTACAGTATGGTCTGATGTTTTGAACTGTCCATTCTGTTTAAATGAATATGTTTTTTTTGATGTAGCAGTTAATGAAAAAGAAGGTAAAGTTGATGATCAGTATTTCTGTCCTAATTGCAATGGAGAAATATCAAAGAAAACTTCAAATAAAACCTTTGTTTCTAAGTATGACAAGGCAACAGATTCTATTATAAAAATAATTAAACAAGTCCCTGTATTGATTAATTATACTATTAAAAATAAGACATTTAACAAGAAGCCAGATATAGATGATTTATCACTTATTGACAAGATTGAGAACAGTGAAATGAACTATTCGTTTCCAATTAAGAGACTGCCTGAAGGGGATGAAGCAAGAAGAAATGATATAAATGGAATCACGCATGTACATCACTTCTTCACAAAGAGAAACTTAATAGTTTTAGGACATTTAAATGAATTAGTTAAGAAAGGAAATAATCCATATTTAGGTTTTTTATTTTCAAGCTTACTGTATCGAGCTACACAAATGAACAGAATCCATTTGAAAAAATATTTTTTTGGTGGAGGAGGATTCAATGCTGGCTATTTAAAAGGAACATTATACGTTTCATCTCTTCCAATTGAAACAGCAATTATTAAACAGATAAAAGATCGAAAAAAGGCAATTGTAAATGGTTTAAGAAATATTGTTGGCGAAAATGGTGATTTTTCCATAAGTACTTCTTCTGCAACGGAATTAAATTTTGCTAGTAATAGTATTGATTATATCTTTACAGACCCTCCATTTGGTAGCAATATAATGTACTCCGAACTTAATTTTATTTGGGAATCTTGGCTCGGTGTGTTTACTAACAATGATACTGAAGCAATTATGAACAAGACTCAAAATAAACACTTAACAGAATACCATGCTCTAATGGTTAAAAGTTTCAAAGAATACTTTAGAGTGTTAAAGCCAGGTAGATGGATAACGATTGAATTCAGTAATTCACAGTCCAGTGTTTGGAATTCTATTCGAGATGCTCTTGAAAAGGCAGGATTTATTATTGCCAATGTTGCTGCACTAGACAAGAAGCAAGGAAGTTTTAAAGCCATAACAACATCTACAGCAGTTAAACAAGATTTAGTTATTTCAGCGTATAAGCCAAAAAGTGATTTTGTTGAGAAAATCATGCTTGAACAAAACACGGAGGCTTCAGCATGGTTATTTGTGCAGCAACATCTAGAGAAATTACCTATATTTATTGGTGAGAAGGGAGCAGCAGATTTAATCGTTGAAAGAACACCGCGTATTCTATTTGATCGTATGATCGCCTACCATATCCAAAATGGTTATATTGTCCCGGTTTCTTCAGCAGATTTCCAAATTGGTGTAGAGCAAAGATTCCCTATGAGGGAGGGAATGGCTTTTTTGGAAACACAGGTTGCTGAATATGATAAAAAGCGTATACATGCAAAGGAATTTTCTCAAATTTCATTGTTCGTTTCAGATGAAAACAGTGCTATTGAGTGGGTTAGACAGCAACTTATGAAAAAACCTCAGACTAGGCAAGAGCTGCACCCACAGTATATGAAAGAAATTCAACATATAGCAAAACATGAAATTTTACCTGAATTGAACACGCTACTTGAACAAAATTTTCTAGTTTACGAAGGAATCGAGGATGTGCCCAGTCAGGTTCACACATATCTCAGTTCAGGATTTAGAGACTTGAGAAATCTACCTAAAAATGATTCTTTTTTAAAACTTAAAGCCAAGAATCGCTGGTATGTTCCAGATCCAAACAAGCAAGCAGACTTAGAAAAACTACGTGAAAAATCGTTACTTCGGGAATTTGTGACATATAAAGATGAGTTAGTCGGTAACCGTAAAAAGCTTAAACAATTCCGAACCGAAGCTATTCGTGTAGGTTTTAAAAAAGCTTGGGGAGAAAAAGATTATCAAACAATTGTATCAATTGGTGAGCGCCTTCCGGAAAAAGTACTTCAAGAGGATGATAAATTGTTAATGTATTACGATAACGCACAAATCAGACTTGGCCTTTAGTTAAGGAAGTGTAGACAATTTGAATAATAATTGGCGTCAAAAGGTGCTTGAACATTTTCAAGCACCTTTCTACTCTATTACGTTAGTGACTGACCCTGATTCCTTGCTGCAAGATGAGATCATTATTAGCCAATTGCAGAAGTTAGGGGTAAAAGTTATAGGATTTCAAGATAGGGCCGTATTTAGGTATTGGTACGAAAGTGAATATAGACAAAAAACGTTCCATATGAATTTGCTAATACATCCTAAATCTGATGATACTAGTGATATTCCCTACGATATATGGGTTAATAGCAAACAAATTTCAATAAGCAAAAGTGAACTGTTCCCAATGTTATCGGCTCCAGTAGTAAAGGAGCTCGATTTTAGAACCCTTGATGCACTATCTTTGGTTGATGATATTCCAGTCAGAAGGTCAGACAATGATACCATTGACTTCTTATTTAAACGCATTTACAAATTGCCATATGACTCCGTTGATTCTGTTGCAGAAGTTATCTTACTTTGTATAAATCGTCATCAACTTTCCTTCTCCATACCTGAAATTCTTGATAAATATCTTAGTGAAGTGTTGAATCAGAAAAACACAGATCCACGATTGAGTCTGTCAGATTTCATTCAGGATCCAGATGTAATGTATTCTTTTTTGCAGAAAGAATGGAGGTTTTTCTTAGAACAGGGAGCTTCAAAAACCCATCCATTTTGGGATACTAAATTACTAGATGCACTTGCTGGTCTATTTCGTATAGGAAAATTATTGCCTATATCGAATGAGAAAGATATACTGCCTAATACTTTATTATTTGGAGTAAAACCGCATGATGAAGAACAGTCCAGAGTCATGTCTATTAAGGAGCACTTTAATCAGATCGAAAAAATGCTAGAAATTGAAGTTGATCGACGTGGCTGGATCAATCTTATTGGATTATTCAGCACAGCGAAAACAATCATGTTTGCGTTGGAGTCTCCATTGGAAATTAGTGAGAAATTAAGGTTTCTTGAGCAAGTCATAGAAGAACGATTTGCTAACTGGTTAAAGGACCACTACGGGGCTTTGGCTTCGTTATCAGATCAGCATACACCAGTTATGCTTCATAAAGTAGCTGAGTATGTGCACCTCCAAGGAAGCCCCAGAAAGGCTATAATTGTAATGGATGGTTTGAGCTTTGTGCAGTGGGTTCAGATACGTTCTGAGCTACAGTCTTCTTTAGATTTTAAGGAAAATGGTACATTTGCTTGGATTCCTACACTGACTTCAGTGTCTAGGCAGGCCATATTCTCAGGAGAAATTCCAAAGACATACTACTCAACTATTGGTACAACAGCTAATGAGGAAAAAGAATGGAAGGCTTGTTGGGCTAGATATGGTATTCCGCCGATTCACATCACATATGAAAAATCATTAGGGCAAGGGGAATATGAAAAGGCTAAAATTAGGGCATTATCTAAATCGAGTATTAAAGTTGCTGGACTCGTAGTTGATATTGTTGATAAGTTAACACATAACACAATTCAAGGCCATAGAGGGATGCATGGGCAAATATCTATATGGTTAAAAACCGAGTACTTACAATCATTACTTCAAGATTTATTGGATGCAGGATATGATGTATATATAACCTCTGATCATGGCAACAAAGAAAGCATAGGTATCGGAAGCATTCGTGAAGGCATGTTGGCGGATACTCGAGGAGAGCGTGTTCGGATCTACAATTCAGAGGAGTTACGAGATCGGGCTGCTCAGAAGTACTCGTCGGATAAATGGGAACCCATTGGACTTCCAGATGATTTTTATGTATTGACGGCTAAAAGTGGAGAAGCTTTTGTTAAAGAAGGCGAAGTTGTTGTAAGCCATGGTGGAACCAGCATTGAGGAGGTTATCGTGCCTTTCGTACGAGTTAAGAAAAGAAAAGAATGAAGGTGTCAGATTGAAAAAAGCAGTTGGATTCGATCAAAAATTGCAATTGCACCAGTTAGACCGTATCGTACAGGAACTCTCAAGATCGGAAAGTAGACAGCAGCTATATGATGTTGTTGATCAGAGTTTGATGGCGGATATTGGTGGTTCAAAGGCCAGAATGAATGCTAGAACTATTTTATTTAAAATTTGGGTCTTAGTCGACAATGAAAATGAGGAAATCCGGGATCGAGGATTGAAATTGTTTGTTAACGCCTCAAGAGAGGAACGATTGCTTCTACACTGGGGAATGATACTTCTTGCTTATCCATTCTTCAGGGATGTTGCTGATCAAGTGGGACGTCTTTTTCAGCTTCATGGGGAATTTTCAACTATGCAGTTGAGCCGTAAAATATTCGCGTTGTATGGTGAACGTAGACGCGTAAGTGTAGCATTAAACGCCGTACTTGGAACTTACAAACACTTAGGGATAATTAGTGAGCAGAAAAAAATATATGTGAGTGCTGCAAAGATATCGATTTACAAGTTGGAGTACAAACTATGGCTTATTGAGGTCATGTTAAAATCAGTCGAAAAATCAGCCATAGAATTAAAGCAAATAGCTGTGGAACCTTGTTTGTTCCCATTTAGTCTAGATATAACTGAAAGCGATTTGAGAAATGGTCAGCTACAAATCACGCGGCAAGGTTTAGACATGGTGATGATTGGTTTGAGATAAGGCGGTGAATGAATGATTAAAGTAGGTGAAGTCGTACAAGGAGCTCAGTTTCCAGAGAGTGTTGAAATTAAGAAAATTGAGGCCTTCGATGAAGGCTTCTTTTCTATTTCTGCAAGGACGGGATTCGAATCGATACTATGAGTTGATGTTGGATGAAGCTGACATTGAATCTTTAAAAAGATTAAGTGGGCAGATTGAACAGCAGATAGATGCGAGTGATCTCCTGCATTATCAGCGTTACTATGCATTGTCAGTCAATAGTAAATATTCTTCGAAAAGGGCATTGGGCAATAATAATTTAATACCCAACAACAATCATTAGGCAAGCATGCCAAATCACCTGAGGCCATATTTAATCAACATATTTCAAGTAATGCGTATCTATTCAATAGCAATAGCAATCTGGTTATTGAGTTCGAGCATTATGCTGCCGATGAGATTGTTACTGAACTTGAGATCGACAGATATACCAAAGAAATGGCATATAATAAGCGAGTAAATCAAATTTTGAAAAGAATAGGTAGTAAGCATTATGGTTCGAAAGTGCGAACATTGGCTTTAGTGGAAATCAATGATAAAGAGGAATTCCGAGAGGGAGCCGATCCAAAATTTGCTGTTCGAGAAGCACTACGAAAAGGTGGCAGATTGACGCAGTTTATTCATCCGTTGACGGACGAGAAAAAGATGGATGATTCACGTATGATAAGTTCAATCTTGGATTTACTCAATGATGCGGGAATATTAAGTAATAATACAACCCGGCTTCCTATGGATAAATGTGTCTTATCTTTTGATTTAATAAAATTGAATAATAAGTACTTTCCTGTGGTCTCTAGAATGTCAGGTACCGAAGTTTGTATGAAGATGCTGGGGGTAGAATCGTGGACTCGGCTAGGCGATGCTCCATTCTATGTCGACCATATTAAATTATTAGATAAGCCGAAAAACAGTAATAGCACTAGTGCGATATTCTATCAATTCATGATAGCTATAGTTGAGGAAGAGTTAAGGCACTGGCCTGGTGAAATTGTTGTGTTGTTAAACGCTTCTCTGAGAAATGGCTGGCTACCTTCAATCACCAACAGCAGAATTAATTACGATGAAATTCCCCTTTTGGATGAGCGATTACAAAACGAAACTCGCCTAAGATTTGTTCGGATCAATACCAATGAGGATGTGCCGCAGTATCGGATCATTAATACAATGAGAAAAGAAGCATTTAATAAGGAATCTGGCATTTTCAAAGACGCAGTAGGCATTTACTATGGGATCGGCGGAAGGCCTACGGCTTGGTCTGGGGTGAAAAATAAAGATATCAAGTTTAATGCACCTTCTAAAATGCTTTTGCAGCAGACCGCAGTTGAGTATATACCACTTGGTCCATTCAGTGATGATGAGAGAGATCAATTAGCTATTTTGGTCGATCAGTTAAGAAGAGTTGGTCTTACTTATGATAAGCATACGAAGTTGCCTTATACGCTTAGAATTATAGAAATTCTCAAGAAATACATGCATCATGATGAATGGAAATTCGCCGCATCATTAGATGAAGAGGTTGAAGTTGAGGCTGATGACGTAGTTCTGGTTACCAAAGAGCTTGTTAATTTGGATTAGTATTGAGCTAGCCTCGCAATATGCGAGGCTTATTGTAATATTCACTGATAAAATAATAGAACGTATGTTCGAGACAAGTCGTTGTCAAGAAGATAAGGTATCATATAAATATAAAAGATAGTGATAGTTATATTTATCCATTCACCTGATATAATAGACCTACAAATGTTTGGGAGGAAAGATGATGTATACCAATACGATGAATGCCATAGTTCAAGAAGTCATCAGACTTCTTAACCATCAGAGAAATCTGTTGAAAGATATGTTAAACGAGGAAGAATTGTTGAAGGATGGACAGAGCCAAGAGCGTTCTGTGGATGTGGTGCTGGCAGAACAATGGATAGAAACGCTTGAAGATGAAATAACCAAGGTAGGCGGGCTGGAGATGACGCTGGCTGTAGTAGGCACGATGAAAGCCGGCAAATCAACCACAATCAATGCAATTGTGGGACGGGAAGTGTTGCCAAATAGAAATCGTCCTATGACAACACTCCCCACCATCATTCGCCATAAAGTTGGCCAGACTACTCCGACCATCACGCTGCCTAAATTAGGGCCGTTTAATCATGCCCTTAGTACTTTGCGTGGAGCAATGGAGCGTTTACCCGAAGATGAAGTGAATCAGCTTTCATTTGCATCTACGGAAGATGGCAAAAGCTTGATACAAGAAATTTTGACAGGGGATTTAAAGGAGCTTGGACCTAGTTATTCGGGCGCAGAAGGAATTTATTTATTCTTGAAAGTTCTTAATGATATTTCCCGTCTGTGTAATGAAGAGAAATTAAATGTAACCTCTCCGATCATAGAGTATTCATCGATTACGGAATTCCCGGTCATCGAAGTGGAATTTCACCACCTGAAGGGCAAGGAACAACAATTGCAAGGAAGTCTCGCCTTAATTGATACTCCGGGACCTAATGAGGCAGGGCAGGGGCATCTGAAAAAAATTCTCCAAGAACAACTGCAGAAGGCTTCGGCGGTATTGTCTGTTCTTGATTATACTCAATTGAATTCTGAAGCTGATGCGGCAGTCAGACAAGAGATTGATTACATATCCAGTTTTTCCAAAGATCGATTGTATGTGCTGGTCAATAAATTCGACCAAAAGGATCGCAACTCCATGGATGCTTCTGAAGTGCAACGGTATGTAGGCAAAGAACTGTTTGAAGAAGAAATCCCATCTAATCGGATTTTCCCTGTTTCAAGTCAATTTGGTTATTTGGCAAACTATGCGCTACATGAACTTGATTCAACTGGAATTTTGCCGACTCCGGAAGAAGCCAAGTGGGTAGAGGATTTTGGACAGCGTGCTCTTGGAATTGATTGGGAGGAAGATATAGAGGATGCTGACTTGGCAAGAAGAGGGGCGCAAAAGTTATGGAAAAAAAGTAATTTTTCCGAGCCTCTGGAACAGGTGATTTCAGAGTCATACAGCAAGGCGGCATTCGTTTCCCTTTCATCCGCGGTGGACAAAATGCTTCATTATGACAATGAGGTGATCGACTACTTGAAGATGCGCAGCGGCAGCGTTGCGATTGGCATAAACGAACTGAAGAAGCTGATCGTAGAGCTTGAGCAAGATATTGAACGAATTGCTCAGGCGAGTCAGAGAGCTGACGATCTGTCCTCAAAAACGTTGGGGAAACTAACTTCCATGACCAATGATCTTTTTAGTGATGGTGAACGTACGATAAAACACGTTATTGAACAATTATTCGATCATGGGAAGCGTTTAGAAGACGCACGCAACCAGGCTGAGACAGAAGGGAGACGCAAAAAGAGGGGAACGGGTATTTCTGTGTTCGATACGCTTAAGTCTATTCTCAATGCGCCTAGTCAAGATTTCATTACTTTAGAAACAAACGGTCCCAATGTGTTTTCCAGCAAAGAAGAGGCAGAAGACTTTATTACGAAAATCAATAAAGTACTCGAAAAGGATATGGGAGTCATTTCAACGGAGATCCAGTCTCGTGTGACCCAAATTATCCACTCCCTAGAGCGTGACATAAATAAGGAAGTACAAATTAATGTTTCCAACATTTTGGAGCACGCCGCAGATATTTTAAATGAATTCTTTGATTTAAATCTATCTTTTGAAAATCATAAAATAAAACCGATCAAAGTAGATTTTAATCAGCTTAGCAGTAAATTTACGGAAGAGAAGACTGTGGAAAAAACCAGAACAAGATATGAGAGAAAATGGTATACACTTTGGTTAAAAGAGCATGCAGTCTCTTACAAAGTCAGCGAGCAAGAATATCACGTGGATACTAGAGAAATAGGCAAGCAAGCTGTGAAAGAATTAAAAAAAGCCCATCAGCAACTTCACAACGATTTGAATGCATACGTAACTAAAGAATTAGGCGGTAACGTAAAATCGTACTTTGATGGACTTAAGCAATATCTGGACAAATACCGTGGGAATATTTTAGATGGCCTTACTGACAAGCAAGCGGATGAGAAAGTGTTGGGAAAGTTATTAGCGGCTATGAAACAGTATCTTTCAGTAGCCGAGAATCACATTGAAGATGTTACTCCCGTGCATTTGGAGTTGAAGCAGATAAATAATCTTGCCAAGGAGGTTGTACAAGCATGACGACTGTCACGGATAACGATCAACGGGAATTGGAAGACCTCCTGGAGAAAATACCCGTGCTTCATGATAAACATATCGTCGATTTAGTGAACGGCCTGGAAGTGGCCAAAGATCATATACGGGTACGAGAGAGTTCCAACAACAGTTTCTTTCAAAGGATGGTTGATTCGTTCTCTGGAAAATCGGCATTACGGCAACAACGGATCGACCAGAACCTGTCGACAGGTCTGGAATCTGCCGTGGTGTGGCTTGAGCATCTTCAAGCCCAGCAGATCCGCAGCGATCGTGCGCTTGCTCATGTGACTTATAAACTTACTGAAACCAGGGCGGGAGTGCAAAAATTGGCTCTACGGCACCTGGAACTGCGGGAAGAGGTTAGCCTCATCTGCGAAAGAATGGGCGAATTGGAAGAGAAATTTCTGGGACAAATGAAAGAGGTCAATCTGCGTTTGGATTCTATCGATATGAGACAAAGTGCTATGGCGCAAATGCATAAGGAGTTTGATCGATGGGAGAGTGGCAGCTATGCTGGATTTTCTCCTCTCTCTCAGCTCACGATCGTGCTGGAAAGCCTAAGCTGGGGTGCCTTTGGAAAATATGATGAGCATAACTCGGAATTCAGGGAACAATTATTCGATAAATGCGTTATTACGCTAAAGCGGCTTGAGGGAGTTCCCCCGAGATTGATTCCGACGAACGAATGGTTGTCCGCCATGAGCCAAGATCGGGCAATAGCTAAAGAATCGCTGGTTTATATGCTTAGTTCGAGCAAGCATAATCATAGGAAAGTGGCTCTGAATACAGCAATAAATGACACGCTTAACCTTCAACCGGGGGAGCATACAGGAAAAAATATTGAGACGATTATACAAAGTCGGGATCTGCCTTATGTTTTTAATGGAAGAACACTAAGCAAGAGGTTATACAAGGAATCTTGTGTAAGGCTGGAGAGTGAGGGGTTTTATGTCTCGGGTTTTTGATCGGTTTGGGTTAGTTTTCTCAGGTGGTGGAGCCAGAGGAGCGTACGAGGTTGGGGTAGCAAAATATCTTGCAGAGCATAATTATGAGCCTAGTGCATATTCAGGTGCCAGCATCGGCGCTCTCAATGCTGTGCTGCTTGGGACGGCGCCGACGTTTCGGGAGGGAATCACCCGATTGGAACAGATATGGAGATCGATACAGCAAGATGAGATTGTCAAGTTGGACCCTGGAGCTTTTGCATTGGTTATGCTTCACGCACTTGGAGCAAGGGTACTGCATTCCCACCCGCAGTTGGCTATTTTGGGTTCGTTGTACCAGTTGGCAAAGGATAACATTACATTCCTAGGCAATATTTCTGATGTCAGCAACAAGATGCAGAACAATTCAATGTATGCTTCTTTGCAAAAGGGATTGTTGGATGACGGATTTTTGAGAAAACTATTAAACGATGAGTTGGAGCTCGATAAAATGACTTATCGAGTTCCCATTTGGATATCTGCATACCGCAGTAGAGGGACTACTAATGATATACTTGCTTATTTGTTATCATCATCAGGAATTAAGGATAATCCGGAATCGGATTATTTTGAGTTTGCAAAGATTCCTAGCGAGGAGAGATTGCAAGTTATTCTGGCTAGTGCGGCCATTCCGGTTGTATACGGCAGTCACATTGTGAAAGGAAAGCACTATGTAGACGGAGGAGTTGGAGGGCAGCGCACAGCCAGAGGAAATACCCCGTTGGCTCCGTTAGTGCAAAATGGATTCAAGCAGTGTATCGTTGTAAATCTATCGGATGGATCTATGTTTAATCGTCATGAATTACCGGATGCGAATGTCATTGAAATCAGGCCTAAGAAATCTCTCCACCCGAAGGGGATCGCTTCTAGCCTTCTTGATTTTAGAGAAGAACGTATTGAAGAATTAATGGCATTAGGGTATGAAGATGCAAAAAGATGCATTTCCAACTCCGTTGCAGCAATGGAACTGGTAGGTGAGAGCAGGAGAAGTGAGGACATGCGAGAAGAGGCGATCAAGGTTCTGGATAGTGACGGTTTTGAAGAAGTAATTGGGAAATTATAGATTTACTTTATGAGCGTTGAATCGTACTAAGGGGTCTCTAACTGCATTACTGATGTCTAATAAAGACTCACATTAGAAATGACGAGATGAGGTGCCGTCAGCTCTAATGTGGATGTGCTCAAGGCGTAATGCGATTTCTGGCTACCTGAGTTGAATTAAACTTGATTCAACTCAGGTAGCAGACTTTCCTCGGATCCTCGATACTCGGCAGGGGAAGTGCCCATGCGGGATCGGAATACCCGATGAAAATAGGAATAGCTTGCAAAACCGCAGGATTCGGCAATATGCTCCAGTGTCATTTCACTGTATTTCATACGTTCCAGTGCTGCATTCAGACGGATCTCAATCGCGTATTGAATCATGGTCTGGTTGTAGTGCTCCTTGAATAAACGGACTGCACGCGACAGGCTGAGTCCGGCATAACGTGCGGCTTCTTCAAGTTTAAAGGTAACCGTGGCATGCTCCTCAATAAAGCGTTTTAACTTTAGCGCAGAGGAAACTGCCCGATCCGTCTGAATATTCTCGGTGATTGCCCGGTCGATATATAGACATAATCCGCGTAGTAACGCATCCTTTAGCTCCGCATTTTCCTCAAGAGGTCCACGACGCTTCTCCAGTAGCATATTTCGCCATAGGCTGATCAGCTTATCATCCACTCCAATTCGGCTTACGGTAGCTCGTTGCTGCCGTTTCCACCAGTGATCGATCCAGCTGCCTTCGCAGAATAGATAATAATCTCCACTGGACAAACGTCCTTCCTTATGTGGTTCATCGACCACGAGATGATAGTCGTCGCCAGGCTTCAAGAGTAACAAATCCCCGCTGGTCATCCTGAATTCTTCATCCTGTACATATACTTTGCACGAGCCTTCGGTCTGCAGGCGGAACAGATAAGTTTGCAGCTCGCCCTTCATATTATGAGTGAACGCCTTATAGTGGTATGAGTAGTCACAGATCAGCACAGATGTCTCTAACGTATCCAAAGATGAAATCCCCCAATATGTTCATCCTTTTACATCATAAGTTTAACTTAACATTTACACGAAAACGGAGAGGACAGAAAGAACCTGAAGAAACGAAGTGTTCGCCTTTATCTCCAGATTTTATCCTTTTGAAAAGGAAATCAAGAAAATCTGGGGATAACAGCGATCGGAAGGTTGTTCTGTCATCGGAGTGCCAGTGTAAATATCTTCAGTTGAAATTATCTACATTCAATAGATGCAAAATGATGGAAATAAAATTTGATCAGATAGTTCATGTTCTGACTATATTGTATATGTTCATTCTAGCCTGTTTTGCGTTAGGATGATACCAGATAGAGCAATGAAAGCAAATTTGAGAACAGAGGTGTATCCTACATGAAAAAACTTAATATTGGTTTGCAATTGTTTACACTCCGTGATGAAACTGCAGCAGATTTTCGTGGTACGTTGCGTAAGGTAGCGGCCCTTGGATATGAAGGTGTGGAGTTTGCCGGATATGGCGATATTCCAGCTGAGGAAATGAAAGCGCTACTAGATGAACTTGGACTGAAAGGATTCAGCAGCCACGTTTCACTACATGCGATGCGCGAAGACTTGCAAAAACAAATCGATTATCTGAAAACAATTGGTGCACAATATATCATTTGCCCTTACCTGATGCCAGAAGATCGTCCTGAGAGTGCAGAAGGTTGGACCAAGCTATTCGCTGAGTTACAACAATATGGAGCTGAAGCAGCGAAACAAGGATTGATTTTCGGATACCATAACCATGACTTTGAATTCCACGGCCAGGTTGGCGATGCCAATGCGTTTGATGCCATGTTCGCTCAAACATCACCGGAAGCGGTGAAAGTGGAAATGGACGTATGTTGGGTACAATTTGCGGGACAAAATCCGATCGAGTATATTAAACAATATGCGGGTCGTTTGCCGCTGCTTCATCTGAAGGACTTCAGCAAAGACGAACAGGGCCAGATGAAAACACTGGAACTGGGACAAGGTTCAGTTGACCTGCCAGCTGTTATTGAAGGCGCTACGAATGCAGGCGTGGAGTGGTTGATCGTGGAACAGGATGTCTGTCAGAATCCTCCACTTGAGAGCGTATCCAATAGCTACAACTGGCTGAAGCAGAACTATTTGAACCAATTCTAATGGACCATCGAACCATGAAAAATGCTAATCTATTTGTCAAAGGAGACTTATGTACATGAGTAAAATTAAAGTTGCTGTATTCGGCTGTGGAGCCATTGCCGAGCGCAGACATATCCCAGAGTACGCTGCCAATGAGAACGTAGAGCTTGTCGCTTTTGCCGATCCAATTGTGGAGCGTGCGGAGAAGATGGCCGAGACTTATGGAGGTAAAGCGTACTCCAGTTACGAAGAATTGCTTGCAAACGAAACGGTTGATGCCGTTAGTGTGTGTACACCGAACTATCTGCATGCACCAATGGCGATTGCTGCTGCAAATGCAGGCAAGCATGTATTGGTTGAGAAACCAATGGCAGTATCCACTGAAGAAGGCGAGCAAATGATCGAAGCTGCTAAGAAAAATGGCGTGTATCTGATGGTTGGACACAACCAGCGCCTAATGCCTCCTCACGTGAAAGCGAAAGAAATTCTCGACTCCGGCAGACTGGGAAAAGTCCTGAATTTCCGTACTTCCTTCGGTCACCCGGGTCCGGAAGCATGGAGTGTGGACGGAGCGGAAAGCTGGTTCTTCCGTAAAGAAGAAGCGATTATGGGCGCCATGGGAGACTTGGGCGTGCACAAATCAGACTTCATCCGTTACTTGCTGGATGATGAAGTATCTGAAGTGGCTGGTTTCATCAGCACATTGCACAAAGAAGGCACTAAGGTTGACGACAACGCGACTTGCTTGCTGCGCATGAAGAGTGGAGCGATCGGAACGCTGGTAGCGAGCTGGACGCAATACAGAGCCGGAGACAACAGTACAGTTCTATGGTGCGAGAATGGTGTTATGAAGATCGGAACAGTCGAAGGCGATGAAGTTATTGTTGAGCTGACCAATGGTACAGTTGAGACGTACAAAGTCGGAGCCATGGCTACTAACGAGAAACAAGTGCCGAGTGGCGTAATTGATGCTTTTGTAGAGTCGATTGTGACCCAAACACCTCCAGCGATTTCTGGAGAAGAGGGCTTGCGTTCCCTGCAAGTTATCTTGGCAGCTTTCGAATCCGAGAAGACAGGTCAGATCATTAAGCTGTAATTCAACCGAATGACAGTGCAATTTCTAACATTTTATATGTACTAATCTATGATATAAGGGACTTATCTCAGAGAAGTGTTCTGGGGTAAGTCCTTCTCTATTTCTTCCCAGGCAAGTGTGGGAAAGTGAACAGTGTATATGGTAATTCGTGCAACAAGGTTAAAACATCTGATCGCTTGTGCAGAACAGAAAGAGGCTGACATTTCACGCTATCGCGGAATATCAGCCTCTTGGAGTCATTAAATTGAATGATAGAATGTTTAACTTTCTTTAGATGCCAGCTGGCACATTACTGCCCAGATCCAGCCATGCGATTTCAGCTGGAGTCAGCGTGATACGTGACCCTTCGTCACAGGAGAGCAGTTCTGCCTGATTCTGGGCTCCGATCAGCGCACAGGTTGGGAACGTCTGATTCAATACATAAGCAAGTGCAATCTGGATTGGTGTTGTTTTCTTGGAATTCGCCAATTGTTCAGCCCGGCGCAACCGTTCCCAGTTGCCATCACTATAGAATACACGCACCAGATCTTCGTTATCCCGAACTTCAGGTGTGAATCTTCCAGTGAAGAAACCACGCGCTTGGGAGGACCAGGATAGCAATGGAAGCTTGGTTTGATCATGCCATGCCAGCGTCTCTGCATCTGCTGATACACAGCCTTCCCAGAAAGGTTCGTTTGCTTTGGCGAGACTGAGATTCGGACTGCTGAAGGTAAAGCCCTTCAGGCCATTCGCCGCAGCGTACGCATTGGCTTCCTCCAGGCGCTTCCAGGTCCAGTTGGATGCACCGATGGCTCCGATTTTGCCAGAGTTAATATGCTCGTTCAGTGCTTCAAGAATAACACTAACAGGAGTATTTGGATCATCCCGGTGCAAGGCATACATCTCTACGTGATCGGTCTGCAGACGCTCCAGACTTTCCAACAAGTCACTACGGATGGAAGCAGCGTTAACACGTGGTCCATTCTGGTCATGATGCGCGCCTTTGGTGAGAATGACGATCTGGTCGCGGTTACCACGTTCCTTCATATAACGACCAAGGACTTCTTCACTCTGTCCACCACAATAGATATGTGCTGTATCTACAGTGTTACCGCCAATGGATAGAAATGCATCCATATTCGTAGCTGCTTTATCGTAGGCATCATGCACGAAATAATCGGTTCCTTTAATCAATCTGGAGACGGGTTTACCTGCACCAGCAATTTCGATATATTCCATAAGTCATTTCATCCTCTCGATTATAGTGTAATTCGTGTACGTTGTTCCGCTGAACGAAGGCAAGCTTCCAATACTTTCATATTAGCTACCGCATCGGAAGGGGCGAAGCGCAAATCCTTGCCCTGAAGTACAGCACGTGCCATATCATCTCCCTGTAGAGAGTAGTGGTTCACTTGCGGGACTTCAATCTCTCTGCGTTCACCACCAGCCGTTACATAGAAGTTGGAACTGCGGTCCTGTCCGCTGATAAATGCCGAAGGGACTTCAATAATCCCGTCGGATCCCAATACCTCCAGCGTGTTGCGGAAGGCTGCCCACATGCTGCTGTCAAAGGTCACGCCAACGTGATTATCGAATTCCAGCAGTCCGGAAGCCATCATATCGACTTGATCATGCTGTGGGGAGAACATGCCAATAACAGTGGCTGCACTTGGTTCTTGACCAAGTAGCAGACGTGCTACGCTGATGGAATAACATCCGATATCATACAGTGCACCTCCGCCCCAATCCCGCCGAAAGCGGACATTGCCGGATGCATTGGAGTTATTAAATGAAAATGTGCTGTGCATACCACGAATCTCACCAATCTCACCGCTGGCAATGATATCTCGGATCTGCTCATATCTTGGATGATGGCGGTACATGAATGCTTCAGCCAGATGCACACCTGCATCTGCACAAGCTTGAACCATCTCCTGAGCTTCCTGTTCTGTCAGAGCCAGTGGTTTTTCGCACAAAATATGTTTGCCTGCTTCAGCAGCCCGGATCGTCCATTCCCGATGAAGATGATTCGGCAGTGGGATATATACGGCATCGATGGAATCATCAGCGAGCAAAGCTTCATAACTGCCATAAGCCTTGTCGATCCCAAGTTGTTCGGCCGTCTGTTTGGCTTTATCTTCGTCTCGACTGGCAATCGCGGTTACTTCATTTAACTCGGATTGCTGCAGGCCTGGAATGACGGATTCCACAGCAATGCTAGCGCTACCAAGAATGCCCCAACGCAATTTTTGAACTGAATTCATGTGTTGTATCCTCCCGTTTATGAATGTATATTGTGATTATAAAGAATAGACCAATGAATTAAAATGATAATATATTGAGGTTAGTTAACACAATATTGTTGATCAAGGAGAACCGGCTATGATGAGACAAACCGTATTGCTTACCCTGCAGGATATTCCATATTTTTGTTATCCCGAGTCCGTCGGACATTATATGGACCACGTCCAGCATTCCGTGTTGCGTGAGGCTGGCGCACTGAACAACTTTAATATTCACTACGTCGCTTCGGGCAAGGGATATGTGGAAGTGGACGGGGTGGTGCATGAGCTTCGCGCAGGTCAGGCGTTTCTCTATTTCCCGCAGCAGCGGCAGCATTATTATAGTAGTGAAGATGATCCATGGGATGTACGATGGGTTCATTTTTACGGTGAACGTCTGCATGATTATATGATCGAGCGGGGGTTACATCGCAATCTATTGTGGACACTGCGGCAACGCAGCTCTTGGGAAGAGGCTCATCTGGCCTTGCTCACTGAAGCGGAACAGAACACCATGCTGCGTCCAGCTCAGCTATCCACACTGACCTATGCCGTACTTGCCGAGTTCGTGCAGCATGCAGTACCTTTAAAGAGCACACGTACCACAAGTAAGGCGGAGAGTCGGGTTCTTGCACTTCTTCCACAGATGCAGCAAGAGGCCTGTCAACCTTTCCTGTTACAGGATTGGGCGGATCTCGCAGGTGTGAGTTCGTATTACTTTTGCAAAATGTTCAAGAGTGCTGTGGAGATGACGCCCATGGAATTTATCACTCGTTCACGACTACAGATGGCGAAGCAATGGTTACTCGAACGTCCTACGGCCAACATTGGACAAATCGCGGAGGAAGCGGGATATCCCAATGCCAGTTATTTTAACCGACAGTTCATGGCTCATGAGGGGATGACACCTACGGATTACCGCGGATTGTATCATAATTAACCCGTATCCTTTCGATGTTGCCAGCGCTTGAGGTATAGTGGTTTGACACAGAGCTCAATCAAGTCTATTATGGATAAATTAAATCCGTGTATAATGAGGTGCCCTCATGAAATATTCAAAAGCGACAAATTATGCTTTGCATACGATGCTTCATCTTGTAAGCACTGCCCCCGAACAGCTGGTTAGTGTACACCAACTTGCAGAATTGCAGAAGGTATCACCAACCTATCTGTCCAAAATATTGACCAAATTGGTTAAGGCGGGCATGATCGAATCAACTTCTGGCGCCAATGGTGGTTACCGGCTTAGTCGTAAAAATCCAGATCCTTCTTTCCTGGAGATCATTCATGCGATTGAAGGTCAAGCGTCCCTGTTCGAATGTTCCCAGAATCATAACGCAGGCTGTTTGATCCAGCAGGTGATGGTGCAGGCGGAAGAAGAGATGGAAAGTTTTTTGAACAATAAGAAAATGTCGGAACTGGCTTCCCAGATGAAGGGTGCACATTCCCTGTAACTTGCACTAGAAGTGATCTTTCCCCAACCTCGTGAGAGGTAAGGAAAGATTTTTTTGTATCGTTGTACCTAATAGAAGGCGAATGGTACAATAAGGAAGGTATAGTATGCATACATACATGATCCTAATCTTACATCACATTTTACATCTCTGGAGGGACAACACATGAGCCAATCAACGATCACAGGACTGGAACAATTGCTCGCGCTTGAAAACATTCGGAACACCAAGGCACGTTATTGCCGCTATATTGATACGAAGCAATGGGATACTTTGGGCGATGTGTTTGCTCCGGATGCAGTGGCCGATTTCAGTACAGAGGGCAACCCAATTCCGGTATTAACAGGCCGTGATACGATCGTACAAGTATTCCGTGATCTGGTGGATGTTGCCGTAACCGTGCATCATGTTCATAGCGCCGAAGTTGAATTTGTATCTGAGAACGAAGCAAAGGTCATCTCCCCAATGGAAGATTGGGTTACGTTCCCGGAGGGCAATGAGAACAAATCCTTCCACGGATTTGGGCACTACCACGAAACTTTTGTCAAAATCGACGGCCAGTGGTACATCAAACATACAAGTCTGCAACGTCTTCGTTTGGACCTGTTTGAATAGTAGATAAATTATTAGAGAAGAAAAAATTATTACTAATAGAAGCCCTAAGGAGCACGATGATGCGTCCTTGGGGTTGTTTTGTATTTTGCTTCTGTGTGAAAGGTCAGTGGAATGAATACAAAGGGCGACGAGCCCTAGAAGGCACGCTCCCAGACGGGCTCTCGACCAATTGGGCTTCGTAGTTCGTCATCTTCCACTGGGAAATGTCCTATGTATGGAATTAAGTTATTTAAGTGGAAGCTTACGCTTTTTCGTTATATGATTCACGTTATAAATGTTAACAAGTTTTAATTCGAATTTTCGAGGGTGATATTTATAAAAATTTTCATTGAAGTAATAGACCACACAGAAGAAGAGGAGATCCGCATCAGGTGTCACCAAGTAGACGAAAAAATACATGAGCTCGTTAATAAAGTAAAAACCGAAACGCTCATGATACTTGGCTATCATGAAGATAAGATTAGCCGCATCAAAATTAGTGATATTTATTATTTTGAAGCTGTTGACGGAAAAGTGTTTGCGTATTGTAAGAACACCGTTCATGAGGTCAAACAAAAGCTTTATGAACTGGAGGAACTTTGCCAAGAGAAACATTGTTTTCGGGCCTCCAAATCCACCATTCTAAATATAGCTAAGATTTCCAGTGTTCATCCGTCCATCAGTGGCCGTTTTCAAGCAATATTGGATAATGGGGAGAAGGTAGTCATATCACGGCAGTATGTGCCAACGCTTAAACACATACTTGGATTATAAAAGGGGACCTATATGAAGTATTCCGAGCTCATAAAAGAAATGATTAGAGATTTCTTAATTATATTCGCTTCTATAATGATAATCATCGCTATTTTACGGCAAATCTATGCTCCTGATGCAAGTTTCGAATTACAGACTATTTTTACAATTATGGCTTTCTCTTTTCTGGGTACTTTGACCGGAATTATTTTATATACGCCGCATGCGATTAGCGAGAATAAAATGCGCATCCGAGTGATTTTACATTTCTTTTTTCTGGAAGCCCTATTAATTTCTCTGGCTGTCATATTGAATCTTGTAAACGGTACTTTCAGTATACTATTATTGGCTTTGCAAATTGCCACAGTATACGCTATCCTTCGCCTACTAACGTATAAGAATGACAAAAAGGAAGCTGAAAAGATCAATGAAAGACTACAAACATTTAAAAATAAGGTTTAGAAGATATACACAAACTGCTCCTAAATAAAGTCGTATTTGTAGCGTAAGTACACTTCATTGCGTTGTTTTTACAACTTATTGGCTCTCAACTACAGCTTATCGTTTATGCGTATACACCTGCTCTGCCATTTATTATGATGAACTCATAAAAAGTTGGAGGAGGAGTAGAGAAGCCTTATGGAGATTTTAATACTTGTCGTTACTTTGGTCTCTGAGCTGGCAATTGCGGTTTATTCCATTGCAACCAAGCAAAGCCGCAGCAAGATAAAGAGTTGGACGAGAATCGCAATGTTTATAGGATTCATGATGCTAAGCTTGGGGAAGGTTGTCGTATGGGAGTACACTTGGGGGCTGTTTGCATGCTTGCTCTTTATATTAGCGTTCAAGGAAATAGTTGCACTTCTGCGCAAACAAACAAACCCAGCACGTTACAAAGCGTTCTCTACGATATGGAAGTCCCTTCTGTTAACACTGACCGTAGTTGTTACCCTTGTTCCTGTTTTACTTTTTCCACAGTTTAGGTTGCCGCGAGTGACAGGTCCGTATGTAGTGACTACTGCCACATACAGCTATATGGACAAGAATCGAATCGAAGAATTTACGGATCAGAAAGACAAGCGGTCTGTTAACGTGGAATTTTGGTATCCTGAACAGGCAGACGTAACCTATCCTTTGCTTGTGTTCTCCCATGGAGCATTCGGTATTAAAGCAAGCAACACTTCTACCTTTACAGAACTTGCGAGCCATGGTTATTTCGTCGTTTCGATTGACCATCCCTATCATTCATTTTATACCGTTTCCGAGGATGGAAAAGTCGTGACGATTAATCCCGAATACATGCAAGAAGTCAACAATGCAAATAAAGATGGGGTTTATTCACTTGGTGAGTTTTACGAGCTTACTCAAAAATGGATGAAATTGAGAACGGATGATATGAGTTTTGTCATGGATACGATTCTGGAACAAGCCGAGCAAAAGAAAGATTCTGTATATGGACGCATCGATACACAGAAAATAGGTGTCTTCGGTCATTCTATGGGGGGTGCAGCAAGCGTGGCACTGAGCAGAGAACGCGATGACATTAACGCCGTAGTAAATATAGATGCTCCGTTCTTTAGCGAGCTTGTGTATGATAAAGTTACGAACGAAATAAATGCAAAATCCGAAGCTTTCACCATCCCGCTTCTAAACGTTTATTCGGATGATGTGTGGATACAGCTCTACAGCAGTCCTCCGTATATCGCGAATCGTATTTCGAATGAAAATTTTAAAGATGCATACAACGTTCATTTTAAAGGCGCAAAACATTTAAGTTTAACCGATCTACCTTTATTCTCGCCTATATTGGCAGACCTGTTGCATGTAGGCAGAAAAGCAAATATAGATAAATATTACGCGATTGAAACTCAAAATGAACTCATCCTTCGTTTTTTTGACTATGCTCTAAAGAATCAAGGTCAGTTTGCTCCAAAAGCGACGTATTGAGTACTAGTTCAATAAAAGACAAGAAGGAAGCCGGTCAGATTGATTAGCAGAGCTGTTGTCAACTAGAGGAGTGACAATACGGATCGTTGCAGAAATGCTGACGATCCTTTTTGATATACATTGAAAAACCAGGTCTGGACCGTCGTGGCCCTTACCTGGTTTCTTGTGTTTGATAGCGATATAACAGGTTAGGATGAAATTCTAGATCTGATGACTTGTTTTCGTGACTTTCCGTGACTGCATTCTCAGATACACCTGAGAGAAAATAACGGATGCCAGTGCGACCACAGTCATGCCCCAGAAAATATTGGTGTACGCTGAGGATAGTGGCATGTTTTGCATCGCCGTTAATGCTACGCCGGTAACAGCAACACTGAAAGCACCGCTGAAGAACTGACTAAGTTGGAACAGCCCCATACCTGCGCCCACCTGATCCATGGTCAGATTGCCAGACAATTCATTGGATACGCTGGTGGTCAGGGATGAGAAACCAACGCTGAGCAGGACATACACGGCCATGATGGCGTAGATGTTATTGTCTGCAAATAAGGCGAATAGTCCGGCAGCTGCCAGTAGTAGCCATGGTGCAAACTTCAGCAGCAACGTATTGCCATGTCGGTCAATCATGCGGCCGATCCGGTTGGACAGCAGCATGGACACGACTGCACCCGGGAAGATGACGAGTCCCGATTGAGCAGGTGTCAGTCCATATAGATGCGCCAAAATTTGAGGTAACAGGAACAACGTTGAGAAGTTATTAATGTACGATACAATCCCCAGCGAGCTGAGCATCATATATTTTTTGTCTTTAAACAAAGCAGGTTGAACAAACGGATCTGCCGCGCGCCGAATTCGGAGCCAGAACAGAAGCAGTGCCGCAGCACCGATAACAAGTGTGTACCACTGACGGGAAGTCAGGAATAATAGCACACCCGTAGTACCGATGGCAAGAAGCACAGCACCCAGCAGGTCAAATGAACCCTTTTGCGGTGTTTCCCGAGGAAGCAGTTTGAAGAATACAGGAATCAAGAATAACGTTAATCCCGTAACGATAAACAGATCATGCCATCCCAGAAACTGTGTAATACTTCCGCCAATGACGGGACCAAGTCCAAGCCCAAGTGAACTGGCGGACATGATGACAGCCATCGATTTACCCCGGCGATCATGTGGAATGTACCGGGTAATCAGCACAATGGCAAGCCCCGGAACCGATGCAGCACCCGCAGCCTGGATCAGACGTGCAATGAGCAAAATGATGAAATGATTACTGAAGAACCCGAGAACCGATGCCGCACCAAGTAACGTAAGCCCGGTCGTGAATAATGTACGAATAGGTATGAAATCCGATAGACGTGAGAACGTAATCGAGGAAATGGCAAATACAATGGAATACCCTGTAACAATCCATGAGGAAGCGACGGATGTAAGCATAAATTCGGCTGCAATTTTGGGCAGGGCCAGATTAAACATCATTGTATTCATAACAACGAGTACAACGGTGAAGCCAAGCAAGCTTACGATTAATCCTTCCTGTATTCCGGTCCGTTCCCCTGATGATGCGGTTGCGGTGTTGTTCATAAAAACCTCCTAGAGTGATGTGTATTTCGCAACATTTCAGAAACGGTGTGTAACATTTGCAAAATGTAGTATGATGTCAATCCCGTGCCAAACAGGCAGGGGTTACATAACGAAATCATTAAAGTTCGATTGGTGTCGAACATTAGAAATATATCATGGATCTGTGTTAAAATACAATGGATAGTCTGAAAAAAGGAGACTACAATATGAAGATTTTACATCATCCACAAGTATCAGATATTGAACTTTCCTCCGTATTGTACGCATTAAGCGACCCGACCCGTCTTGGGATTGTTGCCGAAGCAGCGAGAAGCGGGGAGCAGCCGTGCAGTCATTTTCATGCACCTGTTGTGAAGTCAACGATGTCGCATCACATTCGCACTCTGCGGGAAGCCGGAGTTATTCGGGTCAGAGTGCAGGGCACACAGCATTTTCTCACCCTGCGATCCGATGATTTGGAAATGCGCTTTCCAGGACTCCTGCAACCGTTATTGCAGGCCGCAGCTCAGTCGAGCACAGGTCTTTCCTAAATGTTGTCCTTTCTTCAGGTTGAAGAGGGGACATTTTTATTTTCTGAAATACCTCTAATACTGCTGCGACATTCTGTGTCGTACCATGCCCTATATAATAACGGTGAACACACAAACCATATCGAAAAGAGGTTCACAACCATTGGCAAAAACTAAAAGAGGACGCGTTTTGTGGAGTCTTCCTTCCAGGGGCCGGGGAACATGCCCGGTGTGTAGCAGTACCCGAATTAAATTGTTGTATACGCAAACAAAAACAGACGGTACAAGTCTGAAAGTATGCAAGAAATGCTCCAAAGCCGTGCAATCCAGAGTGGATAAGGCACATGTATAACATAACTGGCCTGTTCTTCGGAACGGGCCATGTCTTTTGATATAATCGAATATATTAGGAATGGATGAGATGGGGGCGGGAAGATGAGTAACATGCATCGGATTCACTGGTTTGACGAACAGATTCGGGGTGGACGTTTTCCGAATAGCAGCTGGCTTGCCCGTGAATTTGAAATCTCCCGTCGTCAGGCTCAGCGTGATATTGAATATATGGCAAGTTCCTTGCGAGCCCCTTTGGTGTATATGGCAAAATATCGGGGCTATTGTTATGAGGATCAGACTTTTCGATTGCCCCATTTGTATATGACCGAAGAAGAGCAGCGTGTGCTGAAATATCTGGCGCATCGTTACCGGCATTACGATTATGATCAATCGGACGCGGTGAAACGTGTAGCACATTTGCTGGAGCGTTTTACGTTGGAGGAACAACAGATGGGAAGTAGTGAGCTCCCAGTATTTTCGGCGCAACCGAAGCAACTGCAATTCTTTGAATTGTTGTCCCACGCCATAACTGACTTGCGCAGAGTACATATTCATTACAGGGATCACGATGGAGAACGACAGTTTTCCTTGTGTCCATTAAAGATGATATCCCAGTTTAACGCCGATTACGTGGTGGGTTATGAAGCAGACCCTGTACAGCAAGTGGCCATTCGTTTGGAGGGCATTGTTCATGTATCGATCTTGGATGAGAGATTTGAGTACAGGTCAGATACCCTCTTAGGTGGATGGGAAGAACCACTGCCTGTGCGTAAACCGTTTGTAGCTGAGGTTCGCTTGAAGGAATTGCAGCAAATGGACCTATGGCAAGGGTATCGTATCCAGGCTAGGCACGATCAGATTTATTCAATTGAATTTTATGACACGGATGCTTTCTTACAGCATTTGTTTGTTAGCGAATGGGAGGAACTTTTGTCTCCTGGGTGGCTTAGACGCAAGCTTCAGCAAAGCGCAGAAGGATTAATTGACAGGCTCGCGATAAAACGTAAGCAAAACGTGGAATAAAGCAGCATAGAGAGGAGAAGATCCGTCCTTGGCTGAGAATATTTTAGATAACCTCATCATGAAGCGGGAGTCCAAATCGTACGTGGATAGTCTGCATGCGATACTCACCCATACAGGCCAGTTTCAAGGTTCCAAGGTTGTACTTGCCGGATATACGGGCATGGCTTTCAAGCTATCGGTGCATCGCAGACTACTTCCCATGTCGGTTACAGCATATGGACAATGGGGGGAAGCACATCGTCCTGGAGTCGATAACCTGGGGATATTCACGATCTGGGATGGGGGACGTACACGTCATTCCACGTTCAGTTATTATCAGCAGGATGCAGTGAATTGGGTGAGACGGAGTATTGATGAAGGCACTGGTGTAGTTTACTGGATTCCTGAGTTTGGTGTTATTCATGGATATGATGACAGTGACCGCATCTTTTATGTGCAAGACGGATGGAGCAAGGACCCGCAGATTTTGTTGTATGACAATTTCGGCTTAAACTTTACCGGATTTTGGTATTGTCAGGTGTTTGGTGATCAGGTCCGCATCCCTGAACAGCAGATGCTGCTGGAATCCCTGCGACTGGCGATTGAGGATTGGGATATTCCCTATCGTCTGTTACCTGATCAGAATATTACTTCAGGTAGAAAGGCATATGATGTGTGGGTGGAGGCCCTGCGGAGTGGGGATTTCGATGAAACCGGTGCAGGTTATATTTTGGAATCCTTCTGCCATTCGCGAACCGAAATAAGGATGTATTTGCAGGGTGTTCGAGGGATATGGAACGAACTGGATCAGGCTTGTGCATGTTATGAACAGCTTGGGACGTTAATTGACCAAATGAAAGGATATATGGTTCAGCAGGAGAATAGACATGTCTTGCGACCAGACACCACAGAAGATTTAGCACAAGTACTCGTGAAGGCGAAAGCACTGGAGGAGCAGGCCATTGATTATTTTCGAGTGATATCCAGGAAGTATCCTGACCGTAAAAGGTCCACTATACCACGGTGGGGAGCACATTCCGCACGATAGGATGAGAGGGGAAGGGAGTGAAGGATGATGGCGACAAAAGTAGTATTGCAGGACTGGATTCAATCCCCGCAAGCTGCGAGTTTTGCTGATGAATATAGATCATGGAGCGGTGTGAGCGCATATACAGATGCGTTGTTTCGCATTTTATTACATAAACAGTGGACGGTTTTCCCACACCACATGATTGCAGGTATGACAGCAAGTGCATTCCGATTAGTGGTGGATCGGCGTCTGACGTCAGAGTCAATCTCCGCATACAATTGGATGGCAGAGAACTTTGTCGCAGCAGACTTCATTGGTGTGACAACGGGACAACATGGTGGATTTTCATTTGAACCGACTTTTCCGCTCTATCAGAAGCAGGCTCTGCTGGATATCAAAGCTTCCATTGACCGGGGCGTAGGTGCGATTCTCTGGCACGATCAATTTGTCATTGTTACTGGATATGATGATGTGGAACGGGTCTTATTCATCTGTGAAAGTCAAGGTGATGAAATCATTCGTCTGCCCTATGATTCGTTTGGTAGGAACAGTACACCCTACTGGTATTATCAGGTTCTGGAAGCCTGTGCACCTATCGATTTATGGGAAGTCTGCAAGGAATCGTTAATCCAGGCCGTGTACAAATGGGAAACCCATGACTATATGCTGCCGCCCCAAGATTACGCCTGTGGAGCGGCTGCGTATGCCGCTATTGCTGCTGCTTTGCAGTCAGGAACATATGACGCAGAACAAGCGGCAACTGTACTTCGCTATTATGCCAAATCAAGATTGGATATTGCCTCTTATGTTGCAGGACTTAAGCATCTGTCCATTCAAATGGACCAGGTCATAGACGAGTATGAGCTACTCGCAAACCTGTACACAATGATCATTGAGGAAATAGACAACTCCATCTCTTGGGATTCGAGAGAACCCGAATGTGTGCAAAGAGTAATTGAGCTTATCCGGAAGGCAGGGGCTACGGAACAACGTGCCATTGATGCCATTAAACATGTCTTTCCAGAGACGATAGGCAATCGTTTTAAGGATGTTGGATTAAGATGAATGGAGCATGATAGAGAAAATTGAAAAACTCAGCAGGAATAAAACCGGACAGGCGCAGCCGATCCGGTTTATTTGTATTGAACATATATGCACATCAACTCATGTGATCCACGCTAATCATAACTTTTACAAGAAAAAATAACCAAAATTTTAATTTTGGGGTAATCCAAATCCCCTCTTGTTCCGAATATTATATTAGATGGTCTTTTTTGGATGATGATATTCAAGGACAACAGGGGGCGGGAGTATGGTACATAATCCGGAAACCATTCAGGAATGTATCGAACATGCACGGCAAAGGCTCTACCAGATTGCAGCTCAATACCCGGAACTATGGCATCCGGAGGTTATTCGCCAATCCATGGTGCTGGATGAGTTAATTAATGAATATAACAATGCAACTCGCGGGAGAACGATCTCGAATCAACTGAAATCATGATCTTTCTGAACAAAGAATTCCAAGAGGGGATTCCGTGTGTTTGCCTTACTCTTTTACCGCCCCGAGCACAATTCCCTTTACGAAGAAACGCTGCAAGAACGGATATACGAGCAGAATCGGCAGAGCGCCAATAAAGATCTGAGCCGCGTTCACCGTACGTTGAGACATGTTCTGGAGCTGCGTTGCATCCACATTCATGTTGGAGAAATCCTGCTGTACAATTATGGTCTGCATTAACGTAGCGAGTGGATATTTGGAAGCATCATTCATATAGATCAGCCCGTCGAACCAGGAATTCCATTGACCTACCATCGTGAATAAAGAGATCGTCGCAATGGCGGGCATGGAAACAGGCAGATAGATTTTGAACAGGGTTGTGATATGGTTGGCTCCATCGATAAATGCGGCTTCTTCCAGCTCTTTTGGCACGTTGCGGAAAAAGTTCATCATGAGAATCAGGTTCCAGACAGCCACCGCTCCCGGCAAAATGAGAGCCCACATCGTATTCATCAATCCAAGCTTCTGGATCAAAATATAGGACGGAATCAATCCCCCGCTGAACAGCATCGTGAAGATGAAAAACCACGCATATAACGAACGTCCTTTAAAGTGCAGACTCTCCTTGGATAACGGATAAGCCGTCAGGAAAACAAGTGTCATACTGAGCAGTGTGCCAAGAACGGTACGTTGGACTGAAATCCAGAGTGCGCTGATAAAGTTACTGTTACCAAATGTTTTGGTATAGGCGTCCACCGTAAAATCAATCGGCCACAGTGTTACCAGATTGGCGGATGCTGCCGCTTTACCACTGAAGGAAACCGCCAGAATATGGACCAGCGGCAGGATGCACAGGATCGAGACGGCCGCGATGAATATCAGGTTGAAACCATTGAATATACGGTACCCGGTTGTTTTGTGATACACCTTGATTCCTCCTCTGCATTTTGCATAATTCGATTTGAATCGCTCGCGTGTACAAGATATAGACGAACTGAACCATTTCGATCTCTATCTTTTTTATTGAAGTCGCTGTCTGGATTTATGCAAAATGCTTCTTAAAAAATACGGTAATTGGCGATTTTGTACGCCATCCGGTACGCAGAGATGACCAGGAACATCGCGACAAATGATTTGAATAGTCCAACAGCGGTTGCAAAGCTCATTTTGCCATTCAGAATTCCCATCCGGTAGACAAAGGTATCGATAATATCGCCTTTCTCATATACCAGTGGATTGTACAGGTTAAAGATCTGGTCAAAACCTGCATTCAGGATGTTGCCCAGCGATAACGTACCTACCACGATAATCATCGGTACGAGTGCAGGCAGGGTAATATGTAATGTCTGTCTAAGCCGTGTTGCCCCATCCACCTCCGAAGCCTCATACAATGCCGGGTTAATACCCGCCAGTGCTGCCAGAAATACAATCGTTCCGAATCCAAACTCCTTCCACACATCACTGACAACCACCGTTACACGGAACCAGTCGCCATCTCCCAGAAAAAAGATCGGTTCAACACCAGCCGCCGCTAACACCTGGTTTACCAGCCCACCTTCCGGTGATAACATATCGAGCAGAATGCCGCCCAGGACAACCCAGGACAGGAAATGGGGCAGATACACCAAGGTCTGTGAGAAACGTTTGAACGTGGAGTTCCGAACCTCATTCAGCAAAATGGCGAACACCACGGGGGCGAGAAGTCCGGCCACGATTTTCATCGTAGCGATCAGCACCGTGTTCCAGATAACCTGAACACTGTCGGGATATTCGAACATGAACCGGAAGTTGTCCCAGCCCACCCATTTGGAGCCAGTGAATCCCAGCCACGGTTTGAAATCTTGAAAAGCAATAATAATGCCGCCCATGGGCACATAGGCGAACAGTAAAGTGAGCAGTACAGCAGGCAACAGCATTAGATGCAGCGGCCATGTGCGTTTGAAATTCCAGCGGGTACGTTTGCGTGGATGGGGTGTCATTTTTCGCACCGGCGTATTGGTTGTTAACGGTTGTTCTATAGCCATCAGGGTCCCTCCTTTATCTCGTCCAGCCCTGAAAGTGAGGCGAATAAGCCTCTGTACAGAGTGGAGCAACTGAATTATAGCAACGGAGAAAGGTCGACTATAGAACAACATTTCAATGCGGATGTTGAAATATTAACTTGTTGAGGAAACAGAGGTCTTCAAGTCACAGGAAAACGGGAGAACAAAAAATCATATAGAATTGTAAGGGCTTTCAATATAAAATAGGACTTCGGTGTAGAACGACTCCAAATTCAGGGACAGGGTGAAACGATGAAATTCACAGTATTTGCGAAGACGGTCATTCTCTTAATCTGCCTGCTCGTACCCATTCTGCTGCTGTATACATACGCGAACCAGGCAAATGTGGACATGGTCGTTGAAGAGAAACAACAGTCGAGTCTGAACCAGTTCAATTATTTCAGTTCGCAGGTGGATAAAAATATCGAGCAGCTCTCGCTGTATGGCCTGACATTGCTGCGAGATCCGAGTATCCTGCATTACCGTTACATGACGGACTCCACCAGCCAATATGAGAAGAACAGTATCTATCTGGATATTCTCGACAAATTATCGTTGTACCAGTCCACCAGCCGCTGGAAGAACGATATTACCATTGTCCTGCCACAAGCGGAACTTGTGTTATCCACCATGTCCAGCCGGACGGTCTACGATGAGAAGATGTTGACGTTCCCGCAACCTGGCCAATGGCAGCTGGAGAAGGGGAGTTTCACCTACTTTTTCACGGATAACTACGAGTGGAATGAAAAACCGATGAATACAGGCGTGCGAACGGTGATGGAGATTAATTTTGACCCGATGAACGTGGTTGCCATGTTGGATGATTTTAAAGAAACGCAGGGAGGAGATCCCTTCTTGCTGGTACCAGGTAACGATCCGTTGCTGAACCGTACGGCGGACCCCGAACTGGTCGAAGCGATCATGCGTGATATGCCTTTTAACGGGCCGGAGAGGGAAGGCAATCATCAATTGGAAGTGGGCGGTAAACAATATCTGGTCAGTTACGTGCACTCCAAACAACTGCAAGCGGTATACGTGAACCCTGTGGTATTGGATGATTTGTTAACCCCGATGGACAAGAGCCGAAATATGTTTATTACCTCCATTCTGTTACTGCTCGTGCTAAGTATTGGGGCTGCACTGCTTTTGTATCGAAAAGTTCAGGTGCCCATCCATCGTTTGATGAGAGGGTTGCAACAGATTCGCAAAGGGCAGCTGTCCACGCGGATTCCTGTCGATCACTCTCGGGATGAATTCGCGTACCTGACCCAGAGTTTCAACCATATGGCAGAGCAGATTCAGGAACTGATCGAGAAGGTATACGAGGAACGTATCCGTTCAAGGGAAGCCACATTGAAACATCTACAGTCACAGATCAATCCGCATTTCCTTTACAACTGCCTGTTTTATATCAAAAATATGACCCAGCTTGGCAACCGGGAAGCGGTTATTGCCATGTCGCTAAGTCTGGGAGACTACTATCGCTACATTACGCGGGGCGAGAATGATATGACGACAGTAGAGGAAGAAATCCGGCTGCTGGACCATTATTTGTCCATTCAACAGATGCGGACCAACCGGCTGACCTACGAGATCGCCGTACCGCAGCAACTGATGTTTCTCCACATTCCGCGACTGCTCATTCAACCCATCGTAGAGAATGCGGTGATCCATGGCATTGAGCCGATGGAGGGCAGTGGGCATGTCGTTGTAACGGGGATGGCGGTACCCGAACATATTGAGGGTCGGACATATACAAGATATAGCCTGTTTGTTGACAATGACGGTGTCACGCTGACAGCGGAAGAGATTGCGGAATTGGAACGGGAGATCAATGAACCGATGGGTGAGGAGATTGGAACAGGCACATGGAATGTGCACCAGCGTCTCGTTACGCGATATGGGCTGTCGTCGGGGCTTCATTTTGGAGCGATTCCCTATGGTGGACTTAGTGTAGAAATTCGATGGTTTGAGGAGGAACAACCGCATGATGAATCTGATGGTCGTGGATGATGAACATTCCGCAGTAGAGTCGATCGCTGTCTCGATACCGTGGAGAGAACACGGGATTGGTCAGGTATTCAAAGCCTATTCAGTCAAAGAAGCCTTGGAACATATGGCATCACATCAGGTCCATATTATTATCACGGATATCCGTATGCCGGGTATGTCCGGTCTGGATCTGGTCAGTCACATCCGCCAAAAGTGGGAACAGACAAAATGTATTATTTTATCGGGGCATGCTTCCTTCGATTATGCGAAGCAGGCGCTCAAACATGGGACAGTCAGTTATCTGCTCAAGCCGGTCCGAGATGAGGAACTGATCGAATCCGTGCAGCAGGCCGCAGTGCAGATTCGCCTGGAGGGTGAGAAACAATTGCTGCATCAGCGGGCCATGTATTCGGTAAGGGAACATCTGCCTGAGAAGCGGGCGGAACTGATGAAGGATGTACTGTTAGGGCATAAATTTGCGGATGCTGAACTCGAAGGCAAGCTGGAGCAATTGGAGATCGGGTTCCGTCCACAGGATAAAATGCAACTGCTGCTCATCCGGTATGATGATCATCAACCTACACATAAAGCGTTTCGACTGATGAAGTATGCCATCTCAAATGTGGTGGAAGAGATTTACGGCAGTACCTATCATCTCTGCCATACGGATGACGCCTATGATGATCTGGTCTTCATGGCCAGTCCCAAACAAACTCAGGCCGAACCGGAAATGCTAATGGGCCGACTTGGAGAGCGGTTGATCCATAGTGTGAGGCAGTATCTGAACGCGACCATTTCCTTGTCCGTTAGTCGTATGGGGCGTTTCCCGGATCAGGTGCCGCAGCTATATCATCAAGCCGTCAGTGCACTTCGCAAGCAGGCTGAGGCAGGAAAAGGATTACATCTGAATGCGTCGGCGGGAACCAATGGGGCCACGTTGAAGTCTCTTGCAGCGCTCTATGAACCGCCGGGTCTGACGACGTTACTGGAAGCCGGGCGCATGGAGGATGCACACCGTAAGATTGATCAGATCTTTGCCGAACTGTCAAACAGTGTGTTCCCGGAACATGTGTATGTGGCTTTTCATTATCTGGCGGCAGCATTCTCCTATATGGCTCATCGGGAAGGAAGGCAGTTAACCGAAGTGCTTGGTGAGCAATACCAGCAGCTGCTCAAGGATGGATATGGTATCTCGCTGCGTAGTCTGGAAACGTGGACCAGATGTGTGATGAAGCAGTGGGCAGAGAGCACAAGCGATGCGGGACAGGATGCCGGATCAACGCTGATTCGGCAGGTACAGCAATGGATTGACCATCATCTTGGCGAGGATTTATCGTTACAAGTCATTGCCGGAGAGGTGCATCTGCACCCGGTATATCTGTCGAAAATGTACAAACAATCCACAGGTGAAGGCATTAGTGATTATATTATCCGTTCCAGAATGGAACGTGCGGTTCATTTGCTCAAGCATACGGCGATGAAGATCTATGAAGTCGGTCAGGAAGTGGGGTACAACAACACGCCTTATTTCATTCAGGTGTTCCGCAAACATTATGGACTGACCCCGCAAGATTTTCGGAACGGTTAACAAATCGATATGAACATTGAAATTGTGATATATGTTTGCCTCCCCGGCTGCACTATCCTTTTCATGTAAGGTGCATTTGGCACATCTGGGTATCCAAGTTACCTGAGGAGGGGTTAGTTCATGTATAGAAAAATGATGACGGCATTGCTCGCAATCACGATGGTTGCTGTAACAGCCTGTAGTTCGGGGGCCAAGGAAGAACCGGCGAAGGAAGCCGCTGCACCACTTGCTCTGCAAGACGGGAAGTATGAACCGGCGGTTCAGATGAGTTATTTGCGGGCCTGGAATGATGACACGAAGTTCAAGAATGGGGAAACGGCACAGAACAATGTGCATACCAAATGGGCTAAGGAACGACTTGGCATCGATCTGACCACACCGTGGGCTGTATCGGTTACCAATGATGCATTTTACACGAAATTACGCTTGTCTCTGTCCGCTAACGAAGAACTGCCGGATATCGTCTCCATTCGGGGAGACTACAATCTGGTCCGGGAATTAATTGAGTCCGGCAAATTTGCGAATGCAGGCGAGTTGTTTGACAAGTATGCTTCGGACACATGGAAACAGGCATCCGAATCGGCACCCGAGGAATGGTATCCATACATGTATGAGGGCGAGCGTTACGGTATTCCGATTTTCGATTATGCGTACAACGGCGATTCGGTCATGTTCATTCGGGAAGACTGGCTGAAGAAGCTGGGACTGGAAGAACCAAAAACCATGGATGAGCTGGTTACGGTCATGGATGCTTTTACGAATCAGGACCCGGATGGGAACGGCAAGAAAGATACGTATGGTCTGACCGTGGGCATGAAAAATGCGCTCAATACCTGGATGACGGAATCCGGCTGGATCTTCGGCATGTACAACACGATGCCTGGACAGTGGAATGATGCTGGAGACGGCACACTGCAATATGGCTCCATCCAGCCAGGTGTGAAGGAAGGTCTAGCAACGATGAAAGATTGGTTGTCCAAAGGTTACCTGCCCAAAGAAGCGGGTGTCTATGACGAGATCAAGGCAGCAGAACTGTTCACCGCAGGCAAAGCTGGCATTATCGTGGGACCACACTGGATGCCAAACTGGCCGATTGATGATGTGAAGAAAAATGTGGATGGTGCCACGTACAAGGCCATTGCTTTACCTACGGGGCCAACAGGTGAGAGCCACCAGCATGGTTCTGGTGCAAGTAACGGGGTGGTGCTGATTAACAAAGACATGGCGAACCCGGAGATTTTCTTCACATATCAAAATTATCTATTCGACAACTTTGCCAACCCGGAAGTGGGCAGCGAGTTCGAACATGGCTTCGCACAAGGATATGACTATGACATCGTGGATGGCAAAGTTGTTGGTGAAGCTGAAGTGAAGGACGGCGTATCACCACTCAAATATACGATTACGTATGATGGTGCACGGATTCCGAATCTCATGATGGATACGCTGGCGGAACTTGCGAAGGGCAAGGAACCGGAGACTCCTTTTGAGAAAAATACGAAAATTGCCAACAAACCGGAAGTGTTTGTAGCCGCTGAGGTGGTCGTTGCGAATAAAGATAACGCGATCAAGAGCAAGTTCACCGGGGCACCAACCGAGACGATGAAAATGAAGAAGGACGCAATCGACAAGTTGGAGAAAGATACGTTCAGCAAGATCATCTATGGTCAGGTAGGCATTGAGGAATTTGATGCGTTTGTGACAAAGTGGAAGTCTATGGGCGGGGATGATATTACCGCCGAAGTGAACGAGTGGTATAAGACAGTTAATTAATTTAAAAAGCAGGGGAGAACTGATGAATTCATCAGTCTACCCTGCTTTTTTTGTCTCGAATAACATTTATGGAAAAATAGAACCTATGAAGTGAATACCAATAATCTATATATATTGAACTAAAACATTCACACGAGAACGAAGAGGGCAGAAATAACCTGAAGAAGCGAAGCGGTCGCCTTTATCCATAGATTTTTACCTTTGTAAGAGTGAATGAAAAAAATCTGGGGATAACAGTGATCGGAAGGTTGTTCTGTCATTGGAGTGGTAAGTGTGAATAACCTTTAGTTCAATCTATATCGTACAGATCGATTATGACTGGCAGCGGACAAAAGTTACTTGTTTTCCTAGAATCACATTCTCAACCTTCCATCCGGCATTTAACCAGGATAGTGCCTGTGTATGATTATTAGAATTATTCACCCACCATTGTTCGCGATTATACGCTGTAGGGGGTAACGTAAATCCGAGAATCTCCTCAAGCTCTGCATATGTAAGGGTGATTGAAACTTGATTCAAATAGTTTTCCAAGGGGAAGTATTTGCTGTAGCTCATTTAGTCAGACCTCCTGAAAAGGAATACAATGATTATACAACGTGGGGATGACTATAGCGAGGGCATGCCGAGAGCATACATAGATATGAAAGGAATCTGTAGATCTCTTTGACTAGGGCGTGTCTTAAATCTCACTTAAGGGCATCTTTCACCGCCTTTTCGCCCCCTGCTGCGTCACTTTCTCTTGACGTACCCCGGTACGCCTGCAAAAAAGTTCCTTGCCTGGAACAAAAATTCGGCAAAATTTGCTCCTTTCGGAGTTCTAAGACACGCCCCGCAAACAACCGTGCGTAAGCCTTATTGTTCCGGGTGTACTTGAGAGAGTAAAATAATAGGTAATATACGAACATCAATACGTATTTATAACATAGATGTCCCGGATTGATCCGGGATTCATAGAGGTTCAAGTGTGGTTGATGAACATCATAAGATGCATGGGAAGGCAGGAGATCAGATGAGTACACTTTATGATCAGGCGATGGAAGAGATGATTACGACGATCCATGAATGGTTTGATGAACAGGAAAAGCGGGATGACTTGGAAAGTGTTGTGAAGCGAACCACACTGCAAATGGGTATTTTTAATGATATTGTACTGGATTACAAACCTGGACGGACCATGGTAGACAGCCTGGATCTGGGTTTGGATGATGATGATGTGAAATCAAAGCAGGCAGGAGTCTTTACCGAGGAACAGGTACGGAACGAGATCGGGCCTAAGCTTGTAGAGGTTGTTCAGGGAAGATTGGACAAGCTGGCAGATACTCCGTTGATTGACTACCGCTTCACCTTACGAGGGAAATTCCCAACAACCGAAGGTATGCTGCAACTGACTTTATTGGAATGGATAAACGAAGAGAAAAGAAAGCTGCTCCTTGAGCGTATTCATACCTATGTAGACAAGAATCTGGAGAACAGTACATATCCAACGAAGCCATTGGATTCCTTCTTTTTGACAAGTCATCTGCTCGATCCAAAGCTGTTCCCGGAGTTGGATGTAGCATGGACCACCAGACAGTATGACCGGATTCAAGAGTTGAATCAGGGTCGTCCGGAGGCACTTGCGGAACATCGTGGTGAGATAACTCGTGCGGTGACGGCATGGGCGGAGAATCAGTTTTTGCCACAGTATTATAATGTTCAGTCTTCGCCTTATCGTACCAATGAATATTCACTAAAGCCCGGAGCAACACTGGAGTCGAACGTTGAGACACAGGAAGGCCAACATTTGGACGAGCCTGGGAAGGCGCAAACATCCGAAACTCAACCAATCGATCTGCTATTATATGCGGCGGTCATGATTCTACGTTTTGAGCCCAGTTATAGCAAACCCAGAGGTCTGACTTTCTTGGAACTCGCGAAGCAACTCGGTAGCAAACGTGCGGCACGTATGATGACAGAAGGTAGCGGAACGTATGCGAAGGACGACATTCATGTGAAAACGGAAGAAGTAGAATGCAAAGCAAATGATGTATTTGCTCTGATGACCATTCACATTCGTAAGGAAGGGGCTGGTGCCTATCAACAGGCACTTACCTTTATCACTCATTTATTGAAACAGGGCTTTCCGAAAAGTTATAAGATCAAGCTCAAGTCCAGCGTAAAGCAGTATTTGCCGATCAAAGGGCTCGCGAAGTCGGATACCCACCGATTCTTTGCCAATGCACTGGAGTACCCGGAATTGCATCCACTTCTGGAAGAGTATGCGCGTGAGGCTATCCAGGAGTTTGAGTTCTACGAGGATACCGAGGGAGAGAAAAGCTGTATGCCGGGCAGTTATGCAACCTTTGGACTGGGGCTTGTGGATGAGCAGTATTTCCCGTTGGTTGAATATTACATGGGTGAAGTGGATGATGAGCATCAGTTGATTCAGGATAAGTTCATTGCGGCATTTGTAGAACAACAGGGTGTCACGGCTCAAGCCATACCTGCGTTAGTCGCCAGCTTGCGTCGTTCGACCGATAGTCTGAAGCTGAAGATTCAGCCCGAACTGGAGAATGAGGAAATACTCGAACTGCTGGTTAGACAAATTCAAGAACTTGAGCATTATGAAGCGGAACGTGTACTCTATCCGATCTTTGGCAAAGTGGAGAAGCTCTCAACGCTTGCTCGCAAGGCCGAGGGAAGACGGAAGGAATTATTGATGGAACTTTTGCAGGCCGCAGAGAAATAAAAATGTAAACAACACAAGTAAGATTGTGCTGTGCCAGCCAGTAAAGCATTTTAGAAAAGTGAATGTGCATAAGGAGGGTGGAGAAAGTTATGGAAGCATTGAGACGAGACATCTGGCAGGGGTTGAATGCTCAGGACAAAGAGGCTTGGATGCGTAAGCTTGTTCGTCAGTTACCAGACGGTATGGTATATGAGGGTCTCGAGACATTTGAACGGTTTGGTCAGCGAATAGAGACAGGTGTATTTACGGAGGATGGGCTGAGATTTGTGTTTGTGCCTGGGGATCAAGTAACACTCGGCTGGGATCGTTGGCAGCATGGTATGAACGAAGAGACATCAGCCGACCTGCATGAAACGGTCAGTGAGTATGGTGTGGAGGACGTGGATTCGTTTCTGGCGAGTCAAATGTCGCCTGTAAGAACGGTCAACATTGCGCCGATGCTTGTTGAATGCGAACTGATCTCACTTGGCTGGATTGAAGTGTCCAAGGAGGAAGCATTTGCACAGGAAAATCCTGATTTCCCTTCAGCACTGGAGCAGTTTAAGCAGTCGGAGATCCGTGAATATGAACTGCATCAACAGTTTCGTCTGATTCGCCAAAGTGAGAATGAAGTCCGAATCCTGTGGTTCAACGAAGGAATAGAGTTGGAAGACGTTGTGAGGGAGGAAGCTGCGGCGGGTTTTGGTTTGCTGACTGAAGACGAATGGGAGTATATCTATGGCGGCGGTTGTCGCACGTTATTTTCCTGGGGTGACAGCTTCGACTATACGATGAGATTGAAGCACTTTGGAAGTCTGGAAGGCGTGGATGAAATTGTGGATGGATCGGTAGAGACGGCCTCTGTACGGGTTGAAGAAAAGGATGATCGTCCTTATGATCTGGAAATGCCAAATTTCTTCGGAGTGCAATTTGCCGGAGACCCCTACAAGTATGAGCTTACGCTCGATTCGGCTGGAGATGTGATGCCCAAAGGCGGAGACGGTGGTAGCCTGATATGTGGTGGAACAGGGCCGCTGGTTGGTTTCTTGCCTGCTGCTGCGGTCTATTATCGAGACGTTAATGCCAGTGAACTCGACTGGGAGGATTTGATGGATGCGATGGTCTATCGCAGGGTTGTTCGTTTGGCTGAACTAAAGGTTTGATGGGTTAACCGAAACAGCTATTAAGCGGTAGCATCCATACGTAGAAAGAGATTTAGTGAATTCTAAAGGGCAGTTGACAGATAAATGAATAGATCTGTCGCTGTCCTTTGGAATGTTCCATTAGGGCCAGAAGATGGAAGAAAAAGTAATGAATATTTAGATCAAAAGTTCTATACTTAACGAGTCTCAACCAAATCCATTACACAGAGAAGGAGTTAAGTATGTCCAGAGTATCCAAATGGCTCATCGTCAGTTTAGTTTCAATTTTTATACTCAGCATGTCGCAATTCACAGTCTCAGCGTCCACTTCAATAACTCAAACGGCTCAGAACGCAGAGCGATCCATTTCATCCACAGATCGGGTGCAACATAACATTCGTTTTGCAATCAGAGGCACGGAGGTGACCGTGACTACGCTTCGAACGAGTTTTGATACTGGTGAACTCAAAGAAAATGAGTACCATTTTACCGATCCAGCTATTCTCCCTAGAATACATACCGGTCTGACGACAACTTCCCATCAGTATGATCCTATCGTTAGTGACACACCAGCAGGGTTAAAAGGATACATAACTTATTATGCCACGGATGATAAGCAGCATTATTACGTTTTGTACGAGTATGACTATAGCTCGAACACACTTCGCAAGGTCCATGAGGGTGAAAACCGTATCCACTTGGAACCTCAAATCGGAATATATTATACGATCTATGAGAAAAACGTACCTAAATCCAACTACTATTCCATGGTCACAGGAAAAAAAGTATACACTCGCGGAAAGCTTTTGCTGGAAAGGGATTTTACAGATACCAAATATGTGGTATCACCGATTCCACAAACCCGTAATTTTGGGGTTTATTGCACAGATACTTTAGATTGTCACTATCTTGAATATGGCGGTATAAAGGGGAAGAAGGCCAAAGTAAGCGACTTGTGGATGAAGCCCGACCAGAAGACGGGCTTGTCTACTAAAGCTTTTCAGGTAAGTGCAGATGTTCATCTAAATGTTTCTCAAGGCAACACGAGGGATCGGAAATCAGACTGGACTGTGGTTGTAACCAAAAATGGCAAAAAAACTACACTGATTAAAGAGCGAGTGGGCTATGTGCAATCATTTATCTCACCCGAAAGAAAAACATTGGTTCTGGTCACAGAGAACGGTCTGGATAGTAAAATGGAGTCGTCCAAGGTACAAGTCTATGATTTGAAGACCCTTAAGCGGATTCGTTCCTATGATTCTCCTTATCGCGCTCGTACCGAAAGTATCCAGTGGATTACTGAGGATGAGTATATTATTGAACAGTATTTTTCCAATCCAGGCTCTTACCCGCCATCCTTATATGTTATTTCAGAAAATAAACATCTTAAATTGAATTATGGTACGTACAGTGACTGGAAAAAATATTGGAATTCTTTTCAGTTCTCTAATGTGTTTTTCCCGATGGAACCTGTAGCTATTAAGTCTGATCAGGGTGTATTGGAGTATAAAGGGCAGCCCACCTTCTATATGGAAGGTCAGCATTATGTTCCTTTAGAAGAATTCACTAAAGCATTTCATATTCAATATAATCTCGGGAAGGATCGGCTCACCTTCACTCGTGGTCAGCGTTCTTCCAGTGTGAATCAACCTTCAAAACAATTGTTGACGCTATACAATCAGACTTTTATTCCTTTAGGTCAGTGGAGTAAGGACTTGGGGCTCAAAGTGTCGGAAACAAAAGCAACTGGTTACAACAAACAATTAAGCATGAGCGATGAAGAAAAGGGAACTGATCTAGCCATGGATTCCAAAATTCTTCCTTTTCATGCAAGAGCACGATGGATGGATCGGGTAGGGGAGAGTTACCAATTAGATCCGGTAAATACAAGGCCGATGGAATCAGCTGTGCCAGACCGAATTGATGGTGTGGTGCTTAATTTTGATCGAACATTGACCATTTCCTCCTCTAAAGATTCAATTACAGAGTTGCTGTTCATCAATCCAGACTACACTTCGGTGCTCGGGAAAGTATCTTTAACGGACATACCTGAGAGGAAGTGGGGATTTAGCACAGCCAAGATTCCAGAAAACATGTTACAAGATGGTGCGCTTAACGTGATTGTTCCCGTGAAAGAAGGAAAATCAACGATGGTGTACTCCTTAAAGCTTCCAGAACCATTTGATAAAAATAAATTCTAAAGAAAATAAGCAGTTCCGGTACAGCATCATTTTTGCTGTGCCTTTTTCATTTTTTTGGGTAAATATAATCAGGCCTAATGGCTTAAGATCAGGAGTGGGGGCGCATTGAGCCCAGCCAAGGTTCCTTTTACAATAAAAGAATAGAATCTTTCGCCGACCTCTTTAAATTGACAGCATGGAAAAGGGGAATGACTTTGCCTTCATATACATCGTTTCAGTGTTGCGGCCGGGAGGCCTTGTTGCTGTTCCAACTGATGAATATTCCGGAAGCGGATCAGCTTCTCATGGATCTGAAAGACCCTCCATTACAGGGTGAACAGGCCAAGCATAGCTATGAACAAATTCTCACAGGTCTTGTTGAAGAAGGTATTATTGAATTGGACAATCAACAGATCACCATAGACCCGCAAATATACAACCTGCTTACAGGCTGTAAGCTCAGTAGTGCAATAACCAGACTAGATTTGCGTGCAACAGATGGGAAATCATCGGTGACCTATGGATTTTTGTCAGGCATGCAGATGGTTGAGTGGGTCTGGGAACCTGCACAAGATCAGGCGCTACTCACTTCTTTTGACGAATTCGAAAAAATGTTTCAGGTCATTGGGAATCGGATTGAACTACCTGATCCATTAGCTTCCAATGTGAACCCTCAATCACAGGATACAATTCGTACACCCATGCAGGTAGAAACGTTGCAGCGTCTGTCTGCGTTGGCGGTCGATTCAGCGCTGGAGATGATCGAATCTATTTTGCAAGAGGACCGGCATCTGGATCAGACTTTGATGCAGACATTGGCTAAAGGCTTTGCCACGCTGGAGAAGTGGGGGCAGTATGAAGTGTACACCCGAGGACAGGAAGGACAGCCGCAAACCATTTATTTTATAGGTAGTATCCACGGTAATTGGTTGTTCCTTGAGGGGGAAGAGAATGGTCTATTTACAGCTTTCAAGATAACGGAAGAAGAACTGGTGCAAAGCCTGTTTCTGCTAACGACGCGTTCATTATCCGTACTGTCCGGAGTTTAAGTCCGATATGAGTCATACATATATGTAAACTAAGGGGGAATCCAGTTGACCAAAATTGTCATGAAGTCAGACTATCTGAATTCACTCGCACAGCAGATTGAACAGGTGACGGCACAACTGCAACAGGTGGACAGTGTTCTCCAACATGCCATTCAGGGAGCTGCCTGGCAGTCGGGGAATCGACAGACTATTATTGGTCTGTACCAGACACATCAGCATCGGTTTCAGACGGCTGGACAGAGCATGCAGCAGCTGGCTGCATATGTAAAGACAACCCGTGAGAAGATGGAACAGGAGGATCAGTCAGGGGGGACATTTGGGCTTACGGGTATTAATCCACTCGCTCCTTTTGATGGCCCTGGGAGCACGGTAGGAACATTGACAGGAGCAGCGGCAGTTGCCAGATTGGGTTATCGCGTGAAGAACGGTTATATGATCAAGGCTCAATTGGATCGGAATTCTCCTCGCGTTCTGGTCCGTGAGAGCTATGATTCAGTTAAAGACAATAAGGCTGCGAACGGCAGACCAAGGGATTACAAAATCCATTATGTGCGTGATATCGAAGCCAAAATTGCCAATGGAACGGCTACTCCTCAGATTAAAGAAGTAGCTTCTATGATCAAGCCTGGTTATGCCGTAAAATCGGCCTTGACAGACAAGCTTGGCTGGGCAAGTGTGGGAATAGACGTGTTTACAGATACCCAAGAGAACATCAATCAGAACGCGGGCAGTGACAAAATTGCTGGTGATATCATTGGGAATGTTGTCGTAGGCGGTGCAACAACGGTAGGTGCAACGCTGTTGACTGCGGCCATCTTGCCTGCGGCGGCACCTGTGCTTGCAGTAGGTGCAGTGGGGTTGGGCGTTTCCGTAGGTCTGACTTACCTAGCTGAAGGGGTTACGATGAATATGGATTTGGACGGTGACGGGAAGGATGATTCGGTGAAGGATGTTGTTAAGCATGGTGCGAAGAAAGCCTGGTCCACAGTGGCGGGGTGGTTTAAATAAATGGCGAACAAAAAACGTTCAAAACCCTCGGCCCGTGACGTCGTTGTTTCTACAATGTATGAAGGCACTCTTTACCCAAGGGAAACATTTGAGAACTATCTGGTCATCTATGCGGCAGATGGTATTCGACTGAGTGTAGGTACGCTGGTTCTGTTTTTTCTTAACGTATTTCTGCTCATTCCCGTGTTCAGTGTCCCGTTCCAATCTATGTATGCGTATATTCTCGTGCCACCGCTAGTCTTTATGAATATATGGGCGATTGCCCTTATTGCTGCCCCACGCAGACTCCAACTGAATTATGTATTGTTCCGAGGGGTATTTGGCATCGTTTGTTCTGTGGGATTTATGGTGATTATACAGAAATTTGCCTACGGGACACTTGCTCTGACGACACCTTGGTACGCCATTGGATCATTTGCAGTATATGGTTTTGCCTTGTTTCAATACGTGAAGTTTCGTTTGCGTAAGCTACGGCAGCCCCCTCAGCGGAAAAAAGGGGATAAAAGCCCGGGTATGCCTGTTGCCACATTAACGATGATTACGGGCGGAGCATATCTTCTGGCCAATATTTCACTGGCCTTTGTTACGCAGCAGACTGTGGCTGTTGTGCTGATGTGTGTATACATTATGCTGGCCTTTGTCGTGTTTCACTTCATTATGGACTTGCATCGGTATTACTGGCTTCGCCAGGTTATGAACAAATCAGAGGGGTAATTGCAGGATAGAGACATAATTAAGGAGGGCGATCATTTTGGAAAAAAATATAGCTTCGTTTCTGCCGAATGGGTCTGTTATTCGTTTAAAAGAAGGCACCAAGAAGCTTGTCATCTATGGACGCAAGCAGATGTTAATGACAGAACCACCCCGTCAATTTGATTATATTGGCTGTCTATACCCTGAGGGTTACATTAATCCGGATTATACGTATGTATTCAATCATGAAGATATCGAAGAGATCATTTTCAGAGGGTATGTGGATCAGGAGGAAGAGGCATTTGCGGCGGAACTGGAGCGTAAGTAGCCCGAGTTGTAAAGGTCGGTTCTACATATGAGGAAATGAAAAAAAACGGATCAGTCCTAACGTGACTGATCCGTTTCGCGGAAACGCGTCGCTGTCTGTTGAAGACTGGTGCTGGTTTCCTGTAAACCGCGCAAATAATGACCGATGTTTGTCATGCTGTCATTCATACGCCCGAGAAACTCTCGCTGGCGTTCCCCTTCCCACTGTCCCTCAGACTGATCAATCATCGTTTTGAGTTGGGTAAGAATATCATGTCCGTTCTGGGATGCCTTATTGAACTCACCCGCAAGTTGTTGCAGTTCTTCTGGGGACAGATCAATACGCTGGTTCATGAGGTCCACTCCGTTTCTCTTCTTGCATAAGATAATGTATATTCCATTATAACCCCATCTTTTTCAAAATGAAGCTGGACAAAAGCCTTGTTTTCAGATCAGTGTAGCGTGTCTTACATAGGACAAAACACACATCAAATCAGCCCCAGCTCATAGAGCGGGACCGAAATGATGTGTGTTTCTTTTTTTGTTTATTTCACTTTTTGTACAGATACCGCCATTTGCTCCAGTTGAGTGTGAGTCAATTGGTTATTCGGCGAGCTGATGGTTACATAACGATCATCCAGCTTGAATGTGAGCATATCCGTTTGGTCTGGTGTATACCATTTGGCTGATACGCCATTAGGCAGTTTTACCGTTTTACCATCATAGCTGAACGAGTAATCTTTAGGGGATACCGTTATATTCATACGATTAAAAACAAAGTTTACACCATCACCGCCCGCACCTACGCTTTTGAACGTATCTCCAGCAACCATATGTTGTGGGGCATAGGCTGTTGTGAACCCGTCAAACTTCGCAAATGCTTTGCGAATGTTATCCAATTGTTGTTTGCTATAGTTCACATCTGCAAATGCAGTGATCCCTTGATCATTGTTGCTGTTGGCTTTTTGAACAGAGACAGCGACTTGTTGCAACTGAGCTTGGCTCAGCTTATGATCCGGGGAGCTAAGGGTAACGTAGCGATCATCCAGTTGGAATGTGAGCATGCCCGTTTGATCTGGTGTGTACCATTTGGCAATAACACCATTGGACAGTTTCACGTCTTTGCTCGTATAACCGTCCGAATAATCTCTTGGAGACACATCCACTTTCATATGGTTGAAAACAAAACTGACGCCGTCGCCACCCGCACCTACACTTTTGAACGTGTCACCTGCAATCATCTGCTGAGGGGCATAAGCGGTCTCGAACCCATCGAATTGTGCAAAAGCTTTTTGAATCGCCTCTTTTTGTGCTGCGCTATACGTTACATTTGTCAAAGCTGATGGATTGCTTGTTGCTTGGCCGATAATGACCTGTCCTTTTTTGCCGTCATAGGATACAGGCACATGCAGTGCATCGGCAAGTGCTCGTACGGGCAGATAAGTAGAGTTGTTATAAGTAATTGGAGCAAGTTTGTTGCCATTGCCATCCGTTGGTGAGTAAGCCGCGCCATCGACATTAAAGCTGATTCCATGGTTAAGGTATGCAGAGATTTTCTCCAGTTGCGTTCCGGCAAATACACCCGTTGCTCCTGTTAATGTCATGCCCAGTACCATCATCGTTGCTACGGATTTCTTCATGTTTTTTTTCATCATATATCTCTCCTTCAAGTTGGGGGTTAGTTTTGTTTAATGGGCTCGCTGTCCCTTATGGCTTTATATTAAACCCCGAACATATCCAGAATAATTCTGAATTATCTCCAACTTGTAAACATGTGTATATATACGGAGAATGTAGAACAAAAACTGAAGCTGCTTGGCGTGTTTGAACGTATTCTTTGCCGAATCGAAACATTTTAGTTAAAAAGATAGAGGATTAGTCCGCCAAAACCAAGGACAATCGCACCAACGTATACATAGGAAAGTTTGCTTAGGTTTTGCTTTGTGCGGCGGTCATATTCGGGGTTGCTGGTCTGATTGGCTTTGGAATTTCCGATGATCATGGTAGCAATACCTCCAAACAAGGCGATACCCACAATTAAAACATAAGGCAACCAGGTCATGAAAGGACCTCCTTCGCGAATAATATGATATGTCCTTATTGTACTTCAGGATAACCCTTGATGTAAGCTTTAGTTGAGAAATAAAGGAAAATGAAGTATCTATATTACAGTATGTATGTGGTCTTGGATCGGAAAGATCACTACAATTTTATATTTTTTTAATTCAAAAAAACCTTGATATAACAGGCGTTCGCAGCTTTCTTCACTGAAGGCTGTGAATTTTTTTTTGTCCACAGAGTGATCCAGAATAGAGAACCCTGCGTTACACCCTATGAAGACGACGACGAGGAAAGAAATTATACACACAACATAATCGAGGAGTGAACACGTAATGAAAATGAAAATGAAGAAGTTTATCGCACCTGTACTTAGCTTGACACTGTTGATGCCGGGGATCGCTGGAGCAGCTGCCGCACCACAGACACCAATGACCATGATGAAAGCATCCGTGAACACACCTGCGGCTGACCTGAGAGCAAACCTGGACCACCTGTTGTCCGAGCACTTTGCACTCGCAGTAACGGCAATGGCCAAAGCATATGACGGAGCAAAAGATGCAGATGCAGCCTACAAAGCACTCGACCAGAATGCACTGGATATGCAACCGGCAATCGCTTCCCTATACGGTGACGCAGGTGCCAAAGAATTCGAACGCATCTTCCGCGCTCATAACAAATACACAGATGATCTGGTGAAAGCAACCAAAATGGGCAACCAGGCTGGAATCAAACAAGCACAAGCAAACATCAACGGTTTCGTGGATGAGTTCTCCACATTCCTGAGCACAGCTACCGAAGGCAAGTTGCCAAAAGCAGCAGCCAAACAGGCGCTGAAAGTACATGAAGATCTCGTGCAAAAAGTATTTGATGAGTATGTAGCTGGAGATTACGCTGATGCATACAAGGCTTACCGTGAAGGTTTCAAAGAAATGTTCGACGTAAGTAAAGCACTCTCCACAGCAATTACGACACAAATGCCTGAGAAATTCGAAAATACCAAAGCGGATACAAAAGCAGCTGATCTGAGATCTGCACTCAACCACTTGGCTTCCGAGCACTTTGCACTTTCGGCTCTGCAAATGCAAGAGGAATTTGATGGACGCACAGCAGCTTCCAACGCACTGGTTACAGCTGAAGCTGGAAACACAACTGACTTCAAAGCAGCGATTGCTTCCGTTTACGGTAACGATGGTGCCAATGCATTCGAGAAAATTTGGGTAACGAACCACGTTAACGCACAAAGCGACTATGTAAAAGCTGTTAAAAACAACGATGCTACCGCTCGTGTAGCAGTAGAGAAACGTATTGCTGGATTTACAACAGAGTTCGCTACATTCCTGGATTCGGCAACAGCTGGCAATCTGCCAAAAGCAGCAGGACAACAAGCGCTGACAACGCATGAAAATCAAGTACAAAACGTATTGAATCAATATGCAGCAGGTAACTATGATGCTTCGTACACAACGAATCGTGAAGGCTTCAAAGTGATGTTTGGTGTAGGTCAAGCCTTGGGTAACGCAATTGTGACTCAATTCAACGACAAATTCCAAGAGCCAGCAACACCTGCACCAGCGCCAGAAATGACAACGGTGTGGATGCAACTGAACAGCAAAATGCTGAAAATTAACGATAAAACAACCAACATGGATACCACACCAGTGCTTTGGAAAAACACAACATACATTCCATTGCGTTTCCTGAGTGAAGGTATCGGTGCAACGGTGAAATGGGACAAAAAAGCACAACAAGTAACGGTAATGGCTGGCGATGATACCCTTGAATTCTGGGTGAACAACAACGTTATGGAAGTGAACGGTGTGAAGAAAAACGTGGGTGCAACGGTATTTGTAAATAAAGATGGACGTACGCAAGTGCCTCTGCGCTTCATTGCTGAACTTCTGAACTGGGACGTGAAATGGGCACAAAAAGATGGCTCCATTACGCTGACGAAATCGATGTAATAGTAGAGTGAAACAAGATTAAAACAAAAAGAGCTGCCCCATACGGCAGCTTTTTTGTATTCACCCAAAAGTTCAAATATTTGGTATAATCATCGAGTAATGACCTACATAACAGCTTGAATAGCCGATGGAGTCTAGAATGATGTATGATAATTTGGTATAAGCAAAATGAAGAGGGGGACAGAGGAATGAGTACATCATCAAAATCGGAGCGTCCAGCGAGAAATGTGGATACCCGGTTATTTGTCGCTTGGGCCGTTTCCGTTATCGCAACAGGGGGGAGTCTCTATTTCAGTGAGATCAAGGGCTTTCTTCCATGTGATCTGTGCTGGTACCAGCGCATATTCATGTATCCACTAACGATTTTGCTGGGCATTGCCTACTTTAAGGATGACGTGGGCATCACCAAATACGTACTCCCGCTTAGTTTCGTCGGTGGCGGCATTTCGTTATATCATGTAACGATCCAGCGTATTTTTTCGGCTACAGGTAATGCCGTCGCGTGCGGTAAGGTTCCATGTTATACCGACTATTTGAACTGGTTTGGTTTCATCACGATTCCATTACTGGCACTGATCGCCTTTATTATCATCATCGTGATGTTGTGGGGTATCGGCAAAACACCAAAATCTTCTTAATAAGAAAGGATAGATGGTGATGAGCGGACAAGCTCGTTGGTTCATGCCCTTCCTGGTGTTAATCCTTTTGGTCGCTGGCTGCTCCTATGAGGAGCAATCTGCTTCTGGGGAGATGCCGGAGATGATCCGGGTGAAACTCATGATGCCGGATAAGGCAAAAGTGAATGAAGAGGTCGCTTTGCAGATCAAGCTGACACAGGGAGAACAGCCTGTAAATGATGCGGATCATGTGCAGTTTCAGGTATGGAATGAGCAGGATGAACCCGAAGCCCCTTCATTCGATCAAGGAATGATGAGTGCCGAAGAACTTGAATCTCGAGGAGCGACGAAGGCTGTATCTATAGGCGATGGTGTATATGAAGTAAAACATGCGTTTCAGGAACCCGGAGTGTATGTCGTTCAGGCGCATGTAACCTCAGGAGCGATGCATACCATGCCTCGAACAAAGGTAACCGTGGAGTAATCGTTGTAGTTCACCCGATGAATATACCGTGCAAGCTCTTCCAAGTGGTACGGTATATTTACCGGGTGTTTCAGTGTGTCTACGATTTTTCGCATATATTCAGCCTTGACCTTGAAGTATACTTCAAGGTTTATTCTTTTTTTATCAAGAAACATTGGAGGCTGAATAATGAGAATTTTAGAATGGATTTTGGTAATCGTGACAGTTATTAGCGCAGTGGTTATTTGGGTGGCTCCCAAACATCGGGTAGTGGGGGGCGGTACGTTGTCGGCACTGGCACTGGCTATCCTTTTGCATGGGGGAATGGATCATTTTCGTTTGCAGTTGATGCCTACCTATATCGTGGCCTTTGTTTTACTGATTGTATTGTCCGTTCAATTATGGAAGTCACGGCGCAATATTCAGAATACACAGAAACAGAAACGTCGATCGTGGTTCAAAACCATTTTGGCATCCATTCTGGTGCTGGCTCTTAGTGCAGGTACAATGGTGTTGACGTCGTTATTCCCTGCATTCACGATGCCCGAATCGACGGGTTCATTTGCCATAGGAACCTTTTCGCAGCAGTTAACGGATGATTCCCGGGAAGAAACGAAATCGGTTGAACCGGGCGACAAGCGGGAACTCATGATCAATGTCTGGTATCCTGTAGATCAGGAAACAGCCAAAGGATTGCCGCTAGAGCATTATCCTGCCGAATTGGGAGAGGCGATCAGCCTGGTATTTGGTATTCCACCAGTGGTATTCAGTTACCTTGACACGATTCCGACGCATGTTGTTAAAGGTGCCGAGGTATCTGCCGCACAGAGCAAGTATCCTGTTTTACTGTTTTCACCAGGGATACGTTCTACTCGCTTTCAAAGTATGACCGCGATTGAGGAACTTGTGAGCAACGGCTACATTGTGGTTGGTATCGACCATCCGTATACATCTGCACAAGTTACATTCTCGGATGGCGATGTCGCTTCTTATCAGCCGGACCCTGACTTCCCAACCTCCAAAGAACTATATCAATATAATATAAAAGGTATAGGTATTCGTGCAGAGGATGCAAGCTTTGTACTGGACACTCTCACACAGTGGAATTCATATGATCCGAATCAATTGCTCGAAGGCAAGCTTGATCTGGATTCTGTCGGTATCTTTGGTCACTCCTACGGCGGTGCAACCACGGCGGAAGCGCTGGCTCAGGATGACCGTTTCAAAGCAGGACTTAGTTTGGAAGGCGGTTTCTGGGGTAAAGTATCCACAACAGCCTTGAAACAGCCGTTTATGTATATCATGTCGGGTGGGACAGCCAAAAGTCTGGACCCGGACGCCACTGCCAAGGATAAAGTATTTTATCCCGAGTTTGAGCCTGATTTGGATCGGGTGATGTCAAACAGTCTTAATGATACCTATTATCTGACAGTGGAGAATTTATTTCATCAAAGCTTTACGGATATTTCGTTAATTTCACCAAAAATGTTTGCCAGAGGTATGACGCCAGAACATAATGTGGATATTACCAGATCCTATACGCTGGCCTTCTTTGATCATTATTTGAAGGGGGAGGAGCAGCCGTTGTTGCAAGGCCCTTCATCTAAATTCCCTGAGGCCACTTATGATACCAAGTATACCAAGCTACGTCACCAAAAAGCGGAATAACCCAGCAGAAGGATGGAGGGTATCTATGGAAACCATGACAAGAGGAGAGCTGGCTAAGCGTACCGGTGTAAGTATGGCAACCCTCCGTTATTATGAGGACAGCGGGATTCTGCCCGCTCCCGGTCGTTCCTCCAACGGATACCGGGTGTATACTGAGGATTATTTGGTGAAGATTAAATTTATTAAGGATGCCCAGTCGCTGGGTTACTCTCTAAAGGAAATACAGGATACGTTACAGTTACTCAGTCAGGAAGACATGGAAAAGGAAACGTTAAAAACCCTTGTACGCGAACGCATCACTGACATTCAGAAGCATATTGACCATCTGGAACAGCTGCAGATTAATCTGGCACGACTGTTGCATACACCGGAGGACGATATCGACAATTATATTCAATCGTTCAGGGTGCAAAAGAAAGAGCCGTAATCGCGGCTCTTTTCCTGTTTAGCAGAAAACAGGAGTTGACTAACGAGCAGGGAATCGGAGATTTAGAAAGAATACATAGTGTAGTTTGCCAATACATAATGGTGTTTAACGTGATTTCAAAATTTCAATAATGAAACTCACACCACAAAAGGAGTAACATTTTCTATGAGGGATTTGCAAGGTTTTGTATCCGATTACATCAAAGGAAAGAAACATCTGCATCTTGAGATTGGCGTTATTACAAAGGGAGATATCGAATATCATTCATTGGGCAATCCCAAAAAGAAGAGCGTGGCTTCTCCTGAACACAGGTTGTTCGAAATCGGCTCTGTAACCAAAGTTTTTACATCGATCCTTCTGTTAGAATTGGAACGTGAACAGCAGCTTTCTACGGATGACACGGTTGGCAAGTACATATACAACGCTAAAAACGATTATTTGAATAAGGTTACCTTAAAAAGTCTTGCTACGCATACCTCTGGATTGCCTAGACTTGCCACAAATCTGAACCCCACGAAAAACCGATTGAATCCGTATTCAGATTATACGGAGGATGATTTACTTGCTTTTTTATCAGATGCTGACTATACGGATCAGATGGGTTCATTTGAGTACTCCAATACCGGCGTGGGCTTACTAGGTTATATCCTATGTAAAGTATCAGGAAGTACATATGATGATTTGCTGAAAAAATATATCACAGGTCCATTAAACATGACGGAGACAGCAGCTATGCTGAATGCAGAACAGAATGGCAGATTTGTGGACGGACATACGTCAACGGGGAAAAAGATGCCTCACTGGGATCTTAGTGTACATGCAGGGGCTGGGGCGATCAAGTCATCTGTTCACGATATGAGTTTATTTGTTCAGGCCAACCTTAATGATGATCATCCGATAGCCTCTGCAATACAAAAAAGTCATGTTCCTATAATGATTGGAGATTCGGACTTATATTTAGGATGGCATAAGGATAAGCTCTTAGATCAGAATATTCTCTGGCATAATGGGGGGACATTTGGTTTTAGCAGTTATTTAGCCTTAAACAAGGAACAGGGTATAGGCATCGTATTATTGTCCAATTATTGTTTTGGATCAGCCTCAATTGTGGATGAGTATCTGGATGCGATATTCAAGTTTATAACTAAAAAAGACCTTTATCCACTTATGCCGCTGGACCCTGTGGGTAATAAAATACTGGAAGCCATGATGCAGAGATAAAAAAACACCTCCAATAGAGATCACCTGAGGATGTACTTCGGCGCTCTCTGTTGGAGGTTTTTTTCGTTCTATCTTAATAGTCTTGATCATGACATACCCGCTTCACGCAGAAAATGGTGCACAATCTTCGTCTGATACTTGATACGGGTCGAGCGTTTCAGACTCCAACAGGTCTCCACTGTGACGGAACGGGCTTGTAATAGTCTTGAAGCCGCTGTACGGGCAGATCCCGGCAATTCATGTTGCTTGAGGTTAAAATGACGATCACGAATGGCAATCGACCGATTCATCCGTTCGATAACTCTTCTGCAAGCTGGAATCGTCTGACTGCCGGGATTAGTGATCAACGTCTGTCCAAGCACTCGTGAACTCAGTTGAGACAGGCCGTTGGCTTCATGCAGATCGAGCCACCAGTCGGCCCGATGTTCACGCGCCAGCTGAAAAACTGCCGCAGCGAGCGGATGCTTGGCCTTGCCTGACATACGGCGTGGAAACGTACGATTCAGATCTGGCTTGCCTCTGATTTTCTTAGCGTAGGCTTGTTGGTTCACGCGTGGCACGATAATTAGCAGCCCTCGCTGAATGGCGTGACGACCTGTCGCAATATCATCTGCGAGTTTTTGCGCAGCGGCCATACTCGCCGTTTCATTCCCGTGAACCCCGGATGTAATGAACATCACGGGTCCCGGCATCATGCCACGTACAATGAAGTAGGGAGTAGCGTGTACGGTGGATGCTAGAAGGACATGTTTGGTCACAAGCATGACGCTTCACCTCCGTTATTACAGTACGCCATGTCCCTCTTTCATGTAACGGCGTAAGAACAGGTCTTCATCCTATTTCCTCACAAGATGGGCCGACTAATACACCCGATGAATGATATCTTCAAAATCGGGTTCTTTCATCTCTACATCTTCAATCTCACCCCAGTGCTCCAACTGTTTCAGAATGTCCATTGTGCTCCATTCCTTCCGGTTCACTTCGACGGTGACAATTTGCCCTTCCACTCCTGTAATATGTATCGCGGACGATATAACATCCGGGATGTGAAACGCTCCTCGGAACGTTACCCGAATCAGCGTAGGTAGTCCGATGGTTTCGCGAAGTGACGAGATCGTACCGTCATATGTCAGTTGACCATGGTTAATCACCATGACCCGGCTGCATAACTGCTCAATGTCGTCCATGTCATGTGTGGTCAGCAAAATCGTTTTGCCAAACGTTTCATTTAATGTTCGTAGAAATTGACGAATGTTCCGCTTTGCGTTCACATCCAGTCCAATCGTTGGTTCATCGAGAAAAAGCAGTTCGGGATCATGCAGCATGGAAGCTGCGAGATCGGCACGCATGCGTTGCCCAAGCGAGAGCTTGCGGACAGGCGTGGCCCAGAACGATTCAAGGTCCAGCAGCTCGGCGAACTGGGACAGCCGTCTCTTTTTGTCCTCGGCACTGACACCGTACATCTCGGCTAGAATATCATATGAATCTTTCACGGGCAGATCCCACCAGAGCTGACTGCGCTGTCCAAACACAACGCCCAGTCGACCAACGGTCCTGCGCCTGTCCTGATGCGGGTTCATACCGTCAAGCCTTACCTCACCCGAGGTTGGGTGCAGAATACCTGTCAGCATTTTGATCGTGGTAGACTTGCCAGCCCCGTTCGGACCGATGTAACCCACAAACTCCCCTGGGCCGATATCAAAACTGATATCGCGTACCGCTTCCTTGGACACATACTCACGTGAAAATAACGTACGTAGACCTGAGAAACGTCCTTCGCGAATAACAGGAGTTTTGAATTCCTTTTGCAGATGCCGTGCTGTGATCATGTTCATGATTCGTTACGCCTCCTTAGCTACCTGTACTTTGATATTTGGTCATGCCGAATTGCCAGAAACGCAGACTTGCAGCCAAACTCAGTACGGCAACCGCCGCCACAGCAACAAGAATCCACGCTCCTCCTTCACCCCGTAGCAGGTACAGTGACGGAATGTAGTTGACGAATCCCACCGGAATCACCGTTAGCAGAATGCCAGACATCCATTTGGGATATAACGTTAGCGGATATTGGGCAGCTGTTCGTGCTGCATCCTCAGTGATCGTCTGTAATTCCTCGATACGTGTGGTCCAGAATCCGAGTGTGGCGGTAGCAAGTCCTATGGAAAAGAGAATGACTGCACCGGTCAGGATAATGAACAGGGAGAAGGGAATGGCTATCCAGCCAATCTGTCCGATATGCATCATGCCTGCCAATGACCAGCAGAGAATGAACCCGCCTTGCAGGACTTCTCCAGCCATGATGCGGAAGTTTTGCGGCAGCAGTGCCAGCAATACGGGCATGGGACGTGTTAACAGTTGATCAAGCTCACCATTAACCAGATATTTTTCCAGATGGTGAACCTCATTACCGAATGTCCGATACAGTGTTTTGGATAACGTCATGATGGCAAAGAGATAACCGATCTCATGGAGGGACCAGCCTTTAATTGCTCCGAATTTGTGCAGCACGAGAGCAACCATCAGAAACTCGGAGATCTGAATTAAAGCGGCCAGTACGGACGCCATGATGAAATTGAACTTGTATTGCATCCGACTGCGGATGCTTGTTCGAATGAGCATTTTATATAAATTGAACCAGGAAGTTCGCTTCATCCGCCTTGTACCTCCACTTTACGACGTAACACTTGGGTAATCGCAAGACAGATCAACGTCATAAAGACACACCAAAGCAAGGTTCCCCATAACAAGGAGCCATCTTCGAAACCAAGATAGATTCGGGTAGGTACATAGAGCAGGAAAGGGTAGGGTGATATCCAGGCAAGTTGTTCAAGCCAGTTCGGTAGCCATTCCAGCGGAATGAAAAAACCAGCCAGCAGATTCATCATCGCGTGATTGCCCCAGTGAAGCCAAGAGGACTCCGTGGTCCACATCGACGTGGCACCAATGATGTAGTTCATACAGATGGATAAGTATGCGGCGCCGGCAAGACCAAGTGCGGCATAGAATAGTGTTGAAACGTCTGAGGGCCAATGCAGGGAAAAGACAATGGAGAAGAGCAGGTAGATCGGAATACTTTTGTACACGAACTGGTAGGCAATCTGCCCCCATTCGCGTGCCATCAGGTGGGTGAACAGATGAACAGGCCTCATCAGATCCAGTGCGATCTGCCCTGTCCTGACGGATAAGGGAATACCCAATCCGTTCGTGAGAAAACCCGAGATCCAGAGAGAGGATTGCGTGAACGCAATGTAACTGATCATCCCCTGTGTCCCATATTCTCCGAGAGTATGGTCGGCCCCGATGCCGATCCAGAGGCAGGCATACATGTAACCAAACATGGCGCTTGCCAAGTTATGTACCATGTGTGCCCCGCGGTATTGCAGATTCCGGGAGTAGGCTTTGGAAGCCAGAGTGAAATAAAGCATGTGACACCTCCGATAAGTGGATTGAACGGCGTTTCCGTTCACTTCAGTCAAGGCGAAAAAGAGAGAAGGACAACAGCATACCAATTTATTCCTTCACAGGCAAGACATTTTTTTAGCTAATAATGGTATTAACAGGGGTGTTCATGATTGCGCCACAAGACAACGGTCTGTCCATTCATTTATAATTGAGACGTAGTATCGCAAACGTTTACAATGTGAAATATTCAAATTTTAAATAAACCGCCGGGCTTGTGCTTGACGATTGAGGATACAGAACGAACAATCCGGCAAGAGAGAAGGATGTCATGAAGAAAATTGCATGGGTCACCGATAGTACCAGTACACTGGATCCCGTTTTTGCGGAGCAAAATCATATCTACATCGTACCGCTGCGCATCGTATTTGGAGAGGAATGTTACCGGGAAACCGATGACATTACATCTGAAATGTTCTATGAGAAACTTGCGGAGGCTTCACGTGCGAGCAGTTCGCAGCCACCTATTGGCGAATTCATTGAACTGTATGAGTCGCTCAAAGACAAGTACGATGAGATTATTACGATTCATTGCTCTACAGAGCTTAGCGGAACGCTGCATACGTCCATGCAGGCTGCAGAGATTGCAGGAGTGACGGTGACCGCAATTGATTCGAAGGCAGGTGCCTATCCTCACCGTGAGATGATTATGCAAGGACTGGAATGGCAGAAGCAGGGATGTTCAGCTGCCGAGATCAAAGTAAACATTGAACAGATGATTGATAATATGTCCTTTTACCTCATACCGGCCAGTCTTCAACATCTTCACCGCAGTGGACGAGTGTCGGGCACACAGCTGATCATCAGTCAACTGCTCAAGATCCATCTGTTGCTTCGATTTGAAGAGGGCAAAGTGGTTGTGAATGAGAAGATTCGCACGTTCAAGCGGACAAAAGAGCGCATGCTGGATATGCTCAAGCTGGATGTGGAGAAAGTAAAGCATGTGTGCATTATGCATGCGAACAATCAGGAAGAAGCCGTCACGATCAAGAAGCAGATTGCCAATCTGCTCCCTAAATTAAAGACCGAAATCATGCCGTTTATCCCTGTGGTGAGTATTCATGCAGGTGCAGGAACCATTGGACTGTGCTGGATACACAGCGAGAACGGATATAGAGACTAGAAGCACCAGCATTGATCTACAGACACTCATAGACCTGGCAGGAAACACACTTATACCAAAGTGGTGCTCCTGTCAGGTTTTTTCGTATGTCATTGCCAATTCAAACAAACTGTGAGGTAATAAAGAAAACTGTTCATGTTGGAGGGAAACATGTGTTAAGTCACCGCTTGTTGCTTGTTGAAGATGATCGTTCAATTAGTGAGATGGTCGGGCCGTACTTGGAAAAAGAGGGCTACGACGTCACTTATGCATATGACGGCTTAGAGGCAGAACGTCAGTTCAGCCAGTCACAACCCGGGTATGATCTGGTTATTCTGGATCTGATGCTGCCCCGCAAAAGTGGGATGGATGTGCTGCAAACCATTCGGGCAGTCAGTCTGGTACCTGTGCTCATTCTGTCTGCGAAGGATGGGGAGGTGGACAAAGCATTAGGTCTGGGGTTCGGTGCAGATGATTACTTGAGCAAACCTTTCTCGTTAATAGAACTGACTGCCCGCATCAAAGCTGCGATTCGCCGCGCCAATTATACCACTCCGCCTGTGGCTGAAGTGGCTAAGGATCAGCGTATTCACATTGGAGGACTTGTAGTTGACATGGAGACGTACGAGGTGGAGCGTGAAGGGACACCCGTCAAACTGACATCCAAGGAATTTGGAATTCTGAAGCTGTTGGTTACCCATCCTGGCAAAGTGTTCACCAAGGCCCAGATCTACGCTTCCGTCTGGAACGATCATTATTATGGAGACGAAAATATCATTAACGTACATATGCGTCGTCTGCGTGAGAAACTGGAGGCAGACCCTTCGGCTCCCCAGTATATCAAGACACTCTGGGGCATCGGATATAAGCTGGAGGCGGAGCAGGGATGACACTGATTTTTGCCATCACGACGGGTATTCTGGCCATTGCCTTCATTGTATTGTGGTTGAAATTCCGGAAAAGAAACCAACACCTGACCTATATTCATCAGAAAATATCCGATATTTTGGATCAAGGCACCTTTGAGCGCTTGCTTGTATTCAATAGTGATGAACAAGTCAGTCAGCTTTTGAAAGACATGAACCAGCTGCTGGATCATGCGCACCGCGCGAAGGCTGGTTATACGAACCAGGAGAAGGAGATGCGTAATATGCTCTCCAACATTTCTCATGATCTGAAAACGCCACTCACGGTTGTGCTGGGTTATAGTGAGACCTTACTGCACAGCCCATCATTGACCGATCAGGAACGGAAGATGATGACGGAGAAAATACAAGATAAGGCGCAGGAAGTGCTGCGTTTGATCCATTCCTTTTTTGATCTGGCGAAGCTGGAATCCGGAGATACGGAACTGGTACTTAGTCGGGTGAATTTAAGTGAATTATGCCGGTTGAAGATGCTTTCCTTTTATGAAATGTTGACGAATCTGGGGTTGCACGTGGAGCTGGAGATACCTGATGGTGATATCTTCGTGCAAGCGAATGAAGAAGCCTTGGACCGTGTGCTGGATAATCTCATTACCAATGGAATGAAATATGGAGCAGAGGGTAAGGTACTGGGACTTTCACTTGATCATTCAATAGGTGCACCTGTGACGTTACAGATCTGGGATCAGGGAAAAGGGATTCCTGAGAGCGAGCATAGCCGTGTGTTTGAACGCATGTATACACTGGAGGATTCCCGCAATCGACTCTATCAAGGCAGTGGCCTGGGTCTGACCATTACGAAACGGCTAGTTGAGCGGATGGGTGGAAGTATTCACTTGCATAGTGTGCCACATCAACGGACTGTATTCTCGGTTACCTTAAAGGCTTGGTAGACCCTGCGTTGGCGTGTCCGGTCAGACTTAAGGTTTTTGTAAGATTTGATTAATAAAAAAGAAGACTTTTCTCTTTACAATATAGATATAGGAACCCGGACAGGGGACGTAAAGGAGAACAAGGACGATGAATTATATCGCACGAACAATAGATGTGACTAAAGTATATGAAGGGGTGGAGGTTGTATCCAACGTCAATATGAATATTAAGCAAGGTGAGATCTATGGATTCCTCGGTCCAAATGGTGCTGGTAAAACAACCATCATGAAGATGCTCACCAATCTCGTCAAACCAACCACAGGGGAGATAGAACTGTTTGGGGAGAAGCTTACGCCGACCTCGTATGAAGTGCTGAAGCGAATGGGCAGTATTATTGAATATCCTTTTTTCTACGATAGACTGTCTGCTCGCGAGAATCTGGAACTTCACTGTGAATACATGGGATTCTACAACAAAAAGATCATCGACAACACGATGGAAATGGTAGGGCTGAAGGATACGGGCAAGAAACCGGTCAAAGACTTCTCCTTGGGCATGAAGCAAAGGCTCGGACTGGCTCGTGCACTAATAACCACACCTGAACTGCTCATTCTGGATGAACCGATCAACGGATTGGATCCTGTAGGGATTCGGGAGATGCGAGATTTGTTCAAGCGCCTTAGCAATGAGTATCGCATTACCCTGCTGGTCTCCAGTCACATTCTTGGCGAGATAGAGCAGATTGCGGACACAGTTGGTGTCATTCGCGGCGGTCGCTTGGTGGAGGAAGTATCGATGGAGAGCATTCGTGGAAGTCAAAATGAGTACATCGAGTTACAGGCGGTGGATATCCGCAAAGCGACCTATGTCATTGAACACCAGCTTGGTTTGAGTAATTATAAACTGGTTGATGACCAAACGTTACGCATCTATGATCCGGGAATCATTCCATCGGAACTGAACACCAAGCTGATCCAACACGGCATTGAGATCGAATCGATATCCAAACGGGCTCATTCCCTGGAAGAACACTTCATGAAGCTTGTGAAAGGGGATGAAGACGTTGCTTAAACTAATCAGACTTGAGATGCGGAAGCACCGTTTTGCACGTAATTTTGCAGGAGCAGGTATTGCCAGTATAGCCATTCTTCTTTTCCTGATCATGATTGGATTCGTGGATGTGGGGGCAGAAGATTATGCCTATGCCGATTACCAGACCGCCTTTATGATTATCGATACGTTTGTGAGAGCGACCTTTATCATATTTGCAGGGGCTTTATTATCCAAGCTGGTGATCAGTGAGTATAGAAATAAAACGATGAACGTCATGTTCACCTATCCCATCCAGCGTCATAAAATCATCGCTGCCAAATTGATTATCGTGTTTGGTTTTACATTTGTGATGATTATGGTTAACGATCTGTTCATGGGCTCACTATTGTTGATTGTTAATCAATTCTACTCCTTCATTCCTGAATCACTGACGAATCGGGATATATTGGGACTTCTGGTGAAGTACAGTATAAGTTCTTTATCGGCTGCGTGTATGGCACTCATTCCCCTATTCTTCGGTATGCGTAAGCATTCTGTTACAACTACAATGGTCTCGTCCATTTTGCTGGTTTCGATTGTCTGCTCCGGATTCAACGGGTCGGAAGTTTCCATTCATTCTCTTATTATTATTCCTCTGACCCTTGGAGCAATAGGGATATGGATTGCTTCGATGTCCATGGTTCGTCTGGAGACAAAAGATGTGAACTGAATCATTCGGAAAACCATGCTCTGTATGGCTTCAGATGCCATTGACATCCGCTCGTACAAGGGATAGGATAATGTCAACTGAGACACGAAGGAGAATGCAACTACCATGACGATTCCAAAAACATTAACAATAGCTGGTTCGGACACGAGCGGCGGTGCAGGTATTCAAGCTGATTTGAAAACTTTTCAGGAGCTGGGTGTGTATGGCATGACCGTACTGACTACGGTTGTGGCAATGGAGCCCGAAACATGGGATCACCAGGTCTTTCCTGTTGAATTAAATGTAGTTGAAGCGCAGCTTCGCACGGTTCTGGACGGCATCGGTTTTGATGCAATGAAGACAGGTATGCTCGGTTCTGTAGATATTATTGAACTGGTAGCAAAACATATTCGCCGCAGCGGTCTGCCACAGATCGTTATCGATCCGGTAATGGTCTGCAAAGGTACGGACGAAGTACTGCAACCGGAAAATACGGAAGCGATGATCGAATTCCTGTTGCCAGGTGCCGATCTGGTTACACCTAATCTGTTCGAAGCATCCCAACTGGCGAAGAGTGGACCGATTCGCTCCAAGGAACAGATGGAAGCAGCGGCAGCAGCAATTCATGCCCATGGCTCGAAACATGTTCTGATCAAGGACAGAGGTGTCATTAGCCCGGGTAAAGCAATGGATCTACTCTATGATGGAACCAACTACGAATGGTTTGAAGCCGATGTTGTCGGCTCCGGATATACTCATGGTGCGGGCTGCACAACGTCTGCGGCGATTACCGCAGGATTGGCTCGTGGTCTTTCAGTGAAAGAGGCTGTTCGTGAAGGTAAAGCCTTCGTGACCAAAGCGATTGCCGGCGGATTCCCGCTAAACCGTTTTGTTGGCCCGACACTGCATGTGGCACACCGTCTGGAGCAACAACGTTAAGTGTTGCCAGGGAGCGCGCAGTAGCGCATCAATTCTGGATAACACACTTCGATTTCATTCAAGTAGCTGTCAATGAGCAGGAGCTTGCTCGTTGATGGCTTCTTTTTTATGCGAATTTTTATAAAAAATAGTAACTTTTGGCTTATATTAATCGTATATATCATGGGAGCATTCCAAAACATGTGTGGACACATGAACGACACATGGAATAGGTATGTTATCATCAGAAATCTAAAAGGAGAGTCGGCCATGATCAGAACAGTGCTTCTGGTGGAAGATGAAAGCCGCATTCGTGAGATTGTGGCCGATTATTTCATAAAAGAACAATGGAACGTCATAGAAGCAGAACATGGAGTACAGGCACTGGAACTGTTGGCTCTGCATGAGGTGGATTTGGTTATTCTGGATGTTTTGATGCCTGAAATGGATGGATGGACGTTATGTGGGCATATTCGATCCCAATCCACCGTACCTATTATCATGCTGACTGCACGGTCCGAGGATGACGATAAAATTCATGGATTTCAGCTGGGCGTAGACGATTACGTTACCAAGCCGTTTAGTCCACGTGTGCTGGTTGCACGTGCAGAGACATTAATGAAGCGTGTTGAAGGTGCATTTGGACGAGAGCAGGGTGTGATTCGTTTCGGACAGGTAACCCTTGATCCATGGGCCAGACGTCTGGAGAAGGACGGAATTGAAGTGGAACTTGCACCAAAGGAATATGATCTGTTGCTTTATTTGGTACGTAATGCAGGCATTGTGTTGTCCCGGGATGCCATTTTGAATCGGATCTGGGGATTTGATTTTGAAGGGGACTCACGTGTTGTAGATACCCACATCAAGAAGTTGCGCAGCAAACTGGGTGATGAAGCCAAGTGTATCCGGACGGTGATTGGCACTGGATATCGTTTCGAGGCAGAAGCATGAGAAGAAATGGCGTAACGATGAAGCTTTTCCTGGTCATGGCAGGATGTCTGGTTCTTCTATATGGGACGACGGTTTTTGCCCAGTTGTTCTGGTTCCCCGACTTCTATCAGCATCAAAAAGTCAGCAGTATGAAGAAAAAGCTGTCCAAGTTCGAACAGCAATATTCCAATGGACATTGGAGTGATCTACAGCTAGCCAAGGAGACCGGGAAGTTCATGCGTCAGAATCAATCACATCTGGTCATTCTGACGAATACCGGAAGACTGGTTAATGACCCGTTCCACATTACGTTGCTTCAAGAGGATGGAAGTCACGTGAAAGTGTCCTTGTCCTTGTTTATCAATAGTGAGAATGCTGGCTGGATTACATCCCATCTGAAATATGGGCAAGAACTGACGGTGAAAGGTCCGGCCAGCGAATCCATGGTCTATCCTTTCAAAATCCAGGATGCCACTTCCGCCGCATGGGGAACAGAAAGCTTTCAGGAATCAATTGAACCGGTAAAGGAATGGTCAGGCGTATTAACCGAGGTAGTTCTTCCCAATCTGGCAACGTGGAGTCAAAGGCAGGGACTGCTGGTGCAAGCACTGGATAGCCGGTTCCCATTATCCACCGAAGACCAACTTGCCTTGGCGAATGGCAAAATGCTCAATGAAGAATGGATGGATAGCTGGAGCGGTGTTCGCAATGTCATCACCATTGCTCCAGTGCATCGTTCCGGACCCGAGCAACAACTGATCTTTTCGCTCACCTCTCTACAGGAGATGAGGGAAGCGAATGAGGCAACACGTTTGTTCTATGCGTATTTTGGCATAGGGGCATTTATATTGATTCTGTTGCTGGCGTTGCTCCTGTCCCGAATTATAACGAAGCCGCTTTTGGCCTTGAACCATGTCGCCAAGAAAATGTCTACGCTGGATTTCACGGTGAAATCACCCATCCGGCGTAATGATGAGATCGGGAGTCTGTCTAACAGCCTCAATGCCTTATCGGGAACCTTGGGTCAGACACTGGAAGAGCTGAGGCAGGCCAACACGCAGATGCGTACAGATATGGAAATGAAGCAGGAGATTGAACAGCGTCAGCGCAAGTTTTTTGCCGATGCATCACATGAACTTAAGACTCCAATCAGCATTATTAAGGGATATTCTGAAGGGCTGAAGGATGGCGTGAGTGAGAGCAAACGGGAGCGTTACATTGAGATCATTGCCGATGAGGCGATCAAAATGGAAACGATGGTTGAAGAGATGCTGGATCTGGTGCGACTGGAATCCTCAGCGGTTCAATTGAATACGGATGCTGTTGCACTGGCTGACATGATTGAAGATATCGCTGGCCGTCTGGGTCCGCAACTGAAGGACAAAGGATTGGATGTAGTGCTTGTATCCACAACAGAACAGACGGTTGAGGGTGACCGAAGCAAGCTGGAGCAAGTTATTTTCAATATCATGATGAATGCTATACGTCATGCGATACCACATACCGATATAACTATTGAGATTAGCAGGCGTGAAGGTTTTGTCCATATTTCCATTGAAAACAAGGGTGAGCAGATTGCTGAAGCTGAGCGGCAGTATATATGGGAGAGGTTCTATCGGGTAGAGCGCTCACGTAATCGTAAAATGGGGGGGACCGGGCTTGGTCTGGCCATTGCGAAGCAGATTCTTGATCTGCATGGGTGCAGTTATGGAGTGGAGAATACACCGGATGGAGTCCGTTTTTATATTATTTTTCCTAAAGCCTAGTACGAAAGGGAGTCAAATCTTATGAAGTCTTTACCATCGATTTTAACCTTGGGGAATCTGAGTTCAGGCATGCTGGCAGTCATTATGGCTATTCATGGTGAATTTGCCCTGGCTGTGATGATGATATGGGTAGCGATGTTCTTTGATCTGTTTGACGGGTATGCGGCTCGTAAATTGCATTGTGAGGGTGAGTTCGGCAAGTCCCTGGACTCGCTTGCGGATGTAGTTTCATTCGGAACAGCGCCCGTGCTGATTCTGTACCTGAATTCCATGATTGAAGTGAGTGTGCTGGGGATGGCACTGACTGCATTGTTTCCGATTTGCGGTGCTTTGCGTCTGGCCCGTTATAACTGTCAGAAGACACCAAGCAGTGGTTTTGTCGGAATGCCGATTACATTTGCGGGAGGTCTGATGTCCTTTTTCGCACTCTGGAGTCCTTATTTCACACATGGTGTAGCCTATCTTGTCATTATTGTATTATCCGGTCTCATGGTGAGCCAAATCCGATTCCCGTCTCTAAAACAAGTGTTAGCCTCACATGAGAAGGATATTGTGGAACCGAAATAAGGAGCGAGTCAGTATGGAATTTGCAAAAGAATTTATTGGTCAATATGGTTATTTCGCAATATACGGACTACTGGCTCTCGGCGTTATTGGCATGCCAATTCCGGATGAGGTGATGATGACGTTTGTCGGTTATCTCGCCTCCATCTCGGTATTGAATTACTCCGTATCCATCGCCGTCAGTTTTGGTGGCGCATTTACCGGAGGGCTGCTTAGCTACATGATTGGCAAAAAAGCGGGCAGGCCGCTGGTTGAAAAATACGGCAAGTGGGTCGGCGTTAATGCCAAACGATTCAGCAGGGTGGAGTCGTGGTTCCTCAAATATGGGTATTGGTCCATCATCCTGGGTTACTTCATTCCAGGCATTCGTCATCTGATGTGTTGTTTCTCTGGAATTAGCAAGATGGCAATTGGCAGGTACGTAGTTGTATCGGGCATTGGTGCATTCGTCTGGTGTGTTGTCTTTATCTCGATTGGTTTTTATGTTGGCGTGTTAACTTAAAATAGGACAGCCTGTTGTAACAACAGGCAAAGATCGAAGACCTCTTGAGTGTAAGGTGGTCTTTTTTTGTTTTTCTATATATGGTCGGAGACCTCATTTTAAGTGATTTAATCGACTACAAGTAATTTATCCTTGGAGCTGTAGGCTAGCCCGCAAGCTATTTCAAGTAAATTCAAGCTCAGAGCTATTCCTCCGTGTAAATCTCCGTGTAACTCTCCATGTAACTCTCCATGTAACTCGTTGGTGACGCAAGTATCTGACACTCCAGTAGCTAAAGTGGTTCGCAATTAGGTTTAATAGTAGTAACTCCAAAAGTTATAATAATAACTCCAAAAGTTTCGGAGTCATTTCTAAAATTCTAACGAACTCAGGTGAGCTTATTATCGAGATAAGAGGCATGTTGGAATTCTAACGAATCCCAGCAAACTTATTTCACGAAAAGGCCCGAAAAAGTGCCCTGATCTACTTCATATCATCACAATAAGATGTCCTGAGTTCGTTAAAAAATGGATATGTACGATATCGGCGAAATAGAGTGTCTCATGTTCGTAAGATATACGTTCGATATCGTTGAGCGCCACTAGCGACATGTAATACTTGTTGATCAATCAGGCTGTGAAGAACTCTTCGAGCATGTTGATCCGTGATTCGCAGGTGTGTTGCTAGTTCCGAGGGGGCAAATGGACGGATGATGCGTCTGGCATAACGAACAGTCTCGGCTTCTAGCCAATTTAAGGATGTCGGAACGTCCGTAGCAATGAATTTTCCCATAAAAGAGAGCACAAGTTGTTGGCACCATTTCGGTTCGTCTTTAATGGAGAGATACGCGATCGGCAGAAAAATCCAATCATCAAGCGTTAGCAGACAATGCCGCCAGCATAAATCTTTAAAACGCCGTACATCCAGATCACGGGCATGTGGCCCGTATCCCTGAATCTCAATACCTCCCTTAACGCCGTTACCTGGCATGTATGCAAGATCCAAATACCGATAGGCGTTATGAAAGTCTCGAACTTCTCATTCGGGTTGCAAATGGTTAAAGTTTTTCATCACCGGAAACCAGACTGAACGCAAAAATTCCAACGTGCCATGTTCAAGTCCATTTTCAAGTCTGGACAGCACTCTGGGGTTCGTTTCCTTCTCCAGAAGGGAGTGCATCCAAACTTCGTAAGCCTCATCAAAATCAATGCTCATCGTCTTCATCTCCTCTAAAAATAAAATAAACGAACGTGAACGGGCTTTAGGTCGTCATGTCAAAATACAAAAAGCCGCTCTGACCATTTCCAACCTTCGCGTTGAAGGGGAGGAATTGATCAAAGCGGCGTGTGCTTCACGACCGATATGTTACATTTCTAGATCAAGTATAGCTTTAAATATGGAATGATTTCAATACCTTTTCCAATAGAGGATATCTCAAGCCAAGGTCTGAATGCCAGAACGAGACTGGACGTATTCCGAGCTAGTAGGTGCTACACTTTAAATGTGTGAGAACGCGTCCCTTAATGTGCGAGTAAGCGATATAGACGCTGTAAAAGTAGATTATTCTCGCCTTCAAGGCTGTTTACATTTAAATTAAGTTCTTCGTACCGCGGGTATGCGTCTTCTCTTGCTCATGCTTGGAAAGAAGCGTAGAGCGGGCAATAAGAGCTAAGGAATCTGAGAAACGTTATTTCGGAATGTACAGCCATTTTCAGCGTTTTGTTATGAAAATTTGGGAAATAAGGTGTCTGATGTTTCTTACAATTGAAAAAGAGAGCCAGAGGACCAAATAAGATGTACTGGGTTCCTTAGAAAAAATGAAGGGTTATTCTTAAGGCGCAGCCGGCCTACATTTCAGGAATTTTACGCCCGTTGATGCTTCAAGACCGTGTTAGTATGTGTGACGACTGGATGCCTTGGGTGTGCCAAATGCGAAAAGCTAAAAGTGCAGCATATCATCAAGACACAGCTTACCTGAGTCGCAAGACACTCATAGTAATTCTAGGGACACAACTGAAGTCTAGAGTTCAGAGTGCCACAATGGAATCTTTATTGTTAAGTTTTGAACTGAGACATACCTCACCCGTTCAAATGAGAATCTTCAATTCCTTTTTCAACCCGCTGCTCCCCTTTTTTACGTGCAAAGGTGATTTTGAGGAGTGGCGGAGTAACCAGTGTAGTCACAATAACCATGATCACAACGCTGGTAAAGTATTCCGAATCAAGCAAGCCCGAAGCAAGTCCGGTCGAAGCAATAATTAGAGCAACTTCCCCTCTGGAGATCATGCCTGCACCAATAGCAATAGAAGAGGAACGGTCGAACCCGGTCAGCCGGGCACCAGCTCCACCACCGATAAGTTTGGTAACAATGGCGATGAGGCTTATAACAACAATAAACCAAATCTGTGAACCCACACCATCAAAAGTGACATTTAAGCCGATACTGACAAAGAAAACTGGGACAAATATTCCGTAAGCAATCGGCTCGATTTTAGTTTCAACCTCATGTTTGTATTTGGTTTGGGAGATGGCGATACCAGCGGCAAATGCACCTATGATTCCAGCAACACCCATCCACTCTGCAAAGTATGAGAAGAGGAAACAGATAATGAGTCCTGTCGTAATCACGGTTTCCGTGACCCGCAGTGGGGCCATCCATTTCATGACCCGTGGCACAAGCCACCAGCCTGCTGCAAAGATGATGACAAAGAACAAAAGTTTCTTACCAATCAACAATCCAATAGAGACATCCCCTGCACCTGTGCCGAGCAAGCTCATCATCACGGCGAGCAGAACCACAACGAGCACATCATCCACAACGGCTGCACCCAGAATGGTGGTACCCTCCCGTGAACTCAGCTGATTCATATCCTTCAACGTCTGAACTGAGATACTGACGGAAGTAGCACAGAATAAAAGTCCAAAGAACAGCGCGTGTGTCTGTGACATACCAAATGCTATGGCCGAACCGTATCCTCCGATAAAAGGTAAAATAACACCGCCGACTGCTACGGCAAAGGCCGCCTTCCAGTTTTTCTTCAACTGCTCCAGATCGGTTTCCAGTCCCGCAATGAACATTAACAGCAATACCCCGATCTCAGCCATATAATGAACGAAATCCGTCTTCTCCACCCAACCGAGCAGCGCAGGTCCGAGGATGACACCGACAATCAATTTCCCCAAAACGGATGGCTGACCCAATCTTACGGATAGATCACCAGCGAGTTTGGTAAAGATTAAAATAAGTGCAAGAACCAAAATAAATTCCATAGGTGTTCTTCCCTCCAGTAGTAGCGTCAATAGGTTAACCAACCCAAGGGCGATCCATCCTCCGCTTCAAACAGACAAAAAGGCACAGAACGGCATTAGCAGAGTGCCGTTCTGTGCCTGAAAAAGACAAAGAGGGGCCCTTGGTGACAGGCTCCTCCAGTTTCAACGCGTATGTGATTAATTGCATTAATTATACCACAAATGTAGACTCGGGTAAATGGGAGCCGGTTTGGATTTGATTGAAAAAGGCCATAAAGGGGCATTTTATAGGGAAGTGTAGCGGCTTTTGTTCAGAGTGTTGTCACTTAACAGCCCGGAATTGGCGAGATATAATGATATAGAACATAGAAGTTAGGATATGAGGAGGATTTTGCATTGGGCAAAAATAACAAAGGGGAGCCGAACATTCCATCCCCGACGAGTAATAAAAATTTCGCAGGCATCATTATCACGATTTCCATTCTCGCTAATGTCATTATTTTATTATTGTTCTTCGCACCGTCGATTGGTTACAAAGGTGATGTAACCTTTGATATTACGGTGTTGCCGCGGTTTAATGCCGTGTTTAACAGCTTTACCTTCATATTCCTGCTCGCAGCGCTTATTGCTATTATTAAGCGGAATGTGAAGCTGCACAAACGATTTATTCTTGCTGCATTCTCAACAACACTGTTATTCCTCGTGACCTATCTGACGTTTCATTACCTCTCACCAGAGACGTCCAAATACGGCGGCGAGGGCATCATTCGTTCGATCTATTTCTTCATTCTGATTACCCATAGTATACTGGCAGCCCTGATTGTTCCATTGGCGTTGTTCACACTGGTATGGGGTTGGACGAATCAATTGAAGAAACACCGCAAAATTGCACGTTGGACGATGCCAATCTGGCTGTACGTCAGTTCTACAGGTGTCGTGGTATACCTGATGATGGCACCATATTATTAATGTGATGAACGTTTCACTGTGCTAATTAGTTGGACTTGTGGGTAATGTTTCCATGGAAGGAGGGTTCACGTTTATGTACAGAGTTGTTTTGATTCGCCATGGACAGAGCATGTGGAATGTAGAGAATCGTTTTACCGGATGGACTGATGTGGATCTGACGACGGATGGTTACGCAGAAGCACGTAAAGCAGGGAAGATCATGAAGGAACAGGGATTTGATTTTGATTACGCCTATGCATCCGTGCTGAAACGTTCTATCCGAACACTCGATATTGCGCTGGATGAAATGGACCTCATGTGGATTCCCATTGCGAAGACTTGGAAGCTGAATGAACGCCATTATGGTGCGCTGCAAGGACTGAATAAACAGCAGACTGCTCTGAAGTATGGGGAAGACCAAGTAAAGGAATGGAGACGATCCGTGAACGTATCTCCCCCGGCACTGGACGAAACCGATGACCGATATGTGCAGGATCTGGACAAGTACAAGCGGCTCGGATGCACCATCCCGTTTACGGAGAACCTGATGGATACCTCGAAGCGTGTACTGGATTACTGGAATGCGGAGATTAAACCGATGGTGTCTGCTGGCAAAAGAGTGCTGATCTCTGCGCATGGGAACACGCTCCGTTCACTCGTCATGCATCTGGACCAATTGTCCGAAGCAGACGTGATGGCGCTCAATATCCCGACAGGCATTCCGCTTGTCTACGAATTGGATGAAGATCTGCATCCCATCGGACACTTTTATCTGACAGCGGATGGTTCGACCTACAAACATGAAGAAATGACCCATGTGGCAACGCCATCTGATTAATTGGACATGGACGTTTGTCTTGATTGTACGAAAGCTTATATGATTTATCTCGTTCGGTTGATGTTTCAACAGGACGATTGAAAGATGACCGCTGAATTGAATTCGGAGGTCATCTTTTTTTCTGCGATCAAGCCTGTACTTCGTTTCGTTTTGCTCCCACAGGGTAATTGTCAAACAAGACACGATGTACATTTATCCTGAAGGAGGAGAAGCACATGTCTAAAAGAAGAGGAATACTCATGACGGCTATCGGCGCAGGTGTGACTTATCTGATGAGGAACAAACAAGCAAGAGATAAGCTGTTTAGCACTGTCTCGGGTATGATGAAAAACTCCAATTCGTCCAATGGAACAAGTAAAACCAGACCACGTGTGGAAGTGAAATAGATTGCGATAGTTCGTTTATCGATTGAATTTAAATGATGATCATGATAAACCTGGAGATGAAGTCGTTCCAGGTTTTTTTGTGCAGTTGAAAACTACCTTATGTTTCGGTGAGGCATGCGATTTTTGCCAGTAAGAATGATACAATGGATACTTGCAGAACGTATGGAGGGAGATGCACATATGAAGAAAAATCGTCTGGGTACATCCGAACTGATGGTGTCTGAGATTGGGCTGGGATGTATGTCACTTGGAACTGAAATGGAGCACGCTGTGGGCCTGGTTCATGAGGCTCTGGATCATGGGGTCAATCTGCTGGATACAGCCGATCTGTATGACGAAGGGCGTAATGAAGAGATTGTAGGACAAGCTATTAAAGGGCGTCGGGACCAAGTCATTGTGGCGACCAAAGTAGGTAATCGTCGTCTGCCTGGCAAAGAGGGCTGGTCATGGGACCCGTCCAAAGCCTACATTAAGCAGGCTGTACATGAAAGTCTGAAGCGTCTGCAGACCGATTACATCGATCTGTATCAGCTACATGGCGGGACCTTGGACGACCCCATCGAAGAGACGATCGAAGCGTTTGAGGAACTGAAGAAGGAAGGACTTATCCGATATTACGGAATTTCCTCCATTCGTCCCAATGTGATTCGGGAGTATGTAAAGAGGGCATCCATCGTCAGTGTGATGAACCAGTACAGCATTGCTGACCGCAGAGCGGAAGAAGAAGTGCTGCCTTTATTGGAACAAAAGGGGATCAGCGTAATTGCCCGCGGGCCCGTAGCTAGCGGTGTGCTTGCTGATTCCGGATCTGCCAAGGCAGACAAAGGTTATCTGGACTATACGCCAGAGCAACTATATACCATTCGGCAAGGGCTAAGTCGTCTTGTTACAGACCAACGCAGTATGGCTCAGACAGCTATCCGCTACGCGTTATCCCATCCTGCCGTAGCAACTGTTGTCCCTGGTGCCAGTTCAAGAGAGCAGTTGCTGCACAATATTGCTGTTTCGAATTCGCCTGCACTCACCGCTGCGGAAATTCAGGAAATACGAGAGCTCAGTCCCGCTAATCTGTACAAGCAGCATCGTTAACTCGATCCAGCCTATTTTCAATTGTAACTATACGAGGTACAATGAAGATCAGCCAAAAAAGGAACATATAAGGGAGAGAAGACATATGGAAAGAATTCAAAGTGAACAACAGTATTTGGATACAATTAATTCTGATGGTTTTACCGTCATTAAATTTGATACAACCTGGTGTCCGGATTGCAAAAACCTGGATCGTTTTATCGGGGATGTTATCGATCAACATACGGACAAAACCTTCTATGCCCTGGATGCAGAAAAGTTCCAGCCGTTTGCCGAAGAGAATGGTGTACGCGGCATTCCAAGCCTGCTCGTCTTCCAGAACGGCAAGAAAATCGCACATCTGCATAGCAAATGGGCTAAAACACCTGCTCAAATCTCCGAGTATCTGGAGACGCTTGAATCCAAAGTTTAAGCGTACGAGACTCAGCAGTTTATTTAATTAACTTAGTTAATTAAACCTCTTCCTGTCCTGCGACAGGAAGGGGTTTTTCTGCTTCATTCCAGCACGCATGATGTGCATTCAAGTGTGCACTCGAATAACTGAAGTTGAAAAGCAACGCTTGTTTAGAATTTGTTCAGTGCTCCCATGTATACTGTGAGAACAAACTGAATATTTGGAGTGAACAAGATCCGTATGAAGAATGAAATTTTTGAAGAAATGCACCAATTAAGTCACAATGATGACCGAAGATACCGATTGTTGATGATCGGGGTGAAGCAATTGCTGCAGGAACAAAAGGAGAATAGATATAATCTGCGTGAGAGATTAAAGAATCGAAAGAAACACCGGAACTTTCAAGTAAAAGAGTGGTATTAGACAGGCTGCTTTTCAGAAGTGAACATAAATATGGTTGTCCATGATACATAGTAAACCTAGTCGGCATCACCAACGATCCAACCCACTAAAGAAGGAAGTAATGAAGAATCAGACTTCTTCTAATTACGGATGTTCCTGTCTCTGGAGCAGTAACAGAAACATGAAGTAACGGAAGTATAGCAATATAAAATATGGCGGCCTCGCTTCCCAAGGGAACGTGAGGCCGCCATTGATTTTGCCTGTCTAATTACTTGAATTGTAATGCTTACATCAAAATAATAAAGAACACGGCTGCCAAGACAAAGCGATACACAGCAAAGACGGTCAGGCTCAATTTTTTCAAAATGGACAGGAACGTTTTGATCGCAAGCATGGCGACGATGAAAGCAGCGATGAATCCAATCGCAAAGATTGGGAAATCACTGCCGTTCAGGTGATCGATACTTTTGTACAGGTCATATCCCGTAGCACCAATCATAATTGGCACAGACACGAGGAATGTGAACTCCGCAGCGGCTACACGGCTTACCCCTGCAAAGAGACCGCCTGAGATCGTTGACCCGGAACGGGAGAAGCCTGGCCACAACGCCAAGATCTGAAATATACCCACCGCGAATGCCTGTTTGTAGGAAATATCATCGACATCATGGGTAGTAATCCGCCCACTCTTCCGGCTCCAGCGTTCGGCTACGATCATCAATATACCACCTATAACGAGGCTGTACAGCACTGTTTCCGGACCAAACAAATGTGCCTTGATCCAGTCGCGGAATACAAGTCCGATGACTACGGCAGGAACCATCGCCAGGAAAATATGTCCCAGATTGAGGCGGCGGGAGTAAGGTCTGCTCCCTCCGGTGAAGCGGAACATATCAATGAATTTGTTCCAGTACAGTACAACAACAGCAAGTACAGCTCCGAGTTGAACAACCACCTCAAACGTTTTGACTGACTCGTTGTCCTCCGATAAACCCAGCAAGTGGGCAGTCAGAATCATGTGTCCAGTAGAGGACACGGGCAAAAACTCAGTCAAACCTTCGATGATGCCCATAATAATGGATGATATAATGTCCAATTCTCTTCCTCCTTGAAATGCAGGTGACAGCACAGGCTGTCCTGCTTGACCATGCCTGTTCATTTGAACAAGGCTATCACCTATTATGATCACAAATGCACTCAACTTCAACTTATGCTTGTAACCATTTGTTTAAAACTATATTGACAAAAACCTAGTTATCCTATAGGATATAACTTAACTGACTGACTGATCAATCGGGAGGGTTACATGAATGACCAAAATTAACGGTTTGGAACCCGGTGAAGAACGCCGGGACCAAATAATACGCATAGCGATGGAGCGTTTTGCAACCCAAGGCTACCATCAGACGAAAATTTCCGATATCGTCCGCGAGGCCGGTGTGGCGCAAGGGACATTCTACTGGCACTTCAAGAGTAAAGAAGCCATTGCTTCGGAGATTGTCTTAACGGGCAAGGAGGAGTTACTTGAGTCGATTGGACAAGGGTACCGCAAGGATGCAGGATCGGTAGAAGATATGGTGAAAGCATCGGAAAGGCTGTTCACTGACTTGTTTTTGTTTGCCGCGCAGAATCGTTATTTTATGGAATTGTTGCTCAAAGGCATCGTGACGGAAGAGTCCGTACAACGCCTGGTTGAGGAGACACGTAATGCTGTGGAAACTGCGTTTCGTCACAATATGGAACGTGCCATCGAACTCGGCATGTTGCCTAAGGGCATGAATGTTCCACTTCGAGCAGCCCTATTGGTAAGCATGATTGAAGGCATGATATCACGCTGGTTGTTCGGTTCCGATGAGTTGCACAGCAAATTTTCAGCCATGACAGCTTCATCGCTGGCAGCTGAGGCAGCAAGCTTTGAGTTTTACGGACTGCTAGGCACATAACATTCACATGATTAAACAAATAGCAGGGAATAATGGGTACAACTGCGGTTTAGTCACAATAAAGTAACCCAATGTACATCCAGATTAATACACGACTGAGAGGAAGTTAACGTAATGAACAACACATATGGATCGAAAACTCGTAAAGGCTGGTCTTTGACAGCAATTCTGCTGATGACCGTGCTGGTACTTAGTGCTTGTGGAAGTAAGGCAACAGATGGTGGAAGCACAAATGGTGCACAGGCAAGTAATGAACTGGAGCAGATCAAGTCGGCTGGCGTTATCAAAGTGGGCATGATGGGCACATACGCACCGTACAACTTCCTGAACGATAAGAAAGAAATGGACGGCTACGATGCCGATATCGCACGTGAAGTTGCGAAGCGTCTGGGTGTAGAGGTTGAATTTGTATCCCAAGAGTTCTCCGGTTTGACACCAAGTCTGCAAGCGAAGAAGCTTGATGCCATTATCAGCCAAATGACGATTACCGATGATCGTAAGAAAGTACTGGATTTCAGTGATCCGTATATTACGAACCAAGTTAAAATTATTGTAAAAGAAGACAATAACGATATTACCAAACTGGAAGACTTCAAAGGTAAAACGATTGGCGTAGGTCTGGGTACAAATGATGAATCATATCTGCGTAATGAAGTGTTGCCAAAAGTGGGAGACTTCACGATTAAAACCTATGACGATGTCATCTCTTCACTCAAAGATCTGAATGCTGGACGGATTGACGCAACAATCAACAATATGTATGCTCTGAAACCGATTGTGGATGCCAACGGATTGAATATCAAAGCTGTAGGTGAAGCTATTAAGAGTGACCAGGCAGGTATTGCTGTTCGCAAAGACAATCCGGAACTCGTAGCAGCACTGAATGATGCTCTCAAAGGCATGAAAGATGATGGCACGTACAATACCATTTTCAAAAAATGGTTTGGTGAAGAGCCTGCGCAATAATGAACCTGCAAGGCGAAGGGAAGATTTGACCCATGGAACTAGTATTTGAGAATATCCCCTTCTTTCTGAAGGGGGCTTATTATACGCTGTATGTAACTGTGATCTCCATGTTTTTTGCGTTCATCATCGGGGTGCTTGTTGCAATTGCTCGTCTGAAGGGACCGATGTGGCTTAGGTTGATCGCAAGGTTTTATGTATCCATCATGCGGGGAACCCCGCTGCTGGTGCAATTATTCGTTATTTATTACGGATTGGTCGATTATGGAGTGACCTTGGGATCGCTCACCGCAGCGTGTCTGGGACTGAGTCTGAATGCAGGTGCATTTCTGTCGGAGACGTTCCGTGGAGCCATTCAGGCTGTGCCTAAAGGACAGACAGAAGCTGCATATGCAACGGGAATGACACCGGCTCAAGCGATGAGACGCATTATCTTCCCGCAGGCTGTGCGCATTGCCATCCCGCCGATGGGGAACACGTTTATTGGCATGTTGAAGGAAACATCACTTGTGGCGGCGATTGGTGTTACCGAGTTGTTGCGTTCAGCACAACTGCTGGTATCACAATATGCATTGAACATGCCATTTTATCTGGCGATTGGTGTGATCTACTGGATCATGAGTATCGGCTTCTCGGCCATTCTGGAACAAGTGGAGCGCCGGTTGGCTCGGGCTTACTGATGGGAGGAGAGAACCGATGATTACAACAACTGGACTTACTAAACGTTTTCAGCAAAATGAAGTACTTACGAACATCGATCTTCATGTCGATGCCAAAGATATTGTTGTATTGCTCGGCCCAAGTGGTTCAGGCAAGAGTACCTTGCTGCGCTGTCTGAATGGACTCGAAGAGTTGTCCGGAGGACAGATCGAAGTGAACGGCATTGTGGTCAACAGCGCAGATCCGCTGCGAGTCCAACGTGCCCGGGTACTGGAGATTCGTCGCCAGACCGGCATGGTATTCCAGCAATTTAATCTGTATCCGCACAAGACAGTGCTGGGTAATGTGATAGAAGGTCTTGTTACGGTGAAAAAAATCAAAAGGGACGAGGCGGCTGAACGCGGCCGGATTCTTCTGGATCGGGTGGGTCTGTCGGACAAGCAAGATCAGTATCCGTCCCGATTGTCTGGTGGGCAACAACAGCGGGTAGCCATTGCACGTGCACTTGCGATGGAGCCGGAAGTGATGCTGTTTGATGAGCCAACTTCAGCTCTTGATCCTGAATTGGTCGGAGAGGTACTTTCCGTCATGAAGGAACTGGCAGAGGAAGGCATGACGATGCTGGTTGTGACACATGAATTGAAGTTTGCCCGTAATGTGGCAAACAAAATCGTCTTTATGGCGGACGGGTCAATTGTGGAAGAAGCAAGTCCACAGGCGTTTTTTGAACATCCAAAGCAAGAGCGCACCCGTCGTTTCTTGCAACAGATTACTGAATTCTAATTACATTACTACAATTTATACTGATTGATACGATGATTACAGAGATAAGCTGCTGAGTGAAGGGGACGGAATCGATTCTGAAGAAGCGTAGCGCTCGCCTTTGTCTCCGAATATTGTCCTTTGTTAATAAAAATCAAAAATATTTGGAGACAACAGCGATCGGAAGAACGAGCCGTACCCGGAACGGAGTTCTGCAAATCGTAAACTATTGTAAGAAAGAAGGATCTAACATCATGAATGTAACAACCGTATGGAAAGGCAAACGCGCGTTTACTTCCGAAGGACCCTCTGGCTACGCCGTTGGCATGGATGCCACTGCTGCTTATGGTGGTGACAGCAAGGGTGCGACCCCGATGGAATTGTTGCTGGCGGGTCTCGGGGGCTGTATGGGAATCGATATTACGATGATTCTGGACGCTTTCCTGGACAAAATTGAGTCGATTGAGATTGAAGCGCAAGGCACACGCAGTGAAGAGATGCCCAAAGGCTTCACATCCATTGATCTGATCTTCAAAGTCGATGGCGATATCCCGGATTATCGCATCTGGAAAGCCATCCAGATGGCTGAGGAAAAATATTGTGCAGTTTCCGCTTCGTTGAGCGCCGATATTCATCCTAAACTGATCCTCAATGGGGTAAGTACACCTCGTCCTTAATAACATATGAGTAAATCTCTTATACTGAGAAGGCACTTCCAATCGTGGGAGTGCCTTTTTTGGCTTTTCCAACACTTCAACAGGGATTTCGCCCATCTAGGAGTCACTAAACTTCTGTCAGTAGAAAAAATTCGGTAAGCCCGGTCGCCATGTTAATGGCGGCCTCTTCTACTAGAGGTAGGTTGGCTTGCAGCCTGGCAATATAGTACCCATTGCAATGACAATCCGAATTCTGACGGTTATGTGGTATGATTAATTCTGAGGACAGAACATCCTGATCCTGCTGTTTATATGTAAGCGCTTATACAGATGACGGAAGGTGCAGACATGTTTAAAAGGCTGATACGAACCACTAATAATCTCAAATTAAAGCATAAATTGCTCATATCCTATGTACTGGTTGTCATGATTCCGGTCCTGATTGTTGGTCTTGCTGTGACCAGTTATTTTCGCCAGCAAGCCCTGGACAATGCAATAGGACAGACGATCATCAATGTGGACAAGATTAAGAGCCAGACGGCAACCATGCTACGTGTACCAACCGATATATCCAATCTTTTAATGTTTAATGCGGATCTCAAGGAGATCGTGAATAAACGGTACAAGAGCGTTGTGGAGTTAACCTCAGCGTATCTTGCATACAAAGACTTTCAGGAGTACAGGCGTTTGTACCGTGAGATAGCGGGCATTCGTTTTTACTCAACTAACCCAACATTGATCAACAACCTCGAGTTCATCCCGGTAGACAAGCAGACGGAAGAGAGCTACTGGTACCAACAGGCACTGAAAACAACCAGCATCGGTTGGTTCTACATTCCGGACAAGGAAGATAATCCTGTACACAAGCTCAGTCTGGTGCGCAAAGTACCTTTTGCCGAGTATCGGACAGAGGGTGTGTTGATGATTGTGATCAATCAGGATGAGCTGAATGGATTGTTGCGTCAGGAACAGTTTGAGACGATGATTACGGACGAGCAGGGGTATGTGGTTGCAGCCAAGAATACCGAACTGGTGGGTAAAACGCTGGACGAACTTGATTTTGGTGTTAATCTGCAGAATCAGGCAAAAGGCACCATAGAGGGTGATTTCCGGGGGGAACCGTCTAATATTGTTATTGATGAGCTGGGCCCTGGATCGAGTATGAATAGCCTGAAGGTGATTTCGGTTTTTGCCACCAAAAATATCGTCAAAGACGCCAACACGGTCAGCTTGATCGGCATGATTTTTATTATACTTGTGCTGGTCATTGCCCTACTTTTCGTATATATCATCTCGTTCCTCACTTCGAACCGATTGCTCCGGCTGAGTAAACACCTCAACAAGCTTGCACTAGGAGACCTGAACGTGACGTCAAGGATTGATGGAAACGATGAGATTGGGCAACTGTCACGACAGTTCAACTATATGGTGAAAAGTATCAATGAACTCATGACGCAGGTGGTAGAAGCGACCGAACAGAACAATCAATTGGAAATCGCCCAAAAAGAGATTAAATTGAAAATGATGGCGAGCCAGATCAATCCCCATTTCTTGTTTAATGCACTGGAGTCCATTCGGATGAAGGCGCATATCAAGGGAGAAGCAGAGATTGCCAACATCGTCAGGCTGTTGGGCAAGCTAATGCGCAAGAGTCTGGAGATTGGCAGTGGAAAAACAACTTTCCGGGCTGAACTTGAAATGGTACGTTCCTATTTGGAAATTCAAAAATTTCGTTACGGCGACCGCCTTGCATTCCAGATCCATATCGATCCCGAGGTGGAGAAGATGTACATTCCGCCTTTGATTATTCAACCTCTGGTTGAGAATGCGATTGTCCATGGTCTGGAGAACAAAGAGGGCACAGTCCGTGTTCATATAAGTATTCGTTTAGTAGAGAACATTGTGCAGATCCGTGTGGATGACAATGGTGCAGGCATAACGCCAGAACGACTGGCTGAGGTGATGCAGTTTATCTGTGGACCGGAGGAGCAGGAGAAGAGTCGGATCGGTATGCGTAATGTACATCAACGCTTAACCTTGACGTACGGGGAGCCGTATGGAATACAGATTAAGAGTGTATATGGGGAAGGAACAGAGGTTTCTTTCACTTTGCCAGCAGGAGGGGACCAACATGTATAAAGTGTTTTTGGTGGATGACGAACCGAGCATACGTGAGGGACTGACAACCATTATTGAGTGGGAAAAATACGGATTCCAGGTCATTGCTACAGCTGCCAGCGGGCGTGAGGCCATCTCCCGGTTTGAGGAATTGGAGCCTGATCTGACGATTATTGATATTCGCATGCCCGGTATGACCGGGCTGGATGTGATTGAAGAAGTGCGCCGGAATCATCCGGATTCGCACTTTTTGATATTGAGTGGTTACGCGGATTTTGATTATGCCAAGAAAGCCATCAGTTTTGGTGTGGATGGTTATCTGCTCAAACCGGTGGATGAAGAAGAGATTATTGGTGAGTTAGAGCGGATTGCTACGATCTTGACCCGTGAACGGGAGACAATGGCACGTCAAGCTGGTGAGGATACCGTCTTTAGGGAGCATCAGATCGAGGCTTTGCTCTTTGACAGTCTGGAGGGTGCGGGTAGCATGGAAGAAGATAGCCTGGGGCTGCACTGGCCTCACTATCAGATTGTGCTGCTTGAGATGCATATAACCCCCGATCTGCAACGGGGAAGTGTTATGAAACGCAAACTGATTGAAGCATTTGACCATAAAGACCGAGGCATTGTATTCTCGTTCCATTCTGGTCTGGGACTGTTAAGTAAGGAAATAATCACATCCGAGTCATCTGCAAGAAATCTGTATGATGAGCTGGAAGGACTTCTGGGAGAATGGGAGGTTCACATGTATGGTGCTGCAGGAGAACCCGTACATTCCACTTCTGAAATTGCGCAGTCATACACGCAGGCAAATCGTTTACTCGGGGAACGCTTCTTGTTCACGGAGCAACGCATCATTCTGTGGACTGAAGGCAGCGAAGGCCAAAGCGTTGTTAAACCAGAAGTTGAAGCTGTGGACGGAGCACATGAGCCAGTTGAGGACGAACTCGCGGACAAGCTGTATTATGCGTTAGACATCCGCAGTAGTGAGTCCGTTATGCGGGTGCTGGGTGAGATGGAAGAGCGCCTGGTTCCATATCACCGAACAGAGCAAGCGATTAAGACGGCGTTCTCACAGGTATTTTCCCTGGCTTTCAACAAACTTGCAGCGACGAATCAACATATGCACTCCATTATGCAGGAACATTCGGTTCTGATTAATGAAGTCTATCATCAATTTACGATGTCTGATCTCAAAGTCATGGCATCGGAACATTTGAATCGACTTATTCAACGTATGGGTGGGGGAAGCAAGGATACTGTATTGAAACAGATGATTGAATTTATCCAGCGTAACCCTGGCGAAAATCTCAAACTCGAAGTGCTGGCAGAAGTGTTTAACTATAACAGCAGTTACTTGGGTAAGTTGTTCAAGAATCATACTGGAGAATATTTCAATGCATTTCTGGACAAGGTTCGTATGGAAAAGGCCAAGGAATTGCTGGACGAAGGACTGAAGGTCCATCAGGTCGCGGCGAGAGTGGGATATGCTAATGTGGACTACTTCCACGGTAAATTCAAGAAGTATGTAGGGGAGAGCCCTTCCGCTTACAAACAGGCCAGAACCCAATCATCGATTAAAGGAACGGCTACAGATATAAACGAGGAATAAGTACGGAGTGCTGGGCCTTGCCCTTGCCTATTGTGTAAAACGTTTTCGATATTCCTGAGAAATTTCCAGATTCATCATATTGTCCATGCACTTCCCATGATAAGCAATGGTCACGGAATGTTTCACATTTTAGACTGGATTTACAAGAATCCAGATGAAGGGATGGCTATACGATATGAATTTGTCTGATATAGGCGCTGTACGTCATACATTGAACTTAAATGGAACATGGCAGTTTTGTTTGGATCTGGAGTCCGATATACTCGTTGAACAAGAGATATTACCGCCTTCACAGTGTAAAAATACATTATGGGAGACCATTCAGATTCCCGGTTCATGGGAAGAGCAAGGATACGGAGATGAGCCTGAATACGAAAGGCTCGATACCTGGACCAAGGTACGCGAGTATGAAGGCTCAGCCTGGTATGCTCAGGATGTTCATGTTCCATCAGACGATCCCGGATGCCACTATGTATTCAGATTGGAAGGTGTCCGATGGACAACGCATCTCTGGATCAATGGACAGTATGCCGGGCAGCAGGATAGTCTGGTGAATCTACAGAAGTGGGATGTTACCTATCTGGTGAAGCAGGGAGAAGTGAATCGGATAGAGATTCGCGTGGATAATACGATGAAACTTCCCCTGGCGGGTAGCCATATTCATTCATTGCATACGGCCACAGCCTGGGGTGGAATCACGGGTGGTGTTTATCTGGACAGTCTGCCCTCATGCCGATTACAGACGTTACGTATTCAACAAGATGCTGAGAACGGAACCGTTCTGGTGGATTGTACTGTAAGCGCTCCCGCGAATGAATCGGCTAGATCGATGCAATTACATGTGGATATCCAGCATCCGGACGGCACATGGCTTGATCGATATAGTTGTAATGTGAATCTGAGTGATCCATCACATGTGGATATAAGCTCAGCAGGGTTAACTGAAAGTAACGCTGTAATAGATCAGTGGCGATTGGAACTTGGAACAGAGAAGTCTATCGCAAGATGGTCGGATGAATCTCCTGAATTATACAAGGCTGTGATCCGTCTCTATGACGGTGAACAGGAACTGGATCGGCTGGAGCAATCATTTGGTGTACGCTCCTTTGCAACAAACGGGAAGCAGCTTGAGTTGAATGGGACACCAGTATATTTGCGTGGATACGTCGATTGCTGTATCTTTCCACTGACGGGTTATCCCGTCTGGGACAAGGAGCATTATCTTCAGCAATTTCGAATCGCCAGATCGTATGGCTTCAATCATGTCCGACTGCATGGGTGGAGCGCGCCGGAGCCTTTCTGGGATGCTGCTGATGAAGCAGGCATGCTGGTGCAGGCAGAACTTCCCCATTGGTCTCGTTTCTTTGAGCAATCGGATCAGTCTGCGCCAGCTGAAGTATTGTCCTATCTGACACAAGAACTGGATGGGTTGCTTCAGTCGCTGCATAGGCATCCTTCATTCGTCATGTTCTCCATGGGGAATGAACTCATTGGTCCGAACGGCCACCCTGAACTCAATGCATTAGTATCGAGGGCAAGGGATATGGACCCGACCCGGTTATATACGGACAATACAGGTTTTGGACAGCTTCCGACGCAAGGGCGGGAAGGTGATTATTATATTCAGTCGTTGAACTGGCATCCCCCGTTGGAATCCGCATATTCTGCTGTGCCGGATACCACGCTGGACTATCATGCAGTCACTCGGCTCGCGGAGCATCCCGTCATTGGGCACGAACATGCACAGTACACCATGTATGTGCGGCCCCAAGAGCGAGCGAAGTATACTGGCGTATTGCGTCCTAGTTGGTTACGACCGATCGAAGAATCGTTGACAAAAAAAGGTATGATGGGGGACCTGGAGCATTTTCAACAGGTCAGTGGTACCCATCTGGTACGTTCCTTAAAAGAAGCCATGGAGCGAATTCGGCGTACACCGGACGCTGCGGGCGTACAACTTCTGGACATTCGCGATTTTCCAGGGCAGGGACATGCTACGACGGGCATTCTGGATGTATTTTGGGATGACAAAGGCATTACAACACCAGAAGAATTCATGTGTTTCAACGCAGATGTGGTACTGTTGTTAAGCTGCAAGGAGCGTACATTTTACGCCGGAGAACCCATTCATGTCGATGTACGCATCTCTCACTACGGTAAGGAGCCGCTTGAGGACACGGTCATTCAGTGGAGGTTAATAAGCGATGATGTGATGCTTACTGAAGGGGCATGGAAGACCGGAGATATCCAATGTGGGTCCGTCATGTCACTGGGAAGCCTCGTCGCTACCGCTCCTCATGAAGGGGCAGTAGCTTTTCGGATCGAAGCGGAGCTGATATCAGGCGATTCGGAAAGAACTGTAGCGAATGTATGGCATGGCTGGTCGTTTCCTTTTTACGAGTCTCATCCGGATTCGAATCGGTTCTGGAATACCGTGGCAGAGTTGAAGCCATTATTGGGTGAAGCGCATGATAATTGCGTAGATCGCATCGATGGATTCCAGTTGTTGAAAAATCGGGAGATTGACTTGGTTATCGTTCAGTCGTTAACACCCAATGTCGTTGATTATGTGGTCAACGGGGGAAGTGTTTGGCTACAGGCAACCGCAGAAGGGTTATATGATTCAGTGGAGACCAAGTATCTGCCTGTATTCTGGAATTACCTGATGTTTGCTACACAGCCTGGTGCAACGATGGGCATGTATTTGAGAGATCAGCTAGCACTACTAGGCTCCTTCCCGCATGATGGGGCTTCGGACTGGCATTGGTATCACTTGGTGAACGGTACACCAGCGATATGTTTGGATACGTTGCCTGGGGTGGAGCCGCTGATTGAAGTGGTGGACCATTTCCATCGGGCCAAACGACTTGCTTATGCCTTTGAGGCAAAAGTAGGGAAGGGCAAGATTTTGATATCCTCACTTCCGTTTGCCAATCTGGCTGTAATGAAGCGTCCGGAAGCCGCCTACTTATTTCAGGAGATACTTGCCTATCTGAATGGAGATCAATTCCGTCCAGCAACCTCCATATCCGTAGCGCAATTACTCGGCATCGTTAAACTGCAAACCATTCAATTTACATTGTAATCAGAGGGACCCGAAAGGGTCCTTTTTGTATGCCATGTAATTGAAGTAAACGATTACTATAAAACGTTTTCGATATTTACCACTTTGAATAGTGCTTTACCTTAATATTACTTTTATATCATTTAAAAGTATAATTTATCACTGATTTTAACGAATTAATGTCTGATTATATATGTCTATATCTAATTTTTATATGATTTTCTCTAAAATCCAGATGGTATTTTGAAAACGCTCTATCGAGTATGATTATTTTATAAAACAGAGGAGGGGGAACGGAGATGGAAACGCTAACAAAAAAATCCGCTTCCGCGAACAGAAGCAGTGACCCCAAACCGCCTTTAAAGAATCGGCGGAACGGAATTTGGGACAGAATGAAACAGCAGAAATATCTCTATCTCATGTCATTGCCATTCGTAGCTTGGGTTTTCGTATTTAACTATCTGCCACTATGGGGATGGACGATGGCTTTCCAAAATTATAAACCTGCCAGATCGTTTGGTGATCAAGAGTGGGTTGGTTTTAAACACTTTGTAGAGCTGTTCAGTGATGATCGTTTCTATCTGGTACTTCGAAATACACTTGCAATGAGCTTGATGGGACTGGTTGTCGGTTTTATCGTGCCGATATTCTTCGCTATTCTCCTGAATGAAATGAGAGGCATGTTCTTCAAACGTGCCGTGCAAACGGTATCATATCTGCCTCACTTTGTATCCTGGGTTGTTGTAGCCGGGATCATTACAAAGATGCTCTCCACCGATGGAGGGATTATCAATGATCTATTGGTAGGACTGAACATTATCGATCAGCCGATCCAATTCATGGCCAAGGGGAACTTGTTCTGGTACATTGTAACCGCTTCAGATATGTGGAAGGAAACCGGTTGGAATGCCATCATCTATCTGGCGGCGATTACAGGTATCGACAATGAGCTGTATGAAGCTTCCCGTGTAGATGGAGCCAACCGCTGGAGACAGATGTGGCATATTACGCTGCCTGGCATACGGACCACGATTTCTGTACTTTTCATCATGTCGATTGGACATCTTATCAGTATCGGTTTCGAGAAGCAATTTTTGCTGCAAAACAGTCTGGTCACAGACTACTCGGAAGTACTTGATCTATACGCGCTCAATTATGGTTTGAATATGGGACGATTCTCGTATGGTACAGCAATAGGTATATTCAACTCCGTTGTCAGTATCATCCTTCTGTTTACTGCGAACGGCTTGTTCAAAAAATTCACAAAAGAAAGCATCATGTAGGGAGGGGACGACATTATGGCGAACAAAGCATTCAATGCTACTCGGGGCGATAAACTGTTCGATATATTCAACATCCTCGCGATGACCATGGTGCTGGTTGTAACACTTTATCCATTCCTTAACGTACTAGCCATCTCACTCAATAACTCGACAGATACAGTACGTGGCGGAATTTACTTGTGGCCTCGCGAATTCACATTACAGAACTACAAAACGATTTTCCAATATGATGGATTGTTACAAGGTTTGCAGATATCCATTCTGCGTACACTTGTAGGTACCGTGCTCGGATTGATCAGTTCATCTATGATCGCCTTTACACTGAGCAGACCTGACTTTGGACTTAGAAAATTTGTATCCACAACACTCGCACTCACGATGTATTTCTCCGGTGGTCTGATTCCGGTATACATCCTGATGCGTGACTTGGACCTGATCGGTACATTCTGGGTATATGTATTGCCTGGCATGATCAGTGCATTTAACGTGTTTATCATCCGTTCATTCATTGATGGCCTGCCATACTCATTGCAGGAATCCGCGAAGCTGGATGGAGCGAATGACTTTACAATCTATTACAGAATCATCTTGCCACTGTGTAAACCAGTGCTTGCTACCATCGCATTGTTCCTGGCTGTAGGTCAATGGAATGCGTGGTTTGATACGTACCTGTATAATGGTTCAAAGGCACATCTGACCACGCTCCAATATGAGCTGATGAAAGTATTGCAAAGTACACAGCAGGGCTCAGGTGCTGGACGAAATGCCAATGATATGGCGCAGCAAATGACACAGATTTCACCGGAATCGATCAAAATGGCGATTACGATCGTTGTGACGGTTCCAATCCTCATTGTATATCCATTCCTTCAGAAGTACTTTGTTGGTGGTATGACACTGGGCGCAGTAAAAGGTTAAACAATAGGGTACAGGCTGCCACATAGAGCGGCCGTACATCTACAAATGAAGCATCAGGATACCCGAAGCGCAGCCATTTGGTCTGCGCTTCACCGTATAGGGCTGCGGTGTGGTATTCATGAAGCTATAGACAGGGACAAAAAAGTCCCGGACAAACAGACATATGAAACAGGGAGGATTACCATTATGGCAAGTTCCAAAATGAAGATTGCACTGGCACCAGTGCTTGCAATGTCTTTACTCGCAGGTTGCGGTGGAGGAAGCGGCAGTGATACGTCGTTCAAGGATACAAGCGCAGAGACAACTCCACTTACTTTTGATTTCTTCAGCGTTGACCCCAGTCCGAACTGGAATGGCATGAAGGATGAAGTAGGTAAAGTCCTTACGGAAAAAACAGGGATAACCCTTAACGGTGAATTTGCCGTTAGTGGTGGTCAAGATAAAATATCCTTAATGGCGGCGAGCGGAGACTATCCGGATATTGTCTCCCCCAAAGGAGAACTCAGCAAACTGGTGGATGCCGGAGCAATGCTCGATCTGACAGATCTGATCGACCAATATGCTCCCAATCTGAAGAAGCTGTATGGTAATTACATGGACCGGTTGAAATACAGTAATGAAGATCAGGCTATTTATGTGCTGCCAACGTATTATGCGGTAGACCAAAAGTACTTTGATGCAGGTGGTGGATTTGGCATTCAGCACCGTGTACTGAAAGAACTCGGATATCCGGAAGTACGTACACTTCAGGATTACGAGAATGTATTGAAGGCGTACAAAGAAAAACACCCAACAATTGATGGTCAGCCAACCATCCCGTTAACACTGGACGCGGATGATTGGAGAATCATGATTACCGTAACGAACCCAGCCTTCCAGGCAACAGGAGCTCCGGATGATGGTGAATACTACATCGATCCAGAGACGTATGAAGCAAGTCTGCATTACAAACGTCCAGAGGAAAAAGAATACTTCCGCTGGTTGAACCATATGTACAACACTGGATTGCTGGATCAGGACAGCTTTATCCAGAAAACAGACCAATACAAATCCAAAATTGCAAGTGGACGTGTTCTGGGTGTCATTGACCAGGATTGGGGATATTCCGATGCAGAAAATGCATTGAAATCCGCTGGTAAGACTGAAGCAACGTATTCACACTTTCCAGTAACCCTGTCCGAGGATATCAAGGATCATGCCTACCAAGACCCTGGTTTTGTATCCGGTTGGGGTGTAGGGATTACAACATCGAATCCTGACCCGGTTCGTACGATCAAATTCTTCGATTACCTGGCTTCTGAAGAAGGGCAAGTGCTGATGAACTGGGGAATTGAGGGCAAACAGTATGAAGTGCAGGACGGCAAACGTGTCATTCCTGCCGACATTCTGGATCAGAAAACCAATAATGCAGCCGTATTCCAGAAAGAAACGGGTATTGGACTGTACACCAATATGTCCGGTCACTATGGAGACGGTGTGAAGGATTCAACGGATAACTACTACACTACGAATTTCCCTGAACAGATCGTGGCAGCATATTCCGATGCAGAGAAAGAAACACTCAAAGCTTACGGTGCTACGACGTGGAAAGATCTGTTCCCGAGTGAAGATGAATTCCCAATCAAACCATGGGGAGCAGCATACAATCTGCCAACACCAGGTGACTCCAACTACAACGTCATCTTCAAGAAAACACAGGATATCATTCGGAAACGTATCCCGGAAGCCATTCTGAGTACTCCTGAACAATTCGATGCGATCTATGACGGCATGATTGCAGAAGTGAACCAAGCAGGAGCAGAGGATATGGAGAAACAATATACAGAACTCGTTCAAAACCGTGTTCAATTGTGGAGCGGTGAAGAGGCTAAATAAACGATTAGCAATTCAGATCTAAAACGAAAAAGAACCCAGAATATTTGGGTTCTTTTTTTATCTAAAACGTTTTCTAAAAAACGTTTTCAATTTTATAAATTCACTATTGACAAGGGATATAGGAGCGATTATTATTCAAGTATGAAAGCACTTACATTTGCTTGTACAACACGTGGCATACACCTGAATCTCAAAGTAAACATTTGCAGAATGAAGAGGAAATAAGGAAAGAAGAACATTTTTTTATTTTTTAAGAAAACGCTTCTAATGTTATAAAAACAAGAAAATTACATTTGTTTCATCTGGTCACGGTATGTGCAGGTCAGCCTGTTATACAAATATACAGCTTCATTAATATCCATAAGGGGGATTACACATGAAGGGCAAAACACCAAAAACATTCGCAATGCTTCTGTTAGCCAGTGCTCTTGCAATTACAGCAGGATGCAGCGGCAGTGGAGGAGGAACTAACGCTTCAGAGAAACCGGTTGATTCCGGAGATACAACCAGTCCAGTGACCTTTACATTCTTTGGTGCAGACGCGAGTCCGAACTGGAATAACATGAAGGATGCTGTCGGTCAAGAAATTACTAAGGCAACGGGAGTTACAATTGAAGCTGAGTATGATGTGAATAATGGCGGTGACCAAAAGATTCCTTTGATGGCTGCCAGTGGTGATTACCCTGATATTATCTATCCTAAAGGCAACTTGTCTAAGCTTGTGGATGCAGGCGCGATGCTGGACCTGACCGATCTAATTGAGGAGCATGCTCCCAACTTGAAAAAAATCTATGGTGATCAGATGAACCGTCTGAAATACAGTTTGGAAGATCAAGCCATTTACACGATCCCGACCAACATGGGTGTAGATAACGTTTCATTTGACGCTACGGGCGGATTCGAAATTCAACAAAGAGTATTGAAAGAGCTTGGCTACCCTGAAGTAAAAACGCTTGAGGACTACGAGAACGTACTGAGAACGTATTATGAAAAACATCCAACGATTGATGGTCAACCGACGATTCCGTTAACATTGAATGCAGATGACTGGAAAATTATGATTACGGTAACGAACCCTGCATTCCAAGCTACGGGTGGACCGGATGACGGTGAGTATTATATCAACCCTGAGACGTATGAAGCCGTTCTACACTACAAACGTCCTGAAGAAAAAGAATATTTCCGTTGGTTGAACAAAATGTACAATGAGGGTCTGCTTGATAAAGATACATTTGTTCAAAAGGATGACCAATACAAATCCAAAATTGCCAGTGGCCGTGTACTTGGTCTAATTGACCAAGAGTGGAACTATGGTGAGGCGGAAAATGCTTTGAAATCATCTAACGGTGGCGACAAAACATATGCCCACTTCTCCGTATCCCTGAACAAGGATATTGTGGATCATACGTTCCAACCGACAGGATTTGACGGTTATGGTATCGGAATCACAACTTCGGCCAAAGATCCGGTACGTATCATCAAATTCATGGATTGGCTTGCTTCCGAGGAAGGTCAGGTCCTGAGAAACTGGGGTGTTGAAGGCCAACATTACCAAGTAGAGAATGGTAAACGCATCATTCCGGATGACGTACAAGATCGCAAAACCAATGATAACTCTGCTTTTACCAAAGAATCAGGCGTAGGCATGTATAACGTATTTAGCGCCAGATACGGTGATGGTGTGAAAGATGCCACAGATAACTATTACACAACGAATTTCCCTGAACAGATTCAAGCAGGTTACACTGCCGCTGAGAAGGAAACGTTGAAAGCATACGGTATTACAACATGGAAAGATTTCTATCCTTCCGAAGATGATCTGAAGCTGAAAGATTGGGGCGCAGCATACAACATGCCTGTACCATCTGACACGGATTACAACGTAACGTTCCAGAAAACACAGGATATCGTACGTAAACGTATTCCAGAAGCGATCCTTGCCAAACCTGAGAACTTCGACAGCGTATATGATAGTCTTCTGGCTGAACTCGATAAAGCGGGTGCAGTGGAGATGGAGAAACAATACACGGTTTGGATCAAAGAACGTGTAGCTCTCTGGACTGGAAAAGATGTGAAATAAGCTTGAAAACCAAGCATTAAAGTTAAGGATTTTCATAGCAAAAAAAGCCCTTTCTCAAGGGCTTTTTTTATTGTTGACGTGAGGTGATGGATAGCCTATAATCTATCATGTAAGCACTTTCAGTAAGCGGTTTATGTAATTTCCGAAAACGTTTTACGTTTGTTAGAAGAAGAATCTTTCTTTTTGCAGAATCGAAACGTCAGCTTTAGTGAACACGTCGGAATAGACGATACCGAAAGCGCATTCAAAAAAAGTGGTATCCTCAGGCATAAAGCCTGTTATACAGATAAAACCTTCATAAATAATAGGGGGAACTAGACAATGAGAGGCAAAATGAAAGGCAATACACCCAAGACGTTTGCAATGTTGATGCTCGCAAGTGCAATGTTGGTTACAGCTGGTTGTGGGAATTCGGGAACCAAAGAGACTACAGAGTCCAGCGGTACCGAACCAATTACAGTTACGTTCTTCGGGGGGGATGCTAGTCCGACCTGGAACAAGATGCAAGATGCTGTTGGTAAAAAGATTACGGAACAAACAGGCGTTACAATTGAAGCTGAATATGATGTAAACGATGGTGGTAACCAGAAGATTGCACTGATGGCTGCCAGTGGTGACTTTCCTGATATGATCTACCCTAAAGGTAACTTATCTAAGCTTGTGGATGCAGGCGCGATGCTGGATCTCACGGATCTGATTGAGGAGCATGCTCCCAATCTGAAAAAAATCTATGGGGAACAGATGAACCGTTTGAAATACAGTTTGGAAGATCAAGCGATATATACCATTCCAACCAATATGGGTGTTGATAATGTTACGTTTGACGCTACAGGTGGATTTGAAATTCAGCAAAGAGTATTGAAAGAGCTCGGATATCCTGAAGTGAAGACACTTGAGGATTACGAGAATGTACTTAGAGCCTATTATGAAAAACATCCAACCATTGATGGTCAACCAACCATTCCATTAACATTGAATGCAGATGATTGGAAAATCATGATCACGGTAACGAACCCGGCTTTCCAGGCAACAGGTGCACCGGATGATGGTGAATATTACATTGACCCTGAAACGTATGAAGCCAAATTGCACTATAAACGTCCAGAGGAAAGAGAATATTTCCGCTGGTTGAATAAAATGTACAATGAAGGCCTACTGGACAAAGATGCCTTTGTTCAAAAGGATGACCAATACAAGTCCAAAATTGCCAGTGGCCGTGTCCTCGGTCTGATTGACCAAGAGTGGAACTATCAAGAAGCGGAGAACGCGCTCAAATCATCGGGTAAGGATGATGCCACATACGCTCACTTCTCTGTATCACTTAACGATGAGATTGTGGATCATACGTTCCAACCAGCCGGATTTGACGGTTATGGCATCGGGATTACAACTTCGGCCAAAGATCCAGTGCGTATCATTAAATTCATGGATTGGCTTGCTTCCGATGAAGGACAAGTTCTGAGAAATTGGGGTATCGAAGGTGAACATTACAACGTAGAAGATGGTAAACGCGTGATTCCAGAAGACGTTCAAGACCGCAAAACGAATGACAACTCCAATTTCAGTAAGGAAACAGGAATTGGGATGTATAACATATTTAGCGCAAGATACGGTGATGGTGTAAAAGATTCTACGGATAACTATTACACAACAAACTTCCCTGAGCAGATTGTAGCTGGTTACACGGCTGCAGAGAAGGAAACGCTGAAAGCTTACGGTATCACGACTTGGAAAGAGTTCTATCCGGCTGAAGAAGATCTGCAAGTTAAGGATTGGGGCGCAGCGTATAACATGTCCGTACCTTCCGGTACAGACTATGAGGTAACGTTCCAGAAAACGCAGGATATCATCCGTAAACGGATTCCGGAAGCTGTTCTGACTACACCAGCAAACTTTGATGCAACCTATGACGCTTTACTGGCTGATTTGGACAAAGCGGGTGCAGTTGAAATGGAGAAACAATTTACGGTGTGGGTTAAGGAACGTGTCTCTCTGTGGACAGGAAAAGACGTAAAATAATATGAATTGTCTGTGATCCATGGTTACACAAGGAAAGGGCCCTATATGGGCCTTTTTTTTGTGGATTGCTGTGATGATTTGCATTGACGCAAATTTTGAAATCACATATAATTTTATTATTGTAAGCACTTACCGAAAACGTTTTATGACATAAGAAATATACTGCTTATTTAGGAACAGGAGCTAATCATGTCCCAACACAATAACGAACCTAAAATCAATCGTCTATGGTATCAACAACCGGCAAAACGCTGGGAAGAAGCATTGCCCATCGGAAACGGCCGTCTTGGAGGCATGGTGTACGGAGGCGCAGCAGATGAACGAATTCAGCTCAATGAAGATACATTATGGTCAGGGTTTCCACGGGATACGATTCAATACAGCAGTCAGCGGTATTTGAAGCAGACGCGAGAGTTGATCATGTCTGGGAAGTATGGTGAAGCTGAGGATTTGTTGAACCGTGAAATGCTTGGTCGTGATGTGGAGGCTTACCAGCCGATGGGTCATTTTCTATTGCACCATGAGGGTCTGGATGATCTTTCATATGATGCATTTGAACGGGAGCTTGATCTGGAATCGGGTATTGCAACCACAACCTACTCATTGGAAGGAACTCAATACGTACGTGAAGTGTATTCCAGTGCTTCGGATGATCTGATGGTCTGCACATTAACTGCTGATCAGAAGGGCGCTGTGAGTGTAAGTGTTACGCTAGACAGTCCCCATCCTTATCGCGTTGAGACTTCGGGAGATGCTCTAACCATGTTCAGTCGGTGCCCAAGTCATGTGGAGTCCAATTACTTCAGAGATCACCCGGAATCCGTCCTCTATGAAGAGGATCGGGGAACGGTTTATGCTGTCCGTGTAGCATTTACGGCATCTGGCGATCAGATGAAGGTCTCCAATCTGGAAGGCAAGTTACATATTCAGGGTGCTGATCAGGTTGTGTTTTATCTGGCAGCGGCTACCTCCTTTGAGAGTTACGATGTGTTACCTGTGAAGGATCATCTTGTATTGGAAAAGGAATGTAGGGAGATGATCTCCGAAGCGATCACACATGGTTCGGAAGTGCTTCGTGGCCGACATGTTCAAGATCATAGCGCGTTGTTTAACAGAGTCTTTATTGATTTAGGGGTATCGGCTAACGCCGAATTACCTACAGATGAGCGGTTGCAGGCTTATCAGACAGGGCAACAAGACCCTGGACTGGAGGCACTTTATTTTCAATATGGAAGATATCTGTTAATGGCTAGTTCGCGTCCGGGCAGCCAGCCAGCCAATCTGCAGGGAATCTGGAATCATCAGGTAGAGCCGCCATGGCACAGTGACTACACGATCAACATCAACACGGAGATGAATTACTGGCCAGCAGAAGTCTGCAATCTCAGTGAATGTCATGAGCCACTGTTCGATATGCTGACCGATCTCAGTGATATAGGACGAAGAACGGCGCGGATTCTGTATGGAGCCCGTGGATGGACTGCTCATCATAACGTGGATATCTGGAGAACTACCACACCTACAGGTGGAGACGCGAGCTGGGCATTTTGGCCGATGGGCGGTGTGTGGCTGACCTCGCATCTATGGGAACATTACCAGTTTACCGGAGATCAGCGTTTTCTTGAGGAACGTGCGTATCCCATCATGAAAGAGGCGGCGCTGTTCTGTCTCGATTGGCTGGTGGAAGGGCCCGATGGTTATCTGGTTACGATTCCATCCACTTCACCAGAGAATAAGTTTCTCACAGATGCTGGGGAGGCACGCAGTATATCCATGGCTTCAACGATGGATATGACGTTAATTCGTGAACTGTTCAGCCGCTGTATTGAGGCCTCGAAGCAACTAAATATAGATGAGTCGTTGGCAAGCGAGTGGAGTGAGGCTCTGGAGAAACTCTATCCATTCCGAATTGGAAGCGAAGGACAATTGCTGGAGTGGTTTAAGGATTTTGCCGAATCCGAGCCAGGGCATCGTCACGTCTCCCATCTGTATGGACTGTATCCGGGAGAGCAGATCAATCGAGTGCACACACCAGAACTTGTGGAAGCTGCAAGGGTATCGCTTGAACGTCGTATCTCACAAGGTGGCGGGCATACAGGATGGAGCTGTGCATGGTTGATCAATCTGTATGCACGACTGCTGGATGGCAGCCAGGCACATCAGTTTGTGCGCACGTTGCTGGCCCGATCCACACATCCGAATCTGTTTGACGATCATCCGCCGTTCCAGATCGATGGTAACTTTGGAGGCACGGCTGGAATAGCCGAGATGTTGTTGCAGAGTCACTTGAACGAGTTACATTTACTGCCGGCACTGCCTGAACTCTGGACTCAAGGTCGAGTTGAAGGGCTTCGTGCAAGAGGTAGTTATACAGTGGGAATAACATGGGCGGACAACAAGCTTGCGTCAGCAGTCATCAAAGCAGAACGAAGTGACACGCTGATCGTTCGCAGTGCTTATCCGCTGCGTGTGGAAGGAAACGAACAAGCCAAGGCAGAGCTTACGCCTCAGGGCGATTATGTAATTATTTTAACGATGACCGCAGGACAGATGATCCGCGTGTCATTATGAGACGGAGGAGCCAACCATGACCATTTTTAAATTTCCGCAAGATTTTCGCTGGGGAACAGCAACAGCTTCCTATCAAATAGAAGGAGCTGCACAGGAAGGTGGACGCGGGGTATCCATCTGGGATACGTTTGCGCGCACACCTGGCAAGGTATATAACGGAGACAATGGGGATGTCGCATGTGACAGTTACCACCGTTACGAGGAAGACATCGAACTGATGAAGAAACTCGGGATTAATACGTACCGGTTCTCCATTGCGTGGCCGCGCATTATTCCTGACGGAGATGGTGAGATCAATCGGGAAGGTCTGGACTTCTACCACCGCTTCGTGGATACATTGATCGAGGCTGGAATTGAACCGTTCCTTACCCTGTATCACTGGGATCTTCCGCAAACGCTGGAAGATGACGGGGGCTGGGGAAACCATAGAACTGTAGACGCTTTTGTGAAATATGCGGAAGTGATTTTCAAAGAATTCTCGGGCAAAATCAACTTCTGGCTGACATTCAACGAACCATGGTGTATCGCGTTCCTGTCGAACCTTCTGGGGATTCATGCGCCAGGAAACAAAGACCTGCAAACTTCTATTAATGTGGCACACGGATTACTGGTTGCTCATGGTAAAGCCGTTCAATCCTTCCGTCGCTTGGGAACAACCGGTCAGATTGGTATTGCTCCGAACGTGTGCTGGGCTGAGCCGTACAGCAAATCTCCCGAGGACCAAGCTGCGTGTGACCGATCAATTGCGCTTAATACCGATTGGTTCCTTGATCCAATCTACAAAGGTTCATATCCGCAGTTTATGGTGGATTGGTTTGCAGAAGCGGGGGCTACTGTGCCAATTCAGGAAGGCGATATGGAGATCATCTCGCAACCAATCGATCTGCTCGGCATTAACTATTACACGATGGGGATCAATCGCTTCAATCCGGAGGCAGGTGCTCTGCAATCGGAAGAAGTTGATATGGGCCTCACCAAAACTGATATTGGCTGGCCTGTGGAATCACGTGGTTTGTATGAATTTATGCATTACTTGCAAAAGTACGGCAATGTGGATGTATATATCACAGAGAATGGTGCCTGCATCAATGATGACCTGGAGAACGGAAAAATTAACGATGATCGCCGGATTTCATATTATGAGCAGCATTTGGCCCAAATTCACCGCATCATTAATGACGGCATTAACTTGAAAGGGTACATGGCATGGTCACTGATGGATAATTTCGAGTGGGCAGAAGGCTACCGGATGCGTTTTGGTCTTGTTCATATGGACTATCGTTCACTCGTGAGAACACCGAAGGAGAGTTATTACTGGTATCAGAGCGTCATCAAGAATAATTGGTTGGAGACACGGAACGAACATAATCCCCAATAGCTTGGGTGGCAGGTTTCAAGGGTAAAGCAGGTCCGCATTATATATGGTTCCCTTATTAAAACTGAGAACGACGGTAACATTGGAGTATTCCAATGTGCCGTCTTTTTTTGTATTTTTACCGTTGGAAATGAGTAGTTCATAAAGGTTTCATAAGGTCAAGTGCAGTTCCTGTTATGAAGAGACGTTTTTTGGGTTATAAGAAGTATGAAAGAATTTAATAATGTTTTGTCAATGGTCGAAATGAAAATAAAGTGTCCAAATTGCGAATAAAATTTGAACATTTGTTGACTAAAAATCATACTGATGTGGTATATTGGTATAAGGAAAGCACTTACAAAAAGGGAAAAGGAAGTGTTTACTATGGCATCGAAGACAGCAATGGTCAGCCAATTGGAGCGCAAAGACAAAAATATGCGGCGCGCCGTCTTGACGATGACAGTTCTGGCATGGGTCGCACTCATTACGGGAGTGATCATGTGTCTGATCAATCTGAACGAATTTAATGATCGTAATCTTGGCTTGATGGTTGGTATTGGATTCCTTGTAGGTAGTGTGTTTATTTACGTTATTGCCAAAGCGATTGGCCTTGTTCATACACGCCGGGAAGACGAAGGCGCCGATTGATTATAATCCTGCGTTAATTCGTTCATAATAAGACTGGATGAGTTCCCGGAATCCAGTCAATAAAGCCCTTTGCGGATTCGTTGACACTGTTCAACGGGACTGCAAAGGGTTTTATTTTGTGACTTGATGTGTAAAGATTACGAAGTACAAATATCAAGCATGCAAGCGATTTGTGAGAAAAAATTCACACATTTAAGGTGTAAAATCGACAAATTTGTTAACAAGAACAAAAAAGTTGTTCATTTCTGATATCTTTAGTATGAAGAGAGTAGTATACTGATTTTTCAGTATGAGCGAATTTAAGGAGAGGGGATCAAAATGAACAAGAAACCTAGGTCGCTAATCCGGATTATCATTCCGGTTGTCCTGACGTTGGTTACAATTGCATTGATTGTCTGGCCAATGCTGGCAGGCGGACAGTACGTTGTTCTGGATCCGAAGGGGCCAATTGGCGCTTCGCAGAGAGATTTGATTGTCATCTCGACAATTTTGTGTGCTGTCATTATTGTGCCAGTACTCATTTTGGCTGCCGTAATCGTATGGCGTTACCGTGAGAAACCGGACAACAAAGCAGCATATGAACCTAACTGGGCTCATAGCACCAAAGCGGAGGTTGTATGGTGGACCATTCCAATTATTATTATTGGAATACTTGCAATTGTAACGATTCGTTACACGTATGTTCTGGAACCTTCGAAGCCGTTGGCTCACGAGAAAGCACCAATTACCATCCAAGTGTCTTCACTGGACTGGAAATGGCTGTTTATGTATCCAGAACAAGGAATTGCAACGGTTAATACGTTGAATATTCCGGCAGACCGGCCCGTGAAATTTGAACTCACTGCGGATTCACCGATGAACTCATTCTGGATTCCGCAACTTGGAGGACAGATTTATACGATGTCGGGTATGGCGATGACCTTGTATCTGCAGGCAGATCATGAAGGCAAGTACTGGGGTTCAGGCGCTAACTTCACAGGTGAGCATTTTGGAGAAATGCGTTTTGATGTGAATGCTACATCGGACGAAGATTTTGACAATTGGGTAGCTGAAGTGAAACAGAGTTCTCAGGCGTTGACTACAGAAGGTTACAAAGCACTGGCTGAGCCAGGCACAAGCAACGTTGCTTATTATTCTGCCTTCCCAGAAGGATTGTTCCAAAATATTGTGACCAAGTATGTAGTAGATGGTCAAAGTGCTCACAGTAAGCATGGAACTTCAAAAGAAGCTTCTGGAGCCATTCAAAATGCAACTGATACGTCCAATCAAGACGAGGACGAGAGTGCTAACTAAAGATTCGAAAGGAGGCCCCCAATGTTAGAGGGACTTAAAGAGTTTGCATCGGAGTTTTTCGTAACCGGTGATCCGCTCATTTATGGTGCGATGGTAGCTATCGGAATTACCATGATTACTATTGTAGCGGTGCTAACTTATTTCAAAAAATGGGGCTGGCTCTGGCGTAACTGGTTAACGACTGTCGATCACAAAAAGATCGGTATCATGTATATCATTGCTTCCATTATCATGTTGTTCCGTGGTGGTGTGGATGCGCTAATGATGCGCCTTCAGCTAGCTATGCCTAACAATGAATTTCTGAATCCTGAGCATTATAATCAGGTCTTTACAACTCACGGTACGATCATGATCTTGTTCATGGCGATGCCATTTATGTTTGGTCTATTTAACGTTATCGTGCCATTACAGATCGGAGCAAGGGACGTTGCGTTCCCGTTCCTGAATGCACTGAGCTTCTGGTTATTCTTCCTGGGAGCAATGCTGTTTAACCTGTCATTCGTTATCGGTGGTTCACCGGATGCAGGATGGCTGAGTTATCCGCCTCTATCGGAGCTGTCACACAGTCCGGGGGTAGGACAGAACTTCTATATATGGGGTATACAGATATCGGGTATCGGTTCCTTGGCTACCGGTATCAACTTCCTGGTTACCATCATTAAAATGCGTGCGCCAGGCATGAGATGGATGAAAATGCCGATGTTCACATGGTCGGTATTCTCCACTTGTATCATTATCTTGTTTGCTTTCCCGATCTTGACCGTGACACTTGCATTGTTATTCCTCGACAGGTTTGCCGGGGCGCATTTCTTCACACTTGATCTGGGCGGTAACCCAATGATGTATATCAACTTGATCTGGATGTGGGGTCACCCTGAGGTATACATTGTCGTCTTGCCGGCATTCGGTGTTTTCTCCGAGATTGTGAGTACCTTCTCTCGGAAAAAACTGTTTGGCTACAAATCGATGGTATTCGCGATGTTAATCATCAGCTTCCTGTCCTTCTTCACATGGGCGCATCACTTCTTCACGATGGGTTCCGGAGCAGACGTGAATGCATTCTTCGCCGTAACTACGATGTTGATTGCTATTCCAACAGGGGTTAAGATATTCAACTGGCTGTTTACCATGTATCGAGGAAGGATTCGCATGGCGACTCCGATGATGTGGACACTTGCCTTTATCCCGTGCTTTATTGTCGGGGGTATGACAGGCGTTCTGTTATCCGTTGCTCCTGCTGACTTCCAGTTCCACAACAGTTACTTCCTGATTGCCCACTTCCACCAAGTATTGATCGGTGGTGTTGTCTTCGGATACTTCGCAGGTCTGTACTACTGGTGGCCTAAAATGTTCGGTTTCCAACTCGAAGAGAAACTGGGCAAATGGGCATTCTGGACTTGGAATATTGGTTTCTATGTCTGCTTCATGCCGCAGTACGCTGTCGGTCTGATGGGTATGACACGTCGTCTGAGCACGTACGGCTGGGATACTGGTTGGTGGGAACTGAACTTTGTATCCACAATCGGGGCATTCCTGATGGGTGTCGGATTCCTGTTCCAAGTTGCACAAATCGCAGATGGTATTCGCAAATACAAATCACTCAAAGCTTCCGCCGATCCATGGGATGGCCGTACGCTGGAGTGGTCAATTCCTTCACCAGCTCCTGAATACAACTTCGCCGTTACACCGCGCGGAGATGATATTGATGAGTGGTGGGAAGAGAAAGAACGTCGTGCCAAAGGCATCTATCCGCCTGAGCAACCGCTTGAGCCGATTCATATGCCGAAGAACTCTGGAATTCCGTTCATCATGTCTGTCTTCTGGTTCATCGCCGGTTTCGGCTTTGTCTTCGGATGGTTGTGGATGGCAATTCTCGGACTCGCTGGCGTAGGGATCTGTATGATCGCCCGTTCATTCTCATACGATACGGATTATTACATTCCGGTCGACGAAATTAAACGTACCGAAGCGTCGTTAAGGGGGTCGGTATAGATGGCTCAAGCAGCCGCTAAGCACGGTGAGAATCATGCACATGGTCACGACCATGGACATCATGATCCACAGGAAATGAAAATTCTCGGTTTCTGGTTCTTCCTGATTTCCGACGTTATCCTGTTCTCCGTATTGTTCGCAACCTTCATTGTGTTGCGTGACAATACGGCGGGCGGACCGATTTTGTCTGAATTGATCAAAATGCCTGGTGTTATTGCCGAAACGTTTATCTTGCTCACAAGTTCATTCACGAGCGGACTAGCCGTACTGGCGATGAATCAAGGCAAAGTAAAACAATTAATCAGTTGGCTGGCAGTTACAGCCGTTCTGGGTGCAAGCTTTATCGCACTGGAAGTATATGAGTTTATTGAGTTGATTCACGAAGGGTTCAGCTTTACAACGAGTGCTGCTTCTGGCGCATTCTTTACCCTTGTGGGAACTCACGGACTTCACGTATCGCTTGGTCTGATCTGGATGATTGGACTTATGTTACAACTGAAAAAACGTGGTATTACTGATGTTACTCGCGGTAAAATCAACGTCATCAGTTTGTACTGGCACTTCTTGGACGTCGTATGGATTTTCCTCCTGTCGATCGTCTATCTCATGGGGGTGATGTAGATGGCAGAGCACAACTCACATGATTCCCACGGCCATGAACAACATGGCTCACTGAAGTCTTATGTCATCGGCTTCATTCTGTCCGTCGTACTGACAATCATTCCACTTGTGGTGGTTTTGAACGACATGATGGGCAAAACAGGAACACTCATTGTGATTCTTGGTACAGCAGCACTTCAGTTTGTGGTTCAACTCTTCTTCTTCATGCATATCCGTGAAACAGGGAAACCACGCTGGAATGTGATGGCACTTATTTTCGGATTACTGATTATGATGACTATCGTGATTGGTTCGATCTGGATCATGCTTAACAACGCTGTTGCACATTAATTCACATGATGAAGAGCTTCACGACCTTGGAATTCAAGGTTGTGGGGCTCTTTTTTTGTTCCAAGCAGAAGTTATCGCATATTTTAATGAAAAAGTTGTATTATATCTTAATAAGTCGTTTATGAAATAATTTACCAGTGATACTATTGTCATACACTCTGGAAATATATTCAATATTTTAGTTAGAGAAATTTTAGAAAAATTATTTTAGGAGATGTACCAATGAAAGCAAGGGTAATCCGTTATTATCGTTTTGGCGAACCAAGTGAAGTGTTATGTATGGAAGAAAAAGATGTGATACCCCCTGGACCCGGTGAATTAGCAGTGAGGATGTATGCTCGGCCTATTAATCCCTCCGATATTATTCCTGTTCGAGGAGCTTACCCGCATCGTACCCGATTACCAGCTGTTCCCGGGTTTGAGGGTATGGGGATAGTAGAAGCAGTAGGATTGGGAGTATCCAATCAAATGTTGGGGCGCCGCGTCTTGCCACTAAAAGGCGAGAATACTTGGCAGGACGTCGTGAAGACTTTGGAGCGACATACAATTATTGTGCCGAATGATATCGATGATCACTCAGCCAGCCAGCTCTATATTAATCCGGTTACGGCTTGGTTGATCTGTACAGAGGTGCTTAAGCTTACGTATGGTGATACCCTGATTGTGAATGCAGGGGGATCTGCAATCGGGCGAATCTTTGCACAGATCTCAAAAATTTATGGATTTAAATTGATTGCGCTTACGAGAGATGATTGTCATACTGCTGAACTGTATCGTCTTGGAGCAGTTTCTGTTATCAATACAACGAAAGAGTTGCTACAGTCTAAAATTACGGAATTAACAGAGGGATACGGTGCTGATGCAGCCGTGGATTGTATTGGAGGGACAGACGGGGAACAATTGGTGAGTTGCCTTAAACCAAATGGGACGGTCATCAGTGTAGGACTGCTTTCGGGGATCACACCGTTATGGCATGAAGTAACCCGGGGAACACAAGTTCATGTGAAACTTTTCTGGTTAAAACATTGGGTGGAACGCTGTTCGCAAGAACGCTGGGAACAGGTATTTCATGAGGTGATGGAGCTGGTCAGAGCAGGGAGACTTGTCATGGCAAACATTGGGGCGACTTATGAACTAACGAATGTACAACAGGCTATTACAGCGGCTGAATCGGGTATCGAGGGGAAGGTTCTCTTAATACAGTAGTACATAAGACTTGGAAAAAAGTCTTAAGCTCATTATCACATAAATTACTTTTTCAAAAATAAAGGTACACAAAAGATACATAATGAACTAAAATGAACTTATATGAACATTATCAAACTCAATCCCAACTAATTTAAATGACGAAAGGAATGGATTAATAATGGAAAATCGTTATGCTGCACATCCCAATGAAGTGAAAACGTATGATACATCTCGCCTGCGTGAGGAATTTTTGATGGAGCAACTGTTTGCAACCGATGAATTGGTAACGGTGTATTCTCATGTGGATCGTTATATTGTGGGAACGGCTGTACCTGAGAGCAAGGACATTACCCTTGAAGTGAACCTGAAAGATATCGGAACGAACTTTTTCCTGGAGCGTCGTGAAATCGGTATCATTAATGTCGGTGGTCACGGAACAGTGACAGCGGACGGACAAGGTTATGAGATTGGAGCGAAGGAATGTCTCTACATCGGTAGAGGTGTGAAGGAAGTTGTGTTCACAAGCAGTGACAAGGCTCAACCTGCCCAATTCTATTTTGTATCCACACCGGCTCATCACACCTATCCAACAGTTAAAGCAACGCAAGAACAAGCTCAGCCAAATCATCTGGGCAGCATCGAAACATCCAATGAGCGTACGATCTATCGTTACATTCACCAAGGAGAAGGTGGAATTCAGAGTTGTCAGTTGGTGATGGGCATTACCGAACTCGACAAGGGTAACATGTGGAACACGATGCCTGCACATACCCATAACCGCCGTTCCGAAGTATACTTGTACTGGAACTTGCCTGAAGACGGTGTTGTATTCCATATGATGGGTGAGCCAAACGAAACACGCCATCTGGTTGTACGCGACCGTCAGGCGATCATTTCCCCAAGCTGGTCCATTCACAGTGGTGTGGGTACAAGCAATTACACCTTCTGTTGGGCGATGGCTGGTGAGAACCAGACGTTCGAAGATATGGACGGCGTAGCGATGAAAGACCTGAAATAATAAATTACAGATGTCTGAGTTAAATTGACAGGGTAGACACTAGAACGGAGGGTACAGAAAGGACCAGAAGAAGCGAAGCGTGCGCCTTTATCACCAGATTTCTCCCTTTAAATAAGGGATCAAAGGAAATATGGGGATAAGAGTGATCGGAAGGTTTTCTGTACCCGAAGTGTAAGTGCGAAACTACCATTTAACTCAGGTGGTATAGGAAGTTGATTATGATGAATCCATTGAAAAGACATGAAAAAATTATGGAGGCTCTGCTGGAACACCAGGAAGTAACCGTCAGTGATCTGAGTGAGTTGTTGCAGGTGACGGGTAAGACTGTGCGAGAGGATCTCGACAAGTTGGAGAGTATGGGACTGCTCGTACGTGTCCATGGTGGTGCTATGCTGGCTCAGAATGACCAGTATGGCATCTTGAATAGCCGCGGAGTTACCGAGAAGCATCATTCGGAGAAGACGGAGATTGCTGAACGTGCCCTTGCTTACATTCGACCTGGAGATATCGTTGCTCTCGATGGTGGCAGCACTACGCTGGAGATGGCCAAACGTCTCGATAATCAACCGCTGACGGTGGTGACTAATGATCTATTCATCATTGCGGAGTTGACCAAAAAGGAGCAAGTGCGACTGGTTGTGCCTGGCGGGGCGCGTGTACGGAATATGCTGGTTGGGGATGATACGGCTGCATTTATATCCAGTCTTAACATTCATAAAGCCTTTATATCCACGACAGCCCTTCATCCGGAATTTGGATTATCCATATACACGGGAGATCTGGTTCCTTTGAAAAAAGCAATGATATCTGCCTCGCAGCAAGTATACGGCGTTGTGGATCATTATAAATTCGGACAATTTGCACTGCGAACTTTCGCCCAGTGTTCGCAACTGGACTATATTATCAGCGATAGTCGTTTGGATGAAGAGACGGCTGCCTTATACGAGCAGAGCGGTGTCACAGTGGATTATCAAAGTTAACCTCATTCATTATTCATGGGATTAAAGAACGGACGGATCTAAGGATTGCATATCAAAACCATGCGGAGGAATCATTCATGAACCCATTTGATTTAAGCGGACAAGTTGCACTGGTGACAGGTACCTCGGGAGGACTTGGACAAGGGATGGCCATTGGTTTGGCAGAAGCAGGTGCTGATGTGGTGCTGGTCTCTTATTCCAAGCCTGCGGCAACGGCAAGTGCCATTGAAGCACTCGGACGCAAAGCTTATGTGATTGAAGCGGATTTAAGTCGTGAAGATGAGTTGTCGGCTGTGTTCGAACAGGCGCTTGCGTTCCAGGGCAGAATTGACATTCTCGTCAACAATGCCGGAATCATTCGTCGCACACCTGCGGCTGATCATGCAGTTCAGGACTGGCATGATGTAATTGGTCTGAACCTGAACACTGTATTTTTCCTAAGCCAATTGGCAGGCAGACATATGATTGAACGCGGAAGTGGCAAAATCATTAATATTGCATCCATGTTGTCCTATCAAGGTGGGATCAACGTGCCAGGGTATACAGCCAGTAAACATGGCGTTGCCGGTTTAACCAAAGCACTCGCTAATGAATGGGCAGGTAAAGGAATCCAGATTAACGGTATCGCACCTGGTTATATGGAAACCGATAATACTACCCAGATCCGTGCGGATGAGAATCGTTACCGGGATATTACAGCCCGTATTCCTGCTGGGCGTTGGGGAACACCTGAAGATCTGAAAGGCCCGGTTGTCTTTCTGGCATCTGCCGCTTCGGATTATCTGAATGGTCATGTGCTGAATGTCGATGGCGGCTGGATGGCACGTTAATCGTTTGATAATCGGATTAGCATAGGGAGGCAGTGAGATGAAACTTGGTATTCTGGCACATACATTTGGCAAACAGCCTACAGCACAGCTTGCGCAGACGATTGCGGATAACGGATTTAATTCCGTACAGCTGGCGCTGGCCAAAGCATTATCCGATGTGGACTCATCGAATGGCAAGCTGAGCCCAGGGCTAGCGAATGAGATCGGAGATCAATTTGCACAGCGCGGGGTGAAGATTGCAGTACTGGGCTGTTATATTAATCCGATTGACCCTGATCCGGTAAGACGACGTGCGGACATTGATCGATTCAAGGAGCATCTGCGTTATGCCCGGGATTTTGGTTGCAGCATGGTTGCAACGGAGACCGGGGGCTTGGACACCTATCAGGATACACATCCGGATGGATATGAAGAGAAGGCGTGGAGTGTGCTGAAAGAAACGGTTGAGGAGTTGGCTGAGGAAGCGGAGAAATGGGGCGTGCATGCGGCGATTGAGCCTGTGTCCACACATACTCTTCATACCCATGAACATATGACACGTTTGTTTGAAGAGATTCCTTCATCGAATCTGGGGATGCTGTTCGATCCGTGTAATCTGATCAAACAACCACATGCAACAGATCAAGGGGCTTTCTTGCGCGAGGTGATGGAATCGCTGTATCAGCGCATGATTGTGATCCATGCCAAAGATGTAGCCTTTGATGCACAGGGAGAGAAGTACAATCCGGTACCTGGGGCAGGGATACTGGATTACCCGTTATTTTTTGAATTGTTAAAAACGTATAAGCCACATATCGATATTTCACTTGAAGGCGTAACTGCGGAGGAAGCTGTACCTGCGGCCAAACATTTGCGTGAAGTATGGAGTGCAGTTCGGGTCTAACCAAACCCAGGATGAGGTATTGCATACCGAAGCCAAAGTAGCTGAAAAACCTTTGCGAGTGCAAAGGTTTTTTTGGTACAGAAATTGATAATATACATATTTAATATTTCTTATCGGAAAAATCGGAAATAATTCTTTTCAAATGCGACATCTTGTGAGAGAATATGGAAAACATACGCTACCATGCGAAGACATCAGGAACTTAAAGAACGTATACATTGAGGGAGGATTCAGATTTATGTCAAACGAACGTGAGCTTTCATTTGAAACATTGGCAATTCATGCAGGCCAGGAGATTGATCCAACCACCAACGCACGAGCTGTGCCCTTGTATCAGACAACATCCTATGGATTCAAGGACACCGAGCATGCAGCTAACTTGTTTGGTTTGAAAGAGTTTGGCAACATTTATACCCGTCTGATGAATCCAACAACCGACGTGTTTGAGCAACGAATTGCGGCGTTGGAAGGCGGAGCTGGAGCGCTGGCTACAGCTTCTGGTCAGGCAGCCATTACGTTTTCACTTCTGAATATTGCTGGTGCAGGTGATGAGATCGTATCTTCGGCGAGTTTGTATGGAGGTACATACAATCTGTTCTCGACGACTTTGCCGAAACTGGGTCTGGACGTAAAATTTGTGGATTCCAGTGATCCTGAGAATTTCCGGGCAGCGATTACGGAGAAAACGAAAGCATTGTATGCCGAAACGATCGGTAATCCAAAGGGGAATGTACTGGATATTGAAGCGGTGGCAGCCATCGCTCATGAACATGGAATTCCTTTGATCGTGGATAACACATTCCCAAGTCCGTACCTGCTTCGTCCAATCGAACATGGCGCAGATATTGTCGTTCACTCTGCAACGAAATTTATTGGCGGTCATGGTACATCCATTGGTGGCGTTATAGTGGACAGCGGGAAATTTGACTGGAAAGCAAGTGGCAAGTTCCCTGGGTTGACGGAGCCGGACTCCAGTTATAACGGTGTGGTATATACGGAAGCGGTTGGACCGATTGCTTATATTATCAAAGCTCGTGTACAACTTCTGCGTGACTTGGGTGCAACGATCTCTCCATTCAACTCCTGGTTGTTGCTGCAAGGACTCGAGACATTACATCTGCGCGTAGAGCGTCATAGTAGCAACGCCCTTGCGGTTGCAGAATTCCTTGAGAAACATGAGGATGTGTCTTGGGTAAGTTATGCAGGTCTACCGAGCCACGGTTCTTATGAGCTTGCACAGAAGTATCTGCCAAGAGGGCAGGGTGCGATTCTGACCTTTGGCATCAAAGGTGGTGCGGACGCGGGTCGCAAGTTGATTGAAAGTGTCAAACTGTTCTCTCACCTTGCAAACGTGGGCGATTCCAAGTCACTGATTATTCACCCGGCAAGTACAACTCACGCGCAGTTGACCGAAGATGAACAAACTGCAGCAGGCGTTAATCCGGAGTTGATTCGTTTGTCTGTTGGTACGGAGAACATTCAAGACATTATCTATGATCTGGAGCAAGCCATCAAAGCAAGTCAGGGAGCAAGTGTAGGCGCGTAAATGGCATTTGGGTGGATGTGTAAACAATCACTTAAGTGATATGCCATAAACAGGTCATATGAGTATCAATAGATGGTTAAAGCCGTTGTCCTCCGGGACAGCGGCTTTTTGTCTTTTTGAACACGCATGTATGACTATCCATCGAAAAAAGCCCATTTACAAATGTGGATCGCAGGCATATACTGATTAAAAGTTGTATTGAGTAAACACAATTGCATAAGTGCAAAAATGATTATCATTCTCATTCGAGATTATGTCAAAATCATTCACAAAACCATGCTGCTGCGGGATTCCCGCAGCAGCATGTGTCATTTTTAGGGCATTAACAATGGCTCTCATTCTCAATACAACTTCATTTTTGGGAGCGGAATTTAGCAGACTCTTCATCCGCAAACCTACCATTCGAAAGGAACGTGATTCATATGCAAGCGATACATCAACCACTACACAGACAGAAACAAGCGGAACAGCGCTTATCCCAAACACCAGGCCCAAACCGGGGACGTAAGCCTGATTTTCGAGCCATGGTGCAGAATAAAGAGATGCAATCTGCATTGGGCAGCGGGCTGTTGATGCTGATTGCCTGGGGAACTGCACCTTATTTTGGTACCTTATCCATCATGCTCTACATTGTGGCGTATGCCGTTGGCGGTTGGACCAAAGCGAAGGAAGGCATCGAGACACTGGTGAAGGAACGTGATCTGGATGTAAACCTGCTGATGATTGCAGCATCCCTCGGGGCAGCAGCCATTGGTTACTGGAATGAAGGTGCGATGCTGATCTTTATTTTTGCACTCAGTGGTGCGTTGGAAAGTTATGCGACAGAGCGCAGTCATAAGGATATCTCATCTTTACTGGCGCTGAAGCCGGAGACTGCACTGCGTATTGAGGACGGACAGATGAACCTCGTGGCTATTGATGATCTGGAGCCGGGTGATCTGCTGTTGGTCAAACCGGGAGAACTCATCCCAGCAGATGGTGTCGTGTACCGGGGGAGTTCTTTCATCAATCAGTCGTCCATCACCGGAGAATCCCTGCCTGTGGACAAAGTTGCGGGGGATGAAGTCTATGCAGGTACGGTAAACGGGGAGGGTGCATTATACGTAGAGGTTACAAAATCGGCTGAAGGGTCACTGTTTGGCAAAATCATTAAAATGGTGGAAGAAGCGCAGGCAGAAGTGCCGGATTCCCAGCGTTTCATGGAGCGGTTTGAAGGAATTTACGCACGTATTGTTGTAGGGGTGACTTTACTTGTGATTGCAGGAACTCCACTACTGCTTGGCTGGACATGGAATGAGGCATTTTATAAAGCGATGGTGTTTCTGGTGGTTGCTTCACCTTGTGCATTGGTGTCTTCCATCATGCCTGTTATGTTGTCCGCGATGTCCAGCAGTGCGCGCCGTGGTATTCTCTTCAAGGGTGGTGCCCATATGGAGAATATGGCTCGCACGCGGGTTGTGGCTTTTGACAAAACAGGTACATTGACCATGGGCACCCCGCAAGTCACCGATATTATTACGGCTGAACATGTAGATCGTACCCAGCTGTTAGCTGCGGTAGCGGCAATTGAGAACCTCTCGATGCATCCTTTAGCTCGTGCCATCGTAGATCAGGCGAACAAGGAAAACATTACACTTCAGGAAGCAGAGCACGTACAGGCTCTAACAGGCTGGGGCATCGAAGGAACGGTAACCGATGTGGTCTGGAGCATTGGCAAAACAAATGTAATGGGATCAATGCAGTCAGAGAAGATGACAGGCAGCAACGTTGATGATTCAGATGAACATGATGTTAACCCTGTGAAGGTATCTTCTGAGTGGGGCGATGTATGCTCTCGTCTTGAAGGGGAGGGAAAAACCGTATCCGCTGTTATGGCTGATGGTGAATTAGTCGGGCTGATCGCGATGCGGGACACGGTACGGCCACAGGCAGCAACTGCAGTGAAAAAGCTTGAAGCGATGGGTGTAAAAGTTGCCATGTTAACAGGTGATCGGGCCAGATCAGCTTCTGTAATTGCGTGTGAAACTGGAGTAAACATGGTCTATGCAGACTTGCTGCCTGGAGATAAGGTGAAGCAGGTACAAGCACTCCGCAAACAGTATGGTCCTGTGCTGATGGTAGGGGATGGTGTCAATGATGCACCGGCACTTGCAGCAGCTACTGTGGGTATGGGGATGGGATTGTCCGGCAGCGGAACTGCACTGGAGGTCGCTGATGCGGTACTCATGAACGATAACATTGAAGAGATCGCTTGGGTGATTGGGCAGGCTCGTCGAGCACAGCGCACGGTGAAGCAGAATATGTTTTTTGCCATCACCGTTATTCTGGCCTTAATTGGGGGTAACTTCCTCCAAGACGTCGCATTGCCTCTGGGTGTGGTAGGTCATGAGGGAAGTACAATTCTGGTTATTCTGAATGGGCTTAGGCTGCTAAGGTAATCAGATTTGGAGAGGAAGATGGTTAATTGGTTTCGCTGGTAATATGCGGCTGGTTGAACAGCTTACGTTTGAACCTTGGGTCAGCGGGTAATGATTCGAAGAGACGATTCGATACTAAGGGAGCTGTGAAATATGGGACGTTATGTACAAGTGGAACCAAATGTAAAAGTATATGTTGAAGATATTGGCGAAGGAACCCCGGTTGTCTTTTTGCACGGCTGGCCTGTTAATTATAAAATGTTTGAATATCAATTGAACGTACTGCCGAACCATGGCATTCGTGCCATTGCGATAGATTTTAGAGGATATGGCTTATCGGATAAGCCGTCCACAGGATATGATTATGATCGCATGGCAGACGATGTTCGTGCCGTTATAGATGATCTGGAGCTGAAAGACGCGGTACTCGCAGGATTCTCTATGGGTGGAGCGATCGCAGTACATTACATGGCTCGCCATAAGGGACATGGCGTCTCCAAGCTGGCCTTGTTATCTGCGGCAGCACCTGTGTTCACACAGCGTGAAGGTTATCCGTATGGATTGACTCCAGAGCAGCTGAACGAGCAGATCATTGAGCCGATCTTTGCAGATCGTCCGAAGTTGTTGGAGACGTTTGGCGGCATGTTCTTCGCGAAGAAACACAGCCAGCCATTCATGGATTGGTTCCACGCCCTCGGCATGGAAGCTTCATCTTATGGTACCATTCGCAGTGCAATTGCGTTGCGGGATGAGGACTTGCGAGGTGACCTGAGTTCCATTCAAGTGCCAACAGCCATTTTGCACGGGAAAAAAGATGAGATCTGTCCGTTTGAGTTCGCCGAGCAGATGCACCAAGGCATCGCTTCGTCTCAGCTGATTGCTTTTGAAGAGAGTGGTCATGGTGCATTCTATGATGAATTGGAAAAATTCAATTCGGAATTGATTCGTTTCATCCAATCCTGATCAGGAGAGGGCAGAATACCTCTGACAGACGATCCCAGTAATTTCATGGAATCTTCATTTGTGGCTAAACAAAGAACCCGGTCGACAGTCTTGGACTGTTCGCTCGGGTTCTTTAGTCTTCCATTAAAACAGTTCGGTCAGACCAATCATCGTGATGAGCCCGAGTAAAAAGGACATCGTCGCCACACGTGCATTGCCATCGCCGTGACTTTCGGGAATAAGTTCCTTATAAACAATGAACATCATCGCACCGGCTGCAAAGGCCAGACCATAAGGCACAAGACCAGCTACGAGACTGCTTAAGGTGTAACCAATCATAGCTGTAATAATCTCTACCGCTCCGGTCAGGGTGGCAATACCCAGCGCTTTGAAGCGGCCAATGTTCTGGTTTACTAGGAAAAGGGCCACCAGAAATCCTTCCGGCGCATTTTGCAATCCAATGGAAAAGGCAATGAGATTGCCAAGGTTCTCATCCGAGCTTGCATAGCTAACGCCAACGGATAACCCTTCTGGCAGGTTATGCATGGTGATGGCTGCAATAATCATGAAGGCTTTGGTTTCAATTTTAAAAGGCATTTTCTCGGGATTCTCCAGATCGACGTGTGGAATCTTCATCTCCAGCACCAGTAGAACCAGGCTACCAAGCATAATACCAAATGCAAGTACAAAGAGATTCGATTGGCCAAGCGCTTCCGGAATGAGATTATACACCGAGGCTGAGGTCATAATACCTGCGGCGTATGCCAGCAAGATATCACGCAGACGGTGTGATATTTTACGCATAAATAGAATCGGTACGGCCCCTAGGCCGGTAGACATGGCTGATATAAAACTGCCAATGAGTGCATCGTTCATGCTTCCATTTTCCCTCCTGATGAAGACTTCTTCATAATCGCTGCCGAGCATTGACACCGTACATAAAAGAGATCATAATGAACAACAGATTAGAATGATTATAAATTAGAATTCCGTTTCTGCATAGGGCCATTGTCATATCACAGGCAGGTCTTGTGGACATGATGTGGGCTTTTCGTTCTAGTGTATGCAAAAGCCTAAGCTTTTGATGCCGGAGGGTCTAACCTTTTTGCAGAACCCGGGGGAGGAACTATACATGTATAAATCAATTATTATTGGAACAGGCCCTGCAGGGCTGACAGCAGCAATCTATCTGGCACGTGCCAACTTGAACCCACTCGTTATTGAAGGACCACAACCTGGTGGCCAACTGACAACAACGACTGAAGTGGAGAACTTCCCAGGTTTCCCTGATGGAATTATGGGTCCTGAACTGATGGATAACATGCGTAAACAAGCTGAGCGCTTCGGTGCTGAATTCCGTACAGGCTGGGTTAACAACATCGACATGAGCGAGCGTCCATTCAAGATTCAAGTTGAAGGTATGGGTGAACTCGTATCGGAAACATTGATCCTGTCCACAGGCGCAACTGCTAAATACCTGGGTATCCCTGGCGAAGAAACGAATGTAGGCCGCGGTGTCAGCACATGTGCAACATGTGATGGATTCTTCTTCCGTAACAAAGAAATCATCGTTATCGGCGGTGGCGACTCTGCTCTTGAGGAAGCAAGCTTCCTGTCCCGTTTCGGTTCCAAAGTAACGTTGGTACACCGTCGTGAAGAACTGCGTGGCTCCAAAATCATGCAGGATCGTGCACGGAGCAACGAAAAAGTAGAAATGGCTTTGAACCGTACACCACTCGAAGTACTTGCTGGCGACAACGGCGTAACCGGACTGAAAGTGTTAAACAACGAAACAGGTGAAGAAGAAGTGATTCCGGCAAGTGGCGTATTCGTAGCGATCGGTCACACACCAAACACTGGTTTCCTTGGCGGACAGATCACTACGGACGAACATGGATATATCCTGACTACACCAGGTACATCCGAGACAAACATCCCAGGCGTATTTGCATGTGGTGACGTTCAGGATACACGTTACAAACAAGCGATTACAGCTGCAGGTAGCGGATGTATGGCTGCCATGGACACAGAGAAATACATTGAGAGCTTGGAGCACAGCGCAGTTGTTCTGTAATAGAATGAGCTGATTCCAACCAAACTATAGATTAATATAAAACCATATGAGGTGAATTAAACATGGAAAACGTAATTGTATATACATCAACGAACTGCCCGAACTGCAAATCCGTAAAAACGTTCCTGGCTGACAAAGGTATCTCTTATGAAGAGCGCAACATCGAAACTAGCGATGAATATGCACAACAAGTATGGGACATGGGTGTACGTGCCGTGCCATTGACTGTCATTGGTGAACACCGCATTCTGGGTATGAACAAAACCCAATTTGCCAAAGCATTGGACGCTTAAATCAGGCTGATTATCTGAATCATCATGTGTTGAAAGAAATTTTCGATTCATATGCAATTCCGGTTTTCGCGAGCCGTTAGGATATAGAAAGAACCGTACCCGGAAGGGTACGGTTTTTTGTGCGTTTTCTATGAGTGGCTCGGATGAATTGGTATCTGGTCACAAACATCATTCGCAATTGTCCGATGTACAGAAGTGCGATATCATTTTCTTGAGTCGCAGAGCATAATTGAGGTGAACAAGCAGCATGATTATAGATCAGGAGGAGCATTTTCGCTTCTGGGAACAGGCGAGTATACGAGATATCCATTCTCACATACTAGTTAAAACAACTGGAATTAAGGCCATTATAATAATAACTGACATTACTTTTTTATTAGTTCGGGATTTGATCATTAGTTCTCGTGAGGTATACCAATTTCCAAAATTATAAAATCTAGAATGAATAAGAAAAGTTATCAAAGAATTAATTACAAAGAATATCAAAATATAATCTTTTGGATTAACACTCATCATAGGATAAACTTGCAGTTCTATACCCCATAGTAGGGTTATACCAATAAAATAAAGAATAGAACAAAGTATAAAATCAAACAGGAAACCAGATGTCTTTTTAAGCATATTAAAGCTCCTCTCTAATCTAGTGGTAAATCCAATATTAATTTCCAACCAACAATCATTTTACATTGAAAAAGTAAAAAAAACATACTGGTTTGACTACTTTTGTTCCGTTAACTAGGATTTAAGAGTAAGTCAAAAAACTCCATTGCTTATCTTCTGCAGAGGTCAGATCTCAAAACAACGTAAACGTATTAAATATATAGGTACTCAATCCAGAATATCGTTTATATGATTGAAGAACGATTTAAAGAAAGTTCGAGTTGTCCATAATTCAGCATCGATGTTAAGAATGGGCAAAAATATGCAGAAAAATCCCCTTGCGTCTGTAATTCAGAGTACATGATAACGTGTACCCATGAATTACTGCGAAAGGGGATTTTGCATGAAAACAAATAATTACATCTAGAAAAAAATACTCATGAAAGTCTGAAATACAACATACACCAGCAATCCTGACAGCATGTACATGAAACCAGCCTTCTTTTTGCTCTGGAACAATCGGAGTATGCCAAGGCTGAACAGGGGCGCAAGCACAATCAGGAACAGGAGGACGGTGACAAACATTTGCGCCGAGATATCTGAAGTATCCACGTAGGTCACGCTTTTTTTCACTCCGTTTCGTTATCGGAATTAACACAGCTTGATTCACACAGCCATGACAAAAATCACATAACCCCATTATACATCTGGATTTCTTTAACAAAAAGGGAGGAAATGGGGCGAAATGATGTCAATTTTCATCTGTTATTAGACAGACACCCTAATTTTACCTAAAAACTGGGATATCGCAGAGTAAGCGGCACCAACGCGGGTGGAACGGCTACCCAGAGCTGCCCATTCAATCTGCAAACTGCGGCGGTGATAAGGTAATGTACGTTCCTCGACAACTTGTTTTAACGCTGTTTCAATCCATGGACCTGCTTCAGAGAGCGGACCGCCAATGATAATACGTTCCGGGTTGAAACTGTTAACGATATTGGTAATGCCAATCCCCAGTTTTCGCCCAATCGTGTTGTATAATTCTTGAACAGCCTCGTGGCCTTGCTCCGCATAATGAATAAGTTCGCGTGTGGTATGAGCAGGTAATTTTAGCTGATGATCCGGGTGTTCGTAGGCTTTTTCCGATGCGTACAACTCCCAGCAACCACGATTACCACAGGAGCAGGGCAGACCTTCCGCTTCAATGGACATATGGCCTGTTTCTCCTGCGTAGCCCCACGCGCCTTTGTATAATTCACCATCTACCATGATGCCTGAACCAATCCCCATGCCTGCACTGATGTAGATCATGTGACGGACACCGATACCTGCCCCAAAATTCAGCTCTCCATGGGCACCGGCATTGGCTTCATTATCGATCGTTACAGGCAGTTGAAATTCTTCTTCAAGCATCGAGCGCAGAGTTACCTTCTCCCACCCCAGGTTGGGTGCAAACAGGACCGTTCCTGCCTCATCCACCATGCCGGGCACGCCGATACCAATACCAATGACACCGTGAGGGGAAGGAGGAGCTGCTTCAATGAGCTGCTTTGCTGCCAATTTCAATTGCTCCAGTACAGAGGACACGTCATGATGTTCCAAGGTCACTGCGTACTCTGTAATGATGTGTCCTTCCAGATCTGTAAGCACGCCTTTCAAATGGGTCACACTGAGTTCCAGACCGACTGCATAGCCTGATGTCCCTCGGAACAGCAGCATGAGTGGTTTACGTCCGCCGCTGGATTCACCAGGGCCAATCTCCTGCACCAGGTCATCACTGATCAGATCAGCAACCAGGTTGGATACCGTTGCTTTGTTCAGCCCCGTAACCTCGGACACTCGTGCGCGAGAAAGAGGGGCATGGCGCCGGATCGTATCCAGAACGATCGACTTGTTTATTTTTTTGACCAGCATCTGGTCTCCGGTAATTTTCATATGGTTAAGGCACTCCTATTCTTCTGATAAAAGGGTTCTGACCCACATCCGAAACAAGTTATTCGACTATTATAGCGTAAACAACCATGTAAAAAACAATTTTATTTTACTTTGTTTAACCAATAGACAAAGTAAATTCGATGTGATAGGATAACGGTGTAAACGATTTCTTAAAACTATTGAGGAGGCATTTTACACATGGCCTATTTTGAATCCGTTAATAAAATTGCATTTGAAGGTAAAGATTCCAAGAATCCTTTTGCTTTTAAACATTATAATCCGGAAGAAGTGGTAGCCGGCAAATCGATGGAAGAACATTTCCGTTTTGGCATGGCTTACTGGCATACATTAACTGCAGGCGGCAGTGACCCGTTTGGTGCGGAGACAGCTGTTCGTTCGTGGGATAAATACTCGGGTCTGGACCTCGCGAAAGTACGCGTGGAAGCGGCATTTGAATTTTTGGAAAAAATGAATCTCCCGTTCTTCTGTTTCCACGATGTGGACATTGCACCAGAAGGCAACAACCTGCGTGAGTTCTACAGCAACATTGATACGATTGTTGATCTGATTGAAGATCATATGAAATCCAGCGGCAAAAAACTGCTCTGGAACACGGCGAACATGTTCTCGAACCCACGCTTCATGTTTGGTGCGGCTTCTACTTGCAACGCAGACGTGTACGCTCACGCTGCAGCACAGATCAAAAAAGGTCTGGAAGTTGGTAAACGTCTGGGCGCTGAAAACTATGTATTCTGGGGCGGTCGTGAAGGTTACGACACATTGCTGAATACAGACATGCAACTGGAGCAAGACAACATTGCTCGCATGTTCCACATGGCTGTAGACTACGCGAAGGAAATTGGCTTTGATGCACAATTCCTGATCGAGCCTAAACCAAAAGAGCCAACGAAACACCAATATGATTATGATGCAGCAACTTCCATTGCTTTCTTGCAAAAATACGGTTTGGACAAACACTTCAAACTCAACCTGGAAGCGAACCATGCTACACTGGCTGGTCATACATTCGATCACGAAATCCGCGTTGCTCGTACAAACGGTATGCTCGGTTCCCTCGATGCGAACCAAGGCGACATGTTGATCGGTTGGGATACGGACGAGTTCCCGGTTGATATGTACGATGCTACATTGACAATGTATGAAGTATTGAAAAACGGCGGTATCGGCCGTGGTGGTGTGAACTTTGACGCGAAAGTACGTCGTGGTTCCTTCGAAGCTGATGATCTGTTCTTGGCACACATCGCAGGTATGGACACGTATGCAAAAGGTCTGAAAGTAGCAGCGAAGTTGATTGAAGATCGCGTATTCGATGACTTCATCGAAAAACGTTACAGCAGCTTCAGCGAAGGTATCGGTGCAGATGTAGTTGCAGGTAAAGCAACACTGGCTTCCCTTGCTGAGTATGCACTCAACAACGAAAGCCCACGCAAAAACCAATCCGGACGTCAGGAATTGCTGAGAGCACAACTCAACCAGTACATCTTGGCTGACTAATAGCGCATTAGGCAGGGTTGGTGCACGTCGACCACCGATGGTTACTCAACTTATATGTGTTGGACATTAGTATCCAAGCTTGCCTATGCACAAGATTAGCTTGTACCATGGAACGCCTGAACAAGCATGACATTCGGACCGTCCCCGACTTTCCCTTGGGAAGACGGGGGCGGTTTTTTGGTTAAACAAATAACATGGTTTTTAAGTTTTTTGATATAAATGGTTGTCTAAGATGGTGCATGCAAAACGGAGTGAGCAGAAAGGACCCGAGGAAGCGGAGCGTTCGCTAAGAGCTTTCTGAAAGAAAGCTGGCTTCGGAAGCATAGGCTTATACCCGGATTTCTCCCTTGTCAAAGGGATTAAAGGAAATCCGGGGGTAACGGCGATCCGAGGGTTTTCTGATCACGGAGTGACCACATGAGCATCAAGGTTTCATTTATAACCAATGACGAATCAAGGTCATTGGATCAATCTTTCTGTTATAAGAACGAGTATGTTTTACACGTTTCATATCCATGTGTGTCCAGTATCATGCATGCAAAACGGAGTGAGCAGAAAGGACCCGAGGAAGCAAAGCGGTCGCATTTATCCCCGGATTTCACCCTTGCTAAGGGGTATAAAGGAAATCTGGGGGTAACGGCGATCCAAGGGTTTTCTGATCACGGAGTGACTTTCATGCGTACTTGGATCTTTCGTGGATATAACCTGTGATAAACGAGAGGAGTTAACCTATGAGTTACGTAATTGGCGTCGATCTTGGAACCAGCGCGGTCAAAACCGTGTTGGTCAATCGCGAAGGAAAAGTGGCATTTGAAGCATCCGAGGCATACCCGTTGTACCAGCCCAAGGCTGGATACAGTGAACAAAATCCCGAAGATTGGGTAGAGCAGACCATTGTTTCCTTGCGTAAATTGCTTGAAGTATCTGGCGTGCAGCCTTCGGAAATCGAAGGATTGAGCTTCTCGGGCCAGATGCATGGACTGGTCTTGGTGGATGCAGAAGGTAAACCGCTGCGTAACGCAATCCTGTGGAACGATACACGCACAACGGCTCAGTGCCGTCGCATCGAAAAAGTGCTGGATGGCAAGCTGTTAAGTATTGCCCGGAACCGTGCACTGGAAGGGTTTACCTTGCCAAAAATTCTGTGGGTTCAGGAGAACGAGCCTGAATTGTTACAGCAAGCATCCTTGTTCCTGTTGCCTAAAGACTATGTGCGTTATCGCCTGACCGGGGATTACGCTATGGATTATTCTGATGCAGCGGGAACTTTGCTGCTGGACGTTGCAGGCAAACAGTGGAGCGACGAGATTGCAGAAGCTTTCGAGCTGCCAATCTCTCTTTGTCCACGTCTTGTGGAATCGTTTGAGGAAGTGGGCACGTTGCTGCCTGAGATTGCGGATCAAACGGGTCTAGCGGCTGCAACAAAAGTATACGCAGGTGGTGCGGATAATGCGTGTGGTGCCATTGGCGCAGGCATTCTGAGTGAAGGACAGACGATGTGCAGCATCGGAACGTCCGGGGTTGTGCTTTCCTACGAAGAGCGTAAAGATCTCGACTTCGAAGGCAAAGTACACTTTTTTAACCACGGAGAGAAAGATGCCTTCTATATTATGGGTGTAACGCTTGCCGCAGGATATAGCCTGTCCTGGTTCAAGGATACGTTTGCAGCGGATAAATCGTTTGATGTGCTCTTGCAGGGCATCGATCAGATTCCGGCGGGCAGCAACGGATTGTTGTTCACACCATATATCGTTGGGGAGCGTACACCTCATCCGGATGCGAATATCCGTGGCAGTTTCATCGGTATGGATGCAGGGCACAAGCTGGAGCACTTTGGACGTGCGGTGATGGAGGGTATTACCTTCTCGCTACGCGAGTCCATTGATATTCTGCGTGGTGCAGGCAAAACCGTCAATGAAGTCATCTCCATTGGTGGCGGCGCCAAGAACGAAGCTTGGTTGCAAATGCAGGCTGATGTCTTTAACGCCACGATTGTGAAGCTGGAGAGCGAACAGGGTCCAGCGATGGGTGCAGCGATGCTGGCTGCCTATGGCTGTGGCTGGTTCCCGTCTTTGCAAGAATGTGCAACAGCGTTTATTCGTCCAGCGAAGTCCTATGAGCCGAACCCGGAAACGGTTGCCGTCTATGATGGACTGTTCGCACTGTATCAGGAAGTCTATGGACAGACGCGTAGTCTCAATGATCGTTTGGCTGAATACCGTTAATTCATTTATTTCACTACATTAATCTTATGATTACATTTAAAAGCATCCGCGAAGGCGGGTGCTTTTTTGTCGTTCATCAAGATTAACCCCATGAAAGGTTTACTCGGCCTGCATATCCGCATTCAGGCTCTGCATAGATTGGAAATAGAGGATTGTGATTCGTCCAGGCATCGTGTGCCCGAAATTTTAATAGGTAGAAGTTTGAGCAAGGGGGTGAAGCTTTGGATGGACATGAGGAACATGGAAGACCACATATTACCTTGTCGATGATCGTTCGTAATGAAGAGAATCGTTATCTCAGGCAGGCACTGGAGAGACATCGTCCCTGGATTGATCGCGCAGTAATCATTGATGACGGAAGCACGGATGGAACGGTCGGGCTGTGCAGGGAACTTCTGGACGGTATTCCACTCGTATTAGTGGAGAACGCTGCTTCACGTTTTGCAGACGAGGTAAGCCTGAGAAAACAACAATGGGAAGAGACGGTGGCGACCAATCCGGAGTGGATTTTGAATCTGGATGCGGATGAGATTCTAACCAGTGACTTTGGGTTGGTACGGGATCTGTTGCTCAGTGGCAATGAAGATGCGATCTATTTCAGATTGTTTGATATGTGGAGTGAGACGCATTACCGGGAAGATGAGTTCTGGCAGGCGCATGCCTATTATCGGCCATTTCTGATTCGTTATCACCCGGGGATGAACTATGAATGGAAGGAGACACCCCAGCATTGTGGTCGTTTTCCGTTAACGATCCAGCATTGGTCCTATGGATGTCATGCTCCCCGGGTGAAGCACTATGGTTGGGCGCGGGAAGAAGACCGTATCCGCAAATATGAACGCTATCAAGCACTGGACCCTGAAGCAAGATACGGTTGGAAGGAACAGTACGAATCGATATTGGATCAAGAGCCACGACTGTTGGCATGGTTCGAATAAGGAGAGGGGGAGTGAGCACGTTGAAGAAAGAACTGTTACGCAAATCGCAAGAAGAATCCCAACCTCAAATAGAGCTGAATTCACAAGAAAAAGAGAATGAGAAAGAACATCAAAAAGAGGAGCAACATGAGAGCCAGAGTAATCATCGACCGTCCAGACGTTCTGATAATTCGCTGGAAACCCGCCAATCGGAAGAGCATGAAGCGTTTGAGCAAGAAAGAATACTGATCGCCAGCCCGATTCGCCAGACAACTCCGGTGCTCCGTGAATTTCTGGATTCTCTGCATGCACTGGAACGAACAACAGTGAAGACGGATTATCTGTTTGTTGACGATAACGTGGAAGAAGCCGCATCGAATATATTGCATGAATTTGTGCTTCAGCATGAAGGGACGGTTATTCAAGCAGATGAACATGGTAGCGGTAGTACTGACAACAAAGGGGTGTACAGCAAGGATGAGGGAGGACACTATTGGCAGGATGAGCAGATTTGGCGTGTAGCCGGTTTGAAAAATCGCATATTGCAATATGCACGCGACAATCACTACGATGCGGTGTTCCTGATTGATTCTGACTTGGTGCTGCATCCGCGGACGCTGGAGCAACTCGTATCGAGTGGCAAAGACATTGTTTCTAATATCTTTTGGACCCGCTGGCAGCCAGATGCCAGGGAAATGCCGCAGGTATGGCTACAAGATGAGTATGCCTTGTATCGCCGCGGTGGCAAAACAGTAGACGGAACCGAGGCGGAGGACGAGGGCACGCAAACGACTGCTTTTCTAAATCAGCTGCGGATCCCGGGTTGTTATGAAGTTGGAGGGCTAGGGGCATGTACTCTTATTCGCAAAAATGTTCTGGCAGCAGGAGTCTCATATGACCAGATTCCCAATGTATCCTTCTGGGGCGAAGATCGTCATTTCTGCATCCGTGCTCAGGCATTGGGTTTTCGTTTGTTCGTCGATACTCATTTCCCTGCGTACCACATCTATCGATTGTCCGAACTGCCGGGGGTATCTGCCTTTAATCGCAGGGCGAGACGAGGGGAGGAGACGATCAGTATTACCCTGTGTATGATTGTGAAAAATGAAGAAGCTTCCCTCGTCAGATGTCTGGACTCGGTCAACGGTATTGCCGATGAGATTGTAATCGTGGATACCGGTTCGACGGATCGTACCCGTCAGATCGCTTCCAGATATACGGATCGTATCGTTGATTTTGAATGGGTGGATGACTTTGCAGCAGCACGCAACTATGCCTTCGATCAGGCAAAGAGTGAATATATTCTGTGGCTGGATGCCGACGATGTGTTCGAACCGGAAGATCGGGCGAAATTGATCGCCTTGAAACGTTCGCTGGACCCGGATGTTGATAGTGTCACGATGGATTACAATCTGTCATTCACAGCAGATGGCAAGGTAGCCTACAGCCTGCGCCGGAATCGTCTGGTGCGTCGGGATCGGCAATTTCGCTGGATTGGCGCGGTGCATGAATATCTGGCTGTAGCGGGCAATCTGCTGCATAGTGATATAGCGGTTACCCACAAGAAAGATAAGGAGTATACCGATCGGAATCTGCGGATCTATCGTAAAAGGGAACAGGCCGGAGAGGAATTTGGGCCGCGTGACTTGTACTATTTCGGTAATGAACTGAAGGACCATGGACAGCATGAGGATGCGGTGAAGTACTATGAGAAGTTTCTGGATACCGGATTGGGCTGGGTGGAAGATCAGATCGCTGCTTGCCAGAAAATTGCGGATTGTGAAGCTGCACTTGAACATCCGGAACAGGAAGTCACGGCGTTGTTCCGATCATTTGCCTATGATCTGCCAAGAGCCGAGATTTGCTGTCGATTGGGTGGTTATTTTGCCGACCGTGAAGATTATCGCAAGGCCCTGTTCTGGTACGAACAGGCGACTCGTGCTGTACGTCCTGATGATCCTATGGTAGTGCTGAATGAAGCAGCCTGGACCTGGATGCCGCATCTGCAACTATGTGTGTGTTATGACCGGATGGGTAACCGTGCCAAGGCCCGGGAACATAATGATATCGCACTCGCCTATCATCCAACACATCCGAGCATGTTATATAACGATCGATACTTTAAAGATTTGGAGAAGGATAACGTATTGGAAAATGCCTAGTATTTTCAGTCGAAATGCAGCCTCTTTCGTGGAATTGAATGGGTAATCAGCCCATGTTCCATGGAGAGGTTTTTTGCATTGTGATAAAAGTACATCCTAGAGTTGGTGACAGACGCATTCACATTGAAATGGATTAATGTATTTCATCCAGGGGAGGATATGCTTTACAATAATGAATAACGGAAAAGCGGTGACCATGATTGCCTGTCTTCGGCTGCCGAATTGATGAAGCAAGGGGAACTGGATATGAATTTGACGGAAGTACTATTGGAGTCAAGGCTAGTTGCGATTGTGCGCGGTATAAGCCGCGAAGCGGCAGTAACAGCTGGACAAGGTATGACAGGTGGCGGCATCCGACTAATGGAAGTCACACTGAACACACCTGGAGCACATGATATTATTGCAGACTGGCGTGAGCGGCATGAAGGAAAGGCTTATGTTGGAGCGGGTACGGTACTGAATGTGCAGATGGCGAAGGAAGCCGTCGCTGCAGGAGCACAATTTCTGGTATCTCCCAATGTCGATCTGTCTGTCATTGAATATGCTGTAGAACATGGTGTCGAGATCTGGCCTGGAGCCATGACACCTACGGAGATTGTCGCTGCCCATGAAGCGGGAGCACGAGTTGTGAAGTTGTTTCCGATGGCGAGTCTGGGTATACCGTATCTGCGGGAGATCAAAGCTCCACTGAATCATATTCCACTGCTGGCAACAGGTGGTGCCACACTGGAGAATATTGCTGATTATTACGCAGCAGGCGCTGCTGCAGTGGGTCTGGGAAGTGCACTTTTACCACGAGAAGCTCTTGTGGCAGGAGATCATGAGCAGATTGCAGCATGTGCACGGAGATTTGTGGAAGCAGCTGAAGCCTAGGATTCCAGCATCAGACGAGGAATATGTATATTTGGGTATATATATGATGGTTCCTTTAAATTAGTTGTTGGATTAATCTTTATCATAAAAACCCATGTCGCTTAACGTGCCGTTCATTCTATTGTTTTATGATGGATGTATGCCAGAATTCGGAGAGGAGAGATGCCCTGTGAAAGCTAAAACAATGATAGGCGGCATGCTCGCCGTGGCCGCAGTAACGGCAGGTGGTTTATGGAAGGCAGCGGTAAAGAGCCAAACCCCCAAGAAGATTCCAATCACACTCACACCCCCAATGCCATTTGAGGATGTGACCTTTGACAGTGGGGGAGGTCGGGTGCATGGCTGGTTCATCCCCGCCAGAGCCGACATTCCGAAACCATGGCCGCTCGTTATTATTGCACATGGCTGGGGCTCCAATCGCTCCCGTGTTCTTCGTTACGCACGTCCGATCTGGGAAGCTGGATATGCCTTATTTATGTATGATGTGCGTAGTCATGGGGCCAGTGATCCGGTTCGTGCTGCATCTGCCTACCTGTTCCGGGATGATCTGCTCGCGGCATTGCAGTATACGACTGCACGACCAGAGATTGATGCGGATGCCATCGGAGTGCTTGGTCATTCTTTGGGGGGATTGGGTACTATTCTTGCAGTGACGGAGGGAATTCCTGTATCAGCAGTGATTACGGACTCGATGCCATCGCAATTTGAGGTAATCGTCAGTTCAGAGCTGAGACGCCGGCGTCTGCCCTTGTTTCCACTGGCCCAGTTAATTCCGAGAATCTGGTTCTGGCGACTGGGTGAATCTCTGAAATCTTATCGTCAGCGTGATCCGGTGATGATGCTGAATGAACGGCGCAGGGGGATGCAACTGCCAATGCTTATGGTGCACTCCAAGGGAGATAATTTCATTCCCCCGAGTGAGCTTGAATATTTTATGTCCAAAGCCGATCCGCCTGTTGAACATCTATGGGTCAACAGCGGAGGACACAGTTGTTCTGAGGAAGATCCCACCTTCTGGGACACCGTTATTCCCTTTTTGAAAACCCATGTCCAAGGTCAGGCGAAGTTGAACGATTCGTCTAAAGCGAGTAGTTGACAAGGTAGATTCAGCCTACATAAGAGTGCAGGCTAACAGAGAAAACGCCAACGTGGTTGGCGTTTTTTTTGCTGTTACTAGCAATATGCAGAAATTCACATTTGTAAAATTGCCCGGAAAACGACGATTAAAAAGGAAGCTTATGGTATCATAGATTAGACTGGCAATATTCATGCGAGGTTATTTGTTATGCTTCTTTGTATGAAATTGAAGGGAGAGGTCCAGATTTGAGTTTGAATTGGAAGTTTAATTTACGATTGAAAATGTTCGCAACCAAAGCAACAACCGCAGCGATGGCAACACTGCTGCTTGCTTCGCAAACACCAGGTTTTGCAGGCAGTGCATCAGCCGCGCAAGCAGAGCAGTTGACCGCAGCGACAACGGGGGAAAATGAACAACTAGACGCAACGAGCAATGACGTGCCTGAGGGAGCGAAAATCTCATCCAGGCAAGCCAGTGAAAATATACTGAAATTATTTCCATTATTAAAAAAAGCAACGATCTCATCTGCACGATTCGATTCACCTAATTCCTATCCACCGCCAGACTACAAGGCGTGGGAGATCGGGTTCCAGATTACACAAGGCAATCATACGTCGGGATTCAGTGGAACTGTACATGCAGGCACAGGGGAAGTGTTAAGTGTACATTTGCCGTCGGATATCCTGGATAAACATGTCTCGGAATCAGATGTGAAGTTAACCAAAGCTCAAGCTGAAGAAAAGGCCGTGGCACTGTTGTACCAAGCGATTCCGGGTCTTAAGGACAATGAATATGCTCCGCTTGGAGATCTGTATTCTTCCATCGAACAAGAGTCATTGTTTGGCAGAACAGAGTATCGATACGGGTACCAGTTAAAACATGATGGATTGTTATCTGACGCAGAGACAGTCTACATTAATGTGGATGAAAGTGGTTTGGTGACAGGTTACTCACGGGGTACTATTGAAGCCAAGTATCCCTCATCGAAACCGGCAGCTTCAGAAGAGAAGGCCAGACAGCAGTTTGAAGAACAGTTCGATGTGGAGCTGGCTTATATCGCCAAAGATCGTCTATCTTCCAAACAGGGTCAGCAGTATTACCTTGCATATACACCAAAAAATATCAGTATCATTCCGATTGAAGCCAATACGTTGGAACGGATTAATACATTAACAGGTAAAGCTGTAGATGAAGATTCTTTGCAGCAGGATACGAAGTTAAAAGGTGATGTAACGCCTTTTGTCCCGGCCAATGGTACGAGGTTAAATGTTCAGCAGGCCGCCAATCGGGTCGCAACAAACTTTGATATTCCCAAGGGATATAAGCTGGAGCATAACCAGTTGGGCAAGGGATATTACTCAAGTCCGAACAATCAGGTGTGGAGTCTGAGCTGGAGCGATCGAAGTGCCAATATGTCCTATATGTTCATGCGGGATATCTCAGCACAGGTAGATGCAGTTACCGGGCAGATCTACAGTTATACGATGATGCAACGAATGGGACCGGAGATGGAACAGGAGAAGCCGGCTGAGGAGAAGGCAGGCAAATTGGTAACCCGGAAGCAGGCTGAGAAACTGGCGATGGACACGGTGATTGCGCTAGTTCCAGACGCAACGGAGCAGTTCCGACTGGCTAACGTGATTGAGGTGGATGATGCTCGCACATTTTTGTTCCAGCGTTATCTGAACGGAATTCCGGTTAAGGAAGATACGGCACAAGTACAGGTGTTGAACAACGGGACGATTAACGAGTTCTATACACGTATTGCGGCAACGACTGAACAACTGCCGGCAGATGTTAAGCCAGCCATCAGTTATGAAGAGGCCAAGGCACTCTATCTGGAGGAATTCAAGCTGATCCTCGCATATTCCCGTTATGGCGGATATGGTATGAACGGTGGTCAAGTCATCCCAGCGGGGGTGAACCTTGCTTATATGCCTACACGTGATGAGAATTCGATCTATGGCAACTATGAAGCGCTGGATGCGAACACAGGGGAGTGGAAGCTTTTATACGGGGACACAAGCTCTGCAACCAAGGCTGAACCTACGGATATCTTGGGTCATGTGGCCGAAGCAGCTCTACGCAATATGACACAGCATGGCGTATTGCTTGCTGATGAACAGGGACGCGTATTCCCGGATCGTGTGATCACCCGAGGGGATTGGTTTAACTATCTGGCAAGAGCGATTAATCCAAATATGGATCTGTACTACAGTGGGGACGGAGATGACAAGTTATACGCTGATGTGACACCTGACAGCCCGTATTATAAGGCAGTTCGGGCATTAATCGATCAGCGCTGGCTTGCCGGAGCGGACCCTGAACAGAATTTGAATCCGCAGGAAGAGATGACACGTGAAGAATTGGCAGTGCTGCTTGTACGTATTTTACGCTATGAGAAGCTGGCCGGATTCTATACGTTGCCATCGGATCTTCCCAACATTGCGGATGCCAGTGCCATTACGAGTAAGGGAGCGGTCTCCCTGAGTCTGAAGCTGGGATTGCTTCCTTCGATTGAAGGACGATTCATGCCTGCACGTAAAGTGACGGTAGCTGAAGCGTCACAGGTATTGGAACGGCTGGCGAAGCTTCAAGGTAAGACAGATACGTTTATGAGTGGTAATCGCCTGTATTAGACGAGGAATCACTCATATCGTGACCAAACGAAACATAGGATGAAGATAACGGGTAGTCGTGATTCAATGAACTAAAGATCAAAGGGACCTTCCATAGAAGGTCTCTTTTGATTTAATTTTTACAAAACTAGAAGAATGACGACAGAGCCTTTTGTGATACAATAGGGCGTGAGAACTTTGCAAAGAAGGGTGGGTTCCTTTCATGGGTAAGAACGGGAAACGAATTATCACCATACTGCTGGCAGGCTGTCTGATTGCTGTAGCGTTACCACGTACGGTTGATCTGGATCAATTGTATGCTGCATCAGGGACATCAGATATATCCACGGCAACAGATTTGCGCCAGACCTTGCTTACCGCAATGTCACAGCGAACGGAGGAACTTGTTTTTACATACAAAGGCAATGTGAAGGGCCTCAAAAAACAATTACAAACCTCCATCGATGAGGCAATGAAGAGTAACCCCTATATCCAATATACCGTTAAAAGTTATGCATTTAATTATAAAGGCTCCAATGTGTCGGCCGAGGTGCATGTGACTCTCTCCTATCGGGAGACCAAGGAGCAGACCGATTATGTGAATCGTAAAGTCACAAACGTGTTGAAAGAAATCATCAAACCAGGCATGACGGATCATGAGAAGGTCAAGGTCATCCACGACTGGATTGTGCTTAACCTTTCTTACGATACTTCGTTGAAGAAATATACGGCCTACGACGGGCTTGTTACAGGCAGTACCGTCTGTCAGGGATATTCACTGTTGGCATATCGGATGCTGGAGCGAGTAGGTATCGATAACCGGATTGTGGAAGGTACAGCGGGCGGGCAGCTTCATGCCTGGAATATCGTGAACCTGGACGGCAAGTGGTATCACATGGACACTACCTGGGATGATCCTACCCCTGACCGCAAAGGTAAGGTTAGCCACAGCTACTATTTGCTGAGTGATGATGAGATGGCACGTGACCATATCTGGACAGGCAAAAGCAAGTACCCCGCTGCGCCCGCCCCATATCGAGAAGCTTTATTAAAGCTGGTGAAGGCCGGAGATAACAAAAAAGCCGCTTATCAGAAGCTGTACCACGCTCTGGACTATTCCCTGTATGATGAACAGGATGCTGTTAAAGGCCATGCTGCGCTGAAGACCAAAGTTCAGAGTAAGCTGAAGGAAGGCGGAACCTCACTCACGTTCAGGTACAAGGGTACGGAGGCTGGACTGATTGAAGATTTGCAGGATTTGTACCAACTTGGCATGAAATCGATATCTTATTATGTGTCCAAAATGGAAGGTACTACGGATCTGCGCGTCAAAATTAACTGGACATTATAACAACCGTTTGAACAGGATGCTCCGCTTGAGGAGTATCCTTTTTTGTGTTCAATTTTGTGTTCAAAAACGAGGATTTTAGTGTTGTCTATTTTTTGTATATGTAGCTTTGCTATTCTAATCTTCGGCGTATGCCAACACTACGTACGAGGAGGATATGCAAACAATGAGGAAAAAAGTGAGCATAGTGATCATTGCTCTGTTACTGGTCACGCAAATGATGCAGGGTTGGATATTTACACCAACAATGCATGCTCAGGATGAATTAACTAATTTGCCAGCCAGTGCAATCAGCGATACAGCATCAGAAGAAGGTTTGGCAGGTTCGGAAGAGGTTAACAACGTTGACGTTGCTGCCACTCCGGAAGAAGAGGGGGAGGGAAACCTCAACCAGAGCAGTTTAGCAATCGCAGCTGCAGGCCCGGTAATTACAGATCAATTGATTACCAGTGTGCAGATGTACAATCAGGCACCAGAAGACAACGGGAATGGCACGATTGAAGTCAAAGGAGATAAAATCGAGGATATTCGACCACGAATCCAGGATGAGGTGGCTGTAGTCTTTACATGGGGACTTGCAGATGAAAACCACAACTACAGCGATGGCTCTACGTTCACCTTTAACTTGCCTGATAAATTCATCATCGGATCGCAGCTTAAGGGTAATCTGGATGGCGGTGTTGGGGAGTATGTGGTGAATCCAGATGGCACAATCATCTTTACCTTTAATGAACTGATCGATCATGCGAAGCTGGAAGGCAACTTCTACGTGTGGATTAAGTTCGATGAGAGCAAGATGGAAGATGGCTTGAAACAGGAGATAGACTTTAGTTCCGTAGGGCAGGGCATCATTGATGTACATTTTGCCAACACAGCCGTAGATAAGTTGAAGAAATCGGGAAGCGCAAACAAAGACAACTTCAACTCGGATGAAATTAAATGGACTGTAGATTTTAACCAAGGCGAGAAGGCAATGAAAAATGCTGTTCTTGCAGACACGTTCCCAGCAGAGCTGGAGCTCAAGGGCAATATCGAAATTCGCGAATTGGAAGTGCAATTGAATGGATCTGTAAAAGAAGGCCCAGTAGTTCAAACGGAACCACAGTTTCCAATTCAATTGGGAGATACAGATAAGGCCTATCGTGTAACCTATACGACAAGTGTTAAAGCACCAACCACTGCTCCGTTCACCAACGTGGAGTATCAAAACCAGGTTGCGCTTACAACGGATCAGAGTGAGCACAACGAAACAGATATTGGCCGAGTTCGTGTGAGTTTTAATGAGCCTTTGAACAAATCAGGGCAAGAGAGTGCGTATGATCCGGTGACCCAGACGATCACATGGAAAGTGCAATATAACTACAATCAGCAAGAAATTATGCAAACGAATGCATGGATTGAAGACCGCTTTGATACGGCAAAACAGCAACTGATCAACAATTCCGTCAAAGTGTATCAAGTGGACATTAATGCAAGTGGAGCGGCTTCCAACAGAACACTGATCAATCCGAATGAATACACACTCGAAGCGATGGGTACAGGGTTCGATAATGGCTTCAGATTACATTTTAAGAACGATATTACAAAGGCCTATGAGATCGAATATGATACTCAATCTATTCATCGTGTGTATACAAACGACACCATTACGAACACAGTGAACATGTATGATGGTACTTCCAAAACAGGCCGAAGAGACATCCAGGAAGTCATTTTTGCAAAGAGTGTAAAAAGTGAAAACTTCAACACAAAAGAAATCGAATGGCAGATTGTTGTGAACCGTGATTTGCAGGACATGACGGATATCGTCATCACCGACAATTACGAAGGCAGACATATGAAACTGATTCCGGGTAGTCTTCAAGTGAGTGGTGTTAACAAAGACGACTTTGAACTGACTCCAGACCCGGCTGATCCAACGTATGAAAAAGGATTCTCACTTCGCTTGAAGGACGGCGTAACGCTCAGTACGGAGCATGTTATTACTTATAAAACAAGCTTTGATCCCACAGCGGGTATGCCAACGAATGATGAATATCGCAACTCAGCCAAGATCGATTGGGAAGAGTCTGATGTAAAACAGACTGCGATTACCAAAACTGCTGCGGTCAAACCGCAAGACTACACAATTCAAAATGGTAACAAAAAGGGTGAATATAGCGCCAAAGATAAAAAGATCACCTGGACAATCGATGTAAACTACAATTTGTTTGATATTCAGGATGCAATCCTTAAGGATGCTTACACTGGAGACCAATCTTTCGTAGACGGCTCATTGAAAGTTCATGAGTTAGAGTTGCAGGGAGCCAATAATGTTACTGCTGTGGGTAGCGAGGTTCTGCTCACACCTGGTCAATTCCAGTTGAACCCGGACGGTAAAGGTTTTGCGTTGGATCTGGGTAACATGGGCAAAATGGCTTATCGCATTCAGTACCAAACAAGTCTGGATGGACCATATTCTGTAGCAGGCGCATATGCCAACCAGGCTGTTCTGACGGATGGTGAGGGTGGTGCAATACGATTTAATAGATCAGCCAGTGTTACACCTGCCAACGGTGGTGTATACGTGCGCAAAACAGGGAAGCAAGAAGGTACAACGGATAAAGCATCATGGACGGTAAATATCAATCCAAGTCAATCTTTCATTCCTGCGGGTAACCAATTAACAGATACCTTGTCAGAGAACCAGATTTTATTGGCTGATTCATTGAAATTATATGCAACCAATTTACCTGCCAACAATTCAGGCAATGTATCCACCAAAGCTGGACTTGTTGATCCGGCTGATTATGAATTGGACGTGGAGGGCAATACATTTACCTTCACCTTCAAGAAAGATATCCATACTGCATTCATTTTGGAATATCAGTCTTATATTAATGCCGATCATGGCGCCCGAATTGAGAATAAGGTTGAATTTGCAGGCCAATCTTCCTCGGTAATCGGAGAAGGTAATCAGTCGGGAATCAAAGTTTCCTTGGCTGGAGCTGGTGGAGGAGCCTCTACAGGTCTGGGCAAAATCAGAATTCACAAAGTCAGTGATACAGGAGTTCCGCTGGAGGGTGCAATATTTGCAATCTATAATGCGTCTGGAACTACGCTTCTGGAAACATTGAAACCAACGGACGAGAATGGTGTGGTTGAAAGCTCCAGAAACTATCGATTAAACAATCTAACCAACGGTGTACCTTATAAGTTAAAAGAATTATCTGCACCGGCAGGATATTTGGTTGATCCTGAATATGGCTCTGCCTCAGGTCAAACGATTGAATTTAAGGATGCGGATATTGCTTTTGAAATTGAAAATAAAAAGATTCGCCAAGGGTTTGAATTAACCAAGGTAGATGCGGTGGACTCCTCCAAGACACTTAAGGGTGCAACTTTCGAATTGTACTCCAAGGACGGCGCAACGCGAGAGAAAATCGATGAGTTAACGACAGGGGAAGATGGGAAGATCGCCAAAGGTGGACTGTCGCCAGGGGATTATGAGCTGGTAGAAGTCGTGGCACCTGAGTTTTATCAATTGGATGCTACACCAATTCCGTTTACCATTGTAGAGAATCAGACGGAGAGTATTACCTTGACGAAGTCTAATGCAATGGGTGCAGGTGGTAAACTTGTCGTTACCAAAGTAAATGCCAAGGATAAGTCTGTATTAAGCGGAATCGAATTCGAATTGCGTGATCGTTCCAACATTGTCATCGATACAAAAGTAACCGACCTAAATGGGGTCATTGAATTCGATGGTTTGGATTATGGTTCATATACATTGGTAGAGACCAAGGCAGAAGGCTTTGTTATTGAACAGCCGGAGACCCTTGTATCTATTATCAAACCAGAAACTCAAATAACCATTGAAAATAAAAAAAATGATCGTTCTGTTAAATTGATTAAAACCAATGCGGGCCGAACTCAGCACCTTCAAGGAGCTGTATTTGAATTACGAGCTCAAACTGCATTGATGGATGCAAATGGGAATTGGGAATTCCACAAGGTAACAGGTCTAGATGAAGCTTCACTGACAACCAATCAACAAGGTGAAATTGTACTTGAAGGCTTGGATATCAATAAATATCAGTTGGTTGAAATAAAAGCGCCTAACGGGTACATGTTGGAAACAACACCAGTACCATTCGAAATTACGAACATACAAACCGAAGCTGTAGTTGTGGAAAAAACGAATCAGGCTATCCCGGTATCGGGTGGTGGGTCTAGTGGACCTTATAATCCGGGAACACCTACTACGGGTGTAACACCAGATCCAGAGAAACCAGTAACTCCGGAACCAGGAAAACCAAATCCGTCGGTTCCAGGCACGGTTGTAACTGAACCTACAGAGTCTGGGGGAGGAAGCGAAAGTCCGACAGATGAAGATTCCGGGGTAGTGACACCGACACCAGGCGATTCCAACGGTGACGATACTGCACCTCCAGTTGGGGATACAGATGCACCTGATGGGGATGGTGCACTTGCACCTCCTGCTGGAACGGATACAGATGGATCACAGGGCAATGGAAATTCCGCATCACAGCCAAACGGAAATTCTGGATCTCAGGGAATGCTGCCACAAACAGGTGAAGAGAGCACAATGGCTTACACTGCTGTGGGCATGATGCTGATGGCGCTAGGTAGCGCGGGATTCATGTACTTCCGCCGCAGACAACAGCTTCATCGCTAGATCGAAACACGCAGTATCTAAAATTCATCGTGTGAGATAGAAATACCCTCTAGCAATCACTACGAAGACTTAGCGTCGACGTGTGAATATGCTAGAGGGTATTTTTTGGTGATATTTAGGGAGGATCAGGTCCCCGTAACATTTGGTTTCACTGCAATAGCTCTTACAATTAGGCGATGTGTTGGATTGACGAGTGGATCACAGGTAATCAAGGTAAGGACCTGTCCAAGCCCAGGATCCTCCAGCACAGATAAGTCAGTTGGCTCCACAACGGATATCTGATCTACCTTATATTGGATAATCGTTCGATCTGCCAGGGTGACTTCCATTGAATCACCAATCTGGAGTTCTCCCAGACGATTGAACAGTCGTCCTTTTTTGTGGGCGCGATGAGCGGCTATCGCAGCATTACCTTTGTTCCCGATACTGGTGGTTTCAACAAGATGGGTTGCAGCTACCTTCATGTTGGCTTCCGTTGCACCCTCCAGAATCGGTAAGCGGACATCAATCTTGTCAATCGATAACACCCCCAACGTATCCGATGAGACCTCTTGCACTGTACCTGTATTGTCAGTAGTCGGCTCGGCAGAAACTGCATCCTGTATGCCTTGTTCGAAGGAGTGATTAAGCTTAGACAAGCCGTTTTGCAATTGCTCCAGATCGTTCATGACACGGGTTTGCTGCCAGTCATAATACGTTTCCCGCAGGAAAGGAAAGCTGATGATCAGGATGCCCAATAGAACGAGCAGAATAGAGAATTTTTTCATTATACACCAACTCCCGTTGTCCAAGAAAAATAGTATACCTTTCTCTATTTTACTTACCGACCTATACAAAATATGGACAGGGACGAAAGGATGTACAGAAATGTTCGAAGGGGGAGGCCGATCCAAAACAAAACCTCCCCGTTTCGCTACAGTAGGAAAACTGCAACGCCACGGGGAGGTTTTATTAAATAGCCACTATTTATCAGCTGGTGAATCCGTAGGTGTGAAGTCACATTCCTGCAACGGCACCACTTTGGTCTTTTTGATCCATTTGTAACCGAGCCACAACACCAGGAACAGGGGTACGCTCAAGTAGGCAACGATGGCTCCACTCCAGTCGATCTGATCACCCGTGAATGCCTGGTAGTTCTGTCCAATGATCACAACGATACACAGGACAAAAGCGAAGATGGGCCCAAACGGGAACCAGCGTGCACGGTAAGGCAGATCGCTCAGATCCCTGCCTTGTGCAACGTATGCACGACGGAAGCGATAATGACTGATAGCGATACCCAGCCAAGTGATAAATCCGCACATCCCGGATGCATTCAGCAACCAGGTGTACACAATCCCATCACCGAACAGCGAGGCAAGGAATGCCAACATACCAACGGCTGTTGTAAGCAAAAGTGCATTCATTGGAATACCCTTTTTGTTCAACTTGCCCAAGAAACGAGGGGCTTTACCGTCACGGGCAAGAGCATAGAGAACCCGGCTTGAAGCATACATGCCTGAGTTACCGGCAGAGAGTACAGAAGTCAGAATAACGGCATTCATGACGGAAGCCGCAATGGCGAGGCCAGCTTTCTCAAACACCAGTGTGAACGGGCTGACACCGATATTTTCCAGGTCACCTTTGAGCAGATTCGGATGAGTATACGGGATGATCAAACTGATCACGGTAATCGCCAAAATGTAAAAAATCAGAATACGCCAAAATACCTGACGAATTGCACGAGGGACATTCTCGCGCGGGTTTTCACTTTCACCGGCAGCTACTCCGATAAGCTCGGTACCTTGAAATGAGAATCCAGCAGCCATGAACACACCAAGCACAGCGAAGAATCCGCCATGGATGGGCGCATCACCGATGGTGAAGTTGCTAAAACCAACGGCTTCTCCGCCCATAATACCAAAGATCATGAGCACACCAACGGCCAGGAAGATGATAACAGTAGCGACTTTGATAATGGCGAACCAGTACTCGGACTCTCCATAGCCTTTAACAGACAACACGTTCAAGGAAAAGATCAGCACGAGGAACAATAAGCTCCATAACATGGATGAACTGTCGGGGAACCAGTATTTAATGAGTACAGTAGCGGCAGCAAGCTCTGCTGCAATGGTTACCGCCCAGTTGTACCAAAAGTTCCAGCCCATGGCGAACCCGAGAGCAGGATCGACAAAACGTGCGGCATACGTATTAAATGAACCGGAGTCCGGCATAAAGGTAGCAAGCTCACCAAGGCTGGTCATTAGGAAATAAACCATGATGCCAACGGCCACATAGGCAATTAATGCTCCACCAGGGCCTGCGGTTGAGATGGCGGTACCACTTGCGAGAAACAGCCCGGTACCAATTGAGCCACCGAGGGCGATCATCGTCATATGGCGTGCGCGTAATCCTTTTTTCAGGGAAGGTCCAGTTGTTGTTGTTGGGTTACTGCGGTCTTGCATGGAAACACTCCTTCATTCGGTATACTGATGTTTGCGATACTTGAATTCATAAACAAAAGACCACAGGCATCAGCCTGCGGTCTTTAATATTTCAATGTCCGCACCATGTCCCAGATGATTAAGATAGCTCAACACAGAAGAATTCATACCTTTATATAAAGGAAATGTACTTCCGTGACAGTTCTGCGCCTTTCGACAGCAGCCCCAGCTCACTGGACCGTATAAGGAACGTCCAGCGAGCTTCGGCGGGTACACCTTTCGGCTGATCTCATAAGCGGCTCCTTAGCGCCTCCATCAGCGTACTGATCGCACCCGCGACCTCTACCTCACCATCAATGGATGAGGTGTATCTATTGTCTATGAAATTATGAACAACACAACTTAACACCGTGTGTCCTGTTTAGTAAACAGACAATCAGTATAACGCGCATGGTTTTCCAGTGCAATAACAATTGTTGGATGTGAGGTCTGAGAGACGACTATTCCTCTTTTTTATTACGGCCAGCCATCTGCTGCCATACCGTTCCAGCAGCCTGTTCGCCTGATTCGATCCGCTCCAGAGCCATCTTGGCCTGCAGGCTGACTTCAAATTCAGGATCTTCAGCTGCAACGCGCAACGCTTGCTCTGCTTCTTCAGTTCCGACCTCATAGAGAAAACGTGCTGCACGCCAGCGTACAAGTTTACTTTTATCGGATAACGTAGCTGTCATGGCTGGAGTGGCGGCAGGATCACCGATATCCGACAAGGTATCCCCGGCAGTCCGGCGTACCGCAGGAGAACTGTCCTGAAGTGCTTCATAGAGCAGTTCCATCGCTTCCGGTGTACGAATGTCACCCAGGTATACGACAGCCAAGCGACGTATCTGCATTTTGTTGTCATGCAAGGCATGGGCTACGAGAGGCAGTCTTTCTGCCGTAGGCTCCATGCTGTCAAATGCCGCATAGCGAACATTCCAGTCTTCGTTTCGCAGAGCCTCTTCAAGTTCGGCTCCATCCAATTCACGGCGGCGCTCGACGAACTCTTCGGATTTGGTACCATGTTCAATGGCCTGTTTAATGACTTGCTCCAGCCGTTCCGGCGGGTAAGCGGCTTCCAATTCCTGCTCGACTTCACGTGCAATATCAGGCAATTCACCATATCGAACACCGTAATCACTCAGTTTACGTTCTTTGATCATCGTTGCACTGGCGACTTCTGTTACGGCTTTGACAAAGCGGTCTGACAACGAAATTCGTTCTTCCTTGACCCCGGCCTTGACCCTAATTTGCATCGGTACACCTCGGAAGAATTGTACAAATACCTGTGCTTCTCCGAAGTGCTCGCCTGAACCATCTTCGGATTCAATCCAGTCCAGATCGATGCCGTGCTGTCCAAGGCGATTTTGGACTTCGCCCAAGATAACGGACCAGTCGGCATTCCCTTTACGATCAAGTGCGACAAAGTCTGTTGTGTGGAACACACTCTTTACACCGGGAATATGAAGCATCTGGCGAATGAACGCCGGAGCAGATCGTTCGTTGTCCAGTGTATATGTTTTGCGAATTCCGTCCTCCAGACGTTCATCGAGATGTAACATCATCGTATTTGGACTCGGTGTTGGTTCAATGGAAACAATATTCATCAATGTAACCTCCTATAGTACCAGATTCATCTTTAACTTCCCGTAAATTAAATCACACGGGTATTTCTCTATTTTACATCAATGTGTGGAATCTGCGAAATCATCCAGAAGTGAAGTGGACGTGTCTAACACTTAATGTGAAGAAGTGCGAAATTTGTTAACACTTCTTTCATGTTCACGCACAAACATTTTTAAACGAAAATTGGCACAATAAAGATAAGAATCAACTGGAGGTATACCTATGGAACCCATTACCGTGCTCTCGGATGGAAAACGTCGTATTGCATATGAGAATATTATTCAATTGTTCACGAACTGGATTGAGGACTCAACATCTGGTTCTGCGATAGAAACACATCGGGGAAGTTGGGAAAATGCCCGTTATTGTATTGTTGATTATCAGGTTGCCGAAGAAGCGGTGTCAGCAGCAAATGCCATTCGGGCTTTTATGCCACAACTTCCGTTACTAGTCATTACGGATTTCCAATCCCTTATTCGGAAGCGTCACCTGCAAGAAATTACAGGTACGGGTGAGATGAAGATGATTCTCTGGAACGAGCAAGACCCGAATCAACTAATCAAGGATATGGAAAATTGGTTTCATTCTTCGTCTATCCATAACTCAAAAATAGCCATACCACCCATCTTATCCATGAGATAAAAGAGAGATATGGCCAAAGATGTTTAACTTTTTAATCGTTACGATCGTATTAGATCACATATTTATAGCCTGTTCCCCAAACCGTTTTAATATAACGTGGGTTCTTGGGGTCAGGCTCAATTTTTTTACGTAGACTTGAGATATGAACATCAATGGTACGATCCAGATAGGCGCGTTCGGAGCCTTTGATCCGATCCATCAGTTCATTGCGGGTGAACACTTTACCCGGATTGCGGTACAATTCCTTCATAATCTCAAACTCAATATGAGTGACCTCGATTTCAACGCCATCCACAAACAGGGTTCTTCTGTACTCATTCACATTCACATGTCCAGTAACCTCTGCCTGCTTGTCTTCTTTTACCGGTTTATCCTGATAGGAAATGATTGATCTTCGCAGCAGTGCTTTAATCCGGGCATCCAACTCTTTCAAACTAAATGGTTTGCACAGAAAGTCATCCGCACCATTATGCAATGCACGAAGTCGATCATTCAGCATGGTGCTTGCCGAGATCATCAGAATGGGCACAGTGGAGTGCTGGCGAAAGGCTTCTACGAGATCATTTCCATCCATTTCAGGAAGCATGAGATCCGTTACAACAATATCCGGCTGGAATTGTGGAAACAGTTGAAGTGCCTCGCGGGCATGATGAACCCGTTCAGTGATGTATCCTTCCTCCTCAAGAAAGAAAGCAATCATGTCGGCTAGATTTTTCTCATCTTCTATAAGAAGTACTTTGATAGTCATAGGGTCACACTCCTGGTGAAAATAATATGTTAAGAAAATGCTAAAAAAACAAGGTGAATTGCGAATAAATGCCGCAAATTTTTTAATGTTTCTATCCCAAAATATAGGATGTATATGTAGAGAAAGAAGACGCTTTTTGAATGAACTTCAATATTCTAGCATGAATGCAGTTTGGTTGCCGATCAATCAGAATTTCCCAAAGCTACACCAAGTATTAATTACAGTATAATGGATCAGAACGAGTTAAGGGGAAAAAAGTAATATTGTATCCGCTTAAGTTTATAGGGGGAACCAACGTTGTTGTTGAAAACAGAAGAAAAAATGATCCATGAGGGCAATGGCTTATGGATCGTATAAAGGCAAGACAAATGCTGGATTGGGTCGTGTTGAAGCTGAGAATACCCTGGATTGGGACCAGCATTCTGATCATTCTGGGCTCATTAAGCACTATTTTTCCGTTTACTTTATTCTATGGTGTACAGTTTATGATTGGTAGCGCGGCAGCACTCATTGCTCTTCGTTTGCATGGGGCCATCTATGGATTTGTCACCCTTACAGTTATCCATCTCCTGAATACCGTCTTTGTCGGCTTTGTGCCGCACAATTTAACTGTCATGCTTGCCCACTTCATGGAATTAATTTGGATGCTCGTTTGGCAGATCCGCTGGAAGAATGGCAGCTTAATCAAGGCTAATGCTGTCTTTTGGGTAGTGATGTTACTTCCTGTTATCTATGGCGGGCATTTTATGTTGGGTCTAAATATAGACGATTTGAAGTATGAGTATATGTATATTGCTGTGATTGGTATGGTGAATGCGCTGATTGCGGGAATTGTAGTTGATTTTTGGATCACCACGGGTGAACACAAATCAAAACGCATGGGAACCATTCCACTAACAAGAATTGCGTTTAAATACGTAGTCGCCTTTGTGGTATTTGTTTCTCTCGTACTGTTATCCGCAGATAGCCGCAGACAATTGGGGCAAATGAATGATGCCATATTACGTGATATGAAATATGCAGCAACTGCGGTTGTTCAGGATCTTGATGAAGAGTACGTTACCTCTGAGAATATGGATCAGAATATGGCGCGTTATCATCATCTACTGGGTGTGAATGTGATTCTGCTGAATCGCAATGATACAGTCGTCGCTTCTGGTTTGAATACACTACAGGTGGGCGAGTATCTGGACATGGACAGATTCCGTCTTCTGAAGTCGAGGGATAACCTCATTCTGTTAAGTTCCGCAAATATCCATTACAGCGATGTATTGAATCATTGGAAACAAGCCTCTTTTATCTATGAAGCAGAAATGACAAGGTTAACACCTTATCGGGTATTCATTGTGACTGACTCGTCCGAGTATTACCCCCGAATCGAATCCATTTATCTGACCACGCTGCAATCCCTGTTCATCATCATCGTGGCTTCCATGATCGTAGCGGCTCCTCTCAGCAGTAAGGTTGTTAGCCCGCTGTTAAGACTGACCCGAATGACAGGCTCTCTTCCGAGACTGCTGTTTCGAAATGGGAAGATGGAGTGGCCAACCAGCCATGTAACCGAAGTACAGATCCTGATTGGTAATTTGCGCAAAATGGCCGATGTGCTGCTGGAACAATTCGAACAGATTCGTCACGACAAGTTAACGCTGGAGGACAGGGTTATCGAGCGTACCAAGGAACTCAAGAATAGTGAAGAGGTCAAACGTGCCATTATTGAATCCTCTATTGATGCGATTATCGCTGTGGACTCCAATGGGCTGATCGTTGAGTTTAATCCGGAGGCTGAAAGAATGTTTGGATTGCGTCGGGAAGAAGTGATCCTGCACAAGGAAGCGCCATCTCTTTTTCAAGGGGCCAGCTGCAAGGAGATCAAGAATTTGCTGGAGCGATTTGAATATGTTGAAGGTAAAAGATACACCATCGTTGAAGAAATTTCAGGTATCCGACGGGATGGTTCCGTATTTCCGATTGAGTACAAAATTGTTGAGATCCAGTTGGGCAAAAATGAGACATTATATAACCTGTTTATTAAGGATATTACGGAGCGGACCAGAGCAGAAGAAGATCGTGTACGTCATGCCCTTGCGCTGGAGAAGCTGAACTCGGAGTTGTTCAATGAGAAGATTGCCATCCAGGAACAGCGAGATATCAGTGAGCAATTTATTGAATCCGTACGAGAAGGGCTCGTGATGTCTGATCGATCAGGTACCATAACCATCGTCAATCGAAGGATAGAAGAGATGTTTGGTTTGGGTGATTTTATGGGCAGATCCATTGAAGATTTGGCGCAGGCCATTGATACGATGGTATTAACGGACAACTTCAATCTGATGGAACAGACGAGAGCATTCCTGAATGGAGAAACGGCTTTTATCGAGACCGAATTTATATTCAATAATGTGGATAAAAGTGTTTTTTCCTTGTACATGAAGCAGATGGATGTCCCGGGTAAAAACCATGGGTTTCTGCTGGTGTTCCGTGACCGAACAGGAGAAGAACGGCTGGATCGGATGAAAAATGAGCTGATCAGTGTGGTATCTCATGAGCTTCGAACGCCTGTAGCCACCATTATGGGATATGTGGAACTTATGATGATGTATGACCTTCCGGCAGCTCAACAGCGGGAATTCATGCAGACCATCTCTTCGGAGGGCAAGCGGCTGAGCAGTTTGCTCGATGATGTACTCGATATTCAGCGTCTCGACAACGAAGGTATGACTTACCACATGACGTATGTACCGCTGGTGGAGTTGGTAGAAGGGGTTGCCGAACAGTGGAATATGAAGTCTGCCCAACGTATCTACGTGCATACGTTTAATGGAGACTTTTTTGCTTATGCGGACCAGAACAGGATGGTTCAGGTTCTGCATAATCTGGTGGGTAATGCAGTTAAGTATTCTCCGGGAGCCGATCGTATCGATGTTACGTTATGGGAAGAAGAGGAATGGTTATGTCTTGATGTGCGTGATTACGGAATAGGTATTGCGGAGCAAGAGAAGGACATGCTGTTTAACAAATTCTATCGGGTCGATAATTCGGATCACCGGCAGATTGGTGGAACAGGAATTGGGTTGTACATTTCCCGTAAAATTGTAGAGGATCACAAGGGTACGCTGACCTTTATATCTGCACCGGACAAAGGAAGTACGTTCAAGGTACGACTGCCCAAGCAGGACGTATTGGTCTGAATTTAATGAAGAATGAAGAAATGTATTCCACTTTTTTTATGAATAATGTTTATGTACGAGACCTACGGATAGAGCCTTTGCCCTTCAGCGCGTGAGCGTGATAAGGGGAAAGGCTTTTTTTGTTTTTCAATTTCCCCGGATAAAAAAACAACTTCTTTTGCAAACTGTCTATAGAGCCATAATTTGCATCCCATGCAAAAGGAGGACGGCAGGTATATGTTCCGTAAACAAGAGAAAACACTCATTATCGTCTGTCTGGTTGCAGCTGTGGTTGTGCTGTATGCCGTTGTGAAGAGCATCATCCGAATCATGAGTTATTGAGATACACGTTCAAGCAGAGTAACTGCTGTCGTACATAACGATTATGTGAAAGAGGAGTGTAACCATGTCATCCCTGGACCCTGTTTTGCTCAGCCGGATACTAACCGGCCTTACCCTGTTTGTACACATTATTTTTGCCTCTATTGGTGTAGGTGTTCCACTTATGATTGCCTTGGCCGAGTGGCGAGGACTCCGAACCAATGATATGCATTACACCTTGCTGGCACGCCGGTGGGCGCGAGGTTTTGTCATCACCGTTGCTGTTGGCGTCGTTACAGGCACCTCGATCGGATTACAGCTCAGTCTGCTGTGGCCGATGTTTATGCGGGTAGCGGGTCAGGCAATCGCCCTGCCGCTGTTCATGGAGACGTTTGCCTTTTTTATAGAGGCTATCTTTCTTGGGATTTACCTCTATACGTGGGATCGTTTCAAAAAGAAATATACGCATATGCTGCTGTTAATTCCGGTAGCTCTCGGCTCATCTGCATCTGCGATCTTCATTACAACGGTGAACTCCTTCATGAACCAGCCTCAGGGATTCACCCTGATTAATGGCATCATGAAGGACATTCATCCGATTGCTGCCATGTTGAATCCGGCAACGCCAACCAAAGTGTCCCATGTGCTCGCCTCATCCTACACCTTGAGTGCAGGTATTCTGGCGGGGATCGCCGCCTTCAGTTTGCTTCGGGGACGGGATCATGTGTATTACAAAAAAGCACTGAAACTCACGACGGTATCTGCGCTCGTATTTGCCATTAGTACCGTCATGATCGGCGATTCCTCCGGTAAATTCCTGGCGAAATATCAGCCGGAGAAGCTGGCTGCCGCAGAATGGCATTTCAAGACGATGAAAGAGGCACCGCTCGTTTATGGCGGTATTTTGGATGAGAATAATGAAGTGAAATACGCGATTGAGATTCCCTATGCGCTTAGCATTTTGGCGGGTAATCGTCCAGATACGGAAGTGAAAGGTCTCGAAGAATTTCCGGCGGATCTGAGACCACCACTATCCATACATTATATGTTCGACCTGAAGGTCACCACCGGAGTGATCATCCTGATGATTCCTGTGTTATATGTACTGCGGCGCTGGTTGCCAGGGCGCAAGCCCTATCCCAAGTGGCTGCTGCTTGGCATTGTCTTGCTGGGGCCACTGGCCATGATTGCGATCGAGTTGGGGTGGATGTTCGCTGAAGTTGGCAGGCAACCTTGGATCTTACGCGGATATATGAAGGTGGCGGAAGCGGCCACGACGTCAACTTCGGTAGGATGGATGTTAGTGTTGTTCATATTGCTGTATCTGATCCTGTGTTTCTCGTGCATTCGGGTACTCAGCAAGCTGTTCCGTAACAAGGAAGCAGAGAAGGAACTAGAGTCTCTGGGGCTTGAAGGAGGGATCGTGCATTGAGTTTCGAAATTGCAGGCATCGCAATATTGTGGACGTTTTTGTTCGGTTACCTGATCGTTGCTTCGATTGATTTTGGCGCCGGGTTCTTCAGCTTTTATAGCATTTTGACCGGGCATGAGAACAAAATTCATAACATCATTCAGCGCTACCTGTCTCCCGTGTGGGAAGTGACGAATGTGTTTTTGATCTTTTTTGTGGTCGGACTGGTCGGGTTTTATCCGGACAGCGCCTTTTATTACGGGACGGCCTTGCTGGTGCCGGGTTCCCTGGCCATTGTACTGCTTGCGATCCGGGGCGTGTATTACGCCTACAATACCTATGGCAATCATGGGCAGAACAGCCGGATCTATATGGCATTGTACGGGGCGACGGGATTGCTGATTCCAGCCGTGTTCTCCACCATTTTGGCGATATCCGAAGGCGGGATCATTGAAGAGGTGGGCGATCAGGTGTTTTTTCGCTGGCGTGAATTTTTGACGAATCCCTATACATGGTCGGTTGTTTTGCTTGCACTGGTTAGTGTGCTGTACATCTCGGCGATGTTTCTATCTTATTATGCAAAACGGGCGGGGGATGAGCCGGCATATGAGGTGCTTCGAGAGTACGCGCTGCTCTGGAGTTTGCCTACCATTTTTGCAAGCTTTCTGGCTTTTCTGCAGATTAACAAACAGAATCCCGAACACTTTGAGCAGATGGTAAATATTTCGTGGATGTTCATCGCTTCGTTTATTTGTTTTGTCATTGCTGTGTCGCTGGTGTGGAAAAGTAAATATCTGGGTTGGTGTTTTGTTGCTGTCATTCTTCAGTTTGCCTTTGCCTGGTATGGTTACGGGCGATCTCACCTTCCGTACATATTGTATCCTTACATCAATATTTACGACGGCTTTACGAATCGCACGATGGGGATTGCGCTCATTACAGCGTTTAGTCTGGGGCTACTCGTGCTCATTCCTTCGCTTGTGCTGATTATGAAGCTGTTCCTGTTTGATGCCAATTATGTGCGCGGTAATTCTGGTAAAAAGAAAGGATGAGTCTGTTCATGCACCCATACATGTTCTCACTCATGACTTCCTTGCTGGATCCACTATCTACTGAGGGAGTCACGGGGATACCCGGTATAACCGGATTGAGCTTTTTTGAGACATTCACCATTATGTACGCCCCTCCACTGATCATTGCGGCTGCTATTGTCTTTCTGTTTGTATATCTGGCCGTATATAAGAACCCAAAGGATTGATTGGTTGGTACGTCCATTCCCGTTTGGGGTAATCTGTTGTTAAGAAATGAGGAAGGGAGGAGGGCCCTTTCATGCCAAAAATCCGTTATAACAATATCGATAATGTAAGTACGGACAAAACGCTGAAGGAATTCAAACAATGGAGGGAGCAACGGCGGAGCAAAGTGAAGGACTACTCCTACACCGTGCCCAAACACCCGCCTGAACTGGATTATCTGCATGCCAACCGGGATGACACAAGTATTACCTGGATTGGTCACTCCACGTTTTTCATTCAATATTATGGATTGAACATCGTGACTGACCCGGTGTGGGCCGAAAAAATGGGATTTCAACGAAGGCTCGGTGCCCCCGGCATTCCGATTCAGGATATTCCACCGTTGGATGTGATTCTGATATCCCATTCCCACTATGATCATCTGCATCTGGCTTCCTTGCGTAAGCTGATTACAGCCAAGACGTTGCTCATCGTACCCGATGGTCTGAAGCGCAAGATGATTCGCAAAGGATTTCATCGATGCCAGGAGATGAAATGGTGGGATCATATGACACTTGGCGGAGTCAAAATAACTTTTGTTCCTGCACAGCACTGGACGCGCCGAACGTTGTTTGATACCAATACGTCTCATTGGGGCGGTTATGTATTGGAATCGAATCATTCGGCAACGAATTCAGCAGTGGAAAGTGCTACAACAACGAACAATCAGGATGAATCATCCACGGAATCAGGGAAGAACGAAACATCCAAAACATCAGGCGGTCCGCCTGTGTTGTATTTTGTGGGTGATACAGGTTACTTCCAGGGTTTCAAAACGATTGGAGAACGCTTTGACATTGGTGTTACCCTGATGCCCATCGGTGCCTACGATCCGGAATGGTTCATGACTTCTCAGCATGTGACACCCGAAGAAGCGCTGCAGGGGTTCGTTGAATCCGGTTCACAGCTCATGGTGCCAATGCATTACGGCACATTCAAGCTGGCGGATGATACGCCCAAGGAAGCACTGGATCGGCTGGAAGCCGAACGTGAACGGCTAGGCATTGGTAAAGAGCGGATTCGGGTGCTTGGTCATGGCGAGACACTCCGCATTCACCACGAGGAAGGTAAACGGGGCTAACAAAAGTGAGCCAAATATGTTAATGTAGGGATATGCCTGCATGAACAGTGTATTTACCAAATCTTTAATAAGTAAAAAGCGGCCAATTTTCGAATTTGCCGCTTTTTTGTGTTATAATATGGTGCCAGAATAGGCATCGGGATATTGAATCCATGATTTACGCAACTTGCTATTCATGCAGTATGCAGATTAACCAATAAAGGATGGTATGCTTAATGATCAGTACAAGCGGCATCACGCTCCGCTACGGAAAACGTGCACTTTTTGAAGATGTAAATATCAAATTCACGCCAGGGAACTGTTACGGCCTGATCGGCGCCAACGGAGCCGGCAAATCAACATTCTTGAAAATTTTGTCTGGTGAGATTGAAGCCAACTCGGGAGAGGTGCACATCACCCCGGGCGAACGTATGGCCGTTTTGAAGCAAAACCACTTTGAATATGATGAGTATCCGGTTCTCGAAACGGTAATTATGGGTCATAGTCGTCTGTATTCCATCATGAAAGAGAAGGATGCTTTGTATGCGAAGGCAGACTTCACAGAAGAAGACGGTTTGCGTGCAGGTGAGCTTGAAGGGGAATTCGCTGAGCAAAACGGCTGGGATGCTGAACCAGATGCAGCGGCGCTCCTGATCGGTCTTGGCATTGTTCGTGACATGCATGACAAAAAAATGATAGAGCTGAGCGGAAACGAAAAAGTCCGTGTATTGCTGGCACAAGCGTTGTTTGGCCGTCCAAACAACCTGTTGCTCGATGAGCCTACCAACCACTTGGATCTCGAATCCATTCAATGGCTGGAGAACTTCCTGATGGATTATGAAGGTACCGTTATTGTGGTATCCCATGACCGTCACTTCCTGAACAAGGTATGTACGCATATCGCAGATATTGACTTCGGTAAAATCCAGATGTACGTAGGTAACTATGACTTCTGGTATGAGTCCAGCCAATTGGCACTTGCTCTGCAGCGGGATGCCAACAAGAAAAAAGAAGAGAAGATTAAAGAGCTGCAAGCCTTTATTCAACGTTTCTCTGCGAACGCTTCGAAGTCCAAACAGGCGACTTCCCGGAAGAAAACACTCGACAAAATCACATTGGATGACCTTCGTCCATCCAACCGTAAATACCCGTTTATCAACTTCAAGCCTGAACGTGAAGCAGGTAAACAATTGCTGACGGTAGATCGTATTGACAAATCCATCGATGGTGTGAAAATGTTGAATGATGTGAGCTTTGTGGTGAACAAAGGTGACAAAATTGCATTTGTTGGCCCGAACGGAAATGCCAAATCACTGTTATTTGATATTCTCATGGGTGAAACCGAAGCAGATAGCGGCGAATATACTTGGGGTATAACGACGACTCAGGCTTATTTCCCGAAAGACAACTCTCAGTATTTTGACGGTGTAGACATGACTCTTGTGGATTGGCTCCGTCAATATTCCAAAGATCAGGATGAAACGTATCTGCGTGGATTCTTGGGCCGTATGCTGTTCTCCGGTGAGGAGTCCCAGAAGAAGGCTAGCGTACTCTCCGGGGGGGAGAAGGTTCGTTGTATGCTGGCAAAAATGATGCAGACAGGTGCAAACGCACTGATTCTGGATGAGCCAACGAACCACTTGGATCTTGAATCCATCACAGCACTGAATAACGGTATGATTGACTTTGACGGCACAATGCTGTTTACATCCCATGACCATCAGTTCATCCAAACGATTGCTAACCGGATTATCGAAATTACGCCAACAGGCATCATCGATCGCCAAATGAGCTATGACGAATATCTGGAAAGTGATGAAATCAAAGAACTGCGCAATAAAATGTATCCGGTAGAAGCTTAATCTAAGCATCATCTGCGGCACATGATTATAGGAACACCAAAGAACCGCAAGCCTCTGTGAAGAGGGCTTGCGGTTCTTTTTGTAATTCAATGGTTTATCGGCGGCTTTAAGACCTAAGATCCACCAGTACGGCGACGTTGGTTGTTAGGCTTTTTGTTGTTTTGACTCTTCATCGCTTTAGGTCCGCCTTCAAAGTAGGCGCTGGATTGGTTACCAGAATTTGCTTGTTCTTTCTTTTGCGCCAGTTTTTGGCGTATAGCATCCTGCAAACTGACCTTTTTCGGTTCGTTATTTTCGCTCATCATTATTTCCCTCCCGGTCTTACAGTGAGCCGTCCAGATTGGACGGGATGTACCTATTTTATACGTTTTATAAAAGCCCCACAAGGGCAACCTGATAAAATGCTCAAAACCTTTGGTTTTACCCAGGCCAACATTTTTTCTCAATAACTACAGCCCTGCCGTCTGGCAACTTTGTTTCGGCTTGCCTACAGCAATGCAAACTGGCAACACTGTTTCTGTAGACCCACACGCTCCGCATTTGGTAACATGGAAAAACCGTAATACGAAACGTTAAAGGGGTGTCGCCCGGTTTGAACGCTTATGAAGAAATTCGAAAAGGGGAGCGAGGGGCTTGGGTTAGTATCGTAGCCTATCTCGTCTTGTCCGCTTTTAAGCTGATCTGTGGATATTTATTTGCTTCCAGCGCCTTGCTGGCCGATGGTTTTAATAACCTTACAGATATTGTAGCATCCATTGCTGTACTGATTGGGCTTCGGATCTCCCAGAAACCACCTGATTCGGATCATGCCTATGGTCATTTTAGAGCGGAGACGGTTGCTGCTTTGGTAGCTTCATTTATTATGGCTATGGTTGGGCTGCAAGTATTGGTTGAAGCCGTTCGCTCCTGGTATGAAGGAGCCTTTGTTGCTCCAAACCTGTGGGCGGCAGCGGTGGCTGTAGTCTGTGCTGTGGTGATGTTAGGCGTGTACCGTTACAATCACCGTCTGGCAAAACAAATTAATAGTCAGGCTCTGATGGCTGCGGCGAAAGATAATCGTTCCGATGCCTGGGTCAGCATAGGCGCTGCAATTGGAATTATAGGTGCGCAGTTTGGACTTCCATGGCTGGATAAAGTAGCTGCCATTGCTGTAGGTCTGTTGATCTGCAAAACGGCTTGGGAGATTTTTCGGGATTCTACACATCGTCTTACCGACGGATTTGACCAGAAGGAACTGACGGATCTCAGATCCTCCGTAGCACGCGTTCCCGGTGTTGAGATGATCAAGGACGTGAAGGCACGTGTGCACGGCAGTCATGTACTTGTGGATGTAGTCATTGAAGTGGACGGAGGCCTAAGCTTGATTGAAGGCCATCAGATCTGTGACCGTGTTGAAGAGCGGTTGAAGCGATCGCATAACATCATGCATGTACATGTACATGTGGAACCAAAGACGGAAGAAGTCACAAGGAACCCTTGAACAGGGAGTGAACATCTTGGAAAATGAAAAGAGGACAGCCGCAATTGTGCGTGCTGTCCTCTTTACTTATCATTAGAACGATTATACGATGTTATTGAATGGCAACGTGGATCCACGCTTTGCCTTTCCAAGTGTATACTTGTACCCACTCGCCGCCATCGAATCCATCAACCACTTCACCTGTTGTATCGATGACTTGGGAACCTAATGCACCGATTGGTTTACCGTTAGGTGCATCATAGAACCAAGTGCGCTCCAGAAGGTTCAGCAACATCGTTGGTGCCAGTACTTCATCACCTGGTTTTACGAGTGGCTCTTCAAACATTTTCTCATCTGTAGTCGTAGCTGGCGTTTCAGTTGTAGTTGAAGTACCTTCTGCACCTGTAGTGTCTACTGTTGTACCTGTTACAGTCTCAGCAGTACCTTCTACTGTTTCTACAGCAGGTTTGTTCACTTCAACAGCTGGAGTTGTTGTGGTCGTTGTCGTTGTTGTAGCCTCAGTTCCTGTTTCCGGATTTACCGTTCCAGTAACCGCTTCCTCCGCACCCGCAGCGGCAGCCATCGAACCCATCAACGTTAAAGCAGCGGCAAAACTTACGATTTTTTTCATTTTGTTTTTCCTCCTCGGTAGGTATGTAAAATGTTGTCCTGATTACAAGTAACCAAGCAAGCACCCTTATGAATCACAAATTATAACAATATTTTCTTGCATTCTCCAGTGTCAACTGGCTCATATGTGGGTATATAGCAAGCCTGTAAATATCATACTTCAGTGGGATAAAACCGGGTTGGCTATCTCAAAAAGGTCCTGTTTTTTTTGGGATTCATACGAGAGCGGATTGGAATAAAGCAGAAGGGAGTGCAATACATAATATAGAAAAGTTGACCTATGCCTGAACGCACAAAAGCCAATCGGCTTGGGAGCACGATCGGCTTTTGTATGTATTTCGTTTAGTAAACACTCAGTCATATCAGAGCCTGAGGTTATCGCATTCGGCTACGTCCCGTAATCAGGGAGATTACGAACAGTACAACAAAGATGAAGAAGAGTACTTTCGCGATTGAAGCAGCTGCTTCAACAATACCGAAGAATCCAAAAATACCTGCTACCAGTGCAATAATTAGAAATAATACAGACCATTTCAACATAAGTATTCATCCTTTCGTATAATTGATTGTGGAGTGAGTTGTGTTCACCTCACCGCCTTGTGTAGTCTAACTTTAACCGAGTGCTAACCGCTTGAAACATTGGTTTTTTTTCCAAGCGAAGGCATATATGAAGGGATATATAATATTGTTTCGTCCGGGAAATCGCCGGGTAACTATAGCAATAACAAACTGATGCACATATGGAAAGAGAGGTTCTTCTATGATCTATCAAATTAGCGTGGCCCTGATTGCAGTGGCATTTGCAGTACTGGTATTCTTTTTAATTCGTACCTTGAAATCCGCTCAGGGTTCTTTGGACAATGTCTCACAGACATTGCAGGAGGTACAGAAAACCATTGACGAACTTAGTTATGAAGTGAAGCAGACGGTAAGACATGCCAATGATATTACGGTGGATGTACAACACAAAATGAAAAAAATTGATCCTGTTATGGAATCTGTTGAGAATCTGGGAGAAGTGTTAAATGAAGTGACGGCAGCAGCCAAACAAGTTTCCACAACGCTGATGGCGAAATTTCAGACCAAACGTAACAACGCTGAACAGACCAAGCATGCTGAAGCGGTTCATGTAACTGCACCGCCTGCTACATCAACGGATCGTACCCTGCAATCCTATGAAGCTACATATAATGGTGAAGCTAAGGGCGGGAAAAACTGGATGAAGTATGTTGATGTTGCAGCGAACGTATGGCAACGGATGCGCAAGTAACATGACCGCTTTGTAACCCATGAAGAAGCCTTCAGAGCGGTGATGAACCTGATGAAAGGGTGAGAATCATGATGAAACTACTGCTTGTGATGTTTAGCGTAATTTCTCCCTTTTCCGTTCAACCGGCAGCGGTACCCGCTGCTCACGATATGCAATGGACGGCAATGGAAGAGAAGGCGTCAGAGGTAACTCTGGCTGTTGATCGATCCGAGACTTTCCAGCATTTTCGGACTCTGAATGGCATTTCTCTGGATGACACCATGGATGATTTGTTGGCCAATAAGGGCCAGCCGGGGCATAAGCAGGAAGATCCTTATCTGGGATGTCCTGAATATCACTTTCATGATGTGAAGGTTGGCTTGTGTGAAGATACGGATGTCATTCAATATGTGCATATCGATGCATCTGAGAATCACATCATGTTAAACGGAAAGAGAATTGAGATGAATATTGAAGCGATCCATCATGCTCTAGGGAAACCTTATTATGTGGCAGAGGACGGAGAAGTGTTTCTCCGTGGAGACCAGGCTCTGAAGGTATATATGAAGTCAGGATCTCATCAGATTGAAGGCATTGATCTTTTTGATGACACAGTTTCCTAGGATTGGTTATTACCAAATCGTTTCAAACCCATATAGTATGGTTATATACTAAGTAGCTCGATACAGAAGATTAAATCAGAGGAGAGTGGAAACGATGAATTCAACCAATGAGCAAGCTTATGCAAAAGTGGTAGAAAACGGAGTCCAGGCGGTAGAAGCGGTGAAAGAATTGCAGATTACCGGATACCTTGCTGATCAAATCTTTGTTCTCGCCCATGAGAAGGATCGTACAGATCGAATTGCCGATACAGCAGATGCCAAAGAAATTGGCATAAAGGAAGAAGGCGTATTTGATTCCTTGGCGAATCTGTTCCGCTCACGTGGTGATGAACTCCGGGCCAAAATTGTTTCGATGGGCTTTACCGAAGCCGAAGCGGACTTCTACGAGAGTGAACTCGACAAGGGTAAAGTACTCGTTATTGCTAAAAAGAAAGATTAACTCGATAAGTTGAAGTTTGCTGAACATGGACAAGCTTCTGAATCATTTATGTAAAATGCTTAATCAAAAACATAGATAAGGAATGGGGCTTTCCCCATTCCTTATCTATGTTTTTGCAAGTTTGGAAGCGGGATCAGGACGCTGCAAAAACAGGGTGAGTCGCGGGGATATTCCCCTACGATGGTGCCATTTACTGATAGAAGTTTTTTGTTTTTACGATTATAGTTATACTAGGAATTATTATGTCTACTGCCGTTTTGTATGCAAAATTTGTATAATCAACGTTTGTTTTAACCTAATAAGAATCGACAAACCCGGACGCCACAGATAAGGAGATATCAATGAGAATACTTATTGTTGACGACAATCCGACGAATGTCATTATCATTCGAGAAATTCTGAAAAAAGAAAACTATCGTGACATTGTAACGGCGAGTTCCGCCATGGAAATGTTTGAAGTGTTAGGAATTGGGGAGGAAAGCAACGAACTTCGTCCAAGACCGTCGGATATTGACCTGATTTTGCTAGATATGATGATGCCTGAGATGGACGGTATCGAAGCCTGCAGTATTGTGCAGAAATTTGAGAATCTGAAGGATATACCGATTATTATGGTGACTGCCATCGGAGACTCCAAGAAACTTGCCGAAGCATTGGATGCTGGTGCATCTGATTATGTGACCAAGCCGATTAATAAAGTCGAACTGATGGCCAGAATTCGACTCGCACTTCGTTTGAAACAGGAGAAGGATTGGCATAAAGAGCGTGATCAACGTATTCAGGATGAGCTCAAGTTGGCAGCGATGGTCCAAAATGCTGTATTAAGTCCGGCAATTAGGGACCCGTTGTTCCAAGTGCATGCCATCTATAAACCATCCTTTGAGCTTGCGGGTGATCTGTATTCTTGGTACCCCCTTGGGGAAGGCCGTTACGGAGTACTGCTACTCGACATGATGGGACACGGGATATCTTCATCCCTGTTTACCATGTTTATCGCTTCTGTGTTAAAAGATACGGTTACCACTTATGTGGATCCAGAGAAGGTCATTCAAGAGTTGAACCGTCGTTTTAACCAGCTCCATCTGGAAAAACAATTGGTGCAGTATTATTTCACGGCAATTTATCTGGTCGTTGATACACGGATGAAACGTATTGATTATGTTAATGCAGGGCATCCACCTGCTTTATTTTTCCGAAACGACGGCAGTGTCACCACATTTGACAGCGTCTGCTGTCCTGTTGGTTTATTTGACAAGATGGATATTGAACCACAAACGATCCATTATGAGGGTGACGGGCATATTGCACTCTATACGGATGGATTATTGGAAGCTGTTCAGGGCGGGCAGGAAGAACAACATGAATTCCTGATCGAAAAACTGACTGGCTCACATCAGTGGAATGAAGCTGCTATGCAGGCCATGTTTTTTGACGACGAAATTCCCCAAGAGCGGGATGATGATAAATGTCTGGTCTGGATTACTTTGAATAAAGGGGCGGGGGATGAATGAAGATCAGGAATAAACTGCTGATTGGTTTTACCGCTCTGATGGCCATTTTGATCGTGCTCACGTTTGTGAGTTATGAACGGTTAAACAGCAGTAATCAACAGATTGATCAGATGTATCAGGAACGTTATCTCAAAGTAAGGTTCACTTCTGCTGCACGTGGAGAGGTCAATGATATAGCCAAAGTGCTGGCTAACTTGTTATTGAATCCGAACAATTCGATTAATGCTGCTGAGGGTGACCTGAAGGAGATGAAGGATCGGGGGGATGGTTACCTCGCAGAAGTGAGAAACCGGGCAGACAGTGCACCTGAACATCAACTGGTGGATCGTGTGAATACGGCGTGGACCGCTTATACATCTTATGCAACGAGACAGATCAACCTGATGTCCCAAAACCGGGTAGAAGATGCGAATAACTACCGCAATTCAACAGGACTCGCGGTGCAAAAAGAAACTGTGGATAGTTTGAATGCTCTTTCACGTTATCAGGACCAAGAGATTGATGCTGAGATCAAGAACGCTAACGAAGCGTATACGAGAGCAGTACAGATCACGATAAGTATCATGATTGCCGGGTTGTTGCTTGCATTGGGTGTCATTCTGTGGGTGTTGCCGAGTATTACACGGGGTCTGAACACTGTATCTATGATGATTACCAGCTTTGGTAAAGGGCGTTACCGAACCATTCGGCGCATACAGGTCAAATCAACCGATGAGATTGGTCAGATTGCCAGTGTGTTCAAGGATGTATCCAGTGATCTGGAAGAAAAACTGGAGATCGAGAGGGCTTATGTGCAGGCTCAGCAGGATCAAAACTGGATGAGTTCGAACATCGCAAGAGTCCCGGAGCTGCTTCGGGGGATTGGCTCCATTCGCCAAATTTCACAGATGTTTATCAGTGAGTTCACACCTGTGCTTGGTGCTCAGTTGGGTGTCGTCTATCTGATCGATGAGGAGAAACATCCCGACGAACTGAGACGTTACGGTGCATACGCATTTGAAGAGAACGAAGATGTTGGTAAGGAAATGTATCGCATCGGGGAAGGCCTGATTGGTCAAGCCGCGCTGGATATGACACCGATTATTCTGGAAAATACGCCCGAAGATTACGTGCATATTGGTTCAGCTTCAGGCTCAACACGTGCTGCGGGTATCATGATCTATCCTGTCGTGTTTGAAGATGAACTGATTGGTGTAGTTGAAGTGGCTTCCTTTGAAGGTTTCAATGAACTGCACAAGCAGTTATTCACACAACTGATTATGAACCTGGGCGTAATTTTGAACAACGTTCGACGTCGTTTGCGTGTGGAGGAGCTGCTACGTGAATCCCAGGCACTGACTGAGGAACTGCAGGTTCAATCGGAAGAATTGCAGACACAGCAAGAAGAACTTCGTCGTTCCAATGAGAATCTGGAGGAGCAGACAGAGGCGCTTAAACGATCTGAGGAGTTGCTACAGCGTCAGCAGGAAGAACTGGAACATTTTAATACGGAACTCATTGCCAAGACGCGGGCGCTTGAAGAGCAGGTGCGTGAAGTTGAAGAGAAAAATGACGAAATTGAGAAAACGAAGACACAGTTGGAACAGCAAGCTACACAGCTGTCGATGACAAGCAAGTACAAGTCCGAATTTTTAGCGAATATGTCACATGAACTCCGTACACCATTGAACAGTTTACTCATTTTGTCCCAGTTATTGTCGGAGAACAAGGGTGGGAATCTGACTGACAAACAGCAGGAATATGCGCAAACCATCTACATGTCAGGCGCGGATTTGCTGAAGATGATTGATGAGATTCTGGATCTATCCAAGGTGGACGCAGGTAAGATGGATATCAATTATGAGACCGTACGAATGGAAGATCTGACCAGCTTTGTTCAGCAGAACTTTGGACCGATGGCGAACAAAAAGGAACTGAACTTGAATATTGATTTCGACAGCGATCTACCGGAATGGGTGTACACCGACAGCCATCGCGTCAAACAGATTTTACGGAATTTGTTGTCGAACGCATTTAAGTTCACCAATCGAGGTTCGGTTAGTCTGATTGGACGACGGATGAAACCGGAAGAACTGCCGGGTTATATGAACACCAATCAGGAATATCTCGGATTCAGTGTAAAAGACACCGGCATTGGTATTCCATCGGACAAGACGGATCTGATCTTTGAAGCGTTCCAGCAAGTAGACGGGACCACAAGTCGGAAATACGGTGGAACTGGTCTGGGATTATCCATTAGCAGGGAACTGGCACGTTTGCTTGGTGGTGCAATACAGGTGGAATCATCCGAGGGAGAAGGTAGCTGCTTTACCTTATACCTGCCGGATAATCATGAAGAGGAAGCCTTGGCGGAGGAAGGTGCTTCAAGAGAAGCAGCTGTTTCCTCAGAGGATCTTTATGAAAAGTCCATCGAAGCACGGACCATGCTTTCAAGTCATCAGTCCATTCTCTCTCCTGATCCGGAGCGTAGCGTAGGTACAGATCTGTCTCCTACCCATACTCCAGATGTCACGCAGATCGAAGATGATCAGGAGAATCTGATGGAAGGTGACAAAATCCTGCTCATCATTGAGGATGACGTGAACTTTGCACATATTTTGATGGATATGGCGAGAGGAAGAGGATTCAAAGCACTTGTTGCCCTTCAAGGTGATAAAGGACTAGAAATGGCACGTCAATATCTGCCGGATGCCATTATCCTGGATATTCAATTGCCGGTGATGGATGGTTGGACCATTCTGGGCGAGCTGAAGAGCAGTTCGGCAACACGCCACATTCCGGTTCATGTGATTTCAGTCATTGATGATATGAAGCAAGGTCTGATGATGGGCGCCATTGCGTATCTGAAAAAACCTTCGAGCAAGGATTCACTGGATAAAGCATTCTCGCATATCAAATCATATACCGAGAATCAATTGAAACGACTGTTGATTGTCGAAGATGATGAAATTCAGCGTAAAGCCATTATTGAATTGATTGGTCACGATGATGTTGCAATCACCGCTGTATCGACAGGTAGTGAGGCATTGAATGAATTACACAGCCAGCGTTATGACTGCATGGTACTGGATCTGATGTTAACGGATATGACCGGGTTTGAGTTGCTCGACCAGATTCGTGATGATGAATATCTGAACGATCTGCCGATTATAATTTATACAGGCAAAGAACTGGATTCCAAGGAAGAGATGAAGCTGCGCAAATATGCGGAATCCATCATTATCAAGGATGTGAAGTCACCGGAACGTCTGCTGGATGAGACGACTTTGTTCCTGCATCGGGTAGAAGCCAATTTGCCGGAAGACAAGCGTCGAATCTTACAGAAACTACACAACAAAGAAACGTTGTTTGAAGGCAAGAAAATATTGCTTGTAGATGACGATATTCGTAACGTATTTGCCCTTTCAAGCGTTCTTGAAGGCTATCGGATGGATGTGACGTTTGCTGAGAACGGCCGAGAGGCTTTGGAGATTTTGGACAAAAATCCGGAATTTGATCTGGTACTGATGGATATGATGATGCCAGAGATGGACGGTTATGAAGCGATGACACGAATCAGACAGATCCCGCAGTTTGAAAAGTTGCCGATTATTGCGCTTACGGCCAAAGCCATGAAAGAGGATCGCGGCAAATGTATTGAGGCCGGAGCATCTGATTATGTGAAAAAACCGATCCAGACAGATCAATTGTTATCCTTAATGCGCGTATGGCTGTATTCGTAAGTTCATTATTCGGATGTTCATTGTTTGGGTAATGAAAGACAATACGACGAATACGCAAGTAACAAATGAAGAAGTGGAGAGAACTTATGACACCGTGGGAACCTACCGAGACGGGGGCAGATTTGGTCCGTATGCCGCAAGATGAAGAACGCGAGCTGATCGAGATTGAGTTGCTGTTGGAAGGCATGCACCGTTTATATGGATATGATTTTAGAAACTATGCACTGCCATCCCTGAAACGAAGAATCTGGCATCATGCACATGCTGAAGGTGTTAAAAGCATCTCCGGCTTGCAGGAGCGTGTTCTTCATGACCGTTCCGCGTTTGAACGTTTTGTACAGAACTTATCCATCCCTGTAACGGAAATGTTTCGAGATCCTTCGCTTTTCCGAATGTTTCGGGAACAGATTATTCCGATCCTGAGAACCTACCCGTATATCCGAATATGGCATGCGGGATGTTCTACGGGAGAGGAAGTTTATTCCATGGCCATCATGTTGCATGAGGAAGGACTGTATGACAAGGCAAGAATCTACGCAACGGATATGAATGATCGCTCTTTGCAACAGGCCAAAGAAGGCGTATATGGTATTGAGAAAATGAAACTATTTACTACAAATTATTTGGAGGCAGGGGGTACCAGAGCCTTCTCCGAGTACTATACAGCGAAATACAATTCGGTGATATTTCATCCTTTTCTAAGGAAGAACATCATTTTCGCCGAGCACAACCTGGCAACAGACCGGTCATTTAACGAGTTTAATGTTATCTTTTGCCGTAATGTCATGATTTATTTTAATGATGAACTGCGGAACCATGTGCATGGGCTGTTTCATGAGAGCTTGAGCCACTTTGGTATTCTGGTTCTGGGGTCGAAAGAATCGATACATTTTACAGAGTTCAGTGATACCTATGAGCCGTTAGACCGGACCGAAAAAATATACCGGAAGATCAAATAGGGGGTTAGGGTTAGCCATGGGGCTCAATGAACCAATCCACATATTATTGGTAGATGACCGCCCTGAGAACTTGCTTGCTCTTGAAGCAGTTCTGGAATCGGAACAATATAAACTCGTTAAGGCAACTTCCGGAGAAGAGGCACTCCGCTGTCTGCTAAAAGACGAATTTGCGGTTATCGTTCTCGATGTGCAGATGCCTGGAATGGACGGAATTGAGACAGCAAAGTTAATTAAGGCACGGGACAAGTCCAAGGATGTGCCGATTATATTCATCTCTGCCAATAGCAGAGAAGCGGAGCACTTGTTTGCCGGATATTCAGCCGGGGCCATTGATTACATGGTTAAGCCATTTATTCCTCAGATTTTGAAATCCAAAATCGAGGGCTTTGTGGAGATGTTTATCACCAATAAACGTTTGAAGACACAGACCATGCTTCTTCACCAGAAGACACAGGAACTGGAGAAGATGAACCAACAACTCATTCAGGCCAAGGAAGAAGCAGAAATTGCAGCCAATGCAAAGACTGAGTTCCTGGCAATGATGAGTCATGAGATTCGTACACCGATGAACGGAGTTATCGGTATGGTTGATCTGCTGATGGAAACGGAACTGAGGGAAGATCAGAAGGAATATGCAGACATCGTTCGTCGCAGCGCAGATGCACTTGTCACGGTCATCAACGACATTCTTGATTTTACCAAGATGGAATCCGGCAAAATGGAACTGGAAGAGCATCCTTTTGAAATTGTCTCCTGTATTCGGGAAGTGTTGGGATTGTTTGCTGCAGAAGCAGGCAAAAAGAATCTGGAACTGGATTATTTCCTGGAAGATTCTGTACCTGAATTAATCTATGGAGATATGGCAAGGCTCCGTCAGGTTCTCTTGAATCTTATTGCCAATGCGATCAAATTTACCGATCAGGGTGGAGTTTATCTGATCGTGTCAGTTAAGGAAGAAGAGGATGGAGAAATGGCATTGGAGTTTGCCGTTAAAGACACCGGGATAGGTATCGCTTCAGACAAAGTTGATCGCCTGTTCCAGCCGTTTTCCCAGCTGGATACATCCATGACACGTAAATACGGTGGAACTGGCTTAGGACTGGCAATATGCAAGACTCTGGTTGAAATGATGGGTGGACAGATCTATCTGGATACAACAGAGCAACGGGGAGCAACGTTTGTATTTACAATTCAGGCGAAACGTTATGTAGAAACTGAACTGGTCCAGGGGAACGGGGAAGAGAAACCAACGGATGTGAAAAATGAGAATAAATATCCTACGGTATTAATTGTGGATGATCATCCGATCAACCAGAAGTTGATGGCGATTATGCTTGGTAAGCTGGGGTTGCTCTCAGACATTGCTGAAGATGGACAGAGCGCACTCGATATGGTAAACGGCAGCCGTTATCCCTATGACTATGTGTTTATGGATCTGCAGATGCCTGTGATGGACGGTTTGGAATGTACACGGCGGATTCGAGAGAGTCTGTCCCAGTCTAATCAGCCAATCATTATAGCCATGACTGCTAACGTAATGGAAGGTATTCAGCAGCGCTGTATTGCTGCCGGCATGGATGATTATATTAGTAAACCGGTGAAAATGGGCAATGTAAAACAGAAAATAGCCCAGTTTCAGAAACAACGACAAATGTTAGAACCAGGCCCTTCAGCCATGAATCAGGCCAATTGAAACATTTTCCAAACTTCTTTCTGATTCACTCATGCTGAAGTTGGGTTATTAGGTAAGGAAACCATTGATCAGGAGAGAGATGTCTAATGAATACAAATAAAAATGAAAAATTCAATGCAAGAACTGAAACTCAGGACGGCGTGTGCACGGTGTATCTGACTGGCGAACTGGATTTGTCGGTTGCTCCTGACTTCCGCTTGGTGATGGAGCCGCTCGTGGATAACAAGGAACAGGATCTTGTGATTAACATGAAAGAATTGAAGTATATCGATAGTACAGGGATTGGTATCCTGTTATCTGTTCTGAAGGCCAGACATGGAATGGAAGCTCGCTTTGAAGTACAGGAAGTTCCTGCGCAGATTCAGAAACTTTTTGACATGACGGGCATCGCCAAATTCTTTGTCACACAGAAGAATTCCCAATAGGAAAGGATCGAAAAAGGAATGAATGCAGAAGTTCAAAGAGTCACCCTTAATTTACCTGCGACAGCTGATTACGTTGATATTGTAAGACTCAATCTCTATGGAGTAGCATCCAAAATGGGATTTTCCTACGAAGACATTGAGGATATGAAAGTTGCTGTATCCGAGGCCTGTAACAACTCTGTATTGTATGCCTACTCACACGAAGGCGGCATGGTTGAAGTTGTATTCGAAGTGGATGGCGAAACATTGTCCATTATTGTCAAGGACGAAGGTGCCAGCTTCGAGAACATGAACCCTGCTGTGTCACGTGCCGGTCTACACGACAAAGAACTGACGGAAGCACAGATTGGCGGACTTGGGTTCTACCTGATGCAAGCCTTGATGGATGATGTCAGTGTGGAAAGTGAGACGGGCAAAGGTACGAAAGTAGTACTCGTAAAACGTCTTGCAAGAAGTGAGGAGAAAGTATGAATGAAAAAGTGACTCCCCCAGAGTCCATGTCTGAAGCTATAGGTTTGATCTGGGAATACCAGCAGACCCTAGATAATGAAATTGCAACAGTTCTCATCCGTAAATATGAACCAATGGTCAAGATGGCAGCAGGTAAAATCGCTCGGAATCGCCCCGATCTATACGAAGACTTGTATCAGACCGGGCAGATGGCTTTGATTCGTTTGCTTAAGCAATACGATATCAACCTGGGTATTCCGTTTGAACCTTATGCCATGAAGAGCATGATCGGTCATATGAAGAACTACTTGCGTGATAAATCCTGGTATATTCAGGTGCCCCGGAGGATTAAGGAAAAGGGAGCCCTTGTGCAACATGCCATTGATGAGTTAACCGTTAAGCTGGAGCGCTCACCCGGTGTGAACGAAATTGCTGAATACCTTGATCTGACTGCAGAAGAGACAATTGAAGTTCTGGCTGGTCGGGAATGTTACCACTATGTATCACTGGATTCTCCTTTATCTCAGGATGACAGTGCAGCAACATTGGGAGAACTGATCAGTGCAGATGTTAATGACTATGATTCGGTCGAAAAACGGATGGACTTGCAACAGGCATTGGGACAATTGAAGGAACAAGAACAGCAGGTACTTATTCTAGCATTCCAGGATGGCCAATCTCAGCGGGCAATTGCCCAGAAGCTTGGTGTTTCACAGATGAGTGTATCTCGGATTCAGAAGCGAGCTACAGAGAAACTGAAACAGATCATGTCTAATGCTTCAATGTTATGACAAATGGAACCCTAATGTTGTTGAGTACGGCATAAAGAAGGACACGTCAATGCGCTGAAATGCATACGTGTCCTTTTTGGGATCAAAAAGATGGGCATGCAATGAAGAACATGAGTGCAGGAGTGGATAAAGTGATTATGAACCAAATCAAGTTGGAAGCTCGCCGTGACAAGTTATCTTGCTCGGACCATTGGCAATGGTGGGATTGGGTTGCACCTGACACCGATAGCATGAACGATGCGTTGGAGGAGCTGACAGAGGCGTTTCCGGATATGCGGTATTGGCTTCATAAGATTCCGGAAGTGGAATCGAATTATTTGTCCGTCCGTTTCGTGAATGGTAAAGAACCAGTCATATTTGGTTCATTGTTGTATGCTGTCAAGAATGAGAGAGATGACAAACGTCAAGATAATCAGATGTTTTTCTATGTCGATCGCAATAACCTGGTTACCTTGAATATGGATGACAATACACGAGGCATTATGAAGACGGATGAACGTGCCCATATGTTACAGCAATGTAGTGAAGCCAGGGACGGGATGTTTGTACTTTTTCGAGCTATACTGCATTACTACCATGTGGGGATGGATCATTTTGAGATGAACCTGCGTGATCTGGAACGGAAGATGGAATCCCGCAATGCCCGCACCTTGATGGACCAGATTCTCGCCGCTCGATTTGAATTATTGTATTGGAGTAATCTGTTCATCCCTTACTCGGAACTGATGGCTGCTTCACATGAGGCTTACCTTGATGAAATAAATGAAAATCGATATTTCCAGCAACTCCAACATCGGGTAGAGCGAATGGAACGTTTGTTTAGTCACTACGAGAAAGAGATCGATACGTTAATCTCCATTGATAATGCGATCTCCGGTGTACGTGGCAATGAGATCATGAAGACGCTGACCATTGTCACTGCTGTGTTCATACCTGCCACGGCAGCTGGCGCGATCTGGGGGATGAACTTTGAGAACCTGCCCTTTATCGACAAATCATGGGGAGTTGTACTGGTCCTTGTTGTCATTATCTTAAGCATGATCAGCATGTATGTATGGCTGATGATGAAAGGCTGGACAGGAGATCTGCTCAAAGTGAAATCTTCACAGCCTTCAGCTGAAGAGACAGAGAAAAAAGGAGCTATGGAAAAACGTAAGGGATAGCCTACTGGTGGTTAGTCCTCTTAGTTTCTTAGTTTTTGTAATCTTCAATATAACCAAGCAAGTCAGCGATATATTGGCCCACAATCGGCATATTCACGAATTGGCTGAGAATGAATGCCAGCAAACCGAGAACAACAAAGGTACCCACAGTCAGACCAAGACCTCGTGCCATGCCCGCTGTAAAATTGGTAATAATCCGCTTTTTGGGACTGCTGTAATTCTCAATAATATCCTTGATCTGTGCTCTCTCCAGGCTGTCCGCAATCTGGTCCAGACGGGTGTTCAATCGCTTTACCTCATGACGCAATTCAAAAGGGTGCTCGCTTGTATCATACTGCTGGGCCGGTGTTCCTCCCGTAATTGGAGTATTACCGTTGATTGTAACTTTACTCATATTATTTGTCCTCCTCAACTCTCATTGGATAAAAAATAGCCAGCTGGAGTGCAGCTGGCTATTAGTCACTCGATCTGTATCGCCTTACAGGCTAGTCGAGTTAAGTTCTTTACGTGCATCTTCCTTCGCTTCAACGGAAGCGGCAGCCACTTCATCAGATGCACGGGATGCTTCATTAGCCACATCAGCGGACGCTTTTCTCACAGAGTCCATTACATCATTGCGGCCTTGATTTACCGTTTTTGCAATGTCTGAAGTTTTGGAAGAGACCGTTTTTGCCAGTTCAGAGGCTTTGTCACTTACAACAGTTGCCACTTCTTTGGTGCGGTCAGTAACGATGCCCACTTTCTCGGAAAGGTCACCACGCAATTCACGTCCCGGTTTAGGCGCAAAGAGTAGTGCTGCTGCAGCTCCCAGCAAACCCCCGATGAAAATACCTTTTGCGAAAGTGGAACCCGTCTGTACAGGATATTGCTCTTCTGCTTTATTCATGTCTAATCACTCCTTCTTCAATTTAAGAAACAAATACGAAACAACGAACACCTTGTTGCCCGAATCAGGCAGCCTGTCTTAGCAGTCTGGACACAAGCCCCAGCAAGAAAACAAAGAGCGCTGTACCAATGATGGCAGGGATAATGGCAAAGTTACCGATAACTGGTCCCCAGTTACCAAGCAAAAGTGCTCCTAGCCAGGCTCCGGCAAATCCGGCAATCATTGCACCGATTATGCCTCCAGGCATGTTGTGACCGGCAAGTGCATCTCCGATCAAACCGATGATGACAGCCATCACAATGCTGATAATGATGCCCCACATAACAACCGCCTCCTTTAAACTTGATGTAGGATGTTGTCTGTTCGCGTTTGCTTACTTCGTATATAAACCCCGTGCAACCCTGTGAAACAATAAAGATGAGGAGGAATGAACTGGAAATTAGAGGAATTCATTCTTTAGCGGCTTTGTTTAATACCTTTAACCATGCAGAAGATCCATGCCAATCCAGCAGTAAATCCAGTAAATACATCCGTAGGATAATGAACGCCCAACATGATTCGGCTGAGGCCAATCAAGAAAATAAAACTAATACCACCTAGAACAGGAAGCCACACACCGGAAGAGTTATGTCGCTGTCTTTCAATGGCCCAGATTACAAAGAGCATGCCGTAGAAGCCCATGGAGATCATGGCATGTCCGCTGGGAAAGCTGTACCCGTGAACGACCAGCAGATGATCCAGATCAGGTCTGCTTCGTCTGAAAAATTCCTTCAATAAGGTGTTCAGAATCCACATCATGGCAAAACTTCCCGTGAGCGCATATCCATATACAACAAACCTTGGACTGCGTTGAATGAAGAAAAGAAGAGCAAACCCTCCTGCAGCCACAGCAGAGATTTTGAATGAACCCAGTGCGGTTATGAATGCAGTGTAAGGGAATAGATGAAGACGTGAATCTGAATTCAGATAAAATAATTGCTGAATTTGATCATCCAGACGAATAATAACATCAGCACCCAACCAGGCACCCAGACCTGCCAGGATAAATACGACCGATGCGCTGAGGGCCAGGCCAGCCATACCCCAGTTGAGGAGTGGACGTAATAACGTACCGGAATTTGAACTGAATGAGGCTGGTGAATACGTTTTGCGCGGCATAATGAGTTTCTCCTTCAGTTATTGTAGTAGATGAACATAGATGATAAAGCTATACCCGAAATGCCTGTCGAAAAAACTGTAAAAACGTCGCTTTTGTACTATACTATTTAAGATATCCCATGCGGCGTCGTGACGCAAAGCAGAGATGAAATCGGGAGCACAAAGGAGAGAACTCGCATGGAGAGTGCCTTGTTAATTAAAGAATACCGTGCAGGCGTTATGGAATGCGCCCATTACGGACACATAAGTATTACGGATGAGTATGGCCGAATCGTATACTCGGCTGGTGACCCTCAATTTAGAGCGTTCACTCGCTCATCTGCCAAACCTTTTCAAGCCATTCCAGGTATTCGGGCAGGAATTGCCAGTCACTATGACCTATCAGCACAGGAGATCGCCATTATGTCCTCTTCGCATCGTTCGGAACCGGAACACATTCGGGTGCTGGAGCAGTTATCCGGTAAGATCGGATTGGGAGAAGAATGCCTGATCTGTGCACCAAGTTATCCGCTTAATGAAGAAAGCCGTAATCAATGGTTACGTGGACAAGGAGAGAAACGGCGCATCTTGCACAACTGCTCCGGAAAACATCTGGGAATTCTGGGGTACAGTCAGATGAAGCAGGTTGATCTGGGCAGTTACGCTGAACCGGATCATCCGGTACAACGAGAAATTCTTGAAACCTTTGCCGACCTGGCAGGTATTGAGGAAAAAGAGATTAAGCTTGGGACGGATGGCTGCGGCTTTCCGGTATTTTCTTTGCCGTTGTCGGCATTGTCGAACGCCTATCTGAAGCTCGCTTGTCCGGATCTTATCGCTGATCCTTCCACAAGAACAGCTGTAGAGACCATAACATCAGCTATGAATGAACATCCGTTGATGGTAGGTGGCACGGAGCGTGTCGATTCAGTGTTGCTGGAAGACAATAACATTGTAGCGAAGGGTGGATTCAAGGGGGTATTCGGTTTTGGTCTGAAAAAAGAAAGGCTGGGAATCACCTTCAAGGTGCTTGATGGTTCTGAGGAAGAGTGGGCCTTCATTACCCAATCCATCCTGAAACAGATTGGTTATTCCAATGAGAGAACCATTGCCCGATTGGCTGAAGTGTTCCCTTCGGACATCCGAAATGATGCGGGTACCCTTGTAGGTCATGCAGATAGTGAGTTCATTCTTCACTCACTTGAAGATAGCGTATAACCTTAAGAAGGGGCGTGATTAGAGTTGCCGGACCCCGGGTAAAGATGACATACCAACTGGTATTCATCTATACAATTCATATACACGCATGGACTGCCGCGGTAATGTGGCAGCTCTAAACCCTTGGAGGTGGATGAACATGATTAAAGTGGTGACATCGGAAGAAAGGCACACGTCGGATCGAGGTTGGATACACAGTGAATTCAGCTTTTCCTTTGCGGATTATGATGATCCAAGCAACGCCCATTTTGGCTGTCTGTTGGCTCATAATGAAAACACGCTGATGCCGCAAGAAGGCTTTAAGAAACATCCACATCATGATCTTGAACTTGTCAGTTATGTGATATCAGGTACACTCAAACATACGGATAGTATGGGAACAGAACAATTGCTTGAACCGGGTACGGTCCAGGTGATGAGTGCGGGTACGGGAGTGGAACACTCCGAGACCAATCCGTCAGCGGATGAACCGGTACGTTTCCTCCAGATGTGGTTTTTGCCATCGGAGCGTATGCTGAAACCTTCCTATACGAATCGGAGAATAGAGCCGCAGGAGCATTTGAATCGTCTATGTCCGATTGTATCCGGGCAAGGGGGCGAGGGAAGCGAAGGCGCATTGCCTATTTCCCAGGATGTAACCTGTTATCTGTCCCATTTGGAGTCCGGGAAAAAGTTGATGTACCCGCAACACGAAGATCGACGGACACATCTTTTCCTGATCAGTGGACATGTGGAGATTCATTGTTCGGATGGTAACTTCAACCTCAAGCCGGGGGATACCGCACGAATTCGCAAAAGCTGTGATCTGCAAATCACGAGTACAGACAGTGAACCTGCCGAATTTGTTTTGGTTGACCTGCCTTAAGCGAAAAAGGACCTGTTCCCACGGTGATGTGGAAAACAGGTCCTTTTTTGGCTTAAGATTTACGAAGATTACCCAGTTCCGAAGCGACAGCTTCCACTTCAGAGATACTGAGATGTTCCTTGCTCAAAATCATTTCATACAGGTCAAACAGATCTTCATATTTCTCAAGTGGGAATGAAGAAGCTTGCATGGCGGCACCGCTTGCCATACGAAGTTTGGTTTTGATCGCTTCAATCATATATTCCATATTGGCTGCTGTTGCTTGTGATAAATCCATCGTTAAGTTCATCCCTTCCGTATCGGAAACTCTTGTTATTGTATCATGATTGGAAGCGCTCAGGCTAATGCTTTTGCGAGGAAACCAAGCATCGGTTACAATGATGGATACAACAACAGGATTTAACGGAAACCTGAGTGTACTGGAGGGAATACAGTTTGGCAGCGTATAAGCGAGAAATGGTTCGCCATCAAGGAAGGGAAGTCCGCAAAGGCGTGCCTGCAGAGAATCTGGTCTTATTTTTCAAAAACATCGTTCAACTTCATTCTCCAGCTGAAATCACGTTTGTCTGCATCGGTACTGATCGTTCCACCGGGGATGCTCTGGGTCCAATGACAGGAAGTTTACTGCAAGAGAGCGGAATGGAGAACGTGATTGGTACGCTGTCTTCCCCTTGTGATGCAGATACGCTGGAAAAGAAATTGGCACTTATTCCTGCACACCATGCCATCATAGCGATTGATGCATGTCTGGGTCCAAAGCATGCGGTAGGTACATACTATCTCTCGAATAACCCACTCATTCCGGCCCAATCGGTCGGAGGCAAGCTACCCCCTGTTGGACAATACAGTGTAGCAGCTGTGGTTAATGCGAATGGACCAAGGCCCTATTCCATTTTGCAGATGACCTCGCTTCACTTGGTTATGGGGATGTCCCGAACGATTGCAGATGCCGCAATTGAAGCATGGAAATGGAGACAAACGTTTCATTCATGATATGTAGGCTTAATAATATACAACCTGAATTATTTAATTCGCGCAGAGAGAGGGATTCATATGGAAAAAGTGATGTGTGATGGAACGACGATTTGTTATGCCGAACAAGGTAAGGGAGAAGCACTCATTTTGCTCCACGGATACTGTGGCAGTTCATCGTATTGGGATGAGGTCGTACCTGAACTGGCACGCAGCTATCGCTGTATCGTACCTGATCTGCGTGGACACGGAAAAACAGATGCACCTGTAGGAAGTTATACCATCGAACAGATGGGCAACGATGTATTACAGTTGATGGATGAGTTGAATGTGGAAAAAGCGGTCCTTCTGGGACACTCGATGGGGGGATACATTGCGCTCTCGATTGCACAACGTCACCCGGAGCGTTTGAATGCATTTGGTCTGATTCATTCGACAGCCTATCCGGACAGTGAAGAAGCCAAGGAAAAACGCCTTCGTGCTGTATCCACCATTCAGACCGAAGGTATCGTGAATTTTGTAGATGGACTGGTTCCCGGACTGTTTGCACCGGAACATGTGGAATCGTTATCTAAGCATGTAACACGTGTGAAGGAAATTGGATACCAGACTGCTCCTCAAGGTGCTGTTGGTGCTGCACTTGCTATGCGAGAACGCCCGGATCGCCGCGATGTGTTATCGGCTACACCTTTACCTGTATTGCTGGTTGCAGGAGAGAAGGATGCTGTTATCCCGCCAGAACGTACATTTACAAGTGACAAGCCACATATCGTGCAAGCCGTGATTGCGGGTGCAGGTCATATGAGCATGTATGAAGCTCCTGAAGAGTTAATTCAGGTCATTAAACAATTTATGGCTGGATTATCGAAGTAATTGATGAAGTGATTTATGTTGATATCATTAGAATATAGTTTGGTTTCTGGATGATTCAACCTCTTGTGGAGGAGGAGTAACCAGTTCCATTTCAACCGAGCCCCTGCCACGTCCCTTTGGGATAGGCAGGGGTTTAGTGTGTTCATGGCCAGAGCAAAGACACGTGTGTCTTGTTTTTGGCTTTTTGTCATGGCATGAATTAAAATAAATATAAAGGAACGATATGAGAACGATTGAATGTATAGGGTCGAATGATGAGGGGGCATACAGCATGTTCAGAAAAGATTATCTGCTCCGCATGATGGAGGAAATGACTGAAGCAATAGGCAAAGTGTTCACGCTCAAACAGCAACGTAAGCACACCGAGGCATTGTCTGAACTGGATGAGTTGATGCGCAGGCAGTTTGGGTTGAACTTATCTCTACTGAACTCATTGCCAGCAGAGGATGTTATTGAAATGTTCCGTTTTCGCGGAATAATTGAGGTAGATAATCTGCAGCAAGCCGCGAGGCTGATTGAAGAAGAGGCTTACATCTATCAAGAGAAGGCCAAAGTTGAAGGCATCGATGATCAGGAGAGAATGGACGCAGAGGATGACGCCCTCATTCGATTGATGAGATCACTTCATTTTTACCTGTATGCATTAAATCATGGCGCTAATCCCAAGTTGTTGGACGCACCGGAACGGGTTGAGGGTGTGTTGGGGCTTACGAAAGAATATGAACTCCCTGCTCGAACCGAAAGACAGCTTGCCCTTTATCGTGAACAACAAGGGCGTTATGACCAGGCAGAGAACAGTTGGTACAGGCTGCTACAGCTTGGTGCTGAATTCCCGGTGAGCTACCGAGATGATGTACAGGCGTTCTATGAAAGGTTGAGCCCACTCACGGATGAACAACTGGAGCAGGGCGGTCTGCCACGGAACGAAGTTGAAGAGGGACTAGCTGAACTAAGTCGTCAAGAGATGAACTCATAAAATATGGATTGGATCAAGGCCTGTTACATGCCTTTACTTGGAGAGGGAACGGAATTGTGGTATGGTAACGGTTGACCAAACCAAATCGAAAGTGAGATGTACCCCGTGGATTCATTGCGAAAGCTTATACAAGACATCTTTGAACAGAATTCGCTGATTACAGCGACCTGGAGCCAGCTGCGCAGACGGGACAATGTCTCGTATACCAAAGTGCAAGTCAAGCCGGTGACACTGAAGAATCAGCTGCATTATCAATTTGCATTTCATTATAACAACAAAGTGCTGCACGAGAATTTGACTCCGGCTGAAGCGGCTGAGCGCATGACTTTGTTATGCGAAGAGACGTTTCGTCAAGGGCTGCTCTGTACGACCGAGGCAGACTATCAAATTTTGATCAGCAAAAAATATAAAGTATCCATTCTGACCAAATCTGCTTCCAAAACTGCGGTGGATCTGTCGCATAATCGCAAGAAGCAATATGTATTAGAAGAAGGCGTACCTGTATCGTTCCTCGTTGAACTTGGTATTATGAACGAAGAAGGTCGTGTGCTGGCCCGCAAGTATGACAAGTTCAGACAGATCAACCGTTTCCTCGAAATGGTGCAGGATGTCATTCCACATCTGCCGGAAGGACGTCCACTGACCATCGTTGATTTTGGTTGCGGCAAGTCTTATCTGACATTTGCGTTATATCATTATCTGTCTGTACAACAACGTCGTTCACTCAAGATTATTGGGCTGGACTTAAAGGCAGATGTAATTGAACACTGTAATGACCTGGCTAATCGATTGCATTATGGCGATCTGAAGTTTCTGGTTGGAGACATCGCGGACTACGATGAATTGAATGAAGTGGATATGGTTGTCACACTGCATGCCTGTGATACAGCTACCGATGCTGCTTTGGAGAAGGCAGTTCGTTGGGGGGCTTCTGTTATTCTGTCTGTTCCTTGCTGTCAGCATGAACTGTTTGATCAAGTAGAGGCTTCCGTGATGAATCCGTTGTTGTCCCACGGTATTCTCAAGGAACGTTTTTCCGCTCTGGCTACGGATGGGATTCGTGCCAAGTTGCTTGATCTGATGGGATACAAAACACAATTGCTTGAATTCATCGATATGGAGAATACGCCTAAAAACATATTGATTCGTGCTGTTCGCGGTCAGGCTGGCGAAGTGACGGAGATGTGGAATGAATATACGGCTTTCCGTGATTTCATTCATGCTGATCCATATTTGGAGCGGGCTTGTGCCGATTTGCTTCCTGGCGATGGCAAGCAGGCCGATGGGAAATCAAATTCGAGCAAAGAAATCGTTCAAGATTCCGCAAATTGCGACCTTTGCTGAGTGTGCCAACGCCAATCCAGGGACATACTGCAATTAGGGTCCCTGAATGTAAAATGATATTCTATGCACATACTTCGTAGCAATCAACATTATAACTGTCAGATGTATATCAGGCAGAAGGACCCGTTATCGGGATCTTCTGTCTTTTTGTTATGCATATGGAGTGCTGGAAGGAAGGAGGGTGTATAAGGATGAAGAATAGGACAATGCATAAGGGAGTTGTAAGGTATAGACGAGGGTATGCGGCGAATGAGGAAATGATGGAACAGGCGTTTGAACGGTCTCACCACGCAAATGGTACAGAATATGTAGATAACAGGGACTTATGTAATGGGGACAGTAAGGGTAGTAAAGACAGTACATATAATAGGGAAGATACATATAACAAAGATGATACGTATAAAAAAGAGGATAAAAATAATTCAAATGGAGCTATTCAGACCGATGCGTCAGGGAGTTTTTCTCAAAGTTTGAGGTGTAAACGTTATTCAGGATGGGGTTGGACTGTTGGGGTAGGCATACTCTCCATTGTCTTGCTGCTTGCAGGATGTCTGAGTCGAGGGCTGTACTATTCAGCGGATCTGTACCCTGTCCTTTTGATCGCAGGAGGAAGCATATTGATTATGTTTTTGCTTTTCCTTGTAGGTATTCGTCCCAAGAAGGCGAGTGAACGAATACCCATGTCATTGGGACAGGGTCGGGGGAGACTCGAACGAATCGTTGAGAAAATTTTTCGATTTCCAGGAATGTGGCGGGTATTATGGCCGCTGGGGATGATGACATGTTTTGGGCTACATGCATGGGTAGGCTCGGTGAGTAAACAGGGCAGCATGGATGAAATGCTACGGTGGAGCCTACTTGCGATGTTTACGCTGCTCACTGCAATACTGGCTACGCGCACGGATGGTGCGCGTTGGTTAGCTTGCGGTTGGCAGATGGCAGGAGGCTTGCTTGTGCTAAGCGGCATCCTTGCCGTATGCGGGATATTGCCGCTGCCCTTCGGGGTGATGCGGACTGCTGACCCCGAGATCAGTTCCGCCGGAGCAAGGCTCGGCGGACTATTGCAGTACCCGAATGCGTACGGTGCCGTTGTTGGCATGTACGCATTGGAGCGGCTGACAGCCACCGCGCGAGTCATAGCCCGGCCTGTGCCGGCCGGGCGACTCATCGCGGCAGTGCTGCCGCTCATGCCTGCGCAAGCCGCGCTTCTGCTGAGCGAGTCGCGCGGCGCTTGGCTGGCGACCGGCTGCGCCGCGGTCGCCGCCTTTGCTTTGCAGCGGCGCGGTGCCCGCCTGCCGCTGCTGCTGGCCATGGCCGCGCCACTGGCGTGCGCGGCCTGGCTGTACCGCCAGCTGGCTGCTGCCCAGCTGGCGCCTGCACCCGTGCCCGGCCTGCTGGCACTGGCCGGGGCATGGGCAGCTGCGCTGCTTGGCACGCTGCTGCTGTGCCGTCTATGGCACAGCGGCGCCGCCAAGGCTCCACGCGCCGCTGCCCTGACGGCCATTGTGCTGGCGGGAGCCGCCGCCGCACTAATGGCCGTGGCCTCCACCGCCGATCGCCTCGCGGCGGGTGTCGGCACTGGGGTGTCCCGCCTACAGATGTGGCGGGACGCCCTCCAGCTGTGGACCGAGGCCGCATGGCTCGGCCACGGTGGGGATACATGGCGCAACATATTCCGCGCCATTCAATCCTCGCCTTATGTCGGAGGCGAGGTCCACAACGGCCTGCTCGATCTCGCCCTGGACACGGGCATGATCGGCATCGTGCTTGTCGCAGGGTGGTTTCTCCTCACCCTGCGAAGCATCTTTCATTTTGCACCGCAGCTCATGCCTTCTGTGCTTATTTTTGGCCTGCATGGGGCGATGGACTTTGACTGGAGCTTTACATTATTTTGGATGCTCTTCATCTGGCTCGGTGCTTGGGCAACTGCATTGAAGACGGAAACAGAGGGAGTGCAACGATCCGGCGTAACTGTAAAATACACTCCTATCAGATTCAAATCGGGATCTAAATCGAGATCTAAATCCAGATCCAGATCCAGATCTCTTTTCTTGCGATATTTACCAACCCAATCCCACCCATCAGCTGTCTCGATGCGTTCCTTCTTTCATATTTTTCAGCGAGTAACTGCTTGGCTAATAAGGGTATCCACAGTGATGATCATCCTTTTCTGGATTGGTGGAACAGTCTGGCTGACCTCCCGATATGCCGTAGCAGAAGTGCAGTACCATCAGGCGATGTCTGAACCGGCTGGCACTCCAGCACAGAAGGTGCATCTTATGGTTGCCCTTCAGTCTAACCCGAATCGGGCGGATATCGTGATATCCTTTGCGCGAACGCTCCCGGTACGAGAAGCAGAAACACTCCTTTTAAACAGCTTGTCCCATTCCCCGATGCACCCTCAGATTTACATCGAACTGGGACGATTGGTAGCCCAATTCGACGAAGGACAGCAGGCTGGAGAATATTTTGAACAAGCGATCGCATTGAATCGGTATGATGGCATTGGCCAATCCTCGGCTTTGTATTGGATGGAGCAGGTAGCGAGGCGGGAATGGAAGGCAGGATTCACGGATCGAGCCCAACAGACTGCCGCCGCTGGTGTTCAGATGTATGAACGGTATCAACTGCTGGCTGAGGAAGTGGAAGCAGGAAACGTTCGCAATGATCGTCGTTTTGTACTGGAAGAACATGCTCCAGGCTATGGAGAGAACCTGCGCAGGCTTGCTTCAGCTTTTTCTCATCCGTTTACTCCAGAGTTGACCAAGCGGAGCCCTTGAATCACTGCTGGATCTTGACGTTTACCCAAGCTATATGATGATGGATGTCAACGTCTAAAAATTCTGGGAGTCCAAGCCGGTTGCTCCTCGCGGATGGGTATGCGATTTTCTAAGGAACACAGGACGTCTTATTTGGCCTTTAGCTCCTCCTTTTAAATTGTAAGGAACATCAGACACGTTATTTCCGGAAATTCCCTAACAAAAACCTATAAAAGGTCAAAAATTCCGATATAACGTGTCTCAGGTTCCTTAGATTTCTGCAGACGCTTCAAATCGTTGAATAAGACGCCTCAGATTCGTTACCGCTCATGGGCTTGGGCTTGAGTATGAGAATGAGCATGAAAATATACTCTCAGCTTATGTTCATACTCCCCATGGTGGTCGGCTTCATGCTCTGCTCGATCCGCAAGCCAGAGGACGCCCTGCATTCCACCTGGAGCGAAGCTTTACATCATAAATGAGCAATTCCCATTTATGTTGTCTCAATCGCTTGCTCGTACGTGAAGAAGGCATTAACATCACACGGTAAGGACACAGTGCCCGTGCCCTTACCCGTTCCTAACATGTTCCTAACATGTTCAGATTCGCTTAAGATTAGCTTCAACCATTGCTCCGTTTTTCAGTAGGTTTGAAGACACAGCTATCTGCCTCATTCCTCCATAATCTACAGACGATAACCGCCAAATGCGTGCTGAAACGCATCTTTTAATGGTTCAACGTCTACTTCCCACATCGTGGCGATCTCTGCACTGACATCTGTGTTCCACCACTCACATAATTTCTTGCGGTTGTCGCGATTCTCCCCAATCCAGAGCAGATTTGTAATCACCTTACCGTAATAATATTCTTCCGCCTGTTTCATTCGTTCGGGAGAGACATATACTTTTAGCCTTTTGGCTGTCCGGTACAATTCCTTGCTGCATGCTCTGCGAATTCCTCTGGCGGAAGGAAGGTTTTGACCAGATTGCTTATGTTTGACCGGCGGAGAACCGGGTATTGACTTGTGTGACATCTTCTCACGCTCCTCTCCCCATACCATATGCCGACTGCTACGAACGGGACACTATCCCAACCTCGTGAAGTAGCAACGTCCACAGCCCTGTGATAAAATAGGGACGAACATCCATGGTGCGGAGGGGCACCGCCAATCAGGATGGAGAAAGAGGGTTGAGATGGACTTTATTCATAACCTTGTTGGCCAATTGTTCGATTGGATTCAAAGTCTTGGGTACTTTGGAATCATGCTTGGATTAATGTTGGAAGTTATCCCAAGCGAAATTGTGCTGGCGTATGGAGGTTTTCTCGTTTCACAAGGTAATATCAACTTCTTCGGTGCTATGATTTTTGGTACTGTGGGCGGTGTGATTGCCCAGTTATTTATTTACTGGATTGGCCGTTATGGCGGCAGACCTGTACTTGAACGCTACGGTAAATACATACTCATCCAGAAAAAACACATCGACCATTCCGAGGAGTGGTTCCGCAAGTATGGTACAGGTGTCATTTTCACAGCGCGTTTTGTTCCGGTGGTAAGACATGCAATCTCCATCCCGGCTGGCATCACGAAAATGCACACAGGCAAATTCATCTTGCTTACTACACTCGCTGTTATACCTTGGACTGCATTGTTTATATATTTAGGGATGATTCTTGGAGATCAATGGAAGCATATTGATGAGAAAGCGGCACCATATGTTATGCCTATTTTGCTTGTCGCTCTCGCCCTTATGATCGTTTATGTACTTATTAAATGGATGAATGTTCGTAAAAAGAAAGGAAGTGTCTAGTCATGGGTAAACCCAACTTGTCTCACAAATTCGGTAAAGGTCTTCCACCGAAAGATTTTATCGAGAGTATGACCAAGAACCAAAGTGAATTCCAGGCCAACTATGATAGCTTTACTTGGTCGAACGAAGAGGATCGTGAGTTCTTTGAGAGTCTGAACCATCGCGATGATCTGCGTGTGTTAATTCTGGCTGCTGACTGGTGCGGGGATGTTGTCCGTAATATTCCGGTTGTGTTTCAGGCGCTTGAAATCTCAGGAATTCCAACAGAAGTTCTGATTATGGAGAACCATCCGGAAGTGATGGATGAGTTCCTGACGATGGGTGGCCGTTCCGTGCCAGTCGTTATTTTTGCAGATACAGGTGGTCATGTGTTAGGTCAGTGGGGACCTCGTCCGCAGCATGTACAGGAAGTCATGATTGAATTCAAACGCCTTAATCCGGATCGTGAAGCAGCAGATTATCAAGAAAATTTGGCTGTAGCGCGTCAAGAGATTGGTAAACGTTATGGGGAAGGAACGGAGTCACATGCGGCCATTATCCGTGAGCTGCGTGAACTGATTTCGGGTTACTAAGCCGATATGCTTAACATTCGTACGTTTACACTAGGCCCGCTTCAGACCAACGCGTACCTTTTACAAGGAGATGATCCGGGCAAAGCCGTCATTATCGATCCAGGCATGAATCCAGGGCCGCTACTTAAGGCGATCCAAGACTTGGAGATCGAAGCCATTCTCCTCACTCATGCTCACTTTGATCATATGGGCGGGGTAGATGAGATCCGTAAATTGAAGGGATGTCCCGTTTATCTTCATGACTTGGAGAGTGACTGGCTCACCACCCCGAAATTAAATGGATCTTTGAATTGGCCACAGGCGACACCACCGCTTTCGACAGATCCTGCTGAATATGCCATGGACGAAGGGCAGAAGCTGAATCTGATTGGTCATACGTTTAAAGTGTTCCATACACCTGGACATTCACCAGGCAGTGTAAGTTTGCTTTGTGATAACGACCTGTTTGCCGGTGATGTGCTGTTCCGCATGGGTGTGGGCAGAACGGACCTGACAGGAGGGCGTGAACGGGATCTGATTGATTCAATCCAGAACAAGCTTTACACCTTTGCTGATGAAGTGAAAGTATATCCAGGTCATGGTCCCAAAACGACCATTGGTTATGAGAAACAGAACAATCCTTACGTGTCCGCAAGATAATCCGACATGATATGTGAAGAAAGTCTGGACAAGTGACAACTTTTTCATTAGAATAGCAATTAGTTGTTACAAGCGTTAAGGCATCATCTAACTGAAGCATTACCAAGAAACACCCAACCTCGCGAAGCACGCAGACTGTGGTCTATACCCGGTTTGCGTTCTTTTTTTTGTTTTCAGCCCCTTTTTATCACAGAATTAGCCTTTTTTACGCTACATAGAGATGCAAGATGCGCTTCATCACAAGCCAGTTTTAGACCAATAGCAAGTACAGATTGATTTAGAAATGATGAGTTTAAGAAAAATAGTATATAAGTTGAACTAATCATTTACACAATAACGGAGAGGGCAGAAAAAACCTGTAAAAGCGAAGCTACAAGCTTTCTGCAAGAAAGCAACTTCGAAAGCATAAGCTATCACCGGATTTCCCCTTTAAGAAAAGGGAATCAAAAAATCTGGGGATAACAGCGATTGGAAGGTTATTCCGTCATCGTAGTGTCAGTGTAAATAATCTTTAGTTCAACTTATATAGATCATGAGAGTGGGGAATATCAAAGTGGAGAAAACAAGAGTTATTCCGTTGAATCAGCGTGTCGAGTATCCGATCATTGAAGAAAACCGTCGCATATTGGAAAGTGGGAAAAGAGAAACAGGTACTGAGCGAGCTTTAATACATAACCCTAGCGTGACCAATGAAGTGGTTAAGTCTCAGCAGAATATATGGGCAAGCCGTGTTTTAAGAAACGGAGCCCGCAACCAACCGTGGTTCGACAAGCTGCAAGATTACCGGAATCAAGTCTGATTGCCCGGGAAATTGTCGGGTTTAAATTTTTTTTTGATTTCATTGAACGTTTTTGCAGAGCCTGTCGTATTAACTCCAGATTGAACGGGAAGCAGGTGATTTCATGATAAAGGTAGCTGAGCTTGAAGAGGTACGCAGAGCAGTATCGGGAGACGATAGCGCACTCGCAGCGTTGTTGCAACGTCACTACACGTTTGTGTATAAGTATCTTGTGAAAGTGACAATGGACGCTAACCTCGCAGAAGAGACGGTGCAAGATACGATGATTCGTTGTATGGAAAATATCCATCGATATGATGGCACGTCTGCCTTTTCATCATGGATGATCACCATTGCGACCCGCATCTATATCGATAAGACAAGACGTAAGAAGAGAGAACAGAACTGGCTTGCTCTCATTCGGGATCAGGCTGTACGTCGATTCCGCTGGCAGCTTGAGACTCGGAATGAAGAATGGACAGATGTCATGGATGCGATGACAAGACTGACACCCGAACATCGTGTTGCAGTGTTACTGAAGCATTATTATGGATACGGATATGACGAGATCGGGGAAATGCTGGGTATTCCTGCGGGAACGGTGAAGTCACGCACAGCTTATGGTCTCCGTCAGTTAAGAAAGGAGCTGGAATAAGGATGAGCAGATCAGATGATGCACAAGAACAAGAAGTTGTAGAACGATTGCAGCAACACATGAAAGTGCTCGATGATGCATTTGAGCCGACAAGTATTCCTTCTTTGGGTGCACTTGAAGCCCAAGTCAGGGAACGGAGACAGATTAGACGTCGAGCCAATTGGATCGAGATGATATGTTTCTGGTTGGTTGGATTGCTTGCCATAACCTTTGGGGCATTATTTTTTGTATCTGCTCCAGCTCTTTATCTGGGAATCCAGGCTCTTGGTACAGCTGTTGCGGTGATTTTGGCTGTGATTTGGGCCGGACGGCGCCGGAAGGAGGTTCATCATGAATAAAATACATTATTCATTGGATGAGATTTCTCCACTGTGGCTGGCATTGCTTGGCATTTTCCTTCTGGTTCAGGGCACATGGATCTTTCAGGACGCACGCAGACGTGGACGTTTCCCTTGGTTATGGGGATTATGGGGAATCACAGGATTTCCCACGCCACTTATAATATATTGGTTTGTCGTGATTCGATCACAGCGCAAGCCAGGTGCACGGAATCAGAAATAACATCATTTTAAAAATGGAAAAAAGATTTTGCACAAATATGTTGTTTAATTCTAGTATTCCTAGACATCGTTATTCTTTTCTAGTAGACTATACAAATAAATATTAATGATAGACTACCAGGAGGTTAGACGATGCTGCGATTAGGAGAGAAGGTTGTCATCGTCGCGGATGCGTTTGAGCAGAATCTTCCTGTGGGGGAATATGGTTTCATCATCGCTTATGACCGGAATCCGGACAATGCGTTCGATTACGTGCTTCGAGTGCCGCAGGTGAACCGGAACTTTTTTGTTCCATCCGGCGACGTCGATCTGGAAGAGGTTCTGCTGAAGCAGGAAGCTGAGCGGGTCGAGCGAGAAGCGTTGATAGATTACGCCCTTGCGACACACAATGAGAAGCTGTTTCATCATCTGATGAACGGAGATTTTCAAGCTGTGGAAGAGGAAGAGGAAACCGCGAACGATGTTATGTCACAGGCGGATTTTATAAAGCAGGTTAATCTGCGTGCATGGATTTAGAATTTTAAGAGTCGGCTGATGCCGGCTCTTTTTTATTTTATAAGTTTGATTTTAGCTTCCCGGAAGCCTGTCAGGTCATTTGCATTGAATTGTCGAACTATCTCACCTATAATGAAAAAAGTTATCTTGAGACTTTAGCCCGTTAAACGAGCGATTCGTTTCAGGTCGTTTCGGGAATCAGAACGAATGAAGGAGGCATCCGCTAATGAGTATTTCGAATAATGACGTTCAGCATGTGGCCAAGCTGGCCCGGCTCAACTTGACTGCTGAAGAAGAACAGACCCTGACAGGTCAGCTGAACGCGATTTTAAAATATGCAGAAAAGCTGAATGAGCTGGATACAGAAGACATCGAGCCCACCACTCACGTTCTGCACGTAAGCAATGTTATGCGTGAAGATGAGACCAAAGAAAGCCTGTCGATTGAACAGGTGATGCGCAATGCACCGGAAGAAGAAGACGGGCAGTTTAAAGTGCCTGCAGTAATGGAATAACGGATAACCGGAAGGAGGACAAAAACTGTGAGTTTATTTGAACAATCGTTGCCTGAGTTACATAACAAGCTGCATGCCAAAGAGCTGTCGGTCAGCGATTTGGTGGATCAGGCGTATCAGAACATTGGCGCGCATGACGATAAAGTTAAGGCATATTTGGCACTGGATGAAGAACAAGCACGCGCTCGTGCACGTCAACTGGATGACCGTCTGGTTAGTGGCGAGGAGAAAGGTTTGCTTTTTGGTCTGCCAGTAGGTATTAAGGATAACATCGTTACGAACGGACTGCGCACGACGTGTGGTAGCCAATTCCTTCGTAATTTCGACCCGGTGTATGACGCGACAGTTGTCGAGAAATTGAAAGCTGCGGACACCGTAACTATTGGTAAACTCAACATGGACGAATTCGCCATGGGCGGCTCCAATGAGAATTCAAGTTTCTCCCCTGTACGTAATCCATGGGCACTTGATCGTGTTCCAGGAGGTTCCAGCGGTGGTTCTGCAGCAGCTGTAGCTGCGGGAGAAGCATACTTCACGCTTGGATCAGATACAGGTGGCTCCATCAGACAGCCTGCTTCGTATTGCGGTGTTGTTGGATTGAAGCCGACGTACGGACTTGTTTCCCGCTTTGGATTGGTTGCATTTGCATCATCCCTGGATCAGATTGGTCCTTTGACGAAAAATGTTGAAGATTCTGCTTATGTATTGCAAGCCATTGCTGGTTATGACGCCAAAGATTCGACATCTGCAAAAGTAGAAATCCCGGATTATTTGAGCGGACTGACAGGTGACGTCAAAGGGCTTCGCATTGCCGTTCCGAAGGAATACATCGGTGAAGGCGTAGAACCACAAGTGAAAGAGACAGTTTTGTCTGCATTGAAAGTTCTTGAAGGGCTCGGGGCAACATGGGAAGAAGTATCCCTTCCGCATACCGAATATGCGGTGGCTACGTATTACCTGCTGGCATCTTCAGAGGCTTCTTCCAACTTGGCTCGATTTGATGGTGTACGTTATGGCGTGCGTGCTGACAATCCGGATAACTTGCTGGATCTGTACCATCAGTCCCGCAGTCAAGGTTTTGGTCCGGAAGTGAAACGACGTATCATGCTCGGAACGTATGCACTCAGCTCGGGTTACTATGATGCCTATTATCTGAAAGCACAGAAGGTACGTACATTGATCAAACAGGATTTCGACAATGTATTTGCCAAATATGATGTGATTATCGGACCAACTGCGCCAACTACGGCGTTCAAACTGGGTTCACAGGTGGATGATCCACTTACGATGTATCTGAACGATATTTTGACTATTCCGGTTAACCTTGCTGGTGTACCTGCTGTTAGCATTCCATGTGGATTCTCGGATGGATTGCCTGTTGGCCTGCAGATTATCGGTAAAGCCTTTGATGAAACAACCGTATTGCGTGTAGCGCATGCGTTTGAACAAAATACAGAATTCCACAAGCAGCGTCCGCAGCTGTAGACTGCCCGGAACGGAGGAATATAGAAATGTCCGCATCTAAATATGAAACGGTCGTTGGACTTGAAGTCCACGTGGAGTTGCATACCAACTCCAAAATTTTCTGTGGCTGCTCCACAGCTTTTGGAGCTCCGCCGAACACGCATACCTGCCCGGTCTGTCTCGGACATCCGGGTGTACTGCCTGTATTGAATCGTCAGGCGGTAGACTACGCCATGAAGGCAGCGATGGCCCTGAATTGTACGATTGCTGATGTCAGCAAGTTTGACCGTAAAAACTACTTTTACCCCGATTCACCAAAGGCCTACCAGATCTCGCAATTCGATCAACCGATTGGTGAGAACGGCTGGATTGATATTGAAGTAAATGGTGAAACGAAACGAATCGGCATCACGCGTCTTCACTTGGAGGAAGATGCAGGGAAGCTTACACATATTGATGGCGGATACGCTTCTTTGGTGGACTTTAACCGTGTCGGTACTCCACTTGTGGAGATTGTATCCGAACCTGAGATTTCTTCTCCGGAAGAGGCACGTGCGTATCTTGAAAAAATGCGTGCAATCATGCAGTACTGTGATGTGTCGGACGTGAAGATGGAAGAAGGATCACTGCGTTGTGACGCCAACATCAGTTTGCGTCCACATGGACAGGAGAAGCTGGGAACAAGAGCCGAGCTGAAGAACATGAACTCCTTCCGTGGTGTTCAGCGTGGTCTGGAATATGAACAATACCGTCAGGCTGAGATTCTGGATGATGGCGGTGAAGTGGTTCAGGAGACGCGTCGCTGGGACGAAGCTCAAGGGAAAACACTGTCGATGCGTGGTAAGGAACAGGCGCATGACTATCGTTATTTCCCGGACCCGGATCTGGTGAAGCTGCATATCGATGAAGCCTGGAAAGAGCGGATCAGAGCTACCATACCTGAGCTTCCAGACGAGCGCAAGGCGCGTTACACGGCTGATTATGGATTGCCTAGTTATGATGCAGAGGTTATTACCTCCTCCAAAGCTGTGGCAGATCTTTTTGAAGATAGTCTGAAATACACTCAGGATGCGAAGTCCGTATCCAACTGGATCATGGGCGACTTGCTGGGTTACCTGAATACGAGCAACCTTGAAGTGACTCAAGTTCCACTGACAGGTCAAGGCTTGGGTGAGATGATTGGCCTGCTTGAGAAGGGCACAATCAACAGCAAAATCGCCAAAACGGTATTCAAGGAAATGCTGGAGAGCGGCAAGCTTCCACAGCAGATCGTTGAAGAGAAGGGTCTTGTGCAGATTAGTGATGAAGGCGCCATTCTTGCCATCGTTGAGCAGGTTGTAGCGAATAATCCTCAATCCGTGGAAGACTATAAAGCTGGTAAACAAAAAGCCATTGGCTTCCTTGTTGGTCAGGTTATGAAAGAAAGTAAAGGCAAGGCGAATCCCGCTCTAGCCAACCAACTGCTTGCAGATGTACTGAACCGCTAATCCTTCCGGTGAGGCCGGACAGAAAGAGGCTCGTCCCTGTGACAGCCTCTTTTTGGTATTGATAGATACAAATGTATTTCGGACGGGGGAACGGATATGAACATTCAACCATTGTCACTGAGTGATCTGGAGACGTTGGGACAGTTATGGAGACTACAACATGTAGCTTATCGATTGGAAGCCGAAATCATCGGATTTCAGGAGATTCCTCCTTTGATGGATACGATGGAGACACTTCGGGATTGTGGAGAGAGTTTTTATGGCTGTATCCATGATGACAGAGAGCTTATCGGGGCTGTCGCTGTAGCGGAGGAAGAGGAGAATACACTGACCATTACACGAATGATGGTGCACCCGGATCACTTTCGCAAGGGAATTGCGGCATCTTTGATGACGTATGTGTTGGAACAGCATGCGGATCTTCCGCGTTATATCGTCTCCACAGGAACGTTGAATCAGCCCGCAGTGAATCTGTACACCAAATTTGGTTTTAATCCCGTGGAGGTCACACAGATTGCACCTGGAGTGGAATTAACGACTTTTCACAAGAATAAACTTTAATAATATTAACAACTTGAGGAGGAATACCGACTTTGGGCGATCCCTGGTTCATTGATGAGTGGCACATTTTATTACGATTATTGCTGGCTATGCTGCTTGGAGGGCTCGTAGGCCTGGAGCGGGAACGGTCCAATCATGCTGCCGGTTTGCGTACCCATATCCTGGTATGTCTTGGCTCTGCACTGATTATGATGTTGTCTGTTTATGGCTTTAAAGATTTTGCTAATGAATTAAACGTAAGGATTGATCCAGCGCGTCTGGCTACTGCTGTAATTACTGGTGTCGGATTCCTGGGAGCAGGGACAATTCTCTTCACGGGAAAATCCATTACCGGACTGACTACAGCAGCTTCAATCTGGGTTGTTGCAGCCATTGGGCTCGCAGCAGGTGCGGGATTCTTTTTTGCCTCTATCGTATCCACCGTTCTGGTATTGCTTAATCTCTGGGTATTTAACAAATTAGAGCTAAGGTATCTACGAGGGAACAAACTGCATGTAGTTACACTTCATACCTTGTCAGAACCCGGTTTTCTCGAACAACTGTCTTCATGTATGGAGCAGGAGAAGATCAAAATTCGTAAAATTACCGTGAATGAACAAGACTTGGCCTACGCAGAGATGGTGTCGGTTGAACGTAAAATTGAGATTGTGTTACATGTTCAGGTACCGCATGATTTCCAAACGGTAGGCTTGGTATCCAAGTTAAGACAATGGGAACACGTTACCAAGGTGTCGATCGAATAATGAATTACAACCCTCCCCAGGCCAGTAGTGCCGGAGGGTTTTTGGTCATATCCATATTTCTTCCAGTTACTCTCCTTGCTCTTTAGGGTACTATCTAACCAAATGCATGAAGAGCGGAAGGTCAGATCAGAAGAGAGGAGTATGTTATGAAACGGAGACGTCAATTGAACAAAAAGACCCGTACAGTTCAGACCAAACCGGTCAGAAATCGGACTCACAAGTTTATTGCGGGATTACTGAGTGCCATTATTCCTGGTCTGGGTCATATTTATCTGAGATTGTACATGAGGGGTTTGACCTTTATGTTGCTTGTTTTGCTTGATCTGTCAGCAGTGTTGTACTTCTCATCTATTGGTATACAGATTAATGTGCCATTGCTCATCTTACTGGCTTTGTGTATTCCGGTTATTTACTTTTACAATGTATATGATGTGTTGCAATCTGCGGACTGGGTCATGATGCGCAGACGTAGAGCCGTAACCCAGGCAACTTCGGACAAGCCGATAAATGAACGTTCTACACGAGATGCAATGATGGTCTGGGAGAGAGGCATATCGTTTGGATTACTTCTCATTGTGGGAGGATCTTTAATGGTACTTTTTTTCCGCAAACCACGTTGGTTTCAAGAGCTTCTCGCCATGTACGGCGGATATTCATTTGCGGTTCTCATGATCGTAGGCGGTTTGCTTCTGTTTGGTCGTGAGTTCTGGGTGATGTTGAACAAGAAAAAAATGTAGTGGAAACGATACAAGGAGGGAACGTGATGAACCGTAAAGTCCGGGTTGGCCGCTATACGGCTGCCGCCTTAATCATAGCGGTCGGTGTGCTGTTGATTTTGGATAAACGGTGGGGAACTGACTACGTATATGAGATGGTGGACTGGTGGCCATTTTTGCTCGTTGTTTTGGGTGTTGAATATATTGTGCTGTTCCTGTGGACACGCAGAAGAAACAAGGTGCAATCGGATAACCCGAGCAATCCTGATGAGCAAATCAAAGTACGCTTCAGACCCGATGCCAAAGGCATTCTAACCTCACTGATTTTGGCAGCTTCCGTATTTATCGTCACCGAGCAGGATCACTACATGCACTTATGGAATAGAGTGAGTCTAAATCTCGGAGCGGCATCCATGGACTATAGTCAAGCGGCAGGATATATGGAGGATAAGGGCACGATTCGTGTACCTGTTCGCATGGATACGTCAGATCTGGTGGTCGAAGGTGTTAACGGAGATATCTCGGTACAACGCGGAGATACGGATGAGATTGAAGTACGGACGGTGATCTGGGTAGATCAGACGACGGAAGTACAGGCAAAGGCCGTTGCAGCAGCCTCTTTTGTAGAGGCCGATGGTACAAAAGTGATTTATATCAAAGCTACAGGCAAGACGTATGGAGACAATGAAAAAACGCAGCCACGGATGAATCTTACCATTACGATCCCGGATGATCGTCGTTTTAATCTGGATATTCGAACTTCCAATGGAGCCATATTATTAAACCGTCCGGAAGCCATTAGTACCATACTGGCTGAAACGGGTAACGGACGTATCCGGATTACCAATGCTGTTGGAGATATCTCCGGGAAAACGTTGAACGGGGATGTCATTGTAGCCAACGCCATTGGTAATGTCGATCTGGACAGTAACCGTGGAGATATGAAGGCTCGCGGTATTTCCGGCGATGTAGATCTTGCTACACAAGTGGGAAGTATCAGTATTGCGGACTCCGTTGGTGAATTCATCGCAGAGACACGCAACGGCAATATTACGCTGGATGGAGCCAATCTGGGAATCAAAGCCCAATCACTTAATGGCAGTATTAACATCGTATCTACCAAAGTCGGAGGGGACTGGGATGTGTACAGTGCGGTGGGAGCCATTAACGTATTACTTCCTGATCGTGGAGACTACAGTCTTGCGGGTTCCAGCAGTTATGGAGATCTAAGTACGGATCTGCCGTTCAAAGTACAGAATAAAACCATAGAAGGCCAGCTCGGTGAGGGCGAGTACAGGGTGAAAATTGAAGGCAACAGTGATCTCACCATTCAGAGTAACCCGGCTGTATCTACGCCTGAAACAGTTACACCTGATTCTGGAGATACGGCTGAGAATCTGGAACAGACTACCGAGGGCGGACCAAATTCCCAGGAGGATTCTACAGAGGTTCCTTGACTGCCGCGTTGACAATAAACTTGTAATCGCCGTACAATAAATGTACACTGGCAAGATTACACGGCATGAAAGATGGATTGTCGTTCTTAATGGCCGGGAATCAACTCTGAGCGAGGAGACAGTAACTTACTCTTCACCAGAGAATGAAAGGTAAGGCGGTGGGTTTTATGGCAACACGTGTCCAACATGCGTTGGAGCATCTGAAAACGACCGGTGTCCGTATTACACCCCAGCGTCATGCCATATTGAACTATCTGATGGAATCCATGGGGCATCCGACAGCCGATGAAATTTACCGAGCCCTTGAACCCCAATTTCCCAGTATGAGCGTGGCAACGGTATATAATAATTTGAAGATGTTTCTGGAAGCTGGCATGGTCCGGGAATTGACATACGGAGATAATTCAAGTCGCTTCGATGCCAATGTGACGGATCATTATCATGTTATCTGTGATCAATGCGGCAAGATTGAAGACTTCAGCTATCCTTCACTCAAAAGTGTAGAGCTTCAGGCGGAGTCTAGTACAGGATTCGAAGTACACGGTCACCGATTGGAAGTATATGGCGTTTGCAAAAGTTGCAGGGATTAAGAGAGTTGAATTACAATATTAACGTGCAGAATTCAGTATGGATTCTTCACGTTTTTTTTTAGCATTTATGCAAAATGCTCATCTTTATAACAACTTATGCGCACATCCTTATGATCAGCATAATTAACGGAGGTAGACGTTTGGGTAGAAAAAGCAGATATACACGTCAGAAGCGACGTTCATTTTGGCCCGGTTTTCTCGGGGCTTGTCTGATCGCCGGGGGGGCTTACTGGCTTATAACAAATGTATGGTTGAACCAGACCCATGAAGACCCCGACTGGGTAGGAAGAAGCCAGCCTATTTTTGTGGATGGGCAACTGATGGATGGAGACGCTCTGGGTACAGGAGATCAACTCAAGTTGCCTGTAGATGTGCTGCAAGAAGCGATTGATGCAGGCATACGTTATGAATCAGAATCGGGAGATATCATTATTGCGTCTCCTCAGCGAGTCCTTCATATGAAAGATGGAAGCACACAAGCAGAACTTAATCACAAAGATTATCCTATGACAGTTAAGCCTGAGGTTAAGGACGGAGAAGCCTATATTCCGCTCAAACCTTTGAAAGAAGTATATGGCATAACCGTACAGGAAGATTCAGTAACAGGTGCTGTGCTGCTGATGCGTGGTGGAGACATGATACAGTATGCAGAGATTGATACGTTATCATCCAAAGCCGACAAAACGGTGCCGTTATATAAACGTGGGGGAGAATCCTCACCAATCATTGCCGACATGGAAAAGGATGCACGGGTACGTGTTTGGCAGACGGGTGATAAACAGAGTTTTGTTCAACTCGATAATGGATATGCCGGATATGTAGATAATGATTATATTGTCCTCACAGAGAAAAAGAAGGTGGACTTGCCCAAGTATACGCTGACTGCAGCAGAGAAGAAGTGGCAGAATAAACCGGTAAATCTGGTTTGGGAAGCCGTGTACAATCGTCAGCCTGATGTGGGCTCTATCGGTAAAATGCCCGGTGTGAATGTGGTCAGCCCCACATGGTTTCATATTACGGATGGACAGGGCACTGTGAAAAGCAAGGGAAACCAAGCTTATGTGAACTGGGCTCACCGTTCGGGTATGGAAGTATGGGGACTCATGGATAACAGCTTTGATCCGGACGTTACAAAAGAAGCTGTAGCTTCTTACGAGACACGCACTCATATTATTGAGCAGATGTTGGAGTATGCACAGACGTATCAACTGGATGGTATCAACATCGACTTTGAGAACGTGTATACAGATGACGGGCCGAATATTACGCAGTTTGTGCGCGAGATCAAGGCGATGGCACGTATACATGGATTGATGTTATCAATCGATGTAACACCAAAATCAAACAGTGAGATGTGGTCTGCCTTTCTGGATCGCCGTGCATTAGGTTCTTTTGCAGACTATGTTATTGTGATGGCTTATGATGAACATTGGGCAGCCAGTCCTAAGGCAGGTTCGGTAGCGTCTCTGCCTTGGACCGAGGCTTCCATGAGACGCATACTTGAGGAGGATGAAGTCCCTTCTAACAAGTTGATCATGGCGGTTCCGCTCTATACCCGGATATGGACGGAAGAGACGAATGATCAGGGGGAGGTTAAAGTGTCTTCCAAAGCGGTGGGCATGAATGCCATTGTGGAGCTGATCCAAGAGAAGAAACTCAAACCCGAACTGGATCAGGCAAGTGGACAAAACTATGTTGAATATAAGGAAGACGGAGCTACCAAGAAAATATGGATCGAAGATGCCGTGTCCCTTCAGGCGCGGGTGGATTTGATTGCTTCGTTGAAGCTGGGCGGAGTAGCAGCATGGAATCGGAGTTTTGCTAATGCCTCTGCATGGGAGGTATTAAAGCAGGCTGGTTACCAGAAATAATTTACTCGAACTCAGAGTGTCTGATTGCTTTGATTTATTTTCGCTAAGCTCAAAGTTTCTCCTTGGGTAACATCATACGTGCAGTCTACCGTTTTATTGGTCGTAGAACTTATAACTTAACTTCATATTTTAGCTATTGATAACAGCAATAAGGGTTCACTTATAAGCCAAGTCCAAAAAGGTCCGGTAAACATACCGGGCCTTTTTTTGTTCTTCAATGAAATTAAGGTAAAAGACATTTAGCGGTTGGAGACCATTTTGTGCTAACCATCGGTGGGGGGAGCTTGTGTAGAAGGCGATTTCAGTTGTTGACTGGTCATGTTGGCCTTATTAGGGTCCAGGGTGAGGATGGTATGACAGAACATACAACGATCCGTTTTGCCAAGCATTTTGGTTAACTTCCCGCATTCCGGACAGTCGACTTGTACTGCACTGGTGGAGAGCATACCCGCCCAGAAATAAATGGCTAGACTGGCCATCATGGCAATCAGTCCGATGACGAGTCCTACAGCTGCGAATACCTTGCCTGCATGTCCCCAGAAAACAATCCCGGCTGTTCCCAGTATCATTAGGCCCATACCTAGCATGGTCAGTAGTAATCCCCAAGTGCGAAAAGCATTAATTTTTGCTGATTTAAAAATCATGAAAAATGCTCCTATCGTATGAGTAGTATTGGACCTGGAAAAGAAGGAAACTTCAGTCTGGATGTAGAATTACATTATAACTGACTTGGCGCTTATCTGCCATGAAATGTATGGAGGGAATCGTGGAATTAAAGAACCTTGCTTTTTTGTCCGAACAGTCGGAAGAGACAGGGGCAGTTGGGGCTATCGCTTATTCCCACCCGGGAGAGCGATTCCACGGCTCCCTAATTCAAGATTTCGAATTATTAGTACTTGTTGTTCATAATGATGATCAATTGAAGTCGGCGGTGGGACATTACAGATATGGTGATCTTCGTTATCAGATGATCTATGCGAGCCGTCATGAATTAAAGAGTAGTGTAGTAACCGGGAATCATAATAATCTCACCCAGTGTCTGATTGAAGGTGAGATTATCTGGGAAGCGGACAGCGCCTTAAGTGATTTGCGAGAAGAACTGTCTACCTTTGGGGCAGAATTGCGTGAGCAGAAGCTACTTCATGAATTCACCAGTTTCTTGAGAATGTATGTGGAGGCCAAACGTCATATTCAGGAAGGTCATGTTGTAGACGCCTACTACAATGTATTAGAGGCTCTGGGGAACTGGGCAAGAATTGTATTGATTGAACAGGGGATATATCCGGATCATGCTGTCTGGACACATGTGCAGAATCTGGATCGCGCTTTATGGAAACTATATCAAGAGCTTACCGTAAGCTCGGAGACGCTGGAGCAGCGAGTAGAGCTTGTCCTGCTTGCCTGTGAGTTTTCCGTAATGTCCAAAATGAGTGAATGCTCAGAACTGCTGCTGCGTGTGTTAAGAAGTCGCAAGGAGCCTTGGAGCATGAATGAACTTGTTCATCATCCGCAGTTAAGATTTGTTCGAGAAGATCTGCCTTTGGTAATACGTAAGCTGGTCTTTCGTTCTATTGTAAAAGAATCGGCAGGGTGGCCATCGATCGGAGGAGAGGGCCGGGAGATTCGGTATTGGATTGAGGCATAACCTTCTCCAGAGGCCTGACATTATATTGATCACATAAGGGAGGGGAAACCTTCCTTTTTTGTTTGTTTAATAATTTATAAAAAGATGTTGACTCTCATTCACGATATATGATACATTATATTTCGTTCCTCAAACGAGATTATCGCCAACAAACGATAAATTCTTCAGAGGAAAAGTGAAGAACTAAAGCTTCAAAAAAAGAAATTGAAAAAAGTTCTTGACGAAAACAAACAAAATGTGTTACATTATTTAAGTCGCCGCCGAAACTTGGTTAAGACGAAAAAGAAGTGAAACAAATCGTGTTTGATCTTTGAAAACTGAACAACGAGTGAGTAAACATTCTGCTTGCAGAATGAACGCGAAAGTTTGAAACAAGCCTTGGCTTGAATCGGCTGGAGCACAAATGAGATTTTTAATCTCGTCAGATTCAAAATGAGCTTATCGCTCTTTTCAATACTTTATTGGAGAGTTTGATCCTGGCTCAGGACGAACGCTGGCGGCATGCCTAATACATGCAAGTCGAGCGGACTTGAAGAGAAGCTTGCTTCTCTGATGGTTAGCGGCGGACGGGTGAGTAACACGTAGGCAACCTGCCCTCAAGTTTGGGACAACTACCGGAAACGGTAGCTAATACCGAATAGTTGTTTTCTTCGCCTGAAGGAAACTGGAAAGACGGAGCAATCTGTCACTTGGGGATGGGCCTGCGGCGCATTAGCTAGTTGGTGAGGTAACGGCTCACCAAGGCGACGATGCGTAGCCGACCTGAGAGGGTGATCGGCCACACTGGGACTGAGACACGGCCCAGACTCCTACGGGAGGCAGCAGTAGGGAATCTTCCGCAATGGGCGAAAGCCTGACGGAGCAATGCCGCGTGAGTGATGAAGGTTTTCGGATCGTAAAGCTCTGTTGCCAGGGAAGAACGCTTGGGAGAGTAACTGCTCTCAAGGTGACGGTACCTGAGAAGAAAGCCCCGGCTAACTACGTGCCAGCAGCCGCGGTAATACGTAGGGGGCAAGCGTTGTCCGGAATTATTGGGCGTAAAGCGCGCGCAGGCGGTCATTTAAGTCTGGTGTTTAATCCCGGGGCTCAACCCCGGATCGCACTGGAAACTGGGTGACTTGAGTGCAGAAGAGGAGAGTGGAATTCCACGTGTAGCGGTGAAATGCGTAGATATGTGGAGGAACACCAGTGGCGAAGGCGACTCTCTGGGCTGTAACTGACGCTGAGGCGCGAAAGCGTGGGGAGCAAACAGGATTAGATACCCTGGTAGTCCACGCCGTAAACGATGAGTGCTAGGTGTTAGGGGTTTCGATACCCTTGGTGCCGAAGTTAACACATTAAGCACTCCGCCTGGGGAGTACGGTCGCAAGACTGAAACTCAAAGGAATTGACGGGGACCCGCACAAGCAGTGGAGTATGTGGTTTAATTCGAAGCAACGCGAAGAACCTTACCAGGTCTTGACATCCCTCTGATCGATGCAGAGATGTATCTTTCCTTCGGGACAGAGGAGACAGGTGGTGCATGGTTGTCGTCAGCTCGTGTCGTGAGATGTTGGGTTAAGTCCCGCAACGAGCGCAACCCTTATATTTAGTTGCCAGCACTTCGGGTGGGCACTCTAGATAGACTGCCGGTGACAAACCGGAGGAAGGTGGGGATGACGTCAAATCATCATGCCCCTTATGACCTGGGCTACACACGTACTACAATGGCCGGTACAACGGGCTGCGAAATCGCGAGATGGAGCCAATCCCAACAAAGCCGGTCTCAGTTCGGATTGCAGGCTGCAACTCGCCTGCATGAAGTCGGAATTGCTAGTAATCGCGGATCAGCATGCCGCGGTGAATACGTTCCCGGGTCTTGTACACACCGCCCGTCACACCACGAGAGTTTATAACACCCGAAGTCGGTGGGGTAACCGCAAGGAGCCAGCCGCCGAAGGTGGGATAGATGATTGGGGTGAAGTCGTAACAAGGTAGCCGTATCGGAAGGTGCGGCTGGATCACCTCCTTTCTATGGAGAATCGTTTCCTGCAACGGAAACATTCAAATAGCAGACTAGATCTGCACAAACTACTCACTCGTTGTTCGGTTTTGAGAGCTCAAACTCTCAAAACAGCTTGCTTTTGCATGGAGCTTGTTCTTTGAAAACTAGATATCGAAACGAAACAAACGCGAATTAGAACATTCCTTTAAGCTGAACTTGTGCAAACAAGTCAAGTGTATAAAGGTAGTTAAATTGCTTTTGTGATGGTATCGGGTGAGAGCGACTTTTGGCTTTGCGCAAGCAAAACAAGGGAAGCGAGCGACCGAAACCGGAACAAAATGGTTAAGCTACTAAGAGCACACGGAGGATGCCTAGGCGCTAGGAGCCGATGAAGGACGTGGCGAACAACGAAACTGCCTCGGGGAGCTGTAAGCAAGCTTTGATCCGGGGGTGTCCGAATGGGGAAACCCAGCTGGGGTAATTTCCAGTTACTCATAACTGAATACATAGGTTATGCAGAGGCATACCAGGGGAACTGAAACATCTAAGTACCCTGAGGAAGAGAAAACAATAGTGATTCCGTCAGTAGCGGCGAGCGAACGCGGAGAAGCCCAAACCAGAGAGCTTGCTCTTTGGGGTTGTGGGACGTCTCACATGGAGTTACAAAGGAACCGGTTAAGCGAAGAGGTCTGGAAAGGCCCGCCAAAGAAGGTAAAAGCCCTGTAGTTGAAAGTCTGTTCCCTCCGAGACGGATCCCGAGTAGTGCGGGGCACGTGAAACCCCGTATGAATCCGGCAGGACCATCTGCCAAGGCTAAATACTTCCTAGCGACCGATAGTGAAGCAGTACCGTGAGGGAAAGGTGAAAAGCACCCCGGAAGGGGAGTGAAATAGAACCTGAAACCGTGTGCTTACAAAAAGTCAGAGCCCGTTTTAGGGGTGATGGCGTGCCTTTTGTAGAATGAACCGGCGAGTTACGTTCCCGTGCAAGGTTAAGGTGAAGAGCCGGAGCCGCAGCGAAAGCGAGTCTGAATAGGGCGACTTAGTACGTGGACGTAGACCCGAAACCGGGTGATCTACCCCTGTCCAGGGTGAAGGTGCGGTAACACGCACTGGAGGCCCGAACCCACGCATGTTGAAAAATGCGGGGATGAGGTGGGGGTAGCGGAGAAATTCCAATCGAACTCGGAGATAGCTGGTTCTCCCCGAAATAGCTTTAGGGCTAGCCTCGGAAAACAGAGTCGTGGAGGTAGAGCACTGATTGGGTGCGGGGCCCGCAAGGGTTACCAAGCTCAGTCAAACTCCGAATGCCATAGACTTACTTCCGGGAGTCAGACAGTGAGTGCTAAGATCCATTGTCAAAAGGGAAACAGCCCAGACCATCAGCTAAGGTCCCCAAGTGTGTGTTAAGTGGGAAAGGATGTGGAGTTGCACAGACAACCAGGATGTTGGCTTAGAAGCAGCCATCATTGAAAGAGTGCGTAATAGCTCACTGGTCGAGTGACTCTGCGCCGAAAATGTAACGGGGCTAAACACACCACCGAAGCTATGGCTTGATGCTTTGCATCAGGGGTAGGGGAGCGTTGTATAAGGGTTGAAGGTGTACCGTAAGGAGCGCTGGACATTATACAAGTGAGAATGCCGGTATGAGTAACGAAAAGATCAGTGAGAATCTGATCCGCCGAAAGCCTAAGGGTTCCTGAGGAAGGCTCGTCCGCTCAGGGTAAGTCGGGACCTAAGGCGAGGCCGAAAGGCGTAGTCGAAGGACAACAGGTCGAAATTCCTGTACCACCGTAAGCCGTTATGAGCAATGGGGGGACGCAGTAGGGTAGTGACGCGGACTGATGGATGTCCGTCTAAGCAGTAAGGCTGATGTGTAGGCAAATCCGCACATTGTAAGGCTGAGCTGTGATGGGGAGCGAAAATTATAGTAGCGAAGGTCATGATCTCACACTGCCAAGAAAAGCCTCTAGCCAGGTGATGGTGCCCGTACCGCAAACCGACACAGGTAGGCGAGAAGAGTATTCTAAGGCGCGCGGAAGAACTCTCGTTAAGGAACTCGGCAAAATGACCCCGTAACTTCGGGAGAAGGGGTGCCCCGGTAGTGTGAATAGCACGAGGGGGCCGCAGTGAAAAGGCCCAAGCGACTGTTTAGCAAAAACACAGGTCTGTGCGAAGCCGTAAGGCGAAGTATACGGGCTGACGCCTGCCCGGTGCTGGAAGGTTAAGGGGAGTGGTTAGGAGCAATCCGAAGCTGTGAACCGAAGCCCCAGTAAACGGCGGCCGTAACTATAACGGTCCTAAGGTAGCGAAATTCCTTGTCAGGTAAATTCTGACCCGCACGAATGGCGTAACGACTTGGGCGCTGTCTCAACGAGAGATCCGGTGAAATTTTAATACCTGTGAAGATGCAGGTTACCCGCGACAAGACGGAAAGACCCCATGGAGCTTTACTGCAGCTTGATATTGAATTTGGGTACGATCTGTACAGGATAGGTGGGAGCCTTTGAAACGTGAGCGCCAGCTTGCGTGGAGGCAACGTTGGGATACCACCCTGATCGTATCTAGGTTCTAACCTGGTACCGTAATCCGGTGCGGGGACAGTGTCAGGTGGGCAGTTTGACTGGGGCGGTCGCCTCCTAAAGAGTAACGGAGGCGCCCAAAGGTTCCCTCAGAATGGTTGGAAATCATTCGAAGAGTGCAAAGGCATAAGGGAGCTTGACTGCGAGACCTACAAGTCGAGCAGGGACGAAAGTCGGGCTTAGTGATCCGGTGGTACCGCATGGAAGGGCCATCGCTCAACGGATAAAAGCTACCCTGGGGATAACAGGCTTATCTCCCCCAAGAGTCCACATCGACGGGGAGGTTTGGCACCTCGATGTCGGCTCATCGCATCCTGGGGCTGAAGTAGGTCCCAAGGGTTGGGCTGTTCGCCCATTAAAGCGGTACGCGAGCTGGGTTCAGAACGTCGTGAGACAGTTCGGTCCCTATCTGTCGTGGGCGTAGGAAATTTGAGAGGAGCTGTCCTTAGTACGAGAGGACCGGGATGGACGTACCGCTGGTGTACCAGTTGTTCCGCCAGGAGCACCGCTGGGTAGCTATGTACGGACGGGATAAACGCTGAAAGCATCTAAGCGTGAAGCCCCCCTCAAGATGAGATTTCCCAGTATGTAAGACCCCTTGAAGACGACGAGGTAGATAGGCTGGGGGTGGAAGTGCAGCAATGCATGGAGCTGACCAGTACTAATCGGTCGAGGGCTTATCCAATAGCAAGTTGTCATTCGCGTGTTTCGTTTCGAATCTAGTTTTCAGAGAACGATCTCTGAAGCATATTCCCTGATAGCTCAGTTGGTAGAGCACTCGACTGTTAATCGAGTTGTCACAGGTTCGAGCCCTGTTCGGGGAGCCATATGGAGAGGTGTCCGAGCTGGCCGAAGGAGCACGATTGGAAATCGTGTAGGCGTCACAAGCGTCTCGAGGGTTCGAATCCCTCTCTCTCCGCCATAATATTAAGGCCCGTTGGTCAAGGGGTTAAGACACCTCCCTTTCACGGAGGTAACAGGGGTTCGAATCCCCTACGGGTCATAATAACTTCAAAAAAAGAAGTTGATTTTTACAACAAGATTATGGTATGATCATAAATGTGTTGTTCGGAGGCTTAGCTCAGCTGGGAGAGCATCTGCCTTACAAGCAGAGGGTCGGGGGTTCGATCCCCTCAGCCTCCACCATATAAACTTTATAACGACGCGGGGTGGAGCAGCCCGGTAGCTCGTCGGGCTCATAACCCGAAGGCCGCAGGTTCAAATCCTGCCCCCGCAATTATACTTTCCTTTGAGAAAGTGATCTGGAACCGTGGTGTAGTTGGCCTAACATGCCTGCCTGTCACGCAGGAGATCGCGGGTTCGAATCCCGTCGGTTCCGCCATTTAATCTTTACATGAGGCAAACTGTTCACTACATCTGCTGTATGGCACTGATGCCCTATATAAAGTGTAAGGAATTAAGATTAGACTTTATTATGGCTCGGTAGCTCAGTCGGTAGAGCAGAGGACTGAAAATCCTCGTGTCGGCGGTTCGATTCCGTCCCGAGCCACCATTTTTAAAATAATTTAATATGCCGGTGTAGCTCAACTGGTAGAGCAACTGACTTGTAATCAGTAGGTTGGGGGTTCAAGTCCTCTCGCCGGCACCATGTAATCCTGGAGGATTAGCGAAGTGGCCAAACGCATCAGACTGTAAATCTGCTCCCGTACGGGTTCGGTGGTTCGAATCCATCATCCTCCACCAGTTTTTAGGGGCATAGTTTAAAGGTAGAACAACGGTCTCCAAAACCGTTGGTGTGGGTTCAATTCCTGCTGCCCCTGCCAATTAACTTTTTAGAAATTAACCTTTTATGGCGGTCGTGGCGAAGTGGTTAACGCACCGGTTTGTGGATCCGGCATTCGGGGGTTCAATTCCCCTCGATCGCCCCTTTGTTTTTTTATTTTTTATTGGGGATTAGCCAAGCGGTAAGGCAACGGACTTTGACTCCGTCATGCATAGGTTCAAATCCTATATCCCCAGCCATTATGCGGACGTGGCTCAGCGGTAGAGCATCGCCTTGCCAAGGCGAGGGTCGCGGGTTCGATTCCCGTCGTCCGCTCCAAAATATGGCGCCATAGCCAAGTGGTAAGGCACAGCTCTGCAAAAGCTTTATCCCCAGTTCGAATCTGGGTGGCGCCTCCAGCATATGCCGGCGTGGCGGAATGGCAGACGCGCTCGACTCAAAATCGAGTGGGAAACCGTGGAGGTTCGAGTCCTCTCGCCGGTATATTGAATAACCCTACATGTTGCTTATGCAATGTGTAGGGCTATTTTTATTTTATATGAAACGATTTATGTGCAGTAAGAAAATCTAGAGTAAGAGAAGATGGATGTTAATAAAGATTGACGTATGATTATATTCAGTATATTGTAGATAAGTAAAGTCTTTAATGTGAAGGAGTGAAGTAGAGTGACTAATGGAAAAAATGTATCGGATACCGATCTGTTATTTGATCTTTCTGTATGGGAAGAGGCATGGAAGAATCGTCCGAGAAGTTCAAAATATAAGAAGAAAAGCGTCCCCTCTAATACAGAAGAAGCATTTGAGCGATGGGCCAGGGATTATCATGCACAGTCGTTCACTGAAGAAGGAAAGCAGCGTTCTGAACGCATTATGGGCTGGATTGAAAACCAGGGTGTGGAATTCATAGGATTATCCATTTTGGACATTGGAGCAGCCTCAGGCATATTTACCATTCCTTTTGCGGAAAAGGGGGCAAGTGTGACGGCAGTTGAGCCTTCTGAGTTGCTTGTCTCCCTTATGAAAGAGACGATACCTCCAGCTCTGGAATCCAAAATCGAAATCGTAAACGAACGATATGAGGAAATCTCTATTCAGGATAAAGGCTGGGAGAAGAAATATGACTTTGCATTTGCATCCATGTGTCCAGCGATGTCGGATTGGGAAACGATTGAGCAAGCGATCAATTGTGCCCGGAAGTATGTGTATATAAGTACTATGGCGGGACAGAAGGAACACACACTAATGGATGAACTTAAGGATGTACTGGGGGTAACTTCTTCATACAAGGCCGGTGATATGGGGTATATCCAACAGTTGCTGTATTTGAGGGGTTATTCTTATACGATGATTATTACGAGAGAAGTTAATTCATTTGAAGTACCGGTGGAAGAGATTATCGAGCAGCTGCCAGAATGGCTTAATACGTATGAGTTACCATCGGATGAAGATTCTCTCAGACTGGCTGAGAAGTACATTAGGGATACGTACAAGGATAGTACGGTGACCTTCTCACGTGGAGGAAGATTTGGTAAAATTCTAATTCAACTTGAACAGCCCAATATGAAAACAGTTCGCACTAAGGATAAGCGATAAATCACATAAGCGTGGCACGTGTAATGATAATCAGGAATTGAGACGGAGACAATGTAGTCTAACGTCTAAGATGACACTAGGAAGCATCACAACGCTGTGCCAAAAGATGAACGGTTGAAACATATGAAGTTAAGCTTGTAGAAGTAAAGTTGTAATTTAAGGGAGCCGGTTATGTGCTCCCTCTTTTTTAAGCCACTAATTCATCAACCGCTTTGAACCAGACCCTCGTTTATTTAGAGATGTTCGATACTTCTGCTTTCTGCTTACGTTCCCGATACTGGCCGGGGGTGATTCCTTCCCATTTACGGAATGATCGGATAAAGTTTTGCGGATTGTTGTACCGAAGTCGTGCTGCGATATCTTTAACGGTTAGATCACTTTCGTCCAGCCATTTTTTAGCGATATTAAATCGGTACTTGGTCAGATATTCACTAAATGCACAGCCTGTCTCTTTGCGGAAAACACTACTTAAGTAGTTGGCATTGTAGTGAAGCTTCAAGGCACATTCCTCAAGCGTCAGATCCTTATCATAATCTTGATGAATCATGGCAATCATTTTCTCAGATATATGCTGATACTGGGCATACTGTCTTGCTTTAAAAACCTGGATGACGGGCAAGATGACTTGATGGTTAAACCAATCCTCAACTTCAGCAGCGTACTGCAAAGCATGAAGTTCATGAAACATCGAACCACGACCTTGGGAGATCTGTCCGAGTCGTATGCCGGATTCCTGAGTCATTTGCAAAATATGCGTGAGTAGCCTCGTAAGAGCCACCTCATACTCCTCCGGTGTAACCTCCATACCAAAGATCACTTCAAGCAGTTGTTGCAGAAGAGCAGAGGCCTGGACTTCGTCCGCATTTTGAATAGCTTGGATCAACGAATATTCCAATGATTCCGGGTAGGTCATGGACCAAGTGGGAGCGTAATGATCTATGTCCTCATATTGAAAAATAATGCCTGATCCCAGCTTCATCCGATGCCTCAGTGCTTCCATGGCTTCTGTGTAAGCTTGAGGGATGTGATGTAGAGAGCTGTGCGGCTGGCTGAATCCTATACTGACTTGAAGAGCCAGAATCTTATCCATCTGTTGTTGTAACTGGTCTGTTAATACATATAGCTGCTGTGAAAAAATAAACTGATCCTGTTCCACGGTGCCAATCACCGTGACTACTGTATGTTCCAGCACAATGGGAAGCAATTGTTGGTTATGCACAACGGTTTCCTCCAATATATTTTGAATAGCAAATAATAAGAGGTCACGATCACTAGCTCTATATTTTGTATGATTAACAAGATCGGCCTGTAGTGTAATAACAGCAATTTGTTGCCATTCCCGAACCTGATGCGTGTAGCCATATTCATTCAGGGTGTCATGAAGAGTATGAACAGGGATCTTACCCTGGAACAGATTCATCATAAAATGATTGCGAATCTGCAATAGATGCACATTAAGTGTGTTCTCTAATTGGGAGCGAGAGGCAGATAATTGTGAGACCCCTGCTCTGATCTGTTCGAACTCATCAGAAAATGGTGGTGATTGCTGAGCTAATGTGTTTCCTTCTTTGGACAGATGGTTGTCACCAAGTTGGGTTAAAAGTTTACGAATCGGGACATGCATTCGCTTGGAGCCGAGCCAGGCGAGTAATAATGAGAGTAAAAGTAAGAAGATACTGATATACAAGGTGTGTAATCCGATATCGATATATTCTTGTGTCAGAATATTGGTAGGTGAGATTAGAACATAAGTCCATCCTTTTAAGGTAGAAGGGCTATACGTCAGAGAATAATGTGTATCGGCGATCTTAACTTCCCGTTTTTCAAAGCCTGTTGAAAATGTGATGGGTGATAGTTTGGTTATGTTGGCTTCCGTATCCCGATCCTGTAATCCAATGGCAGACAACGGTTGTCCAATGTATACAGGATCGGGATGGACCAAGATACGTTGTTCCCGATTCAAAATGATCAGTCCTGAGGCAGCATTGCCTAAGGAGACTTCTCCTATTGTATTTTGCAAAGAGCATGCAGGGATTCCTGCAATCAGGGCAGCATCGGAAGACGTATTCAGATTCGGAATAGATCTCGCAAGGGCAATATGATAAATACAACCTGTACCGGGTGAACGCTCATCATTGCTGAACACCGATGAAGGGGAGAGCTGCCATCCAGAAGTTAACGTATCCGATATCAATTCCTTCATGGGAAGAGCCAGTGGAAAATCCGTATTACGATATAATCCTGCATGATCAATAAGCCAATTCTGAGATTGATTCACCAGAGTAATATCCAGCAAAGGTTCCCATGACCTCATATTCTGAAATTCGCTCTGTAGCTTGTCGGCAAGCAAAGGTCCTTTCCCTTCTAGTGAAGAAGAAGCAGACAGGGAACGAAGGGTTACTGGAGAGCGAACGGCCTGATCAAGCATATAACTAACTGTAGCGAGTTTGTGCTCAACGTTGGATTGCATTTGTTCCAGCAACTGTCTGTTGGCCAGCGTACGATGCAGCTCTGTTTGGTTTGATGAATAGATAAATGCGGCAATTCCCGTTAACAAAATGGGCAGGGTGCTTAACAGGATTCCGAAGATGATCATTTTATGGAGATAGCTGGTTGGTCGCACAGTTTCAGTTCCACCCCTGACATTAGAAATAGTAACACTTTCTATTTTAGTAAACGCTTACATATAGAACAATCTAAATTTTGTTTATTTGGATAAATAAGTAATTTTGTGAGAGGTATAGGAGCAGGTATAAGGGATTGCTGATAGATGATCTTGCAGAAAAGGCTAGAGAAACGGCTTGGACTGACTATCCTAAACGGAATCATGAGAAACGAAATTGCAGTGTGAACGTAAATAGAGACATGGACATCATTCTCTCTACCTGGTGATATTGGGTGAAGTAGAGCCTGTATACGGGTAATAGAAGGTATCTTGGAGTGCTATTCAGCTTAGGTAGAACGTTGGTCTTATATAGGGACAGTCAAAGGTCCAACTAGATCCCCGACCTGAGTCTAGGATGAAAAACCGTCCACGGTCTGTTTTGAAAAGTCGCGGAATCCCCTAGAATAAGGACATAAGGTTAAACAAGAAACACGGAAACAAAAAAACAAGAAACAAACGAACAAATGACTCAACACATTAAAAGGAACGAATGGAAAGGGCGGTGAACAACAATTATGAGATTGAATAAGGGAAATGGCTGGGCGATTGTATTGATTGCGCTGGGTGCACTACTCCTCTTCGGAAAGTTAACTCCACTTCTTGGACACTTAATGGGTTATCTGATTCCGGTCCTGATGATTGCACTGGGATACTACGGAGTTAAACGAGGGAATGTGATGCTGGGCTGGATTGTTCTCATCATCGGTATCATCTCACTGATGGGTAAACTGGCATGGTTGATCGGACCGATCATCGCGATCGGGTTAATCATCTTTGGTATCTCAATGCTAAGCAATAACCGCAGTCGTCGTGGTCGGTACTAAGCTTTCACGATTATGAAAAGGAGGGACAGAACATAATGAGTGTATTTCGTCGAATGCGGGATATTACCGTAGCCAATCTGAACGAACATTTGGAGCAAAGTCAGGATCCAGTCAAACTGATTGACCAGTTCCTGGTCTCGACCCGCCAAGACATCGGTGAAGCCGAGAAACTTCGTCATCAATACGCAAGCCATACCAGACAAATGAAACAACAAGCCGATCAGGCAGCAGGTATGGTGAACAAACGGGAAGAACAGGCTTCCATGGCTCTGAAAGCAGGGGAAGAACATCTCGCTAAGCTGGCCTTGCAGGAGAAAATACTCCACGAGGAAAAAATGGAACAGTACAATGAATTGTATGCACAAAGTTATGCGGCATTACAGGAGTTGGATGAACAGATCGACCAGCTGAAGGTTGAATATCAGAATGTATACAGCAAACGTCAATATTACTACGCTCGTATGCAGACGATTCAGTTACAGCAACGTATGAACCAGAGAGGCAATCACAACGGTCAGAATGTACCCCGTATGTTTAACCGACTGGATGATCAAGTCTCTGATCTCGAATATGAAGCACAAAGTCTCCGCGATATCCGGCGGATGAATCAAGATGGTTCAGGAGTGACTGGCAGCATGTCATCCTCTACGTTGGATAAGGAACTGGAACGCTTAAGACAAAAATTGAACAATGACAGAAAGGAGTAGTCACAATGAGTAAATTATACCGCTCGGCGCGTAATCGAATGCTAACAGGTTTGATCGGTGGCATTTCTGAAAATCTCGGATTGAGTACCACGCTGCTACGTATCATTTTCTTCATCAGTATTTTCGCTACGGGAGGTACATCATTGTTGATCTACTTCATCGCTGCATTGGTGGTACCAAAGGAATCCAATCACGTTGATCCATATGCTTATGATTCCAACGTAAGAGGATACAAGTAAACGAAAGGAGCAAGCACATGAGCAAATTATACCGCTCAACGCGTGACCGGATGTTAACCGGCTTGTGCGGCGGAATTTCCGAAACCATCGGAATGGATTCCACCCTGCTGCGTATCATCTTTGTTATCAGTATCTTCGTAACTGGCGGCACGTCGTTGTTAATATACTTTATTGCAGCACTGGTGGTACCAAAAGAACCGTATCCGCCTTATGATCCATATGGCTATGGTCCGGGCCAAGGCCCTGGTCCTGGCAGAGGATACGACAACTATGATCATCAGCCACCAAGAGGTCCTTTTCAAAATAATCACAACCAACAAGGTCCTGGTAACTTCGGTCCCGGCCCTGGATTCAACGGCAGACCTCAATCTGGTCCCCGTTCTTATGACAACAACGCCTACGGAGCAGGAGCACCGCAAGAAAGTGAACTTGATTCCATGATGAAAGATATCGAGAAAAAAGCACTGAAAAAAGAAGTTGAAGAGCTTCGCCAAAAATTATCTCGTTACGAGAAGGGAGAAAAGTAAAATGGGAGTATTTAAACGGATTAAGGATATGACGAAAGCATCGGTAAATGATATGTTGGATAAAGTAGAGGACCCGATTGTAATGTTGAACCAGTACTTGCGTGATATGGAGGCTGAGATTCATGAGGCAGAGGTAACTGTTGCTAAACAAATGGCAAATGAGCGCCGCATGAAACAACGTTTGGATGAAGCGGAGCGTACTTCGGTACAACGTGAGTCCCAAGCAGAAGCTGCTCTGTCTAACGGTCAGGAAGAAGTGGCACGCAAATTGTTGGAAGAGAAAATCTACTTTGATCAAAAAATTACGGAGTACAGCGAACTGCATGCACAGTCCGAAGCACAAGCAAAAGATCTGTTGCAACAGTTGCATGATATGAAAGATGAGTTCTACAAAATGCGTAACAAACGTAATGAACTTGTATCCCGTGCACAAATGGCAAAAGCTAAAAAACAAATGTCTTCCATCAACAGCTTGCATTCGATCGAAAGTGGCGGCGCATCACTTGGATTCCACCGCATGGAAGAGAAAATCATGCAACTGGAAGCTGAGGCTGACGTAGCTCGTGCACCTTATCGCAACACATCATCCACGTATACGAATCCTGTAGATGTGGAAAAACAATTCAAAGTGGATCAGCAATTACAAGCCCTCAAAAATAAAATGGGCAATGGTTCCAAGAATGAAGCGAACGGAACTTCAAAAGAATAACTGTTCGCTTAGTGGACAATATGATATTCTATAAATCGTGTATAATGTACGGTTGGTAGAACAAAAGTTAAGCCATACAGGACTTCATTGCCTGATATGGCTTTTCCGTTGAATAAAGAGAGATTAACTTACAGAGGAGGTGCGGCGGGATGAATCAAAAGAGTAAATGGCTTGCAGTTGTCATTATGATTATTGGCACAATGATGTTATTGAATGACAATATTAACTTCCTGACCGCTGCCGCACTGATTCTGTTAACGGTTGGAATGCTTCAAGTCCGCAATGGGGATACCCGCAAAGGTCATCGGTATCTTGGCATTGGTGCGGCACTGTTATTGCTGGATAATTTAATGATTGTATTTTTGATTGTACTGGCTTCTTTAGCTTACTTTTATTCAAAAAACAAAAAGATTCATCTGGACGAAGGCGTTATGAAGAAACAGAATTTTATGGCTCGGTACTACTGGGATCAATCATCCTGGACGTTACGAAGTATGAGTCTGTGGCATGCCATAGGTGAGGTTAACGCCGATCTATCTCTTTCGATTCCGGAGGAGAAACAAACAATTGTGCTGCTGCAAGGAGTTATGGGTAATGTTCGCCTTACACTACCAGAAGATTATGGTGTGGAGATTGAAGCATCGGTTCTTTTCGGCCGGATTAATCTTCTTGGAGAACAAGATAGCGGCATGATGAACAAATTAGTATGGAGAACACCTGGATATGAATCCAGTGAACATAAAGCAAAATTTGTCATTTCTTATATTGTTGGCGACCTAAGCATCAGTAATCCGTAGTAAAATAGATGAAGAGAAGGAGGAGACCCCGATGAAGACAAAACGACATACCGACATGGTAACCCGAAGTATGGGTGAAGGGATCCTCCTGGTTTTCATTGTGCTCGCTGTTATTTTGTATGTATTGTATACATATGGTTATCTTGCTCCGTTTACAGGTTGGCGTCATCTGATTCAATCGGGTCTGGCCTTATTGTTGCTTCTGATTGGAATCGGTGCGGTCTTTGGGTTCTATCAGAGTTACCGGGTTAAACGCCGGCTCGAACTGCTGCGGGAAACACTTCTACTGTGGGAGAAGGGCTCTCTATCACGCACTGTACCTGATCTGGGCGATGATGATGTGGGCCGTTTAAGTGAGCAACTCGGACGAATCGGCAAAAAGTGGGAAGATCAGATATCTACGCTCCAGCGGTTGTCTACTCATAATGCACAGCTTGCTGAACAAGCCAGAATTACGGCTATTGTGGAAGAGCGGCAACGTTTGGCACGGGAACTACATGATGCGGTATCGCAGCAATTGTTCGCGATATCCATGACAGCAACGGCCGTTGGACGGAAGATGGAGAAGGATTTTGAACGTGCTCAGAGGCAGGTGGCTCTGATTGAGGAGATGGCTTCGGTAGCCCAGTCCGAGATGCGTGCGTTACTGTTACATCTGCGTCCAGTCTATCTGGAGGGTAAACATCTCGAACAAGGTCTGCGTGATCTGGTGATGGAACTGAAAACAAAAGTACCCATGGACATTGTGCTCGAAATGGACGAAGACATTGATCTGATCAAAGGCATCGAGAATCATCTGTTCCGGATCGTTCAGGAGGCTATGTCCAATACGTTACGGCATGCAAAAGCGGAAAAAATGGAGATACGGATCCAGCGCCGTACTGATGCGATCCGGGTATTGATTCGTGATGATGGGCAAGGCTTTGATCTGGATGAGAATAAACAAGCTTCTTACGGTCTGGCTAACATGCGTGAACGTGTTACGGAGATTGGCGGGGCCATACATTTTGTAACAGCGCCTGGTAAGGGAACGCGGATTGAGATTACGATACCTTTGATGAACGATGAAAGCGAGGAAGAACATGTCAATGGAACCGGAAGTCGAAACGGAGACGGAAACGTCAATCAAAGTATTGCTCGTGGATGATCATGAGATGGTACGTATTGGTCTTGCAGCGGTACTGGATACCGAAGATGGAATTGAAGTTGTTGGTGAAGCAGGTAGTGGAGAGGAAGGCATTCGGCTTGCACAGGAATATAAGCCTGATGTTGTTCTGATGGACCTGGTTATGGAAGGAATGGATGGTATTGAGGCTACTCGTCAGGTACTTAAAATGTATCCAGAGTGCAAAGTCATTGTATTGACCAGTTACCTGGATGATGAAAAAATGTATCCTGTCATTGAAGCAGGCGCATTCAGTTATCTGTTGAAAACATCAAGAGCCAATGAAGTGGCAGATGCGATTCGCGCAGCCGCTCGCGGGCAATCCGTTCTGGAGTCACAGGTGGCTTCGAAAATGATGAATCGCTTCCGGCAGCCTCAGGCAGCAGCTCCTTTGCACGATGAATTAACAGACCGTGAAATGGATGTGCTCCGGTTGCTCGCCAAAGGTAAATCAAATCAGGACATCGCTGATGATCTGATCATTGGTATCAAAACAGTCAAGTTCCATGTTACAAACTTACTGGCAAAATTGGGCGTAGACGACCGTACACAGGCTGCGATCTATGCTTATAAAAACGGACTTGCAGAGTAAGAAGAATCATATGTACAATTAAGCCAAAGAACCGTACTTTTAATGTGCGGAAATTATAGATAAGAGATGATTTATATAAATTGAACTAAAGATTTACACAAAACGGAGAGGACAGAAAGAACCTGAAGAAGCGAAGCTAAAAGCTTTCTGAAAGAAAGCTACTTCGGAAGCATAAACTTCGCCTTTATCCCCGGATTTACCCTTTATAAAAAGAATCAAAAAAATTGGGGGATAACAGCGATCGGAAGGTTGTTCTGTCATCGGAGTGGCGAGTGTAAATATTGTGTAGTTCAATTTATATAGAAAAGTATGAATGAAAAGCTCTGCTCTGCCATGAATATGGTGGGTGGGGCTTTTTTGCTGTGTTTAGAAGAAGTATAGCTAATGTGGGAAAGGGGCATGCTGTTGATAGATTCATAGAATGCAAGAAAGAAGCGGGGGATTCGAATGTTAAATCGTTGGATGACAGCAGGTATCTTGGCAATAGCTATCATAATTCTTATTGGTGTGACACAGGTATACGCAGAGAAGAACGAATCCAAAGCTGCCCAACTGGAACAGTTAATCTATACTGCTGACAGTGTGATTGATAATGTGGATCATCTAATTATTAAATGGCAAGGAGAAGGCAAGGGAGATGCACAAGCGCAGACCGTGTTACTGGCAAGTCACTTGGGACTTGAACCACCTGTGCGGGTACGCCAGACGGGTCATGATGTTTACCGCAGTGAAGAGATTGTCGATACGGCTACTGGAGGTGCAGGCATGTTGGTCAATGTCGTCGATACAGGAGACAACGGATACTACGCCATCGTACAACTCTCAGGGGATGCACACACGGATCGGAAGGCATTAATGACATTACATGAAGAGGTCGATCAACTGCTTGTAGACTCAGGGATGAAGGCAACCTGGAATATGTCTGTGCAAGGTACAGCAGTTACTGCCACGGAACATGATGCGAGTCAGCAACTGGAACTGATCGAAGAACAGCTGTCCACAAAGGTGGATATCGCCTCCGTCGAACGATATACAGATGCAGGCACTGCAAGTGTCTCTTATAAGGCGGCTGAGCTGCCCCTATCGATCAAGAGTGGCTCGCACATGTTGAATATGCAACTCGCAGTTCACCAGGTTGGGGACGAGGTTGATAATCGAATTACAGTGGGGTTTCCGGTGATTACGATTGAATACTAAGAGATGGATTTTTCATGAATTGGGACCCAATATTGAGAATCTTTATCAGAAAAATGAGTTTGAAATAGTGCATCCATTCAGTTGATATGCTAAAATGGCATCACATCCAAGAAGGAACTTGCTGGTAATTGACAGTTGTATGTCGTGCATATATAACACCATTACATAGCTCGGGGAGAGCGTGAAGGTTATCTTCCCGGAAGAAAGAGGAGCCCATGGTTGAAAAACAATTGCAAGATGAAGTACAGACACCAGGCGCAGTATTTTTCATTTTTGGAGCAACGGGTGATTTGGCCCGCCGGAAGCTGTTTCCGGCTATCTACAGTCTTTACCGTGAAGGCAAGCTTGCCGAAGACTTTGCGGTTATTGGCGTAGCACGTCGTCCGAGGTCCCCAGAAGAATTCCGGGAAGACATCTATGAATCCATTAAAGAGTTCTGCCGTTATCCAGCGGGGGAACCTGATGAGTGGAACGCTTTTGTCGATCATTTTGAATACAAAGCACTGGATATCAATAATGTGGAAGGATTCAAGGAGCTGCGTGCGCAGACGGAGCATCTGGAATCAAAGTTTAACACGCCGGGGAATAGGCTGTTCTATCTGGCACTGGCACCTGAGCTGTTTGGCAGTGTCTCGTACAGTTTGCGGGACGGCGGTATGTTGGAAAGTCAGGGGTGGAACCGTTTGGTGATCGAAAAACCATTTGGTTATGATCTGCAATCGGCCGAACATCTGAATGAGCAGATTCGTGAGGTATTCCGTGAAGAGGAAATCTATCGGATTGATCATTATCTGGGCAAGGAAATGGTGCAAAATATTGAAGTGATCCGCTTCGGAAATGCTTTTTTTGAACCGCTCTGGAACAACAAACATATTGCCAACGTTCAGATTACACTTGGTGAGACGGTAGGCGTGGAAGAACGTGGTGGTTATTATGATCACTCCGGAGCGCTGCGTGACATGGGGCAAAACCATATGCTTCAGATGCTGACGATGATTGCGATGGAACCACCAAGTCGCCTATTCCCGGAAGACATTCGGGATGAGAAGGTGAAGGTATTGCGCTCTCTACGGGCGTTCACCTCGGATGAGGAAGTGAGCAACAACGTTGTGCGGGGGCAGTATGCCGAAGGGGAGTACCGTGGCAAGCAGCTTCCGGGGTATCGCCAGGAAGACAAGGTTGATCCGCAGTCGAATACGGAAACTTATTTTGCAGCACGTGTATTCGTGGATAATTTCCGCTGGGCGGGTGTGCCATTCTATATTCGGACAGGCAAACGTCTGCCGGTGAAAACAACCGAGATCGTAGTTGAATTCAAGTCGATGCCAAACAACGTGTACCTTGGTAAAAAGTATAAATTGGAACCGAATCTGCTGGTCATTCGGGTGAATCCGATGGAAGGCATATATATCAAAATCAATGCCAAGAAGCCAGGCTCGGATTCTGAGATTCAGCCACTCGCAATGGATTTCTGTCAGAGCTGCATGATTGGAATTAACTCGCCTGAAGCGTATGAACGTCTGCTGCACGATGCAGCAGAAGGGGATTCTACGTACTTCACCCGTTGGGATGAAGTGGCAACAGCCTGGTCTTTTGTGGATCGGATCGCAGCAGCCTGGGGGCAGAATCAAGGAGAGCTTCATACGTACCCTGCTGGAACTTGGGGACCAGAAGCGACAGATAAGCTACTGGAGCAGGATGGATTCCACTGGTGGCCGGTGAATGGTCAGGACGAGGACAGCGTGATCTGGCAAGTGAATGGTTAGGGTAGGGTAAGGGCATTAACAACAGTATTAACAACATACACAACATGACTGAGCCTGGGGAAATCGCAAATTTTGCGGTGTACCCAGGCTTTTTAGTGGGGGAAAAGGTAGGTATCCATCCTAAGGAAATAAGTAATTTAAATTAAGTTGTTGACAAAAAGTAAGTATGTAACTTATACTCAATACATGAGTTAAAGAGTTACGCAAATGACAAACTTCATTCGGGCAAACGTTTCGGATAAGTTATCATTCATGAGATAAAATGTAAACCAGTTGAAGGGGTTTGCGTCACAGAGAATCATGAAGAAAAAATGTGCATAATATCTTTAATCTAAGAATACTATTTTGTATATATCGAATGGAGGAAAAAGAAAATGATGTTGGATGTAGGGTTGTTGTTGATTCGTTTGGTGATTGGATTGTCGTTCATGGCGCACGGAGCTCAAAAGCTGTTTGGTTGGTTCGGAGGTTACGGGATCAAGGGTACAGGCGGCTGGTTTGAGTCGATGGGCATGAAGCCAGGTGCATTGGTGGCGTTACTGGCTGGACTCGCGGAATTCGGTGGCGGATTGCTGTTGGCTCTAGGTCTGCTCACACCTGTAGGTGGCATTCTGATTGCATTGACGATGGTCATTGCGATTGTGAAAGTCCATGGCGCGAACGGATACTGGTCCACACAGAACGGATTCGAATATAATCTCGCGATTCTGGTGATTGGTGTAGCGCTGGCATTGACAGGTGGCGGACAATACGCGCTGGATGCATTGATTTTCTAAAACCATAAATAAAAATGAATGAGGAGTGCCTGGATGCCATGGAAATGGCTGAAGGGTGCTTTTTTTTTGCAAGTGAAAAGAGAAGAATCTGCGGTAGTAATCGGTTATTTTCGGTACAGATTATGGTACAATAGGAGAGTTGGGTTAAGAAGCAGTTCACGGTATACATGAAAGCACAGATTTGAGGAGGATGAACTCCATTGTAAATGTGTAAAATTAATCTAGTGTGTAAATACCTAGTACGTAAAAACTGATGTACAATCAACCGGCCTCGCCGGATTGCATAAAGATTGAATGATGGACCGGCTATGCCGGATTAACGTGAATGAACGGACGAAAGGGATTAAACCTATGAGCAAAGCTGCAAATGATATTCTTCAACAGGAAGTGGACAAACGCCGGACGTTTGCCATTATCTCTCACCCGGATGCGGGTAAAACTACATTAACCGAGAAACTGTTGCTGTTCGGGGGCGCGATTCGCCTTGCGGGAACGGTAAAAGCTCGGAAAGCCAGCAAACACGCAACAAGTGACTGGATGGAAATTGAGAAACAACGGGGGATCTCGGTTACCTCTTCCGTAATGCAATTTGATTATCTGGATCATCGCGTCAACATTTTGGATACACCGGGTCACCAGGATTTCAGTGAAGATACGTATCGTACACTGACGGCTGCCGATAGCGCGGTGATGTTGATTGACGTGGCAAAAGGTGTCGAGGCACAAACGATCAAGTTGTTCCAGGTATGTGCGAAGCGCGGGATTCCAATCTTTACATTCATCAACAAACTCGACCGTGAGGGTAAAAGCCCATTTGACCTGATGGAAGAACTTGAAAATGTACTGGGTATTCGTTCGGTTCCGATGAACTGGCCTATTGGTACAGGTCGCGAGTTGTGTGGTGTCTATGACCGGATGAAAAATCAGGTGGAATTGTTCCAAGGGGACGATCACTCGACGATTAAAGTACAAAAGGTAGATGGCTACAAAGATCCGATTATCCGTGAGATGGCAGGAGAATACCTGCATGATCAATTGTGTCAGGATCTGGAGTTGCTGGATATTGCGGGCGACCAATTCGACATGGAGAAAGTTCAACGCGGTGAATTGACCCCTATTTTCTTCGGTAGTGCGATTAATAATTTCGGCGTACAGACTTTCCTGGAGAATTTCCTGGAACTGGCACCGAAACCTGAACCACGTCGCAGTACGGCAGGAGAGATTCAGCCAACGAATGAGAAATTCAGCGGTTATGTGTTCAAGATTCAGGCAAACATGAACCCGGCACACCGGGATCGTATTGCGTTCCTGCGAATTGTATCAGGCAAGTTCCAACGTGGAATGAGTGTGAAGCATACTCGTGTGGGCAAAGAGATCAAGCTGTCACAGCCACAGCAATTTCTGGCACAAGACCGGGATATTGTCGAAGAGGCATATGCTGGCGATATTATCGGTTTGTTCGATCCGGGTATCTTCCGGATTGGCGATTCACTGAGCCAAGGCAGCGAGGTTATCTTTGAGGAGTTGCCAACGTTCTCGCCAGAGATTTTCGCCAAAGTTACTGTGAAAAATGCATTGAAACATAAACAGTACCAAAAGGGAATTGATCAGTTGACGGAGGAAGGAACCATTCAGGTGTTCCAGACGGCAAGTTTCGACGAGACTATCCTCGGCGTAATTGGTCAACTTCAGTTCGAGGTATTTGAATACCGGATGAAAGGCGAGTATGGGGTAGACGTACTATTACAACGCATGCCTTATCAGTTCGCTCGCTGGATCGTGGACGAGAATCTGGACCCAAGCAAATTCCGGATTAACTCTGCGCTTGTAAAAGATAAAAAAGGAAATTATGTAGTGCTCTTCGAAAATGAGTACGCAATGAGAACGGCTATGGATAAAAATCCTACAGCTCAATTCCTGGAGACTGCGCCTTAAGTGAAGACAAAAGTATTTCGTGGGAATTGTTAAAAAATTAGTTAAACGTGACAAGCTCATGTGATGAGATAGCTTGTTAAAAATAAGATCCCTCCGCCAATTGGCGGAGGGATCTATTGCTATACACCTTACCTGGAGGCGGGTATGATCCAGCCGAATAAGGGAAAGCTTTCTTTTGCAGACAGAACAAACGTAATGATGGTTACCTTACCCTCCACTGCTTCGATTAGCTAAGCGGTTGGACGGGAATGGTGTGCAGATGCTCTTGCGCGATTTGAATCAGTTCTTCCTGCTTGGCAGGTTCTGTGTTCTTCCAGATCATCTCGAAAATGGCGCCAAGTCCAGGTAATGCAGCTTCCGGTCCATCTACTGAACCTTCAATCATCTCCCGGAGCTGATCATCACTCTTGTCATGAACTTTATGAACAATCGCTTCACGCAGGCTTAATGTAATGGGCATCGCAATTCCCTCCTCGTATATTCGGCTGCTCTAATACTGTTCCCTGGGAAGCGCGAGCGCATTCAAGTTTATCGGGCTTTGTGGTATACTACGAAGGATTATTTACGTTAGCATGGGTATCCGTAATGATGCGTCATGCTGAAGAGCAGCGGGAGGTTAAGACCCTAATGGCCAAGAAACAGTATGCCGTAATTGGTATGGGACGATTCGGATCAAGTGTTGCCAATGCACTGAGTGGCATGGGATTCGACGTGCTGGCAATTGATGCGGACGAGCAGCGGACTCAGGAAATGTCCAATGTGGTGACCCATGCGGTATCGGCAGATTCAACAGATGAAGAAGCGCTGCGTGCGCTGGGCATACGGAATTTCGACGTTGTCGTTGTGGCGATTGGTGAAGATATACAGGCGAGTATTCTGACAACCCTGATATTGAAAGATATGGGTGTACCCGTTCTGATCGTAAAAGCCCAAAATGAGCTTCATGGTAAGGTATTGCAGAAGATTGGGGCGGATAAAGTCATCTATCCTGAGCGGGATATGGGACTACGCGTAGCCCATCATCTGACCTCGCCTAATATACTGGATTACATCGAGTTATCTGAGGATTACAGCATCTTGGAGATGAGAGCCTCCGAGCAAATGATCGGTAAAAACTTGATGGAATTAAACATCCGTGCACGTTTTGGTTGTAACGTGATGGCGATCCGCAGTGGGAACTCGATGAACATCTCGCCGTACGCTGAGGATCGGATCGAAGCTGGAGATGTGCTGATCATTGTGGGTCACAAGGATCATTTGACGAAAATGGAGCTTGCGTATCCGAAGTGATGGATGCAGATGGGAAGGATGGAAAGATGGATATTGTATCACCGCAAAATACACGTGTAAAAGAATGGGCGCAGTTGCTGGAGAAAAAGCATCGTACCCGTCAACATAAATATATCATTGAGGGCATTCATCTGGTACAGGAAGCATTGCGCGCCGGAGCAGATCTGGAGTGTATTGTGTACGACGGAGAGCAAGGCGTACCTAGCGAACTCGCCGGGCTTGAGAATCCGCTACAGCGTGTGGAGTGGGTTAGTGTATCTCCAGCGGTTATCGCCAAATGTACGGATACGATGACGCCACAGCCTGTATTCGCGATTGTGCGTAAAGGCAGTGAGCCACTGGAAAGCCTGATCGCAGGAGCACGTGGGCTTGTCGTGGTGCTGGATGGTGTACAGGACCCAGGGAATGTGGGGACGATCATCCGTAGTGCGGACGCAGCTGGAGCCGCGGGGGTTGTACTTGGCGCGGGCTGTGCTGATGTGTATAACCCAAAGACGATTCGTTCGACGATGGGGTCATTGTTTCATTTGCCCATTGTGGAGGGCCAGTTGGAATCCTTGCTTCCCGAAGCGAAGGCTGCGGGCGTGAAGCTGGTTAGTACTTCTTTGCAGGCAGAGCATTCATGTTATAGTTATGATTTTACGCAGTCGGTATGGCTTGTGATCGGTAACGAAGGCAAAGGCATCTCGGATGCTACGGCACGTTTGGTAGATGATGCGATTACGATCCCGATGCAGGGACAGGCAGAGTCGCTTAACGCGGCAATGGCGGCAACGATTTTGTTATTTGAGGCGATGAGACAGCGGATTTTTAACAAATAAATGATTCCTGTCCAATTTCAAATTTACCGTCCCTAACTAAAATTAACTGTCCCCAAACCACCAAAGACTGGAAGTTGGTTGCCGCTTTTCCCAACCATTTCTCCAGTCTTTTTGTTTTTCTCTTTGAAGCACGACAGCAGGGATTTTCCATTCAAATCCCGAATAGGTGATATAGTTTCTATTTCTTAAGCTTATAGGCAGGTGTATAAATTGGAAATGAATAATGGAAAAGAAAAAACTCACCTTAGGGAATTTATGGCTTGGGCCGGGGAAAAGGGCTGGGACATAATGAGTAAATCCGGTTCGCAGTCACATTTAAACAGCAGCATTACTTCAAGATATAAAGGACTTCCAGATGAATATTTAGAATTTCTAAATGTAGTTGAAAAATGCGTTGCACCGGATGAGCAAACCTGGTTTATTTGTGAGGCTGAGTTCAACAATAGCACGGAGACCGCATTCCAATGGAATGAATTTGAAATGCTTAGTTTGGAGGCAGCAGAGGGTGAATCTATTTGGCAGTCAGAGATAACGGCTTGGTGGGATCATCACTTGCCGATCGTAATGTCTGTGGAAGATGGATATTCCTTCTATGCCATTGACTTAACAACGGACAGTGGAGCTATTGTCCGTGGATGTGAGCCTGAATTTGAAGAGGTTGAAAAGGTATCCGATTCGTTTGGAGAATTTCTGGCATGGATGATGTCGAATTCAGATTAGCGTAGCCAGGAAAGGTTGATGGTTATACTTATGGCCAGCGGCCTGACATTAGATTATTCAATGAAAGAACTTATAAAACGATATAGGAATTCTTAATTTATGATATAAAAAATGGTTTATATAGCGTGATTTTATTCTTATTTAAGTATGTTCCAAGCATATTTTCTATATATAAAATAATTCTTTACTGTTCGTTCTAGAAATGATATGCTAACAGCAAGTTAGATCTAACTACTTTTTTTTACACATTTAAGAACGATCGTTCTTAAAACTGGAATTACACTAATCTAAAGAATATAAGGGAGAGAATAAGATGAAATACACAGTGATTACAGGAGCAAGTTCAGGAATTGGATATGAAACGGCATTGGCATTTGCAGCACGGGGCAAAAATTTGATTTTGGTAGCTAGAAGATTGGATAAGCTTGAAGAACTTAAATCGACTATTCAGGGTATCGATCCTAAAGTGAATGTTGTCGTACACACAAGCGACCTGTCTGTTACCGCAGAGGCGTACACGCTATATAACGATTTGAAGGAATATCAGATTGAGACTTTGATCAATAATGCAGGGCTTGGAGAAGGCTCGTTCATTGCTGAACAGAATTTGGATAAAGTGGAGACCATGCTGCGTGTTAACATCGAATCTTTGACCATTCTATCTACACTGTATGTGCGAGATTATGCGAATGTGGTTGGCACTCAATTGATTAACGTCTCATCCGCACTTGGATATGCCATTGCTGTAGGCAGTGTTGCTTACTCTGCATCGAAATACTACGTTAGTGCCTTCACAGAGGGCCTTGCCAAAGAACTGGAATTGAAGGGTGCAAAACTAAAAGCGAAGGTGCTTGCACCAGCGGTCACGGAAACAGAATTTGTGCAAAAATCAATAGATGCTGAAGGATTTGATTACAAGGCAAACATGTCTAAGTACCACACTGCTAAAGAAATGGCAGGCTTCATGATCGATCTGTATGATCACAATGAAGTGGTTGTAGGGATTGTAGATCAGAACTATGATTTCCAGCTGACAGGTGCGATCTACCCGGTGATTTCAGAATTGAATTAATACAGCAGAATCTAGAGGATACATCTACAAAATCTCAAATAAGAAGAGGAGTACATCCAAATGGAAAAGATATGGAGGAAAACAAAGATTGGTAACATGGAATTGTCTCATCGACTAGCAATGGCACCTATGACACGCAGTCGAGCACAAGAAGATGGTACACCTGGAGAGTTGGCGGCACTTTATTATGCTCAGCGTGCAACCATGGGACTCCTGATTACGGAAGGAACGCAACCTTCCGATGATGGACAGGGATACTTGTGGTCACCTGGCATCTACACCGATAAGCATATTGATGGATGGAAAAAGGTAACGGATGCGGTGCATGAAGCTGGCGGATATGTATACATCCAATTAATGCATGCGGGTCGCATGTCACATCCGGACAATACCCCGCATCATCGTCAACCGATTGCTCCATCAGCGATCGCACCGGGTGTAGAAATGTTTACGGCTACAGGGATGCAGGATATCCCCGTTCCCCGGGAATTAAGTCAGGAGGATATTCAAACGACCATCTCCGATTTCCGAAAAGCAGCAGCCGCAGCGATTGAAGCAGGGGCGGATGGCGTTGAGATTCATGGGGCTAACGGATACTTGATCAATCAATTTTTAGGAGAAAATTCGAATACACGCACAGATGAGTATGGCGGATCTATTGAAAATCGTGCTCGCTTTGCGATTGAAGTAACCAAAGCCATTGTGGAGGAAATAGGGGCAGAACGAACAGGCTTCCGCATCTCACCAGGGACACCGCTGGGTGGAATTCAAGATGGAGAACAAGGCCCTGAACTCTATCGCTATCTTGTAAAAGAATTGGCTCAATTGGATTTGGCTTACCTTCATGTTATGCATCTTGGAGATGAACAACTGCTCCAAGACATTCGTTCGATCTGGCAAAATCCACTGTTGGTCAATCGGGCTGGAAGAACGTTGGATGATCTCAGTGTCGATTTAGATCGTGGTCTCGCTGATGTGGTACCTGTAGGTGTATGGTCCTTAGCTAATCCAGATTTGGTGGAACGACTTCAACAAGGTGCGCCACTCAATGAAGCAGATCCGACAACATTCTTTGGATTGGGAAGTAAGGGCTACACGGATTACCCTACGTTGGAAGAATTAAAGTCGCAAGAGGGGCTACACTAGCACAAAGCATGGAGCATGGCGTACAACTGAATACTGCGCGCCATGTTCCTAGTCAATATGCAAAGGAAGAGGATATATATGATGAGAGCAGCTCAAATACAGAAATACTCTAAAAAAATCCAGGTGGAAATTAATGATATTGCGACACCTCAGATCCAGAGCCATGAGGTTCTTGTCAGAGTAAAAGCAGCGGGTGTAAATCCACTGGATATCTTGAATATGAATGGCAGTGTTCGGATGATTGCCGACTATACGTTACCTTTAACTTTAGGGAATGAATTATCGGGTGTCATTGAAGCTGTCGGTGATGATGTTTTGAATTTTAAAGTGGGTGATAAGGTTTATACAAGGTTACCTCTGAATAAAATTGGTGCTTTTGCTGAATATGCGGCTGTACATGAGGATGCTTTATCCATGATGCCTGAAAATCTGTCTTTTATCGAAGCTGCTGCAGTACCCCTTACTGCCTTGACCGCGTATCAAGCATTGCATGATGTGCTCCGAGCGGAACCGAATAAAAAGTTGTTTATTCCTGGCGGAACCGGGGGATTCGGTGCGATGGCTATCCCAATTGCCAAATCTATGGGATTAACGGTGATTACAAGTGGCAGTGAACGGGGCAGAGCACGTACTTTATCCATTGGAGCAGATAAATTCATTAATTATAAGACCGAGCAGTATGCTGATATTCTGTCGAATATTGATTATGTGATCGATACCTTGGGTGCGGACGAGATCAAAGATGAACTGAGCATTTTGAAACCACAGGGGAAATTAGTCTCTTTGAAGGCAGGACCCAATTATCGCTTTGCAGTGGACAGTCAATTCCCGTTGTGGAAAAGAGCATTGTTTGGTCTCGTAGGTGCACGCCTGGATTCTTTAGCGCGTAAGAATCAAAATGAATATCGTTTTTTATTTGTGCACTCCAGTGGAGTTCAATTGCAAGAGATTACAGCTCTTGTAGAAAAAGAAGACATTAAACCTTCGATCGATTCTACGTATACGTTTGATGACATTGAAAAGGCATTGATTAAAGTGTCCACGGGTCACTCTCAGGGCAAAGTCATTGTTACCTTTTAAAGGCTCGATAAGATCATGCTTATGCTATTTAATGTTCGTTTTCTGAACAGGAGGGAAGGCAATGGCGAGAGGCAAAGAGTTCGAAGAGTCTGTTGTACTGGATAAAGCGATGAGACTTTTTTGGGAACAAGGTTATGAGAAGACGTCTATGACGGATCTGGTTAATCATATGGGAATTCATCGTAAAAGCTTGTATGACACATTTGGCGACAAACATACCTTGTTTCTAAAGTCAGTAGATCTGTATGATCGCAAAATCAGCTCCGCCCTTGTAGCAGGCGTAAAGCGTTCTAAAACGGCAACGGAAGCACTTCAGTTTATATTTCTTTCTTTAATTCATGGAGAGGAATCTCCAGCATCAGGCTGCTTCATTGTTAATTCGACGGTAGAATTGGCGGCACGTGATAAAGACATGAACCACCGATCGACGGAGATGTTTGCAAATACGGAGAAACTAATCAAGGACATTATGGTGTGGGGACAGCAAGAAGGTGAATTCACAACGGAGTACAACGCCGAGGTATTGGCGGAATATCTGCATAACGTAAGCATTGGGTTAAGGGGGATGGCCAAGACTTCGATGACCAAGGAAAAACTGCTTCGTATAGCGATGCTATCCATGGATCTCATACTAAGGTAGTCTATTTGTTACTATTATAGAATGTTCATTCTAATTGATGTTCCAGATGAAACATATTTTATAGAAAAGAGAGGCAGGTCACGATATGAGAAAGACAGTTCTAATCACAGGGGTATCGGGTGGGATCGGTAAAGAGTTAGCAAATCGGTTTGCCAAAGGTGGACATCATATTGTGCTGGTAGCACGAAGCGAGGGTAAAATACAGGATCTAGCTCAGGAGTATCGGAAAAAGTATGGCATTCAGGCGACGGTTATTGCCAAAGATGTAGCAGCACCTGGGGTACCACAGGAGATTTATCATGAGCTGAAGGAAAAGGGCATTGTTGTTGACTATCTTGTCAACAATGCAGTTTCGGTCTGTTCGGGACGTTTATGGAAACGGATATGGAACAAGAAGTTAATATGATTGACGTGAATATCAAGGCTTTAACCGTCATGACAAAGCTATTCTTGCCGGATATGATCCAACGTGGGCAAGGCGGTGTGATGAATGTGGCTTCGTTGGTAGGTTTTTTCCCTGGACCGATGATGTCGGTATATTATGCGACGAAAGCGTATGTACTATCGTTCACTGAAGCTTTGGAGAATGAAGTAAACGGTACTGGTGTTACGGTGACAGCACTGTGTCCAGGTCTGACATCTACCGGATTTGTGGATCGTTCGGGTATGGGTGTCTCGAAGATGTTGCAGGGTCCGATTATGGAAGCTGGACAGGTGGCCGAAGAAGGGTATCGAGGATTTTTACGTGGCAAGACGTTAATTATGCCTGGAGCTCGGAACCGATTCATCGCGTTTATGCCGCGGTTGTTGCCGCGTAAGATGATGACTCGCATAATTAGATCCTCACAGGACAAGACAGGACATTAAACATATAAAGAGGATAAATCAAGTCTTCCTCAAGTCGATCGATACACATTGTCCTTCATCTTGTCTTTTACGACAAACATATACAAAAACAGGAGGGAAGCTGAAAGGCACAAATTGAATTTTCTCCATCTCAAATAACTCAGCTAATTGTTTCCTCATATGAAGGGAGTACTGGTATAAAACTAACGTGCCTCCAGGTCGGAGCGCTGTATGGATCTGTGACAGGATGTTTTGTCTCATTTCTCTGGAAAAATTAAAAAAGGGCAGTCCGCAAATGATGCTATCCAACTGTTGGATATATTCTTGATTGATCCTTTTTAATAGATAGGATGCATTGGAATGGAACATGAATTCAGGATATGTTTTCTTCAGATTACTTCTCATTTTGGGGTCTCTTTCAAATAAAAACACGGTTGCAGATTTCGGTAAATGTGCTCTCATGAGATGTGTGACGGCCCCTGTTCCTGGCCCCAGCTCAGCAATGGTTCTTACCTCATCCCATCGTACAGACTGGACAATTTTCTTAGCCAAATATTTGGAGCTGGGGAGGACACTGCCTACTCGTTTGGGGTTCCTCAGAAATCCTTGCAGAAAAAGAAGTGGTTCGAATGTTTTCATCGCGGTATCCTCCATTATCAATGCTATTGATGTATCACTGGATGTTAGAAGGCAAGCTTAGTTGGAATATAAATACGTTACGCGTATGTTTTAGTGTTAAAGTCCCCTGATGTAAATCCGCAATATTTCTCGCAATAGAAAGTCCCAGACCAGATCCTGATTGAATACCTTCGCTATTCCTCGAATAATCCACCTTATAAAAGCGATCAAACAGTCTGTTTTTTTGTTCTATCGTTAGTGGTATGCCTTTATTCTCTACTTCAATGGTAACGTGATTATGCTGCACACTCATTCGAACATGAATCGTGCCCGGTTTAAAGGAATACTTGAGTGCATTCATGAGGAGATTGTCGATGGCTCGAGCGATCTTATCACTATCCAGGGAAACCATGATTGGAGCATTACCGAGTGTTTTTTCAATACGAATCCCATGCTCCTGAGCTAAAGGTTCGAATTCAAACAACAATTGGTCCAATAGCTGACAGAAGTCAATATTTTTCAAATCCAATTGGGTGTTCACTTCGTTAAGACGCGTATATTCAAATAAATCATCGAGTAACTTCTTCAAATGCGTTGCTTTGTTATAGGTATTTTGGATGAAACGATCATACTCTGCTTTGTCTTGAAATGATTCTGATTTGAGAAGCTCAATATAGCCAATTATGCTGGTAAGCGGTGTACGCAGGTCATGTGAGATGCCAGTGATCATGTCCATCTTGGATTGCTCCAATTCGCGTTCTTTAGCAATCTGTTGCTTTAACTGTTCTGTCATATGATTGATGTTGGAAGCAACGCGTCCAAGTTCATCTTGTCGATTAACGGGCACCCTATAATTCAGATTTCCTTCAGATATGATTTGAAGTCCTTGCTCTAATGTAATGAGATCTCTCACAATTTTTCGTGTGGAAAACAAAAAAAATAACGTGAAAATTACGATAAAGATTGGTGTTAGAACGTAAGGGAAAATGTAGAGGAGCGAAGGCCAATTAAATCTTTCACTAATTTTTGCGGCAGCTATGATCAACATATTATTTACACCCACAGAGCCAACAAACGAAATCAATAAACTGATCAACATTTGATATAGGATGTTAATCTGTATCTTTTTTTTAAAATGTGGTAATCGTTTAATCAATTTTATATCCCACTCCCCATACCGTTTTAATGTAATGAGGTTCCCGCGGATTTACTTCCAATTTCTCTCGCAGGTTACGAATGTGGACCATCACCGTATTATCTGAATACCCGTAAGGTTCTTTCCATACGGTTTCGTAAATTTTCTCGGAGCTAAATACTTGTCCAGGATGGCTGGCAAGCAACACCAGAATGGAGAACTCCAGTGGTGTAAGCGAAATGTCATTATCTTGGAGCTTCACAGAATGTTTACTGGTATCAATGACAAGGTCCTTGATCAGGATAAGTGAATTGGATTCTGGTTTTCCGATCAGTGTTTGACGTCGTAACTGAGCTTTAACGCGAGCCAGCAATTCTAGTGGATTAAACGGTTTGACCATATAATCATCAGCCCCGGTAGTCAGGCCCGTGATTTTATCAATGTCTTCTTCCTTGGCGGATAACATAATAATGGGAGTGGGTGATACTTCTCTTATTTTGAAGCAGGCTTTGATTCCGTCCATGATGGGCATCATAACATCCAGTATTACGAGTTGGACCGATGTTGTTTTGATAATATTTAGTGCTTCCTCACCATTGGCTGCTTCAATGACTTGATATCCTTCGTTACGTAAATAGACATGAATGACATCCCGGATATCGGGTTCATCATCAACAACAAGAACGGTATTCATAATTCAACACTCCTTAAAAATTAGGATAACATCAGTGTAAACGATCGTCCGGAATGTTTAAATTGTTTCCTTTTTGCGACAGACATAAACGAACGCAGAAGGTATATTCAAAGGCACGAATTCTATTTTTTCGATGATAAAGTGTTCGGATAATGTTTTTTTCATTTGAAGTGAATATTGAAAGGCGATGAATAATCCTCCAGGTTTGAGTGCCTTATGGATCTGGTCTACCAACGTATTTCTTAATTCAGGTTCAAAGTTGAAAAACGGCAATCCGCTAAAAATGTAATCCAGTTGCTGAATGCCCTCTTGATTCATAGATTCTACCAATCGAGCGGCGTCTGGATAACAGGAGAACTCCGGGTATGTCGTCTTAAGAGTGTTCCTCATCGTTTCGTTCATCTCAAACAATAGGACTTTGGTGGAATCCTGTACTTGTTGATGAATATAACGAGTGATCGGACCTGTACCCGATCCAAGCTCGGCGACTGTTTTTGCCTCTAGCCAAGAGGCTTGCTTCACCATTTTGCTGGCGAGAAACCGGGAACTGGGTATGATACTGCCGACATGTTTAGGGCTTTGCAGAAAGCTTTTCAAAAATAAAACAGGTTCATTGGAATTCATAGGGTTCCTCCATAATGTGATGGTATGTTATCCAAACCAGTTAGAAATGTAATAAATGAAGCGTAGATAGAATGGGGCCACCGAAGTAAATTCCCGCTGTAAAATACGTTATGGTCCATAACAAAGCACTGGAATAGGAGATAAGAGCAAATTTTCTATACTGCACGCCACTGAGTCCCATCACTAAAGGGAGAATATATCGCACGATTGGAATGAACAAACCGATGCACATCGCCCAATTGCCACTTTTATTCAGAATGAGTTCAGCCTTAACGAAGTGTCTATGATGTTGGAATCTGTGTTTTATCTTGGGTCCAAATAACTTCCCTGCAAAATAAGCAAAGGTAATGGCTGTTAATAGTCCTGATAAAATACAGAAGTATGTGATCCATGAATTGATAACTCCTGTGTGGCTCAAAATGGCACCGCTGATAATCGTGATTTCATTTGGGATTGGAATACCGAAAGGCCCTAATGAGAAGGCAAAATAAAAAATCAGATAACCATACTGATGAAGTAGCTCTAAGATCGTATTACTGATCATTGTTTTGCCTCCTCTCTTGTTGATATAGCAATCTTAATTAAAAAAACTAAGGAATTAATGAGCATAAATCTAAAGAAAATCTAAAGAATACATAAGCAAAGCCAAACAACTTATGTTTAAGAGAAAAAAGCCTTGCCAACGTACTGGCAAGACTTGAACAGGTAGACATATTTAGGAGCGGTGATCAAGTGATATGAATTTCTGAATACCAAATAAAGTTTGCCTCAAAAAGGAACGTATAGGCGAGCTCGAGTTGATTACCTATATCTTTATCTGCAAGGAAGAGGATGATCAAAGAAGAGCCGAGACGTCATAATGACGACTCAGCTCTTTTTTGATGTCCCTGGGGATCAGACTTCTTTGAAATCAGATTATTGTAGGAAGTAGAACCAGTTAAATTTTTTACCAGCAACAAAAAACAAAACAATCCATCCCCATAGAAACAACAAACGTAAAGGTCGTGGAATCAGGAGATATTCTGAGTACAATTTGCTGAAAAGTTTCATTACAGTAGTGACCACCCCTGCTAAGTTACTCCCTTATATCCGCTTTCGAAAGAAAAAGAGACGATAAGATAACCAATATCCCAATAAGTCTGTATACCGTGGCGTAGGCCGCGAAGTAGCTTCTGGCGATTACCAATCCGATGATCGAAATAAGATAATAGCAAAAGACCAAAGGGGATCTTATAACTCAGATGCAGAAACTCCAATAATAACAAAATTAGGTATATTATATCATGATAAACACCAGATCAATAAATAAATCGAACGATATGATGCTGGCATGCCAATATATAGTGTAAGGAGGAGGGGGATAGATAATGAGTGAGCAAGATGAGTACATAGAACTTGTAACGTTAATACGGGCGGGGCATGAAGAAGCTTATGGAGAATTATATGAGAAAACAGTGACGAGGATATATCAAACTGTGCGATTTCTCATCAAGGACAAGTCTGATGCGGAGGATGTAGTACAGGAGATTTACATTCAGGCGTATCGATCATTGGCGCGATATGATGCGGAGCGTGCTTTTCGTCCCTGGTTGATGGGGGTGACGATGCGACAGGTTCAGAGTTATCGACGCAAAAGGTTGATGCAGTTTCGGTTTGGCAAGCGGATCGAAAGATCTGACGTGGGACTAGAATATGATTTTTCCACTGATCTGGTCAACAAACTGGCAAATCGTCCTCTGCTGGAACAGGTGCACCGTTTGCCGTACAAGTTGCAGCAGGTGGTTACACTTCATTATTTGAATGAATACACGCAAGAGGAGATTGCTGGCATATTGGAGATTCCGCTTGGAACCGTAAAATCGCGCATACATGCGGCGCTGGCGAAGTTAAGACAGAAAGAGAAGATGAATCCAAGATTGCGGGGAAAGGTGGAGGATCTGCATGAAACTCGATGAACAGTTGCGAACAGCCTACCAGGAAGAGACCAAAGACTGGTCCGTTCCTGCGAGAATTAAACATAAAATGATGGATGGTATTCGAAGTAATTCGCACATCAGAAGAAATCGAAAAAAATGGCTGATCACTGGACTATTAGCTGTTGTGCTCATTATTCCCACCGGAGCCTACGCAGGATACACCTATCTCGCAGACGGAATATATGGTTCGCAGGAGAATATCAAAGCTATGGGGGGAACAGCTGAGGATTATATGAGGTTGGAAGCAAAGCTGCAGACGGCCAAGGCCCATTTCAGCGAAGAAGAATTTGTTCAATATATGGACTTGCTGAAGCAATTAGGGCAAATGGCCGTGAAGTATGCCGATTCTCAGGGCAATATGTATCCAGAGCAGTGGAGTACAGTGGAGCAGGAACGATATAACCTTCTTGTAGCTGAGCTGGAACCGTTTTTCGAGAAGCTGGAAGCTGTGAGTACTGCTTCACAAAAGGATCCTATGAATGAGCAACAATTCTGGACGGAGCAGTTGGCGCGGGCGGAGGAGATGTTAACTAAAGAGGAGTTTACCGAGTTCAAATCTGTGTATGAACAAATGAAGGCGTATGAAGTGATGGTGGTAGACAAGGATGGAAGCATTCATGATGAGCGCTTGTCAGTGGAACAGAAGGATGATTTGAGGCAATTAAGAGAGCGACTTATTCCGTATTTGGAGAAGTTGGGGCTTGATGTGCGGTGAAGCAAGTGAAATCGGTTTGTACGAGAAGAAGCGGAGAAGTGAATTCTTTCGCTTCTTTCTTGTTGTTGTGATCCATTACTTCCTCCCCTGCACTTTCAGCCGATATTGATGTGGTGTAGAGCCTGTGGTAGTACGGAATACTTTGCAAAAGTAGGAGGGGCTGGTCATACCAACACGGTGACCGATTTCGGGAACGGTGAGCGAGGAACGGGTGAGCAGCACACAGGCATGACGAATGCGGGTGGCTTGAGCATAAGCAACGATTGTGGTTCCGGTCGCTTTTTTGAAAACATGAGACAGATGATAGGGAGATAAATGAAGTGTATCTGCGATATGCTCCAAACGAAAAGGCTCATGGTAATGCTGTTCAATCCATTGCATGATGGCTTCGGCATGAGGTGGAAGAACGCTTGCACTGGACGAGAGTACATCCTGGGAGCGGCGCTGTTGCCCATCTTGCCACAGATAGCGAAGCTGTGCGAACAGATCCAATAAAAAGAGGTGTGTATCCTCTTCTACTTCGTGGGGAAGCAGACCTGGATACGTATCTGCATATTGCTCCATTCGTTGAACGAGTGGGGAAGTGTCAGCAAGTCGGATCGGCTGAATGGGGGATTGCTCTCCCAGCAGATCCTGTATGAAGTAGTGATTCGCCACAAAATGCGACCAAAGTGCCTTCAATATATCAAGCTCAACCATGAGTACATTTCGAATGAAAGGCTGCTGTCTGGATACTTGAATCTGGACGTGATGCAATTGAAAAGGTCGAAAAATCATGAGCATACCAGGTTCAAGGGAGAAAACCTGACCTTCGGTTATCAACTGCCCATATCCTTCATGGATATATGTTATCTCCATCTGCGAATGAGCATGAAACACTTCGCGAAACGTAGTGTTGGATGCACGACGACAGACCAGATTAAATTGTTCTCCCAGAAAGATGGACTTCATCAATGCCTCCCTTATCATGCGCAAGATAGTTTTATTTTAGCACAAGATGAACGCATAAAAGCGCTTTATTATTGTGTATTGTGAAGGGAATAAGGGAGGTATGCAACGATGTTAAAAGTGGCGATTATCGGAGCAGGTGCAATTAGTGGAGCACATATCTCAGCATATTTGGCGTTCCCTGAGCGATGTCAGATTGTTGCTGTGGTCGATATCTACGTGGAAAAAGCACAGAAGCGAATTAATGAATATGGTCTGGAAGGTGCACAAGCTGTCACGGATTACACAGAGTTACTTGCCCTAAACATTGATCTGGTATCAGTCTGTACACCACCGTATACGCATGCTCCCATTGCGTGTGATTTCATGCAAGCAGGTGCACATGTGTTGGTTGAAAAACCGATGGCATCTTCCCTGGAGGAAGCGGATCTGATGTTGAGGGCAGCGCAAGCAAGTGGTAAGTTGTTATCCGTAGTAGCACAGAATCGTTTTACGACACCAATGATGAAGCTAAAAGGTGTGCTGGACAGTAAACGGATGGGACCGATTGTACATGTGCAGGTTGATTCGTTCTGGTGGCGGGGCCACAATTATTATGATCTGTGGTGGCGCGGGACATGGGAAAAAGAAGGCGGAGGCTGTACCCTTAATCATGCGGTGCATCATATTGATGCCATGCTTTGGATGATGGGACCTCCAGTGGAATTACAGGCGATGATGGCAAATACGGCACATGATAATGCCGAAGTTGAGGATATATCCATGTCGATGCTTCGCTTCCAGGAAGGGGCGCTTGGCATGATTACCAGTTCCGTCGTACATCACGGAGAGGATCAGCAGTTAATTTTTCAGGGCAAAGAAGCCCGGGTATCTGCACCTTGGAAAGTCGTTGCTTCTACCGCCCGGAATAACGGATTTCCGGAACCGAATCGAGAGTTGGAACACCAGATTCAGAAGCTCGCTGACGAATTACCAGATGTTATTCATGTCGGTCACGCTGGGCAAGTTGAGAATGTGTTAAATGCTATTGAGACAGGATCTCCCCTTCTGGTGGATGGCCAAAGTGGTCGGAATACGCTTGAACTGATTGTGGGTATCTATAAGTCGGCAAGTACGGGAGAAAAGGTTGTTTTTCCACTTGGGTCGGAAGACGCGTTTTACACAAGAGAAGGAATTATGCAACATGCCGTACACTTTTATGAAAAAAAGACGACTGTGGACAACTTCGAGGATTCGAGTATTACACTCGGGAGCAAGTTGGATTCGTAGTATTTTACGTGAAAAAGATGCTCCTCACATAAGTGAGAATGGGCATCTTTTTTTGTACTAGGTCGATTACACCTACATCACCATAAAAAATAATACCCCCGGTTTTTCCATCCATTTAATTCGCAATCGCTTCAAGATCATAATCTCCATAGTCAGGGATTGGATCGATGAGAGCTACAATCAGTCTCGTAGTCGTGTGAGGGAGAATAGGAAGAATCAGTGCTGTTTTGCTTCAGATTTTGAGTCGGTTGGATCAACAGAAAGAAGGCGCAAATGAAACGCTTTCACATTTAGCGGATTCACGTCATTTGAGACACTCGGAGAAGAAGATGTAGTGGATTGAAAAGCATTTCAAATATGAGATCAAATTGGACCAGATGGCGGCAGATGTTCACCTGTCCAAATCGTATGCTTACCGTATTTTTCATCAAGAGACAGGTAGCAGCATTACGGATTACGTCACAGCTCGAAGGTTGAAGCAGGACTACTTACGCCTTGATATATAATAACATTTTCGGTGGAGGAGATTGGCAGACGTGCCAGATTTCCGAACGGATGTATTTCATCCAGTTATTTCGCAAATCTGCCGGGACGAGCCCGTTGTATTATCGGAAAAAGTTTGAACGGTGCAGTAAGCATTATTTTGAGTTTGCAAAATAATAGCGTTATTACGTCTCTATATATACAATTAGTATTTACCGTTTGAATTAGAAAAATCCCGGATACGGATTGCATTAGCCAATTGCTAAATGCGATACTCCACCTCCGGGATTACACATCGGTAACCTTCAAGCTAAATAAACATTAAGGTTTTCCTCAAGCTGTTACAGCCACTTATCAGCCCAACGTTCCACGGCGCTTAGCGCTCTCCCCAGTTCCGTTCCTTTTCGTGACAACATATATTCAGTCCGAACTGGACGTTCCGTGACCACATGGCGAACCACAAGTCCTTCTTCCTCCAATTCCTTCATTCGCTCATTTAACACACGTTTGCTCAAGTCAGGGATATAAGCGTGAATCTCACTGAAGCGTTTGGGTTCCTCCATCAACGCATGGATAATGAGGGCTACCCATTTTCGGCCAATGATCTGATAAGATTGTTCCACTTTTGTACATATTTGCTTGGCATTCTCATCATCGCTCATGATTGTACTCCTTTGGTTTAGTATTGCTTGTAATATCATTAGTATACTTATTGTAACCTACTTGTCCACAGGCCATATGTGTAAAATGTCACATACCAATTGTTCTTAATGTTACCACATAAAGCGTTATCATCAAATAAAAACCCTATAAACACTGGAGTTCACAGGTTCGACACGATTATTGACGAATTGTGACGACAGGTGTAATATGGGTAACGTTAATTCAAATGGTTACAATTTATAACCTAAACACAGGTTGTGGAGAGAAGGAATGTTCCATGGTTGAATTCAGGCGTGTTATATAAACGGAGGCAAGGCGGGGAACACACCCACTTATTCCGTCTTTTGTCATGCTTGGATTTGAACATTTTGCAACATCATATACTATACTGCACAGATCACAGGAGGCACTCCAATGGATGCAATGACATTTGTCCTGTTCGGGGCAACAGGCGATTTAGCCAAACGCAAGATTTACCCTGCATTATATAACTTGTACATGGATCAGAAAATGCCGAAATCTTTCTCCGTTATCGGATTGGGACGACGTGAATTGTCGGATACGGACTTCCAGGCGAATGTTGAAAAGTCACTGCATGAATTCTCACGTCAGACGCCGGAAGAAGCATCTCAGGTTCGTGATTTCATTGGAGCTTTCCGTTATTGTTCTTTAAATAATACGAAGCTTGAAGATTACACCAAACTGTTGGAACTGGTTCAACAGCGTGAACAAGAGCTTAACATTCCCGAAAACCGCATGTTCTACATGTCGGTGGCACCGGAATTCTTTGAGCCAATCGCATTGAACATTCAAGAAAGTGGCCTGGGTAACACCAAAGGCTGGAAGAAACTGATTATCGAAAAACCATTCGGACACGACCTGCAATCAGCTCGTGATCTGAACGAAAAACTGAGCAATACCTTTGCGGAAGAAGAAATCTATCGCATTGACCATTTCCTCGGTAAACCGATGGTTCAAAATATTGAGACGCTCACCTATGCAAATCCGGTGATTCAGGCGTTGTGGTCTAACCGTTATATTGCCAATGTACAGATTACGGCAAGTGAGACGGTGGGTGTTGAAGAACGTGCCGCGTATTACGACCAAAGTGGAGCCCTTCGTGACATGTTCCAAAACCATATGCTTCAGTTGCTGATGATGATTGGTTTGCATTTGCCAAAACGCTGCACACCGGAAGAAATTCAATTCAAAAAGCAAAAAATTGCTGAGGCACTTCGTCCGTTGACAAAAGAAAATATCGCTTCTGAAGTTGTTCGTGCGCAATATGCAGCAGGTGAGCTGCAAGGTTCCTCGGTTGTTGGATATTTGGACGAGCCTGGTATTCCAGCCGGATCTCAGAACGAGACCTATGTTGCCGCAAGACTTTGGATCGATGATCCATTCTGGAGCGAGGTTCCATTTTATATCCGTACAGGTAAACGCCTGGCTGAGAAATCCACCCGAATCGTTGTTGAATTCAAGTCTCCACTGAAGACCGGTCATGAATCCGAAAACACAACAGAACCTAATCTGCTGACGATTGAAATTGGTCCGGGAGAAAGTATCTCGCTTCAATTAAATGCGAAGAATCCATTGAACCATGGTGAAGTGGAACCAATGCATATGACCTTCAACTCGGGTAAACGTAACATCCCTGAAGCTTACGAGAATCTGATCTTTGATGCGATGCGTGGAGATTCCACCTTCTTTGCACATTGGAATGAAGTGGAGCTGGCATGGCAATGGGTGCAACCGATTCAGGAAGCATTCGAAGCAGGCAGCGTACCACTGGATACGTACAGCGCAGGTTCGCATGGACCAGAGTCAGCAGATCGTTTGACAGCAGCAGACGGCTATCGTTGGTGGTAAGTGAAACAAAAAAGTGAGCACAAGAGAACAGAATAGTAAAGACAACACTACAATCCGTTCTGCTCACAAATAATCATTTGCACAAATCCAAACAAACCTTTCCAAGTTAACAGGATATAGAACGAAATGTTTTATTCCCCTAGAGCTTGTACTCAGGATCAAGTTGGATCGAATGATGCAAAATACTGAGATATACAGTAACTATTACGAATCATACCGTTCCAATTTTGCATAAGTCCTTCCGGTTATTGGCCGGAAGGCCGTGAAAATTTTTGAATATAGATTAGCGGACGCACTGATTTTTTTGCCTAAGTAGCGATGTAGTGTAGGGTACGGAATCGATTCTGTAGAAGCAAAGCGTTCGCCTTTGTATCCAAATTTCATCAATTTAAAGGTTGATGAAAAGAAATTTGGATACAACAGCGATCGAAAGAACGAGCCGTAACCGGAACGGTTGCTGCGAAACGGCAATGTAGTCTGGCGCTCTGCAACAAAATGAAATTTAAACATTGTTCATAACAGGAGGATTTTGAAATGAAACTTGGACTTGTCGGATTAGGAAAAATGGGATTGAACCTGGGTAGAAACCTGATTGATCACAAACACGAAGTGGTTGCTTTTGACCTGAACGCTGAAGCAGTAAATGAAATGAAAGAATACGGCGCTGAAGGCGTATCTTCTTACGCAGAGATGGTGGCTTCGCTCGAATCCCCACGTGTATTGTGGATCATGGTTCCCCACAACGTAGTAGACGCTGTATTGGCTGAAGTTAGCCCATTGTTGTCCAAGGGCGACATCATTATTGAAGCGGGTAACTCCCACTACAAAGAATCCATTCGTCGCTACGAAGAGATGAAACCTAAAGGCATTCATTACATGGATGCAGGTACATCTGGCGGTATGGAAGGCGCACGTAATGGAGCATGTTATATGATCGGTGGAGACCCGGAAGCTTGGGCAATCGTTGAACCTGCATTCAAAGACACTTCCGTGGAGAATGGCTACCTGTATGCTGGTAAAGCAGGCAGCGGTCACTTCCTCAAAATGGTTCACAATGGTATCGAGTACGGTATGATGGCATCCATCGGTGAAGGTTTTGACGTATTGGAGAAAAGTGGATTTGACTTCGACTTCGAACAAGTGGCTCGCGTATGGAACAACGGTTCCGTTATCCGCTCTTGGTTGATGGAGCTGACAGAACGTGCCTTCTCCAAAGATGCAAACCTCGATGAGATTAAAGGTGTAATGCACTCTTCCGGTGAAGGACGTTGGACGGTAGAAACGGCATTTGATCTTCAAACCGCTACACCGGTTATCGCTTTGTCCTTGCTGATGCGTTATCGTTCCCTGGAAACAGATACATTCACAGGTAAAGTGGTAGCAGCATTGCGTAATGAATTTGGCGGTCATGCAGTAGAGAAAAATTAATTTTATATATAACTGTTAACATATGATGAACATCGGGTAATGACTTATATCGTGTTTACGAATTCATCAAGTGGAGGGAACATATCATGAAATTTTTCTTGGATACAGGGAATGTGGAAGAAATCAAACGGATCGAACGTCTGGGTCTGGTGGATGGAGTCACGACTAACCCGTCTTTGATTGCCAAAGAAGGTCGCGTATTTAAAGAAGTCATTCAGGAGATCTGTGGCGTTGTTAAAGGCCCGGTCAGTGCTGAAGTCATCGGTCTCAAAGCCGAGGATATGTTGAAGGAAGCTTATGAAATTGCAGAATGGGCACCAAATGTAGTCATTAAATTGCCGATGACCGAAGATGGGCTGTACGCTTGTCATGAGTTGACGCAAAAAGGGATCAAAACCAATGTGACGCTGATTTTCTCCGCAGCACAGGGCCTGATGGCGGCGAAAGCCGGTGCAACCTATATCAGTCCATTCGTTGGTCGCTTGGATGATATTGCGGTGGATGGTATGAAATTGATTCGTGATCTGCGTCTTATTCTGGACATGTATGATCTGCCTTCCGAGATTATCGCAGCAAGCATTCGCAATATCAAACATGTAGAGGATGCAGCCCTTTCCGGTGCGCATATTGCCACCATTCCGGGTTCGCTTCTGCCGACACTTTGGAAACACCCACTTACGGACAGCGGAATTGAACGTTTCCTGAAAGACTGGGAATCTGTTCCGAAATAAAAGGATAGACCTGGCCTGAATCTTTGGGTGGTCTGAACATAAAACCTTTCGCCTTGCAGAGTAATTTGCGGGTGAAAGGTTTTTTTATCTCTGTTTATGTAGTATCCGATTCGAGGTTAGTTTAACCAATGAGGAGTACTTGTCCCTTTCATGTTGTTGTTACTTTCTGTCCAGTGTCCACGTACTGTCCTTCTTTTTCGGGACAACGGTGCATAAGGTTAACATATAGCCTATAGCTCATCCCGTAGGGGAGGGACACTTCGATGATGAGAAGAAAATGGCGAAGCCGGAGACGCCGTAAGCCGCCAAGCGGCAAACGCAAAATGTGGTTGATCATTTTATTGGTCACCGCGTTTTGTTTGATGCAGGGCTTTGCTTATGTGGATAAAAAGATGAAGCCCCCCATCATGCACTTGGCCAAGATTAGAGTGAAGCAGATTGCAACTGAAGCGATCAACAAGGCGATTACAGCACAGGTTGCCGATGGCAAAACCAACGAAGGATTGATTGACTGGAAGACGGATACCGCCGGGAAAGTGTCCGGTTTCATGCTGAACTACAATGAACATATGCGAATCACTGCAAGTACGATGAATATTGTGCAATCCACGCTGCAGAATGTACACATGTTAAAAGAAAAAATCCCGCTGGGGCAGGCGCTGGGCAGTCCGGTGTTGGCTTCATTTGGCCCGAGTATACCGGTCCGTATTGAGCCCCAAGGCGCTGTCAAAGTGGATCTGAACACCCGTCAACAGAATGCGGGTATTAACATGATTTTGGTGGAAGTGTACATTCACATCATTGCTGAGGTTGCGGTCGTGGTACCCTTCGACATGGAACCCGAAACGGTCGATACGGAAATCCCGATTTCCTACCTTCTGGTTGTTGGGGATGTGCCAATGTATTATTACGATAATCAGGGCAAGCCAGTGGGCAGTAACGGCAGTAATGCCCCAGCTATTGCGCTGCCATCAGGTCATACGGGTGTATCAAGCGGTAATGGAGTAACTACGAATCCCCCTAGCCAGAATCAGCAACAAACGCCGTCAGACCATTTGCAAGGGAATGAACTTGAAGAAATTGAACCGGATGATCTGCCTGATGTGAATGGGGGATTACAGCTCAATAAGGACGCGCACCCATGATACACACAAATTTGAATTGTAAAGCAAAGAAAGGGGCCTCTATTAAAGAGGTCCCTTTTTCGAATACTTATCGTGCATATCCTCGTCTCACTTACTTTTCTTGTTCTTTTGTTTGCGTTCATCCTGTTCCCAATGTTTCAGTTGTGGATAAGGGTCGAACGACCATTCGTGCAGTCCGCTGTCCCGGTAGATACCATAGTGCAGATGCGGAGGAAATTTGCCCTGTGTTCCAGGTTTCCCGTAACCCGAACTGCCAACCCAACCTACGACCTGACCGGGGATAACCACTTCACCGATGCGTGCACTTTTGTCAAAACCCGAAAGATGGGCGTAATAGTGATAATGGTTGTTCAAATCCCGAATTCCGATGCGCCAGCCGCCAAACGGGTTCCAGCCTTTGATCTCCACGACACCGTAACAGGTACTGCGTACAGGCAGGCCATGCGGAGCGAAAATATCTGTTCCCTCATGAATGCGATAACCGCCCCAGCTTCTTTTTGTCCCCCAGGTACTGCGATAGGAGTAGTTGGTTCCGAGCGGGACCGGAAAGGCATGTCCGAACAGATCCAGATTGTCAAAATGCTCATATAACTTCGCGAATTGCTGTATCCGTTGCACAGCACGGGAGTTGTGATAATATTCCCACAAGGCAATGTTGAAGTCCTCTTGTTTGTTCCCGTAACCTTGAATAACAGAAGCCAAGCTGTACAGCACATCCTGATCATTGTTGGCGTCTGCTATACCGTCTCCTGAACCATCACGTCCATATCCTTTGAAAAAAAGAATGGATTCGGGATGTTGATCCGTCTCATCGGGATTTAGCCATCCTCTCCAGGCCGGAGGGGTCATGAAGATACCCGTAAGCCGCTCTGGATGCTTACGATCCTTTGGGTGTGCGCGAGTAATCGTACGTTCATACTGATCAATGGCGGCAAGCCTGTACCAGGGAATCTGAGTCATCTGACCGATGGTTTCATATAAATGGCGACGTGCAGCGAAAACTTCTGCGGGTTTTAACTCGGTAGCCTGTGGTTTGGGAGCGGCCTGGGCGGGTTCACCGTAAACTTCAACAGGCAAGAATGGGAGAAGCAGAGTACCTGCAAGTAATGTTTTGATCCAAAAGCGGTACGTGTGCCTGAAGGTCAAGCGTTGTTGCACTGGGATGCAGCCCCTTTCCATTAGAATGATACAAGGTACCCGATGAACCAAGCTAAAGGTTAGCGTTCTTCAAAAGTTCTCATTTTATCCATGTAAGCTCTTGGGGGGGAATCCAATTATACAAATTGTCCATATCGGGCATGAATGCACAAGATGTGACAAATGGGGGTTTTTCCAGCGCTTTCATGGTATAATATGTTCCGAGCAACAGCCTAACTTCAGTAGAAAGAAGGTTTATGCATTGGCTAAACGTGTTAAAGAACCGAAGCCGGATTGGATTCGGATCAAATTGACAACCGGCGATAACTATCAGGAAATGAAAACGATGATGCGTTCCAAAACGCTGCATACGGTATGTGAGGAAGCGCGGTGTCCGAATATTTATGAATGCTGGGCCAATCGAACGGCCACTTTTATGATTTTGGGCGACATTTGCACAAGGGCATGCCGTTTTTGCGCGGTGAATACAGGCTTGCCAACGGAGCTTGATTTGCAGGAACCAGAACGTGTGGCGGAAGCAGCAGAGCAGATGAATCTGCAACACTGTGTAATTACAAGTGTAGCTCGTGATGATCTGAAGGATGGAGGAGCTACGATTTTTGCAGAGACGGTGAAGGCCGTACGGCGGCGGTTGCCATTGTGCAGCGTTGAAGTTCTCATTCCAGACTTTCTGGGTAATCGGGAATCTTTGCAGATTGTAATGGATGCCAAACCGGACATTCTGAATCACAATATTGAGACGGTTGAGCGGTTGTCAGACAAAGTGCGTGCCAAGGCAAAATATAAACGTTCACTGGAATTGCTTGCTCGTGCCAAAGAGATGCAACCTAACATCCCTACGAAATCAAGCATTATGCTCGGTGTAGGTGAGGAATATAATGAAATTTTATCAACAATGGATGATCTTCGTGCGGTGAACTGTGATATTATGACGATTGGTCAATATTTGCAGCCATCGGAGAAACATCTGTATGTTGAAAAGTATTATCCGCCAGAGGAGTTTGCTGCATTGAAACAGGAAGGATTAAAACGTGGGTTCAGCCACGTCGAATCCGGCCCGATGGTACGCAGCTCCTACCATGCGCATGAACAGGTGAAATCGGCTACCAAACATGCTGAACAGGCGGCAACACACGCGTGATGGAGGATACCGGATTGGAAGAAGAAAAAATCACAGAACAGATTCAGGACCAACTTCAGGAGCAGATCCAGGAGCCGGTTCAGGAATCAGTTGTTGAATCAGTTGAGGAAAAGCCCAAAGAACCGATCATTGTACAGATCGGCGGCAAAAATTATGAAATCGTCCAGAACCACAAAGAGGGCTGGAATCCAGAGGTTTTCCGTGATCGTTACAGTGAAGTGCTGGAGCGTTATGATTATATTATCGGAGACTGGGGTTATAGCCAGTTGAGGTTAAAAGGTTTTTACCGTGATAACCATCCAAAAGCAACGAAGGATTCCACAATCGCCAGTATGGTGGATTATATCAATGAATATTGTAACTTTGGCTGTGCGTACTTTGTGCTTCAGAAGAGCAAGGATCAGCCTCAAGCCAAAGCAAAAAGCGGTTCCTGAGAAGGACCGCTTTTTTGGTGTGTTATTTTAGTCAAGAAATGCCGTGCGAACCCGGTTCCAGAATGGATAAGGGCGGAAACGTGCAAAACTGACCTTGTGACTGGATACCTGACAACGGACGGAGATCAGATCCTCCACCATCACATTCACATGATCAATCGTCATCAATAACCGCTGATCCTTGCGGGAGAAAATATCACAATGATGATGCTTGGGCAAAATAACCGGTGAACCAAGTGTACGATAGACCCGGTTATTAATCGATGCAATCTCCGCAATCTGAATCGCCTCGATGGTTGGATGAACCATGGCACCGCCAAGGGCCTTGTTGTATGCCGTGCTGCCTGATGGCGTGGATACACAGATGCCATCCCCACGGAACATCTCAAATGTCACATCGTTAATATCGACCTGGGCTACGACGGTACCGTCTACACCTTTTAACGTAAATTCATTAAGGGCGATGTAAGAGGAATTCCCCGACTTTTTACGAATCTCAAGCTCCAAGAGTGGGTATTGTACAATACGTGGTTTGAGACGCTCCGGATCTCCCTTGCCACTCATCAGCCTGACTAACTCCCGTAATTCTTCCTTCTTCCAATCGGCGTAAAAGCCGAGATGGCCTGTATGAACCCCAACAAAAGCAATATCCGGAATACGGTCGATGAAATTGTGAAATGCCTGTAGCATCGTACCATCGCCCCCGATGGAGATAACAATCTCCGGCGATTCTGCATCCAGCTTGAACCCTTCTTCCTTCGCCAGCGCATGAAACTGCTGACTGAGATCAATCGATAACTGGTCTCCGCGGTCTTGAACATAGTATCTCAAGATGAAAGCTCCTTTGTGGTCATTATACTACCGATGATAATCAATTCCGCGGAAGAACACAACGTTTGGGCGCATATTCCGTTAAATATAGATGAATCGTTCACTTATTTTTTGGCATGTCGTCTAGGCTTGAGAATGGAACTTAATATTGCAAGGAATAACAACAACACGATGAGGCTTACAAAAACAATCATTCCGGATAAGAAAATCAGTCCCCAGTCCGGTGTATACGTTGATAACGATGGGATGAAACCGGGCTCCATGAGAACGGGTGAAGAGGAATGCCCCATCATGGGTGTCCATAACAGCAGGACCAGCACAGGTGCGATTAGCGCATGGATTGCTCTGGCAAATAGAAATGGACCGTATCTCATGGGTGTGTTGCTAAGAACACTCATAATCTGTGCATGGACGGATAATCCGCCCCAGGAGAGAACAAAGGCTGCTGCTGCCACTTTATAGACGAGTGGGATGGATGCCCCGGCACTCCCAGCCTCTTTGTTCCCCAGCGTTACTTCAAACAGCCCACCGACCAAGCTAGGAGATAAGGATGGAGGCAGTCCGCTATGTCGTAACAATTGCTCGGTTATCCCGTATAATCCGCCAAGCCAACCAGTCTGGACAAGTAGCTCCATCATGACCGAGAAGAATACAACCAGCCCTCCTACGATAATAATAAGGCGAAGGGATGAGGAGACTGCCTGGCGCAGCAGTTCACCGAATGCCCGTCCGTCAGCTTTTCTTGCTTCATGCATCGCATAGATGGCCCGGACCAGTTTGTTTCTAGGTATCCCCTTCGATGGAGATCCAAAAGAACTGTCTGGGTGTGAGCCTTTTGCTGTACCCCCGTGAAAACGCATGAGCATACCCACCAGAAAAGCTGCAGCGTAATGGCTCGCAACCAATACTGGAGCAATGGCGACATTATGGAAGAATCCAACCGATACCGCTCCAATCATGAAGATCGGATCGGATGATGTAGTGAAGGCAACGAGCCGTTCTCCTTCTTCCCGGGTAACCAGCTTTTGTTCCCATAACTGAGCGGTCAGTTTCGCCCCTGTAGGATAACCGGATGCACAGCTCACGGCAAATACAAAACCACCGCTTCCGGGAACACGAAACAATGGACGCATCAGTGGATTCAGCAAGGTACCTAGAAAATGAACAATGCCAAAGCCGAGCAGCAGCTCGGACAGCACCAAAAAAGGAAAAAGGGAGGGAAACAATACGTCCCACCAGATGGACAGTCCGCGTACACCTGCATGCCAGGTTTCCGCTGGATACAAGACCATTAACACACAAAGGGTCAGGAGAGCGAGTGTGACCAGGACATGGGTGAGTCGTTGTGAAGCAGCCATGAATTCTTCTCCTTTATTTTTGGAATGGTCGGTGTGCGGAAGTCTGTGGTGTTATTGCCATCAATATATGAAAAAAAGTGGACAAACAGTACAAAATTATACGTAGAAAGCGCTTGCAAAAGTGGCTGTGTTTTTGAGTGATGTGTGCTAAAATGAGAAAAACGCCTGAACGTCACCTAATTGTCTCCAAGGTGGAATTCAATTCGGATGGAGTGATGATCATGAGTCTTGTCACCGGAATCCTGGTCTGTGCTTTTGTATATGTGATACGTGCCTCGCTGGTACGCTCTGAGGAAGAGGACTGGCGGAGTTATTAATGAAATATCTAGTGCGCCAACCCAAGCGGTTGGCGCTTTTTTTGTGTTACATTTTGAATAAGGTCCTATACACAGATGACAGGTTACATGTCCTGATGATTTCATGTTATATAGGACTTTTTGGTTTTTTTTGATAGAATGGAGATAAAGGCTTTTGTGGCCTGGATATTGTTACTGTTTTCACAATGTTCACGGAACGTGTAATATATGGCAAAATTCGACATCAGAAAGGGGAATCAGACGAATGAATCCCAGTTTGAGTATTTATGACAATCTTGGCGGTGAGAAAGGTGTTCGCGCATTGGTCGAGGCTTTCTATCCGATCGTTCAGCAGAATGAGCAGCTGGCTCCGCTTTTCCCGGAAGATATTCAGCCGGTCATCGACAAGCAGTATATGTTTTTGTCTCAGTTTTTTGGAGGACCAGGGCTGTTTTCCGAGGCGTTTGGACATCCGATGATGCGTGCCCGTCATATGCATTTTGAAGTGACTGTTGAACGGGCTGAGGCGTGGCTTGCATGTATGGATCAAGCCTTAACACAGATTGGTGTGGAGGAGCCCTTGCATTCGTTTATCCTGCAGCGTTTATCCGGGCCTGCACATCATTTTGTGAATACACCGTAGATCCGAATATGATTATAAGCGTACGGGAGAGGGATGGAAGAGATTGGAATTAGAGCCGCTGTATAAGGTGAAAGTGACCTGCCATTATTGCGAAACCGAGTATGAAACCTCACGGGTAAGACCGAGTTTGAAAAGGCCCTACCGGACGGATTCGGATTTTTGTGCTTACTACAAGCTGGAGAATCCAGATTTTTATGTGGTTCGCATCTGTCCGCAGTGCGGGTTTGCCACGACGGAGAACGCAACGGAGCATTTAAATGATGCTCAGCGCAAGGCTTTTAAGGAACAGATCGGTAACCGCTGGGTTAAACGTGATTATAGCGGAGCACGAACACTGGAACAGGCGTTGGCAACGTACAAGCTTGCCTTGCTGTGCGCACAGGTTATCCGGGAGAAAGATCGTGTCGTCGCTGGTCTGTTGCATCATATAGCTTGGTTGTATCGTTATATGGAGGACCATGCACAGGAACATCGTTTTCTTGAATTTAGCCTGGAAGCCTATGTGAAGGTGTTCGAACGTGAAGGAACGGGTGGCAATGAAGCCAAACTGTTGTATTTGCTCGGGGAATTGAACCGCAGGGTAGGCCGGTTTAATGAAGCAGTGCAATGGTTCAGCAAGGTCATTCATGACAAGCGGATCACAGATGCGGCCATGATTCGTGCTTCAAGGGAACAGTGGGCTGTGCTGCGTGAGCAGATGATTTCAAGTAAGTTGGAACTCCCTGAAGAGATGCTGGAAACAGACAAAGAGGCTGCGAAGCGCAGCCCCCTCTAGGTTGATCTTACATTAGTTACGGACAGGACGGCTGGATAACAAATAGTCACTGTCGTTGTCGATCACGGTCATGCTTGTATTACAGCAGGGAAAGACCAGTAATTTCTTTTTGCCTTCGCGAATGAGCACAAGCTCTTTGGGTTTGAGGGGGAGCAGCACGTTGCTTGCGTGACAGTAGGGACATTGCTGTACATAGATGTCTCCCATCACAATATCGTAAGGCCAGCTGTTCTCAAACGGAATCATTCTTGTTCGCCTTCTGGTGCGGAAGGTTTGGAGGTTTCTTGTTTGGCGAGTTCCGCAATCTTCTGCATCAGGATATGTTGGGGCATGTGCATCAGGTGCTCCAAAGGTACGCCTAATGATTCTGCTAATTTGACGGCTGTATCAGCCGATACTTGTAAAGGTTTCATACGTTTACCTCCTGAAAGTTACTATGAATACATGTTCAAAAAGTCTGGTTTTCAGTACCGAGAAGATGGAATGAAGCTAGAAATGGAGTAGCGGAGCGTAGGCAAACTACGTGAGCAACGGACATTTCGGCTGAATTTCATATTCGATGCTGATGATGCCGTTAGGCATGATTCGTAATCAAAAGTGGACTTTTTGAACCACCTCTGTAGCTATTTCTCTAGTATAGAGATATGGCTCACAGAAAACCAGTTTTTAATTCAATCCTAACCATCCAATTTATAGAGAGAGGTGCCTTATTAAATGAAAACACCATTACACCCCGTATGGGATCTGGAGTCCATTTTTAGTGGAGGTTCTTCCTCCGAGACATTTGCTGCGTATCTGATTGAACTGGAAGAGGATGTACGTAAACTGCAACATCTGTTGAACGAAACAGCTGCACCGAGTTCATTAGAAGAGACGGCTGCATTTGATCCGATTTTGGAACTGCTGCAAAGCTGTTATATCCGCATATCGGAAGGATCTGCGTTTGTATCCTGCCTCTCATCGCAAAACCAGAAGGACAAAAAGGCAACGCAGCTTCAAGGCGCCATCAGTTCCCTTGGTGCGATGCTGAACGGCAGCAAATCGAAGTTTGATAATACACTCAGTCAGACATCAGATTCGGTGTGGGACGCTTGGATTGCTCGGGAAGATATTCAGCCGCTGGCATTTGTACTGAACGAGAGTCGCACGCTGGCTCGTGAGAAGCTGTCGCCTGAACTGGAAGGCCTTGCACTGGATCTGGGTGTGGATGGTTACCATGGTTGGGGCAAATTCTATAACACGATTGTCAGCAAGGTGAACATTCCATTTGAGCAAGATGGGGAAACGGTGATGCTCTCCGCAGGACAGGCTGCCAACAAGCTGAGCGATAGTGATCGGAATGTACGCGAGACGGTATTCGCAAACTGGGAGCAAGCTTGGACCGATGTCGAAGATTTCTGCGCTGACACGCTGAATCACCTCGCGGGATTCCGTCTGAAGTTATATGAGAAACGTGGCTGGCATGATATCCTCAAAGAACCCCTGGCCATCAACCGGATGTCACGTCAGACACTGGATACGATGTGGGATGTGATTAACGGTGCCAAACCTGCGCTTGTTCAATATCTGGAGCGCAAGGCAGAACTGCTGGGGGTAGACAAGCTCAGCTGGAGCGACGTAGATGCACCTGTAGGTAAATCAAGTGGCAAAATCACTTACGATGAGGCAGCCATCAATATTGTTGAACAGTTTGCCAAGTTCAGTCCTAAACTTTCCTCGTTTGCAGAGATGGCTTTTGAGAAACGCTGGATCGAAGCAGAAGACCGTCCTGGCAAGCGTCCAGGCGGATTCTGTACGTCTTTGCCACTTAGCAAAGCAACCCGAATTTTCATGACCTTCTCCGGGACACCATCTAATGTGTCGACTCTTGCGCATGAACTTGGGCATGGATATCATCAACACATTATGGAAGAGTTGCCTGCATTGAATCAACGTTATGCGATGAATGTGGCTGAGACAGCGTCCACGTTTGCTGAACTGATTGTAGCAGATGCCCTGGTGCAGGCGGCAACAGATGAGCAAGAGAAGCTGGCTTTGCTGGAAGACAAGATACAGCGAAGTGTGGCTTTCTTTATGAACATCCATGCCCGGTTCCTGTTTGAGAATCGTTTCTACGAACAACGCAAAAAAGGCTTGGTCAACGCGGATGAATTATCCAAATTAATGGTGGAGGCGCAGCAGGAAGCGTTCTGCGGTGTGCTTGCATCAGATCATCCTCATTTCTGGGCATCCAAACTGCATTTCTATCTGACAGGTGTGCCATTCTATAATTTCCCATACACGTTCGGTTATATGTTCAGTGCGGGAATCTATGCAAGAGCGCAGCAGGAAGGTACAGCATTTGCAGATAAATATGATGATTTGTTGCGGGATACAGGGCGTATGACGGTCGAAGAACTTGCTCAGAAACATCTGGGTACGGACCTGACACAACCGGAATTCTGGCAAAATGCTGCGGACTTGGTTATTGCCGATATTGAGCAGTTTCTGCAGATGACAGCAACCGAAAAATAAGTTGAATATAATAGGTTGAATATATATAAAAAGGCTGCAATTCCGTGTTAACAGACACAGGATTGCAGCCTTTTTTTGTACAGAATCCTCATTTTCGATTCTCGAAGATTTTGTCGTAATTAATTGAAAAAGCTCAGTTTAAGGGAGCGGAATGGCAATTAATTGTGCAAATCATAGTTAGAAATACCCAACTTTGCCGTTCTTTGTTGAATGAGCACATATGATGTCATATAATGAGTCGTAAGTCCTTGCTGTATAGGACTATAAGCATATAAGGAGAGTGTTAATATGAAAATTGATGAGCTTTCATTAGCGAGACAGTTGGATCTGGTATTCAAAGAACTTGATAATGAGTTATCAGGGTTAGATTCAGGGGTAGTTTTTGTGCAAATACGAAACAACGTAATTGGGAAGTTCGGTATTCGACATAATCCGATAGCTGGACGAGATGGGCAGATGGATGTGGAGGAAGGGGGGCTAAACGTAACCCAGAGAACTTCTTTCCGGGCGATGGCGCTGGAGACGTTGAAATTCAAACGTAATTGGACGCATGGCGAAATATCGTACGACTTCACAGTAAGACAAGGTATGATTTTGGTAGATGCAACGATGGAGTCTAATTACAATATGGCGAGCCTGATGATTCGTTACCCTAGAACCAATACATACAAGGATTCAGATATGGAGTCGACCTCCTAATTAGTTGCACAAGAGAAAGCGGCACTTCCGAAGAAGGCCGCTTTTACTTTTGGATTCTGCTTAGGCTCAAGCAATAATTACGAGCTTACGAACGACCCGATAATTGCTGCTCAGCGATTTGCACCAGACGTTTAGTGATGTATCCACCCAGAGAACCTGTCTCACGGGAAGTATAGTTACCGTAGTAACCATCTTGTGGAATAGTTACACCCAGCTCTTGAGCAGCTTCAATTTTCAATTGTTGCAATGCTGCTGTTGCTTGGGGAACGACCAGGTTGTTGGAGCGGCTACCGCTACCTTGGTTTTGACTTCCGTACATATGTGTCACCTCCTTATGGGTTGGTGATGTTAGTATGGTTAGAGAATACGGAAATATACATGATATGGCGTAAGGGAAAATATGGATAACTATCAGTGCACAGGACACATAAAAAAGCCGACCCAATGCGGGTCGGCAAGTTGTATTTGGATATCAAAATATAGGGTGATATGCGTAAAAGCAAAATAGAGCATGATCAGCTCGCTTAGTCTGTAGGAGGTATAACCTCAATACGTGTAAATAACTCAACAGGCTGTTCCGGTTCCAAGCGAATCAACCCGGTTTGTTCATCCGATAAAGCCAAATTAGGTGCATCCGGGAGCCAAGTGTACGGTTCAATGCACAAGAACTGATCGGATTCACCTTTGGTAAAGAGAACCCAATGTTTGAAAAATGCTTCATCTGCTGAATATTTCAATGTATATCCATCTTGCCTGCGTAAGTAAGCCGTAGCCGGTTCACCTTCGGTAGCTTTCAACAGGGTATCCCAGTTACGTCTCTGCAAATTGATGCCTTCGTTCAGAGCAGACCATTCACCCAGGGATTCCAGTTCACCTGTCGGTAGTTGTTCTTCATTCTGTCCGTATATTCCGGAAACAGGCAGTTGCAGTGTCCAGTCGGCAGGTTTGCCGTCTAACAAAAACCATGTATGATATCCCATCCCAAAAGGAGCAGGTGTTGAGCTCAGATTGGTGACTCGCAGACGCTGGCTAAATACAGCGTTTTGCAGACTGAACGTCATCTCAAGTTTTAGGGGAATCGGGAATTGGGCCATCCAATGCTCTTCATTTTCGGTCAGTAATTCAGTCGTAATTGCACAGCCGTCTTCATCTTCCTCAATGTCACTGACACACCAGGATTGGGTACGGTGGAGACCGTGAATATGGTTGTCATTCGCCGTGTTCTGATCGAACTGGTAACGAACGCCTTCATATTCGAATTGTCCACGATGAATGCGCCCTGGTGGAATCAGGAGAGGAACGCCAAAATGGTACGGCTTCTGCAGATAAAAGGCAAGATCGTCTTCATCCGGACGGCGGACGACATCTCTGTCCTGCACTAAATCGCGAATAGAAATAATATTATTTCCAAGACGCGGCAGCAGGGTGATTTCCAATTCACGGCTATGTAGGATATACGTGTCGTAACCATTCCATTGGCCTTTGGTCACTTGTTTCATATCGATGCTCCTTTTCCCACTTGAAATCTGTCTGCAAGCAGTTGTGATGAAGCTACTGCTACAGGCGTGTCGTTGTGTACATGCCAGCTATTTCCTGCGCTATTTTGTGTGAAGTAGGCAACAGGATAAGCAATTCCATCATAACAGATTTTGATGTCTCGGGTAAAAAAGTTCAACTCATTTTGACATTCACGCCTGTGCGCATTAAGATGGAACTCTGAAAGCATTTATTAGAATTAAATGACATGAAATCGATGACAGGGATAAGTAGGCCAAGAGAATCCTCTCCAGAAAGCCGGTGGTTGATGTGAACCGGTGTGAGCTCTTTACCGAATGGACCCTTGAGTGTAGGTTTGAACAGGTTAAGCCAGAGATGGGCTTGCCCCACTAGAGTCTGCCGTATAATCCACGTTACGGAACAATGAAGGCATTTCTTCAGCTTGACTTGATTTCAGGGTCAGGAGCAATCGAAGAAAAGCGAATAAGGGTGGCACCACGGTCTCACGTCCCTTGCGGATGTGGGGCCTTTTTGCGTTCGCAGAGAATGGCAGGAGTTTTTTATATACAATCAGGGAGGCGTTATGTGTAATGAAAACAGTACTTTCAGGTATTCAGCCAAGCGGTAAGCTCACATTGGGTAACTATATTGGTGCAATCAAAAATTTTGTAAAACTCCAGCATGACTATCAATGTCATTTCATGGTGGTTGATCTTCATGCCATCACCGTGGCTCAGGAGCCAGCAGCATTGCGTGAACAGTCGGAAGCGGTAGCTGCGCTGTTTATTGCAGCAGGCATTGATCCGTCGAAATCTAACGTATTTCTGCAATCCCATGTACCGCAGCACGCGGAATTGGGCTGGTTGATGACAACGCTGACCTCCATGGGTGAGCTTGAACGCATGACTCAGTTTAAGGATAAATCATCCGGTAAAGATTCCGTTGGTGCCGGACTGTTTGTGTATCCATCATTAATGGCGGCTGATATTTTGTTATACAATGCTGACCTTGTACCAGTAGGTGAGGACCAGAAGCAGCATCTGGAACTGACACGTGATCTGGCAGGACGTTTTAACCACCGTTATGGGGAGTACTTCACCATTCCAGATCCGTATATTCCGCAGGTGGGTGCACGGGTAATGTCACTTGATGATGCCTCTTCGAAAATGAGCAAAAGTAACCCTAACGCTGGCAGCTATATTGCCTTGCTGGATCCGCCGGATGTGATTCGCAAAAAAATCAGCCGTGCCACTACAGATTCGGGACGTGAAGTCGTATATGATCCGGCAAACAAACCGGAAGTCAGCAATCTGATGAGTATTTATGCTGAATGTGCAGGTATGACGCTTAAGGAAGTAGCTGAGCGTTATGAAGGCAAGATGTATGGTCCGTTCAAAAAGGAACTGGCTGAAGTGGTTGTATCTGTGATTGAACCGCTGCAACAACGATATAATGAGATTCGTGAGTCTGGCGAATTGGCGGATGTTCTGGATACGTCAGCCCGTCGTGCAGAAGAAGTTGCTACTCAAACGTTGGATGCAGTGAAAGAACGTATGGGATTTGTTCCGAGACGTAAACAGTAGCCCTGAACAAGATCTTCATTTCATGCAATGAATAGTTAACATAAATAAAGAGGAGCCCTATTGAAGGACTCCTCTTTATTTGTGCGTTCATTATTGAACTATCAAATGACCTAATCAAGAAGTGGGCTCTGAAGCAGCCGAACGAACTTCCTGACGTTCTTTTTTGGCACGAATCACAAATCCCCAGCCAATGTTGGCAATGGACAGGACAAACAGTAGTGCAGCAAACCAACCGGAGTAGGAGATCATAATTGCTGAAACCGTTAACAAGATAATCGAAGAGAATGCGAACCATAAAGACAAGCCTTTACTCATTGGGAAAAACCTCCATCTACAAATTTAGTAAAACTCCGTATAACCTGTAGCCTACGAGCCATAATAATCTTGCAAGCTTGCAATTACATTACAGACACAGATTGAAGGGAGATTATAAATATGGCTCAAGGATCTCGTTCTAACAACTTGGTGGTACCTCAGGCAAATTCAGCACTGCAACAATTGAAAATCGAGGCTGCACAGGAACTGGGTGTAACTATCCCACAAGACGGTTACTATGGTAACTACACTTCCCGTGAAACAGGATCTTTGGGTGGATATATCACCAAACGTCTGGTACAAATCGCTGAGCAGTCTCTGGCTGGGTCTGGCAAATAATTTATTTTAACCAACAGCAACAAAACAGGATAAACAGAAAGCCCGGAGCGGAAACGCTCCGGGCTTTCTCGCGTATCAGTTCCTATGTCTGATTGTGCCTTGCCATGCTCACTTCGTCAAGGGCGTGCAGATAAAAGTTTTTTATCCATTTTCTCATCGCTTAACCAGCCTACATACGTATCAATCGTCTCAAAATTCCGATCCATCACAATCACAGCGACAAATGGATATTGTTTCCGGTGTCGATAACGTACATCTGCCCAGCGGACCTTGTAACCAGCAGGCAGTTCTTCAACCTCTGCCACCGCATAGGAGGTGAAATAGAGGAAGGCACTGACTTCCGGCGATTTGCGTGAAGCAGCAACGGCCGCGTGAGTAGAAGACGAGGCGTGCAGACTCCATACCAGATTAGAACCATCCATTTTACCGATCACATAACTGCCGTCCTCAACTCGTTTAACCACATGCCAGCGGTTCCAGGATATCGTTGGAATGACGATGTATCTTGCCTGCTCTGGGCTGTTGTCGAGACGTCTAACTTTTCTGACTGCTTGTGCACGAGCAATCGTTCGCCATATATAATATAAACCGGTCAAACTATACAACGTAACGAAGAGTGGTGCAGGGGCGATCAGATCAAAGGCCCATAACAGGATAGCTATGACATGGGTAGTGAATAGAAACGGATCAAAAATATGAATGATGTTCCAGGCAATCCAGCGTTCTGTAAAAGGCCGGGCGGCTTGGGTTCCATAGGTGTTGAACAGATCGGTGAATACGTGAAAGCCTACGGCCACAGCGGTCCAGGTGGCAACGTGTCCAATAGGGACACCAGGGAATATCAGTGCAATGACGCCGGTGATGAGCAAAACCCATAACAGGAGAAATGGCAGAGAGTGTGACAAGCCCCGATGATTCCGAATGTAAAGCGAATTGCTTTTGAGACGTAACGCAGTATCAATGTCCGGGGCCTGGGAACCGGCGATCGTGCCAACCATTACCGCAGCTGCAAGCATGGGACTCGCCGCGACGACAGGATCGACATAAGCCAGACCGGCTAGACCAATCCCCATGACAAAATGTGTAGAGGTATCCATAAACGTCTCCTTTGTGTGGTATATCGTTCTAAGGCATATTACTTCTCTATCTAGGTGATACCCATATATAGTGTATAATATCCGTTTGTCAGGATGCAAAACATCCCTAATTTCAAAGTTATGACAATTTCCTGTGCCACACCCAATAAATGTACGTAGTTTGTCAAACTATTTTGGCATTTCCTATGATAAACTTTATATCGGATACAGTGAGAAAATCGCCAGAGAACGTACGATACTATTCGAATGATATACAATGCTAAAATAATTTATGGGCATTGTTCCTTTAAACCGTTACAATAATATAGAATCTCATAAAAAGTAGGTTTCTTTGAATACATATGTCACAGTAGATGGATAAAGCGAAACGAACGTGATTTTGGATTCACATATGTATGCGTATTCATAAGAAAAGATACAGAAGGGACGAGGAAGATGCTGAAAAAGTACAAATGGACATGGATGCTGCTCGGGCTCGCACTGATTATGGCTGTGTATCTGATGTGGGGCACCGTATTTGCCAGTAAGGAAAAATTACCCGAGATTCGTGAAATCCAATCCTTTTCTATGGAAAATGTAGATGGCAGTACAGTATCGCTGGAGGATACTCAAGGGAAAGTCCGCTTGTTCTACTTTTATTTCACCAGTTGTCCGGATGTCTGCCCTATTACGACCTTTACGTTATCCCAGGTGCAGGATCTGTTGAAAGAGGACGACACCTTTGGTAAAGATGTCTCATTTGTATCTATTTCATTCGACCCGAAAGTCGATACAAGAGAGAAGATTAAGACGTTTGCGGACCGCTTCCACGCGGATTATTCCGGATGGTACTTCTTGCGAGGGGATATGGACAAAACCAAACAGTTTGCCAGGGAATCATTCCAGATCCTGATCGATGGGGAGAGTAAGGATGATTTTGCCCATATGAATATGATTGGTCTGGTGGATGAGAACAACCAGCTACGCAAGGTATATAATGCATTTAATACAGAGGACGTTGTGCCTGCTGTCATTGCCGAGGATATTCGCAATCTGATTAAGGAATAATCATCTGACCATCATACTGTAAAGGCTGCCTCTGGTTGGATATCAATCCAAAGGCAGCCTTTTGGTATTTCATTTTAATAGGAAGGATGTTCAGGGTATTGGATGTATGTCTCTAACCCGGCCTTCTCCAGCTGGGCAATGATATACTCATCAGGTGTTCCTTCCACACCCGCATATCCTCGTCGTGTATACATCTGTACTGCATCCGGGAAAGCATCCCGAAGTACACCTCTAATTTTTTTGCCGGAACTGTCATTATCCATAAATAAAAAGACTTCATCATAACCGACCTGCTTGCGCAGAGTCTCCAGCTTGAGGGAATTAAGTGTTCCAAACGTACATAGAATGTTGATTTCGGGTCCAACCAGACGTTTCAGTTTGCTTCGGTCATTCTTACCTTCCACAATGACATGAATAGGCATGATATTCACCTCTTGTTCGAGAGCTTATGTCGACATTCCCCGGGAAATGTTGCAGCGAAAATCGACTGATTATATAAAATGGACTCCTTTCTTTACACTGTTCACCACGCGGACAGGAGCACCTCTGATTTCTAAATTCTTTTTCACATACATTAGGAATTAATTCTGATCAGTAGTGACCGTTACGGTTACGGATCGTTCCTTCGATCGCTGTTGTCTCCAAATTTCTGATTGATTTTATTTTTTATAGGTTGAAATATGGAGACAAAGGCGAACGCTAACGCTTCTTCAAAATCGATTCCGTACCCTTCACTACTTCCAATGATCATACATACCCAATGATGGTATTCAAAAAAAGATGAAATCTTAAAGACGGTGCTGATGATCCCTAGGCCGCTCCGTTCGTGTGTAAAACGTCAGTCCATTTTATATAGTTTAGCTGTAAATGGGGGAATGATGCAAAGCTAATGAAAATACAGACCTAATTACTGTCATAACGGTAGGGAAGAAAAAGCTTGATACAGGCCTAATTCAATATACTTTTCGGATCGGACAGGGAAGCTTCGCGTCTGGATGTATAGTATGGAAGCAGCAACATACCAATCATTAACAAAAGAAACGCGATGAAATAGGGTGATAACCCAACACGAAGTTGCCCGGCTGTGATGGGGCCGATGAAAGAGCCGATGGAGGTGGCAATGGATTGCAACGAGAAAATGCGGCCCAACTTGCTTCCTCCGCTCAGACGGATAAATAGGGTTGCCATAGCTGGAAAGATGATGCCTTTGGACATCCCGAGTACAAATAATACAGTAGACAACGGAACTTGCGGAATGGCTGCCATCACAAAAAAACACAAGGACATTAACAGTACGCCCACAACCAGACGCAGCTTGGGGGAATACCGATTGAGAAATAACATGCTGAGGGTGAAGAGTGCCCCAATACTGATTATAGAGAACAGCAGTCCGGTAGACATGATGGACGATTGTCCTCCGCCCCGCAGGGGTAATTCGAAGAAGAGAATCCCTTGGGCACAGGCAATCACCAGAGGCAAGGCGAAGTATCGCCAGGACACCGGCAGGAATACGCTTGTGGCATCTGCTGGTGAAGCGTCAGGTTTAGCAGGTACCGTTACTTTCTCATGCTGTTTGACGATACCACGGGGCATGGTCATGAAAGCAATGACACCTGTGAGAATAAGCAGATAGCCCAAACCTGAGAATGTAGCAGAGAATCCCATGGAACCCACAATGATCGCACCGGCTGCTGGCGATACAACAGAAGCGAGGGTATGTACTACCCCGTGACCCGACATATACTTCCCCTGTTTCACCGGATCGCTGGATAACTGTGCAAGCAGGGCGAGACATGCAGGAGACAGGAAGGCCAGTACAAAACCGCTGATGGAACGCAGCGCCAGCAGTTGCCATGGTGTTTGGACATAGGCTTGCAGGAGCAGGATGAATCCTGCACCGAGCAGACTGAATACAATGTAGCGGCGACTGCCATGTTTATCGATTTGTGTTCCAGCAATCAGATTGCCAGGAAGATGTGTTAAGGAATAGATGCCCATCATCCAGCCAATGAAAGTAGGGGCGGCTCCCAGCGAGATGGCAAAAGGGGTCAAAATGGGATACTGGGCGTGCAAATCAAATACGGCAAGGAACAAAAACAGGTATAGCCAGATGGCCGTTTTCACATAAGCCCCTCCTTGTTAAGCGATGCATGTTCAAACTACAGGTCTTGAACGTGTTCCCCGTTCGCCCGGCAGAACCTCATGGTACTACTTGTACGCCCGGCGGGACGAACTTAGACCGTTTATTTTTAAGGGAGAGGGCTTAGCTGACAGCAGCTTCGGAAATCATGTATAATATTCGGGAGTGTTACGAATGAATTCTAATACGGAAGGTGTAGTCATGAACATAGAAGTAATCAAAGAGTTTGTGATGCAGAACTGGCTGGTGATCGTGGTTGCATTGATCATATTGTTCTTTGTTCTAAATGTGGTCAAAACCGTATTGAAATGGGCGATTGCCATCATCATTATTGCGGCTCTACTGATATACAGCGGCATCTCCATTGATCAGATCAAACAGACAGTGACAGACGTACAATCCAGCACGATGGACACATTGAAGAAGGAAGCAACCAGCATGATGCTTAAGGAGGCTTCCAAAGCGAAATACGTCAAAGGACAGGATGGAGCGTTCACCATCACAAGTCCCAATGTGGAGATTAAGGGCAGAACTCAATCGGATAAAGTTGATGTGACCTTCCGCGGAATTTCACTTGGCGAATGGAAACTCGACAATGAAACTATACGTACGTTTGTCGAACAGGCACAGGAGAACAAAACAGCACCAGCATCGTAGTAAAGGGGGAATCGGTACGTGCTGCAGAATTGGCTGGACAGCCTGAAGGAATTGAATGGCATCACGATTATGCTGTTGCTGATTGTGGCTGCTTCATTATTGCAGGGTTGGTCCAGAGGGGCTTCGCGTTCAGCAGGCAGACTCTTTGGGTTCCTGATGGATGGCATTATGGCGGTCGTTGGTATTCTGTTGTCGATCGGTTTAACGTTGTGGCTTGCGCCATATGTACAGCAGTGGCTGTCTGAGTATGCTTCAGCCATGCCTAACCGTGAGTTGAACCGGTGGGAACAGATGTATTATACGTTGGTTACGGCGATTGCAGATTTTCCGCTGATGCGGTTCGCTGTATTATTTGTACTTAGCTATGGACTCATCCGACTGATTCTCGGGTTTCTCTCTTCATTTATTTTTAGTAGCAGGCAGAGGTCAGCCGAGGAAAGTGCGCCTAAAGGTATGTTTAGTCGCTTGACGGGTGCATTCATTGGCACGATCATAGGCTCCGTCCGCGGAATGATTGTCATCGCAGTTTTGTTCATGATTGTCAGTCTTTACCCTGGAAGCATGTTCAGCCGATATGTGGAAGCATCCCCGATCTATATGCAAGGGGCCAAATCGGTTATCGAACCGTTGTCTGGCACGTTTATCAAGGACAAGCTACCCGTCTTTACGCAGGCTGTGCAGAAGGAACTGGGCGGCATCCTGCAACGCAAATATGAAGTCATCGACCACAATATTCCGACGGATATTGAATCTGCAGCGAGTGAGATTGTCAAAGGCCAATCGACAGATGAAGCCAAAGCAAGAGCGCTTTACGACTGGGTAGGTTCACGTATTCAGTATGACTATGGTAAAGTGGATGACTATGAGCAAAAGGGCATATGGCATGAACAAAATCCACAGAATACATTTGATACACGCAAAGGCGTATGTATTGATTATGCCCGTCTTTATGCCGTGATGGCCCGTTCACAAGGACTTGAAGTCAAAGTTGTTACAGGACTTGGTTATAACGGCCAGGGAGGGTACGGTCCGCATGCGTGGAATGAGGTGTATTTGAGTGGTTCCGAGAGCTGGGTTCCGCTTGACCCGACATGGGCGATCAGTGGAGACTGGTTTAATCCTCCGAATTTTGCCGACACCCATCTAAAGGATCAATCAGCTTAGCAATACAACGGACATGGGTCCGGAATATGACGACGTTGCCAGGTTATCATGCCGCGGAGAATCAGTTTGAGCGGTATGCATCAAGTCATGAAAGAGGTAGGATGGATGAAAAAACATTCCAATGAGAAGGATGAACTTACGGACAAACGGCGCTTCAGTTACCGAATGAACGTATTTTTCTTCGCTTCCTTTGTTATTTTTAGCGTTATTATTGTACGCTTGGCCTTTTTGCAATTCGTGGAAGGGCCTGAACTTAGCCAGGAAGAAGCAAGTAACATTACCAAGGATGTACCACTTCCTCCTGTGAGAGGCACGATCTATGATTCTACAGGTGAGGTGAAGTTGGCTTACTCCAAGCCCATTCAGTCTCTCTACCTGACACTGTATAAAAACTATGGGGATGTTGATGGGAAACCGAGTCCTAACATAGGGGAAGTGCAGGATATTGCAACCCGGTTGCATGATGTGTTTGAACAGTACAAGCTGAAGGACTCAGAGCCACTTACGGTGGAGAAAATTATTGAAGAGATGGACTTGAACTCCCGCAAAGCGAACGGTTTTATGCCACGTCTGATCAAGAGTGATCTGTCCGAGGAAGAAGTTGCTTATTTCCTACAGCACAAGGACGAGTTCAAAGGTATTCAGATCGTCGAGGAGAGTGTACGATTCTACGATCCGGATACGGTAGCGGTTCAGACCATCGGTTATCTGAAGAAGTTCAGAAGTTCGAAGTCCTTGAACAAATACAAAGAGGTGGACGAGGCCAATAAAACGCAAACGGATCCGGGCCTGGTGTATACAGAGAATGAATTTGTAGGCTTTGATGGACTGGAACTGCAATATCAGGATGCTCTCCGCGGCAAAAGCGGATATACATCCGTTGATGTTGATTTGCGTAACTTGCCTGAAGGTGTAGCAGGTTCTACCCCGCCGCAGAAAGGGTACGACCTGATTTCCAGCATTAACAAAAACGTTCAGGTGAAAACAGAACAGGCCATCTTGGATCAATTGAATTGGCTCCATCGCAATCCAGTTTCCGGTAAATTGCATCTCAATGCCAAGACAGGATTTGCAGTTGCGATGGAAGTGGACACCGGGAAAATCGTATCTGCTGCGAGTATGCCGGACTATGATACCAACGTATGGAGAACTGGCGGTATAAGTTCTGAAGATTACGACAACATAAAATATATTTATCAAAATGGTACCATTCGTGGATTCCCGCCAGACGATTCAGGTAAACGGGCGGAATCTGTTGTATTGCTTGGTTCCACAATTAAACCGCTCAGTGTATTGATCGGTTTGAAAGAAGGTTTCTTCACTACAAATACCGTATATTCAGATAGAGGTTCAACGACCTTTGGTGGAGACAATCGCAGAGTGCAGAACTCATCAGGGCATGTGTATGGTGCAATGTATCCTCGTGATGCGATTCGTCATTCCTCGAACGTGTTCATGATTGACGAAATTGGTAAAAAGCTTTACTCCAAGTATGGTGCAAAGGGTGTCGACGTGTGGGACGAATACATGGAGAAATTTGGGTTAGGTATCTCCACAGGTGTAGACCTGCCTAATGAATTTCTTGGGCGCAAAGAATATGGTGAGGACAGCATCGAGAGTTCTTTGACCAAGCTGGTGTATGCCTCCTTTGGTCAACAAGGAAAATATACAACGATGCAGCTTGCTCAGTACACGACAATGCTGGCGAACAAAGGAAAGCGGATGGAGCCACAACTGGTTAGAGAGTTCCGTGATTCGGAAGGCAACGTGGTCGAGAAGGTAAAACCGAAGGTACTCAGCACGGTAGAGTTTAACGACTCCTACTGGAATGAAGTGCAACGAGGCATGGCCACCGAAGTTTCGGCATTTAGCGGATTCCCTTATGACTTTGCTAGAAAAACAGGAACATCGACACAGGTAGTAGGTGGCAAACCCGTTGATAATGGGGTGTTTATTGCCTATGCACCACGTAATAATCCAAAGCTTGCTGTCGCTGTGGTTATCCCCGAAGGGGGCTTTGGATCGAGCAGTGCGGCTCCGGTTGCACGTGCGATCTTCGATGCCTATGACGAGGAATTTGGTCTCGACGGTGTACCGAAAAAAGACAAAAATAAAGATTCGGATTCGGAATCAGGCACACAGTAATGTGAGGCATTGGTTACAGAGGGGACCCTTCGTGGGTCCTCTTTTTTGTTTTTACGTGGAGAATGGATCGTAAGAGTGAACTAATTAGTTGCATTAATATGTAACCATATGAGCTGTACCACGTTTATATAAGGGAAGGGTAAACGCGATCTGGAGAGCGGGACAACGTTGATATGTCAGTGTTTACATTGAAACCGGTAGATGGGGTAGTGTAAAAGTTCTGTTTACGAAAATGTAACCAAATATTGAAAGACGTGACAGCTAACCTTTGGTAGACTTGTATGAGAAAGGATTAAAAATCGGATTGAACGCGTTCACAAGACGGATTAAATATTTTATTTTTATAGAGGAACGGGAGAGGCTTAAAACATGTTTAACCGATTGAGGAAGAAACCCATGACTGAGGAAGATACACCCGTCAACAAGCCTTCCACCGCAAGGCTGAATCTGTTTTTTTTCGCGGCATTTGTCATATTCAGTATCCTTATTTTCAGATTAGCCTTTGTGCAGTTTGTGGAGGGTCCTGAACTGACGTATATGGAAACGAGTCGTAATACCAAAGACATTCCACTCGCACCTGTTCGTGGTCCCATCTATGATGCGACAGGGGAAGTCGCGCTCGCTTATTCCGAACCTGTACAGTCCCTGTATGTGCTGTTATATGAGGATTATCGGAATGATGAACGTAGACAGGAAGCAGAGGAACTGGCTCATGATCTGGCGGCTGTGTTTAAGCAGTTTAATCCAGGGGACAAAGAGCAGCCGGACGGGGAAGAGATCATCAAACGATTGGATCTGGATTACCAGAAAACGTTTGGGTATGTGCCGAGGCTTGTGAAGTCGGATCTATCGACCAAAGAAATTGCCTTTTTCATGGAGAAAAAAGCGGAATATCCAGGCGTTATGGTGCTGGAAGAAAACATAAGAAAATATGACCCGGATGGCGTAGCGGTTCAGGTTGTGGGTTACACAAGAGAGTTCAAGCGAGCACCAGATTCCATTGCCAAATATAAGGCCATCCGTGAAGGAGCAAGTACCCAGCGTGATCCAGGGCTTGTCTATCATGAGGAAGAGAAGGTTGGCTTCGATGGGCTGGAGCTTCAATACCAGGAAGAACTCCGTGGACGAAGCGGTTACCAATCCATTGATATTGACGCACGTAATCTGCCAGATGGAACGATGTTACAAACTCCACCTGAGAAAGGCTACAGTCTGGTCTCCACCATTAACAAGGAAATTCAGATGGCCGCACAAGAGGCGATAACGGACGAATTGCGCAGACTTCCGAAGGCAATTACCGGATACGCAGTAGCCATGGAAGTGGATACAGGTAATGTGGTGGCTATGGCAAGTATGCCGGACTATGATCCGAACGATTGGGATTATGACAAAATCAAATATGTGTTCCGGAATGGAACCACCGAGTCGTTCCCACCGAATGATGCCAAGCCTAGTCGGGCGGAATCCGTTGTACTTCTTGGATCAGTAATCAAGCCGCTAAGTGTGCTGATTGGATTGAAAGAGGGATTATTTACAGCAGGAGAGACCTATCATGATCAGGGATATGCGGTTTTGGGAAAAGACGGACGACAAGTGAAGAACTCGCATTCTGCATATAATGGTTCTATTACGGCGAGAAGAGCGATTGAGAAATCCTCCAATGCCTTCATGATTGATATGGTGGGTAAACGTTTGTTACGTAATTATGGCTCAGAGAAAGGCATCGATGTCTGGCACAAACACATGCAGGAATTTGGCTTGGGTGTGTCCACTGGTGTAGATCTGCCTAATGAATTTCTGGGTAGGCTAGAATATACTAATGAAGACGAATCAGCTCTAACACGTTTGGCATTTGCCTCATTTGGGCAACAAGCCAAGTACACTACGATGCAACTCGCACAATATACCACCATGCTTGCCAATAAGGGCAAGCGCATGGAACCACATCTGGTGAAGGAAATCCGTGACGCGGACGGCAATGTGGTGAAAGAGATCAAACCTAAGGTGCTTAATGAAGTTGATTTTGCAGATGCGCACTGGAATGAAGTGCACAAAGGAATGGTTACCAAAGTAAGTGCATTTGACGGTTTCCCTTACGATTATGCTCGGAAAACAGGAACATCAGAGCAGGGAACCGGACCGAACAAAAAAGAGAATGGTGTATTTATTGCCTTTGCACCACGAGATAATCCAAAGCTTGCTGTCGCCGTTGTTGTACCGGAAGGTGGATTCGGATCAGTCAGTGCTTCACCAATAGCACGGAAAATTTTCGATGCATATGATGAAGTGTATGGTCTCGATGGAACGCCGAAAGGTAAGAAAGGCGAAGGGAAAGACAAAGAGTAATGCAAAAGAACCTCGCGGAAGTTAGCTCTTTTAACATCACATCTAACAGGTTAATGAAGTGAACAACATATGAATTTGGACAGGCAGGGGAAATAATCCCTTGCCTTTTTTTTTGGCTTCGGATAAAATTTGCACAAGGGAAACATTATTAGTATTGATTAAAACTTAATGCCTTGTACAACAAAATTAGATGTAGACAAGTATTTTAGGAGAGGGAAAGGGGTTGGTTGAATTGTTAATGGTGAAAATGAGGAGTATTCAGAGGGGGGTCATTACGCTAGCCGCTCTGGTTCTGATTGTTGTACTTACGGCATGTTCCAGTGATGCAGAGACGAGCAGTGGTGGCAAGCTACAAGTAACCGCTACAACGGGAATGATCGCTGACGTAGCACGTGAGGTAGGCGGGGGATATGTTGATGTTACCGGGCTAATGGGCCCGGGAGTTGATCCCCACTTGTACAAGGCATCCCAAGGTGATATTCGCAAGCTGGAACAAGCAAAAGTCATTTTCTATAATGGACTGCACCTTGAAGGCAAAATGACAGACATTTTGGAGAAAATGTCCTCAAGCAAGCTGGTTACTGCTGTTACAGAGACTATTCCAGTTGAGGAGTTACACTCAGGCAAAGATACAGGCGGCACCGAATATGATCCACACGTCTGGTTTAACGTCAGCCACTGGATGCATGCGGCAGAAGCCGTACGCGATACGCTCGTGGAGGCGGACCCGGACCATGCGGAAGAGTACAAGGCTCAGGCAGAGGCGTATCTGGCGAAGCTCGAAGTACTGGATGCCGAGGTGCGTGAGAAGATTCTGGAGATTCCGGAAGCAAGCCGGGTATTGGTTACGGCGCATGATGCATTTGGATATTTCGGTCAGGCTTATGGCATGAAAGTGATGGGGCTTCAGGGCATCAGTACAGCAGCCGAATACGGTGCAAAAGATGTTAGCGAACTGCGGGATTATCTCGTAGATAACCATATCAAAGCAGTATTTGTTGAATCGAGTGTGCCCGCAAAAGCGATGGAAGCCATCATTGCCGGAGCAGCTCAAAAAGGACATACGGTCAACATTGGTGGAGAACTGTTCTCGGATGCCATGGGGGCTGAGGGGACGGAAGAAGGCACATACATCGGTATGATTCGCCATAATGTTGAGACGATTGTAGAAGCACTGAAATAATGAATCACAAGAAGAGAGGAGTTACAGGATTATGGAAGATACAACTTTATTGAAACAAACTCCTACGAAACTGAACAATAGTCACTTGCAGGGAACGCAGCCAACATCGGCTCCTCTTAGTGTGAGGGATCTGGCTGTTGCGTATCACAAAAAGCCTGTGCTTAGCAGCGTATCCTTCGATATTCCGGAAGGACAACTCATCGGAATACTCGGACCAAATGGTGCAGGAAAATCCACCCTGATCAAAGCGGTTCTGGGACTCGTACCGAAGATGCATGGAGAGGTACGGATCTTTGGACAATCGTACAGGGAACAACGTCGCCGCATCGGTTATGTGCCCCAACGGGAATCGGTGGACTGGGATTTCCCTACGCATGCGCTTGATGTGGTGATGATGGGACGGTATGGTCATCTAGGATGGTTCCGTCGTCCGGGGAAAAAGGAGCGGGACCTGGCGGCGCACTGCCTGGAGCAAGTCGGCATGGGCGATTACATGTACCGCCAGATCAGTCAGCTGTCCGGAGGACAGCAGCAACGTGTCTTTCTGGCGCGGGCACTCGTGCAAGACGCGGATCTGTATTTCATGGATGAGCCGTTTGCAGGTGTGGATGCCACCACAGAGAAAGCAATCATTTCGCTTTTGGAACAGTTGAAGAAACAAGGCAAGACCGTACTGGTTGTTCACCATGATCTGGCGACAGTCGAGGAATACTTCGACCATGTGTTGCTGCTCAATGGACGACTGGTGGCAGGTGGGCCGACAAGTGAAGTATTTGTACCGGATACACTGCAAGAGACGTACGGAGGCCGGATTGCGATGATCGGAAGCCGGACGGAGAAAGGCCAGGTGTAGGGCATGTGGAACTGGATCGTTACCATCTTATCTGACCCCAATACACGTTGGATATTGCTTGGCTGTCTGTTGTTAGGATTCAGTAGCGGAATTATTGGCTCCTTCACCTTTCTTCGTAAACAGAGCCTGATGGGGGACACCCTTGCTCATGCTGCTCTGCCTGGGATCTGTATTGCATTTATGTTGACGGAAACGAAGTCGGTCGGATTATTCCTGTTCGGTGCTCTGGTGGCTGGCATTGTCGCTACCTTCGGAATCTCGTGGATTACGCGCTACTCCCGAATCAAGCAGGATGCGGCGATGGGAATTGTGCTGACCGTCTTTTTCGGGGTTGGTGTAGTGATGCTGACGCGCATCCAGCATGGGGCGAGCGGAAGTCAAAGCGGACTCGATAAATATTTGTTTGGGCAGGCGGCATCCATGGTCATGACGGATGTGTATGTCATGGGTGGCGTATGTCTCGTATTACTGATTGCCTGTCTTGCCTGGTTCAAGGAATTCAAACTGGTGAGTTTTGACCCAGGCTTTGCAAGAGGTATGGGACTGCCAGTTGCCATGTTGGAGCAGCTCATCCTGCTCTTAACGGTAATCGCGGTGGTGGCCGGAATACAAGCCGTTGGTGTCGTGCTTGTTGCGGCCTTGCTGGTAACCCCAGCAGCAGCGGCACGTTGCTGGACCGACTCACTCGCACTAATGGTGGTATTGGCTGGCATATTTGGTGCATTGAGTGGTGCAACAGGGACTATCTTCAGTACGCTTGTACCTAATCTGCCGACAGGACCTGTAACCGTTCTTGCGGCTACGGTGTTGTTTGCCGGGTCAGCCTTACTGGCTCCGCGTCGTGGATTATTAGCTCGACGTTTGCGTAGTATTCAGGCAAAATCGGCGTATATGCGTGAAGAGCGGGCTACACTCCAGACTCTCGCCACACAACGAAATCAGCAGGAACGGGGGGAGATGTAATGGCAACGTTTTGGATTATCTTAACAGCCGTATTGGTTTCTTCCGCCTGCGCCATCCTCGGTTGTTTTCTGATTCTGCGGCGAATGGCTCTGGTCGGTGATGCGATCAGCCATGCGGTCCTCCCTGGTATTGCGATTGCTTTCCTGTGGAGTGGTTCCAGAGATTCGTTATGGATGCTACTTGGTGCAACGGTGTTTGGACTACTGACGGTGTTCTTCATACAGAGTTTGCAGGCGGGTGGACTCTCGTCTGATGCCTCGATCGGAATTGTGTTCACAGCACTCTTCGCAGTAGGGGTCATTCTGATTAGTCTGAACGCCCAGCATATTGATCTGGATCTGGACTGTGTTTTGTTCGGTGAGATCGCTTATGTTCAGTGGGATACGCTAACCCTTGGGGGTACGGATGTCGGTCCGAGGGCAGTTTGGATGCTGGGTATCACTTTGCTAGTCATCCTCGTCGTTATTGGGCTGTTCTACAAACAGTTCAAGCTATGTGCCTTCGATCCGGCGCTGGCTGCGGCCTGCGGCATTCCAGTAGTGCTGTTCCACTATCTGCTCATGGGACTCGTTTCGATGACGTCCGTAGCTTCATTTGAAAGTGTTGGTTCGATTCTCGTTGTGGGCATGCTGATTGTACCTGCGGCGGCGGCTTACCTTCTCACTGATCGTCTGGGCAAAATGATTCTGTATGCCGTCCTAATCGGAGCAACATCCTCGGTTGGAGGTTATATCATGGCATATGCCCTGGATGCTTCCATTGCGGGCTGCATGGTAGCTGTTGCTGGAATTTTGTTTGTTCTCGCACTGTTGCTGTCACCGAAACATGGCATTGTATTCCGTTACGCTCGTCGCAAATTCGCGGCAAGGTAATGGAAGTTTAAGTGAATAACAGGTGAATAAATAAAATTATAAGAAGCCGTCTGCATCGCAGGCGGTTTTTTTGCGTGTCTGGTCGTATTACTTTGACAAGGGCGACCGGATATAACATATGCAATATAAATTGATAATGTAGCGTCATCCTGCTGATTACGGGTTATTTTGTTGCATACAGATGATCTGTGGTAAAATGTCGTTAGCTGTGACGTCCGGAGCGTCCGTTGTTACGGGTGCCGGGCGATCTTGTTGTGAGAGAATGTTTAAAATAGATAAAGAGAACCTTTAAGTTGAACTGGAGAACCATTGTGGAACGTAGAGGGCAGAAAGGATCTAGAGAAGGGAAATTTGTTTATGAATTTCCTTCTTGATGTTAGGTGTTATGAGCTCTAAATACAAAGGTGATGTAGTGAAGGGGACGGAATCGATCTGAAGAAGCGATAGCGTTCGCCTTTGTCTCCGAATTTCTAACCTTTAAGAAGAGAGAATCTAGAAAATTCGGAGACAACAGCGATCGGAAGACGATCCGTACACGTAACGATTACCTCGTATAATCTCAATACACTAAAGAAAAAGGTAATTCTAAAACAAAGATACTACCACTCGAAAGGTTTTCTGCCCGCGTAGTGCCTGAATGGATATCCATGAGTTCATTTTGGAGAGAGACAAAATAGGAGGAACTACTGTATGAGTGAACTGAAATACAAATTGCTTGCATTGGATATGGATGGAACATTACTTAACGATAATCATGAAATTACACAGGAGACCGCCAAGTGGATTCAAATTGCCATTCGTGGGGGTGTACATGTGTGCCTTTCTACGGGAAGAGCGGTATTCCACGCCATGCCTTATGCGGTCCAGCTTGGGCTGGAGACACCGATGGTTACTGTTAATGGTAGTGAGGTCTGGAAAGCCCCGCATGATCTGCATATGCGTCATCTGATGGACCCGGCATTGATTCGCAAAATGCAGGAAATTGGTGAGAAATATAACAGCTGGTACTGGGCATACTCCGTGGAAGAACTCTTCAATCGTGACCGCTGGACGGACAATATTGAAGGTCTGGAATGGTTGAAATTCGGCTTCAATACGGAAGTGGATGAAGTGCGTCACCAGATCATGATGGAACTGCAACAAATGGGCGGTCTGCAAATGACCAACTCCTCACCCGTTAATATTGAGATCAACCCTGCCGGCGTATCCAAAGCCAGTGGTGTAGCTGAAGTCTGCAAGCTGCTGGGCATCGAGATGTCCGAAGTTGTTGCTGTCGGAGACAGTTTGAATGATCTGGCTGTCATTGAGGCCGTGGGTCTTGGTGTAGCGATGGGTAATGCGCAGGAGCAGGTGAAGGAAGCGGCTGATCTGATCGTAGCGAGTAACAATGAAGACGGCATCGTCGAAGTGATCCGTGAACATATTTTGAAGGGGGAGTAACCTTTGCTCGCAACCGTTGCCTGGATTTTAATTGTGCTGCTGTTTGCAGTGGGGATGGCTGGAACGGTATATCCCATACTGCCTGGTGCTGTAGCGATTTTCTTCGCGTTTCTGGTCTACGGCTGGTTCTTCAGCTTTGATCCGTTTGGTGTGTGGTTCTGGATCATTCAGATTCTGATTGTTGTTGTGTTGTTTGTGGCTGATTATGTCGTCAGTGCATGGGGCGTGAAGAAGTTCGGTGGCTCCAAGTTATCAACAACGCTGAGTACCATTGGTGTTATCATTGGCCCATTTGTCATTCCGGCATTTGGACTGGTGCTGGGACCATTTATCGGTGCATTTATCGGGGAACTGATCGGAGGGTCTTCACCTTCCAAAGCGTCGAAAGTTGGATTTGGTTCCGTTGTGGGGCTATTTACGAGTACTGTGATGAAAATTATTTTGCAAATCGTCATGATTGTTCTCTTTATTATCTGGGTGGTAAGATTCGCCTAAACGTTCAGGATTAGCTTCAACGGGATGCACGTCCGGTGTGGAGGAAAGAAGGGGAATTCGTTTGTCTAAGAAAGAAACATTCATTAGGGGTACGCTCATTCTGGCGGCCGCTGCACTGATCGCAAGAGTACTCGGATTGGTTCAACGGGTGCCGCTGGAGCATATCCTCGGCGATATCGGTAACGCATCGTTTACCATCTCCAATACGGTATATTTAATGCTGTTAACTGTAGCAACGGCGGGCATACCGAGTACACTTAGTAAGATGGTATCGGAACGCTATGCGCTCGGACGCGCGAGTGAAGCCCAACAGATCTACCGTGCAGCCCTGATCTTTGCCGCTGTTGCCGGGGTAGTCATGTCTGCTTTGTTGTGGTTCGCGGCACCTTATTATGCTACGTATGTGTCCAAAGTACCGGAGTCGGTCAGCGCCATTCGCGCCTTGGCTCCAGCGTTACTACTTTTCCCGGCTATTGCGATGATGCGTGGATATTTCCAAGGACGTGGCAACATGACAGCGGGTGGTATTTCACAGATTGTTGAACAGTTCGCCCGTGTAGGTACAGCCATTATCGTGGCTTATGTCATGCTGCAATGGAATTATGATGACCAGACGATTGCTGCAGGTGCTTCATTTGGTGGGGTATTAGGAAGTGTGGGTGCCTTCGGTGTCATGCTGTACTTCACCTTGAAGCTACGTCGTAGCGACCGTGCGGCCCAATTGAATTACGAGCGTGCAGAGCAGTTGCCGATGCGAGGTATCTACAGTGATATCTTTAAGCTGTCTATTCCAATTGTGCTGTCTTCACTTGCGGTTCCAGCCATTAACTTCATCGATTCATCCCTTGTGGTACCACTGCTAAGTGGCCAAATCGGACTCGAAGAAGCGACTGGTGTACTTGCGATCCTGGGTGCGAAAGCCCAAAGTATTGCGGGTATTCCTCCGATTCTGGCTATCGCTTTGAGTCAATCATTGGTGCCTGTCATATCGGCAGCATTTGCCCGCAAGGATGAAGCGCATCTGAAAAGTCAGGTTACACTTGCCTTGCGCATTTCGATTCTGACTGGTATGCCGATTGTCATTGCACTTTGTGCGGCAGCGTATTCGGTCAACGGATTGCTGTTTACCAATCTGGATGGAACGCCGATCATTGCCTTGTTAACATTCGGTACCATTTTCCAGATTACGATGATGACCACCAACTCTATTTTACTAGGGGTAGGGAAACCGCGGATTACGATGATCAGTGTCGCAGCAGGTGTTGTGATCAAACTGATCGCAAGTCTGATTCTGGCGCCGATCTTCGGCATTTACGGCATCATTATTGCAACGGCCCTCTGCTTCTTGGTCATCACGTACCTGAATCTGCGGGTCCTTCGTAAAATCGTTGATTTCTCCATCATGGGAGATCGTTGGAAAGGATTTATCATTACAGTGTTGCTTGCAGCAGGTGTAGGATTTGCAACGAACTGGATTGGCAATACGATCTTTGGACTGTTCCTGCCAGCGCGTGTATCCTTCTTGTTTACCTGCCTTGTGGTTGGTGTGCTTGTTGTAGTGGTGTATCTGGTTCTCATGGTTGTGCTGCGTGTACTGCGCAAGGACGAGCTGGGCAGTTACCCCCGTATTCTGCAAAAAATTCTTCGTCCACTTATGCGTCTTCAACGTGGAGCTGGGCAAAGAGGTTAAACATGCAAGGAGCATCATCCATGCTCCAATATTTTGTGAAAATAGGATACAGGCTCTGTCTGCTGTTTAGCGGACAGGGCTTTTTGTATAGTTAAGGAGAGTTGAGCGACTGAACTCGACATTAGCCCAGCAAGCGAGGATTAGCGGTACATCGGGTATCACATCATCCGTCTTTGCCTGCTCTATATGATTTTTAGCATTAGTGTGTGATGGCCTTGGCATCATGAGCCAGTGCTGTTTTCAGCATGCCATACCGGTGTTCGTGACTCATCTCAAACAGCCATGGCCGACGCGGTGCCGTCAGATAACCGAGACAATCCCGAGTCTGAAGCCAGTCCTGTCTGGTGATCGGTTCATAAGGCGTGTCCCCCCATACGGAGAGCAGTTCCGGACTATATAATCGTTGCCCTTCTGGAAGCCATTCTTCATCCATTAGCTCCTGAGCATAAAGTGTATGTTCCCCTGCCTCGTCTTCACGATTGGTAAACAGCCCAGGCCAATATTCAGCGCGCGAGCCACGATGGGGAACCAAGCGTGCGAACTCCAACACTTGTGTGTGTACTTGCTCCACGCCAAACAACAGGGCATATAGCCCTTTACCAAACATGATTCGCTCATCTAGTTTGCCAAAATGTTCAATGACGCGTCCTGCGAGTCCTGCTCCCTGTCCAAGAGGAAAGACGATATGATTCAGACCGGCCAGATTATGCAGATGGAATGCGGGTTTGGAAAGTACTTCTTTTTGAAAATAAGGATGTTGCACCACCCGGCTCTCGATATAGTTCTGCTCATTAATAATTAATGCCACACTTAGCAGTGAACTGCATCGTTCCAGCCAAAAGCGTTCCCAAAACGGCGTCATAAACGCCGATACGTGAAAGTGCGACAAGAGATGGAAACAGCTACGTCCGATCCGGCGACTGTTCATATACAGCAGAAGCTGTGGATATGCATCCTGGAAAATGAGTGCATTGCACCGCTCCAGCAGCCGATACATATGCTCGCGATCGCTTTGATTCTGTAGATTATGCATTAAGTCACTCTGAAGATCTGTCATGTGATATCCGCCGTTGCGAGAGACCATATGGGCAAGTAGTGCCCAATGCAGTTCGGGATATTGTTCATAACATTCCAGATAGGCTGCCGTGCGAGTGATATTACTCCGATTGTGCTCCTGAGTCAGTGTCTTAATCTCTTCCAGAATGATGCAATCTTCTTCGCAGACGAGTGCGCTTTGAACCTGGTCCGTGCGTGCAAAAGATTTGTTGCCGGCAGGTAACAAACGCTCCACCTCAGACTGTAAGGCAGCTGCCGTATCTGTATCCCACTCGATGTCACGCAAAGGGTGACGAAGCTGTGCAGAAGCTTGCCATGCAGCCTGTTTGCCACGCCAGATTTCACGGGCAGCACCCGGAATGGAACGGACCATCTGCAGAAGGGACCCGTGATGTTGTTCGCTGGAAGAATCGGTTCTGGTGGAAGTCATGATGTGACATCCTTTCATGATGTTCTGGGTTTAATTTCACAGACTATGTGGTTTATTCTAAGTATGCGCTGATTATTTGACTTCCACTCGCCAATTTGCTTCACTTAGGGTAAGACAAGGTACAGAAAGGGAGATGAACTGAATGGAACAGATTACTTCCAAACCGGCTTTTGATGTAGCCATCCAATCCCCACGTTTGACGATTGCCGTATTCAAGGCAGACTGGTGTGGTGACTGCAAATACATCGATCCGTTTATGCCTGAGGTTGAAGAGAAATATGCACGTGAACTGACCTTGATTGAGGTCGACGTGGATCAGGTTGGAACCGTTAGTGAAGAGCAGAATATTCTTGGCATTCCGAGCTTTGTGGCGTATACAGATGGCCGCGAACTCGTACGGTATGTGAACAAGCTGCGCAAGTCCAGAGAAGAGATTGAGCAGTTCCTGGATCGCGCAGTTGAAGTGTACAACACGATCCATAAATAATGTTATATAAGTTCGATAAATGAATATTTACACAGACACACAGACACTCCGATGACAGAATAACCTTCCGATCGCTGTTATCCCCAGATTTCTTTGATCCCTTTTATAAAGGGGAGAAATCCGGGGATAAAGGCGAAGCATATGCTTCCGATGCAGCTTTCTTTCAGAAAGCTTTTAGCTCCGCTTCTTCAGGCTATTTCTGTCCTCTCCGTTATTGTGTAGATGTTTCATTGAACTTATATAAAAGTATGACAGGTTCATGTTGTAAAAGGGTATACTAGATGAAACGCCATTTCTCTTGAAATAGGGAAATGGCGTTTGCGTTTGTGTGTTCAGGATTCTGTTTAAGACACAATTGAACTGGCATATCCCTCAATTACATATCCTCAATGACCTGCGGGTCATTATTTCACCAGACGTTAACATTTTGTCACAAAGCGCGACGTCAATGAACATTTTATCCGGTATAATGAATTTAGTTGTGAAATAAGTGTCAAAGTACCGAAACAAGCGGAGAATATTCTTCGCCATCTTAAACCAACAGCGGGTGAGAAAAAATTGAAACACTTAACTTTGTTTAAATGGTTAACCGTATTAACCTGTCTTGTCATGTTTCTGGCCACTTTTGGTGGAGGCATCGTAACCAAAACGGAATCGGGCCTTGGCTGCGGAACAGAATGGCCTTTATGTAACGGAAAACTCGTTCCCGCACATACTGTGGCTTCACTCATTGAATATTCCCATCGCGCTGTAAGTGCACTGGCTGGACTGTTGTCCATTGCCTCGTTTGTTGCTTTTCTGCGGTTTGGCAAGTCACGCCGTGACCTGCAATTGTTTTCTTTCTTAACTCTGGTATTTGTTATCGTCCAGGGAATCATGGGGGCTTTTGCCGTTGTCTTCTCCCAATCTTCAGCAGTCATGGCACTGCATTTTGGTTTTGCACTGATTGCTTTTGCCAGTTCTCTAATGATGGCGCTGGGCATAAGGCAGGAGGCCAAAGATGGCGGATTGGAGCGCCTGAATAAATACCCTCGGGTTAGCAAAAAATTCAGGAATCTGGTCTGGTTCTCCACCATTTACACATATCTCGTGGTATACACAGGTGCATTTGTGAGTCACACGGATTCTGCCGGCGGATGTTCTGGATTTCCGCTCTGTAACGGGCAGATTATTCCTGAGCTTTCGGGTGGGGTAGCGGTTGCTTTTGCTCACCGTGCAGCAGCTGCGTCGCTCGTGATTGTTATCGCAATCCTGGGTCATTTCGCTTACCGTAATCATCCGGACAACAAGGAAATGCGTACTCTGGGTGTGGTATCCGTTGTTCTTATTCTGATGCAAGTAGTCATTGGTATTTTCATGATGGTGACAATGAACCGTCCGGAAGTATACATGTTCGTAGCTCTTGCTCATATGCTAGATATCGCCATATTGTTCGGAGTCTTAACGTATATGAGTTTCCTGGTGTACAAGCTACATCGCCCGGCTAATCGTTTTTAAATATGAAAGTCCACCATCCAGTGATGTACATCATTGGACAGGTGGACTTTGTTTGATGTCAGAGGGATCAGGGCAACCTATGGCAAGCAGCAATTACACGGAATGAATGATGTTTCGTTCACGGTGATGAATTCTTGTTGATTTGGAAAAGAGGAGGTTAGATATGCTGCGAACGTTGTTGGGGGAAAAGCCACGTATAAACGAAGGTAAATTGAAGGCAGCGATGGACGCAATGGCGCATACGCTTGAGCTATTTCAACGACAAATGCATGTGGACCATGATCCCACGCATGACTATCGGAAACTGTATGTGTGGACTCAGGGACTCATCTCCTCACTGGATGAACTGGAGCAAAGCTGTTTCGCTGCTGCTCATTTTCGCAAAAAGGTCGTTGCAGGCTCAACGGATGATATGACGGCGACTGAAAAAGCCGAGTATGCACGTTATGTGTATTTCTACAAAGATGGCTTTATCCGCTGCTTTGCCATTCTGGATAAAGTCGGCACAGTATTAAATGAAATATTCCAGTTGAATACTTCAAATACCAAAGCGCATTTTTCTTATTTTACTGTGTTAAGACAGTTCGACTATGCGAGGGAACATCATGATCTTGCGTTGCAATTAATACAGATCAAGGACTCTTATCGTGAGCCGATGAGCAAGCTGCGCAAGCGACGTAATATGGAAATTCACTACATGAACTCAGAAATGCACGATGACCTGTGGCAGTTACATCAGACCTTGCAAGGTAAAGTGAAATTGGAGGATCTGAATCAGCATGTGCAGGAAATGCGTCAGGGCGTCGATATGGTCTGTGAAACGTTAACAGCCTCTTATAGTTATATCAACAAAATATGGAAAAGAAATAATTCCCTTTGACAAATCGGAATACTTGGAATATACTGAGTTTCAATTGAATGTTACATGGATATAACTGATATTTCGGAAGTTACGTTCACATTATAAAGCATAAACTACATGAACTTATAAAATCCTACAACAACATATTTCTTATCGAGAGCGGCGGAGGGACAGGCCCGATGAAGCCCGGCAACCGATTTGTAATGACATGATACATGTATCATTCGTTATAGATGTTAGGTGCTAATTCCTACAAAATGGTGCAAGACACGATTTTGGCAGATGAGAAGGTATATTCTTTCACGTGAAGAGCCCTCTTTGTATCTGCAAAGGGCTCTTTTTTTGTACTTTAAGGGGAGTTTTCCTTTAGATCGGGTAAAGATACATGTAGGTGTTTGGAAAGGGGCAAGTGCGATTGATTGAATTAAAAGGTTTAACGAAAACGTACGGCAAAGGGGCAAAATCTACAACAGCGTTATCCGAGCTGAATTTGAGCATCCAAAAGGGTGAAATCTACGGTGTGATTGGCCATTCCGGAGCTGGAAAAAGCACATTGATTCGCTGCATTAATTTGCTGGAACGGCCTACGGAGGGTGAGGTATGGGTCGACGGAATCAACCTGACTGAACTGAGCAAAACCGAATTGCAGCAACAGAGACGCAAAATCGGGATGATTTTTCAACATTTTAATCTGTTATCTTCGGCAACGGTATATGACAATGTAGCTTTTCCACTAAAGCTTGTGAATACACCCAAGGAAGCCATTGATCGCAAAGTGAAGGAAATGCTTACATTGGTTGGTCTGGAGCACCACAGCAGCAAATATCCGGCTCAATTATCGGGCGGCCAGAAACAACGTGTAGGGATTGCGAGAGCACTTGCAAGTGACCCAAATGTTCTTCTCTGTGATGAGGCTACTTCGGCACTTGATCCGCAGACGACAAATTCAATCCTGAAGTTATTACTCGACATTAATGAAAAGTACAACCTTACGATTGTGCTGATCACACATGAGATGCATGTCATTCAGAACATCTGTGACAAGGTGGCTGTCATTCATCAAGGTGGCATTGTGGAACAAGGACCTGTAACAGACGTGTTCCTGAAGCCGCAGCATGCGATTACGCGGGACTTCATGATGCGTGACCATGAAGCTGGACTTGCTCTGGAAGAGACCGCTCTGGCAAATGCAGGCGTTGAATTGCAGGCAGGTGCTGCTTCCAAACTTGTGAAGATATCCTTTCTGGGTAACAAAACGTATGAAGCGATTTTGTCTAGAACGGTACGTAAAACAGGCGTGGATTTTGCCATCCTGCAAGGTACAATCTCTACGATCAAACAGGTTCCTTATGGGCAGCTGACCGTTCGGTTCGAGGGTGATTCAAATGCGATTGATCGGACGATATCAGAATTAACCGCTGAGGGACTTGATGTGGAGGTGCTTCGTTAGATGGATTTTTCAACCGTACGTTGGGAAGAGGTTGGTAAAGCTTCCATAGAGACACTGCAAATTTTGGGTGTATCAGGCTTGTTTACCGTTATCTTAGGTTTACCGCTCGGAGTACTGCTGTTCATGACAGCCCGATCTGCTTCGATTAAGTCACGGGCAGTGTACACTATACTATCCCTGATTGTGAATATTTTGCGCTCAGTCCCATTTATCATATTGATTGTTGCTCTTATTCCATTCACTCGTATACTCGTCGGTACAGCTACGGGGGTGCTCGGCGTTATACCTCCTTTGGTGATTTCAGCAGCTCCTTATTTTGCTCGTTTGGTGGAGACGACGTTGCGAGAAGTTGATCGTGGTGTCATTGAAGCGGCACAGTCGATGGGTGCATCGACCGGACAGATTGTAAGACGGGTGTTACTGCCTGAGGCACTGCCTGGACTGCTTGCTGGTATAACGATCACCATTGTTACGCTCGTCTCCTATACGGCGATGGCGGGCATGGTTGGCGGTGGAGGTCTGGGAACACTGGCAATCAACTATGGATACTTCCGTTATCAAAATGAAATTATGATCATATCCGTAGTGTCGATGATCATTCTAGTGCAAATTCTCCAGATGGCTGGAGATCGCTTGGTTACATTTTTCACCAGGAAATAACACATAGATAACATGATGGATATGCATTAATGCAGATGCCACATGACAAAATGATTAGAGAAGGGGTTTTACACATGAAAAAATGGTCTTTTGCTCTACTTAGTCTTATGTTGATTGCGGTTCTCGCAGCTTGCGGAAACAACAAGGACGCCGATAGCGGCGCAGACAATTCAGCAGGTGCACCTCGTACAGTTGAATTGAAAGTTGGAGCTTCACCTACACCACACGCAGAGATTCTGGAAAGCATCAAGCCTGAACTGGAAGCACAAGGTATCCGTCTGCAAGTCGTTACGTTCAATGACTATGTACAACCCAATCAGCAACTTGCTGATAAAAAATTGGATGCGAACTTCTTCCAGCACCAGCCTTATCTGGACACAGAGAATAAAGAACGTGGATTCAACCTCGTTTCTGTAACACCTGTTCATGTTGAACCTTTTGGTGGATACTCCAAGAAGATTAAGTCTTTGGATGAATTGGCTGATGGCGCAAAAGTAGCAATTCCAAATGACCCATCCAATGGTGGACGTGCACTGTTGTTGCTTGCGAAGGAAGGTATCATTACGCTGAAAGACAACACGAATATTACATCTACGATTCAAGACATCACAGCCAATCCGAAGAACCTGGATATCATCGAGCTGGATGCAGCCATGATGCCTCGTCAATTGGATGAAGCAGATCTGGTATTTATCAACGCTAACTATGCGCTTGAAGCGAACCTGAATCCGGCGAATGATGCTTTGCTGATCGAAGATCTGCAAGGTAACCCATACGCAAACATCCTCGTTTCCCGTGAGGACAACAAGGATGCAGATGCAATCCAAAAACTGGCTGCTGCTTTGCACTCCGAAGAAGTGAAAACATTCATCAAAGAACGTTATAAAGGTGCAGTTGAACCTGCAACTGAATAATTCACGATATGTATGATATGATGTGAAGCTATTAAGAATAAGCCGTATATCTCTTCTGAAGAGATATACGGCTTATTTTATGTTTCCTAATCTGTGCTGACGTGGCGATCAACATAAGTCAGAGTTTTTCCGGTTTATCCACGTTGGATGGACGCCCAGATTGGCGGTAGTAGGATAATTCATTCTGATCAGCATACTGCTGTTCATCGGCTTCTTGCAGGTACGTCCTCTCGGAGGGAGAGAGTTTCTCTTCTTCTCCGTGTGAGCTTTTGATTTTGTATCTGATCCAACCGATTAACCCAAGGACGACAACGAGGATCAAAGCCCATCCTTTTTTGAGCAAAAGAAGAGCACTGAATTTCTGGGAAGCCGTGTACCCGATTCCGCCCATCAGAAGACTGTTGAGCCCTATGGTGGATGTTTTGTCAGTCGAAGCATTGTACTCCTCGTAGGTATATCCTGCATTGATGCTAAGTTGATTAAGGACAGTTTCCTCGAATACCTGGCGGCTCTGTTGAAAGTTGGCCGTATCGGTAACCAGAATGGCTGTGATGTACCCTTCGCGTGTCAGGAGTTTTACATTGTAATTGACCATGGCTTGCTGATCAGCATTCTTAAAACCGAGGGAGTAAACCAACTGATGTTTGGTACTGTCATATGTCGGTTCGATCTCCCACCCCGTTATGTACGTTCTATATTCAGGATCAAGTTCTCTGTTATCTTCTTCTGTGCCTCGGATATAACTGCTTAACAGCTCTTCGGCACTCAAATTTTGATCGTCATCATGGATATGACCTGTCTTCACGTACTCGAACACAACATACCACGAGCCGAATTCACTATTGCTGGTTATGCTTCCGATTTCGTTCCCATTAGGCTTTCCATCACTGTTAAGTATCGAGCGTTGGGTATTGGGCTTATCCAGATAGGAATGGCTTTCAGGGACTTCCAGGGTGGCCTTACCGTCCAAAGAGACAGATGCTGGTCCAGTAATCCAATCGTACTCATCAGGTGCTTGCTCAGTCAAAATATATCTGGAATTAAAGGTGAATAATCCCTTGTGGATAAGCGAGTTGTAGGAGGACGATAAATCTTTTATACTGGATAGTGACTGCTCTTTGAAGAGGGGGATGAACGTGAAGGGAAAGATTGCCCTCATAACGGGAAGTGCCAAAGGTCTTGGTAAAATGACGGCCCTCAGTCTGGCAGATCAAGGGTGCCATATTGCCCTGAACTATGTACACAGCAGAACAGAAGCTGAGGCTTTAAAGGCTCAGATTATAGCCAAGGGTGTGCGGTGCATTGCCATCCAGGCTGATATATCCAAGGTGGAAGATATCTCTTCATTGGTTGAGCAGGTGGAAGGTAACCTTGGCAGCATTGATATTTTGGTGAATAACGCAGGTCCATTTGTCCGTGAACGACGATTATTTGCGGATTATTCTGAAGCTGAGGTCCAGATGCTCGTGCAGGGAAATCTGTTGGGACCGATGTTACTGGATCAGCGTGTATTGCCAGAGATGAGACGCAAGCAATGGGGACGCATTATCCATTTTGGCTTCAGTCATGCTGGAGAAGCGAGATCTTGGCCTCATCGCGCCGTATATGCGGCTGCCAAGGTGGGTCTGGTATCTTTTACAAAGACACTCGCGGTTGAAGAAGCCCCGTATGGAATTACGGTTAACATGGTATGTCCAGGTGACATTCGTGGTGCGAACAAAGAGAAAACGATTGATGAAATGGCAGGCATCATCGACGAGGAAACACCAAGAGGGCGTCCAGGCAGCGGTGAAGATATTGCACGAGTGATTACGTATCTGTGCCTTGATCATTCCGATTTTATAACAGGTAACATTATGGATGTATCTGGAGGACTTGATCCGATTCGTCCGACCATACAGCGTGAGGATACTTAAAAGGTGAATTGAAGGATTGTACGTGGAATCTGGTAAAAGGGACAGATGAAATGGACTCTCTGCATATGCACACAAAAAAAGAGCCCTCCGCTTCATGCGAAGCGAAAGGCTCTTGAGGTTTATTTCGTGAAGGATTGATTAGAATACTTGTACGACTTCTTGTACACCCTCAACTTCTTCGAGAAGGGCACGTTCAATCCCGGCTTTTAAGGTAATGGTGGAGCTTGGGCAACTGCCGCAGGCACCGACCAGTTTCAGCTTAATAATGCCGTCTTCCACGTCGACCAGTTCCACGTCACCGCCATCGCGTTGCAGAAACGGACGAAGTTTGTCAAGCACATCAATTACTTCATCATACATGGTGCTTTGTGCGTTTTCGCTCATTTTTTTCAACTCCTTTCCCCTATATTATATTACAAATGGCCACAAATTAAAATGGTCAAACAAAGCAGGTGAACCTATATGAGACCGATTATTGAATTTTGTGCCAATAATATGCATTTTGGCACAGATGAAGTCATGGATCAACTGGAAGAAAATCCAGACTACGACGTGATTGAATACGGCTGCCTCACCAACTGCGGCCAATGTTCTATGACTCCATTTGCACTGGTGAATGGCGAAGTTGTCATTACGGACAAAGTGGAAGATCTATATAACGCCATTCTGGCCAAAATTGGCGAAGCCGATGCCTGGGACGAGCTCGATCTCGACTAACCGAGATGGCGCTTGGACATCCAGAGCACACCACTTTTCAAAATACGAGGTACACGTCCCATCATGGACGTTTTGCCCATCAGCCCAAACCCAGACTTCTTGCCGAGTGCACCCAGTGTGCCACGAAGCTTGAGTGGATGTGGATTGGGCTTTTCGCCTTTCCAGAGGGCATGCTGAATATGGGCGATCTGCTCACCCTGTACTTCCGCAGCTTGACCGCTAGGTGCATAAGGTACACTGGCACAGTCACCAACGACATACACATCGGTATATTCCGGGATTTGGTAGTATTCATTCAAGACGACACGTCCCTGAGGATCTTTGGTTACGTCCAGATCCTGTACCACTTTTACTGGCTGAATGCCTGCAGTCCATACGACAGCATCTGTTAGAATCTGTTCATCCCGGTTATAGATGGCATTAGGTTCAACGCGTGAAATGGCGATATGCCCGCGTGTCTCTACCTGATGTTCGTTGAACCATTCATGCACATACACGGATAGACGTTGCGGGAAAGCGGATAATACACGTTCACCACGATCCAAAATGCTGATGTTCAGATCCGGTCTGCTCTCACGAAGTTCGGCTGCTATCTCGACACCACTTAATCCGCCACCTACGATATGCACATTGCCATAGGCTTTGACTTCATTGAGGCGCAGGTAGGTCTCGCGTGTTTTGCTAAAGCTCTGAATGGTACAGCTGTAGTCTTCGGCGCCTGGCGTGTTGTGGAAACGGTCTGTACAACCAAGTCCAATGACAAGTTTGTCGTACACGAGCGGGTCTTGGCCTTCAAATTCAATCTGACGCTGTTCCAGGTCAATCGAAGTAACTTCTCCATAACGGTAAGTGACTTTATCGCTCACTGGAAATTGGATACGCAGGTCATAATCAGATACGGTTCCTGCTGCGAGTGCGTAATATTCTGTCTTTAATCCCTGAAAGGGGCTGCGGTCCACCAAAATAATTTGTGTATCGGATGGAATTTTACCCTCCAGAAGTTCCTTGATGATGGTGAGGCCGCCATAGCCGCCTCCAAGAATGACGAAATTTTTCATGACTCGGCTTCCTTTCTGCATCAGTCCCACTGAAATGGGGCTGTAAACTGTGGAGCAGCTATGCAATAACATAGCTGCTCCTTTTGTTATGATTTAAATAATTGAAAAGTAGATATTGAAAATTGAAGATATTAATCAGCAGTTTGCACCACTCGAATTCAAACGTCTCCCTATAATGAAAGCTGCGTTCTGGAGTGGTGCTGGTGCAATATTGGTTGTAAATGGAGTTATATCCTATTCGTACACTTGAATTTCATTGTAGAACGTATCACGTTCTACCGGAATACGTCCTGCACCCTTAATGAGCCATATGAGCTCTTTACGTGTAAGGCCTTCAGGTGTGAGTGCACCTGCCGCATGACTAATCCGTTCGCGAACGATCGTACCGTGTGCATCCGAAGCACCGAATCCAAGGGCAACTTGAGCTAGCTGTGGACCGATGTTAATGAAGTATGCTTTGATATGATCGATGTTATCCAGCATCAGACGGCTGATCGCAATTGTTTTGAGATCCTCATAAGCCGAGTTACGACGCATAATGCTTGCGTTTTTACTTTTTGGTTGCATGGAAAGTGGGATAAAGACCATGAATCCGTTGGTCTCGTCTTGCAATTCACGGATCTGCACCATGTGGTTAACGCGGTCCTCATAGGATTCAATCGATCCATACAGCATCGTTGTATGGGTACGCATGCCCAGGTTATGAGCAGTACGGTGCACCTCAAGATAACGATCTACGTTCGCTTTGTCTACACGCATTTTTTTGCGATATTCATCCGACAGAATCTCAGCGCCGCCACCAGTCAATGTTTTCAAACCTGCTTTTTGCAGCTCCTGCAGAACTTCCTTGATACTGAGTCCGCTGATGCGAGTGAAGAAATCAATCTCGGCTGCCGTGTAAGCTTTCAGTGTAACATCCGGATATTTCTCGTTTAAAGCACGCAGGGAATCGACATAATATTGAAAAGGAACATGGTTGTTATGTCCGCCTACGATATGGAACTCACGTACGCCCGGATGAATATGCTGTTCCACATAATCGATCATTTCCTGACCGGATAATGTATAGGAGCCTTCTTCACCCTGGTCTTTACGAAAATTACAAAAAGCGCAGTGGGCTTCGCATACGTTCGTAAAATAAAGACTCATGTTTTCGATGAAATATACTTTCTTACCATTTTTCCGCAAGTTGGCCTCATTGGCCAGCTGGCCCAAAGTCAGCAGATCATCTGTTTCATACAGATATACGCCGTCTTCTACGTTCAGCCTTACGCCGTTCTGCACTTTCTCAACGATTTCAGCCATTCTTTTGTCTGTGAACGGTGTTACCAATGTAGACATACTGTTTCCTCCTGTTCTTAACCGGATTTGAGTTGTATGTAGGATCTGCATACAGAACTACATAGCAAAGATGCGGTCAACTGCCGCCTTCTTATATGGACTAACTCTTATTTACCCGGTCAGCGTGTGCTGCGTACGTAAAGCTAATTTTTTCATTAAAGTGAGTCTTGTGACTCTATATGCATTGGGGACTGCGGACAGTCTCGAAATGTGAAAAAAATTACAACTCTATATATGATCGTCACCTGAATAAGTCATGGCAAAATATCGACATTTCAGTGCGACCACCTATTCATTATAAACCTCGTGTCGCGGGGGTTCAATACACTGGGAAGAAAAAGGAGTTCAGGGGGAACGCGGAAATAGGCAAACATGACTTGAGACCCTTGACGGGGTGGAGTATAATTTAAAGAAGAGTTAATGAAAGGTAGTTCAAAAAGTCCGCTTTTGATTACGAAGGATGCCTAGCGGCATCTCAGCGTCGAATATGGGATTCAGCCGAAATGTCCGTTGCTCACGTAGTTTTGCCTACGCTCCGCTACTCCATTTCTATCTTCATCCCATCTTCTTGGTACTGAAAAGCGCCCTTTTTGAACATGATTTTATATGAAAAAGGAGAGTGACCTGGCATGATTAACATCAGCGAAACGGCTGCTGACAGATTGAAAGAGATGCTTGCACAGCAAGAGACACCTGGTATGTTCCTGCGTCTTGGCGTAGCACCGGGCGGTTGCACCGGATTTTCGTACGCCATGGGCTTTGACGATAAAGAGTCCGATGAGGACCTGTATATGGATATTCAGAGTATGAAGGTTGTAGTCGAGAAAGAAAACCTGAAATACCTGGATGGTCTCGAAATTGATTTTGAAGAGTCCGGTATGACGGGTGGTTTCACTATCCATAATCCGAACGCGGTAGCCACTTGTGGCTGTGGATCTTCTTTCCGTACGAAGGAAGATGCGGGTGTGCCGGATAAGGATTGTTAAGAAACTGAGTTGTACAGCGGTTTCCCGATTTTGTTTTGAAATAAGCAGTTTGCAATCCCTTTAATAGATAGCCTCTGAATTGTATCCGTTTTGCACGGGCATGATATCAGGGGCTTTTTTGCGTGTACTGATTGTGCATGGTTGACAAACTTAGTTGTAACAACTATAGTTACAATATAAAGTTCAAACATAAACAATATCGATAATTTAAAGGAGAGATCATGATGAACATTGCAATCATTGGTGCAACAGGCAAAGCAGGAAGTGTAATTTTGAAAGAAGCAGCAGACAGAGGGCATAAAGTAACGGCAATCGTTCGTAATGCATCCAAATTGGAAGATAAAAGCCTGAATACGCTGGAGAAAGATGTATTTGATCTTACAGCTGAAGATGTTAAAGCGTTTGATGTGGTTGTAAATGCATTTGGTGCCCCAGCGGGTAAAGAAAACCTGCATGTGGAAGTAGGACAAGCGTTGATCAACATCCTGAAGGATGCACCAAACACTCGTCTGATCGTGGTGGGTGGAGCAGGAAGCCTGTTCACAGACGAGTCCAAAACATTGCGTGTCTTTGAATCCCCAGGATTCCCGGATGCTTACAAAGCAACTGCAACGAACCAAGGCCAAAACTTGCAGGATCTGCAAGCATCTTCGGGTATTCAATGGACATTCCTGAGCCCGGCTGGATTCTTCAATCCGGAAGGCGTACGCACAGGCAAATACCAAGCGGGCAACGATGTTATTCTCGTGAACAGTGAAGGAAACAGCTACATCAGCTATGCAGACTATGCGATTGCTTTGGTTGATGAGATCGAGAATCCACAACACAAAAACGAGCGCTTTACCGTTGTTGGTGAAGTGAAGTAACACTTTTAAATGATAATATGGAACATACAAACGGACGCTGATCTCCACAGATCGGTGTCCGTTTTTTTATGTTATCGAAGAGGGATGTTCTGCAATAACGTTAGACAGGTTAGATGATTATCGTTCAACTTCCAACTACTCCTTTGAATCTATGTTATATTATTCTAAAGATGGGAAGGAAATGTGATTATGTGAGAACCATCATCTCTTCATTGGAATTGCTGCGAGTTCAAAAGTATAAGGGAGTGAACAGTTGTGAAGATGTATTCCAAAGGAGTTATACTATTGATCTTTGCGGTTTTTATGATTAGTGTATCGAGTGGTTCAGGGTTATCCCAATATACAAACGTTAAAAATACGATGAATCAATTTCACATCACTTCTCTTTATCCGAAAAATAAGAATGGACAGACATATGGTTCTGCCGCATATGCGACTTCTCCAGAAACGGAACCTGATTTAATCTTGGCTACTGGTGTGGATGGTACAGACGGATATCTGCTGAAAAAAGACATGGATGGCGAGCAACCAAAAACACCTGAAGAAGCTATTGCGATACAGAACAGCAGATCACCAGACGGATGGGATATTCCCCTGTATGACAAGGATGGTGAAACCGTAATTGGTGTGTTTCATGTTGGAGGAAAGTGAAACGTTACTGAAATGAACACCATTCGGCAGTTGATCAAAAGGGTCGGCTACTTTTTGATTTTAAGATTTATTTAGTTTGCTAAAGGATGTGACAGTAATATGAAATACTTCATTGGAATTACCCCTCCAGATGATTATAAAGAAAAAATTGTGGCATTTCGTGATCGTTGGTCCAGTAATCGTCTTAATGATGTAGTCGAGCCTCATATCACTGTAAAAGCGCAGGGTGGTCTTACCGTTGATCTTCATTGGTTAGAAAGTGTGAGACAGACATGCTCTTTAATGCCAAGTTTTCAATTATCATTATCAGAACCGGGATCGTTTGGAAGTGCTGTTACATTTCTTAGTGTTGAAACGAGCAATATCATTGAGTTACATCGAAATTTGGTAAAAGCGATTTCTCCATCACAAGAACTTTTAGACCGTTACTTTGAAATGGATAAATATCATCCTCATTTAACCTTGGGGCAAACCTATTGGGGTATGAACGAGACTGAGATGGAAGAAATGAAGCTCTTAACAATTAAGGAATTGGCTCCTTTTCCAACCTTTGATGTCAATTATGTACGCGTATATAAAGAAGTTGAACTAAATAAATACGTACCATTTGAAGACATCCAACTGGGAACTGAAAAAGAGAAGTGATTCAAATAACAGGACAATAAAACAAGAAAACTCCTGATCAAAGGAATTGGCTGTTTCCTTGTTTATGTAATGGCAGAATAACGCAACTAGTTAATGAACGAATCGTCAAAATGATGAATACACTTCTGCACATTGGAGGGGACTTGGTGTATTTTAAACCTATCCGTATTATATTGGGGCTAGTTTTTTTTATCATTGCTGGGTGCAATAACGAGGTCACGATGTTGGGTACAGATGAACTCACGATCACAGGTGATCAAAAGACTGCCACAGAATATGTTGAGGCAAAAGGTTATAAAATTTCTTCGTACGAAGGTCAAGTTCAGAAGTACACTCTAAACAAAGACAAACTACTCTACGGGATAACGGAAACGATACCATATAGACAGACCTGGGGGGTTCAAAAAGTAGAACCCGAACAGTATTTCGGGATGGAAATATCGGTATATAGCTTTACAGTAACAAACCATCCTCTGGGAACGTTTAACGATAGTAAATCCAAAGTTTCAATATTACTTTGTGAAGGCAAAGTTATAGGGGGGACATCCTTCCCAAATGCAGCAATGGATGGGGCACCATATTCGTTGGATGGAAAAACATTGGAAGAAGTAAAGGGGAAAAGTTTTCAAAAATGGAGTGAAGAATGGGAAAAGAAATACGGTACTTAAAAAGTCAAATGGAGCAAACAAATGTGTCCGATTGGTTGCTTCTTTGTTCATTCATCTAACGGCCAGGGAAAATGCAACATTTTTCCTGTTAAATAGGTCAATAAAGATGTACCAATTAACATTATGAGAAGAAGGTGGAAAAACTGAAGCTTCGTATATTCACGTTTATATTTTTTATATCTAGCGTGTTTTTTATCTCAAATGCACAAGATGTTAACGCTTTGTCATGTGCTGTATCGGGAAGCCCCCAAGAAGAGTTAGAAATATATGATGGAGCTGTTTATGGTGAAGTAAAGCAAGTAAAGGTCGACTTGAAGCAAGAGGGGTTTACGGGAACCAAAGAGAAAATTAGATATATTTTAGTGGAAGTTGAGAGGAGTTGGAATACTGAAGTTGACTCTCAACTAATTATCGCAACCAACTTCACATGGGGATTTGATTTCAAGGAAGGTAACAAATACTTAATATACTTTAGCGAAGTGGATGGTGAATTAAGTAGTAGTCCGTGCAGTTCAACCATCGAAATGAACAATATTAATCAAGCAACTGAACTATTCGGGGAAGGCTTTCCACCAAAACAACAAGTGAACGTAGAACACAAAATGTGGTTTATGTTTGAGCAAGATGTTGATTTGTTTATCGTAGGTGTGGTCGTATTTGCGGCGATCTTTACCTTCATCATGAGAGTAAGAAAGAAAAAGCGCAAAGCATAATTTGGTAGCGCTAAACGTGAAGCTTTTGCTCAAACAAAAAGTCATTTGAACTAGGCATGGATTCCTGTATGACCTATTACCCCCTTTACTTAAACGAGGATCGAGGCGTATAATCCGTTGAGATATCAGAGCAATAAGAGGGGATACAGTTATGAATAGTGGATTAATCAACGCGATCATTGCGTATATCATGTGGGGAGTTCTCCCGCTGTATTGGAAGTTGTTTGAAAATGTACCGGCAGGCGAGATTTTATCGCACCGGGTTGTCTGGTCATTTGTCTTTATGGGGATTTTCGTTGCCGTCCAACGTCGTTGGAGTGACATGAAGCGCATTCTGACCAGTCGTTCGACCCTGCTGTCCCTTACCGCGAGTGGGCTGCTAATTGCTATTAACTGGCTTATCTTCATCTGGGCGGTTAATAACGGTCATGTCGTTGAGACAAGTCTGGGCTATTATTTGAACCCGTTGCTGAACGTGTTACTGGCGGTTGTCTTTCTTCATGAAAAGCCAAACCGTGGACAGTGGCTCGCGATTGCCATCGCTGGTGTCGCGGTGCTTATCATCGCTATCGACTACGGACGTTTCCCATGGGTTGCGATCTCATTGGCCGTGTCATTTGGCTTGTACGGTCTAGCGAAGAAGAAGATCAAGCAAGACGCTTCAGTGGGCTTATTTTCGGAGACAGCTGTAGTTCTGCCCGTCGCACTCGGCTACTGGATCTACTTGGCCGTTGTAGGAAAAGCAACGGCATGGACGTTGCCTGCACCGATGTTCTTCGAACTGTTACTTTCCGGTGTGGTGACGGCGTTGCCGTTGCTGTTCTTTGCACGGGCAGCTGCTCGAATGTCATTGTCCACACTAGGCTTCGTACAGTATATTGGGCCGACAATCATGCTGATCCTGAGTGTGTTTGTGTTCAAGGAAACGGTCTCGCCAGTTCTGCTTGTTGGTTTCGCTCTCATTTGGACAGCGCTTATCGTATACGCTACCGCATCGATACGTGCTACGAGACTCGCTAAGGTAAGCTGAAGGCATACATATCCTTGTAACAGGTGAAGTTCTAATGGCGTTCACCTCCAATGGATGGGGAGAGATTCGAACACACCAAGAAGGCAGCCGATCAAGGAGATCGGCTGCTTTTGTTTAACCAAACGAGCAGTTCAGTGTAACGAGATATGAATTATTCATTTACAACAGTAATTTATGCAGTGATTATTTTTAGCTATGAGGGTCCGTAAGAATGACACAAAACCGGATTGTGATGGTTGTGAGTGTTTCTATAACACATAATGATAAGATACATATGATTAAGGAAAACAAAGCATCGGTTAAACATACATGGAATTTCCCCTCAGGCAGAGTTAAACATGGTGAAGATATTTTAGAAGCAGCACGAAGAGAAGTCAAGGAAGAAACTGGTTTTGATGTGACACTTACAGCTACTACAGGGGTTTACAATTTTATTAGCAGTACCAATCATCAAGTTGTTTTGTTCCACTTCAAGGGTACAATTGTTGGTGGTGCTCTTTGATTAGATACAACGGAGATCATAGATTCGATGTGGGTAGCTCCTGAGGGTTTGTTGATTCAACTTGCTAAAGTTACGAGATCCGGGAGCCATTCGACAGATTATGGAGCATATAGTCTCCCAAAAAGAATATTCCTTAACTCTATTCCATAAACAGCTGTAACATGGATTATAGAATGGTTTTCGATGGACTGTAATTTTGTTTGTATATAATTGCTAAGAAACGGAGAACGATTGTTCATGAAATCATCCTATTTAACGCGTCCTTTCTATTTCCTGTGGACCACGCAATCGGCTGCGAATGCAGCCGACGTACTATATATTATGGCGCTTACGGTAATGGTGCTTAACCAGACCGATTCGCTAATATCGGCAGCGCTTTTGCCGCTGATGCGAAGCGGGGCACAGATGCTCAGCAGCTTGATCGCCCCTTTGCTGATTCAACGTTTCAAGTTGTCTAGGCTTCTGCTACTGTCACAAACAGGGCAATTTCTGCTGTTCGCTTGTCTGGCTTTTTATTTGCAGCTCAACGGAGAGGCAGCATCCCTGGTGTTCGTATTTTCACTCGTATTTGTCATGTCCTTTCTCGACGGCTGGACAACTCCGGCTCGGAATGCCCTTATTCCACGTCTCGTGACACACGAGCAAGGTCTTCTTAAGGCGAACGGACTTATGAGTGTCAGCGATCAGGTTGTACAGTTTGCAGGTTGGGGTCTAAGCGGTGTTGTGGTCGCCCTGATCGGGGCTAGCCCGACGCTGCTGTTGACGGCCGCTATTTATGGTTTGGCCGCAGCGTTTACGCTTGGCGTCAACGAACCAACGGAGAAGCAAGCTGGAGCAAAGGAGTTGCACATTTTTTCTGATGTCTTGCCTGTACTTAAAACAAGCAGGTGGCACACCTTAACCGAAGGCTGGAAAATGATATGGAATACGCCTCGTCTACGGGTGCTTACGTTTATGGATATGATCGACATGCTTGGCGGTTCAATCTGGGTAGGTGCCTTTACATTGGCTTTTGTTCAAGTCGCACTGGGACAAGGGGAGCAATGGTGGGGATTCATTAATGCTGCATATTTTGCTGGAACCATAGGTGGAGGCTTGCTGGTCCTTGCTCTGGCACGAAGAATTGGCAACCGTTATTTCGCCGTGATGATGATCGGCATGGCAGGTTATGGAGTACTGACTGCATTTTATGCACTGAACACAGAGCCTTTCATTGCGCTCATATTCGTTATGCTGATGGGGCCGTTCGCGGAGCTTTCCATGATTAATCGGCGTACCTTGATTCAGAGTAGCGTGGCCAAACGTTTGCTGCCCAAAGTATTGTCTGCCCAGGCATCTCTTATGCATCTGGTCTTTTGCATTTCCTTGCTCGGTATGGCTGGGCTCGCCGAATATATCGGCATTGTGAACCTCTACCTGTTTGCGTCCGGATTGACTATATTAGCGATCGTTGTGGGCTTGCTGAATTACCGGGCTTTTCGGCACAAAGCCACTCCTGAAGCTACGGTGGATTAGTACGAGGGATTAGATAAAGCTTTTCTATCAATAAATTTTTTTTGAAGAAGTAACTAGTATGAATTATGAGATGTATTGGGAAAGGGAATCCCGACTCTGTGAGGAGCCATTTCCGCATTTACCAGATCCTTGTCTCACTAACTTGAACCGCTCCAAATTACCATTAATGCCGTGAATCCAGGTCCAACGGATTAGAGATTTATGAATGATGAAATCAGAGGGGATCTGTTGCCAAAATTTCCGATGGGACGTATTGGGACACCTGATGATGCCACACGTTTGATTGCTTTTCTTGCGAGTGAGGAAGCAGAGTGGATCACGGAGCAGGTCCTCAACTCGGAAGGCGGATTTATTCGAGAATAATACGGAATGTCGTGAAAAGCTGATTCCTATATTTTAATATTTGGAATCAGTCTTTTATTATGTAGCAAAACAATATGCGTTCTGCTTTTTTTGTTCCTAAACGGTGTACCACGGTCGCACTTAAGACAGCGACTGGTCTGCCGCTTATATCTCGGGGGCCAATAAGCAAGGTTTAGCTGATATCCGTGGAACCCACAGATTCCGAAATATCCACACCTTCAGCCCCATCAACTGCATCAATGACACCGACAGCGAGTGTTGTTACCGCAGCAGCAGCTAAAAGATTCTTGGCACCAAGCTTCACTCTGTCCTTATCTTCCTCTTTCATGCCCACAACAACATCTTTACCGCTGTTATATACGTACTTGGCTGATATCGCTACACCTTTTGCAGTATTGGTTACAGCACCTCCAATATCGGCAAGCCCCGCGTCTATGGCGGTATCATTTTTTCGAATTGCACCACTGGCAAGATCATATGTCCCGCTAGCCAGTTGTCCAACGGTTTTGCCTGTATTAATTGTGGCTTTCTCTACGCCGTTCCCGATTTCTTTGATAAAGGGACTTCCTGCAATTTCACCAACAACCCTCACGCTGCCGCCCAACACTCTCCCGGTAACTTCCCCAGCTAACTGACCGAACCCTTTTAAAAAACTCATCCTTATGCCTCCTCTCCAATTAGAAGTTGATCCTATGGGTTATCTCAATAAACTTATTATATTCATATGTAAGCCAAAAGAACATCAGTCTCCAGCCCGAGTGATGCACCCCTCCTCGATTGATTGCGACACGCTTTAGAGTGCCCGATCCGCCCGCGGAACGCCGACCACGCTACCCCCTCAACGCACTTCATCACCAAAAGGCGCTAATCCCCCCGGGAACAGCGCCTCAAGCTCTTGTTTTACCTTACTACTTACCATTTGACTACACACAGTTTTAGAAGTGCCTCATAGAGCAGCAACGTAGTGGAGGGGGCGGAATCGATTCTGAAGAAGCGAAGCGTTCGCCTTTATCCCCGGATTTTCCCCTTATCAGGGGAATTCATAAAATCTGGGGATAACAGCGATCATAAGAACGATCCGCCCCCGGAACGCCCACCACGCTGCCCCCTCAACGCACTTCATCACCAAAAGGCGCTAATCCCCCCGGGAACAGCGCCTCAAGCTCTTGTTTTACCTTACTACTTACCATTTGACTACACACGGTTTTAGAAGTGCCTCATAGAGCAGCAACGTAGTGGAGGGGGCGGAATCGATTCTGAAGAAGCGAAGCGTTTGCCTTTATCCCCGGATTTCCCCCCAATAAGGGGAATTCATAAAAATCTGGGGATAACAGCGATCATAAGAACGATCCGCCACCGGAACGCCACCACGCTGCCCCCCAAAGCCCGCACTTCTACCCAACGTACCTAGTCAATAAATCCTTCCATGACAACAGTTGGCATCATATTCGACTGCCAAGCGCCCTTACCATATCCACTGTTATAACCTGGTGTAGCCTGAGGCTCCCAGTAGAATACACCTTTACCTTTGCCATTTGGCAGATTGCGAATTTGGTTTTTCATCGCGGCAACAAAACTTTTGCCAGCTGCAGCCTGGTTATTGTCCATGCCAATTTCGGAGATGATGATCTCTTTGCCATAACGGTTGATCATATCCTTGGCGTTGTTTACTGTATTTGTCACAGCAGTGTTCCAGCCGGAAGCTGAAGGATAGAGTGACATGGCAATCATGTCAAAGTTAGCTCCGTTATTGATCAGACCACCAATATTCCATACATAGAGGGCGTTATCATCTCCACCTGCCAGATGCACAATGGTTTTGGTGCCGCTGCTCAGGGACTTCACTGCGTTATGGCCTGTGTTCACCAGCCACGCATAGTTTTTCATGTTGGTGGATGCTTTGCCATCTTCCCATAACATACCGTTGCTTGTTTCATTACCGATCTGTACCCAGTCAGGGGTAACGCCTTTGCTTTGCATCGCCGTCATAACTTCACGAGTGTGGTTCCATACCGCATCCATGAGCTGTTGGAACGTATAGTTTTTCCAGGCAGCAGGTTTGGTTTGCTGACCAGGGTCTGCCCAGGAATCGCTATAGTGCAGGGTAAGCATCACACTCATGCCAGCATTCTTGGCACGTTGTGCGAGTGCAGCCGCACGATCCTTATTCATGTAACCGTTCCCATAATCATTCGAAGGATTAACGAATACCCGAATGCGAACGGAATTGATTTGATAGTCTTTTTTCAAAATATCAATGATGTCGCGCTGTACGCCGTTTTTATCTTTCCATTTGTAACCCTGGGCTTCCATTCCGGGAACCCAACTGATGTCGGCTCCTTTGGCGAAACTTGGTGCTGCGCTGGCATGCTGACCTGCGGGCAACATGATGGAGGTGAATAACAAAACAAAAGCCAACATGATGGATGTCTTGAAACCCCTTACATTTTTGAACATTACAAGATGCCTCCTCGGATTTAGGTTGAGTTGCATCCTAATTATAGCCATCCTGGTTTACTCTACTAAAGGGTCCATTTCCAATATTTTGGGTGTTTTATCAACCTCTCTACAGAAAATGAGAAAACAAAAAGCCGTCCGAAGACGGCTTTTCTACCCGTGGCGCTTTTTGAAACATTGATCCGTATCCCGCGCCTCCACCAGACTCTTTTAATTTGAGCTAGTGGATCGGGTAAGGGACACGTTCAACATGACATTAGAAATGTTGACGCACCTCCTTTCCTTGTGGCAAGAGTATACAACACCTTGTTTCGGAAAGCTAGTCTTTTTTACGTATTTACGAAAAATTATTTTTCAGTCTGGAACATCGTGATATCTCGTGCATAATGGCTCTTGGTTCCGTCATTGTTTCGGATGCGCACACTGTCTTCACTGATCCGCTCCACAATGCCACAACCGACCTCGCAATAGACGCCAGCCGGGTCTTCCTGCCATGCGCTTACCATACATTGGGATAGTGCAGCCGTGAAAAACTCTATATTTTTTTGTAACGTTCTAGGTTTGTTGGATTTCATTATATACTCCTTTAATCAACTATATTTGGAATGAGAACAAGCAACCGGACCAAATCACACTGTACTTCACTTTACTCTGTCTATTGACCTTTGTAAAGGGATGGAAAAAGTTGCGGCCATGAGGTATCATTTACATAAATTTTACGTAGCGTTTACACTGCGCTGACGCTTGATGTTGATTACGAATAGTACAATTATATGAGAACTTCTAACCAAGAATAGATATGCAACACATTCGGAGGCCATACATGCATAGAGACGTCAAAACAGGCAACTACGTTAATCGTGATTTGAGTTGGGTTGAATTTAATCGGCGCGTACTTCAGGAGGCCCAGGATCCAACAACGCCTCTGCTGGAACGCATGAGATTTCTCGGCATTGTCGCTAGTAATTTGGACGAGTTCGTCAGTGTAAGGGTGGCGGAGACAAAAGAGAAGATCAAGGCCGGATTCACGCAAAAAGATTTTACAGGATACACGCCTTCGGGATTGTACCGCAGATTGATCAAACGAACCGGGACCATGGTCGCCGAACAGTATAAAACGTATCGTGAACTCATTCGTCTACTCGCCAAGAAAGGCGTGAACATTCAGGAATATACAGATCTTAATGTGACACAGCAGCGCGCAATGGACCAGTACTTTCATGAAATTATTTTTCCGGTACTCACACCGATGGCGATTGACCAGAGTCGTCCGTTCCCACTGGTACACAACAAGTCTGTCTATCTGTCCGTGATGTTACAGAAGGAAGGGGAGCAAGAGGGCGAGCCGTTTATGGCTATTGTTCAGGTGCCTTCCAATCTGCCGCGGGTAGTTCAGGCTCCCATTCGGGCGAATAGCAAAAAGAAAACATTCATACTGATTGAAGATCTTATCAAACATCATATCCATACGCTCTTCAGCGGATATATCTCGCTTGCTGCACAGGAATTCAGAGTGACCCGTAATGCGGATCTGTTTATTAATGAAGAAGAAGCGGAAGATCTGCTTGAGGCTATTGAAAAAGAATTACGCCGCAGACGCCGCGGGGCTCCTGTAAGACTGGAAGTGTGCAAGGATTTTCGTCCGGATGCCTTATTGGAATTGCAGGATGAATTTGATATTCAGGACCCGGTATATGAAATTGATGGACCACTTGATCTGAGTTTTCTGGCGGGATTCGTAGACAGTCTGGAAAGTTTCTCACATCTGAAATACAGTCCGGTGAAGCCAGTCTACCCACTTGAGTTTCTGCCAAGAGAAAGTCATTTTGAGCTACTGCGCAAACGCGATGTACTGGTACATCATCCGTACGAATCGTTTGAACCAGTCACTGATTTTATATTGGAGGCTTCGGAAGATCCAAGAGTTCTGGCCATCAAGATGACATTATATCGGGTCAATGGCGATTCACGCCTTATTCCGGCACTTGCACTTGCAGCTGAGAGTGGTAAGCAGGTCACGGTGGTGGTGGAACTGAAAGCCCGGTTTGATGAAGAGCGCAACATTGCTTGGGCGCGTAAGCTGGAGAAAGCCGGTTGTCACGTGGTATATGGACTGGTTGGACTGAAGACCCATGCCAAAATCATTCTTGTTGTACGCAGGGAACAGCAGGGGCTGAGACGTTATGTTCATGTAGGAACCGGTAACTATAATGAGAGTACAGCCAAAGTGTATACGGACGTGGGACTGTTCACCTCTAATCCAATTATTGGGGAAGATGCATCCGAATTGTTCAATGAGATTACCGGATACTCCGGTCCGAAGGCATTGCAGGCGTTCCGTGTAGCTCCGGATGGTATGAAGGATGAGTTGTTTGCACTGATTCGTAGAGAAACAGAGCACGCGCTGAAAGGCAAACCTTCCAGAATCATTGCCAAGATCAACTCCTTATCCCATCAGGAAATGATTGATGAATTGTACGAGGCTTCTCAAGCAGGCGTGCAGATCGATCTGATTGTGCGTGGTGTATGTTGTCTGCGTCCGGGGGTAGAGGGGCTCAGTGAGAATATTCGGGTCATTAGCATTGTGGATCGTTTTCTGGAGCATTCACGGTTGTTTTATTTTGAAAATAGCGGCAACCCGGATGTATTCATCTCCAGTGCAGACTGGATGACACGTAACCTGAATCGAAGAATTGAACTGATGTGTCCCGTATTTGATCCAGAGCTGAAAAAGATGCTGGTGGATATCCTTAATCTGTCCCTTATGGATAATGTCAAAGCGAGACAACTTATGCCTGGTGGCAATTATGTATTTGTAGAAAATGAAAAGCCCCCGCTGAGAAGTCAGACGGAGGCCATGGGTATTATCCCTTGGAAGCCTGCTGAATGGAGTGCGTTAACGTAGCTCCCCAGGCTTCCTTCAGATCCTTGACGGCCTCTTCCAGGCCATCAAGTTCCAGTAACGGCTCAGCTGTACAGGTGAATTGCACCTGCAGCGAGTCGTTTTCTTTTGTTGCTTTGATCGCAGCGATGCTCTCGGATCGATTGATGGCTTCAGCTACGCGGAGCAGAGAGCCTAAACGATGAGCATGCCGCTCATCCGAGTTTTTCAGAATGTCCCGGTGCTTATTCAGCAGCTGGGGCGTTCTTTTTTTGGGATGATAATCAGCTGCACTGGCACTTAGAATGGTCTCCCGATGAGAAAGTCCATAAATGCTCGAATTCATGATCCAATAGGCCGAGTGCTGTGTATAACGGAAATAGTTAATCTGCTTACCAGCCATGTGCAGCATGGAGGCTGCATACAGGATTCGGGCATCTGCTTGATCAGGAGGGTTACCTTGTAATGCCGTATACAGGGTAACCATATCCTGATGAATCCGTTGCAGACGTTTCTCTGGAATAGGCGGACCAAAATGGATAAAGTTGCGGATACTGTCTTTCAGCGCGTCCGGAACGACCGGCTGACCTCCAGCCATGTAATCACGCAACAACCCGTCTCGTAGACCCGCGCCACTAACCACATAACGATCTCCCTGTATTATCTGGAAGACAGTTCGTAGGATCAGTACGCCGGGCACAATGATGTCAGCGCGATCTTTGGCGAGCCCAGGTACCTTTTTGCGCTGTGCCGAGGTGAGATGTGGTAAGGAGCGAGCGATATTCTCCATCGCTTCCTCACTGATCTCATAATGATGGCTGACAGGCAAAGAATACTGGGTACGCTTCTGTTCCACTTTGGCGAGTGTACGCATTGTGCCGCCAAGTCCGATGAGTGGCAGACCAGGATGCTCACGAATCCAATCCTGTCCGCGGAGAGCCTCAGTGACTTCGTTGCATAATGCATTTGCATTCTCCTCAGTCCACTGATCTTCGCCCCCGTAACGGGCATGTGAATTCACTGCACCAATAGGGAGGGAGATGCTATGTAACCTTTTCCGATCCCGAAAGACCGTGATCTCTGTGCTGCCGCCTCCAATATCCACGACGTAACCGTCTGCCAGATCAATGGATTGAGTGACACCAAGGAACCCATAATAGGCCTCCCGATCTCCCGATACACATTCAATGGTAAGCCCCGTCTCTGTCTCCAGCCATTCGATAATCTCCAGGACATTGCTTGCATTACGAATAGCTGCGGTAGCTGCTGCGCGAATCAGTTTGGTCTGGTACGCTTCACAGGTCGCTTTGAATTGACTCAAGATGGTGATGGCTTTATCCAGAGAATGGCGCAGAATGGTTCCATCGGACTCAACAACGCTGCTTAGACGAGCGGCGTATTTGTCTTCATGAATGATGCGATAGGCTTCGTCCTGGTCCAGTTCATAGATAACTAGACGAATGGAGTTCGAGCCGATATCAATAATTCCTAAGGTTTCATTAGTACGTGTCATAAGCATCTCCTTCTACAGAGGTTCAACTACCCGAAGTGAAGAAGGGCAGCCATGGCTTCCGGTGAACCCGGCGGTGTGGCAGAGAAGGGCGTAGTTAACATAACAACAATGATAAAGACGATGAAACAGGCAAATATAAGACAACTCACGGCAAAGCCGCGATTACGCTTTTGCATAAACAGTCGAATACCTGTGACAAAGAGAAGTACCGTAACAGCTACCAGAACGATCGACATTGCAAAATAGGCTACGCCATAAAGTGATTTGAAAAATGCTTCCATTTGTTCTTAACGCTCCTTAGATCCTCATATTTAAGCCCTTCCAAGCCATTCCTTAGTAGCATACGACAGATTGACTTGTTTGAAAAGTAAACCGGGCGCTTGTTCCCGTTTCCGCCATCACCCCTGGGACAGGTTACATGGAAAAGGGGCCTTTGCCGTGGACAGACATCCAAGAAAGCAAGGCTTCTGTTGAGTATGTATAAGGAAGGACTATTGTTTCAAGGAAGGAGATCAACCCATGTCGAGACAACTTGCAAGCAAATGGCGGAAGACAGCGGCTCTGATGAAATATCCGGTAGCTGCTGTCCATATCCCACAGACCAAGGCATTCAACTCGGGTAATCTGCTGCAAATGCTCAGTCGTTATGGAATGGTGTATGTCAAACCTATTGTAGGAGGCGGAGGTTACGGTGTCATCCGGGTATCGGCCAGCGGTGGGGCTTATCGATACACCCATATGAAAACGACCCGTTCTTTCGCCAGTTTCAGCCAGATGTATCGCTCTCTGGTGCGTGTAAAGGCTAGACGCAAGTACTTGATCCAGCAAGGCATTCATCTGGCAACAATTCAAGGGAGACCTGTTGATTACAGAGTCAAAGTTGTCAAAACCCAACGAGGCTGGGTATTCCGTTCATTAGTAGGACGACTCGCTCGTCCCGGACTCTGTGTGACGAATCTGAGCAAGGGTGGCACCATGTTATCAGGAAGGCGAGCTCTTGGTTTATCCCTGCCACATATATCCGGTCGGCACAAACGCCGGGAGATGCGTTCACTTACAATGACATGTACGTACATTATGGAAAGTCAGTTCCCTGGTGTAGGTCAGCTTGGATTTGATTATGGACTGGATTATTCAGGCAAGATCTGGATTCTGGAAGTGAATACCAGACCCCAATAGAAAATGAATGGGAAAACTCAAGAAAATTCAAGAAAAACCGATAATATATAGAAGAAAACGGTATGAAAACCGTTTGAAATTTTACATTACCGGGTAATTTACTCGCAACAAGTCTTGAAACTATGAATTTATTCCAAAAAAAATACGCTGATAAACGTTCTGATAGTAGTACAAACTCCCTGTGCATAAATATTGTCCACACTATACACGTTGACTACTCTATATTTTTTCCATTTATCAACAAACTATGCACAGGATTTCCACATATCGTTGTGGATAACAAGAACGCTTGTTCTCTATATGAATCTCTGATATGATAGTTTTGAGGAAAAAAAAGGAAAGGTTGTGGCGGGAAATGGCTATGTTATCCGATGAGATGTTGTTGGATTCCTACCATAAAGCGATTGAGTTGAATCTCGAACGAGATTTCATCGCACTGCTGTTGGCAGAAATCCATAAGCGCAAACTGGGTACCGACGTATCTGCCATTCTTCACTAGAGATCCTCATTGCAGGCAATGTTACAAGTTTCCGGACAAGTCCCATAGTGAGACTGGCCATGGCGTGCTCGTCTGACAATGGTGACAGTACATCACATGATTGCAAACGTTTTCGACTTCGTCTGCCGTGTCAGAGGAAGGTTGGAATACGTAGGGGCTGTATGGTCCGGTGTAATCATCCAATTTGCCGCATTCTAACAGTCCCTGAAGGCAGTGGGGGCAAGCCTGCTCCGGTACAACCAGACCGTTACACAGCGGGCATATATAAGACAAGGGTATCCCTCCTGATATGGATTCACTCAGGAGTAAGATACCCTTTTTTGTATCAATATATGTTATTTCAGCAAAACTAGCGTTTCATGTTACTGCTGTGTCCTGGGGACAACTTGGCATCCGGATCGAAGTACACCTTCGCATTGTTGACGGCTGTTGGAGCTTCGCCGAATCCGACAGCGATCAGCTTCAGTTTACCCGGATATGTTGTGATATCTCCGGCAGCGAAGATTCCTGGAATAGATGTTTCCATGCGGGAATCAACAACGATGGAGTTACTGTCAATTTCGATACCCCACTCGGCAATCGGTCCGAGAGAAGAGACAAATCCGAAGTTAACGATCACGTCATCTACTTCGATTTCCTGAGTTTCTTTGGTTTTCACATGAGAAAGGGTTACCTTGGTAATCGTGTCATCCCCATGAAGTTCCGTGATTTCGGTCGGTGTAACGACATTCACCTTGGAATTCATCAGGTTTTCGACACTGTGCTCATGTGCACGGAACTTGTCCCGGCGATGGATCAGTGTCACTTGCTCAGCGATAGGCTCCAGCATGAGTGCCCAGTCTACCGCGGAGTCACCGCCGCCACTGATCAGTACTTTTTTGCCAGCGAAGGCATTCAGATCACTGATGAAGTAGTGCAGGTTGCTCTTCTCGAACTTGGCAGCACCTTCAAGCTCCAGGCGACGTGGTTCGAATGCACCTACACCAGCTGTAATAATGACGGCTTTGGCATGATATTCATTCTCATCCGTCTTCACGACGAAATGTTGCTCATCCTTTTTCTCCACCGATACAACCTTTTCTTCAAGCCGGATGTTCGGGTTAAAATGATTCATTTGCTCAACGAGGTTATTCACCAGTTCCTGAGCTGTTACTTTCGGGAATCCGGCTACATCATAGATGTATTTCTCCGGGTAAAGAGCGGCAAGCTGTCCACCAAGCTGTGGCATACTTTCAACCAGTGTAACGGATGCCTGACGCATCCCACCATAAAACGCGGCGAACAGACCCGCAGGGCCCCCACCGATAATAAGTAAATCAGTCATATCATGACTGGAATTTTGTGCAGTCAAGAATCAACAACACCTTTCATATTTTAATAGGTAGTTAACAGAAAGAATGTGCAGGCTACGTATCGTAACCGGCATGGGTGCTGAACTGTCTTTCCTATTATAAACGGTGTATTCAGGGTTGCAAAGTTAGCGGCGTCACGAAACTGGGAACAATTGATGAAGATCAGATGAGAATAGGATGAAATTGGAAATGAAAGGTTATGAAAAATAACAAAAAAAACCTTGATCTTTACTAGAAATACAGATATCCTTGACCTGTACTATGTGTTTTTTTGTCTAATTTAGAGTCAATATGTAATATGAAGACAGATCCCGTGTTTTGTAGAATCTTGTGGTTAATTTCACAACTTGAAACGATAACTTGCGTGCAAACGTATCAATTTCATAAACCCTTTAGTTGCTTCAATCAAGTCTAGATATAGATCAAAACGGTTCGATACGTCGATATCTAGTTTCATAAAATCCATTTTTAGTGAGTTATGAAATTGATGCAAACGTTTAAATAAATTCGCGAAGTTAACATTTGTCGTCATAATGGGCAAGACCTCATCAATATTTGTAAGTATGTGCATTTTGCATCTCACCCAAGATCGGGCTGATGCAAGTGAAACCGGAAGGGGTATAGACATGAGCAGTATTCCCAAAATCGTCATCCTCGGCGCGGGCTATGGCGGGATTCTGACAGCCCAGCGGCTGCAGAAGGAATTGAACTATAACGAGGCCGACGTCACATTGGTGAATCGGCATGATTATCATTATATTACTACACATCTACATATGCCGGCAGCCGGCACGGATACCATTGAGCATGCAAGAGTGCCCATTTCCAAGCTGATTGATGAGTTCAAGATTGATCTGGTCAAGTCTTCCGTGAAGGAGATTCGTCTGCAGGATCGGAAGATTATTCTGGAGGACGGCACGTTATCCTATGATTATCTGATTATTGGACTAGGCGGTGAGCCTGAGACCTTCGGTATTCCGGGGATGCTCGATCACGCCATGACAATCCGCAGCATTAACTCGGTCAGACTGATTCGAGAACACATCGAATATCAATTTGCGATGTACAAAAACGATAACAAACGAAATCGTATTCGGTTTGTCGTAGGTGGAGCGGGTTTCAGTGGTGTTGAATTCGTAGCTGAACTTGCAGATCGTATTCCACAGCTGTGCAAGGAGTTCGACGTGAATCCGAAACATGTGCACATCTATAATGTAGAGGCAGCGCCTTCGGCCTTGCCTGGATTTGACCCGGAATTGGTAGAACATGCAATGAATGTGCTCAAGAAAAAGGGTGTTACTTTCAAAATTGGTGTTCCAATCAAGCAATGTCTCCCGGACGGGGTTATTGTGGGTGAAGGTGAAAAGCTCGATGCAGCTACAGTCGTATGGACCGGCGGTATTCGCGGTAACTCACTGCTTGAACAGGCAGGTCTTGAAGTGATGCGAGGACGTGTGAAAGTAGACGACTACTTGCGTGCTCCAGGGCATGAGCATGTCTATGTCATTGGTGATAATTCACTTGTCTTCAACGCGGAAGGACGGCCTTATCCGCCAACAGCCCAGATTGCGATGCAGCAGGGTGTGAACTGCGCCAAGAACGTTGTGGCATCCATTCGCAAGAAACAGCCACAACCTTTTGTATTTACGAGCAAAGGCACGGTTGCATCACTGGGTAAAGGTGAAGCTATTGCCGTTGTGGGCGGCAAGAAATACAAGGGCTGGAAAGCGGCTCAGTTGAAGAAGCTGGTAGATCTGCGTTATCTGTTCATCATTGGTGGTATTCCGTTAGTCCTGAAGAAAGGGCGGTTTTTTGGATGAGACATTGCAGTGTTCAGGTCCGGGGACTATTAACACGTGAAGAGCTGGATCGTTACAACGCCCTGATGCAGGTCGGTGGTTATCTGGAGGAACAGGATCAATATGATCTGGCCTACATCGTGCAGAAAGAAGTGGATATTCTCATTATGCCTGCGATTGAGCGGCTTAAAGAGAAGGGTCGTGACCGTGACCGGGCCACAGCCGAATTCCTCGAATCGCTGAAAGCGGTAGATGATGAGGACGAGGATTAGAGACGATATAAGTTGAACTAAAGATGTTTACACATACACTTCAATGACAGAATAACCTTCCAATCGCTGTTATCCCCAGATTTTTTTGATTCCCTTTTGTTAAAGGGAAAATCCGGTGATAAAGGCGAACGCTTCGCTTTTTCAGGTTTTTTCTGTCCTTTCCGTTTTTGTGTAAATAAATAGTTCAAACAATATAGATCTAAATCAAGCTTGAGGTAGTAGAATATAGATAGATAATAAAGCACCGCAGACAGTATCCTTTACAGGAGATGTCGCGGTGCTTTATTGTGTTTTGTACTATTTTTATAGCTTAAGCATGTCTTCCAGTGTTCCTTCGTTCAACAGACTTCCCACATAGAACGAACCGAATTCGCCATAACGGGCGCTAACTTCATCGAAACGCATCTCATAGACAAGTTTCTTGAACTGAAGTGCGTCATCCGCAAATAGCGTAACGCCCCATTCCCAATCGTCGAAACCAACAGAGCCGGTAATGATCTGTTTTACTTTACCCGCATAGCTACGGCCAATCATGCCGTGACTACGCATCATGGTGCGACGCTCGTCCATGGACAGCATGTACCAGTTGTCATTCAGCTCACGTTTTTTGTTCATCGGATAGAAGCAGATGTATTGTCGTTGTGGCAGAACAGGTTTCAGACGGGCGATAATATCCGGATTTTGCATCGGGTCTTCGCCTTCTTTGCCAAGATAGTTGCTCAGTTCCACTACACTGACGTATGAATACGATTTGGTTGTGTATTGGGCAAACATCGTTTTGTTAAACGCGTTCTCAACAGCCTTCAGATCTTCCAGCGTTTCACGCAGGTGCATCATGACGAGGTCTGCTTTTTGACCTACAACCGTATATACAACGGTACTTCCTTTGGATGAATCCTCGACTTCTTTCCATTCTTTCCAGAATTCCTGAAGCTCGTCCAGTGCAACAGCGCGTTCTTCATCATCTGCTGCTTTCCAGGCGGCCCAGTTAATCGAGCGAAAATCATGCAGGGCGTACCAGCCCTCCAGTGTTGATGCGGCTTCGTTCATTGGTTGTGTTCCTCCTGCAAGGTATATTTCCAAATCCCTATAAGAGGTTGTTCAAAAAGTCCGCTTTTGATTACGAATCATGCCTGGTGGCATCATCAGCATCGAATATGGCATTCAGCCGAAATAAGTGGATGCTTACGAAGTATGTTTCCTTCGGAAACATTGTAGTTGCTCACGTAGCTCTATCTACGCTCCGCTGCTCCATTTCTAACTTCATTCCATCTTCTCGGTACTGAAAACCAGTCTTTTTGAACACGCACTATAAGGGACGGGTGAGTGCTTTATCGTTTACATTGTATCCCAACATGAAGCAGAAGGGCAAATGAACAGAGTATAAATATAGGGAAATTTGTCCAGAAAGTTCGTTGCTTCGCCACATTTTTTGCGGTACACTAACTACTATCCAGAAGTGAAACCTGAATGTGTGAAAGAAGAGGTGAATGTCGCCCGATGCAATTTATACCTGTGTTAGTATTGATGGTATTATTTTTCGTTATGATGTTTGGTATCGGTTTCATTCTGAACATGCTGATGAAGACAACCTGGTTTCCTTCCTATCTGTTCATTATTGTAATTCTGCCTATTGTTGTGTACTCTCTATGGGATCAGTCGTCATCTCTGATGTCACATCTGGGTTCTTTCCAGCTTGTAGACTATATGACGGGCATCGCTGGACTGGCTGGTGCGATAATCAGTGGCTGGACGATCCAGAAGTTGCGACTGGGTGGGTACAGAATGTTTTAGATTGTTGGAAAGAGGCAACACATGCCACTGTAATCGCGTGAAAGTCTTGTCTTTGTCGTAAACGCTTACGAGTACAAAGGGAAGGCTTTTTTGCTATTCATTTATATTAGAAGGATTATTGTACACTTGTACTTCATATACATCTGGAGAACATTCTCTTTAGATATTCCCTTGTATTCTGCGGCTACAGCTTTTATAGTATTCTAGCGGCTCTCGACATTTTATTTTAGAAATTTGCTGAATTCGGCGAAAACGTGAATGATGTCGACCTAGGACGAAACGGAACGAGAACAGGCCATCTTTTTACCTGTTTTTGAGCATTTGAGGATCAGACATTTATGATAGAATAGATAAACATACTTTTGGGGAGAAGGAGATCAGGCTATGCGCATGAAGAATCTGCACCATTATACTGAACATCATCGCTACTGCGTATACAGGGAGTTTGGACTTAGCGCCCTGGATGACCGTATGCTTACAGGAGCATATCAGCCCATGGTAGGTGCTTTTGCGGTTGGCTTGTATCGGCTGTTGTTTCAGCATCTTCCCGGTGAACAGGTCGGTTATTCGCCGCTTGAACAGCAACGGAGGCTGTTCATGACACTTGGCTTGGAGCCAAGTGAGAAAGGGCGCAAATATTTGTTAGAGCAGACATCCAAGCTTGAGGCAGTGGGACTACTTCAGACTTCACGGCTATATATACCGGAAAATGATGATTACATCTACGAATATGAGCTGCAACCGCCGCTTTCTCCGGCAGAGTTTTTCCGGACACAGCATTTGACACTGTTGCTTCGTGACAAGATAGGCAAATTCGCCGTACTTTCCTTGCGTTCCGGTTTCTCGGCAGTGGAAAATGGGGACGCGCCTTATCCGGCAGCCAATAAAGAGAATATTTCCGTTCCCTTTTACGATATATTTGAATTGAATACCCATGTAATTGATTACGAGTTGGAGCAAGCATTGTCGGAAGTATCAACTACGGCCCAGCGGACAGGCACGAATGATACAGCGGAAGAAAATAGTTTGAACTATGCCGACATTATTTTGCGTTTTCCACGGGAGTCGGTCAATCGTCGTCATGTAGAACAGCTGCGGTTCGATCATGAACAACTGGGCATTGTAAATTATGTAGTAAACAAGTTTAACCTCAGTGTGCAGGATGTATGCCGTCTGCTGGATGAAGATGATATCTTCAGTCCACAGGGCCAGCTGATTCTGGATGATCTTCAGCATAAGGCGAGCATGCAGTTCAGGCAGACCAAGAAGCGCCATGAGCAACAGACTGTACAGGCAGCCAAGGTCGTGGCACTGAGACAACATATGGAGGAGCCTGAACGGAAAGAGGACTCTGGTGAACCACCTGTTGAGCATGGAGTGCAGATGGAGTACTACGTCGAAGTGCCTCCACAATTTATGACCAAGTGTGATATTCATCAATACAATATGATGTTGCGGAATGAGCCGTATACGCGTCTGCTGCAGACGTTCTTCCCTGGTGCAGTACCGGACAATCTGATCGATATATTTGAGAAAATTGATCTGAGTTACAAGTTGCCTGGTGAAGTCATCAATGTATTGATTCATTATTTGATGGCATTGCTTGTATCCGGCGGCGAGCAGCGGATTAACCGTAACTTCGTTGAGGCGATCGCCTCCAACATGTTGCTCAAGCAGGTTAACTCCTACGAGAAAGCTGTTCAATATATTCGTGATCAGGCCAAGGTCAAAGGCAAACAGGCTGCTGGTGCAGCTGGAACCCGTACCCGTACATACGGCAAAGGAACCAAAGCCAAGCCCGAAATTCCGATTGTACAAGACATAAGCACCGATGGAGATGCCGTATCCGAGGAAGAGTTCGAAGAGATGATGCGGTTTGCCCAGCAGATGCAGGCGAGTAAACAAAAAGGAACTTCTTAAATATTTATTATATAGCAAAAAGGCGAGTCCCCCGATTAATGGAGACTCGCCTTTCTGCTATATAAGTTGAACTGAAGAAACGTATTTTACGTTTAATCCATTTTTTTTATTATTTTGTAGGATATTTATCTAATTTAAACCACTGCTGAAATTCCTTTTTTGTGATTCTTTTTACAGGCTTAACTTTTTTGCTTCCTGTATCGTATCTGAAAAGAATCCATTGATCTGAAGGATACTCACTAATGTAATCCATATTTTCTCCGTTCTTATGCCATAAAATTAAACCGGTACTAATATAGTTGGTTGCCCGAGGGAGATAAATAAAACGGTCTTTCTTAGTATCGTACATTGCCAAAGTGCTTTTCTCCGTATTTCCATAAGAAAATGCAATAATGTTTTCTTTTGGTGACCAATTATATGATGAAATGGTTTCTACATTTTGTTTACCTGCTTTTTCAAGACGTTCGTTTATAATCGTGTACTTTCCTGTTTTAAGGTTCATGAGAATGAGGTTGCTGCCAGCACTTTTTTCTACTTGGATAGTAATCCATTCATTCGATGGAGATACAGCAACACTAGTGATATCCAATAATCTAACTTCAAAATCTCCCGTTTGTAGGGTGTGCTTTTCTTTACCATGAGTAACTACAATGGTGTCAATGATGTTTTGCTCGAAATCAGCAGCATCTTGCTTTAAGGTGTTCGCGGTTATCGTGATGTCGTCACCTCTCCAGACAATTTTGTTTGAGCCTTTTGTTTTTTCAAACTTAGATATACTCTGGTATGTCGAAGAGTTCACAGATGTTGAGTTAGCAGCAATATGTGCTATTTTATCTGAAGTATGAAGTGAAGATGATGCAGTTGATAACGTGCCTAAGCTACCTAAAACAATGACGCTTGATAATAAAACATTGGTGTATTTCATTATTATCTCTCCTTCATTTTGGGAAGGCGGTTACATGATGTGATTCCCTCCAGAACTATTCCAATCTTTGCTTATCATTATAAATTTGTAAAGATATGAAATCATAGAGATGATATGAAATGAGATTTCAAAAAGGGTGATTAGTCCTGTAAGTAACAAACCTGAAAGGTTGAATACATATTTATTTTATATTTATGTGGCCTTCTGATCCTCTCTGGTGTCTAATTCATTGTAAATCAAGAGGAGGTTCTTACCATGTCAGGAGCTCATGACACAAAACCTGTTTATCCGGATAAACAGGAACGTATCACTAACTTTGAAAACACTTATGAGCTGTATCGTCAAAGAATTTGCAACTACTTTTCCCTGAAATTGAACCCGATGGTTGCAGATGATTTGACTCAACAGGTGTTTTTAAAAGCAGTCGAGAATCTTCACCGATTCCAAGGGAAATCAAATTTATTTACATGGATATTCAAGATTGCTCAGAATACAGTGAAAAACGAATATCGAAGATTATCGCGAAAAAAAGAAACGCCGTTTGATTTTACGGGATATGAATCACAGTCGATCTCCCTTGAATTTACGAAGTATGTTGATTTTCGAATTGATATCGGAGTTGCGCTGAAAAAGTTAAATGAAACCGACCAGGAAATCATTGCATTACGCTTTTTTGTGGACTGCACATTGCTTGAAATTTCTAAGATTGTCGGGATGCGTGAGAGTGCAGTAAAGAACAGACTCTATAGAGCTTTGGAAAAACTTAAAAAGGAACTGAAAGAATGGGGAGGCGTTACGATCATGTCTATTCAAGATTTGATTTCAATTGTTAATAAGGGTGAAAACGAGGGATTGAACAATACGCCTAATAAAGTACACCATGATTTGTTCAATGAACTAAGTGATCATATTGAACGAATCTCGTTAAAGTACAATTATCATCCATCGCGAAAAGTAACGATTGAAGTATATCCTGATATGCCATCGTTTCACCAAGCGGTCGGAGAAGCAGATGCTCCGAATTGGTTCATGGGTACCTATGAAGGGAGTATTCTTAAAATTGTATCTCCATTAAATCCAGGACCGGAGCATACCTATCAATCGATTCTTAAAGGTACGGTTCACTTGTTCACCATGTGGCTAATAAGTGAAATCAATCCGAAGGCTCCGAAATGGATAAGGCAAGGAATTGGTGGATATGAAGCCAAGCTGATGACTCAGGACTATATTGAAGGTACAACAGAAGAGGCTATCCACAATTTAGAGATCCCAACGTTCGAACAATTAGATAATGATACCTGGGATTTCGAAACGATGAAGGGTTTTCAGTTTTCGTTCCTATTTGTGGAGTTTGTTGTTCAACAATATGGAATAGACCAGTTAAACAAATTGATCCGTGACCCTCAGGATTTTAATGGTATCTTTCAATGTTCCGAGAAGGAATTGCATCAGAAGATGGTAGAGTTTATAAGTAAGTAACCCATACAAAAATGTATGTTGCCCGGGGGAAGAACCGGGCCTTTTTTAACGGGGTTATAGTTATGTTAAATGTACTATCAATTAATTGGATTATTTTGTACAATGCATATAAAAAGAGGTTGTCTATGAATCCTATGGATGAATGTAAATAATACATATGGAGGTAATTAAGTTTGAAAACTCACTACTATTTCAGTTGGTTTAATCATTTTTTTCCTGAGAAGCTGGTCCATTGTTTGCAGGAGGATATACAAGACAGAAAATCGCTTGTTATGATTAGTGCTAATCCGTCTGGTTATAAAGATGAGCAAGTTAACTTTGATGATATTTCTGAATGGACATGGTTGAATGAGGCTAACATTATTTTTGATGAATATCATTTCATCGATTACCGTATGCAGAAAGAAGATGCTCAGCGATTCATTCAGAACGCTTCTGTCATTTTTTTATGTGGTGGATATCCTGTTTTGCAGAATGATTTTTTGGCGGAATATGAATTATCCAATGTTATTAAGAATAGCAATGCCATTATAATGGGTGCAAGCGCCGGTGCGTTAAACATGGCTGCAAAATGGTTAAGCTTGAATAACACTGATGAAGTTGAAACAAGTACTATTTATGATGGTATTGGCTTTGATCATTTTGCCTACGAATCTCATTCTCAACGCGATTACGCCACGTTTGTTCAAGGCTACCTGTTCCCCTTGTCTAAAGAGATTGATATTTATGCGGCAGAACAGGAGAGCGCTATACGTGTAAAGGACGGCAAAATAGAAATAATGGGACCTGTATATTTAATTTCCCACTCAAAGATTCAGAAGTTGGTTGAGACGCTCTAATTAGGGTGAGTGGCTGTGACCTTACATAAGTAATTCCTTTTGATGTATAAAATCATGGCTAATAGGCGAATTATCTCAGGTCTCCTTTCTATGAGTTTGTAAATAGATGCAATCTTAATATTCCTAGGACCTAAAGTCGGCAGGGTGTCAGAGTGATCAGTTACTTATTTAAACTAGCGGACTGACAATAGGATCGTTGCAAAAATGCTAACGATCCTTTTTGGTATACCTTTACAGAAAGTAGAGAACACGAAAAATTATATTAGGATGATGAGCTCCTTATTAAGCTAACGGGCAGGATAGTTTAATGAAACTATGAGTTGCAATTTGAAGAGGGTTTCAACCACAATTAGATGTACATAAATAAGTTCCTGAACTAATATTCATTGTAGGAGGTGAACGATGATAAATATTAAGAGGGTCGGGGAGATCATAGCAAGAAACCGTAAAGAGTTATCCATGACGCAAACACAACTTGGTGAGGTTTTAAAAGTTAGTCATCAGGCTGTTTCAAAGTGGGAGAGAGGTGATTGTTTACCTGATATTGATATATTAGTTCGATTATCCAAGATTTTTAATAATACCGTAGATTATTTCCTAACTCAAGAAGAGAATGATGCTCATGCAACTAGAACGAATATACTTAATAACAAGAATGACATTTGGAAGTCAGTTCTAGAAAAAATAAAAGACCAAATCTCTCAGCCAAGCTTTGATAGGTGGTTTACAAGTGCTACAGCAATTCAAATTGACAACACCCTCATTATTTCAGGTCAAGATCAGTTTGCCACAGACTGGTTATATCAGAGGTACTCCCATATGATTTCAAAAACTATAGATGAAATTAGAGGGGAAAGTGATTTAGAGGTAACCTTTCGCTTTTCTAAAGGTACTGAAAATACAGAACCATAAAGTTTGAGCATTAAGCTAACGGGAAACGTTATACGATTGCGATTAAAAACTACCCATGACGCATATGCGTCATGGGTAGTTTTTAATCATTTCCATACGTTCAGGAGGGGGCCGTGTGAAATAGCGATGTCCTAATCACTTCGTTGGACAGGACAGACAGAGTTTTGTGTAAAAATGGCCACCGTCCGGGAACGACTATTCTTCGTATCATTTCCGAACCGACTTACTTGACCGGCCCCATCCAGGTTGAAATCGTCTTCTGCTGGTGCGGCAACGGCGGTTTCAACTTCCCGTTATCGATCAAATGCTTCAAAATATAAGCGACAAGCCGGCCTCCGCCGGTGTTGCCTCTCACCATGTAAGCAAGCTGCGGCTCCAAATGCTTCGGCTGATTTTGCAGGAACAGCTTGAGCATTTTATCGTAGAGCTTGCCGACAGCAGGCGCATACAGAGCGGACAAATCCGGCATTGCCTTGTTCAACCGATCCAACGTTAGCGGAGAGTCGATCCAGACCGCATTGAACTTGTACCCCTCCTCCGTCTTGCGGATGTACCCCTTCTCCAGCAGGAACGAATATTGCTCGCTGTTCTCTTCGTTGTCGGGCAGTTCTCCTTGTTGGAACGCATGACAAATCTCGACATTCCGGTATTCCAGGGAACGCCAATCCACCTGGCGGTCGCTCCAGTACGTATTGAATTGCCACAAGTATAAGGGGCTGTCTTCGACGTAGCGGAGCGACGGACCGAAGGTGATGTAACTACTCAAATCAAAACCCGGATCGGCATTGCTGCTCGTGTTCAACGCCGCATAGGCAATATACTGACCTCCGTCCTTTCGCATTGGTGCGACCGCATCGAAGTTGTCGCCCGCCGGCATGCTCCGCCAAGATTGCTCCTCGACGTTCTTGGGCAGCAAGGTCCAGAGCAGGAAGTTATAGTCGCCGTCCGGAACGTACACTCCGCTATCCTCGACTTGCCGGCGAACTTCCATTAACGCGTCGAGATGAACATCGGCCACTTCGGCGGCGCAATCTTGCCAGAATTGATGACCAGCTACGGCTAGCTCGAAGAGGTCCCAGACGATGGTATTGCTTTGATATTTGCCGGGAGAGGTTTGGATGAGAAAATTGTAATCGGCCAGGTGCCGGACTTCGCCTTCCAGCAAAGACGGCGGCATTCCGAGCTCCTCCGCGATTTGATGTACAGTACGCGCCTTATGATAAGCCGCGTAAATGATATTTTGCGCCAAGGCGCGTCCAAGAAAATCGTTGGTTTCGCCCAGGCTACCGGCCGAACCGGAATGGCCCATTTCTCCCATGCTGATCGGATTGACACTTAAAGTTCCTGTTGCACGCATACGTTTCATCCCTTTCCGTAACTTCTTTTTGGCCTCGCTCAAATGCCACTTCACCGTGTTGACAGGAATGTTCAGAGCAATCGCGATATCGCCGATTTTAAGCTCGTCGTAGTAATGCATGACCACGATCCTGCGATGGATGTCGGACAGAAACGTGACTTCTCGGCGCAGCTCGCGGTAAGCTTCGGTTACCAGCAACCGGTCAAGCGGCTCTCGGGAAGGGGCGGCCGACAGTTCGGACATGCCGTTGATTTCGATCGCTTGGGGAGCGTGCGCACGCTTTTTCAACCAATTCACCCAAGTGTATCGGGCAACCGTCCAGACGTAAGCGTCAAGGCTTCTAATGTCCCGCACCCCGGAGAAGGATTTTAACAACTGCAACATAATCTCCTGAGCCAGATCCTCCGCCTCGGCCCGCTGCTTGACCCGGTTTAACGCAAAACCGAAAATCGGTTTGACATAGCTCCGAATTGCTTCCGCCGCTTCTTTTCCGTTTTTACCAATTGAATCCATCTTTTGCCTCCATAGTTGCATCTGTAATTCCTGACAATTATATAGTGTGCCAGACGAAATAAAGGTTGGGATTATTTTTTAAAAAATTTGGACGTCCTACCGGGTGACTCATACACGTATAATTACAAACATCAACATCATGAGTAGGTCATTTAAATGGTTAAAGAGACGTTATGAATTTTTTGTTAAACGAGATGAAGATTACTTTAGATGTAAAGGACTCACTTTTAGTATATAAAGATACTTCTTTTCCGTTCAACTATGGGAGGATACAAACTAGGAGCACGAGCCGAAGTTCTTCTTCGGGTACTTGGGGTACTCCTTCGTTCCGTAGTTAACAGGAGTGGTCTCGATTAATTATTCAAATGCATAATTGAGGTTCATTATACTAACGAGAAACGTTAGTTTAATGCTCAAAGAATCGACGTAATCAACTGCGGTTTAGAACTAACGGATGACAATAGGGATCGTTGCAAAATGCTAAGGATCCTTATTGGTATACCTTTAGGGGGGGATGTACTCCAGAAAATACGGACAAAAAAAGCCCAAAAGGGCTACTTCGATAATTGTCATAGTAAACTTTTCCTAGTACTCTAACTGGAAAAAAATTACATACTTAACTTTCCCTTGTAGGAGTATGAGTAGCAACTTTCCATTTACCTTCCTCATAGGTTAAAGTTATTTTTGCAGAGAGCGACCCCTCATTGGCACGATACTTACTGACCTCTATGGCAATGTTATTATCTGATTGCTTCTCCTGCTTTTCAATTTTCAGTAAAATCCCTTTTAGCGTATTATCAGACCGTTCAGACTGTCCTTCTTCAATCAATTCTTCATAGGTTAGGTTATAAATTTTTACGTTATATTTGCTGTGAAGGTAATCCTCAATGCTTTTCTTATCAGAATCCTTTAATGGAATTCCTTTATCAAAATCTAATGAGATATACTCCATGTTTTCATTAAGAGCCGTATCTGTTGAAATTAACTCCTCCAACGCCATACGATAAGGTTCACCTGGTTCATTCTGCTGACTAGAGCCAGTAACACCACCTGCGCAAGCTGATAGTAAAAATAACGCTACAACACTGAGAATAAAATGCATTTTCTTTAACTTTATGACAATACCCTCCTTGGTACTCGTTTCCTAAATAAACGTAATGATAACGAGAAATGTTGGATTTCAGTATAAAAAGCAGTCCAATTTGATCTGCCTAATTAAGCTAGCGAGTAGGTTAACGGCAAGGATCGTCTGTGGGCAGAACTGTAATATCAGCAGAATTTATGAGTTTAATAGGGGATAATGATTACTTATTATTCCATTTATATGCTACTCTCTTTTTATTCCATAGTTTTCTTAACGGAGAAATGGAAATTTAAATGTTGGGGGTAATTGCTTGCTTCTATCCGAACGATTGCCAATTGTAGCAAGTCTGTACCCTGAGGAACCTGCGTTAATGAGACATGGGCAAACGATGAGTTATGGGGAGCTTTACGGTCTGGTTGAAAGATTCAGTCATACCCTGTATGTTGAAGGACTCCGGGCCGGTGATCGTATTGCCCTTTTAGGTGATCCAGATCCCCAGCTCGTTGTTGCGTTTTATGCAGCAGTTGGGATCGGCGCTATACCACTCGTTCCTTCTCCTATGCTAACAGTGCCTGAACTCGCTGCCATATTTCAGGATGCAGAACCCCATATGGTTATTCATGATGACCAACATGCTAAAGTAGCTATTGCCACGGTAAAGCTTCTTGGGTATTGTCCAAAACTGTTTACGACAGACGAAGAAGGGACGAATAGCAGTTCGCTCGCTGCTCTTTTACAGCAGGAACCTGCGTTCTCTCCAAAAGACCATTCCAAACGAAGTGTAGACGATACGGCAGTCCTGATTTATACGGGTGGGACAACTGGTCGGCCAAAAGGGGTCATGCATTCGCATCGCGGAATGGCTGCTTGGAATCAACTTACGCCTTCTGCAGGCTTCGGTCATGATCTCAAGCGTCGTGTGTTAGTGCTCAACTTATCCCATCTGGTGGGTCAGTTCCAGTTGTGGGCGACCATGGCTGCTGGAGGCTGTCTTGTATTCCTAGACGAATACCCGGCGGATGTACACCGCATTATAGACGTCGTTGAACGTGATCAGATTACACAACTCAGCACAGTAGGCCAACTGCTACGTGATCTTACCCGCGAGGCATCCGTAGGAAGTAGAAACTTGAAGAGTCTATCGCTTATTGGCTGCGGAGGGTCCATCATTTCCCCGGATACACTACAGGAGGTCGTATCTCAATTTCCTGAAGTTATCATTGTGAACAACTACTCACAGGCGGAATGTGGAATGTCCATAAGCCGCCTTTTTCCTGCTCAGCATATGGGCAATCCTCATCGCCTTCGATCCGTAGGTCGTCCTGCTGACTTGGCTGCCCAAAGTGAGCAGGCCTTTGAAGTTCGGATATTAGATACGGACGGAAGTGAGACAGTTACGGGCGAGGCTGGAGAAATCGTTGTTCGAGGTGCACAGACCATGCTGGGGTATTGGCGCCAGTTGGAGATTACTGCCGAGACCATGTCCGATGGCTGGATTCGAACTGGGGATGTCGGTTGTCTGGATGCCGAAGGTTACCTTTATGTGTTTGATCGCTTGAAGGATATGATTATTGTGGGCGGTTCCAATGTGTTCTGTGCCGAAGTGGAGCATGTTATTGTGAGCCATGAGTCGGTAAGCGAGGCGGCCGTAATTGGACATCCTCTTCCTGACGAAGGAGAGGAACTCGTCGCTTTCATCGTGTTACAGGATGGTGAAAGTATGGATCTGACGCGGGTGCGGGCGTTTTGTAGGCCACACCTTGCTCCGTACAAATGGCCGACTCAACTGTTCATTGTGGATACTTTGCCCAGAACAGCCGTGGATAAAATAGACAAAAAGCAGTTGCGCAAGCATCTATCCTCAATTTCATCCGAGGACTATGCTAACGGGAATGCTGTTTAATAGCTGTTGGGCAGAATAATTATTGTTAGATCAACAAAAACAGCCCTTCAACTTCCTTTTGGAAGTGAAGGGCTGTTTTTATCTCAACTGGTATGCAGGCGGGCACGAAAATACCTCGTAGTGTTACCTCAAAATCGTAGTGGCCTGATTACCCGCATAATCCTCAATGACCAGCTTCAAAGAGCTGTTGCTGGACGCTGGCGTGAAGGTCAGTTCACTCAGCTTTGTTCTTCCCCGAATGATATACGGGAATTTTTGCGATACGTAAGTGACTCCGAACTCGCGTGCCACCCCATTTTCATAAACATAAATCTTGTACCAGTCCTCCAGATCCGGGAGGGCAAGTGTGTACTTTCCATCTTTTACCGTGACCTTTTCCTTGGCGTATGGTGTAATCTGAAGATCTGCGAGCTGTCCGGTATGGGTTACCGGGTTCTGCCCGCCAATGGCGATGTTCAGCACGTAATGCTCACCATTGGTCGGAAGTCCGGTCAGGACGGCAGATTGTTTTCCTTTTTTGACCTGAAGCGACTTGGTGAAAGGCTCTTTTGTGTATTCTGTTTCTAGTGTGAGTTGAATAGACTTGTTGCCTTTTCCTTTGTCTTTATTTTTATCCTTGTCCTTATCCGTATTCTTATCTTTGTCTTTGCCCGTATCTTTCGCTTTCTTCGGGTTTTTCCAGCTTACAATAGCATCGCCATTCTTTTTGAATTTCACATCAATATCCTGAACGGCTGCATTCAGATCGTAAGGCAGGACGGTTGCTTCACTTTCGGTACCGTCTGCACCAACCGCACGTATAGACAGTTCACCAGATGGCTGTTTTAGCGATTTGATATAAAAAGTGGAATCATACACGCCGCCTACATAGGCGCCATTTTCATATAAATTGTATTGTTTGACCTCTGAATAGTCCTTCATGTCCCATGCAACAACCAGTTCGTCGGTGTTGGTCAGTGCTTTGGCAATATGGAATCGGGTCGGTGCATCCGGTACAGCCGCTGAACCGTCGGACATGCGGATCTCGCCTATATTCATCTGGTAATTCTCAATCTCCTTGCCATTCGGGTCGAAGGATAATCCCATAGCGGCAATGGTTTTGCCATGATATGCACTCAAATCCAGCGAAGTTGTCTTCCAACCTGTAGTATGCTGGCCTGACTGAGGCACTTCCACATTGACCACGTTGAATGGATCATCTTCGAAGATCAACCCAACATGCAGGGAGGAAGCGTCACTAGTCGACGGTTTGTTATACGTCAGTTCCAGTTTCGATTGCCCGTTGACGGACAGGTCGGTCTTGTACAGGCGCAGGAAGTTCTCCGCGTTCAGTGTGCCGTTCACCACGAGAGAGCTGCCGCCATTAAACGCGCCAATGGAGTCATAGTTGTACCTTGCGCCTTTCTCATAAGAGGGACCATAGTCAAAATCAACACTGAGCTTGTCGCCTTCACTATCCATCCACCATTGCCAAGTGACAGGGATATCCTGAATGTTGATATTGGACCATTCTTTATCGTTCGAGACAGCACCGTCTTCATAATATTTCAGGCCGTGGCCCGTATTGAAGTTGGTCGCAAAATTGGAGCCGTTGATGACGGATCGCTCGGTAAGATAAGCGGCAATTCCATCCCAATTTGCACCAGAAGCATACACATCCGACAGATCAGCAGACGCATTACGACGTGCATCTGTCGGGTCTTGATTTGGACCAGACCACCAGGCACGATCACGTACAAAGGTCATCCACTGGTACTCATCCTCAGCTCGGTGATTGGTGCTGCCATCGCCCATCTCTTCATCCAGAGCGTTGTGGGTGAAGTCGGCACCCAGTGTCGCAATGCTATTCATCGGTTGACCGTTCTCATCCAGGTTATGGCGCAGGTCATAGGATTGCTTCCAGCGGCCGAATTTGTCATGTCCACCTTCGACACCAGCAAATACGGTTTCCAGTGGATCCAGTCCCAAGCTAAGGGCATGATCACGGGAATCGCGGAGCATCTTGTGGTTCCATACATAGTTCAGGAAGATGGAATCCGAGACTCTGCCGAGAACGGAATCTTGTACAAAGGGGCTGTTGAGCCCATTGAATTGGTTCTGGTATTGAATTTTGCCTGTTGTATTGATGGTGGAATCATACCACTGAACGTACAGGCCTTTATCTCTTAGATATTTCATGAATTTCTTGTAGGAAGCGATATCTTCAGGGGCTACACCCCGGGCAACTTCTTCCTGATTGAAGAAATATCCATCGTAGTTGTAGTATTCTGCCATCTCGGCTAGTTTCTCGGCCACAGGGAAATTACCGTTTTCATCCTGGATCAGCATTTGTTTATAGGTTTGTGGCCCACGGTCATTGTCCGAGAAAAAGATGTTGGCAATGGACTTAACGCCGTTCTTGTGGGCTGCATTGGTGTAGGCCGGATTCGGAATGTTCAAAATGCCAAACTCGAAGTATTTCTCCGTCCATTCTTTACTCGGATCGTACAGCTCCTCAGGTACTCCCGCAGAGGCCATGCCGTGCCAATAGCTGTAGTAGTCTGTATATTGCCAATAATTAAATAGATACTGGCTGAATTCATTGGTATAAGGTGTGCTATCGAGGAATGCATTGCCGTAATCGCCACTCATTGTGAATAACTGGGTGTCCGGACTAAGCTCAGGATAAGCCTGTGTGGCAGCGAACGCTTCATTACGGGGCTGCAAGGGAACATGGGCACGAAGTAAATTGCCATGGATATCACTTTCCGGTGTCCAGTTCAGAATCTGGGCCGAGGTGTATCCATGTTGATAGGGCTGATTCACCCCTTTGGCACTTTCACCGGTGTAAGGGAGCGTGTCTCCGGCATAAACGGATGATGCAACAACTTGTCCAAGCAGAGCCGTAGTCAGGACCATGGCAGTGACCTTGGGAATGATGCCTTTTGCTTTGAGTTTGAGTGTCATGCTGTTCCTCCTTCAAGTGGAATGAATGTAAGGTATTCTTTTACACAAAGCTAAACTTATGGTTAACGATAGTGGATGAAAGCGTTTTTAAATAGGGTGAAATTAAAGAAACACAGATATAAACTAAAGAAAAGTTGCAGGTGACAAGTTAATGTCAGAAGCCTGATGGTATAATTCAAGTCAGGAAAACAGCATCGGAGGGAACATGCGAATTGAAAATTGTTAGCGTTTACAATAATTTCTTCAAAAATAATATGTTTATGAAAATGCTCCTGATTTTCTCGATGATATCGATTGTCACGATCATTACATTGTCTTATATCATCTTCCTGTCGGTGTCCGACTCCACGATTCGCCGGGAACTGGCGATCCAGAAAGCGGCGATGGAACATGTGGACCGGTACATTCATCAGCAGTATGAATCGGTACAAAACATGGTGAGGGACATGCATCAGAATGAGGCGCTGTCCGCCAACATTACGTACCTGATGAATCATTCGTACGCTGAATATGTTCAGCACATGACCAATGGATATTACGCCAATCAGGATGACTATTCGGCCGATGTATTGAAACATTTTCAAAATATTATGGATCGCAATTCGCAGATTAATCAACTCATGTTGTATAGTGCAGAACAGCAGGATCTGTCTACCTTTAATCAACACAAGCAGTTCCGCAAGCTGGACGCCAATGTAGCTCATTCCTATATTCCGGACGTGATGGCGATGGAAACGCCCAATATCAGTGCACCCAACTACTGGATTCGCAAAGAGATTAATCAATGGGACCCTGCGCTCTACTCCATCCGCGTACCGATTAACAATACACAGACCCTTCGTAATCTGGGGCAGTTTCTTGTGTTTTTCGAATCGGAGGGGATCGGGAATGCTCTGGATAACTACGAGAGTAATCTCAAGGGAGACATCGTGGTGTTATCGGCCAAAGGCACAGTCCTGTTTGACTCCAACAATCATTATTATGGCAAGCAGTACCCCTACGTGAATGTGGCCGATTCCCTGTTTGATCAGACGGATATGGATTCGATGAAAAAGGAGCAGAACATGTATGTGAACAAGTTTGTCTCCGCCGATCAGGGGTATGTGGTCATTGGCACCGTTCCGGTAGAAGAGATGGCTGAAACCTATGCGGGTATTCGCAATACCATTATCTCGATCAGTATCGTATGTATTTTGTTTGCCGTGCTGGTTCCGGCATTTTTCATTATTAACTTTGCCAAACGAACCCGTCGAATTATTCGCTTCACCCAAAAAGTGAAATATGGCAACTTAACGGCTCGCATCGACGATCCGCGAGATGATGAACTGGGGCAGATCTCACATAGCTTCAACGACATGCTGGATGAGCTGAATCTGTATATTGAACGGGTCTACAAGGCCGAGATCAAACAGAAGGAGACCGAGCTGGTCGCATTACAGGCGCGCATCAACCCTCATTTTCTCTACAATACGCTTGAAGTGATTCGGATGAGGGCGATATCCCAGGGGGCGAGAGATGTTGGCGAGATGATCTATAGTCTATCCGTATTGTTCAAGAGTCTGGTACAGCAAAAGAAAAATTATACGCTGAAGGATGAGATGGAAGCTTGCCGCTTGTATCTGGAGTTATTCCGAATCCGCTACAAGGATATTTTCATATATACGATCCAGATCGATGCTGCATATTATCAACACCCTGTGGTCAAACTTTCGCTTCAACCTATCATTGAGAATTATGTTGTACACGGCATTCAGACAGAACGTTCGGATAACCGATTATCCATTGTTGTGGAAGAGACAGATGATGTGGTGCAAGTGGAAGTCAAAGATAATGGCAAAGGCATTGATCCGGCACGCCTGACGGAAATCCTTGAAGAACTGGAACGTCCTGAAGAGTCTGGTCAGATGTTCGGGCTGCGCAGTGTCCATAGTCGATTGCGCTTCCTGTATGGGCCAGAGTTCGGTATCACCATAGAGAGCACCCTCGGAGAAGGAACACGGATCAGGGTGCGTTATCCACATACAGAAGGGACAGGTGTTTAACATGTACAAGGTGTTTGTTGTGGACGATGAGCCATTCATCATTGAAGGTTTATACGATATTGTGGATTGGTCTTCATTTGGTATGGAAATTGTGAGTCATGCAGGTAATGGACAAGCAGCGTTACAAGCGCTCTCTTCTCAGCCTGTGGACATTCTGATTACGGATATATCCATGCCACTCATGAATGGTCTCGATCTGATTCGGGAAGCAAGGCGAGTGCAACCTGAGCTTAAGGTCATTATCCTCAGTGGTTTCAATGAGTTCGAATATCTGAAGGAAGGCATGCAATTGGGGATCGAAAACTATCTGCTCAAACCGATTAATGTAGAGGAACTGGAATCCACGCTGAGCAACACGGCGTCCAAGCTGGATCATACGGTATCACCTCAAGCCGATGATGCGTATGGCATCCAGATTCTGAAAGATAACATTCTTCATCGATGGCTTACGGGGCAGATTGCAGCTACTGAATTTGAAGAACGTGCCCAGTTCATGAACCTTTCGCTGGATGCACCGGACGTTGCTGTGGCCATTCTGCGTGACAAAGGGCAAGTACCTGGCATGTTTGAACGTGTAGAAGAGATGCTGAGAGACAGACGCCATCTGAACGTATTTCATGATATCGATGGAGACATCGTCATTATTGCCAACATTCAGGGTACGAGTGACGAGGAACAGAAGTTGATGGATGGCTTGCAGGCATTATCTGATGAGATAACCGTAACCCATCCGGCGGCACGCATTGGAGCAGGCAGATTGATGAAAGGGTTATACCATGCGCCGACCAGTTATGCGGAGGCCAAAAAAGCACTCCAGTATGTGATGATTTATCCCGACCTTAAAGTCATCGACCATGCCATGCTGGAAAGGTGCGGAAATTCAACGGCGACCTTTTTCATTGAATGGAGGGAGTATGCCAAACTCATTCTGTCCCGCAATACTGAACAACTTGCTGACCGGATTCGCATGGATTTTGAACAGCATCGCGATGGGCTTACACCTGGGGAGTTACAGAATACCGCACTGGAAGTTGTGATTCGCTTCAAGATGGAACTGGAGAGCATCAAACACTCGGATGAGTCTGCCATATACCAACAAGGGCTTCAACTTGTACTGGACAGTGGCACTTTTGATGAGCTCGTGCGGGCGCTTCAGCAGGTTGGGTCGCAGACGATCCAATCCCTATTGCAGGATCTGAAAAATCCAATTGTAAACCAAGTGCTTCAGCATATCGACAAACACTACGCAGAAGAGCTCTCCTTGAAGCTATTGGGTGCCCACTATCATCTGCATCCGGTGTATTTGGGACAATTGTTCCATAAGGAGACAGGGGAGACGTTTGCCGAATACATCAACAAATACCGAATTGAACGTGCGAAGGAGCAACTACGCAATTCCAATCTGAAGGTACATGAGATCGCCCGAAATGTAGGGTATTGGGAGACAGGGTATTTCTATAAACAGTTCCGCAAATATGTGGGAATTTCACCGACTGATTTCAAGGTGTTTGGTTAATTCGGTGACGGGTAGATCCAACCATGCGGACAGAGAGCCAAGAGACATATCGGGAACAGGAATGGCATGGATGAAAATCATGGCATACGTTACCCGGCATGTCTCTTTTATGTAAGCGATTTATTTAAATAGGTACAAAATAGATGCCCAAGGACGATTTCTCTTTAATTTGTACCTCGAAAACTTAAGTTTATCTTCTTTTTGTAAATGCTTTCATTCGATAAGGTTAAAGCAGTTAGTAAGTAGAGCCTAAGGGAACACGAAAAGGGAGGATCAAAGAAATGAGTAAACAAAGAAAACGCTTCTCACTCGTTCTTGCATTGTTAATGGCCGTTACACTTGTTCTTAGTGCCTGTGGAGGAAGCAAAGATGCTTCAGAATCCGGGGGAGCTGGAGATGACGCGGTAGAGTTGATCTGGTATACCATCGGTACCCCTCAGAAAGACGTCAACAAAGTGATGGAAGAAGTCAGCAAGTATACCAAAGAGAAAATTAATGCCACGGTAACGATGAAGATGGTTGACTGGGGTGACTACCCGCAGAAGATGCAGGTTAACGTAGCATCCGGTGAGCCAATGGACATTCTGTTCACTTCTTCTGGTGGATTCGATTATGTACAAAATGCTAGAAAAGGTGCATTCCTTGAACTGGATGACCTGCTTACTGAATACGGTCAGGATCTTACCAAGACCATTGATCCTGCATTCCTCAGCGGTTCCAAGGTAGATGGACACAATTACGGAATTCCAGCCAACAAAGAGTTGCCACAACAAGAGGTATGGCGCTTTAACCAAATGCTGGTTGATAAATACAAGTTGGACATCTCTGGCGTTCGTACGTTAGACAGTCTGGAGCCTCTGCTCAAAACAATTAAGGAAAACGAGGCGAGTGTAACACCATTTGCCATGGATAAAAACTATGTTCCTTACGTGCCTTATGACTATGTCATTCAGAATCTGCCGATGGCGATCAAGCTGGATACGACGGATTATAAGCTCGTGAACATATTGGAAACACCTGAGATGAAAGAAGCACTCACCACAATGCACAAATACTACAAGGCTGGTTATGTATCGGCAGAAGCGGCAACAACAGGTTCCACGAATGATCTGACGACATCAGGTAACTGGTTCCTGGATCGTGCACAGACTCAGCCGCTCGCGGACAATCAATGGTCTGCCAGTTACGGTTATCAAGTCGTTTCCACACCTGCAAGTGAAGCCATTATAACGAATACATCTGTACAAGGCTCCATTATGGCCATCTCGGCCAACTCGGAATATCCAGAGAAAGCGATGGAGTTCCTGAACCTGCTGAATACAGATCCTGTGCTGCGTAATATGGTGGATTCCGGTATCGAGGGCACACACTACAAAAAAGTGGATGACACGCATATGGAAAATCTGCCTGAATCAAAAAACTACGATATGCCTTCATACTCCCTTGGGAACAACATGCTGCTCTACCTGAACAGCAATGACCCGGATAACAAATGGGATGAGTTCAAGAAGTTTAACGCTGAAGGTGTCAATTCCCCGATCCTCAGCTTCAACTTCGATGCAAGCAATGTATCTGCTGAACTGACGGCTGTACAGAACGTGAAAGAGCAGTATTGGGCAGCACTGATGACAGGTACACTGGACCCGGCAGCCAATCTGGACCAAGTGATTGAGAAGTTCAATCAAGCGGGATTGGAGAAAGTAATGGCTGAAGCCCAAAGCCAGCTGGATGCCTGGAGAGCGGAAAACAAGTAACGGTACATCGTAAGGATCGGGCGGCTGCTTATCGCGCCCGGTCCTTTTTCATTCAAGCTGAAGGAGGATATCCACAATGACTGCATTTTTGAAAAATCTAATTAGAAACCGAGTCATGCTATTCATGGTCCTGCCAGGCGCCATCTGGTTCTTCTTCTTCTCCTACTTGCCCCTTGTGGGCACCGTGGCTGCCTTCAAGCAATATCGTTTCAGCCGCGAAGGCTTCTGGGCAAGTCTGATGAAGAGTGAATGGGTAGGCTGGGACAATTTCAAATTCTTGTTCAGCACTAGTGATGCATGGCTGATAACACGTAACACCCTTTTTTATAACATCGCCATTATCTTCTTGGGGCTGGTATTCTCTGTGGCTTTGGCCATCCTGCTCTCGGAACTGGTCAATAAACGACTCGCCAAACTATATCAAACGGGCATGTTCCTGCCGTATTTTCTATCCTGGGTTATCGTTGGTTACTTCGCGTTCAGCTTCTTGAGCATGGATCGGGGTATGTTGAATCAGATCATCGGCTGGTTCGGAATGGAACCGATTCAGTGGTACTCTGAGGCGAAATATTGGCCGTATATCCTAGTGTTCGTAGCGTTATGGAAAACCATCGGTTATAGCAGTGTTGTTTATCTGGCGTCTATTCTGGGGATTGATCGTTCCCTGTATGAGGCAGCCATGATCGATGGAGCAAGCAAGTGGCAGCAGATTCGCAACATTACAATTCCATTGCTCTCACCCATCATTACGATTATGACCTTGCTGGCGGTAGGCCGCATTTTCTATGCAGACTTCGGACTCTTCTATCAGGTGCCACGGGATTCAGGTACGCTCTATTCCGTTACGAATGTTATTGATACGTATGTGTATCGTGGTTTAAAAACAAGCGGTGAGATTGGCATGAGTACGGCTGCGGGATTGTATCAATCCGTTGTGGGCTTTGTACTTGTAATTATCTCTAACTATGTTGTGCGCAAAGTCGATAAAGACAGCAGCCTATTCTAGGACAAGAGAAAGGAGTGAAACACTGTGGCTCAACTCGTTAAAAAACGCGACTTCCACCACGTATCTAGCGGCTGGAACGTGATCATGAACATCATCGCCGGATTCTTTGCTTTAATCTGTGTATTCCCTTTTATATTTGTAGTCATCATCTCGTTTACGGATGAGAAAGCACTGGCCCGTGACGGGTATCGACTGATTCCAGCAGAATGGAGTCTCGCGGCATATCAGTTTGTCTGGCAGAGCGGAGACACACTGATGCGTGCGTACGGGGTTACCCTTCTGGTGACAGTACTGGGTACTATTATCAGTCTGATTCTCATGTCCTTGTATGCCTACGCGATTTCCCGCAAGAGCTTCAGATATCGGAGATTTTTCTCCATTTTTGCGATTCTGACCATGTTGTTCAACGGTGGGATGATTCCGACCTATATGGTCGTATCCCAGTTGCTTGGCCTAAAAGATACGTTATGGGCACTGATTCTGCCGCTGGCGATGAATGCCTTCTATATTATGATTCTGCGGACATTCTACTCCACGAGTGTACCAGATGCGGTCATTGAATCAGCGAAAATCGATGGCGCCGGAGAATTCTATACCTTTATGAAAATAGTGATTCCACTTTCCTTGCCGGGACTGGCAACCATTGGGTTGTTCAGCACACTCGGTTACTGGAACGACTGGTTCAACGCGCTCTTATATATTGATAATCCCAATCTGGTGCCGCTGCAATCCATGCTGATGCGGATTGAGTCGAGCATCCAGTTTATCCAGCAGAACTCTGCAAATAGTTCGATGAGTTTGGCAGCCATGCAGTCCATTCCACAGGATACATCCCGAATGGCGATGGTTGTGCTGGCAACGTTGCCGATTATATTCGCTTATCCGTTCTTCCAGCGTTATTTCGTACAGGGTCTGACGGTGGGAGCGGTCAAAGAATAACCGGACTACGCTTTAGGATTGGAGAGGTGCAGATTGATGACTTACAAGGACAAGAGTAAATCCATAGAAGAACGGGTACAGCACCTGCTGAGCCTGATGACTACAGAAGAAAAGGTAGGCCAACTCACTCAGCCCTTTGGCTGGCAGACCTATACGAATGATCAAGGGAATATAACGCTTAATGATTCTTTCAAAGAGCAAGTGGAGAACGGTGGCATCGGTTCCCTCTATGGCGCGCTTCGGGCAGATCCCTGGACTGGTGTTACGCTTGAAAATGGCCTATCAGCCAGAGAAGGCGCAGAGGCGGTCAATCTCATTCAACGTTATGCGGTGGAGCATTCCAGACTTGGGATTCCCATCTTAGTCGGGGAAGAGTGCTCGCATGGACATATGGCCATTGACGGAACGGTCTATCCTGTCCCCCTTTTACTGGGGAGCACCTGGAACGTAGATCTGTACCGTGACATGTGCCGTGCTGTCGCTCGCGAGACCCGTGCTCAGGGCGGTGCGGTCACGTATTCTCCTGTACTGGATGTTGTGCGTGATCCACGCTGGGGACGGACCGAGGAATGTTTCGGTGAAGATCCGTATCTCATAGGGGAACTGGCAGTTGCCTCCGTGGAAGGACTTCAGGGTGAAAGTCTTGATCGTGGGGATACAGTAGCGGCTACGCTGAAACATTTTGTGGGTTACGGTAGCTCGGAAGGTGGACGCAATGCAGGACCTGTGCATATGGGCTGGCGTGAACTGCTGGAGGTGGATCTGTATCCATTCCGTAAGGCGGTGGAAGCTGGCGCGGCGTCGATCATGCCGGCGTATAACGAAATTGATGGCACGCCTTGCACCGTGAATACGGAATTGCTGGAAGATGTACTGCGTAAGGATTGGGGATTTGAAGGTCTGGTCATTACGGATTGTGGCGCGATCAATATGCTGGCAAGCGGGCATGATGTCGCGTCAGATGGACTGGAAGCTTCCGTACAGGCGATTCAGGCAGGTATCGATATGGAAATGTCCGGCGAGATGTTTGGGCAATATCTGGTGCAGGCGGTGGCAGAAGGGAAGCTTGATGTGCAGGTTCTGGATCGGGCTGTCGGTCGCGTATTGGCGTTGAAGTTCAGACTGGGATTATTCGAACAGCCTTATATAGATGCCGATCGGGCAGCAGAAGTGATTGGCAGTGAGCAGCATGTTCAACTGGCACGGCAGTTGGCTGCGGAAGGGGTTGTGCTGCTCAAAAATAAGGCTGACACGCTACCTCTATCGATAGCAAATGCGGGCCGAATTGCCGTGATCGGCCCAAATGCGGATCAGGCCTACAATCAACTGGGCGATTACACATCTCCGCAACCGAAGTCGAAAGTGGCGACGGTACTGGATGGGATTCGCATTAAGCTGGCTAATCATGTGGATGGGCAAACGGAGAAGAGTTCTGTTGGTGCTTTGACTGGTGACAGCAGTACAGATCAGGTTCTTTATGCACCAGGCTGCCGGATCAAAGGTGATTCGAAAGAAGGATTCGAGCGTGCGATCGAAGTTGCCAGTCAAGCGGATACGGTCATTATGGTGGTTGGCGGCTCCAGTGCACGTGACTTTGGAGAAGGAACAATTGATCTGAAGACGGGGGCTTCCAATGTGTCGGATAACTCCTGGAATGATATGGAGTGTGGCGAAGGGATCGACCGGATGACGTTGGGTCTTGCCGGAGTACAGTTGGAACTTATTCAGGAGATTCACAAGCTCGGCAAGAAACTTGTCGTTGTTTACATTAATGGTCGTCCCATCACTGAACCTTGGGTGGATGAACATGCCGATGCAATTCTGGAGGCGTGGTATCCGGGTCAAGAGGGCGGTCGTGCCATTGCAGATATTTTATTCGGTGATGTGAATCCGTCAGGCAAATTGACGATCTCCATTCCGAAGCATGTCGGCCAATTACCGATCTATTATAACGGCAAACGTTCCCGAGGCAAACGTTACCTCGAAGAGGATCTGGAGCCACGTTATGCATTTGGATACGGACTTAGCTATACCACATTTGGGTACAGTGAACCGCAGTTGAGTGCTGCATCCATGACAGCTGGTGATATGGTTTCGGTATCGGTGAATGTGACCAACACTGGCCGTTATGCAGGTGCAGAAGTTGTACAGATGTACATCTCTGACATGGTCAGTTCACTAACTCGTCCGGCCAAGGAACTGAAGGGGTTTGCAAAAGTGAACCTGGAGCCAGGAGAGACACAGACCGTGGAATTCCGAATCGGAGCCGAGCAGCTGCAGTATATTGGTCGTGATTTGAAGCCTGTCGTTGAACCTGGACAATTCCATATTCATATCGGCAGCAGCGTAAACGATACGCAAATAGCCGAACTGACCGTAAGGGAGGCGTAAGACGATGGAACGTATCAGACGATTTATTCGCGAGTTGTCCGAACATCAGTGGCTGGAGCAAATACAGCTGCGCAGCTGGGGCATTACCCGCGCTTATTATCATGTGCCAGGACAGTATGAGGATCAGGGTGAGTACCCGGAAGGCCAAGATTTTGATCGTTTTCCGAGTAAACAGGGAACGACTTATTTCTTTAGAACACGTTTGGAGATTCCTGCTACATGGCAGCAAACACCTTATGGGCTTGTATTTGAGACAGGCGGAGAAGGCTTGCTTCGGGTAAATGGGCACTCTTATCAGGGTCTGGACCGCAATCATACCTACGTCACGCTTGATCCATCTAAAGTTGGAAACGCTCCGGAACTTGAGATTGAGATGTTTGACCCGGTACCTGAACCTGTAGACCCGTTGAATCAACAGGCGGTTATTCAGCCACCGATCACATCAATTACGAGCCTGCTGGTGAGACCCAATGAAGCGGTTCGTAGTCTGATGTATACCGTCATTATTGTGCGTGATTCGGCTGTGTTGCTACCGGAAAGTGACTTTCGGCGGGTTCGCCTGTTAGAACTGGTATATCGTGCGATGGATCAATTTGTAGGCATGTCAGCAGAAGAGATTGAGCAGGGTGAGGGTATTCGTCAGATTGAGAATAATCTGAAGCATCATGTGCGTGAGATTGGCGGAAACGCGGAAGGTCTGGAGCATATGGTGGGACAGTCCCATATTGATATTGCCTGGCTGTGGCCTGTACGTGAGACGGTACGCAAAACGAGCCGTACTTTCTCCACCGTGGATGCACTCATGAATGAATATCCGGACTATGTTTATTCCCAGAGCCAACCCTTACTATATGCGTTTCTGAAGGAGCATGATCCCGAGCTTTACGCGCGGGTGAAGCAGCGGATTGTAGAAGGCCGCTGGGAACTGGTTGGCGGCATGTGGGTTGAGCCGGATCTGAACATCCCAAGCGGGGAGTCCCTGATTCGCCAGATGTTATATGGTCAGCGTTTCTATATGGAGGAGTTTGGCAAAACATCACAGATTGAATGGTTGCCGGATACGTTTGGGTATTGTGCCTCCCTGCCACAGATTTTGAAGCATGGCAATGTGGAATATTTCATGACAACAAAGCTCGGATGGAACGACACAAATGTGTTTCCATACGATCTCTTCCACTGGGTGGGCATTGACGGCACACCGATCCTGTCCTACCTCAATCATGGTGTTAACGAGCATACGTTGCCGAAGGACATTCATGATCACTGGCAGTCCTATCGTGAGAAAGCAGCGCATCCGGAGCACATGCTTCTATACGGACACGGAGATGGCGGCGGTGGCGTAACACGCGAGATGCTGGAGTATTTGGATCGCGCAGACCTGATGGTTGGACAGCCTGCGAGCCGTTATAGCACAGCTGGAGCTTTCTTTGCCGGAATTGAAAAGGAGCAGCCTGTACTTCCGAAGTGGCATGGCGATCTGTATCTTGAGTTACATCGGGGAACCTACACGACCCATGCGCGCAATAAGCGTAACAACCGGAAAGCGGAGGTTCTGTATCGAGAAGCTGAGCTGTGGAATACACTCGCTCTGCCAGATATGGAGGCAGATGCAGAAGCTGAAGTGCGTTCGAATCTGCATGAAGGCTGGAAGCTGATTTTGCTGAACCAATTCCACGATATTATACCGGGCTCGGCAATTACGGAGTCCTACGTCACTTCGAATGAGGAATATGTACAGGTATTTGAATTGGGCAGAACCGGACTGGATCAAGGCATTGCAGCATTGACAACGGGTATCAACACAGAGGGACCGGAAGGTTCAGTAGCCTATGTTGTATTCAACAGCCTGGGCTGGAAACGGAGTGCAGTCGTTCAACTTCCTGTGCAGGATGGCTTGGATCGCTACGGCATCGATGAAAAAGGCCAGCGCTTGCGGATGGATTGGGAGGATGGCAGCATGTCTATTCTCGTGACAGACATTCCGGCGTTTGGATATAAAACGATTTGGCTTGTACCGGAAAATACAAGGGAAACGAATGTACGGGAAATGACCACCCTTGCCGCACAACCAACCTTTAATGATACATGGGATACCGCCTTTTACCATGTGCAGTTCAATGAACGTGGGGAGATCACCCGCCTGTGGGATAAAACCGCAGAGCGTGAGATGTTGAAGCCGGGTGAACGAGGCAATCAACTTCACTTCTTCCACGATCGTCCAACGCTTTGGGATGCATGGGATATCGACAGTCGTTATGAAGAACAGATTGCTGGCGAAGTGGAACTTTTGGAGAAAAAGCTGGTGCTTGCGGGTTCAACGAAAGATGTCCTGCGCTTCCGCTGGAAGCTACATCAATCGGAAATCACACAAGATATCGTCTTTTATCATGACTCACGGCGAATTGACTTCCAAACACAGGTTAACTGGAACGAAAATCACAAACTTCTGAAAGTTGGTTTCCCGATTGATGTGGTGACCTCCAAGGCTACGTTTGAGATTCCGTTTGGCACACTGGAACGTCCAACACATCGCAACACAAGCTGGGAACAAGCGCAGTATGAAGTCTGTGGACATCGCTTTGCAGATGTATCCGAATATGGATACGGCGTGAGCCTCCTCAATGACTGCAAGTACGGGTACGACGTGCAGGGAAGCACCATTCGTTTGTCCCTACTGCGTGCACCCAAATGGCCTGATCGCACAGCCGATCTGGGAGAACATGAATTCACCTATTCCCTCTACCCACACGACGGTGACTGGCGAACTGCACACACCGTACGTCAGGCTGCCGAGTTAAATCATGAGGTGACGGTACAGCAGGTGAAACAAGTACAACAGATGGGGCAGATACAACAGATTGCAGGGGCTGAAGTAGACTCAACCGCAGATGCAACTGCAAATGCCAAACATTCTCGCCCAGCTACGGGCTCCTGGATTAACTTCAACAGCAGCCACGTGATTCTAGATACCGTCAAATTGGCAGAGGATGGACAAGGCACCATACTTCGTTTCTATGAATCGTCAGGCAAACGCGACAACATCACATTGCAATGGCCACATGCCTTTGAACAGGCGTATCACTCCAACGCACTGGAAGAACCGATCAAACCACTGGCCCATACCAATGGCCAGATTACATTATCTTTTAAACCTTACCAAATACAAACCGTGCTACTGCGGTAAACCTTTTTGAAATATTTTTGAGCTATACATGTTCAACTAAAAATTTACACGATAACGGAGAGGACAGAAAGAATTCGAAGAAGCGAAGCGTTCGCCTAAAAGCTTTCTGAAAGAAAGCTACATCGGAAGCATATGCTATCCCCAGATTTTACCCTTTAGAAAAGGGAATCAAAAAAATCTGGGGATAACAGCGATCGGAGGATCTTTCTGACCGCGCAGTGGTCCCGTGTAAATTTTTTGTTTCATCCTGTATAGCTATACCATTCAATTTGTTTAAGGAGTTGCACTCATCCATGGAACAGTTCAGATTACCCAAAATACCCATGCCACCTGTTGCTTTGCCACAATCCATTCAGGCCGTGCTCGAAGAAGCAGAACAGAAACTGGCTCACCGACCAAAACTGCTTCAATTATTCAAAAACTGCTTCCCTAACACTATCGAAACAACAACCAAGTTGATGGAGGACGGTACGACTTTTGTTATCACAGGAGATATTCCGGCTTCCTGGTTGCGTGATTCCGTGGAGCAGGTGGTACATTACATTCCGTTTGCAAAAGAAGACGAGGACCTGCAACGCATTATTGGCGGGCTGATCAAACGTCATATCCAGTATGTTCACATCGATCCATATGCCAATGCCTTCAATGAGACTGCTAACGACTGGCATTGGAACACCACGGACGAAACAGAGATGTCGCCTTGGGTGTGGGAACGCAAATTTGAGATTGACTCATTATGTTTTGTTGTACGTTTGGCGTATTTATATTGGAAGGAAACCGAGCTGACCGACATTTTCGATTCAAGCTTCAAGGCAGCGATGCGTAAAATCGTGGACCTGTTCAAAGTCGAACAGCATCACATGGAACAATCTCCATATCGCTTCACTCGTAATAACGGTATCCCAACAGATTCCCTGCGCAATCACGGAAAAGGTATGCCAGTCAACTACACGGGGATGATCTGGTCCGGTTTCCGTTCCAGTGATGATGCGTGTGATTTCCACTACAATATCCCTGGCAACATGTTCGCGGTTGTAGCTCTGCGCCAGATGCAGGAGTTTGCCGAGTGGGTGTTCCGGGATATGGAACTTTTGCAGGAATTGAAGGATCTGGAGCAGGACGTGGATCACGGCATTCAGTTGTATGGTATTTATCGTCATCCGGAATTTGGACCGATCTATGCGTACGAGACGGACGGTTATGGCAACCACTGTCTCATGGACGATGCGGGTACACCGGGACTCATGTCCATCCCATATCTGGGTTACGTCACAGCGGATGATCCGATCTACCAGAATACGCGCCGTTTTGCCCTGAGCAAAGAGAACCCGTTCTATTATGAAGGCAAGGTTGCCAGAGGGATTGGTAGCCCTCACACCCCACCAGATTACATCTGGCATATGGGATTGTCCATGCAAGGACTGACTGCGCAGTCTGCCGAGGAGAAACTGGAGATTATTCGCATGCTCGAAGCGACAGATGCAGATACAGGTTATATGCATGAAGGCTTCCACGCCGATGATCCAACGATTTTTACACGAAAATGGTTTGCATGGTCCAACAGCCTGTTCTCCCAGTTGGTCTATAAATCCATGAAGGATGGCCTGTTATGAGTATCCAACCTAATGATAAAAAGCTGATTATCTTCGCTGATCCTGCGTTTCCGATGGAAGGTGCTTTTCCAACTCATGAGGCTCTGAATACATGGAAAGCAGTTGAAGAGATCACCGTTGTAAACGCCGAAGAACTCGCAGAGGCTTTGAAGACCACAGCAGGTGAAGGATGTCTGGTCAATCTGCATGCACCCTATTTTCCCAAGTTCGCCTGGACGGAGATTGCCGCTTACTTGCATAAGGGCGGAAGCCTGATCAGTGTGGGGGGCGCACCCTTCAAACGTCCGGTTCGATATGAAAATGGGGCATGGGTTGTAGAGTCCGAGCAGACCGCGTATCATCAGGAACTCTATATTCATGAGGCACTGAACGTATCTTCTGCCAATGTGCAATCGTACACTTCATCCGAACAGATCCCGCTTCTCACTGGGAAAGAGGGGCTGTTCGAGAAGGCAGATACATGGAATTTGGTTCCACATACAACCAAAACAAGTGATCTGCCCCACCAGATGGGGTCATCAGGACCGATGAGTACGCAGATTTATCCATTGCTTCGTGGCATGAGTAAAGACGGGCGCAGTGTCGCCGCTCCGGTCGTTCTGTGGGAAAACTCGCGCGGGACTTTCGTAGGTTCACGCTGGATGTTTGTACATCTGCCGCTGACCACCTCATTCTGGACGCAGGATGGCGCTGCCGAGATTGTGAAATGGGCGCAATTCTGTGCGCAAGGTGTAACTGAGTTATCCCTCAAAACGAATTATGCTTCGTATGAGCCAGATGAGCGGGCTATACTCACACTTCAAGGCCAGATTTTACAGCGAGCAGGGAACAGACTTACCGAGTCCGAGCTGTGGGCATTCGACATAACAGTCGAGCATGAAGATCGCACAAGTGGCACGACGGAGAAGGTATGGAGCCATCGACTGGAGATGGAACTTTCTGGTGAGCAGCGTTTCGAACGTATACTTCTCCCGGTTTCCCTTGAAAGTGGGCTGTATCGAATCATATGCCACGCGCAGGCTCCTGACGGTGAAGTTCGGATCTTGCGTCAAGGCTTCTGGGGACAGGATGCTGCACTGCTGGCAGAAGGGGAAGTGATTACCCGCAGCAGAGACTATTTTGTAAAAGACGGACGTCCTCTGCCTGTTGTGGGCATGACCTACATGACCTCCGATGTGGCACGGAAATTTCTGTTTCTGCCGAATGCGGATGTTTGGGATCGAGACATGGCCCAGATGGCAAAAGCCGGCATTAACTGGATTCGGACGGGAATCTGGACCGCCTATCGCAACATGATGCAGGTGGACGGACATATGGCAGAGGATGTGCTTCGTGCCATTGATGCATTTATTTTAACGGCGAAACGTCACGGCTTACAGGTCACATTCACCTTCTTCTCCTTTACACCGGAGACATGGGAAGGCACGAATCCGTATTTGGACCCGCAGAGTGTCGAGGCTCAGAAACGTTTTATCCGCAGCATCGTTAGTCGTCACACGCATACAACACATGTGGACTGGGATCTGATTAATGAGCCATCGATGTTTGATCCGGTGCGTATCTTCTCGGCAGGCCCACGCTCGGCGAAGGATTCGTATGAACAGCAGGCTTTTATCGCTTGGCTTGAACAACGGCATCAGACGATTGAGGCGTTGCAGGAGGCATGGAACATGTCACCGAAGCAGCTTCCGAACTTTGCTGCCGCGGTGATCCCGGAGGCGGAAGAGATTAACTTTGATGTACAGGACATGCACAAGGCCAAAAAGGGAACACGCTGGCTCGATTACTGTCTCTTCTCTATGGAGATGCACAATGTTTGGGCAAGAGAGCTTGTAGGTACGATCAAAGACCTGGTTCCCGATCATCTGGTTACCGTGGGACAGGACGAAGCCCTTGGTGCACAGCGTCCTTCTCCGTTCTTCTATGAACGTGAAGTGGATTATACAACCGTGCATTCCTGGTGGTTGAACGATGATCTGATCTGGGATGGCATTTTCGCCAAAACGCCATACAAACCAAATCTCATTCAGGAGACGGGCATCATGTATGTGGAAACCCCCGATGGGCGAGCTAAGCGTACGGAAGAGGAGCTTCGTGGTATTCTCGAACGAAAGTACGCCTATGCTTTCTCGACAGGCGGCGCTGGCGCCGTGCAATGGATCTGGAACACCAACTTTTATATGGATAATGCCAATGAGTCCCATATTGGGGCCCTTCGTGCAGATGGTACGGAGAAACCCGAGGCGGATGTGTCTTATGATTTTGGCCGATTCATGGATGGCATTCGTGATCTCTTTGAAGACCGCGAGCTGGAGGATATTGCAGTCGTGTTCCCGTATTCCAATGACTTCTCCAACCGTGCCCTGGCCTATGATGCCACAACAAAGCTTACTCGTGTAATGTCCTATGATCTGAAATTGCCATTCCGTGCGTTATCCGAATATCATCTGGAAGCGTTGGAGCAGCAGCCACCGAAACTGATCATCGTACCGAGTCCGCATAATATGCACAGCGATGCACTACAACAATTGCTCACGTTTGCGGAGAAGGAAGGCACGAGCCTGCTCATTACAGGGCCGCTGGGACTGGACGCATACTGGAAGGCAACTGACCGGGCCGATCATATCGTAGGTAAACGCAGTCTGGGTAACGTGCAGCGGGAAGAACTGCTGAATATTAATGGTGTGAATCACCGGGTGACCTATGGACGGCGTCGTATCGCCGAGGTGGCCAAGGAGACGTTGCTTCATGGAGATAATGGTACAGCAGATGAAGTACACGTTCTGCCTTTGGGTAAAGGGAAATTAATCTGGACTCCACTGCCGCTCGAGTTAAATGGACGGGACGAGCCACTTGCTGAATTGTATCGTTATGCAACCAAGATTTCGGGCATCGAACAGGAGTTGGAATGGATATCTGGCGGAGATATCGCAGGGATCTACGGCCGGAAGCTGAGTTTTCCAAAAGGGAATCTGTATGTATTTGTATCGGAGTTTGCCTTGAACCATGAAGTTCATGTGAGAGATCAACGTACAGGTGTATCGTACTCGTTCCAATTGGAGAAAAATCGTTCGGTGCTGTTTGCGACAGATGCTTCCGGAAAGCTGACTGCAGTGTATCGCCCTGATGAGGTTGAGATTGTACAACAAGATGAAAGAGGTGGGATAACACGATGACCAAAAAAAAGAGAGCACATATTATTTCGCATACCCACTGGGATCGGGAATGGTACTTGCCGTATGAGAAGCATCATATGCGTCTTATTCAGCTCGTCGATTCACTGTTGGATCAGCTTGATGAGGGATCGGACTATAAAAGCTTTTATTTGGATGGACAAACGATTATTATCGATGACTATCTTCAGGTTCGACCGGAGCAGAAGGAACGACTGGAGAAACATATCCGCAATGGGCGGATTGTGATTGGACCATGGTACATTTTGCAGGATGCGTTTCTGACGAGCGGAGAAGCCAATGTGCGCAACATGCAGGTTGGACATAAGGACGCCAAACGTTACGGCACCCCTTCGAAAATTGGTTACTTTCCCGATACATTTGGATTGGTCGGGCAGACTCCACAGCTGATGCAACAATCAGGCATTGATAATGTGTTTTTTGGACGTGGTGTGAAGCCGACGGGATTTAACAATACGGTATCGGATGCCGGATATGAATCAAGCTTCTCGGAGCTGATGTGGGAAGGACCAGACGGATCAAAAGTGCTCGGCGTATTGTTTGCCAACTGGTACTCCAATGGAAATGAAGTTCCAGTAGACGAGGAATCGGCCCGCAAGTTCTGGGAAACCAAGCTTGCAGATGCCGAGAAATATGCATCGACCAATGAGTTGTTGTACATGAACGGATGTGATCACCAGCCGATTCAGCGAGATCTGCCAGAAGCGATTCGCATGGCTGAGCAATTATATCCCGACATTGAGTTCGTTCACTCGAACTTTCCGGACTATCTAACCGCCCTGAGAGCATCGGCTGAACATGAGCTGTCCACGGTCAAAGGAGAACTGCGCAGCCAGCGTACTGATGGCTGGGGAACCCTGGTGAACACCGCCTCGGCTCGTGTGTATCTGAAACAGATGAACCAGCTGGGCCAGACGATGCTGGAAAAAGTGGCTGAACCCCTGGCATCCTACGCCTATCTGCTTGGACATACCTATCCACATGATCAACTGACGTATGCCTGGAAAACGCTGATGCAAAATCACCCGCATGACAGCATCTGTGGATGCAGTGTGGATGAGGTGCACCGCGAGATGGTAACACGGTTTGATAAGAGCCGTCATGTAGCAGAGGCTTTAATTGAAGAGAGCACCAGCCAGATTGCTACAGCTGTTGATACCTCCATCTTTGAGCGTTACGGCGAAAATGCCCGGCCTGTTGTGGTGTTTAATACAACGGGGTGGGAACGTAGCGGTGTAGTTCAGATGGAACTGGACGCGGCTCGGTTGTATTTCCGGGATGGACATACGTTGGAAGAGATGGCGACGCAGATGAAAGCCGTTGACCTGTCAGATCGCATACTGGTAGATGAAGATGGTAATCACATTCCATGTACGGTGGAGGATCTGGGTCTGCAATTTGGCTATGATCTGCCAGATGATCGCTTCCGCCAACCGTATAGTTGTCGGCGAGTACGTATTCGTTTTGAAACAGAAAATGTAGCTGCATTTGGACTAAAAACCTATGCATTGGTCAACGTTGCGGATGATGCTAAGAGTGGTACTCCGTCGAAAACGACTACGCTGTTGCGTGGTGAACGTGGCATGGAAAATCAACATATGATCGTCACGATTGCAGACAATGGTTCATTCACACTCACAGATAAACGAACAGGCCAGACTTATAAGGACCTTGGCGTGTACGAAAATGTGGGTGATATCGGTAATGAATACATGTTCAAGCAACCAGAGAATGAAGTGGCGCGAACAACACACGAGCTTCAGGCCGAGATTCGGGTCCTTGAGGATACATCATACTTGGCCTCGTTTGAAGTGATTCATCATTGGGAAATACCGGAGTCTGCGGGTGAGATGCTGGATCAGGAACAACGGGAGCTGATTTATTATCCACACCGTAAAGCCCAGCGTTCAACGAAAATGATTCCGCTCCAGATCCGCACGGTTGTATCGCTTAGTCGTAGTGGAAAAGGCGTGCAAATAGAAACAACCTTCAACAATCAGGCGAAGGATCACCGGGTACGTGCTCTTTTCCCAACCGATCTGGTATCTGGGGTTCATCATGTGGATTCCATGTTCGAAATTGCAACGCGTGATAATACGCCTGCACCGGAGTGGCAAAATCCAAGCAATACACAGCATCAACAGAGTTTTGTAGATGTAAGTGAACAAGACGCAGGATTGGTCGTAGCCAATCTGGGTCTGAATGAATATGAAGTCCTTCAGGATGGACGCAATAGCATTGCGGTTACGCTGCTTCGTGCTGTTGGCGAACTTGGAGACTGGGGCTTGTTCCCGACACCGGAAGCACAATGCCTTGGAGAACATACATTTAAGATCGAGATCATTCCGCATGATGGCAATGGTGCAGCGTCAGGTGCATATATCGAGGCTTATCAGTTCCAGGTTCCTTGGACGCTGGCACAAACCGAAGTACACACGGGTTATCTGACACCTAACAACACACCGTTTGCATGGCAAGGAGACGGCTTGGCTTTTTCTTCACTCAAGGTGAATGAAGATTCCGGTGATGTGATGCTCCGCTGGTTCAATATGACCACCGAATCCGTCACGTTGAAGCTTGCTGCATCGCAAGCGAATCCACAGCCATTCGAAACGGCGTACAAGAGCAACATCCTGGAGGAGGAGGGCGAAATACTTCATCTCAACCGCATAGAAGAGGCATCAACATTATCATTTGCCAGCAAGGAATGGAACATACAGACAGGTTCATGCGAGATCGTTACTGTCGGCTTGCGCCGCTGATAAAAGTTGTTTGAAGAGTCGAAAAACAGACTTTTGAACACACACTAAAAGGTACAGGACTGCAAGTGTACTATAAACTAGGCATTACGTACGGTGGCAGAAGGGTTACGCTATTTACCAGATCTATGAGTTGAGTTATTGGTTGTTTTTCTATAGAATGAACAGTAGAATTGCAAATGATCGAAAGTTCCTATGCCATCAAGATGGTCACAGGTACACTTCATTGTTCATTCTATATTGAAACATTAAGGGGGCTTGAAGCCATGGAATCCTTGGGAGGACTGCTTCAGCAGCTGAACCCTGCCTTTCGTGAGCAATCGCGGCGGATTGCGGCGGAATTGATGGAAAATCCGTATGTACGTGAATTCCGCGCAGGTCATCCTGAACTGCAAGATGCACAGCTCATGACCGATCTGAGCAAGCTGTTTCAGTACGCCAAAGACTCAAAGAACTGTGCGAATTGCCCAGGACTCGACAACTGCCCTAACGATTTTCAGGGCCACTTTTGCAAACTGGAAGTAGAACATTTTAACGGTAAACCCGAAATCATAGATATAAAAGCGCCTTGTTCCAAACATATCGCCCGGCAAAATGAACATATTATTAAGCAACGCATTCGCAGTTTCTATGTGGACGAGCGTGCGCTCAGTGCCGGATACAATGACGTGGAGATTATGGGCAAGGATCGGATGCGTGCTCCGGCAGTAAATCAGGTGCTTCGGTATATTAGCGAGACCAAGGAGAACGGATTATCTCCGCAAGGACTGTTTCTGGAAGGAACATTCGGGACGGGCAAGACGTTTCTGATGTGTTACCTGTTGCATGAACTGGCGGTTGCAGGCCACACGGGTGTCATTATTTATATGCCTGACTTTGTGGAGGATCTGAAATCCATGATCAGTGAAGGGCAGAAGCTGAAGGAAATGACGGATATTTTGAAAAGTTGTGATCTGCTCATCTTTGACGATATCGGGGCAGAGAATCTGAACCCTTGGGTTCGGGATCATGTGATGGGGTCCATTCTGAACTATAGGATGAATCGTAAACCTACGTTCTATACGTCCAATTACAATCTGGATGGGCTGGAGAAACACCTTAGTTTCACCAACCGGGACGGCGAGGAAATGAATAAAGGGCAGCGTCTCATGGACCGGATTCGTCCATTCGTGGATGTTATCTCCGTTCGGGGTGAGAATCAGCGCGGTAAACGTTGAACCGATCTAATTGAACGAAACGGTTCTGGACAAGGTTAATCTTCAAATTATCGGTGGAGCTTACGATTTAGAAGCTGAGCTGATTGCAATCAAAAGCTAAAGTAGTCCCAAAAAAAGCCTGGCTTTCGCATTGTCGCGAAAACCGGGCTTTTCTGGTCCTGCGTGAGCCTGGAAGCATCCTATTCGGTGAGGAATTTGAAGATAACCATACCGAAAAAGATCACTGTCATCAGACCGGCCATGCCGGCAACACCCGCGATCAGATCAAATAGATCGTTGCGGGGTTCCTCGTTCACATGTTCACGCGGGTCGCTGATCCGCACATTTGCATCCATGTTATTGCCTCCTTATGGGGAAACAGCTTGCCCGTATGGGGGCTGAAACCCGGAGTAATTTTAGTATACTTGGAAAAGAAAGCGTTTGTAAAGATTTTGCAGTTAGTATGTTACATCCTGTAATTGTGAAGATTTGATGTTGGGAAGATGAACATTGCAGCGTTCAATTCACAAGTTTGACGTACCTGTGTTATACTGGAAGTGTCGTTCACGACGTTACAGGTTAAAATAAACCGTAAGTATATATAAGGAGGACAATTTCATGGCTATTGTTAACGTATCCGATCAATCCTTCAACGCTGAAGTAGAAGGCGAAGGAACGGTTCTTGTTGATTTCTGGGCGCCTTGGTGTGGTCCTTGTAAAATGCTCGCTCCAATCCTGGAAGAGCTGTCCACAGAAGTTGGCGATGCAGTGAAAATTGCTAAAGTTAACGTGGATGAAAATCCGGAATCTGCTTCCCGCTTTGGCGTAATGAGCATTCCAACTTTGATCTTCTTCAAAGACGGTCAACCGGTAGATAAAGTGGTTGGTCTGAATTCGAAAGATGCACTCAAAGGAATTATCGCAAAACACCAATAATTTACAGGCTTACACATACGCCTCCGGTTTACATGCCGGGGGCGTTTTGCGTCGAATACCTTTATATAGGACAATATAAAGTAAAAATATTTTTTACACTTGAATGTAGAGTACAGAACCGATCTGGAGAAGCGAAGTGCTCGCGTTTATCCCGGATTCATCTCTGATATATAGATGGAACTAATTATTTACACAGTAACGGAGAGGACAGAAAAAACCTGAAGAAGCGAAGCGTTCCCCTTTATCAACAGATTTTTCCCTTGAGAAAAGGGAATGAAAAAAATCTGGGGATAACAGGGATTGGAAGGTTGTTCTGTCATCGTAGTGTCAGTGTGAATTATCTTTAGTTTCTTCTTATAAAAAAAAAGTGACTCAGAGACAATCCGATAACGGATTGGATGACGGTACTGTAATCAGAATGGCTTAGTGTAACCTTTTATTTATACTTTTTTCGGAAAGGAGGATTCACCGAATTATGGATCAATTCATCAATGATTTGCAGGATCAGGAGAAGGCATTGGAGCAGATTCGTCACAAGCTCGCTTTGCTGCCAGACATGTCTGGATGTTACCTGATGAAAAACAGTGAAGGCACCATTATCTACGTAGGTAAGGCCAAAGTGTTGAAGAACCGCGTACGCTCTTATTTTATCGGCAGTCATAACGGAAAGACGCAGCGTCTGGTGTCCGAAATCCGTGATTTCGAATATATCGTGACGGGCAGTAACATGGAAGCACTCATTCTGGAGTGTAACCTGATCAAGAAACATATGCCGCGGTACAACGTGTTGCTCAAGGATGACAAGACATTTCCATATCTTAAAATTACAAATGAAAAGCACCCCCGGCTGGAAGTAACCCGGCGTGTGCTGAAAGATAAAGCCAAATACTTCGGACCTTATCCAAACTCGTATGCGGCACACCAAACGAAAAAATTGCTCGACCGGATGTATCCACTGCGCAAATGTGGTGTAATGCCCAAAGAAGTCTGTCTGTACTATCACATGGGACAGTGTCTTGCCCCTTGTGTGAAGGAAGTGGAGAAGGAGCAGTACGACGAGATTTCCCAAGAGATTGGTTCATTTCTGAGCGGTGGTCATGAAGAGATTAAGAAGGATTTGCAGCGTAAGATGCAAGAGGCTGCGGAGGATCTTTATTTTGAACGTGCCAAGGAACTGCGCGACCAGGTAATCGCCATCGATGCGATGATGGAAAAACAGAAAATTACGATGGCCGATGCCAGAGACCGTGATGTATTTGGTTTTGCCATTGATAAAGGCTGGATGTGTGTCCAGATTCTATATATGCGTCAGGGTAAAATGATTGAACGCCACGTATCTACTTTCCCGTTTTACGGTGAGGCGTACAGTGACTTCATGTCTTACGTAACACAGTATTACAGCGATAATCCGGCATTGCCACAAGAAATTTTGTTGCCGGAAATGCCCAAGGATCTTGCAACAGATAACGATAGTTTGGATACAGTATCTGATGCTGAGGGATCGGTGCCTGCCGTAGTTACGGTAGAATTCGAGCAGATGGGACAAGTGGAGTACAGTAACGCTTCCCAGCCACTGGTTGCTGAGAGTCGTGCAGCTTACGGAGGTTCCACAGATGCAGAAGGTGAACAACCTGATAGTATGCAAGAGGATGCTCCAATAACGGATACAACTGCTTCTACTGAAAAGCTTCCATCAGGACTGGAAGACCCAACTCAGGTTGCTGCTGCTTTACAGGAGTGGTTGGAGATCAAAGTGCTCATCCCGCAACGTGGATTGAAACGCCAGATGATCACCATGGCTGTGGATAACGCACGTGTGGCATTGGAAGAGAAGTTCCGTTTGATTGAGCGAAATGAAGAACGTACATCCAAAGCTGCCGAAGGACTGGGACGTTTTATTGGATTGGATCAGCTTCACCGTATTGAAGCGTTTGATAACTCGAACATTCAGGGTACAAACCCGGTATCTGCCATGATTGTATTTACCGATGGTAAACCGGATAAGAAGGAATATCGGAAGTATAAGGTCCGTTCGGTTGAAGGACCGGATGATTATGAAACGATGAGAGAGGTCATCCGTCGCCGTTACGAGCGGGTATTAAAAGAAAACCTGACCCAGCCTGACCTGATTGTGGTTGATGGTGGTAAAGGACAGATCTCGGCTGCGGTCGATATTTTGGAAAATGAGCTGGGGCTGTTTATTCCGGTATGTGGTCTGGTGAAGGATGCGAAGCATAAGACTTCGCAGTTGATGATCGGTAATCCACCAGAAGTCATCTCCCTGCCACGGGATAGTCAGGAATTCTACCTGTTGCAACGGATACAGGAAGAGGTCCACCGTTTTGCGATCTCGTTCCACCGGGAACAGCGTGGCAAATCGATGGTGACATCACGTTTGGATGCCATTCCGGGTATTGGAGAAAAGCGGCGTAAGTTGCTGTTGAAGCATTTTGGCTCTTTGCGCAAAATAAAAGAGGCCAGCGTTGAAGACTTCCGGCCTCTCTCTATTGGTGACAAACTGGCAAATCAGATTATTGCAGCACTTCGGGATGAGGAGTCGTAACATACGGCTTCTCTTTTTGTTTTGGATTGAATTTGTAGACCACATATCCAACGATGGCCGGCAGTACAATCCAGAAGAGTCCAGCTGTCATATTCAGGGCATCGCCCATAAAGACCAAGCTGAGTCCCATCAACAAGCTGTCGAAGATCACATGGGCAAATACAACGGCAATGAAGCCGTGACGCAGCATGATCAGACTGAACAGCAATCCAATCACCATCAGCTCAATGGGACGGGTGATTACTGGATAGATCGGATACAATGTGTGTCCAAGTGCCCAAATGATGGTTGGAATCAGACAGGCAATAAACGTGTTACGCACAATCTTTTGCATCATGCGAATGCCGAACAGTCGATAAACAGTTTCTTCACCAATACCGGCCATCCAGGCCATGATCGGGAAGAGCCAGGCATAGGTCATATTAAAAGTAGATTGATCTGCTGACGTCGTTGACCATGTGCCGATGCTTCGCTCCAGAATGAAGAACAGGATGGATTGCACACCCAGTAGAATAAATGCCCACAGGTAACCAGCAACCATGCTGTGAAGTACATATTTTCCATATCCGGTTTCTTTGGCACGAGGCCATGGGTTCAGACCTATTTTGCGCCACATGCCGTCACCAGCAACAAGGGACAGATAGATGGTTGCACTCATGACCAGTGTAATTCCCGCCTGCATTAACATCAGGAACGCTAACATGAAGCTGGAGAGCCCTTGTGCCTGAAAGAGTGGAATCATGTTCAGCGTACCAATTACCGAAGCTGCGAAATACACCAGCGAGAGAATGATCCCGCGTTTGAAAGACGTATGTGCTCGGGTCAGAATGCTATAGATGATTGCCAGCACGCCCAGAACAAAGGTCAGGAATGCATAGCCGCCATAGGTCATCCAATTAGCTTGGCGCGTTTGATCTTTCACATAATCGGTATGGGATTCAGGGACAGAGAATCCAGGATCGAAGGATCGTACCGCACCCTCTTCAAACGTAAAATTCAATTCAAGCTTAGAGTCTCCAATGGCTTTTTCAGAATCCACATACTTCAGTCCCGCTTCACCATCGCGAGTCTCCAGTTGAAGTACCGGCACTTCATAACCGAATTCGGTCAGAACGCCAGCCGCGAGCTGTTGTTTCTCGTCCAGAGACATATTGCCTTCAGCAAGTACTTGCGATGTGGTCACTCGTCCACTAACCTGCTCCGCCTCAATGGCGGTATAGAGTGAAGAAGGTAGTTCTCGTTTGAAGCCGACGACTTTTCCTGTTTTCATATGTACGTCAACATTAAGATAACCGCCCTTGTCTTGATCAGGCAAACGAACGCGGAATACATCGTAAGGATAGCTTGTTTCCCATTTCTGGTTATAGGTATCAAGTTGTTTGGTTTTGGCCATATACCCGTAGATATCCGAATGTGTCTGGTAGGTGACCAGGGTTTTTTCATCATCATTTGGCAGTGTATAGTCATTCACAGAAGCTGCGAATGATCGTGCGGATTGCTTCGCCTGCTCCTTGGTTATGAAGGACGTAGACGAAATTTCTGTCGTTTGTGATGAGGTAGCAGGAAAGATCTGAAATACAAAAAATAGAATCAGGCCAATCGCCGCAAGCAACCCCAGCCGCTTGAAGTTAGCCTTGAGTTGCAAAGGCTGCCCTAAGGGATTCATGTAATGGTGTTCCTCCTTTATTGATAGAGGTAGTTCAAAAAGTTTCTATCTTCATCCCATCTTCTTGGTACTGAAAACCGCCCTTTTTGAACACGCACTAATATGGATATTAAAGTTAACATAGCACAGGCCAAGCACCGAATGCCAATGATGTAACGAAAACAGGTGTAAATCCTTGAAAATGAATGAAAAGGACCGAAAGAATCTGATCCATCCGTCGCCATATCTGAGTTCTTCCCTTTTTGGCTGAATTCGATCCGATTTACACAAAAAACGTTTTGTCTACAAACGTCGCAGCGCTTATAATTTTGAAACAAATGTGCAATGATTCGCATGTCTTTCGCCCAACAAGGGAACGAATAGGATATATTCCAACTTCATTATATATGTCGTTTTAATCTGAATCATACTTGTTTAACGTTTGGCAACAGCATTTCAAATGAAGAAGGCTCCACGGGTGTGGAGTTATTTTCATTTTAGAAGAGGTGGAAGATACTCAAGTGAAACTGAATGTTCAATGGATGCGATTATCGCCACCCCGTATTCTTGTGTTAGGGTTTGCTGGCATCATATTGGTAGGCACAATGTTGTTAATGCTTCCGGCATCCAACCGTAACGGAGACAGTCTTGCATTTATTGATGCGCTCTTTACAGCAACTTCGGCTGTTTGTGTCACTGGTTTGGTTGTGGTGGATACAGGGACTCATTTCTCGGTGCTGGGTCAGGTTGTAATCGCGATTCTGATTCAGATTGGCGGACTGGGCTTCATGACAATGTCCACATTGGTTGCCATTGCGTTCAAACGGCGGATTTCGCTTAGAGAACGGTTGATTCTACAGGAAGCGATGAATCAGAGCACGATGGAGGGCATCGTCCGGCTGATCCGTAAAGTTGTGATCTACTCACTCATTATCGAAGGCATATGTGGCACACTGTTTGCCATTCGCTGGTCGTTCGACATGCCGATTGGACAGGCGATCTATTATGGCTATTGGCATGCGATCTCCATGTTCAACAATGCGGGCTTTGATATGTTTGGGGATTTCCGCAGTCTGACCGGTTATGTGTATGACCCGTTGGTTAATTTTACAGCAATGTTCCTGATTGTTTCTGGCGGTATCGGTTTTGTGGTGTTGTCAGACCTGGTGGATTACCGCAAAACGCGGAAGCTGTCTCTGCACTCCAAAGTTGTACTGTTAATGACTGGATTGTTAATTGTGTTTGGTGCACTTGTCATTTTCGTATTTGAATTCAGCAATCCACGGACACTGGGTGGCCTGAACTGGGGTGGCAAAATTCTCGGTTCATTCTTCCAGTCCGTTACGCCGCGAACAGCAGGAGCCAATACGGTAGATATTGCCGGGCTGAGACAGGCAACACAGTTCTTTATGATCATTCTGATGTTCATTGGTGCTTCGCCGGGTTCTACCGGAGGCGGGATCAAAACAACGACATTTATGATTATGGCTGGAGCGGTCATCGCCATGATGCGTGGACGTGAAGATATCGTGTTTTTCCGCTATCGGCTTGTACAGGAACGGATTTTCAAGGCGCTTACCATTACATTGCTGGCGCTTTTGTTCATCATAGCTGTAACGATGGCACTGAGTACCACAGAAGACGCCAGTTTTATGATGATCTTATTTGAAACGACATCGGCCTTTGGTACTGTAGGATTATCGCTTGGACTAACGCTGAAGTTGACTACATTGGGCAAACTCCTGATTTGTTTTACGATGTTTGCTGGAAGGCTTGGACCGATTACATTAGCGTATGCACTTGGGCAGAAAAAGGGTAAAGAGTTATACAGGTATCCGGAAGGCAAAATGATTATTGGATAAATCTATTTTTAGTGAGTTTTGAAATTGATTTGGATAAGGGGTTCGTGAAGAACAATGAAAACACAGCAGTTTGCGGTGATTGGGCTTGGGCGGTTTGGCTCCAGTCTGGCACAGGAATTAATGGAACTCGGCTACGAGGTGCTCGGGATCGATAAAAATGAAGAAGTCGTCGAAGACATTAGTGAATTGGTCACCCATGCCGTTGTAGCCGATGCCACAGATGAGGAAGTGCTACGCTCCCTGGGTATTCGAAATTTTGACTGCTGTATCGTTGCTATCGGGGATGATATTCAGACGAGCATTCTCACCGCGATTCTGTTAAAAGAGCTGGGCGTCAAGACGGTCGTGGCCAAGGCCATATCCGTCCTTCACGGACGCGCATTGGATAAACTGGGGATTGATCGTGTCGTTTATCCTGAGCGGGATATGGGCATTCGGGTTGCCCACCAGCTGGTTACCCCGAACTTGCTGGATTACATTGAATTATCCAATGATTACAGTATTGTCGAGATGAAGGTTCCCGCCTGTCTGCACAACAAAACCCTTTCGACCCTGAATGCACGTGTACGTTTTGGTTGCAGCATTGTGGCGTTACAAAAAGAAGCTGGGGTCATTATCGCTCCGACGGCACTGGATTCGCTTCAAATGGGGGATATCATGGTCATTATTGGTAATAATGCAGATATCGACCGATTTGAAGAAGAGGTTATCAGCCAAGAGAGCTGATAATTATCATGAGTTAAATATGGAAGCCAGACGTTAGAGCCTGGCTGTTTCAGATCAAGGCAAAGGCGTCGTAGCCCTCCGTGAGGGCAATGGCGCCTTTGCTGTAAAGAGTGCAGCCGTCTCCTTGACCCATTGTCTGGAGGTCTCGCTGAGGTCCTCTTTTTCCCCATAGATCATACAAGTTGTTCTGCGGGTCTGCTGTAATTGAGGCAAATGAACAGAAACAAGATCATTGTCCGCGAGCAATTGTGGACGAAGATATGACTTGGGCAATAGAGCAGCAGCTTTGGCGGAAGGCAGAAGTCGGATGATCGCTTCGAAGGAATCAATCTCCATGCGAATATCCGGCATCACGGCACAGCGCTGGAAGAGGTCGTCCGTTAATTTGCGATACCAGGTGCCTTTGGAGAACGTGATCATCGGCAGATCCTGCAAATGCTCCATCCCGGCTTCCTTACCGGACAAGGGGTGTGTAAGCGGCACAACCAGTTCCAGGTGATCGTCAAAGAGCGGCACACAGTTAAGCCCCACTTCGCTGATGGAGGAGGCGACAATGCCTACATCGGCTTTTTTGTCACGCACAAACGAGACAATCTCATGAGTTTTACCCGTCAACAGTTTCAGTTCGGCATTTGGATGTTTCTCCATAAAGGCATTGACGAGAGGTGGTAACGTAGTTTGAAGCGTCGTCAGACTGGCTCCGAGTGTAATGGTGCTCTGTTCTTCGTCTTTATACTGGGCCAGCATAGTGAGGAACTTCTGTTGTTGCTGCTTCTGTTCTACAGCATAGGTATAGGTGAACTGGCCCACACTGGTTAACTCCAGCCGTTTGCCACGGCGGTGGAACAGGGCAACCCCGAGTTCATCCTCCAATTTGGCAATTTTGCGTGAAAGTGCGGGTTGGGACAAGTTCAGTAGCTTGGATGCACGGTTGAGGCTGGACTGCTCCACGACCGCTGCAAATGCATTTAACTCCTCAAACATGAACAATAACCTCTTTTCCATGAATGTGATTCTTGCCCTTGCTCAATCGTTTTCCATGTTGTATAGCCTGTAAACCCAATGTTTCACTGCTTATACCTATAGGTTATAACATTTAATAATTATATTGCAATTCCCTTATAAGAAAAAAAGGAGTAACATGAACCGTGACACAAGTTGTTCACACCTGGGGAAAACGGAACAATTTGTCGAACCTTTTCATGGAAAAGGATTCGTGTCATGATAAGTGAAATCATTTATGAAAACGTTGTATTTAGCGAAAGGGGATCGACATTTTATGAAAGGGTTTTACTCCAGAAAGCTGCACTCCTTGCTTGGCGTCATTCCGCTCAGTTTGTTTTTTGTTGAGCATTTGGTGACGAACTTCACGGCAGTTGAAGGCGGCAAAGAAGCTTTTTACGGTGCCGTTGCATTTCTGAACGGTTTGCCTCTTGTTATTGTAATTGAGGCATTACTTATCTGGTTGCCGTTGTTCTATCACGGTGTTTATGGTCTTTACATTGCCTATCAGGCCAAGCCTAACGTTGGGCGTTACGGTAATGAGCGCAACTGGCGCTACACGTTACAGAGGGTAAGCGGTATTATTACGTTTGTATTCGTCATCTGGCACGTATGGGAGACGCGAGTACAGATTGCGCTGGGTAATGTATCCCATGAAGAGATTGGCGGCGTCATACATGATGCGGTGACGAATCCGATAACCTTTGCGATATATATGATCAGTGTGGTTGCGGCGTCATATCACTTTGCCAATGGTCTGTGGTCGTTCCTCGTTAGCTGGGGAATTACGGTTGGTCCGCGTGCGCAACGTGTATCCTCTTACGTATGTATGAGCTTGTTCGCTATTGTTTCCATCATGTTTATTGCTTCACTATTTGCTTTCCGGAGCATTGATTTCCAAACAGCTACTTCGATAATTGACGCAGTAAAAACAGTTCTAATTTAAGCATTTAGCGTATAAATGCTGACTTATAAGGGAGTGAACAGCAATGGCATCAACGAATGTAATTATTGTGGGCGGCGGTCTCGCGGGATTGATGGCGGCGATCAAATCGGCTGAAGCCGGAGTCCATGTTCATTTATTTTCACTGGTTCCTGTTAAACGATCCCACTCTGTATGCGCACAAGGCGGCATTAACGGAGCGGTAAATACCAAGGGTGAGGGTGACTCCCCATGGGTACACTTTGATGATACGGTATACGGCGGTGACTTCCTTGCGAACCAACCTCCGGTTAAAGCGATGTGCGAAGCAGCACCTGGCATCATTCACTTGATGGACCGTATGGGCGTAATGTTCAACCGGACACCGGAAGGTTTGCTTGATTTCCGTCGTTTCGGGGGAACGAAGCATCACCGTACGGCGTTTGCCGGAGCGACAACAGGACAACAATTGCTCTATGCATTAGACGAGCAGGTACGTCGCTGGGAAGCAGCTGGCCTGGTTACGAAATATGAGAACTGGGAGTTCCTGCAGGCAGTTTTGGATGATGAAGGCGTATGTCGCGGGATCGTGGCTCAGGATCTGAAAACGATGAAGGTACAGACCTTCCCTGCAGAAGCGGTTATTCTGGCGAGTGGTGGTCCGGGGATCATCTTCGGTAAAACGACCAACTCTGTAATTAACACAGGTACAGCAGCAAGTGCGGTGTATCAGCAAGGTGTAAATTACGCAAACGGGGAGTTCATTCAGATTCACCCAACAGCCATTCCAGGGGATGACAAGCTACGTCTCATGTCTGAATCCGCGCGTGGTGAAGGTGGACGGATCTGGACGTACAAAGACGGAAAACCTTGGTACTTCCTTGAAGAAAAATATCCATCCTACGGTAACCTGGTTCCACGTGATATCGCGACTCGTGAAATCTTCAGCGTCTGCGTGGATATGGGTCTGGGTGTGAACGGCGAGAACATGGTTTATCTCGATCTGTCGCACAAAGATCCGAAGGAACTGGACGTTAAACTCGGCGGAATCATTGAGATCTATGAGAAGTTCATGGGTGATGACCCGCGTAAAATCCCAATGAAAATCTTCCCGGCAGTCCATTATTCCATGGGCGGCATGTGGGTAGATTACAACCAAATGACTAACATTCCGGGGCTGTTCGCAGCTGGTGAATGTGAATATCAATACCATGGTGCGAACCGACTGGGTGCAAACTCATTGGTATCTGCGATCTATGGTGGTATGGTGGCTGGACCAAAAGCGGCTGAATATATCAAAGGACTTAAAAAATCGTCCGCTGATATCCCATCTTCCGTATTTGAGAAACACACCAAACAACAAAGCGACAAGTACGAAGGCATCTTGAAAATGCAGGGCACGGAAAATGCCTATGTCATTCATAAAGAGCTTGGCGAGTGGATGACAGCCAACATGACGGTTGTGCGTTACAACGACAAGCTTGAAGCCACGATTGGCAAGATCAAGGAATTGAAAGAGCGTTATGGCAAAATCAACATGTATGATAGCTCTGGTTGGAATAACCCGAGCGCAGCATTCACTCGCCAACTGTGGAACATGATTGAACTGGCAGAAGCAATGACTCTCGGTGCTCTACTCCGTAACGAAAGCCGCGGCGCGCATTACAAACCGGAATTTACGGAACGTAATGACGAAGAGTTCCTGAAAACGACTATCGCAAGCTGGTCGAAGGAAGGCCCGAAAATCTCGTACGAGCCAGTAGACGTATCCTTGATCCCACCACGTATCCGGGATTACTCCAAGGATTAAATATCACGGATTTATTTATAAAGTTAAATATTAAGCACCTGAACGAAGAGGCAGGACAACTTTGGAGAAGCAAAGCTTCTTCAAAGTTACTGCCATCAAAGTGAAGGAAAGACCCAGAAGAAGCAAAGCCCTAGCGATGCTTCAGAACTTCAATACTGCCTCCAGCATGAATGGAGTGCAGTTTTCCAGCAAAGTTACCCAGTGCACAACATAGCGAAGGAAACAGCAATGCCCAGAAGAAGCAAAGCGCCTAGCGATGCTTCAGAACTTCAATACTGCCCATCCAGCATGAATGGAGTGCAGTTTCCAGCAAAGTGACCCTGCGTGCACGACGTAGCGGAGGAAGCGGAAATGCCCAGAAGAAGCGAAGCGCTCGCCTTTATCACCGGATTTTAACCCTGTGAAGGGTTGATCAAAAAAATCCGGGGATAACAGCGATCAGAGGGGCATTCCGCTGACGAAGCGTCTCCCGTGCACCAAACCATTTTGCGCATCAGCAATACAATCATCGTCACCAGAGGAGGGGACTACGATATGGCGGAACAAGCTACAGCCAACAAAACCGTCAAGTTTATCATCACCCGTCAGGATAGCCCGGAGTCATCTTCGTACAACGAAGAATTTGAGCTTCCGTACCGTCCCAACATGAATGTGATCAGCGCCCTGATGGAGATTCAGCGGAACCCGGTCAATACGGATGGCAAATCCATTGCTCCCGTGTGCTGGGATTCCAACTGTCTCGAAGAAGTCTGTGGTGCCTGCTCCATGGTCATCAACGGCAAGCCTCGTCAAGCATGTGCAGCCCTGATCGACAAGCTCGAACAGCCCGTTCGTATCGAACCGATGAAGACATTCCCGGTGGTTCGTGACCTGGTCATCGACCGTAGCCGGATGTTTAGCGCCCTGAAACGCGTAAAAGCATGGATTCCGATCGATGGTACCTATGACCTCGGTCCAGGTCCACGGATGCCTGAGAAGAAGCGTCAGTGGGCATATGAGCTGTCCAAATGCATGACATGTGGAGTATGTCTGGAGGCATGCCCGAACGTCAATGAGAAAACAGACTTTATCGGTCCAGCAGCACTGTCCCAAGTGCGCCTGTTCAACGCTCACCCAACAGGGGAGATGAACGCCGACGATCGTCTGGAAGCGTTGATGGAAGACGGAGGCATTGAGGGCTGTGGTAACTCACAGAACTGTGTGCAATCCTGTCCAAAAGGCATTCCACTGACAACCTCCATTGCCGAAATGAACAAACAAACGACCAAGCATATGTTCAAACGCTGGTTGGGTGTATAATCTCGTCATAACATGTGCAGAAGTGTAATCTGCAACTTAAAAGAAGTCGTGATCCCGTGCAGCAACATGCCGGAGATCCCGGCTTCTTTTTGTAATGAAGCAGAGGAACCGGGCTACCCATGCAGAATATGATATACTAAGGGGATGGATTAAGAGCGTAGAAGGAGGGGGAGATATGGCAGAGACACCGCGTCAGGGCAGCAACAACTCGCCGTCCCAGCGCTCGCACAAAGCATCAGGTGCAGAAGAGTCTGTGTTTCCTGGAGAAGAAAAGGATCATGATCCCTCTCGCCGAAGTTTCTTATTGCGCATGGTTTTGATGACAGCGGGTGCCAGTTTGCTTACAGGAGGTTATGCCTGGTTATGGGAACCGCGTCGTCTGGAGATCAAGCAAGTAGAGCTGAAACTTCCGAAGTTTCCAAAGGCATTTGAGGGTTTGCGTGTAGTTCAGTTCAGCGATGCCCATCTTGGTTTTCATACCGGGGTGAAAGAGCTGAAGAAGCTGGCAACAACGATTGAGGAGCAGCGACCGGACTTGATTTGTTTTACCGGAGACATAGTTGAGAGGGAAGCAGAGCCGATGCGTGAATGTATTCCGGTACTCGCCTCCATGAAAGCGAAGTATGGCAAATTTGCTGTTTTGGGGAATCATGATTATCGGGGCGGACAGCAGAATGAAGTGACAACCATGTTCCGTGAAGCGGGATTCACTTTGTTACGGAACGAACATGTGGTGATTGAACAAGGGGGCGAACGTCTGGCCATAGCTGGTCTGGATGACGCACTTACAGGCAGTCCTGATCCTGCCCAAGCCATCAAGGGTTTGGATCATGATGTGTGGAAATTGTTACTTATGCATGAACCGGATTATGCCGATATTGCCACTCCCTATGGTTTCGGATTACAACTTTCCGGTCATAGCCATGGTGGACAGGTACGTTTTCCTTGGATCGGGGCACTGACAACTCCACGAGGTTCACACAAGTATGTTCAAGGGTTGTATTACACGGATGTCCAGGGGGTATATTACACCACCCAGACACAGATGCCGGTGTATGTGAATCGTGGTTTTGGCATGACTCAACTGCCCATTCGTTTTCTGTGCAGACCAGAATTAACGGTGTTTGAGCTTAAAGGATCAACCACATAAAAGAATATAAGATGAATTTAAAACATAAAGGATTGAACATGAATGGAGGTTATCCAGATGGAAAGAATTGCGATTGTATCCGACATTCATGGCAACATGACTGCCTGGGAAGCAGTGTTAAAAGATATCCGAAGTCGTGGCGTGGAGCGAATCTTTTGTCTTGGTGACCTCGTGGGCAAGGGGCCAGAACCGGTACAGGTTGTGGATCAGGTGAGAGCGACGTGCGAACTTGTTATCCGTGGCAATTGGGATGAACTGGTTGCGGTTAACCAAGACAACGAGAACTTTACGTGGCAAGCAGAGCGGCTGGGTGAGGAACGATTGGCGTACTTGGCGGGCCTACCCTTCAGTCATCAATTTCAACTGAGCGGTCGCACCATCCGTCTGGTCCATGCTTCACCTCAAAGTGTATACCATCGTGTACAGCCGTGGGACGCGATGGAAAAGAGGTTGGCAATGTTTGATCCTCCGGCTGATGAGCCTGAGCAAGGTGTTGCAGATGTTGTAGGTTATGGGGATGTGCATAACGCATTCTTGCAGTATATGAACGGCAAGTTACTGTTTAATGCAGGCAGTGTTGGTAATCCACTCGATCTTCCCCAAGCTTCCTACTGTATTCTGGAGGGTGAAGACAGCAACGATAACAATACCCCGTTCAATGTTCAATTCGTGCGGGTGCCTTATGATATTGAGCGAGAAGTACAGGTTGCACAGTCGGCGAATGTTCCTGCATTGGATTTCTATATTCGTGAGATTCGTACGGGTATCTATCGCGGGCTGCAGGAGTAGTCAGCATCTGGACCTTTTAGCGTGAGGAATTGAATGATGCAATATATTAATACTAAAATGCGAATACTAAAGTTCGTGGATCAGTTCAAATGGTATTACGCCGGATCATCATCAGAGCATGCTTGTCTTACCGGACTAGAGCCCGTTTAGGCAAAAGGAGCGATTGTCATGCTTACCCGAAAAATGCTGGTTCAAGGTCTGCCGGCTTTGTGGACAGAGCGTCTTGTCCTGCGATCATTACGTCAAAGTGATTACAGCACATTATCGGAACTCTTTTCCGATCCTCAAGTCATAAGATATGTGAATAGGGGAAGCCAGTCCACGCCAATCCGAGCGAGACGGTTATTGAACCAGATACGGAGCAGCAGCGCCAAGCTGGATTCGTTACATTATGGGATCTGCTGGAGAGGCAAGGAACAAGTTATTGGGATCACCTCATTCCAGCACTGGAATGATCAGAATGGTACCGCACAGATTGGTTATATCCTGAACAGGTCCTGTTGGGGCAGAGGTGTGGCTACCGAGGCGGTACAGCGGCTGCTGCAGTTTGGATTTGACGATCTTCATCTGGGGAGGGTGGAAGCACGTTGTTATGAGGCCAATGTATCTTCACAACGGGTGCTAAGCAAAATAGGGATGTCCTATGAGCGGAGTCTTCCCTCGTTCGGACTGAATGATGAGGATGACGAGGGATCAGAATCCCTGATGGATGTTAAAGTGTATAGCATGTATCGGGAACAATACGTACGCCCGCTTCAGGAAAAAGACCTGCAAACCCTGGTATCTGACAAGCCGCAATGACATAGAGTAAGAGTAGCCAAACGTGAATGAATCGAACTTCAATCATTTGTTACACAATTGAAATATAGCTGCAATTGAACTCTAACAGACAGGGGGTAAACTTATCTCATGACCCCCTTTTTGATAATAGATAATGCTGTTGGGACCCGCGCGAGCGGGTTCATTTTTTTTGTCCATATAAGTTAACTGTGGAATATTTACACTGGCCACTCCGATGACAGAATAACTTTCCGATCGCTGTTATACCCGGATTTTTTTTGATTCCCATATTTTAGAAGGGGAAATCCGATGCAGCTTTCTTTCAGAAAGCTTTTAGGCGACCGCTTCGCTTCTTCACGTTATTTCTGTCCTCTCCGTTATCGTGTAAAATATAATTATATTTCCTTATATAGGGCAATAAAAGGCCCCCACGGCGTGAACAAGTGCGCTGTGGGGGCCTTTGTGTTTGCTATATTTTTTACAGTGGAACAACCTGCATCTGTTTCTGCTTGAAGTATACCCAGTCGGTGAATCCGATCTCCTTGAGACGTGTACGAACGTCATCCAGCTCGTCTGCAACCCGCTGTGGTTTATGAGCGTCCGATCCAAATGTCACCTTCACTCCATAATGATGGGCGCGTTCCAGAATGGCATCCGAGGGATACCAGCCACCGCTGAGTTTGGTTTTGCCAGATGTGTTAATTTCGATCGCTACGTTGGATTCTGCAATGACCTGCAACGTTTCATCAATGGCCTGATCAGCGATAATTTCGGAGAAAGGTGGATAGTTTCCTTTCATCGCATCAATATGTCCAAGAATCTGGAACATACCGCTGCGAGCCGATTCCCGAATTAATGAATAATAGCTTTCTTTCACTTCAACTTTGCGAGCATTGCTTAGGCCATTCCACCGGGTTTTGTTGAAGATACTCACATCCTCGGTATGATGAACTGAACCAATAATATAGTCAAAAGGATACTGTCCCAGTGTGGTACGGTACAATTCTGCATGAACAGGGAAGTAGTCGGATTCAATGCCGAGCAGCACATCGATTTTACCAGCGTACTCTTCTTTCAAAGCAAGGACTTCTTCCACATAATGCTGCAATTCAGACTTGCCCATTGCGATCCGGGGAAATGCCTGCTCAAGCTCACTGCCAAAGTACGGCGTATGATCCGAGATACCGATCGCCTGAAGTCCTGCCTTAATACCTGCCTCTATATAATCGCGGATGTTGCCGTCTGCGTGACCACAACGAAAATGATGTGTATGAAGATCAAATTTCATATGGAATCCTTCCTTTCTCATGGCTCATTGTCATTCTGAACTGATGAATTGGGTTTCCGGCATACCTTTGAGGTCACTTATGAATTGTTGCATTGCTGAGTTAAGGTATCGACTGGACTTATAGATGACACCAACAGGGTGACTGACCTCCAGCTCACTTAAGGGTATCATTCGCAATGTACCTTGACGCAACTCATGCGCAACAGATTGTTTGGAGATGACAGCTGCCCCGAGATCAATCTCGACCATCCGTTTCACTTCTTCGCTGCTCGACAACTCCATTACAATATTAGGTTCAATATTATGTTTCTTGAAGATGGTTTCCGTAAACCTTCGTCCTACGGTATCAGGGGACAGCAGAATCAATGGTGTACTCCGGAGCACATCGACTGCAGCATGTTTCTTCTTCGCCAGCGGATGGGAAGGAGATACCACGAGTTCAAATGTGTCATAGTACAGCACAGATGTATTCAGGTTGGGATTACGCTCCGTGAGATAACCGATACCAATATCAACCAGACCATTTTCGACCTGGGTATAGATCTGTGATGAAGGAAGGGACTGGATACTGGTTTTGATCAGCGGGAACTGATCTTGGAAATAGGATAACACCCTTGGCAAGATCTGAATAGCAATGGAAGTTGTTGTGCCTAACACGATACGTCCCTGAGGCGTTTCATCGAGATCGGACAATTTTTGTTTCAACTCATCAACGATATCGAGCATCCGTTCAGCGTGCTCCAGGAATACCTGTCCACGGTCTGTCAGGGTAACGGGTTGGTTACGATCCACAAGAACGGTGCTGAATTCGTCCTCCAGACTTTTGATCTGGGCCGAGACGGCAGGCTGGGTCAGGTTCAGAAGTTCTCCCGCTTTGCGGAAGCTCATCGTTTTGGAAATGGTAATTAGTGTCTCCAGTTGGCTTATGTTCATAGGTGACCTCCTTGCAGGCAAAATTTCTTGATTATGTAGTGTTTAGTGTGATGTAATCCCGTAACTGGTTATTGTTCCGTTATCTTAAATTATAGGTGATTCAGGACAGCAGAGCAATGAAGGTAATGATCAGGATCAAAAGTAGTTCAAGAGACTGTGAAAAAAACGCGAATACAAGAATTTGATTTTTTTTACAGTTGTGAGAAAGCAGTAATAAAGTCCTAAATGCCCTTTGCCACGCACGATGATCGAAATGCTTTCTTCAAAAGAAGTGAAAAGCGCTGTTTATTCGCTAGAATCAGCTATAAACATTTGCCCCACGGATGACGATAAATTATAGTACACATGGTTTAACGAATTCTTAATGAATTCTTGTACGTGATAAAGTATAATAAATTTAATGAATATGGGACTTTTGGTGTGTGACCAATAACCCAGTGCGAGGGGGACATAGACAGTGAAAGCGGAAGTGATTAATCCTTTCCTGGAATCGGCACGGAACGTATTCGAACAGCTCATCCAGGTTTCGCCTTCCACCGGGAGTCTTGGCGTGAAAAATGTAGAGTACATTGCAGACCATGTCTGGATCGTGATCGGAATGACCGGACAACTTAGCGGAAACATTGTATTTGGAATTAATGAACAAGTTGCATTGAAAATTGTATCTGCGATGATGGGTGGTTTTGTCATTACAGAAATGGATGAAATGAGCAAAAGTGCGATTTCCGAATTGGGGAATATGATCAGTGGTAACGCCAGCACGATCCTGTCAAACCAGGGTGTTGTGGTCGATATTACACCTCCACAAGTGATGAAGTCCGAACATCTGACTACATTTAGTGCAACGAAAGCACTGAGTATTCCTTTGCTGATGGACGGCATTGGTGAGATGGATATTCAGGTCATGATCTCGTAGAATAGAACCATACGCCTCAAAAGGCAATATGTGTTCAATACGGGAGGACATCACGGATGCTGAAAGATCAGGTAGTGTTTATCACAGGTGCATCGAGTGGTATCGGTGCGCTGTGTGCGCAGATGCTGATAGAAGAAGGAGCCATCCCAATTCTAGCTGCCCGTTCACGGGACAAGCTGGAAGAGATTGGTGCCTCACTGAAAGGGCCGCATGAATTACTCACACTTGATGTTACGGATAGTGAGCAGGTTCAGGCAGCTGTGAATGCGATATTGCATAAATACGGACGAATCGACATTTTGCTGAACAATGCAGGTTACGGGAAATTCGCAGCGATGACAGAGATGTCTGTACAGGAATTCGATGAGATGATGGACGTTAATTACATGGGCATTGTCCGCTGCACCAAAGCAGTGCTTCCACAAATGCTGGAACGTGGCAAAGGTCAGATTGTGAACGTGGCCTCCATGGCTGGCAAAATTGGTACAGCCAAATCCGCTTCCTATACGGCTACGAAACATGCTGTACTTGGATTTAGTAATGCGCTGCGTCAAGAGCTTCGCAAGACTGGCGTCCTGGTGACAACGATTAATCCGGGTCCGATTGATACACCATTTTTCCATCGGGCTGACCCTTCTGGCAATTATGTGAATAATGTACGCTGGATGATGTTGAAACCGGAAGACGTTGCGGGTCATATGATTCGGGCGATGAAAAAGCGCAAGGAAGAAGTGAATCTGCCAAGACTTGCTTCTGCTGGCATATGGCTGTACCAGCTATTTCCTCGTCTTGCAGATCGATTGTCGCACGGTGTAATGAATCAGAAGTAAATGTGATACGAGGCATCATATACGGAATGAAAGAAAGGCTCCGCCGAGGGGCTTTTCTTTTTTTTGGCGTGTATACATACAATTCTGGAATAAGATTTGGTACACGGGCTTTTTTCGCATATAATGAAAGGTAATGTGATGACAGGCTTCGGTAATATACAAGCAACTTATATGTTCAACTAAACTTTTACACGATAACGGAGAGGACAGAAATAACCTGAAGAAGCGAAGCGTGCACCTTTATCCCCGGATTTTTCCTTTTGAAAAAAAGGAATCAAAAAAATCTGGGGATAACAGTGATCGGAAGGTTGTTCTGTCCTCGTAGTGTCAGTGTAATTACTCATTAGTTGAACTTATATAACATCAAAATGAATAAATTAAAAGGATGGACATACATGACGAATCAAACATTTGCTTCAATTGGCGTGGAACAGGATCTGGAGGCCGTTTTGGCGAAACATGGCATTAACGAACCTTCACCTGTACAGGCTCAGACGATCCCGGTTATTTTGGAAGGCCGAGATGTCGTATCCAAATCCCAGACGGGAACAGGAAAAACGCTGGCATATCTGCTGCCACTGTTACAATCCATCAAAATGGATATCAAAGGTACGCAGAAACTCATTATTGCACCTACGCAAGAGCTGGCGATGCAAATTGTACGTGAAGCGCAGCGTTATGCGGAAGAACGTAAGATTGGCGTATTGGGTCTAATTGGAGGCGCAGCGGCTAAACGTCAGATCGAGAAGTTGCGTGAGCATCCACAATTGGTTGTGGGTACACCGGGACGACTGAAGGAATTGATTACACTCAAAAAACTGAAAATGCACAACGTCTCTACGATTGTTATCGATGAAGCAGACCAAGTGTTCCAACTTGGCGGCGTAAGTGACGTGAACTTTGTACTTAAGAGCGCATTGCGGGACCGTCAGCTGATCTTCCTGTCAGCAACCATTGATGAGCATACAGCTGGACTCGCAAAGCGTGAGATGAAAGAGCCTGTGCAGATCGGAATTGAACCGGATCGAGCTACGGCTGCGGGCCTTGAGCATTATTATTTTGTAGAAGAAAACCGTAACAAAATTGACATGTTGCGTCGTCTGGTTAGACAGTACAATCCGGATCGGGCAATCGTATTTGTGAATGCAACCGAAGATATTGGTGAAGTTGAAGCAAAAATGAATCATCTGGGCTTGTCCGCTGCTGCGCTGTATGGAGATGCTGACAAAGTGACGCGCAGTAACGTATTGTCTGCCTTCCGTAATGGCAAACTTCAGTTGCTGATTGCCAGCGAAGTGGCTGCCAGAGGACTGGATATCGAAGGTTTGCCAATGGTCATTAACTATGACCCTGCCTTTGACTCGGAGCACTATGTTCACCGTGCAGGTCGTACAGGCCGGATGGGACGCTCGGGTATCGTTTTGTCCATTGTGGATGAAACACAGATCTTTATTATGCGTAAATTTGCACGCGAACTCGGAATTGAACTGTCAGAACGTGTACTCTTTGGCGGTAAAGTACTGGAGGCTGACCCGCGTCCGGACACGCGGCCTGAGGGACATTCGTTCTCCAGAAAACCAGGACAATCCAGAGATCGCAAACCAGGTCAGGGCAATCGTAATGGGGGAACCAGAGCTACAATCTCCAATTCGCGTCCAGCAGGTAGCAAACCAATGGGTAATACAGGCCGCACGGAGCGCGACCAGGATCGTAAAAACAAAGGAGCACCCAAGTGGAGTAAAGATAAAACGCCACGCTCCGAAGAATAGAATCTGACGAAAGGGGTGCAGGGATAGATGGAAAACGTTCAATCGCCTGTTCTGCAAATCAGCGGGTTAAGCGGAGGTTATAGTGCCAAACGGCCCGTCCTTCACGGCATCGATCTGGAAGTTGGACGTGGAGAGATGGTCGGACTAATCGGCTTAAACGGTGCTGGCAAAAGCACAACCATGAAACACATCCTCGGCTTGATGACCCCTCAACAGGGCGAAGTGCGAGTGATGGGCAAGAAGCGGGACGAGGATGCGCAGATTTACCAATCGGCTATGGCATTTGTACCGGAATCACCCGAACTGTATGATGAGATGACGGTGATGGAGCACCTGGAGTTTACGGCAAGAGCGTACAATGTGTCGGAGGCTGATTTCAAACAACGTACGGAGAAACTGCTGGAACTGTTCCGTATGAATGAGAAAAGTACAAGTCTGTCGACTCACCTGTCCAAGGGGATGAGACAAAAGGTCATGATCATGTGTGCTTTTGTGGCAGGACCACCACTGTACATCATTGATGAGCCTTTCCTGGGACTGGACCCGCTGGGTATTCGCTCTTTGCTTGATTTTATGCTGGAGATGAAAGCTTCGGGATCATCCATCCTGCTCAGTTCACACATTCTGTCCACGATTGAAAATTACTGTGACCGTTTTATCGTTCTGCACCGTGGGCAGGTTATTGCTCAAGGTACGCTGAATGAACTGCGCTCCCAATTCGGGGAATCCGATGCCACGCTGGAGCACATGTTCTATTCCCTCGTACAAGGCAGGGATTGAGCATGGATCTCAAGCTGCTATGGAAGCAAAGACGCACAGGATTCTGGAACGGAATTCTTCCTTATCTGGGTTATGTGATCCAGAGCGGTGTAGCTATGGTCTTTTTATTTCTCGTCATTGCGTTCTCCGCCTGGTATACATCGTTTGTCCAGAACATTCCGGCGGAATTTCCGATTCGCTGGGTTGCATTGCTGCTGCTGGCACCGCTAGTGCTGTTTAGCAGTTATCGTACATATCTGCTTCCGGCAGATATTGTGTTCCTGCGACCACAGGAATACCGGATGCAGGAATATTTGAAGAACAGCTTTGCCCGGGGCATCATCTATAAAACTCTGGGCTTGCTGCTTGTATTTGTTACACTGTGGCCGCTCTATGTCAGAGCAGATCTGGATGCACGGCCATTTGGCTGGTTCATTGTATTCCTGTTGCTGTGGAAAGGGTTGTCCAGTTATGGAGCGTGGCAAGAGCTAAGAATGGTTCAGGTCGGGGCAGCAAGAGGATATCGTCTCTTGCGATGGGCTCTGGCAGTGCTGGCGGTTGGCGCATGGCTGTGGCAGCCACCGCAGCGTAGCGTCTGGTTCCTGCTACTGCTGGCTGTTGTCTACATCGTCGCCTTGCGTATACCGGTGAAACATCGGGTAGCGTGGGAACGACTGATTCAGGTGGAACAGGGGCAGGCTGGCAGAGTCATGCGGACGCTCGGCTGGTTTGTGGATGTACCTTCATCCGGACAGAAAGTAAGTTCGCGTCGCTGGCTTAGCAAATTGGGGAGTGGTCTTCCCTGGAATGCAGGGAAAGCTTACCGTTACTTGATAACCAAAACGTTTGTTCGAACCGAAGTGTTCTCAATCGTGTTACGCCTAGTTGTACTGGGCATGTTACTATCCTGGTGGACAGCAGGCAGCTACTTTGGTGTCGGGGTGTATCTGTTCTTCCTGTTGCTTGCAGGTGTTCAGTTAGGTGCGCTGCGTCGCAGTCATAGTGAATCGTTCTGGATTATGATCTATCCAATCTCGGGTGAGAGTCGTCGTTCTCAGGTGTTGGGATTCATATTCCATCTACATGCACTGGCTGCGTTACTCATGTGGTTGCCTATGCTGGCTGCCGGAGCAAGCGGACTGACTGTCACCGGAGTAGCACTTATTTTGGGTATACTGGTGATTGTGATCATGCGGCGTTCGCAAGGTAACAAGTGGTTGAAGGAAGAAGAGGACGAGTAAACGATCGGACACCGGACCAACTCGGATTATTACATTGGGTTCACCAGTGAGAGGTACAAAAGATAACAAAAGAAGGGTATTCCGGGCTGTGTCCCGGTATACCCTTCTTTGTGCTGTAATGGAATCTTGCAATCAGATCACTTGGTTCTCGCGCAAGTGTGTATTGGTACTAACAGAGGAACGATTTAGTGATAATCACGAGCAAGATGAACAGAACGAGAATGGCACCTGTGTTTGTAAATCCTCCGCCGTAACCGCCGCATCCATAACCGCCTCTTGTATCTTCAACTCCAGACATGGTCATTCCCCTTTCAAGTGGTTGTTTGGCACGCCCTTGCGTACATCGTATATTATGTGCCGTGGGGGTAGGCTGATTGGGCCGATGCCCGGTAAAGCCAGAAATTAAAGCTTTTGGGCTGATAAAACACAAAAGAACCCTTCGTATATTCAGTGACATGAAACGTCGCCGTTATACAAAGGGTTCTTATAACATTCAGGGTACAGGTCTGTGTTAACTAAGTCGTCCGCAGATCCTGAACTCCACGATAGATGGTTTCATACAGATCTTCCAACCCGGATTCTTCAATACAGGAGAAGGCGATTCGAAGATCCGATTCACCCAGCGCGATTGTACCCACACCATATTTGTGCAGCAAATGGCTTCGAAGTTCTTCAGCGCCAACTTCTTTTAGCTTCAGGCACATGAAGTAACCGGAGTTGAACGGATAATAGTCCCATGCATCTCCATACTTGCCGCTATCGAGAATGGCTTTTACCTTATTGGCGCGGCCTTTCATAATCTCGAACTTCTCCTGTTTCTGTGCTTCAAATTCCGGTGCTTTGAGCGCATCCAGTACAAAAGTCTGGGAAGGATGCGGGCCACTGGAGATCGTTGCCCGGATAATACCGAGTGTTTTTTGTTCCAATGCATGCAGAACGGCTGCATCTTCATGGGCATACGTAATGAATCCAACGCGGAAGCCCCATACGAATTCTTCCTTGGTTGCACCATCCACTTTTACGGTCAACACACGTGGATGAATGTTGGCAAGTTTGCCAAACAGGGATTCATGAATGGAATCTTCGAAGAACAGTCCAAAGTAAGCATCGTCTGTTACAGCAACCACGTTAACGCCGGCTTCAGCTGCCTGAAGAATCGTGTTCACAATGGCATCTGCTTCTTCGGCTCCAGGCGTATAACCTGTAGGGTTATTCGGGAAGTTGAGCAGAACGATGGCTTTACCTTTGTCCTTTTGATCAAGCAAAGCCTGAAGCAGACCCTCACTGTTGAAGTTCAACTGATCATCGAACAGGGGATAATGAACCAACTGGCCATGACGACGAATTCCGAAGGTCAGCTCGTAATTTTCCCAGTTTTTATCTGGATATATGACAGCGTCCCCTTCATCGGCGAACAGGTCGGCTACGATACTAAGTCCATGGGTTAATGCATTGGTTACAATCGGATTGCCAAACGTTTTGCCTTCCAGAGAAGGCGTTTCCTTCAGCATCTTGTCTCTCCAAACGGTCCGCAATTCAGGTTTGCCTGCAGGTGGAGCGTAAGGATACAGATCCTTTGGTTGGAATGCAGACAGCTTCTCCTGAATAACCTGAAGATGCATCGGCACACCACCCTCCAGGGCGATACCAATCGTGGCATTATGGGTCTTGGCCAAGCTTGCTGCTTCAGCAGATTGACTCAAAATCCCCTCTTTAGGAAAATAAATTTCTTTGCCAAGCTGTGACAGCATGGAGTAGACGTGACTGCTGCCTGTCTGAATACTTTCGTTCAACTGTTCAGCCAGTGGATTCATTCTTTTCATCCTTCCAAGTCTTTGTGATTCAACTGCCTAACATTATATCACCTTGACATGCCCCCGTCACGGAAATTACGCAATATGACAGTTATATCACTTTACCGCGTTGTTGCAGAGGGTTTTCGGGTGGGTTATCGTTGTATTCGACCTTGGAGTAATCCTCAAGAAATGAAACTTATTGTTGATGAAATGGACAGTATTTCCGCATCATTTCAGCAGTTTCGGCATCTCTTCCTTCATTGCGCTGTTCCAGTTCACCACGGATATGATCCAGGCGTTCAATAGACCAATTTTGTCCAAATTTAAACTTGGCGCTGATCCGTTCAGGACTAATTCGGACTACGGCTACAGCTTTGAGGTTTCCTGTGTAACGCGAGTCAGTAGCGTCAATGGGTACATATCCGCCTTGCGGCTGGAGTTTCTCCATGAATCGTTGCAGTACCTTACCTTTGATGTCCAGATCTTTAACCGGTTCAGCCTGACCAAAGGCCATAACACTTTTGAAGAAAGAAGTTGCCGGACAAGCCAGCTCAGGATCACTGAAATAGGATGGAATCAGGGAGAACTCTTCAGCTACTGTGAAACTGACCGACGAATCCTGTTTGATCTGTTTCATCTTCTCGCCAGCCAGACTGCCGTGAAAATAAAAGCAACCGTCCATATATACGAAGTTCAGCGGTGTAACCCGTGGTTGTCCGTCCGGACTGACCGTTCCCAGAAACCCGAAGGAGCACTGATCCAGAAATGCGGTGATTTCCTGTTCTTCATCTACTGTGAATTCTTTCCGTCTCATGTGTATTCCCCCATCATTGAATGTATAATAGAACGCCATATCTTATGGATAACAATAGTTCATACATTGACAATGAAATAGATCCAATTTACATTCACTTTAGTAGGCCAATTAGTCGGGGATCACAGATGAAGACAAATGAAGAGAGGTGCAAGATGGAATTGTGGCTGCCGATGGATACCTATGAACTTCAGCATCGATATAAGTATGAGGCATTGTACCATGCGTTACGTGATGCCATTCATGCAGGTACATTGGTGGGAGGCACGCGGCTTCCTTCCACACGTGAGTTGGCAAGGCAATATGAGATGTCACGTGGTTCGGTAGCTCAGGTATACGACATGCTGCTTGCGGATGGTTATGTCCATGCACATCGGGGAAGAGGTACATTTGTCACCGAAACATTATCCACTCAGGAAAATGAAAAACAGGAAGCCGTTCTCAACCTGTCTCCCTGGGGTGAGCGGGTACAGAGGTTGAATACGCAACATGAAGTTCTGCGGACTCAGATGTCTTCACCGAAGCCGTCCGTCATTAATTTTCAAATGCAGCGCATGCCTGCGGAACATTTCCCGTTAGGGGAGTGGAAGAGTGCACTCGCTGCGGTTCATCGCAGTGGTTGGCGAGAATCGAGCGGTGTAGCCGGTGATCCGGAGCTGCGTGAGGCCATCGCCTCCCATCTCAGATGGACACGTGGTATTCAGGCTGAACCATCTCAGATTGTATTGTTCAGCGGTTCAATGCAAGGCATCACCCTTCTATCCCAGCTGTTGATCGCAGAGGGGGTAGCAGTTGTATTAGAGAATCCGGGGTATCCGGGCATCGCTCATGCCGTCAAGTCCTGTGGTGGGCATATCATCCCGGCAGAGGTGGATGCCGCAGGCATTATTCCTCAGCCTTGGGAGGCACAGACGTTATTTGTCACCCCTACCCGGCAGTTTCCAACAGGGGCCGTGCTGGGATTGGACAGAAGACGTGCCTTGCTTGCGTGGGCCTCAAAGCGGAATGCGGTCATCATTGAAGATGATTATGACAGTGAATTCCGATGGGGCGGAAGACCGATTGAACCCCTCAAAGTGCTTGATCGTGAACAGCGTGTCATCTATGTTGGATCATTCTCACAAACGATGGTGGCTTCGTTCCGACTTGGCTATGCCGTCCTGCCACCTGGTCTGGTAGAACCTCTGCTTGCCGCCAAGGCGTTGTATGAACCGGTACCTCCAGCGCTGTTAGAGCAGCGCGCACTGGCAAAATTTATGACCCGAGGAGGTTACCTGAGGCACTTACGACGGTTAACCCGGTTATATGGGGAACGGCATGATTTTTTTGTCCGCGAGATGGAACTACAGTTGCCGGAAGCATTCACGATGCAGCTTGGTGATGCAGGACTGCATATCTACGCCACCTGGAATGGCGATGTGGACAGTTATCAGCGATTTAAAAAGCTCGCTCAGGAGGATGGCATATTGTTCCGTGATGCAGAGCGATATCGGTTGACTTCAGATCATCCGGCGGCCTGCTTTGCTTTTGCACATCTGGAGAAAGAAGAGATAACAGAGGGAATCCGGCGAATGCGGCTAGCCTGGGAGAAGTGCACATTTTCGTTTCGGTGAATTCCGCTGTATAATGGGATAAGACATTTCGCTCCTGTAGGAGCAGAGATCATATATGAGCAAGTTGTATTTAATCATGCTATACAAGTTGAACTAATTATTTACACGAAAACGTAGAGGGCAGAAATAACCTGAAGAAGCGGAGCGTTCGCCTTTATCGTCAGATTTTCACCTTTGTAAAAGTGAATCAAAAAATCTGGGGATAACAGCGATCGGAAGGTTGTTCTGTCATCGAAGTGGCAAGTGTAAATGTTCTTTAGTTCAATTTCTATAGATACTGAAATACATATGGCCTGGATTGAAGAAGTGAGATTCAGATCAGAATGATGCCATATGCAGAGAGATTAACTATCAAGGGGGAGTGGCGACATGCTGCAGGCATCGCCGTCATCATTTGTTATTTTGCCCGCTGTCGCCAAAATTGTCTGTGAACCGGGCTGGAAGTGGCAGAAACGGGAAAAACCGATGCAAAACTATGATTTATTTTATGTATGGAGTGGTGAAGGAACGCTTGTACTGAATGACCAGTCGTATGAAGTTGGCAAGGGTAGTTGTTTTTTGTTCAGGCCAGGAGATCATCCTACTGCAACACATAATAAGCAAAAACCGTTGGTACTTACGTATATTCACTTTGATGTGGACGTGCCTGTTGCTGACGTTCCCCAGTCCTATCGCGAGGTACAGGAAACGGTGGAGTTTGAGCACTTGCTGGCACGTTATGTAAGACTGTTCTTATCAGATGTGTACGGACGTGATGAAGAGAGCCGATTGATTCTGAAACAATTGATGATTCATTTGCTGCGCGCTGATACGGAAGAACCTGTGGAGAAAAAGGTGAGCAACCAGTTGTCCGATGTCATCCAGGAGGTCGCCAATTATGTGCGTCAGCATCCCGGGATTACACATCGGGTGGAAGATCTGGCTGCGCGGGCTGGCTTATCGCCCCGATACTTCTCGATCAAGTTCAAGGAACTGGTGGGCTCATCGGTGCAATCTTATATTATCCGCATGCGTATTGAACGGGCGGAACATCTGCTGGTGCATACCGGCATGAATGTGACCGAAGTGGCGGATGCTCTGGGCTACCGGGATATTTTCTTCTTCAGTCGTCAGTTCAAGCAGTATACCGGCAAAAGCCCGTCCGAGATTCGTTAAAATTCTGATGAGAAAAACAGGAAACCGTTTCAAGTCTGGAATGCAAGGGTAATTATCTAGCATTCCAGATGACCAAAAGGGGGAACTTGTGATGAACGGAAAACGTCGGGTCCGCAACCGGGGATGCTCTACGAAGGGATGCAATATTTTCCGGAACCGTCTGCGTCGCTTCAAACCGGCAGAGGACTTGCAAGATGTGTGGTTTTGAGGAGAACTCAGCAGACCAATAACGACGGAGCGAAGCTTCGTATTGCATGTATATATGGATGAATATGAATTCATAAAGAGGATGGCGCAATACCTGGTTACAGGTGCTGCGCCATCCTCTTTATTTGCGTATGGACTCATTAGTTCTTCGGTTTCAAACGACCAAGCAATGCGCCCATTTTGACAGAATCGCCTGGCTGTAAGCCCGGGTTTGGTTCGAATGTGCCACTCTGCGTCAGCAGAACAACGGTGGAACCGAATTCAAAATAGGCCAGATCATCGCCTTGTGCCCAGGTACTTATGTCCGTATCAGCATATTGTATGCTACTCACGTTCATCGCACCTACTTTGACAACTGCCACTTCACCGTAATCATGTGCGATATACGTAATGAGTCGTTCGTTTCGACTAAGCACGGATCTCATATGGGTCAGGCCAAAGTCATTCACGGGATAAACTTTGCCTTTGATGTGTTCGCTCTCTATTTTGCGGCCGCTGACAGGTGCATGAATGCGGTGATAGTCGCGAGGGCTGAGATAGAGGACGAACCCGTACCCGTGCTTGTACTTCTCCAGATGGGGAGAATGGTTTAATAATTCAGCAAGTGTATAATTTTGTCCCTTAACATTCAGGAGTGTCCCTGCAGATATTGGACCGGCTGCCGTAATCTTGGCATCTACCGGGCTGATCAGTGCATGCTCTGAAAGTTCCAACGGGCGCATGCCCGGCTTTAATTTGCGGGTAAAGAAATCGTTCAGTGAACGGTATTCCTTCCAGTCTTTCTCGGCCTCCTGAACAGGGATGTCGTAGGTCCGGACAAAATAAGGGATAAATGCCTTACTTCCCCGGCTTTTGGAGAAGGCTCCCACGGTCCGGGAGATCCATTTGCGCGAAGAAAGCTCGGTCATTAATCGCAACAGCGTTTTTGCCATGAATATCCCCCTTAGGGTTAATGCGAACTTCAAGGCCGGCAAGACCGGCCGTTCTGCATAATATTGACACAGAATGCACACGAAATCAATATAGTCTCCTATCGTATGTCTGCGGTTGTCTCGGAATTCTCGAATTCTGTTCCAGCAGCAGACGCCCATAAGCCATCGGTTTGCTGTACGTTGCCTTCCAGTGTTCCGACATTCCCGCCTTGCGAAAACCGTAACGCTGATCCCGTCCATTGCATTCAATAAAATAGATCTGGCCGCTGCGCGTTATCCCGAGATCAAGGCCCAGATCAGCCAGATGTGGCAGACTGGCCGACAGGTTCTGGGCAATTCGAAGTGCAACGAGTCCGATTCTGTATTCCAGTCGAGCCAACTCGAAGCCAGATTCTCCTAATCCAAGGGCCTCTGCGAGCTTCATGACTTTACCGCCCTGGGCGATATTGCTGACAAACGTATGGGCAGGAGCCGCTTTGGCAAACATGCCTGTTATTCCCCAAAGACCATCGCTGCCACGTTGTACAGATACCCGCAAATCTACCGGCCTGCCCTCATAACGTACCAGTGGGATACGCTCTTCAATGAGGTAGGCATGGCGAAAGATCCGCCTTAGGGTGGCGGAAGGAAGCTGTCCTTTGCTCAATCGGAAGGTAGCCCACCCTTTGCGTGCCGCCTTCGTCTCACAAGTTAGTTTCCACTGTCCATCTCGCTCAAAGACTCGCATAATCCCATGACCAATGCTACCGCTACATGGTTTGATGACGAGGTCATCATGTTGTTCCATCATATAGGCCAGAGACTCTGGCGTAGCTTTAACTGCATGGGGCAAGTGTTCTCGCAAGGCGAGGTCCTGATGAAGCATGTCATGAATGTGATCTTTACGGTACCGGTTGCGAACGTTGAATACCTGGATACCCTGCAACATCAGCTTGGTAATCTGATGCTGTTCCGTCCGGCGAAGCTGGAGTGAGCGGTTATGAATGACGGAGGGCAGTGGCATGCGCTCGCGAACATATCTGCCTTCTTTTTTTACATAGGCAAGACATGTTTTTTGATCCGAATCGATATCTTCCAGCCTCAAAAAGCAGGGAGTTAATCCATAACTGGCCGCTGCCTGTTCATAATTCGCGAGTGATTCCTGACCGGTCCTTCCGGCCGGTATCCCCCGGTACATGCGTGAATCGAACATAATGCCGATCGTTTCTTGGAGCATGACCGTTCCTCCTTCGATGTTATCGCGACCATGGATCGTCCATTCATGGAATGCCGGCCTGTCACCGCATGGCTCAGACATCGCGATAACGCAGACCGGTGTGTAAGATGCATCGCCAAGCACTAGTGCTTGCTCAGGGCGTGTCTAAAACTCTGAAGGAAGCAGGTTTTGCCGAATTTTTGTTCCAAGCAAGGAAGTTCTCCGCAGGCGTGCCGGGGCACGTCTAGGGAAAGTGACACAGCAGGGGGCGAAAAGACGGTTAAAGATGCACTTCAGCGAGTTTTCAGACACGACCTAGATATAATATCCTATGACATGACTGGGACGGGGGCGTGGACAGCCGCCTTTCCTCTGCAGCCCTGACACGCCTATTTCCACGAAGATCATCGAACCTTCCTGTCTTGACGCCTGTACATTCGTGCTCTGGAATCCGCAAAAGTCATAAATGAAGTGGCAGATGCCCATATGGAAGCATATGATGCCGGAGACGAACGTTAGAGGAAGGAGCAAGCTGCATGAGTAAAAATGGCAAAAAGAAGGTTCCGACGCCGAAACTGCGGCATGTGAGCCCGAAATACAAGGAATTGGAACTGACTGATCGCCGGGCAGACAAGATGAACTCAGGTTTCACTGTGAATAGGGAAGAACGCTTGAATACAAATAAAAGGGATTCGAGAGCTGTTCAGGAGTCGGAAGAATTCCTATTCGACTCAATGGAGTTACCTGCTTCAACAAACGAGCTGGAAGAGTTGGAGATCGAAGCCGAAATCAAGCCGGAACCCGTAGAGTCTGATAGCAAGGAAATCGAGACAGAAGATATCTCGGATAAGCAGATTCAGGTTAGCAGTGTGGCTCCGCTTGTTCTGGAAGAAGAGGTGGGTATCATCAAGCAAGAAACAACAAACAAGGACCGGCTACAGATCCTGAACCAGAACCAGATGCCGGGTCATACCGGACATTACATCTACACGGACGACTTGAGTGAATTTGCTGTTACGGAGAGCAAATTGGCTCCTTTCTCTGTAGATGCCTCCAAGCTGAAACCGGATGCGGTCGGCAGTGAAGCATTGCAGGATTATGCGGTGACCAGTATTCACATTGCAGACGGGGCCATTGTTTCAGCGAAACTTGCGGAAGCGTCTGTATCTGAGGAGCACCTGATTGACGGTTCTGTGTCTGGTCACAAAATACGAAATGCTTCGATTGCAGGCGAGAAAATCAGAGATGGCAGTATTACTTCTCAGAAGCTTGGCAACCAGGCCATCGATTCGGCCAAAATTGCCGACGGTTCTATCAGCACAAGACATCTCAGCCGCATGCTGGTAACGGAAGAATTAATCAAGAATCATGCCGTAACTGGAGACAAGATCGCGATTAGCGGGGTGGATACAAGGCATCTCACGGGAGGAGCTGTGAATACCTCCAAACTGGCTGACGATGCAGTGACTACAACCAAAATTCGTGAAGCTGCTGTCACAGGCAGCAAAATCGAAGAACACTCCATCGAGTCTCACCATATTCAGGCAGGTGCTGTTAAACAGACACATCTGGCAGAAGGGTCTGTCGGTCGTTCACAACTATTAAATGGCAGTATTGGAAGTGACCAGATAGAGGATGGATCCATACAAACAAGACATTTAGCTGAGGGTTCACTAACGGGAAGACATCTGCTGGACGGTTCAATCGGATCAAGTCAGATTCGAGCTCATTCCGTTGGCAAGGAGCAGATTGGTAATGGAGAAGTGGGCAGTGAGCATTTGACAGAAGGTGCAGTAACCAGTAGCAAACTGGCAGACCAGTCTGTTGGAACAGCAAAATTGCTGGAACAGTCCATTACGGCATCCAAGATCTCTGATCAGAGCGTCATTTCTTCCAAAATTGCGGATGAAGCCGTACAGGGTAAACATCTTGCCAAAGGGTCCATTCGTGCGGAACACATTGCAAATCGGGGAATTACGCCGGTACATGTGGACAATTCCGCAATTCACTCTATTCACATTGCAAGTGGAAGCATCGAGGCAGCTCATCTATCTGCCGGAAGTGTGTCCGGAGACGCTCTTGCAGACGACGTGGTGTGTGAGCGGCATCTTGCAGAGTCGGCCGTGGGTACGTATGAATTGCAGGATGCTGCCGTTACAGACGTTAAACTCGCGGATGGAAGTGTGACAACAGAAAAGCTTGGAACGGCATCGGTGAGTAGCAGAGCGCTTGCCCCGGGAAGTGTTATATCCTCGCATCTTGCGAGTGGTGGAGTCACAGGGACACATCTGGCTCCAGGCAGCGTGGGTTCCGAGGCCCTGAGACCTTATGCAGTGAAATCGGAACACTTGACAGAACATGCTGTAGGTGTACCTCATCTTCAGCCGGGCAGTGTTGAAACGGATGCGATTGCACGGGCTGCGGTCACAACAGACAAATTGGCTATTGATAGTGTAACTTCAGCCCAGCTGGCTGGCGGGTCCATTTTTCCGCCTCATCTAACAGATCATGCGGTTACCTCCCCCAAGCTCTCACCAGAAAGTGTTGCCACAGATAAACTGGCGGATTTTGCTGTCACGTCAGCTAAACTGGCAGACGGCAGCGTGACTTCTTCCAAGATTATGGCAGAGAGTATTAACGCCAAACATATTCCAGCAGGAACCATTCGCGGATATCACTTGAAGCAGCATGCCGTTTCCCTGGAACATTTGTCGGAAGAAATACGCTCGCCGGAATTATTTGCTGATGGCAGTATTACCGGCAACAAACTTCAACATGGCTCCATAAGTGCGGACCATTTGACAGCAGACTCGGTATCCGGGACAGAACTGCAACAGGCTGCTGTAGGTAGCGAGCACTTGCAGCCATCCGTTGTACAATCCGTCCATCTGGCTGAAGGCAGCGTGAAATCTGACCATTTGGGGACTCAAGTAGTGAGCTCACAGCATCTGAAGCCAGACATCATTCATGAGGAGCATATTGCTGAACAGGTGGTAACATCGCATCACTTGGCACCCGGATCTGTCGAAACAGACCATCTGGCACCTTTATCCATTACAGCGGCCCACCTTCAGCCAGGTTTGATCAGTGGTTTGCATCTTCAGGCAGAGTCGACAAGTGCTGTTCACCTACAGCAAGGAGCTGTGCATTCCCGTCATATTCAAGATGGTGAAATTCTTCCTCATCATATCCATGAACGCAGCATCGGAACATCTCATCTGGAAGAAGAAGCGGTAAGTACGATTATTTTGCAGGATGAATCTGTAACACGCTCCAAACTAGCAACGGGTAGTGTGGATGGCAGCAAATTAGCCGCAGAAAGCGTATCGGCTACTCACCTTGCCAATGAAAGTGTGCACACCCGTCATATCCAAGAAGGCGCAATCCTTGCTGATCATATTCAAGAGTGCAGTATTGGCTCAGTTCATCTGGATGAGGAGTCTGTAAGTGCAGTTCATTTGCAAAATGGATCTGTAACAAGTGCCAAACTGGCGGATGGCAGTATCAACGGCAGCAAATTGCTTGAAGGAACCGTATCGGGGGTTCATATTGCATCCGAAAGTGTGCAAACCGGGCATATTCAGGCTGGGGCCATTCATGCTGACCATATTCAGGAGCGGAGCATCGGCACAACCCATCTGGAGGAGGAAGCAGTAAGTGCGATTCACCTGCAAAATGGATCTGTCATCAGTGCCAAACTGGCTGACGGCAGTGTAACCGGCAGCAAGTTGATCGAAGATGCGGTGTCGGGAATCCATATCGCTTCTGAAAGTGTGCAATCCCGCCATATCCAGGCAGGAGTAATCCTTGCTGACCATATTCAGGAACACAGCATTGGCATGCTTCACTTGGAACAGGAAGCAGTAAGTGCCATTCATCTGCAAAATGGATCTGTAACAAGTACCAAGTTGGCCGACGGCAGTGTAACCGGCAGCAAGTTGCTCGAAGGAGCAGTATCAGATATCCACATTGCAGACGATAGTGTGCAATCCAGTAAGATTCAGGCAGGAGCCATTCATGCTGATCATATTCAAGAGCGGAGCATTGGCACAGCACATTTGGAAGAGGAGTCTGTAAGTGCCATTCATTTGCAAAATGGATCTGTAACGAGTGCCAAACTGGCGGATGGCAGTATAACTGGCAGCAAGTTACTCGAAGGTACGGTATCCGGGATTCATATCGCATCGGAAAGTGTGCAATCCGGGCATATTCAGGCAGGAGCTATTCATGCTGGTCATATTCAGGAGCGAAGCATAGGCACAGCCCATCTGGAAGAGGAAGCCGTAAGTGCGGTTCATCTGCAAAATGGGTCCGTAACAAGTGCCAAATTGGCTGACAGTAGCATTAGTGGCAGCAAATTGCTCGAAGATACTGTATTGGGGAGCCATATCGCGTCGGAAAGTGTGCAAACTCGCCATATCCAGGCAGGAGCGATCCTTGCTGATCATATTCAGGAGCACAGCATTGGTACGTTCCATCTGGAAGAGGAAGCAATAAGTGCGGTTCATCTGCAAAATGAATCTGTAACGAGTGCCAAACTGGCGGATGGCAGTGTGAGCAGCAACAAACTGCTTGAAGATGCGGTGTCGGATGTCCATATTGCCAATGGAAGTGTGCAATCGCGTCATATCCAAGAGAAAGCCATACATGCTGACCATATTCAAGAGCGAAGCATTGGAATCTCCCACCTCAAAGCCGAATCGGTAAGTTCGATTCATCTGCACAATGGTTCCATAACAAGTGCCAAAATGGCTGACGGCAGTGTAAACGGTAATAAATTGCTTGAAGGTGCGGTATCGGCTATCCACATAGCCGACAAAAGTGTGCAAACACGTCATATCCAGGATGGAACCATTCATGCTGATCATATTCAAGAACGCAGTATTCGCACAACTCATCTGGAAGAGGAAGCAGTAAGCGGGGTTCATCTGCAAAATGGGTCCGTCACCAGTGCCAAATTGGCCGATGGCAGCGTGAACGGCAGCAAGCTGAGTGAGCAGAGTATTACCTCTAATCATTTGAATGCGGGGATTGTAGGTCCAGCGCATCTGAGCGAAGAGATATGGAATGCGATCCGTCAGTTCAGTGGAGAAACGCTGGAGCAACTGGCAGCTATCAAAAGACAAGAGGGATTGCTTCAACCAGAAAATGAAGGTGTACAGCAATCACAGCAGGTAATCGTCGAGGCAATACCGAGTGCTGGTCTGGAGCAACAACAAGAACTGATATCCGAAACAGATCAGCTTGGCGAACTACCGGCAGCTTTGTTCACGACAGAGCCGGCAGAACAGGCTCAGCAACCACAGCTTGAACAGTCACAGGAGATCGCTGGAACTACGGAGTTTATGTTAAGTGAACAATCGATTAAACAGGAGCATCTGTGTGATGATGCCGTGGGCAGCAACCAGTTGCAATCGGGGGCAGTTCAAGCCAAACATCTGGCCTTCCAGCCCGTTCGCAGCGTAAGCAAACAACCGGTTGTACAACAATTCGGAATGGAAGCTTTTGTACTGCCAGAGAGTGAAGTATGCACAGAGGTAACTGTTGTTTTTGAAGAATCATTTGCTTCAGAACATTATGTGATTGTGGGCATGAGTAATGATCGGGGATTCCAGATTTCCTTGCTCTCGCAGAGTGAGGATGAAGCGGTACTTGAAGTGTCACGTACAGCAGATTGCAAGCATACGTACGGATTGTTGTCATGGATTGCTGCGGGACCTTCGCAAGGATAGTGCAGGATTGTATCCGTAATAAACAAATGACAAAAGCGGTGTCCAGAGTTGTCCGGGACACCGCTTTTGATTGATATCAGCTTAATCCGTTCGGACGGTGAGGGGTGTCTGAACGTTTTGTTACCATTAGGATGAGTACATTATAAGTTCAACTACAATAAAATAAGATTTTACAGGCCTACAGCTTGATACGCTTTGGTAATAGCAGTAGCTTCAGCGGAAGTTGCTCCGTACAGATCTTTGGCTGCTTGAATGGTAGCTGTTTTGGCAGCGGCAAATTTGGACGTTGGTGTCAGGTAGTTCACCAGTGTGCTGTAGAAAATCTGGATCGCTTTATCCCGGCCGATTCCGGTAACAGTCACACCATTATGTGTTCCGCCTTGAGCAGCAAGGAAATAGGCTTTATTGATGATACCACTGTTGATATGGACACCGCCGTTGTCCTGTGAGCCTGTGTAGCGATCGCTGTATTTGTCAGGTTGACCATACAATGTAGGGTTGGAGAGGGAGCGCAGCGCATCTCCTGGAGTGTTAGGTGTGTAGATATCATCACCGAGCAGCCAGTTTTTGCTTTGGATCGTATTACCGAAAATATCGGCAAAGGCTTCATTGAGTGCGCCTGGTTCATTGCGATATTCCAGATTGGCTGTATATTCAATAACACCATGCGTCAATTCATGACCCACAACATCCAGATCACCAGACAGGGATCGGAACATCGTTCCATCTCCGTCACCAAAGACAATCTGTGCCCCGTTCCAGAAGGCGTTATTGTAATTGGAGCCGTAGTGCACGGTTGATCTGATCAACAATCCGTTACCATTAATACCGTTACGGTTGAATTTGTTTTTGTAGAAATCATACGTAGCAGCGGCATGAGCATGAGCATCTACACCTGCACGATCGGTCCATACATTATCCGAATCTGTAAGCAAGCTACCAGGCAGTGAGGAGCCATTGTTTGCCGTATACGTTTGGATGCCATTGCCACGAGTGGTGTCTTTCAGTTGGAAGGTGCTGCCGGATTGGGTGGTTGTCAGGGTTTTGGTATCACCGAGTACACCTGTACCTGTTCCAGTAGCGAAGTTAATGAGGTCAAACTGGGATACGATACTGCCATCCACTGCGTTAATGAAATATTTGGTCCGTAGAGGGGCAGGTTCCAGTACGTTTACTTCCGTAATGTAAACCAGATATGTCTGACCATCTTCTTCATGATGATAGATGTTCAATTCAGCTTGAGGCGTGATTTCCGCGGCACCAAGCTCTCCAATCCGGGAGGTTGCTTCTTCGGTTGCAATCTGGATCGCGTCTTCTCCGCTGATCTCGGCTACACCATCATTCGGAATGGCCTGCTCTTCAATCGGTGGAAGATCGCCAAGTGCGGAGCTCACGGCTCCGGTTTTGTCCAGGTGGACCGTCTGTTCTGCACCATAAACCGGGATACCTTTAATATACTGTTTCAGGCGGAAGTGTCTTACGCCAGATGTATCTGTGTTTCTTTTGACAATTTTGAGCTGGGATTTCACATCGGAATTCAGAAATTGTTCCTGCTGTCCAAGATAATTAAAGATAGTGTCATCTGTTCCACTGTTCAATGGAATACCCTCCTCAGAGGCATAAGGGGCCTGAAGTGGAATGGATTGATCAGACACTGGAGCTGCAGTAGCAGAGGATACGGAAGCGAGCAAAAGAGCTCCTCCAAGAATTGTTGGCATAACTTTGGCAAATTTCATAGTAAACTCTCCCATTCTTAAACTTATTTTTGGTTGGAAAATGTTCATGCCAGTCTCGGTTGGAATTCCGTCTGCAACTTGGGCAGCGCGGAGCGTGGGGCTAGACCTGAAGCGTGGAATGAGACAAGAAACGATTGGAACAAAATCGGCTTGGCCTTAGCTCGGGAAGTGTTAAGCACGACACCAAACAAAAAGGATAACCGTTTATTCAGTTCAACCCGAAGGTTGAATCGTCTATTGTGTTCCTCTTTCAGAAAGCCGGGGGTTGTCCAATTGCGCAGGTAGAAGATACGTTCACGGAAAACTGGGGTGTTCAATCCGGGTTTGCGTAAATGACAAAGGCAGTATGTTCTGAACGGCATCACTCCTCTCAAGAGTAGAATGTATCTGCTTAACAAGATCTGTGAATGAGGTCATAATCTAATCAACCTAAGGTCAATAAATTGATTTAAAAAATATAGGGGAACTTATGTTCACCACAAGGTTATTTTTGTAAATAAAACTGCTTGGAACGTATATTATCACAATGTAAAACTTTGGAAAAGATACAATTTTAGATTTTTGTTAAATTTGTGTCTGAAGTAGGGGAGAGGTAGCGTTTTTCACATATTTTGACGTATTTTGTCTAAAAGCAAGGCCTGTACCCTCGTGTTCACAGGGAGAACCTGCTTAGTGCAAGGACAAACGCCGTTTCCACTGCTCCACGAATACATAGAATAACGTGTACTCCCTTGGCATGCCGATGATCGAATGCGGGAGGTGAAACTGTTGCGCAAAACCCGTACCACAGCACGTTATGCAACCCGAACCAATGTGACACGAAGAAAAACAGTGCTGAAGAAACGAAGATGGAAGTCTGGACACAAAAAGGGTACAAAGGCCTATACGTTCGTTATTCCATCCAAACAGCTGATGTCACAGGCTAAGGATGGAGTAGAGAATGGAGCGGAAAATGGCATGAGTGATGCTCCTTCACACAGGGGGGGGTCTCAGCGACCGATGCTCTCGGTCATTATCCCTGCTATGAATGAGGAGAAAAGGATTGGTGCAGTTGTCCGTGAAGCGCTGCGGATATGCCGTGATGCTGAAGTGCTTGTCATTGTGAATGGTTCTACAGACGGTACGGCTAACGCAGCCAAACGGGCTGGAGCACGAGTGCTCACGTATGCCGAAGCACTGGGGCATGATGGAGGACGAAAAGTAGGCGCAGCGGAGGCGCGCGGTCAGGTATTGTTATTTACTGATGCAGATATCGCAATTCCCGCAGAGCACCTTGCACCTTACGTGAAGGCTGTGCTGAAGGGAACGGATGTGGCGCTTAACGACTACCATGGGCCGGTCACTCATCATCCCGTTCATCCGGTAGTGGAGGCCAAACACATGTTGAACAGCATACTCGCAAGATCCGATCTCCGGGGGGCATCCATGACAGCAATTCCACATGCAATAAGCCGAAAAGGGCTTGAGGTCATGGGGATATCCTCACTGGAAGTTCCGCCACTCGCACAAGCGAAGGCAGTGATCGGCGGACTTCGGGTACGCGCTGTTCATCACGTACCTGTGGGTAGAATGAATGCAGTACGAATCAAGAAGCGAAGAGGACCTGATCCGCTCAGTCAAGTGGTACTGAATGATCATATGGCAGCGATTAAGTGGATTACGGATACGCTCGGTCCCCGCGGAGGTTATACCGATCTGCAACGTGTTCGCAACCTGGCGAGGTAAGCATGTCGCATCGGATGATGCAACATGCTGGAGGTGAGGAAATGAAGGGACGTTCAGGGGTTGTCCGCCGCAGGCGGACAACAAGTAGACAAATGACAGCAGGAAGAACAGTAATGAACAAGCGTCATAGGAACAAGAAACATGTAGATATTCAAAAAAAAAGAAGAAGCCGAGCAAAGTCTGGCCAAGTAGATCTACACTTGATGTGGAAAGCGGGGCAAGTTGCAGGAAGGGAGGCAAAGGCGAACAACACACTATCAGAAGAACATGCACGTCTCGTATGGAATGCACACGCGGTGAACGTTGCGGAGCTAAGCAACTTCGAGCTAGCTCTGAAGGCAGGTAAGGCATTTATGCAAGGTTATGCTCAGGCCTCGGGGCATTCATTCCAGATCGTGCCTCTACCTCTTCGTCATTCGGCTGTTGCTGTTGTCTGTGCCTGTAATGAGGAACACACACTGGGGCAGGTGTTATTGCAACTAAAGCGGTTGCCTCTGACGGATATTATTGTGGTACTGAATGGAACGACAGATGACAGTTTGAAGCAGGTACTAAGGCAGCCGGGACTTACAGTAATCTATGAACCGGATCGGGCAGGACATGATGTGGGCCGGGCACTTGGAGCCAAGATGACGGATGCGGAGACGGTACTTTTTGTGGATGGGGATATGGTCGTCTCGGCTGAACAGCTTGCACCCTTTCTGTTCGCGGTTGATCGGGGACAGGATGTGGCGTTGAATAATCTGACGTCTTTGCTGCCTGCGTTTGCAGGCCAGGATGAGGTAAGCCGGATCAAAGCATATCTGAACCGGACATTAGGCAGGGCAGATCTTGGTTCCAATTCCATGACAGCCGTGCCTCATGCATTGTCTCGTCGTATGATTCAGACCGTGAAGTCAGCATCACTGGCCGTTCCACCTAAGGCACAAAGTCTAGCTATTCAGCATGGAATGAACGTCTCGGCACCAAGTCAGGTGGATGTTATTCGTTCCAATCGGTTGCGTCCTGGTAACACGGGAAGTGGGAATGATGTCGCCAAATTGATCATCGGAGATCATCTGGAGGCACTGGCTACATTGCTGGGTACAGGTTGGAATCCAGCCCAAGCACATACACTCTCCCGTGTAGAAGTCGCTTACAGGAGGAACGCCTAATGACACTGACGAGTATGATTATCCCAACTTACAATGGGCTGGATCTGATCAGGCCCTGCATCGATGCCATACGTCAATACTCGGGCGATCCTGCGTTATATGAAATTATCGTGGTAGATAACGGTTCGACGGATGGAACGGCTGAATATTGTGCGCTGGAGCGAATTCGATTTGTAAGGTTCCCGGACAATCGGGGGTTTCCGGCAGCGTGTAACGCTGGACTTCGTGCAGCTTGCGGGGATGAGTTGTTGCTGTTGAACAATGATGTTACGGTCACGCCCCGTTGGCTGGAGAACCTGCGAACGGCTCTGTACAGTGACGCAAGTATTGGGATCACGGGTCCTGTTACGAATTATGCAAGCGGCATCCAGCAGATTAAATTGCAGTTTCGGGACATGGAACATTTTCAGGAGTTGGCCAATTCCAATAATGTTGCGGATTCTTCAAGGTGGAGGGAAGTACGCCGGATCGTCGGTCTGTGCATGCTGATGAAACGAGATGTCGTGGAATCAGTTGGGCTGCTTGACGAGGCATATTCTCCGGGACACTATGAGGATGACGATTATTGTTATAGAGCAAGATTGCAGGGATATCGCCTGCTGGTATGTGGAGATGTTCTCGTGCATCATCAGGGAAGTGCCAGCTTCCAGAAGACAGATCCGGTAGCGTGGAAACAGCTGCTTGAGCGTAATCGTTCGATTTTTATGAACAAATGGCATGTCGATCCGCTTGAATATATGGACATATCCGATGAAGGAGGGAACGTGGAATGAAAGGTGTAATTCTTGCCGGCGGAACAGGAACTAGACTGTATCCGCTGACCCGGCTCATTAACAAACATCTGCTTCCAGTCGGTAAACATCCGATGATTATGTATGGCATCGACAGGCTCCGTCAGGCAGGCATTGATGAACTATTGATTGTGATCAACAAACATTCCGCCGGGTTATATACAGAGTATCTTGGTGGGGGAGCGGATCATGGGGTCAAGTTGACTTATCGCATTCAGGAAAAGGCAGGCGGGATTGCGGAAGCGTTGGATCTGGCGACCACATTTATCCTTCCTGGCGAAAAATTCGTTGTGCTTCTCGGTGATAATCTCTTCAGCGATGATCTGAAGCCTTATGTGGATCGTTACATGCAGCAACCTGCTGGTACAGCGCGAGTACTGCTCAAAGAGGTGGATGATGCACGACGTTACGGGGTGCCTGTTTTTGATCCAAAGCATCCAGAGCAAATCTCGTACATTGAGGAGAAGCCAAGCCAGCCGAAAACCTCTTATTGTGTGACGGGCATATACATGTATGACGATCATGTATTTAACCTGATTCGCAACATTGCGCCGTCTGCGCGTGGAGAACTTGAAATTACGGATGTGAATAATTACTACGCGTCTGCTGGCGGACTGGAATACGACATTTTGCAGAAATACTGGAGTGATGCAGGTACATTTGAATCGCTCCAGGAAGCAGCTGTCCGTATGAAAGGACAATTGCCCTAAAATATATGCGACTGATGCTGCCGCTGTGCGGTGCCCCATGGGAGCAGAACACTCTGCGCCGGAGCTGGAAGGATGCTCCGGCGCTTTGCGCAGCGACAATCCTCGTGCATGCCAAAGGAGGGAATGGCGTGAGAGTAGTGACACGCACCGGGGCCGCTAGGGTCTCCGTGTCGGGTAAACCCCGGGGCATCCACCCGGCCGTATTTATGGGCAGTGGCACTCCGGCATCAGCAGATACAGGGTCTGCTGGAGTCAGAGGTGTGAAGTCAGGGAAACGTAGTACCCCGACTAAAGCGGGTACATCTGCCGGCGCAGCGCATAAGGCTGCTGCAAGGAAAGCGAGCAGCACAGGCAGTGCTGTTGGCAGAGCAGGCAAAGCTGGCCGTGCGAGCGCGAACAAAGCGGCAAGAGCTAGCCGCACCGGCAAAGCAGGCCTGCGCCGGGCCACTGCTGGGCGCAGGCCTGCATCCGCGCGGGGCCGGCGTGCCGCTGCCCGCGCCAAGCAGCGCACGGCGATGCGCCGTGCGCCCATGCCAGCACCGCAAGCCAGCACGCCACAGGCGATGCCTGCCAGCGGTGCTGGCCCCGCCCCGCGCCAGGCGACACACCCGAAGGGTGTCGCCCCCGCGGGGCGGGGAGGCGCTGCCGGCGCGAAGGCGGGCAGCGCGAAGGGCTTGCCGCCTCCGCCCGCGGAGCACGCAGTGCAGGCGGAGGCCGTGCCCGGCGGCTACGCCGAGGGCTACCGCGACGGCGTATTCGCCGGCGGGGAGGCGCTGGTGGCGCAGCACATCCCGCCGGATCACATTCTGCCTGCCGTGGCGGCGGCAGATCTGATCGCGGCGGGATTCCGCCAATACGCGCCCAGCCTGGCCCGGCTGTCCAGCCCTCATGAGATGGCTGGACACATCACGGCGGCGCTGGATGCGCAGCGCCCATTGTCTGTCGTTCGCCTCGGAGATGGCGAACTGCTCACGCTGGCAGCCGATACGGTGCTGCCAGGCCACGAAGTACAGGAGCTGGCACCGTTTCTGCCCTATGCAGGGGTGCCATGCTCAACCCCCGACATCCGCGCGATGCTTGCGGAAGCCATACAGGCCGCCGACTGGGTTGGCGTGCCGATCTCACGAGCGCCGACATTCCAGGGGCTGTTATTCCCGGTATTGCGCCACTTCGGGATTGACTGGTCCCGGCTGAAATTGACCAGTTCCACGATCAATTACAGTCTGCATCAGTCCGGTCTGGTGTTGCCCTTGCTGCAAGGACGGCGGGTTCTGCTCATAGGCAGCCAGGCACCAGAGCTTGCGGCACTGCTGCATAACCGGGGGATTCATGTCACAGGTATCATTGGTTCTGTGGCGGGAGTTATGGATATTCCGAGGGTGATGCAGCAAACCTCAGAACATGCTTTTGATATCGCGTTGGTGGCGGCGGGAATTCCGGCGGTCATTCTGTGTCGGCGAATTGCAGGTGAACTCGGCAAGGTTGCTCTGGACTTTGGACATTTGGCTGACAAACTGGTAACAGGAGAGCTTCAACTCTAGTGGACGTCCGGGGGCTGGTTATGTGCGTGTTAGCCTCACGGACAAGTGGAAATGGAGGGAGCAACATGAGCACACCCGATCAACAGCGCGGGGAAGAACGTCATAGCCGTAGCAACAAGGTTAAGGCTCGAAACGTAGTCCGTCGAAAGGGTCACAGTCATCTGAACATCATTCCAAATATCAGCACTCGCAGTGAGAACAGCCGCAGTGAGAACAGCCGCAGTGAAACCAGCAGGAATGGCAGCATAAGCAACGAAAAAAAAGCGGCCCGCCGTGCCACACAAAACGATGTCTCGCGATCTGACATGGCAGTCCTGCATGCAGCAGGTCGTCGCTCAATACGGAAATCCAGACGTAAAGGCAAAAGCAGGCGCACACCCAAAGGCGCCAGGCTCTACAAACAGGGGTATACCAGAGGATACAACGAAGGTGTCCGCCAGGGACAGAGCTCGTTTGGTCTTGTTTTTGAAGGAGTTAGCATCATTATCCCCACGTACAATCAGCGGGAGTATGTGCTGCAATGTGTGTCCAGTATCGAGAAGCATACCCCTGCTCCCTTCGAGATCATTGTCGTGGATAATGCCTCCAAGGATGGAACTGCCGAGGCGATGCTCCGCAAAGGCGGCATGGTGAGGGTGGCTGCCCTGGATAAGAACCGGGGGTTTGCCGGAGGTGTCAATCATGGACTGATGATGGCGAGAGGACGACATATCATCGTGCTGAACAACGATACGCTCGTTACTCCGGGCTGGCTGGATAACATGATGACTTGTCTTGCCAGTGATCCGAAGATTGGTGTGGTGGGCCCGGTGACCAACTATATTGGCGGGGATCAGCAGATTCAGGTTCCGTACCGTGAGGTAGAAGAGATGTGGTCTTTTGCCGCCACACATAATCGTCCGGATGCAGACAAACATCGAATAACCGATCGCTTGGTCGGATTCTGCTGGTTGTTCTCACGGGAGCTGCTGGAACGGGTAGGTTATCTTGACGAAGGGTACGCGGTGGGCAATTTCGAAGATGATGACTGGATCATCCGGGTGAAGCTGGCAGGATACCAACTTGCGGTAGCCGGGGATGCTTTTATCCACCACTTCGGAAGTGTCAGTATGAAAGCCTTGGGTGAGCAAGACTTTGCTGTAGTGAATAAGGATAACGAGCAGTTTTATAGCCAAAAGTGGGGAGATCCCCATGCGCTGGTTGCCGAAACCTCCCGCTTGGCTAGACAACAAACCTCTGGTACCCCATCCGGTCAACAAGAGGAGGGTGACACAAACCCAATGGATCCGCGTCAGCGAATCTCAACGCAGGGCAGCCAAGATCCAGCATTACAGTTCAGACACAGTTATGACTTCTACCCGGAAGGTTCGTTCCTGTCCGATGCCAAAGGAGAGGTCTATACTTTAACTGGCGGTCGGCGGCGTAAGTTGAACATCCCTGTACCGCGTGGAATATCTCCTGTTCAGGTTGCCAAACCGGACCTGCTCGCCATTCCTGCCGGAGAAGCACTGATATCAGCGGGGGACGTGCAAAGATGGCCGAGGGAATCACAACAGGTGCATACGACAGCGGTTCATGGTTCTCCCCATGGATGGGCAGAAGGAAGTATTATTGCCGCAGTGGATGCACCCGAGATTCGATATCAGATCAGTGGAGACAAGCGGAGACGATTTGTATCGGTCTATGCGGCAGAACGTTGGGGTGTACATTCTGGGCATATTATCAGCGTGTCTGCGGACCAACTGAATTCGATGGAAGAAGGCTGGCCCATTATCGCCCCACCTCAGCTCTTGAACCCAGATCTGTAATGTCAGGCGATCTGTTTATCCAGATTAGCAGTATGATGCGGAATGGAAAATGTAGCGGTACCCTGTGTAATCGCTCTGATTCATTCCGCGTCCGAATATTACATATGAGTTGTTAGCTAGACTACTGAAGCAGAGCGATTCATTCCTGTAAAATAAGCCATCTTTCAAATTTATAATTTAATCTTTCTATTTGGTTATAGGTTTATTCTATTAGCAGATCCATTGACGTAGGAAGGGCACGGGAGTACATTTAGAGCCATAATTCTTATTTAACAGATGGGAATTGAAGGTCTAGGTCGTTCATAGTTAATCGCCCAGATCTTGATCTTAAAAACAATCAGGAGGTATGTCGATGTCATCATCAACCAAAAAAGTCGTGCTGTGGAGCAAAACAGGCTGTCATTTCTGCGGGGAAGTGAAAGCATTTCTGACAGAGCGAAACCAGCCTTTTGAGAACATTGAAGTGCAGGGTAATGACGTGCTGCGTGATGTGCTTGAAGCAAAATATGGCATTCGGCATGTACCCGTTATTGAAGTGGGAGGGGACGGCAAGTTTGAAGCCTTGCTGGAACCTGATCTGGAGAAGCTGGCTGAACTTCTGGCACGAGCGGACGAAGCGACAGCAGTCTAACGGGAGTTGATATATACCTTTGGAGCAAGTTGTTCCGGTTGCTGCATGATGCAAGATCGCATTTGTACAGCAGCTGGAACGTTCATAAGTTATGGCTTATTTGGGATGTAAATGGTCTTATTTACATCTTCAATGTTCATATAGAAAAAATCTATTAGTCACGCTGTTGACCCTTTAACGGGGCAGTGATAAGATTTGTGAAATTAAAACAAACCAAACTCATAGGAATAGTTAACTTTTAAGTTATTTCGCATACGTAATCAGTTCAGTTGGCCCTTGATCATTCTTTTGAAGATTCTAATCCAAGGAAGGCGGAGTGCATATGACAGCGAAACGCAGTTTGAAATTTGGAGCCATTATTCATGGGGTTGGAGGAAGCAACACCACATGGAGACACCCGGAGGTTCTGTCGGATGCCAGCGTTAACTTTGGATTCTACAAACGTCAGGCACTGAAAGCGGAGGAAGGCAAGTTCGATCTGGTCTTTATCGCAGACGGTCTGTATATTACCGAGAAATCCATTCCGCATTTCCTCAATCGCTTCGAACCAATCAGTATCCTCTCCGCTTTGGCTGCCGTTACTTCACATATTGGACTGGTAGGCACCCTCTCGACATCCTATAGTGATCCGTTCACCGTAGCCAGACAGTTCGGTTCCCTCGATCAGATCAGTGATGGCCGTGCAGGCTGGAACGTCGTGACTTCTCCGCTGGAAGGTACAGCGAAGAACTATAGCAAGAGCAGTCACCCTTCGCATCCAGAACGTTATCGCATTGCCGCGGAATATTTACAGGTAACCAAAGGGTTGTGGGACTCTTGGGAAGATGATGCCTTTGTAAGAGACAAAGAGAGCGGTGTATTCTTCGATCCATCCAAGCTGCACACGCTTAATCATGAAGGAGAGTTTTTCTCCGTACAAGGTCCGCTCAATATTGCCCGTTCACGGCAAGGACAGCCGGTGATTTTCCAGGCAGGTTCATCGGAAGATGGCAAAACGCTGGCGGCGCAAGAAGCGGATGCTGTCTTTACTGGACACGATACGATTGAAGATGCACAGGCATTCTATAAAGATGTCAAAACACGGGCGGCTTCCTATGGACGTTCTGCACAGGATATTGTTATTCTGCCAGGCATCAATCCTATTGTTGGACGGACGGAAGAGGAAGCTGAACAGAAATATCAGGAGATCGCAAGTCTGGTTACCATTGATAAAGCGCTGGATTATCTGGGACGTTTCTTCGAACACCATGATTTTTCCCAATATCCGCTGGATGAACCGTTCCCGGAGCTGAATGGCATTGGAAGCAACAGTTTCCGCAGTGGAACCGACAAGATCAAGAAGGATGCCAAAGAGCAAGGATTGAGCTTGCGTGAAGTGGCTCTGCGGGCAGCAACACCACGCAGCAAATTCTTGGGCACACCGGAGCAGGTCGCTGACAAGATTCAGGAATGGTTTGAGACGGAAGCGGCGGATGGTTTCATTATTGCTTCGGAGCTGCCAAGTGGATTGTCTGATTTTGTGGAACTGGTTGTTCCGATTCTGCAAGAACGCGGCCTGTATCGTACGGACTATGAACACGATACATTGCGAGGTAACCTTGGGGTACAGATTCCGGTTAACCGTTATACGGCTGCGAAGAAGCAAGTTGTATCTGATTTGGCATAACGGATAGGGAGCGAACGAGCATTTGATTTTGTCTGTTGTGTTCTCCAAACGGTAATAAAGTAATTACTACGTTTCGTACTATATTAAAACCGACTTAACTCATAGGATATATAGAGTATTGGTATAAACATCAATTTAATGACACCTGTATACACAGAGGGGGAAGCGATATGAACAGGTCTATCTCATGGATGAAATATATGGCATTGGCAACAGTATTGGTGATGGTATTATCCGGTTGCGGAGCGGCGGGAGGCAGCACGAACAGTACGGCACAGGCATCAGGTGGGGGGCAGGCCGGGCAAGCTGAAGGAGGCAACCTGACTTTTGCACTCGCCACTTCACCGGATACGCTTGACCCTCATCGCAGTGGGCTTGCCGTAACGGTACGCGCCATCCGGACGATCTACGACAATCTGGTCGTGCAGCTGCCTGATGGTTCCATCAAACCTTGGCTTGCCACGGAATGGAGCGTATCCGAGGACGGCAAGAGTTATACATTCAAGCTGCGTGAAGGTGTGAAGTTCCATGATGGTACACCGTTTAATGCGGAAGCCGTGAAATACAATCTGGACCGGGTGATCGACCCGGCCACCAAAGCTGCCAATTCTCTGGCCCTGATTAGACCGTATAGCTCCTCCGAAGTCATTGATGAATATACGATCAAGGTAAATCTGGAATCACCAGCGCAAGCCTTTCTCGGTAACTTGAGCCAGGCACTTCTGGGGATCGTATCCCCAACAGCTGCCCAAAAATATGGTGACCAGCTAGGTAAAAATCCGGTGGGCACAGGTCCGTATACCTTTGTAAAATGGGATGAAAATGCGGATATCGTCGTTGCCAAAAACAAGGATTACAACTGGGGACCTGAGACGGTTGAAAATAAAGCCGCGCCCCATGTGGATACGATCACATTCAAGATTGTACCGGAAGAAGCAACGCGTATCGGAAGTGTACAGAGTAGTCAGGTACTCGCTGCCGAGACGGTTCCACCGCAAAATATCGCTGCATTAAAAAACGATCCGAACCAGCAATTGTTACAGGCCAATACGGTTGGACTGCCGTACACACTCTTTTTCAATCTGCGCAAAGCGCCTTGGGATGATGTGAAAGTAAGGCAGGCAATACAATCCGCTGTAGATGTGGAATCGATTGTCAAAACATTGTATCTGGGTAACTACGAACGTGCGTGGTCCGCACTGTCTCCTGGAATCCTGGGTTATGATGCATCGCTGGAAGGAAGCATCAACCCGGACATCAACAAAGCCAATCAACTGCTCGATGAACAAGGCTGGGTGAAAGGCGCTGATGGAATTCGTGCCAAAGACGGCCAGAAACTGACCCTGCGGTATGTCGATGGTTCGCCCAATCGGGAGAAACGCAATGACATTGCCGCCATTATCCAGCAACAGTTGAAACAGGTTGGCATTGCGGTTGAAGTGGAAATTACAAAAGACGTAGCAACGGTCATCTATCAGAACTGGGATTATGATCTCTATGGCAACAGTCAGGTCAATTCTGATCCAAATGCCTTGTACGCTTTCTACCATACGAGTGCAGAGGGCGAGCGTCCCACATTGTCCGGTTTGTCTGATCCAAAGATCGATGAACTGTTAGAGCAGGGAGCGGTCGAGACGGATCCTGATAAACGTGTTCAGATCTACAATCAAATCCAGCAATACCTGATTGAGCAAGCGGTAATTCTGCCGATCTATGTATTCCCGTATACCGTCGCTGCATCCAAAAAGGTCGAAGGCATCAAGTTTGATTCATTGGGTTATCCACTCTTTAACGACGTCCGCATTCAGCCCTAACAGAGGTTGTTCAAAAAGTCCACTTTTGATTACGAGTCATGCCTAATGGCATGATCAGCATCGAATATGAAATTCAGCCGAAATAAGCGGGGGGCTTACGAAGGATGTTTCCTTCGGAAACATTTCAGTTGCTCACGTAGTTTCCTACGCTCCGCTACTCCATTTCTAGCTTCATTCCATCTTCTCGGTACTGAAAACTGGTCTTTTTGAACACGCACTATAGGAACGGCCAATCCAGATTGAGGAAGGAGATATCCCGGTATGGTTCAAACGATACTGTCACGACTTGCAACATCGCTTCTGGTTATTTTCGGAGCTTCGGTGCTGGTGTACTGCATCATGTATCTTCTGCCGGGTGATCCGGTTCTGCTCATGCTGGACCCATCCTCGGCTACCCCGGAGATGATCGAAAATCTGCGGGTTCAGCTTGGACTGGATCAACCGTTTTACATCCAGTTTGCGAACTATTTCGGTGATATGCTGCGTGGGGATTTCGGTAAATCAATGATCAATTCCGATCCAGTTCTGCCAAAAATACTGGAACATTTTCCAGCCACACTGGCTTTGACCGCACTCAGCTCAATCATTGCCATCACGATTGGGATTACACTTGGTGTATTGTCTGCAATTCATCGCAATGGCGTGATTGATTTTGTCGCCCGGCTCGTTGGACTGTTTGGCATCTCCATGCCAACCTTCTGGACGGGGATTCTGCTCATCCTTTTATTTTCAGTACAGCTTGGCTGGTTCCCGGCGATGGGTTCCGACGGATTCAGCTCACTGGTTCTTCCGGCAGCTACGCTGGGTCTCGTGGGTGCAGGGTTTATCGTACGGATGGTGCGGAACAGCATGCTGGAAGTCATCAATGAACCGTTTATCGTGGCATTACGGGCCAAAGGACTTTCGGAGCGTGCAATCATGTATAGCCATGCACTGCGTAATGCGCTTATTCCTGCTGTAACGGTAATCGGCATGCTGATCGGTGATCTGCTTGCGGGAACCGTTGTGGTGGAGACCGTCTTCTCCAGACAGGGGATCGGCCGAATTATTGCGGATGCGCTAATGGCCAAGGATCTGCCAGTGGTGCAAGGCGTTGTTTTCTTTACATCCATTATCTATGTGGTCTTGAACCTGCTGGTGGATATCTCGTATTCGTACATTGATCCCCGGGTTCGGCGTGCAGTCCGAACATGATATCGGATAGAACAGTCAGAAGTGTCCTGACACGGAGTATGAAAGGAGGAGTTGTTGCTCATGAGCATGAAACCTTTGGCTGGTGACAAAAAAGCATGGGCCGGCAGTGTAGGACGTATCCATCTGTGGAATCGCCGCCCTTGGCGTTATCGCGTCTCATTCGCGGTATCCCGATTATTCTTTTATGCAGCATTGCTGGTGGTGGTGTTTACCGTGGCATGTGCGATTGTACCGGGCTGGATTGCGCCCTATGATCCAACTCAGATGATGACGGATGCCATACTGCAGGCTCCTTCTGCTACGCATCTGTTCGGGACGGACTACTTTGGCAGGGATATCTTCAGTGTGGTTGTGCATGGAAGCAGGGATTCGCTGCTCATTGGATTTGCTTCCGTTCTAGTGGGCGGTATTGTCGGTAGTGCGCTTGGTATTATCTCCGGTTATGCCGGAGGAATTGTTGATACTGTCACGATGCGGGCTGTCGATATTCTGATGGCTGTACCCGGCGTGCTCCTTGCATTGTCTGTTGCAGCTGCTCTTGGGCCAGGACTGATGAACATTGCACTGGCTGTTGCGGTTTCCTCCATTCCGGGCTACGCACGGGTGATGCGTGGGCAGGTCATATCAGTTAAAGGTCTGCCTTTCATTACAGCGACACGTTCACTGGGCGGTTCCAATACCCGTATTTTTTGGAAACATGTACTGCCACATTCGTTGTCACCCTTGCTGGTCATGGCTACGCTGGGCGTAGGGACATCAATCCTGACGGGCTCCGGACTCAGTTTTCTGGGACTTGGGATGTTGAAGGAAATACCGGATTGGGGCGCATTGCTCTCACAAGGTAGAGGTTATCTGACGGTTGCCTGGTGGATCTGTACGTTCCCGGGTCTGGCGATCACGTTGTTTGTACTGGCGGTTAATCTGATTGGAGACGATATTCGCGATCGGCTGGACCCCAAAGTAAAAGGAGCGGCTTGACCGCTATTCCAAAATATAAGAATTTATAAGTTTCACCCTATCCATTTTTATATTTCACTGCGAAACGGTAGCTGTGCCACCAAAGGACGGCGACAGCCGTTTACGCTTGAGGAGGAGATATTCATGTCACATGTTGTCATTATTGCCGGATCACCTTCCAAACGTTCGCGTTTGACAGGTCTGACGGATTACAGCAACCAAAAATTAACGGAGGCAGGCATCACTGTTGAAGTCATTCATGTTGTGGACCTGCCCGCTGAGGATCTGGTGCAAGCCCGGTTTGACAGCTCATTCATTCGTGATGCACTCGCTGTCGTGGAAGCGGCGGATGCAGTTATTGTGGCTACACCGGTATACAAGGCATCGTACTCGGGAGTGCTCAAGCTGTTCCTGGATCTGATTCCGCAAGAAGGGTTGCGGGGCAAGTTGACACTTCCGCTCGTTATCGGTGGCTCTATAGCTCATCTGCTCGCCATTGATTATGCATTGAAACCTGTTCTGGCAGCCCTTGGTGGAAGACATATCTTGGGTGGCGTGTATGCTGTGGATCAGGGAATTGAGCGATTGGATGATGGAAAATTTGTACTCTCGGCAGATGTGACTACACGTTTGGATCGCTCGCTGGATGAATTGATATTGACACTGGAAAAGGATGGGATTACGATATCATAAAACCAAGTAAGTGTATTGGATAAATCAATATAAGATCAAACGTCTGAGGACGTGGATACGGAGGCGCTCATGAATATCGAGAATATTGAAGCATTTGTATATATCAATCATTATGGAAGCTTCAATAAGGCTGCCGAAGTACTCTTCTTGTCCCAACCTTCGGTCACAGCTCGCATTCAGTCACTGGAAAGGGAGCTGGGCTGCAAGTTGTTTGATCGGCTTGGCAAACAAATTGTGCTGACAGAGGAAGGTCGAAAATTCCTTCCATATGCGCAGCAAGTGCTGCAAGTGATTCAGAAGGGCAAGCAGAAGATTCAGCAACGGCGATCAACACCGGATGCTCTTCGACTCGGTAGTACAGTATCGGTATCCAACTATGTCATTCCTGATTTTTTACCCAAGATCAAGGAAGCTTACCCCGAAATTAATATCAAATTGACGACCGCAACGACGGATCAGCTGATTGCCAAACTTCTTGGTCAGGAGATCGATCTTGCTTTTGTCCGCAAGGTCATGCATCCTGCGATCCGTACGGTTGCTTTTTATGAAGATCCGATCCAGCTCTATGTGTACAAAGGGCATCCATTCATTGAGAGCGGGCATGTCAGCATGGAAGCCATCCGGAATGAGCAACTGGTCTTTTTTGAATGTGGTTCACTGGACTGGCTTCGCATTCACCGGGCTTTCGACTCGCTGGAACATCCGCCGAATATTACATATCATGTCGATAATTCGGAGACGGCGAAGAAACTGGTTATGCAAGGGGCAGGCATTGCCTTTCTCCCAGGACTTACGGTGAAGAAGGAAGTGCAAAATCAGGAGCTGTTCCCCATTCAGGTACATGAGGTAGCAGGTGTATCGTTGCAGATCAGCGTCGTTACTTTAAAAGAAGAATATTCGCCATTGGCAGAGCCCTTTGGGGAACTGCTGCGGCAACTATAAAGCGTCTAACGTTGAATCTGACTTTTACACCAAAACGGAGAGTGCAGAACCAATCTGAAGAAGCGAAGCGTGATCGGAAGATGGTACTGCAATCGGAGTGATAAAGTGTAACATCTCCAGTTCAACTTAATAATGATTCAAGAACAGTGGTTCAGCACAATCAAGGAGGAGAAGGATATGAGTATTCGTGTTGGCATTTTGGATCAGACTCCCATCTATGAAGGGGAAACGGCGGTGGATGCTTTTCGGCATACGATTGAGCTGGCACAGCGGGCAGAGCAGCTTGGATTCCATCGGTTCTGGGTGTCGGAGCACCATGATTCAGGGCATGTTGCAGGTTCCTCCCCGGAAGTACTCATCTCCCACTTGCTTGCGCATACAAAGCGGATTCGGCTGGGGTCTGGCGGAGTAATGCTTCAGCATTACAGTCCATACAAAGTCGCCGAGAATTTCAATATCCTCGCCGCGCTCGGACCAGGAAGAGTTGACCTGGGAATCGGTCGTGCACCAGGCGGGTTACCACGTTCGACACAGGCGTTGCAGGAAGGTATTCAGGAAGCCGCATCTCTTCAAGAGAAAATTGTTCAGGTGAAACGATACATCCACAATGAGCCGCTTGAAGATCAGTCGCATCCACTTGCAGGTCTCAGCGCTTCGCCAGTGTCGGACATTCCAGCGGAGCTGTACGTACTTGGAGCAAGTGTCGATAGTGCGGGCATGGCTGCGGAACTGGGACTCCCATATGTCTTTTCACTGTTCATTAACAGTAATATAGAGGTAGCGCTTCAAGCGATCCGTGTATATCGTGAACAATTTGATCGTTCCCAAGGACGGGAGCCCTACGCTGCACTAGCCATATCGTTAATTGTGGCCGAGAGTGAGGAGGAAGCGGAAGGACTTGCGAGCGAGCATATGCTGGTGAAGATCCATCTGGAGAGTGGGAAAGTACTCACTGTCGGTTCTGTGGAACAGGCGGAAGAATTCGGCCGTCAATCAAACGAAACCTATCGGATCGAGATTTTGGAGCCAAGTGTGACCCGGGGTACGAAGGAAAGCGTAGGTCAGGCACTGCTGAAGTTCCAGCAGGAGTTTGCTGTGGAAGAGTTCATTGTGACTACAGCTACACGGGACTTTACCAAGCGAATTCGTTCATTCGAATTGTTGCGTGAGATTCTGGCAGAGCAGGGACTCAGTGAATTTGCACTGGAATCCAAGGAACAGGAAGCTGCAATCGGATAGAGTTAGGCAGTTAATATAGCAGTGAATATATACGAATGGGAGGCCATGTGATGAAAAGTGATCTGGAACAGCCCAAGCAGCATTCTGACCAACAAGTACAGGGCCCCGAGCATGAACTTCACGGTGAACGGGCGGAAGAATTCGTGGAAAGATTAATCACCATTCGGCGACATCTGCATCGTAACCCGGAATTGTCCGGCGAGGAAAAGGAGACGACGGCAGCCATTCGCAGTTGGCTGGAAGAGGAAGGCGTCCGTATTGCAGACGAATATGCGCTGCGGACAGGGCTTGTTGCTGAAGTGGGTCAAGGGGACGGTCCTGTTGTCGCCCTAAGAGCAGATATTGATGCGTTGCCCATTCAGGAAGAGACAAAGCTGGAATTTGCCTCCCAGGTAGATGGAAAGATGCACGCATGCGGACATGACGCACACACGGCAATTCTGATCGGTGCTGCACGATTACTGAAACAGCGCGAGTCCATTCTACCGGGAAAAGTACGGTTGATATTCCAGCCATCGGAGGAAAAAGCAACGGGTGCTCGGCAAGTGATCCAGAGCGGCGCATTATCCGATGTTCGGGCCGTATTTGGGTTGCATAACAAGCCTGATCTCCAGGTAGGTACGGTGGGCATTCGGGAAGGCGCATTGATGGCAGCAGCAGACGGTTTTGTTGTCAAAGTGGAAGGTGTAGGCACCCATGCAGCCGTGCCGGAAGCAGGCATTGATCCAATTGTGGTTGCCGCACATATTGTTACGGCATTACAGGCCATTGTGAGTCGCAATGTGGGAGCACAGGAGAGTGCTGTAATCAGTGTCACCAAGCTCCACAGTGGCACAGCCTGGAACGTTATTCCGGATGAAGCGATCCTCGATGGCACAGTGCGTACCTTTGATGAGAAAGTGCGTGCACGGATTCGCGAGCGTTTCAATCAGGTAGTCGCCGGTGTGGCGGCAGCCTATGGCACACGGGCTACGGTTCGCTGGATTCAGGGACCTCCTGCCGTGGTCAACGATGAAGCTCTGGCATCTGCGGCGGAGCAAGTTGCAAGTCAGATTGGGCTGAATAGCATCAGACCGCTGCCTTCTCCGGCAGGAGAGGACTTCTCTTTTTATCAAAAAGAAGTTCCCGGCCTGTTCCTCTTCCTGGGCACCTCTGGCCCGCATGAGTGGCATCACCCTGGCTTTGATGTGGATGAACGGGCTCTGTCGCTGGGAGCACATCTTCTGGCTACACTGGCTGAGAAAGCACTGCACAATGTGCAAGCACATCAAGCGTGATGAGTACAGTGAATCACTGGATCATATCCAGATCGAAACGGTTCCGTTCGACGGCAACCGTTTTTCGTATTCCCTTTTTTAAGTAAGAGCGGGGTAGGAACGACGATTGTTGAATCTTAATATATGGTGTAGTTATGGCTAGGGTTGGCGCAAAAGCGTCAGCTCTGTTTGGGTTTTCTTACAGGAAGGGCAGCTAAAGGTATTATGAAATTTTATTTTTTTAAATGGAAATATTTGTTGACGCTCCCCAAAAGGATGTGCTATATTTTTCTCGACCTTTTAATCGTAATAATTACTATTAGATAAAAAGAAGAACAGGAGTAGTCGCTGCGATGAAACAGGAGATCGATTTTATCAAGTTCAGTCCCACCCAAAACATGACGATTCTGGTTAAAACGGATCATGCAGCCGAGAAATACAATCATATTGCAACTCGTCTAATGTCGTATGATAACGTTTACGCTGAACAAGTGGGATTCATTGAACCAACGAGGAGACCGGAAGCTGCTGCCCGTCTGGAAATGGCCGGAGGAGAGTTCTGTGGCAATGCCTGTATGGCACTTGCAGCACACCACGCATCTGAAGCAGGACTGGCACATCAGGAGTCTATGGACATCATGCTGGAGGTTTCCGGAACCGATCAATTGATCATGTGCCATGTGAAGAAGCAGCAGAACGAATATGACTGTCAGGTAACCATGCCGATACCAAAGCAGATCGAACAACGAACAATCCGATACGAAGGCATCGATCACGATATGGTGATCATCCGGTACCCTGAGTTCATCCATATCGTGATCGAAGTTGATGACTTTGACGATACGATGAAGAAGAGGGCACAGACCCTTGCAAGATTACTGGGATTAACCCTGGGAGATAAGCTGATCGGTATCTTGTTATATCAATCACACTTGGAAGAAATGGCCCCACTCATCTATGTTCCGGAGCTGGATAGTCTGATCTGGGAGAGAGGGTGTGGCTCGGGTACGGCCTCCGTGGGAGCGTATCTCGCATGGAGCCAGCAGAGGCAGATTACGCAGTACATCAAGCAGCCTGGTGGTGCGATCAAAGTGGTAGCCCAGTGGGATGGCACAGAATTTGAGAGTATTACGATTGAGGGATCTGTTGGCATCGTGGCTCAGGGCAAAGCCTTCATAGATGCTCCAGCAGAATGGAGCGTTGTAAACGCATGAGGTACATGATACATGATCGAGACAACGTATAGGGGGAAAAGAAATGATCACATTGGTCCATTTTCAGACATGTTTGAGTGAATTTTCAGAGAAATTCGATAAGCTCGCGAGCAAGTATGATCATACGATTCAGCATAGTGCAGAGCTGGAAGCTGTGATCAATGACTACTCCCGCTTTGTGACCGATCAGGACAATAAGGCAGCATGGGAACAGTTGGAGCATTCCGAGCTGGAAGAGCTTGATTCGCTTGTGTGGGCGTTAAGAAATAAATCCGCCCAGTGTGTGGCGATCATGGAGAAATATCGTGCATTAAAGTTAGAGAACGGGGATGTGCAGATTGCCGATTATTTCAAAAACATAGAAGAGTGTATCGATAAAGAATTCGGCAGCTTCCATGTCACCTCCGATTCCAACGTATTGTTGGTAGGCTCCGGTTCCTTCCCTATGACACCATTACTCATCGCCAAGCGAACAGGTGCACAGGTCGTCGGGATCGATATTGATGAAGAATCCATTAGACTCGGACAGAAGGTGGTGGAGACGCTGGGCGCGGGTTTGAAGATTCGTTTGGAGTCAACATTGCTGGAGAATCTGGAGTATACCAAGGAAGCAACCCATATCATTTTCAGCTCTACGGTGGCCCCTAAATATGAGCTGCTTGATCAACTGCATGCCCTGACGAATGCACAGGTGGTTGTAGCCATGAGATACGGTGATCAGTTGAAGTCCTTGTTCAATTATCCGATGAGAGAGACGGACAGCAACAAATGGAAGCTGGTGGATACGATCCTGCGCCCGGATGATGTGTTTGATATTGCGTTGTATCAAAAAGCATAGGTATGCAAGTGCATCCAAGTGCGTCCAAATGGATTACAGATTGAACATTGAATTAAGGAGGCTTATATGAGCAATCTTCAGCGAATTCTGATACTCGGAACCGGACCTGCATCCATTCAGCTTGCGGTAACGCTCAAAGATCATCTCAACTGCTGTATAGGCATTACGGGGAGACAATCGGTTCGTTCAGCGTCTGTATTCTCAGCCCTCGAACAGAGCAATGGGCGTATTCAGGTCAGCATTCAAAATGAGAAACATCAATCGCTCGCAGGTGAGTGTTACGTTGATCATGTGTTCAAGGGATATGACACCATTGATGGTAAATGGGATACACTCATTTTGGCGGTTACCACCGATGCGTATATCGATGTACTGGAACAAATGAATGATGAATTCATCAAACAACTGAAATGTATCATTTTGATTTCTCCAACGTTTGGGTCGAATCGACTCGTGACCCATTATATGAGAGAGCGGAATGCGGCGCTGGAATTGATCAGTTTCTCTACCTACCTCGGAGATACTCGTTGGATGCACGAGCATCCGTCGAATCATGTGATTACTACAGGGGTCAAGAAAAAGGTTTATATCGGTTCCACTCTTTACCCTTCTGAACAGGTCAGTAAGCTATGCCAAGTGTATGAGCGTTTGGGTGTTGCGCTGGAAGTGATGCGATCCCCACTGGAGGCGGAAACGAGAAATATTTCGTTGTACGTGCATCCACCTTTGTTCATGAACGACTTCTCATTAGAAGCCATCTTTGGAGCATCGAATATTCAGAAATACATATACAAGATGTATCCTGAAGGTCCGATTACACAAGTTTTAATACGGGAAATGCGGGCACAGTGGCAGGAGATTATGAATATTACGGACCGACTCCATATCCAGGGAGTGAACCTGCTTCAATTCATGACGGATGACAACTATCCGGTTCGATTAGAGAGTATATCACGCCAGGATATCGAGAATTTCAATCAGCTGCAGGTCATTCATCAAGAGTATTTATTATACATACGGTACACCTCATTATTGATTGACCCATTCTCGGAACCCAATTCGGAAGGGAAATATTTCGACTTTTCAGCAGTCCCATTCCGCAAAACGTTCATGAACCGCGAAGGGGAACTGGACATCCCCCGTATGCCCAAGGAAGATTACTACCGCATCAAAATCATTCAGGGCATAGCCGGACATCTCGATGTGAGCTGTCCAACCATTGATCAATTTATCGCCAGATATGAAGCTAAGCTTCAGGAAGTGGCTGACGCACACCCGGATCAGCGCTTGTCCAGCGCCTTTTCAATCCAATCCTTTGAAGAGGATATCCGCATGATCTGCACCGGACTTTGAGTAATAGGGTTAATTACATCTCAAATTAATCAAGTTGAACCTGATGTTTACATCATAACGGAGAGTGCGGAACCAATCTGAAGAAGCGAAGCGGTCGCCTAAAAGCTTTCTGAAAGAAAGCTACTTCGGAAGCATATGCTATCCCCGGATTTTCTCTTTGGAAAAGAGAATCAAAAAAATCTGGGGATAACAGCGATCGGAAGATGGTACTGCAATCGGAGTGGTCCGATGTAACCTACAAGGTCTGCTTGTAACTTAATCATCAGGAGGAAATGTTGTGAAAAAGCGTCTTACTTTTACATCTATACTATTGCTGGCGTCAGCCATTGCGCTGCTCGCCGGATGCGGGCAGAGTCCAAAAGAGGAAGAGAGCGCCCAAACGGAGTCTGTAAATAGCCAAGTACAAACGGAACTTATCTATGCTTCTGCCAAAGATATTAATGATATGAACCCCCATCTGTATACAGGCTCCATGCCTGCGCAAGGGATGATATATGAGTCTCTGGTGGAAAACACGCCTGACGGAATCAAGCCATTGCTGGCTGAATCATGGGATATTTCCGAGGATGGCAAGACCTATACTTTTCATCTGCGACAAGATGTGAAATTCCATGATGGAGAGCCGTTCAACGCAGAGGCGGTTAAACAAAATATCGATGCAGTACAGGCGAATGCCGAAAAACATGCCTGGATCAAGCTGTCTACCAAAATCACGAGTGTAAAAGTTATCGATGAGCATACGGTGGAGCTGACACTGTCAGAAGCCTACTATCCAGCACTGGTGGAACTGTCCATGACAAGACCTTACGTCTTCATTTCACCCAAGGATTTCAAGGATGGCGGAACCAAAGACGGAGTAAGTGGTTTCCACGGCACAGGACCATACAAGCTCACTGCTCATAAAGTCGAAGAGAATGCCACGTTTGAAGCCAATGAAGACTATTGGGGTGGTGCACCTGCAATCAAGAAAATCACTTCCAAGGTTCTTCCCGCAGGTGAATCAACATTCCTGGCATTGCAAAAAGGAGAGATCAACTTTGTGTTCACCGATGACCGGGGAGCAGATAGTATCGATGTCGAAGCCATGGACCAATTGGCTGAATCTGGTGGTTATCAAGTGGTCCGAAGTGAAGCGATGAATACCAATATGATCGTAGCCAATAGCAGTCGCGAGAATAGTCCGGTTCAGGAAACGGCAGTGCGAGAAGCGCTATGGGTTGCCATTGATCGCGAAACGATCAGTAAGGATATTTTCAACGGAACGCAGACTGTAGCGGACACGCTATTTTCAGCCAATGTCAATTACGCCAAGGTAGACCTGAAGAAACGGGAGTATGATCCGGAAATGGCTAAAAATCTTTTGGACCAAGCTGGCTGGACATTGGCGGATGGTAAAGAGGTGAGAACGAAGAACGGTCAGCCTTTAGCCATGAAACTATACTATGACAGCAACTCGTCTTCACAGAAAATACAGGCTGAATTGATCCAGTATTCGATGAAAGAATTGGGTGTTCAGCTTGAGATTGTGGGCGAAGAATCCACTTCCATTGCGAATCGGAGAGCCACCGGGGAATATGACTTGCTCTTTAATCAAACCTGGGGACTGGCCTATGATCCACAGAGTACCATTGCTGCATTTACATCCGATTCGGCATACAAGCATACGACAAGCGGAATTGCCAAAGCAGATGAATTGTACAAAAAAATCGATGCGGTCATGGTTTCCACGGATGAGGCTTCACGCCAATCCCTGTATGCCGACATTATGAAGATCGTCCATGATGAAGCGGTCTTCATCCCGATTACCAACGGGCGTGTCACCATAGTCGCTCCTGAGAATCTCGATGGAATCTCATTCAAGCAGACCCAATATGAACTGCCATTTGAAAAAATGAATTTTAAATATATAAATTGAACTAAACATTTACACAAAACGGAGAGGACAGAAAGAACCTGAAGAAGCGGAGCGTTCGCCTACAAGCTTTCTGCAAGAAAGCTACATCGGAAGCATACGCTATCCCCGGATTTTCCCTATATAAAAGGAATCAAAAAAATCTGGGGATAACAGCGATCGGAAGGTTGTTCTGTCATCGGAGTGTAGTGTAAATATTGTTTAGTTCAATTTAAATAGAGCGGAGATGGATATGGGAAGTTATATCGTCAAAAGGATTCTGTTAACCATCCCTTTACTGATTATCATTTCATTTATAACGTTTGTTCTGATTAATCTATCTCCCTTGGACCCGGCGGTTGTTGTGTTACAGGCACAGGAAGTTCCGCAGATCACGGATGAACTGATCGCCCAAACGAATAAAGCGCTGGGATTTGATCAGCCGTTCATGATCCAGTATGCGAACTGGATCATGGCTGTTGTACAGTTGGACTTTGGCAACTCTTATGTATCTGGTGAACCTGTGTGGTCATTAATGGGGCCGGCTTTTATGAACACATTGAAGTTAACGCTTGTCTCATCGGTATTTATTATTGCGCTGTCCATTCTGCTGGGTGTGATCTGTGCCATGAGAGAAGGCAAGTTGCTGGATCGATCGGTCAGAGGCGTATCATTTTTCCTTACAGCCATGCCGTCCTACTGGCTTGCAGCCATGATGATCTGGTATTTTTCCGTCAAGCTGGACCTGTTACCTACCAGTGGCATGGACTCGTATCGAAGCTATATTCTACCGGTGATTGTGATCACGGTGAGTTATACAGGCATTTATTTCCGAACGGTTCGAAGTTCCATGCTGAGCAATATGAATGAGGACTATGTGTTATATGCACGGGCAAGCGGTCTGAGTGAGAAGAAAGTAACCCTGCATATTCTGAGAAATTCATTACAGGTGGCCGTGTCCATCTTTTGCATGGCGATCCCAATTGTGTTGGGCAGTACGGTAGTCATTGAAAATGTATTTGCCTGGCCGGGGCTCGGGAGGCTCAGCGTGAAATCCATTTTAAGCAGGGATTTTCCGATTATTCAGGCGTATGTTCTGATGTTGGCTGTCACCTTTGTCTTGTTTAACACGTTATCCGACATCATTAATGCGGCGATGAATCCCCGGTTGAGAAAGGAATACTGATGCGAATATTGAAAAATCTGCGCAAAGACAAGCTTGCGATGACCTCTTTGGTAGTGATTATGTTCACGCTTATGGCGGGCATATTGGCTCCGCTTATTGCGCCGCATGATCCTGGACAAGTGAACATGAAGCTTCGATATGCCTCCTCGTCCTGGGAGTATCTATTAGGCAATGATCATCTGGGCAGATGTGTATTATCCCGGCTTATCTATGGCATCCGTCCAAGTGTGTTATGGGTTCTGGTTGCGCTCAGTCTATCTGTTCTGATCGGGGCTATTGTTGGATTCATCGCAGGTTACTTTAAGGGGAAAGTGGATGCATGGATCATGAGAGTCTGTGATATCATGCTGTCTTTTCCCGGATACGTGATGACACTGGCGGTGGTTGGCATTTTGGGTGCAGGACTGGAGAATATACTGATTGCCTTTGTGTGGATGAAATGGGCCTGGTTTGCCCGTGTTATTCGCACATCTGTGATGCAATTCTCTGATATGGATTATGTAAAATTCGCCAAAGCCTCCGGCACACCCAATTTGAGAATTATAACCAAACATATTGTTCCGGTTACCTTTGCCGATATTGCCGTCATTGCGAGTGGTTCCATGTGTTCAATGATGTTGCAGATCTCCGGCCTTTCCTTTCTGGGGCTTGGCATTCAGGCTCCGCATGCGGAGTGGGGGATGATGCTCAATGAGGCGAGGGAAGTCATGTTCTCCAGACCAGAATTAATGTTGGCACCGGGCCTGGCCATTGTGGTGGTCGTGTCTGCTTTTAATTTTCTATCGGATGCCCTTCAAGTGGCTCTGGACCCCAAATTGATGACCTCTCAAGGTAAGTCTGACAAGTCTTACGAAAGTGAGGTGAGAAAGGCCACTTATGAATATAGTCGAGGTTGAACATTTGAAAGTATGGGATACCAATACAGGTAAAGTGATCATTCATAACAGTTCATTCGAAGTTAAACAGGGAAGCTGTATGGCCATCGTGGGGGAAAGTGGTAGCGGGAAGTCCGTTACGTGCAGGGCTATCATGCGACTGAACAAGCCATGGATTCGCCAATCGGGCAGGATGTTATTTCAGGGCGAAGACCTGAACCAGCTTTCGGAACCGGAGATGCGGCGTAAGCGGGGCAAGCATCTATGTATGATTTTGCAGAATGGCATGAGTGCATTTGATCCTTCCTGTGTCATTGGTGTTCATATTCGGGAGACGCTTCAGCAGCATTTTGGCTGGAATACCCGCGAGAGTGAACGGAAAATCATCAATGCCATGGAAAGCGTCATGCTCAGACATCCGCGCGAGATTCTGAATCAATATCCACATCAGCTGTCCGGTGGAATGCTGCAACGAATCATGATTGCACTGGCATTAGTGCTTGAGCCTGATCTGATTATTGCGGATGAGCCGACAACGGCGCTGGATACGATCTCTCAATATGAAGTGGTGGAGCAATTGATTCATTTACGCGAACGCATGGGCTGTTCCATGATGTTCATCTCCCATGACCTCGGCGTCGTTCAGAAGATTGCAGATGACGTGATGGTCATGAAAGACGGAAACATCGTAGAGCGTGGCAACATGCATTCTGTTTTGACGGAACCGGAGCATGCCTACACGCAGTATCTGGTCTCTACCCGATTGGAGTTGAGCAATCATTTTAAGGCGTTGATGCAGGGGGACTTATAGATGCTAAAGGTGGAAAGTATCGAAAAATCATATAACCAAGGCGGACTGTTCTCCAAGCACAGACAACAGGTATTGAAACAGGTTACCTTTGAATGCCAACAGGGTGAATGTCTGGGTATCATCGGTGAAAGCGGAAGCGGTAAATCGACGTTGGGCCGTCTGATTCTGGGCATTGAACGCCCAGATCTTGGAACGATCTTGCTGGATGGTCAGGACGTACAGAATCGGCGTGTACGGATGGGAAACCTCAGCGCTGTTTTTCAAAACTATACATCCTCCATCAATCCATTTCTTACCGTGGAAACTGCCATTATGGAACCGATGCAAGCGCAGCAAAAGCTGCGAAAGCATCAGGGAAACTCAGAGAAGGTAGATCTGTTGCTGAACCAAGTTGGACTGGGCCCTTCCTATAGATCCAAATATCCGCATGAACTATCCGGCGGGGAGGCTCAGAGAGTGTGCATTGCCAGGGCCATCTCGACAGCCCCAAAACTTATTGTGTTCGATGAAGCGATCAGTTCACTGGACGTGTCTGTTCAGATCCAGGTGTTGCAATTACTGAAAGAGTTGAAAGAAATCTATAAGCTGAGCTATGTCTTTATCACACATGATATACAGGCGGCAGCCTATATCTGTGACAGGGTAATCATTTTCAGAGAGGGACAGGTTGTAGAGATCGTTCCGACCAAGCAACTCAAGGACGTACAGTCCGACTATGCGAAGCGATTATTGAAGCATTTAATTACATTTTAGGGGGAACACCCATTGTGAGTGGAGCGATGTCTTGGCCTTTTCTGCGCTTGTACATACTGGTTCTTCTATATTTCAGTGCCAATGCCATTCTTAACGTGATCATCCCATTACAAGGGGAGTCTTTGGGTGCGAGCGGTACAACGATTGGACTGATCATGGGCGCTTATATGTTCACAACGATGTTTTTCAGACCCTGGGCAGGTCGGATTATTCAAAAGCACGGTCCGATTAAGATATTGCGTCTAATTCTGATTATCAATGGATTTGCGCTGATTTTATATACCTTTACGGGACTCGGAGGTTATTTGGTTGCTCGTATTTTGCAGGGGGTATCGACAGCGTTCTTTTCTATGGCTTTGCAGATTGGCATTATTGATGCACTTCCGGAGAAAGATCGGTCACAGGGAATTTCGTATTATTCGTTGTTTAGTTATATACCGGGGATTGTGGGGCCTGTTATCGCGCTAGGAATCTGGCAGACGGGTGGTATGGATTATTTTACAGTGGTTCTGATCGGTATTGCCGTCTGTACGGGCGTCTTCGGATATACCGCCAAAATGGAACCAAACAAGGAGCAACCTGCTGAGAATCTTTCGGAGCAGAACGTGAGCATGTGGGAATCCTTTGGTCAGTTGGTGAAGAATCCACATTTATTTCGTTGCAGTGTGTTAATGCTCGCCGCTTCGGTTGTATTTGGCGCGATTACCACCTTTATTCCGCTGTATGCAAGTCAAGTACCAGACGGGAATGCGGGTGTATATCTGATGCTTCAGGCAGGAACAGTGGTGTTGGCTCGAATTATGCTCCGAAAAAGGATTCCGTCCGATGGTAGTTGGCATTCTCCTTTCATCGTGGGTACGATGTGTCTGCTCGCCGTAGCTGCGCAATGTGTCAGTTTTGCCGTGACAGGCGGGGTGGTCTTTTTCTATGCGGGCGCTGTATTCATGGGAATCGGTCAGGCGATCCTGTATCCGACACTCACGACCTATTTATCTTTTGTCTTGCCTAAGCTGAATCGGAACGTTCTGATCGGGTTATTTATTGCAATGGCGGATCTGGGTATTTCTCTGGGTGGGGTGATTATGGGACCCGTCGCTGACTTCTCTTCCTATTCATTTATGTACATGATCTGTGCTATTCTAGGAGCGGTAATGATCGTTTTTGCCTATGAACGGCGTAGACCCGGGACAGGTACATCTGTGAGTTGATTGCCAGAAGAGAAAGTGGTGACGAACGTTTGAAGTCTTCGATGAATGCAACATCCAATGGGAAATTAAATCCGGTATCCTTTTCGTTTATCCGGTTTTATATGCTGGCCTTTTTATTTTTTGCGGCAAATTCAGCTTTGACGATTATTCTGCCCCTGAGAAGTGAGGCTGCGGGATTAAATCAGGCTGAGATTGGTCTGATGATGGGAGCATATATGTTCACTTGTATGCTCTTGAGACCTTTTGCAGCACAGCTGCTGGGTAAGCATGGGCCGCTTCGTGTGATGCAATGGTTATTGATTTTGCATGCCGGAACGCTGCTGCTGTTTGTTGTTTTTGGTGTGGAGACGTATCTGTGGTTGCGGGCCCTGCAAGGGGTGGCTACGGCTTTTTTCTCCATGACGATGCAGGCAGGCATTGTGGAAAAGCTGGAGGACAAGGACCGGGCACAAGGGCTGTCCATGTACACCCTGTTTACGATGGTTCCTTCACTGGTCATTCCGATCCTTGCCATACAAATCTGGGAAAATGCCAGTGATCTGGCGTTTACGCTGCTGATGATCGGACTGGCGGCTTTGCCACTTCTGATTGGATATAATGTGGATCTGCCGCGGAGTACCGTGCAGAACAAATCGTACACCTTGGGCGATATGTTTCGTTCATTCGGCGGCATCTGGCGCAGTACGCCACTGCTGATTAGCAGTGTGGTGATGTTGTTTGCGTCCTGCGTCTTTGGGGCGACAGCGACCTTTCTTCCCCTGTATATGGTATCCACTGGACTGGCGAGTGCAGGGGTATTTCTGACGATACAGGGATTGGTTGTGATCCTGTGCAGGTTTATTTTGCGTAAAAAAATTCCGTCCGACGGTAGCTGGAATACTTGGCTGATGGCAGGGTTAATGCTGTGTGCAGCACTGGGAACCCAGTTACTCAGCTTAATGGAGATCATCGGGCCATTGGTGTATCTCTCCGCGGTGTTCAGCGGTTTTGCCCTGGCACTGTTGTACCCGACATTAACCACATATCTGTCCTTTGTGCTGCCTGCGGATTCCAGATATGTACTCATGGGGATTTTCATGTCCTCGTATGACCTTGGATTCTCTCTGGGTGTACTGGCAATGGGGCTTATTGTGCAAGCGAGTTCGTATTCGACCATGTTTATGATCTGCACGTTGCTCTCTATTGCAGCGATGGTACTGGTGTTGGTGTTCAGGCAACGGATGGAAGCGGGCAATAAGGCCAGATCTGGAGTGACTATATAAATTGAACTAAAGAACATTTACAGAGGAGGTTTATGACTCACTTCTTGCCAAAACGTATCCTCAGGATGCGAAAGTGCAAGGGCTGGTCGTCAGCCTTTTTTTGTTTTTTTTGCAGGTTGAAATCAAAAATAGTTTGACAACGACCGTGCAACAGGATTATAGTCATTGTTGTTAATCGTAATAATTACTATTAAAGTCTAAATTACACAGACTGCAAATATAAGGAGTAGATTTCTATGACACAAAAGCAAGTTCCGGTAACCGTACTAAGTGGTTACCTCGGTTCAGGGAAAACGACGGTTTTGAATCATGTGCTCAACAACAGACAAGGGCTTAAGGTTGCTGTGATCGTTAACGACATGAGTGAGGTTAATATTGATGCAGCGCTGGTTAAGGGGGAGGCAACCTTGTCTCGAACGGAAGAGAAGTTGGTGGAGCTGTCCAACGGCTGTATCTGCTGCACCTTGCGGGATGATCTGATGCAGGAGATTGAGAAGCTTGTGAACGAAGGGAAGTATGACTATATTTTGATCGAATCCACCGGCATCAGTGAACCTGTTCCAGTTGCACAGACCTTTACATACGCCGATGCCGAGTCGGGTATTGACCTGACTAGTCTGGCCCGATTGGATTGTTTGGTAACGGTAGTAGATGCCAATCGATTCTGGCATGATTTTGGATCAGGACAGAGTCTTCTGGATCGTAATCAGGCGACCGGAGATGAGGACACCCGTGACGTTGTAGACTTGTTGATTGATCAGATCGAAACCTGTGATGTGCTGCTACTGAACAAATGTGATCTGGTCGATGACACCGAGCTGAACAAGCTCGAAGGCATCATCCGGAAGCTACAGCCTAACGCCAAGATCATTCGGACTGAGAATGGAAAGGTGAATCCGTCCGAGATTCTGAATACAGGCCGCTTTAATTTTGAGAAGGTGAGCATGTCCGCTGGATGGATTCAGGAGCTGGAGAAGGAGTCGCATACACCGGAAACTGAGGAATATGGCATTGGTTCCTTTGTATATCGCCGCAGAAAGCCGTTCCATCCTTCCCGTCTGGCTGAATTCATGAGTTACTGGCCGGAAGAAGTGGTACGTGCCAAAGGTTTAGTATGGCTTGCGGCTGAAGGGGATGTTGCTGCAAGCCTCAGTCAGGCAGGGCCATCCATCCAGTTCGGTCCTGCGGGACATTGGGTCGCTGCGTTGCCGGAAGCGGACAAAGAAGAGATTTTACGTAACGAGCCGGATGTTCTGGAGAAATGGGATGCCCAGTGGGGAGATCGTCAGACGGAGCTTGTCATGATTGGGATCGAAATGGAGCGTGCGAGCATTGAAGACGAGCTGGACCAGTGCCTGCTCAGTGATGAAGAAATGCTGGGAGACTGGGGCCATTTCGACAATCCACTGCCATGGCCTGTGGAAGCGGTATAACTCGGAAGTTGATGTTCTAAACATAAATTTAATGGATAAAGGAGCTGTAATTCATGGCTAAAAAATCTAAAGTGGTACGTGAGAAGCAACGTCAGGCGATCGTGGCAAAATATGCGGACCTGCGCCGGGAATTGAAGGAAAAAGGGGATTACGAGGCATTGCAGAAATTGCCGCGTAATGCATCTCCGACCAGACTAAAGAACCGTTGTGAAGTGACAGGTCGCCCGCGGGGTTATCTACGCAAGTTCAAGGTATCTCGAATTAAGTTCAGAGAACTGGCTCATCAAGGACAGATTCCTGGTGTAACAAAATCCAGCTGGTAAAATGATCAAGGGATGTAGCTGACCACCATTGCATGAAGGCAGGTTGTTGTGTGCTTGGAGCTGCATGTGGTGCGTAGAACAGAGGTGGTATTTTGCTGAAAGGATGTGCATCTCATGTTGGACTTGTTTACGTTACGAAGAATTCAGTCCGTAATGAACGGATATATTCACGAGAAGGTACCTGCGCCACTGCGTACGATGGTGAAGTTGACATATGAGATGAATGACAATGAATTGATCCTGACCGAAGAAAGACCCGCCGAGGAACGTTATCAATGGGATAAGATGCATATTGCCCGATTTTACTGGGAAGAAAATCAGTGGAAAGTGTATGCCAGAGATGAACAGAGCAGCTGGAATCCGGTAGATGTTATTACACCTTGTTCCGATTTTGAGAATGTGCTCGAGCAGGTGGAACGGGATGAGGCGGGGTTGTTCTGGCGTACGTGAGCGAGTTCGAAGCTAGCGAAACAGTGGCTAGCATCGGGCTTTTTTTGTGTCAAAGAATCATTGAAGCAAAGAGGGGGGCGATCTTTTGGTCTGCCTTCCTTAATGGGAAAAAGAATAAATAAAATCTGTTTTACAATAAAAATTTATTGTAAAACGATAAATATTATGATAAATTCATATCACTTAAAACAAGTGAGGTGCTTTTTGTGAAGCGAGGTACAACCATCTTTTTAAAATTGGCTGTGTTGCTTATTGGTGTTCCCATTCTTGCCTTATGTATATTCGGCATACCCTGGTTAGCAAACAATCCGGTGAATCCGAATTATGCAGGTGCACTATACCCCATAGTGATTATTATGTATGTGTCCGTTATTCCGTTTATCGTTGCACTGTACCAGGCATTCCGTCTGCTGAGCTACATCGACAAAAATGAAGCGTTCTCTCTAATGTCAGTGAAATCCTTAAAAACAATAAAATATTGTGCTATTGTAATCAGTAGTCTCTATTTTGTGATGTTGCCATTTGTTTATGTTGTAGCAGAGAAAGATGATGCCCCAGGCCTCATTCTTATGGGAATGGTTCCTGTTTTTGCTTCATTGGTCATTGCAGTGTTTTCAGCGGTGCTCCAAAGATTGTTACAGGAAGCGATTGATATCAAATCAGAAAATGACCTAGTGGTCTGAGGTGAATATATGGCCATTATAATCAATATTGATGTGATGTTGGCAAAGCGGAAAATGACGGTTACCGAGCTTGCAGAGAGAGTTGAGATCACAATCGCCAATATTTCCATATTAAAAACAGGAAAAGCAAAAGCGATCCGTTTATCCACTCTGGATGCGATCTGTAAAGCACTGGATTGTCAGCCTGGAGATATATTGGAATATAAGGCTGATGAGGACGAAGATACAAATGAACATCTATGAAAAATGAACGAAAAAGACTCTGCATGTTATATGCAGAGTCTTTTTTTGCATCAGCTTGTTCAAGGAATACGTCCCGTACCTTATAACGAAAGATTGTGCATCATACGGAATTGCATAGGTGTTACGTTTTCCTGGGTTTTAAAACAGCGGATGAAGTAGCTTGACTGTGAAAATCCCGTTTCCAGCGTAATTTGTTTAATGGAAAGGTTGGTTGTTGCGAGCAGTTGTTTCGCATGTAATAACCTGGATTCCAAGAGGAATTCCGGGAAGGAGATGCCAAACGTCTGACTGAACTTGCGGCTAAAGTATGTTGTACTGTATCCGGCAATTCCGGCAGCGTGATCAAGTGTGATGTGCTCATTACTATGAGAGCGAATATAATTCCCTGCTTCACGAATTCGCTCTGAAGTGTGATTTAAAGAAACATTGATTTGACTCGCTGCGGATTGCAATCGGGTCAGAAGTTCATATAATGTTGCTGCCACACTGTGCTCGTCCTCCACCTGATAGCCTCTGCCTAGCTCCAGCAATCGATCCATGAGCGCGGTAACCACCGGAAAGTTGGAACATTGAAACAGCCAGGGCTCGTCAACGCCTTTTCCATTTAACAGTTCTTCGAGACGAATGCCGTAAAAGTGAATCCAACGAATACTCCACGGATCATCCAAATCTGAATAGTAGGTTTGTCTGAGACCGGGACCGTAGAGGAATCCCTGCCCTCGTGTTAGCTCATAACGAGTGGTTCCCGTGTCCAGGAATCCTTTACCTTCAAGTACAAGGTGCAAATTATAGCAATGATCCAAGTTGATATCTTTCGTTCGATATTCCCGATTCACATAATGTTTCGGAAAGTCACTGTACCCTCCAATAAAATCGGGAAAGCATACATGTCTGGGGAAAACCGGCTTGGGGAGAAAGATGTGTTCTTTCACGTGCATCCTCCATTTAAACGCAATATTTTTATGTAGTGAACTGAAATAGATTCAGCCTACTGTTATTTGAATCTTGGACAATGACAATATTTTATTATAAGTCGCATAATCTTGTCATTTATTATATGTGAAGGTTCCAATAGAATGGAGGCAATATGGCAGGTTAAGGGGGCAATCAAAGGTGGCAAAATCAATCCAATTGGATGAATTAAAAATGGGGGTCTGTTATTACCCTGAGCACTGGTCGGAAGCGTTGTGGGAGGACGATTTCCGTAGAATGAAAGAGATGAATATCACAGTTATTCGGATGGCTGAATTTGCATGGTCCATCTTTGAACCGGAAGAAGACCAGTTCGATTTTAGTTTTTTCCAGAAGGCATTGGATCTGGCGCATCAATACGGTTTAAGTGTTATTTTGGGAACACCTACTGCAACTCCACCAGCGTGGTTAACATCCAAATATCCTGAAGTATTAAACGCAAATAAGGACGGGGTATTGTATCAACACGGCATGCGGCGTCATACCAACTACAGCAGCCCAATCTTCAGACAGCAATGTGAAAAAATCGTGCGCAATATGGTGATTGCCTATAAAGATCATCCGGCTCTTATTGGATGGCAGATTGATAATGAATTTAATTGTCATATGGATGTTTTCTATGCTGAGGCAGATCATGTCTCCTTCCGTGAATGGCTCAAGAATCGTTATGAATCGTTGGAGAATCTGAACCAGGCATGGGGGACTGTTTTTTGGAGTCAGACCTATACCGACTGGGCGCAAGTTCACCTTACCCGAAATATGGTCAGCCAATCTCCAAATCCTCATTTGGCATTGGATGAGAAGAGATTTATCTCAGCCAATACGATTTCTTTTGCCAAGCTTCAGGTGGACATTATTCGCGAATTGGACCCTGAACATTGGATCACAACAAATGGTACGTTTGGACATTTGGATAATCATGAAATGACAGAAGACCTGTTGGATTTCTTCTCCTATGATTCGTATCCGCAGTTTGCCACGATCTTCCCAGGGACAGACGATAACTCATTACAAGATCGGGCCTGGAGCATGAAACTGTCGAACGTACGTAACATGTCACCGAACTTCTGCGTCATGGAACAACAGTCTGGGCCAGGAGGCTGGGTTGACAGTATAGGCATGGGTACGCCAAGACCGGGCCAGATCCGATTATGGTCGTATCAATCTGTTCTTCACGGAACAGATCTACTCGTCTACTTCCGCTGGCGGACAGCAACATTTGGCACCGAGATGTACTGGCATGGCATCAATGATTACCATAATCAACCCAACAGAAGAGTACGCGAGGTTGCACAAGTAGGGAAAGAGTTTGCCAAGATCGGGCGTGTTATTGCGGGCACTACATATCAAGCCGATGTTGCGATCCTACAGGATTACGATAACATCTGGGATGGAGAGTTGGATGAATGGCACGGCCCGCTTCAGCAACAGAGTGTACGCTCCTGGTATAAACAGCTCCAGTATCGTCATATTCCGACGGACATGGTTACACTGCAACCAACGACAACACTGGAAGAGTTATCCGATTATAAGGTGATCATCTATGCTCACCCGGCCATCATGACAGACGAGACAGCAGAACTTCTGCAAGCCTATGTCAGTCAAGGAGGCACGCTGTTTTTCGGTGCGCGCACTGGATATAAGGATCTCAGGGGGCATTGTTATATGAGACCGTTCCCTGGGGCTGTCGCTGAGTTGTGTGGTGTAACCGTAGAGGACTTTACCTTAATCAAAGGAACCATTCCAGCAGCTGAGCTGCAATGGAATGGGGCGAGTGAGCGACTTCAGGAGGGAACGTCAACGGCCGGATTTAACGAAGTTCTTTATGTGGAGCATGCTGACGTACAGGTTGTGGCTGAGTATACATCCGAATATTATGCAGGTAGTCCTGCATTGACCAAACGTACGGTAGGTCAGGGGCAAGTATGGTATTATGGAGCGGCTTACAATGAACCGGTCGTAGATGCTCTCCTGGATGAAATAGAGCTATCTTCACCTGTGGGTGACCTGGTAGAGGTATCGTCCGAAGTTGAGCTTGGTATCCGTTCTGGTAAGGATAAAGCTTATGTCTTTTTACTCAACTACTCGGATCAACAAGTCCCCATTAAGCTTAAGAAGCAAGCAAAAGAGTTACTGTCAGGTACAACACTTCAGAATGAGATCAACATGCCCGCGTATGGTGTGTTCATTTTTGAGATCGATTTGCCACATTAAGCAATCCATTCATCGATATCATGCGTTATATATAGAAAGAAACACCAAAAACGCCTTGCAGCCCTTGCAAGGCGTTTTGTATATGCATGATGTAATGTGTAATACACGTTGAGCATGGGCTGTTATTGTCTAGATTTGGTATAACTATGCTTCGTACAAAATCTCACCTGTCCGGGATACGTCATATCCCTCGAATGATTGCAGTTCCTGCCTGAACTCCGGCGATTGGAGAATTCGCAGTACAGATTCTGTCCAGGCTTCATTACCTTGCTTCCTCAGCATGACCAGATCATAACGTTCCTGAATGAGCGGGATAAAATCAACCTGTCCCACAAGTCGTGCAGCTTTCTCAATGCCAACTCCGACATCAGCTTCGCCTGAACTGACTTTGGCAGCCACGCCCATGTGACTGGTTTCCTCGGTTTCATATCCGATCAGACCTGCGGCAGGAATTCCATGCAGTCGAAGTTGCTCATCCAGCAATACTCGCGCGCCAGAACCTATCTCCCGATTAGCGAGTCGAAGCTCAGGCTTGCTCAGATCGGTCCAATTCTGTAAGTTCTGCGGATTACCACGCTGTACGTACAGTCCGGCAGGACGTGATAGCAGGTTCACCACAACATAGGACCGTCCTGTCAGAATTTTGCGAATGTACGGCAGATTATACTCACCGGTATCTCCGTCGAGCAGATGGGTGCTGACCAGATCGGACTCACCGCGATACATCGAGATAAGCCCATCCAGACTACCCATGAACGAACGTAGCGGACGAATGTCCCGAGTTTGTTTTTCCATATGGCGCATTAGGATATCCAGACTGACATCCTGACCTGTTATGACCAGATGCCGTGGTACAGCAGTCATTGCATGAGCAGAACTCGCTGGAGTAATCGCATGCGCAGACCCAACGGGTGTAGTCGATTGTAAGGAAGTTCCCTGAAAATCACCCGGACTTGGCTGAGTCCCTGATTCCGAGGTCTGATGAGGAGTCGGGATACGCTGACCTGAGGACTGAAGTTGCTTGGAGCGACGTTTATATGCCTCCAGATCGGTTGCATCAATTCGCATTTGTTTACCTACACGGTATGCGACGAGGTCTCCTTTTTTGATTAGGTCATAGACCGTCAGTTTCGATATTTTGAGCAGCTTGGATATTTCTTCGGTTGTGTAGGATTGCTCCTCCGTCATAAGTGAAGATCCTCCTTCAAAGGTATAGAGCAATTATGGTTTTATTATGAATGTTTCTTGTACTATATCATTAATTGAGGGATGCCATAAACCTGAGAACACGCAATAAACGCATAGGACAGATAACAAAAATCAAATGTGATCTTAATCACCTTCCCATTTTATTTGTCTTGTGTATAATTAGATATAATCAATTATAACTAGTTATATCTAAAGATAACGTTGGGGGAGAAATGAATGAGAAAGAGAATCGGATATGTGTTGGGAAGTATGTCACTGGGACTGGCTCTTGTATTGGCTGGTTGCGGCGCAAACACGGGCACTACGGATACATCCACAGGTGCAGAACAAACGACCTCAACGCCAGCGGCATCAGGTGAAAGTTCATCAGCAGGAAATAACGATCCTCAGGAAACGGTAGATCTGACGATCTCTGCGGCGGCCAGTCTGACCGATGCAATGAAAGAGATTGAAACCAATTATGAGCTAGCTAATCCTTATATAGAACTTAATTTTAACTTTGGCGCCTCGGGTGCCTTGCAACAGCAGATTGAACAGGGTGCCCCGGCTGATGTCTTTGTATCGGCGGCAACGAAAAATATGAATGCGCTAGTGGATGAAAACCTGATTGCATCGGGCGATCAGAAGAATCTGCTACAGAATTCACTGGTGGCCATAGTGCCAGCAGATGGGACCCACACAGTAACCAGTGAAACGGATCTCACCAGCGACTCCATCAAGACGGTAGCCATTGGGATTCCGGAAAGTGTTCCTGCGGGAACCTATGCCAAGGAAGCTCTGACCAATGCCAAGCTGTGGGATGAACTGGAAAGTAAGCTTGTGCAGGGGAAAGACGTTAGACAGGTTCTTCAATATGTAGAGACGGGTAATGCAGATGCAGGATTTGTATATAAAACGGATGCTCTTACTTCGGATCAGGTGAAAATTGCGTTTGAGGTGGACAAGAACAGCTACACACCAGCCAACTATCCAATAGGCATTATTGAAGGAACCAAACACCGTACAGAGGCCGAACAATTTTATGCGTATTTACAAACCCCTGAAGTGCTCGATATCTTCGCGAAATACGGATTCACAATTCCGGAATGAATGTGAACGCCATAGACTGGTCCGTATTCTGGTCACCGGTGCGCCTATCGCTTCAGGTAGCGTTATTATCCAGCGTAGTGGCCACTGTGCTCGGAATTGCGATAGCCTGGAAGATGTCACGTTCTTCATTTCGGGGAAAGATTCTGCTGGAAACGGCATTTATGCTGCCGCTAGTCCTTCCTCCGACGGTGGTTGGATTTCTGTTACTTGTCATATTGGGGCGTAAAAGTCTGTTTGGACAATGGATTGAAGCCATATTCTCCGCACCGGTTATTTTCACCTGGTGGGCTGCGGTGATTGCTTCGGTGGTGGTTGCTTTTCCACTGGTGTATCAGACGATGAAATCGGGATTCAGTGGTGTGGATCGTGATCTGGAGGATGCGGGTCGTTCGATTGGGGCGAATGAGTGGCAGGTCTTTCGTTACATTTCCTTGCCGCTCGCAGGCAGAGCATTGATGACCGCCTTCATCCTGGGCTTTGCCCGTGCACTCGGTGAATTCGGAGCCACACTTATGATTGCAGGCAATATTCCGGGCAAAACACAAACGGTACCCACGGCAATCTATGTCGCTGTGGATTCGGGCAATCAGACCATGGCTTGGGCATGGACTGTTTCCATTATCATCATCTCGTTTCTCATGTTACTGATGACCAGACAGCAGCGAGATGGAAAAAATGACTAATTTGATATGTGTTAATATTATATATAAAATGATGAAAAATCCGTTTTGAGGAAAGCACTTTTTTCCTTAACGCGGTTTTTTATTACCAATTTCATATGTACCAATATCAATATCCTGCCAAATTGGTCTTAATGGAAATGTAAAGCTGTTTTAACATAAAAAAATAAAAATTTTCCCGAAATTTAATCGTTCAGTACTCGCTTTCAGTGGGCTTGTTCCTGTAAGATAGAAGTAATGGATTCCAGCCAAGTACTGAAATAAGGAGAGACGACGATGAACACTAAATCTGATTGCGGCGTTTCGTTGCAAATTGATGACTATCTGGATCTTTTGCATTTTGCCATCCAAATTCAGGATCAGGAATGGCAACAATCCCTTATCCGCCAACTCAAAATATTTCAGACGGCGACGGAGCAGCAACGCACACCTGAAGAGGAACTATGGACACGGTTTGATTACATCAACAGCAAACTGACAGGTCTGTGCCACCAGATTCATGCCGCTCATTCCATGGACGAACGCAAGAAGTTCGAGGAACGGATCGGTCTCTTACAATTACAGCGAGTGGAAGTTGCACGTAAAATTAAATGGGCGAGTCGCAGATAGATGAGTAGTGTACACACCAAGTGATGCACCGCCAAAATGGTATAATCAGTGAGAGTCATACAAGAAGAAGCCATCCGCCAATCGATATGGGGGATGGCTTTTTCTTGTACTATAGAGAAGTCCTATAACCATATCAGGATGTCCTATTAGTTTAGTTATTGCCCTAAGATGACTTGTAATGATATTCTTTGTTCAACCTAATTCCGACTATACAAGTAAGAATGGTTTGTTAACAGGAAGAGGAATGGGAGCACACATCATATTTGCTGTGATAACAGCCTGTGGAGGAGATTGGGAATGGTTAAAAAACGGGGGATTCAAAAATTCCGGACAGCACTGCTGTTCATTACAATGCTGGCGGTACTGGCTGGATGCAGCACAGGAACTGCAAGTAATGATTCAGAATCTGCTTCGGCAGCAGGCGACACCAAAGTGAAAAAGATCATTGTAGGAACAGGTACACAGTTCCCAAATGTCTGCTTCATTGATGAGAATGGCAAGTTAACAGGTTATGATGTGGAACTGATCCGGGAGATCGACAAACGTTTGCCTGAATATGAATTCGAATTCAGCACGATGGATTTTAAAAATCTGCTGCTGAGTCTGGAAACAAAAAAAATTGACCTGATCGCTCACCAGATGGAAGTCAATGATGAGAGACAGGCCAAGTTCCTGTTTAATGATGAAGCCTATAATATTTTTCCAAATAAAATTGTCGTAAGTCAGAAAAATGAGGAAGTAAAATCGATTGAGGATCTCAAAGGGAAAAAACTGATTGTTGGTGCTACAAGTAATGCGGCTGTACTTGCTGAGAAATGGAATGCAGCGAACGGCAACGGGATTGATATCGTTTATTCCGGAGCGGGTGAGGATACCATTACCCAGATCAAAACAGGCCGGGTGGATGCCACCATCAGCACGCAGTTTGCCATTGATTATCAGAATAAGGCGGTTGATGCTCAGCTGAAAACGGTAGGAGATGCCCTCTCCAACTCCAAAGTATACTTCATTCTGAACAAAGATGAGCAGGAGCTCAAAACCAAAGTGGACGAAGCGCTCAAAGCGATCAAAGAAGATGGAACGTTAGGCAAACTGAGCACAGAGTGGCTTGGAGCTGACTATACGGTTGAAGAGTAGTCTAGAAAGGTGTGCAGCGGTAATGGGAAAATCATTTGATCTGTCATTGGTTCTGGATTTCATCCCGGAACTGCTACGATATTTGCATATAACACTGATTGTACTGGGTGGTTCCATCGTGCTCGGACTGGTGGGCGGCGTGCTTCTGGCCGTTCCCCGGCTGTATCGGATTCCGGTACTAAGCCAGTTGGCTACACTGTACGTCTCATTCATGCGGGGCACACCGATCCTGATCAAATTGTTCCTGGTGTATTATGGACTTCCCGAGTTGCTCAAACCCATTGGCATCGATCTGTCGAGAACCGACCCTTTGTTATTTGTCATTGTGACCTATGCGCTTAGTGATGCGGCGTCCTTTGCCGAGATCTTTCGCGGAGCGGTGCGCAGTGTGGATAAAGGTCAGACGGAAGCAGCCTATGCTGCGGGTATGACCACATTCCAGTCTTTTCGGCGGATTGTTGTTCCGCAGGCACTGATTGTTGCTTTTCCGAACATGGCTAACACGTTAATCGGTTCATTAAAGGATACGTCTCTGGCCTTCTCCATTGGTGTCATGGATATGGTGGGCAGAGGGCAGACGTTAATTTCGGCTACATCGCATGCACTTGAAGTGTATATCAGTCTGTCTGTGGTCTATTATGTCATTGTTATTGTTCTTGAAAAAGGATTTGCCTTTGCAGAACGCAGACTCCAGCGTCATGAACGCAAGAGAGTTGTACACAAACCGGCAATTCGAGCCAAACGCCTGAAAGAGGTTGTTCAAAAAGTCCGCTTTTGATTACGAATCATGCCTGGCGGCATCTTCTCGGTACTGAAAACCAGACTTTTTGAACTCTCACTGAAACGAATAGCGGGGTGAGCATATGTCGATTGATCTCCAGTTTATCTATACATCTTTTTTTCAAATCCTGAAGGCATTGCCACTGACACTTGTCATTACGATTGTTCCGTTGATTGCAGGGTTCGGAATCGGTCTGGCTACGGCTCTGATCCGTATCTATCGCGTGCGGTGGATTCACCGCATTGCTGAGTTCTACGTTTCATTCCTGCGTGGAACACCGATGTTGATGCATCTATTCCTCATCTATTACGGTATTCCGATGATTATCGATAAGCTGGCGGAACGTTACGGTTGGGCTTTCCAATCCTCGTCGATTCCAATTCTCGTATTTGTACTGATTGCTTTCTCACTCACTGCGGGCGCCTATATGTCCGAGATTATCCGTTCAGGCATTCTTGCTGTGGATATCGGCCAGATGGAGGCGGCTCACGCTGTAGGCATGAGCACATTCCAGGCTTTAAGGCGCATCATCATCCCTCAAGCGATCGGGGCTGTATTGCCTAACCTGTGCAGTATGTTTGTTGGGTTCCTGCATGGATCAACACTCGCTTTTACCGTGTCTCAGATGGACATCCTCGGTAAAGCGGATGTGGTGGCATCCGTCAGTCTGAAGTTTCTGGAGGCCTTTATCGCCGCAGCGTTCATCTATTGGGGGCTGACCATCATTGCCGAGCGGATCACTGCTCTGCTTGAGCGTCGGGTTGCCGTGTACAGCAAAGGAGGCGTGTCATGATTACACTAACCAACATACACAAAACTTTTGGCAAGCAGGAAGTATTGAAGGGAATTGATCTGACCGTGGAACAGGGCGATGTCGTAGCGATCCTTGGACCGAGCGGATCAGGTAAAACAACGCTGCTGCGCTGTGTCAATTTTCTGGAACGTGCCGATGAGGGCGAGGTTCAGATCAGTGGATTAACCGTCGATTGCAAGCATGCACGCAAACATGACATTGTGCAGCTGAGACGAAAAACGGCGATGGTGTTCCAGCATTATAATCTGTTCAAACACAAGACGGTGCTGGATAACGTCACGGAGGGTTTAATTATTGCCCAGAAAATGTCCAAATCCGATGCCCGCACGCGTGCCTTGCGTGTGCTTGAACAAGTCGGACTGTCTGCCAAAATCAATGAGTATCCAAGTATGTTGTCAGGTGGACAACAGCAACGGGTGGGCATCGCCAGAGCATTGGCACTGAATCCCGAAGTGATTTTGTTTGATGAACCGACCTCGGCGCTGGACCCCGAGCTTGTGGGAGAAGTGTTGTCTGTCATCCGCTCCATTTCTCAAGAGGGGATTACCATGATTGTAGTCACCCATGAAATGGGGTTTGCCCGTGAGGTGGCAAATCGGGTTGTTTTCATGGATGGAGGTTCCGTTGTGGAGGAAGGAACCCCGGAGGAGGTGTTTGTACGTCCCAAGCAGGAACGTACTCGCCAATTCCTCAGTCGATATTCTTCCGACTGGAGTTATGTCATCTGACGATATAGGCGCAAGCTGTAGTAACTGACGATCCCGGCCCGGCATATGCTGTAACAGGCAAATGCTGATAGGCCGGGTTTTTCTATGGGTGAAGCAGGCCGTGACGGTAAGGAGGAGGACCATGCAGAGCAAAATCGATGAAATCATCACACATATTGCACACTCTCACCAGCAGATCGCACGTGTGCTGGATGCCAAACGCCAAGTCGCTGTACGCATGTCTGAAATCATCAATCATTTGCCAGATATCGAACCGGAGTTGGATGGCGTTGACGGTCTGCTGGATAGCTCTGGGCAAATCAACAAAAGCATTATCTCTTACTTGGGGGGCCTTGCAGATCTGGAAGAGGCTGTAGCCGAAACGCTGACCCAAGTCATGCGGGAGATCGCGGTTCAAGAAGAAGAATAAGCCCGGAAGGCGGGTGAAGGAACATGAGTAGAGAACAGAGCCTCATTCTGATGCTGGACGCAGCAGCCAAAATGCAGTGGAATATTGCCCTGATCCTGGAGGCAAAAGCGATTGAGGCCGAGAAGGTACGGAACTGGACGCTGAATCATTTGAATGGGGATACCTTTCTGACGCATGGGGATCAGGTAGGCGAGCCGCTCAAAATGCATGATCAGCTGGTGGAATTGCTGGAAGGATTAACCCGGATGGAGACCGGACTGTGCAACAATCTCAAAGCGGTGATGGTGCAGAACGATAGCGAAGATGGCGGCGGTATGGACGGCGGCATGTTTGGCGGCATGGATCTGGGAGACATGGGAAAATGAGTCTGATGCGGCGTGAGCAGGAAGCCAAACTGGCGCTCATTGAATCCATTGCACACAGTCAGCAGGCGCTGGCACGCATTCTGGACAGTGTAGCCAGTGTAACCGCTCATTCGGAAGTATCCGCCCGCAGTCTGGCCGAAAACATTCGTTTGCTGAGTCGCTATCAGGCAGAAATGTCTCGTATGGTTACGGGAATCAGGCTGGCCCGAATCCAGCATGGGGAGCCTGGCTTGCCGTGGCTCAAAGACCCCGGGTGTGCAATTCGTATCGTTCGGGACATACAGGAGGAATGTTGACATGTTAAAGAAAAAGAAAATACGACTGAGAACCAAAAGAGCTTTGTTAATCCGTGGAGCCCGTCTGCGCAAAATTCGCAAACTGCGTGCGCTCAGAGCCAAACGTGTTCTTCACAAACGCCCACTTAAAGGACGCAGTGCGTGGCTCAAAAAAAAGAAACGTGCGGTACGGCGGCACCGGAGTCCAAAGCCCGTACAACCAGTCGTCCCGGCTACCCCTACCGATCCGAACCCGGACGGTGCGTACAGCCAGGGATACAACGAGGCGTACAACGAGGGATTCAACGCGGGTTTCGCCAAGGGATTCGAGGACGGACATCAGCTGGCTTACAAAGCACAGTAACCGATTAGACCGGATTATTCCTGCATGGAATGATACCTACTAACAGTGCCAGTTCAAAAAGACCGGTTTTCAGTACCGAGAAGATGGGATGAAGCTAGAAATGGAGTAGCAGAGCGTAGGGAAGACTACGTGAGCAACGGACATTTCGGCTGAATTTCATATTCGATGTTGGTGATGCCGATAGGCATCCTTCGTAATCAAAAGCGGACTTTTTGAACATCCTCTAACAAATGATGTTAGCCCGGGGGGACAGATCCCTCCGGGCTATTTGCATCGCCGCAAAAGCGGACATGCCCGTACAGGCGGATGTGGAGGGCATGCGCCAATTTTGCGCCTTGCAGGACACCCGTCCATGATGCATCTGACCCCGAGGCATATCCTTTAGAGGGAAGACCAATCTCGGGGAGAGTCTGGAAGTGAGATCTCCTGAAGGAAGACAGGGTGAATAATGTGGCAAAACGAAGGCACCGTCCGCTGACCGAAGCGGAAACGGCTTACCGCGGCGGATATGCAGAAGGCCGCAGATTTGGCGGCTGTCAAGCCATGATGGAGCGGGTGCAGATGTTTGAACCGACCCTGCGGGACATGAAGGTGTTATATATCCCGCAAGGATTCGATGCCATCGATGAAGGTGTCACCTTGGCTCTGCAGCAATCTGTACGTGAATGCGTTGTTGGATCGCCAGCAGCGATGTTGCAGGAAGCCAGTCAGCATCGGCCCGATGTTGTTCTCGTTATGAATGGTCTGCATGTATTTCCCGCAGATCATGTAGAGCAGGTGAATGGCATACGTGCACTCGGTATCCGAACTGCCGTGTGGTTTGTGGATGATCCGTATTTCACCGAAGATACAACGTCCCTTTGCCAGCACTATGATGTCGTGTTCACGCATGAAGAGGCCGCCGTACCCTTCTATCTGGGACATGGAGCGAACCAGGTCATCTATATGCCACTCGCGGTGAATCCAGGCATGTTTCAACCGCGGCGCGCCGCACCGCAGCATCAGCACGACATTTGTTTTATCGGTACCGGATTCTGGAACCGGATTGCCTTGTTTGATGAGCTGGCCCCTTTTCTAGCGGACAAAAAGGTATTCATTGCTGGTAGCCAGTGGAATCGGTTGACACGCTATGATGTACTAGGCCGTTTCATCCACGAAGGATGGATTGCTCCTGGAGAGACAGTAGATTATTACAATGGCGCCAAGATTGTCATTAACATTCACCGGACTTGCGAGAATGGGGAAGACAATCGCAATACACATCATCTTGAAGGTCACTCAATTAATCCACGCACGTATGAGATCAGCGCATGCGGCACAATGCAGATTACGGATTCACGTGCAGATTTACCTCGTTATTATAAGCCGGGATATGACATCGAGACGTTCACCAACGCAGCAGAACTTCAGCGCAAAATCCACTATTATCTGAAGCATGAAGAAGAACGACAGGCGATGGCGTGGCGTGGACTTCTTACCACGATGAACCAGCATACATTCACTCGCCGGATCGGTCAGTTGCTGGAACATTTGTAATCCCCGTCTGAAGTGCAGCATCAACAAGAACACTATCCCAAAAAATAAAGGAGTGGCGGTATGTCTCTCAAACACCGTAAAACCAAAAAGGTTCATGCACCCGTACTGAGCCTGGCTGATCAAGCACGCAAAAATGGGCAACATGCCGGATATGACGCAGGTAAAGAAGAAGGATATCTGCGCGGTCGCGCCAACTATATAGTGAATTGTGCACAGGAACCGTTGCCTTTCCGACAGCTTCACGTGCTGTATGTATCCTCGGGTAAAGGCTTCCCTTACTCCCCGTTGGATGAGGCCATTATGGCCACGCTACAGGGTATGGTAGCTCAAGTAACCCTCTCTGATCCGCGTCAACCGGTTTCTGAAATTGCACTGCAGACGCGTCCTGATCTTGTGCTTGTGCTGGATGGAATGGATATCCCCATCGAGCATATCGATGCGATTCGCCAAGCGGGCATTCAGACGGCGATCTGGCTCACGGATGACCCGTACTATACAGATATGACGCTGGATATTGTGACACATTTTGACCATGTCTTCACGTTGGAACTGAACTGTATCGATCTATATCGACAGATCGGCTGCGCGTCCGTTCACTACCTCCCTTTTGCCGCATTCACTAATCATTACTTTCCGATTACAACTCCTTCCCCGTTAAAACGGGATGTCAGCTTTATCGGCTCGGCCTACTGGAACCGGGTATACTTCTTCAATCCGATCATGCCTCAGTTGATGTCACACAATACGGTATTTAACGGAATCTGGTGGGACCGTCTGCCTGACTATACTGCCTATGGCGAGAAGATTGAGCTCGGGCGCTGGATGAGTCCGCCGGAGACCAATGATGTGTACAATGGCACCAAAATTGTCATCAACCTGCATCGATCCCACGAAGATGATTCCGTCAATAATAATCACCTCAAAATCGCGCCAGCTTCACCGAACCCGAGAACGTTTGAAATTGCCGCGTCCACGACGCTACAGCTGACCGACGCCCGGGATGACATTGCGCGTTTCTACAAACCGGGTGTGGAGATTGAGACATATTCCTCGCCGCAGGAGTTACTCGACAAAGTGGAATATTATCTTACTCATGAAAAGGAACGCCGTGAGATTGCACTTCGTGGACTTGAACGTACACTGAAAGACCACACGTATGGCAAAAGAATTAATGAAATGTTAACCATCATATTCCCTTAATTCTGGCCGGGAGGAGGTGTGCACAGTACCCTGTATCGGATAATCGTGTACAGGGTCCGTGCGGCCATGGCAACGAAACCAAAGATGATGTTATTTTCACATGTGTGCAATACTCGCAGCATTACAGGTGCCGAGAAGCTACTGCTTCATTTTATGAGAGAGATCGGTACGATCTTTGAATGTGTGCTCGTAGCCCCTCAGGAGGGGAAGCTTGCGGGGCTTGCGCGGAGATTCGGCATTCAGGTCAAAATATGCACTCTGCCGATGCTTCACGGTGTGTACACACCTTACCTGGGCATTGCAGATGATGCGGAGCATCTTCGCCATACGCCAGCGTATCAGGAAGCAGTCTCCCTAATACGGGAGACTGCTCCCGATATAGTGTTAACGAACACCTGCGTTAATGTGATGCCGGCTGTAGCGGCAAAGTCCCTTCAGATTCCGATCATCTGGAAGATTACCGAGATTATTCATACGAATGAACATACAACCGAGGCGATCCAGATGATTGGCCGTTACGCGGATTGGATTATCGGTATATCCGAGACAGCGGTAGCCCCTTTCCAGGAAGCCGGCATGGGTGACAAGGTGACCATCATATCCCCAACTTGGGAACCTGCGCTACCAGCACCGGACCGCTGGGTTCATCTGCGCGAACGCAAGCGTAAGGAGCTCGGTTTCAAATCATCGCAGACCTGTATCGGTTATATTTCTTCATTTATATATGATGCCAAAGGGTTGAAACCTTTTGTGGATATGGCCTTGAGGATCTGTGAAACACATTCGCGCTGTCGCTTCTGGATCATCGGGGCAGCATCGGATAAAAAGTATTACGACGAGTGTGTATCACGGGTGAAAAAATCCGGGTACTCACGCCGGTTTACCTTCACCACATTTGAAGAGAACGTATCTCTGGCGTATACCGCGATGGATATCCTGGTCATCCCAAGCATGGTCAAAGAAGGGTTTGGCATGACCGCACTGGAGGGTCTCTATTTTGCCAAACCGGTCATCGCTTTTGCTCAGGGTGGACTGAAGGAATTAATGGAATCCGTAGGCAGTGATGCATTTTTGGCCCCGCCGGGTGATACCGAAGCGCTTGTCACCTTGGCAACAACCTTGCTGAATGATGCAGAGCTGGCCTCGAATACGGGGTGGCGTAATCGGACAGAAGCGGAAAGGCTCTACGGCGTTGAAACCTACCGAACGAAACTGCATACGATGGTGACACAGTGGTTATTGCGTTTTCCCGGATGGTTTGCTTATATCCAACCTCCGAATGGACCTGTGTATACCCATGGGGAGGGAGGACTGCGCACTGTACTGGTTCTGGAGCCAACTACGGTTCGGGCACTATTATTCCCACTGACCGTCATACAGGCGTTGCCACATTCCTCATTACCTCCAATCGCATTGGGTCACGATGCTCCTGTTGCCTCAGGTACTGTCCCGGCTGTAAAGCCGATTCAACAGAGGGGCAAAACGCGGAAACGTCGTCGCAAGCCACTTGCACCTCATTCACGCCGAGACCGTGAGGGGCTGAAACGTACTTCCGGAACTGGCAGACGTAAGTGGAGAACCCGTACAACGAAGGGACCGCGTCCGCATATGGGGAAATCGGCTAGTCGCAGACGCAAATCTGCCAAAGCGGGACGTAGCCGAGCAGGGCGCAAGGGTTCCAATACAAGATGAAGGCAGGGATTACGATGAAGATCATGACGGTGCTGGGTACGAGACCTGAGATCATACGGCTCAGCCTGATCATCTCCAAGCTGGACCAGTACGCGTCCAAACATATTCTGGTGCATACGGGACAGAACTTCACGGAAAGTCTCAGCGGTCTCTTTTTCAAGGAAATGGGCCTGCGCGCACCGGATTACGTTCTTCAGGATGAAGCGGCCACTCTGGGACGACAGCTATCCTCGATGTTTACGCAGATGGAAGATCTGATATTGCAGGAGAAACCCGATAAATTGCTGCTGCTCGGCGATACCAATAGCGCATTATGTGCAGTATTGGCTGAGCGCATGGGTGTTCCTGTTATTCATATGGAAGCAGGCAATCGTTGCTTTGACCTGGATGTGCCTGAGGAGAAAAATCGTAAGGTTATTGATGCCATCTCCACCGTTAATATGCCTTACACGGAACAGAGCAAGAAACATTTGGTCAGCGAAGGGGTACCAAGCAGGCGCATCGTGCTAACGGGCAATCCCATCTATGAAGTCATGCAACACTACGACGCGCAAGTAAGTTCCAGCAAAATACTGAAGAAGCTCAAGCTGAAGTCTGGGCAATACTTCCTGGTTACTGCCCATCGAGCTGAGAATGTGGATCATGCCCCTCATTTGCTGGAGATTATGAAAGGACTGAACCAGGTCGCAGAGGAACACGGGTTGCGTGTGATCTGCAGTATTCATCCGCGTACAGCAATCCGGATTGCGGAGCATCTGCATCTGGAGATGAACCCGCTGGTGGAGTTTCACGAGCCGTTTGGATTCTTCGACTTTGTAATGCTTGAACGTCATGCACGCTGTGCACTTACGGATAGCGGTACCGTGCAGGAGGAGTGTTGCATTATGGGCGTGCCGACCGTAACGATGCGTCGAACTACCGAGCGGCCGGAAACGGTCGATTGCGGCAGCAATGTAGTCTCCGGTCTGGATGCCGCGCGCATCGCTGATTGCGTGAAAGTCATGACAAAGATGTCTAGCGACTGGGATTGCCCGCAAGGTTACAAAGCCACAGATGTATCCAGTAAAGTGGTTAAATTTCTGCTTGGAGGGAAAATGCATGTTTGAAAATAAGCGTATACTCGTGACTGGCGGTACGGGATCATGGGGTTATGAACTTGTGGCTCAACTACTGCCCCAGCAGCCCAAAGAAATTATTGTATATTCCCGGAACGAGTCTAGCCAAGTGGCTATGAGTCGTGAATTTGAAGACCCGCGTCTTCATTTCCGGATTGGAGATATTCGTGACAAGGACGCTTTGACGGCGGCTTGCCAGCATGTGGACTATGTATTTCATCTGGCAGCGCTCAAGCATGTTCCGGTGTGTGAAGACCAGCCGTACGAAGCACTCAAAACCAATGTGATTGGTACACAGAACGTAATTGAGGCCGCTATTGAGAACAAGGTGGAAAAAGTAATCTATATCTCGACTGACAAGGCTGCCAATCCGTCCAACTTTTATGGCATGACAAAAGCGATCGGCGAGAAATTAATTGTATATGCAAACTTGTTACACAGCGATACCAAGTTTGTTACGGTACGGGGTGGGAATGTGCTGGGAACAAATGGAAGTGTGGTACATCTGTTCAAGAATCAAATCCGCCAGAAAGGGCAGGTCTCCATCACGGATATGAGTATGACTCGATTCTTTCTTACGCTGAAGGATGCAATTACCTTGCTGTTCAAAGCTTCGGTGGAAAGTGTCGGCGGAGAGATCTTTGTCATGACGATGCCTACCTGCAAAATCGTTGATCTCGCGGAAGTACTGATTGAGGATTCCGGTGTGGAGAATGTGAGCATTGTGGAACGTGGCATTCGTCCAGGGGAGAAAATCCATGAAATATTGATGAGTGAATTCGAGAGCATGACCACCGTTGTTTACGATGAGCAGTACCTGGTAATTCTTCCTACCCTGGGCATACCGGGTCTGCGTGAACATTATACCAATTGTCCCCCGGTCTCCTTTAACAGTTTCAGTTCTGAACACCAACTCATGACCAAAGAGGAGATTCGTGAAATTCTGAAACGCGGAGGATTCTTGTCATGAAACTGCTGATACTTGGTGGAAACGGAATGGCCGGCCATATTTTGGTCGACTATTTCCGCCGTCAAGGTGTACACAGCGTCTTCTACACATCTCGGGATGTAACAGACCCCAATGGTCTGCTCTTGGATGTGAACGACAGCTTCATGGTTGATCGATTGGTAGAAGCTGTGCACCCGGATGTGATTATTAATGCTGTAGGTGTGTTGAACAACTTCGCAGATGAGGACAAAATTACTGCATATCATATTAATGGTTTCCTGCCACATCGTCTGCGGCGGGTTGCAGATACGATTGGTGCACGCCTGATTCATATCAGCACGGACTGTGTGTTCAGCGGAGAACGGGGAGCATACCGGGAAGATGATGTTACGGATGGGACTTCAGCTTACGCTATCACCAAAGCACTTGGCGAAGTTCAGGATGAAGGTCATCTGACGATCCGTACGTCCATCATTGGACCCGAGATTCGCCAGGGCGGCATTGGTCTGATGCAATGGTTTATGTCCAGCACAGGTGAAGTCGGGGGGTATACCCGCGTATTCTGGAACGGTGTGACCACACTTGAGCTGGCCAAATGGGTAGACCATTACCTGTCCTCATCGGTTAGTGGTCTGATCCACCTAGCTCATCCGGCACCTGTCAGCAAGCATGACCTGCTTATATTGTTCAAGCAGACCTGGGATAAGCAGGATGTGACGATTGTGCGTGATGACAGTGTAGTGCAGGACCGTACGCTGGTGTCCACTCGCGAGGATGTGAAGACAGACCTGCCGGATTATTCTACAATGCTGAAGGAGTTGGCATTATGGATGGAGCAGAGCTGAGAGGCAAGAAAGTGCTGATTACAGGCGCCTCCGGTTTTACCGGGCGACATGCCGTATCTTATTTTCGGGAAGCGGGTGCAGTGGTTGCAGCGGTAGTCCGGAGGCCGGATGTGTATTCATTCGGTAAAGGTGCACAAGTCCATGTCTGTGATCTGAACGATAAACAGCAAGTACGTCATCTGATCGGCGAGGTGCAGCCCGACTATGTGCTGCATCTCGCTGGCAAAAATTCAGTGCCTGATTCGTGGTCTGATCCGCTACTGGTCCTGGAGACCAATGTGATGGCCGTGCTGTATTTGCTGGATGCGCTTCGCAGTTGTCCGACAGCACGTACCGTTATTGTAGGATCGCGGTTAAAATATACGCCGGAACCTGGCCGGATTCCCCAGCCTCCGCATCCATACAGCCTCAGTAAAGCGCTGGAAGAGATGGTGTCCTTGTCGTGGATGTCGCTCTTCGGACAACAGATCATGCTGGCGGAGCCAGGCAATCTGATTGGTGCGGGTCCTTCCACAGGCATCTGTTCACTGCTTGCACGCCATGTTGTTGCCTGTGAGCAGGCGGGGAAAACCGAGGCATTCCGTCTGTCCGGACGGGACAATACCCGTGACTTTCTGGATGTGCGGGATGCAGTCAGAGCGTATGCAACCCTCTTGATACAAGGGTCCAGTGGTACAGTATACCCGGTGGTGTCTGGAGTTGAGCGCAGTCTTGGTGAAATTGCAGAACTGCTGTTGTCCATGACAGAAGCGGAAGTTCCTGTTCGCTGGGATGGGGCATCTTCTGGTCCGGATGGTTCGGGGAAACAAGAGGAATTATCACTGCTGCGCAAGCTTGGCTGGCAGCCGATGATTCCATTTGCCACATCACTTCAGGATATCCTGAGTGATGTTCGTGTCCAGCAAGGGAGGACGACAAGTTGAATCCGAGAGTATCCATTGTCATTCCATTCTATAACTGCCCTTATGTGCCTCAGGCGATTCAGAGTGCGCTGAACCAGACGTATCCCCATGTGGAGATCGTTGTTGTGAATGACGGTTCAACCCGGCATGCAGAGTTGCTTCAACCCTATCTTCCTTATATTAATGTGCTTGGCAAAAGCAATGGCGGGACGGCTTCGGCACTTAATCATGGCATACGCCATGCCTCTGGTGATTATGTAGCCTGGCTCAGTTCGGATGATTATCTGTACCCGGATAAAATTCGTTATCAGCTGGAGTTTATGCAACGCGAGAATGTGCTCGTCTCACATACGAACTTTCATTATATCAACGAGCATTCGGCAGTTACCAAAATGCATGGTGGGCCTGAACCGATGTCGGATATGGATTTACTAAGACGGTTTGTTAACGGCAATCCAGTGAATGGCTGCACGGTCATGATTCGCAAGGATCTCTTTAGTGGGGTGGGGCTGTTCGATGAACTTCTTCCCTACACCCATGATCTGGATCTCTGGATGCGTATTGTACTGAACGGTCATCGGTTCCCATACCTGAATGAACCGCTTACTGCCTATCGGTGGCATGGGGGAATGGGATCGGTACGTCATGCGGATGTCATCGGCAGAGAGGCATCCATGGTATGGTCCAGATATCGGGAACCGCTGTTGCAGCGAATAGCGACGCTTGGCGGGTAGCGTAGGGAGGGCAGTTATGAAAGCCAAAAGATGGCTGATTAACGCCCTCTTTGCGCAGCATTTTACCTAAGACAGTAAGAGGAGGGGAAGGCCCGAATGGAGCCAAAAGTATCGATCGTCATTCCATTTTACAATTGTGCTTATATCGAGCAGGCTGTTCACAGTGCCATTCACCAGACGTATCCGCATATCGAAGTCATCGTGGTGGATGATGGGTCAACCGAGCACGTGGAGCGGCTACAGCCATTCATGGATTCCATCCGCTATATTCGCAAAGAAAACGGTGGAACCGCGACAGCATTAAATGAGGGCATCAAACATGCAACAGGGGATTACTTTGTTTGGCTCAGCTCAGATGATGTGATGCTGCTGGACCGGGTGGAGAAACAACTGACGTTTATGCGCGAGGTCAAGGCTTCATTCTGTCATGGTGCCTACCATTATGTGAATGAGAAGAGTGAATGGTTGGATACGGTGCATCCGGAAGTGGGCAGTCGTCTGGAGATGTTGCAGGTACTGCTGGAAGGTTGTCCGATCAACGGCTGTACTGTCATGTTAGAGATGGCAGCATTTGAGCGGTTCGGACTGTTCGACACTGATTTTCGCTACACCCATGACTATGAGATGTGGATGAGGCTGTTTCCAATGTATGAGCTGTTCTACTACAATGAACCTCTGATGTGTTACCGATTGCATGAGTCGATGGGAACCAAACGTCACTTCAAGGCACTGGTTGCCGAGATGGAACAGGTTCAGGCGAAGCATCGGCCTATTCTGTTCAACTTACTTCAGGTTGGCGGGTACTGGAAGTAGATGGTTTTGGCAACGATGGCTGAATGGAATAGGTGTTAATTGGACAGGAGAGCACCCTTATGAAACACTTTTTAAGTGTTATAAGTGGAAGCTCTTTTTTTGCTTTATGGACAGATACGTGGACACAAAGGGTGATCGATTGCTGAAGTCTCTGTATAATGAAATGATTCATACACAGAAGGGACTGGACTATGCGCAGATATCAATATCTTAAACCCAACTATTAATAAACTAATGGAGGTAAGAGTATTGATTACAGAGTTATACACAGAACGGTTATATTTGCGACAAATGAACGTATTGGATGCGGCCAGCTTGTTTAAAATTTGGTCTGATCCGGATGTAACTAGATTTATGAATATCACTCATTTTACGGATGAAAATCAAGCTATAGCCATGATTAATCTTCTGAATGATCTTGCTCAGGAAAACAAGGCCATTCGGTTCTCTATCCTTGTGCAAGAGTCCAACGAAATCATAGGTTCATGTGGTTATAATACACTGGATTTTGACAATCTCAAAGCAGAAATCGGGTATGACATTGCCAGATCACACTGGGGGAAAGGATATGCTACGGAAGCGATCTCTTCTTTATTAGCTCATGCATTCTCGACTATGAAGCTGAATCGTATTGAGGCAAAGGTTGACCCCGATAATGTGAATTCTATCAAGCTATTGCAAAAGCTCAATTTCACATACGAAGGTACTCTCAGAGCATACGAGAGGGTAGGCGAAACGTTCAGTGATCTGAATATGTATTCCAAGTTGGCGACAGATTAAAACGATCTGTAATAGCGTGTTCTCGGTCCGTTAGAACACATTTGAAGCGAACAAAAGGGGTGTCCTCAGTCATTCATATGACAGATGGGACACCCCTTGTTTGATATTTCGGCATGTTATATGAAGACGGCATATCATTGGACAACTCAATCTTTTGAATTCATGATCACCATGGATGCAGGATCGGGAAATACATATCCTTTAGGCAGCTTCTTCATCAATTCATTCATTACAGCGTAATCCACGTTGATGTGAGGTGTGGAAACTGGAGTCGAAAACCAGCGATTGTATAGATCACTTGGTACAAGTAACGTCATATTGTATGTCCTCCTCTGTAGATGGCTTCTTGGTAGACTTGAAATGTACGAAATCCCATCACTTCCAGTGAACGATTTTGTTCAGCCCAAGCTTTCGCCGCCGCCCCCACTGTTCTTCGGGTAACATCATCCTCAAGTAGTGCATCCAACAGTTCACGGAGCGAGTCGACATCCTGCGGAGGAACAACCCATCCCGTACGTCCAGATTCAACCATCTCGGGCATGCCGGCTGTGCCACTGACGATAACAGGTACACCCGCCAGTTGCGCTTCAGTAACGGAGAACGGCTGGGTGTCCTGCAGACTGGGCTGGACATAGATATCTGCATGGCGCAGGAAGGAAGGAATATTGTCCAGCTTGCCCCAGAACACAACATCGGCTCCAATCCCCGTTGACGCGGCCTGTGAACGCAATTCATCGGTTAGATTGCCTTCTCCTGCGATCCAGCAGACCCAATCGGAACGTTTATTTTTCAGACTGGCTAAGGCCTTGATTAACACATGAACGCCCTTGATGTATTCAAGTCGTCCGGTAAAGGCAATGACTTTCTTGCCCGCAGGTGGTCGCTGGCGGAACTTCACAGTTGCTGAGGCACGGTAGGCTGGGAGATCTACAGCATAGGGAATCTGTCTGAACTTTGATTCAGGAACGGCAAGCTCTGTAAGCGTACTCTTGATCCAGTGGCTTGACACGAGAATGAGCTCGGACTGTGCTGCACTTCGCTCTTCCAATGAGAGAAAATAACGTCCACGCTTGGATTGCAAATATGAAGGGAGAGTAAGCTGTGGGTTGGAATTTTGAGCATCGTAAAAGGCTTCGCGTGCAAGAGCGCCATGATAGCTTGTAACCAGTGGGATATTGCGGTTCAAGATACGTTTTATGGCTACGGCAGCTACCGGATCTTGCGCATGAATAACGTCGTAGTGGTCCACCCCCAGATAAGCGGCTGCCATCTCGAATGCATATCTATTCAGTTCATAATAAGCGAGGAGAGGATCGGCAGTGAATTGTGGCAGATCAGTCGGATTGAGTTTGGCTTGCAACATGGGCCACACCTTATCCTTGGAGAAAGCTCGGTTCAGATTACGAACATATACTTCGTTATTGGCACCATTTGTGCCCATGATATCAACCTCTACACCAAGTGCGATTAACCTGTCGGCCAGTTGTTTAACATATGTCCATATGCCTCCCATATGTGTAAGCTCCCAATACGTAACGAGCAGAACTTTCATAGCTACCTCCTTGTCACGGCCTGCACCGGCCGAGCTTCTATCCTTTTATTCTATGAAAAAAGAGGACCGGAAGGTCGGGCATTTCCGTGTAATTGGTCGAAAATGGGTGAATGCAAATGGCAATGGACGAGAGGAAGCATATCCTATGTACAGGAAGGTTCGTGTGCTCCGAAGGAGGGATCTACAGTGGCGGTATATTTACTTGAGATTCATGAGAATCTGTTACAGACATTTGTTCCCGTCAAGTACATGGATGTGGAGTTGGCCTATGTGGGCGGCGAGGAAGGGACGGATGTATTTGTTGGTGGAGCCAGTATTCACGGAGAACTGTATCGACACCTTTTTCACCTAACGTCAAATTCGGGGGGAGCGGGCGGTAATCAGGTCATTCATAATCTGGATGTGTCATCCGAGCCTTATGAACTGAGGATCATCAGCAACAGTTCTTCACCGAAGCATCTGGTTATTCGAATATATTGCAGAAGTATTCACGGTCAGACATTGGGCATACTGTCAGAATATCAGATGATGAAGCTTGCAGATTGATATGGGCATCATTGCATAATCATGATTAACCAACGTGTGGAGCAGGGAAGGTGCCTGTTCCATTTTTTTGTGGTGCATCCATAGTAGAATTGTCTGAAAAAATAGCTTGACAGCAAAGGTATTTTCATTAGAATTAGATCAGTATTAAACGAAAGTTTAAAACGACGATTTAAAACGATAGTTTGAAATTGGTCGTCAATATAGGCTGAGTGAGACGCATGGATAAGCCTGCGATCTCCTGGCTGGAAAAGAGTGTGGAGAACGTGAAAGAACAAACAGCAGCACCCCAGGAGCCGGCAGAGTTTTCGCTTAAAGCCATTATACTGCCACTCCTGGCAATTATCGTCGGAATGATTATGGTTATTCTGGACAGCACGGTGGTGAACGTGGCCATTCCGAATCTCGTTCAATATTTCGAGACCGACCTGAAGACCATTCAATGGACGGTTACGGGTTACACCTTGGCTTTGTCTGCAGTTATTCCACTGGCAGGCTGGTTAACGGACCGCTTTGGTGCCAAAAGAGTATTCCTGTTCACCATTGCCATGTTTACCTTGGGTTCAGTGTTATGCTCGATCGCTCAATCACCTGAGCAATTAATCATTTACCGTATCATTCAAGGCCTTGGTGGAGGCATGGTTGCTCCAATTGGTATGGCGATGGTCTTTCGTCTGGCTCCGCCTGAGCGAAGAGGTTCCATCATGGGGATGCTGGGAATTCCGATGCTGCTTGCCCCTGCATTGGGTCCGGTGTTGTCCGGGTGGTTTATTGAATCACTGAGCTGGCACTGGATCTTCCTGATTAACTTGCCCATTGGTATTGCAGCTTTCATTCTATGTATCAAGTTTCTGCCGGATACAGATCGTGGACGCACACCTGCACTGGATCTGCTCGGCATGATTCTGGCGCCAATTGCGTTCTCGATGCTGGCTTACGGTGTGAGTGAGGGTGGAACGAGCTGGACGTCTGCAACAACTTTGACGGGTGTCATTGTGGGTGGTGTAGCGCTCATTTTGTTCATTATTGTGGAGCTTCGCCATCAAAATCCATTGCTCGAACTCCGGGTATTCAAATCATCTGATTTCTCACGGGGAATTATTCTCGCATGGGTGTCACAAGTGGCGCTGTTCGGTGCGATGATCCTGATCCCGCTTTATTTGCAGCAGATCAAAGGATACACTGCACTGGAAACAGGATTGATTCTACTGCCACAGGCGTTGGCTTCCGGAGTGGGTATGCCTCTTGGTGGTCGGTTGTTTGATAAAATCGGTGCTAGACCTCTGGCCTTCGTGGGTCTGGGTATTATCTCGGGAGCATTGTTTATTCTGTCCTCTATCACGGCAGAGACAGGTCTTGGCCTGATTATAACGGCTCTGGTCATGATGGGTCTGGGTATGGGCTTGTCCATGATGCCACTCAATACGCATGTATTAAATGCTGCTCCGCGTAAGTTGGTTGGACGGGTGACACCGCTCACGGCTGCTGCACAGCAAGTGGTCGTGTCCTTTGCGGTTGCAGGGCTTACAGGCTTCCTTACTTCAAGAATCGCAGACAATACAACGAGTACAGAGCCGACCGCTATCGTTCATGGTTTGGTAGCTGGTTTCAATGATACGTTTTTCCTTGCCGCTTGTATTGCATTGTTCGGATGTTTGCTCAGTCTGATTCTGCGGAAACCAAAACCGATGCCGAAAGAAGAACTTCAAAATGGCGACAAGCCTGATCCCGCGATGATGATGGGACACTAAGACTCTATAAAAATCATACTAAGGCAGTTCAGAGAAATTTTGCTGAACTGCCTTTTTTCTATGCTCAATGGAAAATTCGTAGTGCTGTCATCATTTCACGGAAAGAAATGGCATATCGATCTGGTGAAAAAGACAAGCTCATATGCTGTCTGCCCTGAATGCGAATATACTCACGCAGTTTCTTGTTATTCATGAGGTCTCTTGCTTCGGCTACAGCGGCCTCTACATTTCCAATTGGATAAAACTTACCAGTCTTATTATGTGTGATAAATGAACGAACACCATCCGAATCCGTGCTGAGCACCGGGCAGCCACAACTGATGGCTTCAGCGACGGCATAACCGAATCCTTCAAGCAGGGAAGTGGATAACATGATTCCCCCTGAAGCGGCAATCATGGAATAATATGCAGGCATCTGAGAGTGAGGAACATTGATGAAGATCCCAATCCGATCCTCAAGCCCGTATTCTGCCAGCATGTGCCGGAACATGACTTCATCTTCTGGATTAGCCAAAGTTGGATCGTGGAACAACCATAGTCTGGCTTCCGGATTTTTTTTGACAATTTCACTCGATATGATTAGATATTCACGCCAGTTTTTGTTGTGTTCAAGTCGTCCTACCCAAGCCAGCACCGGATAGGGTGGGGTATCCACCAAGATTGGTGCGAAGGTGTCTGTATCGAGCATATTGGGAATAACAAACCGATGAAGCCAAGGACAGATATGAATGAACATATCCAGCAGGTGGTCTGTGGGAGGTATAACGGCAGCATCACAATGAGCTTGGAGGTATGGGACACCCATCTGTATCGTTTCCAGAGCTTGATCGCGTGCTCCGAGTCCCTGCGCTTCAAAAATAATTCGTCCGGTATAACCAAGTCCTCTCAAACGGCCGGGCATAGCGATGTCTGAAGTGGCAATGATGGCATCATAATGATGAGTATGGATGATATGATGGATATCCTCGTCACTGGACGCGGTGAAAATGGGTGTATCACTGTTGTTCTGCAATCCCGAGCCTGTGCTGAGATACAATAGGTGCGCTTCAATGCCATGGCGTTTCAGAACAGCGGTGCGCAGTCGATTTAACGTATCCACGCCACCGCTCGGAACATAAAACGTGAATAATACTTTCACACGATTCACCCTCTGACTTTTGGTCAGGAGCACATTCTCCTGTACTCTATGTTACGTTGGCTTTAAGCGCAGGGTGTGGGTGTTGGTCAGAATGTTCACATTTTGGACAAATATTTTTAAGCTGTCTTTTAAGTGTCATTAAGCTGAGGCTAGGATAGCTCCCGTAATATACAAGGAACTTCCCGTGCCCATCATCTATTACATAAGTTCAACGTAACATTTACACGATAACGGAGAGGGCAGAAATAACTTGAAGAAGCGAAGCGGTCACCTTTATCAGCGGATTTTTCCTTCTGAATGAAGGAATCAAAAAAATCTGGGGATAACAGTGATCGGAAGGTTATTCTGCCATCGGAGTGCAAGTGTAAATATTTTCAGTTGAATTTATATAACGAACGATGCTGCACGGGTATTTTAACGGGAAAGGATGAATGATGTGCTCGAAGTGAAACAGGTCAGCAAAGTTTACGAAGGGCAACGCGGCGTACATCAACTGGATTTCACCATGGAACGTGGTGAGATTGTTGGCTTTCTCGGACCCAATGGTGCTGGGAAAACAACAACGATGCGTATGATTACGGGTTATGTGCATCCAACTGCGGGTTCCATTATGGTGGATGGAGTATCGGTGCATGAGCAGGGTCAGCGTGTTCGTTCCAAGATTGGGTATCTGCCTGAAACGCCGCCACTCTATCCGGATATGACGGTGCAGTCCTATCTTAAATTCGTAGCCAATTTGCGAGATGTCCCGGCACGTGAGGTTAAGCTGCGGGTCAGTGAGATGGTTAGCAGACTGGGACTTCAGAGTCGGGAAAGACAAATGGTACGTGGGTTATCCAAAGGATATAAGCAACGCCTCGGGCTGGCAGGAGCCATTATTCACAAGCCGGATCTACTGGTCCTGGATGAGCCAACATCGGGCCTTGATCCAAACCAGATTATCGAGATCCGGGATTTAATCCGAGAATTGGGCGAGAACCATACGGTGCTGCTCAGTACGCATATTTTGCCTGAAGTGAGCACGCTCTGTAATCGAATGTTGATCATCAATCAGGGACAGCTCGTGTTGGATGGTTCACCTCAGCATTTCGGATCAGCAATGGGGGATCAGTTCAAGGTATCGATTGAAGTGAAGGCCACTGCGGAGCAATTACATAATGTGCTGACACCATGGGAGAAGGTGCGGAGTGAAGTCATTCAAGCATCGGATGTGAATACCAGCAAAGATACTTCACTTACTTCAGATTCAGCGGATACGGTTAAAATGCTGCTTACTGGAGAAAACTCGGAAGATTTCCGGGAGGAGCTGTTCTACCTTTTGTCAGGTGCAGGATTACCGATACTGGAGATGAAGAAGGAGAACCTGAGCCTGGAGCAAATCTTCCTGAAGCTGACCACAACCGAGGCAACAGACACGGACGCGATTTCGGCAGATGTGGATAAGGCTGCTGGGGCAGAGATGGATCAGGACGTAACTTCGGACATCGACTCGTCGAGTATATCGGGAACATCAGTTGGTACATCAGCCGATGCTTCGCCCCAAGCTCGCAAAGGGGAGGACTCCAAATGAGACGAATGATGGCGGTATGCAATAAAGAGCTACAAGCTTATTTTCTGTCACCAACGTCCTATTTTGCTTTTGCTGTATATGTACTGATGACCAGTCTGTTGTTCTATTCCAGCTTTGTATATTACCAGCCGAGCATTGTCGATTATCGTCTCGTGTTGGGGGACACGTTGTCCATGCTGCTGTTCGTCGTGCCATTGTTAACGATGCGACTGGTTGCAGAGGAATTTAGACAGGGAACGGATGAATTGTTGCTGACTTCTCCGGCACGAGTAACAGAAATTATTTTTGGCAAATATCTTGCTTCTCTGGCCATTCTGGTCGTGCTCATCCTGTGCAGTCTCGTGTACCCTTTCATCATGTCGTTCTATGGGACATTGGATATGACGACGGTATGGATGTCTGCGCTGGGGTTATTTTTCCTGGGCGGAAGCATGATGGCGATTGGACTGTTCGCTTCTACATTATCCCAGCATCAGATGGTGTCTGCGGTGGCGGGTTTTATTATTTTGCTCGTTTTGTGGATGCTTGATTCATTCGCAGGCAATACAGGTTCTGCTTTGCAACAGTGGCTGGACCCATTTGCCCTGACTAACCGGTTCGACAGCTTCATGAAAGGTGTGCTTAGTGGGCCGGATATCTTGTATTATTTCACCCTTTCGGGTGTGTTTCTGCTGTTAAGCATTCAAATTGTGGAACGGAAGCGGTGGAGGTGAGAAGATGAAAAAATGGTTAAGTCATACCAACAGTACCGTGCTGTCCGTAGCGGTGATTGGCATCTTTATTTTGCTAACACTGTTCCTGAATTCACTTGGCGGCTTCCAGCTGGATCTGACCTCGAACAAACAATACACGTTATCTGACCAATCCCTTACTGCGATCAAAAATGTGAAGGATGACGTCAACATTCTGGTGTTAACCGTTGAAAATGCCAACAACACCGTCCTGAACCGTGAGGTCACGGATATGGTTGAGGAATACACGAAACGCAATAGCAAGTTGAAGCTAAAACAGTATAATCTGACGCAGGAACCTGCGCTTGCATCCAAATACGGCATAACAGGCAGCTCCATTGTGCTGGAGCAGGGAGATCAACACAAAGTGATTGATATCGCCAGTCTGTTCACCGCGACAGGTGACGGAAGTGACGGATCATATCAGTTCACAGGTGAGGAAAAACTTACGCAGGCGCTCATGAATATGTCATCCACGGAGATGCACAAAATGGTCTTTTTGACTGGGCATGAAGAGCTGAGTCTCGCTCAGATGACTACGCTGCAATCCTCCTTGGAACAAAATAATGTGCAGACGGAAGAGTTGCAGCTGAATCAAGCAGGGAAGGTTCCCGAAGATGCAGATGTGCTCGCCATTATTGGCCCACAACGCGATCTCAGTGATACCGAAATGAAAGCCATTCGCACATATCTGAGTAATGGAGGCAAGCTGTTATTATCCCTCGGATTTGTAGAAGATATGAAATCCAGTTGGAAAAACATCGATGCCCTCATGGCTGACTATGGCGTCGTTGATGAGCATGCGGTCATGGTGGATAATCAGCAAGCCAGTACGATGGGGCCACTCTGGGTGGTGCCGGAGTATGGTACACATGCAATTACGGACAAACTTACTGCAAGCCAATTGTATCCGATGTTGTCGTTGTCGATTGCACTGACCAGCAAAGAACAGGATAAATATACCCTTTCACCTTTAATGCATTCTTCGAATGACAGTTATGGGGAGACGAATATCGGCGGCTTATTGCAGAATGAAACAACCAATGATGCCGAAGAGGACATTCAGGGACCCGTTGAATTAGGATATGCAGCCGATACAACGGATGGTAAACCGAAGGCAGTTATTCTGGGTTCGTCCATTTTCATGCAGGATTCGGAAATTGCGAATGGTGGCAATCGGGACTTTATTTTGAATACGGTAAACTATTTGAGTGAGAAAGAAAATGGATTGACGATTCGTCCAAGGGTACAAGCTGGGTATGAGATGGCATACCTGAATGGCGAACAAGCCAGAACGATTTTCTTCGTGGCTATTGTAGCATTCCCACTCATCTTTGTTATCATTGGTGTACTCTTATGGTGGAGGCGCAGACGAGTATGAGAAAATGGGTTCCAACGATTCTGGTGGTCATCGTACTAATTGTGGGCTGGATGTACGCGGCCAGTCAAAATTATTTTCGGGAAGAAGAAGCGGTTCAAGCCAAGTTGCTTGGTATTCAATCCGGGGATATCCAATCCATTACAATACATGACACAACGGAAGAGACATCCGGTACAACAGCATCTTCGACTTTGTCGCTTGAAAATGGCGTATGGCAGATGCTTGAGCCAAAAGCCTATCCTCTGAACGGTTACAGTGTTAGCAGCTGGCTGGATGCTCTGAGTGGTGCAAATCAGGAACTGGTGGTGGAAGAAGCGCCAACGGATCTGGATAAGTATGGATTAGGAACAGATGCTACACGTATGGATATCAAACTCAAAGATAATCGGGAAATCAAACTGGCTATTGGCGGCCAGCTTCCAGCAGATGATGCACGTTATGTGCGTGTTGATTCGGGCCCTGTGGTTGCCGTGCAGACAGAGGCGATTACCAGCATAGCTTTGTCTCGTCGTGATTTGTTGGACACGACACCTTTCAACATGGATGAGACAAATGTTGGGTCTCTGGAGTGGGAGGGTGAGGCAGCTACCTGGATGTTAACATCGACATCGGAGAACGATGCGGCAGAACAGACCTGGACACTGAATGGAAAAACGATTGAAGCCACAGATGCCATATCTCTTATCGGCAAAATCAAAAACTTGTCGACAGCAGATGATGTGCGCAAAGCGTCCGAGCTGAAGAATTCGGTTCCCCGATTCACCCTGTCTGTTGAACAGACGGTCAATGGGCAACAAGTTCGAGATGTGTATCGGGGACTTACGGTGCCATCCGAATCGGATCAGATCTGGGTTATTACGCCGGATGGTCAATGGGCATATGGCATGGATACGACAAGTCTAACGGAAGCCGAGAAATTCCCGGATACAATTAAAGCATCAACAACTTCTTCGGAAGAATCATCGAGTTCTACAAATGACGAAACATCAACAGACGGGAAATGAGCGGGGCGGAAGATAAGTGATATTGTTGTGTTGAAATGCAAATATGATTTCGAGGCAGTGCTGCGAACAAGCAGCACTGTTTTTTTTATTTTATATAGCGAAGAAACTCACGGTCCACAGATCAAAACTAAAGTCAATAAACAAAGACCAAAACCAGAATACCTGAATCTACAGGGTAAGGTACCATATCCTTTCAGCATATCGGTACGTACAGAAGCGCATCCTATCTTTGTGACCAAAACCAACAAACATTGGAGGATGAGTACATGCCAGCAGTCAAAAAGGCAACAGCTATTACGTTATCATTATCTACTGCAATCTTTGTAATGGCCGGTTTGACAGGTTGTGGCACGAATCGGGATACCAACAATATGCATACGCAAAGTGTTCGTCAGCAAGCCAACGGCATTAACCGTTATGGTGTGGAAACAAATGGCATGGATGGCATCCGTGCGAAAAGTTACCGAATGCACAATGTTACTGACCTGAAATCCAGTGAAGAGCTGGCAAAACGTATCACGGAGATGAAGGAAGTAAAATCCGCCCGTGTCATGTTAACGGATCGTAATGCTTATGTCGCGGTTCGTTTGGCAGATGGTCATGCAGGCAAGTTGGAGAGCAAGTCCAATGGTCGTACGAGCATGCTGAATGGAACGATGCGTAATCATGCCAGTGATACCATGCGTGGGGGCAACATGAATCACGATATGGGTGGTATGCGTGTGAATGGTGGTACGGGCACAATGTCTCCGTACAGCACTAGCGGAATTGCTCCAGGACTGAACACAAATTCGGCAACGGATCGCAGCCATATGGGGAATGACCGCAGCATCTATGGAACCATGGGCACAGGCGCCGTTGGTATGATGCGTGGTCTGACAAACAGCGGCAAAGCACGTGGGACGGACGATGGGCATTATGGTATGAAAAGTGAGGGACAACGTGTAGATAGCTCGGACGATAACACATCAGCTGAGATTAAGGGTAAGATTTCAGCCAAAATCAAACAGTTTGCACCAAATATCGAGAATGTATATGTATCAGCCAATCCAGACTTTGTGGAGCATGTCGAGAACTATGCCACAGATATTCGTAACGGTAAGCCCGTTAGTGGCATGATCGATACGTTCCAATCGATGGTGGAGCGCATCTTCCCAACGAACGGAACAGATACGAATCACCGTGATGGCATCCTTGACGATGGCCTGATGAACCGTAATAATAACGATGGCATGATGAACCGAATGAATCGGTAGTTCTGAAGACAGATGAACAAGTGTGCCTTTGCGCGGATGGCAACATCTGCTGCAGGGGCATGTTTATCTTACATAATCTCAACAGGATTCACTTTGAATGTTTCTTCAATAAATTCAGAATATTTGTCTTCCATATAGACTAAATAGACTAACGAAATGAAGTACCATCTAATATTCTTGCGCTCCTAAAAGAATTATGTTCTGCTCTTACGTCTAAGTGCAGAGTTTTTAGTGAATAATAAAGGGGATTGAAATTAGGGTGTGGAATAGTTATGGATTAGAATGAACTTGGAAAGAAAATTCTGAACAGATCCAGATAAGGCAAGAAATGCACGCGCAAATGTGAATGGTGGTGAGTGTATGAACGAGAAAATTGTAGTTGCTGCAATGCGAGTATTTGAAGAACAGCATGGTTTTGCTCGAACAAAAGATTTTATAGAAGCGGGCGTATCCCCTTACTACATAAAAAAACTGGAGTCCGCTGGTGAAATTGAACGGGTAAAACAGGGGATTTACCGACAGTCTGGTCAATTTAATGAACCGCCTCATGAAATGGTTGAGGTATCCAAACTTGTTCCCAAAGGAGTTATATGTCTTCTCTCTGCGCTCTCCTTCTATGAACTGACAACTTACAATCCATGGGAATATCAGATTGCTATTCATCGTGGCGGTAAAAAGCCAAAGCTTCCAGACTATCCTCCTATTAAAGTAATCTATTTGGCAGATGCTCAATACAAAATTGGAATTGATGAAGTCTATATTGATGGCTCGGCAGTTAAAATTTATGATCGTGAGAAAACAATTTGTGATATGGTGAGGTATCGTGAGAAAATTGGAATTGATTTGATGAAGGAAGGGCTGAGGAATTACCTTCAATCCCCCCACAAGAATATAACAAGGCTTGTCTCCTATGCTGATAAGCTACGAATTCGAACGGTTTTGCAAAAGTATCTGGAGGTGCTGATCTAATGAGTGAAATTAAAAATATTCCCGCCTCTGTTTCTGAACGTTTGAAAAATATAGCTGTAAAATCAGGAAAAGCATTTGATACCTTGCTGTTGCTTTATTTTCAGGAGCGTTTCTTATATCGTTTATCCATTTCTGAGTACAGGGATAAATTCATTTTAAAGGGCGGGTTGTTTTTGTTCTCACAAACTCAATTCAAGGCACGTCCAACCAAAGACGTTGATTTTCTCGCCAGACAGATTGCTAATGAACTGGATTTATTAAGAGAGTCGTTTGTCTCCATTTGCTCAATAGTGGTTCCTACGGATGGTATTGCATTTCAGTTGGATGAACTGACAACGGAGAGAATTAAAGAAGATGCTGATTATGAGGGAGTAAGAATTAAAGTAACTGCTCTTTTAGGGCGGATGAGAAAAAGTTTGCAGTTTGATATCGGATTTGGTGATGTGGTGGTCCCGAAGCCCCAGCTTATTGAATATCCTGTTCTCCTGGATATGACAGCACCACAAGTTCAAGCCTACTCGAGGGAATCCGTCATTTCAGAAAAATTTGAAGCCATGATCACATTATCTGTGATGAATAGTCGGATGAAGGATTTTTATGATATTTATACGCTGTTAACAACGAACAACTTTGATGGTCGAATCCTTCACGAGGCAGTGTCCGAAACCTTCCAACAACGGGGCACAATATTTTGAAAAAGAGCATCCTCTGTTTCATGAAGAATTTGCTGAAAATGAAGGTCGGACAAAACAGTGGCAGGCTTTTCTGCGTCGTTTAGGGGTTGGAGAACAACTTGCATTTCAGGATGTGATGGATGCTCTTGTTTCTTTTCTTGAACCTGTTTATCATTCAATAATTGATGAGAAAGAGTTTTTTAAGCGTTGGAGTTATACCGAAAGGGCATGGAAGAACAATAACTGATTAATACATAATTTTTTGAACTATGCACCAACTATTTTAGAGGGATGTATGCAAATTACTGCCCATTTTTCTTATAAAACTGAACCAACGCCCTTGACCTGACATAAGATGAGTTGACTGTATCCCCTTAACCTTGTTACACCAACACAACCCGAGCAAGGAGGGGTGAACATTGAAGGGTATCGATCATAAAAGCAAATTTTTGTTGACCCACCGTGAACGCGAAGTATTCGAATTACTGGTTCAAGACAAAACAACGCGTGACATCGCAGGGCAGTTATTCATCAGCGAGAAAACGGTGCGTAACCATATTTCGAATGTGATGCAGAAACTCAATGTTAAGGGTCGTTCGCAGGCAGTTGTCGAGCTGATTAAGCTTGGAGAACTGAAGATTTAGTTGCGAATTACAGTTAGGATTAAGTAGCAGCATGAAAGCCTTTCTCTATTCTTTGTCATGAAGAATGGGGCAAGGCTTTTTTGCTGTGCTGGATCATGAATTTAAGAAAGATCCGAAACGTAGCATCGCTTGTTTTCATTATTTTAGTAGACCATAATGATTACATATATGAAACAGATAAGGTAGTAAGTAAGGCTTGAAATTGAAACAATGGTAGAAAGGATGATCTAAATGGACCTTTTCTTAAATGAATTTGAAGACCATTTTCGTGCGGGTTTTCTGCCCGATCTAGAACAAACGCTGGCTAAGGTTCAGGATGAGGAAGTATATGCTTGTGCATTTGGAACGGACAGTGATTGGGTAACGCTGTTCATGGCGGTAAATACAGAGGAATCCCTTGCTGGGCATATTGTGAGTATGAAAGAGCAAGGGCTATGTGATAGTGAGGAGGACGAGATCTATTACAGATGGGGCTGCTCCGAATATCAATATGGCGAGGATACGCACTTTAACCACATCAGCCGATTGTTGTATGTAACAGAAGAAGTTCAGGAGTATAAAGATGAGATCATTCGAATCATCGCCAAAGTTGTAAATGAGACAGCAGATGACGTTTTTGCCCGATATGGACAAGCAAAAGCAGACATTACGTTCTTTGTTTCTCTAACAGATGACGATCTGGCGGAGGAGATTGAAAATCAATCGGTTCATCACATGACTGTCCCCAGCTTAGCCAGTAAGTTCTTAAAACGATATGATGGCATCAGTTAGAACGAGTTAACTTGAGTTAAATTGAATCAAAATGAATTGAATCGTTGTACCGCGAAAGTCTTTCCTATTCTTTTATCCAAAGAAGGGGAGAGGCTTTTTTTGTTTTAGAGTGAAAAATGAAATAACCGAATTTATATCACTTATAGATTCCTATTCATTTGAGTGAACATCCTCCATCTTTTCTTCGATAAAGGCTGATAAAAAAGCTGCTCCAGCTGCTCAAACTGTGCTTCGTTTAGATGAAGATGGAGTGCTCTTTTCGCAATTTTGGCGGCAGGCTGGGAAGAAGATTTTCGGCCTCCGGCTTTTCGTTTGATCGGAATATGAAATTGCAGCAGGTCTTCGAGCTGATTCCAGCCCTCCCAACTCAACCGACCTCCGCGTTTCCAGTCAATAGCATAAAGGGCATAATAGGCATGTGCTTCTGTTTGTTTGGTTGCAATAATCCAGGTGGAAGGAATGAACTTTTTCCGTTGTCTTCGATTCATTGAATTGCTCCTTCTTTTGATATTGCAAAAGTCATGTTAAATTCCTCTTGATTTGCAGGGTCGTCTTGATTAGAATAAAGTTATAAAAATAATTTTCTTAATTTATTAAAAATAAATAAAAATAATTTTCATAAAGCGAGGTCCTCATGGCAGCCATATTACGTGCGTTGCAGCAAGAACTGAATAACCTTCCGTCTCAGGAGCGACGTATTGCCGAAGTCATTATGCAATCTCCATCGGACATTCCCGGCTGGACGATTAGTCATCTGGCAGAGCAGAGTGGCACAAGTGCGGCGACGGTGACCCGCTTTTGCAAGTCGTTTCATTTCAAAGGTTTTCCCGATTTCAAAATGAAACTCGCTGCAGAATTGTCCCACGCATCTGATGAAACGGCGTATCAGGATATTGTAGCGGGCAATTCACTATCCAAAATTGTTGAAGCTATCGAAGCCAACCACCTCGCGTCTATTGCAGATACCACCCGTTTGCTGGATTTGGGCAGATTGGAGCAAGCCGTTCAATTATTGTGCCAGGCTCGCCGCATCGACCTGTACGGTGTGGCCACCTCTTCGATTGTTACACAGGATTTCTATCAGAAACTGGTGCGGATCGGCAAGAGCTGTACGGCTTTCTCCGACTCACACATGCAGATTACATCCGCATCTTCGCTCGCCGAGGGAGATGTGGCGATGGCCGTATCCTATTCAGGCGAAACACCAGAGACCATCGATGCCCTGCATTGTGCCAAACAGGCCGGAGCTTCTACGATTTCACTGACTTCCTATGGCAGTAACAAGCTTGCAACTGTATCCGATATCCCACTCTTTACGTCCTCTCTGGAAGAAGGCATGAGGCGTGGAGATATGGCTTCCCGTATTGCACTCCTGCATGTGGTCGATATTTTGTTCACAGGCATGGTAAGTGCCGACTTCGACCGTTTTATCCCCAGACTGGAACAATCCTATCACAATGTGCAATCTTATCGAGTCCAACACAACGGAGGTGCCTGACAGATGAAGATGAATATACGCATTTTTGAAAATGAAGAAGATTTGAACGCCACAGGTGCTGGCCTCATTTCTAGCTTGTTGCAGACCAAACCACGGGCTGTATTGGGGCTTGCGACAGGAAGTTCTCCTGTAGGCATATATAAACAGCTTATCACGCTATATCAGAAGGGGCTTGTCAGCTTCTCACAGGCTTCTTCTTTTAATCTCGATGAGTATGTCGGACTTCCAACAGAACATCGTGAAAGTTACCGCAGTTTCATGAACGAACAATTATTCAATCATATCGATATAGATATTACTAGAACGCAAGTGCCTGATGGTCAGGCTGCCGATCTGGAACAGGAATGTAATTCCTATGAACAAAGGCTGGACGATCGTGGCCCGGTAGACCTTCAACTGCTGGGCATCGGACATAATGGTCATATTGGCTTCAATGAACCGGGAACTGAACTTACAGGACGAACACATGTCGTGGATCTGAAAGACGAGACGAGAAAGGCAAACGCACGCTTCTTTGACAGCATTGATGAAGTTCCGGCTCAGGCGATTACAATGGGTGTCGGTACCATTTTGAAAGCCAAACAGATTCTGCTCATTGCCCGTGGCGAGGAAAAAGCCGAGATTATTCGCGAAGCTTTTATGGGCCCAATCACAACGGCCTGTCCTGCATCGCTTTTGCAATGTCATCCAAATGTGGTGGTACTGCTGGACCGTGCAGCAGGGAGGCTGGTGAGATGACCGGAGCGAATAGCCATGAACCTGGGAGCCAGCGTGATGAAAATATTTCTCTTCTTCGGGGCAAGCTGCTCCTTTCAAATGAGATATTGGAAGACGGTGTATTAGCTTGGAGGGATGAGAAAATCCTCTATGCTGGGTTACCTGAAGGTCTGCCCGAACAGATTCGAAGAGAGGCTTTGCCGCTGTCTGTACCGGAACGCGGCCTCATTGTGCCTGGATTCATTGATATCCATGTGCATGGTGGGAACGGAGAAGACTTTATGGACGCAAGCCCGGAGGTGCTGGACAAGATCTCTTCTTTTCATAGTACGCAGGGAACAACAGCGATGCTTGCAACTTCCATGACGGCTCCGAAAGAGCGACTGGACAGCGTACTTGCTGAAGTGGACCGCTACCGTTCCGGTGAAATGCCATATGCACAGCTTGAGGGCGTACATCTGGAAGGTCCATTTTTCAGTCCGAAATGGCCTGGTGCGCAAAATCCGGAACATATCATACTGCCTGATGTATCCTGGCTCGAAGCATGGGAGAAGCAATATCCTGGCCTGATCCGTCAAGTTACGTTGGCACCGGAACGTGAAGGCGCGCTGGAAGTCATTTCATGGCTGCGAGAACAACGGATTACAGCGGCACTCGGTCACACGGATGCGACCTATGAAGAGGTGGAGCGGGCAGTTGAGGCAGGACTACATCATGCAGTACATACGTTCAATGCCATGACACCGCTGCATCACCGGCTACCCGGGGCTGCCGGAGCCGTGCTGAGTGATCCACGTATCAGTGCTGAGGTGATTGCCGACGGAATTCACGTGCATCCTGCGGCGATCTCAATCTTGGCTCAGCTGAAGCAACATGATGATCAACTCGTGTTGATCACGGATGCCATGTCTGCTACGGGACTGGATGATGGGGAATACAAGATCGGCGATCTGCCCGTAATCGTGAAGCATGGGGAGGCCAGACTGAAGGACGGCGGCGCACTGGCGGGAAGCACGCTGACGATGATACGTGGTTTCCGTTACCTGGTACAGGAAGTGGGCTTGAGCCTGAACGCTGCATCACGTGCAGCAAGTCTGACCCCGGCACGCCTGCTGGGCATTGATCACCGGACAGGTTCCCTGGCTCAAGGCAAGCAGGCAGATATCGTTTTGCTGAATGCGGAGTTGGATATTGAGGGTGTGTGGGTGAAGGGCAGACGGATCGGCGAGTCATATTAGATTTAGAAAATTAGTATCGTGCTAATAACTCTCATTTGTGATGAATTAGTCTTCGGAGTTAAAACTTGGCTTTTATCTGTGTAGAGGCAACACCTTGCACAATATGTTAAAATAGATCTCAAAAAGACGGGATCTGCGGATCACGCATAACGGAGGCGTGAAACATGGAACGTAACGCTATGCTCGAACATGATCCGTTCATCACAGTGTTGGCGGAGAAGTTGCACATACACGGATATTATGCCTTTTATGGCGAGCATTACAATGAGACCGATATGGAGCTGTACCGCAGGCATCTGTTCACATCATTCAGCAACATCGTATGGGTAGAGCTGGATGCACGCAAAAAGTATATGATTGTTGATCATCGTGGACGCAACACGGTTATGAAACTGATCGAAGGTATGCTGAACACGCGCAGAACGCTCCGAGCAAACCAGGCAATGGCAGGTACGGACACCGCTGGAGTCCAGCAGGAGATCACACATTTATCCAAGCTTGTGCACATGCTGAAGTTCACAACATTCCGCACATAAACGAAGTGTGATATGTAGGCTGTAATAAGCGGCGTGAGTAGGAAGAGTATAATATGTGGCATTCATAAGGGATGAGTATCAACGAAAAAATGAAAAGTAACACCAAGAATAATAAGAACAATAAGAACAACCACATGAGTATACATGAGTAACTAGGAAGAGTTATAAGTTAAGTCTCAAGAAAGAATGAACTAGGATCTCGAAAACAACATTTCACTACGATTCTATTCTCATAAGTAGTTTTCTCCGTAGGCCGCGTAGCGCTAACGAATCTGTGAAGCCTTACTCCAATGATTTGGCAGTCATAGAAAATGTAACGAATCTCAGACACGCTATTTAATGGAATTTAACGATATTTCGTTACTTAAACATGTCTAAAGCACAAATAAAGTGTCTACGATTCGTTAGATTTTCAAACCTGCGAAATTTTAAGTAATAAGGTTTGTGAGGTTCTTTAGACGACAGTTGGCAATCTCGATGAAAGCTATGGGTTGGACTTAGATAGTACACGAGTAAACGAAAGAGAGAGTCCTGTCATAGCTGACGGAACTCTCTCTATTTTCTTTATACAACGACTCTTCAGTTTAGCAACAACCATATTCACTCATTAACTCGTTCAACGGGGATGCAAGCTTCTGAAGCTAACTCATGTAGTAACTCATATCTTACTAACTTGGCACTATCCGTAGAATTAAGATAACAAAGCTTCCTAAAGATCACAAAGTTACTCACCGAATTCTATAGATATCTCCAAAGATCTATCCCCATCCACAGATCCATCCAACATTCCTTCATTCATCTAATGTCTGAATCCTCATGAAAAGCAATTATCTAAACGAAGTCACAAAACTACTGAACAGCGTCCGAACATCATACTGATACTTATTGATCGGCTCAATTGGCCGGTTCTCTCCGAGAAGAGTGTAGACGGCGATTCGTGCTGCTCGGACCGAATATTCTTCTGTGAATACCACGTCATCGGGAATCTCGCAGAATTGGCTGATAAAGGCCAGATTGGTGGAGCCTTCAGGTACAACCTTTGGTCTGTCGCTGTTTAGTCTAGGCATGAATTGCGCTGTAATGTATGGCATCATGCAAGGAATGCAGTTGGCGGTAGCCATGATGTCCTCTTGATGTTCCTGAAAATGAAGATGGCCGATCAACTCCTGCATAATCTCTTCCCCTGTACAGTCGCACATTCTTTTCTTCACGTAATCGCCCACGTTATCCGGGTATAATCCGTATCCCCAGAATACGTTGACATGCTCCGGCTGACCGCGAAAGTGCGGTTGAAAGGCTAGAACGACAGACATGAACCAGCTGGAATCCTTGAAAGTAACCAGAGCACCGGTACCTGCCCGGTTGCGTGTGAATTTCTCCATCAGATCAAAGAAGACCGAATCCTGGAAGGTGGCCGTAAACGATTCCCATTTGGACTCATCCACATGATCATTAAATGAAGAAGGATTGCCCAGCAACGGTTTCTTGGCGGCAATGTTCTCCCACAGCTTCCATGAGCTGCCCTTGCCGTTCAGTTTCGGTGCGGAAGTCATGGAGCCGATATCGGCCCCTTCGGTCATCGAACCGTTTGTGACAATGACGAGATCACCTTCGAGGATGTCAATGACTTCCTCTTCACCTTCCCTGAGCACATGCATCCGACTTACCGTAATGCCGTCTCCGTCTTTGAAATCCAGATCGGTAACCGTACATTTCAGCGTGAAATCTACGCCAAACGGCTCCAGGTAGTTATGCAATGGCAGGATAATCGAGTCATATTGGTTGAACGGTGTGCGGGTGACACCTTCCAGCGTTTGAATTCTTGGGAATTCGTGAAGAAAGCGAAGCATGTATCTTTTGAATTCCACGGCGCTATGCCAAGGCTGGAAAGCGAAGGTGGTCGCCCACATATACCAGAAGTTTGTTTTGAAAAAATGAGGGCCAAACCAGTCGTTGATTCGCAATTTACCCAGCGTGTCTTCAGGAGTAATAATCAGTTTGCCCATCGCCAACCGGTCCGCCATATCAAAACCCATGGAGAGCACATCTTCGACCTTGCCGTCACGGTTGATGAGCCGCGCATTGGAATGTGTGGGATTGGCATCGTCAAATTCGGTGATTTCCTGTCGGACAGATATGCCCGGACGGTCGATGGAAGGGATGGAAGCCAGCAGCTCCCATAGATTCTCATAGGCCTCGTCATTGAGCATCCGTCCGCCACGGATGATATATCCTTGATCGGGATTACCAGCACCGTCATTGCTGCCGCCGAGAATCGGCATTTCTTCGATAATGTGAATGTGTTCTCCAGGAAAGCCACAATCTCTAACCAGATAAGTTGCACCCGCCAAAGATGCAATGCCGCCGCCTACAAAATAGACCTGTTTATTACCATGTTCTTTCTTCACGATCATTCGCCTCCAAAAGTTACTGTAATCACATCCCTAATGTAAACCTTGCAGGTTCCGTAAGGTATGATCAAAAGAAAGGGAATGTCCAATTTTTGGTCACTTGTAGTAAAGTGTCTAAAACCTAGGCATAGATCACATGTGAAAAAAGCCGCGCATCCTTAAGTGGATGGCAGCTTATTCTCATACCTGTGCAGTGCTCTCAGGACATTGCCTTCGATTAGCTCACTGAGCTTCTCAATAATCTGTTTTGGCGGTTCTTGCATGTTGCCCCTCATCCATTGAATGATCAGCCCGGTGAAAGCCAGGGTATAAAAGTTGGCGACAAACTCTTTGTCTTCACCGCAGACCTTAATCCCACAGGCCAGCTCATCAATAACACCCATGATCAGATCATGGGTTACTTCATAGAGGTATACATCCAGGTGGGTACGCCCGAGCGAGTTGAGTGTGTTGCAGCAGAACGTTTTGTTGTTCTCGATGTAACAAAAGATTTTATAGAATCCGTCCGTCCATGTGCTGTAGCTTCGGTACTCCGTAAGACTCTCCACCGCTTCAGTCTGATAGATCCACCCAAGTAGCGCGTAAATATCCTGAAAATGATAATAAAAGGTTTGCCTGTTCACGCCGCAATGATCAACCAGATGTTTGACCGTAATCTTGTTCAATGGAGTATGCTCCATCAGTGATTTAAGCGAGTGAGCCAGCGCATTTTTGGTCAGGTGAGAAGTAGACACAACATTCACCTCATCATTTTGGATTAGCTTGCCGGGGCGCAACAGCAGGTAAACACTCATGGCAAAAGTCCCGCGCCGAAGTCGCTGAACATAAGCAAGTCAAAACGCAGGAATCCCGAAAGACCCTCCCATCCACAAAACCCCTTTAGCTATCAACATCTTCGTTACCCGATCCACATCATACTCCATAAGGTTCATTCTAAGTACTGAATATCAATCGATTCAAACAAAACTCCAAAGGCCAACGCTTGAGTTATCTCTATCAAAACCCTTAAAAGTTAGCCGTCGTCTAAAACCAGTCACAATAAAGCAACCGCTGTAAAAGCTGAAACCTAGTGAAGGAGACCGAATCAAAAAAGACTATAAGGTCGCGTATGTTATCTCCCATACACTAAACCATTAAAACCGAGACCTCGTCTATAAAATCAGTCATAGGAACAATGATAACGAAGTTATCGAGAAAAAAATCGAAAAAGTGTTCAGTAGCCCATCCTTAAGGTAATCTATCACACTAACCCATCAAAGTGAGACCCAACCCTCTAAAGCACCATGATAAAGCTACAACGTAACGATCGAGACAAAATCAAAGAAACGGCCTATAGGGCTACCATGTTGTTATCACTAATACACTAACCTTTTTAAAAGTAAGCCTCCATCGTCTCCATCATAAAAAGCAACCATCAAAAAAACTACAATTTCACCAAAGAAACAAGAACCAAAGAACCAAAGAAACAAGAAACAAAATCAAAAAAACAAAAAAACAAAATAAATCAAAAAAACGACCCGAAGGCCGTCATTTTGTTCTCCCCATTACACTAACCATTCAATAGTTAGGCTCAATCCTAAAATCAGTCATGCGAGAAGCTGCAACGTAGTGAAGGGGACGAAATCGATTCTGAAGAAGCGGAGCGTTCGCCTTTATCGTCGGATTTTACCCTTTGAGAAGGGGAATCCAAAAAATCCGACGATAACAGCGATCTAAAGAACGATTCGGCCCCGGAACGTCCACTCAGCACGCTCTCATGAACTGGTTTTAAACACGATGATTACAAACTCTTCAGAAATTGAACAATCGTCAACAACCCTTTATCAAAGTTCTCCAGGTTGAAGTGCTCGTTCGGTGCATGCAGGTTCTCATCCGGCAAGCCAAAGCCCATCATAACAGCAGGGATTTCGAGTACACGTGAGAGCTTCTCAACAATCGGAATGGAGCCGCCATCTTTGGTAAAGAGGGCACGAACGCCATACACGTGCTCATACGCGTCTGCTGCTTTTTGCAGAATTGGATTGGAAGGATCGGTATTGAAAGCAAAAGCTTTCTCGATCTGTTTCACATGCAATGTTGCACCCGGTTGAACGTTAGCGCGCAGATGTGCTTCGATACGATCCAATACATGTTGTGGATCTTGATCCGCCACGAGGCGGCAGGTGATTTTGGCATGAGCTTCCTTCGGAATAACCGTTTTGCTGCCTTCGCCTTGGAAACCACCCCATACGCCATTCAGTTCCAATGTTGGACGAGCGCCAACACGTTCCACGAACGAGTAACCTTCTTCGCCGTACAATTGCTCCAGCCCAAGGTCTTGACGAAGCTGTTCTTCATTGAAGCCTTGTTTCACAAATTCTTCTCTCATCTCAGGAGACAGTGGCAGTACGCCGTCGTAGAAACCATCTACACTTACACGGCCTTGCTCATCATGCAACGAAGCGAGCAGTGATACGAGTGCGTGCAGTGCGTTAGGTACACCACCACCAAATGAACCGGAGTGCAAGTCGGTATTGGCTGTGTTCAGATCTACGTGAAGCGAGCAAAGGCCGCGCAGGCCTGTAGAGATCGCCGGCTTACCTTTTTCAAGCAAGGACGTATCCGAGATCAGTATCATGTCTGCACGCAGCTTGTCTGTATGTTCATTCAGATAGATGGGCAAGTTCGGGCTGGAGATTTCCTCTTCGCCTTCGATACAGAACTTGATATTAACTGGAAGTTCCTTGTTTTCGGCGAGAATGGCTTCAACTGCCTTGATATGTAGGAAGATCTGTCCTTTGTCATCCGTTGCACCACGGGCATACAGCTTGCCATCACGAACGGTAGGTTCAAAAGGAGGTGTCTCCCACAGGTTAAGCGGATCAACAGGTTGTACATCATAGTGTCCATAGATCAGAGCCGTTGGTTTGCCGGGTGCATGCAGGTGATCTGCATAGACAATCGGATGTCCAGCCGTTTGAATGACCTCTACGTTTTCCATGCCTGCACGTGTGAGCGCATCTGCTGCCCATTGTGCTGCACGATTAATATCCTCTTTATGCTCTGAAATGGCAGAGATACTTGGAATGGACAACCATTCATTCAGTTCTGCCAGGTGTTTTTCTCTATTTTGTTCAAAATAAGTCTGTTCTTTCATTAAAAAGGCCTCCTTCATGTTTGCTATATCTCATTGTAATCCATTTTGTCATGTTAATAAAACATTGGTTAAAAAAATGATCGGTTACAGATCGTTTCATTCACCTGAGGATTGTGCGTATAATACAAGAAAAGGATTTCATCCATATATTCTCAGGGGAGTTGAGGAAGTTTCCATGACAGTCAGACTCGATGCAAGCAGGCAGGTGAGCAACGATGGAACCGACTAGGAGCGATCGAATATTTGGCAGATTCAAGCGGTTATCCGATTTGAAGGCTGGAAGGCATAAAGGACGATTTTATCGGAACAGCCTCATGCTTATTTTACTCATTGCCAGCATTCCCGGACTAATCACAGGTATCGTCATGTATCAACAGGTTGTTGGCCGGATGGAATCCGAGTTCAATCAGATGCACCAGAACCAGATTGAGAACCGGGCACGTAATGTGGATGACCAGCTGGCTTATCTGGAGATGAACTTATCCCATTGGGCTTTTGAACCGAGGTTTGGCAATGCACTGCGAACGCTGGATTTTGTGTATTATTTTAATGAGACGCAGGAGATTGTGACTACCTTATACGTATTACAAGGTTCCCATCCACTGATCAAGTCAGCACAGCTGTATTTGCAGGAACCGAAGCCAATCTTGTTTAATCGGGATTATACCGAATTGAACGATGAAGCGAAAGTACAAGCCTATGATCGATACCTTTCCATGGGGAACCACGTGTACTGGACAGATTGGGTTTCCAGCATCAACAGTGATACCGAACCTTCGACCAACGATAGTCCACTGCATACGGATGCAGGCAATGCACTTGTTCTAGTACATAAGATACCGGGGGAGAGCATTAATCCGTTTGGTGCACTGATCATCACGCTGGATAACGAGAAAGTCGCCAGTTTATTGAAAACGCTTACTCCGTATGACGAAGGTTTAACGTTCCTTATGGATCAGGAAGGAAACACACTGGTTACCGGGAATCCGGGAACGGCGGGAGAGACTTCTGCTTTTGAGCAGCAGCTAAAAGAAGAAGTAGCCCTGCATGCGGACAGCCGCTCATTCCTGTTCCGATATGAGGATCAGACCTATTCTGTCTCATACGGTTCATTGAGCCGGATCGATTCAGACTGGACTTACGTGTCCGCAGCACCTTTGACCTCAGTCACTTCGCCAGTCAAACTGGTATCCAAAATCATCGTCATTGCGAGTGCAGGCAGTCTCATCCTGGGATTATTGTTATCCTGGTTTGCTTCCCGCCGCATCTATTCGCCTGTAGCACGGATGCTGCATCTGCTTACGCCTGGCAGAAACGAAACAACACCAACGGATGCCAAGCTGGACGAGTTTAAGCTACTGGAGCAACAGTGGAACGAATTGACCTCCCGCAATGTCACGGCACATCGCCAATTGCAGGAGCAGCTTCCCCATCTGCGCGACAGTTTTGTCTTACAACTTGTACAGGGGCATCTATATGCCTATAACGAGCAGGATCTTCAGCAGCGGATGCGTCATCTGGGATTTGAGTTGGAGGGCCAGCAGTTTTTGTTGGTGCAGATGTATTTTACGGGGTACGAGCAGCTGCAAGGCAGATTTGGAAGCCAGGACACGGGATTAGTCACCTTTGCAGCAGTGAATATTACACAGGAAGTTGCGAAAAATTATTTCAGGCAGATCAGTGTCATGAACTTTCATGACCTGTCTTCCGCCATGCTTGTGATCGCTCCCCAGGACGAACCTGTGAAGTCACAAGCGCTGTTATGGGGACGGGAACTGGTGGAGGTCATTGGACGTACGCTCAAAATGAAGGTGACCTTGATGGTCAGTCGCCCGGCAGCTTCACTACAGGAACTGCCCGGACGATTCGTCGAGATGGAACAGGCCGTGGCTTATCGCAGTGTGGAGGAAGGAAGTCAGATTCTCGATCTGGAGGATGAGGCGTGTTTCAGCAGAAATGAAGCAGCTTCCTATCCGCTTGGGCTGGAAAGGGAATTGTTACAGGCGGTCAGGCTGGGCAAACAAGCCGAAGCGGAACGTGTGCTGGAACAATTCATGAGTGAGATTACGCGGACGGGCAGTACCGAATTTCAGGTGCAACAGATGATGCTTCAATTGCTTGGCAGCATTCAGCACATGATGTTGCAAACGGGTGTCACACCTTATAAGCTGTTTGGTGGTTACAACATGTATGAGCAACTATCCGGTATTCGTGAACCTGTACAGATGAAGCAATGGATGATGAATGAGGTACTCATACCTTATATACAAGAGGTTGAGGTACGATCGCAGGAACCGCTGAAACTGGTGGTGGAACGAACGATGTTGTATATCGATACACATTACCGCAGCGACATTTCGCTGGAGAATTGTGCTGACGAGGAGCAGATGACACCCTATGCACTGAGTAAGGCTTTCAAACAGGTATCGGGCATCAACTTTATTGATTATTTGACACGTGTGAGAATGGATGCGGCGAAGCAATTGTTGCGGGAGACAACGATGAAAATCAATGATGTTGCAGCGGCTGTGGGATATCAGCACAGTTATTTTAATCGGATCTTCAAGAAACAGGAGGGAGTTACCCCGAGTCAGTATCGCGATCAATGGTTTGGACAATAACCTTTTATATCTTTGTCATTTCAGACCGGCATTCGGCTTTAGCGGATGCCGGTTTTTTCTTTTTTTTACCGTGATACAAAGAAGGATAAACCCGCAAAAATGTGCAATTCTACCTGCTACGTTATGTGCAATTTCTTGTGAAAATGGCGTTATAGCGGGCTTTTCGGCCATCATGTCGTAGCAATGCAAAAAATGAAGGTTGCCGGAAACCAGGCGTCTGTATAGTCTGAATAACAGGTTAATTGATAACGCTTACATCGTTGAGGGAGGGGAGACATGATGAACGGGAAGACGGACTGGAATACCAACGGCACTGCAACTGCTCAAGCGGATATGGCAACAAGACCATTAAAACAAGAGTCCAATTGGAAGAGGCGGATCAAACGAAACAAGTGGTTATATGTGCTTGTGCTTCCCGGCTTTTTGTACTTTGTCATCTTTAAATACTTGCCCATGTGGGGGATCATCATTGCCTTTCAGGACTACCAGCCTTTCCTGGGCATCCGGGAGAGTAACTGGGTGGGGCTAGAGAACTTTACGAACTTTTTCTCCAATCCGGACTTCTACCGACTATTACGCAATACGCTGGTCCTTGCCCTGTATGATCTCATCTTCTTTTTTCCGGCACCAATCATTATCGCTTTGTTATTAAATGAAATTCGGGTCGCTTTCTTCAAAAGAACGATTCAAACACTGGTCTATGTACCCCATTTTGTATCGATGGTTATTATCGCGAGTATCACGTACGTGTTCCTGACCCCGCAGGGCGGGGTGTTATACGACCTGATCGCCTGGATTACAGGCAAGCCTATTGATGTACTCTCCAGCCCGGGTTCGTTCCGCCCGCTCATTATTGTTCAGATGATGTGGAAGGAGATGGGATGGGGCACAATTATTTTCTTGGCAGCCCTCGCAGGTGTCGATACGGAACAATATGAAGCCTCCATTGTGGATGGTGCAGGACGGTTACGGCGGATGTGGCATATCACGCTTCCAGCCATTCGTACGACCATAGTCATTTTGCTTATTCTCAGACTGGGGAACTTCCTCGATACCGGATTTGAGCAGATCTATCTGATGACCAACTCCCTCAACCGGGATGTGGCGGACGTATTTGATACGTATGTGTACACGGTAGGGATTACGCAAGGTGCATTCAGTTACAGTACCGCTGTGGGACTATTCAAGTCTGTGGTGGGGATTATCCTGGTGCTTGGCAGTAATAAACTTGCGAAAAAATTCGGCCATCCCGGAATTTATTAAGGAGGAGCGCCCATGAACAGCCGTCTATACAACAGCCCTGCCGGCAAGGTATTTGATATCTTCAATTACGTCATGCTGGGGATTCTGGGCATATTAACCGTCCTTCCGTTCCTGTATATTATAGGGAATTCTTTCGCAACGGAAGCCGAGATCACCGAACGTAGTTTTTTCCTCATCCCGAAGGTATTTTCCTTTAGTGCATATGAGTATATTTTCTCCTCGTCCACGATCTTTCGCAGCATTGGTGTTTCCATCTTCATCACGGTGGCAGGGACACTGGTCAATCTGTTCTTCACCCTAACGATGGCCTATCCACTATCCAGAAGTGACTTCTGGGGCCGTAACGTCATAATGAACATGGTGATTTTCTCGATGTTATTTGGCGGTGGCATGATTCCAACGTATCTCGTCATTCGTGGACTGGGACTGCTCGATTCTTACTGGGCCCTTATGCTTCCTGGCGCGATCAGCGCTTTTAACTTAATAGTTGTCAAAAACTTTTTTCAGCAAATGCCGCCCGGGCTGGAGGAAGCGGCCCGCATCGACGGCTGTTCGGATCTTGGGGTGCTGTGGCGAATCGTTCTGCCTTTATCCAAACCGGTCATTGCCACGTTTGCCTTGTTCTACGCCGTAGGCCACTGGAACAATTTTTTCTCCGCACTGCTGTACATTTCCGACAGTGACAAATGGCCGTTACAAGTCATGCTGAGACAGATCGTGTTACTCTCGCAAGCCAGTGTCGGAGATATGGCAAACATGGACCCCAATTTTGTACAGCCACCAGAGCAGTCGATCAAAATGGCGGTGATCGTTGTAGGTACCATTCCGATTTTGCTGGTGTATCCGTTTTTGCAGAAGCATTTTGCCAAAGGTGTCATGTTAGGTTCAATCAAAGGCTAAAGCCAAGGGGGAGAACGTATGGGACAAAAAACGGGATTCAAAAAAGGTGCACTGTTACTCTCTGCGTCACTGGTATTGAGTACAATTCTGGGAGCATGCTCCACGGATAAAACAGGTTCAGGGAGCGCTGCCGGTGGCACAGACGAAATTACCATTATGCTGCCGAACTTTGAAGCGGAGAATCCGCCGGAGAACAGCCCGGTCATCCAGAAGCTTGAAGAACTGACCAAGGTGGATGTGAACCTGCAGTGGGTGCCAAGCAGCTCGTACGAAGACAAATTTAACATCACACTGGCTTCGGGAAAGCTGCCTCAGATTATGGTGGTGTTAGGGAAGTCTCCGAGTTTTATCAATGCGGCACGAACTGGAGCATTCTGGGAGCTTGGTCCTTATCTGAAAGATTATCCGAATCTGAGCCAGATGAATGAAATCATCACCAACAATGCGTCCATCGATGGCAAAACCTATGGGATCTACCGGGCACGCGCCCTAGGACGTAATGGGGTTACAATCCGAAAGGATTGGCTGGAGAAGTTGGGGTTGGAAGAGCCAAAGACGATTGATGAATTTTACAATGTATTGAAAGCGTTCACGAAGGATGATCCAGACGGTAACGGCAAGGATGATACGTACGGTCTGGTTGCCAGCAAATTCACAGGCCCGTGGGATAACATGCAGGTATGGTTTGGTGCACCCAACAAGTGGGGAGATGATGGCAGTGGAGGCCTGATCCCGGCGCATGAGACACCAGAATACATGGAAGCCCTGAAATTTTTCCGGCAAATCTATAGCGAAGGTCTGGTGAACAAGGACTTTGCCGTGATGGATGCAACGAAACTTCCTGATCCATTTGTGAATGGGCAAGCCGGTGTCATGGTGGATGTAGCAGATAATGCGCAGCGGATGGATCAGAAAATACTCGATAAAGACCCCAATGCGACGGGACGCGTGGATGTGCTGCAAGCGATGGAAGGTCCAAAGGGATTGCGTGATATGCCAACGTCCGGCTACTCCGGCCTGATTGCGATCTCCAAAAGCAGTGTCAAAACGGAAGAAGACCTGAAGAAGGTACTGAGTTTTCTGGATCAGCTGAATGAACCGGAATTGCAGGCATTGTTGTACAACGGACTGGAAGGCAAGCAGTATGAGAAAAAAGAAGACTACATCATACCGAGCACTGACAAGCTTGCGCTCCGCGACCTGCAAGGTTTAAATCAGATTTTGATGTTTGTGCCGGAAGACAGAACGCTTCGTGTCCAACAGACACCTGTCCGTGAAAAGGTTGCACAGGTGCAGAAAGCCAACGAAGAGATTGTCATTGCCAATCCTGGCGAACCGCTGATCTCTGATGTTTACGCTCAGAAAGGACCGCAGCTGGACAATATCATCAACGATGCACGGATCAAATATATCGTAGGTCAGATTGATGAGAAAGGATTCGAAGATGCTGTTGCCCTTTGGAAGAATAATGGCGGAGACGATTATGTGAAAGAAGTTAATGAACTGTACGCTGCACTGAAGTAGTCTTATAAGCCAAAGCCCGGTAGCCGTGCCTTCAGTGTAGGGGAAACAGCCGGGCTTTCCTTATCGCTGTAATGGCTTGATTCGCGAACAAAATTTCATCCAACTTTCTGGAAATTATGACTTCCTGAATATGGTTTTTGATGTATAATCAAAACAAAAAAAACCTATATGAACTGAAATGAACGTTATTGGTAAAGCTGGACACCACACACTCTTGGACACGCAGGGAGGAAGGCAACATGTGGAACGGGGATGCTTTTGAAAATCCCGAGGCGCAGTACCGGGTTCATCCCTTTTGGTTCTGGAACGGGGATATGGAAGAAGAGCAGATAAAGCGGCAAGTGGCTGAGATGGCGGCGCAAGGTGTAGGTGGATTCTTCATCTGTCCACGTCAGGGACTGCAAATTCCCTATCTGTCGGAAGCGTGGTTTGATAAGGTGCGGATTGCAGTGGAAGCGGCGGCTGCTCACGGCATGCAAGTATGGTTATATGACGAATATCCATATCCAAGTGGGATGGCTGGTGGGGAAGTGACCCTTGATTTCCCTGAAGCGAAGCAGCGACAGCTCGTACATCATCAGTTGGTGGTTCAGGGCGGAGAAGCTGTGGATCTGGAGTTACCATGGGGACGAGTCTTGGTTGCCAAGGCGATTCCCAAGGATGAACAGGGCAAACGGTTGTGGCATGAATCCATTGACTTGCGCAGCAAAATCGGTAATATCCAGACCGATCAGGTGTATCAGGAGACCGGACTCACATCGTATAACCGCAAGCGGTTCTTCACCTACCGAACAGCGTTCCGCTTGTTGTGGGATGTTCCCCCGGGTGATTGGGAGTTGATTATATTTCAAGAAATGGAGATCGACGATTTCAAATATTACGGCAACTTTGTTGATCCTTGCCACAAGGAAGCGATGAGTCGTTTTATTGAACTGACACATGAGTGTTATAAGTCAGCGGTTGGAGATCAATTTGAGAGCGTAATCAAAGGTATGTTCTCGGATGAGATTGCACCGCTGGGCCGTATCCCCTGGTCACCACAGCTTCCCCGTTATTTCAGCGAGCGTTGTGGTTATAGTCTGATCGATTCGCTACCGGCCCTGTTATATAGTGATGTTCCGGACGCGCATCGGATTCGGTATGACTACTATCAGTCCCTACATCTGCTTCTCCGGGAGTCCTATCACAAACAGGTGCATGACTGGTGTGAGGAAGCAGGAATCCAGTACGCGGCAGAGGTGCCTGGCGTACGGATGACCACCCAGTTGTTCAGTCATATGCCAGGTGGTGATTCGGCCCATGAGAAAATCGGACGATCCTTATCGTGGATTCTGGAACGGTATGGTCAAAAGATGCGTGACAATCCCAAGATGGTCAGTTCGCTTGCCCGGCAATTGGGCCGAAGCCGCAATCTGATTGAATGTTTTCACAGTGTAGGCTGGTCCATGACGCTACAGGATGCCAAGTGGATGATTGATCGTATGGCCGCCATGGGCACTAATTTCTATAACTTTCACGCCTTTTTCTATACGATTGGTGGGCTTGCGAAGCATGACGCACCACCGTCTCAATTTTTGCAGAATCCCTACTGGAAGCATTTCCGGCAGTTGGGGGATTACACCGGACGGTTGAGCTATCTCATGAGCACCGGAACAGCAGATATTCGTATTGCCGTGCTTGACCCAACGACGACATTCTGGAGTCTGATGGGTAATCCGCTGCATGGATTTGAGTATAGCGGCGAGGACGAAGCAGAACGGGTGCAACTGGAGCGCCTGACGAAGGACTGGATGAGGATCACGACACATCTGCTCGAAAACAGACGTGACTATGATCACCTTGACCCCGAATTGTTGGTTGAAGCTGACTTAACGGATGGCATCATTCAGATCGGCGTTGCCCGTTATGACGTATTAATTCTGCCACCGATGCTGAATCTGGAGGCCGTGGCCTGGGAACAGGTGAAGCGATTTGTTCGGCAGGGAGGAACTGTCATCTCTGTTGGGATGCCTCCGCATATTGCGATTCAGCAGGGAAGTCCAGAGGGAGATGAAGCTGCCCAGTTCTTTGGTGCGGACGAGCAGCCGCAAGAGGTGTACTGGGGCCGTAACGTGACAACAGATCACGATAACCGTGAAACCATGTGGCATCAGGGTGAGGGGAATGCCTATTTTCTACCCGCAGGAACGGGGCAGGGAGATGACTTTTCGCTGGAGCTAATCTCTCTCCTGCTCGATCAGGTATTGCCGGAACCCATCTGTTGGATCATGGAGGAGGAAAGTGCCTCCCTGCTGATGCACACCCGTGAATTGTCGGCTGGAGAGCATATGGTTTTCTTGACCAATCAGGAGGGTCAGGACCTGAAGGGACAATTGAAGCTGGTCACCAGGCAGTTGTGGGATGGAACGGAGCTGACAGAGGGTGCTTGTCTGGTGGCAGAACGACTTGATCTGGAGACAGGGCAGCTTCAGACATTGCCGTATACGAGCAGTGGCGGGGAATGGTGCATTTCACTAACGCTGGCGCCTTATGAAGCGCATGCTGTTCGTCTTACTTTACAACCTGCGAAGGAAGAGGCATTAACAACGAAGGTGGATGTAACAGACAAAACGGGTTCGACGTTCGTAACGGATGTATTGGCAGGAGCTAATCAAGCCTGTAAGATCATGGTCCCTTCGGAAGGGCCATGGCGACTCGAAACGGTGCAACCTAACATTTTGCGAATGGGACAATTCCATCTTCAGGCTTCCAATGTTAATGGTGTGATTCTGGAAAGCCAGCATGTAGCTGTAAAACCGTTTATTGATCAGGCGGCAGAATTATCGGAGCAGCAGCATCTGTCAGTCCAGTTTAATCAGGTATTTGGCACACCGAAAAAAGCATCCTTAGCCTATCCCATCGAATGTCGATATACGACTACATTTGAGCTAAGAACGGCATTGCCTGCATGTTTGTTATTTATGGATAGAGCGGCGATCTCGGGCAGTTGGTCCATGGAGATTAATGGGCAACCACTTGAAAAGGAACAATTCGATCCAATCGAAATAACCGACCACAATAACATTGCTTGTGAGATTACGGAGTTGCTGCACAGCGGTCTCAACGAAATGACGGTCATCGTACAGGTAACGAAAGATGAGGATGGCATTGTGGATCCCTTGTATCTACAGGGAAGATTCGGCGTGGAGTTCCATCATGAAGGCATGGCTTCGCTCGTGCGGGAGTCGGACACGGCCCTTTGTATCGGACCAGAACCGCAGCCGCTGTATCCCCATTTTGCCGGGGAAATGAGTTATAAACGCACGTTCTGGCTGGATGAGCCAGGGGAAGATATTACCTCGTTTGAATTAGAATTTAGCGATTGGCGGGTGCAGGATGTGACGGAAGTGCGGGTGAACGGACATAGTCTGGGTGTGAGATGCTGGTCTCCGTATCGTTGGAAAGGAGAGGCCTCCTGGTTGCGTCCGGGAGACAACGACATTGAAGTACGGATCACGAACACATTAATTGGCCTGCTGGAAGGTACGTATTTTGATTCAGAACATCATCGATTACAGGATGCAGGTCATGTACCTGTTGAAGAATTGGGATAAAGGAGTGGAAGTAAGGGATGGGACATCGTATTCAGTTTGACCGCTATCCAGGTGGTGTGATGAAAGCGTTAACGCTCAGTTATGACGACGGAGTGGTGCATGATCGTAGACTGGTGGAAATCTGTAATCGGTATGGTCTGCGGGGAACCTTTAATCTGAACTCCGGTACCCTGCGTAATCCAGGCCGCATTGAGGCTGGGGAAGTCGCTGAACTTTATTCGGGGCATGAAGTAGCCGTTCACACGGTTACTCACCCTACGCTGCCTTATGTTCCGAATGAACTACTGACCGAAGAGATTACGGAGGACCGAAAAGCATTGGAGCAGCTCGTCGGTTATCCGGTACGAGGCATGGCTTATCCCAACGGAGGGTATGACCGTGCGTTAAGTACAAAGCTGGAGTGGCTTGGCATTGATTATGCCCGTACCGTTGAATCACATGGGAGATACACGTTGCCAGATCGGCCGCTTGAATGGCATCCGACGTGTCATCATAACCATGATCTGGCGGCGCATGCCAAACGTTTTATCCAACATTCCAAAACAGGTACGCCACTATTACTCTACGTCTGGGGTCACAGTTATGAGTTCAATGACAACGACAACTGGGAGATCATCGAACAGTTCGGTGAGCAGATTGGCGGCAGGGACGATATCTGGTATGCCACGAACATCGAAGTGATTGCCTATTGGAAAGCGGTGCAACGATTGGAGTGTTCAGCAGATCGCTCCATCATCCATAATCCGTCTGCCATCCCGGTTTGGTTCACGGCTGACCAGCAGGTTGTTGAAGTGCAGGGTGGAGAAACATTGCGGCTAAGCGAACGAATCAAGGTATAAGGAAGGGAGCTGACGATCATTCGTTATTTTCATGAGAACGAGGCGATTGCAGGCAAGGTATACGATTCAATTCCGGATATATTAACTACGGTGGCTCAGCGTTATATTGGCGATCATCCGAAACATTCCTTTTTGTTCAGAGCTTATCATCAGGGAGGTTTTCGTAGACTTGGAGATTATCGTTACGACCTGAATCTGAATGAGAAATGCGTTGGGGCGCATGCAGGGCAGTACGTGTATGTATGGGGCAAGTTATGGAGCGAGCAGAATACAACGTTAAATACGGGCTTGAACTGTTATAGTCCGGTGACGATTTACGTGAACGGTGAAGAGGTATTCAAGTCTGAGCTGTTGCAGGAATTATTTCCCGAGCGAAGAACCCAGATTCCGATTTCCGTGAACTATGGCTGGAATGATGTATTGCTGTGTTTTGTCAAAACAGAAGTGGGATTCGGCGGTATCTACGGAACAGCCTCGTTCAAAAATTTCCCGCTGCACTTCCTCACTCCTGGGGCAGATCGTCAGGGTCAGGAGGGCTGGTTATATTCGGAACCCGTCGATGAACCTGTAGTATCTCTTCCTCGTGACGGCATGACGGAAGAAGAAACGGGTCTTACCTGGTATCCGCGCAGGGGCTGGACAGATGAGGAGCAGAGCATGGGTTCTTTTGCCCGTATCTTTGGTACAGAAAAGCCCGCTGTTGCCTACGCATGGTCCAGATTGGATGTAACTTTGCCAGGAACATCACCAGTTATTTTAAAAGGTCGTCATGATGGAGCTTTGACCCTGTATGTGGATGGCACGGAAGTATACTCTGCTGGAAGCAGCGGTAATTTCCGCGTTGAACTTCCTCGCCGTTACGGTACATCCGATCTGGTGGCGAAAGGTGAAATTCAGGCAGTCGGCGGCTCATGGGGATTCACGTTGGAATATGCCGAGCGTTCGGATTCCAAAGGCTGGAGACTGAAATCGCCTCATCCGGTTGCGGGATGTTCTAACCCCTTGCTGTACACGGGTGTGTTTGCTCCCGGTGCTGAACCATCGCATGTCGACATCGTGCGAACAGATACCGTATTTGATGATGGCGCACAAGGTGTGTATTGGCGGGTAGATCTTCCCGACACCCATGTTCGTCCTTACCTGGAAAATACACATTACGGAAAGTGGAATTATCCGCTTGGCGTTACCCTGCTTGGACTGCTACAGATGGGACAGGAATTGGGACGGGATGATTACATTCAGTATGTGCGGCAACATATTGAACTGAGTACTTCATTTGATCGCTATGGTCTGTGGGATCGGGAAGGGTACGGTGCGGCAGGGATTAATAATCAGCTGTCTGCCATCGACAGTCTGGATGATTGCGGTTCGTTTGGATCTACACTGCTCGCTGCGATGGAGTTGGGCGATATTCGTGGGGGAAGAGATACTGCGGATCGGATTGCGGGCTACATTACGGATGAGCAGGAACGTTTGGAGGATGGTGCCTTTTACCGGGTTCGCGGCAGTGGGGAGATGCGTCAGGAGACGATGTGGTGTGATGACTTGTACATGAGTACACCTTTTCTGATGCGTTATGGTCAATTGACAGGAGATGCGACGTACTGGGATGATGCGGTCAATCAGTTCCTGATGTTCCGTAAATACCTCTACCTTCCCGATCAACAGATCATGTCCCATGTGTATGATTTTGTGCGTGGTCGGGCGACAGGTATTCCATGGGGACGGGGGAACGGCTGGGTGCTCTTTTCATTAACCGAATTGTTATCCATCCTGCCGTATGATCATGTGAAACGGTCGGAACTACTACAGTTCTATCGTGATTTAAGTGAAGGTTACTTAGCGTTGCAAGGGGAAAATGGACTATGGCATCAGGTGCTGAACCGCCCGGATTCGTATGAAGAAACCTCCTGCACATCCATGTTCATCTACGCTTATGCCCGTGGTATTCGGGAGGGCTGGCTGGAACAGCCAGAGCCCTATCTGGAGGCAGTGCGCAAAGGATGGGTAGGCATGACGCGCTTGTCGATTGACTATAAAGGCAATGTATACGGGGTATGCCGGGGTTCCGGGTACTCGTTTACCGCCTTGTATTATCGCGATGATCTGGGATGGAATCTGAATGATACCCATGGGATCGGTATTGTGCTCTTGGCTGGCATTGAATTGTATAAAATGAACCAGCAGCTCCGTGAGGCGCATATCGATTCTTCGGTTACAGCCGCGCAGCGCTGATGTTTGACACAACGAAACGGATGTATGTGGATAGCCTTCTATAGGTAGATTACCAGTTAAAGAAAGCGGCAAAGCCTCCGGGCTTGCCGCTTTTAGTTTGTTTCCAATTTCGAATCCGATCTGCATAATAGCAATGATAAATACACTTACCTTCACCCAATAATATGAATAACTCCGTTTATAGCACGTATTAAAATAGCTCTAGCTGCTCCGGTCCTTCTTCCTTCTCCGGTTCAGAACGGTCAGGGAAAGGCTTCACTGGCTGGTCCAGCAGGTCCATCATCATCTGGGCATTCGCTGCTGCATCACCACCGGAGTTGTTGTTGAAAATAACATAGACATCCTTGCTCTGCTCCTGCAATTGCTCCAGATACCCTTTCCACTCCAACAGCTCTTCCTTGTTGTAACGGTACAGGTAACGGGTCTCGCGCCAATTAGGCGCACCATTCTGATGCCAACCGGACACATTGCGTCCGTGCAAGCGCACCAGCGTCATCTCGGAATCCGTCGCCTGTGGCACGATGGGGATAGAACCTAGACCTGCCTGAGGTTCGTCACAGACGCTGTGAATCCAGCCTTGCTCTTTCAGGAACGAAAGCGTGCGCTCTCGCATGTCACCTTCATACCAGCTACGATGACGGAATTCCAGGGCACACGGAATGCCCTCCATTCTCAGTTTCACTTCACGAAGCTCTTTCACGTTGTCTTTATTGCACTCAAACCAAGGCGGATATTGAAACAAGGCTGCCTGCATCTTGCCGGCTTCAATGACCGGTTCCAGTGATTCCCGAAAAGCCTTATACATCTCCGACGTGCTGGTGAAGTATGGTTTGCCTCGCAGATGTCCGGTCATTCCCTGATAGGCTTTGATGATAAAAGCAAAGGATTCGGGCGTCTCTGCAACCCACCGTGCCATTCGATCCCGCGGCTGAACGGCGTAGAAAGAACTATCCACCTCCACGGTGGAGAAGTACTGTCCGTATAGACTGAGCTTGTCTTTGGCTTTGGTACGGTTTGGATAGAGATCTTCCTGATCCCCCCATCCGGTAAGTCCGATGCGAATCATAAGAACACCTCCTGTTGCTTTTTGAACAACCTCTTATAATTAACCGATTTGCAGGCATATGTCTAACATTATATCGTGTGCATTTTGGCTCTTCAATGTTGGAGCAGCTTTATAATTGATTTTATGAATACGGCATTGATGTCCATGAATTGATAAATTAATTTGTATAAACGATAATATAATAATACCTTTCAATTATAAGGAGGATACTTAGAGTGGATCATGTTGATAACCAAATCCTTTTACACCTTCAAAATCAAGCTAGGATTTCCATGACTGAACTCGGTAGATTGGTGGGGCTATCCCAACCTGCTGTAACGGAAAGAGTCAAACGGATGGAGGAAAAGGGAATTATTCAGGAATATCGCACAATCATTTCTCCGCAAAAAACCGGAAAAAATGTTGCCGCCTATTTCCTGTTTAGTACTAGAAACTGTAATGTTTTTCTCGATTTTGTTCGGTCGTCACCCTTTGTTGTCGAGTGTCATCGTATGAGCGGAGAACACAATTTTTTAATGAAAGTCATTGCCGACTCTACATACGCACTTGAAGAGTTCGGCAATGACTGTGATAAATATGGAACGTATACGATTCTAATTGTTATGTCTTCACCCATTGATTATAAACCCATCATTCCATCTCTCGAAGAGTTGAAAAATGAATCTATCCACTCTTTGTTGTGAATCCATGTTCTTTCGCTTTCCATACTACGAGTAGCGCAATGAGTACGAGAATAAGCATAACCCATGGAAATGAGAGGACATCAACTGTTACAAGAAGGGCCGCACCAATTAACCCGCCAGCGCTTACAGCCAAATTCCATGCTGTTACCAGCATAGACTGAGCCACGTCCACATTATCACCAGAAGCTTCAGCTACAGCCGTTTGAAGCAGTGAAGCGGCTCCGCCAAAAGTCAGCCCCCACAATGCAGCAGCCAAAAAGATCCCTACTGGCTGACTGCTACTTATCCCAAACATCATAGATGCTAGAGCGAAACCCGCAAGGCTGCATAGAATCAATGGACGAAGCATGCGGTCAATCCATATTCCTGTAATCCAGAGCCCCACAACCGATGCAATACCAAAAACAAATAGTATAATGTCAACACGTTGAACAAGCCCAACTTGAGCGAGGTAAGGCGTAATATATGTGTATAGAATATTGTGAGCTAGTACCCATATTAGTACGACAAACAAGATAGGGCGAATCCCCGGTTTAACGAAAACTTTATGAAGGGGAAGTCTCTTATTCGTTGATTGACCAGCAAAGTCTGGAACTTTTAAGAGTATCCAAACGATTAACAAGACAGTAAACACTGACATGATTCCAAAAACTGTACGCCAGCCTACAAGAGTGCCGAGTATTGTTCCCGCGGGAACACCAAGCGCCATAGCCAAAGGTGTACCTATTCCTGCTACCGCCATAGCTCGACCTTTGAGCGAATCAGGCACCATGCGGCTAGCATAACCTGCTAACATTCCCCACAAAACACCTCCGGCTGCACCTGCCAAGAATCGGGCAACAAGAGTTATTGTGTAACTGGAAGATAGAGCTGTAACACTGTTAAACAAGAAAAAACAAATCAAGCTTAGCAACAACAGTGGCCGCCTCCGCCAACCGCGTGTAGCTGTAGTTAGTGGAATTGCTGCCAAGACAGAGCCAAGGGCATACAACGTTATGAATTGCCCAGCTAATGCCTCTGAGATTCCAAGTCCTTCGCTTATCTGTGGCAATAAACCAGCCGGAATGATTTCAGTTAAGAGACTTATAAATCCAGCTAAGGCAAGCGGAATTAGCCCTACCCATGGGAGGCGGACAGAAGATGCAGCATCCGCAGTGTTACTATGTGTGGTTTTAAGTTTTTTCAATTTATGCCCTCTCCTTTTGAAAATCTTGTACTTACAAAAATATTGCTCAATTGGCATATATAAGCTTATCAAATCAAATAGCAACCTTACATAATCGAATTAAAGTAAATGTATTTTTAAACCTATATATTATATTTATAATGAGGATATTTCCTTTGATTTTAATGTAAGCGTTGTTACCACTTAAAAATTCATGAATCAGATCCATAACAGATTAACTGTTACAGACAATATTTGAGACTTATAAATAGATACCTCTACAGATTATGTTAAACAACCTCTCTAAGAAGGGAAAAACTTCTATTCCTCGAATTTTTTTGATTGTGTATTTAAAATTAATGAACAGAATACGATTCAAAAATAAGCTAGCTATAAGTTAATTGAAATAAAGATAGGAAAAGAAGGTAGTCCAGAATAAAATTCTGGCTACCTTCTTTATTCAAACGGTTCTTTCTATTAAATCTGGGTTTTTATTAACGTTGATTTGTGTAAATATTATTCATTTATGTACATGTTTTAAGTGCTCAAGGTTAATTATGTACATTTTAATAATGTTGTACATTCAATAAACAGAGTATTCCCTCGTGTGCATTTTGGCTCTTCAATGTTGGAAAATTACTGGAATTTTTTGAGTTTGCAGAATAAAGACGTTACAATACATTAAAGCTAGTGGAAATGATCAGGCCTGTACATAGCGTACTACAGATAGAGAGCCAGTGACCAAGTGGAGGGCGAGAATGGATGACGGAATGGTATGAAAAGAGTTTTGGAGAAGATTATCTTCTCGTATACAAGCACCGGGATGTGCAGGGTGCCCATCAGGAAGTACATAAAATGATTAATTGGTTGAAGCTTGAGCCCAATTCTGAAGTATTGGATCTATGCTGCGGTATGGGACGGCACTCCATGGCACTTGCTGACGCAGGATTGCGAGTGACCGGAGTTGATCTGTCCGATGTGCTTCTACGTGAAGCGCGCCTAATGGACACTGAACACCGAGTATCTTGGTGTCACGCAGACATGCGTGAACTGCCGCTGAAAGGTGGCTTTGACGCTGTAGTTAATCTGTTCACATCGTTTGGTTATTTCCTGGAGGACGGAGAACAATTGAAAGTATTACGTGCCATTCATCGCATGCTTCGCCCAGGTGGCAGCTATATTATTGATTTTATGAATACGGCTTATGTAACGCGTCATCTGGTGCAGCACTCCGTTCGAGAGGATGAAGGACAGCGTATTGAGGAGTATCGCAAGATTGAGGAAGGGTTTGTGCAAAAGGAAATTCGCATTACGGATACCACATCCGGACATGAACCGCGGGTATATCAGGAACGTGTGAAGTTGTACACACGGGAACAACTGAGTCAGATGTTAAGTGCCGCCGGACTCCGGGTAGATCAGGTACATGGCGGCTATGACGAAGAGAAATATGACGAGCAGACTTCTCCGCGCATGATTTTTGTTGGTCGTCGTCCTGTGGAGTGAACAGAGACAGTTTGGAAGGGGGATAACATGAAGCGCACAGAAGAGATGTCCATGACAGAGGGCATACACCGGGTCAAGATCAGCATGACGTTTCCCTTACGATGGGTGAACAGTTATGTCTTATCAGAATCGGATGGGAAGATAACTATTATAGATCCGGGACCGCGTAATTCGGAAACAGAACAGGAGTGGAGTGAAGCGCTGGCAGATCTCGGCCTGACCTTTAGCGATATTCGTCAAATTGTACTGACCCACCATCACCCCGATCATCTTGGGTTGTCGGGTTGGATGCAACAGATGACGGGGGCACCCGTTCGAATGTCCACACGCTCCCGCCAAGAGGCCGACTATATGTGGGGACCTGATTCACGCATCAATACAATATTACCTGATTATTATGGTCGTCATGGTATGCCGGAAGACAAGACTGAGCAGATACATGAACATATGAAGGCATTTACTTCGCAGATCACACCACTTCCGAAGGTGACACCCATTGAAGATGGCGAGTGGCTTGAAATGGGCGGGAAACGTTGGGTTGCTGTGGAGACGGGTGGACATGCCCCAGGCCATTTATCCTTTTATGCGCCGGAGTCCATGGAGATTCTGTGCGGAGATGCAGTTTTGCCACAGATTTCACCGAATATCAGTCTGCAACCCGGCAGTGACCCTCAGCCATTATTGTCTTATATGGAAGGATTGCAACGTCTTGGGGAGCTGAATGTCAAGCAGGCGTATCCGGGGCATCGGAATCCTTTTGCCCAGTTCAACGAACGGACAGTTCAATTGCTGGCTCATCACGAGGAACGTCTTCAGAAGATGACGGAGCGAATTCAGGAGTCACCGGCGAATGCTTATGACATCTGTGTGCACATGTTTGGCAATCGGCTGGGTACCCATCAACTGCGGTTTGCCATGAGTGAGACGTTAGCCCATTTGCAGGAGTTAATTCGACGCGAACTAGTGAAGCAAGAGCAGCAACCGGATGGCACGTTCTATTTTCAAATCTAAACGGAATGATGATATCGATATGAAATGATAATACGATCTTATATAGAGGCTCGGGACAGGAAATTCACCTGTTCTGGGCCTTTTTAGCCTCTCTTAACGGTTCATTCATCTATTTTTAAGCCAGCGCGCCTATGATACATCTATGAACTTCGCTAGGGCATGTCTTGAGACACACCCTAAAGAAAGCAGGGAAGAGCGATGACCAGAAGAAAACGGAATCAATGGAGAAAATGGCAAGCTTCAGCGGCAGCAACGTTGACTGTGGCTGCACTTTTTCAATATGTAAGAACTTCGGATGCCTTTGATGTGGCCTATGCAGCAGCAAATGGCACAGATACAAGCGTTACTGCTTCAAGCCAAGTGGATACGCATGATGATGTGATGGATGAATGGATCAACAGTACAACGGACAGCAACAACTGGAACACGCAGGACAATGACAATAATGATAGTCAATATAATGGAACATCCGATAGCACACAAGCAGCTCGGCCAGATCAGAGCTCGAGTAACGAGGGGAATTATTCAGATTCTCAGCGTATCGGGCAAAATAACCAGGGTACAGACTCCGGATACAGCAGTGGCAACTATCAGTCACGTACAGGTGCATCATGAGCCGCACGGAGCAAGTTGCTCGTCCGCTCCGATTTCAATTCCGTGCGATGAACACGGATGTTGAAGTGCAACTGTCCGCTGGGCGGGAAGAAGCTGAACATGCAGCAACCGTGGTGAAGAATTGGTTTGAGACGCAGGAGCAGCGCTTCAGCCGATTTGTTGCAGACAGTGAACTAAATCGTCTGAATGGTTCAACCGGATGGATGCCCATCTCCGCTGCGATGGATGAAGTTTTGAGTTTGGCCTATGGATATATTGGCCTGACCGAAGGGATTTTTCAACCGGGTATCTCGCAGGCTCTTCAGGCTTCGGGATATGATCTAAGCTTCGAGAAGGTGCAGCAACGACAATTGCAACGTCCATTAATTGAACGCATATTGCGAACGAGAACACCTGAATCATCAAGCTGGATGGAAGATCGACATGACCACAGCCGTCCGAGCTGGATTCAGCGGGAAGGTAGCCGGATGGTTCATCTGGACCCCGGAGCTGAGTTAGACCTGGGAGGCATTGTTAAGGGCTGGGCAGTGGAGCGTATCGCAGACTGGTTGCAGCGAACATTGCATATTCCAGCGGGTCTGATTAACGCGGGTGGAGATATCCAAGTATGGGGCACATCAGACCATCCCCAGTGGACCTTAGAAGTAGCAGATCCTTTGCAAAATCAGGGTGCTGTGTCGGGAGCGATCCGTTTACAGCGAGGAGCTGTTGCTACTTCGGGTATTTCCCGCAGACAATGGCAGAATACGGATGGAAGCCTTGCACACCACCTCATTGACCCCCGGACGATGGAGCCGGCAGATACGGACGTATTGCAGTGTACCGTTATGGGACAGCATGCTTCGCAATGCGAGATCATTGCCAAGACGGTATGCATTCTGGGGAGTGCCGAAGCCGTGGGCTGGTTAAACCGACATTACGATCGGCATGACGTCCTGTGGATGACACGGGATGGGAGTATTTATTTTAGAGGGAATACGGATACGCTTGCTGAGCATTGGCCCGGTTTTGATCCGGATCATCGCTTCAGTCTGATCTAGGACAAGTCTAACAGATATGGGGGAGCCGGTTATGGCACAATGGATTGTAGATTACCTGCCAACGTGGAATATCATTCGAATTAGTGGAATTGCTGCTTATGTGTTGCTCTTTGCCGGTGTGTTTCTGGGTATTGCGCAAGGGATGCCTATGGCCAAAGGCAAACCAAAAGCAGCCATGTTCAAATGGCATACCCGAACGACCTGGCTCGCCTTCGGACTTGGACTCGTGCACGCATTAACGTTATATATTGATCATTACAGCCCATTTACCTGGGGAGAACTTCTGATTCCTTTTACCGCCTCCGTACATCCGATCGGCAGTGGTCTGGGAACGTTAGCCTTCTACGGATTAGTGATTGTCCTGTTATCCAGTGATCTGCGGAACAAGCTGGGCCGTAAATGGTGGTTCATGTTCCACATGTTGTCCTATCCGGTGTTCATTGGTCTGCTGGTTCACGGCATGGTTACCGGAACGGATTCTGGCAACATCATCATGCGGATGATATATGTATTTACCGGACTCAGCATTCTCGGTATCACCGTGCTACGTGGCATGTTGCGAGAGCGTAAAGGCCCGGAAATCACGATTGGACCGAAACGTGCAACATCTGGTTCACCTTCCGAGCAGAATTGGGTTGAAGGTTTTGGTTTGGTGGGAACGGTACGACCTAAACATCTGAAATTATAACATGTGGATTATCCAATATGTATCGTTACACATGCAAAAAAGCGGCCATCAGGCCGCTTTTTCCATGAACAGTTATTTCCATGAACAGTTATTTCCATGAACAGTTATTTCCATGAACAGTTATTTCCATGAACAGTTATTTCACGAAGCATCCATACACATGTCCATTATTCCACATGACCTCAGATATGAAACGAGTTACACATTATACAGCGTCATCACTGACAGGTTTTTCTCCCAGTGCTTCTTCAAGCTCGGATTGTTTGCGATGGGCGATCCGACTGCTCGCTGCTGATGCAATCGCACCGACAATATCATCGAAGAACGTGTGGACAGGGCCCAGGCTCTTGTCATTCAGTCGTTCAAGCACCCCTGGTTTTAGCTTGTCCACATAACCATAATTCGTAAATCCAATACTGCCATATACATTGACAATTGAGAATGCCAAAATCTCATCCACGCCATACAGTCCTTCATCGTTCTCAATCATCTCCTGCAAAGGAGATATGAGTTGCCCCTGTTCTGCCAGAATATCAAGCTGAATCCCGGTCAGAACAGCATTCTGTACCTCACGTTTACGGAGAACCATCTCCACATTTTCGATACATTCTTCCATCGTAAGACCTGGATAATATTTTTGCTGCAATAACATGACCAGTTCTGCGATCTCAGGGATCGTGACGCCCCGCTTATGCAGCCATTCCCTTGTGGCCTCCGCCACCTTGCGGCTATTCAGGCTGTAAGGGATTTTTTCTTGCTCAGGATGTTCCATGGGCGATTCCTCCTCTGAAGTTAGCAATGTCCCTACTCTTGCTTCCTAATACGTTATTAACCTGGTTTACGTTTCTTTAAGATAATAAAATTATAAGTTTCAGTGAAGTTGAACAATTCGATTAACACATGAAAAATTTCAGCTAAAAACGGTCTGCCTTCCGTGAAAGTGCGTTGATAGACATTTTTCTTATTATCTTTTAGTTATTTTTTGGACAAAGGCTCGTATACATGGTAGTACAAACTGTAAAAATGATGAGGGGGAACGTGATCATGAGAAAGATCCATTCTTTGCGTACGGTATCGGCAGCAGCGCTGCTGAGTATTCCTATGGTATTGTCAGGCTGCGGCATGTTTGGAGCACAGTCTTCCGAAGCTGTTGATCCACCACCGCCCATCCAGGAAGCAGCTATGATTCAAGCGGCCGAAGGGAATGGAGCACTCGCAATGCTCCCGTTAACGACGGTATATCTGCAAGACCAGCAGGGGCTGCTCGCTCCGGTATCCCTGACACTTCCTTCTGGAACAGACGCAAGCAGTCCAAAGACAGCTCTGGATACACTTGTCACAGGCGGGGCCTATGCGGGTATGCTGCCTGAAGGATTCCAGGGCGTTCTCCCGCAGGGAACGGTTGTGCAGAATGTAACGATTCACGCGGATGACAAGCTGGCGGTTGTTGAGTTCTCGGGTAATTTTGCCAAGTATGATGCAAAGGAAGAACGGAAAATGCTAGAAGCTGTCACGTGGACATTGACGGGAACACCTGATGTGGAGAATGTGCAGATCTGGGTGGATGGCAAAAAGTTAACACAAATGCCTGTGAACAGCACGCCGTTGCCTGAACCGCTGAATCGGGCTGTGGGAATCAATCTGGATCTGGGTGATACGTTTGTGACCAACAGCAGCCCGGTAACGGTCTATTTCTCCGCTGCTTCGCCAGCAGGCATCCAATATTATGTTCCGGTTACACGTCTGGTTACACCTGGTGAAGATCGGGTGCAGGCAGCATTGAACGAACTGATCAAAGGACCTGACAAAGGTGGAGAACTGGAAGAGGTTATGACAGGCGGAACCGAGCTGCAATCGGTCAAAACAGCAGAGGATGGTACGGTAACGGTTGCCTTGAAAGATGATATGTTTGCCGAAGGGGATATCGTGCCAAGCGAGCTGTTACAGTCTGTCGTATTAACCACTGCGGAGAACACAGCCAGCAAGGATGCCAAAGTACAGATCGAGTGGAACGGCCAAAAAACGGTCATGGGTGACGACAACAGGGATTACAGTGCGCCGGTTTCCAAGCCTGAATATATCAACGAAATTCCGATTTAATGACCAAGGAATGCTTAAGGATGCTTTTAACCGAACTCTTTGGTAAAATATAAGGGATTCGTAAAAATACGTGTTCAAAAAGATCGGTTTTCAGTACCGAGAAGATGGGATGAAGCTAGAAATGGAGTAGCGGAGCGTAGGCAAACTACGTGAGCAACGGACATTTCGGCTGAATTCCATATTCGATGCTGATGATGCCTTAAGGCATTTTTCGTAATCAAAAGCGAGCTTTTTGAACAATCTCTAAAAGTGTGAATAAGTTCAACATTACAGGATGCTTAAGTCGTAGGAGGCAGAAAATATGAGATCAAACGGACGAACCAGCGAACAGCTGCGCCCGCTGAATTTAACAGTGAACACGAATAAATACGCCGAGGGCTCTGTACTGATTGAAGTTGGAGATACAAAGGTGATCTGTACAGCTACAGTAGAGGAACGTGTACCTCCCTTTATGAAAGGGCAGGGTAAAGGCTGGGTAACAGCTGAATATTCCATGTTGCCACGTGCAACACATACTCGGAACCAACGTGAAGCCAATCGTGGCAAATTAACTGGACGCACCATGGAAATCCAGCGTCTGATTGGTCGGGCACTGCGCTCGGTAGTTAATCTGCAGGCTCTTGGTGAGCGTACGATTACCTTGGACTGTGATGTTATTCAAGCTGACGGAGGCACACGCACAACGTCCATTACCGGTGCGTTTGTAGCGCTGGCGCTTGCCGTGAACAAGATCTCCCAACAGCACAAACTGCAAGTGTTCCCGATTACGGATTTCATTGCCGCAGTAAGTGTTGGTGTTGTGGGTGAACAGCCTGTACTGGATCTGAACTATGATGAAGATTCCAAAGCCAAGGTGGACATGAACTTGGTGATGACAGGCGGCGGTAAATACGTCGAGCTTCAGGGAACAGGTGAGGAAGCGCCATTTGATCGCCGTGAGCTGAACGCCATGTTGGAACTGGGCGAGCAGGGGATTTTGGAGATGATTGAGCGTCAAAAAGAAGTGCTTGGACCGATTGCGCTCAAGATCGGCGCGCGTGGATTAGGGGAAGCCTAAGATGAGTTTGGACAGCCCAATCCTCATTGTTGCAACCCGCAATGCGGGGAAAGTCCGTGAATTCGCTCATGCTTTCGCACCGCTTGGCAAAGAGGTTAAGAGTATGTTTGACTATCCGGAGCTACCGGATGTCGTAGAAGATGGCGTAACGTTTGCGGAGAATGCCTGGAAGAAAGCCAAAGCGGTTGGTGATGCGCTTGGTTTGCCCGTTCTGGCAGATGATTCAGGTTTATGTGTAGACCTGTTGGATGGTGAGCCGGGAGTATATTCAGCGAGATATGCAGGCGAAGGAGCAACGGATGCACAGAATAATGCGAAGTTGCTGGAGACGCTGGAATCGTTGAAATCCGGTGAGGACACCGAGCAGCCGCTACTAAGTCCGGCTCGTTTCGTTTGTGCGCTGGTCCTGTACGATCCGACAACAGGTGATAAGTATGAATCAGAAGGCACTGCGGAAGGCTGGATTACGGCTCAAGCTGCAGGTGCTGGCGGTTTTGGATATGATCCACTCTTCTATGTACCTGAATACGAGATGACGATGGCAGAGCTGACGCTTGAGCAAAAACAGGCGATTAGTCACCGTGGTCATGCGCTGAGAGCGCTTGTATCCAGACTTGAAGGCTAAGACTAAATGAAACATCTTGATTTAACTTCATGATATGTGAACATCAAAGCGTTAATGGAAGGACAGAAGCATTCCGATGGGATGCTTCATCCGCCATTAACGCTTTTTCTATGAAATGAAGTGTTTGATCGGGTTTGGTGAGGGTCCATCCATATACCTAATTGAAGATAGCTATTTCTGCGACTACACATCAGAACGTATGTTCTTGTACCTACATGAGAAATGGTTTACATTGCACGATTGGGAATCTCATTGGGACTGGAGTTGGAAGAAGTTGCAAGCCTTGTGTGGTATGGGTTAACATTCAAACTAACGAATCACATATGAACCTTAAACGGAGGGATCTACTCATGCAAGAAGTGAAGCTTGTTGTATCTTACGATGATTATGAGGACGGCATTCGTATGGAAAAATTAATTAAGGAACTGGCAGCTAAACCGGAGGCTAGCTCATTGGAAAGTCTGGTCATCGGAGATTGGGGACAGGCTTATGAAAATTCGCCTGACGAGTTCATAGGTACGCTTGTCGAGTCTGCTCCAAGCTTTCCGTCATTGAAGAAACTGTTTATTGGAGATATGGGATTCGAAGAATGTGAAGTATCGTGGATTATCCAGACAAATCTCACACCACTGTTAGGTGCTTTTCCAGAATTAAAATCATTCTCTGTAATGGGCAGTAGCGGCCTCAGTCTGGAACCACTCCAGCATGCCAAGCTTGAAGAATTGATTATTATTTGTGGTGGTCTCCCGAAAGAAGTGTTATCTTCAATCACCCATGCCAAGTTGCCTGAATTGCGTAAACTGGAACTGTACCTGGGTGTGGATAATTATGGTTTCAATGGATCACTTGAAGATGTGCTTCCTTTGCTAGAAAAAGGATTGTTTCCAAAGCTGGTTTACTTGGGTCTGAAAGACAGTGAAATTCAGGATGAGATTGCCAAAGCAGCAGCTGAAGCACCTATTCTGGACCAACTTGAAGTACTGGATCTATCGCAAGGAACGTTGTCCGATGAAGGGGCTGAGGCGTTGCTTGCCAGTGACAAGATCAAGAAACTGAAACATCTTGATCTAAGTTACCATTACATGACCAATGAAATGATCAGTCGCTGGAACCGATCGGGTATATCTGTAGATGTTAGCGACCAGCAACAGAGTGATGAGGATGACTGGCGCTATCCATCGTTAACGGAATAGTCGATGTCAGGTGTAAAGGAAATGAATGAAAGCCTGCACCAGCCAATAGATGTACCTGATCTAACGCAAGATCAGCCTTTTTTATTGATCGGAAACCCTGATAACCGACGAACACAAGGGCTGCAAGAGGCTAGGCATAGATTGGGTTTGAAACCTGCGGTTGTACTGCCATATGCTCAATTGCTGCAGAATTGGAGACACGGACGAACCATCGCTGATACAGTAGATTTCAATCTGCCTGTACCCCTGATTCGGATCGATGCTCCTGGTGAGGATTGGGACGTGGAGCGTGAACTACTGTTCCTTGGAGCTATGAATGATTCGTCAACATTAACGGCTGGGATGGGTACAGAAGCATTTTCCGCAGAACAGGCACTTGCGCTGGAACAGGAGTGGGGAAGAATCTACGCTCCCGCCCAGTGGTTCCGTGGCTGGAAAGCATGTCTGGATCGAATCGGCCGTGAGTCTCGGGAGATATGGTCTGAAGTCCGATTCATGAATGATCCCGCCGATATCCAATTGATGTTTGACAAGAGAACTTGTCAGCAACATCTATCTTCACATGGAGTTGATGTACCTCCGGCGCTGCAATTTTCGCAGCCAATCCGCGATTATATGGACCTGCGTAGCTCAATGAAGTCTGCCGAGATGCATCGTGTGTTTGTGAAGCTTGCTTACGGCTCCGGGGCTTCAGGAGTTGTTGCCTATCAAGTCAATCCCCGAACGGGTGATGAAATTGCTGTAACAACGATGGGAATGGAACAGTCGCGGGGCAAGACGATTTTCTTCAATGAAGGACGTCTACGCAAGTATACCCGCAGTGAAGAGATTGCTACGCTGATGAACTGGTTATGTGTAGAAGGTGCACAGATTGAACGATGGATGCCCAAAGCCACGCTTGATCAGCGGGCCTATGATATTCGCCAACTGGTTGCAGGTGGACAGGCAGGTCATGCGATTATGCGGTTGAGCCATACGCCAATTACCAATCTGCATCTGCGTAATGAACGTATGCTGCCTGCTGAAGCAGGCCTGGATGAACAGCGGATGTCGCTGATACGGTCGGCAGCGCAAGCAGCCATGTCTGCATTTCCCAACTCGTGGTCAGCCGGGATTGATGTGTTGCTTACTAGTGGTTCGAATCTGCGTGCCTATGTGCTGGATGTGAATCCATTTGGAGATCTGTTATACAGGGTTGAGCATCATGGCCTCGGAACCTATGAGTGGGAAATGGAACTTTTACGAAAGGAGGAGCCTATTCAACATGCCTGATATGAACACCATTGTGGGCTCCCATGATCTGTTAATGATTACGCTGGATACGTTACGCTATGACGTAGCCAAGCTGGAAGAGGAGAATTGTCCTAATCTGTGTGGTTCGGGTCCGTGGGAGAAGCGTCATACCCCAGGCAGTTTTACATATGCGGCACACCATGCTTTTTTTGGTGGTTTTATGCCGACTCCTGCCAATACAGATAAGGCATCTCATGTAAGGCTATTTCATTCCCGAAATACTGGGCTCAAAACACATCCGCACACCTGGCTGTTTGATACACCGGATATCGTATCCGGGTTCGCAGCTGAAGGTTACCGTACCATCTGTATTGGCGGCGTCATCTTTTTTACGAAAAAAAATCCGCTTGCAAAAGTATTGCCCGGTTATTTCCAACAGAGCTACTGGAGAATGAACTTTGGGGTAACCAACCCCAAATCAACAGAGCATCAGGTACAGCATGCATTAAAGTTGCTTGAACAGACAGCGCCGGATGAAAAGATATTTATGTTTTTGAACGTGTCTGCCATTCATGGACCCAATCGTTACTTTGTAGAAGGAGCGAAGGAGGATTCGGTGGAGACTCAGAAAGCTGCACTTCGATATGTAGATGAGGCTCTTGGACCATTGTTCGAGGCGATGCGAAAACGCGCCCGGCCTGCGTATTGCCTGGCTTTTTCCGATCATGGTACAGCTTACGGTGAAGACGGGTATCAAGGACACCGGCTTGCACATGATGTCGTCTGGACGGTGCCTTACCGTGAATTTTTAGTATAGAATGTATTGATCTTATGAGGACAACAACCGGAGACAGGAGGAAACCGATGGAGAAACATATACAACATACAACAACAGGCCATTCCACACAGTCCGGATCCAATATAGCTACAAGTCTCAGTGAAGTACTGGCATTCCCTTATCGTTCTTACTTATACTCGTACCCACACAAGACAGCCTATCGGGAGCTTGACCCACCACTGCCGTTAGGGCCACTGTGGGAACGAGAAAATACCGATACGTATTTTTTATATATGCATATTCCCTTTTGTGCTGCTCGTTGCGGATTCTGTAATCTGTTCACACTGCCGGATCGACGGGATGATACGCATGAACGCTATGTAGATGCGCTGGAACGTCAGGCGAAGCAGTGGGCACCTATTACATCTCGAAGACCGTATTCGCGGTTCGCGATTGGTGGGGGAACGCCTACATTATTAAATGAGGTTCAGTTGAATCGTCTGTTTGATATTGCTGAACATGTGATGGGGCTGGACCCTGCGCAAGCATCGATTTCGGTGGAAACGTCGCCGGATACCGTTACGGAAGCCAAGCTGGCCATCATGAAGGAACGAAGTGTGGATCGTGTCAGTATGGGTATCCAGAGTTTTATTGAAGCTGAAGCATCTGCCATCTATCGTCCACAAAAACCGCAGGAAGTTGAACGAGCGCTTGAGAAGCTTACTCGGTATGATTTCCCATTGTTAAATCTGGATCTGATCTATGGTTTGCCGGGTCAAACGGTGGAATCGTGGATCTATTCATTGGAAAGAGTTCTGGCTTACGAACCGGGCGAAATTTTTATCTATCCCTTGTATACACGGGAAAATACAATCGTGAAGCCTGATGACATTCGCCGTCAGGGACCTGATATTCGGATGGAACTGTATAAAGCTGCACGTGAGACTTTAAAAAGTAAAGGTTATGTGCAATATTCGATGCGCAGATTTGCCAAAGAACAGTCGTCCTCGAAAGCACTTCTGCCATACAGCTGTCAGGAGGAAGGCATGGTTGGACTGGGATGTGGCGCACGATCTTATACGAGTGAAGTACATTATGCTTCCAAGTACGGCGTGAGTTACAAGGCCACACAGAGCATCATTGCCGATTATGTAGCGACCGAGCGCTACGATGTGGCGGATTATGGTATCGTGTTAAGCCGTGAGGAACAGAGACGTCGCTTTATTCTGAAAGCCTTGCTGCATCGCGAGGGATTGACGTTGTCTGACTACCAACAGCGCTTTGGTACCGATGTGATGTCCGACTATGTCTGGTTGGCTGAACTGTTGACAGAGGGCATGGCGGAGTTGGAGAGTGATGAGGACAAGCAGGTGCTGCGTCTGACAGAAGAAGGACTAGGTTACTCCGATGCGATTGGAGATTGGCTTATATCTGCCGAAATCCGTGAACAGATGGAAGGGTTTGTTTTCTCATGAGAGCGACTTTGTATTATCGGGGGAAGCTGTCTTCCTGTAATTACGACTGTCCCTACTGTCCTTTTAGCAAAACCGTGGATTCCAAAGAGACGTTGGAAGTGGATGAACAACAATTGCGTCAATTTGTGAATTGGGTCAGGGAGCAAGAGGGTGCTGGGCATCAATTTTCGATTTTCTTCAATCCCTACGGTGAAGCTTTGGTGCGTCGTTGGTACCGGGAAGCGATGGTTGAGCTGTCACATATGCCACATGTGGATAAAGTTGCAATTCAAACCAACCTGTCCGTCAAGCTGGATTGGGCGAGGGAGCTGGATGCGAACAAAGCAGCCTTTTGGGCGACGTATCATCCTCGTGAGACAAAAGAGGCTTCTTTTGTTAAACAATGTCTGACCTTGCGTCAGATGGGACTTGCTTTTAGTGTCGGTACTGTCGGACTCCGTAGTGCTTTCCCCTCAATTGAGTCCATGAGACAGGCTTTGCCGGATGATGTGTATATGTGGGTTAATGCCTTCAAAGATCGGCCCAAGTATTACACTCCAGAGGAAATTCAGTTTTTACGTGGGCTTGATCCGCTTTTTGAAGGTAATCTGCAGGATTATGAGAGCTTGGGCAAACGATGTGCTGCCGGTTCGGAAGTATTTTATGTACAGGGGTCCGGGCATGTGAAGAGGTGTTACAAGGATCGTCGAATCATTGGACATCTATATCGCGATGGTTTGCAGGCTTTGTCTGAGGATCGGCCCTGTCGCATGAAAAAATGTGGCTGTTACATCGGTTATATCCATATGGAGGATTCCCCGTTCAGGGAAACGTTTGGCAGCGGGTTGCTTGAACGTAATCCGGTATTGATTCGTTGACCGGCATTTCATATTTAGCTATTCCACTGTGAGCTGGAATAGGTTTATCCGTTTCTAAACCACATATCAGCGTAACTTCAAACGCATCTTTTAGTATAGGCAGGATCAGACCTTTGGTTTGGACTTGCCTTCTGGAAGGTGTTTTTTTTGTTTTACCGGACTAGAGTTAGTGTTTGTGTTCTTTATTAAAAGGGCCTTGACAATTTTGAAAAATAATATTTTAAGTTTATGATTCAAATTTTATATTTTATGGGTTAGTATGAATAGGAAAAAAGACCCTGTTATGAATAGTATTTGTACATATAATCGCGAATTATACTTTTAATTGGGTCTAAAGTCTCAATTTAATTGAAAGGAGGGCGGATGTAGGAAGTATCATGCACGTTATCTGAACTTTCGGGGGAGTACACATGAAAAAAATCTCAATTAGCCGTAAATTACTTATGGGTTTCTCATCTGTGCTGTTATTATTGGTGGCTATAACGGTTATAACATATACGCAGTTTATAGCCGTTGAGAAAACGTATACAGAATTAATTAATGATAGAACAAGCAAACTATTACTCATTAAAAATATGTCGATTGATCTTAAATCACAGCAGATTGCTTTGAGAAATTATATTCTGGAAGACAGTGCGGAGAACGAACAGGCATTTAATAAAGCTTATGAAGATTACATAGCATTAAATGAAGAATTAAAATCATCAGTTTCAAGTTCAAAGATGAAAGATTACCTTTCACGATCGGATGAAGCGATGAGCCAATATTATGAACTTGCGCAGCAGATTATGACATTGACAAGACAGGGGAATAACAGTGAAATCTCAAGATTACTGAAGGATACAGCCCCAAGTCTGATCTCTGAATTTGAAGCAATTGTGGAAGGTATGGAAACACATCAACAAGATGCCATGAACTCAGGCGTTGTGGAGGCTAATCTTCAGATTGTGCAGGTCCTTAGGTGGATTGCAATTATTGGAGTGGCTTCTCTTCTAATTGGGGCACTTGTGGCGTATGTCATTGGCAGAATGATATCCTTGCCTGTTGCTGCTATTGCCCAATCCGCGAGCCGGATTGCAGACGGAGATCTGACTGGTGAGCCTATTGTGGTCCGTAACAAGGATGAGATTGGTGATCTCGCCCAAGCCTTTAATATCATGTCTGCCAATTTGCGTACACTCATTCATCAGGTAGGCGACAGTGCAGAACGGGTAGCTGCCTCTTCAGAAGAGTTGACGGCAAGCACCGAACAGACAGCAACCGCCACAGAGCAAGTAGCCATCACAATGGGTGAGATTGCAACAGGTATGGATACACAGGTTCGAATGGCGAGTGATGGATTCCAGACGATGAATGAGTTAACGACAGGCTTTCAACAAGTTACGGAGAACACACTCCATATGTCTGAAGAAGCTACCAAAGTCTCCGTAAAAACAATATCGGGTAGCGAGTCAGTTCAGTCTGCGATAGGTCAAATGAATTCTATACAAGGGACGGTGTCGAATCTGTCGGTCGTGATCCAGGAACTGAGCAGACACTCTCAGGATATTGTGAAAATGGTGGACAGCATCTCGGAAATATCAGCACAGACGAATCTCCTATCCCTTAATGCTGCTATTGAGGCTGCACGAGCTGGCGAACAGGGAAGAGGGTTTCAGGTTGTTGCTACAGAGGTTCGGAAGCTGTCTGAGCAGTCTGCGCTTTCTGCTAATCAAATTGTTCCATTGGTGGCATCGATTGAGAAGGGAATGCGAAATGCTGCTGAATCTATGGTGGTTGTATCCGCAGAGGTTCAAGAGGGGATTACACTTGTTCACCAGGCGGGAGCCACATTTGATGAAATTCGTGAGGCGGTTGGGGGCGTAGCGGGGCAAACACAGGAAGTCTCTGCTTCAATTGAGCAAATGTCAACAGGGGTAGAACAGATTAATAGGTCTATGAAAACAATCATGGAAGTGACCGAAACGGGGGCCGCCGGAACAGAAGAAGTGAGTGCATCTTCTGAGGAGCAGTTGTCTGCGATGCAGGAGATTGCTTCCGCAGCCAATGATCTCTCCTTGATGGCAGAACAGTTGCAACAGACCGTCAGTCGTTTCAAAGTGCAATAAATCGAACTGAGTGGAATGTGGATGAAGAACGAGCGCATACGTACAGAGATTCTTATAAAAAAGTAATAAAAGGGTGTCCAAACACAGTAGTTACTGTTTGGGCACCCTTAAATAATTCATCATGTTGAATCAATGCATAACATGATCTTAACGAATAGCGACTTTATATGTCCGCAACCAGGTATTGATCTGAGTCAGATATGCAAATAACTGTGGCCCAGACATTAACTGTCCGAACCAGGGAAGATTGGAAGCTGCATCTGGTGAAGACGCAAGATTGCGGATCTGAGTTTTGTCGATCAAAGGCAAAATCGGCGAAGTGGGATCATCCAGGATATCAAGTACCTGCTGTTTGACCGCGGCCAGATATTGCGGATTATGTGTTTTCGGATACGGACTCTTTTTGCGATATAACACATCGTCAGGCAGGACACCTTCGAGTGCTTTACGCAGAATACCTTTTTCCCGTCCGCCCGTTATTTTCATTTCCCAAGGGATGTTAAACACATACTGGATCAGACGATGGTCACAGTAAGGTACCCGCACTTCCAGTCCTGCCCCCATGCTCATCCGGTCTTTGCGATCCAGAAGTGTAGGCATGAAACGTGTAATATTCAGGTAGGACATCACCCGCATTTGTGCAGCTTTACCTGTTTCCCCATCCAACAGAGGCACTTCAGCCACTGCATCCGAATAGCGGTCTGCCAAATAATCGAGTGGCCGAATCCATTCCCGAATATCCGGGGATAACAACGCTGCTCGCATATCAGGTGCTACAGACCACGGAAACGTACCGGAGTTCAGCATATCTTCTCGATGGAACCAGGGGTAACCGCCAAACACTTCATCCGCTGCTTCGCCTGAAATGGCAACGGTGGCCCCTTTTTTGATTTCTTTACAGAACAAATAGAGCGAGGAGTCTACATCTGCCATACCTGGCAGATCCCTGACTAACATGGCCTGTGTCAGTGCATGAATCAGTTCTCCGTTCTCAATTTCAATCCAGTGATGGTCGGTCTTGAGTTCATCCACCATTCGCTTAATCCAGGGTCCATCTGCACCCGGCTGAAAGGAATGCGCCTGGAAATGCTTGGCGTTATCCACATAATCGACAGAATACGTACTGATTTGGCCTTGCCCGGTTCGCTTGTAATAATCAACGGCTAATGCAGACAAGGCGCTGGAGTCCAGTCCTCCTGATAAAAGAGAGCATACTGGAACATCCGAAGCCAACTGGCGCTCCAGTGTATCTTGCAAGAGAGAGCGTACCTCTGCTGCCGTCTCTTCCAGGTTATGTTCGTGGTTCTGGCTTTCCAGTTTCCAGTAGGCATAGGTTCGGATACCGTTTCGGTTATAGATCAGCGCGTGCGCAGGCTTGAGTTCGCTTAGTGAAGAGTATACGCCGTGTCCTGGTGTCCGTGCAGGCCCTACGATAAACACTTCGGCCAATCCTTCCGGGCCAACAGCGGCTTCCACATCAGGGTGAATAAGCAGAGCTTTGGGCTCTGAACCAAATACGAGAGTGTCTTTGTTATTACTGTAGAACAGAGGTTTCACGCCAAGGCGATCTCGTGCGATAAAAACCTGTTCGCGTCCCCCATCCCATATGGCAAAAGCAAAAATACCGTTAAACCGGTCAACACATGCCGGTCCCCACTCAATATAAGAGGCGAGCAACACTTCCGTATCACATTGCGTGCGGAACTGATGCCCCCGCTGGAGCAATTCCTTTTTCAACTCGGGTGCATTGTATAGTTCTCCGTTATACACGACGGTATAGGAGGTATCTCCCTGTAACGCATGCATGGGCTGTGCGCCGTTCTCGGGGTCCATTACACTAAGACGCCGATGTCCAAAGGCACAAGGATTGGAGATCCATGTACCTGAAGCGTCGGGCCCCCGGTTCGACAAGCTATCCGTCATACGGACCAGCAGCTCTGATTCCTGGGTCAAATCCCGATTCCACTGTATGAAGCCGGTAATACCGCACATGGTTTGTTCATCCTTTCTTGGTCGAGTCATTCATCCGTATGGCTGCTTAGTTACTGGCAACCAGCAAATGTTGTCTTTTCGTCAGAGGTCGTAACAAATATATGCCGAAAGTAGGCATAAAATGTCTGTCCTCTTCGGAAACTAGTTCTAGGGACAACTGCCTCAACATGCCTGTGAAGGAGAGAACATGCAATGGACAGTATGAAGTATTATGTGTCTGTCATGGGCCGCTCCGTTATTCCGGATCCGTCGGTAACATCATATGAATGGATCATTCAGGCAACGCCGCAGGAAGCGGAGCAATTACTGGGACTGCTGAGCCTCATGCAGGAAAAGGAGGAAGAGGCCTTTCCTGGCATGGTATTCCCATGGCCAGATACACCGGAGGAGTCCGTAAACCGAGCTTATGAAACGGTATTACAACAGGTGTATCGAGAGATTTACCGATTGGGCACACCAGAGACACGATACCAGATTGAACAAAGTACATGATAAGCACAAAGGAAAAGGAGCGCGATGACGAATGTATGCCATTCAAGATGCCAAAATACGCAGATTAACCGAGGTGGATGGATTGTCTTGTGCAGAGGTTGAAGTGCAGCCTGGAAATGCCGGAGATCCATCGTTACTTGTATACGTGGCTTCAACACAGCCCGGAAATTCGCTGGAAGTTGTTCGGATTGTACGCAATCACTCCGATTCGGCGATCGACTGGTATAACAATAATATGCATACTGCGTTTGAAGAGGCGACAGATACCGCATTTGAGAACAGCGAAGGTATGACAGTAGAAGAAGATAAAGCTCGGTTTCAAAGTGAGTTGTTTTCCTTTGGTTTGCTTGGTCCAACACTTCAGCGTTATCTGATCGGGCAGGCTTAACAGGTAACGCTCCAGCAACACATGTGGCGATAGTGGGATAGAGTTCGATGTTGAGCTATATGTAGATGTGACCTGTTGCTGGTTGCTCTGACTGTATCTGTAACTGGAAAAACCCGCCGTTGTTGAACGGCGGGTTTTGTTATGCGATGGTCAGATCAGGTGGAGATGTGATCAAGCATACTCGCGCAGTACTTGAATCCCTTTAACCACATTGTACACAAAGCTTAATCCGTAAATCACAAAGAATAGAATGACAAACCCAACGGCGGAACCCAGACTATGCGCAGTCACGAAGAAATAAAATAACGGAATGGCAGCGAGAAAGGGGAATACATGTGAGAATAAGGCGCGTTTTGCATGTCCCTCAATGTAATCATCCTTGGCAACAATCCATATAATGATCGGAAACAAGAACGGGGCAAAGAAAATACTGAAATAGGATAGGGCTGATAAAAGCTGTCTCATGACGATTCTCTCCTTCAATGGATCATTGAAATGTATGTATGCAAAAGATTACCCAGCAATTCTGACATTGAAAATGTCTGATGTTAATCTTACTCTAAATGTCCCAATCTCCTCAATATAACCTGGTTCAAGCTATCATATTCTCAAAGGGACTGAAGTATGAGAATAACACTGAAAAGTACATTTATCGCCTTTGATTACGAATGATGCCTAGTGGCATCATCAACATCGAATATGGAATTCAGCCTAATAAGCATAAGCTTACGAAGTATGTTTCCTTCGGAAACATTGTAGTTGCTCACGTAGTTTGCCTACGCTCCGCTACTCCATTTCTAGCTTCATTCCATCTTCTCGGTACTGAAAACCGGAGTTTTTGAACCCGCATTTAAGTATAATTATTAATTTTTTTATAAAACTATTGAAAAATATAGAAATCAGAGTATAATAAGAACCGCGCCGAAAATTTATTATACATATTTGTCTCAGTAGCTCAGCTGGATAGAGCAACGCCCTTCTAAGGCGTCGGTCGGGGGTTCGAATCCCTCCTGGGACGTTAAAAAGAAGAAGCTTCCTTCGGGAAGCTTCTTCTTTTTCGTTCAAGGGAAGAGAACCCCCAATGGTTCGTCGGAGCATCCGCTTCGTTAGCCCTTTTATTGGTTATACCTATAAAAAATATAGAGTTTATATATTTAAAGAATAAACAATTCTGTGTCACAATGAGGATATCAATAACGAAAGCGACGGTGGTATCCATGAAATCATTAAATCAATGGCAACCAGATGAGTATGACAACAAACTGGCTTTTGTGTCCGGATACGGCAAAAATCTGATCTCTTGGCTTCAACCCCAAAAAGGGGAATACATTCTTGATCTGGGTTGTGGGACGGGGGATTTGACGCATGAAATTTCTCTGACTGGAGCTGAAGTTATTGGCATGGATGCATCGACGGACATGATTCGCCGTGCGAGGAAGAAATTCCCTGAACTTGAGTTCGTGGAAGGAGACGGTCATCAGTTTGAGACGAATAGACTATATGATGCCGTCTTCTCCAATGCAGCCCTGCACTGGATGCGAAGCCCGCGATTAGTGGTGGATAGTATATGGAAATCTTTGAAGCCTGGAGGGCGTTTTGTAGCAGAATTTGGTGGTAAAGGGAACGTGCAGACCATTGTGAATGCATTAGAGCAGGTTATGGAGCGAAACACGGGCATTCGTGCATCGGAACGCAATCCTTGGTACTTTCCTTCGATCGGAGAATATAGCCATATTTTAGAGCAAAGTGGATTTATGGTGCGTCATGCCTATCACTATGACCGTCCTACCAGACTGGCAGATGGTGAGCAGGGTATAGTAGGCTGGTTGGCTCATTTTGGAGGCGACTATTTTGCCGGTCTCAGTCATGAAGAGATACAACAAATATGCCATGAAACCAGTCAGATCGTGATGTCTCACCTTTGGAAAGATGATGCGATGTATGCCGATTACAAGCGCCTGCGTATTGAAGCCGTGAAGCCAGAATAAAGTGAAATTTCGCGATACGTAGCAATTTTATCGATGTTAGACGAACTATCACGATCCTTTGTATACTAACCACGCTTCCCCTATACACCAAGAGCCTCTTTTGGATAAAGAGGCTCTTGGTCTTTTTTGATGCATTATTTCAAAAATGAAATATTCAAACGACAAATAATTACAAATGGATATTTTTATCATACTGAAGACCCATATAAGTAATTTCTATATCATATTTGTAATTATTTAGAAGGAAAATGTGGTATTTTGATAGAATAATTTACCAAGGGTCAATCTTCTTGCAGATAGGCGGTGAAATTGGAGTGTGTATTGCAGTACGCACAAACAGCAGGAACCCATCATTTGGTGACGTATTCACATTTAAAAGGAGGGGCAAAGCCTTGAGTAAACGATTGATATCCACGTTATTAAGTGTTCTGATGGTCTTTTCCATTATTCTCCCCGCGGCTGGAGCCGCTCCCGCAGATTCAGTTATTCAGCTTGACAACTTACCCAGTACAGCCGAAGCCAAGCAATGGAGAGAGATTCTTGCAGGACGGGAAGCAAAACTTGCGGCAGATCCATTTTTGGATAAAAGCTTGGAAGGTCTGGGTGGAGAGAACACCCGAGTAATCGTTGAGCTTTCCAATAAACCTGTTGCAGTAGCGCAAGGTGAATCAACCCTCTCCGGAAAATCTTTTACCTCCTCTATGGAAACAAAGGCTGTGACTCAAGTTGAGCAACAACAACAGTCATTTGTACATAGCCTCACTCAGAAGAAAATCAAACATGAAGTATTGGAAGAATATGCATATGCCCTGAATGGTGTAGCGATTGAGCTTAAAGGAAACCAGGTGGGACAATTGCTTCAAATACCTGGCGTGGTCAGCGTATATCCTGACCTTGAAGTTACAATAGCGCCAGAGACAGATGAAGTGAACCCGTACATGAAAGACACAGCGCCTTTTATTGGTGCACCTGAAGTATGGGATCTGGGTTACAAAGGAAATGGCATCAAAGTGGGTGTCATCGATACAGGGATTGACTATGAACATCCTAATTTGCAGGAAGCTTACAAAGGCGGATGGGACTTTGTTGGAAACGACAATGATCCGTATGAAACAACATATCAAGAATGGAAAGGATCGGGCGAGCCTGAGCTTAACGAGCTTGGAAGCCCCTATTACACATCTCACGGTACGCACGTAGCGGGTACCGTTGCTGCTCGCGAAGCAGGGGACTACGGTATTGTTGGTGTGGCTCCTGAAGCAGATATCTATGCTTACCGTGTACTTGGACCGTATGGTAGTGGTCAAACCTCATGGGTACTCGGCGGAATTGATCGTTCTGTTCAAGATGGCATGGACGTAATCAATCTCTCGTTAGGTAACGCCGCCAACGACCCGAGTTATATCACTTCGGTTGCCCTGAACAATGCGATGTTGTCTGGTGTGACAGCGGTTGTGGCAAGTGGTAACAGTGGACCTAACCGTTATACACTCGGTTCTCCGGGTGCGTCTGCAATGGCCATTACGGTAGGTAACTCTACAGGACCTAGCCAGCTGATTACAGCCGATACTCACTTCTGGATTGGTGAGGAAGGCGAAGAGGCACAACCTGAACAACAACCGGTGCCAGAGGTTGAACAATCTCCTGAACTGGGTACGGCACCTGGAACAGAAGCACCAGAAGTTTCAGAGCAAGGTGTACCTGCAACTACTGATGAGGAAAGTGCAGCGGCTGTGGAGGACACAGTTTCTAACGAAGCTGAAGATCTGAATGTAGAAGAAGCTACAACGGAAGAAAATACTCCATCTGCATCACCTTCTGCACCCGTTGAAGCTTCTCCTGAAGCTGCTCCTGTGGAAGAAGAGTCTGTAATTGCTCCGACTGAAGCTCCACTGGCTATTACAGAGTCGGTTTACCGTCTGGATCTGATGGGATGGAGCCTGTCGGCAGACCCTGAAACTGTTTTGACAGGGAAATATGAGCTTGAATATGCAGCACTGGGTAAGCCAACTGATTTTGAAGGTAAGGATTTTACAGGTAAAGTGGCATTAATACAGCGTGGTGAAATCGCATTTGTAGAGAAAATCGCCAATGCCAAAGCAGCTGGAGCCGTGGCTGTTATTGTATATAACAACATTCCGGGTCCAATCGGTGTAAGTCTGGGCGATAACTTTGAACTCATTCCAACACTGAGCATGTCCAAGGAAGATGGAGATGTGATCAAGGCTGAGCTGGACGCAGGCCAAGCCGTTGAAGTGAGCTTTAGTGATTTTGAACGTTCACAAACTCCGGGCGATGAAATGAGCTCATCCAGTTCACGTGGACCTGCAAAGGTAACACTGGACATCAAACCGGATATTGTTGCACCAGGTACAAGCATTTTGTCTACGATTCCTGCCTACGGCAAGGATGAGCCAGACGCAGATTACGCACAAGCTTATGATCGTAAATCAGGTACAAGTATGGCTACACCTCATGTAGCAGGTTTGATTGCTTTGCTGATCGAGAAGCATCCGGAATGGACTCCATTTGATATCAAAGTTGCACTGATGAACAATAGTAAAGTGCTGGATACAACCAAGTTTGATGTATTTGATCAAGGTGCTGGCCGTATTCAGGCTGTTAATACCATTGATCCTGCGGCTTTTGTCAAAGTGCTTGATGTAACTCAATACACAGAAAGTGGCTCTGTTGTTGAAAAGGAGAATATCACCGGAAGTATCAACTACGGTAATTTCCTGAGCACAGATGAAAAGACGATTACCAAAACAATTAAAGTTGAAGCGCTGAATGGTAGTGGCGGGGATTACACCGTAAATGTGAATCCAACTCGTAATGTCGCTGGTGTATCCGTTGCGGTGGACAAGAGTTCCTTCACACTGAATGGTGAGGAAGAACTTGCAGTGACAATCACCGTTCCGCGTGGGGTTACTGCGACTACAGAAGCACAAGGATACATTGAGTTCTCGAACGGAACCAATACTTTTACTGTGCCATATGTTGCTCATTTCAACGTTACGTTGAGTGGGGTTAAATATATTGAAACCGTAAAAGGCACTGAGAAAAATCCATTCCACTATCCATTGAAGGCTGATGGTACATTGGATACGCTGAATGTTGCGATGGAATTCTATAATCCGATGACATTTGCCCTGATTGAGATCTATGATGGTCTTAATCCGGAAGGTGGATATTATCAAGATGGTTATATCGGCTCCATCTTTGGTAACTATTTTAACTTCAATGCCAATGCAAGATACAACCTTGCTTGGGACGGCTCATATGCAGACTACACAACCGATGAAGTGACTGAGATTCCGGATGGTTTATATACGGTAGACATCACTACTATTGGTACGGACGGCAAAACCTATAAGGAAGACACTTCGCCATTTTTGGTGAAAAAGACAGCTCCAGCTGTAACTGCACCAGAAGCGTTGGAGTTTAAAGAGGATGAGTCTGCTGTCCTTAACGGTAGCGTGGAAGACTTGTACTTCCGTGTAGCTCCTGCGCTTGCCAGCGGATGGGACATCACGTTTGATCCGGCCGCTTCTCTGGAAGCAACGTATGTTGTGAAAAAAGAGGATGGATCAGTTTATAAAGAAGGAGTCTTTGAAGTACAAGCTGATGGCAGCATCAGCCTTCCTTTGGAGGGAATTGAAGCAGGCGAGTATGCTGTTGAACTTACGGTAAAAGACCAACAGGGGCTTTCGGGTACAGCCAATACGGCACTGAAATTGGAAGCCGTGGAGACCGAACCTGAAACTCCGGCAACCAAGGCCCCAGGTACGCCTGTATTGTCTCACAATAACTGGGTAGGCAACGGCCTACCAGAGGGCGCGTATATCGTTACAATGAACCTGTGGTGGGGTGAGAACGCAACTAGCTACAAGTTATATGAGGACGGGGTTTTGGTAGATACGCAGAAGTTGACTTACAACGCGCCTTGGGCGCAGTTTGCTCAGACGAAGATCACGGGCAAAGCCAACGGCACGTATACGTACGTGGCTGAGCTGACCAACGACAAGGGAACAACGCGTAGTCAGACGTTGACTGTTCAGGTTACCAACGCAACGCCAGGCAAAGCGGTTCTTTCTCACGATAACTGGGATGGCGATGGCAATTATAAGGTGTCTATGAACCTGTGGTGGGGGACCAACGCTACAGAGTATCGTCTCTATGAAAATGATAAGTTGATCGATACGCAAGAACTCCGTTCGGCTACACCTTATGCGCAAAGTGCTGTGACTACACTGTCTGGGAAAACATCGGGCACGTATACGTATCGGGCAGAGTTAATTAACGCAGGCGGTGTTACCAGCACAGACACGATTAAGGTAAAAGTGAAGTAAGTTCATTCCTCATTGAAATTGATTAAAATGGATTCAATTAATGAAGGAATTGTTCTATGCAAAAACGGCCTCCATCCTGATTCGCAGGATGGAGGCCGTTTTGTTTTTTTTGTAAATGAATTATATGACTAACCGATCATCCTATTTTTGCTGGCTTGAATCCCTGCGATTAGCAAAGCGATGGCCAGAATGACCTGTATTAGCAACGGCAGGGTCCATCCTTTTGTCCAGTCATGAAGCATACCGAACAGTAAAGGTCCAACTGCCGCTAGCATATATCCGAAGGACTGGGCCATACCGGACAGGCTGGCAGCTTGTCTGGCATCTTTTGTGCGAAGGACGAAGAACATCGTTACCATTCCAAATGAAGCTCCAGCGCCTATTCCTGCCAACGTGACACCGATGGTAACGAGCGAAGCGATACCACTTAACAATAAAGCATACCCGACAATTAAAGAAGAGCACGTTATCGCGGTTAGAACACGCTGATCTCGCGTTCGGCCGGCGAGGATTGGAACGATAAAGGTAGCCGGTACACTAACCATCTGCATTAGGGATAGCATCCACCCTGCTGAGGTGGGGCTGAATCCTTGCTCAGCAAGAATTTCGGGAAGCCAGGTAATCGTTGTATAGAATATTAGAGATTGCAGACCCATAAATAAAGTAATGAACCAGGCCAGGGAAGAGGTCCGTAGACGTACAGGCGTCCCTTCACTCTGTGTGGCTATGAATAACATTCGCTGACGTCCTGCGGCGATCTGGGGGAGCCACAAGAGAAGCGCCAATATGGACAACAGGGCCCACATGCCTAACGAAGCACGCCAACCCATAGATGTGGCTCCTGCTAGGGGCACACTCACACCTGAGGCGATGGCGCCAAATATATTCATGGATACAGAGTATAATCCGGTGACGATACCTACCCGCAATGGAAAATCACGTTTGATCAAACTTGGCAAAAGCACGTTGCTTAATGCAATGCCGCACCCCAAAATTGCGGTTCCTGCATATAAGGAGAGAACGGAAGGCAACAAGCGTAATGCCACCCCAATGGTTACGATCATAACAGCCAATAGCAGAGCAGATTCGAGTCCTAACCGCTTGGCAAGACGTGGTGCAAAAGGAGAGACTGCTGCAAAGGCGAGCAAAGGAAGTGAGGTCAGAAGCCCGACCATTGAATGGCCGATACCTGTATCTGAGCGGATCATCTCCACAACGGGACCCGTTGCAGTGATCGGTGACCTCATGGTAGCGGCGATGACGATAATGCCTGCTAACAACAGGCCGAATCTTTTGGATGTCGAAGAATGTTCTTCCTCGGTATGGATAGATGAGTGTTGCTGTATTGAAGATGACATTGATAAAATCTCCTGTTTCCTAAGAAGTTAATATGTATGGATTGTTACATTACCCACTCCGTAAGCATAACATTCTATGTCAATGTTGAGCAATGAAATGAAAAAACACCCAATGGACTTTGGGTGTCTTGACTAGCCTGTGAACTTTAACGAATCCACGAGGTCTTATAATGGGTAAAACCGCTATTTTCAGATTCTAACGAACCTCAGCGACGTTAATCAGGCTACGAAGTGCGAATAAGTGAGTTAATACCCCAGAATGGTGAAATAAGTTCTCTAAGATTCGTTAGAATTCCACAATGCTGAATTTGGAGCAAATAAAGTGTCCTGTGTTCGTTAGAACATCGATACTTCAACGTGTTGCTTATAGAATGAGCAAATACGGATGCTCCAATGCAACGACATAGAGCATGTAACGAAGCGAATGCTCCGACAAACCGTTGGGGTTTTCATCCCCAGAACACAAAAAAAGCTTCCCGAAGGAAGCTTCTTTTTAATACGTCCCAGGAGGGATACTCTCCTTGCAGTCGAGACTGCGAAGTGGTGCTAACGAAGAGGATGCTCCGACGAACCGTTGGGGTTCTCATCCCCAGAACGCAAAAAAAGCTTCCCGAAGGAAGCTTCTTTTTATACGTCCCAGGAGGGATTCGAACCCCCGACCGACGCCTTAGAAGGGCGTTGCTCTATCCAGCTGAGCTACTGAGACATGAATTTTTTCAAGCAAAATTGATTTTATCATATGCATACAGGAATATCAAGCGTTTTATTTTGAATTATTTTTCGTATATGATATTTAGCGGCAGTAACGTTTTTTTCATTATATTTAAGGTTATGTTAGAATATCAGGAGAACTCAGAAAATAGATCAACAATCGTTTTAATATATACATCTATTTATGTTGATTCCGACTGGAGATTCAGGATATAGAGGAGGTGCTCCCATTAAGGAATCCACGACCCCGGAAACCGAGCATAACAACAATATTGTGCTGTTTCCTAAGACGCTGGACTATTACCAGATTCAATTGACAGTTATGCTTGAAAATGAACGGTATGGTGAAGCGATGAAATTGCTTCACTTTTTGTTGCAATGTCAGGGACAGGAAGAGCGCCATTATGATGAATGGCGGGCTCTGCTCGAATGGCTTCAGGCTGCGTTTCCTCAATATGAAGAAACCTCGCCTGCCGTTCTTGAAGAACGAGAAGAGGAAGAAGAGATTAGTGAGGAAGACATGGCACGGCAGCATGCCCGAATGAAGCTTGAACAGGATGATGGTTATGCAGATAAGATGCTTCGCACAGTAATGGAGGAGCCGCTGTCTGAACAGACGATGCTGGCTTTGGAGCAACTGGCCTATCTTGATCTACCGAAGATTGACGAGGCACTTACGAGTTGGTTAAAAGATAAGTCGCTTCACCCTCTGCTTCAATTTCGGGTGTTGCAAACCTTGCGTCGACGAGGTGTTCAAGGTATGATCCTGTTTACGAGAGGCGAAGAGCAGGTTGAAGTCGAGATCGACACCGTGCCTCTTAGACCAGAGGAATTCCCGCTCCAAATCGTTCAGATTCTGGAACGAGTGGCAGATCAGACGGAGGTTCATGAACCTACGCTCTTTTATTTTGCCCAGGAACTGTGGATACAATATGTCATGGCGGTGTATGGAACCCGTGATTATGTATCGATGCTGGAAGAAAATGATTCCATGACAGATATATGGGCAGCAGCTCTACATATGACCGTTGCAGACAGTCTGGGTGGTTCGCATGATGAGGAAAATACCCGCTCAATGTATGCTGTGACAGGCGCGATGCGCTTTCGACTGGAACAGGCTTATCGTTCTATGAAACAGTTTGTATCTGCCGGTTTGGATGGTTAATCGAGGCCGGAAACGTTTTCCTTAAACTGTATCAAGGGATTCCCCTTGAAAAAGAATCTAATCTTGTTTATACTAAAATGGTTATTTTGTACGTGATTGCCTACGTGAACATGTGAATTTTGGAGGGGAAAGTATACAATGAAAGCAACTTGGGAAAAGATAGAGAAGAACCTTGGGGTTCTTGAGGTTGAAGTGGATGCAGATCGTGTAACTGCAGCACTCGACAAAGCTTTTAATAAAGTGGTTAAACAAGCAAACGTACCTGGATTCCGTAAAGGTAAAGTACCACGTTCCATTTTCGAAGCACGTTTTGGTGTAGAGAGCCTTTATCAAGAAGCAATCGACATTTTGCTTCCTGAAGCTTATACAGAAGCAATCGACCAAACGGATATCTTCCCGGTTGATCGTCCTGACGTAGATGTTGAACAATTTGCTAAAGGACAAACATTCAAGTTCAAAGCAAAAGTAACTGTGAAACCTGAAGTTACTCTTGGTGAGTACAAAGGAATCGAAGTTGCTGTAGCAAAAGGTGAAGTAACTGACGCAGAAGTGAATGAAGAACTTGAGCGTCTTCAACAACGTCACGCTGAACTCGTTGTAATTGACGAAGGTTCCGCTGCTAACGGCGACGTTGCAGTAATCGACTTCGACGGTTCCGTTGATGGTGTACCTTTCGAAGGTGGACAAGCTGAGCGTTATTCCCTGGAACTGGGTTCCAACACATTCATTCCTGGATTTGAAGAACAAGTTGTGGGTCTGTCCACAGGCGACTTCAAAGACGTAGAAGTGACTTTCCCAGAGAGCTACCATGCAGCAGAACTTGCTGGCAAACAAGCGGTATTCAAAGTGAAAATTCACGAAATCAAACGCAAACAACTTCCTGCATTGGATGATGAGTTTGCTAAAGATGTTAGCGAATTCGACACACTTGAAGAGTACAAAGCTGATCTGAAAACACAATTGGAATCCCGTAAAGCTGACGAAGCCAAAGCTGCACAAGAAAATGCAGTTGTAGAAAAAGTGGCTGAGAACGCTGAAGTGGACATTCCTTCTGCAATGGTAGAGAGCGAAGTACAAAACATGATGCGTGATTTCGACAACCGTCTTCGCAACCAAGGGATGAACCTTGAAATGTTCCTGAGCTTCTCTGGCCAGACACAAGCTGACCTGAGAGGACAAATGCAAGAAGATGCTTCCAAACGTGTTCGCAATAACCTGGTGCTTGAAGCTGTAGGTAAAGCGGAAAACATTGAAGTGTCTGATGAAGAAGTGAATCAAGAACTCGAAAAAATGGCTGAATCTTACAAGCGTCCTGCTGATGAGATCCGTGGCATCCTCGAGGGTAATGGTTCCCTGGACAGCCTTCGTGATGAAGTAAAACTGCGTAAAACGATTGACGTTCTCCTTGAGAACAGCACAGTTGTTGAACCGGTTGAAGCTCCAGCTGAAGAAGTTGTTGCAGAAGCTGACGAAAAATAAGACAAGCTGTTATCAACTTGTCAGTTGAATAAACGATAAGGCACGTGAATTATTGCGTGCCTTATTTTTAAATTATGACATCCATTTTATAGAAAATGAAGTAATTATATGGATGAACACTATTTTTATTGATCCGCGTACACTTTTTACATACCTATGTACTTCATGCAAATAAAAAACGGCAAGACGGCATAGGATGGCTTCAATTTGCACATACATAGAAAACATGGTTAAATATGATCAGGCTAAAAAAGTAAACAAATTGATGTCTCACCCCTCTTGTGAAAAATGACATTGTCACAGGAAAGTGTTAGAATGAATTTGGGTTTGCTTTACAGGTGGCCTATGTCTAATTACATGTAGAAAAGAGGTTGGTCTCATGAGTCTGGTGCCAATGGTTATAGAACAAACCAATCGAGGCGAGCGGTCTTACGATATATATTCACGTTTGCTGAAAGATCGCATTATCTTTCTAACCAGTGCGATTGATGACGATGTAGCCAATCTTGTCATAGCACAGCTTTTGTTTTTGGCAGCCGACGATCCTGAGAAGGATATCAGCTTGTACATTAACTCACCTGGTGGTTCTGTCACCGCAGGGATGGGTATATACGATACGATGCAATTTATCAAGCCGGATGTATCTACCATTTGCGTAGGGATGGCAGCAAGCATGGGCTCGTTATTGCTGACAGCCGGTGCACCTGGCAAGAGATATGCGCTGACAAATAGCGAAGTAATGATTCATCAGCCGCTTGGCGGCATTCAAGGACAGGCTGCGGATATTAAGATACACGCAGAATGGATTATTAAAACACGTCAGAAACTGAATCAAATATACGTCGATCGTACGGGTCAGCCTCTTGAGAAAATTGAGCGGGATACCGACCGTGACTTCTTCATGAGCGCTGAAGAAGCTAAGACGTACGGCATTATTGACCAGGTGCTCAGTAGACCGATCAATTCCTAAAGGGGTGGTTTCATGTTTAAATTTAACGATGAGAAAGGGCAATTGAAATGCTCTTTTTGCGGTAAATCTCAGGAGCAGGTACGCAAGTTGGTCGCTGGACCAGGCGTGTACATCTGTGATGAATGTATCGAACTTTGCACCGAAATCGTTGAGGAAGAACTTGGTCATGATGAAGAAGTAGACCTGAAAGATATTCCGAAACCAAAAGAAATTCGTAATATTCTGGACCAATATGTTATTGGACAGGAACAAGCGAAAAAATCATTGTCTGTTGCGGTGTATAATCACTACAAACGGATCAACACACAAAGCAAAATTGAAGACGTTGAATTGTCAAAGAGTAACATTTTGCTGTTAGGGCCAACAGGTTCTGGTAAAACGTTGCTTGCGCAAACGATGGCAAAAATTTTGAATGTTCCTTTTGCTATTGCGGATGCTACGTCATTAACAGAAGCGGGTTATGTGGGTGAGGATGTAGAGAACATCCTGCTCAAACTGATTCAAGCTGCTGATTATGATGTGGAAAAAGCAGAGCGTGGCATTATTTATATCGATGAGATTGATAAAGTAGCGCGTAAATCCGAAAACCCATCCATTACTCGTGATGTATCGGGCGAAGGTGTGCAACAGGCTCTCTTGAAAATTCTTGAAGGAACTGTGGCTTCTGTACCACCACAAGGTGGTCGTAAACACCCTCATCAAGAATTCATTCAGATCGATACAACAAACATCCTGTTCATTTGCGGCGGTGCCTTTGATGGTCTGGAGCAAATGATCAAACGCCGGATCGGTAAAAAAGTCATTGGCTTTAATACCGTTTCTGAGCAAAAAGATCTGAAACCAGGTGAATACCTGGGTATGGTATTGCCGGAAGATTTGCTGAAATTTGGTCTGATTCCGGAATTTGTAGGCCGTCTGCCAGTCATCTCCACTTTGGAGCCGCTGGATGAAGATACGCTGGTACGGATTCTTTCCGAACCAAAAAACGCGCTTACCAAACAGTACCAAAAACTGCTTGAACTTGATAATGTGAATCTGGTATTTGAACCAGCTGCATTGCTTGCGATTGCAAAAGAAGCAATTAAACGTAACACAGGTGCACGTGGATTGCGTGCCATCATTGAAGGTATTATGCTGGAAATCATGTATGAAGTGCCTTCACGTGAAGATGTTACGAACTGTGTCATTACCGAAGAAGTTGTTGAGAAAAGAGTCGTGCCTGAACTAAGCCAATCGAAGGACGATAAGCAGGAAGAGAGCGCCTAATAAAAGGCCTGAATCCCGTTGAACTCTGAAATATAGACTTGTCAGTTCTCCACTTTGGCAGAAGGCGAATTCTTGTCTCTGTCAGGGTGGAGCTTTGACGTTGTGGGGAGAGAAATCACTCATGTATTTAAGACAGGATACACGTCCCGTGAAAGTGGGAAACGTAACGATCGGTGGCAGTAACGAAGTCATTATCCAAAGTATGTGTACAACCAAAACGGCAGACGTTGAAGCAACGGTTGCAGAGATTCTGCGACTGGAAGAAGCGGGCTGTCAAGTGGTACGTGTAACGGTGAATAATGAGGAAGCTGCCGCAGCCATCAAGGAAATCAAAAAACGCATTAATATACCGCTCGTAGCGGACATTCATTTCAACTATAAGCTGGCTTTACTTGCGATTGAGAACGGCATCGATAAAGTTCGGATTAATCCAGGTAACATCGGTAAACGTGCAAAAGTGGAAGAAGTGGTTAAGGCTTGTAAAGACCGCGGCATTCCGATTCGGATTGGAGTAAATGCGGGTTCTTTGGAAAACCATCTCCTTGAGAAGTATGGGTATCCTACGGCAGATGCTATGGTAGAAAGTGCATTGTATCACATTGGTATTTTGGAAGAGCTTGATTTCCATGATATCATCGTGTCTCTCAAAGCATCAGATGTGCCGATGGCAATTGAGGCGTATACCAAAGCAGCTCAAATCATTCCGTATCCGTTGCATCTCGGGATTACCGAAGCAGGTACACTGTTCTCCGGTACAATCAAAAGCTCCGCAGGTATGGGAGCTCTATTGTCCATGGGTATTGGTTCAACGATGCGGATCTCACTGAGTGCGGACCCGGTAGAAGAAATTAAGGTCGCTCGTGATCTGCTCAAAACATTTGGACTTATTACAAATGCAGCCACATTGATCTCCTGCCCAACGTGTGGACGTTTGGACATCGACCTGTTCTCCATTGCCAACGAAGTGGAAGAGTATATCTCCAAACTGAAGGTGCCGATTAAAGTATCGGTGTTGGGTTGTGCGGTTAATGGTCCAGGTGAGGCCAAAGAAGCGGATATCGGAATTGCCGGTGCTCGTGGAGAAGGTCTCTTGTTCCGTCATGGTAAGATGATTCGTAAAGTGCCTGAAGAAATCATGGTTGAGGAATTAAAAAAAGAGATCGACAAAATCGTCGAAGCCTACGAAGAGACAGGTGTTATTCCTGGTCGTTCGCACTGATTGATTCATATCTTGTTACAACAAAAGCTCGCCAGCGATGGCGGGCTTTTTATTTTCTCGCATACAAATTCCGCATCGCCCGTTTACGTCGCGTTGAAAAGGCTATACTACCAAGTATTAGCATGATCTCATATGAGAATAGCGACAAAATAGGAGGATGTGAAGACATGGAATTTGGTATGGTCATCATGTTGATTCAGTTATTTTTTGGAGTGGTGATTGGTTTATATTTCTGGAACCTGCTGCGTGGTCAGAAAACAAACCGCAGTGCCGTTGAGCGTGAATCTCGCAAGGAACTGGAGAAGCTGCGCAAGCTGCGTTCGATCTCACTCACCAAGCCGTTGTCGGAGAAGACGCGTCCAGCTACCATTAACGATATTGTTGGGCAAAAAGACGGGCTGCGTGCCCTTAAAGCTGCTTTGTGCAGTGCTAATCCGCAACATGTTATCATTTATGGCCCTCCCGGAGTCGGGAAGACAGCCGCGGCAAGGGTCGTTTTGGAAGAGGCTAAGAAGAATCCAACATCGCCTTTCAAGCCAGATGCGAAATTCACGGAGTTGGATGCAACAACAGCTCGTTTTGATGAGCGTGGTATTGCGGACCCCTTAATTGGTTCGGTCCACGATCCGATATATCAGGGAGCAGGAGCTATGGGCGTTGCTGGTATTCCCCAACCAAAACCGGGCGCTGTGACGAAAGCGCATGGGGGAATGCTTTTTATTGATGAAATTGGTGAATTACATTCGATTCAGATGAATAAGCTGTTGAAAGTATTGGAGGATCGCAAGGTGTTTTTGGAGAGTGCGTACTATAACTCGGAAGACACGCATACTCCTGCTTATATCCACGATATTTTTCAAAATGGCCTGCCGGCCGATTTCCGCCTTGTTGGAGCAACGACACGTTCGCCTCATGAACTGCCACCAGCTCTGCGTTCCCGCTGCATGGAAGTTTATTTCCGACCTTTGTTGCCTGAGGAGATTGGGCGAATTGCAGAGGATGCTGTTCAGAAAATAGGGTTCAGTCCATGTCCGGATGCCGTTGATGTGGTCAAGCGATATGCAACCAATGGACGTGAAGCGGTCAATATCATCCAGCTGGCTGCTGGACTTGCGCTGACAGAGAAGCGTGAGACGCTTCAGGCGTCTGATGTGGAGTGGGTGGCGGGTAGCAGTCAGATTCAGCCACGGCCTGATCGGAAGGTCCCGACACAGCCGCAGGTGGGTTTTGTTAACGGCTTGGCGGTATACGGACCGAATATGGGAACCATTTTGGAGATCGAAGTATCTGCTGTTCCGGCTCTTAAAGATCAAGGCCGAATCAACATTACAGGCGTTGTGGATGAAGAAGAGATTGGAGGCGGTTCGCGTACACTCCGGCGAAAAAGTATGGCCAAAGGCTCGGTTGAAAATGTGTTAACCGTATTAAAAGCCATGGGTATTCGTCCGAATGATTACGATTTACACGTGAATTTCCCAGGTGGGACGCCTATTGATGGTCCATCCGCCGGGATCGCCATGGCGACTGCCATTACATCAGCCATTCAGAGGCGTCCTGTGGATCATGAGACAGCGATGACTGGCGAGATCAGTATTCATGGTCGGGTTAAGCCTATCGGTGGCGTGCTAGCCAAGGTGGAGGCTGCCTTTCAGGCTGGAGCGAAGACCGTTATTATTCCCGCGGAGAACTGGCAGTCCATTTTTGAGAATCTGGATGGCTTGCGCGTTATCCCGGTAGATACGGTACAGGACGTATTCCGTGAAGTGTTCGCCTGGGTTCCGGAATCACAACAAATGGAACAAACGAAGCTTGCAGAGGAGACAGTTGCACCTGCACCGGAGATTTTTCCACCGGCATCCGCTTCCTATTTGCGTGCGGACGTGCCTCGTCCAGGACAGGTTACAGATTCGGGAAGCTGCTAAGCGCTTCCCTTCATTGGTTTTTTATGTGAACATTTGATAGAATAATGAATGACTACAACCTGAGAGCCATTGGAGGTGCGAAAGCGATGGGACCGAGCAAAGCGAAAGGTCGTCGTTTTCCTTTACTGCCTTTAAGAGGACTTCTCGTCTACCCGAGTATGGTACTGCATCTCGATGTGGGCCGGGAGAAATCGGTCAAGGCTTTAGAAAAAGCGATGGTAGAAGAACATCTGATTCTCCTATGTTCCCAAGCCGAAGTAAATATTGAAGAACCAACACAAGAGGACATTTTCAGAATCGGAACCGTGGCCAAGGTCAGACAGATGCTGAAGCTTCCGAACGGTACGATTCGTGTACTCGTTGAAGGCTTGGAACGGGCTGAAATTATTGAATATACGGACAACGAGGAATATTATGAAGTACTGGCAAAAGAGCTGCCTGAAGAGGAGAATACCCATCCGGAGACGGATGCCTTGATGCGTACCGTTCTGAACCAGTTCGAGAATTATATTAATCTGTCCAAAAAAGTCACACCAGAGACACTCGCAGCGGTGTCTGACATTGAAGAACCAGGGCGTCTGGCCGATGTTATCACGAGTCACCTGTCCTTGAAGATCAAGGATAAACAGGAAATTCTGGAGACCATCGACGTTCGGGAACGTCTGGAGAAATTACTGGATATCCTGAACAATGAGCGCGAAGTGCTGGAGCTTGAACGCAAGATCAGCCAACGTGTGAAGAAACAGATGGAGAAAACGCAGAAGGAATATTATTTGCGCGAGCAGATGAAAGCGATCCAGAAAGAACTGGGTGAAAAAGAAGGCCGTGCGGGTGAGGTCGAGGAACTTCGCACTCAGATGGAAGAACTCGGCTTGCCGTACAAGGTGAAAGAAAAGGTCGAGAAAGAAATTGATCGACTGGAGAAAATGCCTGCAAGTTCAGCCGAGGGCGGAGTCATTCGCAACTACGTGGATTGGCTGCTTGGCCTTCCTTGGAGTCAGATGACAGCGGATGATCTGGATATCCAAAAAGCCGAAGATGTGCTCAATGCAGATCATTACGGACTGGAAAAGCCCAAAGAACGTGTGCTGGAATATCTGGCTGTCCAGAAGCTCGTCAAGAAGCTCAAAGGACCAATTCTCTGTCTGGTCGGACCTCCAGGGGTCGGTAAAACATCACTTGCTCGTTCGATCGCGAGATCGCTAGGTCGGGAGTTTGTAAGAATATCTCTTGGCGGCGTGCGGGATGAAGCTGAGATTCGTGGTCACCGACGTACCTATGTCGGCGCCATGCCTGGACGTATCATCCAGGGGATGAAAACGGCAGGGTCACTTAATCCGGTATTCCTGCTGGACGAGATTGATAAGATGGCTTCAGACTTCCGCGGAGATCCTTCCGCAGCGTTACTTGAGGTACTTGATCCGGAACAAAATAATACGTTTAGTGATCATTTTGTAGAATTGCCGTTTGACTTATCCAACGTTATGTTTATAACAACTGCCAACACGGTACACAATATTCCGCGTCCATTGCTGGATCGGATGGAAATGCTCAACATCCCTGGTTATACGGAACTGGAGAAGCAACAAATTGCGAAAAACTATTTGTTGCCCAAACAGAAGCAGGACCATGGTTTGGAAGAAGAGCAATTGGAAATCCCGGATGACGCGTTGTTGCGTGTAATTCGTGAATATACACGGGAGTCAGGTGTGCGTAACCTGGAACAGCAGATGGCTTCGTTGTGCCGGAAAGCTGCCAAGAACATCGTATCTGGTGTGGAAGGTCAGATTAACATCTCATCCGATGAGATCAAAGATTACCTTGGACCTGGCAAGTTCCGTTATGGTATGGCCGAACTGGAAGATCAGATTGGTACCGTAACGGGTCTGGCGTGGACTGAAGTGGGTGGAGATACCCTTATCATTGAAGTGACTGTTGTGCCTGGAACAGGTAAATTGACTCTCACAGGTAAACTGGGGGATGTCATGAAGGAATCGGCACAAGCCGCATTCAGTTACACCCGTTCCAAAGCTACACAGCTTGGAATTTCGCCTGACTTCCATGAGAAGAACGATATCCATATCCACGTTCCGGAAGGAGCGATTCCGAAGGATGGTCCATCTGCTGGGATTACGATGGCAACAGCGTTAATCTCAGCCTTGACGAACAAACATGTGTCCAAGGATATCGCGATGACTGGTGAAATAACACTGCGTGGACGTGTACTGCCGATTGGTGGTCTGAAAGAGAAATCACTGGCGGCCCATCGTGCCGGCTATAAAAAAATATTATTGCCTAAGGATAACGAACGGGACCTGCGTGACATTCCAGACAGCATCAAGGAAGATGTGGAGTTTGTCCCTGTAGCCCATATGGATCAGGTATTGCAGCATGCACTTGTTGAGCAGACAGGAATTCACCTGTAATCCACGTATCCGAAAGGTTCGTATGAAGAGTAGACCGTTCTGCGGAGGCTTCGGCGTCCGCTGGAACGGTTTTTTTGGTATGATAGAACAATCCATGGCATAATACCTTCAACAGGTGATGCATAGCACAGGCGTTCAAGAGAGGAAAGATACAATATGAAAGTAAATCAATCTGAATTTATTATCAGTGCCGTTCGGCCTGAACAATACCCCGAGGACGGTCTGCCAGAGATTGCTTTGGCGGGACGCTCCAATGTGGGGAAATCTTCCCTGATCAACCGTTTGATCAATCGTAAAAATTTGGCTCGGACTAGCTCAACACCGGGTAAGACACAGCAACTCAACTATTATAAAATTAATCAGGATCTCTACTTCGTCGATTTCCCGGGATATGGTTACGCCAAAGTTTCCAAAGAGCAGCGTTTTGCCTGGGGCAAAATGATGGAGAAATATTTGTTGGGACGCGAGGAATTGAAATTGGTCATGCAGATGGTTGATATGAGACATGAACCGTCCAAGGAGGACAAGATGATGAACGAATGGCTTCGTCATAATGGACTGCCTTTGGTTGTTGTAGCCACCAAGATGGACAAGATTCCAAAAACACGCAGAGCCAAATATATCAAAGTCATTAAGGAATCACTTGGTCTTCGTTCAGGGGATTTGTTTGTGCCGTTTTCATCCGAAGAGGGATTGGGGAAAGAAGAGTTATGGGACATCATTACCCGCCATGCCCGCATAGATAAGTATGCACCAGTGCTGGATGCAGAGGGTGCTTCTGATGAGGAAGAAAGCAACGAAATTAACGGATAACCGAGATAGTATACCGTTTTAGTGCAGGAAAGCGAGCATGCTAAATGAATCTTTGATGAGATCCAGATTAATCCGGTTTTTTAAGGGATTTCGTGACAATTCATTATCTGGGTCTGGAGAAAAATAACGTTAGGGTAGTGTATAATGAGCATAGGTGCATATTGCCAACAGTACCAAAATTACCGGCCATGCCGGCCTGAAGAATTTTGAGATGACTGCTACATGTGCAGGAAGACAAAACAATCGGGAAAGAATTGAGGGATTTGTATGGCTCAGCGGTTAGCCACAGAGTACGTTAAGGCCACTATGAAATTGTCAGAACCCCAGATGCATCAGTTTTTGCGCATGACAGAAGACGGCAGGCTTCATCACCGGGTTAAGGTGTTGGACAATGGTTGTCAGGAGGTTGTGCTGGGGGATGTAAGTGGAGAAGAAGTGCATTTCCCCTTTGACCGCATAGAAGGGTTTTATATCTGTGAATTATCTTGCCGCCTGGTGAATCTGCATCTGACCAACGTTGTCCGGAAGCTCTTTGTGACTTTTAAGGGTGACGGGGTCGTTCATCGGATCTATAAAGGGTTCACCATGACGTATGTTTATGCTCAAGGCACTGTCCGCAAAATTGTGGAGAAGACCGGGGAGAACACCCGAGTGATCTATGAATACAAAAACACGTTGCTTGAATTGCAACATCTGTTCCAGGCCAGAGATGTAGAACGCGAAATCAACCGTGTGTATGCCGAGATCGATTCATTACTGGACACTAGAAAAGATGCGACTGCTGATCAGCTCCATCAGATTGATGAGACCCTTGCTCGTCATCAAAAACGGTTGTTTGAGCTTGAAGCTTATTAGCTTAAAATTGTATGTTTATAAACGTATATGTATATAATGAATTCCCTTGTATCTTCCGTGCAGTGGCACTCGCCAATGTGGAGGTTGCAGGGGGATTTTTTGATGTGAGATGGAATATTCCGAATTGAAAATATTTATTTTACAATCTTCTGGAAAAGGGTTGATTTCACTCTGATTCAATGTTATTTTTAATCTCGTTGAAAACAAAATAGGAACCAGGATTCACTCAGGACATTATATGTTGCGAGAGATTTTTCCCTCGGGAAGTGAATGACGTAGGTCCTAGCGGATGAAATTTTTCAAACATTTTATTCCTAGGAAGGGGGAACCGAAGGATGGAATATTCAACTTTCGGAAGACACGTTGCTGTTGATACTTGGGGTGTTGACTTTAATCTACTGAACAATGCAGAGTATCTGGAAGCCCAAATGATTGAAGCAGCAGAGGCATGTGGCGCGACAGTGATGTCCGTACAATCCAAGCAGTTTGATCCACAGGGAGCGACCGTACTTGTACTATTGTCTGAGAGCCATCTCTCCATTCATACGTATCCTGAGAGAGGTTTTGCAGCGATTGATTGTTACACTTGTGGGGAGACTGTAGATCCACAGCTTGCTATTGACTACCTGGTATCCGTATTAAAGCCTGAAACAACGTATGCAAAGAAGTTGGTACGTGGTTTGGGCGAATTGCAAGTTGAAACACCAGACATGAACAACCAGATTGAACGGGTTTAAATAAAAAGTATATTGCATACACAATGTTCACATATCGGGATGGACACATAACCTCCCAAACTCTAATAGTCATGGAATAATTCCATGGCTATTTGTTTTAATATGCGTATCGTTATGAATATTCATAATGGACACTTTTTAACGCATAACGGTGAACTTTGGTGAGACACTACAATAAATGACAGTGCATATGATGATGAACATGGTGATTTCATAAACATTTCATAAAAATGACCCGGTCATGGCTATGATGTGTGATATAATTAACCTTGTCAATCATAAATGGATAGACATATGCAGTAAGCACTTTGATTGGAAATTTATTAGGCAGGTGAACTTGCAATGCACATCGTTGTCGTTGGTTTGAATTATCGCACGGCGCCTGTAGAGGTTAGGGAACGATTCACATTTGCAGAAAAGGATTTGTCTGAAGCGCTGCAGCAGCTCAAGCTGACCAAGAGTGTATTGGAAGGTGTAATCGTAGCCACATGTAACCGTACCGAGTTGTATGTTGTGGTGGACCGTCTTCACATGTGTGGTTATTTTATTCGAACATTCATGGAACAATGGTTTAACGTACCACGGGAAGAATTTACGCAACACTTATATATATATGAAGATGATCAAGCCATGCGCCATTTGTTCCGCGTCATCTGCGGACTAGATTCCATGGTCATTGGTGAGACTCAGATTCTTGGACAGGTGAAACAGGCTTTTCTTAAAGCGCAAGAAGAGAAATCAACAGGTACCTGGTTTAATATGCTGTTCAAACAGGCAGTTACGCTGGGCAAACGGGCACATTCGGAGACTTCCATCGGGGAGAGCGCCGTATCTGTCAGTTATGCTGCTGTTGAACTCGGTAAGAGGATTTTTGGCATGTTCACAGACAAGAAGGTGCTCATTTTGGGTGCCGGCAAGATGAGTGAACTAACCGTAAAACATCTCTATGCCAACGGGGCATCCGAGGTCATCGTGGCGAATCGAACGCTCGCAAGAGCTGAAGAATTGGCAGCCAAGTTCCGGGGGACACCTTGTACGATGGAACAGGCATTAGATCGACTGAATGAAGTTGATATTGTGATTAGTTCGACTGGAGCTGAACGTTATGTCATGGATGCAGCAGTGGTACGGGAGAGCATGAAGCGTCGTCAATCTCGTCCATTGTTCCTGATTGATATTGCGGTTCCACGCGATATTGATCCGGCGATTGGTGAATTATCCAACGTATTTCTCTATGACATTGATGATCTGGAAGGAATCGTGGAGAGCAACCTGGAGATGCGTAAGGTGGAAGCTGCCAAAATTGAGAGAATGATTGAGCTTGAGATGGAGGATTATTACCATTGGCTCAAAACGTTGGGTGTTCGTCCCGTTATTCGGGCTTTGCAGGAAAAAGGTGTCTCCATTCATGAAGAAACGATGGATAGCCTGTTTAATAAACTGCCTGAGCTCGATGAACATCAACGTAAAGTCATTCGTCGTCTGACCAAGAGTATTGTGAACCAAATGACGACAGATCCGATTAATCGGATTAAGGAAATGGCAGGCACGAAGCAAGGTGATGAAGCTCTGCGCATGTTTACTCAGATTTTCGCTCTGGAAGATGCAGTAGAGATGGCCGCTGAAAAAGTGAGTCAGAGTGATGCTACAGCTCTGGCGAAACCAGCCGCTCACCTTAACGAAAACCGGCAAGACCCCGTGCCGGCTTATGCTCCGGCAGGCGTATAAGGCGGGTGGGCAGCTTGACCCTTGCTGAACAAGTTTATGAAGCTCTAATCTATATGTATGCCCTGAGCCTACTGTTCTATTTCTCGGACTGCATTCGACGCAATGCGGGGGCGAAGCGGACAGGCACAGGGTTTCTTGTCGTTGTTTGGGGATTGCAGGTAACGCATGTCATATTGCGCATGTGGACTGAAGGCCATTTCCCCATCTATACCACCTTTGATTTTTTGTTTATATTTTCATTCAGTATTGTGCTGATGTCTCTCGTCATGACTCGCATCCAGCGTTCCGAATTTGTGATTTTGTTGCTGAATGTTGTAGGTTTTTCCGTTACGGTATTAAACCGACTGTGGTTTACGGCCGGAGAGATATCACTGCATAACTGGCAAACGGTACATGGATTACTCATTATGCATATTACCTTGGCGAATCTTGGTTTTGCGGCGTTAACCGTTGCTACGGTATTTGCCATGTTATATCTGTTCCTGCACCGTAAGTTGAAGAAAAAAAAGTGGAATGATACGATGCGACGGATGCCAAGCCTGGAAGTGATCGGCAAATACATGGATGGTGCTAATTTCATAGGTACACCGCTCCTTGGTGTTTCTGTGATGCTTGCCGTATTATCCATTGTGGCGGAAAGACGCTGGATTCTACTCTTGGATCTCAAAGTTATTGCGACAGGTCTTGCTATAGCCATCTATGTGGGGTACTTCGTATCCAAGAGAAGGAAACAGTTCTCTACAATTATCATGGCAAGATGGACACTGATCGGGTACGGATTTGTCATTATAAGTTTTTTATCCAATGCGTATTCAGCGTTTCATCGTTGGACGGGAGAGTGAAGGGGATGGACCGTTACACGCCCATATTTGTGAATACTTCAGGCAAGAAATGCTGCGTGGTTGGTGGTGGACGTGTTGCCGAACGTAAAATTAAGGGATTACTGCATGCTGAGGCACAGATTACGGTCATTAGTCCGGAGCTTACTCCCGTATTAAAACAACTGTATCATGAATCCCGAATTCAATGGATAGACCGGTCCTACCGCAATGGAGATTTGCGGGGGGCCTTTCTCGTATATGCAGCGACTGACCATTCAGAGGTTAATTCAACTGTGGTTCGGGATGCGGAGGCTGCGGGCATACTGGTGAATAACGCGATGTCTTCGGAGCACAGCAACTTTATTACGCCAAGCGTGGTAAGGCGTGGGAGATTAAGCATAGCGATATCCACAGCAGGAGCGGGACCGGCAGCAGCTGCGGAGATACGTGCCACACTCGAACGACAGTTCGGTGATGAGTATGAGACGTACCTTGAGTTTTTGCACCAGATGAGGACTGAGGTGAAGTCACGCGTATCTTCTTCAAGTCTCAGAAGTACGTTGCTTCGGCAATTAACTGAAATGCACATATTAGAAGATATTCGTACAGGCCATTTTCGGTGGTGGACCGAAGAAGAAATCGGGGACTGGATATCCCGTAATCAGGAGGAAGTGTAGATATGCGTACAATTAAAGTTGGAAGTAGACAGAGCGCGCTTGCGCTAACCCAGACAGGTCATGTCATTCAGGATTTACGCGATATTTGTGAGCGGGAAGGATTAGCTTTTGACTTTGAAGTACATAAGATTGTTACCAAGGGAGATCTCATTCTGGATGTAACGTTGTCAAAAGTGGGAGGCAAAGGTCTGTTTGTCAAAGAGATTGAACAGGCGATGCTTGATCGTACGATTGATATGGCTGTGCATAGCATGAAAGATATGCCCTCCGAGTTACCCGAAGGATTAATCAATGGTGCTATTCCCCGTCGTGCAGATCCACGGGATGCGCTGATATCTAATGGTGGACTAACTCTGGATCAACTGCCAGAAGGAGCTAGAGTCGGAACAAGCAGTCTGCGCCGATCGAGTCAATTAAAGGCCTATCGTCCAGATTTGCAATTGGAATCGATTCGCGGCAATATTGATTCCCGTCTGCGAAAGCTGGAGACCGAAGGATTCGATGCGATTATTCTGGCAGCTGCAGGATTGTACCGTATGGGCTGGGAAGACCGAATCACAGAGTACCTGACGGAAACAGCTTGCCTTCCGGCAGTGGGTCAAGGCGCGCTTGGTATCGAATGTCGTGAAGACGATGAGGAACTATTGCACTTGCTGCAGCTGTATAACGATCCCGAGACAGCATTTCCTGTACAGGCGGAACGCCGTTTTCTCAGTGTATTAAATGGGGGCTGTCAGGTTCCGATCGGTGCTCATGCGGTGTGGGTGCCTCAGCAAGATGCAGATTCCCTGAATGGTGAAAACACGTTACAATTAACAGGTATGGTCGGCACGCCGGATGGTGGACTGATTCTTAAGGAAGCTATGATCGGCAAGGACCCGGTTCGTCTGGGAGAAGAAGTAGCGTGGAGATTGATTGAACGGGGTGCAGAGCAGATACTGGCAGAAGTTAGGGGATGAAGACATGGTGGGAAAGGTCTTTTTGGTAGGGGCAGGTCCTGGGGATGCAAAGCTGATTACGGTAAAAGGATGGGAATCCATCGGGAAAGCCGATGCTGTAGTCTATGATCGTTTGGCAAGTCCGAGATTGTTGAAACAAATGAAACCCGGCGCAGTCAAGATTTACGTGGGCAAGCGCCCGGATCGGCATACGATGAAACAGGAAGAAATCAATCAACTGTTGGTTGATCTGGCTCTTGAAGGCAAGGTTGTGGTTCGGCTTAAGGGCGGCGATCCAACTATCTTTGGACGCGTGGGCGAAGAGGCGGGTTTGCTACACAAAAACGGAATTCCGTTTGAGATTGTACCTGGGGTTACCGCTGCAATAAGTGTACCTGCGTATGCCGGAATTCCTGTGACTCACCGTGACTATGCATCTTCCATCTCTATTATTACGGGGCACGAGAGTCCGGACAAGCTTGATCGCAGTATCCATTGGGATAAAGTGACGAATGCAACGGGCACACTTGTATTTATGATGGGGGTTGCCAAAATTGGATATATCAGCGAACAATTGATTCGTCATGGTCGTCCAGCGCAAACACCGGTAGCTCTAATTCGTTGGGGAACACGAGCGGAACAGGATACCCTTACAGGTACCCTTGAGGATATAGAAGCGAAAGTGATCGAAGCCAATTTCCAACCACCAGCTGTTATTGTGGTGGGAGATGTCGTCAATCAGCGGGAACAATTGAAATGGGCAGAAGCGCTGCCGCTGTTTGGCAAACGAATTCTGGTAACCCGTGCTCGCAGTCAGGCGAGTGAACTGGTGAATCGCATTGAGGAACTCGGCGGTGAACCGTATGAGTTTCCGGTTATTGAGACGGTCATGCCATCCAGTGAATCTGCCAAGCAAAGTGTCAAAGACGCCTTCAGTGCTTTAAATACCTATGACTGGGTGTTTTTCACAAGTGTGAACGGCGTGGAGTTTTTCTTCCGCCATCTGGAACAGGAAGGCAAGGATATTCGCTCGATTCATCAAGCGAGAATTACTGCCGTAGGACCTTCCACAGCGGACGCTTTGCGCAAACATGGCATCGTAGCTGAAGTTGTCAAAGGTCCTTTCCAGGCCGAAGGCATGCTTGAGGCTTTTGAAAGCGAATTGAAGGAAGGTCAGAGAGTATTGCTTCCGCACGGTGATCTGGCACGTACGTGGTTACGTGATCAGTTGAGAGAAAGAGGGCTTCAGGTCACCGAAGCCATCACCTACGATACGATCCTCGCTGGTGAGGATGATGACGAACTACTCAAGCTACTTGAAGAAGGTGGTATTCATGCGGTGACCTTTACAAGTTCATCGACGGTTACCAATTTCATGAGTATGTTGAAACGTATGGGGTTGCAAGATCCACTGCCTTTATTGAAAGATGTGGAGGTTGCGTGTATCGGGCCTGTTACAGCCAAAACGGCAGAAGCCGCTGGACTAAAGGTTACACTGATGGCAGAGGAAGCAACGATGGATAGCTTGATCACAGTGCTATGCGACTGGAAACGGACAGGCACCAAAGAAGGCGCTCTTCGAAATTAATACACATGTAATCATGTCAACATATGAAGCGTGCTGAATTCGATAGGATACCAGCGCGCTTCCATTTTTGCTCTATTTAACTTTCAAGGAGGTTTTACTCGTATGAGTTTTCCAATTGTACGGCATCGCCGTTTACGCCAATCGACAGGTATTCGCAATATGGTCAGAGAGACCCATCTAACTGTGGACGACTTTATTCAACCGATCTATGTGACGTATGGAGAAAATGTGAAATCTGAAATTAAATCCATGCCTGGCGTATTCCGCTTCTCGCTGGATCGTCTTCAGGAGGAAGTAACGGAAATTGCCGAGCTGGGAATTCCAGCCGTGTTATTGTTCGGTATTCCCGAGACGAAGGACAGTGTGGGTTCATCTGGCTTCGCTGAAGATGGCATTGTGCAGGAAGCGACGAGATTGATCAAATCCTGGTACCCGGAACTGCTGGTTGTTGCTGATACTTGTCTGTGTGAATTCACGGATCACGGTCACTGCGGTATGGTACACACCGTGGAGATTGACGGCCACATCTGCGGAGATGTGTTAAATGATGAATCACTTGATCTACTCGTGCAAACGGCAGTGTCTCAAGCCAAAGCAGGAGCGGACATTATTGCACCATCCAACATGATGGATGGATTTGTACAAGCGATCCGCGCGGGGCTGGATGAGAATGGATTCAGTCACATTCCGATTATGTCTTACTCTGTTAAATATGCATCCGCATTCTATGGTCCATTCCGCGAAGCAGCGGATTCTACACCCCAATTCGGAGACCGCAAGTCGTATCAGATGGACCCGGCGAACGCGCGTGAAGCCTTGCGTGAAGCAGAGACGGATGTGCTCGAAGGAGCGGATATGCTAATGGTTAAACCTTCGCTGTCCTATCTTGATGTCATGCGTACGATTAAGGATCAATTTGATCTTCCGCTTGTTGCCTATAATGTAAGTGGCGAGTATGCCATGGTGAAGGCGGCGGCGATTCAAGGCTGGATCGATGAGAAAAAAGTTGCCATGGAAATCCTGCTCAGCATGAAACGCGCAGGTGCAGATATGATCATTACCTACTACGGAAAAGACGCTTCACGCTGGTTGGCTGAGAAATAAAATAAATTACATTGAGGAGGATATTCATGACTGCACAACAAGGTAATCGTCGCAATGATGAGCGCTCACGCAGCGCGTTTGAGGAAGCGAAGCAGTACATACCCGGGGGTGTGAACAGCCCTGTACGCGCATTCAAATCGGTGGGACTTACTCCGATCTATGCAGAACGTGGTGAAGGGTCCAAAATCTACGATATTGATGGCAATGTTTTTATTGACTATGTGGGATCCTGGGGCCCACTCATTATGGGACATGCACACCCTGACGTTGTAGAAGCTTTGCGTGAGACAGCCCTCAAAGGAACAAGCTTTGGTGCGCCTACCTTGCTGGAGACCGAGATGGCAAAACTGGTCTGTGAGCGTGTACCTTCTATCGATATCGTGCGGATGGTTAATTCTGGAACTGAAGCAACGATGAGTGCCATTCGACTGGCACGCGGGGTAACCGGACGCAGTAAAATTCTGAAGTTTGAAGGATCATATCATGGACATGCAGACAGCTTGCTGATCAAGGCTGGCTCAGGTGTTGCAACGCTGGGTCTTCCAGATAGTCCAGGCGTGCCTGAAGGCGTAGCTGTGAATACCATTACGGTGCCTTATAACGATCTGGAGTCCGTGAGACTTGCTTTTGAACGTTATGGTGAAGAACTGGCCGCTGTTATTGTGGAGCCTGTGGCAGGTAACATGGGGGTTGTTCCTCCGGCTTCCGGTTTCCTTGAAGGGCTGCGCAGTTTGACGACCCAATATGGCAGCCTGCTTATTTTTGACGAAGTCATGACCGGTTTCCGCGTAGGGTTGAACTGTGCTCAGGGACGGTATGGGGTTACACCTGACCTGACTTGTCTGGGTAAAGTTATCGGTGGCGGCCTCCCGGTTGGCGCTTATGGTGGTCGTCGGGATCTGATGGAACAGATTGCTCCAACAGGACCAATCTATCAGGCAGGTACATTGAGCGGGAATCCGCTGGCTATGGCAGCAGGGTATACAACGCTCAAATTGTTAACACCAGAGGTCTATGACCGTCTGGAGACATTGTCTGCACGTCTGCAAGCCGGATTCGAGAAAAATGCAGCTGAGACGGGTATTGCGATAACCATTAACCGTGTGGGTTCCATGGTTTGTCCATTCTTCAGTGCCGTTCCAGTAACCAATTATGATATTGCCAAAGAAAGCAATCTGGATCAATTCCGTCGTTATTTTGCGGCCATGATTGATCAAGGTGTGAGTGTTGCGCCTTCGCAATACGAAGGTATGTTTGTCTCTGGTGTGCACACGGAGCAGGATATTGACGATACGATTGAGGCGAATCGTAAAGCTCTTCAATCGCTATGACCATCAAAAGTTGGAAACGCCGCGGGGAATGGCTTGAGCTGATGCCAGGGAAAGCCGTAACAGGCAGCTCGGACAAACCGATGGCTGCAGAGCAATGGTTATTGTCTGAGCTTCAGTTTCCGGAGAAACTGCTCCGTCAGCTGAAAGCAAACCAAGGAATACAACTTGCAGGGGACCGGCTTCGGCTGGCCCTTTTTGCGTCCCAGCCAATCGATGTTGAGCCACGCTGGGCTGATGTGGATGTATTATATGAGGATGATTTCTGTCTGGTTATGCACAAACCTGCAGGCATGAAACTGCATCCAGATGGAAGCCGTACCGATCAGGCGATCACGCTGGATCATGTGGTTGCCTCTTATTATGAAATGAACGGAATACAGGCGAGCGTACGCCATGTTCATCGACTGGATGAGGATACAACGGGACCTGTCCTATATGCCAAAAATGCTTTTGCCCTCGCCAAACTGGATGAAGCGATGCGTCGTAAAGAGATTGGTCGCCATTATGTAGCTATTGCAGGTGGACAAATTCCCCTTGAACTCCACAAAATTGATGCTCCGATTGGCAAGGATAGACATCACAAGCAGCGCAGACGTGTCTCGGAAGGTGGACAGGAAGCTGTTACTCATGTGGAGACCGTCGAAGTGTGGGAAAGAGCAACCCTTGTACGATTAAAGCTGGATACAGGACGAACACACCAAATTCGTGTACACCTGAGTTACGCGGGACACCCGCTCATTGGTGATTCGTTGTATGGTGGTAGAGCGGATGCCATTGGGCGACAAGCACTTCATGGAGAGATGCTTAAGTTTAGTCATCCGTTAACCGGAGCGATGATTGAAGTGAACGACCGTTGGCCATCCGACTTCACACAATTGGCAGAGCGAGAGGGGTCTTACTAGTACACTATATAAGTTCGACTAACTATTTACACGAAAACGGAAAGGACAGAAACAACCAGAAGAAGTAAAGCGTTCGCCTAAAAGCTTTCTGAAAGAAAGCTACTTCGGAAGCATAAGCTATCCCCGGTTTTTCCCTTTGAAGAAGGGAATCAAAAAAAATCTGGGGATAACAGTGATCGGAAGGTTGTTCTGTCATTGGAGTGACAGTGTAAATAACCATGAGTTGAACATATATAGCAAGGTTTTTCAAAAGGTGGCATGCTCCTCTCATTCAAGGCATATAGATGGGGTAACGAAGGATTTGGACCATGGATCAGTCCCATGAGAAGGATCATGGTGAACATATGCCGAAAGGAGGACGCCACCTTTGTTGAATCAACCTTATGGTTTGCGGTTCGATATTTATGAGCGCGTTCATTTGTCTGAGGGAGTCCCTGCGATTGAGGAACTGGAGGAGATTGAACTATACCCGCGCATTCAAGTCATAGGGCAGGATGATCATGCCACGTTAAGAGGACATCTTTTACTTACAGGTGCGTACAGAGGAGAGAATGAGGCTTCAGAGGAGCTCAAACATTTCATTCCCGTGGAGATCACAGTGCCGCTGAACCGGGTCAGATCGATTGAGGATATTTCCATCGAGATCGAAAATTTTGACGTGGATCTGTTATCCAATCGCAGTCTGAACATTACAGGCGTGTTGTCGCTACGAGGTATCGAAGGTTTTCCTGTTGAAGAGCCACAAGTGTGGTCAGCAGATGAGTTTACAGTTGTTCATTCACCTGATGCTCAGCAATCCAACCGTTCCGATGAAGCAGCACAGGCAGGTAGCGATCCCAACACATTTGCACAAGAGTACCTGCTCCAGCGGAGTGAGGAAGAGAGACTTACGAATGCAGCAGAACTTGCATATGGTGCTCCGGAATTCGCTGACCTGTCCACACGGGAAGAGACATTAAGGAATAGCGAAGAATGGCAGCAGGATTATGCGAATGCGTCATCCGCAGAGCCACTTCAATCTGAGGAGCTAAGTGCGGAGTACGTTAACGAAAACAGACAACCTGATGCAAATGAAGATCCCGCATCTCTGACAGCGAATGGAGATGAATTGGCATCTCATGAGCAATACAGCGAACCTTCTCCGATCTCGTCATTTATGGCTGAGACCGCAGATCGATTAGCTTCTTACCCTGAGTCGGAACCATTGTTGCCTCTGGAAGATGAGTCTTCGGGTTGGTCCGAGCCTTCCGTGGATGCATTGCCTGCGAACTCGAGAAGTGCAGATCAAGCAGTCTCAGAGCCTACTGCTCAATCATCTAATGAGTTGGCATCACCGGATGTACCGGACGCACCAGAGGTATGGCACTTCGAATCCGCGAGATCTGTACCTCAGCAGGAGAATCAGGCAGTTGCCGATGTCCCGGGCGAATCACAGGCGGAGAACTGGCAAGGTGTATTTGCTTCGTCCGAACCAGGCAACGCTGAGGAAGACCGGCCGTCTTTTGAAGCGACTGGGGTAGACGAGTTCGTACAGAACGAAGCATTTGTTCCTGAACCTGTAGCTGAGACGGAAGACAAGCCGGAGCTGAAGGTTGCTTTTGGCAGCAAAAAAGAATCCGCACCACGGCAAGAAGAGGGCGTAGGTATCTCTTCTTTGTTATCCTCCGGTAGAGCGGCACGCGATGCTGAAGTGGAGCGAGGCGATGAGGTTCCTGCGGGTGTGGTACAGGAAGAAACGTATCCAGCTGATGATGTGGAATGGAAGAACCTGTTCCTGGGAACGATCGTGGACCAGACCCCGTTCCGCAAGGTGAAACTTTGCATCGTTCAGCGAGAAGATACACTGGATGCTATTGCAGATCGATATCAATTGAGCACGAGGGAACTTCAGTTGTATAACCGATTATCTGAGCAGGTTGTGGAAGAAGGTCAGATATTGTACATCCCTTAATCCGTAGTTAAAGCCTTCGTTACGACCCGTGATCCCCTTGAGGATTGCGGGTTTTTGCATGATTCGTCCTAAACCTGCATTCCAGCGCTCTTTATCCGCTGTTGTCAGGTTGACTATCGCGCACGAGCAAGGTATGATGTGTGTAGGTTTTTTGAAGAACAACGTGGAACGGGAGTAGTAGACAGTATGACCTTTCAGAGAGTGGAATTGCAGCGCTGTGAGATTCCGCAGGAACCAACTGATCGAAGTCGCCCGGGAGTTGCCTGTTTGAATACAAGGGATGAATGAGATCTATCGTCATTTATTTCTGAGGTAGGATGGGCCGGTAGCAGCCGTTATCTGCTTGAAGTGTCACGTCATGTACAGAGGGTGAAGTCTATCTTGCTGTAGGCGTGAAACAAAGGTGGTACCGCGAAAGCTAACCTTTCGTCCTTTGATGGATGAAAGGTTTTTTTGTTTTTTTTGGCGAAGATGATGAAGTAACGGAGGAATGACACATGTCTGAGGAAAAAAAATCAGCTGCAACAGAAATGCCGACCACTTACGATCCTAAGGCGGCAGAGGATAAATGGTACTCCACCTGGATGGAGCGTGGATATTTCAAAGCCGGTCAACGTAAAGATGCAGAGCCGTATACGATTGTAATTCCACCCCCAAATGTGACCGGTATGCTGCACATTGGGCATGCGCTTGATTTTACACTGCAGGATATTCTGATCCGCACCAAACGGATGCAAGGTTATGACGCACTGTGGCTTCCGGGTTCCGACCATGCAGGTATTGCTACCCAAACCAAAGTGGAGCAGAAGCTGCGTGAAGAAGGTCTGACTCGTTATGATCTGGGACGTGAGAAGTTTCTGGAGAAGGTATGGGACTGGAAAGATCAATATGCCACTACCATTCGTCAGCAATGGGGCAAAATGGGATTGTCGCTTGATTACTCACGTGAACGTTTTACGCTGGATGAAGGTCTGTCCCAAGCGGTTCGTAAAGTATTTGTTCAACTGTATGAAAAAGGCCTTATTTACCGAGGCAAACGTATCATTAACTGGGACCCGGTGAACCGGACAGCTCTGTCCGACATTGAGGTTGAATATAAAGAGGTTCAGGGTCACCTGTACCATCTGCGGTACCCGCTCAAAGACGGAAGTGGCTACGTTACAGTGGCAACAACGCGTCCTGAAACGATGCTGGGTGATACAGCGGTTGCTGTTCATCCGAAGGATGAGCGTTATGCAGATATGATTGGTAAAGTACTTGTACTGCCTATCATTGGACGCGAAATTCCAATTATCGCTGATGATTATGTGGATAAAGAGTTTGGAAGTGGTGCAGTTAAAATCACGCCTGCGCATGATCCAAATGACTTTGAAGTAGGTCTTCGTCATGATCTGCCTCAGATTACGGTAATGGATGAGAGCGGCACTATGAATGCTGAGGCAGGCAAGTATCAGGGACTGGATCGCAGTGACTGCCGCAAGCAGATTGTTGCTGACTTGAAAGAGCAGGGCGTATTGATCAACATTGAGGATCACACGCATCAGGTTGGACACAGTGAACGTACCGGAGCTGTTGTTGAGCCGTATCTGTCTACACAGTGGTTCGTTGAGATGAAGCCACTTGCAGAGAGAGCGATTAAAAAACAACAGAGCGGCGAAGGGGTTAATTTTGTTCCAGATCGTTTTGAGAAAACCTATCTGAACTGGATCGAGAACGTTCGTGACTGGTGTATTTCCCGTCAACTGTGGTGGGGACATCGTATTCCTGCCTGGTATGATGAAGAAACAGGTGAAATCATCGTATCTGCTGAAGATCCAACAACGCTGCCAGAGTATGCTGGACGCAAGCTCAGACAGGACGAAGACGTACTCGATACTTGGTTTAGCTCCGGCTTATGGCCATTCTCCACACTAGGCTGGCCGGAAGATACGGAAGACCTGAAACGTTATTATCCGACAAGTGTACTTGTGACAGGGTATGACATCATATATTTCTGGGTTGCACGTATGATTTTCACTGCACTGGAATTCACCGATGAGATTCCGTTCAAGGATGTGCTGATGCATGGTCTTGTTCGTGATGCAGATGGACGCAAAATGTCCAAATCACTGGGCAACGGTGTAGATCCGCTGGATGTGATTGAGAAATACGGCGCAGATGCAATGCGTTACATGATCTCAACCAGCAGCACGCCAGGTCAGGATCTCCGTTTCCGTTGGGAACGGGTGGAGCAGGCTCGTAATTTCGCCAACAAGATCTGGAATGCTTCGCGCTTTGCATTGATGAATCTGGAAGGATTCACCTATGAGGAACGTGACATCAGCGGAGAGCTTGGTACAGCGGATTATTGGATTTTGCACCGTCTGAACGAAACTTCCCGCGATATTACGCGTCTAATCGAAGCGTATGAATTTGGGGAAACGGGTCGTGTGTTGTATAACTTTATCTGGGATGACCTGTGTGACTGGTACATTGAGTTTGCTAAGCTGTCCTTCTATGGGGAAGATCCGGTTGCCAAGAAGAAAACACAATCCGTGCTTGCTTATGTGCTGGATCAGACCATGCGCCTGATTCATCCGTTTATGCCATACATCTCCGAAGAGATCTGGCAGCATCTGCCGCATGAAGGTGAGACCATTACGTTGGCATCTTGGCCGGTATATGATCCTGCTCTTGAGAACCCAGAGGCTGTTGCCGAGATGAACCTGCTTATGGATACCATTCGTGCAGTGCGAAACATTCGTGCAGAAGTGAATGTGCCGATGAGCAAAAAGATCGAGCTGATGGTCAAAGCAAATAGTGCTGAGACGTCCAGCATCATTGCGCGTAACAGTCACTACATCAAACGTTTCTGTAATACGTCCGAGTTCGATAGTGGGCTGGATTTAAACTCACCGGATAAGGCAATGACTGCGATCATTACGGGGGCAGAACTATACTTGCCGCTCGCAGGTCTTATTGATATCGAGCAGGAAGTGGCTCGTTTGGAGAAAGAGTTGGAGAACCTTGAGGGCGAAGTTCTCCGTGTAGAGAAAAAGCTGGCGAACGAAGGCTTTGTAGCCAAAGCTCCTGCCAAAGTTATTGAGGAAGAGCGCGCCAAACAAGCAGATTATTCCGATAAACGGGATAAAGTGATTGCACGAATCAAGGAACTTAAAGGTTAATATATGTGGGTCGGATGGAGAGCCATTATGCCATCCGGCCGCTTTTTTCACTCAAACTCGGGACCGAAGGTGAATCAGATGACGGAATTAGACGGGACAGATGCAGCAGCTCCTTTACTTACGTACAACGAGGCCGTGGACTGGATCAATGGCCTTATTCCTTTTGGCATCCGACCTGGATTGGAACGAATCGAGAGTCTGATGTCCATGTTAGGCAATCCACACCAACGTCTCAAATTTATTCATGTCGCGGGAACGAACGGCAAAGGTTCGACTTGCGCTTTTTTGACGTCAGTGCTTCTTCAGGCTGGATATGATGTGGGTACCTTTACGTCGCCTTATATCACCAAGTTTACAAACCGTTTTCAATACAACGGTGAGGATATTCCTGAAGAAATCCTGCTTAAGCTCTCGAACCGATTACATCCACTGGTCATGGAAATGGCCTCCACTCCGCTTGGATCACCCACAATGTTTGAGGTGTCCACGGCTCTGGCGCTTCTGTACTATGCAGAGGAGTGTTACCCTGACGTTGTGGTATGGGAGACGGGGCTAGGGGGAAGGATGGACGTAACGAATATTGTCGCACCTGTTGTGTCCGTCATCACCAACATTGGTATGGATCATACGGATGTGCTTGGAGATACGATTGAGCAGATTGCTGGAGAAAAGGCAGGTATTATCAAGCCGGGAGTACCCGTTGTGACTTGCGCGACTCAACCCGAAGCTGTGAAGGTGATTCAGGAGAAAGCACAGCAGCTTCAATCAAGCGTGTATTTGGCTGGAGATCAATTCTCATATCATAGACTGGACAGCAATGAGAACGGACAATCTTTTCATTTTACAGGCCCGTTCCGTGATCTGGACGTTCGCATACGCATGCAGGGTTCACATCAATGTGACAATGCAGCGGCCGCACTTATGGTGCTTGAATTGCTTAGACAATACATGGCATTTATGCTGGATGACAACGATATTGCACTTGGACTGGAGAATGCTTTCTGGGCAGGAAGATTCGAAAAAGTCGTCGATGAACCCCGAATTGTGCTTGATGGAGCACATAATCCGGAAGGGGCAGAGTCACTGGCCAAGAGCATTATGGATGTCTATCCGCACAACAAGTTAATTTTGATGATGGGTATGTTGGCAAATAAGCATCACGAAGCGTATTTGCAGCATATACTGCCACTAGTGGATACGCTGATCCTGACCGAGCCAGATTTCCGACGCAAAATGGATGCAGCCGAATTGCTGCAGATTGTCGAACGGGTACGTCCCGCCATTGCGAAGCAGGAACTGGAAATCATCGTCGAGCCCGAATGGGCAAAGGCACTTGATCTATTGAAGTCACGGACGGAAGCGGAAGATCTGGGGGTGGTCTCCGGCACACTGTACCTGATTGCGGATGTGCGGGCAGCCCTTTTGCATCAAACCGATTCTGAAAAAGGTTGGTGAAAGTTTTGTTAAATACATCGGAACACGTTCATTTTATAGGGATTGGCGGATATGGCATGAGTGCCATCGCAAGAGTTATGTTGGAAATGGGATACACCGTTACCGGATCGGATGTCGCTTCACAGGAGTTGACCGAGAAGTTGGCAGCCAAGGGAGCGAAAATATATATTGGACATACGGCAGAGCACGTCACTGGAGCAGATCTTGTTGTCTACTCTACAGCAGCGCCTGCTGATAATGTGGAACGGGTAGCAGCTGCAGAGCTGAACATTCCGATTCTGCATCGTTCCCAGATGCTTGCACGTTTGTTGAACGAACGTAAAGGTGTGGCTGTAGCTGGGGCTCATGGTAAAACAACCACTTCATCCATGATTGCACTTGTTATGGATAAATGTGATACAGATCCGACATACATTATTGGCGGAGAAATCATGAATGTGGGTACCAACGCGAAGGCCGGTCAAGGCGACTGGGTAGTCGCTGAAGCGGACGAGAGCGATGGTTCATTTTTGCAGTACCATCCATGGCTCGGTATTGTAACCAATATTGAGGCAGATCATCTGGAGAATTACAACAGTGATTTTGAGGAGCTCAAAAGGGCTTATGTGCAGTTCCTGAGCCAGATTCGTCCGGAAGGAACAGCGATTGTGTGTTCTGACGACGAGAATGTTCAAGCGATTTTGCCAGAACTCAAGTCACGGATTACAACCTATGGTATTGATCGTGCTGCAGATTATACGGCAACGGATATTGTATTGGGCGATCGCCGTATCTCCTTTACGATGAATCATCAGGGTGCTGCTATGGGCACGGTGGAATTATCAGTGCCGGGTAAGCATAACGTTTATAATGCGATGGCTACTGTGATTACCTGTCTGGAAGCAGGCATTCCATTTGAGAAGATTGTGGCAGCTATCATCCAGTTCCATGGAGCCAAACGTAGATTCCAGGTATTGGGCGAGGCGCGCGATATGCTGATCATCGATGATTATGCTCATCACCCGACTGAGATTGAAGCTACCATTAGTGCCGCCAAAGCAACGGGCAAACGCATTATTGCGGTATTCCAGCCACAGCGTTATACGCGGACGTTCTTCCTGCTGGATGCGTTCAGTCGTGCTTTCGCGGAAGCGGATGAGGTGCTTATTACGGACATCTATTCTCCTGCGGGCGAAAAACAGATCGAAGGGGTAACCTCAGCCCGACTGGTTGAACTGATCGTTCAAAACAGTAATGCTTCTGCACGTTACCTTCCTACAAAAGAAGAAGTGGTAGCTGATCTGCAACATCGTCTGCAGCCAGGAGATCTTGTGATTACGATGGGCGCAGGTGATATTTGGAAAGTCGGCGATACACTTGCCAAAGGTTTGAAATAGATCAATTGAGAAATCGCCTGTCTTCGATACGAAGCAGGCGTTTTTTGCGTTATATGGAATGTATTCTCCAGTCTCTGCATATAGCTTATATAAATGGGACAAAGGAGAGGGTACGGGTGAGCAATGCTAGAATGACGTTTCGCTTCGGGGATCATGAGTCGGACAAGCCTGAAAACAAGAGGATATCTGCGTCCAGTCCATTGGTGACGTTAAGTGAAGAATTACCGCATAATCAACCGCTAACGCCTAAGATGGATACAACCCCATCATGGACGCCTGAGGATATCCCCGGAGACTGGGGAGAGACGGTGCTGACAAGCTCTACTGTACCTGAACCTGACGAACGGGTGAGTCATGATTCGAACTTGAACTTGGATGAGGCCCATTATTTTGGGAACCGTTCCGGTTACGGTTATGTTAATCACACCGATAATCCGGAGGAAGAGCGTCGTGATCTGCCCAATATCCATGATGATCAAGGCCACGACTGGCTTGCAGATTCGGAGAACTATTCCTATAAACGCAATCGCCCTCCAAGGGGATGGAAAATGATTGGTTCTGTCACTGGGGCACTTGTTACCGGAGCGCTTTTTGGTATGGTTATTCTTTCGTTTTTTAATAAAGAAGGAGCCGCGAAGCCAGGCGATCTTCTGCCCGTCAATCAGGCAGTTTCTACTGTGACGGGTCAGGAGGGGACTGCAGGTACAGAACAGCAACTTCAGACAGCTACGACTGGCAGCACGTATTATGCACTTCAATACGGTGTATTCAGTTCTCCTGAACGTGCTGAGCAGGCCAAGCTTGAGCTCGCTCAGGCAGGTATAGCCGCAGGTTCTGATCCTGAAGACGGCAATCGAGTATATGCAGGCATTTCGGCTGATCGTGAAGAGGCCAAGCTACTTAGCTCCAGGCTAAAAGCCCAGGGAGTTGAACTGTATGTCAAGGAGATTGTGAACCCTGAGATCAATCCGGCTATATTCGGTGGCAAGCAAGAGGATGTGCAGCTTTTCTTCACAAACAGTTCTGCACTGGTGGAACAATTATCTACCTTGTCCATTCAGCAGCTGGGACAGTCTGTTCCGGCAGCAGTTTCTACAGAAACGATGACCGCGATTCAAAATAAGCACGAGTCATGGCTGACGGGATTGAATAGTCTTACACCTGGCCTGACCGCAGATGTACAACCTATTATTGGTGGAATGGAGAAATCAATGAACAGTGCAATTACGGCTATAGCGGAGTACAACAAAAACCCGGATGATGTACACATGTGGTCCGTGCAGTCCGATCTGATGGAATATGTACTACAGCAGAAAAAATGGCTCGAAGCGATAAAGCAGTAACATGCTCTTTCCCATAACAACGCTTGGAAATACCCATCCGGCAAGGAACTGGAAATAGTTCCCCTTGCCGGATTTGTGTTTGTATTGACGTACAAAACCCCGTATAATAATGTGGGTGTCAAAAAATGGCGAGGGAAGATTACCGATGAAAAAAAACTTCGGCATGTTATTGCTGTTTCTGCTGCTCGGCTGGATGGCCGGAGCGTGGATCGCCAAGGCACTGCAGCCTGTAAAGGCAGTAGCCTTTCTTACGAAAGCCACGACCATACGTTGGTCGCCACAGGCTGATCTGGATATTATCAGTTATGATATTTCACTTCAATTTCAAATGAGCCTTCTGAGTCTGATCGGTATGATTGCCGCTGTGTGGCTTTATCGCAGACTGTAGGAGAATGACGAGTTATGACGAAAAAAATTAAACCAGTGACATCTATTATCGTGATTCGGACAGGATGTTGCCGTGGCATAAGGAGCCGTTCATTTTGGATAACACACAACAGCGCCCTATTATTCTGGCCTCCACATCGCCTCGGCGCAAAGAACTGATCGCATCACTCCACCTAGCGTTTGATGTAATACCAAGTCATGCCAATGAAGATACACCACCAGAGTGGACACCTGAACAGACGGTACAGGAACTTGCTTTGCGCAAGGCGCTTGCCGTGTATCGTGGGCTTGAAGGCCGCGAGCAGGAAGCCATTATTGTTGGTAGTGACACCGTTGTTGTTCTGGATGGTGAGATTCTAGGCAAACCCTTAGACGAAGCGGATGCTGAACGTATGTTATCAAGACTGCAGGGGCGCGTACATCGGGTGTTCACGGGTGTCGCTTGTATTGATGCGGGCAATGGACAGTCGTTAGTTCATTACCGCCAGACCGATGTAACGATGAAAGAGCTGTCGGATGCGACCATCCGTGCTTATGTGCAGACAGGTGAGCCTTCAGATAAGGCAGGATCATATGCCATTCAGGGCATTGGTGCTTCACTGATCGACCGCATTGAAGGATGTTACTTTAATGTGGTTGGCTTGCCGCTATCTTTGCTAAGTGATATGTTGGACGGGTTCGGCGTACATGTGTTGCCACGAACATGAATGAAGCCAAATGTTGTGAAATGAAAAGAGGGAACATATGGAGTCGCCTCAATACATGATGCGCGACATCCCCCAGGAAGAACGCCCGAGAGAACGCATGATGGAATACGGGGCGGGCGCCTTAAGCCATGCTGAATTGCTGGCAATTTTACTTCGAACAGGCACAAGACAGGAATCCGCGGTGCATATGGCACAGCGGATTCTGGCCGAAGCGGGTGGCATTCGCTCGTTGATGGATTTGAGTCTGGAAGAACTGACCGCGATGAAAGGGATCGGCAATGCCAAGGCTGTGCAATTAAAAGCTGGCATTGAGCTGGGTCATCGGATTGCCAAGAGCAGACTAACTCAGTCGACTTCAATTCGTACACCGCGTGATGCAGCTGATATCCTGATGGAACAATTGCGTTACTTGCAAAAAGAACATTTTGTGTGTCTCTTTCTGAATAGCAAAAATCATATTATTGCCCAGGAAACACTCTCCATGGGCAGCCTTAACGCTTCGATTGTACATCCACGTGAAGTGTTCCGGGCTGCCATCAAATGTAGCAGCGCATCGATTGTGTGCGCACACAACCATCCGAGTGGTGATCCTACGCCCAGTCCGGAGGATATCCAAATAACCAAGAGACTGATTGAAGCAGGCGCTATTGTTGGCATTGACGTGCTTGATCATATTATTATCGGAGATGGAACGTACGTAAGTTTGAAGGAGAAGGGCTTAGTATAATATAATGGTTGGCGTTGATGTTTTCCTATGAATGTTAACGGCGTTGTCCGTAAAAGATAGGTTCACTTTACAAATGCAAAAAAACAAATGCGAATATTAGCTCCACGTATTGCGTGGGAATAAAATTATTACGCTCTGGATCAGAATGGAGCGGCTATATGAGGCAGAAAAGGAGATTATGTTATGTTTGGTGGTTTTACGAAAGATTTGGGTATTGACTTGGGGACAGCAAATACGTTGGTTTATGTACGAGGAAAAGGAATTGTGGTGCGAGAACCTTCGGTTGTCGCTATACGGACAGATACAAATAGCATCGAGGCAGTAGGTGAAGCCGCCAAAAAAATGATTGGACGTACACCAGGTAACATTCGTGCCATTCGTCCAATGAAAGATGGCGTTATTGCCGATTTTGATACAACGGCAACGATGATCAAATATTTCATCCGTGAGGCGCAAAAACAACGCTCTATGTTCCAGCGTCATCCAAACGTGATGGTATGTGTACCATCCGGGATCACAGCAGTAGAACAACGTGCGGTTGAAGATGCAACCAAACAGGCTGGAGCACGTGAAGCCTATACGATTGAAGAGCCTTTTGCTGCTGCAATCGGTGCAGATCTGCCTGTATGGGAACCAACAGGTAGTATGGTTGTCGATATTGGTGGCGGTACAACGGAAGTGGCTGTTATCTCTCTTGGTGGTATTGTAACGAGCCGTTCGGTTCGTGTAGCAGGTGACGAGATGGATGAATCCGTTATCCAGTACATCAAACGCCAATACAATCTCATGATCGGTGAGCGTACATCGGAGCAATTGAAGATGGACATCGGATCAGCAATGCCATTGGAGCAAGTAGAAACGATGGAAATTCGTGGACGTGACCTTGTAACAGGTCTGCCGAAGACAATTACGATTACTTCGGACGAGATCAGTGAAGCGCTGGCTGATACCGTGAATGCAATTGTTGAAGCGGTAAAAGTAACACTGGAAAAATGCCCGCCTGAACTTGCTGCCGATATCATGGATCGGGGTATCGTTCTTACAGGTGGTGGGGCTTTGCTTCGCAACCTGGACAAGCTTCTCGCTGGTGAGACAGGAATGCCTGTCATTGTGGCTGAGAACCCGCTGGATTGTGTAGCCATCGGAACAGGTAAAGCGCTTGAGAATATTCATTTGTTCAAAAGCAGAAGCAGTTCGGCAGTTCGTTCCAAACGTTAATTGGTATTTGCCTAACTTGGCATAGCGACCAAGTGGCAAGATATCTTTATAGAGGACCCGGTTAACCCCGGGGATGAGCTATTACCCGCTTAACAGGGGAGGATCGGCTGATATTCTCGCAGGGACTACAGGTCTGACAGTCTCCCCGCCGGGCATGGCTCGGAAGAGAATATGGATGTTAGAGGGTGTTCGAACTGTTTAAACTGCTAGGCAACAAAAGACTTTTTGTTTTGCTGGTGGGCCTTGTTACATTTATCGCGTTAATGGGCTTTACGCTCAGTCCGCGAACCACTCTATCCTGGCCGGAGAAATTCCTGAAGGATTCAGTTGGATTTGTACAATACGTATTTTACAAGCCCGCTTCCTATGTAGCGGGCTTTTTCAAAGATGTAGCGAACATGCGTACGGTATATGATGAGAATGAAGAGCTTCGCATCGCGATGGGTCACTATACCCGGGATCGGCTGAAGTACAATGATATGGAGCAAGTGAATGAGCAACTTCAGAAAGCGCTCAATTTCACAGAAGAACAGAAGAATCGCTATAATTACGGTTCACGAATTGCTCAGGTTATCAGTGCTAATTCGGATCCAAACAGCAGAACCATTAACATTGATATCGGTGAAAATGCGGGAATCAAGCCGGGGATGGCCGTTACCTCCCAGGAAGGGCTGGTCGGCGTGATCAGTCATGTCAGCTCATATACATCAACGGTTAATCTGTTAACGTCCATGGACGCCAATGATCCGACATCCAATGCCATTGCAGCAACGGCAGTAGGTAAGGAGAAAGTATTTGGTATGATTGAGAGTTATGATCCGAAGACGGGCATGCTCAAAATGACCAAGATCTCGGAGGATTCTAATATCAAAGAGGATGATGAGATTATCTCCTCCGGAATTATTAACAATTTTCCGAAGTACATGCGGATTGGTAAAGTGAAGAGTGTCGAGAAAAGTGAGTATGGTTTAACAAAAACAGCTACAATTGAGCCATATGCAAGTTTCCTTGACTGGAAAGAGCTGATTGTCATTATCCCGCCTGAGGTAAAAGAATAATGGTAACGCGCAAGCAAGTTCTGTTCCTGTTACTATTCGTTTTGTTCATTGCGGAAGGCACAATTTTACCGCTGCTCATCCCTTCTGGCTGGCAGATGCGTATTTCTGCCAATCTGGTCTATATCGTAATTTTGTTTATCGCTGTATATCATCATCGTCACACGGCACTAGTACTCGGTATATTTTTTGGACTATTGCATGACGTTGTATTCTACGGCGAGATGATTGGACCTTATGGATTCTCGATGGGATTATCGGCATATATGATGGGACTCATTTTTCAAGCACCACGTGCACCACTGCCGGTTATGGTATCGGTTGTCATTTTGGGAAGCCTGCTTAATGACACCATGCTATTTTTCCTGTACAAGCTCTTCCAACTTAACCACGTGACCTTTGACTGGGCGTTGATTGAATACATGATTCCTAATTTGTTCATTCATTTTGTGTTTGCCTTGATCATTTATGTCCCGCTTCGGAAACAACTGGAGCGGATCGGCAAGAGACGGAGCAAGACAGAAGAAGCTTCCTAAATACATTTATGGAGCGCAAAGCAGGAACTTGGGGCCCCGGGCACGAAATGTAATGAGATGGGAGGGACAGGCTTATGACGGTAAAATCGAATCACGTAACGATTAAAGGCATCCGAGACGGCCTGGTTTTCCTGTTGGACGATCAATGTGAATTCGAGGAATTGCTCTATGAGCTCCGCTATAAGCTGGAACACAGCCATCAAAATATTTTGACCGGACCGATTGTTCATGTGGATATCAAGTTGGGTGCCCGCGAAGTGACAGAGGACCAGAAAGAAGCAATCCTCGATATATTGAAGCAAAAAGGGAATCTGCTTATTCGATCCATCGACTCACCTGCACTCCAACCGGAGGTTAAAGGACCACCGCCGATTGTAACCATGTGTGGTATGGTGCGTTCAGGTCAGGTGCTTCATCATGAAGGAAATCTCCTGTTTCTTGGGGATATCAATCCGGGGGGCACAGTGACGTGTACCGGAGATATATATGTGTTGGGTTCACTCAGAGGTATGGCTCATGCCGGAATTGGCGGGGACGAGGAAGCGATCATTGCCGCTTCGGTATTTGCACCGACGCAGCTGCGGATTGCGGATATCATCAGTCGTCCTCCCGATGAATGGGAGAGCCGAGAGACCGGAATGGAATTTGCTTACTTACAGGACAATCAGATGCAGATAGACAAAATGAGCAATATCGTTCGGTTACGCCGAGATTTTAATGTGTTTAAAGGAGTGTAGCTCATGGGAGAGGCGATCGTGATCACTTCGGGTAAAGGCGGCGTGGGTAAAACAACCACCTCGGCAAACATCGGGACAGCGCTGGCGTTGCTCGGCAAAAAGGTTTGTCTGGTAGATACCGATATCGGCCTTCGTAATTTGGATGTCGTGATGGGACTCGAAAACCGTATTATTTACGATCTGTGCGACGTTGCGGACGGCCGCTGCCGTCTGAATCAGGCTTTGGTCAAAGACAAGCGTTTCGAAGAATTATATATGTTGCCTGCGGCGCAGACGAGAGACAAAAACTCAGTGTCGCCAGAACAGGTCAAGGATATTATCCTTGAATTGAAAAAAGATTTTGAATACGTCATTATTGATTGCCCAGCCGGCATAGAGCAGGGTTTCAAAAATGCGGTAGCAGGAGCAGATCAGGCCATCGTGGTCACTACACCGGAAAATGCTGCAGTACGTGATGCGGATCGTGTCATCGGCCTGCTGGAGAGTTCGCACATTCAATCACCAAAGCTGGTGGTGAATCGAATTCGTAATAATATGGTTAAATCGGGTGACATGTTAGATATCGATGGTATTTTACAAGTACTTAATATTGACCTGATTGGCATCGTGCCTGATGATGAACTGGTCATCAAAGCGGCCAATTCAGGAGAACCTACCGTCATGAATCCGGATTCACTTGCGGCAATTGCGTATCGCAACATTGCACGACGCATTCTGGGAGATACGGTCCCATTGATGCAGCTGGAGCAGAAAAAGGGTGCTTTTACTCGTTTCAAAAAGTTCTTGGGAATGGGTTAACTCATTTAAATGGACTTATTCATTATCTGATTACATGACAGCCGTGGCTTATAGCCCGGCTTTTTTTGTTACCTGCGGGCAGGCTTGTTCATATTATCAACCACCTCTTCATAGGATGTAGTAAACAAGCCTCGGCGGGAGGACATTCCATGAACACGAAACTCAGAATCAAGCAGAGACGAGAAGAACGTATCCGGCGACTGATGGATGGTGCCACTGTGGAGGTCTTACAGGAGCAGAAATTAGGTTCACTGTTGGACAAGAATGAGATCATACACCCGAAACCATTTACGCCGCCTAGTGAGGGGACACAGGAAAGAGATCCGGAATGGTTGTGGAAAAAAGAGAATGGTCATTTCGTTCCAGGAGGGCATTCGAGATTCAACCTGTTCAAGTCACTTCTCAAACGGACGGTTATTAGCGCTTTGATATTTGGCGGAGTATGGGGTCTATTTCAGTTGGATACATCGTGGACGACATCACCCAAAACAGTAATTGCGGATGCACTCCATCGGGATATGGATTTTGCCTCAGCAGCGGCTTGGTATGAACGGCATTTTGGAGGAACGCCTTCGTTTCTTCCGGTCCTCGGACATACGACGGATGCCGTGAACGGATTGAAAGTAAGGCAGTTACTGGGCAAACCGATCTCAGGCACAGTGGTTCAGCCATTCGCGCTGAGCATGAAGGGAATTGAGATCGTTCCGGATGCCGCAGGTGCAGAACTTATACAGGTCGCAAGTTCTGATGCTGGGCGTGTCATGGAGGTTATCGGAGATGCAGCAAGTGGATTCACAGTTGTCATCCAACATACAGGCAATGTCACGGCAATATACGGTCGGCTGAACGAAAGTGAAGTGAGCGTGAATGATTGGGTGGAAGCGGGGAATCCAGTGGGGAGTCTCAAGGCTACGGGTGGTGAACAACCGGCCACGCTCTATTTTGCAGTCAAAGAGGGGGAGGAGTACGTAGACCCGGCGGAAGTTGTTGCCCTTGATTAGGGTGTGGGGAGTCCATATTACGTTTCATCCGTTTTTTGTAATTATCATGATGGCCTCCCTTCTGACTGGACATTTTATTGAGCTTATTACGTTGTTTGCCATCGTATTCATTCATGAATGTGGACATGCTGCGGCGGCAGCACTTCTGGGCTATCGTGTCTTGTCGATCCAGATGCTTCCTTTTGGAGGAGTTGCGGTTATCGAAGATGGAGGTACGATCACGGCCTACCGGGAAATCATGATTGCTCTGGCTGGTCCATTACAAAACATCCTGATGGTTGGCGTGGTTATGCTGTTGCAGTATGGCAATCTGGGCGATCCGGTATTTCTCAACTATATCATTCAGGGGAACCTGCTCATTGCCCTATTTAATCTGTTGCCTGTACTTCCTCTGGACGGAGGTAAAGTTGTTCAGGCACTTGTCAGTCTGTGGGCACCTTACTATACAACATTAATGTGGACTTACAGAATTAGCATTCTGTGTAGCGTAGGGGTTATTTTATATGCTATCAGCCGATGGTTTACTGGAGACTACGGCCTACCGCTCAACATTCTGTTAATCGGCCTTTTTTTGTTCTATTCCAACGTAACGGATTACCGAAATGTGCCCTATCGCTTTATTCGTTTTCTGATGAATCGAGAGGGTGCGTTTGCTCGTCACGCGGCTACTGGCAGTTTGGCGCAGCCAATAATCTCATTCCCGGCGAAACCTTTGGACACTATTTTGCGTCTATTAAAGAGAGAAAGATACCATATGGTATACGTGATGAACAGACAGGGTCGAATTATGGCCGTCTTGCCTGAGCAACGGATTATCGGTTCCTATTTTCAACAAAATGGTAATAAATTGTAGTGTTCTGGTGGACCTGTTCTGAAATGGGTTAATATATGTACAATGAGAATTGAAAAGATACTGAAATGGATGTGGATGATTTGAATTGTCTTCTAGAGGTGAAGCCATGAAACAAATGATAGTACATAATGAACATAACCTCATGCAAATGGCGCTTCTGGAAGAAGGCAAAGCTGTGGAATTTACGGCAGAGCGTACACGTGATCGTGGACTGTTGGGTTCCTTTTTCAAGGGACGGGTCGTGAATGTGTTACCAGGTATGCAAGCTGCTTTTGTGGATATTGGTCAGAAAAAGAATGCGTTTCTCTATGTGGACGATGTGTTGCATCCCCATCTGGAGAAACAGCCCAAGGTGAAGCCTTCCATCTCGGAGTTGCTTCGTCCGGGTCAGGAAGTCATTGTTCAGGTTCTGAAAGAACCGGTAGGAGGCAAGGGAGCCCGGGTGACGACTCATTATTCACTCCCGGGCCGTTGGCTTGTCTACATGCCTGTTGCTGACTACGTAGCGGTATCCAAGAAAATTGCCCGTGAAGGGGATCGTTCCCGTCTTAAGGCACTTGGGGAGCAACTGAGGCGGGATGAAGAAGGACTTATTATTCGGACCGTATCTGGAGAAGAGCAGCATGAAGCCATTAAGTCGGACTTGGAAACATTACGCGCGCAGTGGTATCTGATTCGTGAAAAAGCGGACAGTTTGCCTTCACCAAGCCTCTTGCATAGGGATCATAGCATGGTACAGCGAATCATCAGAGATGTGTATACGCCAGGGAGTGACGAAGTCATCACTGATAGTGAAGGACAAGCCCGTGAGGTAAAAGCATTGCTCGAAGAGATTAGTCCTGGTCATCAACCCAAAGTACAGGTGTATCGGGGAACAGAATCCATCTTTGCTGCCTATGGTGTGCAGGAACAGTTGAATAAGGATTTTGCTCGGAAAGTGTGGTTGCCCGGAGGCGGATACATTGTTATTGATCATACCGAAGCTCTGACTGTAGTGGATGTGAACACGGGTAAATATACGGGAGCAGGCGGTGACAGTCTGGAAGAGACCGTGACAGAGACTAACATACAGGCAGCAGTGGAGATTGCCCGTCTAATGCGCCTGCGGGATATCGGTGGCATGATTATTGTCGACTTCATTGATATGGAGGAAGCTTCGAATCGGCATGAAGTCGCAGCAACCTTGGAGGGTGAGCTCAAGAAGGATCGGACCAAAGCATTTGTAATGGGTTGGACCAAACTGGGTTTGCTCGAACTTACCCGTAAGAAAGTGCGGGAAGAAAGTACGTTGCCCTATGTGGAGCCGTGTTCTTCCTGCCATGGAACGGGAAAAAGATATATTTCACCTTTGCATTGATTTTTGATATATTGCGTGATATAATCTTCAAGTATGTGTTTAGCCTAATGGTCTTGCACATGCTGTAACCGCACTGGCCGGGTATAAGAACAGTTCCGCAAGGACACTGTCACCTGAGAACGGGCGAGTCTGAGACATGAGGAGGTGCAAGGCAAATGTACGCAATTATTGAAACAGGCGGCAAACAGTACAAAGTCCAAGAGGGCGATGTTCTGTTCATCGAGAAATTGACTGCGAACGATGGCGAAAGCGTAACGTTCGACCGTGTCCTGGCTGTATCTAACGATCAAGGTTTGACAGCAGGTACACCATTGATTTCCGGAGCTACTGTAACGGCTAAAGTGGAGAAACATGGCAAAGGACAAAAGGTTATCGTATACAAATACAAACCTAAAAAGAACTACCATGTGAAGCAAGGTCACCGTCAACCGTACACTAAAGTAACTATCGAAACAATCAAAGCGTAAAGAAGGTGCGATAAGTGATTATCGTTCAAATCTTTCGTGATGAGGACGGGAACATCGAACGTTTTTCCATTGAAGGGCATGCTAATTTTGCCAAGCGGGGAGAAGACATCGTATGTGCCGGGGTATCCGCTGTTACAGTGGGTACGGTGAACTCGATTGAAACATTGACCGGTGTCGAAATGGATGCCAAGATGAAGAATGGCTTTTTAAGCGGTTCTTTACCTTTGTTAGAGAGAGGGGAAACCTGGTCCCAGGTACAATTGTTACTCGAATCCATGGTGGTTATGCTCTCTAATATTGCAGAGTCATACGGGAAGTATATTAAAATACAGCAATTCAAATAAGCAAAGAAGGAGGACAACCAATCATGTTGAAATTAAATCTTCAGTTATTCGCATCGAAAAAAGGTGTAGGTTCCACGAAGAACGGACGTGACAGTAATGCTCAACGTCTGGGTGTTAAACGTGCTGATGGTCAAACTGTAACTGGTGGTAGCATTCTCGTTCGCCAACGCGGAACGAAAATTCACCCAGGAACTAACGTTGGCATCGGTAAAGATGACACTTTGTTCGCGAAAATCGACGGCGTTGTAAAATTCGAACGTTGGGGACGCGATCGCAAAAAAGTAAGCATCTATCCTGTTAATGTTGCTCCTGTAGCAGCAGCAGTAGAAGCGTAATATCGGCATTCCGCCTAAGGAGCCTTCGGCATTTTTGCCGAAGGTTTTTTGTATTCAACGGTTATTCGATAATGAACTGGCAGAAGAGACATGTTATACTTGGTTACGGTGGGTGTAGACCAACCGAGTTTTGTAGAACGGGGAGAAGCCATGAAATCTTGGAAAAGAGTGCCGTGGATTGCGGCATGTTCACTTCTGATTCCTTTGGTTTTCGTTATGTTGTATCCGGCGATGATCTCAAGCGTCGTGTGCGCATTGTGGTCCGTCGCAGTATTGCTCATTTCTGTGAATGCGATGAAGAAACAGGCGGAGGCGGAACGCAGAGCCATCATACAATCCATGGAAAAAACAGCAATTGCTTCATTAAATCATCATCGACACGACTGGATGAACGACCTTCAGGTGTTATATGGATATCTTCGGCTGGGCAAACTTGATAAATCCTTGCAATGTGTGGAAAGAATAAAAGAGCGGGTTACAGAAGAAAGCCGAATCTCCAGATTAGGTATTCCTTCCCTCGTATTTTATCTTCAGTCTTTTCGCGCCAGTGGAATTGCGCTGGACTTGCATGTGGAAATAGAAGATGAGTTGCAGCTTAGTGCTCTGGTCTCTCCCGAGGATGGCGAGTCACTTACCGGGGCGATTGCTGATGCAATCAGGGCCTATCAATATGGCGGCGGCCGGTCTTCTTGGGGAGAGGTTCGCAAACTGACCTTAAACTTCGGACAGGACCATGGAGATGTGGTTGTCCGACTGGATGGGGATCAAACACCCGATCCGGAAACACTGCGGCAGCTTACTGCCGTACTCAAAGGAAAAAAAGTCAGAACGGAGCAGTTTCCGTCTGAGGATACGTTTATACAATTCAGAATGCCGTGTGGAATATAGGAAGAAGGGGTTAACCAATGTTTGTAGATAAAGCGAAGATTTATGTAAAAGCCGGAGATGGAGGGGACGGAATTATTTCGTTCCGTCGTGAGAAGTATGTACCAAACGGCGGACCTGCCGGGGGCGATGGAGGCAGAGGAGCTGACATCATTTTCCGCGTGGATGAAGGTTTGCGTACGTTGATGGATTTTCGTTACCAGCGTCACTTTAAGGCCCCACGTGGTGAGAAGGGACGTAACAAAAGTCAGCATGGTGCAAACGCGGAGAACATGATTGTGCGCATTCCACCAGGAACTATCATCTTGGATGAAGACAGTGGAGAAGTACTGGCGGATATGACACGTCACGGTCAACAGGTTGTTATTGCTCGTGGTGGTCGGGGCGGACGAGGTAACATCCGATTTGCTACACCGAACAATCCTGCACCTGAACTTGCTGAGAACGGTGAAGAAGGACAAGAGCGATACATCGTACTCGAACTGAAAGTTATGGCAGATGTTGGTCTGGTTGGTTTCCCGAGTGTTGGGAAATCCACATTGCTTTCTGTCGTTTCGTCAGCCAAGCCAAAGATCGGGGCATACCATTTCACAACCATTACACCGAATCTGGGTGTAGTCGGTGTAGGAGAAGGCCGAAGCTTTGTCATGGCTGATCTGCCTGGACTGATTGAAGGTGCGCATGAAGGAGTCGGACTGGGACATGAGTTCCTGCGTCATGTCGAGCGTACTCGTATTATTGTTCATGTCGTAGATATGTCGGGTTCGGAAGGACGCGATCCTTTTGAAGACTGGCAGAAAATCAATGACGAATTGAAGTTGTACAATCCGCTTCTCGCCGAGAGAACGCAAGTTGTAGCAGCTAACAAGATGGATATGCCAGACTCTGAAGCGAACCTGGAGCAATTTTTACAGCAAGTTCGTGAAGTGCAACCTGATATTGAAGTGATGCCAATTTCATCCTTGACTCGTAAAGGGATTCAAGAACTTCTGTATCGTGCAGCTGATCTGCTGGATCAGGCTCCAGACGAGCGAGTGGTTGAAGAGGTAGCAGATGTATCTGAACGTAAAGTATACAGTCTGGACAAAAAAGAAGACGATGGTTTCAAAATTGTGCGTGAGAATGAAATGTTCGTTGTCGAAAGTGCCAAGATTGACCGCATGATGAAACGGATGCAACTGAACTCGCACGAGGCTATACTGAAACTCGCACGTACACTGCGTTATATGGGTGTGGATGCTGAGTTGCGTAAGCGCGGAGCTGTAGAAGGCACCATCGTTCGTATTGGAGACTTTGAATTCGAATTCGTGGAAGGTAGCAGTTACTACTAAGTAGCCGTCTTCCGTGGAGAGACAGATTGATATAGGAACGCAGAGAAGTGGGAAGTTGACCCGCAACTCTGCGTTTTTTTTGTTTTTTCCTGACATGGGAGAGGGATAAACTTGTATACTGTGAGGAACGTATTTCAAAAAATAGGCGTGTCATGTATTGCCCTTTTGTCATAGATCCTATATAATGTCCACTATATGAATACATGAGTCTTTGAGGAGAGGACGTTCTGTGAACGAACGCTATTACTTAGTACGGGAAGATATTTTACCAGAGGCAGTGGTGAAGACCATGCAGGTAAAAGAACTACTGGCTTCTGGGGATGTTAAAACAGTGCATGAGGCGGTTGAACAGGTCGGATTAAGCCGGAGTGCCTTTTACAAGTACAAAGATGGAATTCATCTGATCAACCAGCTTGAGCGCGAGAGAATTGTAACGATCTCCATTGATCTGGAGCATCAGTCGGGGATCTTGTCTCGTGTGCTTGGACATGTAGCTGGTTATGGAGCTAACGTACTCACGATTAATCAGAGTATCCCGCTTCAAGGAAGAGCCAATGTTGTCATTTCGGTGGAAACGACACATCTTCATGGCGAAATTGGTGAAATGCTGGATCGAATGCAAGATATGCCTGGAGTAAGACGTACACGTATTGTAGGCCAAGGGTAATTAGGCTTTAACATACAGGACTGACGGACAAGAATAGACATTAGGGGGTAGATCGTTAGTGAAACCGGTAAAAGTCGGATTGTTGGGTCTGGGAACTGTCGGAACGGGAGTCGTTCGCATTGTGGAAGGGAATCAGGAGGATCTGAGCAGTCAGGTTGGATCGCCGATTGTCATCGAGAAGATCGCAGTGAAAAATACAGAGAAAGAACGTGTTATTGCTGTAGACCGTGCCAAGCTTACGGAAGATCCTTGGGAAGTCATTCGTCATCCGGATATTGATGTCATCGTTGAAGTCATGGGCGGCATTGATCAGACGAAGGAGTATATTCTTGAAGCGTTGGAACGTGGGAAGCATATCGTAACAGCAAACAAAGATCTCATGGCACTGCATGGTACAGAGATTTTGGCGAAGGCACAGGAAAAACAATGTGACGTGTTCTATGAGGCGAGTGTTGCTGGAGGGATTCCGATCATTCGTACGCTGATTGAAGGTTTCTCTTCTGATCGGATTACCCGCATTATGGGGATTGTGAACGGAACAACGAACTTTATTCTGACCAAAATGAGTCAGGAAGGTGCATCCTATGAAGAAGTACTGGCTGAAGCACAGGCTCTGGGATACGCCGAATCCGATCCAACTTCCGATGTGGAGGGACTTGACGCAGCTCGCAAAATGGCGATATTGAGTACACTCGGTTTCCGCACCAATGTGGAGTTGAAGGATGTAACCGTTAAAGGAATATCCTCCGTAACTCGAGAAGACATTATGTATGCCAAAAGATTGGGCTATGAGATGAAGTTACTTGGTATTGCGGACCGTATTGGCGATGAGATCACGATCAGCGTTCAGCCGACAATGGTTAGACAGAATCACCCAATTGCTTCAGTCAACGGTGTGTTCAACGCAGTATATGTACACGGTGAAGCTGTAGGGGAGACGATGTTCTACGGTGCGGGTGCGGGAGAACTCCCAACGGCAACTTCGGTTGTAGCTGACATTGTGGCGGTTACCAAAAACCTTAAACTTGGCGTGAACGGTCTCAAAGCAATTGTGCCTTATAAGATTAAGCGACTGCAAAGCGACGAGCAGATCGTGTCGAAAAACTTTATTTTACTACACGTAGACGATAAAGCCGGTGTATTGGCACAAATTACACAAATTTTCGCAGAATATGATGTCAGTCTGGCGTCGGTTGTTCAACAGCCGAATGAGCACAACCCGGATGCCGAGATCATTATCGTTACACATAATGCAAGTAAGGCAAGCATGGATAAAGTGTTAAAACATTTTGAATCACTCAGCGTCATTCGCCGCATTAAGAGTGTCTACCGGGTCGAAGGATAATTGTCCTTATCCCATACGGCATCTCAATTATTTCAGTTATAACGTACAAGTTAATCATATCCGGTTCAACAGGTCATCATTCCAGATTATTAAAACATAAAGGAGTTTACCCACAATGAGATATCAAGGACTTTTGCAAACGTACAGAGAGCACCTTCCAGTTAATGAAAATACACCCCTGCTTACGCTTCAGGAAGGAAATACACCGTTGATTCATGCAGAGAATCTGTCTGAGGAACTCGGTTTGAATGTTTATTTCAAGTATGAAGGTTTGAACCCTACGGGATCTTTCAAAGACCGCGGTATGGTTATGGCAGTTGCCAAAGCTATGGAAGAGGGTAGCCGTACGATCATGTGTGCATCCACAGGTAATACGTCAGCAGCTGCAGCGGCCTACGCCGCACGTGGTGGCCTCAATTGTATCGTACTGATCCCGAATAACAACATTGCACTGGGTAAACTGGCCCAAGCCATGATCTATGGAGCTAAGGTGATCGCGATCAATGGTAACTTTGACCGTGCACTGGAGATTGTGCGTGAGATCACAGCCAAACATCCGATCACGCTTGTAAACTCTGTGAATCCGTTCCGGATTGAAGGACAGAAGACAGCAGCGTTTGAAGTAATTGAACAACTTGGCGAAGCGCCTGACGTTCTGGCTATTCCAGTCGGTAATGCGGGTAATATCTCGGCTTATTGGAAAGGTTTCAAAGAATATAAAGAGGCAGGCAAGTCCAGCACGCTTCCACGTATGGTTGGTTTCGAAGCAGAAGGTGCGATGGCCATTGTCAAAGGTGAGCCGATCCTTGAACCTGAAACGGTAGCAACAGCAATTCGAATCGGTAATCCGGCGAGCTGGAAAACGGCGGTAGCTGCAGCTGAGGAATCTGGTGGACAGATCAACTATGTAACGGATGAACAAATTCTGACAGCGTATCGTACACTTGCTTCTCGGGAAGGGATTTTTGCTGAACCTGCTTCTGCGGCTTCCCTTGCCGGTGTATACAAACTGAAGAGTGAAGGGTACTTTAAAGGCGGAGAGACTGTCGTTTGTGTACTGACAGGTAATGGCCTGAAAGATCCTAATATTGCGATCAAAACAGTAGCGACTGAGCCACTTGTTGTTGAAGATACGGAAGAAGCAGTAATGGCGGCTATTGCACAACTGGAGCAGCAATCTGTATGAGTTTGCGTGAAAAGGTAACCGTAAAAATACCTGCAAGCACAGCCAATCTCGGTCCGGGGTTTGATACCCTGGGCATGGCATTGTCTTTGTATGCCTGGTTGGAAATGAAACCTGCCGAGCAGACGTCATTTCATCTTCACGGCAATCATTTGACAGGCCTGCCAACAGATAAATCGAATTTGATTTACGAAGTGGCACAGATGGTATTCAATGAAGCTGGGGTATCCATCCCTGAATTGGAGATTTCCATGTATTCCGATATTCCGCTTACGCGGGGACTCGGGAGCAGTGCATCAGCCATCGTTGGTGCATTGGCAGCAGCGAATGCATTAATTGGTGCTCCTTTATCCGATGCGAAGCTTCTGGATATGGCCACATCCCTCGAGAAGCATCCTGATAATGTGGGAGCATCTCTGTATGGCGGTATTATTACGGCTGCATGGAATGGTCAACAGGTAGATCATATACGTATTGAACCACACCAGGATCTGCAGGCTTTGGTTATTGTACCTGAATTCCAGCTGTCTACTTCAAAAGCAAGGAATGTAATTCCAGAGCAATTTGGCATGTCTGATGTGGTGTATAACATTAGCAGATCTTCACTGCTCGTTGCCGCTTTGGCGAGTGGACGACTGGATATGATTCAGAAGGCGATGTCAGATCGAATTCACCAACCATATCGGGCATCATTGGTGCCAGGCATGGCTGAGATATTGGAACATGCTGTTGATCATGGAGCGTTGGGAGCTGCCCTGAGCGGAGCTGGCCCGACCGTATTGACTTTGGTAGATCGTCATGACACCCGGAAAGCGGGATTGGAACAATATTTGCTGGACACTATGGAGCGGGAGGGCATATCTGCTTCTGCACTGTGGCTCGATCCGGATTTGGACGGTGTAACCGTGTTGCCTGATCAAGACGAACGTCCTTTTCTGGACAGAATCAAAGGGGAAGTTAATGCATGAAACGAATTGCAGTATTACCTGAAGGCTCAGTCTCTCATGAGGCAATTGATTTCCTTTTCAACGGGGAACCATTAGATTTGCTTCATTCCAAGCTGATTTCGGATGTGTTTAGAGCAACGGATAGCGGGAATGCACAATACAGTGTCATTCCGATTGAAAATACCATTGAGGGTTCCGTTAGTCTTCATATGGACTGGCTTGTAAATGAAGTGGATATTCCAATGCAGGCGGAGTGGGTATACCCATCCATCCAGAATGTGATTGGACATGGTTCGGAATTTAAGACAGAGAGTGGCGATTATGACTTTGGTAGAATCACCAAGATTATGTCTCACCCTGTGGCTATTCCGCAGTGTCAGAATTTTATTCGGCTGCATTCGCCTGGGGCGGATCTTGAAGGTGTGAACAGTACAGCCGAAGCTGTAGAAATTGTGAAAAAAAATCCAGGTAAGGGCTGGGTAGCGATTGGTACCAAACTTGCTGCTCAGAAGCATGGTCTGGACATTATGGCTGAACGGGTTACAGATCATGACAACAACTACACTCGTTTTGTGCTCATTGGCCATGAACCTGTGAACATTCCACGTGAACCGGATCATGTAAAAACCAGCTTGCTGGTGACGTTGCCAGAAGATGCACCGGGTGCGTTGCATCAGGTATTGTCGGCTTTTGCATGGCGGAAGCTGAACTTGACCCGTCTCGAATCTCGTCCAACGAAGAAACGATTGGGCAGTTACTATTTTTACATTGATGTTGTGGAAACGGTCGATTCGGTATTGCTTACCGCAGCCATGGCGGAGATTGAAGCATTGAATTGTCAGGTGCGCGTTCTGGGTAGCTATCCTTGTTATACATATCCTTCGAGATAATTGACCTGACGGTGTTTGGGAATGTTAGAAGGTTGTCATAAGTCGGGGTAGAATGAGCGAGTAATGGCTTGTCATTTGGTGTACAATGGACGGGTTAATAACGTTTCGGAGTAAAGGGAATGGATATTTTATGGAGGTGCAGTCATCGGTGGCAGAACAATGGATCTATTTGGATGGTCAGTATGTGACCAAGGAGAACGCAACCGTTTCGGTATATGATCATGGATTTTTGTATGGAGACGGGATTTTCGAAGGTATTCGGATCTATAACGGAAATATTTTCAGATGTAAGGCCCACTTGGATCGTTTGTATGATTCGGCAAAATCCATTAGTTTGAACATTCCGCTGTCCATTGATGAGATGCTGGAAGTCATGGCTGAAACGGTGCGCCGCAATGATATGCGTAATGGTTATATTCGTCTTATTGTATCGCGTGGCCCTGGTAATCTGGGGTTGGACCCGTTACGTTGCCCTAAGGCATCCGTAATCATCATCGTGGAGCAATTGGCGATCTATCCGGAGGAAGCGTATCTTACTGGATTGAAAGCCGTGTCGGTATCCCAACGCCGGAACATTCCGGACGCATTGAATCCAAAAATTAAATCGTTAAACTATCTGAATAACATCCTGGTTAAAATCCAGTCTAACTATTCAGGTGCTGGTGAAGCAATTATGCTGAACTCCCAAGGTTACGTTACTGAGGGTTCAAGTGATAACATCTTCATCATCAAAAATGGTGTAGTGTACACGCCGCCTTGTTATCTCGGAGCACTTGAAGGGATTACACGTCAAGCGATTATCGATCTATGTGGTGAACTGGAGCTTGAATTAAAAGAAGTGCCATTCACCCTGCATGATGTGTATATCGCAGACGAAGTCTTTTTCACCGGGACAGCTGCAGAAGTTATCGCTGCATATGAAGTCGATGGAAGAACAATTGGCACGGGAGTAGCAGGTCCGGTAACGCTGAGACTGCTGGAAGCATTCCGTCAGATTGTTGACAAAGATGGATATAAAGTGTGGGAATCTTAAGTTAGAACTGCATAACATAGGGAACAGGAATCCTCCTTGTCCGATAAAATTCTGCATACCTGGTGTATGGGGATTTTAGAGACAGGAGGATTTTTTTTGTTTAGTTGATGTCATTAGCCCGGTTTCTGCATAGGATGTAGTAACGGTATGGGCGAATGTACTGCCCAAGTATGACGTCTAGGAGGTTAGTTCCCTGTGAAAATACACATGGTGAAAAAAGGCGACACATTATATCTGCTGTCCCAAAAATACAATGTAGCGCTGGACAAATTGATCGCGGCTAATCCGCAAATCACAAATCCCGACAAGCTGGATATTGGCATGAAGGTCAAAATCCCTGCAGAGCCAGTAACACCGAAACCGGAGGGTGTGCTCCACAGTCACAAGGTGCAACAAGGAGATTCGTTATGGAAGTTGGCACAAGCCTGGGGAGTTCCTTTAAAAGACATGGTCAATGCCAATCCACAGTTGAAAAATCCGAACGCTCTGCTGGTGGGGGAGACAGTTTATATTCCATCTATGCACGCACAAGGAAACAGCACATCTAATTCGGGTGCCGGCAATATTGCTGCTCATGAAAAGTTGTCACCTGAGGGTAAGGAATACACGGGAGTCAAAGAACCGGAACCACCGGCTCCAGTAGCGCCAACTCCCCCTGCTCCGGTAGCAGAGGTTCCTGTTCCTGTCCCGGTGCCTGCTCCACCACCAGCCAATACGGAGAAGCCGAATGTGAAGCCTGAACTGGAGGTACTGCCGCAGTTACCGGAGCTTCCTGAAGTGAAACCCGAAAAGGAAACGCACAAAAAAGAAGAGGTTAAACCCGAAGTTTATGTAAAACCGGTAGCAGAATCCAAGAAATACACAATGCCTAATCTTTCGCCTGAAATTATGCCTTTGCCTGTAATGCCTAATACAAAGTCTCCAACTGAGGTTGCACCAGCAACGAAAAAACCTTGTGGTTGTGGTAATAAGTTGCATCATGCGCCAGCCGAGCACCCTTATGTTCAAATCCCGGTTTCTGTACAAGAGGTGTATGGTGCTCAGCAAGACATGTACACGGCAGGAGCGAGTAACAATGCGGCGTTTCCAGGGATTCCGGAAGTTAGTCCTTATAGTGGCAGTGATCTGCCTAACAGTCCGTGGACTGGCGCGGAGCAGGGTTATAACCACAATAACGTTATGCCGAATCTGTCCGCAGAAATGCAAAACAACTCATTTCCGATTGCGCCAGCTGGCGAAGTGAATAGTCCATTCCCAACATACGCAGCACCTAGTCATATGAATCATCAGCCGCCTTTCATATCTCCATACTCAATGCTTCCGTACCCTCCATGCGGATGTGGCTCACATACACATATGCCTCAGTATACTTATCCTTCTCATGGTTATCAGGATCCGGCTTGGAATATGTATGGTCCTTCGTACGGTATGCCGCCTGAAATGTCCACATCAACGATGCCAAACCAGCCTATTGAGTATGCTTATCAGAATCCGTACCCTACTCAGAACATGGTTCCCCCGTCCCCGCTTGGAGCATTTGGTGAAATGTATCCTCCTCAGGGGCAAGGGAAGGGTGGCAAAAAAGGGGGGCGTGAAGACGCTAACTTAAGTCAGGTAGCAATTGAAGAGGTTGGATCAGATTCGGAAGGGAAGTCTAAGCAAGCAGGGAATAAGCCGGCCGCTGCAAAACGCAGAACAAGCAAGGCTCCTCTGAAGAATAAATCCAAGGTATCCGTGTCCGGGAAAACATCCAGAGAGGGTGCAGCTACTTCCAACCAACGGAAATCCGATAAAAAGCGTCGTAATCCATGGATACAGAACTAACCTGGAGATTGCGATTGATGAATAAGTGAGGTCCCTGTTATACAAGCGGGAAGCCAGCTCCGTAATAGAGAGCTGGCTTCCCGCTTACCTGAGTAAACATTGAGTTGCACATAACGGAGATAGTTGCTCAGGAAATAATAGAAAGCATTTTATTAAGAAGCTATTGTAAACCCTTTCATAAATGTGTTAAAATATTTGTACCCTATGAGCATGACCTAATATGATAGGACAAGATAGGGAACGGATATGATAGCTTTAGCTAATGTAAAACTACTAAAGAAAAGAAATGAAAAAAACTGTTGCATTACATTCAGCCGTATGATATATTATTTAAGTCGCCGCTGAAACACAGTGCTGACACGGGAAACATAAGAGGTAATGAAACAAGTTTGATCTTTGAAAACTGAACAACGAGTGAGTAAACATTCTGCTTGCAGAATGAACGCGAAAGTTGGAGACAAGCCTTGGCTTGAATCGGCTGGAGCACAAATGAGATTTTTAATCTCGTCAGATTCAAAATGAGCTTATCGCTCTTTTCAATACTTTATTGGAGAGTTTGATCCTGGCTCAGGACGAACGCTGGCGGCATGCCTAATACATGCAAGTCGAGCGGACTTGAAGAGAAGCTTGCTTCTCTGATGGTTAGCGGCGGACGGGTGAGTAACACGTAGGCAACCTGCCCTCAAGTTTGGGACAACTACCGGAAACGGTAGCTAATACCGAATAATTGTTTTCTTCGCCTGAAGGAAACTGGAAAGACGGAGCAATCTGTCACTTGGGGATGGGCCTGCGGCGCATTAGCTAGTTGGTGAGGTAACGGCTCACCAAGGCGACGATGCGTAGCCGACCTGAGAGGGTGATCGGCCACACTGGGACTGAGACACGGCCCAGACTCCTACGGGAGGCAGCAGTAGGGAATCTTCCGCAATGGGCGAAAGCCTGACGGAGCAATGCCGCGTGAGTGATGAAGGTTTTCGGATCGTAAAGCTCTGTTGCCAGGGAAGAACGCTTGGGAGAGTAACTGCTCTCAAGGTGACGGTACCTGAGAAGAAAGCCCCGGCTAACTACGTGCCAGCAGCCGCGGTAATACGTAGGGGGCAAGCGTTGTCCGGAATTATTGGGCGTAAAGCGCGCGCAGGCGGTCATTTAAGTCTGGTGTTTAATCCCGGGGCTCAACCCCGGATCGCACTGGAAACTGGGTGACTTGAGTGCAGAAGAGGAGAGTGGAATTCCACGTGTAGCGGTGAAATGCGTAGATATGTGGAGGAACACCAGTGGCGAAGGCGACTCTCTGGGCTGTAACTGACGCTGAGGCGCGAAAGCGTGGGGAGCAAACAGGATTAGATACCCTGGTAGTCCACGCCGTAAACGATGAGTGCTAGGTGTTAGGGGTTTCGATACCCTTGGTGCCGAAGTTAACACATTAAGCACTCCGCCTGGGGAGTACGGTCGCAAGACTGAAACTCAAAGGAATTGACGGGGACCCGCACAAGCAGTGGAGTATGTGGTTTAATTCGAAGCAACGCGAAGAACCTTACCAGGTCTTGACATCTGAATGACCGGTGCAGAGATGTACCTTTTCTTCGGAACATTCAAGACAGGTGGTGCATGGTTGTCGTCAGCTCGTGTCGTGAGATGTTGGGTTAAGTCCCGCAACGAGCGCAACCCTTATATTTAGTTGCCAGCACTTCGGGTGGGCACTCTAGATAGACTGCCGGTGACAAACCGGAGGAAGGTGGGGATGACGTCAAATCATCATGCCCCTTATGACCTGGGCTACACACGTACTACAATGGCCGGTACAACGGGCTGCGAAATCGCGAGATGGAGCCAATCCCAACAAAGCCGGTCTCAGTTCGGATTGCAGGCTGCAACTCGCCTGCATGAAGTCGGAATTGCTAGTAATCGCGGATCAGCATGCCGCGGTGAATACGTTCCCGGGTCTTGTACACACCGCCCGTCACACCACGAGAGTTTATAACACCCGAAGTCGGTGGGGTAACCGCAAGGAGCCAGCCGCCGAAGGTGGGATAGATGATTGGGGTGAAGTCGTAACAAGGTAGCCGTATCGGAAGGTGCGGCTGGATCACCTCCTTTCTATGGAGAATCGTTTCCTGCAACGGAAACATTCAAATAAGCAGGTTCTTAGAACCTGCAACAGCGATTCATTTCGGTCCGTCACTTCGGTGTGGATGAAATGAAGAGCACAAATTATTCACTCGTTGTTCGGTTTTGAGAGCTCAAACTCTCAAACAGCTTGCTTTTGCATGGAGCTTGTTCTTTGAAAACTAGATATCGAAACGAAACAAACGCGAATTAGAACATTCCTTTTTAGCTGAACTTGTGTAAACAAGTTTCAATAAAAACGGTAGTCAAATTGCTTTTGTGATGGTATCGGGTGAGAGTGACTTTTGGCTTTGCGCAAGCAAAACAAGGGAAGCGAGCGACCGAAACCGGAACAAAATGGTTAAGCTACTAAGAGCACACGGAGGATGCCTAGGCGCTAGGAGCCGATGAAGGACGTGGCGAACAACGAAACTGCCTCGGGGAGCTGTAAGCAAGCTTTGATCCGGGGGTGTCCGAATGGGGAAACCCAGCTGGGGTAATTTCCAGTTACTCATAACTGAATACATAGGTTATGCAGAGGCATACCAGGGGAACTGAAACATCTAAGTACCCTGAGGAAGAGAAAACAATAGTGATTCCGTCAGTAGCGGCGAGCGAACGCGGAGAAGCCCAAACCAGAGAGCTTGCTCTTTGGGGTTGTGGGACGTCTCACATGGAGTTACAAAGGAACCGGTTAAGCGAAGAGGTCTGGAAAGGCCCGCCAAAGAAGGTAAAAGCCCTGTAATTGAAAGTTGGTTCCCTCCGAGACGGATCCCGAGTAGTGCGGGGCACGTGAAACCCCGTATGAATCCGGCAGGACCATCTGCCAAGGCTAAATACTTCCTAGCGACCGATAGTGAAGCAGTACCGTGAGGGAAAGGTGAAAAGCACCCCGGAAGGGGAGTGAAATAGAACCTGAAACCGTGTGCTTACAAAAAGTCAGAGCCCGTTTTAGGGGTGATGGCGTGCCTTTTGTAGAATGAACCGGCGAGTTACGTTCCCGTGCAAGGTTAAGGTGAAGAGCCGGAGCCGCAGCGAAAGCGAGTCTGAATAGGGCGATGTAGTACGTGGACGTAGACCCGAAACCGGGTGATCTACCCCTGTCCAGGGTGAAGGTGCGGTAACACGCACTGGAGGCCCGAACCCACGCATGTTGAAAAATGCGGGGATGAGGTGGGGGTAGCGGAGAAATTCCAATCGAACTCGGAGATAGCTGGTTCTCCCCGAAATAGCTTTAGGGCTAGCCTCGGAAAACAGAGTCGTGGAGGTAGAGCACTGATTGGGTGCGGGGCCCGCAAGGGTTACCAAGCTCAGTCAAACTCCGAATGCCATAGACTTACTTCCGGGAGTCAGACAGTGAGTGCTAAGATCCATTGTCAAAAGGGAAACAGCCCAGACCATCAGCTAAGGTCCCCAAGTGTGTGTTAAGTGGGAAAGGATGTGGAGTTGCACAGACAACCAGGATGTTGGCTTAGAAGCAGCCACCATTGAAAGAGTGCGTAATAGCTCACTGGTCGAGTGACTCTGCGCCGAAAATGTAACGGGGCTAAACACACCACCGAAGCTATGGCTTGATGCTTTGCATCAGGGGTAGGGGAGCGTTGTATAAGGGTTGAAGGTGTACCGTAAGGAGCGCTGGACATTATACAAGTGAGAATGCCGGTATGAGTAACGAAAAGATCAGTGAGAATCTGATCCGCCGAAAGCCTAAGGGTTCCTGAGGAAGGCTCGTCCGCTCAGGGTAAGTCGGGACCTAAGGCGAGGCCGAAAGGCGTAGTCGAAGGACAACAGGTCGAAATTCCTGTACCACCGTAAGCCGTTATGAGCAATGGGGGGACGCAGTAGGGTAGTGACGCGGACTGATGGATGTCCGTCTAAGCAGTAAGGCTGATGTGTAGGCAAATCCGCACATTGTAAGGCTGAGCTGTGATGGGGAGCGAAAATTATAGTAGCGAAGGTCATGATCTCACACTGCCAAGAAAAGCCTCTAGCCAGGTGATGGTGCCCGTACCGCAAACCGACACAGGTAGGCGAGAAGAGTATTCTAAGGCGCGCGGAAGAACTCTCGTTAAGGAACTCGGCAAAATGACCCCGTAACTTCGGGAGAAGGGGTGCCCCGGTAGTGTGAATAGCACGAGGGGGCCGCAGTGAAAAGGCCCAAGCGACTGTTTAGCAAAAACACAGGTCTGTGCGAAGCCGTAAGGCGAAGTATACGGGCTGACGCCTGCCCGGTGCTGGAAGGTTAAGGGGAGTGGTTAGGAGCAATCCGAAGCTGTGAACCGAAGCCCCAGTAAACGGCGGCCGTAACTATAACGGTCCTAAGGTAGCGAAATTCCTTGTCAGGTAAATTCTGACCCGCACGAATGGCGTAACGACTTGGGCGCTGTCTCAACGAGAGATCCGGTGAAATTTTAATACCTGTGAAGATGCAGGTTACCCGCGACAAGACGGAAAGACCCCATGGAGCTTTACTGCAGCTTGATATTGAATTTGGGTACGATCTGTACAGGATAGGTGGGAGCCTTTGAAACGTGAGCGCCAGCTTGCGTGGAGGCAACGTTGGGATACCACCCTGATCGTATCTAGGTTCTAACCTGGTACCGTAATCCGGTGCGGGGACAGTGTCAGGTGGGCAGTTTGACTGGGGCGGTCGCCTCCTAAAGAGTAACGGAGGCGCCCAAAGGTTCCCTCAGAATGGTTGGAAATCATTCGAAGAGTGCAAAGGCATAAGGGAGCTTGACTGCGAGACCTACAAGTCGAGCAGGGACGAAAGTCGGGCTTAGTGATCCGGTGGTACCGCATGGAAGGGCCATCGCTCAACGGATAAAAGCTACCCTGGGGATAACAGGCTTATCTCCCCCAAGAGTCCACATCGACGGGGAGGTTTGGCACCTCGATGTCGGCTCATCGCATCCTGGGGCTGAAGTAGGTCCCAAGGGTTGGGCTGTTCGCCCATTAAAGCGGTACGCGAGCTGGGTTCAGAACGTCGTGAGACAGTTCGGTCCCTATCTGTCGTGGGCGTAGGAAATTTGAGAGGAGCTGTCCTTAGTACGAGAGGACCGGGATGGACGTACCGCTGGTGTACCAGTTGTTCCGCCAGGAGCACCGCTGGGTAGCTATGTACGGACGGGATAAACGCTGAAAGCATCTAAGCGTGAAGCCCCCTCAAGATGAGATTTCCCAGTATGTAAGACCCCTTGAAGACGACGAGGTAGATAGGCTGGGGGTGGAAGTGCAGCAATGCATGGAGCTGACCAGTACTAATCGGTCGAGGGCTTATCCAATAGCAAGTTGTAATTCGCATGTTTCGTTTCGAATCTAGTTTTCAGAGAACGATCTCTGAATGTAAGCTAAGCTATGCGTTTGGTGGCGATGGCGGAGGGGTTCCACACGTACCCATCCCGAACACGACCGTTAAGCCCTCTAGCGCCGATGGTACTTGGACCGCAGGGTCCTGGGAGAGTAGGACGCCGCCAAGCGAACTCTTTCATCATACATAGAAAACAGGCTCTGCATGTTGATGTTGTACGATGAATTGCATTTGCACTGCAAATGCATATATTCCCTGATAGCTCAGTTGGTAGAGCACTCGACTGTTAATCGAGTTGTCACAGGTTCGAGCCCTGTTCGGGGAGCCATTAAGGCCCGTTGGTCAAGGGGTTAAGACACCTCCCTTTCACGGAGGTAACAGGGGTTCGAATCCCCTACGGGTCATAATATGGAGGCTTAGCTCAGCTGGGAGAGCATCTGCCTTACAAGCAGAGGGTCGGGGGTTCGATCCCCTCAGCCTCCACCATATAAACTTTATAACGACGCGGGGTGGAGCAGCCCGGTAGCTCGTCGGGCTCATAACCCGAAGGCCGCAGGTTCAAATCCTGCCCCCGCAATTATACTTTCCTTTGAGAAAGTGATCTGGAACCGTGGTGTAGTTGGCCTAACATGCCTGCCTGTCACGCAGGAGATCGCGGGTTCGAATCCCGTCGGTTCCGCCATTTTTATATTAATAATACCGTGTGCGGAAGTGGCTCAGCGGTAGAGCATCGCCTTGCCAAGGCGAGGGTCGCGGGTTCGATTCCCGTCTTCCGCTCCAATATTTGCGCCCTTAGCTCAGCTGGATAGAGCGTTTGACTACGAATCAAAAGGCCGGGAGTTCGAATCTCTCAGGGCGCGCCATTATAACTTCAAATTTGCCGGCGTGGCGGAATGGCAGACGCGCTCGACTCAAAATCGAGTGGGAAACCGTGGAGGTTCGAGTCCTCTCGCCGGTATATATAACGGGATGTAGCTCAGCTTGGTAGAGCACCTGGTTTGGGACCAGGGGGTCGCATGTTCAAATCGTGTCATCCCGATCTCTAAAAACACTATCTATAATTAGATAGTGTTTTTTTATATTTATCTATATAAGATTCTATAAATGCAGGTTCGATATTAACTATGACAAATTCTCTAAGCTAACACATGCGTGTTCCTTCTTCAGACAACAAGTTAATTGTGCATAAAGCCTCAATCTTTAGGTCACAATAGGTTTAAAAAGTGATAGAAGGGGTTCATGTGAACACGTTTAACTTCAGAAAACAATTCAAGAGACGCTGGAGACGGTGGAAACGAACAGTATGGATGACGGCGGCTCTGCTTGCAGTTACGATATTGGCTTACAGCGGGTTGTCTATCTCATCGGCGATAGAGCGTTTGCTGACAACTAATTTTAGTGAGGCAACGAGTGTGATGGGCCCTGTTACGCAGGAAGCAAGATATGAACAGGAGATTCAGGCGTTAGTAGAGCAACTTGATTCTGATCCGGATCATTTAACAAGTGTGGTTTTGGAGACACAGTACATCTGCGGAGTGGAAACAGAGCAGTTAGGCAAGATGGCTAGACCACAGTTGAAGATGCTGCTAGCTCAACATCCGGAATGGGATGCTACCGTTGGAACATCAGATGAGTTGCATTTGAAGCAACGTGTAGATGACCTTTCACCGCTTTGTAAACAACAGGCTTATATCAGTATAGATGCTGTAGGGAACCTTAATTTGTACGAGGGTAAGCCTGCAGAAGAGAAGGTTATTCGTACGTTCTTTCAATTGGATGTTGGAACGTTGGAAAGTTCTTTGCCTGAAGGCGTACTAGAGCAATTGCAACAGGGTATTCGGATTCAAGACAAGGATGAGTATGATAGCGTGATCTCTACGTTCAGTGACTATGCCGTGGATGAAGACCATCATTTAATCCGTAATGGCGGGTAATCCAAACGTCCTCACCTACGGTATTAAAATTGTGAAGTACTGAAACGATGGTGGCAAGCAATAACATTGGTGGTTTACGTAACCAAGCGATTGAATCTAAAATACGTGGAATGTGATGAAGGACATCGAAGAGATGTCCTTTTTGTCGTTTGAACTGAAATACATGAAAATACGTATAAACATGTAAAAAATTCACGAATAAAGGCGAGTAATCAGTTAGACAAAGTTTTTCCTGCCGCAGGGTCTATCTTTTGTTATAATGAAATGAACGATACATATGTTCGCTTTTGTGAGGGAGAGATGGTTTTGCGTTTTTTGGGAATTGACCCGGGGATTGCGATTGTTGGTTTTGGTTTTGTGGATAAAATCGGCAGTAAGGTGGTACCCGTACAATATGGATGTATTCAGACGGAAGCTCATACCCCTGAAGAGGAACGGTTGCTTCACGTATATGAAGGTATGGTGCAATTGATTGATAAATACAAACCGGACGCAGTAGCGCTGGAGAAACTTTTTTTCAATCGGAACGTTACAACAGCAATGTCTGTCAGTCAGGCGAGAGGCGTTATGGTACTCGCTGCCGCACAGAAGGGTTTGCCTATTGCAGAGTATACGCCAATGCAGATCAAGCAGGCTGTTGTGGGGTACGGTAAAGCGGAGAAGAAGCAAGTACAGGAGATGGTCAAAATGTTCTTGCGTCTTCAGGTCGTTCCTAAGCCGGATGACGTAGCGGATGCATTGGCTGTAGCCGTGTGCCATGCACACTCTTATACATTAAATTCCAAGTTGAATGAGGTATTGCGAAAATGATTGATTTTCTAAGAGGACAGTTCATTCATGTAGAGAATGATTATATTGTGCTGGATGTTCATGGCGTGGGGTATCGCGTTTTCTGTCCGAATCCATTTGCGTTTGCGAAGCAAGAAGGCGAAATTACCGTGTACACTCACCATCATGTGCGTGAGGATGCGATGTTGCTGTTTGGATTTGTTACACGGGATGAGCAGCGTTTGTTCCGTAAACTGATTGAAGTATCCGGTATTGGGCCAAAAGTAGCTCTGGGCATACTCGCTGGAGGTACACCAGAACATGTGGTTACGGCGATTTATCAGGAGAATCTTACGTTCTTGACCAAATTGCCAGGCATCGGCAAGAAGACTGCACAACGCATGATTCTGGATCTCAAGGATAAGCTGGATAGTTTTGGCGCGGCAGCGTATGCAACTGGGTTGTTCGCTCCTCCATCGGAAGAGTCGGGAAGTGGTTCAGCCTGGGATGAGGCACGTGAAGGTCTCAAGGCACTTGGGTATACTGACAGTGAGCTTGATAAAGTATGGCTCAAATTGAAAAAGGATGTTACTACAGCAGATTCCGTTGATGTGTTGATGAAAAAGGCGCTGCAAATGCTGTTTACGGGATAATACAAATTGCATATTATAATATAGCTGTAGCCTGCAAAAAAAGGTAGGGATGAACATGGATGACCGGATTATTTCCGCGAACCTGATGATGGAGGACCAAAATGTTGAGTTGAGTCTTCGTCCCCGGTATCTGAATGAATATATCGGGCAGAATCAGGTGAAGGAAAATTTAAAGATATATATTGAAGCTGCCAAATTTCGTAATGAGGCATTGGATCACGTTTTGTTATATGGACCACCTGGACTTGGTAAAACAACACTTGCCAACATTATTGCCAACGAATTGGGCGTTAATTTACGAACTACGTCAGGCCCGGCCATTGAACGCCCGGGTGATCTTGCAGCATTGTTAACCAATCTGCAGGAAGGCGATGTCTTGTTTATTGATGAGATTCATCGTTTGCATCGTACGGTTGAAGAAGTCATGTACCCTGCTATGGAAGATTCGGCATTGGATATTATGATTGGTAAAGGTCCAAGTGCACGTTCCGTTCGGCTGGATCTGCCACCATTCACTCTGATTGGGGCTACAACGCGTGCTGGATTGCTGTCTGCTCCACTTCGAGATCGATTTGGTGTTATAAGTCGCTTGGAATTCTATACGGTTGATGAGCTGGCTTATATCGTCTCACGCTCTACCGAAATTTTGGGTGTAGAGATTGTGGGAGATGCTGCGCAAGAGATTGCATTGCGCTCACGTGGGACACCGAGGATCGCGAACCGTTTGTTAAAACGAGTACGCGACTTTGCACAGGTGCGTGGTGATGGGATTATAACGCAGACACTGGCGGAAGAAGCGCTGCAACGTCTCCAGATTGATCCGCGTGGTCTGGATGACATTGACCATAAGATGCTCAAATCGATGATCAACAGCTTCCGGGGAGGTCCCGTAGGATTGGATACAATTGCTGCTACAATCGGGGAAGAAAGTCAGACGATCGAGGATGTCTATGAACCGTATCTGCTTCAGATTGGTATGATTCAGCGTACACCAAGGGGCAGGATCGTAACAGATCTCGCCTATCATCATTTGGGTTTGCCTGTTCCACCAAGAGATGGGAAATAATCGAATCTGTTGAACATGCTCATTTGAAGGTTCACCATAAACATTGAAATAATCACGTGTTAATCCGATATAAAATGAAAGAAATGCACGGAGAGGAGTCTGATTGTGGGAAAAGCAATACGAACGAAGAAGTGGAGTCGTCGATTGAAGGTACTGGCGGCAGCTCTTTTGACAGTGGGTTGTCTGCAAGTGCCTGCATACGCAGCAGGAAATGATGGACAGACGATCCGGGTAGCCATGTTTGCGAATCTGGGCAGTGCGTATAAATCAACTACACCACTCATCACGCTTGAATCGACAGGACAATGGAGCATCCAATCGGAGAGCGGCGCAAATGTAAACCTTCCGGCAGGACAAGTCCGTTTCAGTGCAGATGGATTCCGAGTAAAGGTGTTGGAAACAGCGGACTTTAAGGCAGCATCTGCAGCAGCAAAATTGTTGCAGGCAACCGCAGATAAACCGTTGCTGTTCACAACGTCTGTGAATGGAAATGCCATTTACCAGCTCTACACAGGCAACTATGCAACGGAGGCACTGGCAGGACAAGCTGTTACACGAGTACAAAAGGTAGCAGCAGCTCAATTGGCTGGTCAAAAGCCAGCTGTAACGGGAAGTAAACGCCTGTCTGCTGGAACCTATGGTTCGATTCAGGAAGCAGAGGCAGCACAAGCCATCCTTTTATCAACAGGAGTTAGTAGTGTCTATCCTGTCCTTCAACTGAGTGGTGGAAGCCAAGCATACGCGGTATGGGTGGGTGAAGCTTCAACGGATGCGGAATTAACCGCATTGAAGAACAGTGTGGAAGCCAAAGCTCCGGGGGTAAGCCTTTCACCTGTCAACACTAATGCAGGGCTCATCATCCGCCAGGATGCAGGATTAAGTACGGATGCACTCAAAACAGCTCCGCATTACACCATTGCAGGTACTGAATCCAAAGCATTGGTACAAGGGAATGGCAATGGTATCAAAGTAGTGGAACGTTCCCAGCGAACGTATCGTGGAGATATGGAAATCAGCATCGTAAGTGGTGATCTGGCGTTGGTCAACGTCGTTCCACTGGAGCAATACCTGTACTCTGTCGTAGGGGCAGAGGTGTATTCCTCCTGGCCTGCTGAAGCTCTGAAAGTTCAAGCCGTAGCTGCTCGATCCTACGCGCTTCAACAGGGTGAACGTTTCAAAATTGCGAATGTCGTGGATACAACGCTCAGCCAAGCCTACAACGGGATTGGTTCGGAGAACGATAAAGTAACCAGTGCAGTGGATGCAACGGCTGGAGAAGTGGTCAAGAGCGGTGGGAAAATCATCGAAGCTGTATTCTCCTCCAATGCTGGCGGCCAGACGGCTCATCCTTCTGAGGTATGGAACGGCGGAGCAGGTGTGTTCACCAATGTGGTTAGCTCAGGAGATACATCAGCTCAGGCAGGATTACATACGTGGTACCATGTGCTACTGGATACAGGCGTTAGCGGGTACATTCGTGAGGACAACATCAAAGAATTAACGACCAAGACCAATGCAGGACTGGCAAAAGTGACGGTAACGGCTCAGAATACCAATGTGCGTTCCGTTCCGTTAATTCAATCCACCGTTGAACCTGTAGCCAAAATGAATCCAGGCAACGAAGCTGTTGTGTTGGCAAAAGTGGCTCAATCCAACGATTATGCTTGGGTGAGAGGACCTTTCACGTCTGCCCAGTTGGTTAAATCCCTTCAGGGTAAAACAACAGCGTCTGCTCCTGCTTCAATCTCAACCTTGGAAGTGACCAAGCGTGGACCTTCCGGAAGAGCACTTGAAGTCACTGCCAACGGACAGGCTATGACGGTGAAATATGCCGATACATACCGCTCTGCGCTCGGTGGATTACCGAGCACTTTATTTGATATTGCAGGGACCGGAAGTTATACTGTATTAGGCGCTGACGGCAAAACAGCCAGTAAAACCGGCTCAAATGGTGCCTCTGTATTGTCTTCTTCTGGCGCAGGAACATCATCCGGTAATGCACTTGTGGTTATGAGTGGTGATGGTCAAGCGAGAGCGGTGACGCAGGGTCAGACCTTCATGTTCATCGGTCAGGGCAATGGCCACGGATTGGGCTTGTCCCAATGGGGAGCCAAAGGTATGGCAGATGAAGGGTATGATTACCAGGCAATATTGAAACACTATTATCAAAATGCGACTATTGTTAAGGAATGAAACTAAATGAATGTGAACTTATATGATTTTGAATTACCAGAGCAATTGATAGCACAGACGCCGTTGCTTGATCGCACGGCATCCCGTTTGCTCACCTTGAACAAAGATAGTGGTGAGATTAATCATCAAACGTTTCCCGATATTATCGATTTTCTGAATCCCGGCGATACATTAATTCTGAATGATACACGTGTTCTACCAGCCCGTCTGTTCGGTACAAAAGAAGATACCGGAGCAAAAGCGGAAGTGTTATTGCTCAAAAATGTGGAAGGCGATAAGTGGGAAGCACTGGTTAAGCCGGGTAAAAAGCTGAAAGCCGGTTCAGTCATCGTATTTAGTGATGAACTCAAGGCAATCATTGAAGAAGAGGGCGAGATGGGGGCACGTACACTTACGTTTACGTATGATGGAATCTTCCAAGAGATTTTGGACCGTCTGGGTGAGATGCCGTTGCCCCCTTATATCAAGGAGACATTGGATGACCGCGAACGGTATCAGACCGTGTACGCCAAGCATGAAGGATCGGCGGCTGCACCTACAGCGGGATTACATTTTACGGATGAGTTGCTGAACCAGATTCGAGCCAAGGGTGTTAATGTCGCCTTCATCACGCTTCATGTAGGACTGGGAACATTCAGACCAATGTCGGTTGACGTTGTTGAAGATCATGTCATGCATGAGGAGTATTACTCCTTGTCACAAGAAACAGCAGACCTGATTAACCAGACCAAAGAGAATGGACACCGTGTTTTTGCGGTTGGGACTACGAGTTGCCGAACTTTGGAAACGGTAGGTAGCAAATTTGAAAATGGAATACTGCAAGCGAGCAGCGGATGGACCAGCATTTTCATCTACCCAGGCTATTCCTTCAAAGTGATCGATGGGATGCTTACGAATTTTCATCTCCCGAAATCCACGTTGGTTATGTTGGTTAGTGCACTAGCAGGCAGGGAACATATTATGCAGGCATATGAGGAAGCCATCCAAGAGAAATACCGGTTCTTCAGCTTCGGCGATGCCATGTTGATATATTAGTATAACGATTAACTTTTAGAGGATGATTAAAACCAATGGCAGCAATTACGTATGAACATATCAAAACTTGCAAACAATCCGGTGCACGTCTGGGACGTGTACATACACCTCACGGTATTATTGAGACACCAACCTTTATGCCTGTAGGTACACAGGCGACTGTCAAAACAATGAGCCCTGAAGAGTTGAAAGAAATGGATGCTCAGATTATTTTGAGTAATACCTATCACCTGTTTCTGAGACCAGGACATGAAATCATCCGTGAAGCTGGCGGATTGCACAAATTCATGAACTGGGATCGTCCAATTCTGACGGACAGCGGCGGATTCCAAGTGTTTTCTCTCAGCGAGATGCGCAAGATTACGGAAGAAGGCGTTAACTTCCGTTCTCATCTGAATGGAGACAAGAAGTTCCTTTCTCCTGAAGTGGCGATGGAAATCCAGAATGCACTTGGCTCCGATATTATGATGGCGTTTGACGAATGCCCACCGTATCCGGCTGAATATGAATATGTAAAAAAATCACTCGAAAGAACAAGCCGCTGGGCAGAACGTTGTCTCGAAAGTCACGCTCGTCCGCATGACCAAGGTCTGTTTGCCATCGTACAGGGAGGCATGCATGAAGATCTTCGCCGTCAGAGCGCCGCAGATTTGACTTCCATGGATTTCCCGGGGTATGCTATTGGTGGACTGAGTGTTGGAGAACCGAAACATTTGATGTATGGTGTATTGGATTATACGTTACCTTTGTTGCCATCCAATAAACCACGTTATTTGATGGGGGTAGGTTCGCCCGATGCGTTGATTGAGGGATCAATTCGTGGAGTGGACATGTTCGACTGTGTTCTGCCAACTCGGATTGCCCGTAACGGAACAACGATGACCAGCCAAGGACGTCTGGTAGTTCGCAATGCCAAGTTTGCAACTGATTTTGGGCCACTTGACCCTGAATGTGATTGCTACACTTGTCGCAACTATTCCAGAGCTTATCTGCGTCATTTGATCAAAGCAGATGAAACATTTGGCCTGCGTTTGACAACGATCCATAATCTTCATTTCTTGCAGAATCTGATGCGTAATGTACGTAAAGCCATTATGGAAGATCGTTTGCTTGATTTCCGGGATGAATTTTTCGATCAATATGGTCTTCATGACAATGACAAAGGTTTCTGATTGAGGTTTTGAGGGAACCAGCGTAACAAGCAATATCTGTATGTATAGTCGATAAGGGGGAGTTTGAATGTTTCAAGGAATGCCTCTAGCAGGAGCGCAAGGCGGTGGGATCGTATCTTTGATTGTACCTTTAGTACTCATGGTTGCGATTTTCTACTTCTTAATGATTCGTCCACAGAACAAAAAGCAAAAGCAACGGAATTCCATGCTAAGCCAATTGAAAAAGGGCGATAAAATTGTAACGATTGGTGGCCTTCACGGTACGATCGCTGAGATTACGGACGATGTGGTTGTATTGCGTGTAAACGATGTAACTAAGCTTACATTTGACCGTAATGCAATCAGCACGGCTGTAGCTCGTGATACGGCTGTTGAATAGTTACTGTAACATAGAATAACGAGGGTGCGTTTGTGGCGTATTCCCTAGTAGAGAACCGGATCTCCCTGGAGACCCGGTTCTCTTTTTTGATTTATGAGGGAAGGTAGATGTTCTTTACGAGTCAGCTAGGAGCGATGCGTATTAACACCGAACATACCACCGAGAGCTGAAATGAAGAACGCGCTAAGCAGTTGTAAACTATCCTTCCAATTAAACGAAGCATCCAGCGCGAGAAATCCGATCAACAGCACAAGCAGTCCATATACGATTCCGGTAATCCCTCCGTAGTACCATCCTTTTTCACCAGAACGTTTGCCTGCGACAAAACCACCAACCAATAATGACAAGCCATGAACAACATAGGTATACAACGAGAGGTCCTGTTCCCGCATTCCGCTCATCCAGAGAAACAAGGAGAGAATAAATGCCCCGATAAACATCCATACAAAAGCCTGACAGAGGCCTGACAGAATCGGATTGGACACTCGAAACGAAACCAAGCGGCGGATCAATTGCATGAAGCAACCCCCTTGTACAAGTTATAAGTTAATACAGTGTATGGTCAAGCCTTCGGACTTATGAACTGTTTTCCATTAAATGAACAGATTATTTCTGCATGAGCATGTAAGGTTCAGGTCAAAATAGGGATTGCATTACCCAGCTAACTGTTAAAAACTCAGTTTCGAAGGAGGACCCCTGTTGTGAACTTCCCAGATGTCGGATCACATATCTTTCGAACCATTCTCATGTACTTTCTGGTGTACTGCGCAATGAGGGTTATGGGTAAACGTGAGATTGGTAAGCTATCCATGTTTGATCTTGTCGTGTCCATTATGCTTGCTGAAATGGCTGCTTTTGTCATTGAAGATATTGATAAACCGCTCTCTCACGGGATTGCCCCCATGCTTACCTTGATCATTGTACAGATCGGAATGGCCTTTATAGGCCTTAAAAGTCGGCGTCTTCGCCTGATAATTGATGGCAAACCTACTGTTTTGATCTCCAAAGGCGTTCTTCACCGGGATGAGATGCGGAAGCAACGATATAATCTGGATGATCTATTACAACAACTCCGTGAACAGAATGTAGATAGTATCGGTGAGGTTGATTTCGCTATTTTGGAGACCACAGGCAAGCTGACCGTTTTTCCCAAGGATGAAAATACTTCTAACGACAGCAGTTCTTCCGGCTCTGATTCAGAAGGGGCTTCTTCCGGTAAATCCAAAACAGAGAAAAATCAGATTGACGGATTTCCAAATATTAAATATGAAGGTCTGCCACTACCCTTAATTATGGACGGAAAGGTCCAGGATCAGAATCTGGAGATCATTCAGAAAACGAGATTTTGGCTGAAAAATCAAATTCAACAGAACGGAATTATGGATTTCAAAGATGTATTTATATGCTCCATTGACCACAATGGGAAGATATATGTCAGTCCAAAAGATGATAAAAAATGAAAATCATTTGCCTGAGCGGCGCTTGAACCATAAACCAATTAAAGGAGCACGGGACAGATCATGAAAGTCAATCATTTTGGTCCAGCCCATGACGATGAAATACACGATAAGCCCGACAAAAGGAGCGAGAAGCATCCTCACCCAAAAAGGCAATATCATGGCAGTCTCTTCGTATACGAGTAGGGTCGCTGCTCCCATGATAAACATTCCTGCACCCGTCTTGACCCAATCCATCATTCTGAAGCGGAACTGTAGCAGGCTACGTACACTTTGGGCATGTAACAGGGTAACTACCGTAGAATTCACACAGATGGCGATGACTGCACCGAAGATGCCATATTCAGGCCGGGAAGCAAGCGTTAAAATCAACGTGATTTTGATAACAGCACCGATAAACGTATTCAGCAATGCTTTACCCGGACGGTCAAGAGCTTGTAGTGCAGCTTGAAGAGGAGCTTGAATATAGATGAACAAAGCAAAGGGAGCCATTAGCTTCAGCATGCTTCCGATCGATGCATCATTATACAGAACAAGACACATCGGTTCGGCAAGCACATACATAAACACGGAAAACGGAGCACCTGTCACAAGTGCCAAGCGTAATGCCTGATGCATTCTTTTGTGAATCAGTGCGCGATCTCCCTGAGCAGAAGCTTCGGACAGTGAAGGCACAAGTGATGTCGCGAGCGATGAGGTTAGTGCCCCCGGCAGCAGCAACAAAGGAATAATCATACCTTGTAATGCACCATATTGTGCTGTAGCGAGCCCTTTGGATATGCCTGCCAGAGCCAGACTCTGGGCAGTAACGATGGTTTCGGCCAGATAGGATAAGGAGCCAACCAATCGGCCTGCTGTAACAGGAATAGAGATTGCAAGCAAACGCCGGATTAATCCCGGCTGTGGAGTACCTGTTTCTTTCAGAACTGAAGGTATTGGGTTTAAAGGTTTGGCTGTGAGATTGGACATGTTCTGTTGGTTAGCGAGCGGTAACTCTTTCTTCTGCCTGTTATACTTCCACAAGAGTACAAGCATACCGCCGAATTCTCCAACAAGCGCTCCCAGCATGGCACCAGCAGCAGCTTGGGCAATACCGTGGGGGAGGAGAAGCCAGGCAAACCAAATGACACAGACGATACGAATGATGGTTTCAACAATGGATGAAATGGCAGTAGGCATCATGTTTTGCTTACCTTGGAAATACCCTCTGTAGACAGCAGATACGGCGATAATGGCAATCATGGGGCTCATACTAACAAACGTATGGTATACCCGCTCATCTGTGAGCACGTACTTGGTAACCCAGGGTGCAAATAGGATGCATAAAAACATGAATACTACACCCAAGGTCAACGTAAAGCTTAAGCTTACTTGCAGGATTCGCTGGGGGGAATAACGATTGGCACCGGTATCAGCTTCGGCTACGAGCTTGGCTACGGCGAGCGGAATACCACCCGTAATTAATGTCACCAGTACGATAAAAAAGGGATAGCTCAATTGGTAGATGCCAACACCTTCTGCACCGATGACTCGTGGCAGCGCAATGCGCGGGATGAAACCAAGTATTCGATTAATTATGCCTGCCGCGAGCAGGATCATGGCCCCCTGGATAAATGTCTGTTTCTTCAAGACTACCCCTCTTTCCCGGTTGAAAGTACAGGCTATCAACATAAACGGGACAAAGCCGTTGTTCTTCATCCTATGCTAGTCCTTTATCTTCTCATGACAACTTGGACACGATTAACAAAAAGAACCATATTCAGCAAGAAGGAATATGATCAGGCGAAGTCGAATCATGTAATATTGATGCCGCATAAAGGCTTGGATGTACGAAGGGAGGCTCCCCGTTGGAAGAAATGAATGATGTGGAGTTGGAACAGTCAATAGAGATGCTCTGCCGTAGCAAAGCGGAGGAATTAAGGCTTGTCGGTTACGAATATGTCACCAGCAAAGATGTCTGGAATTGCGTCAGTCATAAATATGAAAAACAGGGCATTCCACCGCTTCACCAGCTGGTGAACGACATTTTGTCACTGAAAGCAACAAGCTTTATGAACTTTATGACCGTGTCTGCATACCGGGGGTCCTCTTTCTAGACGAAAGGGATCTTTTTTGTTGAAAATTGACTGCTTTTTACGGCATCGCTATAATAGGAATATTGAGAACGAAAGGGGATCTAGGAACGGCATGAAAAGAATTATCAGTTTCATTCTGGTCGTGCTTGTCACCACAGGGGTAATGGTGGGAACAAGCCCGGAACTGCTCAAAAATATACGCTTGGGCCTTGATTTAAAGGGAGGCTACGAGATCTTATATGAAGCAGAGCCGCTCGAAGCAGGTCAACAAGTCACCAAAGCATCTTTGGTGCAAACGGCCAAAAGTCTTGAAAGCCGCGCCAATGCGCTCGGAACAAGCGAACCGGAGGTAACCACTGAAGGAAGCAACCGGATTCGATTGAAGTTGGCAGGGGTTACGGATGAGGCTGAAGTTAGAGCCAAAATGAAAGAACCGGCTGTTTTGACCTTCCGTAGTAAAGCTGAGAACGACAAGGAAGGCGAATACACCAAAATTGAGCTTCGCGGAAATGAATTTGTTGAAAATGCAGCCAAAGTTGTGTTCACTCAATTGAATGAGCCGATGATTGACATTCAAGTGAAAGACAAAGCCAAATTTTCCGAGATTACCAAACGTTTGATCGGACAACCTCTCGCTATTTATTTGGACGATGAGCTGTTATCTGCTCCAACCGTTAGACAACAGTTGACAGATGGTTCCGCTCAGATTTCGGGTGCTTACACACGTGACGAAGCAAACCAGCTTCGTGACACCATTAACCTGGGTGCATTGCCACTGAAACTTACAGAGAAGTATTCACAAAGTGTTGGTGCAACACTTGGTAAGCTTTCTCTGGACCAGACCATTAAAGCGGGATTGATTGGTTCCGTTATAATTCTAGTGTTCATGATTGGGCTTTATCGCATTCCTGGTATTATCGCGAGTTTTGCCTTGATCACACATACGTGGCTGGTGCTTGCAATCTTCTATTTAGGAGAATTTGTGCTTACCCTTCCAGGTATTGCGGCGTTTATCCTGGGTATAGGGATGGCGGTCGATGCCAATATCATCACGTACGAACGGATTAAAGAAGAGATGCGAAGTGGTAAGTCGATTTTGTCATCGGTTAAAGCGGGGAGCAAACATTCCTTCCGTACAATCATTGACTCCAATGTCACTACCATTATTGCGGCCGCTGTTATGTTCTTCCTGGGTACAGGTGCGGTTAAAGGTTTTGCACTCGTGCTGATCTTTGATATTGTCACCAGTATCATCACGAATATTTTCTTCTCCCGCTTCCTGTTGACCCTGCTCGTACGGGCTAACGTGTTGAAGAAGCCTAAGTACTTCGGAGTGAAGGAGAGTGAAATTCGTGCGCTTTAATTGGAATTTTGATTATGTTAAAGGTAGTAAGATTGCCTATATCTTCTCGATTATTCTTACGATTACGGGGATTATCAGCATTCTGGCTTTGGGTTTGAATTATGCGGTTGATTTCCGTGCTGGATCGAATGTGGATATTTCGGTATCCAAAGCAATCACAGCGGAGCAGATTAAACCTATCGTTAAGGACATCGGTGTTGATGAGGGTGATGTTACCATTACACCGGGGGCTGACCGTGTAAATGTTCGTTTCTCCAATGAACTGGATGAGACCCAAGAGAGCAAATTTAAACAGGAATTTAGCAAACTGGATGCATCGGCTTCCTATGAAGTAAATACCGTTGATCCAGAGATGGCCAAAGAATTGGAGCGCAACGCGATCTACGCGGTACTCATTGCAAGTATCGGGATCATGATCTATGTTGCGATCCGGTTTGAGTGGCGCTTTGGTTTGGCTGCGGTTATCGCACTCTTCCATGATGCATTTGTTGTAATAAGTGTGTTCTCCATCTTCCGTTTGGAAGTCGATCTGACCTTTATTACTGCAGTATTGACTATTGTCGGGTTCTCGATCAACGATACGATCGTTATCTTTGACCGGATTCGTGAGAATCTGCGTTTTGCCAAAAAGACAACCAAAGCCGACTTGCGTGAGGTAGTCAATCGCAGTTTGGCTCAAACGATGACACGTTCCCTGAATACAACATTCACCGTGTTTGCAGCTTCAATCTGTTTGTTCATATTTGGTGGAGAATCCATTCGCATGTTCTCGCTTGCGATGGTTATCGGAACACTGTTTGGTGCATATTCTTCAATCTATATCGCCGCTCCACTATGGCTGATGCTCAAAGGTAAACAAGTGGATAAGCCAAAAACAGTAGCTAAAGAATCTAACTAAACATCTTATTGTGAAGCCGCGTCTGCCAGGCGCGGTTTTGCAACTTTATGTACAGAATTAAGGGGGAATATTCATGACCAGAGAACATATCCCATCTGTTCAGGCTGCCACATGGAGCGGTATTGCCGGTAATATGGGACTTGCGGTGATCAAAGCGGGAGTCGGTTATATGGCAAACAGCAAATCATTGCTCGCTGACGGCTTGTATTCTGCTTCTGAAGCTGGTTCTGCCCTGGCTGGTCTCTTTCCCTCCAAGTCTGTACGCGATAAGAGCAAGGCTCGCAGGGGACGGTTTAAAGAACATTCACGTGTTGCTAGACCCGGAATCTCAGTATTGTTATCTGTGCTGATTCTCATGGGTGGATTACAGCTTGCCATCTCCGCATTGGGCAGTCTCTCCGGAAGTGAACCGGAAGCACCCGGCAAGTCGGTACTTTTGGTGGCTGTTGCGGCTCTGGCTGTGAAAGAAGCGATTTTTCAATTTCAGTACAGATATTTCCGTAAACGAAACCAGTCTCAGGCGCTGGCCTATGCACAGCAACATCGCCGTGCACTCTATTGCTCGCTCACCGTGTTAATCGGCATTATAGGATCGATGGCTGGTGAAGAGACGGGTTTGAGCATGCTACTCTACCTGGACCCCACGGCTGCGTTGATTGCATCCTGTTTTGTGCTTCACAAGGGTTACCGAATGATTGTGGACACGGTATATGGTTCACTCGTTCAGGAACTGGAGCAGGAAGAAGCGTCAGATTTCAAAGAGACCGTACAGCGGGTATATGGCATCATTACCATTGAGCATTTGGTTGCACGTGAACAGGAACACGACGTTACGATTGAGCTGGTCATTAGTGTGAACCCGAGAATCTCAATACTGGAAGCACAGGAGATTGCTAATCGGGCCAAGACTCTACTGCTCACCCGTTTCAGTCATGTGAAAGAAGTACAGATTCAAGCGATACCTTATGATCCAGGTTATCCCTATAAATCCAATCATGAACTGCCCGATCACGAAGCGACATTAATTCAGTAGTGAAGCGCGGGTCCAGTAGATCAGGAAAGGAGCGTTATCATTGCTTTATTCGCAATACCGGTGGAATACACCGAATATCGATTTGGAGGCGGCTGCGGGACTCTCGCAGGCGCTTTCCGTTTCACCCCTTGTTGGACGTTTGCTTGTGAGTCGAGGAGTGCACAATGAGAAGGAGGCCGAACGTTTTTTGCATCCTGACCTGAATCAGATGCATGATCCCTATCTGCTCCTCGGCATGAATGAGGCTGTGCCACGTATCAAGCTGGCATTGGAGCGGGAAGAACATATTTTGATCTACGGGGATTATGACGCTGATGGCGTATCCAGCACATCGCTCATGATCCATTTGATGCGTCATCTTGGGGCTTCGTACGATATATATATCCCTCATCGCTCGAATGAAGGGTATGGATTGCACAACCATGCATTGGATTGGGCCCATCAACAAGGCGTTTCATTGATTATTACCGTGGACACCGGAATCAGTGCTGTTGAACAGATTGCCTATGCGGCCACGCTGGGCATCGAAGTCATTGTGACAGATCACCACGAGCCGCCTGAAATTTTGCCCGCAGCCTTTACACTTATTAATCCGAAACTTCCAGGATGCCCGTATCCTTTTAAAGGTTTGGCAGGAGCGGGAGTAGCCTTGAAGCTCGCTCAGGCATTAATCGGGGAAGTGCCCGGTGAATGGATGGAGATTGCCGCCATCGGCACCGTTGCCGATCTGATGCCTTTGGAAGGGGAGAACCGGGTTATCGTTAGTTATGGAATAGAATCGATGCGTGGTTCACGTCTTCCCGGTGTAAGTGCATTGCTGGAAATCAGTGGGGTGGATCAGAGTCAGGTGACTTCAATTAATATTGCCTTTGCCATGGCCCCTCGTATTAATGCCAGTGGACGTTTGGATCATGCCGGGAGAGCGGTATCGCTTCTCACCACCGAGAATCTGGATGAAGCTCATACGCTTGCGGGCCAGCTTGATCTATTGAATCGGGAGCGGCAGCAAGTCGTAGAGGGCATATTACAAGAAGCAACTGCACAGTTGGAACAAAAGATACAGCTTCGTTCAGGATCCGTTCCAGATGTAATCGTATTGGCTGGTGAGGGCTGGAACGTTGGAGTGGTTGGTATTGTGGCTTCCAAATTGCTGGAGCGTTATTACCGACCTACACTTATCCTTGGGATCGATCCAGAGAGCGGTGTCTGCAAGGGCTCTGCGCGCTCCATTGAGGGCTTGGATATCTATCAGGCACTCACAGTCAATAAACACACTATGGACCATTACGGGGGACACCCTGCTGCAGCAGGGATGACCTTGCATCGGGAACAGTTGGAAGAACTTGAGGCTGGTTTGAATGAGTTTGCTGCATCTGTATTAACTGAAGAGGACTTTGTACCTCAACGTCTTGCGGATGATGAATGCAGAATCAGTGATGTTCCGCTGAAAGTGATCCAGGAGATCGACAGATTGCAGCCTTTTGGAATGAGCAATCCTTCGCCACGGTTTGTATTGAGAAGTGTGACTGTGAAGGAAACCAGAACGATGGGACGAGAGAAACGCCATCTGAAACTGGTTCTGGAACAGGATGGTCAGCAACTGGAAACTGTCGCTTTTGGCAAGGGAGCGTTAGCAGAGTTTCTTCTCCCAGGTTCCGTTATTGATGTGATGGGAGAACTGTCCATCAATGAATGGAATGGGATGAGAAAACCTCAATTGATGCTTCAGGACATTCATGTTCCTCAGGTCCAAGTGTTTGATTTGCGCGGTAATGCCGAGCCATTAAATGCGATGAAACATTTCTTGAGCTCACTTGAGGTGCATCTGCGATATAAATCTGGTTCTGTTGGTGCTATTGTTCGGAAAGAAACAGATGTTTCCGAGGGAAATTCATTGTATGAACCTTGCCTTTGGGTATATGATAGAAAGGTCGGGTTATTTCCGTGTAATGCTGCTGCACAGCATTATGGACAGGAACAAGTCCGGACGTTATTTGTGTTTGATACGCCGGAAACCCCGGAACAACTTAATGCCATGCTGGCTTTGTTCAGTGGAGCTGAGAATATCATCCTTCTGCACGGATCAGGCAACCGCCGAGATCGCCTTCAGATGCCTTCCAGAGAACTCTTTAAGCGTATTTATATGCAGGTGTTGAAATGGAAAGCTGAACCCGTGGAGGAACAAGAGATTACTCCTGTGCTCAGTCGTCAGTGTGGTTGTTCGCCGCGCATGATTACGATGATGTTGGATGTATTCGAAGAGTTATCCTTCATTACACGTGATAACGGCAAAATTGCGTTTGTGGATAACCCGCCTAAGCGTGAACTAACCGCTTCACGTCACTATCAGGCGCTCGAAAACATGGCCGAGATAGAACAGGTGATGCTGGATGCAGCCACACCGCAACTGACACAATGGATGATATCCCGGATGAAGGGCGTATCTTAGATGGAAGTTTGTGTATTTATTTTAGGAGGAGATTATTTTGGATTTTAAAGATTATATTCGTGTCATTCCTGACTTTCCACAACCGGGAATCAGCTTTAAGGACATTACAACATTGTTGAAGGATGGAGAAATGTACCGCAATGCGATCAATGAACTGAAAGTGATGGTTTCTGATCTCAAAATTGACGTTATTGCTGGACCTGAAGCACGTGGTTTCGTTGTGGGCGCCCCTCTGGCATACGCTCTTGGTGTCGGTTTTGCTCCGATTCGCAAAAGTGGAAAACTGCCTGGAGAGACGATTGAAGTTGGTTATGATCTCGAGTATGGCAAGGATACACTCGCGATGCACACAGATGCGATTGAAAAAGGTCAAAATGTCCTGATCGCAGATGATCTGCTCGCAACGGGTGGAACGATTGCAACTTCCATCAACTTGATTGAACAATTGGGTGGGAAAGTTGTCGGAGCTGCCTTCCTGATTGAGCTGTCTGATCTAAATGGTCGTGCCAAATTGCCAGAAATCGATGTATTCACATTGATGAATTATTAAGCTGAAATCTCCACATGTACCGCTGTGATGAAACATGAATTGTTTTTTCCGTTTCCCGGGAAATAATATACAGCATTAATGATTATCAAAAAGCCTGTTCTTCCAACCGTAAGGTTAGGGAGAACAGGCTTTTTGATGTGTATATGATGGAAGTTAATCGGGCGTTTTTTCAGTGATAGGCTGTTTACGTGAATCGTCATTCAACCAACCCAGCACTTCAAACAGTTTGAACAACAAGCTCATCAGGATTCCGACGATGGTTGCCAATGCCATCCCTTTCAGATGAACGCCATAGAAGGTAACTTCTGTACCACTCAGTCCAATGACCAATACAAGTGTAGTAAGCAGCAGATTGGTCGGTTTGGCAAAATCGACTTTCTGTTCAACCAAAATACGCAGACCAGATGCTGCAATAACCCCGAACAGAAGCAGGGATACGCCACCCATAACTGGCACAGGAATATTGGCTACAAGCGCCGAGAATGTTCCTGAGAAGGAGAGTACGATTGCAATGACTGCTGCGCCACCAATGACATATGTGGAGTATACGCGAGTCAGGGCCATTACACCGATGTTCTCACCATAGGTTGTATTGGGAGTAGATCCTACAAACCCGGACAGAATGGTGGAGACCCCATTACCAAGCAGGGAACGATGAAGCCCAGGGTCTTTCGAAAGATCTTTGCCTACAATGCTGCTCGTTACAAGCAAATGTCCAATATGTTCAACGATAACCACAAGCGCTACAGGTAAAATGGTGAAAATAACGGACCAGTCAAATGTAGGCGTTGTTACGGTTGGTAGTGAGATGAAATCAGCATTTCCAATAGCCTGTTTATCAACCAGACCCATAGAATAGCCGAGGATATAACCGACTACAATACCGATTAGAATATGAATGATTTTGGGGAATCCACGGAACGTTACGGCCCCAATGACAGTGATACCAAGCGTGGCCATGGATAAAATAATGGGTTTGGCCTGCGGCACCCAGTTCGGGTTGGCAACAGGATCAGAGTTAATCAGACCTGCCATACCGGCAGCCACGGGTACAAGCTCCAGACCGATCAGAGCAACGATGGCGCCCATAACCGCTGGTGGGAAGACTACGTTAATCCATCCGGTACCCGCAAATTTAATAATGAGGGCCACGAAACAGAAAACAAGTCCTGTTATGATAAAAGCTCCAAGTGCCATGGAGTAGCCATTCTCAGGATGTTGTTTTAATACCATTGTGACAGGTGCAATAAAGGCAAAGCTTGATCCGAGATATGCTGGAATCTTTCCTTTACACATCAGTATGTACAACAATGTTCCAATTCCGTTCATCAGCAGGATCATACTTGGATCAACACCGAACAGGTTTGGTACAAGTACTGTGCTACCAAACATGGCGAACAAATGCTGAAGGCTAAGCAGTGAACCTGAGCCAAGTGGCATCTTTTGATTAACCTGAATTTCGCGTTGCAATGAATTTCATCTCCTTTTCCGAAACACAAACTTTCAATAGATTACAGAGTTTCTCTTAATTAATCAATAACATTTTTGACGTAGCAAAGCGATGGAATTTATATTTTCATGAATTTTCCTTCTATTTCAGCAAATAACGGCAATAATACATAAGAAATAAGAAATACATCCAATCCCCTGTGAGTCATAGGGAAACGAGATAGAAGTAATTCAGATCACCAATATAAAAATTGGATAAGCGCTCTTATTTGTCAGCAGTTGACGGGAAACGGGCGAAGCGTCATAATTATAGGAAATTACTTTTACGGGGAACCTGTGTTGCAGCACTGTCACGGGTTCCATTTGGTATAGAAAGGACACGGAACAGATCAGAATGGGCATAGAGCAATTACTCGAGAAGGCCGGGGCATATATCAAAGAACCCGATCTGGTGCGCATACGAGAAGCTTACGAATTTGCTGATCAGGCCCACCATGGACAGACGCGAAAATCGGGAGAACCGTATATTCTGCATCCGCTTGCGGTTGCCGACATTGTTGTGAACATGCAGATGGACACCATCTCCATAATAGCAGCGCTTCTTCATGATGTAGTAGAGGATACTACGGTCTCACTTGAAGAGATCCGCAATCATTTCGGCAATACGTGTGCCATGCTTGTTGACGGCTTGACGAAGCTGGAACGTATTCAGTTTCGCTCCAAGGAAGAACAGCAGAACGAGAACTACCGCAAAATGTTCATCGCCATGGCGCAGGACATCCGTGTCATCGTGATTAAATTGGCTGACCGTCTGCATAATATGCGGACACTCAAGTTTCAGTCGGAAGAAAGCCAGCGCCGGATTTCATATGAGACGCTGGAAATTTTCTGTCCGATTGCAAACCGTTTGGGTATCTCTGCAATCAAATGGGAAATGGAGGACATCGCCCTCCGTTATTTGAATCCGCAGCAGTATTACCGAATTGCTAACCTAATGCACAAAAAACGTGCGGAACGGGAGCAATATATTGATACGGTTATGGATGGAATTACGAACAAGCTCGATGAGATGGGAATTCAGGCAGACCTTTCGGGCCGCCCGAAACATATCTACAGCGTGTTCAAGAAAATGACCACCAAAAACAAGCAGTTTAACGAAATTTATGATCTGCTTGCCATTCGTATTATTGTGGATAATATCAAGGATTGTTATGCTACCTTGGGAATTATACACACGCTATGGAAACCGATGCCTGGACGCTTCAAAGACTACATTGCGATGCCAAAGGCGAATATGTATCAATCGCTGCATACAACGGTAGTTGGCCCCAATGGCGAACCAACGGAAGTACAGATCCGGACATGGGATATGCACCGGACTGCTGAATTTGGTATTGCTGCCCACTGGGCCTACAAAGAAGGCGCTGCGAACGGAAATCATTTTGAAGACAAGATTACGTTCTTCCGTGAAATTCTTGAACTTCAAAACGAAGCACAGGATGCATCAGAATTCGTAGAGTCACTCAAAATGGATTTCTTCTCGGATCTGGTATTTGTATTTACGCCAAAAGGAGAAGTCATCGAATTGCCAATCGGCTCTGTTCCTTTGGATTTTGCTTACCGAATCCATACGGAGGTTGGTAATCGGACCATTGGTGCCAAAGTGAACGGTCGGATTGTTCCGCTCGATTATCATCTGAAGACAGGTGATATCATCGAAATTTTGACGTCCAAACATTCTTACGGGCCGAGCCAGGACTGGATGAAAATTGCGAAATCTTCTCATGCACGAGCGAAGATCAAGCAATGGTTCAAGAAGGAACGCCGTGAAGAAAACGTTGAAAAAGGTCGGGAGAGCTGTGAGCGTGAACTGAAACGCATGGGGCTTGATCCTTCTATGTGGATGACGGATGACAAGTTGATGGAAGCTGCCAAAAAATATGCATTTAACGATATTGATGACATGCTTGCGGCTGTTGGATTCGGTGGGATTACTGCTGCACAGATTGTAACCAAAGCAACCGAAAAACTGCGTAAAGAGCAGGAAGAGTCCAGTTTGCTGGAATTAAATTCCGAGATGCGCGAGCTGAAACCTGCGCCTGAGCGCAGAAATCGTCCAACCAACGGTATTCGTGTTAAAGGCATCGATAATCTGCTTGTTCGATTCGCACGATGCTGTAATCCTGTACCTGGGGATGACATTATCGGATATGTTACACGTGGACGCGGCGTTTCCGTACACCGTAGTGACTGTCCGAATATCCCGACAAGTGCAGACGGTGAAGAAGCAGCACGTGTTATTGAGGTCGAGTGGGAAGAGAATATCGAAGCAAGTTACAGTGTGGATATTGAGATTACAGGCCATGATCGGAATGGCTTGCTCAACGAGGTACTTCAGGCTGTATCTGAAAGTAAAACCAATATATCTGCCGTTACAGGACGGACAGATAAAAATAAATTAGCATTGGTGCACGTCACAATTCTGATTCGTAATACGGATCATCTGCAATCCGTTGTAGAACGGATCAAACGTGTGAAAGATGTCTATTCGGTGCATCGGATTATGCAGTAAGGAGCCTGTAAGATGAGGGTGCTTGTACAACGTTGTAAAGAGGCTCAGGTGACTGTGGGAGACGAGCTGACAGGTAAGATCGAATCCGGATTAATGCTACTCGTGGGCATTACCCATGAGGACACCGAGAAGGATGCCCAGTATCTGGCTGACAAAGTTAGTGGGTTGCGGATATTTGAGGATGATCAGGAGAAGATGAATCTCAGTCTGCTTGATGTAGGCGGTGCTGTATTGTCTGTTTCCCAGTTCACCCTGTACGGAGATTGTCGCAAAGGAAAGCGTCCGAGCTTTGCGGCTGCGGCCCGACCTGAAGCGGCAGAACTGTTATATGAAACGTTTAATCAACTGCTACGGGATAAAGGTATCCAGGTTGAAACCGGGCGTTTCGGAGCGATGATGGATGTAACATTTACCAACTGGGGACCCGTGACTTTGATGCTTGAAAGTCCGGTTCGTCAGGAACCACGTGCATAATTCCATGGGGTTCAGGCCATAATAAGGGATAATTCGTTGATGACCATTTCATGATCAAAGGAGTATCCATCCAATTATGCGCCAATCTGCGAAAGAAACACGTACCCGTTCAGAACCTTTGTTACTCCCTGGCAACCTGTATGAATCATTGCACCTTGCCCGTTCGGCTGCTGAGTATGTTGCAACGATCTGGGCACTTCAGGATTCGGACAAAGGGAAGCAGAGTCATCTTCCGCGATCTTGAATGTCTACACAGGGATATAAACATACGATATTTGGATTATACAGATTTTGAAAAAGTCCTGATTCCTTCCCGAATCAGGACTTTTTGTCGTGAGTTGATCTTTTTAACTATTCGTTTGAAGACTTCGTTACAAAATGAAATTACATTGAATTGTTATAAATTGCTCTGGTGAGGGTAATAACAAAACGAGGCACAACGAAGTGCCAATGTACTGCAAGACCCGATTTTATAAAGAAAGTTCGAACACGGAAAGGAGAACATACGTTATGAGTAAAGTTGCTTTTTTATTGGCGAATGACTTTGAAGATTCGGAGATGCAGGTCCCGTATGACGAAGTAAAAAAAGCTGGACATGAAGTGGAGATTATCGGATTAAAAGCCGGTGAGACCCTTAAAGGTAAAGGAGGAAAGGCCTCCTATACCACAGATAAGGCGATTGGTGATGCATCCGCTTCAGATTATGATGCAGTCGTGATTCCTGGTGGATCATCCCCTGAGAATTTGCGAAGTGATGCGCACATTTTGAAGTTTGTCACTGAGATCAACAGTGCGAAGAAACCAATTGCTGCGATCTGTCATGGTCCGCAAATTTTGGCTAGTGCCGGTCTGTTGAAAGGCCGTACCATTACATCCTATCCACCACTTAAGGATGATATGGTAAACGCAGGAGCAGAGTTCAAGGATCATGAGGCCGTTGTGGATGGAAACTATATTACATCCCGAACACCTGAAGATGAGCCAGCGTTTGTACGTGAACTGCTAAAAGTTATATAACTTCAGTTAGTGCAACTGACATATATTGATGTGTCTTAACTACGTTACATCGTGGGGTTACGAAACTTCACGTTGCATTTCATTCCGAAAAAGGAGGGTTTGACATGACAAAACATATTCAGGCGTATTTTCGAACCGAGGACGAGGCAGAGGGAGCAAGAACTTCACTTCAGACGTTCCGTACAGAGCATTTGGAAGTAGGTCAACTGGACAGTGCGGTAGGTAGAGACACGCGTGTTATGGTGCCACTGGTGCCTTATAATACAGCAGGTGGCGTAGGCACCAACGGAGCAATGGGTGTAGGTGCAGCCCCTGGTGTTCCAGCTAGCGAAAATGTGATCCCTGTAGTAGCCAATGTGGACCGTGATGCAGAACGGGATACTCGTGACAGAGTGAATGAGGATGGAGACCTGCTGAATGCTGCAGATGTGTCTTCGGCCGATTATGATGATCTGCATTATGTTCTGTCTGCCAAAGTAAGAGATGAAGATTATGACGAGATTGTTCATAAGCTTCGTTCCAACCATGCCTATGTGGAAGATTTGAATTAACGTGTAGATACTTCTTGGCCCTTGCACTGCTCGACCACACAGTCGAGTGATGTGCAAGGGCTTTTTAATCAGGAGGATATTAAAAAGCTAATTTATAAAGCGCTATCATTTTTGTAATATTACTGTAATATTAGATACATAAGCCTTTAACATAGTGGGCTTATAATAACACACATGACCCCCTTTTTTTATATATCCTTTGAGCCTGCACACCGTGTGCAGGCTATTTTTTTTGAGCTGAGAATATGTATGTTTTGGGCAGAGCTTACCCCTTTATTCAATTTTTGCTAGAATAGAGAGATGGGTTTATATATTCTACAGCGAATTGTTTTCATAGTTGGGCTACATTGGACGGTAAATCTAGCTCCAGCGATTGGGTTCAGACGAATCCAATCCTATGACAGAGAGTATGAGGAACTCATCGCCAGAGTGATCCGTCATATTCCAGATGAACATATACTCGCTGAAACGGCCCCACCTTTTTTATATAAGTACGGGGCAACCGTTTCTGCTTGATTGATGGAATTTGAAAGTTATATAGAATGCCTCGTTTGAGAATTGACACCTACAATGCTAAAGCAACAGAGTTCTCATGCGAATGGCTAGAGACAGATTTAAGGGGGAATTAGTTTTGAGTAAGGTTGGAAGAAATGATTTATGCCCATGCGGTAGTGGGAAAAAATATAAGAAATGTTGTCTGAACAAGGAGTCCTCTGCAGTAGAATCCATACTGGGGATAATATCAACGGAGCAACCGGTTCGGGAAGCCTCCATGCAGCCTGAGAGCAAACTGACCTTGACCAAGCTGAAAAAGATGGTGGCAAGCGATTTGAAATGGGAGCACCCGGCTCACGAACAGCTGGCCCTGCAGACTATTGAGAACATGAGGAGCCAATACGAGCCCGAGGTAATTTTGGAAGCTCTGGTGTTATGGAACGGCTACTCCCGTCAGACCCGCCCTACTGTGAAGAAGACAGGCTCGTTCTCTGCTGCAATTGAGTATTTGCTGTCCGAGGAATACGGCTTCCATGTCTCAAAGGCTGAGCTGGCTGATAAATATGAGGTAACAACAGGCACGATCTCCCGGAAGGTTAAGGAGATGAATAGTTACATCGAAGAATACGGCATGGGCGGTGAAACGGACGAGCTATTGATGCTGAACGGTCCAGGCACATCGAAAGACAAAGCACAGGCTCTGCTGTCTAAGGCGAGGGAAGCGAGCTCTTCCAAACGGAGAGTACATCTGGCGGAAACAGCGCTGGAGATGTATCCCGACAGCTCTGATGCATATCTTATTCTAGCTGAGGAATCGGACAATGAGAATGATGCACGATCTTACCTCAAGGAAGGAATCGCTGCTGGCAAACGTGAACTGGGCGAACTGTTCTTTGAGGAGAACAAAGGGGACTTCTGGGGGCTTCATGAGACTCGTCCCTATATCCGGATATGCAAAAGTTATGCCGAATCCTGCTGGTTTGGTGGAGATACGAAAGAAGCAGCACAGATCCTGGAGCATATGCTAGAGCTTAATACGGAAGACAATACCGGAGCACGTTACCTGCTCGCTGCTGTGTATTTGTACAGCAACCAATTGGATCAGGCAGAGCAATTGCTGGAGGAGTATGGAAGAGGTGACGCCGCAACGGCCTTTGCCTATGACAAGATCATTCTGGAGTATAAGAAAAACGGAATCACCTCCCAGCTCAAAATGCTGTACCGTGTAGCCCGGGGTGTGAACAAACATGTGCCTGATTACCTGTTGGGTTTAAAGCGGTTGCCGCATAACCTCCCTGATTTTGTCGGCATGGGCGACTCCGACGAAGCGATTGAATATGTCATTATGCATTCCCGTTTATGGGCGAGCGCGCCGGATCTGTTGAAGTGGATGCTGCAACAATAGAGGAATTAGAAGCGAATAGAAGTTGGAATTCATATGATGAATCCAGCTTCTATTATCCGTGATTTCTGTGACTTCCCCATCCGGTGTAGCCTGTGAGCAAAATTTTTTAGAGCTATCTTTTCGTGTTAACCCTTGACTTTAGCACTGCGGTTCATTACAATCAGAAAATAATACGTTGACTATAGTCAATACAAGTCGATTTTTGAACTATATTACTGATTTGATGACGGGACCAAGTACTCCGTGCCCACATGACCAGAGAGGAATCCCAAGGCTGTAAGGATTCTCTTGATGAGCGGACGAATGACTTCCCCGAGAACAGACGGCGAACACAGCAGAGATGATCTGGTGACCAGTAGCTGGCCTGCGCAGGACGTGCGTTACACGTAGAGCGGAATATCTGCTTGATCAGGGTGCTGTATGCAATCTTGAATCATCAGAGATCACCTGAACGGCTAAAGTGTCAGGTTTCCGGAATGTGGGTGGTACCACGGGTGAATGTATATTACACAATCTCTCGTCCCTTTGTTTGCTGTATATACAGCGACAGGGCGAGGGATTTTTTTGTTATATAAGTTGATTTAAAAGAAATACACGAAAACGGAGATTGTAGAACCAAGCTGTAGAAGCGAAGCGTTCGCCTAAAAGCTTTCTGAAAGAAAGCTGCATCGGAAGCATATGCTATCACCAGATTTCCACATTATAAAATTAATTCAAAAAATCTGGGGATAACAGCGATTGTAAGGTTGTTCTGCCCGCGCAGTGATCACGTGTAGAATTTTTTAACTTTTAGAGAAAAAAATCAATGCTGGAGGGATCAAGATGGCTTTTCAAAAACCGACTGGAACGCAGGACTTACTGCCTGGAGTTGTCGAGAAATGGCAGTACGTAGAAGAAAAAGCACGAGATCTGTGTCGACGGTTTAATTACCGTGAGATTCGTACACCGATCTTCGAACAGACTTCTTTATTTGTACGCGGTGTAGGAGAGACTACCGATATCGTTGAAAAAGAAATGTATACCTTTGATGACAAAGGAAATCGTAGCATGACTCTTCGTCCGGAGGGAACAGCGGGTGTTGTCCGTGCGTATGTAGAGAATAAAATCTACGGTGAACCGGATGTGAGCAAGCTCTATTACATCGGTCCGATGTTCCGGTATGAGCGTCCCCAGGCAGGTCGTCAGCGTCAATTTCACCAGTTTGGTGTAGAAGCCATCGGTGCGCTGGACCCTGCGATTGATGCCGAAGTAATCGCACTAGGTTACCAGTTGTGCGTCGAGCTCGGCTTGAAGGATGTCAAAGTGGAGATCAACTCCGTTGGTAACTCAACCAGCCGTGCAGAATACCGCGAGACGTTACTTGGGTTCCTCAGACCGATGAAAGACAGCCTGTGCAAGGACTGCCAGTCCCGCATGGAGCGTAATCCGCTGCGTGTACTCGACTGTAAAGTCGATCAGGACAAATTCGTTGGGGCACCGTCCATACTGGATAGCCTGGATGAAGAGTCTTTGAATCACTTTGCCAAGCTGCAGGCATACCTGGATGATTTCGGTGTGGATTATGCTGTGAACAATCGTCTGGTACGGGGCTTGGATTATTACACACTGACTGCTTTTGAATTAAAAGCCCAAGGTATTGGAGCAATTGATACCGTTGGCGGCGGTGGTCGATACAATGGTCTCGTTGGAGATATCGGTGGACCTGATCAGCCGGGTATCGGCTTCGGTATTGGTCTGGAGCGTATTCAACTGATTCTGGAGCACCAAAATATTGAGGTCACTACGCTGGCTCCACTGGATGTGTACTTTGTTGCTCTGGGAGAGGCAGCTGATCGTGAAGTGAACCGTCTGTTGTTCAAACTTCGTCAGTCTGGACTGTCTGGGGAACGTGATTATCTGGGTCGCAAGATGAAAGCACAGATGAAATCAGCTGACCGTTTCAAATCCCGCTACACTGCCATCCTTGGTGATGACGAGCTGGAGCGTGGTGAGATCGCCCTCAAATCAATGGATACGGGTGAGCAACAAACCGTGAAACTTGATGACCTGGTAGCGACAATTCGCGAAGGTAAATAAGCACGAAGTGTTACATTAAGATCAAAACTTTCGAGTAAAACAATTGATCCGGCAAAAGTACTGAGGTTCACCGACGATTCCAATTAAGCGGAAGTTGGCGAGCCAGAGGTAACATGCCTTTTCGAATACATGGTCTACACGTAACCGGACTGTTGAAGAGCAGGTACTAACTGCCCACACAGAACGGAAATTCACATAATGAGGAGTTTGGTTATGAAAAGAAGTCATCATTGCGGCGCATTAACACCCGCACACATCGGTGAAACAGTAACATTGAACGGTTGGGTTCAGACCCGCCGTGACTTGGGGGGCGTACTCTTCATCGACCTGCGTGATCGCAGCGGGATTGTACAAGTTGTCTTTAACCCGGCTTATTCCGGTGAAGCTCTGCAAATCGCAGATCGCGTACGTAGCGAGTATGTTATCGCTGTAACGGGTAAAGTCGTTAAACGTGATGCTGAAACAGTTAACAAAAACCTGCCTACTGGCGAAATTGAAGTTCAAATCACAGAAATCGAAGTGCTCAATGCAGCCAAAACACCTCCATTCTTCATTGAAGATGGTGTCGAAGTTGATGAATCCCTTCGTTTGAAATATCGTTACCTGGACCTGCGTCGTCCGGAAATGTTCGAAACATTGAAACTGCGTTCCAAAGCATCCAAAGTGTTCCGTGACTACCTGGATGGAGAAGAGTTCGTTGAAGTGGAAACACCAATCCTGACTAAGAGCTCCCCGGAAGGTGCACGTGATTATCTCGTACCGAGCCGTGTGCATGAAGGTGAATTCTTCGCCTTGCCACAATCCCCACAAATCTACAAACAGTTGCTGATGGTGGGTGGCGTTGAGCGTTATTATCAGATCGCTCGTTGTTTCCGGGATGAGGATCTGCGTGCAGACCGTCAACCAGAATTCACTCAAGTCGACATCGAGACTTCTTTCTTGCAACAGGATGACCTGCTGCCAATGATGGAAGAACTGATGGCCAAATTGCTGCGTGAAACCAAAGGAATTGAGCTGGAACTGCCTTTCCAACGGATTACGTATGCAGATGCAATGGGTAAATACGGTTCAGACAAACCAGATCTGCGCTTTGGTATGGAACTGGTTGAAATGAACGATATCGTAGCAAACAGTGGTGTGAAAGTATTTGCTTCTGTCATCGAAAAAGGTGGAGAAGTGAAAGTGCTGAACGCTAAAGGCTGTGGTACATGGAGTCGTAAAGAGATCGATGATCTCGGACCATTTGCTGCACGTTACGGTGCTAAAGGTCTGGCTTGGATTCAAGTGAAAGACGGCGAGTTCAAAGGACCAATCGTGAAGTTCTTCACGCCTGAAGAAATCGAAGCTGTCAAAGAGCGCACTGGTGCTGAAGATGGCGACTTGTTGCTCTTCTCCGCAGACACGAAAAAAGTGGTTGCTGACGTTCTGGGCGCTTTGCGTCTGAAAATCGGCCGTCAACTGGGTCTGATTGATGACAGCAAATTCAAATTTGCTTGGGTTGTGGACTTCCCACTCCTCGGATATGATGAAGATGCGAAACGTTATGTGGCAGAACACCATCCGTTCACTCGTCCAAAAGACGAAGATGTACATCTCTTTGACACTGATCCGGGTGCAATCCGCGCTCAAGCCTATGACCTTGTTCTCAATGGTTATGAAGTAGGTGGTGGTTCAATGCGTATCTACAAACGTGATGTTCAGGAGAAAATGTTTGCTGCCCTTGGACTCTCTACAGAAGTAGCGAATGAGAAATTCGGCTACCTGCTGGAAGCATTCGAATATGGAACTCCACCGCATGGTGGTATTGCCTTTGGTTTGGACCGCCTCGTGATGTTGCTGGCAGGCCGCACGAATCTGCGTGAAACGATTGCCTTCCCGAAAACGGCAAGTGCAACGGATCTGCTCATGAATGCACCTTCTGAAGTGGATGACTCTCAATTGGAACAACTTCACATCCGTGTAGCCCGTAAACCGGTAGCGGAAAAGAAATAAAGGAGGCATCGATTCTCAATGCTCCATCAATTTTCAAGAACAGAACTTGCGATCGGACCTGAAGGTCTGGACACGTTGAAGAATAGTACAGTCGCTGTGCTCGGTATTGGCGGCGTAGGTGGTATTGCTGTAGAAGCTCTTGCCCGTAGCGGCGTTGGGCGTATCATCCTGATTGATAAGGACGTCGTGGACATCACCAATATTAACCGCCAGATTCATGCTCTGACTACGACAGTGGGGCAGAAAAAAGCGGATCTGATGGTGGAACGTGTGAAACTGATCAATCCGGAATGTGATGCAATTGCCCTGAATATGTTTTACACGGAAGAAACATATGAGGAATTGTTCAAATATGATCTGGATTATGTGCTGGATGCATCCGACACGATTATCTACAAAATCCATCTCATTAAAGAGTGCCTGAAACGTAAAATTCCGATGATTTCGAGTATGGGTGCGGCGAATAAAATGGACCCGACGAAATTCCAGGTTGCAGATATTTCGAAAACGACCATGGACCCGATTGCCCGTGTTGTGCGTACGACACTTCGTAAAGACGGCATCAAAAAAGGTGTGAAAGTGGTCTTCTCAACTGAAAAGCCGATGAAACCGCGTGAGGATGTAACACAAAAAATCGTTCCCGAGAATGCTCCGGAAATTCGCAAGGCTAAACAGCCACCTGCGAGTAACTCATTTGTGCCTCCGGTAGCCGGACTGATTATGGTCAGTGTTGCGATTAAGGATTTGTTAGAAATTGCAGAGAACAAGCAGCTGTAACTTGTTTCCAACTGAAGAAGCGTGGATGCTGATAAGGCATCTGCGCTTTTTTGTGTGATCATACTTCGCAAGAGAGGAGCGGATGGGACGTCAATCGTCTATGATAGCCGAACTGTATTCCTAGATAAATGTCAGAGTTACGTCATGTACTTCAAAGTCAAAACCGTGTATGATATTCACTGCTGCGCGAAATGATGATACATACATAAAGAATTTGCGGCTACAGAGAGGGGAATAGAACGAAATGAAACACGGATGGATGACCAGACGTCTTGGCATGGAGCCAGGAGACCAGTGGAAGAAGGAAGTTGTGGCGGGAGCCATTTCCTATTTTGCCGTGGTCTATATCGTTATGGTCAATGCTACAATTCTTTCCGATGCCGGGATGCCTTTGCAGGCAGCTATGGTTGGAACACTGCTGACGTCCATTGCAGGATGTTTGCTCATGGCATTTGGCGGAAAATCACCGATTATCGTGGTACCCGGAATGGGGATTAATGCATTTTTCACGTATACACTTGTACATTCCATGAAATTAAGCTGGCAAGAAGCGCTGGCTGTTGTAACCGTTACAGGTATACTGTTTGCCATTGTTGCGTTTACGTCACTATACAAAATGATCAGCGAAGCAATCCCGAAAAATCTGCAGCATGGCATTACGGTCGGGATTGGTTTGTTTCTGACATTTATCGGTTTGCAAAAAAGTGGAATCGTTATCGCACATCAGACCACGTTTGTTGCGATTGGGCATTTCAATGATCCCAATGTCATTACAGCCTGCGTTACGCTGGTGCTTGCCTTGATTTTATTTATACGTAACGTACAGGGTGGACTTCTGATCAGTATTCTGGTCGGGACAGGCCTTGCCTATGTACTTGGTGCAGTGAACCCGGGTGAGTCCGTATCAGCTATGGATGCGCTGCGTCAATACGGCGGCTTGTTTGGCGAATTATCTTTGATGAAACTGGCTGATGTCGCATTCTGGATCGCGGTATTTTTGCTACTGCTAATTGTGGTGTTCGAAAATATCGGATTAATTACCGCTCAGACACAGATGATTGGTCGTCCAGAGCGGTTCAAAGGAAGTCTACGCGCACTATCCATTAGTACCGTATTGGCAGGCGTATTCGGAAGCAGCCCTCCAGTTGCTGCAGCCGAGACTACAGCCGGAATTGCAGCAGGCGGTCGCACAGGTTTGACTCCGCTCGTTACAGCCGTGTTATTCGGGGCTACTTTTTTCTTCATCCCACTGCTCGGTTACATTCCGGACAGTGCAATTGCACCCATTTTGATCATTATTGGTGGCCTGATGGTACAAGGTGTGAAAGATATGGATTTTGGTGACTTCACAGAGGCATTCCCGGCATTTCTGATCATGGTCATGATTCCATTTACATATAGCATCGTGGACGGTATGGCGTTTGGATTTATTGCCTATCCATTAGCGAAGCTGGCAGCAGGTCAAGGTAAACAGGTGCCTGTGGTCATGTATGGCATTTCCATCCTCTTTTTAGCCAACTTTGTGTTGCATGGAGTTTTGTAATAACAAAAGGCAACGTCATGTAAGTTCATACGTATGATCTCTGGTGAGCAGATGGAGAACGGGAGGAACGGGAATGGAAGAGCAGCAACAAACAGGGCAGAATGAACCGAAGGTAGGAAAAAAGGGATTTAAGGATTTCGTCAAGCTTATCGCTTCCACGAACCCGCCAAAACTGATCTTGATTCTGGCCCTCATCTTAACCCTGATTCAAACTACAGCCGGACTGATCGTGCCATTGATGACCAAAGGTCTGATTGATGGATTAACCACTTCGGCATTGAACAAATCTGTTATTTTGTTATTGCTTGGGGCATTTGTGATTCAGGCGATTTCCTCGGGTATTAGCATTTATATGTTAAATTACGCCGGACAACGCGTCGTCGCAACACTTCGCACCAAGCTGTGGAACAAGGTATTGTCGCTACGAATGCCGTATTTCGACCGCAATCGTACAGGCGATACGATGAGCCGGATTACGAATGATACAAGCCAGATCATGACGTTGATCGCGGATTATCTGGTTTCCTTTGTATCCAACATCGTTGCTGTTGTGGGTGGCGTGGCATTACTATTTTACTTGGATTGGGTGATGTCGCTCATTATTCTGAGTCTGGTGCCGCTTACGCTGTTGATTCTGTTGCCGGTCGGGAAGAAAATGTACAAGATCTCCAAGAAGCAGCAGGATGAGATGGCTGGTCTTACGTCCGTGCTCAGTCAGGTTATTGGCGAGATCCGCTTGGTGAAAGCTTACGGAACGGAGAAACAGGAAGTGGAAGCAGGAGATTCCCGGATTCGTAAAATGTTTGCTTTTGGCTTGCAGGAAGCGCGCATTCTTGCTCTGATCGGTCCTTTGTTTACATTTGTCATGACTGCCGTTCTAGTCGTTATTCTGGGTGTGGGGGGAATGCGCGTAGCGTCTGGACTGTTGTCGCCTGGTGAACTGGTTGCGTTCATTTTACTGTTGTTCCAGGTCATTATGCCAATGGGACAATTCACGACGTTATACTCTCGTTTGCAAAAAGTCGTAGGTGCAACGGAGCGCATACAAGCGATCCTTGCCGATGAGGAAGAGCCACATGACAGCACTAAGGTAGCGCCAAAAGGAAATGAGACGATTGCATTCCATGATGTACATTTTTCCTATGTTACAGGTGAGGAAGTGTTGCACGGAATCAATTTGACGGTACCTACACAAAAAGTGACAGCCATTGTCGGTCCAAGCGGTAGCGGCAAATCAACACTGTTCTCTTTGATGGAGCAGTTTTATATGCCCGATTCAGGCCATATTTCATATGGGGGACAAGCCATAACAGATTATTCTTTGGCCTCCTGGCGCAGCAAGATTGGGTATGTATCTCAGGAAAGTCCACTTATGGCGGGTACGATCAAAGACAACATCACGTACGGATTAGGTCGTGAGGCCACGATGGATGAGATCCGGCGAGCTGCTGAGATGGCCTATTCTGCCGACTTTATCGACAAGCTGCCACAGGGCTATGACACGGAAGTGGGCGAGAGGGGAATCAAGTTATCCGGGGGCCAACGTCAGCGGATTGCTATTGCTCGTGCCTTACTGCGCAGTCCGGATATTCTTATGTTGGATGAAGCGACATCCAGTCTGGACAGCACCTCGGAGTATGAAGTACAGCAAGCATTGTCCAATCTGATGGAAGGAAGAACTACGATCGTGATCGCGCACCGATTGTCCACAGTGGTGGATTCCGATCAGATTGTTGTATTGGAGCATGGGCATGTTACCGGAACAGGAACTCATACGGAATTAATTAGCAATCATCCGGTATACCGTGAATTAGCGCAGAAACAGTTTGTGGCACAGGAAGGCAATGCAACTACAGTACAAAACGAAGAGTAATTCTCATTAATGCAGGGTCTCCGTAATACCCATGAGGTATTTCAACGGAGATCCTTTTTGCTCATCCTTTAAATTCCTCATATTTACAATAAGACCAACATACTCTATATTATAGATACCGACCGTTGGTATGTATAAGGAGGAACTTATGGCCAGAAATAAATATCCTGAGCAGACACTGGACCTGATTCTGACTGTCTCAACTCAAATGTTTACCGAAAAGGGATATGAAAAGACCAGTATTCAAGACATTATAGATGAATTAGGTATGTCCAAAGGTGCAATATATCATCATTTCAAATCCAAGGAGGATATCCTTAGTGCTGTGATGGAGAAGGAGCTTGGGCGCGCAGAAGACATGTTTATGGAACTCATCCAGAACACGCATGCTCCGAATGCCAGGCAGAAGCTCATCAGTATTTTGGAAAATATTATCGTTGATCCTGGAATCCAGTCCAACTCAATTGATCAGGTTCTAAGCACTCAGATCAAGAATCCGCAGTTTGTTCTTGGAGGGATCAGAAAAGGTGTTCTGAAGGATGCACGAATTATTTCCAATATTATGGAACAAGGCAAGGAAGATGGGTCCATTTCAGTCGAATATCCGCTGGAGTGTGCTGAAATCTTCATGTTGCTCGTTAATATCTGGATTAACCCTCTTCTTTTTGGCAGAGATCAGGAGCAGACATTGGAAAGGCTTAAGTTTTTGCAACACATGATGAAGCTCTTGGGAGCAGATATCGTTAGCGAACAGCTCATTCAGCGAATTACGAATCGCCATGCCAGCACAGGAGGCTATGCGGAGGCGGAATAAACATATACCTGATTGTTTGAAATGGAGAGGGAAAAGATGTTGAAAAGTAGTGAGCTTGCCATATGCAAGAGCATAGACATTGATCAACCCATTCATGATATACAGTTAAATTGGTTGTCAGGAGATATCAGAGTTCTTCCGAGTGTGGATGAACTGATTCACGTTATGCAATATGCGGATGCGTGCTTTTCCAAGCGAAGGCTGATGCAAGTTAACATACGAGGGGATACCTTAAGCATTGTAGACGGGAGAAAAAGGAGAGGCCTCGTTGGAATAAATATTGCTAGAACAGCATTGGAGATTCAGCTTCCTGATCGGGTTTTTGATCGTATTTTACTAAACTCCACAGGAGGACAACTCCGGTTGAATCGGCTTCTGGCCACTCGCTGTCAATGTAAGATCACCTCAGGTAGTGTAGACCTATCAGGGAGGATGGATGAGCTTGAACTGTGCGCATTGGCATCGATAGTGAAAGGGCAGCACCTTAGTGCAGATAAATTCAATCTTCAATCCAGTTCAGCCAAGATCGACATATCAGGGGAATTCCGTCACTTGCAGTATACAACTACAGGCAGAGGATTGAATATGGATTGTCTCAAGATGCCGGAGAGCTTGCATTCCGTATCCACAGGATCAAAAGTAGTGGTTTCCATTCCAGATAACGAAGGTTTCCGAATTTTACTTAAAAGAAGATCAGGAGCGTTAAAAAGCGAATTTGATTTGACCCCCCTTCATGGGGACAGCAACTGTCTAATACACAAAAGTGGAAAAAGTGAATTCCAAGTGGATATTCGAGGAGGAGCTTTTCATCTAAAATCCAGGAAATGAGAGACTGTTCGTGTGTACTGAAAACAAAGGGGGCGGTAGGTATAATGGCTGGTTGGATTGTAGGGATTAGTTTCTCCACCATCGTACTGCTAATCGGGATTTACGGCGCATTAAACAGCAGGCGCAGGCTGGCCAGAAACAAGTGGGCCTGGTGGTTTATTCTGTTTGGTTGTTGTGCGCTTGTCAGTGCCATCATTAATTATCAATTCAGATGAGCCTCATATATTACAAAAGTAAGCCTACAAAAACGGATGTGGCTTTCAATTGCCCTATGTGATATAGTAAGTATCCTTTTGTATTGCCAGATCTAGGCGATGCAGAGCAAAACATATTCTTAGGAGGTAACTGAAACATGTCAGACAGCTTTCAAAGTGCCTATCAAGAAGAAGAGTACAGGTTAGAGCGAACGATGGAGGAAGTGGATAGTCAGCTGGAACGACTGCAGAACATTCCGGTATACACCGGCCACGACTTCACAGAACAAGTGCTGGAAGCTGGACGCGAAGAGCGCCGCACCGCCTTGTCCAAGAGCGCGCAGCAACCCTATTTCGGACGCTTGGATTTCGAAGAACAGGGCAGTGGTGCACGGAAACCGCTGTATATTGGCAAAATTGGCGTAGACCGCGAAGAGGTGGGAGAGCATCCGCTCGTCATCGACTGGCGTGCTCCTGTCGCAAGCCTGTTTTACTCATTTACGGGAGGGGAAGCCTCCGCTACGTATGAAGCCCCGGAAGGGCTTATTGAAGGTCTCGTATATCTGAAACGAAACGTTGTCATTCGGCAGCGGATATTGGAACGTGTGGCGGATACATATAACCGTGACAGCGACCAGCCAGCGGTATCTGATGAATTCCTCGTTTATCGTCTCGGAGAGAACAAGGATAACAAACTGCGTGATATCGTATCTACGATTCAAGCGGAGCAGGATCTGATTATTCGTGCGGCGAGAAACACTGCATTGATCATTCAGGGTGTAGCTGGATCCGGGAAAACGACGGTTGCCCTGCATCGACTTGCCTTTTTGCTATATCAGTATAAGGAGCAGGTATCTGCGGAGAAAATGGTTATTTTTGCACCCAACCATATGTTCCTGGACTACATTTCTGATGTGCTTCCGGAACTTGGAGTAGGGGACATTCAACAGCGGACATTCCCGGATTGGGCGATGAACCTGCTGGGGCTGGATATGCCTTTGGCGAATACGTCGGATACATTGAACACCTGGTTCGAAAAACCTGATGCACGACCTGAATTGAATGATGATGTACCTGGGCGTTACAAAGGATCCATCCGTTTCATGGAGCTTATTCGAGAATGGTTGTCGGGGATGGAAGCGGATTCCGTACCGGATACGGACTTCAGTCCATGGGATGGTAAGGTGCTTAGCAAGACAGAGATCGAGAACTGGTTCGGTGAGGAATACAAACATTATCCACTGGCCAAACGCAAAGAACGGGTTATGGCGAGAGTTCACCGCTGGATTGAGATGGAACTTAAGAAACCGATGCCAGAAGCTGTGCGTAAAGAACGCAAGAAAAAAGCGTCTACTCGTGAGAAAGCTTATGCCAAAAAATGGCCTCAATACGAGCCGCTTACGTTATACAAACAGCTGTTCAAAGCTGGAAAGGGCGGCTGTGTGCCAGCCTCGCTCAGCGGGCTGATTCCAAAACTAGTCATGAAACAAACCGCAGCAGATCTGAAACAGGATATCGTCCGTGAAGAGGATCTGCCTGCATTGGTATACATTCATACATTGGTCCATGATATTGAGGGCTCGGAGCGGTTTGATCATATTGTGATCGATGAAGCGCAGGACTTTTCCCCTTTTCATGTGGCGTTATTGGATCAGTTCGTCAAAGGGCATTCCTTCACCATACTGGGTGACTTGTCTCAAGGCATTCATGAGTACCGTGGTGTTCATGCGTGGGAAGAGATGAGTTCTTTATTTCCTGAGGAACAGAATGCATACTTTGCATTGACCCGAAGTTATCGTTCAACGATGGAAATTATCGATTATGCCAACACGATTCTGGAACGTGGTGTCAAGAGCGGGATTACGGCGATTCCTGTTTTCCGTAGTGGTGATCCGGTTCGGACGTTGGCTTATGGAGGCGAAGGGCGGACGGCGAGTCTGGAGCAGGCTTTGAAGCTGTTAACGGTCAAAGACTACCGAACGGTCTCCATCCTGACTCGTACACTGCATGAAGCAGAGGAACTTCACCGTGACCTACAGGCCGCAGGCTGGGATCTAAACTTGATCGATGGTGGCAAAAAGCAGTACACAGGTGGGCACTCCGTTTTACCGGTCTATCTGTCTAAAGGGTTGGAGTTTGATGCCGTTATTGTGGCAGACGTAGATCAGAAGCATTATTTGCCAAATGCAGGTGATGCAAAGCTGTTGTACGTTGGTTGTACACGGGCCTTGCACGAATTGTGGTTGTTCCATGACGGTGAACTGCCGATCTATGCGGCTGCAACACATAATCCCGATGGCGAGTCCGTAACCATTCAGGGTTGGCCAGAGCTTGGCTAGATAAAGTTTATTTATACAGAAAAAGGCATGACGTTTATGGAGAGTCCCATAAGCGCATGCCTTTTTTGCTTTTGTGCGAGAAATGATTAATCTTCCAAGGAAGAACGATGGGGGAGTTCAAGTTTATGTTACGCTATTTCTCATTCTGGATGAGCGACGGTTCACCAGGAATATGCCAACACCAATAAATAAACCGCCTGCTAATGCAAACCACTGAACGTGCTCTCCTAGTAAAATCCAACTCGATAGTACACCAAAGAACGGCGCCAGAAACAGATACGAACTGGTTTGGGCTGGGTCACTATTCTGAAGCAGATAAAACCAGAGTGAGAACTGAATGATGGAGCAAACAAGCGTTAACCAGAGCAGCGCCATAACCGAGGTGGTATTGATCGTAAAGTGAGGCTGTTCAGTCCATACGCTCAGCAGAAGCAACGCAGCACCTCCAGCAAGCATCTGATAGGCTGTTAAGACAAAAGTATCGTAGCCATTGCCCCAGCGTTTGATGAGCAATGTGGACACGGCAAAGGAGATCGCTCCACCAAATCCAATCCAGGTTCCGGGGCTAAAGCTCATTTGCATTCCAAAGGTTAACATAATCCCGATGAAACCGAGTATAACACCGATCCACTGACTGAAACGGTAGGTCACTCTATATAAGAGAGCACTGAGGATAATGACCAGTAGCGGATTGGTAAACGTAATAATGGCGGATTCACCGGATGTAATCCAGTTCATGCTGTAGTAGGCGCAGCCCATCACTCCTGCGGATTGGAACAGGCCAATAAGGATTATTTTCAACCAAGACTGCCATCCAGTAGGCAAAGGACGTTTACGAAGGAACAAGGCCATCAAGCCACCTGCCAGTATATAACGTATGCCCATGAGCAGGAAAGGTGGGGCATATAACATGCCGATCTTGCCAACTGGAAAAGAAGTGCCCATGATTAACGTTGTCAAAATGATCAATAATGTATATTTCAATGGTTTGATGATCCGGGTATCTTTATCATGACTGGAGCTCATAACGTCTGTCCGCTATCTACAGTAATTAGTTGCCCGGTCATGGATTGCTGTTCCAGCGCAGCACAGATCATGTGTGCGATATCTTCAGGTGAGGCAATATGCTGTAATAACACTTCTCCACCAAGACGATACATTCGCTCCTCGTTTCCAGCCCACCACCTTGTAGCAACTGCGCCAGGGACGATAGCATTCACCCGAATGTGTGGTGAGAGTGCGTGCGCAAGTGATAAAGTTAGACCGTGAACGGCCGCTTTGGAGACGGCGTAAGGGAGGCAGGAGCCCGAGCCCGTACTGCCTGCGATGCTGCCCAAATTCACGATAGAACCACCGCCAGCCTGTCTCATGCCTTCCGTCACTGCACGAGCGCAATGAAACATGCCTTTCACATTCACATCAAGTAGCTCATTCCAGACGTCATCTGTAACAGACTCCAGATCGTGCATGGGGATATGACGCGTGATTCCGGCGTTATTTACAAGTGCAGTGATCGGGCCGTAGGTTTCAGTTATTGTAGTGACCATCCGCCGGACATCAAGATCATTGGCAACATTAGCTTGAACGGCGAATGCATGGCCTCCCGTATCCAAAATGTGTTGAACAGTCTCTCTTGCTGCATCTTGTGAGCGGGAATAGTTGACAGCGACCAAGGCTCCGCGTTCAGCGAGCATCTCACTTACAGCACGTCCTATACCTGTTCCACCACCTGTGATCAGAGCAACTCTATTTTTCCAGTATGTCATGCTGAACACTCCTTATCATCATCCAGTCAGATGACTGGTTTGGGATCTACATGAATTGTAGTCCGGTTTACACATGAAGTATAATGATTGGTAATGAAGCGGATATCATTTTGAATGATGTCAGAGTGGAGGGACCATGGAGAGCGGGGATCTTAGAATATTTCAGTGTGTTGCACAGGAAGGGAATCTGACCAAAGCTGCCTCTAAACTGGGGTATGTTCAATCCAACGTAACGGCACGAATTCGGCATCTGGAAGCAGAAGTAGGTACAACGTTGTTCATTCGTCATAACCGAGGCATGACGTTATCTCCAGCCGGAGAGATGCTGCTGACCTATGCAGATAAAATTATTGGCTTGCTGAATGATGCTTCCAAGGCGCTTCGGGCGACGAGCACACCATCGGGTCCAATGCGAATAGGTTCTACACAAACCTCAGCGGCCGTGCGGCTACCTGAACTTTTCGTCAGATATTACAAACAGTATCCAGATGTCTCCTTGTCACTGGTTACTGGCAATTCGCAGATGCTTATGGATCAGGTTATTGGGTATGAATTGGAGGGAGCATTTATAGGCTGTCCCTGTGATCATCCTGATATCGTTTCTATTCCCGTATTTGATGAGGAACTATTTGTTGTCTATTCTGGTATGGGTCCTACGGATGAAGATCTTAAGAGTAAACCTATTCTTGTCTACAGCATGGGGTGTTCCTATCGTCAGGTTTTGGAGGAATGGTTAGAGGTGGGTGGTGTTACCAGTCCAGTAATTATGGAATTCGGAACCCTTGAAGCGATTATTAGTGGAGTTACGTCCGGTATGGGAATTTCCTTATTACCAGAGATTGTGATTAGGCATCAGATCAAAAATGGATTATTGCGCACGCATACACTCCCCGTAGGTATGAATCGCATGATGACTCATTTTATTACTCGCAAGGATACCTTTGTCAGCAGTGCACTTCATGCATTTATGGCTATGTTACCGCGAGAGTATGATATGATAGAGAGTGGAGAACCATCAGAAGTATAATTGTAATCAAGGCAAGGCAATCCGTTAAGGAAGTGATGAGCAATGGATTTATTTTCGTTTCAACAGGACTCAAAACCACAAGCTAGACTGCTCGCGGACCGCTTGCGGCCAGAGCATCTGGATGAATATATTGGACAGGAACATATTATTGGACCAGGGAAATTACTCCGGCGCGCCATCGAGGCTGATCAGATTTCGTCCATCTTGTTATACGGCCCTCCGGGATGTGGCAAGACAACCTTGGCACATATTATTTCCCAGCAAACGCAAGGACAGTTCGTACGTCTGAATGCAGTGGAAGCTTCCGTCAAGGATGTGCGTGAAGTTATCGAACAGGCCCAAACGAACAAACAGCTGTATGGAACAAAAACCATTTTGTTCCTCGACGAGGTACATCGGTTTAACAGTTCACGTCAGGATGCGCTATTGCCAGCGGTAGAGAAGGGTACGATTATTTTTATCGGCGCAACAACAGAGAATCCCTTTCATTATGTCAATGGAGCCTTGATGAGTCGCTCCACCCTGTTCCAGCTGGAATCGCTGAACAAGGATCATTCCCTAATTGCAATGCGCAGAGCATTGAGTGATGTGGACAAAGGTCTGGGGTTCATGGAACTACAGGCGGACGATGAGGCGCTAGAGCATATTGCCACGATGGCCAACGGAGATATTCGGCGTGCGCTTAATGCGCTTGAACTGGCTGCGTTGACCACGCCACCGGAGAAGGATGGGTCCATTCATATCACGCTTGGTGTAGCTGAAGAGTCTATTCGGCGCCCCATTGTGAAGGCAGATGAATCCACACAGTATGATGTGCTGTCTGCATTTCACAAGAGTATTCGGGGTTCCAGTGATGCGGCGTTGTTTTGGTTTCTATACGCGGTGGAGAAGCTCGGCATGGACCCGATGACCTTCATTCGGCGTCTGATTGCAGCGAGCAGTGAAGATATTGGACTTGCGAACCCGCAAGCCATGACTCAGGCGATTGGAGCACTTGATGCGTACCGAAATAACGGCTGGCCCGAAGCCAAGTTGAACATTGCACAAGCGATTCTGTTCGCGGTCGAAAGTCCAAAATCCAATGCGGTGTACACCGCCATTTCCAAAGCCATGAACGCGATTGATGAGGTGAAATCGGCAGAAGTTCCGCTTCACTTAAGAGATACGCATTACTCAGGTGCCGTGAAGCTTGGACATGAGGGCTATCAATATCCACACAACTATCCGGGGCATTACGTGAAACAAGAATATTTGCCAAAGCAGCTCTCACGGAGAGTATTCTATGAGGCAACGGAGCAGGGTAACGAATCGAAGATCAGGCTGAACCAACAGCGGCGCAGAGATCTATAAGATCAGTCAGATCACTCGGGAGATGCACACAACATGAAAGAGCTTTTGTATATAGGGGCGGGTGGATTTCTCGGTACATTGACCCGATATGCCATACAGTTAGCGATACCAACTGTCCATGGGGGGTTCCCATGGGCAGTGCTGTTAATCAATGCGATGGGCAGCCTTTTTTTGGGTTGGTTCTTTACCATAGCTGTTCCAGGCAAAATAACACCACAACTTCGACTGGCGATTGGTACAGGTTTTACTGGCGCATTTACGACATTCTCCACGTTTACGCTTGATATTGTTCGTTTATCCGAAGGGGGCGAATGGATCAGTGCCGCTATTTATATGATCGTGAGTCTGTTGGCAGGATTGTTGCTCTGTGCGCTGGGAATGAGCCTTGGAAAGCGTATGTTGGGAGCACAAAGACAAGAGGGTGATGCCTCATGATCCTGTGGATTGGTTTTGCAGGTGTGTTGGGTGCAGTACTGCGTTACAGTCTGGGAAAATGGGTCTCTGGCTTGCTGGGACCGGCTTTTCCGTGGGGAACATGGATCATCAACGTCAGTGGTTCACTGCTGCTTGGGTTGTTATATGGGTGGCATGTATCTGCAATGATCTCAGATGGAATCTGGGTGATGTGGGGAACCGGATTTTGCGGTGCGTACACCACGTTCTCTACCTTTGGTTATGAGACGTTAGGACTTATGGGTCGACAACGATACGCAAGCGCGGCGCTCTACGTTGTCAGTTCGGTTCTAGTTGGGGTGTTGGCCGCCTGGGCAGGAGTCTGGTTGACTGCATAACGAACTATTTTTTATTTTTTTGCAAAAATAAGCAGGAAAAAAGCCATCCTTCATGGTATACATGAAAGACGGCTTTTTTTATAGGGATACACGGTATTGTGTATAATCCGCATTTTAATGGACAAGCTCTATTATTGCATTGCGGGTACAGGTACTTTTTGCACCTGATCGATCGTACCCCCACCCAGGCAGACCTCTCCGTCGTAGAAAACAACGGCTTGTCCTGGCGTGATGGCTTTTTGCTGCTGGTCAAATTGTACATCCACACTTCCATCTTCCTGCCAGGTCAATGTTACACCTTGATCCGGCTGACGATAGCGGAATTTGGCAGTACAACGGTATGGCACATTAGGCATGTGCTCTGCACCAGCAATCCAGTTCACACCCGTTGCGGTAAGACCAGTGGAGTACAGGCTTGCATGGGCATCGCCCTGAACAACAAGTAGTTGATTCTTCTCCAGGTTCTTGTCTGCAACGAACCAGGGTTCACCATTGCCGGAACCACCAATGCCAAGACCTTGGCGCTGTCCAAGTGTGTAGTACATCAGACCGTCGTGGCGACCTTTGACTTCACCGGTTGCGATATCAACCATGTCTCCACCTTTGGCAGGCAGATAGTTACTCAGGAACTCTTTGAAATTACGCTCACCGATGAAGCAGACACCTGTGCTGTCTTTTTTCTTGGCAGTATACAAACCAGCCGCTTCTGCGATTTTGCGTACTTCCGGTTTGGGCAGATGACCAATCGGGAACATGGCTTTGGACAGCTGGTTCTGATTGAGTGCGTTAAGGAAATACGTTTGATCCTTATTGTTGTCCACACCACGAAGCAACTTGAGTGTGCCATCTTCTTCAATCAGACGAGCATAGTGTCCTGTGGCTACATAATCTGCGCCGAGATCCAGAGCTTTGTTCAGGAATTCACCAAATTTGATCTCACGATTACACATGACATCCGGATTTGGCGTGCGGCCCGACTTATATTCATCAAGGAAATAGGTAAATACTTTATCAAAATATTCTTTCTCGAAGTTGACAGTGTAGTAAGGAATGCCGATCTGTTCACATACGCGGCGTACATCCTCTGAATCTTCTTCAGCGGTACAGTGGCCGAACTCGTCGGTGTCATCCCAGTTTTTCATGAAAATGCCGATGACATCGTACCCTTGCTCTTTCAGCAGCAGTGCGGTAACGGAAGAATCGACACCTCCGGACATGCCAACGACGACCCGTGTATTTTCAATTGTTTTGGACATCGTTATCACCATTTCTATATATAAATGTGTTTCGTTTCTTATTCTAGCATAACCGGACTCAAGATACGATACACCCGGCCAATTTTGGATAGTGTCCACCACAGACGCACATTTTGGAATATCGTCAATCTTTCTTTTCCATAAAGCATGCAGATATGTTAACATTAGCTGAGGGTTATGATCGGAATACGGAGGATTAGAAGGTTTATGCTAATCTCAATGCATCTCCGCTGTGGACAGATCGTGAAACAGACGGTCATGGACCATAGGATTAAATATAAAGTTTCCAATCGTTTCTGAAAATTGAAAGAGGTGACTCCTTTGAAAATATCGACAAAAGGCCGTTACGGCCTCACAATCATGATGGAGCTTGCTGCCAGAATAGGCGAAGGCCCTACATCACTTAAAAGCATTGCTGAGCGCAACCAGCTCTCGGAGCATTACTTGGAGCAACTGATTGCTCCACTGCGTAATGCAGGACTGGTGAAAAGCATTAGAGGTGCTTACGGCGGTTATATCCTTGCGGGTGATCCTGCAACCGTGACTGCAGGCGATGTAATCCGTGTACTGGAAGGGCCAATCTCTCCAGTAGACTTCACGGAGGAAGATGATCCGGCGAAACGTGATCTGTGGTTGCGTATTCGTGACGGGATTGCGGAAGTATTGGATTCCACAACACTGAAAGACCTGATTACCTTCCAGGATCAGGACAAAAAAGACAGCTACATGTTCTACATTTAAGGTCACTAATTCGCATCACAGAAGACACAATAAAGCCCCCAACTTGGGGGCTTTAGACATGCCAATGGGTACTTTGTTCTGTTCTTCAATTTCTACGGATTATTTTAATTGAGTAGGGCTATGTATTCAGCCGTGGGATTTACAAGATGGTCAAGTGTGAACTTAACTGGATCACTTGTAAATCAGCGACCTTTTAAGGTTTCTATATCAGCTTCCATGCGTAACTGACGGCGATTCAAAATATCAATGCTGTGCTGATGGGTATTCAATTCGGTAGTTACTTTGCGTTCAGAGGCGGAGTGGAAGCGTCAAGACGTTTCGTAACGGTTAGTGTTTCCAGAACAGCTTGTTGAAGAAGCGGAATGTTTTTAGTTTGTTCCTCTATGGTGTCCAATCTGCCATCCATGGTATTCAGTCTGTCATCGACAGTGTCTAGTCTGTTCTCTACGGCACCGAGCCTCTCTTCCATAACATCGAGTCGGTGGTTTATTTTTCCAAGATGTCCATCAATACTGTCGAATCGTTTGTCCATTTGTTGAAGCTGATTCAGAATCTGCCCGAGAATGGGATCACTCATGTCTCTCTCTCCTTTTTGAAATGGATATATAACATTATACACGAAGATGTGACAATAGAGCATCCGTTTCAATTTCCAATTTTAATAGTTTGCCATGAGATAGAAATTTAACATATAACGGGGTGAAGATAAATGAAACGAATTTATTTGGATCACGCCGCATCGACACCTATGCATCCACAAGTCGCAGAAGCGATGATGAACGTCATGACAGGACAATTTGGCAATGCATCAAGTATCCATGCCTTTGGGCGTGAGGCCAAACGGACTGTCAGCGGAGCAAGGGATGTCATTGCGGCGTCTTTGGGCTGTTTCCCGGACGAATTGGTATTCACCGGAGGCGGCACGGAGAGCGACAATCTGGCAATCTTTGGAGCAGTCTCATCCAGGCAGGATAAGGGGAAACACGTCATTACAACCGCAATTGAGCACCACGCTGTCTTGCATACGTGTCAGGAATTGGAGCGGCAAGGTTATGAAGTAACCTATCTATCTGTGGATCGTCATGGACGAATAAATCTGGATGAGTTGCAAGAGGCCATTCGGCCGGATACGGTGCTGATTACCATGATGTATGCCAACAATGAAGTGGGCACCATTCAGCCGATTCGCGAGGTAGGTGAGCTTGCCCGTCAACATAATATCCTTTTCCATACCGATGCGGTTCAGGCTCTGGGCAGCCAGAATATTTCCTGTAAGGAACTGCCTGTGGATCTGATCAGCTTCTCTGCGCATAAAATCAACGGACCTCAGGGCGTGGGTGCACTCTATGTACGGCGAGGAATTGTGCTGGAAGCAAGAGCTCACGGTGGGTTGCAAGAGCGTCAGCGTCGGGCTGGTACGGAAAATATCGCAGGTATTACCGGATTTGCAGAGGCTCTCAAGATTGCATCAGCACAGACGGAGGTGCATCGTCAGCATGATTTGGAATTGCGTAAACTTTTGTTGGAACAGCTTGAAATTCATGTGGGTACGGAGCACTTTCACGTGAATGGACACCTGGAGCATACGCTGCCAAACATCCTGAATATCAGCTTTCCGGAAGTGTCCACAGAGACGATGTTAATGAATCTGGATATGGAAGGGATTGCTGTTGCAAGCGGTTCTGCCTGCACTTCCGGTTCACTTGAAGTCTCTCATGTGCTCAAAGCGATGAAATTGCCTGAAACATTTTTACACTCTGCGATTCGATTTAGCTGGGGATTGGGTAATACTACGGAAGAAATCATGATAACCGCCGAAAAAATTGGAACCATTCTTGGACGACTGCGTAATAGACCCTAAGGGGAACTTTACACATGGAACAGAAGGAGGGAAGAAGTTCCATTTCATCGGTTGGATAGAAGCGGTTTTGATGATCGGCGTCTGATTGCCACTCATCAACTTTGGGCATACCTAGCAATAGCGCCGCGCCTATTTAATGATAAGAAGATGAGGGGGATCCAGCGATGAAGCTTCAGGAAATGATCGGACTTGCCGTTTTTGATGTTGAGGACGGGAAGCAGGTCGGTAAAATCCAGGATTTCATTGTGAATGATGATTGGGAGATCGAAGGCATTGAGCTTGAGAACAAAGGTCTGTTTACCAATCATGTCAAAATCGTGCAGTGGCAAGATATCGTTGCCTACGGCGAAGATGCCGTCATGATCCGTAATCAACAGGCTGTCCGCAAGACGGGAGCCGACGACATAAAATACACGTACCTCCTCGGTCGGTCTAAATTGAAGGAGATGTCCGTGCTCACCGAAGAAGGTTTGCTGCTTGGGCGTGTCTCAGATGTTTATTTTGACCAAGAGTTGGGAAATACAATAATAGGGATTGAAATTACGGACGGTTTTGTGTCCGATCTGATCGAGGGCCGCAAATGGCTGCCATGTACAAGCGATATGTCCATCGGGGAAAGTGCCATTATGGTGCCGTCTCTGAGTGAACAACGCTTGGAAAATGCCATTCATTCTGTTAATGGATAGGTGAATGAATATGAAATGTCCAAACTGTAGTTCCAAAGATATCGGGAAAATTGGTTCCCACCAGTTTTATTGCTGGGGATGCTTTATTGAATTAACGGTGAACGGTGAGAAAATGTCTGTATATCAGGTGGAAGAAGACGGTACGCTGAGTTCCCTGGATGATCTGTTTTTCGGGGACGAGCTACCACAAGACTTCCCTCATCTTCACGCTTCTTCTTAATAAGCAGAATAACTTCCTCTATATGCGGTTTCATGACAATGTCTGTCATGGGAGGCTGGCGTTAATTGTTGGCAGATGTATATAGATGCGGTTACATAGTGGTTCGGCTGGTGTATGGTTGATTATATGCTAACCCGTACTGCAAAATGCGCTTCCTTCTCTAATGAAGGAGGCGTTTTTTGGGTTCAAGAAAAAAATGTTCGGATTGCTCCTTTCCACTTTTGCGCTGTGTTAATAAATATTACCTTTCCTACATATACTGACTCTCAGAGCCAGTCCAAAAGGAGAGATGCAAGTGGAGCAATTAACCAAAAACAAGCTGTTCCGTTACGCCATCTGGCTGCTGCTCGGATTGATCATTTTATATTTTATTTGGCTGCTGCGGCCTTTACTGCTTCACATTTATGCGTTCCTGAAAACAGTGCTGGCACCCTTTATCGTAGCCCTTATCATATCCTATGTACTTAATCCGATTGTCAGCATGCTGGGAGGGCGCAAGGTGCCGCGTACGATTGCGGTACTACTCATATATGCCTTTTTCCTGACCTGCCTCGGTGTCATTCTGATGAATGTCATTCCGGTATTGATTGAACAGCTAGGGGAACTCAACGAGCATATGCCGGAACTGTCCATGCGTGCCCAGAGCCTGATGAACAATATGGATCACAAATTAATGCCGCCAAGTGTGCGAACAGGCATGAACAGTTGGTTTTTTCAGATGGAGGATCGACTAACTCAGGGAATTACTGTGCTCATGGACAATATCGGGGCGACCATTAATGTGTTATTCAATGTGTTTATCGTGCCATTTCTGATCTTTTATATGTTAAAAGACTTTGAGGTGTTTGAGCGCACCATTGTGGCGTATCTTCCGCGTTCACGTCGTAAAGCGATTGTCTCGGTGATGAAAGAGATCGATACTGCACTGGGGAACTACATTCGGGGACAGTTTATTGTCTGTGTCATTGTTGGTATCTTTGCCTACATTGGTTATATCATCATTGATATGCCGTATGCCCTGCTACTTGCAAGCATTGTAGCTGTGTTTAACATTGTGCCCTACTTGGGGCCGTTCCTTGGAGCTGCTCCTGCTGTGGTCATGGCATCAACCGTATCGTTTAAAATGGTACTACTTGTTGTCATTGTGAACACACTGTGCCAGGTGTTGGAGAGTAACGTTATTTCTCCTCAGGTGGTGGGACGTACGTTGCATCTGCATCCACTGTCGATTATATTTGCACTGCTCGTCGGAGGTGAACTGGCAGGCATTGTAGGTTTAATTCTGGCAGTACCTGTTTTTGCCGTGCTGAAGGTGATTGTGCAACACTTTTTCGCCTATTACATCAAACGAAGGACCGACTAAATAGCAGGGTTAAAACATCAACGAGACCGCGTTGACACCCGCTTGTGCTACCGATATAATGAGTGTGTATGTTGAGAACATGAAATCGATGATGAAATAAAGTACGTCGAGGGTTCCTTTCCTCAGAGAATAGACTTCATCGGATCAGGGTGAGCCTGAACTGATGGCTGGAAGAGTCTTGAAAGATGAAGCGGCGGAAAGCTAATTTCGGAGTGCAGGACAACCCTGCCGGGAGCGACCGTTATTTCGCATGAACGAGGAGATTGTTTGTTTGTCCGGGCAGCAAGGGATGAACAGCAATAACCAGGGTGGTACCGCGATAACATCGTCCCTGATTATTCAGGGGCGTTTTTTGTGTTTATTTTTACAAAAACAATGTTGACCAACCGGAGCGAATACGCAACGGACTATTATAATTAATGGGGGCATCCAGTATGAAAGCCAGTGAAATCCGGTCCAAATGGATAGAGTTTTTTGCAAGTAAAGGTCACAAAATCGAGCCGAGCGCATCGCTCGTGCCTCACAACGATCCTTCTCTTTTGTGGATCAATGCAGGTATGGCGCCGCTCAAACCATATTTTGACGGACGTGAGAAGCCGGAGAACCCGCGTCTAGCGAACTCCCAAAAATGTATCCGTACCAATGATATCGAGAATGTTGGTAAAACGCGTCGTCACCATACGTTCTTCGAAATGCTCGGCAACTTCTCTATTGGAGATTACTTCAAGGAAGAGACCGTAACATGGGCTTGGGAATTCTTGACCAGCAAAGAGTGGATCGGATTCGATCCGGAACGTCTTTCCGTAACGGTATATCCGGAAGATGAAGAAGCTTTCAAACTGTGGAACGAAAAAGTAGGACTGCCTGCTGAGCGTATCATTAAATTGGATGAAAACTTCTGGGATATCGGCGAAGGCCCATGTGGACCTTGTACCGAGATCTTCTATGACCGCGGCGAAGCTTACGGAAACGACATGAGTGATCCTGAAATGTATCCAGGTGGGGAAAACGAACGTTACCTGGAAGTATGGAATCTGGTATTCTCCCAGTTCAACCATAACAAGGACGGTAGCTACACACCGCTTCCTAACAAAAACATTGATACAGGTGCAGGTTTGGAGCGTTTTGCTTCCATTCTGCAAAATGTGGATTCCAACTTCGACACAGACCTGTTCCAACCGATGATTCAAAGAACAGCCGCTCTTGCGGGTGTGAAATATAACGACAGCGTAGAGATTGATGTTGCATTGAAAGTCATTGCCGATCATATCCGTACGGTTGCTTTTGCAGTAGGCGATGGCGTTCTGCCAAGTAATGAAGGACGTGGATATGTCATCCGTCGCTTGCTTCGCCGTGCAGTTCGTTATGGAAAAGTGCTTGGACTTGACCGTCCATTCCTGTATGAATTGACAACAACCGTTGGTGAAGTGATGGGCATGTACTACCCTGAGGTAGTAGACAAACAGGAGTTCATCGCCAAAGTAATCAAAACCGAGGAAGAACGTTTCCACGAAACACTAACAGATGGTCTGGCTATTCTGGCTGATATCAGCGGCACAGCCAAATCCGAAGGACGCACCGTTATTAGCGGACCTGAAGCTTTCAAGCTGTATGATACGTACGGTTTCCCGTTTGACCTGACAGAAGATTATGCAGCAGAGCATGGTCTGACTGTGGACCGTGAAGGATTTGATGCTTCCATGCAGAAACAACGTGAGCTTGGACGTGCTGGGCGTCAAGAGAACGAGAGCATGAAAGTTCAAGGCGGACCACTTGCTGATCTGGAGGTTAAAAGCGAGTTTGTTGGTTATACTGACCTGTTGACGGAAGCAAAAGTGGTAGCCATCGTAGCTGGTGACGCCCTTGTTGAATCTGTAGGCGAAGGACAGACGTGTCAGGTTGTTCTGGACAAGACTCCGTTCTACGCGGAAAGTGGCGGTCAAGTGAGTGATCAGGGCTTGCTGCGAGGTGCTGGTGTAACAGCGAAAGTACAAGGTTTGTTCAAAGCTCCACTTGGACAACATGTACATCTGGTGACTGTGGAGTCTGGTGAACTTCGTGTAGGTGATGTGATCAACGCCGAAGTGGATTCAGCAAAACGTGGCGACATTATCAAAAACCATACGGCTACCCACTTGCTGCACAAGGCACTCAAAGATGTGCTCGGAACACACGTAAACCAGGCAGGATCGCTCGTAGAGCCACAACGTCTGCGGTTTGACTTCTCTCACTTCGGTAGTATTACGCCGGAAGAGTTGACAGAGATTGAACGTCAGGTGAATGAACAGATCTGGAATCGTCTGAACGTGAACATCGAGCTGAAAGCTATTGATGAAGCTAAAGAAATGGGTGCAATGGCCCTGTTTGGCGAAAAATATGGAGATATTGTACGTGTTGTTCAAGTAGGAGACTACAGTTTGGAACTTTGTGGCGGCTGTCACGTAAATAATACTTCAGAGATTGGAATCTTCAAACTGGTGAGCGAGAGTGGAATTGGCTCCGGCGTACGCCGGATCGAAGCTGTAACTGGCCGCGGCGCATATCTGTATGTGGAAAGCCAGTTGGAACTGCTTAAACAATCAGCAGCACTGCTCAAAGCAAATGTGGCTGATGTACCTAAACGGATTGAAGGTCTGAACCAACAACTGAAAGAAGCAGCCAGAGAGACTGAATCCCTGCAAAGCAAGCTGAGTGCTATGGAAGCGGGTCAATTGACCGATCAAGTGGTACAAGCAGGAAATACACAATTGCTGGCAGCACGCGTAGATGCTCCGAACATGGATGCGCTGCGTACAGTGGCAGATGAGTTGAAAGTAAAATTGCCTAACGCGGTACTCGTATTGGGTGCTCCAGCGGACGGCAAAGTGAATTTTGTTGTAGCAGTACCTGCTGAACAAGTAAAACAAGGATTACACGCAGGCAAAATCGTCAAAGAAGTCGCAGCAGTATGCGGCGGCGGTGGCGGTGGACGTCCAGATATGGCGCAAGCCGGAGGTAAGGATGCGACCAAGCTGGATGAAGCGCTGAAACTGGCGGTTTCGCTGGTTAGCGGGCATAATGCATAAATCCATTGAGCGGCTTTCAATCGTCAAAAAATAAATCGAAATGGTTCTGTTCGTTTATTTTTTGTACCCGAGAGCGTGTGGAATCGAATGATGCAATATGCTGAAGCCAGTAAAGGACAAGCAAAAAACACAATTGCCTTATCCTTTGTTTACTTGTGGCAGTCAGAATATGTTATTATATAAACAGAAATCAATTCGGCAGGACATGGTCCCCATGTTCATGCAGGAGCGAGGTGTCATCAATGGACTCCATGGATAAGACGGTTAAATTTAATGTGAAAGGTGACGAACAGGAAGCATCATCCAAAGAGATTCTTCTCACGGTATATGATGCATTGGTCGATAAGGAGTATAATCCGATCAACCAAATTGTTGGGTATCTGATTTCTGGAGACCCGGCATACATTCCTCGTCACAACAACGCACGTAGTCTGGTCCGTAAAAAGGAGCGCGATGAGCTGATTGAAGAGCTTGTACGTTCCTATCTGGCCAATCACCGGTAATGTACGCCGCTTCCGCTGTGTTGCAGCCTTGCAGGCAGCGGGAAATGAACCGACAGAAGACAGCCTGAAGCTTGAGAAGGCGATTATTTGTAATCGACCTGAGCAGGCCCCAGGATGGGAGAGCATGGATGAAAATATTAGGTTTGGACTATGGGGACCGAAGAATCGGAGTTGCCGCGAGTGACGCCTTCGGTTGGACTGCCCAGGGATTGGAAGTGCTAGAACGCCGCCGTGATGAAGGCGAGTTCGCTCGGATTGCCGAACTTGTGCGTGAGCATGAGATTAGTGAGATCGTAGTCGGACTTCCCAAAAACATGAACGGCACCGTAGGACCGCGCGGTGAGATATGCATTGCTTTTGCCGATCGCCTGCGGGATGAACTGAATTTACCTGTTCACCTTTGGGATGAACGGCTGACAACCATGGCAGCAGAACGTACGCTGATTGAAGCGGATGTCAGTCGGAAAAAACGCAAACAGGTTGTGGACAAAATGGCCGCAAGCTTGATTTTGCAAAATTATTTGGATGCCAATAGTAGAAGGTGAGGGGGATCAACAATGGCTGAAGATCAACTGGGTATGGAAGAAGAAGCGGAAATTATTTACATTGCGGATGACGAGGGTAATGAAGAGGAATTCGAAGTCATTATGAAGTTTGAAGTAGATGGTTCGGAGGCCAAGTACATGATGGTTGCTCCGGTTGAACCTGAAGATGGCGAAACGGATGTATATGCATTCCGTTATGAAGAAGAGGGCGACGATATTAAACTTTTCGTCATCCAAGATGATGCCGAATGGGATATCGTTGAGGAGACGTTTAATACATTTCTTGCTGAAGATGAAGAGGAAGCGAACTAAATGACGGAATATAGCCGCAAAGACCTGAAATGGACAGATTCACTGCGTCTGGCATTCGGTGCTCATGTTGAGCTCGAAGAAGAGAACGGTAAATCACAACCGTATGACTTGTTGGCTGAGTTCGAAGTGAACGGTCAACAGTACGCGGTGCTCCGCAGTTCGTTGCGACCTTATGACGAGGTTGAACTTCTGCGGGTATCACCTGGAAGTGAAGACCAGATCATGCCAGAGTTAGTTACGATCGACGATGACGATGAGTGGGAGAACATCTCGGAACTGTATGATGAGTGTACACTCCCCATTGACGAAGATTAAATCAGCTTCAAATTGAAGAAACCGGGAGGGCGGAGAAGTCCGCTCTTTTTGGTTGTGTAAAGGAGTTGTTTCTTTTTTGAAAGGGAAAGCAATTGTAGTCATACTGCTTATCATTGTAGTTCTTGCCGGAGGCGCAGGCGGTTACGTATGGAGTATGATGCGTCCTGTGGAAGCTTCTACAGAACCGGTCGTATTCGAGATTAAGAGCGGATCGGGAACTTCGAAAATCGCGGATCAGCTTCAAGAAGAAGGCCTCATTCGAAGTGGGTTAACCTTCAAAGGGTATTTAAAGTGGAAGAAACTAGGTTCTAATTTCATGGCGGGTACATATTCAATGAATCCTGGCGTGACATATGATGAGATTGTTAGCAAGCTGAGTAGTGGCGAAGTTGTACCGGAAGAAATGGTGAAATTTACGATTCCGGAGGGTTATAACGTTCTGCAAATGGCGGGTAAGCTTTCTTATGAGCATGTCGTAGATCGGGATGAATTCATCAAGCTGGCCAATGATCCTTCGGCCTTTGATGTAGATATCATCAAAGATATTCCAGTGGATGAAGAACTTCGCTACGTATTGGAAGGGTATCTATTCCCGGAGACGTATGAGCTGAAAAAGGGAAGTTCCACGCATGATGTGATGCAACGGATGCTGGAAGAATTCCAGACCAAGATTAATTCCATTCCTGATTTGGAAGCCAAGCTCCAGGAAAAGAACCTTTCCCTGCATGAACTGCTGACGATCGCGTCACTCGTGGAGAAAGAAGTTGTAGTGGACGAGGAACGTGCTCTGGTTGCAGGTGTAATCTACAATCGGATCAATCAGGATATGAAGCTGGAGATTGATGCTACCGTGCAATATCTGCTCGACAGACCGAAGGAACGATTGTTTTTCAAGGATCTAAAGGTGAAAAGTCCCTATAATACGTATCTGAACAAAGGCTTGCCACCAGGTCCAATTGCCAGTCCAAGTCTTCCGTCCATTGAGGCAGCGCTAAATCCGGAAGCTTCGGAGTATCTGTTCTATGTGACAAAAAAGGATGGCTCGTCTGGACATCTATTTGCCAAAACGTATAAGGAACACCAGCAAAATATAGCCAAAAGTAAGGCTGCGCAATAAGCGGAGGGGATTATATGAGTAAGAAACATGAACTGCTCGTTACAGCAGCGAATGTGAAAGAGGCAGAAGTGCTTCTCCAGGCTGGAGCAGATGCTCTGGTCATTGGAGATGATCGATTCGGCATGCGTCTTCCAGGCAGCTTTAGCGTGGAAGAGACAGCAGAGGTGGTTGCCATTGCAGCCAAACATCAGGCGCGTGTGTATGTATCCATGACTAATCTGATGTCCAACGAACTGTTGAAAGAATTGCCTGAATATGTTCAAGCACTTGGCAGAATCGGTATTGATGGTGTGGAGTTTAATGATCCATCCGTGCTGGCTACCATGAAGGAATACGCTCCACATGTGAAGCTGCACTGGAATGCGGAGATGACTTCAACGAACTATGCGACGGCCAACTATTGGGGAACCAAGGGAGCGAGTCGCGTTGTACTTGCCCGAGAGCTGAATATGGACGAGTTGACGGAAATGGTTCCTTTTTTGAAGGTGGAAGCTCAGGTTCAGGTGCATGGCATGACGAATATTTATCATTCCAAGCGCAGTCTGGTACAAAGTTACATGGCTCATCAAGGGCGGCCGGTTGAGGGACATCTGGGGAAAGAGCGGGGATTGTTCCTGATCGAGGCTGAACGTCGGGATGAGAAATTCCCGATCTACGAGGATATTAACGGTACACACATTATGAGCTCAGAGGATATATGTATCCTCGAAGATCTTCATCTGTTGATGGAGGCGGGTGTGCACAGTTTCAAAATTGAAGGTATGTTAAAGTCGCTCACCTACAATGAAGCTGTTGTACGTGCATATCGGACAGCGATTGACAGTTATATAGCCGATGCTGATGGATATGCGTTCTCTGAAGAGTGGCTCGCTGAGGTGCGGAAGTTACAGGACCCTGAACGTGAATTGTCGTTTGGATTTTTCTATAAAGAACAAGTGTATTAATAGACGAGGTGAACAGAATGGAAACAGTGGCGGTACAGCGGAAGTTTTCGGGTAAACGTAACCGTCTGGACAAACCGGAGCTGCTAGCTCCGGCGGGTAATCTGGAAAAACTGAAATTTGCGATCCATTACGGTGCAGATGCCGTATATATCGGTGGACAAGCCTATGGACTGCGCTCCAATGCGGATAACTTCAGCTTTGAAGAGATGCGTGAAGGTGTGGAGTTTGCCAAAAAGTATGGAGCCAAGGTGTTCGTAGCGACAAACATCTATGCACATAATGAGGATGTTGAGGGTATCGAAACGTACCTGCAAAACCTCTATAATGCGGGAATCTCTGCGATCATCGTAGCTGATCCGGCTATTATTGAAGTAGCCCTTCGTGCTGTGCCAGGCCTTGAGGTACATCTAAGTACTCAACAATCCACACTCAACTGGCAAGCCGTGAAGTTCTGGAAAGATGAAGGACTTCCACGTGTTGTTCTCGGACGTGAGACCAGCTTTGAAGAGATTGAAGAGATCAAGGCCAATGTGGATATCGAAATTGAAGCCTTTATTCACGGGGCGATGTGTTCCTCGTATTCCGGACGTTGTGTGCTCTCCAATCACTTTACGGATCGGGACTCCAACCGGGGCGGCTGTTGCCAATCTTGTCGCTGGAAGTATGATCTGTTTGAGGATGCGAGAGAAGATACGGTGTGGGTCAGCGAAGAGGACATGCAGATGAAGGCACCTGCACCATTCAAACTGGGTGAGAACCAGCTTCCCCTGTTCGAGGAACAGGATAATTCATTCTCCATGGGATCTAAGGATCTGTGCATGATTGGCCATATTCCCGAGTTGATTGATGTGGGTGTGGACAGTTTCAAGATCGAAGGACGTATGAAATCGATTCACTACGTGGCAACCGTGGTTAACGTATACCGTCAAGCCATTGACGCCTATATGGCAGACCCGGAAAATTATGTTCTGAAACCTGAATGGGTTGAAGAAATGAACAAAGCGGCCAATCGCCCGCTGAATACCGGATTTTTCTATGATACACCAGACCATGAAGATCATATCTATGAACCGGAAGAAAAGGCTGTACCTTTTGACTTCGCTGGATTGGTCATGGGGTATGATGCTGAAACAGGAATGGCAACCATTCAACAGCGCAATCACTTCAAACCAGGACAGGAAATTGAATTTTTCGGCCCGGGAGGTCACTTTTTCAAACAGGTCGTCGGTGAAATACAGGATGAAGAAGGCAATGTTCTAGATGCTGCTCGTCACCCGCTGCAACTGATTAAAATGAAGGTAGATCAACCGGTTTCGTACTTCGATATGATGAGAAAAAAGAAGTAGGCTCAAATACCTACAATGTGTCAATATTGTATTATGATTTAACAAAATAGTGTTATGAAATTTACATGGGGACCTCCGTTTATCGGCAGATGGGGGTCTTTTTTTTATAGAAAAATAGGAATAAAGTTGTAAAATATTTCTGGGAAGTGAAAGGGGAACGAAGAAAGCTGTCGAATACTACATATTTATAGGGGAGAGAAAGAAAAATCTAACAAGTAAATTACTGGCAGGTGAATGGGATTGGTTCAAAAGAAGCAGGAAGACAGTGGGGAGCAAGTGACAAAAGCCGAGCAGGTTAATCCTGAGAAGGTTCAGAAAGTGAAGAAAGAAAAAGTAGTCAAAAGCAAAACAACAGGTAGTGGCAAAAAAATGTTTAAGATTGACCGCAGCAAGCTCAACCTGGGCTGGATCAAGAATGATTGGGTGAAGAAACAATTTAAAAACCGGGATTGGAAAAACATTGGAGGTTCCTCTTTCCAACAGATTAAGAAGGCAAATCCGGTTAAATCCGTAGGGGTTAAACTGTTCTTGATCTTTTTTGCGGGGATTATGATTTTTGTAGTGAGTTTAGGTCTATTATCCTATTCGAAGGCCAAAGGTACGATAGAGAAAAATGCCTCGCGTGCCAATCAGGAGACCATTGATCAGACCAAACAAAAAATGGACATCATTTTGGAGAGGTTTGTCGATACATCCACACAGATTTTCTTTGATCCGGAAATGCAGTCCTTGCTACAAAAAATGTCAGATACGAATTTGACTGCGTATGATACATTCGTGAACTCAAGTTCAATCAACAAGCAACTGTCCAATGTTGCATTTACAAATAAATCTATGGAAGCGATTTATTTGGTACCTACGGACGATACAAAGTCCATTATGGGTACCGGCAGCAACAGTTCATCCATGGGCAGCATTCGCCAGGAAGCATGGTACAGTGAGTTAATTGAAGCGGGCGGTTATCGCTGGCTTCCAACAGAGGTCAAAGAAGGTGGCTCAACGCCAACGTTTAAAATTGCACGTTCCATGAAAAACTTGCAGGGGACTACTCAGTCGTATGTTCTGGTTATTGAACTGAAACTGGAAGTTTTGGAGGAACAATTGAAATCGCTTGATCTGGGGCCAGGAGCTATTCTTCAACTAATTGCTCCGGATAATAAAGTGGTTGCATCTTCCATCTCGGATCGTACAGGACAAGATACAGAGCTTGCATTTGTCAAAGAGTTGACCGAACCAGCAGGTAGTACGAATACGGAGTATACGGTAGATGGCAAATCTACGGAAATGCTGGCTGTATACAGTACGATGGATACATCCAAGTGGAAACTGGTTGGTATGATACCTACCTCTGTTTTGGTTCAGGACGCAAAAGGCATTTTGACTCTGACCCTGTGGATGGCGCTGATTGATGCGGGGATTGCAGTATTGATTGGGATCTGGATGGTGCGTATGATCGCTCGTCCACTTGGCAAATTGAAAGACCTGATGCAGGAAGGCGCGAAGGGTAATCTTAAAGTTCGTACACCATATAGCTCTCAGGATGAAATTGGTCAGCTCTCGACTGCCTTCAATCTGATGATGGAGCAGATCACTAAGCTGGTTGAACAAACCAATCGTTCTGCGCAGGAAGTATTGGATACGGCCTCTGAGCTGAGCAGTGCATCCAAGAAAACGGCTGTGTCTGCTTCGGAGATTGCCGTAGCTACAGAAGAGATCGCAGGCGGTGCAGGCAGTTTGGCAACCGAAGCGGAACGTGGCAATGAATTAACTGACAATATCTCTCGTCAGATGCAGAGTGTAATCGCTGCTAATGAACAGATGGGTGATTCTGCTCGTCATGTAGAGAAGTCCAGTCAGACAGGAACACAACATCTGAATCAGTTGATGACCAAAACCCAGAAGACAGAAGAAATGATTGGTGCACTGGTGAATAAGGTTGATTCGCTGAAAGAGAGTACGTCTTCTGTTCTGAAAGTGCTTGAAGTGCTGCAAAACATAACGAAACAGACAAATATCCTTTCCCTGAATGCAACCATTGAAGCAGCACGTGCCGGTGCAGCCGGACGCGGATTCATGGTGGTGGCTGATGAGGTTCGTCAGCTCGCGGCTCAATCCAGACAATCCATTGAGATGGTTGGAGAGATTACAGACAAAATCATGACTGAAATGAATGAGACCGTTGATGCTTTGTCGGCAGCTTATCCGTTATTCAAGGAACAGATGGATGCGGTTAAAGATACCAACGTCATCTTTGCTTCCGTACAGGAACAGATGGGTGCATTTGTGGAACGTCTGGGCATGGTGACAGGTTCTATTGGAGATTTGAACAAATCTCAAGGTACGTTGTCTGAAGCCATGAGCAATGTCAGCGCTGTAGCTGAAGAATCTTCTGCAACGTCCCAAGAAGTAGCTTCCTTGAGCAGTGAACAGCAAAATATCAGTAACCAGCTGGTCAATCTGTCTGGCAAACTGGAGAATGTGTCCACTGAACTGAAAGAAACCTTGTCACGCTTTACGGTGTAACAAGCCAAGGTTGAAATGAGGAGAACCTGTCCCGCACATGGGACAGGTTTTCTTTTTGTTTACCGGATAATTCCAAGTCATATCAGCAATAATATGTCAAAACGACAAAAGGTGAGATTGGGATGCATCTCCTTGCGAAACGGCGAATCTATATAACTTGTATTCTTCTAACTCTTGTCTTTGGATTGCTTATATTACGATTGGGATGGGTTCAGATCGTTCAGGTGAATCAGACGATGCCTGGATTTCACCGAACGGTACGTGAAATGTCTGTATTGCAGCGTGAACGCGGGGTGATGCTTGACCCGGGGCGGGGGCAATTTACAGATTACAAGGGTGAGGCATTGACCGGTAAGCTGCAATGGGGACTGGTTCTTTTTCCACAGGCAAGTCCATTACAGACATTACGCAAGGATGGGGCATTAGAAGGCTCCGAGATGGTACAGTTGGCAGCTATATTACATACCGATCCGGATCAATTGAAGAAGGAATGGAATCAGGAAAGTATACCTCATTTCTGGACAGCAGGTACACATCAGCCTGTTCATTTGAACGTTGCTCAGGTGGAGCGTCTACGCAGTTTGCACCTGCAAGGAGCTGGCATCTATCCGATGATGACAAGGTACCTTCAGGGGCATACAGGAATGCAGTGGATGGGTTATCTGGCTGAACATCCTGAGTCCTCCAAAGTTCTAACAGGGCATCAGGATGAAATAAAACAGCCATTTGCCATGAAATCAGGGGCAGCTGGACTGGAAAGGACACTTGAACCGCTGTTAAGGGGAATTGGCCCTACGCTTGTATCACGCATGGTCTCGGGTGGTGGGGAGATTATCCCTGGTATTCAGCCGCACGTCATTGCACCAGCCAATAGCCATTATCCTTTACGTGTGGAAACCACTGTGGATGCTGAGTTACAGCGTGGGTTGGAGGAGTTGACGCAAGAATCTGGATTACAAGAAGGGGCCATTGTTGTGTTAGATGCCGCTAACGCAGATGTTCGCGCCATGATCTCCCGTCCTTTCTATCAGCCACAACATGTGGACCCTAAAGAATCGGCCTGGGGGAATCGTGCAGTACAGGGAGCCGTACCGGGTTCCATTTTCAAAATTGTCACTGCGGCTGCTGCTTTGGAGTATCATGCGGTTTCTAACGGAGAAGAATTCCATTGTGGTGGTGAGTACGGAAGATATGGGTTGTCTTGCTGGAAGGAGCATGGTCATGGAGACTTGAATCTGGAGCAAGGATTCGCTGAGTCTTGCAACATCGTATTCGCAGAAACGGCGCGCAGGCTGAGTATGGAACAACTGGAGAACACGGCTGATCGTCTGGGACTCGCGCGTCCGATTGGCTGGGAAGGGAAGCAGATGGCAGGAATGCCTGTGTTACGACACTTTGATCATGAGGATCACGGGCGTGTGAGAACAGAGGCTGTTTCGTCTGCTGATGAAGGTGCAAAAATACAGACAGCAATTGGTCAGCGAGATGTCTTGGTCACACCGCTGCAAGCTGCCAATCTGATCGTTACACTGTTACATGATGGAAAGGTTAGTGCCCCACGTCTCGTTAAGCGCATCCGATATGCGGATGGTGGCACCATGCTGGAAATGCCCTTGCATGATTCACCTTCAGCATCAGGACAGATTGCTCCCGCAACAGCGCATAAACTGTTATCCTGGATGAATAAGGTAGTTCGTGAGGGAACAGGAAAATCCCTGCAGCGTGCGCGGTGGCATGTTGCAGGGAAGTCAGGTACAGCTCAGGTACAGAAACATGGAGAGAAGCGCAACAATCAATGGTTCATTGGTTATGGACCGGTAGAACAACCCCAATATGCTGTAGCTGTTCTTGTCCAAAATGTCTCTCCTGACAGCCAACATCAGGCGACGGCTCTCTTTAGGAAGGTGATGGACTATTTGGCGGAGTCCTCATGATCCTTCGCAGGAATGGGACGTTGTACAGTAGACTCGGCAGAATTCGCTGAAGACTTACTAACGGGTGGGTCCATGACCAATGGAGAGGATTCAAATTCATCTTTTGGCAGGTGAATCCACTTTTGCAGGTATCCTTGTTGTAACAGTTCTTTCAGAAGGATCAGAAGCACTGGAGATAACACTACACCAGCCAGGCCAAAGATCGAAAGGGAGATCAGCATAAACGAAAGCATCAAGTACGCCGAGGATACACCAATCGAGTTACCCGATATTTTTGGTTCCAGCAACTGCCGTGTCAGCATCGTTACTGCCAGAATCACAATCAGGCCAATCGCCAGGCTACTATTACCAATAATGAATAAGTAGACGATCCATGGAATAAATACAACAGGAACGCCAAGCAAGGGTACCAGATCAAAAACCGCACAGACTGCTGCAATGGTAAAGGCGTTAGAGGTTCCCAAAATCAACAAACCTGCATAAATCAATACAAACGTAATGAGCATCATGATCATCTGTGCCTTCAGATACGAGCGGATTGTCTTGAACACGTGATTACGCATGAATTCAATAGCTAACTTTAATGTTTTGGGCGTTTTCGCACGGGCGAACTTGCGCCAGGATTCAATCTCGATACTGAGGAAAAATGCCAGAATAATCGCAATTCCGAAGTTCGTAATAAACGAAGAGAATGAACTGAGGAAACCTACGACGAATTGCGCTCCGCTAGTTACCCATTTGGACAGGAACCCGGTCAGTGTTGCAAAATAATCATTCGCTTTTTCCATAACTCCATCAGGGAGAGCGTCTGACTTGTCCTGAATGAATAACACCAGATTGGTGAATTCACGTTGTATCATTTCAATGTATACGGGAAAATTATCTTGAAGATTGGAAATTTGTGAAATGATAATCAAGCCTACCCCAAAAAAGGCAGCGACAATCAATGCAAGAAACAACAAGACGGAGATGGCGGCTCCAAGTGTCTTGGGCAATCCTTTGCGATGTAAAAATTTGGCCAGCGGTTCAATCATCCAATACACAATGAATGATAGAAAGACCGGTGCAGCCACATGGTATAATTGACTGAAACTGTACATGATCACATACACGGTTAATACGAGCAATGCGATGTCAAAGACAGTTCGCCCGTATTTTTTGTAAAGCGGTAGCATGGACATGGCTCCTTTGATGGCAATAATTAGATTGTATTTATTGTACACGATAGCTATCTTTTTGGGAAAACAGGATTCAAGAAAAGTCTGAGCTATGATAAAATTAAAGGCAGTTTATTTTAGATAGTGCCATAGTGCACCGTAATTCAGCAGGAGAAGTGGGGAGCTCGCAACATGACAACGATACTTCATAGTATTTTACTGTGGTTATTGTATCTTTCATCTTTTTACGCCTTTATTCCAAGTTTGATCAGCAGGCTTTTTGGTTTTCGTGTATTTCGACGGGGAAGAAGTGATACACAATTTGCATTAACGTTTGACGATGGGCCAGATCCACATTATACGCCAAGACTGCTCGATCTGCTTCGTCAGCATCAAGCAAAAGCCACATTTTTTGTCGTTGGAGAACATGCAGCGAGTCATCCTGAACTCATACAGCGCATACATGAGGAAGGTCATCTTATTGGCATTCATAATTATATTCACAAGACGAACTGGCTCATGCGGCCACGTACCGTTCGAGATCAGATTCAGCGAACAGGTCAGATTATTCATGAAGTAACCGGCGTGAAGACTTGTTATTATCGTCCACCGTGGGGGATTATGAATTTGTTTGATTTTTTCAGCAAGAAAGAACGAAAGATTGTACTGTGGTCTTCCATGTTTGAAGATTGGAGAAGCCGAGTAGGTGCCCAGAGATTGACTGAACGGATGCTGAAGGAACTGAGAGGCGGAGAGGTCATGCTGCTGCATGATCGAGGAACGACCCTTGGTGCTGATGCACACGCGCCGGAGCAGATGCTTCAGGCGCTGGAAGTCGTATTACAGGAAGCTGAACGGCTAGGCCTGCAAAGCGTACGCGTTGATACATTGATGGGAGGTATCATAGTGAGCGAATCTCAGAACAAAACGCAATTACAGACACCACTGAAGCTATGGAAACGAATCGTTGTTGCCCTATGGCTGGGCTGGGAGAAGTTGTTCCACTGGGTATATCATCTACGGACGGCTTCGCCAGAGGACCCAATGCTGCACTTCAGATCACGTGTATATCACGGAGCACGGGTGGAGATGAATGATGGCCATGTCATTCAAAATGGAGATCCGGTAATAGAACTACATTTTGACAATCAGAAGTTGTTTGAACTTGGAGTGACATCACGTTCCAGTATGCATTTGGCTATTCGCATGATTCGGACCATGGAACAGCAATTGCCGGATCTGGCACGGATGGTGGCACTCGAACCTGAGTTACGCTCTGCCAAGGCGATATACGGTGTGAGCATGATTAACAGAGGCCCAGAAAAATTCGGATTTACCATACAAGACTTGCCTCCTGGACCATTCAGTGCTGCATCCAAAGTATACTTGAAGCTGCTGTTAAGTGTAATCCACCCGGCAGGAACCAAACGTCTGAAACAGCGAACAGAACAACTGGTACCCAAGATTATTGCCATGCCGCTGGATTTACTGTTGGAACGTTACGGTCAACATACGATGCAGGTAGCAGCAACGGTAGAAGAATCCAGAGATGAATCGTTGTTAATTGAACAAGAGATACTGCCAGAGCGGAACTAAACGGACTGATTACACCAACCAGCAAAAGAAAAGGGTTGCCCTTCGCCAGATTTGGCAGAAGAGCAACCCTTTATTTATTAGTGAATTAGATACTCAGTACGCCACCGTTGCTTGCATTGGTAACCAGTTTGGAATAACGAGCCAGGTAACCGGTTTTTACTTTCGGTTCAAAGCCTTTCCAACCTGCGCGACGACGTTCAAACTCTTCGTCACTGATGTGCAATTCGATGATACGGTTGTTCAGATCCAGCTCGATGATGTCTCCTTCTTCAACAAAGGCGATTGGACCACCCTCAGCTGCTTCCGGAGAGATATGTCCGATACTGATTCCGCGGGATGCGCCAGAGAAGCGTCCATCGGTGATCAGACCAACTTTGGCACCCAATCCCATACCTACGATCTGGGAAGTAGGAGCCAGCATCTCAGGCATACCTGGTCCGCCTTTTGGTCCTTCATAACGGATAACAACAACATGTCCTTCTTTTACTTTGCCGTTAGCAATACCTTCGAGCGCTTGCTCCTGTGAGTCAAAGCAGATGGCAGGACCTTTGTGGTATCCGCCAACCGAAGCATCAACTGCACCAACTTTGATGATTGCGCCTTGTGGTGCAAGGTTACCAAACAATACAGCCAGGCCGCCTTTTTCGGAATGCGGGTTATCCAGGTGATGAATGACATTTGTATCCTGAATTTCTTTTCCTTCAACGTTCTCACGGATCGTTTTACCTGTTACCGTAATGCAGTCTCCATGAATTGCGCCTGGTTTCTTGAGTAATTCGTTCAGCACTGCGCTTACGCCGCCTGCATTGTGAACGTCTTCGATGTGAAGATCGGAAGCAGGTGCAAGTTTCGCCAGATGCGGAACGCGGTTCGCTACTTCATTAATACGTTCGATTGGATACTCGATACCTGCTTCATGAGCCAGTGCCAGCGTGTGCAGTACTGTATTCGTAGATCCACCCATCGCCATATCCAGTGCAAACGCATTATCGATCGCTTCTACAGTTACGATATCACGTGGTTTCAAGTCCATTTTGATGAGTTCCATCAATTGGGTAGCGGATTGTTTAACAAACTCACGACGCTCAGGAGCAACGGCAAGGATGGTTCCGTTACCTGGCATAGCCAGTCCCATCGCTTCTGCCAGACAGTTCATGGAGTTTGCCGTAAACATACCGGAACATGATCCACATGTTGGACAGCCGAACTGTTCAAGTTCAAGCAAGCTCTTATCATCGATTTTACCTGCTTGGTAAGCACCTACACCTTCAAATACGGAAGTCAGGGAAAGAGCTTTACCATTGCTGTCACGACCAGCTTTCATTGGTCCACCACTTACGAACAGGGTAGGGATGTTTACGCGAAGCGCACCCATCATCATGCCTGGTGTAATTTTGTCACAGTTCGGGATACATACCATGCCGTCGAACCAGTGTGCAGATACAACGGTTTCCACGGAATCCGCGATAATGTCACGGCTTGGTAGCGAGTAACGCATACCAATGTGTCCCATGGCAATACCATCATCTACTCCGATGGTGTTGAATTCGAATGGAACGCCACCGGCTTCACGAATAGCATCCTTTACAATTTTACCGAATTCCTGAAGGTGGACGTGGCCGGGCACGATATCGATGTATGAGTTACATACGGCAATAAACGGCTTGCCGAAGTCCTCTTCTTTAACGCCCGCTGCGCGGAGCAAACTCCGGTGTGGTGCACGGTCAAAACCTTTTTTGATCATATCGGAACGCATCTTCTTGGCTGACATGGTGTATTCCCCCCAAATATATAATATTGAGCAACATGAATGGAAAAGTAAATGGCAGTGCATCTGTCGTTTAATTTCATCCGTACTCTAAAAAAAAGGACCGGCATGCCGGTGTCGAGCTCCCCGTAGTTTGTGAAATTCTTTGCTGCTTTAAACCCGTGAACACCCGGTTTTTCTATTGAGTCTATCACAACCGTCGTCATATTTCTACAATCAATAGAAAGAAGCCTCAAACCATTTTCATGGAATTAGACTTCTTGATTTACGGGAGAGCTATGATCATGTTTCGATGTGGCAAGCGGAATTCATTAGTTGCTTCCGCCTTTGCGTCCAATCTCACGATAGAATTCCTTATTATGAGTTTCGGAGGTTGCTTCGCCGCCCTTGCGACCAATCTGCTTGTAAAAGTCAGTGTCATGGGCATCTGAAGTCGCTTCGCCACCCTTTTTTCCAATCATCTGGTAGAAGCTTCGATCATGGTTCTTGGAAGTCGCTTTGCCACCTAATCTGCCAGCTTCCTCACGGCTCATCTTGTGTTCTGACGTCGATTGACGTGCCATTACAAATCACTCCTTACAACGATAAGTTGTTTTTTGTAGCGCGTATCCCTAATTTACCACCTTATTTCCAGCCTGAAACAACATACTAGGATAGAATTGATGGTGAAGAGGTCCGTCAGAGCATTAGGCCGACCGTTTAAACACCTCATGTCGATTGAAAGAAAAGCGGGATATATCCGGTTCAATTACGGGTTTGAACGTGTGACGTACAGCCGGCAGAGCCAGTGTGACTGCAAAGAGTACGGCAATGACCAGTATGACTGGAATATACGCCGAGCTTCCCATATAACTGTAGACTCCGGACCAGATCGCGAGACGAACGAGAAACCCATGCAGCAGGAACACATAGAGTGTGCGTCGTCCAAGGTCCGTCAGTCTGGAAGTCAAGGAAGGTACCCAAGCCAAGAACAGTGCTGCCGATGCGATTTCCAGCAAGTAGACACCCACCCGGAAGATGCCGGCATACCATTCGTGGTGACCCAGTTCGGCGTACGTCATGCTGCCGAGTAACCATCCGGATGAAATGTTCAAACCACCATACCCGATCCATACCAACAGTGCAGCAGAGAGGATGGCTGCGGTTTTTCGCCCCCAACCGGATAATAAATGTGAACGGATGGTTGCTCCATAGTCATAACCGATGACAAAAAACGGCAAAAATACAAACGTACGGCTGAAGCTGAGCCAGAACCCGTCGATGGGCAAATAGCCAGCAATTACACCGAGCGCAATCGATCCAATCAGCCGATATATCGGTTTCCAGGAAATCGTCAGACGAAGCAACAGTCGCCAACAGAAATGACTCGCGAGAAACCATAACAGCAAGTAAGGTGCAAAGAAGGATAGCCGCATATGGGGTGTGTGGAATACGGTAAAGTCCATCAATGCGTATAAGGACTGAAACAGTACATACTGTAGTGCAATCTGCTTCAGGACGTTTCGTCCAGATGCACCCTGGAGTGAGTGTATCGCAAAATACCCGGTTACCCATACAAAGAGTGGCATGTGAAACGTATATATCCACAGGAACAGAGCTTCCGCTCCTGCAAAACGTGTGATGAGTGGTTCAAGTGCATTACCAGCAAGGACACAGACGATAAGCATAAAGCGCAGATTGTAAAAGAAAGATTCCTGATCATCCCGGATCAGTGTCTGATTTTTCATGGTGTAGCCCCCTTATAGACCCTGTTTGCAAGGTCATTTGCATCTGTAATAAGGGTAATATGGATGTTCATTATCTATTGTGATTTAATTCACATTAGTAAGCGTTATCTTTTATCAAAGCTGTGACAACAAAATGAACGCAACGGGATTGACAACGGTTGCATAGAGGATGACAATAGAAAAAGAAGATGAGGGAATGTAACTATAAGGAGGGAAGAAATCATGTCAACGAGTCCCTATCCAAGCCCGGAAATTATTACGTTTGGGGAGAGTATGGGTTTGCTGACTGCCAAGGATACAAGAGGGCTGGAATATGCAGCCACACTGGACAAGTCTTTCGGGGGTGCTGAGAGCAATCTGGCTATTGGCGTATCCCGCCTGGGGCATACCAGTGGTTGGTTTGGACGCTTGGGCAATGATCCGATGGGCAGTATGATTCTGAAAGCCATTCGCGGTGAAGGCGTAGATGTATCCCGGGTAAGGTTGAGTGATCACGAGCCAACTGGTTTGATGATTCGTGAGAACGCTTCCGGGAAAGCCTCGGTGCATTATTATAGGAAGCTATCTGCTGCAAGTGCGATCACACCTGATGATCTGGATCCTGATTATATTGCCGGGGCGAAGATATTGCACGTTACGGGTATAACGGCAGCGATAAGCCCGTCCGGACTTGCTACGGTAGAGGCTGCCATACATATTGCCAAACAGGCAGGTGTGAAAGTAAGCTTTGATCCAAATTTGCGTCTCAAACTATGGTCTGCGGATGAGGCCCGTCCGGTTATACTGCGTTTAGCTGAACTGGCGGACTACTTTTTACCGGGTCTGGACGAGATGAAACTTCTATATAACGAAGAAAATGATCAAAAAGTACTTGAGCGTTTATCTGCCATGAATGCTGTGTGCATCGTGAAGGGTGGCCCTGATTTGACCTACGTATTGGCGAATGGTACCCTAACTGAAGTTCCGTACTTTAAGGCGGATAATGTTCTGGATACGGTAGGAGCAGGAGACGGATTCTGTGCGGGATTTTTATCGGGTTTATTAAAAGGATACTCCCCGCAGGAAGCAACCCGTCTCGGCAATTTGACCGGTTCCATGGTTATACAGGCTGTTGGCGATTGGGAGGCGCTCCCGACGTGGGGGCAGGTCGAGGCCAAGCTGAACAACGTTGCCCATGTTGAGCGTTAGTCGCTGCTGAAATCATATATGGCTCATCTTCGTTCTTAAATGTAAGGCTTGTATACACAACCACCACATTGACAAGGGAGAGAATGAAATGAAGAAGCTTCAGCTGTTGCAAAAGATTACGGACAATGGGGTTGTTGCAGTTCTGCGTGCAGATTCTGCGGATCAAGTCATTGCCATGGCCGAGCAAGCGATTGCGGGTGGCATTAAAGTTATCGAGATTACGATGACAGTACCCAGTGCACTCAAAGCCATTGAAAAATTAAGCCGTGTATATCATTGGAACACACAAGATCCAGAGAAATTCGCGATTATTGGTGCGGGAACGGTGCTTGAACCGCAAACGGCGAGAGCGGCCATCATGTCGGGTGCCGAGTTTGTAGTTGGGCCTTCCCTGAATCCGGATACGGTTCAGATCTGCAACCTGTATCGAATTCCGATTCTGCCTGGTGTGATGACGATTGCTGACGTTCAACGCGCATTGGAACTTGGCGTGGACATTGTGAAGTTGTTCCCGGGTAATCTGTATGATCCTTCGATTATCAAAACGATGAAGGGCCCTATGCCGCAGGCGAATTTTATGCCAACTGGCGGGGTATCCTTGTCTAATCTGGGGGATTGGATCAAGGGTGGAGCAGTGGCTGTAGGGATCGGCTCTGACTTGACATCGGAAGCTGTGAAGACGGGTGACCTGAGTCATGTCCGTCGCAAAGCGGAACAATATATGGATGCTTACCGCAAGGCCAAGGCTGAATAATATTTTTTCAATTCGTAGAAGGGGAGCCTGATAAACAAAGGCTCCCAATTCTGTGAGCCGCGGCACCTGCGGAAGTGAAGAAAGGTGATTAACGTTGAGAAATCGGTATAATACAGGGCGCAAGAAGAGGGGCATCGGGAAATTCCTGCTCGTACTTCTGGCGCTCATTGTCATTGGATGTGGATTTGTTGCGTGGAAATTATTCACACCATACGGTCCACAGGAAACAGCTCAAACAGCTATGGAAACAGCCAATCCGGTGACGGTGAGTGAACAAGAGAACTGGATTGATTTTGTGCCAGATAAACCGACGGGGAAAAGTGTGCTTTTCTACCCTGGTGGACTGGTAAAACCGGAAAGTTATGCACCACTTGCGCATGAGCTGGCTGCTGCGGGTCATCACACGATTATTGCCAAGATGCCAGTTAACCTGGCAGTGCTTAAGCCAAACTTGGCAGATGAGATTCTGGCCGCATATCCGGACGAACAATTTGTTATGGGTGGACACTCTCTCGGCGGGTCGATGGCTGCACGTTATGTAGCCGCACATCCTGATGCACTTCACGGGATCTTCTTCTTGGCATCTTACCCGGATGAAAAAGGAAGCGTAAAGTCACTTGGAATACCTGCTTTATCTATTCTGGGTACTAAAGATGAAGTCGTGAATGCTACGAAGTATCAGAGTGGACGGATGTATCTTCCAGAAGACACGGTATATTACACCATTGAAGGTGGTAACCACGCCCAGTTCGGTGATTATGGTCATCAAAAAGGAGATGGCGAGGCGGAAGTGAGTGGGGAAGAACAGCTGAATCAGACGGTCAAGACTGTACTCGCTTGGTTAAGTACCATGAAGTAGGTTTTGATTATTCTGCATTAAGGGTTGAATGCATTTATAGCATAACTTAATGGAGGTGATATGGATGACCATGCTTCAAGTGAATGGAGTGCAGATCCCATGTAAAGGGATCCTGTTCGATAAAGATGGAACACTGCTGGAATTCCTTCAGCTATGGGGGCCGTGGGCAGAGACGTTGCTGAGTCAGTTACAAGCACGTATGAATGAGCTTGGAGCTTCATTTACGGTTGAACGGGAGCACGTCTTAGGCACCATTCATAATGCAGAAGGTCACATTGTCGGCTATGATCCGCAAGGTCCACTTGCCATTGCGACTGTGGATGAGTGCACGGGATTGCTTGCCGGGCAGTTATATGCAACAGGCATTCCATGGAATGAAGCGATCACAACGATACGCCAATTTTCAAGTGTAGCCATGAGATCGGTAAGAGAGCGCAAATCGGCTGAACCGATGCCAGGATTACTTGCTTTCTTACAGAGTTGCAGGGCAGCAGACATACCTCTGGCAGTTGTTACTTCAGACAGTACAGCGGCAGCAGAAACACATCTGGATTGGATGGGGATACGTTCCTTTTTCACCTCCATTGTGGGCTGTGATCGGGTGACCCAGGGCAAACCGGATAGAGAAGCAGCACTCTTGGCTTGCCGTGAATTACATATCGATCCTGCCGAGGCCGTTGTAATTGGAGACAGCAATGGGGATATGCAGATGGGGCGGCATGCAGAGGTATCCTATACGCTCGGTTACTGCCCGCAGTTAGATCAAGGATCTCATCTGGTTGATGCCCATGCCATTGTTCGTCATTATAATGAGATAAGCGTTATTATATAAGTCACCCTGGTCTAATTAAACTATATAAATTGAACTAAACATTTACACAAAACGGAGAGGACAGAAATAACCTGAAGAAACAGAGTGGTCGCCTTTATCCTCGGATTTTTTCCTTTAGAAAGGAATCAAAAAAATCTGTGGATAACAGCGATCGGAAGGTTGTTCTGTCATCGTAGTGGCCAGTGTAAATATTCTTTAGTTCAATTTATATAGTAAACAAAAGGAGGAGAGAGGATGAACGCAACAGAACAACTGGCTGCCTGGATTCAGGAGAGCTCCCGGATTGTTTTTTTCGGAGGGGCCGGGACTTCAACGGAAAGCGGGATTCCCGACTTCCGCTCGGCTGCGGGTCTGTATCAGACGGAGCAGCATTCGCCTTATCCACCGGAAGAGTTATTAAGCCGACATTTTTTTGATCAACATGCCGATATTTTTTATGATTTTTATCGTGGCAAAATGCTTCATCCAGATGCGGAACCGAATGGGTGCCATCGACTATTAGCCCGTCTGGAGCAGGAAGGAAAACTTCAGGCAGTGATCACGCAAAATATCGACGGACTGCATCAGAAGGCAGGTAGCAACAATGTCTTTGAGCTTCACGGCTCAATTCATCGTAACGGCTGCATGGATTGCAAGCAGTTTTATACGCTGAATGATATTATACAGTCCCAAGATACAGTGCCTCGCTGTACCACATGTGGTGGTGTGATCAAACCGGATGTGGTGCTGTACGAAGAGGAGCTGGATCAGACGACATTGTATCGTTCTATTGATGCACTGTCTTCTGCAGATCTGTTACTCGTGGGAGGCACATCACTGACGGTATATCCGGCGGCCCAGTTAATTACGTATTTTCAGGGAAAACATACCGTTCTGCTTAACGCTACACCTACTGCTTACGACCGCAGGGCTGATTTGCTGATTACAGAGCCGATTGGTGAGGTAATGAATATTGTGGACCAGCTTCTTGGTTGAACGTATGGACTGAATAACCGCATTCTCCGGCATAGACCGGATACAAGAGGCGGAACCTGGGGAAAGAAGGGATTCATAATGGTCTACGTAGCAAGCGATACCCGCTATGAAACGATGAAATATAACCGCGTTGGACGTTCAGGTTTGAAACTGCCAGCGATTTCACTGGGGCTGTGGCATAATTTTGGCGGTATCAATAACGCTGAGAATGGCCGTAATATGATTACCCGATCATTTGATCTGGGTATTACACATTTTGATCTTGCCAACAATTATGGCCCACCGGCAGGTTCGGCAGAGCAGTTATTTGGACAGGTACTGGCCCAGGATCTGAAACCTTATCGTGATGAACTGGTGATCTCCACCAAAGCGGGTTATTATATGTGGCCCGGGCCTTATGGCGAGTGGGGTTCACGTAAAAATCTGGTATCCAGTCTGAATCAGAGCTTGAAGCGTATGGGCCTGGATTATGTGGATATTTTCTATTCACATCGTTATGATCCCGAAACGCCTTTGGAAGAAACGATGATGGCACTGGATCATATTGTTCGCTCGGGCAAAGCCCTGTATGTAGGGATCTCCAACTATCCCGCAGAGCAAACAAGACAGGCTGCCGAAATTTTGAAAAGTCTGGGTACGCCCCTGTTAATCCATCAACCGAAATACTCGCTGCTGGACCGCTGGATTGAAGATGGTTTGCAGGACGTGCTGGATGAGTATGGAACAGGCAGTATTGCATTCTGTCCATTGGCACAAGGTGTGCTCACGAACAAATACTTGAATGGTATCCCGGAAGACTCACGTGCCAAAGGACCGTCGGTATTCCTGAATGAGAACAACATCTCTCCAGAGACACTCCGCAAAGTGCGTGCGCTAAACCAGATTGCAGCAGCCCGTGGTCAGAGTTTGGCCCAATTTTCACTCTCATGGGTGCTGCGTAATGGCAGGGTAACTTCCGCGCTGATTGGCGCAAGTCGTCCTTCCCAGATTGAAGAGAATGTGGCTGCGCTCAGTCAGCTAGATTTCTCTACAGAGGAATTGGAACGGATTGAATCCATCCTGTCTCCGGAGCCTGATGACAAATAAATAAAGTGCAAAAGGTGCATCTTAGCCATAATGGCGGAATGCACCTTTTTTTGTCGTACGTGGTTCCTCCGTCCGTTATGTTGCTCATCGTTTGTTTTGTTGAGCATTCTTCTGTAACCCCTGATGTAGTGGACGGGACAGTATTTTCTCTCGATACAAGCTAGGCGCTTCACCGTGAAATCGTTTGAACTGTTTGGAGAAATACAGCGCGTCTGGCAGTCCCACTGATGCAGATACCTGTTCGATGGACAGATCCGGGCGTTCTCTCAGGAGTTGGCGCGACTTGTCGATCCGCAATTTTAGTAGATAAGTGACTGGCGAAAGTCCGGTTTCCTGTTTGAAAATACGGGATAGATAAGCACGGTTGTACCCAAGACTCGCAGACATTTGTTCAATGGAGACAGGGTAGGCATATTGGGTAGACATATATTGAATCATCTGTTTCACCGTACGTCGGATGGAGGATTCACCTGGAATTAAGGTTTGGCCCTGCGAAAGGTGATTCTGTGCTTCGGCTAGAATCATATATAACGTACCCAGTGATGTGAAATGGGAGCTTTCTTTGCGCTCGGCAAAAGCATCCTGCATCACGGATAGCCAATCGGAAATTCCACAGGATGGTCCAGCATGAAAAACGGACTTCTCGGGGCGGAATCCCGCCTCCTCGGCATGCTGGGCAGCCTGGCTGCCTGTGAAGGCGATCCAGCGGTATTGCCATGGGTTGCGGGCGTGTGACTGGTAGCTCACTAGTTGCCCGGGATGAATGAGGAAACAATCACCTGCGGATAACTCGTAGGTGTGCAGTTCGGTACGGAACGTACCAGCTCCTTTTTCTACATAATGCAGCAGATAATAATCAAACAATTTAGGTCCGAGGGCGTGCCCCGGAAGGGTCTGACTTGCCCCCGCAAACAGGACATGCAGTGCGCCTTGCTCATAATAGACCGGATTGGAGGCAACAGAATAACTGAGTGCTCCACTTTTACCGGAAGGTGATTCCTGTATTTTTTCGATAGTAGATGCAAGAGGGTCTTTCTTGCCGTTGGATTGATCTGACATGGTTGTTTCCTTCTTTCCGGGATGCTCCGATCATTATACGCCTTAAGGTCACATTTATCCATATGAAACACACATGGTTGCATTACATGAGGCACCGCTTTCTTATATAATAACATTAAGAAAACCACAACAACGAGGCGAGGTGCACCAGCAATGAACGTAACTGAATTGAAACAAAAGTTTATTGAGAAGTACGGAGAGAGTGGAGCGGACATCCGTGTGTTTCATGCCCCGGGGCGTGTGAATCTGCTCGGTGAGCACATTGACTATAACGGTGGATACGTGCTTCCGGCAGCACTTGAATTCGGAACAACATTGATCATTCGTGAGCGTCAAGACAACAAGTTGCAACTGGCTTCCACGAACATGTCTTATGAAGGGGTACAAGACACTTCCTCCATCGGTAAGGAGAAAACCGGAGAATGGACCGACTATCCTGTTGGTGTCATGGTTGAATTGCAAGGCAAAGGCGTAAATGTAACAAAAGGCTACGACTTCCTCTACCACGGGGAGATTCCGAACGGGGCAGGACTTTCATCATCTGCATCTCTGGAGGTACTCACCGGATTTGCGATTCAGTCTCTGGAGGGTGTATCGGATATTGATACGGTTCAACTGGCGCTTCTGTCCCAGAAAGCGGAAAATGAGTTCGTAGGCGTCAACTGTGGAATCATGGATCAGTTCGCTGTCGCAAACGGTGCTCAGGATCACGCGATCCTGCTGATGTGTGACACACTGGAGTACCAAAAGGTTCCTTTCCGTACAGGCTCCTACAAATTGGTCATCGGTAACACAAACAAACGCCGCGGTCTGGTGGATTCGGCTTACAATGAACGTCGCTCCCAATGCGAGCAGGCACTTGCCATCTTGAAGGAACAGCTGCCTGCACTGAATTACCTGGCTCAATTGACGCCAGAGCAGTTCGTAACACTACAGGATCAGATCAAGGATGAGAAAGTAAGACAGCGTGCGCAGCATGTCGTGGAAGAGAACGCACGTGTTCTCGCATCGGTGGAGGCATTGCGGATCAATGATCTGGAATCCTTCGGCAAGCTGATGAACGCTTCTCATGAATCGCTTCGCGATTTGTACGAAGTAAGCTGTGATGAGTTGGATGTTATGGTTGAGGAAGCTCAGCGGATTCCAGGCACGCTTGGTGCTCGAATGACTGGCGCAGGATTTGGCGGTTGTACCGTATCACTTGTGCATGAAGATGATGTCGAGCGTTTTGTAAGTGAAGTGGGCGCTGCATATGAAGCGCGTACCCATCTCAAAGGTGATTTTTATGTATGCGGCGTAGGCGACGGTGTTAAAGAATTGAAGGAGGCGAAGTAAAATGGCAATTTTGGTGACAGGTGGAGCAGGGTATATTGGGTCTCATACGGTAGCAGCATTGTTGGAACGTGGAGAAGAGGTTGTTGTACTGGATAACTTGCAGACAGGGCATCGTGAAGCGTTGCTCGGCGGTAAGTTGTATGAAGGGGATCTGCGTGACAAAGAAATTCTGGCGAAGCTGTTCGCTGAGAATTCAATCGATGCAGTCATTCACTTTGCAGCCAACTCACTCGTAGGCGAGAGCATGAAAGACCCGGTTAAATATTATGACAACAACGTGTTTGGTACACTCTGTCTGTTGGAAGCGATGAATGCAGCGAATGTACGCCGCATCGTCTTCTCCTCTACGGCAGCTACGTACGGTGAGCCTGAGAAAGTGCCAATCGAAGAGAGTGATCGTACAGAACCAACCAACGTATACGGCGAAACAAAGCTGATGATGGAACGCATGATGTCATGGTTCGATAAAGTTCAGGATATCAAATACGTTTCCCTGCGTTACTTCAATGCAGCCGGTGCACATGACAGCGGCAAAATTGGTGAAGATCACCAACCAGAGAGTCACCTGATTCCACTCGTACTGCAAACAGCATTGAAACAACGCCCGCACATCGCCGTGTTTGGTGACGACTATGCAACAGAAGATGGAACATGTATCCGTGACTATATCCATGTGAGCGACTTGGCTGATGCACATCTGCGTGCAGTAGATTATCTTCGCAAAGGTGAGAACAGTAATGTATTCAACCTAGGTAATGGTACAGGATTCTCGGTAAAACAAGTGATCGAAACAGCTAAAAAAGTGACTGGCCTCGATATTCCGGTTGTACAGGAACCACGTCGTGCAGGTGACCCGGCTGTGCTGGTAGCTTCATCTGCAAAAGCGAGATCTGTCCTGGGCTGGAATCCGAAATGGACCAATCTGGAAGATGTCATTCAAAGCGCTTGGAGCTGGCACCAATCACGTCCTGACGGCTACGGAAAAAACTAGGAGGCGAACACCTTATGTCACAGACTCATATTGCAGCAGGTGCCACAGAGCGGACACCGGAGCAGCAGGAAGCACTGCATGCCATTGAACGTCTGGTTGCATTTGCCTTGCAGAAACAATTAATCGAGGAAGCGGATTGGGATTATAGCCGCAACCTCTTGCTGGAACAATTCGGATTCTCAGAGCCTTATGCCGGTGAGTTGGACACGACTGTGCCCGATGGCCCACAGGCTATGCTGGATACGTTGATTGATTATGGATTTTCCATTGGACTCATTCCTGAAAATAGCGATACATTCCGTGATTTGCTGGATGCCAAAATCATGGGTCATTTGATGGCACGCCCATCCGAAGTGGTACGCGCATTCCGCCACACGGAGCAGACGGAAGGCATTGAGGCGGCCACATCCCAATTCTATGACTTGTCGATTAACTCCAACTATATCCGGATGGATCGGATCTCGAAGAACGTCTACTGGACACAGGACACGGCCTATGGAGACATGGAGATTACTATCAACCTGTCAAAACCGGAGAAAAGTCCAAAGGAAATTGCCATGGCGAAATTGCTTCCGCCGCCGGTATATCCTAAATGCCAGCTGTGTCGTGAAAATGTAGGTTACGCTGGTCGGGTGAATCACCCGGCCCGCCAGAATCTGAGAGTTATTCCGTTGGAGCTTAACAACGAGCCTTGGTTGTTCCAATACTCGCCGTATGTGTACTACAACGAGCACTGCATCATTTTCCATCATGATCATGTGCCGATGAAGCTGACGAAGGATACACTGCGCAGACTACTTGCGTTTGTCGGGGAGTACCCGCATTACTTTATCGGATCTAACGCGGATCTGCCGATTGTAGGTGGGTCGATTCTGACACATGACCATTTCCAGGGTGGACGTCATACATTCGCTATTCAAAATGCACAGCCAGAGGCGGTCTTCCGCCATGCGAATGCACCTGGACTTACATTGAGTCTTGTGAAATGGCCAATGTCTGTGATGCGTCTGGCTTCACACGATCCTGCAGAGTTGCTAGAAGCGGGTAACGCCGTATATGAAGCGTGGAAGGTCTACAGTGATTCTGCTGTGGATATCGAAGCATTCAGTGAAGTAGACGGGGAACAAGTACCACACAATACGGTAACACCAATCGTTCGTCGTAGTGCAGATGGTGGTTATGAGATGGATCTTGTATTGCGTAACAACCGCACAAATGATGTGCATCCAGAAGGCATTTTCCATCCGCACCGTGAAATGCACCATCTGAAGAAAGAAAACATTGGTCTGATCGAAGTGATGGGGCTTGCCATCCTGCCAGGTCGTTTGAAAGAAGAACTGGACAGTATCGCGGATATCCTCGCTGGAGATGCTAAACTTGCTGAAGCCGCCAAAGCTTCTGATCATGTGTTGAACAAACATCTGGGCTGGGCGGAAGAATTGATTGAACGGTTTGGTCCTAAACTGGACAAAGAACAAGCCGTTGCCATTGTACAGCAGGAAGTTGGCTTGAAATTTGCCGAGATTCTGGAACATGCAGGGGTCTACAAATATGATGAAGCAGGACGCCAGGCTTTCCGTCGTTTTGTAAGCAGCATGGGATACACTGAATAGACATGTAGAACGATGAACACCAGCCCTACAAGGGCTGGTGTTTTTTTGAATATGATTTTTAACGGAGTTGTGAGCCAGTCGTTTGTTCTGTTGGAATTGAACGATAGATCAGGGCAGCTAGCTCGGCTCGGGTTAGGGAGTCATCTGGCCTGAACTGTCCGTGATATCCCACAACCATTTGAGTCTCGGCCAGTGTGGCTATGTAGTCGTGAGCCCAGTGGGAGGAGGGGACATCCTCAAAAGAACTCGTTTGGATCAGCGGCAGGTCAAGCGCGAGCACCAGGATTTTTGCTGCCTCGGCCCGTGTAAGTACCGCATCCGGATGGAAGAAATCATTTAAGCCGTTTGAAATATGGAATCCATCAATAAGGCCGACCTCCTGTAGTCGAGATATAGCATCAAAGTAGGGATGTGTCGGCTCTACATCTTCAAAGGGAGTAGCCTTTCGGATTATTGGTAGCTCAAACGCTCCGTTGATTATACCAGCCATGTGTTTACGCAAGATTGGCTGATTAGGCCTGAATGTGGCATCGGGATATCCCTCTATCAGACCACGTGCAGCGATACTTTCAATCATCAAGCGTGCCCAATGGGTTGAAATATCACTGAACACAACTGGGGTCAAAGGTGTTGTTGGTTCTTTAGGTTTAGGTTCAACTTTAAGTTTAGGTTCGGTTTTAAGTTCCGTTCCTGTATCAGGTTCCTGGGATGATGCGTCAGTAATAGAGCTACTGGTCCAGAAAGAAGGACTGCCACCATGGTTTTCAGAGCTATCAGTCTTTACCCATTTGGCATATAGTGTTATGTCCCGACTTACAGTATCTCGGTCAAAATTCCAGGGAAGAGATAATGCCGAATCTATGTACCATCCATCAAATGAAAACCCGCTCTTGCTGGGCTGAGTGGGAGGCGCTATTGCTTGATTATTCCTAGTAATAGTAGAGGAAACGGGGCTTCCGCCTTGAGAATCAAAAGAGACGGTCAAAGCGGAAATGGGATTTTCCTTATTCGTATATTTGGACGCAGTTGTCACTGAACTCGTCCACTTGGCGTACAGCGTGATGTCCCCAGTCACGGTATCTCTGGCAAAATCCCAGGGAAGGGAGTATATCGAATCCATGTACCAGCCTTCAAACAAAAACTCGTCCTTGGTAGGCTGAGTGGGAGGTACAATGGTTTGCCCATAAGTGGCTTGAGTGACCGCAACCGGGGTCCCTCCATTGGAGTCGAAGGAGACGACCATATTCAATTTTTGAAAGGGAATGTCATCCCAGTAAGCGAAATCTTGAGCCTCTGAAGGATCAAAACCAGTAATAATAAGGGATGAGTTGCCATGAAACGCTGAGAAACCAATAGACGACACGCTAGCTGGAATGAAGACAGTCGCCAGCCGATTGTCCGCAAATGCCATCGCCCCGATAGAGGAGACACTATCCGGAATGACGACAGAAGTCAGTTGATTGTCTGTAAATGTAGCATGTCCAATGGAAGAGACACGATTTGAAATAACAATAGAAGCCAGCTGGTTAGATGCAAAAGCCCAGTTCCCAATCGTGGAGACATTCTCTGGAATAATGACAGTAGTCAGTTTATTGTTTGTAAATGCGCTATCTCCGATCGACATAACAGTCTCGGGAATAACGACAGAGGCCAGTTGGTTGTTAGTGAATGTGGAGTTCCCAATTGTGGATACACTATCCGGAATGACGACAGAGGTCAGTCGGTTGTATGCAAATGCCAAGTCTCCAATAGTCGTGACAGTCTCTGGAATTATGACAGAGGTCAATTGATTGATTTCAAATGCCCTTTCTCCAATAGTGGAGACGGTATGCGGAATAACTACAGAAGTCAAATGATCGCTGTAAAATGCTTTGTCACCAATAATAGTTACTTTTTGTCCGTAAATAGTGTCGGGAATAATGACATCTTTCGAAGTGCCCACATAGTCGTTTATTGTGATTCCATGAGCGTTGGTGCTTGTTATGAAATCCTCTTCTTTATTCGGCTCAGCATACATAACCATCTGTCCCCAGGGTACGAGGAACATTAGCAGAGCAAAGACGAAGATGCTTGCTTTTTTCAATCCACTAACCTCCTTATTTATTTTAAGAATTTTGAAGTCCTTTTGGTTACAGTACAACTGTTAGATGAGATTAACAATACTGAATCTTCAATAGGTGAGCCGAGGGCACATGGAGTCGCGGTATTTTCAATGACGGCACTCATATTCGTTTTCAGAAATGGAAGATGTCAGTTCCCGCATGTATAATGGTGGAAAGCCATTGAAGACATTATCAATGAAGAAACGGGGACGAATAAATTGGAAAAGAAGGCATTGAATATTCCATTGATTACAGATGCAGAGGAACTGCAAGGTATGGTGGGGGAACCGCATGAACATGTGCGTAACAAGGCAATCTCATTTGTGGATTCACATGTTCAGAATTTTCTATCCATGTCACCATTATTTTTCCTCTCCACCTCAGATCGTGATGGGAAAAGTGATGTGTCACCTCGGGGTGATGGAGCGGGATTCGTAAAAGTGTACGATACATACCGACTCGTCTATCCCGAACGCCCAGGCAATCGGCGCATAGACTCGTTGTTGAACATGTTGTCGAACCCTGGTATTGGTATGCTCTTTTTGATTCCGGGTATGAACGAAGTGCTGCGTATTAATGGCACAGCATCCATTACCAAGGATGAGGAATTCATCGCGAGTATGGGCTGGAGTGGTAAAACCATAGGTGCGGCTGTCATTGTAGATGTAGAAGAGTGTTTTATCCATTGTCCGCGGGCATTCAAACAGGCTGGATTATGGGCCTCAGAAACATGGGTGGATGCTGAGAATTTGCCTTCAACGAGCGAGATGTTTCGAGCCCATTTGGAGATTAACGGGTTGTTATAAAGTGAGTGACTATCGATTTGTTTTTCTATAAACAGGGTACTATAATTGGAGTTGCACAAAAATTCTAAACTCCATTGGAGGCGACAATAGATATGAGATCTTTCCAATTCTATAATCCAACCCGGCTGATTTTCGGCAAAGGACAACTGGAAGCATTGAAAACAGAAGTGCCGAAATACGGTAAACGGGTTCTGCTTGTATATGGTGGCGGCAGTATCAAACGCAGTGGTCTTTACGATCAAGTGATCGGTTTGCTTAAGGAAGCTGGAGCAGAAGTGACTGAACTGGCAGGTGTTGAACCTAACCCGCGTCTTTCTACGGTGCATAAAGGGGTAGACCTCTGTAAAACAAATAACATCGACCTGATCCTCGCTGTAGGTGGCGGTAGTGTACTGGACTGCTCCAAAGCTATCGCTGTAGGTGCCAAATATGATGGCGATATGTGGGATTTTGCTCAGCGCAAAGCCGTTGCACAGGATGCTCTTCCACTCGGTACCGTATTGACCATGGCGGCAACTGGTTCCGAAATGAACTCCGGTTCGGTTATTACGAATCAGGATACACAAGAAAAACTGGGTTGGGGTAGCGCATACTCATTCCCTGCATTCTCTATCCTGGATCCGGTGAATACACACACTGTTCCACTGGACCAAACGGTATACGGTATGGTGGATATGATGTCCCACGTATTGGAGCATTACTTCCATCTGGATGCCAACACACCGGTTCAACTCGGTTTCTGTGAGACGATTCTGCGTACCGTCATGGAAGCAGCACCTCGTCTGGTTGAAGACCTGGAGAACTATGAACTGCGCGAAACGATTCTGTATTGCGGAACAATGGCACTGAATGGCGTGCTGAATATGGGTCTCGCAGGAGACTGGGCAACACATAATATTGAACACGCGGTATCCGCAGTGTATGATATCCCACACGGCGGTGGACTTGCAATCTTGTTCCCACACTGGATGAAACATAACCTGGATGTGAATGTGGATCGATTCAAACGTCTGGCAATTAATGTATTCGAAGTGAACCCTGAAGGCAAATCGGACAGACAGATTGCTGAAGAAGGTATCGATGCGCTCAGCAAATTCTGGACATCCATTGGTGCACCTAACCGTTTGGCAGATTACGATATCGATGACAGCCAGATCGACGTAATGGCTGACAAAGCGATGCTGTTTGGTCCATTCGGTAACTTCAAGAAACTGCAACGGGAAGATGTTGTATCCATCTACAAGGCTTCTCTGTAATTCTATAATCACTGCAAAGTGAAAGGACACATTCTGTTGTCCAATAACCGCAAGTCTCCTTCATGGGGGCTTGCGGTTTTTTCGTGTATTCGGCTGTACACGTGAATAATGGAGGAACTTGAAGCAAGGCGAACAGAATGTCGTGATAATACCCATTATCGGGTTCAGAATACAATTGAGGAAAGATTTTGAAACATTTTACCCCTTGCTACGTATTTATTTACATGTGGAATGCTCAGTTAGGATGAATTTGCGGCAGAGAGAGGAGGAACAGGGGATGGAAACAATTTATTGGGGGTGTCTAATCGGAGGGGCGATATTTGCGGTTGTCAGCCTTGTGCTGGGTGACTTGATTGATGGCTTGCTGGACGGAGCTTTTGAAATGCCAGGTCTTGATTTTTTCAAACCCGTTGTGTTAGCTGGTTCCATTACAACCTTTGGTGGGGCAGGTATTTTGCTGACACGTTATAGTTCATTAAGTGCAATGTCCGGTCTAATACTATCCCTGCTTATAGGTATTGCTGCAGCCATGCTGGTATTCTTCGCATATATCAAACCGATGCGTAACAGCGATGTCTCCATTGCATTTTCAATGAAAGAGTTATCAGGAAAAATTGGGGAAATCACCATTCCGGTGCCGGAAAAAGGTTTTGGCGAAGTAATGATCCGCTTTGCATCCGGTAGTACGATTCAAACGGCATCCAGTTTTGAACACCTCCCCATTGCGGCGGGAGCCCGTGTTGTCGTGGTGGATGTTGTAGATGGTGTACTGCGTGTGTCGGAATGGGATGAAAATGTACTTAAAGATTTATAAAGTATTCTTATCACCTAAGTAATTTAAGCACTCATCATGAATAAGGGGAGAGATGTGGAATGGAAAATTTGAATTGGGATGTTTTGTTGATTCCCATAGTTGTAGTCGGAGTCATTCTAATTTTGGGTCTGGCTTTCTGGGCGAGATACAAAACGGTTGGACCGGATGAGGCAATGATCGTTACAGGATCATTCCTGGGTAGCAAAAATATCTCCGATGATGATTCTGGACGGAAAATTAAGATTGTTCGTGGTGGCGGTGCATTTATCCTGCCGGTATTCCAGCAATCCGAGTTTATCTCCTTGTTATCCCACAAGCTGGATGTTTCCACACCTGAAGTGTACACGGAGCAAGGGGTTCCGGTTATTGCTGACGGTGTGGCTATTATCAAGGTTGGAGGCGCTGTAGAAGACGTTGCTACGGCAGCTGAGCAATTCATCGGTAAACCTGTAGAAGCGCTGAGAAGCGAAGCACAGGAGGTACTGGAGGGGCATTTGCGGGCCATCCTCGGTACAATGACGGTGGAAGAAGTATACCGGAACCGGGATCGGTTTGCGCAAGAGGTTCAAGGCGTAGCAGCTAGAGATTTGAAAAAAATGGGTCTGCAAATTGTCTCATTTACCATCAAGGATGTTCGTGACAAACAGGGCTACCTGGACGCTCTCGGTAAACCGAGAATTGCGGCAGTGAAGCGTGATGCCGAGATTGCTGAAGCGGAAGCAATGCGTGATGCGCGTATTCAGAAGGCTAATGCGGAAGAACAGGGCCAAAAAGCAGAGTTGCTGCGGGATACCAATATCGCCGAGGCAGCCAAAGAGAAGGAACTGAAAGTAGCCACGTTTAAGCGGGATCAGGATACAGCCAAAGCGGAAGCCGATCAGGCATACCATATCCATGAAGCGCGTGCGAGACAGACCGTGGTGGAAGAAGAAATGAAGGTTGAACTCGTTCGTAAAGAACGTGAGATTGATCTCCAGGAAAAAGAAATCGTCGTACGTGAGAAGCAATACGATGCTGAAGTGAAGAAAAAGGCAGAAGCGGATCGTTATGCGGTAGAGCAAGCTGCCGAAGCGGATAAAGCCAAAAGAATGCGTGAAGCCGATGCTGTACAGTACTCCATCGAAACACATGCCAAAGCAACAGCTGAGCAGAAACGACTTGAAGGTCAGGCCATGGCGGATGCGGAACTTGCCAAAGGTACAGCAGATGCAGAAGTTATTCGTTTGCGTGGTCTTGCAGAAGCAGAAGCAAAAGAAAAACTGGCCGAAGCGTTCCAGAAGTTTGGCGAAGCAGCTGTACTCGATATCATTGTCAAAATGCTGCCTGAACTGGCTGGTAAAATTGCAGAGCCAATTGCATCCATTGATAAACTGACGGTGGTAGATACAGGTAAAGGTGAAGGTGCAGCACGAGTGAGTAACTATGTTACTGAACTTATGGCGACCGCTCCAGAGATGCTCAAAAGTGTATCCGGCATCGATGTAGAGCAGCTGATTAAAGGCCTTACGAAGTCTAAAACACCTGCGCCAGTTGCCATTCAACAGAGCGAGGCTGTTACAACTCCTTCTATAATCGACAAGATTGTGGAAAGAGCTGGGGTTGACGAGTAAGAAGCACTTCGAATCTTGCATGGTTGCTCTATTGACCTTAAGGCGAATTTTTGTTACTTTTTAAGCGAGACGTCCGGCGCGGTTTGCCCGCTCCGGGTGTCTTTTCGTTCGTAACAGGGTGTGACTTAATCACACCTAAGATGGTGTGAAAAAGAGGTGCAAACAATGAGCAGCTTGCATGTAGATAAAGCGCTAAATAATAATGTAATCATTGCACAGCATCCAGAACACGGGGAAGTCGTTGTTATTGGTAAAGGCATTGGCTTTAACCGAAAACCGAGTGATCACATTCCATTGATGGCTGTGGAGAAAATGTTCATTTTGAAAAACCAGCAGGAGCAAGAGCAGTACAAACAGCTTCTTCCACAGGTGGATGAAGCACTGATCGAGATTATTAACGAAGTTATTACGTATATTGCAGAGCGTACGGACGTTCCTCTGAATGAACATATCCATATTGCATTAACCGATCACATTTCTTTCGCGTTAAAACGCAAGGAGCAGGGCATTATCATACAAAATCCATTTTTATATGAAACCCGCGAGATTTATCCTGAAGAATATCGAATGGGAGAATACGCTGTTCGTCTGATCAAAGAGAAAATGGGTGTAGATCTGGGGATGGATGAGATTGGCTTTGTGGCCCTCCATATCTATAGCGCAATGACCAATCAAAATATATCCCAGGTACGTGAACATTCACAATTGATCACTGATTTGGTGAACCTGGTGTCCGATCAACTCGATTATTCGTTTGAAACGGAATCGCTGGATTACTCTCGTTTGCTGACGCATCTTCGTTTTGCCCTTGAGCGTGTTCGCCGTGGAGACAAAGTGGAAGAGCTTCATAAGTTGGATTCCCTGCTCAAGTTGGAGTATCCCGAAATGTACTCGCTTGCATGGAAACTGACCAAAGTAATGGAGAAAAGACTGAAACTGCCGGTTTATCCTGCAGAGGTAGGTTATCTGACCATTCATCTGCAAAGGCTGAATCAGCGGAAGGAAGAAGAGAATAAGTGAGATCATTCCAGTGATGGAATGTGGAATTTATTTTTTGGGTGTAAAGGCTTGCAATAGATTAGAACTGGTGCTACAATGGTTTCCGTAATCAAGCAACTGAATAAACATAAGCGACGTGTTACTGACTCGATCAGGCATGAGTTAATTAAAGTGTGATTGTTCTTTCCTTGTACAGGGTATGCTATACCCCAAGGTTGGCACAGTTTACTTTATTAATTCATGCCTTTTTTTGTGTTCCCTTGCTTGCATCACAACATATAAATTAGACGAAAGGGAGAAACGACGCGATGTTCAAAAAGCTTTTTGGTGTATTGCAAAGAGTAGGTAAAGCTCTCATGTTGCCTGTAGCCATTCTACCTGCGGCAGGTTTGCTGCTCGGAATCGGTAACATGCTGGTTAATCCAGATTTCTTGCAATATGTAACGGCGCTCGACACCCCTTGGGTGAACTCGATCGCAACAATTATGATGAACGCAGGTCAGATCGTATTTGATAATCTGGCATTGCTGTTCGCCGTCGGCGTAGCTGTCGGATTGGCTGGTGGCGAAGGCGTTGCAGGTCTTGCAGCGATCATCGGTTACCTGGTCATGAACGTCACACTGGGTACCGCAGTAGGGGTTACTCCTGCCATGATCGGTGAAGTACCGGGTTATGCCAGCATCTTGGGTATCCCAACATTAAGTACAGGCGTGTTCGGAGGTATAATCATAGGTATTGCCGCCGCGCTGTGTTACAATCGATTTTTCAAAATCGAACTGCCGTCTTACCTCGGTTTCTTTGCAGGTAAACGTTTCGTTCCGATTATCACTTCGGTTGTTTCCCTCTTAATCGGGTTGCTTCTGGTGATTATCTGGCCGCCGATTCAAAATGGATTGAATACTGTATCTCACTTCATGGTAGATACAAGCCCGACATTGTCGGCATTCATCTTCGGAGTTGTGGAACGGTCATTAATTCCGTTTGGTCTTCACCACATTTTCTACTCCCCATTCTGGTTTGAGTTTGGTGAGTATGTGAACAAAGCTGGAGATGTCATCCGTGGTGACCAGCAAATCTTCTTCAATCAATTGCGTGATGGTGTGAACCTCACAGCGGGAACATTCCAAGTTGGTAAATTCCCGTTCATGATGTTTGGTTTGCCAGCAGCGGCACTTGCGATGTACCATGAAGCAAGACCGGAGCACAAAAAGTATGTTGCAGGTATCATGGGTTCAGCTGCGCTAACCTCGTTCCTGACAGGTATCACAGAACCACTTGAATTTTCGTTCCTGTTTGTAGCACCAATCCTGTTTGCAGTACACTGTATCTTTGCAGGTTTGTCTTTCATGACCATGCAAATTCTGGGTGTAAAGATCGGTATGACCTTCTCCGGTGGGTTCATTGACTTCCTGATCTTCGGGATTATTCCAAACCGTACACCTTGGTGGGACGTTATTATTGTCGGATTGGTTCTTGCGGTGATCTATTACTTCGGTTTCCGGTTTATCATTCGCAAATTCAATCTCAAAACACCAGGACGTGAAGATGCAACGCCTGAAACCGAATCTGGCGGAGGCTCTGGTTCAACGGATGACCTGCCACATAACATTCTCGAGGCTTTCGGTGGCAAGGAAAATATCAAACATCTGGACGCTTGTATTACTCGTTTGCGGATTGAAGTTAATGAGAAATCCAATGTGAAAAAAGATCGTTTGAAACAATTGGGTGCATCTGGTGTACTTGAAGTGGGTAATAATGTTCAAGCCATCTTCGGAACACGTTCCGACACGATCAAATCTCAGATGCAGGATATTATTGCAGGACGAACTCCAGCACCAACGCCAGCAGCTGCCAAACCAACTCCTGAAGAGGAGAAGGCACAAGGTGAGCAGGGCGAGCGCATCGTTGCTGAGGATATCGTCATGCCAGTCAATGGTGAATTGCTGGACATTACAAACGTACCTGATCCGGTCTTTGCTGAGAAAATGACAGGTGATGGATTCGCAATTTTGCCACATGATGGTACGATAACTTCTCCTGTGTATGGTAAAGTGTTTAATGTATTTCCAAGCAAACATGCCGTGGGCATCATGTCCGATGGTGGTAAGGAAGTGCTTGTTCATATAGGTGTTAATACGGTGAAGCTGAAAGGTCAAGGCTTTAACGTACTGGTACAGGAAGGTGATCTGGTATCGGCAGGTCAGCCGATTATGGAAGTGGATCTGGAGTATGTCAAAGCAAACGCTCCTTCGATCATTTCACCAGTTATTTTCACTAACCTTCCAGAGGGCTCTACAGTAACTCTGAAGAAGAGTGGAGTGCTGAAAGTTGGCGAACAGCCAATCATTGAGATAAAATAAGAAGTGTTACGACGATGGCAAGCAAGTGTAAATATATGCAATGCCTAAACCAAACTACTGAAAGTGAGATGATTGTAATGCAACAAACATTCAGAATTACAGACGAAGATGGTATCCACGCACGTCCGGCGACAGCCCTGGTTAATACAGCAAACAAATTCAAAGGTGCAGAATCCTTTGCAGAAGCTAACGGTAAAAAAGTAACTTTGAAATCCATCCTGGGTGTTCTTTCCCTCGGATTGGAACAAGGCGACACTATCAGCATCATCGTTGAAGGCGAAGGCGAAGCTGAAGCTCTTCAAGCTTTGACTGACGTTATGGTTAACGAAGGGTTGGGCGAAATTAATGCTTAATGTCTCCGGGATCGCGGCTTCGGCGGGTATTGCTATCGCCAAGGCGTTTATCTTGGAGCATCCTGACTACTCTGTAGAAAAACGCCAAATTAACGACGTTGACGCAGAGATCGCGAAACTCGACTCAGCTCTGGGTAAATCCCAGGCTGAGCTTGAGGCGATCAAAGAGCGTACTTTACAAGAGCTTGGCGAGAAAAAAGCAGAGATTTTTGCTTCGCATTTGCTCATTTTGAATGACCCGGAACTAATTGATCCGGTTAAAGCTAGAATTGCGGATGACATGATCAATGCAGAATTTGCTTTGAACGAAACGGCATCGCAATTTATCTCCATGTTTGAGAACATGAAGAGTGCATACCTGCAGGAACGTGCTGCGGATATGCGTGACGTTACCAAACGTGTGCTAAATCACTTGCTTGGTATCGACTTCATGAGTCCGGCTGAGATCAATGAAGAAGTGATTGTGCTTGCGGAGGATCTAACACCTTCCGACACGGCTCAATTGAATCGCCAATTTGTTAAGGGTTTTGCAACTAACATTGGCGGACGCACTTCTCACTCGGCGATTATGGCTCGCTCTCTTGAGATTCCAGCTGTTGTTGGAACCAAGGACATCTTGGCTCAAGCGAAACAAGGCGATATGATTATTGTTGACGGTCTGGATGGTCACGTACTGGTTAACCCTACTGATGAATTTATTGCTGAATACCGTGCCAAACAGGAACAGTATGATGCACAACGTGCAGAGTGGAGAAAACTTCGTGATGAGCCAACGGTAACGGTGGACAACGTTCATGTTGAACTTGCAGCTAACATTGGTACACCAAATGACGTAACGGGTGTTCTGGAAAACGGCGGCGAGGCTGTAGGCCTGTACCGTACCGAGTTCTTGTACATGGGCAGAGACAAGCTTCCTTCCGAAGACATTCAGTATAATGCTTACAAAGCGGTACTGGAAAAAATGGAAGGCAAACCTGTCGTTGTTCGTACACTCGACATCGGTGGAGACAAAGAGCTTCCATATCTGGATCTGCCAAAAGAAATGAATCCATTCCTCGGCTTCCGCGCAGTTCGTCTGTGTCTGGACCGTCTGGATATCTTCCGTACACAATTGCGTGCATTGCTGCGTGCAAGCGTACATGGAAACCTGCGTGTCATGTTCCCAATGATCGCAACACTCGGTGAATTCCGTGAAGCAAAAGCTGTCTTGCTCGAAGAGAAAGAGAAGCTGGTTGCTGAAGGTATTGCTGTTTCTGACAGCATTCAACTCGGAATCATGGTCGAAATTCCTTCGACTGCAGTTCTGGCGGATCAATTTGCCAAAGAAGTGGATTTCTTCAGTATCGGAACGAACGATCTGATTCAATACACGATGGCTGCTGACCGTATGAACGAACGAGTAGCTTATCTGTATCAACCTTACAACCCAGCCATTTTGCGTTTGGTTAAAATGGTTATCGATGCAGCGCATCGTGAAGGCAAATGGGTTGGCATGTGTGGTGAGATGGCAGGAGACGAAACGGCAATTCCATTGTTGCTTGGTCTTGGATTGGATGAGTTCAGCATGAGCGCAACCTCCATTCTGCCAGCTCGTAGTCAGATCACCAAGCTGTCCCGTGCGGATATGCAGGAACTGGCTGCTAAAGCTCTGGATATGCAAACGGCTGAACAAGTTGTTGAATTGGTTCAAAGCATTAAAGCGTAATTTTGCCGGGGTTTCCTCCGGATTTGAGGTTTTTCTTTTTCCGATAATGAGCTGCATTGATGCAGCGATTTTGCCGGTATCCGCGATTCATTGTGGATATCGGCTTTTTTTGTTATAAACGTTGAGAAATACTCTAACAGGATGATGGTGAGCTGTAAGAGTGACATCAGTAAAAGGGAAGGCAACACAAAAAGCTCTTGTTGATTGGAACATCAGCAAGAGCTTTCGTGATAACAATGATTTGATTAACTGCAAGCGCAGTTAAGTACAGGTTTGCGGGCAGCGGTGGTCTCATCGAGTCGAGTAACCGGTGTGCCGTAAGGTGCGTTCAGGACCAATTCAGGTGTCTCTTCCGCTTCTTTGGCAATCCGTATCATCGTATCAATGAACCCATCCAGCGTTTCTTTGCTTTCGGTTTCTGTCGGTTCGATCATGATGCATTCCTCCACGTTGAGCGGGAAGTACACCGTAGGCGGGTGATATCCAAAATCAAGCAATCGCTTGGCAACGTCAAGTGTGCGCACACCATATTGCTTCAAACCCCGACCAGACATGACGAATTCATGTTTGCATACACCCGGATATGGAATCTCGTAGTAAGGTGCGAGACGGGTCATCATATAGTTAGCATTGAGTACCGCACATTCAGATACACGGCGCAATCCTTCCGGTCCATAGGTACGAATGTAGGCATAGGCACGTACCAATATACCGAAGTTACCGTAGTGGGCTTTCACTCGGCCAATGGATTGATCGCCTTCACGATCGAATGCATACATACCGTCATCATTTTTGATAACCATGGGCTTAGGCAGGAACGGAACCAGACGGTTCTTCACGCCAACTGGTCCGGCGCCAGGTCCACCACCGCCATGAGGCGTACTCATCGTTTTGTGCAAGTTCAGATGCACCACATCAAAGCCCATATCACCCGGACGGGTAATACCCATAATGGCATTCGAGTTGGCTCCATCGTAGTACAACAAGCCACCAGCCTGATGTACGATGGATGCAATCTCCTGAATGTCTTTCTCGAACAAACCAATTGTATTCGGGTTGGTCAGCATCAAGGCTGCTGTATCCGAACCAACGGCTGCACGGAGTGCATCCAGATCGACCAGTCCGTCTGCGCGGGATGGAATCGTCACAGTTTCAAATCCTGCAACGGTTGCACTTGCCGGGTTGGTACCATGCGAAGAATCGGGCACGATGACTTTGGTACGTTGTTCGCCACGACCTTCGTGGTAGGCACGAATCATCATAAGTCCAGTCCATTCTCCATGGGCACCAGCTGCTGGTTGCAAGGTCACAGCGTCCATACCTGTCAGACCTGCAAGGTCGGTTTGCAACGTATACAACAGTTCAAGTGCACCTTGAATGCTGGATTCATGCTGGTACGGATGGATTTTGGCGAATCCATTATAACGGGCAACATCCTCATTAATCTTTGGATTGTATTTCATCGTACAAGAGCCCAGTGGATAGAATCCGTTATCTACGCCGAAGTTGCGGCGGGACAGAGCGGTATAGTGTCGAATAACATCTACCTCAAACACTTCCGGCAGCGCTGCTGCTTCCGAACGGAGCATTTCCCGGGGAATCAACGTATCGGCAGACTGGCGAGGAACGTCACATTCTGGCAAGGAATAAGCGACACGCCCAGGGCTGCTGAGTTCAAAAATCAATGATTGTTCCGGAGCAGGAGATAAGGTCTGTGCGTTGAATTTTTCTAACACAGATTGAGCCGAAGTGGAGACAGCTGTACTCGCATCCGATTGTCCGTCTACCGATGTTGTCGTTGTCGTCGTCGTTTCCTGAGTCACAGCGATCCCTCCAATGCTCGTGCGAATTCGTCAATCTCTTCCTTAGTGCGCCGTTCGGTAACAGCAATCAGCATATGTCCGGCAAGCTCCGGATAATCACGTCCGAGTTCGTAACCACCAATAAAGCCGGCATCCAGCAGTTTCAGTTGAAGTGCATCCACATCGGTTCCTTCAGGAAGCTTAATCACAAATTCATTAAATGTTGGTGCATTAAAAGTAAGGCTAACTCCAGGAATCGCAGTTAATGTATTGAGGGTGTAATGACTCTTTTGCAAATTCAGATCCGCGACATCGATCATACCCTGTTTACCCATGATGGACATGTACACAGATGCGCTGAGTGCAAGCAAAGCTTGGTTGGAACAGATGTTGGATGTCGCCTTTTCGCGGCGGATATGCTGTTCACGTGCTTGCAGTGTGAGTACAAAACCACGTTTGCCGTCGCGATCCGTGGTCTGGCCTACAATTCGGCCAGGAATTCGGCGCATATGAGGCTGGGATACGGCGAAATATCCGCATGTTGGGCCGCCGAGTGAAGCGGCGATACCGAGGGGCTGCGCATCGCCAACAACGATGTCGGCACCCAGCTTGCCTGGGGCTTCCAGCAGACCCAGCGATAGCGGGTTGGCACTTACAACGAGCAGGCCCTTGTGCGCATGCACGAGGTCGGCAGCCTGCTTCACATTTTCCACGGCACCAAAGAAGTTCGGACTCTGGATCATGACAGCAGCGGTATCGTCTGATATGGCGGTTTGCAGGGCATCCCAGTCAGTGAGGCCATCCTTATAGCCAATCTCGACAATCTCCAGACGGAGTCCGTGCGCATATGCCTGCAATACCTGACGGGCTTCCGGATGAACGGTACGGGATACGATGAGCTGTTTGCGACGAGTTGCCGCTGCGGCCAGATTACCGGCTTCCGCAAAAGCTGTTGCACCGTCATACATACTGGCATTGGCTACAGCCATACCGGTTAATTCACAGATGTAGGATTGAAATTCGAAAATGGCCTGTAGTTCACCTTGGCTGATCTCAGGCTGATAAGGTGTGTAGGCAGTGTAAAACTCGGAACGGGAAATGACATGATTGATGACGGAAGGAACATGATGATCATATATGCCAGCGCCGAGGAAGCTGGCGTGTGTTTCGAAATTGGCGTTGGCGCCAGCTTGTTTGGACATGTGACGTGTCAGCGCATATTCATCAAGTTTGGAGGATACGGGCAGCTCGCCCTGATAACGAATCTCTTTTGGAATGTCCTGAAACAGATCCTCCAGCGTATCCACACCGATGGTTGCGAGCATGGCGCTCTGATCTTGTTCAGTCATGGGAATGTAACGGTGCTTGCTCATGCTTGATCAGCTCCTTGAGTAGGTGTCTTCGACGTACGTGTCCGTTTATGAAAAGGGGTCTTCACGACCTCGGCTTTTAGTTTCTTGCCGCGGATCTCAATCTCAAGCGGGGTTCTCAGCGCAGCGTATTTGCTGTCGATGAGGGCAAGCCCCAGATTACGCTTCAATGTAGGTGATTGCGTGCCTGTTGTCACTTCACCAATCTGTACGCCTTCGGCGTAAATCGGATAGTGGGGGCGGGGAATACCGCGCTCCAACACTTCGATGCCGACCAGTTTGCGGGCGGGCCCGTCAGTTTTTTGCTGTAACAAGGCTTCGTGTCCGATAAAAGGTCCGGCATTCAGCTTCACAAACATGCCAACACCAGCCTCAAGCGGAGAGATAGTTGCCGACAATTCCTGTCCATACAGAGGGAGCTTTGCTTCAAAGCGCAGTGTATCCCGAGCACCGAGGCCTGTCGGTACAAGTCCGTGACCTTCACCGGCTTGCATTAACCCATTCCAGACCACAGCGGCTTGATCTGCAGGAACATATAGCTCAAAGCCATCTTCACCGGTATAACCGGTACGGGACAACAGTAATTTTACTCCACATACTTCAGCATCCTGCACAAAACGAAACGGTTCAATCGAGCTTACATCCGTATCTGTAACTTTCCCGATAATGTCTACAGCCAGTGGACCTTGCAAGGCGAGTAGCGCCGTCTGCTCCGAATCATTGGTCATGCTTACGCCGGGGATCAAGTGCTCTTGCAGCCACGCCCAATCCTTGTCGATGTTGGAGGCGTTAACCACAAGCATATAATGCTGATCTTCCAGCTTATACACGAGCAGATCATCCACCACACCGCCATCTGGATAACACATCAGGGTGTACTGGGCTTGACCGGGAACCAGCGTGGTCACATCATTAGTCATCATTTGTTGCAAAAAAACTTCAGCCTGCTCACCCTGTACAGTGAATTCGCCCATATGGGATACATCAAACAGTCCAGCACGCTCGCGTACCGCTTCATGTTCTTTCTGGATTCCGCTAAATTGTACGGGAAGCTCCCAGCCTCCAAAATCAATGCACCGTACGCCTTCATATTGCTGATATAGTGGGAAGAGTGGTGTTCTAAGCAAATCAGACATCAAATCACCTCGTCATGGGCCGTCAGCCGGCCGGATATACAATCGTGGATCAATGAACCAGGGTATTTTTAAATTTTCAGCTAGATATTTTCATCACATAAGTATGGTAAGGCAGCTATGGCAGCGCCATTCTACATCCTGTTTTTCGTTTTTTGGGAAAAAGGAAAAGGACAGGCCAAAGAATCGGCATGCCAAGTAGCACGCTGTATTCTAAGGCTCTGTCCCTTGTACCTGAGAGTTACCCCGCTGCGTTGTGCAGCAGGTTTCCCCTTGGGTGATCATAACGCCCGCACAGGGCGAATAGATGCTCTCCAGAGTTGCGTCCCGTAAAAGTCCTTTTGCCTGAGAGATTCACCTCCGCTTATCGGTGGTTTACTCCTTCGGCGTTACCTCATGTACATCCCGAATCGGGTGTCACGGGTAATCTCTCCCTTTACATTCATCCGCGGGTATAACATAGTCCAATAAACATATTTACTCCTTTCATTAAAACGTGAATCCACTACCGATGTCAAGAACGATATCATAGATAATGATTTAAAACCGAATATTTATTTTATTTTTTAAGTTATTGTTCGTATATTTAAAAAGACTACGCTTACTATTCTAATATTCACCAGTATATGAAGAAAGAGTGTAATCCGGTTACAGGATTTAGAGGTGTTCAGCAAATAAATTGTGAGGTATCTTGACATTTGATTCAAAAATATCATACGCTATGTTCTGGGAAAAAGGTTAAGGTCAAAGAACGCATGTACTCATTAATGAAAAGCGAGGCGGATATCGATGAGCGAATTGAAAAGTGATTTCCTGTACAGTGAAGAGCACGAATGGGTGCAAACCGTAGGGGAGGATACTGTACGTATTGGCATTACCGAGTTCGCGCAGCATCAGCTGGGTGACATTGTGTTTGTGGAATTGCCTGACCTTGAAACCAATGTAAAAGCAGAGGACAGCATTGGAACGATCGAATCGGTCAAAACGGTGTCGGACTTGTTCTCTCCCGTCACTGGTTCAATCATTGCGGTGAATGATTCGTTGCAGGACTCCCCTGAACTTGTGAACAGCTCTCCTTACGAGGAAGGCTGGATGATTGAGATCCGTGTTGAGGGAGATCTGACAGCAGCATTGTCTACATTGATGAATGCAGACGCGTATCGGAAACATACGGAAGCCCACTAAAACGAAAAACCTTAAGAAAGCCTTCTTCTAAATGCTTTCTTAAGGTTTTTCTCGTCGATATTTTCTGATTGTTGAATTTTGAACCTGGAGATTTATAGCTCTTGGATAAAAAGGAGGTTTTATGTACGGATGATATCGTTATCAAAATTTCTTGGAGCATGCAGAACTAAGGTTACGTTATGGTTTCAAATGTCTTAGTTACCCTTATCCAAACTTGTGTCCAACTAGTTTGGTAATACTTATTCCTTCTAAGAATATTGAACCTCGTTACAAGACAGCGAACAAGATAATAGTAAAAAAGGTATACAAATTGATGTACTTTAGACTTTAAAGTTTTCGTATTAAAGAAATCTAATTATATACATATAGGTTATTCATCCTAAATTATTGAAAATAAGTTGAAATTAATTAAATGTTGAAATATAATGGTTTTTGTTGGAGAATATTAAGTTGAGTTAATTTTTTATATTATATTATATTATATTTGGAGGTACATATTAAATGAAAAACATGTTAAAGAAAGTCGTAATAGCTTCAATGCTAGCAACAGCCGCCTATCCATTATTTCCTGTTAACACAAATCTAGCTTCAGCTAATAGTGATTATATTGGTGATGTTTCCCAACCAAAGTATAAAACCATTGCAACCTATTACATGGATGCAAATACGGTAAAAGATTTGGCAGCGAATATGAAGAGGTTTTCAAGTAATTCTGCAATCTTAGTTGAAACAATCGCTCCAATGATAGCTTCAAGGGTATCTCCTGTATTGGGGGGGTATGTTAGTGCAATTTCTCTAGCTACAGCACTGAGTGTCAACTCTCTACTTTCAGACGAAGTGATTTTTGCAGCGAGTCGTAATTTGAGAGTGAAAGTTGAGATACAGGATCTTCCTTATCATACTTCATACTCTGTGAGAACTATTTTTACTGCAGTCTATCATTAAATTTAATGATTTTATTAGACACAAAGGAATGAGTATAGTTATAGCCCTGTCATCAAGTAGACAATAAAAAAGAAAAAATTAATTAAACGGCGGCTTTTTTCTGGAATTTAACCAGGGAGAGGTCGCCTATTTTATCTTGGACACCTTCCTTGTTGCAAAACGAAATATATTCCGTAATCTGGCTCGTTGTTTTCTCTAGATTCAGAGGCTTATCTATATACAGTTTTTCCTTCCTTTAAGTGTGAGAAAAAGAACGAAACAAGGATTGTCAAAGCAGTTCTCACGTTGGGAATGGCTCCGCGTCAGCGTCTTCTCTTTAAGCGACTTGGTTTAGTCTTGTGTTGTATAATAAATCCACTAGTTCGTATGGAGCAAGGGTGTTCCACATTGCAGTTTCTTCAACGTGTCAGTCATAGGTTTTAGTTCATTTCCCTCGGAGAGTTCCCATGCCACAATTTCGTTGTTTATACAGATCTATCTCAAACGAAAGATAACATAGCAAACTCATGACTAATTCGGACCTATGTGATATCCGTCACGTGCTTTGCCCAGGAGAGCGCGACCTTCCCGATTTAAGACATCACGGAACGAGTCAAGGAATGAATCTGAAATTATCTGAATAAGCGGCGCGCCTTCTTGTAATAGGCCACGAAGTCTCTTTTCCTAAAGCGGTTCGGATATGTTTGTAGCCGAATTAAGGATAAGCCGGTAAATGCTTAACATGTGTGCTTTCAGGTCTGCATCCCGGTCTGCTCGTTTCTCTCTGAGGGCCAAGTTTCTTCCAATTGTAATAACCTGCACGTGAAATTTCAACAATCCTACATAGCCAAACCACCAAAGAACCCACGTGCTTATTTCTTGATTAAACTGACACCGGGCTTTAAAATTCAGCTTCCCTCCCCGTGCAAGTCTGAGCTTTTTTTAGATATTATACCTGCGTTTTAAATAGACGTTTTCTTCTACGCTACTAAAATTCTTCTTCGTCCGACTTTCACGCTAATCCTTAAAACTTTCTCCGATTTGGCTTTTACGAAACGATGTGATGATCCAACTCTCATTTAATCCCAATCTTATTCTTCCTCGCCCAGACGATCCGCTTCTTTTATCGTCGTTCTTCGCTGGCTTTAAAAAATACCCTCTGGTTTCCAGTGTTGAGTTGATTGTAACATGACTTGTTTTTTCACTGTCTACCATGAGGGTATAATACCATATGTGCAATCAGGTTCATTCTTTTAGTTCTAACCTAGTAAACGGTATTAAGTGATATTGAGACAGCGTTGACATATGCACGATTTTCGGCGCTGCTCTGCCGGAATACGGTCAAACACACCCTCGGGGAAAGTAGCCCGGTTACACCAGCATTCCGAATGAGGATGTCCTGCGGCATAGGAACAGCGATTAGCTTCCCCGCATAATGGGCAGACAAGAACATCGATATGGATGTGCTCTTGATCGTCTTGTACTGCAGACATTCAGTTCTTCCCTCCCTGTGCAATAGCTACGAGCTGAAGTTAAACATACTGGTACCAGTATAACAGAAATGTGCCGGTGATTATGGATTTCACTCTGTATATATGACTTCCAGTTCACCACATCTGTTTCTCCCATCGGCTATTCTTCAGGCGGTAATTCGATCTGTAGGCCTTCCACATGTTTGCGTCCCATCAATTTACGTTTCTTACGATTTTCCTTTGTTTCCAGCACAATGTCCAAATCATAATCGTCACCTGGATAAAGCTCATTGGCAGATATATGCAGGGTCAGGCGTTTCTTATGGATTTTTATTTTGCGTCCACGTAACATGACCCCGATATTTCCACGGCTATCCTCGACATCACAGACGATGCCCGACTGATTAAGATAGGCCACATACACCCGATCTCCTTTGCGAAAAGTTTTGGCAGGAGCAGGAGAATCCGACTCTCTGGTTGTTGTCTTTTTGTTGAGACGGATTGGATCCTTTGACTGTTTCGACTGGTTCTTTCTGGATAACTCTGCTGGGCTGACTGATTCTGTACCAGAACGAGCAGGCGTCAGGGCCTTAGTTTCGGAAGGAGGTGACGTGAACCCTAATGTACGATCTCTCGAAATACTTTGATCTGACAGGGACTTGGAGCGCTCTATAATTCGCTGTGGCATGCCCAGCTTCAATGCAATGGAATAGGCGTAACTTTCACCAGCTTCTCCGATACGCAATCGATACAGCGGCTGGAGAGATACGGTATCAAATTCCATGCGGGCATTTTCGAATCCTGGGGTGGCAGTTGCAAAATGTTTGATTTCACCAAAATGTGTTGTCGCCACAACGGTTGCTCCGCGGCTGTGAAGTTCCTCCAGCATGGCGATAGAAAGTCCAACACCTTCACCGGGATCTGTGCCGGAGGCCATCTCATCAATGAGCACCAGAGTTGATGTATTCGCCTGTTCCAGTATGCCAATCATATTGCGAATATGTGCAGAGAACGTACTGAGCGCTTGTTCCATACTCTGTCCGTCACCAATATCAACCGCTACTTCGTTATAAACGGCCATCTCGCCACCCTCCTCCACCGGAATAAGCAGACCGGATTGCATCATCAGGGTTAACAAACCAAGTGTTTTGAGTGCGACCGTTTTACCACCGGTATTCGGGCCAGTAATAATGAGCGATGAATACGTTCTGCCGATGGCAAAATCAAGTGGAACCATGGAAGAACCCATGAATGGATGACGTGCACGTTGAAGGCTGATTTGGCCCTGAGTATTGACTCGAACGGTACGCCCATCCATGGTGGCCGCATATTTGGCTTTGGCAAACAGGAAGTCCAATACACCTACCGTTTCGGTGTTGAGGGCGATTTCACGGTTATACGATTCGGCCAGAGAGGTTAAATCACCGAGAATTCTCATCTCCTCTCGGGACTCCTCGGCTTGTAGAGCAGCCAATTCCATCTGCAGACTTACTAATTCAACGGGTTCAATATACACGGTTTGCCCGCTCCCCGATTCATCCAGCACACTGCCTTTCACCTGTTTGCGAAACTCTTTCTTAATGGGCAGCACCGTTCTTCCTCCCCGTTGGCTGATGACATGTTCCTGCATAATGGAGCGATGTTTACTCACCAGAGAATCAAGTTTTCGTTTCATGCGTTCCTCATTCACCGTTATTTTTTTACGAATACGAATCAGTTCCTTGCTCGCCTGATCCTGAATGCGTCCACTATGGATGCAACGCTCGATCTCACTCAGCAAAGGTTCGATTAGAATCATGGATGCTGCATAACGACTGACGGTGGGAGCCGCCCCGGATTTGCCCTCCATGTATTTCATAAGTTGTGCACAGCTCCGCAGGAACTGAGCGAGATGACTGAAGTCGCGTTCACTGAATAGATAACCGGTGCCAAGCAGATCCATAATGGTTTCCATTCCGTCGAGTGAAGGGAGGGGGATACTGGCCCCGAAGCGAATCAATGCAGCAGCTTCTGCTGTTTCTTCCAGGCGAATCTCGATCAGGTGAGCATCTACCATCGGTTTTAGTTCTCTCGCATAACGTTTGCCCAGATAAGACAGGGCGCAGTCTGCAACATTTTTTTGAATTTGTGGATAACCCAAACTGTTTAATGTGTTCTCATTCATGCGTAATCTCTCCTTGAATTTGAATTGGGATTTCAGTTGACGCGCTGAAACATATTCCTGGAAAACGCAAAAAGGGCGGAGAATGAACAAACGTCATTCTCCGCCCTAAACGTATGGGAAAGCAAAGTCCACTACAGGTCTATATTAAAAAATCCGCGCTGAACTCAGCGCGGAAATAGACCCGGACAATTACAATCCCGGAGGCGATTTATGATATCCGCTGTTCTTAACTAAGTACAGGGATCTGGCGCATCATGAAATACACGTATGCCATATGGGCACAAGCGCAATGAAAGGCCAAACTCCTGAATATGAAACTTGGTTAGTTAAGAACATTCACCGACATTAAAAATCTCTCCTTTGATTGAGGAATATGCAACCAATATAAACTGGAAATTGGTTTGAAGTCAACCTTTAGAATAAATGAGTGGACTTGAATAAGAATGGGTTTTAAAATAACAATAGTAAAATAATCCAATGAAAGCGATTTATTTTAATAAACACACGTATAAAGGAGGATGCTCTTCTTGCCGAAGTATTTACTGCGTTTGCTCTGTTTTACCCTGATCCTCGGAGCCCTTCCGGTCATTGTTATTGGTTCGGTCTCGTATACGATTGCATCACGTGACATTGAACAGAAAGTGCGTGAGAGCAATCTTCAGATATTACATCAGACCCAAATGAGGGTAGAACAAGTTCTGCGCAGCCTGCAATTATCATCCATCCAGTATGTTAATTCGCCCTTGGTACTACAAGCGATGAAGAAACCACTAGACAGTAGCGAGTTTCAGGAGATTCGTGATCTGACCTCCGGTTTTAACAACTTGCAAGCGGTTACGAACATTGACCAAGCCTATCTGGTCAATCTGGATGAAGATTGGGTCGTTTCGATGCGTTCTTTTGGCAAATTGGATGATTTCAGCATTCGAGACCGAATTGGCTCCTACCTGAGTTATACCAACAGCCTGTTCTGGGTCACTCAGAATGCCAGTTCAGCCAAAGAAAGTGTACCTGTGTCAGCAGGTATGGGTGAACTAACACCCGAACAGGCACCTGCTCTTATATCATCGGATAATGTGGTCAGTATGGTATTCAAAATCCCGATGATACCAACCAATGTGAAACCAAAGGGATTTCTTGTAATTGATATCGCCGATACGGAACTGAGTACATACTTGAGCCGAAATACGAATTCTGGAGATATGTACGTTCTGGATCGGGAGCAGAAGTATTTTCTGAACGATATGCAGCAAGGCGGGAAATATGACGGGCTGAATAAGGAAATTCAGGAAATGGTGCAAACGACGGGCCAGCCAGAGGGGTTCTTCAGTGCGGAGGTGGAAGGTAATCAAGTGGCGGTTAGTTATAGGCAATCTCCGCTCAATGGCTGGTTATACGTGTCCGTTGTATCTCTTGGACAGATTACGGCCCAGTCACAGAAAATTGCATTGGTTACCGGTATCGCTACACTGGTCATGTTATGTGTAACGGGATTGTTCGCCATATACGGCAGTCGGCGGATGTACTCACCAATCTCCAGACTGCTGCAATTTACGAAGGGGTTGGATTCCCCAGTTGCTCCGTCAGGACGCCGACAGGATGAATTTATCTATATTGAGGAGCAATTGTCAACCTTGTTCAGTTCGGAGAAAACGATGCGTGAGCAGATGAAGGGGCAGCATGTGCATCTCCAGGAGTTTTTTATGACCAAACTGCTGACAGGTAAAATCTCGGAAGAAGATTTCAGATATCAGGGAGAATTGTACGATTTCCCGACAGGGTGGGCGAGTCTTGGCGTACTCATGCTCCAGATCGATACCTTGGAAGGGACCCGATATGAGGAACAGGATCGCGATCTGCTGCTGTTTGCTGTCAACAATATGGTAGGTGAGCTCCTTCCTTCGGCAGTTCGGTTCACCCCCGTCATGCTGGACGATGCTCAGGTCACCGTACTTGCCTCCGATCTGACGGATGAGGTGAAGCTGAAGGAATGGATGCATACCCAGGCAGACTGGATTCGCGAACGTGTCGTGACCTATCTGAATCTGCCCGTAAGTATCGGCATCAGTCGTTCCTACGCTTGTATCGGAGATACGCCAAGAGCGGTTCAAGAGAGCCGAGAGGCTCTGCAGGGCCGGGTAAGTCTGGGCAGCCGTATTATTTTGCATTACGAGGATATTCAGCCACGTGGTCAGATGGAGGCTGCGTTGTATACCCAGTTACGTATGATTGAGGATCAGCTCGCGTCTGCGCTCAAGCAAGGAGATGAAGAGAAGACGGACGCCTACTTTAAGCAATATTTGGGGCTGCTTGCAGACAAAAAGCTTCATTTCAGTGAATACCCCGTCATTATGGTTCAGTTATTGTCTCGTGTATATCAGCTTGTGCAGGAGCAAGGTGGAGATGTAGCCGAAGTACTGGGTGAAAAAGCATCCATGTCACATTTGCTGAAGTTGTCCACATTGGACGAAATGACCAATTGGTTCCGCAAGCGGCTGTTCCTGCCAGTCATCCGTTTCTGGCGAGAGCAGGAAGAATCCCAATACATGAATATTGCGAGACGTATGATTCGTTTGATAGAGGAACGTTATGATCGTGAATTGTCGCTGGAAGCCTGTGCAGCAGAGCTTAATTTCCATCCTGTCTACCTAAGTCGGGTATTCAAGAAGGAAGCTGGAGTCAATTTTACGGAATATCTCGCAGAGTATCGTATGGAAAAAGCAAAGACATGGCTGCAAACAACAAATCTTAAAATATCGGAGATTGCCGAGAAATTAAACTATACCAACCCAACCGCATTTATCCGTACATTTCGCAAAATCACAGGAACAACCCCCGGCAAGTACCGGGAGCAGCAACGATAAAACAAACCTGCTCTGCCCGCCATGGCAGGCAGGCTTTTTTATGTTTGGATGAAGGAAGAAGACCACTTTTCTCCATGAAGTTAAGACAGGAATATAGAGGTTGAAAGCAGTTCATTGCGCCTTTGAACTCTGTGATGTAAATGAGCTAAACCCTTGCTACATAAGGAAAAACAAAAGGCTAAAACGAGACGATAGCCAGTCATTCGTTTATCCTCCACAATGAAGACATGAATTCAGGAAGTGATATTTTGTAATCGTTTCCAATGTGGGGAGGAAGACAATATGAAAGCCGAAACGGCGGCTCGAACACGGCCCGCTACCCGCAGTGACAAAAACCTGCTGTGGAGGGACATTATCAAAAACCGGTGGCTGTATATCATGTTAATACCGGGTGTGCTTTACTTTGTTATTTTCAAATACATACCCATGTATGGCATCACGATGGCTTTTCAGGATTACACGCCTTACAAGGGCATCTTGGGAAGTGACTGGGTAGGGTTCAAACATTTCCAGCGTTTCTTCGGAGAACCGCAGTTCTGGACATTATTTCGGAATACGTTTTTACTTGCCATTTATAACATTGTGTTCTTTTTCCCACTGCCGATTGTACTGGCACTCATGATGAATGAAGTTCGCCGTGAACGGTTCAAACGATTTGTACAAACTCTTGTTTATGTTCCACACTTTGTTTCCTGGGTTGTTGTTGTCGGTGTGTTCTACATGCTGTTCACAACTGAGGGTGGTGCGATTAATGAATTGCTCTATAACCTGACGGGACAAAAGGTTGCGTTCCTGCTTGAACCCGGTTGGTTCCGAACGATGATTGTTGGACAATCCATCTGGAAAGAAGTTGGTTGGGGCACAATTATCTTCCTGGCTGCGCTTTCCGGTGTTGATACACAGCTCTATGAAGCTGCACGGATTGATGGTGCCAATCGGTGGCGCCAAACCTGGCACATTACGTTGCCGGCCATTCGCAGTACCATCGTCATTTTGCTCATTCTGCGTCTGGGAAATTTCCTGGATACAGGTTTTGAACAGATCTTCCTGATGCTAACTCCGACAAACCGGGATGTGGGCGAGGTATTTGATACCTACGTGTACACGAAGGGTCTTACCCAGGCACAGTACAGTTATAGTGCTGCTGTCGGGTTGTTCAAATCGGTTGTCGGGCTGGCGCTTGTTCTTGGTGCCAATACGCTGGCCAAAAAATTCGGGGAGGAAGGCGTCTACTAACCCTCGGGAGTAGACGTTCTTCACCAGACAGGAGTGAACATTAAAATGCAACAGGATAAAACGTGGGGCAACCGGATCTTTGATTTTCTCAATCACGGCTTGCTGCTGTTGATTGGAATTGTGACGGTCATCCCGTTCATGTATATTTTGGCCGTTTCGTTTACCAGTCCGCATGAAGTGGCTAAGGGAGGATTCATTCTTTTTCCAAAAGAGTTCTCTCTGGCCGCGTACCGTTACATTTTCTCTACAGATACTTTGATTCGCAGTCTGGGTGTATCGGTCTATATTACCGTGATCGGTACCTTCATTAACCTGCTGTTTACATCACTTATGGCGTATCCGCTCTCCAGAAGATATTTGCGTGGACGCCAGCCCATATTGCTCGGTGTATTGTTCACGATGCTCTTCAGTGGCGGGATGATTCCAACATACTTTGTCGTGAAATCCTTGCACCTGACGGATACGTTATGGTCACTGATGCTGCCAACCGCTATTAGTGCATTTAACTTGATCGTACTGAAAAACTTCTTCCAGGCCATTCCCGACGAGCTGGAGGATGCAGCCAAAATTGATGGATGTAACGATGTCAGCGTATTGTTCCGGATTGTACTGCCATTGTCCATGCCAGCCATGGCGACATTTTCACTCTTTTACGCGGTGGCCCACTGGAACAGTTTCTTCAGCGCTGTTATCTATATCAATGATAGTGAGAAGTGGCCTGTCCAAGTCTGGCTACGTGAGATTGTTATTCTGGCACAGAGCCGAATCGGAGACACAAGTATCGAAGAGACCGAGATCCAGCCGCTTACCATTCGCATGGCCGTTATCGTGTTCTCCACAATCCCGATTATGCTGGTATACCCATTCCTGCAAAAGCACTTTGCAAAAGGAGTGATGCTGGGTTCGGTGAAAGGTTGAGTCGGCACATGGTTCAAAGTCAGTTCACTATGACTGCATAAAAAAAGGGAGGTTTTCATGTTATGAAAGCAACAAAAAAGAAAGCCGTAGCTGTCTTGAGCACACTGGCACTGGTGACAGGTTTGCTGGCAGGATGCGGATCAGACGAGGGTCAGGCTGCCGAGGGCGGCGTACAAAATGTGTCCATAGCCATTGCACAGGTGGGTGATGTGCCAAGCAAAGGCAATGAAGTTCAGCAAAAGATTGAAGCGTATACCAATACCAAACTGGATATCCAGTGGATTCCGGCTTCGGCCTATAATGACAAAATTAATGTAATGATCGCTTCAAGCGATATGCCAAAAATTGTGAAAGTGCAATATAACCCAACGGTGACCAGCGCGATGCGTAATGACGTGTTCTGGGAAGTAGGGCCTTTGCTGAAAGACTACAAAAATCTGTCGGCACAGAACGAGCGTTTTTTTGACAACATCAAGGTAGAGGGCAAAATCTACGGGGTTCCTGTATTCTCTGATATTGCGCGGGCTACGGTAATCTATCGCAAGGATTGGTTCGAGAAGCTGAATCTCAAGGTGCCAGCCACACCGGATGAATGGTATGAAACGATTAAAACACTGGCAACCTCCGATCCGGATGGAGATGGTCAGGATAATACGTTTGGACTAATGCTTTTCAAAAAATATAATGAGGATCAATATTCCTTCACGACGCGCCTTGGCGTAAGTTTTGGTGCACCTAATAAGTGGAAAGTCGAGGATGATGGCAGCTTCACGCCGGAATTCATGACACCGGAATATATGCAGGTGCTGGATCTGCTGAAACGTTTGTACGATGAGAAACTGTTGAACCAAGATTTTGCTGTATTCGACTCTACGGAAGCGGAGAAAAAGTATGATTCCGGTGTTGTGGGGATCCGTGTTGGTGTTGCTCAGAACGGAAAAAGTCAGCAAGAGCGTCTGTCCAAAAACAATCCGGATGGTGTGGTAGATATCGCTGGTTTGCTTGGAGCGAACGGAGACCGTGTTGCAGGACAGACAGGTAACTCCGGGATTCTGGCATTCCCTAAATCAACGGTGAAATCGGAAGAAGAACTCAAAAACCTGCTCTCCTTCTTGGATAAACTGATGGACCCTGAGATGGCGACCCTGTTGATGCGTGGTATGGAAGACAAACATTACACCAAAGTGGGCGAAGATCAGGTGGAGATGAGTGACTTCGATGCATTCCAGCGTGAAGTGAAACCTTACCGTGACAACCTTCCTTATGTGGAAGGATATAACGTACCAAAATTGAAGGATACCGAACTGGGTGAAAAAGGTACGGCACTTGCCAAGGAACTTGCGGAGCACGCTGTGCCAAACCCTGCGCTGACGTTATATTCTCCAACGTATGGTGACCGTGGGGCAGACCTGGATCAGGTGATTGCCGATGCGCAGACCAAATACATTATGGGCAAGATCGATCAAAGTGGCTGGGAAAAGGAAATCGAGAATTGGGGCAATGCGGGTGGAAACAAGATTCGTGAGGAATATGCCGAAGATTACAAAAAACAGGCTCAATAAAGAGCCGGAAGCGGAGGCTTGATCATGAAGGAAACACTGCAACTCACATCGGTGCGCATGGCACAGCAATTCATGGAAAGTTATCGCAACCATGAGCTGTATTCCACTTGGCATTATGAGAACGGCTGCTTACTGAAAGCGCTGGAGGAGCTGTATACGTACACGGGGGAGCAAAAGTATTTTGACTACATCCGTGAGCTGATGGATCATTTTGTTCAGGAAGATGGCTCCATTCGCTCCTATACGATCGAGGAATATAATCTGGATCAGATCAATCAGGGGAAATCACTGTTCCTGTTGCACGAGAAAACGGGAGAAGAGAAGTATCGCAAAGCTGCGGGGTTGCTTATGACTCAGCTTAAGGGACAGCCACATACAAGTGAAGGCGGATTCTGGCATAAAAAGATTTACCCTTTCCAGATGTGGCTGGATGGATTGTACATGGCTACTCCGTATCTGACCCAGTATGGCGCAGTGACGGGTGAAGAGAAGTGGTTTGACAAGGCGGCTCTGCAGCTCTTGCTGGTGGAGCAATGTACACGTGATCCGCGTAGCGGTCTCTTGTACCATGCCTGGGATGAGAGCAAAGAGCAGCGCTGGAGTTCGGGTGAGACGGGATGTTCACCACATGTCTGGAGTCGGGCGATGGGCTGGTATGTGATGGCGGTTGTGGATACCTTGGATTATCTGCCGGTAGATCATCCGCAGCGCGGACAGATTGTGGGTATCTTCGAACGAGTAGCGAATGCACTTGTGCATGTACAGGATCAACAGACCGGACTATGGCCACATTTGTTGGATCAACCGGGACGTGAGCGGAACTATCTGGAGGCTTCCGGGACCTCAATGTTTGTCTATGCATTGGCCAAAGGTGTGCGTAAAGGATATCTAAGTGGCAAGTTCAAAGCGGTTGCGGAAAAAGGGTATCAGGGTCTGGTGCAGTATCTGCTGCAAACGGACCGTGAAGGCGTGCTGTCCTTGACGCAGTGTAATGGCGGAGCCGGTCTTGGAGGAAGCCCGTATCGTGACGGGTCCTATGAGTATTATGTGACCGAGTCCATTCGGATTAATGATCCGAAGTCGGTCGCTCCGTTCATTTTGGCGGGAGTGGAGATTGAACTTTACAAGTCCAACTAACATGTACATGAGAACGGAGAGGGCAGAAATAATCTGAGGAAGCGAAGCGTTCGCCTTTATCCCCGGATTTTCCCCTTTTTAAAAGGGAATCAAAAAATCTGGGGATAACAGCGATCGGAAGGTTGTTCTGTCATCGGAGTGGTCTATGTACATAACCTTATCCAAAAGGAGAGATGGTTCATGAGTCCAAAAGGTCCAATGTCCCGTTTAGGCGGAATCGTTGTAATTGGTGCAATGTCCGCTGGATTGCTTGCAGGTTGCGGGGGAGAAAAAGCACCTGCTACAGGGGAAGGTAAACTTCCCATTTCCATCTCTTTAATGCAGGTAGGAGATATACCGGCCAAGGAGAACGGGATTGAAAAGAAGATTGAGGAATATACAAATACGGATGTCAATGTACAGTGGATTCCGCAGTCTGCTTTTGATGATAAGGTGAATGTTATGGTTGCTTCAGGTGAGATGCCGACCATTATGCGTGTGAATTATGTACCGACCACATTTAATGCCGCCAAAACGGGACTGTTCTGGGAACTGGGGCCTTACTTGAAGGATTATAAGAACCTGTCTGCCCAATCCGAAGCTTATTTTAACAATATCAAAATTGAAGGCAAGGTCTACGGTATTCCGAACTTCCGGGATATTGGACGGACTGCGATCGTATATCGCAAGGACTGGTTTGATACGTTGAAGCTGGATATACCCAAAACGCTGGATGACTGGTATGAAGTGATGCGCTCTATTCGTAAGGAAGACCCTGACGGGAATGGTAAGGAAGATACGTACGGTGCACTGCTCTTTAAAAAGTATAATGAGGGTGTCTCTTCCCCACTGACGCGGATTGCTGTAAGTATTGGCGGTGTTAACAAATGGGGAGTGGATGATGCTGGGAAACTGACCCCGGAGTTCTTGACCTCGGAATACGTGGATACGATGAAACTCTTCAAGCGACTGTTCAGCGAGGGACTGATTAATAGTGATTTTCCTGCTCTGGACCCTTCTGATGCGGACAAAAAAATGGATTCAGGCCTAGTTGGCATGAAGCTTAACGGTGTGGCCCAGAACGGAAAGTCCTCTCAGCAGAGGCTTACACCTAACGCTCCGGATGGAGAAATTGATGTGGCTCCGTTCCAGGGAACCGATGGTATTCGCATCGCCGGAGAACCAGGGAACTACGGAATGCTGGTCATCCCGAAGGCATCCGTTACGGATGAGGAGCAATTGAAGCAGGTTCTCACGTTCCTGGATCAGTTGATGGATGAGGAATTAAGTGCGTTGCAGCTCCGTGGATTGCTCGATGTGCACTACACCAAGACTGCGGATGGGAAAACCGAACTTAAGGATTTTGACGCTTATCAGCGTGAAGTGAAGCCATATCGGGATAATTTATTAAGCATTGAAGGTTATAACGTGCCTGAACTGGTTGATGTTCCGATTGGTATGAAAGGTACAAAGATGGCGCGTGAGAATGAGCAGTATGCCATTGCCAATCCGGCACTCACCTTGTCTTCGGCGATCTATACTGAGCGTGGTCAGGAGTTGGATCAGATGATCTGGGATGCGCAGACCAAGTACATTATGGGTAAAATCGATGATGCAGGTTGGGAGCAGGAAATCGCAAGCTGGAGAAAAGCCGGTGGTGATCAATTGATCACGGAATTGGAAGCATCCTACAAAGAATTAAACGGAAAATAAAGCTGGGTGAAATAAAAAAAGGTTGATCAAATGGAATGATATGGTTTATTCTATGAGTGAGTTCATTTTTCAATATCATAAGAAAGACCACACCCTTAAAGCATAAGGCTATGAATCTGCAGATTCATGGCCTTTTTTTGTGTTTTTAGGCGAATGAAGTGGGTCTATGGAAGGAGGGGCGCACGCCTTAACGTGATGGGGATGGACGAAAAATAATACCAATAGCCTAGTACAACATGGTAGAATATTGATTATTATGGCAAATTTAGGTTTTGTTTATGAAGAGAATTGACTAGGTTGACCAAGTAAAGCATCCCCATACTAAGGTACATAGGAGCGTGAGTAGATTGAATAAACGAATTGAAGGTCACGAGAAGAAGAAAAAACGGAACGGTTGGATCGTCGGGTTGTTAACGACAGCTGTATTGGCAGGGACACTATTGCCCGTTGGACCCGTACATCTGACGTCGACAGCTAATGCAGCATCGGGAACAAGTGACACGGCCCTTAGCAAGTTCAAAGATATCAAGGGCCACTGGGCTCAAGCAACGATTGCCAAAGCTTATGAAAAAAATCTGATCTCAGGTTACCAAGATGGAACGTTCCGTCCCAATGGCAAAATCACGCGTGGGGAATATGCAACCATACTTGCCCGTGCGACTGGACTGGAGAAGGTAGAGGGGCAAAACCCGTTTTCCGATCTCAAGGGACATTGGTCTGAAGCGGCGGTTAGCCAACTTGTAGGACAAGGATTTATTAACACTGATGATTATGCCAAAGGGTTCAATCCAAATGCGGAGCTGACGCGTTACGAGATGATGAAATGGATTGCCAATGGACTGATCAAGTCCGGAACCAGCTTCCAAGATGCTTTTAATGATACAAAAAATACGCTGCTCCCCACACCAGAAGTGAACCGCGGCACCATTCGTGCTGAGCAGATTCCGTATCTTGCTCTCGTTCGTGGGACAGGTATTGTCGGTGGATTCCAGGATGGCACATTAAAACCAGCGGATTCCACCACTCGTGCAGAAGTATCGGCCATTTTACTGCGTTATATGGATGTGGAGGGCACGGATGCGGGGAAGTACAGTGATCTGAATGAGATGAGAGAGGTCGGCACGACGGGTACGAATTTAACGACTATTAGTAATTATTTTTATACTAAGAACTCAGTCAAAGTAAGTGATATATCGAAAGGAGATATAAAACTTTCTAACAAATCAGGAGTGCTTACACTTCATAGGTTTATTGTGGTGAAGGTTCAGAATGGTAAACCTCAAGGAGTATATAGCAAACTTTTTGTAGAACCCAATATTTCGAGTGGCGATTATTATCTAACATTTGCTGATTTATCTTTTATATCAAATACAGATAAGTCAGATTTGATTACCTACAGTGGTGGTTTAAATAACGGATTACTAAGTTTTAGACGTCTAGATTTAGAATTTGCTGATAAGAACGGATTCAAAACCATTCCTAATAGCCCTAAAGAACTCATCATAAAAGGGAAAAAGGTTAGATTTTGGACAAGGTCAACTCTAGATTTCAAAAATGGATCGTATCATGTTAAAGCTGAAGATGTAGGAGAAATGAAAATACAAAATATGTACCAGTAGTGAGGTGATAGCAAGTCTATGAGAAAACGAATGCGGCTGTCCGTATTCATTTGGTCCAGAACATTGCTTGTATTATTCATTATAAGTTCTTACGTGATTGGGCTATCTATAAATGATTTTGTTTACGCTGCTGCTAACGATCCGTACGGTCCAAAATCTATGAAAAGTCCTATTCTAAAATCTATTCAAGCTGAAAAGACAGTTGGTACACCTGGAGTTTACTGGTATCAAACTGATGATGGGAGATTTAGAGCAGATCACAGTGGTGGTCCAACGTATTCAAACAATGCAGGAAGTTGTACAACCCCTTATCCTGCTTTGAAAGAGGTACCGGATAGTGTTGACTTTTCACGATGGCCTGCGGTTTCTTGGCCTCAATATAACGGAAATACGCTAACATCCTCTAGTTTTAAGGAAGTAAACATCAAAAGTGTGGAATATAAAACTCAATTTGAACAGGCAACATATACAGGTGTGGGAAGGACAGTGATCACACCTCCAAGTACAGTTGTTGCTATTAAGACCTTAACTGGTGGAAATCACGAATGGACTCAGAATGATCCATTTGAAAATGGGGGAAGAACAACGGCAGGATGTCCTAAGCATAATGTTTCTTATTTTACTCCCATGGACATCATTTGGGAAGGTGATTTGGAGGAAGAAAAAGAAATCGATGTAACTCCAAATAAAACCCTTACCCTAGGTCAAACCCAGCAGATGGAAGCCAAGGTTAAGACGAAAGGTTATGGTGCGACAGCTTTTGGTGGGGGCATCGACGTATCCCGCAGGGAAACGGAAATCAAATGGTTTTCTTCTGACGAGACGATTGCGAGTATAGAGCTCAAAACAGGGATGTTAACGGCCGAAAGTCCAGGCACGGTCACTGTGCGTGCGATCTGGAACAATGGTACATATCTCATCTCGGATACAGCCACCATTACCGTGACGTCTGAGCCAGGACTCGTGGTGAATTTGCCGAACGCTTGTAAAGCCAATACGACACCTCTACAGGCAGAAGCAGTTCTAACCAAACCAGATCGCTCTGTTCATAAACTGACGGCTCATCCTAAATTGACGTGGCAGAGCTCGAATCCGACTATAGCCACGATCGGCGCTGATGGCAAAATCACGACAAAAGGGATCGTGGGTAGCACTACCATCAAAGCTCATTTTCTTGATTCTGCTCAGCAACTGGATGAACAAGGGACTCAGGTGCTTGAGGTGAAGGACTGCACGGATAATGGTGAGGGTGGTAATGATGGCGATCCGGGGGGCGAGCCTGCGAACACTTGCCCCGTGACCATCAGCCCACCGAGTAGAGGCACGGTTATTGAAGCATCGGTTATGGACCCGTCTGTTCGAGGTGTGTTGAAGGCAGATGATCGTGGATCTGAGAAGTTCGATGTTACCCATGGTATTCCGACTTCGGAAGATCTCTATGCCAATGTTTTAGCCAAGGAATATCTGTTTCAGCACCGTTGGGTTAACATGACAGGAACGGTGACTTACACCGTTAAAGTGAAAAGGGTTTATCATAAAACCTGGACGATCCCAGGAAGAGCCTCTAGTGGTGAGGGTGATCCAGGGACACCTCCTCAGCCCAGAGAACGTGATGTGCCTGGGGATAAAACCATGCAAGTAACAAGGACATATAGCTATTGGCAGATCGATAACCTGGAGGTATACAAGTTAAATGAGGCCAAGGTATCTAACTATGCGCTAGGCGGTTATGGTGACACTGTGACCCTGACGCCCAATGCATATACAGCACCGACTTTGCAATCGGCTATGGATACTGCGGTTACCAATCATGTGAAACCTGCGCCATGTCGAGAAATTGATCTTGGCATCAAAGGGGTTCCGGGTGGTTCTACTGAACCCTCTACGCCAGATGAAACGTCATTGTTTCAATCTGAAGCTGAAGCAGAGGTTAGAGAGAACACCGTTAATAACGACAAGGTAACCTTTAATGGAGCGACAATTATGGATCCTGCTCCTGTGACCAAAACTGCTCCGCAACCGGGAAGTATCCCCCAGCCTGGCATGATTGGGGATATTGTTCTGTACCAGAACCGTCTGACAATCAAAAACACATTGATGAACAAAGCTAACCAGCCGACCACGGGTGAGATTACGTATGGACTGCTCCCTGGCAATGTTAACGGAGGGCAGGATCAGAAATTCCCCATTTTGGGCATCAACTCGGTGACAGTACATACTCCAGTTGTGAACTACGCCTGGGTGTCAGATGATCAGCCGCATAATCAGAAGACTACGCCTGACCCGACCAGAGCTGCACTTATTTTAGAGCGTCCGTTTATTGTACGGATCCCAACTTCTGGGCAGCATCTGGATGTAGCGAATTACCCTGGTTATGGAAACCATGATTATGCGAAATATTTCCGGATCAAACAGGTTCGTTTTCCATTCGATGTCTATAACGGTGCCAGAAGTCAGTTTATTCCGGCCATGACATGGGTGGATATTCCGGTAAATCAGTTGGACACTCCTTTTTATCTTCCTGTATGGGTGGATGAAGGGAATTACCAGATCGAGTTTCGAAATATCGCCGAAAATGCACCTGCAAACTACACAGAACAACAGGATGCCAATACGAATCTGACTCATCATGTCGCAGCAGATACCGTTGCTGTAGACGTTATCGGACGATTATATGATTTTCACATCACCGATATTTCAGACTACAACTGGGAGAATGTGTTCCGTAAGCGGATAGGCAGCCCCGAACCAACGGGTGTAAGCTACTGGACCGGAGGAAACAGTATAGACGGAGATGCCCGAGGTAATTTGGCTCCCTATGTCCTGCCTATTCGTCCCGGCAGTCATCCGGTACAGGGGTTCCGAAATGCTGCAGTGAAGACGGGTTACCATTTCAAGTTTGATCTGAAAACCAAGGGTAATATGTTTGGGAAACAGGATGGTATCCGAATCACGCCGACGTTCTCTTTTGTGAGTAAAGATGGCACCACCAGGCAAGGAGTGGATTTATACTACCATCGAGGACAGGAACGACTCATTCGTTTTGGATCGGCACAAGATTTAGAAAAACGCTTTGTTGTCCTGAACTCACGTTTGCGGAATGTCCCCGGTACGGAGTTAGGTGATACAGCGCGTTATCAGTATACCTATGAACTGTCGGCGGAGGAACGCAATCAGGGTACAATGGCGGAACATATGGTTCGTTTCGTGGATCAGACCTCTCATCATAAAACGTGGGTAGGTCGTTATGACTGGATGATTTTTCCTTCACAGATCCGTACACTTATTGGCCCAAAAGCAGATATTCCCTCCAGTGTTAATGTGGATCGGGCGAATGCAGCGATTCAGCGCTGGTATGGGGAATATAGCTTGCCAGCAGATGTATATGCTGTACCCAAAGGAACCGATCTCGAGTCGCTTTCCAGACAAAACCAGTTGGATGAGAAGGCAATGGTATTTCTGAGGGACGGTTACATTGTGGTTAACTTCAATATCGAAACATTGCGCAGTGGTAATACGAGTGCACCACATCTGCAATATATTCATGCACCGTTGATGAATCAATGGCAAATGGAAGGTTTCGATAACAACCCGGTAGATAATCAGGGTAGAAGCTGGCCGATGCAAGATGGGGACGTGGTTTTGTACCACGCCGATCAATCCAGCCGCAATGATTTCCAATCCCAGGTACCGCATTAGAGAAACATTGTTTTACCCCTAAAGAAGACAAACGTTATGTGAATCCACATGCGTTTGTCTTCTTTTGCGTGATTTGGATTATGGTTGGGCAGCAGAACGGGTATAAAGGGTAAGGAGCACTCGTACCATCCATATTCATCAATTTTCTCAACGAGAGGGGAACAACACATATGATTGAAGAGGATAAGCAGGAACTATTGATTTCAGAAGATACATACAAAGGAAGAGATTTAGGTGTCACATTAGAAGCACAGTCCTGTCGCTTCAAAGTCTGGTCACCGTTCGCCGTTCAGATGGAACTACTTCTGTACCCACCTTTGACAGGGGGGAGCCCGGAGGAAGAGCCCAATCAACGGAAACAGCAGGCGTTACCGATGCAAAAGAAAGAACAAGGCATCTGGGTTATGGAACTGGAAGGTGATTTAAGTAGCTACCGTTACATGTACAAGCCTACTTTCGAAGATGGACATTCAACTACTGCTGTTGATCCCTACGCCCGAGCAGTGACCATGAATGGAGAAATGGGTGTAATTGTGAGACTGGAGCAGACACATCCGAAGGGATGGAGTGAGGATATTCGCCCGGAATTGACCAGTTCTGTAGATGCAGTCCTGTACGAACTGCATGTACGTGATTTTTCCATTCACCCATCATCTGGTATAACGAATAAAGGCAAATACATGGCTTTCACAGAGACGGGCCTGCATGATTCGGAGGGCAACACACTGGGGATCGATCATTTGGTTGAACTCGGGATTACCCATGTGCATCTGCTCCCAGTATTTGATTTTGCGACGGTGGATGAATCCAGGGTGGATGGTGATACGTCTGATGCCTCCAACTATAACTGGGGATATGATCCGCTCCATTACAATGTACCGGAAGGTTCCTATGCATCACGTGCAGATGATCCGGAGACACGAATTCGTGAGTTCAAATCCATGGTGCTTGCCCTTCATAACAAGGGAATAGGTGTCATTATGGATGTGGTATATAATCATACGTTTGATACGGCAGGCAGCTCTTTTGAAAAACTTGTACCAGGGTACTACTATCGTCAAAACGCCGATGGGACCTACAGCAATGGTTCAGGTACGGGCAATGAGGTGGCTACTGAACGCACCATGGTTCGCAAGTTTATCATCGACTCGGTCCGTTACTGGGCAGAGGAGTACCATGTGGACGGTTTTCGATTTGACCTGATGGGTCTGATCAACACAACTACGATGAAACAGCTTGCAGCGGAGTTGCACGCCGAAGTATCCCCATCCATATTGTTATATGGTGAACCATGGGGCGCACTGGATTCGCCTCTTGGAGATGATATGACCCTAAAAGGAACGCAGCGCGGAGCTGGTTTTGCTGTGTTTAACGATAATTTTCGCGGAGTGATCAAGGGAGACAGCGATGGCATGGGTACGGGATTTGCGACGGGTGCGGACGGGAAAGAAGACGAATTGTGGACCGGCGTCCGGGGAGCCATACAGGATTTTACGGATGGTCCATCCGAGACAATTAATTATGTAACCGTGCATGATAATCTCAACCTGTGGGACAAAGTCGCACGTACACAAGGACTCCACGATACCTTGAATTTCCTCACCTATGACGAGGATGGAAGTATTCGTGGATGCCAGAGTGTGGAGGAGGCCGTAGAGAAGGCTAAACCTTACCTGCAGATCGATTCGGAAAACATTCTGCAGAATGAGACCGTTAGGCGTAGTCTGCTTGCCAATGGTATCATTCTAACCTCCCAGGGTGTTCCCCTGATCGCGGCTGGAGATGAGCTGCTTCGCAGCAAATATGGGGACGCCAACAGCCACCAGAGTGGAGACGTAGTCAATGCCATACATTGGGAGCAAAAGAAGCTGTTCAAGCCGGTATTTGACTATTATCGTGGGCTGATCCGTCTTCGGCGAGAGCATCCAGCCTTTCGGCTTCGTACACGGGAAGAGATCGAGATGCATGTTCGTCTAATCGAAAAAGGTTATGGGCTGCTAGCGTATGAACTGGAGGGCACGGCTGTCAGCGATTTATGGGGACGGATTATCGTAATCTATAATGCTGCAAAAGAAACCCGTACCGTCTCTGTTCCCACAGGGACATGGAATGTGGTTGTAGAAAAAGGACAAGCAGGCGTTGATACGATACGTACCATACAGGACAGACAGGTACACGTGAATGCAATATCCCTAACGGTGATGTATTCGAATTCCTAATGAACGGAATGCTTGCCGAGAATTGAAGGGTACCAACAAACCATTAGTAAACATTAGTAAAATCACTAACAAGGTCACATTCAAGATATCCAATCAATCGAATCTAATCAAATAAATTGAGATAAAACAAATCCCCCTTTCTTCTAAGAAAGGGGGATTTGTTGATGCGTCAGAGACCATCGCCTTGGTCGCAGGGCTGTACATTGTCATGTCTGGACCTTCTTTATGCTGTGCACCTGTTGGTGCATTTTAATCTCAACCAAATGACATCCTGCAATTTATTCTTGTATATTCCAAATTTTTTTTGTCGGGACAGGTACAAATGCTGTCAATCTATGGCGCTTGTTTTCATATCCTATATTTTGAAAGCGATTGCTAATTGAATATGCAAATTGGACCGATATGATGAGTACAGACAACCCCGGGTTGACAAACAACGTCCCGCTCCGTAACATCGGGACAACACGAAATCAATGGATATAAAGGCGGTGGGAACGATGCCGGAATGGACTTCTTTTTGTTACGAAGGCAACGATCTTGGCTTAACATATACTCGTGCAGCAAGTACTTTTAAATTGTGGGCACCTACGGCACAGCAGGTTTATATATTGATTTTTGGCGATGAAGGGCATTACAACGATATTGGTAAAGTACAAGATCATGAAAATGGGCAGGAACATTTCTTGACACGTGATGCGGACGGAATATGGAGTCTGAATCTCAGCGGCGATTGGGCAGGACATTATTATATGTACCGAATTATCCATGATGATCAGCGGATTGAAGTAGTTGTTGATCCTTATGCCAGAGCGGTAACGGCTAATGGGCAACGAACGGCTATTATAGATCCGGAGACCACCAATCCGGTCGATTGGGACCTGGATGTCAAACCTGCTTTTCTGCGTCCTGTCGATGCCGTGTTATATGAGTTACATGTCCGTGATTTCTCCTCAGACCCACATGCAGACATTCCGTATAAGGGAAAATATCTGGCATTCACGGCATCCGGTCTGACGGATAGAGCAGGCAATAGTATTGGCGTAGACCATCTTGCCGAACTGGGAGTTACTCATGTACATCTTCTACCTGTGGCGGATTATCAGACGGTGAATGAACTTGCTACGGCAGATGTGGGTTCAAATGTCAGAGCACCATACAACTGGGGGTATGATCCCCAACATTATAACGTTCCCGAAGGTTCGTATGCGACAGATCCTCGTGATCCTGCAGTTCGAATTCGGGAGCTCAAATCACTCGTTCAATCGCTGCACAGACAAGGCATTCGCGTTGTACTTGATGTTGTCTATAATCACACGTATAGCGTGGAAGAGGGACCTTTTGAACGGATTGTACCAGGCTATTATTACCGTTATCGGGAGGATGGTACCCTCAGTAATGGTTCTGGTGTAGGCAATGAATTGGCGACAGAACGTCCAATGGTGCGAAAATATATTCTGGATTCTCTCCGATATTGGGCAGAAGAATATCATGTGGACGGATTTCGATTTGACCTCATGGCCCTGATTGATACGGAAACGATGAATGAATTGACACGCGAATTGAAGGAACAGATCGATCCGGCGTTTCTGATCTATGGGGAACCCTGGATGGGTGGAGATTCACCTTTGGACCGTAAAACATTAAAAGGAACCCAGCGAGGTCAGGGGTTTGCAGTATTTAATGATCATTTTCGCAGTGCAATCAAGGGTGATAGTGATGGCAGTGGCAGAGGGTTTGTTACGGGTGCCGGAGGGCAGGAATATGAGCTTATTAGGGGATTAGCAGGAGCATTGGATGATTTTACATCTTCACCTGTTGAGGTTGTCAATTATGTAACTGCCCATGACAATCTCAATCTGTGGGATAAAATTGCGACAACGATGAACCTTAGACAGGAATTAGGATTTCCCGTATGGAAGGACGGACAGCCCGTGGGTGGCGGAAGTGCTGAGTCGGCGGTAAAAGCAGCAGATCCATATCGGTATGTGGGTGCAGATGATGTTTTGAATCATGAGATGGTTCGTCGCTCGTTACTGTCCTCCGGCATTCTGCTTACTTCTCAGGGAATTCCGTTTCTGCATTCAGGGGATGAGATGCTCAGATCCAAAGCCGGTGATCATAACAGTTATCGGAGCGGGGATGCGGTGAACGCCATCACATGGGCCAACAAATCACGCTTCAGACCGGTGTTTGACTACTATCGTGGTCTTATTCATTTGCGGCGAACCCATCCCGCTTTTCGGATGATTGATGCTGAACAGGTACGAAATCACCTACGTGTGATTCGTGCGGATGGCAATGTAGTTGCCTTTATACTTCAGAATGGTGCGAATCAGGATACCTGGAATCAGATTATGGTCATCTATAACGGAACGGAACATGAGCAACATGTTGACCTGGGGGAAGGGGATTGGCATGTTGTAGTCAATGATCATCAGGCAGGCACAGACGTGATCGAGACTGTTCGTGGTACTGTTCAGGTAGAACGATGGTCTTTAATGGTACTGTATGACACAGAGCATGCTGGAGGCGCTGAACCATCAACAGTGGAGATTAGTTTTCCTCGCCAGGTATATAGTCCAAAGGAGACCACTCAACTACGAGCGATCGTACGGGACAGTATTGGCAATGTGGTGGAAAAAGCTCCAGTTACCTGGACTTCTTCTGATCCGGATATTATTCAGATCCAGCCTGATGGAACAATCCATGCACTGGAACGAGGGGAAGCTTCGATTACAGTCCACTGTGGGGACATAACGGCAAGCTGTATGTTACAAGTGGATTATCGTCATGCTGAACGAATCGAAATTGTGGGCGAACCTGTCATGTACATGACTCGAATCAGTCGCTTCCGTGCCTTGGTTCTGGATCAATTTGGTCAGCCGCTTCAGGATTCGAATATACGCTGGAGCTCTTCTCATCCAGAACTTGCAGCGGTGAGTGCAGCAGGGATCGTACGTGCGATGACACCTGGAGTAACCCATATTATTGCTGAGGCTGGAGGAATTCGGGCAACGCTTGGCGTAACGATTCATAAACAGATTTCGCGAACTGTCACGCTTCGATACGAACGGGAAGACCAGCATTATGAAGGTTGGGATGTCTGGGTATGGGGCACAGGTATGGAGGACGGAGCAGTACGGCTGGAACAAGTCGGTAATGCCGCCGAAGCCCGCTTCCGGGTTGCTCCGGGTCTGCATCACCTGGGATTAATCATTCGATTGAACGAATGGGAAGAGAAAGATACGTGCGGAGACCGTTACGTGGACATTGTACCTGAAGACGGGGATGTACACATTATTGTCCGTAGCGGATCAGACGAGATGCAGATCATTCGTGAAAGTGAAAAAACAGAGGATCGTAATAGCGCATAGTTTCTTTATTTATAACTTTGAATGCAGTTCGTCAAAACCTTGATAAATCAGCAGTTGGAAGAGATTCCGACTGCTTTTTTTGGTCTGATTATAAGCCGCATAACTTGCCGAAAAATAATTAATTGTCCTGTTTCGTGTTTGAGATCCTCTATCATTGGGGTAAATATAGATATGGCCCACGATTCGGCCAAAGGAAAAAAGACCATCATGGTCTATGAGATAAGCCTCAGCGCTTTCCAACAAATATAATGTAGTGATCCCTTGAAGGAGGATGTTCAATCATGAAATCCAACGGAAAAATGGCTCAACTTACAGCAACGCCAAGAACGGAAAAGAAAGGTGCAGCACTGCGCCTGTTAAGACAAGGCGGACGAGTTCCCGCAGTCGTTTACGGCCCGGGACTTGAAGGTGCTTCAATACATGTAGATGAAAAAGAAATGCTGAAAGTGGCACGCACAGGCCGCTCCGAAATGTTCAATCTGAATGTTGAGGGCGGTAAAACGCTTCCGGTGCTGATCAAGGATCAGCAAGAGCGTAACGGACGTTTGCTGCACGTAGACTTTTTGCAAATTTCCAAGAACAAGCCGATCAGCGTAAGTGTATCGATCGACTTCCAAGGTACAGCGGCCGGCTCGAAAGCTGGCGGTGTATTCCAGACACAGGAGACACAGCTGGAAGTAGAAGGATTGCCTGCGGATCTGCCAACGTCCATTGAAGTGGATGTGAGCGGATTGGACATTGGTGATCGTTTGACTGCTGCGGATATCAAACTCGATAAAGGTTTGACACTCGTAACATCACCTGAATCCATCATTGCGTCCGTCATGCCGCCACAAGCCGCTGAGGAAGAGCCAACAGCATCTGCTGAGGAAGCTGAACCGGCAGCTGAAGAAAAAGCTACAGAAGAGTAAACCAAGCTACGGGATCTTGCCAGATCTCATGCTTAACCAAAGCCCAGTCCTAGTGACTGGGCTTTTTTTATTTTCCGAGCAAGAGAGTTCAATAGGCACATCGTTCGCATGAAAAATGAGAATGTACTACAATACATGTTAAAGGGTAAGAAAGTAGGTTTAATTCAATGTTTGATCCAACGGTGTATGACAATCTGAAAGTCGGGTTTGAGAATTATCTCTATGATATGGATAACCTGGACGAACGTATTCAGATTACGGGGCGTAAAGATCGGCTGGAGATGGCAGTGATGTCCAGAGAGTTCACATTACAATTCTGTCTCAGGGATCGTCCGGAAGTAACAGGCGAGGTTGTGTTAAGTAGTTCCCTAAATGAGCTCGCAGCGGAGATCCTGGAGACGCCTGGCGCTCATCCAGGTTGTCGTTTGGAAATCCGGTTTGGCATGGTTATGAAAGAGCCTGAGAGGCAGTGCCCAGCCATTCGTTCGATATTACAGGAGAGCTGGCCTGAGCAGAGGATATGCCAGACTATCCAGTATATCTTTGATGAACAGCCAATCATTTATAACGTCATGGCTCACGTTTGTTTTGACCGCAGTGTGAATGAAGACCAGATGGGGGACATTGCTGAACTCTGTGAGCATATGGCAAATGTGATGAATCAATTATTACAGTTGAATAATTAGTATTTCCGAGAAAAGCCTTGTCTCTTTGTGGAGATCAGGGCTTTTTTGTATTATTTTTAGAAAATTGTATAGGCTTTCAGGCTTAGGTTTAAGGTCTTTTAGGTTAATGTTTTACGCAAGCGAGTAAGAGAATGTATATTAAAAGGGGGTAAGAGTGCAATTGGACTATACAAAAATGGTGAAATTGCGAAAATAATATTGGGACTAAAGATTTAGTTCTGTACTAAAGGAACTAGTTTTCCTTGCCGATAAAATATCGAAGGGGAGAAACTACATGACAGAGAAATTAATTCGTCTGCTGCGTATACTTCAGGCTATACAAGCAAATCCTGGAATTTCGGCCAAGGAATTGGCGCTGAAATGCGGTACGACTGTACGCACGATTTATCGTGATCTCCGGATTTTGGATAGGGTCGCCCCGATTATGAATGAAGGATACGGCAAAGGTTACCGATTTATTGGTGAATTTGCGATGTATCCATTAGATTTTACTGAACAGGAAGCAATGGTTTTCTCCTTGCTCCCGTCCGTAGTTGATACCTCCAAGTTACCTGCTGAGTTTGATTCAGCTTTTGACAAGGTCATGTCGGCTCATACCAAATTAAAATCAAGAAACAGTGACATTGTAGAGAATATTGCGGGAATTATTCGGATGGGCACGCCAGCTTATCGTGAGGAAGGAAAAGACCCTAATTTGCTGATTCCCATTATCGAAGCTATTCTAAGCCAGCAAACCATTCGTACTCAATATCATACGCTGACAAGAAATGAGATCACAGTCCGGGATATCGATCCCTATTATCTCATTCCACGTGATCAACGTTTTTATTTGATTGGATACTGCCATTTGCTGCAAAAAGTTCGATTGTTTCGGATCAGCCGTTTTTTGGATGTGACACGAACAAATGCCGGTTTCGACAAGGGTGATTTCAACATAACGCAGTACATGAAAAACACATGGTCTATTGACCGTGGCGACGAAAATATCCATTTCAAGGTAAGATTCTCTGAGAAAGTGGCCCCCTACATAAAAGAAGAAGAAATGTTTGTTCGCCCGCGAATGACGAATATGTCGGATGGGGGATTGTTATTTGAAGTGACACTGAATAGCAGCAGAGAATTTTTGAAATGGTTGTATCAATTTGGGCCCGAGGCAGAGGTACTTGAACCTCGTGAGTTTCGTAGAGAGATACGCAGGCAACTTGTCGAGTGGTTGGAACATTATGAAACCGATGTATCATTGTAAAAATTTTAATCATGGAGAAATACAGGAAAAGGAGCAGGTAATATGAGCACCAAATTATTCGCAGCTATGTATGGAATGGATCACTACCATGGAGTACAGGCTTTACATGTGGGGGATACCGTGTATCTCGTCAAAGATCCAGATAATCGTTTGGATTATCAAGCAATTAAGGTTGTTATTCCCCCGATTGGAGCCGTAGGTTATATCGTTAATGATCCGCTGGTCGTACCTCATGGATGTTGGGCCGGGACGGCATTCTACGATGTATTTCATCAACTAACGTGTGCCAAAGTACGATTCATGATGAGAGATATGGTGATTATGGAGTTAATTGAGATGAGTCACATTCCTGTTCCACCGATGGATTCTTTGATTAAGGGATGGCAATTTCGTGAAAAAGCTTGATCATCCTAACAAAAGAAGGCTCATTTACGGATGAGCCTGGTATAGGTCGCTTCCAGATGCATGGCTGTTCTTGCCCAACTGAAATATGCCCTTGCGCTGTCTCGGCCAGCCTTTCCTAACTTCTCGGCAAAAGTGTGATTGCTTGCAAGTTTGTACAGGTAAGAGGCGAAACGTTGGGGACGCTTATAAGCGGTGACAAGGTATCCATTGATACCTGATTCAATAATCTCGCGAATACCTCCGTTATCCGAAGCAATAACGGGTAATCCTGAAGCCATCGCCTCAACATTAACCAGGCCAAAAGCTTCATGTTCTTGAGACGGACAGACCAGACAATCCACTGCCCGATACAACTGATCGATATGCTCATGGTTTATCTGACCACGGAAGGAAACATGGACTTTTTGTTTTTGGGCAAGTTCGCGAAGTTTACGCATGTAATACGGAGGTCCTTTGCCTGCAACAACCAGTTGAACAGGTACCTGTTGCTGAAGGAGGGCAGTCGCACGAATTAATACGTCTACACCTTTTCCAGGGATCAGCCTGCCGACATACAGAATAGAGAATGGTTTAGTTATTCCAAATTGTGTACGCAGATGAATCTGTTCTTCGCTGGATTCAACAGGCCTGAAGCGGCTTAGATCTGCACCCAATGGAACAACACTCATTCGGTGTTTTACCAACGGAAATCTGCGGCCTAACCTTTGTCGCAGGGAATGACTGTTGACGGCAATCCAATCAGCTTTTTTCATTAATGTGAGTTTGGAAGGTCCGGGCTGGGCAAATGTTAACGAGTGAAGATAGAGTACAACGGGAGTGCGTGGAAAAGCTCGTTTGATGGTAGCCATACTTCGTGGCCTGTTATCCACTTGAATTACATCATAGGGTTGTTGGGATAACAAACGTATGACTGCTTTGGTGTACATGACAGGACTCGACGCAGGGACACGTTGAATGGTGATCCCATCGATCTGTTCTGTGGCGGCGAGACCTTGCATTTGACGACTTATAATGGTCACCTGATGGCGATGGGCTAGTTCACGAGCGATGCCCAGGATACAGATTTCCACGGAACCATTACCGGGCAAAGGCAATTTCTCGGGTGCAACCATAGCTATTTTCATGATCCGGCTCCTCCTTGTCCGACATCTGTAACAATCTTCGTCATATATCTTATGAGAAGTTGAAGCATTTGGCTCCTGCGAAATGGTAGGTGAGCCAACCATATTAGCGTGCAGGAATAATCTGCTACATGGCATTAAGCGAGATATTCAGCTTTTGTGATATACTGTACGGGAACAATTGAATTCGTTACATGTATAAAAGCAGGAGGAAAATAATGTTACATTCTACGCTGGGACGCTTCCGGCTGATGTTGTGGTTGCAGGGCATTTCGTACGTGTTGTTACTGTTTGTTGCTTTTCCGTTGAGAGATGCCGGGGTTATGCCACAGGCTGTCACATGGTTTGGGAATCTGTACGGTTTTTTGTTTTTAATGTATTTGTTATTTATGGTGACTATGTACACCTCACAGAAATGGCGTCTGCGCCGTCCAATTGCTCTGTTCTTTGTTTCTTTCATTCCACTGGGGAATATGATCTACGATGTTGTCGTATTCCGTAAGCTGTATCGTCAACTAAATAAAGCTTGACTTTATTTAACGTTATGAAATATGATGAGTACAGGTTAAACAACCCGTTCCAACTAAAACTACATATTCCTGTTAAAGGGGAGTAGCTTTTACAGTAAAGTCGTCAATTCGGGATCATATCCCCGGCTTTATTGGCAGCAATTTTGTTGTTAGCGAGACCTTTACCAAGTTTTCATGCTCGGTAAAGGTCTCTTTTTGTGGATATAAAAGGACCTTACCAGTGATGGTAAAGGTCCTTTTTTTTGTACATCATAAGAATATTAAGGAGGAGTCAATTTTGGATGTTTCATTATTATTAGAATATGGGTGGGTGCTTGCTGTCTTAGTAGTCCTTGAAGGATTACTCGCAGCAGATAATGCATTGGTACTCGCAATCATGGTTAAACACTTGCCTGAAGATAAGCGCAAAAAAGCGTTGTTCTATGGTCTGATGGGTGCATTTGTTTTCCGTTTAGGTTCATTGTTCCTGATCTCTTTCCTCGTCGATGTATGGCAAGTACAAGCGATCGGTGCCCTGTATCTCCTGTATATTTCGATTAACCACATCGTTAAAAAGATACTGGGTAGTCGCAATAAAACAGATGAAGCAGCTGATTCAACCCCTAAGAAACCGAAAAAACAATCCGGTTTCTGGATGACCGTTTTCAAGGTCGAAGTAGCGGATATCGCATTTGCAGTTGATTCCATTCTGGCTGCTGTTGCTTTGGCCGTGGCGTTGCCACCAAGTGGATTGCCTCCAATTGGCGGACTCGACGGTGGACAGTTTATCGTTATCTTCCTCGGTGGATTCATCGGGCTTGTGATCATGCGTTTTGCAGCCTCATACTTTGTGAAATTGCTTCATTCCCGTCCAGGACTTGAAGTTGCAGCCTTTGTCATCGTAGGTTGGGTAGGGGTTAAGCTGGCGGTTATTACACTCGCTCACCCTTCATTGGGTGTTCTGGATGAGCATTTCCCGGAAAATAAAATTTGGAAATTCGGATTCTATATTGTACTGATCACCATTGCGGTATGTGGTTGGTTCCTGTCTTCCAAAGTTCCTGAAAAAGAAGACGAAAATCCGGTTGAAGAGTTGGAAAAACAAGCAGGACTGTAATAATCATGTTACGCTAACAACATCATTATTATTTGGGAAACAGGAGATTGTCCTAGGACAATCTCCTGTTTTTGTTTACATATGCAATCTACACCATGGACCAATTTCCAAGAAAAGGGTTGACACATGAATTCTAGTCCCCTTAATATAAGACTAACATTAACGAAGGGAGGCCGAGAGACATGATGCTTGGTTATGATTTGATTCAAACAGGGCGCAACGTAGACACAATAGCATATCCGGCTCATCGTTTCATTGGCCTCATACGGTCGACATAGGGGATAGGCATATCGTTTAGCAGGTTTTATAATCGATATGCGTTCTTCGCTTATATTATAGCGATGGATGACAGACACACAGCATGTTTATGCTGTTCTGTTCTCCGTTATTGTCATTCAGTAGAAGTCATGGGCGACTAGCCTATGGCTTTTTTTAATATTTATTTTACAGATGAATCAGCAAACCGAATTTGCTGAACGTACAGGAAGGAATAATACACTTTTATGAATACAGAATTTAATTTATTTACTAATCCAAACGAATTAACAGGTGCCTACCGGCATGAAGTAAAATTGCCTGCAGGTGATCTAACCGTATATGCGGCGCAACAACTCTTCTCCTCGCTCGATTACAAGGTGTTTGAGATGGCAAACAATAATCTGCAGATTCCTGGAATTTCTTATATGAGTTACACGCCAGACGTACACGTCGGTGTAGGTACGTGCATCGGAACGACAGCCGTGTGGGATGCGCAGAGCGGATACGTTTCTCCCTCCATCGTGGGCAGTGACATCGGCTGTGGCATGCGAGTGCATATGACAAACTTGCACAAGGACGAATTGAAAGACATCAAGCTCCGCCGCAAACTCGTCAAGGCCATTGAGAAAGTATTGCCGATGGAGGCGAACCAGCGAGGTCATTACTCGGATATCAGACTGGAGCATATTGTTCGTAAAGGCCTGCATGGTTTACCCAAAAAGTATATTCCAGACAGCTATACACCGAAAAAATCAACCGCGATGACACATGTGGAAAGCAGCAAGTTCAGTTACGATGAGGATGTGTTAAACCACGTTCCTGATATGACATGGCACCGTTCGCATCGTCAGCTCGGAACACTGGGTGGGGGGAATCATTTTGCCGAGATCCAGGCGATTGAGATCGCTGAAGAGAATCGTGAAATCGCCGAAGCTTGGGGATTGTATGATGGACAGGTCGTGGTCATGATTCATTCCGGCTTTCGTGCATGGGGTGGGTATGTAAGCCAGACGAGTTCGTCAGCGATTGCCAAAGTCATGCAGCGGCTTAACCTGGGTACATCCGATCCGAGACTGGTATTTGCTCCACTTGAGCATGCGGAAGGTCGTCATTATGTGAACATGATGTATTCTGCATTGAATTACGCTGTTGTCAATCGTCACCTGATTGCGTATGCTATTCGCGAAGCATTCCGGGATGTGTTTGGCTCCAAATGTGAATTTCGTACGTTATACGATCTGATGCACAACTATGCCTGGGAGGAATCTCACGCAGACCAAGGTTCCGTTTTTGTGCATCGCAAAGGGGCGACACGTGCGTTGCCAGCAGGTCACCCGGACAATCCAAAGCCTTATCTGGCAACTGGACATCCGGCACTTATTCCGGGTTCCATGGGAACTGCTTCATATATCATGGTAGGTCAGCCTCAGGGTGCTGATAATTATTATTCAATATGTCACGGTGCGGGTCGAATCCGTTCACGGACGGCAACAAAACGATTGATTAGCGTGGAGGATTTTGCTACGGCACTGGGTGTGGGTACAGAAGATGAGATCGTGGTAAATCAACGCTCACTTGAATCCATTATTGATGAATCACCTCAGGCTTATAAAAATGTAGATGAAATTATAGACAGTGTTACCGGCGCAGGCCTGGCTCAAGTTGTAGCCAAATGCAAACCGCTTGTAGCGGTAAAGGGAGCGAAATAATGACAATAAACGAAAAACAAACAGATCCAACCCAGGCGATCTATACTTATGACGAACAACATGATACCCGAATTCGAGTGGAGGGGTACGCCATCTATTCAAGGCTGATTCGTGGAATCAGTGAGGCACTTCATCAGCGCTATGGAGTTGAGTACAAGCTGTATGCCAGTTCCGACCCGAACAATGAATACTGGGAGTTACTCCGGGAAGACCTGCAAAATGGCAGTGACGAAGTGGAATTGGTCGCCCGTATATTCGAAGATCTGGAGCTTCAGACCTTGCATTACGACGATGATGGAGATGTGCCTACTTATGGTGTGCATTACTCCATTCGCAACAACGTATTTGCTTATCCGAAATGGGGCGTAGCACTTGTGCGGGTTCCATTTTTCAGAGAGAACGGGATCTACAGTGAAGACTTTGTCTTTGCCATCGGTGATGAGGAGATGAAGCAATTTCTGGGAAGTGTCCGGGAACGGGAACGTCAGCAAAATATGAAAAAAGTAACGGTCTACACCGATGCCCGTAATGGCAGCGATCGTCACGTCGAATCCATCACTCGCTCCGTGGGAAGAGAGGATGTTGTTCTCTCGGCACAGATCAAGCAGGATATTTTCCGCTCGCTGGATCAGTTCTTCGAAGCGGATCGTTCTTTTTACAGAGATTATGATATCCCGTACAAACGGGGCATTCTATTGTATGGGCATCCGGGAAACGGCAAGACCACGTTGGTAAAATCCATTGCTGGAAGTATTCCGGGACCGGCTGCGTATTGGCAGATTACGGAGTATACCAACAGTGAATCGGTGCGTGAAGTGTTCGAGGCTGCCAAGCGGTTGGCACCGATGGTACTGATCATTGAGGACATCGATTCGATGCCGGATGAAGTCCGTTCCTTTTTCCTGAATACACTGGATGGAGCTACGTCAAAAGAAGGCATTTTCCTGATCGGGACAACGAATTATCCGGAGAAAATAGATCCTGGCCTCATGAACCGTGCTGGGCGGTTTGACCGGGCTTACGAAATTCCGTTGCCAGATGAAGCGCTGCGCTTGCAATACTTGCGTCAACGAGGCTTCACTGTATTTGCGGGTGAAGAAGGCGCGGTAGAAGCAGCTCGTCTGACCGACACGTTCTCTCTTGCACAGCTAGGTGAGTTATATGTGAGCGCTGCGCTGGAATGGCATCAGAATGGACAGACAGACATTGTGAAAGTCATTCAGTCGATGCGTGGCGAGCTGGACAAGAGCCATAAACATACTTGGCTGGCGCAGCCAGGTAAGGGCCGTGCAGGCTTTTATTGATCAGACCTGACCCATCCATCCTATAATATGACGCAATTTTATAAATAATCCTACCTCAATTGGTGATACTAACCTTGTCTGCTCTAACATACAATGACTTTCGGGAGGTACATAACGCAGCCCTGAGCTGGTGAGATGCCGGAAAGTAACGCGATCTGTTCCATACCTGACTAAGGCTTGTTTTGCAGAGGAAGATGCATGGGGACAAAAGGTAATATGCAAAAATTTTTATGCCAATTGTTTAAATGCTTCTGTAGCGGTTAATAGTAGACAGACAACAACAAAAACTTTAATTAGAGGTGAATGATATGGGTTGGTTATGGTCATTAATTATCGGTGGTATCATTGGATGGTTGGCAGGTTTGATCGTTGGTCGTGACATTCCAGGTGGTGTTATTGGTAACATCATTGCTGGTTTTATCGGTGGATGGTTAGGTGGAGTAATCTTGGGCGATATGGGTCCTGAGATGGGCGGATTCCACATTGTACCTGCATTGATCGGTGCGATCGTTCTTGTAGCCATCGTAAGCTTGATCTTCCGTTCGATGGGACGTAGTCGCGGGTAACTTAATCAAGATAATTTCTTGAATTAGTTGTCAGCCAAATGTTTTACCAATGAAGAGGTTGATTGAGAGCCATAACCATGGCTTTCAATCAACCTCTTGTTGTTTTAAAATATATAAAGATAAGCGTATTAAGCTATCTATATAAATTGGACTAAACATTTACACGAGAACGTAGAGGACAGAAATAACCTGAAGAAGCGGAGCTAAAAGCTTTCTGTAAGAAAGCTGCTTCGAAAGCATACACTCGCCTTTATCACCAGATTTTCTCCTTGTAAAGCCAAATGTAAAAAATCTGGGGATGACAGCGATCAGAAGGTTGTTCTGTCATCGGAGTGGTAAGTGTAAAAGGTAGTTTAGATAAGAGGGGATGAACGGAATGGAAAAAGCTACATTCGCCGGCGGATGTTTCTGGTGTATGGTTACACCGTTTGAAGAACAACCGGGCATTCATGGCATTATATCGGGTTATGCCGGCGGTCACGTCGAGAATCCAACATATGAGCAGGTCAAAACCGGGGAGACTGGTCATGTCGAAGTGGTTGAAATTACATTTGATCCAGATGTATTCCCTTATGAACGACTGCTGGAGCTATACTGGCCGCAGATTGATCCGACGGATGACGGAGGTCAGTTCCAGGATCGGGGGACACAGTATCGTACGGCGATCTTTGTGCATAATGAACGTCAACGTGAGTTTGCTGAACAGTCCAAACAGGAACTTGCTGCCAGCGGACGATTCAATCAACCCATTGTTACGGAAATTCGGGATGCAGCTGTATTCAATCCGGCTGAAGACTATCATCAGGATTACCACAAGAAAAACGAGAAACATTATAAGGAAGACCGTGCGTTATCCGGACGGGACGAATTTATAGACGAGAATTGGAAATAATGCATCAGATCACATGAAAAGCCGGGAAAGTTCCAGTTGGAACTCGCCCGGCTTTTTGGCTGTATGGCGGCTGAAATCAGCCATAATGGTTATCTGATTGTTCCTACCAGTATTTCTACGTCAATGGTAATCTTCGACAAGGAAGCTTGAATGCTCACCAGGGATGATCCCGACTGATGCCAGGAAAGTGGTGTCATATGAACGAGTGAATCCAGCATGTTTTCGGTGACGGGCAGCGTGTAGGTCAGCGGAATGCTGGCGATGAGATGATGATGTTTGCGGAATCGGTCCAGCGTAAGTTCCCGGCCGTCTGCTCGATCAGGTCGATTCAGGAACAGCATTTCTCTCAGTTCAATTAAATATCGTTCACGGGGGATGACTTTGATGATCCATCCCCCATCCTTCAGAATTCGTCCAAACTCTTCATAGTTGGAAGGAGAAAATATATTCAGGATGATGTCCAGCTGACCTTCTGCAAACGGACTGCATGCCAGATCGCCGACAAACCAGATTTGCTGGTTGTAGGCAGAGGAAGCCATGGCAATGCCTTCTTTGGCAATATCGATGCCCCAGCCAACGGCTGGAGTATTCTGCGTAATCTGCTGCAGAAATGTTCCCTCTCCTGTGCCTGCATCCAGAATATGCACGGGATAGTTGATGTCAACGGAATAACGTGTGATCCACCTGCGTAGTACTTCGGTCAAAGGAGCATAAATACCGGTTCCCGATAAGATATTCCTTTTGGCTGTAAATAAACGTTTGTCATAGTTGCCCTTGAAAAAACGTGTCATGAAATTGATATAGCCTTGTTTTGCAAAATCAAAGCTATGCCTGGACACACATTGAATGCTCCCTGAGTTAATGGTTGCCATAGGGCTATGACAGATGGGACAGTTCAACATATGGATGTATGGATTAATAAGCGCAGCGCTGCGTTCTCTGCGATGGACTGACATGGAATAACACCCCATTCATTCAGATTTGGATAACTGAAGAAAAGGGCATAACAAATAAACCTCTGCACGAAATTCAAAAAAAGAGGTTTATGGCTATGCCCCAAGTTATCTGTATCGAATGAACTGAATAATCATAGGAAGGTTAAGCTCCTTTTGCCTATCAAGATTAGGGTGAAGCAAGAGAACGTTACCAGTATAACAGGATGAGAAGAAATGACAAGTAAGGGGAGCCAGGCGAATGTGAAATAAAAGAGCGCCCTGTCAACCGTTTAGACGGTCATACAGAAGCGCTCCGTTCATTATTTTGCAGTAGCCTTTAATACATATTTGGACAATGTCTCATCGTTCATGGAATAGATGACATCATCCACATAAGTTGAAACACCTTCTAATGAAGGAACCGAGGCACTGGTCGTGTAGATATGCACGTCTTCCAGCGTCTGTGGATCAAGAATGTATCCTGTTTTGGCAAAATCAAGCTGATACTGACCATCCTGTGTCTGGTCAACACGCATAAGTGCAGGCTGTGCGTCCTTGAATGTACGCTCAGTCACTTTGCCTTTCATCGTGTACAGTTCCAGCTTCTGCCCTGTAAAGACTGTATAACCGTTGCCAGCCGTCTGAATGTAGGCATCACCAGCAATGGCACGTCCCCAAGCAAGCTTGCCATCGATGCCAAAGCCCATCAGTCTGTTACCGGTGTTCTCAAAATTGGCGCGCATAATGATGGAACCATCGTCGAGAATGGCCAGCGATTCACCGCCGCCATCTCCTAATGTATTTGCATTGGCAGGGAATTGGTAGAAGGACAGACGATTCAACGTACGATCATAGATCTCTACTTTGGGATTAGCTGCTTGCTGCCAGAAGTTTCCTACCTTCGTTTGTTTACTGGCATCCACTACAATTCGACCATGATCAGCTTTAAGCACGTTACCGTTGATGGTCTTTTCAGTAATCAGCTTGCCCTTTTTGTCATATAACGAGATGGCGGAGCGAACCGAACCATTCGATTGCACGCCCTGACTTGAAGCAACCATCAGCGTATCGTTATCCAATAGGGATATGCTTGCAGGTGAATTCACCGTTTTGACCCAGTTGGTTTTACCGGATGTATTGAATGAGTACAATTTTTTGGTTTTGTCTGAATATTCCATATACACATAAGCTGTACCGTTGCTGGCATATACCGAATCGGAGTAGGTGGTATAAGGACCACTTTTCTCATGGAATATCGTATTCCACTTCAATTGTCCAGTTGTAACATCGAATGCTTGGAGAGAGTCCAGTTGCCAGTCGAGTGTTGTTTTGCTACTTGTTTTGGTCACGGGTTGGGAGGCATGTACATATACAAGATTTTTGGATGGCACGGCATGAATTCCCTTGATCAGGACATCTTTCTCTGTATTAGCCTCAGATAACATCAGGGACGATGACGTCCACGCCGGTTTGGGCATGGATTCGGTTGAAGCAGCGGCGTAACCTGTTGTATTCATGGTGAAGAGGAGCATGCCGCTGAGAATGAGGGCAGCCCATGTTTTGGACTTGTGTTTGGTCAATGTATGCAAGTGATAAACCACCTTTCTTCTTCGGTTCAAAATAGAACCGATTGTTGAATTTTACCATTAAAGTCAAGCTGAATTCAACCGAACGCACTGTAACCTTTTATCATTGGTTTGTCGAAATAACTATGTTTGGAGAAGTGTAACGGTTACAGGGAATTCATCTTCTTTCGATGAAGGTGGAAGTCTGATATATTTAGTGCGGTGACAGCCGTATCTGCGTAAGACGTTGGATAGAACATAGGAAATGAAACAAGGAGAATAGCTATGAACTGGAGCGAAAATGTGACCCTATGGGTCATTGGATGTATCATCATATTGTTGCTGCTGGCCTGGATTATTCGGCGTGTTATCGGGCGCGGGCAGCGGATCCGAAGTGAAGCCAATCCTCGTAAGATCACAATAAAGGACATCGACAAGATGGAGGATGGTTCGGAATTTGAATTATATCTCTATCATTTATTCGAAGAGCTCGGGTACGATGAGGTGCATAAGACAACGAGTAGCCGGGATTTTGGGGCAGATCTGGTGTTTGTTGATAGACTCGGCAGACGAAGTGTGATACAAGCGAAGCGATATGGTGCGAACCATCCCGTAGGGTTGAGTGCTGTGCAGGAGATATATACATCGATGCGTTATTATGAAGCCGACCGGTCGATTGTATTAACGTCCGCCCGTTACACCGAGGCCTGTCGGACGCTTGCAGCGGTTAATGGAGTGAAGCTGCTGGACCGGGAAGACCTGATAGAATTAATTCTGTTATTCAAAGCCAGAAGAGTGGAAGAAGCACTGGAACTGATCGAAGAAGATGACCACGAACCAATCGAGACGTGGCAGTCCCGACGAAAGCGGCAATCCCGCTAGGTTGCATTGTGTTACTGTGCTAGATTTTTTAAATATAATCGAAAGTAGTAATGTAGTCAGGATTAACGTTTTAAAAACAATTATAACCAATCGCTAGGTAAATATAGGCGACTGGTTATTTTTCTGGATAGATATTTAGAGCTGGTTTGTTCATCTGTTGGTTGTAGCATTCCGAATATTTGATTCAACCCCCCGGTTATCGACAATGTTCACCTCAAGGCCGTGACATTTAAAATTGTGGTTAGGATTTTTCCTAACCTCATCTTTTTGAAGTTCATACATAGCTAATTTATAATTTATTTCTTCCATATGTTTCAAACTCTCTTCGATTTTCTGCTGTAATTCAATTTTATGTTTCTTTAACATTTCCTCTCTTTCTAAATAGGTGGAGTTCCCCATCTCATAAGATTCCTTGTAGTCTTTAATTTTAGAAAGTGGCATTCCTGTTTCTTTGAGACAAAGAATAAAAGAAATCCAATCGATTTGTTGTTCGGTATAAACTCTATTCCCTTTTTCGTCGCGTGAAATATTCGGTAATATCCCTTGCTCTTCATAAAATCGAAGTGTCTTTGCAGTTATATTATAATTCTCCACCACATATTTCATTGAAAAAAACATCTGATCGCCTCCACAGTTACAGTTACTGTAACTGTTATTTTATCACAATAGAAAATTATTAAAAGTAAATCGTCCGAAATTACGTGTCAAATTCCTGCTTTACTTCCCCTTAGGTTAACCTGATATTCTTGAGTAGAACTTGTGTTTGGGATGAATGAGCGTAGGGTTACCTTCATCTGTTCCATAAATAAGCACTTAGAAATCAAAATACAAAGGAGAACGTACAATGAGTAAATTTAATAACTTGTTTGAACCTTTTACATTCAATAAAGGGATTACCTTAAAGAATAGAGTGGTTATGTCTCCGATGACGACATGGTCAAGTAATGATGATTACACGATTTCCGATGAGGAAGTTGCATATTATAAAAAAAGAGTGAATGGTGTAGGTTTAGTTATCACGGGCTGTACTCATGTCCTACCCAATGGGATTGGATTTACACATGAATTCGCCGCATATAATGATTCATTTATCCCTAGTCTAAAAAAATTGGCTGATGCTGCTAAGAGTGGAGGAGCTCCAGCAATTCTTCAATTGTTCCATGCTGGAGATAAAGCGATTGCTGAATTAGTTCCTAATGGCGACGTGGTAAGTCCAAGCGGTGTTGCTCTGACTGAAGCAGTGTCCCCTAGAGAGCTTACCCATGAAGAAATTCTGGAAATTATTCATGCGTTCGGTGAAACTACAAGACGTGCAATTGAAGCTGGTTTTGACGGTGTTGAACTCCATGGAGCCCACGGTTTTTTACTTCAAAGCTTTTTATCTCCATTCTTCAACAAACGTCAAGACCAATGGGGTGGATCACTGGAAAAACGTCTGAGTTTTCCAATAGCTGTTATTCGAGAGGTGAAAAAAGCTATTGAGAGATATTCGACAAAACCATTTATTTTAGGTTACCGCATTTCCCCAGAGGAACATCAACAAGATGCCCTTAGAATGAAAGATACTTACGCACTGATTGATAAACTGATTGAAGAAAATGTTGATTATGTTCATGGTTCCTTGGTACAAGCCCTTACGTCAAAACCAAAATATAACCAAGATAACAAAAAAACGTATCTTGAGCTGATTGTTGAACATGCAAACAATCGGATTTTTGTAATTGCAGCGGGTGCCTTGGAAAGCCCAGAGGATGTCTCTGAAAGTATGGAGAGAGGACTCTCTTTAGCGGTAATTGGACGTGTATTAATCTCCGATCCAGCGTGGGTTGAAAAAGTTCAACAAGGAAGGGAGGCGGAAATTCAAAACGTGATTAAATCATCTAACGTTAGAGATCTTGTGTTGCCAGCGAAACTATGGGGTGTCATACAAAATGCAGGTCCATGGTTTAAAGTTGAACAATAAAGAAGATGAAATATCAAAAAAGGACGCTAATAATAGCGGCCTTTTTTGATTTCAAGAACTTTTATATTAATTTATATATTGCAACAGGTTTTATTCACTCTTCTTGAGGAAAAAGGGCAATTTACGTTGCAGTTTCCCTTTGCCATAGCTTAAATAATTATAATTTGGATGACATAGTTTATTTATCCGCTTCAACAAAAAAGCTTCACCTTCACTTGCGTAGCTGCACATGATATATTGAGTGTATATCAACCAAAGGAGTGTGTGATCCATTATGGCACGTACACAAACACAAAAAGCATTACGTAAAGCAGAGCGGTCAGGTCAATGGTGCTCAGAACAGAGCCGAAGAGTTAACGGGGATTATAGCGCGTTATCCCAGCATGTACGACTCATGCCTACCAAGCAGGAAAAATTGCAAAAGGTCAAACACAAGAAGCAGATCATCCAGGATGGTGGTGCTTCTTTTTATTTTTTCTATGAGGCGCCGATTGCTGGATAAGTAAGACGATAGAATTTTGTACACTAAATGAAGGGAAGAACCTATACATATGACAACAGCGCTGCACTTGAATAAAAAAATCGTTCGGCGTTTTTTGCTGCAAACGCAAGCTTTACTTGGACGTTGGCCCGCAGTTTCCTTACCTTCGGGACCTGACCAAGTTTTGAGTTTAATTCGTTCCCTTGGTTGCGTACAGATCGATCCTGTGGCTGCTGTAACTGGAAACCAGCATTTGGTGCTGGGGGCTCGTGACCCTGGTTATACTGCTGACAGCTTAAATACGCTGCTGAGTGATCACAAGGTGTTTGAATATTTTGCAAATGCTGCTTGTGTCATTCCAATGGAAGACTATGCTCTCTTTGAACCTGTGCGTGCTCGATTAAGGGAGCGTCTGGCTCCGTCCTTGCAAGGTCTGGAGAAAACAGTGCAGCATGTGTTACAGCGTTTGAAGGAAGAAGGACCTTTACCTTCACGAGCTTTTCGTGCTGTTGAAAGGGTAAGTGGTTATTGGGACAGTGCGGATGTGCCAAAGACAAAGGATACAACACTTGCTCTGAATTTACTGTTGGACTCCGCTGTCATTCGTGTGGTGGCGAGGCAGGGGAATGAACGTTATTTTCATATTACCGAATCCGAATTGCAACAACAGGGACTTCCGATGAAAGATGACATCGATGTGTTGGCCCAGAGACAGGCTCTGCTGGATAAATACATTCATGCGTATCGTGTCGTAGATGCCCGTGATCCCCGTCTGGGTTGGTTAAAATCTACAGCGGCTGAACGACGCGCCGATATTGCTGCCCGTGTGTCAGATGGGCGAATGATCCCGCTTAAGGTGGAGGACGTGGACACGCCTTATTATATTCGTGCTGAAGATGAGGATTTGCTGCTACGCATGGAAAGGGAAGAGCCACACTATGATCCTTCTGGCCCGGTACGTTTCCTGCCGCCGCTGGACAACCTGTTATGGAGAAGAGAACGTATTGTTGATTTATTTGATTTTCATTATAAATGGGAGATTTATACGCCAGAGGTGAAAAGAACCTACGGTTATTATGCCATGCCTATTCTTCACGGTGATCGGTTGATTGGACGTATGGACCCACGACTTGATCGCAAAACTGGAGTACTTACCGTTCGTTTGTTATCGATGGAAGAGACTGCTCCACCTGTGGAGGAATGGATTACGGATTTTCGGGAGGGGCTTCAATTCTTTGCGTCCATGCATGGAGCACGTTCCATTACTATCGAGAAGACGGTACCAAAAGAGTTGAAAAAGCAGCTTAAATCGATTTGATTAGGGGATACATGAAAGAGTGTATGGACACGGAAATTGGAATTGTTGAGGGGGTAAAGGATCTAAAAGGACAAAGAAGGAGGAGCCAGAGGACCCCTCCTTCTTCATTTGATTTTAATATCATATCTCTAGCATTACATTAGAAGTGCTAACGAAAACAAAAACCTAGGTTCACGTCCACGCCAAAACTTCTTTAGTTCACCAGATGAGGCATTTCAACGTTGGGATCAACATCTGCTTCATAATCCACACCATCGGTTTCAAAACCAAACAGCTGGAAGAATTCGCGACGGTAACCTTCCAGATCGGACAGATCGTAGATGTTCTCTGTGGTCAACTCATTCCAGAGCTTCGCCACTTCTTCCTGAACGTCAGCTCTCATCTCCCAATCGTCAATGCGAATACGGCCTTCGGCATCGGTTGGAACTTCTCCTCCCGCATACAAGCGATCAGCGAACAGACGTTGCAATTGCTCGATGCATCCTTCATGCAAGCCTTTTTCTTTCATGACTTTGTACAATGCTGAGATGTACAGCGGCACGACTGGAATCGCAGAACTGGATTGAGTCACCAGCGCCTTGGCTACAGTTAAGTACGCACGTCCACCTTTGGCACTTAGGCGATCATTCAGCTTGTGTGCAGTCGCTTCCAGATGATTCTTGGCTTGACCGATGGAACCATCACGATAAATGGCATGCGTAAGTTCAGGACCGATATAAGAGAAAGCGATGGTTGTTGCATCATCGGCAAGCACGCCGCCTTGTTGCAGGGCATCCATCCACAGTTCCCAATCATCTCCACCCATTACGGTTACCGTCTGACGAATTTCCTCTTCGTTTGCCGGTTCAAGGGTAACGGAGCTGATTTCGCCTGTGTGGAAGTTTACCGTTTTGTTCGTGTAGGATTGTCCGATAGGCTTCAGCACAGAGTTAAATACTTCACCCGTGTTCGGATCGGTACGGCGTGCCGAGGCTACGCTGTATACAACCAGATCGACTTGACCGAGTTCACTGCGAATCAGTTCAACGGCTTTGTCTCGTGTTTCGTTTGCGAATGCATCACCTGTAACGCTGTACGATTTCAGGCCTGCTTCCTCAGCGGCTTTTTCGAATGCAGCGGAGTTGTACCAGCCTGCGGAAGCCGTACGTTTCTCTGTGGAACTGCTTGGACGATAAATGCCGACTGTATTCGCTCTAGCTCCAAAGGCAGAAACAACGCGTGACGCCAGACCGTATCCGGTGGAAGCACCGATCACGAGTACATTACGCGGTCCTTTCAGCTCAGGCTGGGATTTCACATAATCAATCTGTTCCTGCACTTGCGCAGCGCAACCTACAGGATGGGAAGTGGTACAAATAAAACCACGTGTTCTTGGTTTAATAATCATTTATTTGCATCCTTTCATATTCAGCTCATGTTTCAGCATTTCAATAAAATGCTCGTACACATACCTCCTTATTGTAAAACAATTACCTTGGAAACGGAAACCGTTTCGTTGATTTCGCCGGAAGGGTGGCGTTATATCTCTAATTTTGCGATGATGTGAATAGAATGTACTCGCTTGTTAGGATAGAAAGGACAGGGATACCATGCTGAAGGAACGCATTGAACTGCTAAGCAAAAGAAAACAAATTTCCCGTAAAGACCTTGTGGAAGGTCTGGTCACGCAGGCCCACTTTGCCAATATCCTGGCGGATCGTTATCCTCTCCCTGAGGACTTGGCAGAAGCCATCGCCGGGCGTCTTGGGGTATCCCCTTCCTATATTCTAAAGGCTGCGGCTCAGGACGAGGAAACACTTGAACGGGCAGAGGTTATTTTCGAACAAATGTCTGTTCCAGCGTCGGCGATATCCGAAGATACGGTGCATGCACTGGCAGATCGGGATGACACGATGACCGTAGAGTTGACAACGGCCTTGATGAAGGCGGTCTATTATCAGCAATTAAACGATGCAACGGCTCATGAGTATATACATACGTCCTACCTCAATTTTTACCTGGAGAAATACGGTCGTCCAGACGATATTGATCTGCCACGTCCGTTAGTCAAGGCACTTTTATTCTATAAAATACAATATTATCGTTCCAAAATGGCTTTTGTGGATGTATTAACTCATGCAACTAGGCTCAGTGAGCTGGCGCTTCCTGGCAGTGAATTCTGGTTGTCTGTGCAAAATATCAAGATGGAAGCCTACATCCAGGTCAAACAGTACGAAGAGGCAAAACAGGTATTTGAGCTTACAATGCGTCATGTCTATGATCAGCGGATGTTCCATCGGTTGTCCGGGTTATATGTAGCATATAGTGGGTATTGCTTCGCAATGGGGCTGGTTCAGGAGGCACTCTCGGCATTAACGATGGCGGAGGCAAACCTCGTGTATGCGGGCAACCAGGGAGATCTGGTAACGGCGATTGCCAACAATCGCATTGTCATGTTAACAATGACAGGTGAACTGGATCAGGCACAGACGGAGATTGAACGATTTGAATCACTATTGCAGCAGGAAACGGAAGAAACACAGCAGGCCATGCAGCCGCTCGTCAGTGTGTATCGATGCGAAGTGGCTCTGGCACGGAAGAACTGGGGCGTGCTCGCGCAGAGTGTAGATCAACTTTTGAAATGTGCAACAACACAGGACCAGCAGATGAGCGCAACCTTCTACCAGAGCCATCTGGCTCTTGCACATGGAGATCGCGAAGTTTTCATGGAGCGGGCGCTTACGTGTCTGCCCTATTTTGAATCCGCGCAGCATGTCATGCGGCTTGAACCGTTATATGAGGGGATGGCCGTAGTATCGGAGGATCAGCGGAAATACAAAGAAGCAACGATGTATTATCGGAAGCTGGTCTATCTGTTACGCAAAAAATAGAGTGAGAATCGGCTTGCAATAGCCTGATTATGGCATGATTTTGTGCATTGCCAAAGCTCTTGGCACAAAATATGGCCGCCAATCGTGAAATGAAGATTGGATTAGCAGATCTTTTTTTGTGGAATTAGCATCATTCCTTACCCAAGAAACGATTATCCCGTAATTCAATTGCCGGATTTTTCGTTTTTTTTGTATGCCGCCAGAAGGGTATTCAAGGACAAGCCGCGGTGTTTATAATTTAACTATAAATACGTGTTCAAAAAGTCTGGTTTTCAGTACCGAGAAGATGGAATGAAGCTAGAAATGGAGTAGCGGAGCGTAGGAGACCTACGTGAGCAACGGACATTTCGGCTGAATTTCATATTCGATGCTGATGATGCCGCTAGGCATGATTCGTAATCAAAAGTGGACTTTTTGAACAACTTCTAAAAACAAATAAAACAAATGAGGTGCTGGATATGGGATGGTTCGGTAAAAAGAACAAACAGGAAGATACGATTGCTAAAGCGGATAAAATGATGAATAAAGGACTCACTGGCATGATGATGAAAGGTTTTGTATCAAAGGAACATCGTGAGGCCATCAACCAAAGTCTGGATTCGGCAAAGCAGGCACAGTTGGCGGCGAGTGGTTCTCTGCCTTTAACAGCTACGGCTACGGTGGTGACAATCACCGATACAGGCAAACTGATCAACTTTGATCCGATTGTTGTGCTTGTGTTGGATGTGACAGAAACGAATGGCAACCAGTATCAGCGAACATTAGAGACACTGGTGTCCAAAATGCAGATTCCACGAGTAGGCGATCGAGTGGGACTGGGCCAGAATCCAGCGAATCCCTCCGAACTGATCTACATGGGGCTAATGTCCATCTAGAAGGTATTTGGTTATAAGACAATCATAATCTATTTATATAATGCTTATAACAACGCTAAATAGATATATTGATAGAGATATTAAGAGAAGGATTAAGAAAGGGTGGATCATATGATAGGTTTCCTGAGATTCATTGGCGTATTAACGGTATTCGGGGTGGGGTTCTCCCCATTTCTGGCACAGCAGCTGTGGAATGATCCGTTTATGATTATGCAGGCATGGTGGTACACTCCGGCGATCTTTGCCGGGTTTGCACTGATCTTTGTTCCTGCGATTTTGAGCAATATTTTTGGCGTAGGTCGAGTGAAGACAGGTTTACCAGCAGTTGGGGTCATTAAGACTATACAACAGACGGGGACGTATATTAATGAACAGCCTGAGGTTCGATTGGGTCTGACGGTGTCGCGTAAGGGGCGCGAGAAATACGATACCGAGATGAAAGCCGTCATTCCGCTGACCTCCATGGCACAGTTTCAGCCGGGCAGTTTCATTCCGTTAGTAGTCTCCGTAAAGGATGAGCGCAAGGTAGGGTTTGATATGAAGGGGCAATTATCACAGGAAGATATGCAGCAATTGCTGGATGAAAAGATGGTACAGCAAGGGGTATCACCTGAAATGATGGATATTGCAAGAACAGGGGAAAAAGCAATGGCCAAGATCCTTGATGTCACTCCACTTGGAAGTGGTGGCAATAACAAGATCAAGCTTCAGCTCAAACTCAGCATAACGAAAACGAACGGTGAAACCTTCAATGTGACAACGCAAAAAGAAATTTTGTCATCTGCCCTGCCGCAGGTGCAGCAAGGTCATATCATTAATATCATCTATTCAAGACAAGACCCAACAAAATTGGTGTTGGCATTGAATGTACAGGAGCGACAATTAAGTGACTTATTCTCTTCCTGAGGATGTAGACAAAAGGAAGTCCTACAGATCATGTTTATGAAGTGTAGGACCTCCTTTTTCATTTTGGTATGTATGAGAGATACAAGCAACGGACGGTTTTCAAACAATACCAAGGCGCATGCGATAAGAAAAAAGTACTTTTCTGGATTCTCCATCAAATACACGATTAGCCAGCGCTCTGAACTCGTCAGCAGCTGTTAATAGATCATCCGCTCTCAGCTTCAACGCCGTTTGCAGGCCGCCTTGGCTCAGGGCGAGATTGACATATCGATCGGCTGTGAATGTCTCGTGGTGATGAAATACGATTTCCCGAACATATCGGAACAGCCCGGACTGCTGAATCTGCTGCAAATGCCCATCCTTGCTCCATTTGTGTGCCTGACTATCCTGGGGAGCCAGACTGGCTGCTCGTTGATCTGCTTCCTTATTCAGCTGCAGATAGGCTTGTTCTAACTGCCAGTCTAACATTGGCGGCCAGTCGCAATCGTAGGCTGCAAATATGCCCCCTGTACGAAGTACACGTGCAAACTCGCGTAGTGTGGGTTGCGGCTCCATCCAGTGAAACGATTGCGAGCAGGTCAGCACATCCACACTGCCATCTGGTAGTCCGAGGTCGTGAGACAAGCCGGACACAAACCGCAGGTTATCCGGCTTCCCGGCAGATTCCCACTTGGATTCTGCTACAGACCTCATGTCATCGCTGGGTTCAAAGCCGATGATACGTTCAGCTTCATTAAGCCAGATCCAGGAGGATAAGCCGGTGCCACAACCAATATCTGCGACCATACGCGGTGTGCTGCCAAGATATGTCGTTAGAATATCCACCACTTCAGTGGGAGCAGCTGGTCGGTTCTGATCGTATAACGTACCAAAACCTTTGAAACGTTCCACATTGTTGCGTCTAATGTCTTGCATGGATAAACCTCCTTCGGGCAGATGGATGACGGAGAGTCAGCTGTGATCAAAAGTTGTATAGGCCTATATTATATCATTCATTGTTGGGAAGTTTGTTCATGACGTTCTGCAAATGTTCAACGGCTTTGATATGACGTCTGAGCAATTCCTGTCCAACATGAACAGGCTCGATTACGGTCAGCTCGGAACCAAACGACAGCAGGAAGGAGTAGAGCCATTCCCCTACATTCAGTTCGAGAGACACACGGAGCCTGCCATCAGGCTCTTTTTTAATGAGGGTGGGTTCGAAAAAATCATACACTCGGTATGCAATATTGCTGGAGAACGAGAGTGTAAGAGGAATCAGGACAGGAGCTGCCTCTGATTCAAGATCGTTTGATCCGGCAGTAACAGAGTGATCGTGTTTTCTCGCCAGAAAAGTCAACTGGGTGATCCGTTTCATCTTAAATGTCTCGAATTCTTTCCGATCAGGGTCATCATGGATATATCCTTTGAAGTACCACGTACTGTTTTTGAATATAAGTTTCTGTGGCTCCACGGTCGGAATGCTCTTCTCACCATCCGAATTAACATAATGAAACGTAATCAGTTGATTCGTTAATATAGCCTGCTTCACCTGATTGAACAGTTCTCTCTCCTGCAGAGGGATGCTGCCCCATGGTGAGAAATTGAATTCGATCCAATCCAGTTTGTGATCAAAAAGGGCGGTTAACCGTTGCAGCATATGGGCACTGTTAAGATGGGGGATCGCACTGATGCTGTATAGTCCCATCAAAATTTCATTCTGGTCTTCTTCAGACAATAGGGACTTGTCCATGACATAGTTGTCCATAAGATGAATACCGCCATGCTTGCCGGTCGTTGTATAGACGGGAATGCCCGCAGCACTCAACCGATCGATATCGCGGTACACCGTACGTACAGAAATCTCGAACATACGGGCGAGTTCTGGTGCAGTGGCTTTCTTTTTCTCCAATAACAAAAGCAACATTCGAAATAGTCGGTTATTTTCCATGCTCTGATTATACCATGACAACAGGTGTCAGGGTATGGGTGGTACACTGGTGTAAAAGTCTTACCAAGACATTTTGACTCAGATTTATAATTTGTTCTTCATTTATTGGGGAGTAGTGAAGGGGACGATATCGATTCTGAAGAAACGAAGTGTTCGCTAAAAGCTTTCTGTAAGAAAGCTACTTCGGAAGCAAACGCTATCATGGGATTTTTCCATTTAGAAATGGGAATAAAAGAAATCCGAGGATAACAGCGATCAGAAGAACGATTCGTGACCGGAACGGCTACTCGCATAATATCAAGCACTTTATACCGAAATGAGTTAATTATGAAGGAGGAACTGGTCATGACAATGAAAGAAGGATTTTACTGGGGTGGCGCTACGGCTGCCAATCAATTCGAGGGTGGATGGAACCAGGGTGGCAAGGGGCCAAGCACGTCTGACATGATGACAGGGGGAACCCACACGATTCCACGCCGGATTACGCCTGTACTGGAAGAGGGCACGTATTATCCGAGCCATGAAGCGGTTGATTTTTACGGACATTACAAAGAAGATATTGCCATGATGGCAGAGATGGGCTTCAAAATGTTTCGCATGTCCATCAACTGGTCCCGGATCTATCCAAACGGTTATGATCTGGAGCCAAACGAAGAGGGATTGCAGTTCTACGACAATGTTTTTGCCGAGTTGAAAAAGTACAATATTGAGCCGCTCGTAACGATCTCCCATTATGAAACGCCATTCGGTCTGACACAGAAGTATAACGGCTGGGCTTCCCGTGAAGTCATCGACTGTTATATCCGTTATTGTACAACCCTCTTCAACCGTTACAAGGATCAGGTCAAATACTGGCTGACATTCAACGAGATCAACTGTCTGACGATGCCGATGGGTGCATATATGGCTGCAGGTATTCTGTTTGAAGGCAAAGAGACACTGGTCGACGGAGTGGATGATCCACAGACTCGTTTCCAGGCATTACATCACCAATTCGTTGCGAGTGCAAAAGCAGTGAAGCTGGGACATGAGATTAACCCTGATTTCCAGATCGGCTGTATGGTCGCTTTCATGACCACTTATCCCAACACATGTAACCCGGACGATATGTTGCTTGCACAGAAGAAAGACCAAATCTCTAATATGATCTGCGGTGATGTACAGGTTCGTGGAGCGTATCCTGGATTCGCCAAACGTTTCTTCGCCGAAGAAGGTATCCAGATCGAGATGCAACCGGGAGACGAGCAGACTTTGCGTGAAGGTTGCGTAGACTTCTATTCCTTCAGTTATTATATGTCTTTGGTTGAAAGTGCGGATGAGTCCCTCGAGAGAGCAGAAGGTAATCTGCTGGGCGGTATCAAAAATCCATATCTCGAAGCTTCTGACTGGGGCTGGCAGATCGATCCCAAAGGATTGCGTTACACACTGAATCATCTGTATGATCGTTATCAGATTCCACTGATGGTGGTTGAGAATGGCTTGGGTGCTGTCGATGTGGTCCAGGAAGACGGCTCCATTCAGGATGACTATCGCATTGATTATCTGAAAGGTCACATCGAACAGATGAAAGAAGCGGTAGCTGACGGCGTAGATCTGATTGCCTACACCATGTGGGGATGTATCGACCTGGTTAGTGCATCCACTGGAGAGATGAAGAAGCGTTATGGCTTCATTCATGTCAACAAGGACAACGACGGTAACGGAGACTTGAGCAGAACACCGAAGAAGAGTTTCCACTGGTACAAAAAAGTCATTGAATCCAATGGTGAAGAGTTATAAATTGGCTTAAAAATAACCAGACCCGCCTGTTCCCTTAAATGGGACAAGCGGTCCATGTGGTCCTGAACGAGTTCAGGACTACTACATATGAATATAAAAAATACCCGGTTATCCTTCAGTTAAGGAAAGCCGGGTATTTCTTTGTGTAGTTCAATAGCGGGCAGCCTAGGCCAGCCTTCTGCTTTGCAGTTGGGACATGCGCTCCAAATGCCGCCGATAAAACCATATACATGTGGAGAGCCAGCAACCACTTAAGAAGTATCCGCCTACGATATCACTTGGATAATGCACTCCCAAGTAGATACGACTTATACCAATGGTCAGTATAAATAGAGCGCTGGCAACAATCATCAGCACACGTCCGGTGACGGTGGGTACATGTTTCCAGATTAGAAAGGCCAGTCCACCGTACAGGCTAAATGCTGCCATAGAATGCCCACTGGGGAAGCTGTAACCACTCACTTCAATGATCCGGTTAATGGTAGGTCTGGCACGCTGGAATACCAGCTTGAGCAATGCATTTAACAGGGTTGAACCTGCGAGCACACAAGCCAGGAAGAGCAGTTCGCGTTTGTGTCGCAGGAAAATGTATAACACAATCATGGCGATGATGGTAATGAAGACCACTGGCATTTCGCTGCCGATCCAGGTGAAAAGGTGCATGAATTGTGTCATACCAGGGGATTCCAACCCCTGAATCCATCCGATTAAGGTATCATCAAATCGATGAATCTGGTTGTCGCTGATGGACAGGGCGATGCTTATAAAGGCGATCATGCATAACGCTGCAACGAGCAGCGGGAAGGAGATATTCTTTTTCCAGTTGTGCATCAAATGTTGAGTTCCTCCGTGATGGTTGATTTCGTATGTTGTGTCCTTGCGTATGTCGGACATAACGATATTTATATTGTGCTATAATTTTACAATAAATATAGCAACAATAAAAATATGTAACCTTAACAACGCTTATTCAAGCAGAGAATGTAGGAGGGGAGCGGTCGGAATGAAACGACGTTTGGTGATGTGCATGTTGATCTTACTGTTGGTTACGTCTGGGTTAGCTCTATTTCCCGGAGAGAGAGTGTATGCTTGCAGTTGTGTCGAGAGTGATGTTCAAGAGAGATTGAAGACAAACACAACTGTATTTACAGGAGAAGTGGTGAAGAAGGGACGTTCTCAACAGTCGAAGCATGATGGCTTATTAAGAGAGTATACCTTTGATGTAGATACTGCATGGAAGGGGGTTAATGCCAAAAAGATGAAAATTCTCGCGAGTGACGGTGGTTCTGAGTCCTGTGGCATTCAATTTGAAAAGAATCAGTCCTACCTGATCTATGCTTATCAATATGAAGTGGATCATAAGCTTCATACGAATCTGTGCAGTCGCAATGTTCCAATTGAACAAGCCGGAGACGATCTGAAATTGCTGGGTGCGGGAAAGGTTGTAAGTAAAGAAGATTTTGGAGAAACCAAGGATGGTGGTGGGCGAACTGGGCCTTTCTATCTTATTTTATACAGCGCAGTCATTTTATTGGCAGCATTGGCAGTACTGTGGGTCTGGAACCGAAAGAAAAGAATCTGATTGCAGGTCTAATGTAAATTGATAGTTGGATTGTATTACATAAGGTTTGTATGACGGAAAAAGAAACTAATCCCCATACAGAACGTTAAGAAACATTGACGTTCTATACGGGGATTTTCAGGATTGTTGCAGCTAGTTTAACTGCAACATGTATTCATAAGCTGTGACACCAAATACCCGTTTGAAATGTCGGTTCAGATGGGTCAGATCAACAAATCCGCAATCGGCAACAGCAGCATAGACGTCCTTCTGCTTTTCGATGGATTGACGGGCACGCTCCACCTTGCAGTTTAAGAAAAACTGGTAGGGGGATATGCCTGCATGTGCCTTGAATTCACGGATAAATTGAAACTTGGACATGCCAAATTCGGAGCTCAGGTTGTCCAACTTGAGCACATCTTCGGTGCTGCAAAACATGATTTCCTTGGCTTTACGGACCAAGTTGTCCTGAGGCAACCAGAGCTTGGTATCCATTTCCTTCTGAGCCAGCAGGTGAACCAGATCGAAGACCCGTTCGCTGCACTCGGCTTCGTCCTGTCTGAGTTGAACGGCGTCGTTCAGCATCAGGATCTTACGTGCAAGCTCGGGATCATAGACGATGGGACTTCCAAAACGCAATTCCTTTTTGCCTATAATCTCCTCTACCAATTCAGGCTTTAAATACAGCATCACATAGTCAATGCCAGCCTTATCATAGGAGCTTCCATCATGGGACTGTTCACGGTTAAACAACATGACACCATTTTGGTGAGACGCCTGATATTGTCCGTCCAGGTTGTATTGTTGAATGCCACGCAGGGTTACGCCGACCGCATACTCTTCATGGCAATGTTTTTTGTATGCAAAATCAGTAAAGCTGGCGGATAGTGCCAGCACGTCTTGCGACTTTTTATAGTTAAACCGTTCCATGCAGCACACCTCCCAAGCTTTAGATCAATCCGGATACTATAATGGCTGAGTATAACAAAAAAAGTGCCATGAGAATACTCAGTAATTTTTGGTGGCGATTCAGCAACGTTTTGAAAACCGTGCCAAAAACAACCCAACTGGAATAGGCCAGAAAACCAATGAATGTAATGAGCAGCACGAACAGGAACGAAGAAAATGAACTTTGATAAAAGGGCAATACATAACTTGGAATGACAGTGAAAGTAAACAAGACGACCTTTGGATTCACAAATTGCATGATGAAACCGTTCCCAAATCCGGTAACTTGTTTTGGTGTATCCTCGGTGGTACCCATCTTGTAGATCTGGTACGCCAGATACACCATGTACAGGCCGCCGACAATCTGCATCACCTTCAGAATTCCAGGCAACACTCCCGCAAGAAGATGATTAAGAAAAGCTGAAGCGGTAAGCAGCAGACCAAATGCCAACGTAGCTCCCCAGACATAGCGCATTGTTTTTCGTGCGCCAACTATCTGTGTAGAAGAAAGAATTACGATATTGCTGGGGCCGGGGGTAAATGTTACGACGATGCAGTAGATTAAAAAAGATGCAAGATTCATAAGGATGATGCTCTCCTCTGGTTGTAGTTTAGTTCCATGATCATACGTCCAGAGGGAGAAACCATATAGTACATTATTGCAGCGGGTGCATCGTTAGCAACAGGAGCTTGCTTTTAAAAGATACGGGGGGAGTTTTCTTTTTGAATGATTGCGTTTACAATTTAGACGATGTACAAGGTGATCAGACGACTTGAGGAAGTGAACGGAATGAAAAAAATGCTACTTGTTTACATTTTGCTAATCTCAGCATTTGCGTTGTATGTATTGAGGTTTGAATACACCAGTCAGGTAAACAGTTCTTGGGAGGACCGGGGGCTGCGCGGTGATATCGGAGAGACGTATATCATGATTACATTCCAGTCCGGGCTGGAGTATTGGAAGAGCCCGCTCAAAGGTTTCGAGGATGCCGCGGATGCGCTTGGCGTGACCGTAGAATATCGCGGGGCTACCCGGTATGATGCGAAGGAGCAGACCATGGTAATCGAGCAGGCTATCGCTCGCAAGCCCGCAGGCATTGCTATATCTGCAATCGATCCTCAATCGTTAGTTCCAGCGATTAACAAGGCAATCGACGCAGATATCCCTGTTGTATTATTTGACGCGGATGCACCCGATAGCCAGGCCTATTCTTTTCTTGGGACAGATAATTACAAGTCGGGTGTAATGGCTGCCGATAAAATGGCTGAACTGCTGGGTCGTGAGGGAGAGGTCGCGGTATTAACCTTGCCCGGACAACAAAATCATGAAGAGCGCACGAAGGGTTTCCGCGATACGATCAAGGCGAGATACCCTTCCATGCAGATTGTTGAAGTTGCAGACGGACACGGTGATGCGATGGTATCCAGAGACGAAACAATCAGAATGATGAAGGAACATCCCGAGCTGGCAGGAATTTTTGTGACTGAAGCTACCGGAGGGGCAGGAGCGGGGGAAGCCGTTCAAACTCTCGGGGACAGACATCCATTGCAGATTATTTCGTTTGATACAAATAAGACTACATTGGATATGATCAAGAACGGTACGATCTCAGCTACAATTGCACAGGGAACCTGGAATATGGGATATTGGTCACTCCAATATCTGTTCCATCTGCATCACCAGTTAACGGTTCCTGCCCCATCCTCATCCGGTGAAAATGCACCGCTTCCCGTGATGGTGGACACAGGGATCTCTGTGGTGACACGCTCGGATGTGGATGATTACTATGCCAAATAACAAGAAATATTTCAAGAGTCCAATGCCTTGGAGTAGGAGAGCAATTCTCTCCACTTTCAGGAACGGGATTCGGCGTTTACGCTTGCGTAATATGCCCCTTAGGTACCAGCTGATGCTGCTTTTTCTGTTATTCGCCATTGTGCCTTCCGTAGGGCTTGGGTTGCTTGTGAACTGGACGGTGGAGCGGGTTGTTGAACGACAGGTTGAAGGGCATACCATGCAACTGATTGGCAAAGTGAATGAAGCTCTGAACAGCAAAATGGAGAATTTGCAAAACATGACCTATCTGATTGCATTTGACCCGGAGATTGATGCTTTTATGAACGACAAAATGCCACTGAATGATGATGCAGGTATCGAACCGATGAACATGGACACCAATGCCGAAACGGAGCAAAATCGGTTATATGGCATCAAACAGACCTTGCAGGGATTCACAACGTTGTATCCTGAAATCGCCGGGATTGTTCTTGTCAATGCAAGTGGTGACTATATTAGCAACGAGATGTATCCCCGAGTGGAACAGAGCCTGATTCAGGAAAATTGGTATCAAAAAGCTTCGGCCAATCCGGGCATCTTCACGGTGTTGGGTCAGCCGAAAGAGCGTAATCTCACGACACATGTACGGTACAAGGATGATGAGATTGTATCGGTTGCGCGTTCCATAACGGATGAAGCGTCAGGACGTGTGCGGGGCGTTATTATGATTGATCTTAAACTTAGGTCCGTCTCTCAGGCTGCCCGTAATGTAACCTTGGGGAAATCCGGTTATGTGATGGTGACGGATGCAGAAGGTCAAAGTGTATACAAACCTGAGCATCCGCTAATAGAACACATTCCCACAGACTGGTTCCCCTCTGGTGAGAGTGGAACATTTACCGCCGAAACAGAAGGTGGAACGTTATTATTCATGTATCAGTCGTCTACCTTTACAGGTTGGAGAACGGTAGGGGTATTTCCCACAAGAGACTCGATATCCGAAGTACGCCAAATCCAGTTTTACGTGGTTAGCTTTGTATTTGTGGTGTGTTTGTTTGGCCTGAGCGCCTCTTTATGGTTCTCCCGTTCCATCGCTCAGCCCATTTTCCGGCTCATGTCCTATATGCGCAGGGCGGAGACCGGCAATCTCAGACCAGGCCGCTGGAGCGATCGCGCTGATGAGATTGGCATGCTTGGCAACAGTTATAACCGCATGCTGGCACAGATTAGACAACTGATATCACTAAATGAATTGCGGGAGCGGCAGAAGCGCGACGCTGAAATGCGAAGTTTGCAGGAGCATATCAAACCACACTTTTTGTACAATACCTTGGATACGATTCATTGGATGGCACGCAAAGAGGGTGCAGAAGATGTGTCCGTCATGGTTGGCGCGTTATCTCGATTATTTCGCATAGGGCTTAGTAAAGGACAGGATTACATTCCGCTGCATTCGGAGATTGAGCATATGACCAGCTATCTGCAAATTCAGCAGACACGATACCGCGATCGTCTTCAGTATACATTGAATATTCCAGAGGAAATGCGGGACCTTTTTGTGTTAAAGCTGCTGCTTCAGCCGCTAATAGAGAATGCAATCTATCATGGAATCAAGGGCAGGCGTGGGCCGGGACACATTAGGGTGGAGGCCAGATTGGAACATAACAGACTGCTACTGACCGTTCAGGATAATGGAGCAGGCATGTCCAACGAACGGCTTGCCGAGATGCAGCATCTGCTCGAAGCTCCTTTGGCAAGTTTGGAAGCGTCTTCGCCGGGGATAACAGGTAAAAGTTATGGAATGTTGAACGTGCAAGCCCGTCTTCGGCTGTCCTTTGGCGATGAGTACGGAATTGAACTGGATAGCCAGGAAGGGGAAGGAACGAGTGTGACCATCATTCATCCGTTGATGCGAGAGCTCCCACCAACCAAGCAAATCAATAACGAAGAGAGGCAGGAGAGTGAATGGGGAAATTCATGAAATCGACCGTGACAACTTCCACTGAAACAGATGAGACATCCACATTGACTACAGTAATGGAGATTACGCCGGATAGCCATGTGGCGAAGAAATTCCGCGTGCTCATCGCTGATGATGAACCGATCATTCGTGAGGGGATTCGAGATGCCATTGACTGGACAACTCTCGGGATGGAGGTTGTAGGTGAAGCCGAAGATGGCGAGGAAGCGCTGGAACGCGCGGCTGATCTGGGTGTGGATATTGTTCTCGTCGATATGAATATGCCATTCCTGAACGGAATCGAACTAATCCGTGCCCTTCAGCAGAAGTGCCCGGGCTGTCGTTACCTGATCATCTCGGGACATGATGAATTTGCATATGCGCAGGAGGCGGTTCGTCTTGGCGTAGAGGATTACATCTTAAAACCTGTGCAAGCAGAACAATTATATGCTGCACTTGAGCGATTGCATCAGCGACTTACTGAAGAGCACCAGAGGACGGCATATGTACAACAGGCAGCTCATCAGATTGAACGTAATATCCCGTTGCTTCGCCAGCGATTTATGCTGGAGTGGCTGGAGGGGCAGGCTGAAGGGAGGGATCTGACGGAGCAACTTGTGTTTTTGCGGCTGCCCGCCGTCCCACCTGTGCAGATCGGGGTCGTACGCTGGCCTGCCGCTGAAGCTCGTCAGACGATACTGAGAGAGAATGATCGTCAGTTGTTTCTGTTTGCAGTGGAAAATATAATTAGTGAACTGCTGGGGGACGTGCCACATGTCCTGTTTCGGGACATAAGCGGGTTGATCGGCATGTGTCTGTGGCAGGAAGCCCCTGAAGAAATAGAGTCCCTTCTGGAACAGCAGATTAGTTCTTGCCTGAATATTGCCATTCATGCTCATGTGGAGACACATGCAGGGACACTGGAAGAAACGCCGGATACGTACCGTCATTGCCGTGAAAGGGTATTCGGGGAAGTGGAGTTGTCGCCTCTAGTTCGTCGGGCAAGACAACTTATTCACGAAGAATATGCCGAGCGTGAACTGACCCTGGAATCGCTCGCTTCCCGTCTACAAGTATCTGCCGTATATCTTAGTCGTGTGCTGAAGAAAGAGCTGAATGATTCCTTTGTCACGCTTGTCACGCATGCTCGCATTCGTAAGGCTATACAGTTATTAGATTCAACAACACTGCCGATCCACACCATAGCTGAGCGTGTAGGTTATGACACACAACATTATTTCAGCACTGCATTTAAGAAAACAATGGGCATTTCGCCTGTGCAGTATCGAAAGAACGGGGGGACAGCCTATCATCCTTCTGCGAATTAAATATCGTATTACAGTTGTTCACTTAGACATGTGATAAATGAGATGGATGTGTTCTACTTCGTGTGAAGCGAAGTGGAGCATGTCCTTTTTTTTGACTCTGGAATGGTATCTCGTGGATCAAACTTGTACTTTAAGCGTTTCCATCAAAAGTTAAATTTTTATAAAAAAGGTTCAAAACGTGCAAAGACCTTGCGGCATCTCCAATGCTACGATTGGTCTCAGATAGGAACAGCAAGCAACAGGATGCACTACATGTATTGTAAGCGTTATCTTATAACTCATTCAGAACCGTATGACGTGAGGAAAGGGGAACTTCATATGAAAAAAGGAGCAATGCTCATCTGGCTTCTGGTGATGACCTTGATGCTCTCGGCCTGCAATCTGGCAGAGAGTGGCCCAGGCAGCAAAGAAAAGGGATATGTCGGTATATCGATGCCAACCAAATCATCAGAACGATGGGTGGGAGACGGGGAGAACATGGTCCGTCTGTTTCAGGAGCAGGGGTACAAAACCGATCTTCAGTATGCTGAGGATGTGGTCGAGAATCAGATTTCACAGATTGAAAACATGATCACCAAAGGTGTGGATGTGATGGTCATCGCGTCCGTGGATGGCAACACATTAACGGATGTAATCAAGAAAGCGCATGACGAAGGGATACAAGTGATCTCGTATGATCGGCTCATTCGCAATACGCCATACTTAACCTATTACGCCACGTTCGACAATTTTAAGGTGGGTGTGCTTCAAGCCTCCTACATCGAACAAAAGCTTGGGCTCAAGGATGGAAAAGGACCGTATAACATTGAGCTGTTTGGTGGCTCTCCTGATGATAATAACGCCTATTTCTTCTTCGACGGTGCGATGTCTGTGCTGAAGCCGTACATCGATTCCGGCAAACTGGTGGTACGCAGCAAGCAGATGACGATGGCCCAGATTGCGACCTTACGCTGGGACGGGGCACTGGCCCAGTCACGGATGGATAACCTGCTGAGTGCTTATTACTCGGGTGATAATCTGGATGCAGTATTATCTCCTTATGATGGAATCAGTATTGGTATCATCTCATCCTTGAAAGGGATTGGTTATGGTACTTCGAACAAACCGTTGCCCGTTATTACAGGACAGGATGCCGAACTTGCCTCGATCAAGTCGATTGTGGCCGGGGAACAGACGCAGACGGTGTTCAAGGATACACGGAAGCTAGCGGAGAAGACGGTAGAGATGGCCAATAGTATTTTGCAAGGAAAACAGGCGGAAGTTAATGACAAAAAATCATATAACAACGGAATTGAGGTTGTTCCGGCGTATCTCTTGGATCCCATCTCGGTGGACCGTACAAATGTGGAGCAGGATATCGTTGGTACACAGTATTACACGAAGGAAGAAATCGGACTGAAATAATAAATGAAAGGAGCACATCCCATGGCCGGAATCATTCTGGAAATGAAAAACATCACCAAAACCTTTCCTGGCGTCAAAGCGCTGGAAAATGTCAATCTGAAAGTCCGTGAAGGCGAAATTCATTCCATATGTGGTGAAAATGGCGCAGGTAAATCTACGTTGATGAAGGTACTGAGTGGTGTATATCCACATGGCACGTATGAAGGCGACATTTTATTTCAGGGCAAAAATTGTGAGTTCAAGGATATTAAGCAGAGCGAGGATCTGGGAATCGTCATTATCCATCAGGAGTTGGCCCTTATTCCCTACCTTTCAATCGCGGAAAATATATATCTGGGCAACGAGCGTGCGAGCAGAGGAATTGTCAACTGGAAGGAAACTTTTGTAGGTACACGAGAACTGCTCTCGAAGGTGGGACTGAGCGAAAATCCAAACACGCTGGTATCCAGCATCGGGGTAGGCAAGCAGCAACTGGTCGAAATTGCGAAAGCGCTCTCCAAAAAGGTGCGGCTGCTTATTCTGGATGAGCCAACCGCTGCACTGAACGAGGACGACAGTGAAAATCTGCTGCAGTTGATGCTGGAATTCAAGAAACAGGGTATCGCCTGTATCCTGATCTCACACAAGCTGAATGAGGTATCCAAGGTATCCGATTCGGTGACTATTTTACGGGATGGCAAGACAATTGAGACGTTGGATATGAAGAAGGAAAAAGTGACGGAGGACCGGATTATTAGCGGAATGGTAGGACGTGATCTCACTAGCCGTTATCCGGAGCGTCATGCGACCATTGGTGAAGTTATCCTTGAGGTAAAGGACTGGACGGTATATCACGAACATCATGCCGAGCGGAAGGTACTGGATCAGATCCATATGAATATCAGACGTGGTGAGATTGTAGGTATTGCCGGGCTGATGGGCGCTGGGCGTACCGAACTTGCCATGAGTATATTTGGCAAATCCTATGGCCGGAATATTTCGGGTCAACTCATTAAGAATGGTAAACCGATCCACAACAATACCGTCACAGAGGCTATTCAGAATGGGTTTGCTTATGTGACAGAAGACCGCAAGGAATACGGACTCATTCTGATGGATGACATCAAGCGCAATATTTCCTTAACGGGTCTGAGCAAGCTGACGCGAAACGCAGTAGTGAACGAGCGTGAAGAAGTACTGGTGGCGGAAAAGATGAAGAAAAGCATGAACATCAAAGCACCAAGTATTTTGCAGAAGACCGGTAATCTGAGTGGAGGCAACCAGCAAAAAGTGGTGCTCAGCAAATGGATTTTTGCCGGACCAGATATTCTTATCCTGGATGAACCTACCCGCGGTATCGATGTGGGAGCGAAATTCGAAATCTATACGATCATTCATCGGCTTGCTGCTGAAGGCAAGGGCGTACTGGTAATCTCATCCGAGCTTCCGGAGGTTCTTGGCCTGTGTGACCGGATCTATGTGATGAATGCCGGGCGAATCACCGGTGAAGTCAGCCGGGAGCAAGCATCACAGGAAACGTTGATGAGATATATGACCAAGTCTGGAGGCGGCAAGCATGGAAATGATAACAAAACTGTTCAAAAATAATATCCGTCAATACGGTATGATTATTGCCTTGGTAGTGATTATGCTTTTGTTCGAGGTACTTACAAGCGGGCTGTTGCTCAAGCCGATTAATATTACAAATTTGATTTTGCAGAACAGTTACATTTTGGTGCTGGCGATCGGAATGGTGCTGGTCATCATTACCGGGCATATTGACCTGTCTGTTGGTTCCATTGCAGCTTTTGTTGGTGCCGTTGCCGCAATTATGATGGTTGATTGGCAGCTTCCGGCTTGGCTTGCAGTCATCGCTTCCTTGCTGGTTGGTGCTTTGATCGGTGCATGGCAAGGCTTCTGGATCGCCTATGTGCGAATTCCGGCATTTATCGTGACGCTGGCAGGTATGCTGCTGTTCCGTGGCTTGACGATGATCGTGCTGGAGGGGCAATCGATCTCTCCTTTCCCGGGTGGTTTCCAGAAAATAAGCTCTGGCTTCTTGGCGGACATTCAATTCTCAGGTTTCGGTCTGGTGTCTATCATTGTGGGTCTTGTGCTCACCGTTTGGTACATTGTCAATGAACTGCGGGAACGCCGTTCCCAGCGAAAATATGGATTCGAGGTCGTGTCAAAGGGACTATTTTTGCTCAAGTTGATTGTGGTGGCTGTTGTGACAAATCTGTTTACGTTTGTACTCGCAAGTTATGCAGGTATTCCAAATATCCTGGTCCTGCTGTTTGTCCTGATCGTTGTGTACTCCTTCGTTATGAATCGTACTGTCATGGGACGGCATGTGTATGCGCTTGGAGGTAATGAGAAGGCCGCAGGTCTGTCTGGAGTCAAAACAAAAAAGGTAACCTTCTGGGTTTTCGTGAACATGGGTACACTTGCCGCGGTATCCGGGTTGATCTTCGCCGCACGTCTGAATGCAGCTACGCCAAGAGCGGGTACCAACTTCGAGTTGGATGCCATTGCGGCCTGCTTCATCGGTGGTGCTTCCGCTTCAGGGGGCATAGGTACGGTATTTGGTGCCATCATCGGTGGTTTAGTTATGGGTGTGCTGAATAACGGGATGTCCCTGATTGGTCTCGGTATTGACTGGCAACAGGGGATTAAGGGATTGGTACTACTGCTCGCTGTAGCGTTTGATATCTATAATAAAAATAAAAGATCAGCGTAACACTTGGTAAAATGAAAAAACAGACCTTGATCTCAGAATCAGGTCTGTTTTGCTGTATGCACAACTTAGTTACATTAAGGCATCGAGGAAACGTGTGGCGATGCCAAAATAGATAAACAGGGACAAGATATCATTCAATGTGGTGATTAACGGGCCAGAGGCAACAGCCGGGTCGACTTTGAAACGACTAAGCAGAAGCGGGATGCATGTACCGGTCAGTGTACCAATGACCAGAGTGAGGAACAGAGATACCCCAATAATGGCGCCCAGTAGCCAGTCCCCTTGCCAGAAATAAGCGATGACGGTGATCAGCAATCCACATACCAAGCCGATCATTATGCCTACCTTGATCTCCCGACCAATCAGTGCGAGTACGGTGGCTTTGTCGAGCTTGCGTCCGATCAGTCCGCGTACCACAACAGCCAGAGACTGCGTTCCTGTGTTACCGGTCATACCTGCGATCATCGGCATGAAAAATGCCAATGCCACAACCTGATTGAGTGTATCCTCAAAGAAATCCACAATACTTCCCGAGATTAGACCAATCAATAGAAGCAAGATGAGCCAGGGAAGCCTGCGTCTGACGGCCACGAGTGGTTTAGTATCAAAGTCGATATCCTTGCTGCCGCCCCCCATCTTGGCCAAATCTTCACTGGCTTCATCCATAATAATATCGATGACATCATCCATCTGAATGATACCGCATAACCTGTGATTTTCATCCACCACCGGAAGTGCAATAAACTCATAACGCTGTAGAAGCTGTGCTGCTTCTTCCTGGTCCATATCTACCGTTGCATGGATCACCCGCCGGGTCATCAGTTCTTCAACCTGGGTCTTATCGTCAGCCAGGGCAAGGGATCGATAACTCACGACACCGACCAGTTTACCTTCATTATCGGTTACATAGAGATAACTGGAGGCTGAGATATGCATGGTACCTTGCGATTGTCGTAAGGCTTCCTTGGCTGTCTCATGAGCGAGCAGGGTCCGATATTGATCTGTCATGATCCGTCCAGCCGTCTCCGGCGGGTAATTAAGCACGGATCGGATAATGGCAGAGTGGTCCAGATTCATGTTGGACAGCAATTCTTCTCTGCGTTTGGCAGGTAAATCGTGCATGAACCGAATCAGATCACTTTTGTCCATCTGCTGCATGACTTCAAGTGTTCGTTCCGGCCCAAGTCGTTCAAACAGTTGAATCTGTTCGTGCAGCTTCAAGGTCTCGGCGAGATCCGCCAGAGCATCGGGTTTGAATAGGAGCAGAAACCGATTGGTTTCTTCTTCAGGGAACTTTTTATATACGAGTGAGAGGTCGTAGGGATGTAGTTCTTTCACCAATTTATAGAAATCGGGAAGGTTCCGGGATTGTACATGTTGCACGAGTTGTTCGGTGATCTCCTCCACGGAGAAATCTTTCTTGGTATGAGGTCTGTTCATATCGACACTCCTTTCTGAATGATCAACTTCATATTTTTAAACGGAATGGGTTGAAAGTCAAACAACGAAGGGAAAAAGGGAGCGCCAAAAATAATATTGTAATCTTGCTCACCTATTCGATATGGGCTTACAAACAGCCGCTTCAAGGATATACTTGTTGTACAGAAACAGACGAGGAGGACATGCGCTAGTGGAAGTAGATATCAGAACACAATTGCTCAGCATGGTTGAGCCGGAGTATCAAAAATTCTCGGCCGCACTTATTCCCAACATCACGAATGTACTTGGTGTAAGGTTGCCAGCCTTACGAAAAATTGCCAAGCAGCTTGCCGCCGGGGACTGGCGCACGTATTTGGAAACGGCAGAGGATGAATATTTTGAAGAAGTGATGTTGCAAGCGATGGTCATTGGACATGTACAGGCTGATCTGGACGAGCTGTTAAAGGCTATTGAAACATTTGTACCGAAGATTGACAACTGGTCGGTGTGTGACAGCTTCTGTGCGGGACTGAAATATACGAAGGTCCATTCGGAGTCCATGTGGGCGTTCTTGCAGCCGTATCTGAGATCAGATCAGGAATATGAAATCCGGTTTGGTGTGGTAATGCTGTTGAATTTTTATCTGAATGAGCGATATATCGATCAGGTTCTATCTGCATTGGATCAGATTAGGCACGAGGCGTATTATGTGAAAATGGCAGTGGCTTGGGCCATCTCAATGGCTTATGTGAAACAACCTGAGGTGACTATGCGTTATTTGAACCGTAATACCCTGGATGATTTTACGTATAATAAGGCACTTCAGAAAATCACGGAATCTTATCGCGTTGATCCAGAGAGCAAGCAAATGATCCGCAGTATGAAACGTAAGGTGAAGAAGCAGGTTACCTCCTAGTTCTAGCATTAAGCATTCCACCAGGGAGAGGGCGGTAAACGAATGAGAAAAAAGTTGATGTACACCACGATGCAGTTGGACGGTCGTCCATGGGTACTGCTCGCTACGGAACAGGGATTGTGCCGAGTGGTCATGCCCAACGAAACATTGGAAGATTGGAATGGCTGGATACAGAAAGTTGCACCTGGCGTGGAACTGGAAGAGAACGAGGATGCTCTGAAACAAACAGGTATGATGGATTGGTTGCAGTCCTATTTTGCAGGGGAACCCATGGCTTATACAGATGCGATCCCACTGGACTTGATCGGAACGAACTTCCAGCAGGAGGTATGGAGAGAGCTAGGGCGTGTGCCTTATGGTGAAATTCGGACCTATGGTGACATTGCCGCTGCAATTGGAAGACCTTCAGCTGTGCGAGCAGTTGGTGCTGCCAATGGGGCCAATCCAATTCCGGTTCTGCTACCATGCCACCGCATTATTGGGGCTAATCGCAAGCTGACCGGGTTCCGTGGTGGTTTGGAAATGAAACGCAGACTGCTGGATATCGAACAGATTGAAGGCGTGACCGATGGAGGGCATGCGCGGTTTCATTTTTAATAGACTCGACGTAACCAAGAAGATTAAGGTGATTGGACGGGGCAGGCACGTATTGTGCCTGTTTTTTTGCATGTATTAAGTAGAGTAATACAAACGTTCCGCATATGGAACACCAACGTTTTACGTATTTTTGCCCTGTGAAACCGTATGGTACCATGGATCATAGATCAATCGGTATCCGGGGGACGTAATGCCGGGTAAGAAAAGAGGGATGACATGATGAAGCAGGCTTATTGGTTAACAAACGTGACTATGGAGCGGGGTTATGCTCTGGAGGGAGAACATGTGACGGGGACACGGACAAGCCCCGCTCATCTGCGGATTAAAGATGGAGTGATCGCAGAGATTGTGGAAGGAAACAACCCGTTGTCTAGCGATCTACCACAAGTAGATGGCAAGGGACTTCTGCTGTTGCCTTCGTTCGAGGAGGCACATATTCATCTTGATAAAACCTACTACGATGGGCCGTGGACAGCCGTTAAGCGCATCTCCAGTATTTTCGAACGTATTGAAGAAGAGAAGGTTCTGTTGCCCAAACTGCTGCCAGATGCCAAGCGTCAAGCGGAGAGTATTCTGACATTGATCCAGGGGTACGGCTCCACTCATGTACGTAGTCATTGCAATATTGAACCCGTCAGTGGCTTGAAAAGACTGGAAGCGACGCGGCAGGCTCTGGAATCATTTTCGGGCAAAATCTCTTCGGAGATCGTGGCTTTCCCGCAGCATGGACTGCTTCGCTCCCATTCAGTGGAGCTTATGGGCCAAGCGATGAAGGAAGGTGCAACGCATGTAGGCGGACTTGATCCTCATACGGTGGACGAACAGATCGAGAAATCACTGAACGCCATGGTTGAACTGGCTGTTCAGCACCAGGCGGGCATCGATATTCATCTGCATGATGGTGGGCAGGCCGGCAAACAAACGCTGTTGGAACTCGCAAATCTGACCGAAGCAGCAGGACTTCAGGGTAAAGTTACGGTCAGTCATGCGTTCTGGTTCGCCCGCGCAGAGCAGCAGGAAGCAGAAGATATGGCGCAGCGAATGGCCTCGCTTGGGATGAGCATTGCTTCCACGGTGCCCATTGGCAGAACGATGATGCCTCTTCCCATGCTCCACCGTATGGGTGTAAACGTGAAGCTGGCCACAGACAGCCTGACGGATCATTGGTCTCCTTTTGGCAATGGGGATATGCTTGAGAAAGCGGGACGATTCGCAGAACTGTACGGATATAGCGACGAACTGTCCTTGTCTCAATCTTTGGCATGGGTAACAGGCGGGATTACACCGCTGGATTCACAAGGGGAACAAGTCTGGCCGAAGGTAGGCGACACCGCGAGTTTTGTATTGGTGCATGCGAGTTGTTCGGCGGAAGCCGTTGCGCGGCGATCTGCGCGGCAGGCCGTATGGTACAAGGGGCAATTGGTCAGTGGATCAACAGCGGATTGAGGGAAATAGAGCGGGTGCAGCCACGGGAAACCGTGGTTTTTTGGCATGGGAGAAAAAGAGGAAAGAACTGTTCGCATATACCACATTTTGGGTTATGATGGACGTAGTTAATGAAGGGAGTATTACAAATGAAGATTGAGTATGCAGCGGAAGCTGACTACGACTACATCATTGAAAGAGATCGGCATATCCATCAGCCACTTGTGAAAACGAAGATTAGTGAGAAAGAAATATTCATCCTATGGGACGAGGACGAGGGATCAAGAGTTGGATGGATGAGGTACGGGTACTTTTGGGATAACCTTCCCTTCATGAATATGATCTGGATTGATGAACCCTATCGAAACGGCGGATATGGAAAAAAAGTGGTACATCACTGGGAAAATCTAATGAAGCAACAAGGCTTTGATACGGTGATGACTTCAACGCAATCAGACGAACATGCGCAACATTTCTATCGAAAGCTGGGGTATGTTGATGCAGGGGCTCTATTGCTGGATACACAACCTTTGGAGATTATATTGATCAAGAAAATCTAGTAAATAAGCTGCAAGGAGAGATGATTGTGGATGTGAAAAAGGTAAGCCTACAACCCATAACCAAAGAAAATGAACTCGAGTGCATCCACCTTAAACCACGGGAAGATCAGCTAGATTTGGTAGCTAGCAATGCGGATTCATTGATGCATGCGACGAAGGAAATTACGTCCAAGCCGTACGGCATTTTGGCAGAGGATCAGATGGTAGGTTTTATTTTATTTGATAACGAGATCTACAATGACGGGTATTACTGGATTCTGCGCTTCATGATTGATGAGAAGTACCAGGGGAAGGGTTACGGCAAACTTGCTATTCAAGAAGTGGTTCGTATGTTGCAAGAGAGAAGTGACTGCCAGCAAATCAGGGTATCCCATGTTCCACATAACATTGCGGCAAATGCGCTGTACAAACGTTGCGGGTTTCAAGAAACGGGAGAGTTTGAAGACAACGGTGATATCATTTTAAGTTATCAAGTGAGGTAACAGGGAGGGGAAGCTTGATGATAAGAGAGGCAGAAGCTAGGGATGCAGTGGTTATTGAAAGACTGTATAAAGAATTATTGCCAAACAACTTAAACACGAAGGTACTGGCGGAACGGATTGAAGAGGTTCGGAATAACCCAAACAGTTTCTTGTTTGTGTATGAACTGGGTGATCAGGTGATCGGCACGGCTCATTTACATATTTGTCTGGATGCTTTGGTGGAAAATAGACCATTCGGCGTAGTTGAGCGGGTTATCATTACGGAACATGTGCAGAGCAAGGGATATGGATCTGAATTGATGAAACATATAGAGCATGTATGTGTGCAGAAAAATTGTGTGAAGGTGTTTCTTACGAGCGGATCATCCAGAAACGAAGCACATCACTTTTATACGAAATTGGGGTACAACGGAGAATCCAGCAAGGCATTTAAAAAGTATTTATAACTTATAACATTCATCAAGGAAAAGGAAGTAGAAGCAAAGAAATGAAAGATAACAAACATCCGGTTCAAGATCTCCGACTCATCGTTACCTTGCTCGTGGCTACTTTATGTTGTCTAGGTGTTGTGATGTATTTACGTGCCCAAACAGATAGGAATATGTATCAATTTTTAAGTTGGGACATGTTCCTGGCATGGGTACCATTCGTCATCTCATCCTGCATTAGATACATATTTAATAAGAAATTAACCACAACGAGCATGATATGTATGGGGCTGATGTGTGGAGTATGGCTCTTTTTTCTGCCCAATGCGGCCTACCTTTTTACGGAGATTCTGCATTCATTCAGATATTTTGATGCTCAAGAGGAGATTAGATTTTGGGTTAATATTGATTTTTGGTATGGACTTACTCTGACGTTTGCCGTAGCGATCATCGGATTGCTACTCTCGACTTGTTCGATCATTCAAATCCATGGCATGTTAAACAAATTAATAAATAAGTACATTAGTATGATGGTTGTCGGTGTTATTTTGCTATTGAGCAGTATAGGGGTTTACATTGGGAGATTTAATCGGTGGAATTCATGGGATATATTATCCCGACCTGGGAAGATCTTCGTGGATCTTGTGAATGATTTTAATGCAGCGAACAGCATAATGGTTGAGTTTGTCGCCATTGTATTTACGGTTCAACTTTTTGGATACGTTATTTTATCTTGCCTAACCGCAAGGTCGGGCAACTAATTATTCCATTTGAAAGGGTAAAGGAGGCAATATCACACGATGGGTAATCTTAATTTTATCGATAAACTTCCTCACATTAGTGAATGCAAACAGATTCTAAAGGCAGCAGCTATGCTGGATGCCATTTTGATGCCGGAATGGGAGTACAGGTATTACTCGTATAATTCCCAGTGGGACAAGAATGAGCAAATGGCATCCATGAGAGATGGGCAAGGAGATCATTATTTTGCTGTATTCAGTCCGAATGGGCTGATTATTAAAGGCTTTGCTAAAGAGTATGCACTTCAGCATAAGGTTGATAGGAGTGAGGTGGTAAAAAGCGTTCCAGAAGCATTTAATACTTTTGTGGTAGAGCCGGCATTTGTAATGGATCAGACGACGTTCTGTATCTGGAGTGTGGCGGATCAGGAAGGGTGGTCTGCGGGCACGGAGCTTGGGGATCATGAATACGAACTGTTAGAGATTTTGATAGGCGGCGCGAAATATTATCATGCTTGGGCACAGGATTACTACGAGATAGCGTTGGATATCAAACTGGTTGAACAGGTATTTGATATGAAGCCGATCGATGAGGTCTTACTACAGCAATTAAATGATGAACTGAAATTAAGTGATATCGAAGGTGAAATTGCAGAAATTGGATACCCGGATAAGGATATGAAGGTATGAAGGCGATAACCCAGGAAATCACGGAAGAATTATTGACTGTGATGGATATGTACCAAAGAATCGCGCGGCAATTGATCGACCAACTGATATTGGAAACCGATCAGCCTGATCGGGCGGAAATTCTCGTAGGTGCGTACCATTTGCTGACCAATGCGGATGTAATCCACGGAGAAGAAGAATTAACGGGAAATTGGTATTTTGAAGTTCACGGCGAGCATTGTATGTTCAAGAATACAGAAACAGGGCAGACATTAGAGGTTTATCCTTGGTAGTCTTCGTATTTCGAGAATCCGTTTAAGGACATGTTGGATTTCTTCGAACGTATGGAGACACAGCATGTGTTAATTCATATTCACGGGGTGGCGTATAGAAAAATGATTTGATTGCTTGCCATTTAATTAAAACTGAGGAGGAATTACATATGGGTTTAACCGAGTGGTCTACAGATATTCTTCAATATGATCTGTCGGATGAATATTCGATTCGCAAAGCTGATTTTGCTGAATGGGGATTATATTGCACGGTTTATTATGATATGCGTTATGTAGGATTTTTCAGAGAAGAAGAGTTTAGTTCTTCCAAGATCAGTGCGTACTGGATTTACAAGGGGGAAAGCAAAATAGGTGGCGTGAGAATGGAGCCTAACCGGATGTATCATTTGTTTTTTGTCCCGCCATTCCAGCAGTGCTTTGAGGTATTGAAACTTCTGAAGCATAAATTATTACAGTGGTCGGATCGCAGCAAACGCATTCTGACCTTTGAGATTCTTCCAGACCAAGTTGATCTATATGCAAGAGCTGGATTCTGGCCAGTGGAGTTTAGATGTCGCTGGATGCAGCGGCCTACAGAGCATTTTGAAATCGAATGGGACAGCAGAGTAACCGTGAAGAGTCCAGAGATTATTGAAAGTGAAACCGGCACCAAAAAATATGTGAATGAAGATGAAATTGCTCAATGTGACCTGGAGAGTTTTGCAGGAAGTCTTGAAGCTACACGAAGAAAACATACCACGCTTGCAGATTTTATACCAAGTGATGACCCTAATTATACCAATGAAATTCTGACCCAAGCGTCCACGCTTGTATATGACAAGGAAACGGGACAGCTTATTGCAAATTGTCGCTTGTGCTTGCAAGATAGCCAGGCTGCTGTGTATAGCATAGGTGTTCGTCCGGCATATAGAGGAAGAGGGCTTGCTACACTGATGTTACAGAGAGCTTTGAATGCGCTTAAGGGTCAATATCCCGTGCTGCGATTGTATGTGATGCAAGGAAATGATGCGGAGTCCGTGTATCTGAATCTGGGCTTTATTCCGGGTGTGCAGGAGATTCAGACGATGTATATTCCTGAGGAGGAATCACAATGAAGGTTGCCATTTATTTTGAAGGCATTCCATGGAAATCAGTTGGAGAGAGAGGACATAGGGGACAGTGAACGTCCGTAGAACGTGTTCTGATTTGGAAAGGAGAGATGTACATGGGAATGATCATTATGTTGGTGGTGTATCTGTTCCTCGGTATTTATGTTGTGAAAGTTGGAATAGATAACTCCAAAAATAGCCAGCACACCAAAGAAATATTATCAGAGTTAAGGGAAATTAAGGAACTGTTAAAAGAACGAGGGTAAAGAGGAGGGATGTACTTGTGTCTCGAGCACCATTTCAAATATTAGTTTTTCCTTATATCAGGTTGAAAGATTCAAATGATTATGCATACGCTATCTTTCGAAGATCAAGAGAAGGTTACTGGCAGGGCATAGCTGGGGGAGGGGAAGATGAAGAAAAACCATTAGAAGCAGCTATGAGAGAAGCATTTGAAGAGGCGGGAATCCCTTTAAATAGTCAATACAGGAGTCTTAATTCAAGATCGACTCACTCCGTGGTAGATGTGGTTGGTTATTTTATGTGGGGACCTGATACATTAGTTATTCCTGAGTATTGCTTTGGAGTAGAACTAGATGAAATGGATCTGTCTTTATCCAATGAGCACTCAGAATATAAATGGGTGGCTTATGAAGAAGCTCGTGAAATACTTAAATGGGATAGTAATAGAGTAGCAATCTGGGAATTGAATCAAAGACTGATCAGAGAGTCATGGAAATAGACATGTATTCAAGCGAGGAAGGATGCTATGATTTACGATCTACAAGGTGAAGCCATTATGGAACCTATTGTTGGAATGTTATTTTCTGCAGTAAGAGAGAATAGTGAGCGACTTAAATCGATTACTGAGGGGATGTCGCAAGAAGAGGTAGATTACAAAGGGGAAAAGAACCAGTTTAATAGTACAGCTCAATTAATACGACATATTACGTTTGTTGATATGAATTGGGTTTATAGAATAAAGGGAGTTGTCCTTCCGCAGTCATTAATAGAGCAATATGGTCCCATGACTGATGAAAATAATAGACTTCCGCTGGTTCAAGATGTGTCACGTGACACACTTATCTCTCAATATGAGGGTGTATTAACCCTTCTGAAAGAAACATGCACACAAGTAGCAGATGGTGACCTAGATCGAGTAGTTACTTTTGGACATCAGAACGAAAAACAAGCTACGGTACGTTGGGGATTATGGCATATGGCTGACCATAACCGTTATCATCAAGCTCATATTAATCAGCTAAGAAAGTGGTTCCAAACACAGAATGATTGCTAACACATAGACAGGTTATTTTTCTAAATGCCAGATCTGATGATATCACCACCTCCCCTCAGCGGTTACTTCAGATCTGAAGTACACGTATAACAATATCCTGATCATGGTTACCAAAACCGGCACCATAGATCGTTAATCCCCCTACGTTGGGGCTTTCTTCGTCAACCGTGAAACGTAGCGTCCAGAACGGTTCGCCTAGTTTGACATCTTTGAGAGTAATGTCTGACATCCGCTCACCATCCATATAGGTACCGGAACCATCAATACGAATGGTCTTTAATAATCCATACTGATTCACATTACGATGCCACCATTCTGGTGTATATTTGCCGCGTGCTGCTCTGCCAAAGTCGGCAGGGCTTGTCCACGTTCCGAGAGAAACGCCATTGAAGGTGAAACGAATATCCGAAGGCCAATGATCTCGCAATCCCGGAGCTTCAGAGGCTAGTTCCATCGAAATTTCAATAGCATCGGTGGTCTGATCCGGTAGTACAAAGTTAGGTGTTTTATATTCAACATAGCCCTTCCCAAACCACAAGATAGCGGCGTGAACACGCTCGGGATCAAGGAAGTAACGCGGATCATCCCATACGCCGATCTCTTTCTCAAGTGTTCCTAGCCCACAGGTAGGGTGGATATCAAAAGCAGTGTAGTGTCCCACGGCTATCGTCTGTTCTCTGGTTCGTGAAGTTTGGCTTGCGGACGGCAGCTCGATCTCAATCTGATTTTGTTTGAGGTAACATAATTTGTGCGTCCCTCCGTTGATCCGAACTCTTCTGCTACCAATTAGACCCGCATCCTCTAGTTTGCGAATATGCATCGTGACAATGGAGGGGCTAAGCTCTAATACTGCCGCAATATCCTTCACATTCATTTCGCGATCTGCAATCATATCCATGATTCTCCATCTGACTTCACTTGCCAGCGCCTCATATAAAGGAAGGAACTGGGGCTCCCCATTTGCTTTGATCATCTGTACAACTCCCTATCCTCAATCTTCTAAAATCACATATATATTAATTTAATAAAATTAACTCCAAGATGCAATTCAGATTCATTGCAAGTTTACACCCGATGGTGTTTAATTTTTGTAGTTGTTACGAAGTTGAATTCTTATATTTGTGAATTTTATAATAAGAGATGGAGTGGAGTAATGAAATACAATAACCCTGTTGTGAAAGGTTTTTATCCAGACCCTAGTGTGATTAAGGTGCACGATACATACTATATGGTGTGCAGTTCTTTTCAATATTTTCCGTGCGTACCGCTCTTTGAAAGCAAGGATCTGCTGAATTGGAAACAGATTGGTCACTGCCTGACTCGTAAAAGCCAGATTCAGCTAGAGACGGTGAACAGCTCCGGGGGTGTATTTGCCCCAACCATCAGGCACAATAACGGGCGTTTTTATATGGTCACAACCAACGATACGACGCATCAGAATTTCTATGTCTGGACGGATAATATCTACGGAGAATGGTCTGAGCCTATCTATGTGGATCAAGGCGGAATTGATCCCGATTTGTATTTTGAAGATGGAAAAACATTGTTTATGAGTAATGGCGTGGATGATGAAGGCGTTGGCGGAATTGTCCAGTGTGAGCTTGAGATTGAAACTGGCCGCAAACTGACCCCGAGTCGTTCGATATGGAACGGAACGGGTGGACGATATCTGGAAAGTCCGCATCTCTATAAAATGAACGGTTATTATTACCTGCTTGCAGCTGAAGGCGGCACCGAGTATGGTCACATGGTTACGTATGCTCGGGGAACTTCTTCTTCAGGACCGTTCGAAGCCTATGCGCACAATCCAGTTCTAACCAATCGCAATCTGGGCGGGTATGAGGTCCAGGGTGTGGGGCATGGTGATATAGTTCAGGATGATCTGGGGAACTGGTGGCTCTTTCACTTGGGATTTCGACAGATCGGCAGATGGGCTACGTACCATCATTTGGGTCGAGAAGTATTTCTGACTCCAATTACGTTTGGCGAAGACGGATGGTTTACAGCCGGGCATGAAGGAACAACGCTGACGAGTTTTGAGACCAATCGTATCCCGGATACGGTGATCCAGCAGGATAAGAAGAATTATACGTTTGCAAATACAGACTGGAACCTCGACTGGTGTTACCTTCGTCATCCAAATACAGAGCATTATCAGCTTGAATCAGATAAGCTTACGCTAACAGGAACCGATGTAACGCTGGACGTTCCGGCATCCCCAACGTTCATTGGGTTACGTCAAAAAGACTTTAATGCTACGATTTCTGTCGATGTTAGTCTGACGAGGGGAGAAGCCGGTATCACGATCTACATGGATGAGAATCATCATTATGAAGTGGCTATTCGTGGGCAGCAGGACGGTTATAAGGTGATCGAGCGTTTAAATATCGGTGATATCAAATCGAGAGAACATGAAGTGGATCTGGGAAATAAACAGCATGCAACGCTGGTGATCCGCTCAAGTCAGGAACGCTACAGCTTCCTGTTTCAAGCAGATGGTGAAGAGATTCTGCTAGGCACGGCACAGACGAGATACCTATCCTCGGAGGTGGCAGGAGGTTTTACAGGCGTACTTATTGGGTTATACGCGAGTGGGCAAGATACTTCAGCTGAGTTTACAAATTTCAAGTGTGATTATCATTAAGAAGTTAAGGGGAGGGCCTAAGGGTCCTTCTCTTTTTTTTAATTTGTGTCAAAATATAGATATATTATTAAATGCCAATAGAAGAGAGGGATTTAAACTTGCAAGTACATTATAAAATGCCAGAATCCTTAGTAGACATCGTTCGAATAGATAAGAAATTACGTGAACAACATGTTGGAACCATCGACGATTATATGGGTTTTTATATTAGTTTTAACAATGATGATGATAGATACTACTGTACGCCAGATGATGCCATCGTATTTGGAAGAACAGGGGCAGATGGTGACCATTTTGCTTTTTTCACGTTTAACAGATCCATTAGTGATTTAGAAGAAGCGCCTATTATCTTTATTCAACCTACGGCGTTTGGTAATCAAGTAACTTTAGTGGCCAGAAACTTTAAGGATTTTATAGCATTATTTATTAATCTTAAGGAAGTATATGTTTTGGAGAGATTTCGATTTTATAAGAACAAATTAGATTTTATGAACGACTATAACGATAATTATATGGAAGATATAAAGATGCGAGAGAGTGATAATCAATTAATTATTGAACTGTTAAAAGAGAATATTAAAGGGATAACAGGAATTGATGATGTGTACGAATACATGATTGAATCCAAAAAACAAATAGAACTAGGGATAAACAATGATAATTTTGCATGATCTCTATATGGCATCACTAAATAATCTACATGTAACAAAAGGTTAAAAGAACGTGTTATTTAAATATATAGCTTGATTGGATAACCAAGGAGGAGTTGTATGGAGGATCAATGGAGAATTGCAAAGTATGATCCGGCATGGCGTGATTTGTTTCTCGAAACGGGTTCGAAATTAAGAGAAGCGTTAGGAGAAAAGGCCGTGCGGATTGACCATGTTGGGTCCACTTCAATTGTTGGAATAGATGCCAAACCCATCATAGATATACAAATATCTGTTTCCCAGTATGAAAATTTGTTGGACTACAAACATGAGATTGAAACAGTCGGATTTGTATTCAGAGCAGAAAATCCAGATAAGACTAAACGTTACTTTCGTGAAGAACCCGGAAACAGAAGGATACATATACACGTTAGACAAGTAGGCAGTTTCTCCGAGCAGATGACCTTGCTGTTCAGAGACTATTTAAGGGAGCATCCAGAAGATTGTTTGAACTATGCGGAAGAAAAGCACAGACTCATGTCATTGTATAAAGATCAGCGTCCCAAATATGTTGAAGGAAAAGGGCCAGTGGTGTGGAGCATATTACAGAGAGCACATCGTTGGTCTCAAGAAATCGGATGGCAACCGGAAAAATCTGACGCATGAGCACATCCAATGATAGAGATAACTGTATTGGAGTGATGAGATGAACATGGGAAGAAAGCTGATAACAACCGTTCTAACCATCATTTGTTTTACTTTGGCTGCAAGTCTCATATCGATGAATGAATCCTACAGTTTTGATTTTTACATTCTTATTTATCCGATATACGCGACTCCCTTGATCCTGTTGATCGGGCTACCTTTATCGATATTGCTAGACTATCTGCTCAGCCGAATACAATTCCCTAATCATGTGTTGTATCTAAGTACGAGGATATTAGGCTATGCATGTGCTGGAGTTCTAGGTATGAATATTTATTATGTGGTCATGGGCGCAGGAGAAGCAATCTTGGATTTCAAAGAGTTAGTTCTGACCTTATTTGGCGTTCTAGCTGCTATTCTATTTGTATTGATTGATATGGGATTGGAAGTTTTGTTAAAAAAGCAAAGAAGAAAGAGTTGAATTAAATTGATTTGTTAGGAGGAAAGCAAAATGACAACGCATTGTGCACTTCTAATCATTGACGTACAGGTAGCGATGTTTGATGAAGCAGATCCCGTATATCAAGGGGAACGATTGCTTCAAAAGATCCAGATGTTAATGGCCAAGGCCCGTGAAGCAGGGCATTCCATCATATATATCCAGCACTGCGAAGGGGCAGGGAGTCCACTGGAACGAGGAACTCCGGGGTGGGCCATTCATCCGTCCATTGCACCTATAGCTGGTGATCTCGTTATTGAAAAGGAGACACCGGATTCGTTTCACAAAACCGATCTTCATCTGAAATTGCAAGATAATGGCGTGAAGGAGTTAGTCCTTACGGGAATGCAGACCGAGGTATGTGTAGACACGACATGCCGCAGAGCGTACAGTCTGGGATACACGGTCAATCTGGTTCAAGATGCGCACAGCACATGGAATTCAAAGACACTTCAAGCGGAGCAGATTATTGAACATCACAATACGGTACTGAGACTGTTTGCCAACGTGGTGGATACGGAGAATGCGCTGTAATGCTAGGAAAACGTAGGCGATTCTGGTTTTTCATAGGTGCGGCAATCATGTTTTTGTATTTTCTAATCACGAGTAATCCAGATCCAAATAAGCCGATTTCAAGAAATCAAGTGATAAGCACAGAGATGAGTATAGTCGTGTACACCAGGACAGGTGACGGTGGAGCACACGTTAGCATTGACAATGTTACGTTAAGTAAAGAAGACATTAGCCGTATAGTCGGCTGGCTGAATGCAGCCCCGGAATCAGCCAAAATACCAGTAGATGATGTCACAGGAAGCATTAGTGCGGGAATTGCTTTGAAATTAAAACATAACGCTAAAGTTACGATTCAATACAATCGGAAACAGATTATTGTATCCACAAAAAGCAGATTTAATAGAGATTCGAAATATATACTTGATCAAAAGGACTTAAGAGACTTTTTGGATCAAAAGTTGGAAGGGACGTATTTTGGTGAAGATACCGTTAGTGTTGAATAAGGGGGAGATGTATTGACGATTAACAAAAAAATAATGAATCTATCAGCCTGGCTTGCTGTATTAGCCATCCTATGTATTCCTGGAACTTTACATACTGAAGATGGACCGCTCCGAACAGAGTATGGTTTCCCGCTCCGATTTTTTACGGATTATCATTATGCTAATTCTGAGGGAACTATCTGGTTTATATCTGGCATCTATTTAAATGTACTTCTATATTTGTTCAATGTTCTGTTTATTTATGCAGGAATTCATGTAATCTTGTATATAAAAAAGAAAATAACTAAATAAATTGAACTGAATATTTACACGAAACGGAGAGGACAGAAAAAACCTGAAGAAGCGAAGTGTTCGCCTAAAAGCTTTCTGAAAGAAAGCTGCATCGGAAGCATAGGCTTATCCCCGGAGTTTCCCATTATAAAATGAATCAAAAAAATCTGGGGATAACAGCGATCGGAAGGTTGTTCTGTCATCGGAGTGGTAAGTGTGAACATTCAATAGTTTAATTTATTTAGAATATCAAGATGGAGTGATAACGATGAAACAACTTCCAGTAGAATGGAAGTCAGACCGACTTATTATCTCGAATGTGGAAGAATCCGATATTCCTGAACTTGAGTCCTTATATGAAACCAGTCGGTACTTGCATCAATGGGATGGACAAGAGCATGATCGGAACTATGTGAAAGAATGTTTTGAAGAAGGCCACCTTCCGCCGGGAGGCAGGCTGGAGAATTATCGAATTCAATCCATTCGCACGAATGAGGATGACCGCTATATTGGTTTGTTAAGTGTGTACCATGGGTATCCCTCCGAGGATTCAATCTATCTCGAATTTTTATATATCCAGAGCGAGATCCAGAAGCAGGGATATGGACAAGAATTAATTCAGGCACTGACTCTTCACATCTCCGAGCTTGGTTACAAGGAAATTCGAATCAACGTAGCGCTCAAAAATTGGACTGCATTACGCTTCTGGATCAAATCCGGATTCAATCAGATTAGTAGAATTTATGGTGATCTTGAACATTCGGAGGATACCTTTGCCCATACAGAATTGATCAAATCTCTATGAAAAACATCGATAAAGGGGAATATACCAATGGAAACATTCTTTCGTTATAACTGGATGGTGCGTGAGCAATGGTATGTGTGGTGTGAAGATGTACCGCTTGAAGAATTGCTTCGGCCTCGCACGGGCGGAGTAGGCAACATATTACAAACATTATTTCATATCATTGATGTAGAGTGGAGCTGGCTTCAGTTGCTTCAGGGCAAACCGGATGATGCAGAAGATTTTGCAAACTACCAGAATCTTGAGGCGGTAAGGCGACTCGATCGCAAGTTACGTCCTGATGTGGAGGCATTGGTTACAGCATGGGATTCGAGTATGGAACAAAGAGCTTTTATTGATTATCGCTCAGCTGGCAAGACGAGTACATATTCATGGGGAGAAGTTATGCGACATGTGATCGCCCATGAGATTCACCATATGGGACAGCTGTCGGTATGGGCCAGAGAATTGGGCAAACAGCCAGTATCCGCCAATGTCATTGGCAAAGGCCTGATTATACCTGATTAACAGGGAGAGAGCGGCATGACATGAATGAACGGAGGAGAAGTGATGATTCATTGCAGGAGAGCTACGATTCAGGATGGCGAAGTGATGAGTCAATTATCCCATCAACTGGGTTATGTCAGCACAACTGAAGAAATCAAGGAGAGACTAACTCTTCTCTCTTCCTTACCAGACCATTATGTATGTGTGGCTGAGATTGATTCGAGGGTCGTAGGCTGGGGCCATGTACAGGGAAGACATTCCATTGAGAGTCCATCTTTTGCCGAGATTGGTGGACTAGTTGTGGATGGGATTCATCAAGGGATGGGGATTGGTAAGATAATCATGAGCGAATGCGAGGAATGGGCTCGGGTTAACGGCTTTGATAACATTCGGGTGCGTTGTAACGGAAAAAGGGAATCTGCACATCGGTTTTATATAGCTATCGGATATGAAGAGAAGAAATGGCAGAAGGTATTTGATAAACGATTATAATCTAATCTTGTGTATCATGGAAGGAGGAGAACGATGACGATTCAACTTAGCCAAGTGAATTGGGTAGAACTGGATGAACGTATTCAGCAGGTGATTAAACAGGAGTATCAGATCATTCCCTTGCCACCCGGACTGGAAGCGAGTGTGATGAGAATTGAAATGGAAGATCAGTGGTACGTATTGAAAGTCTGGGACAAGGATTCCAAACCGGATATCGCCAAACAATATCGATTATTGTCCAAGCTTTATCAAAGTGGAATTCGTGTTTCCAAACCCTACGGTTGGGGATTAGACGAGCAAGGGAATCAAGTGCTGTTAACGAGCTATGATGGAAAGCCGATTACCCAATTAACACCAACCAAAATGACACATTTGGCTGAGCGATTAATGGAGGTCCATCGTTATCCGGTGAATGAAGTGGGTACTGGAGAAGATGAAGAATACATATTCAGGTACGATTTTGTTCAATACTTTTTTCCTCAAATTGAGTTACATGACGATATAAATGATCTTCTGGCAAACTTGATCCAGCAGGTCCAGATCAGACAGGATCGCTTGATTCATGGCGATTATAATCTGGGAAACATTCTTGAGATGGACGACCATTACACCATCATCGATTGGACTAATGGGCAATATGGTGATCCAAGGTACGATATGGCATGGTCTGTTTTTCTGATCACGATCTATAATGGGGAAAGTTATGGCGAGATGTATCACGCTCAATTTGCACGTTCTGCAAGTTATACGTACACGCTGGAAGAGGAGCAGGTTTTTGAAGCTGTAGCTTGTCTTCGCTGGATTCTGTTAAAGCGCGTTGGGGATGTCCCCATGGGGCCAGATGTAATGGAAAAGGTTCACAGCATGGCTGTCCATAATCCGTATTTGAATGAACATCTGCTGTAATCGTAATACGAGGATATACAATGACGACAGTATACGACTAAGTAATAGAAAGACCACTTTTTTTAAATAAAATAAACAGCCAGTCCTAAACTAGCGATCCTCGCATACCTATGATAGTAGAGGAGCGTGATCGATATGGAGCAGAAAGTGCAAACTTACTTCGAACTGAAACAGCAGCAAAAAGATATTGAGCAGCAGTTGTCTGTACTACGAGATGAGATTGTCGCGTATTGTGCAGAACAAGGGGTGTATGAGACGCAGGTTGGTGGTTACACCGTGAAAACAGTGCTTCAGAACCGGAAGGAATACGATGATCAGAAGCTGTATGCTTCTCTTCCAGACCCGGACATCTGGCGATTGTTATCCAAGGTAGACAGCCATAAGCTGAAAAGCCTCATCAAGCTGAACATTCTGTCCGAGGAACAAATTAACCCGGCATGCACAGTGAAACAGGTGACCTTGTTACAGGTGGACAAGCTGTAAGGCTTCATATCCTCTTTGTATATGAGTTGAATTTAATTGAACAGCCCGATCACAAAACACCTTCCGAGAAATGTTCTGTTTAGATGAGCAGTCGGACATACGTGGAGGTGTTTTTGTTGTGCAAACAGGGCCGAGGATCATAAATAGTTAAATATGAGGGGGAAGAAGTATAATTTGTTCATTGTAAGCGTATTCAACAAACGATATGATGGATAAAAACTGGCAGGGAGGAATTGTAAATGCAAACTGAAATTCCATCATTACATGCTGCGTACGCTAATACGTTCAAAATAGGTGCTGCTGTACATACCAGAATGTTGCAGTCCGAAGCGGATTTCATCGCCAAACACTTCAATAGTATCACGGCTGAAAATCAGATGAAATTTGAAGAAATTCACCCGGAAGAGGATCGTTATTCATTTGAGGCGGCGGATAAAATTGTTGATTTTGCTGTTGCCCAAGGGATTGGGGTTCGCGGACATACTTTGGTCTGGCATAATCAAACATCGAAATGGGTCTTTGAGGATACCTCAGGTGCTCCCGCTTCCAGAGAGCTGTTATTATCTCGCTTGAAGCAACATATTGATACGGTAGTAGGTCGGTATAAGGGGCAAATATATGCGTGGGATGTCGTCAATGAAGCTGTTGAAGATAAGACCGACCTGTTCATGCGGGACACGAAGTGGTTAGAGCTGGTGGGGGAAGATTATTTGCTGCAAGCGTTCAGTATGGCTCATGAAGCTGATCCAAATGCGCTTCTTTTCTATAATGACTACAATGAGACGGATCCGGTCAAGCGGGAGAAGATCTACAATCTGGTTCGGTCTTTGCTGGACAAGGGAGCGCCTGTACACGGGATTGGGTTGCAGGGGCATTGGAATATTCATGGTCCTTCAATTGAGGAGATCCGAATGGCTATTGAGCGTTATGCTTCACTGGATGTGCAGTTGCATGTTACGGAGCTGGATATGTCCGTGTTTCGTCATGAGGATCGTCGAACGGACCTCACCGCGCCAACTTCAGAGATGGCTGAGCTACAGGAGCGTCGATATGAGGAAATCTTCAATTTGTTCCGTGAGTATAAATCATCCATTACCTCTGTGACGTTCTGGGGAGTAGCGGACAATTATACCTGGTTAGACCATTTCCCAGTACGCGGACGCAAAAATTGGCCCTTTGTTTTTGATCAGCAGTTGCAGCCTAAGGAATCATTTTGGCGTATCATTAACCCTATGTCCTGAACATCAGGGAAGTGGAGAGAATCGGTCACGATGTGGCCGATTTTTTGCTGTACTTAATATAGATTGTACAGTGCGGTTATCTCGTTCGTGATTGAGGCGTTGATTTGTGTGGATGATAAAATATGGTACTAAATGGAATTTTGTGATAGGGTTGAAGAAATGGCGAACCAAATTCTTTCCTGAAAAGAGATGAGAAGATGGATTACATCCGAAACTATTTAATTACTTTTGCCGGAAATTTTATATTTAGTTATTATTTTTTTGAAGAAGGTACTTTTGCCAAACCGCTGATGTTTGCTACATTGATGCTGTTACTGATCATGACAATCGATTACATGAAAAGTAGAAACAAATATACATTGGATTAGGGTATGTCCATGTTTTTAAACGATTCTGGAGCATAGGGTCGTTTTTTTATTGTATATAGAACAGCTTCCATTTACATCATGACCATTGTTCATTACACTTGATGAGTAGCACCTCATTAACTCAGTTTTCGTTAACTCAATTCAGATCATCAGGAGGATATCATTATGCATCAATCCGCACATATTCAGGAAGCAAGAGATTACATATTAAACCGAATCCATACCAAACCTGCCGTAGGCATGATTCTGGGTTCTGGACTGGGAGCGCTCGCGGACGAGATTGAAAATGCGACCGTTATTCCGTATACAGATATTCCGTATACAGATATTCCGTATTTCGCCCAATCGGAGGCTATCGGTCATGCCAATGAATTGGTTATTGGTGAACTGATGGGCAAAACGGTTGTAGCGATGAAAGGCCGCCTTCATTATTATGAAGGTTTTACATTGGACGAAGTGACTTTCCCCGTTCGGATCATGAAGGCGCTGGGTGTCGAGCAATTGCTTATCACCAATGCCTGCGGAGCCATCAACACCAGCTTTGAGCCGGGTCAACTGATGCTCATTACAGATCATATTAACCTGGTAGGCAATAACCCGTTGATGGGACCGAATAATGCTGAACTGGGTGTTCGTTTCCCAGACGTATCACAGGTATACAATCGCGAACTGCGCAGCATTGCTCTTAAGGTTGCAGAAGAGCAGAATGTTGGCCTGCAGCAAGGAGTCTATGCATGGTGGAGTGGCCCGGCATACGAGACACCAGCGGAGATTCGCATGATTCGTACGATGGGTGCGGATGCAGTGGGTATGTCCACAGTACCTGAAGCCATTGTTGCCATTCATGGCGGTATGCAGGTACTAGGCATTTCCTGTCTGACCAACATGGCATGTGGTATTCTGGATCAGCCGTTAAGTCATGATGAAGTTATTGAAGTGGCTGCGCAAGTGAAAACAACCTTTATCGGACTTGTAAAAGGCATTTTGAAAGAGATCTAATCGTGAGATGATTTTTTATCTAGGCCACGATGGATAGGATAGAGTTTTCATCCAACCCAATCGAAACCACAAAAAAACGCATGTTTCACGAGTTGTTACTCGTGAGACATACGTTTTTTTATTTTGCAGAACTATGAACCATCTGAGAATGATCGGCCATGATTGCTGGTGTGGACTCCCTGATGATGGGTTTGGTCACAATGTGGGAGACCTGATACGGCTGTGTTGGGCTATTAATCCGGGATAACAGCATCTCCGCAGTTTTAATGCCCATCTCATTGCTATAAATATGAACCGTCGTTAATGCTGGCTCAATAATTCGAGATTGGGGTGCATTATCGAATCCGCATATCGCAATATCCTGTGGCACAGCGACATTTCTGTCTTTTAACGCTCTAATCAGATCAACTGCTATAAAGTCATTAGCGCATACGTAAGCGGAAGGTAGGGAGGCCAGCTCTGCCACTCGCTGGTTCAACCATCCTGGCTTGGAGAAACACAGGCGATCATTATCTACGATGCAATGGGACAGGTCCACCTGCAACCCCGCCTCCAGCATAGCACGCTGATATCCAACCCATCGTTCATTAAAGCTCTTGCAGTGATTGTAATCTCCGACGAATCCAATACTTGTGTAGCCGCTCTCAATTAATTTTGTGGTTAACTGATAGATGCTATGTTCATTCTCCATGAGTAGCAGATCTGCTTTGAATTCGGGATAACATATGTTGGAAGCGCAATCGATAAAGATGGTGGGAATGCCCAGATCGGTAATCAGCTGTGTATATTCCAGATCAAATAATTCAATGCAAATGATGCCGTCCACTTTGGCTATATCAAAATTGTTGGGAAGTGTAAGTGTATCTTGATCGTCTTCACGCACGATATGAATCGAGAGATTGTATCCCTCCGCACTGATTCTTTTCTCCAGACCGCTGATTAACAACGAACCAAAGTGAGATGTATTAGGCAGGTTTTCAGTTAACAGGGCGATATTGCCCGGAGCCTTGGTTAGAACATGCTCATTGTCCATATAGGCAAACTGTTTATATTTAAGTTCAATTGCTTTTTTAATTACACGATTTCGGGTTTCATCCGGGATGTTTCCGCTATCATTTAATGCTTTGGAAGCCGTATTCCTGGAGATCCCCAAAGCATCAGCGATGTCTTGTATCGTGACTTTTTCCTTTGCCATCTAATGCTTCACCTCTAATCCTCAATAGTCATCCATATTCTTCTCTAAGTCAAATGTATAATAGAACGGGACAAATAGCAATCTCTGTTTTACAAATGCACAATTGTATTTACATTTAGATAGTCGAATTCTATTTTCATAATTGTTCCAGAAGTTTTGTTAATTAGTGTAACAATGATAATCTATTACAGTCATGATATAGAAATATCTATGCGGGTATTAACGATTCAGTGCTGTATATATGCAAATTTAATCCTCTTTAGTTACATTAATGCAAAGATGAAATGATCAAATGCACAAATATTTTTTTACAAAACGTATTGACTAAATCCGTTGAAACCTGATAAATTGTAAATTATCAAATAGGCAATTGTAAATATTGAAAGCCCTTACTGAAAACAATTGTCAACTTCTAGAATGAACGGGGGTATCGTGTTGGATAACATAGCCGACAGCAAAAAGGGCGAAGGAAGGGTACTGAAAGTGAGGACGACAAGCGGTCATAGGTTACAGCAGCTCAAAAAAAATTACTTTTTATATATGTTGCTTGCACCAGCCTTAATTTTGACTCTTATCTTCAAGTACATTCCGATGTACGGAGCCATCATTGCGTTTAAGGATTTCAGTCCGATCAAAGGCATCATGGGTAGTGATTGGGTAGGACTGAAGCATTTCGAGAAATTTATAGCTTCACCCAATTTCGATATCATTTTAATGAATACGCTTAAACTCAGCTTTTTGGGATTGATATTCAGTTTCCCGGTGCCCATTTTACTGGCACTCATGCTGAATCAGGTACGCAAAGCTGGCATCAAGAAAAATATTCAATTGTTTCTGTACGCACCCAATTTCATCTCGGTTGTTGTGGTTGTGGGTATGCTGTTCATCTTCCTCTCACCGACAGGGCCAATTAATCAATTAGCCACATGGATTACAGGTCAGCCGATCATGTTCATGTCTGAACCGGAATATTTCCGCTGGATCTACATTTTGTCCGATATCTGGACCGGAGCGGGCTGGGCTTCCATCATATACGTCGCGGCTTTGGCCAATGTTGATCCGGAGCTTCACAATGCGGCTAATCTGGATGGAGCGAATCTCCTTCAGCGTATTCGCCACATTGACCTTCCAACGATTCGTCCGATTATGGCCATCGTCTTTATCCTTGCAGCTGGCGGGATTATGTCCATTGGATTTGAGAAGGCCTATCTGATGCAGACGTCCATGAACCTGCCTTCCTCCGAGATTATTGCCACGTATGTCTACAAGGTGGGACTACAGTCTGGAGATTACGCTTATTCTGCGGCAGTTGGATTGTTCAACTCGGTTATCAATGTGATTTTGCTGGTGACGGTGAACCTGATTGTGAAGAAATTGAATGAAGGCGAAGGCCTCTATTAGGAAAGGAGTATTATCCATGGTTGTTAAACACACGGGAATGGATCGGTTGATCCTCACACTCAATGCCATCTTTCTCACCTGTGCTGTACTGGTTGTGGTTGTTCCCCTGATTTATATTGTTATCGCCTCATTCATGGACCCCACGGTGTTACTGAATCGTGGACTGTCCTTTAATGTATCGGACTGGAGTCTGGACGGATATCAGATGATTTTGTCCAATCCAGCCATGATCCGGGGGTTTGCAAATGCGGTATTGTACTCGGTTTCCTTTGCATTGATCACCGTGACCGTATCCATATTTGCAGGTTATGCATTGTCGGATGATAGGCTCGCGGGACGTGGATTTTTCATGATTATCTTTATCATTACGATGTTCTTCGGCGGGGGATTAATCCCTACTTATCTACTCATACGTAATCTCGGCATGCTGGATACGGTGTGGGCGATCATCATCCCTGGAGCCGTTAACGTCTGGAACATCATTCTCTCCAGAACCTTTTTCAAAGGAGTCCCTCGAGAACTGAAAGAAGCTGCTAACGTGGATGGCGCCTCTGAGATGAAGATTTTCTTCCAGATCGTCATTCCGTTGTCGAAACCGATCATTTTTGTACTCGCACTTTATGCGTTCGTTGGGCAATGGAATTCCTATTTTGATGCAATGATCTATCTCGATAATCCGAACCTGCATCCGTTACAGCTCGTTCTGCGTTCCATTTTGATTCAGAATCAGGCTGCACCGGGCATGATCAGTGATCAGCTCGCGATGGCAGAACTGAAACGGCTCTCCGAGATGATTAAATACTCAGCGATTGTCATTTCGAGTCTGCCACTCATCATCATGTATCCGTTCTTCCAGAAGTATTTCGAAAAAGGTGTCATGGTCGGTTCCCTCAAATAGTGAACAGCCTGCGATACAGTAAGTTGATCCAATCCAACTCATGGAGGTCATTATTATGAAAAAAGTAAACAAATCCAGAAAAGCCGTTACAACGGCATCCATTTCCATGTTATCTGCAATGCTCTTTTTAACCGCCTGTGGCGGAGGTGGAGGCGGCGCGGCAAGTGAGGCGCAATCCCCTGATGGTAAGGTGACATTGAATTTTATAACACAGAGCTCTCCGCTGGCTCCCGCTGATCCAAACGACAAGCTGATTAACAAGCGACTCGAAGAGAAAACCAATGTGCATATCAACTGGAAGAACTATACGAGTGATGTGTTTGCAGAAAAAAGAAACCTGGCGGTTGCCAGCGGTGATTTGCCGGATGCCATTTTTGATGCAGGTTACGGGGATTATGATCTCCTGAAACTGGCGAAGGACGGGGCGATCATTCCACTTGAGGACATGATCGAACAACACATGCCCAATCTGAAAAAGGTGCTGGAGGAAGCTCCCGAATACAAGAGCATGATCACGGCTCCAGACGGACATATTTACTCATTCCCATGGATTGAAGAACTCGGAAGTGGCAAACAACGGATTCAGGCAGTGGATAACTTGCCCTGGATTAATGTGGAATGGTTGAACAAGCTTGGACTGAAGATGCCAACGACAACCGAAGAGCTGAAAGAAGTATTGATCGCGTTCAAAACTCAAGATCCAAACGGCAACGGTAAGGCCGACGAAATTCCGTTATCTTTCATTAACAAACCGGGCGGAGAAGATCTGACATTTCTCTTTGCGGCATTTGGACTCGGAGAGAACTGGGATCATACCGTGGTAACCAATGAAGGGAAAGTGGTCTTCACGGCAGCTGATGAAGGCTACAAGGAAGCGGTTAAATACATTCATGAGCTGGTTAAAGAAGGCCTCGTGGATGTCGAATCGTATCAGCAGGATTGGAACACGTATCTTGCGAAAGGCAAGGATAATAAGTACGGCATGTACTTCACATGGGATAAGGCTAACATTACAGGCATGAATGATACGTATGATGTTCTGCCTCCGGTTGCCGGGCCTAACGGAGAGGTCAATGTCACAAGAACAAACGGGATTGGGCTTGATCGTGGTCGCATGGTCATTACCAGCAGCAATAAAAACCTGGAATCCACAGCGAAGTGGGTAGACCAACTGTACGATCCGCTCCAATCTGTGCAGAACAACTGGGGTACCTATGGAGACGAGAGTCAGCAAAATATTTTTGAATTCGATGAAGCCAAAGGGATGCTGAAACATCTTCCGCTGGAGGGCTCTGCACCAGTTGAACTCAGACAAAAAACCAGTATCGCCGGACCATTGGCCATACTCGACAGTTATTATGACAAATACACAACCAAACCGGAAGATGCGGCTTGGCGGATGGAACTTCTCGACAAGGTTATGGTTCCACATATGAAAGCGGAGAACGTATATCCAAGTGTGTTCTTCTCCATTGATGAACTGGATCGCTTGTCCACGATTGAGACCGATCTCTTCGCCTACGTGTTACGTCTGCGTACAGAATGGTATCAGAATGGGAAAATAGATCAGGAATGGGATGCTTATTTGAAAGAGCTGGATCGCCTTGGATTGCAAGAATGGCTACAGATTAAACAAGCGGGATATGACCGTAATAACAAATAAAGAAAAGTACGGAGGAGAAACCATAATGTCGACAATTCTTAAACAAGATTACAGAAATGAATACCATTTTTCACCAAAAGAGAAGTGGATGAACGACCCAAACGGCATGGTGTTTTTCAATGGGGAGTATCACTTGTTCTATCAGCATCACCCACATGGAACTACATGGGGCCCCATGCATTGGGGCCATGCAGTGAGCAGGGACCTGATCTCCTGGGAGGAACTACCAATAGCTTTACTCCCCGATGAGAATGGCACTATATTCTCGGGAAGTGCCGTAGTGGATTGGAATAATACGACCGGATTCTTTGAGGGTGAGCCAGGATTGGTTGCTATTTTCACCCATCATCTTGAAGTTAAAAACCAAGATGCCATACAAACCCAGAGTCTGGCGTATAGCAAAGACAACGGCAGAACCTGGACTAAGTACGAGGGTAATCCGGTATTAAAGCATGAGTCCTTTGTTGATTTCCGTGATCCCAAAGTGTTCTGGCATGAGCAGACCAAGGAGTGGGTTATGATTATCGCTTGTGGTCAAACGGTATGTCTGTATCGTTCTCCCAATCTGAAGGATTGGACGCTAGGAAGTGAATTTGGAGCCGGGATTGGTTCACACGATGGCGTGTGGGAATGCCCCGACCTGTTCCCGCTTGCAGTAGATGGAGATTCAGGGCAGGAGAAATGGGTGATGCTCGTTAGCATCGGTGCAGATCCTGCTTTTATTGAAGGCTCAAGAACACAATATTTTACCGGAGATTTTGATGGAACTACATTTGTCCCAGACGAGGCATCCCAGACGATTCGCTGGATTGATTATGGTCGGGATAACTACGCAGGAGTTAGTTGGTCTGACGTTCCTGAGGAAGATGGAAGACGCCTCATTATCGGCTGGATGAGCAACTGGATGTATGCCAACCAGACGCCAACCAATGATTACCGTGGAGCAATGACCATTGCCCGGGAGTTGACACTGGAGACAAGAGCGGGAGAAGTTATATTGATTCAACGTCCTGCACGTGAACTTGAGCAAGCCCGTACGCCAGTATTGTCCCTACAGGATGCTTCGATTCAGCAAGTGAGTGAGCAGTTGAACGCATTGCAACTCGTGAACTATGAGATCCATGCAGAGTGGGCTCAGGATCAGACGTTCCATTTTGCACTAAGAAGCGGCGCAGATCACGAAACGGTCGTTGGTGTAGACTCGATCCGAAGTGAAGTGTACGTTGATCGTAGTCGATCGGGCATCGGCAATTTTCATGAACTTTTCCTGAGCCGTCATACAGCTGAGTTAAAAGAAGTGAACGGAAATCAAAGTTTGCGTATCTTTGTAGATCATTCATCTGTGGAGGTATTTGCAAATGATGGTCAGGCGGTTATTACGGATCTGATCTATCCGGATGCGGATTGCCAAGGCATCTCTGCTCATGCGGAAAATACAGATCTGGTCTTCTCTTCACTTCATATCTATGAGATATCATCAACCAAGGCTAAAGGTTAATTGTAATGAAGGAAAGGAGCCCAGAATGATGCGCATTGGAGCCATAGAAGCGGGCGGAACAAAGTTTGTATGTGGTGTAGGGAATGAACATGGACAGATTGAAGATCGGATCAGCTTTCCAACAGAACATCCGGAGACCACTCTTGCCAAGGTGATCGACTATTTCAGGGATAAAGATGTGGAAGCCATAGGGGTCGGCTCCTTTGGTCCGATTGATCTGCAACCGGATAGTCCCACCTATGGTTATATTACGACCACACCTAAGCCTGGGTGGGGAAACTGTAATGTGGTTGGAACCTTGAAGCATGAATTTTCGGTTCCTTTTGGATGGGATACGGATGTGAATGCTGCCGCGCTCGGTGAAGTGACGTGGGGAGCGGCGGAAGGACTGGACAACTGTGTATATTACACGATTGGTACAGGCGTTGGTGTTGGACTTGTGGCAGGGGGCCAACGAGTACACGGATTGTTACATCCCGAGGGTGGACATATTCGGACAAGACGCCATCCAGACGATCACTTTGCCGGATTATGCCCGTATCATGGCGATTGTCTGGAGGGGATGGCTGCAGGACCAGCCATTGAAGCTCGCTGGCAGATCCCTGGCAGTGAACTGCCGGCAGATCATCTGGCGTGGGAGATCGAATCCTTTTACATTGCGGAGTCGATTACTACGGCCATCTTGCTTCATTCGCCGCAGAAGATCATCTTGGGCGGTGGAGTGATGCAGCAAGATCATCTGTTTCCTATGATCCGGGAGCAGGTAGTGCGGAATCTCAATGGTTATGTAAATGCTGCCCCAATCACGCAACATATCGACCAATATATTGTGCAGCCCGGATTGGGCCAGCATGCAGGCCTATGTGGTGCGTTAGCACTGGGTCTGGAAGCATTACAACATGCGGCACAAGCTTCACATGTTTCATAGTTTTCTATAATAATCTACATCCCAGAAGGGATGGCTGCAGGTTCGCTTATTGGTATAAGCAAGACTGCACCGTCCTTTGTGGGCTTTTTTATTTTTTTGAGGAGTTCAGTATGTTTGAAAAATATAGTGCGTTCTAAAATCCGATGTTGCTCAAGTGAGCTGCCAAAGGTATGATTTTTAGTGTTCTATAGTGCGATATGACATTCAAAAATTAACGTGTCTCCACTGGAAAGGAATTCAACAAATGAACCCAATAACAATGCGTCAAGCTGTACAGGCAGACCAAGAGCAACTCGCTGATTTGCGAGCCTTGGTATTATACGATGATCTAACCAGACTGGGAAGGTACGATGATGTGAAGGTGCGTGAACGTTTCCGGAATACATTCAATCCTGCCCAGACACAGATTATTGAAGTGGAGGGTTCAATGGTAGGTTGTGTAGCGTTAAAGCCCAAGGCTGAGGCATATCTATTGGAACATTTCTACATACATCCCGATTATCAAGGCCTGAGAATAGGAACTCAGGTACTGAACATGCTGCTGGAACAGGATGAAGTTCAGGGGAAATGTGTTATTTTAAATGTTTTGCAGGGAAGCCCTGCTCGTCGATTGTATGAACGATTTGGATTTATATTGGACAGTGAAGATGAGGTCGATGTATTTATGTCGGTCCAAGTGCCGGAATAGTATGATTACCATACGTAATCAAGTTCACTTCATATTTACACGTTAATGGAGAGTATAGAAAAAAATATTAAGAAGCGAAGAGTTGGCTTTTATCTCACAATTACCTATGTCGGGATACCGATCCCGCATGTTTGGAAAGTGGGGATAGATGTTGTATCACGGCATGTTTGAAGTAAACTGCTATCGTTGTCACACGTCAAAAGCGTCGTTCCAATAAAAAGGGACGGCGCCTTTAGTGTTATTAACTACTTGTAATATGAACTTTATTGGATGGCTTATGTAGTAGAGTATCGAGGTCACCATTCAAATCTTTCAGATTCGGGAGAAATGAAGCAGCTATCGAACAGATGAAAGGAAGAAGACCTAAAGACAGAAAGAGGAAGGGAAGGCCAAAGACTTCTGCAACCACTGCACCTGCAAAAGCGCCTACGGGTTGTAACCCTCCACCAATCAGAAAACGGATCGAATTAACCCGGCCTTGTAGAGAACTGGGCACAAGCGTACCGTGTAACGAAGAGCTTAGAGAACCGAAGAAAGGTCCGGCTGCTCCTGCAGCACATAAGGCAATAAGTGCAAATGGGTAACTCGGAAATAGTCCCAACAAAGCGTTGAAAAGCCCAATCACAGCTAAACTGCACAGCATGACCGTGCGTCGTCTCTTGATTTCACCCATCCACGAGATAATAGCTAGTCCTGCTAGTGTGCCAAATGCAGAAGCGGTGGTCAGAGTGCCCATGGCGGCGGCATCCCGGTGCAGCACTTCGCGGACAAAAGGAATCATCATGGTCCAGATGGCTACAGAGGACATATTGCTGATCGAAACCATTACCATAATCGAGAGCATGGCTGGGAATCGCCGATAAAAAGAGAAACCCTCTCCAATATCTCGGATATAAGCTTTGAGAGAAAAAGATGCTTGAGCTGCTGGTTTCTGCATTGTGGGCAGATAGAGCAGTGCGGTGATGGCTGCAATGTAGCAAATAGCGTTGATGCCAAGTGTTGGTAACGCTCCGGATGCAGCCGTTAGAGCTCCGGCAAAGGCAGGTCCCAGCAAGGCAGCGGCATTTCGACAACCATCGATCACTGCGAATGCCCGCAGAAGTTTGTGTTCGCCAGCTACACCTGGTACAACAGCCATGGCCGTTGGCATGAAGAGGGCGGAGCAGGCTCCGCTGAGTGCTGCGGCGAGAAACAGGTGCCAAAGTTGTAATTGGCCCGCAATACCCATACTCAGTGGCAACAAAAGAGCCAACAGTCGTACTGCAGCCAATCCGGCCATGAACCGTCCACGATGCAGTCTGTCGGACAACGGTGATCCAAGTAGCCGGAAGACTACTTCAGGAATGCTGAAGCTTAGTGCCATAGCACCCATGGCTAGCTTAGAGGCAGTTAATTCATAAACAAGCCATTCCATGGCCAAAAGACCAAACACATCACCTAGAGAACTAAGAGTAACAGTAGCCAATAAACCGTAGTAACTTCGCTTCAGCATTAAGGTTCCTCCATATGATAGAATAGTGCAATTTGTGGAGAAGGAAATGCTTGAACTCAACCTTCAATATAAGCTCCAATCTGCCGTGGAAGGTTGTTTAGAGCTTCCAAGCGCAGGCTATATTCGGTGTTTTTGTAATCATAATGCACGATAATTAGCCCGGCTGCTCGCAAGGCTATTAGATGGTAATGCACCGTGCTCTTGGACAGTCCAACCTCACGGACAATTTCAGTGAAGGTCAGCTGTTTACCAGCCAGTAGTCTTAAGATGAACAGTCTGTTTTCATCGGACAGTGCCCGGGTTAGACGCAGTAACCCAGGGTCTGGTCGTCCCGGTTCTGTTGGAAGAATATCGCAAGAATAATTAGTGAAGATCATCTCGTCAAAGATCACTGAGGTGACAAATGGACGTGCATGATATTGAGGGATGAGGATTATTTTTTTTAGCGTATGGTTGGGATATATCCTCATGCCCTGTGTAGCTTGTTCATAGACCTCTTGGTCATTCGTCCCGTTCAGACTGGAACGTCTCGATTCAGCTTCCAAAGAGAGTCCCTCAATAATTGCCGGATTGATGTGCCCAAAATACTGAGTATCCCATTCTCGGAGCACTTCGGATGTCCGACTGCGCAATTCGGACAGATTGGAGGGGACAGATAACTTGAAGCGAGCGGCGATGTCATACAATTGTCCTGAGGACAACTCTTCAAGCCAATTCAAAAAGCCATTCACCGAACGTTCCCCTGAACAGCTCCATATATATGGCGCAAGGCTGAAATTGTCTGTGGCTTTCATCGTATCTCGCATTTGTTGAAGTTTGGCTGGAGAGAATCGATCCTGTACATCACGAACCCACCGTTTCCCGGCATCCAGGTTAGTATGATTTTGTTTACTCATAAAAGCGCTCAGGGTGCTTACACATTCATAAATTGGCGCAAAATCAACTTCTACTGTGTAGTTCATAAGAGTATAGTTCCTTTCTGGATTAGTTCTATATTTATAGAACAAGTAATTAGTTTTATATTATACGAACCTATTTGTTGTTTCAACATAAATTTTCCATGTTCGTACCAAATATCCTCATTCCACAAAACCCATTCATTTAATTCTTGAATGGGTCTATTGAACTTTTCTATTATACTTTCTGATGACGTTACCCTAATATGGATAATAACCTACTTTTTATATAGGAATTATATAGTATGGAGAATGCCAAGATGCCACAATGGAAGCGAAATCTGTATATTCTGTGGTTCGGCCTGTTTTTCAATCATATGGCGTACTCGCTGTCCGTTCCGTTCTTTCCTATATTTCTGCAAAATGATCTTGGTATACAGAGCGGTCTGGAGGCTTGGTCCGGTATTTCGATCTCCATCAGCTTTCTGATCAGCGGATTATGCGCACCCTTCTGGGGATCACTGGCTGATCAATATGGCAGCAAACTGATGCTAGTCCGTTCCGGAGTAGGGCTAGGCATTGCACATCTGGCTAACTTCTTTGTGTATGATCCGTATACGTTTATCGCGGTGAGGGTCTTTCAGGGACTCATGGCTGGTTTTTATCCCGCCTCGATTACACTGATTGGCACCAATACTCCGGATAAACAGGTGGGTTATGCACTTGGCGTGATCTCCACGGCCAGCGCTGCGGGCGGGATTCTTGGTCCTCTTGCCGGTGGTGTGTTGAGTCACTGGATCGGACTGCGGGGATGTTTCATTGCATCCGCTGTCATTACATTACTCGCGGCACTGATGGTCCTCGGTGTTAAGGAGTCACGACAAGCTCGTACGATAGTACCAACAAGGATCATAGGGGATTTGAAAAGAGCGGCTTCCACGCCGGGTTTGATTCGAATCTACAGTTTGATTCTCCTAGTCTCGACCTCCGTGCTCATCATCGAACCGGTGCTGACGCTCTATGTGGTCCAGATTGGTGGAGATGTTGGCAGTGCAACACTTAGTGCAGGGATTGTCTTCTCGGCGATTGGTGTGGCAACGGTCATTATGGGGCCGCGATGGGGGAAGATTGGTGGAAGGATCGGATACGAGAAAACCCTGTTTATTGGTCTGATTGGCGGCGGAATTGGCAGTCTGCTGCAAATGACAGCAAATAATCTGATTTATTTTGGCAGCCTGCGATTTGTTTATGGTTTGTTCTTTGCCGCAGTCTATCCCGCGCTTAATGCGCTGATCATCAAGTATGCTGATCACGATTTTCGTGGGAGGGCTGTCAGTTTGAGCCAGACGGCGAGTCAGTTCGGTATTGTACTTGGACCGTTAATCGGTGGTTTTCTCGGTGGATGGATCGGCATTCCGTTTATTTTTCTCTTCACAGGAATTGTATTACTTGGAGCGGCTTGGGCAGTGTCATCACCACAACATAGGGAGGAATATATATGTCGCAACGACAATTGAAGTTGGGAGCTAATCTGAACGGAGTGGGTAACAGCATTTCCTTTTGGCGTCACCCGGATATTCCCATTAACGCGAGCGTTAGTCTGGAGTTCTACAAGAAGCAGGTGCGTATCGCGGAAAAAGGGAAGTTTGATCTGCTCTTTATTGCAGATGGTCTCTTCATCAACGAGAAGTCCAATCCTCATTTTCTCAATCGCTTCGAACCTTTGACGCTTCTGTCCGCACTCGCCGGGGTAACTTCCCACATCGGGCTGGTTGCTACATTATCTACTTCCTATAGTGAACCCTTCACGGTTGCGCGGCAATTTGCCTCGTTGGATCAATTAAGCGGTGGGAGAGCCGGATGGAATGTGGTTACTTCACCTCTGGAAGGTTCGGCACTGAACTTTGGCAAAGGCGAACATCCGAACCATGCGCTACGCTACGAAATTGCGGAAGAACATCTAAATGTGGTCAAAGGACTTTGGGATTCCTGGGAGGACGATGCCTTTGTCGGAGACAAAGAACAGGGCGTATTCTTCGATCCTGCCAAGCTACATACGCTAAATCACAAGGGAGCGTACTTCTCGGTACAGGGTCCGCTTAATGTGGGGCGTTCGAAGCAGGGTCATCCGGTCATTTTCCAAGCGGGCTCATCTGAATCTGGTAAAGATCTGGCCGCCCGATCGGCGGATGCCGTGTACACAGGACATGAGACGTTGGAGGAAGCAAGGGAGTTCTACCGGGATGTGAAGGCAAGAGCGGTGGCATATGGACGTCAGGGAGCGGATATCCTGATCTTCCCTGGCATCGGTCCCATTGTGGGTAGAACAGCGGAAGAGGCTGAGCAGAAATATCAGGAAATTGCCGAACTGGTGAGTATTGATCAGGCGCTGAATTATCTGGGACGTTACTTCGATCATTACGACTTCTCCCAGTTCCCGCTGGACGAACCTTTTCCCGAGATTGGGGAGATCGGTAGCAACAGTTTCCGCAGTACAACAGACAAGATCAAGCAACAGGCACGGGAACAGGGGCTGACCTTGCGCCAAGTGGCATTGCTGGCATCTACCCCGCGTACATCGTTTATTGGTACACCGGATCAGATCGCAGATCAGATTCAGGAATGGTTTGAAGGTGAAGCGGCAGACGGATTCAATGTTCGTACCGTGGTGCCCAATGGCTTGGAAGATTTTGTGGAGTTAGTTGTTCCGGTTCTGCAAGAACGAGGGCTGTTCCGTACGGAGTATGAACATGAGACGCTTCGGGAGAATCTGGGTCTTAAGATCCCGCGTAATCGATATACATTAGAGCGTGTGAGATAGAGAAGCTAGAGCAGTAATGACGTTAATATAACGTTGTTGCGGCTCTTTTTTGATGGTTTCTTTTTCGGAGAGTACTGCTATTATAAAATGACAAAGAAAATGATACACAAGTTGCAATTCCAGACGAGTCACAGGAGGAGATTGGGATGATTAAAGGGTTAACGAATGCGGGACTGGGCAATATCGAGTCTGATGAACAATATATCATAGATGCGGCTAAGCACGGATTCGGATCTGTAGATTTGAATCCGCTCTCATTGATTGAAACGTATGGCAAAGAACAGGCACAACATCTGCTGGAAAGCAATAAGGTGATCATCGGTTCATCGGGTCTGACGGTAGAGTGGCGGACGACAGATGAGCAATTTCGTGAGGGGTTGCAATCTTTGGTCGCTATGGCAGAAGCTTCTGCTTCGCTGGACTGTTACAGCTGTTGCACGTATATTTTACCCTCAACGGATCAACCGGCAGCGCAATTTATGGCAGCGGCTACGAAACGCTTGAGACTCTGCGCAGATATCTTGGATACTTACGGGATTAAGTTAGGGCTGGAGTTTGTTGGTTGCCATCACTTGCGGACGCAATGGAAGAACCCGTTTATCTGGCGTGTGGAGGATACCCTGGACTGGATCGAAACGATCCATGCGCCAAATGTTGGCCTGCTCGTAGATTCCTATCACTGGCATACGAATGGTTTGCCGATGGAAGATCTTTTGAAGTTGAAGAAAGAGCAGATTGTTCATGTGCATATCAACGATGCCTATGATTTGCCGATCGAGGAATTACTGGATTATGAGCGTTTGTATCCCGGCGAAGGGGTCATTGATCTGGGTGGATTTCTGAGAAATCTGCAGGCGATTGGCTACAATGGTGTGGTGGCTCAGGAAGTACTGGCCCCGGCATCGAATCTTGGTACGAATGAACTATTTGCCAAGTCGAAGGCTGGGTTCGATCAGGTGTTTGCCACACTTTAGTGTTAACAACTTCTGTTATCAGTGCACAAGCCATTCATATGTGTGCTGAATGACTTTTTGTTACTTTTGTAGGGGTGACAGAAATTTATGGATAGTAAAAATTACCTAGGACTGCTAGACTTGCATTATTAGTAATTTAGTACATATAAGGAGGGTATAATGAAAAAGTTTTTAAAGGTTTGGTTAGTCTTAGTTCTAATTATTCTCACTGCAGCACCATCGTACACCCATGCAGCAACCTCTACTAATAAAATTCCAAAACTCCAAAAAATCAGCTCATCGTCGGGTACTCAAGTGCTAACAGAAGAAGGAATTTTGATATCATGGGGTGGTTTTGGTAGTGACGAAGGTAGCAAGACGAACTATGCACAATACGTGTTACAAGGAATTAGTCATATTGTAGACGTTTCTGTAGTGTACGGAGTGGCTATTGTGGTGACCCAGGACGGAACGGTATGGAAAGGAAGGGGAGTCGGGGAACTAACAGAGTATACTAAGGTGTATTCAGGAGATAAAACTCACTTCAGTGAAGATGAGAAGATTGTGCAAGTGGAGGCTACTCAAAATTATATCTATGCATTACGAAAAGATGGGCAGGTTCTGGCCTGGAAAAATTCGTATTCTGAACCAGCGTTACCCACACTTATCCCTGGACTAGATCAGGTTAAAGATATCTTCGGGTCGTATTTCATTCGACAAGACGGTACGGTGTGGCATGTTATGCCTGGAACTTCTGTAGCAAGACAATACATAACAATAACGGATGTCAAAAAGGTAGATCAGTATGGATCTGTGTTCCTTAAAGAAGATGGCACTGTATGGACCAAGAGCGGGGACTCTGCTGTACAAATACAGCAGCTACCCAAAATTATGGACATCTCGAATTCATCTGATGCGAGTTTTGCTTTGGATGAATCTGGAAATATGTATGGTTGGGGGGACAATCGAACAGGTACATTAGGAGATGGGACAGCCAATCAAGCCACGGTCCCCAAGATTATCCTCAAGAATGTACGTCTGGTAAGTGAAGCAGACGGTGGACACATGGTTGTTCAAAAAGAGGATCTAAGTGTATGGGCTTGGGGATTTAATTATAGAGGTGGCCTTGGAATGGAGCTGCCCAACAAAAAGAAGAACTCACCTATCCCTGTTAAGGTTCCATTTCAGTGGCCAACTCTCAATGTATGGGATCAAAGCGTTCGTTTGAATTTAAATGGTAAAAATCTCTACTTTACGTCGAACAAACCTTATCTAACGATAAAACAGGAAGTTATGATCCCGTCGCTCGCTTTTGCCAAACAAGCAAAATGGGCTGCTTCTATCTCCAACGGTAAATTAAACATGAACGATTCTACCCATTCGTTATCTGTGACCAAAAGCAGTATGGTCGATGGCAAAGGGAATGTCCTTTCGTCAAATACCTCAGCGCAGTTCCGAAATGGGGAAGTCTATGTCCCCCTAAGGGTACTTTCTGAAGCATTCAATCTAACATTCAATTACTACTCATTCGACAGATCATATGGGATATATACTGCAGATTTTACTCAAAAGGATAATCTGGATGACTACGGTAAACTAATTAGAACAAAAGCTTTGCCTGCTAAAGCGTCAAAATATCCTTATGTTCTCGCGGGTATCCCTAATCAGTATTATGAGAAAGAATTTCCTAAGGCGAATTCTCTCAAAGGTTTGTCTTTGAATGCAGCGCAGCTCTACCGGTCAAAAGCCGTGGGACTTCCCATTGAGTTAACCAGTGATGACTTTGGGCGTTATGCCAATCATATTTCAAAGTACTATGAGCTATTGCTGAATACAGATTACCGCACCATCAATATGAATTGGGCACCAGCATTGGAAAGCCATGCTGGTGGTTCTACCAGCAAGATGGGTGATAAGACAGCCAGAGAGCTTCAGATGGAAGGGTATGTGAAATGGATTAAGAACAAGAAAGTGATTATTCAGGGAGATGTTCGTCCTGAACCAAGTATGGTGACATATCGTAATGGGGTATTGTATATGCGTACCTATATTCAATATGAGATTGTGCATGCCAATGCACCGAATGATTTGAAGCTTCGTAAGGATCGTGTTGTACAACTCATTTCTGCTCCTAAAGACAAGAAAATTGTAGGTAGCTATGCGATGTATATAGATGTTCCTTTAACTTCGGACCCTGTATTTAGCAATGGGAGTGCATGGGGCTCTTGGTCGAGTGGCTTGAAAGTGGACACGAGGTATAACGACATTATAAAAACGCCTTGGGAGAGTGTGTTCACGTTAACTATGTCTCCTGATTGATGAAGCATTAATTTCTAAGATTCTACAAGTACCTACGGACCCAGGACAACATTATCTTGGATGTTTCGTAGGTATTTCTCAATAACAGATACAAGTGGGAATCGCAAAGTTAACGGCTAAGGTAAGTGATAGGTGATTTATAGTTTCCAAGGGAGGTGTGGGAACTTATATCGGAAACCCTGTTGGTTTTCTTTTCTCACATATATCCAAGGTGGTGGGACAGGGGTGCCTAGTGCTTTATACAAGATCGTTCCTTCATCGCTTACGGAATATACTTCGATACTATTCTGTATATCCTCCCACTTAACCTTACCTTGGTAAGACAGTGTCTGCCCTTGAACGACAACATGAGGTGCACCTGAAATGACTCTCTGCGTTATGTTGAGAACTCCAACCTTTTCTGAGGACAACATCACCCATTCACTTATGAAAAGTATGATAATCAAAATGACTATGCTCACAATCCATCGCTTTTTTCTCATTTTGTGACCTCCACTACCTAGGGATCATTCCCTCGTAGTTACTGTCTTTTAATGACGTAATCTCGTCAGAGGATGTTATCATCAGCAGTAAGATATTGTACGTTTAACCATAGCGTAATATCCTTTCCTTTTCCATGATAATGTACCATTAATCCACGAGCAAAACTCGAAATGGCTGACAAATGATGAAGGCCATTATGCGAAGGGATTTCTGATCTTATTACTTGTCTCAATCTTTTTGATAAGCATGAAAACTCAGTATCAATAACTAGGTATAATAGAGTGGAGTAATTTTGTTGTTGTAACTTTAACATTGCCGTTGGTTTCCTGTTTTTGTATGGGAACCCAGCGGCAATGTTATTTTAGGAAAGCAAAACGTGTATGTATTGTGTAATAGTATGGATTAATCCTTAAAAGGCACCCAAAGAGTTGAGGAATTTTAGAAAAATAGAATTCTATTTTTCTAAAATTCCTTTATATGGACCCTATATTTGGTTTTAATTAACTTAGAAGTAAACAACAAAACAATGGTGGTGAGCAAATGACGAAGAATATATTGAGTGAAAAGTTAAAACAGTATCGTGAACAAAAAGAAATCACACAACAGGAACTTGCAGAGTTATTAGATGTTAGCGATAAATCCATCTCAAAATGGGAATTAGGAAATGGATATCCAAGCAAAAAAAACATGATGAAAATTGCTGATCTACTTGATGTTTCTTTGGAGGTTATGTTAATTGAGGAGAAGCAAGAGGAAAATAAATTCAAAAAAAGTTTGAAATATGGATTATTTAGTTACTGCATTATATTTGCCGTGACAATATTGATTAAAGGGTGGAGAGAGCAAGAGCGCTATCAAGATTTGTGGAGTGAGAATTTAAGTGAAGTGGTTAAATTAGTATTTATTACGTTCGGGCAAAACATATTTACTGCGTTAATTCCATCTATGATAATTGGTTTAGTTTTTTATTTTTATATCATTCCACGACAGGAAGTTGATTAAATGGATTGATGTTGAAAATGTAAGTGTAGTTGCAATCAATTGAGTAAAAGCAAGAGCTATCCGGGATAGGGGTGGCCTTGCTTTTATTTAAGGTTTAAATTAAGTAAGACAAGTAAATTGGGGTAAGTGGTTCTATATAATCCTTTGTAAACCAGAACAATCGACGGTTGGTACGCTCAAGGAGAAGGAGTCAACTTTTTATGACCGTATATCCAGATGGGATGATAAGGAACTGGAGCGTTTCACCACCATGTTAGGGTAGTTTAACGGTTTGGATGATGAAACGATGGGGGCTTAGAGAATGAACAAAACGGAGCGGCAGCTTGCGATTACGCTTGAATTGCAGCGAAGAAAGATGTTACGAGCAGAAGATTTAGCAGCTCAATTTGAGACAAGTGTACGTACGATATATCGAGATATTCAGGCATTAAGCGAAGCTGGCGTTCCGATCATGGGTGCTCCGGGTCATGGGTATTCTCTCATGGAAGGATATTTTCTGCCCCCGGTAAGCTTCACCGCAGAAGAAGCCGTATCCCTGCTCATGGGAGCTGATTTTATCGAACAGAGAATGGATACAGAATACGCGATGGAGGCTAAGTCGGCTCAACGAAAAATTGAAGCAATCTTACCAGAATCCGTTCGTAATGAATCCACACGTGTTCGGGAAACGATGCGACTGCTTCATACGGTTGAACCTTTAACCCGAGCGCGGGTGAAAACATACCTCAACCAGATACGTAGTGCCATTCTGGATCAACGTAAAATCAGCTTTATGTATCTGAAAAAAATGCCAGGAACGGATGGAAATCGGTATAACATGCGAGAGGTTTCACCCTATGGCCTCTCACTTGTTCAGGAGAATTGGATGTTAATTGCACGTTGTGATATGCGACAAGACATTCGTCATTTTCGTTTATCACGGATGACTGAACTTTCCGTGCTGGAGGATCATTTCCTTTTGCCGCCGGATTTTGATTTAAACAGTTATCGACCTCCTGCCGACCGTAACGAACAAGTATTAATCAGGGCTAAACCTGAAATTGCTGACAAAGTTATGGAGGCCCTGCATTTTTATATGGATGCATTTGAGGAGCGAGAGGAGGGTGTCATTTTTCATTTTCGTGTCCGCTACCTGGAAGAAATCTTGCATTATTTACTTGGCTGGGGTGGAGATATCGAGGTCTTGGAGCCGGAGTCTTTGCGCTTCCGAATGCAGGAGGTGGCCAAAAACATCTTAAAACACTACTGACATACACCTGTCAGTAGTGTTTTTTTATACTTTGGTATATCACAGATCAAGAGGAGTGGGTTGAAGGATGAGAAGTACAACGGAAGTATTGAAATCATTTGAAACGGCAGTAGAACGATATTTGGCAGAACTGAAAAATTTGAATATGTCTAGCTTACTTAAAAAACAAAGTGAAGAGGTATGGTCCATTGGACAGATGTATGTACATTTGATTCAATCAGCGCTTTTCTTGCAACTGCATAATATTGAGCAGTGTTTGAGCAGTGGGGATTCAACATTAAACTCGGGTGAGGAAAAAACAGAACTGGGTAGGCAAGTGTTTGAATTAGGACAATTCCCTCCCGTGCCTGTTAAAGTCCCTGCTTCCCCGCAGTACACCCCGCAACCACCCGAGAGTATGGGATCCTTGATCGATGGGCTTCACGAGGTAGTGGATCGGATGAGAAGCACGGCATCTGTTTTACACCAAGCGTCCGTAAACAACAAAATACGTCATCCAAGGCTTGGCGCTCTAAATGCTCAGGAGTGGTTTTTGTTGATAGAGATGCACTACAGACATCATTTTTTGCAATTGGATCGATTGAAATCGAATCTGGAAATGTAAACGAGAGAAGGGAATGAGATGTATCCATGAAACCAAATCAGGACAGCAGATATTGGATTGGTGTTGTATCTGCTTCTCATGTGAATGTAGCCGTAGAGGGAGGGTTTGCGCAGTTGTGCCATGGCAAGTCAGCGCTGTTGCGACAGATGTCCGCGGGTGATTGGCTGATATACTATTCTCCACGCACAGACATATCAACAGGCAAGCCACTTCAGGCTTTTACCGCTATTGGTCAAATTATCGACGACAGGATATACCAATATCAGATGTCGGAATCATTTGTACCCTTTCGCCGAGATCTCCGTTATCTTCCGTGTCGAGAAGTAAAGATCGCAACGTTGTTAGACCAACTCACTTTTACACGCGGGAATCGCAATTGGGGGTTTCCATTTCGTAAAGGTCACTTTGAGATTGGGGCTGAAGACTTCATGATGATAGCTTCCTCCATGTTGGAAGATGAGACACAGTCACTACTGGATATTAGCTTAAGCCAGGGATGTTAACCAAACCAAAAGGCCCATAGATTGTCTATGGACCTTTTTGATTTATGGATAATCATAAAAAGCTCTGATGATCATTACGGATGTGTGAGACTTCCATGAGTAACCGTTGTATACATGTTATAAATAGTCGGTCAATAGACCAATAGTGAGCGTAGGATAATTTAAGAATGCACGATGAGCCGCTAATCATACGGCTTTTTTTCGATTTTCAATTGAAGAACCATAACTCTAAAGATGAAACTAAAACCATATCGGGCTTCTTATGGGAATTATCTACGTAAGAACATATTATTTAATATTTCATTACAAAGAGTAATAATTTTTTTGGTTGGATATGGTAGATAGTTTTAATAAAATATGGAGGGGAATTATATTTGTGGTAAAATTGAGTAGTGTAAACAGTAAGTATTTTGTCTTATTCGTATTTGCGATCGTATTATTCTATATCCCGACAGGAAGATCTTTAATTATTATTACACATCGGTTGCTTAAAACAAGTAGAGCGACTCCAATGTATTCTAGCTCTTGTAATAATTTGTCTGGTGTAATGAAAGGGCTACAGTCTGACTATTATATGCATTCTTTTGATGCTGAATTGAAGGCTTCTACATGTATCCAAATGCGTGTAGGTTGCAGGATCACCAAGCATGATCTAACTCAACAGGATATTTTGATAGTGGATATGTAAATGGCTGGACCTAAAAAGCAGAATAAAGCGTTAGGAATATATACCCACTAAATAAGAGGAGGGTCTACCTGTGAAGAAAAAAACATTGGTTTCAATCCTCACCATACCACTGGTAGCTGCATCTGTGAGTGGCTACATGTACTTGAATGAACCATCTGTAGTTAGTGCTCAAAGCGATGTTGAAAGCGCAGCACTGAAGGCGACTCAGGGTAAGGTCGATTACATTAAAGAATCGTTTGAAGACGGGTCATACATCGTTCGCTACCGGGACCGTGTGAATTTGACAGAAATCACTGAGGAATACCGTGATAACCAGCTTCATAATAAATTGATTGTTGAAGATGGTGGTAAGAAAATCACTTCGTATGGTCGAGATTTCGAGACAGGGAAATTGGTGGGGAATACCTGGACCATGCCGGACAACATAGCTGCTGAAAATGAGAAGTTGCTACAGATCTCGCTCTTGGAGAATGCAAAAGAAGAATTACGGAGTCAGGATTGGACAGTACTGGAAGCAGCGGGCACACAATCCCGTTCTGCTACACAGAGTAACGAGCAAAAAGCTGTTTCGGAGGATAACCTCCACAAGGAAGTTGTAACCATTGATGTAAATACGGGTTTACCGACAAAACGTGTGATTTATCAGAAAGACAAAAACGGTGAAATTGTAACTAGCTCTACCAAGACCGAAGAGTACAAGTACCTGGATTCCATGCCGATGAAGATCCAGAGTTTTGCTCCGGAAGAATCCGTAGAGATTAAAGAAATACCGGCGCCTGTAATTGAAGATAAGGTGCTTGGAGGTTCTTAAGACTTTCTGTTCCATCAACAAGTAGAATTAAATAAGACAGCCAGCCCCCGTACTTGGGAGCTGGCTGTCTTATTTCTTATCCGTAGCCGGAATTAACTTGATGGGATTTCAGATTGTTCTACGAGTTTATCAAACAGTTGTGGGTCCGTCTTTTTAAAGAATTGAAGTTGATCATCAGTTAGTTTGCACATAGTTCCTTTTTGCTGAGTCATTATAAACATTGAAAAGAATAGTTGTTTAGTTGGGGAAAAGGGTTTTAGAATCAGGTCCGTTGCTCTCCATAAATAAGTAATCCCAAATAATTCAAACCAATTAATACGTCTTCTTAAATCACTTTCTTTAATTATAGGCCATCTAACAGGATGGTCCTTGTTGCTATTAAGGTTTGAATTCAAGTGGAAAAGTCAATAAAAGCTCTGTAAGCAACGCTGTACAATCCACTGAAAACCAGTACAATTGATCCTATAAGAACATGAGATAAAGAGAGGTATTTCTCCATGACGGATACAAGTGGGAATCGCAAAGTTGATGGCTATCTAAAAAAACTCAAAACGTGGAAGGAAGAGTCCACAAAGCTGAGAGAAGTTATTCGGGATTTTGAACTGACAGAGGATATGAAGTGGATGCATCCTTGTTACATGCTGGATGGGAAAAACATCGTTTTAATTCATGGGTTCAAAGAGTACTTAGCCATTCTATTCTTCAAAGGTGCTCTACTGAAGGATACACACGGTATTTTGGTCCAGCAAACGGAGAATGTACAGGCAGAACGCCAGCTTCGCTTCACCAGTCTGGAGCAGATTGTGGAGCAGGAGGCTATGATCAAAGCCTATATCCAGCAAGCGATTGAAGTGGAACAGGCAGGATTGCAGGTGGAAATGAAAAAGACTACCGAATATAGCGTTCCTGAGGAACTTCAACAGCAATTCGATGAAAATCCTGCTTTCCGAGATGCATTTGAAGCACTGACACCCGGACGGCAGCGGGCATATCTCTATTATTTCTCACAACCGAAGCAATCCAAAACAAAAGTGTCACGAATCGAGAAGTACATGCAGCCGATCCTGGAGGGCAAAGGATTGAATGATTAATCTTATAACAATATATTTGAGGGAAATTAAGAGTGAAAACGAGTTGAAAGCCTTTCAGATATAACTTAATTTCTAACATGAATCAAAAATTTGAAAGACACTGAGGTGCCGAAAATGTGAGGGCCAAAGATGCTGAAAAGCCAGGCGTCTTTAGTCCGAACGGTGGACCTATTGATTCTCATTCGAGTATGCATAGCAACAAATCTATATGGGATAAATATATTAAACCGAAGTTGAAAAAGTAGAACTGAGCTGTCAATAATCAAAGAGGAGGGCGTGTATGGCAATATGGTTAAGGCTTTTAATCATAGTAATAATAATATTTAATGTTTCATCATTTGTATGGTTACTACTTGGTTCAACAGCCTATTTTCAACGAGAAATGGATATTGTTGGTACATTTTATTTATTAATCGTTGGTATTCCCGTTCTTTTGTTGGCTATATTATTTACTGTATTTCTCATTAAAGGAACTGTTCCAACAAGTGGAGTACACTACATTGGAATTTGTCTGGGGCTGATACTGTCATTAATACTCTCTGCCATCCTGATTCATGGTGTTAACTCCAGTGGGTGGGCAAAAGAGAAGTTAGAAAGCGATTCACCAAAGATTACGGCTGATGGTAAGTATGAATATCACATTGACTTAATTAATTTGTTTCAAAGGAACAGTAAAGCGCGTCTTTATCTAAGGAATGTAAGCACCGGAGAGGAAAAGTTTATCCCTATTAATATCCAGACACGCAAAATTAAAACTCTTGCGGTTGGTAAGGTTAACCATTGGGTATTACTTGAACCAACGGACATTGACTCTCAATATATTCTGTACACGACAAAAGACCTTGGTCGCTTGCCCGAAGAAAAATTCAAAATAGACATTTTAGCAGGAACATCAAGTGGAGTTAAATAAATTTCATCAACCACAATGCGAATAGATTTCGTGTTGTGGTTTTTCTTTCATCGGGGGGGCATGTATTTCCCACCTAGTGCCGAATGAGTTAGGTGGCAATCTTAATAACCTATAACCTTAGAATACCAGTGCCACCGATGCTTCAATTTGTTGTACGCGCTGGTACAAAACGGCCGTAGGGCGGTTCATTAACGAGGATACGTATGAAGGGAAGATTACGAATCCGTTGAGTTTGAATTTGGATACGTATGTGCAAAATAATCCGCTGATTTATGTAGACCCTAGTGGGCATAAAGTTTGGCTGATTCACGGTACTTTCTCAACCGGGGATACATGGACTCCGGATTTTGTGAAATATGTGGAAGGTCTATTTAATGAATCAAGTGAAAAGTTAAATTGGACAGGAAAGAACAGTACTGGTGCTCGTTCAAATGCGGCGGAAGAATCCATAAATAAAGTGTATGAATGGCACAGTAAAAATCCTGACGAACCTATTAGATTGGTAGGGCATAGTCACGGGGGGAATGTAGCTATCTTGTTAGCTAATCTTCTTGAGAAAAAGGGAAAGAAGGTCGAGATATTAATAACTGTAGCGAATCCAGTTAGGGAATATAAGCTTGATACAAAGGTTGGGCAACACATTCAAATGTATAACAACAGAGATTCCGTCCAAATGGATATGGGAGGAAAATGGTGGCGATTAGGGTTTGGTTCTACATCTACGAGGAAGTTTAAGGGTGCAGATAATGTGCGTGCGAAAGACGGAGAGACTGGCTCGAAAATTGAAGCACATTCTACGATGCATAGTAATGTAGACATATGGAAGAAGTGCATCGAGCCAATATTAAAATTAAAATGAAAAAGATGTTTACATGAGAGAGGAGGGTTATTTTGGCGATCTGGTTAAAATTTCTATTGATATTACTAATGATTTTTAATCTGTCATCATTCGTATGGTTTCTCCTCGGTTCTACAGCGTATTTCCAAAGAGGAATGGATATTATGGGAACAACCTATTTGTGGGGAGCTGGTATTCCTGTACTATTAATTACGATTGTATTTATTATATTTCTTTTTAAAGGATGGATTCCAACGAGCAGGGGAGATTATATTGGAATTTGTGTGTGGATGGTATTATCCACTTTACTCTCTTTCGTATTGATTCAAAGTGTGAGTACTCACGGTTGGGCAAACGAAAAGATCAGTAGTGACTCATTGAAGATTACGTCGGACGGAAAGTATGAATATCGAGTAGACTTAATCAACTTATTTCAAAAAAACAGTCATGCTAGACTTTATCTTAAAGATGTCCATTCGGGGGAGGAAATATATATATCGACTGGGATTCAGACTCGTAAGATTGTAGGACTCGTGACATCCCTTCTTCCTCCGAAAGAGTCTTGTAATGGGAAATAATTTCACATTTAGAAGAATGTCTTTTTTGATTAACGAAACATAGACGATTATATCGATTAGCTAGTAACATGCAACAAACTCATCCTAGACGCAATGGACATTATCGCGAAGCGAGCAGGAGTGCTACACATGGACACAGTAAAACAAGCAGCATATCACCTTCATTCCATGGAACAGGATCTGAACCGAAAGTTATTTGAAGTCCGACTGGAGAAGAGCATCTTGGCAAATCAAATGAGCCAGTCTACATAAAACCACCCTAACTAAAGGACAGTGCAGGATCACACAAGATGATCTTGAACTGTCTTTTTGCCTGTCCATTCATACGTTTTTCGCTCTCAATTTAGCATTGACTTTCCTCCCAAATCCCCCTAAAATTCAATTATTAAAATACTTTTAAAAACATTCATTGAATGGTTCGAAATGAACGAAAGGAGGCATATAACTTACCATGTTACCCACATCACACAACACTCAGCAGGTCAAACGTATTAACGTTGAACTGGTGAAGAATACGCTCCGGTCCATGGGCGTCGGCACGAAAGCTTCCATTGCTAACCTGACGAAACTCAGCGTAGCGACATGCGGCACGATCCTGAACGAATTACTCCAAACGGGTGAAATTATCGATCTGGGTCCAGACGAATCGAGTGGGGGAAGACCGGCGAGTCGATATCAATTCAATGCGGACTACGCCAGCGTACTGTGCCTGATTATTCGAACAGAGGGCGGAATTCACTCGATCACACATACATATGCCAATCTGAACGGAGAGATGGCGGACGAACAGACGCTCATTTTGGAAGAGATTAATGTAACGGTGGTAGAGGATCTAATTGCAAACCTGATTGAACAACACCACAATGTGCAGGCGATTGGTATCGGCATACCCGGTGTGGCACACAACGGCGTGATTGGGATTTGCGACGTACCGGAGCTGATGTATCAGCCACTCGGGCCAAGGCTTAAGGAGCAGTATGAAGACGTGGAAGTGGTCATTGGCAACGACATGAACCTGACGGTCTATGGACTGTATAACCAGCAGCAATTTGAGGAAGAGAAGAACTTTGCGGTGGTGACTTTCCCAGAGAACCATTTTCCGGGTGCAGGCTTTATCATTGATGGTCGTCCGCTGACCGGGAACACACAATTTGGGGGCGAGGTATCTTTTCTACCGTTTGGCGTGTCACGGGAAGAGCAATTGCGCATGTTGAAAACGACAGAGGGTTTGCAGGAACTCGTCGTACAGACGCTTGTGTCCATTATCGCGATCATTAACCCGGCTACGATTGTGGTTACAGGGGATACGATGGACCCGGCGATGCGGGATGACCTGACGCAAGGTTGTTTGGATCGAATGATTCCATTGGAGCACATGCCGGAGTTAATCATCCAAAGAGACACTCGGCGCGAATATGTAACTGGGCTGGTCGCGGTGACGCTGGAGAGCCTGACCTACCGCATTCAGGTGGTTGAGAAGCAGTGGTAAAGGAAAAAGGAGCTTTTACGAGTATTCTATTTTTAGGAATAAAGCTTAACCATGTTTCCTGCCTCGAATGTACAAATTATTGACACGGTAACGTAGAGGGCAGAACCAATCTGAAGAACGCCTTTATCACTGTATTTTCACCTTTAGAAAAGATTCAAAAAAATACAGGGATAACAGCGGTCGGAAGATGGTACTGCAATCGTAGTTATAACGTGCAATCATTTTCCTGAACACACTGGAGGAACTTATTTTGAATCAGCAAGCAGGTAAGCAAGGGAACAAACGAAAGTTCAACAAGCTGTACGCCATGCAACTGGCAACGATCTTTTTGGGATTTATCGTATTTGGCATATCGGAAAATATTAAGGGACCAGCCATCCCGCGCATTCAATTCGACTTCAATCTGGATGAGAAACAGCTCGGGACTTTATTGTCCCTGAACGCACTGGGGTACCTGATCGCCTGCTCCTTTACGGCTATTCTGGTTCGCAAATGGGGCATCAAGGCGGTTAGCATCATATCATTTGCATCGATGATCCTCTCGGGTGTGTTCATTTATGTGTCGCATACCTATCCACTCTTTGCTTCATCGTACTTCTTCATGTACATTGGTAACGGTATGCTGGAGATTGCTTTGGCGATTCTGGGTGCGCGGATCTTTGTGAAAAACACAGGTACGATGATGAACCTGTCCCACTTCTTCTATGGACTGAGTTCAACGGTGGCTCCTTTGCTGGCGACGGGTGTCATGTCCTTGAAAGTGTTTGGACACGAACTGGACTGGCGCGGTATGTATCTGGTGATGTTGTCACTCTGTCTGCTACCGATCATTGCGGCGCTGCGCAGCAAATTCCCGGGGGACGATCTTCCCCATGAAGATCGGACTTCACTGAAGACGTTAACACGTGATCCTGCCCTTTGGCTGATGGTGCTCATTCTTTCTTTTGGCGTGGTGTCGGAACTGGCGGTTGGGGGTTGGCTGGTTAATTTCCTGGAAAAAGCCTACACGTGGGACACGGTCAAAGCTTCCGGGTTATTATCTGCATTCTTCCTCACGTTCTCGCTGGGACGCTTGCTGCTTGGACCATTGACGGACCGGATCGGATTTGTATTGTCACTGATTATGTTCTCGGCTTTCTCGGGAGTATGTACGTTCGTGGCGCTTGCAGGGGGAGAGCGTCTTGCGATTTTCTTTGCGATATCTGGCGCGGGCATAGCGATGATCTATCCAACAGTGATGGCGTTTATCGCACGCAGATATCCGAATGGCAGTGACACCGCGATTACATTTACGGTTACCTTGATGGGGGTTGGTAGTGTCATTGGTAACTATGTGATTGGCTGGGTGATTGAAGGTGTGAAGAATTTGTACGGTTCAACGACTCAGTTGGGACTGCTGCGCGGACTTCAGGCGGGGTATGGGTTCATTGGTTTATGTGCTGTGATCTGTGCGGCATCTGGCGTAGTGTTGTATGTGTATTTGAAAAGAAGGCAGGAACTGATTTAGAAATCACGTGTTAATTTGGGAAATGAACTGCATACTCAAACCTTACTTTTTGGTTCAAGAAATAAATAGATTTAGCCCTAAGCGTTTATGCGATTAGGGCTTGATCTAAGGATCTTAATAAGTCGTTTCAATGTTTAATCGTACTTTAAGTGTCATGAGAGAGGTTCTAATACATATTTCATTATAAATTCATATTTTTATTATAGGAAATTGACAAATAATCATTTAAGGATACATGATAAGGGTATGTTAATTATAAAGGAGAGTGAACACGTGGAGAAAAAATTGGAGATTCATCCCCCCTCAATTCAAACTTTTTTAAATCATGCATACCCACTGGCGATATTAGAGAAAGATAAGGCTTTCTTAGGCTGGTTTTTCACGAACTATACTCAACTCTACACTTATAATAATAGAAAAGATCCGATAGATGACTTTAAAATAGATTTCTTCTCCCACAATGGAAAATACCCTAATATCCCTTTTTTAGAGTATTCAAACGTAAATAAAAATACAATTAATACGCTCAATAAAAATATTTTGGATATAGTTTTAGAAAATATTGACTTGAATTATTATGTAGAAGTTGGTATTGATGAATATTACTGGTCTAACAAATCAAGTTATAAGCGAAGACATTTCCATCATGATAATTTAATATATGGTTATAATAAAAACGAAAAGAAGCTGTATTATCTTGGTTACAATAAACAAATGATATTTGGTCAATACGCCATACCATTTGCAGAATTTGTTTTATCATTCACAGAAAATTCGGAATCCACTATTAAATTCATAAGAAATTTCACTTCTGAATTAACAAGTAACACTACTAGGTATGTTTATCATTTTAATTTAGAGTTTGATTTGGATATTTTTATATTGTATTTAGAAGATTTCCTAAAATCCAAAAACTCTTTCCTTACGCATAAAGGTACTAGAAACTCTGTTTTCGGACTAGCTGTATATGATGAACTACTACTTAAATTTTCTGATGACATAGAATTAAGTAAAGATATGAGATTATACAGGATAATCTGGGAACACAAGAAGATCATGAATAGAAGGATAGATTATTTAAAATCAAAAGGATATTTGAATGCTGAAGATTTTGAAGACTTATCAAAAAAATCTCTATTTCTGTGCAAAGAATGTTTGTTGTTGAAAAATTTATCATTGAAATATGCCATTACAAATAATATGAAAACTTTCTCAGCTATATTAGTAAAACTAAAGGAAATACAGTTACTTGAAAAAGAACTGGTAACCGATCTATTATTAGCTGTTACATAGTTCACTAAGATGTATTATTTCAATTGAAGAAAAATAAACCCATTGGCTCAGTTCAAGGTGTTTTGCTTTCGAATGAAAGAAGAATACATGAGGGCTACTTTCATGACATCCATAAAGTTAGGTTACTAAAATCAAGACTTTAAGTCCATAATGGCTAAAAAGGAATCCGCATATAGTGGATTTTTCTTTTTTCCCAGAACAAAAGCCCCGCTGATTCTCACGATCGGCGGGGCTTTGACATGTATTCTCATCAGTCAGTCAATGAGTAACAAGCACCTCTGACTTCCGATCTTTAAACAAGCCTATGACTCGCTTTGAGTCGTTCTTCTTTTCCAACGTTTCAAAAGCACGTACAATCCAAAAGCACCTAAGAAAACCACCGCTGCCGGAACGATATAAGGCATAACAATCTCGTCCACATGCTCCCATTGAGAGCCTAATTTGAAGCCTAAGTAGATGTACAATGAGGTGATCGGAAGCATAGCCAAAAATGTAAAGATACTGAACTTAAACACATTCATTTTCGCCATTCCACATGGGATGGAGATCACGGTCCGAATGCCGGGGACAAAACGTCCATAGAAAGCTACCCCGCTGCCATATTTCTCGAAGAATTTATCGGAAGCGTCCAGATGGTGGGGGCGAATCAAGAAATACTTGCCGAATTTTTCGACCATCGGTCTGCCGCCGTATCGTCCCAAGGCATACAACGTCAGAGGTCCAAACGTTCCGCCTACGGTACCAGCGAGTATAGCCAACCAAAGCTTCATATCCCCAAGATACACCCAATATCCCGCCATGGGCAGCACAAGTTCAGCAGGTACGAATTCAAACGACAAGGCAATGACCAGACCTGCGTATGACAAATCTTTAAAAAAGAGTATAAATTGCGTGATCCATTCTGTCATGCTTTCCCTCCATGAATCTATCTTTTTTATATATAAAAGAAACACTCCTGTACAAAGAGTAACAATAGCGAATAGAGCTTGTCAAAGTTCACATGGATGTCCATTTCAGGGCACACTGCGGCAATATGTTTACCCGTACATAAGGGTTGCATGGATTCATTGACACTTCATACGGAAGTGGATACCGAAGCAATGATATAATGCTCTGAAAATGCTTCCAATTATAGTATGATAAGACTATCACTAGCTTCTTCACCATCCTGTACATAAAGAGAAGGAGATCAGAACATGACCGTAACTTCGATTATTGATCAAATCCATATTATTGAATACGACCCCTCTTACGCTGCCGCACTCGCGGATATGTGGAACCGTAGTAATGAAAGCTGGGGTGGCGGCACCAACCTTAGAACAGAGGAAACCGTTCGCCGGGAGATGGAGAGTTCGTCCAATCTTTATGCATTTCTAGCTGTTCATGAGAAAGAGGTTGTTGGCTTCTGTAGTTTTGCTCATTACCGCTATGACGAGAGAGCGCTATATGTACCGCTGCTTAACGTACGCCCCGACTATCACGGTTATAAAGTTGGACGTAATCTGATCTTGAATGCTGTGCGCAAGACCGTGGAGGCCGGATGGCCTCGCCTGGATCTGTTCACATGGGCAGGCAACACAAAGGCTGTACCGATGTACAAGAAATGCGGATTCTTCTGGGAGAAAAAAGATGATAATGTGCATCTGATGAATTTCATCCCTACCATTTTGCAGACCGAAGCAATCGCTCCTTATTTTGAGGAGTTGGATTGGTATGCAGACAGCACGCGTGAACTCGTGGTCGAGCCGGATGGCCGACGGGAGCGCGGTTTTGATTTCTTTGACTACACGTGGAAAAAGGGAGATGTTTCCCTGCGGGCTGAATTTGAAAAGTCGGGTCGCGGGCTGACTGCCCTCGAAACACCAGATTACGAAATCTCAACAGAAGTTGATGATCATGATCTGGTATTCGGTTCCAGCTATAAGGTTCGCTATCGCATTAAGAACAATTCTGCGTCCGAACTGGCGGTTGAGATCAAGGGTGAGGATAACAAAAACATTCGATTTGCGCTGGACATTGCACAAGCAGTCGCTCCGGGAGAAACCATCATCGTGGAAGGTGAGTTTCACCTTGATCCAATTACAGAGGAACAGAATAACAATAAGACTCATCCCGTGGTTGTCAGCACATGGTTGATCGGCGGTAAGAAAGCGGAGTTCAGGTTAGGTATTGCCCCGAAATTCCCGGCCAAAATCAAGACCGTTTTGCCTGTGAAGGAGCTCTATCCAGGCGTCTCGGCTGAGTTGGTTCTGAACGTGGAAAATAATGTGGATGCAGAAACGGAGTTCAGCTTGGACCTGCCTGAGGATGAATTCCTGGAATGGGCGGAGCGTTCGGTGCGCTTTACGGTGCCAGCCAAAGGTAAGATGTCTGTGCCAGTGCCTTTCACCTTGCGTTCGTATGGTCTCTATTCCCAAGAAGTTGAAGTGACGGCTGTCCCAGTGGGGAACCATGCGATCTCTTTTACAAGTAAACTTTCTGTACTGATGAAGGGAATCGAAGGGAAATATGGCGGGCAGATTGAGGATCAATGGGTGGCTGTGAATGGCGCATTCTCGCTCCATATGAACAAACATGATAATGTCATGTGGATTGAATATCCGGGCTCCCGTCATTCGTTCTGGTGGACTTATCCGAAGCTGGGTAAGCCGTTTGCCGAAGAGTTATCCAAGAAACAAGCAAAAGAAGTGAATATTTATCCCGAAGGGGAACGTCAGGTTCTTGAAGCACTGTATGACTCGGAGGATTTCCCTGGCTTGCAGATTAAGTCTGTGGTCAAGTTGTCTGCGAATGGAATCGCCGAATTCCACCATGAGGTTGAAAATACACGAGGTACCGCTTGGGAAGAAGACCTGTTTCTAATGAACAACTTTGGGTTCTATGGTAGCAGGTTAATCCTTCCTTATCAGGGGCGCTTCGTGGATATGGGGGATTCTTACGCTGGCGATCCGAGCCATTGGGACAGCGCCCAAATCACGGAGAACTGGCTGTTCTGTAAGGAGGAGTATGGTGCCAGCGGTATCTATTGGGACCCTTCTCTGAAGTTGCTTCGCCCGGAATACACGCTGGGGTTTCAGCATGAGCTTGGCCGTATTCCCGCAGGAGCCGTTGTGCGGACAAAAGCAACTGTATATGCTTTGAACACGTTTGCCAAATGGTCGGATTTTCGTGCGTTTGCACGAAAGCAGCGTAATCGGATCATTCCGTTGCTGGACAGTCATCTGGATCTGACACTGAGTGAGGGGAATCCATTTGCCCCGGATGTGCTGCAAGCAACGTTGACTGAACATAAACTGGTTCCGCTTGCGGGCAAGCTGGAGCTGTATGTACAGCAGGGTGGTAAACCGGAGGTTAGGGCCAATGCGAAGGAATTCAATCCGGAGCAGAATCTAAACTCCGCCAAGCTGACATTTTCACCAGACGAAGCTGACCGCCACCAGCACGTGAGAGGTTGGAAAGTTCATGGGCTATACCGGGGCGAAGATCGGATTCAGGAGCGAACTGCCCTTTGGTTCCCGCAGAGCGGAACAGAGGTGAAGCAGATGATTGAAGAAGGTTCATCTGGACCTTTGTACAGCGTAGACAATGGGGTGTTGTCGATCGCTGTTGCTCCTGAATTCGGGAGTGTAGTACACTCCCTGAAATATGCAGGAGAAGAATGGCTGGATAGCTCGTACCCTGAACCGGCTCCACGCTCGTGGTGGAATCCGTGGTACGGCGGACTGGGTGTTGGGGTTCCAGGCATGAATGGTTTCAGCCGCCAGTTGGAACAAAGAGCCGCTTCCTGGACAGAGCAGAAGGATCAATACGGCAACGTCTGGAAGGGTATAAAGCTGACCACCCGGATTGAGAAGCATGAAGCGAATCGGGGACTCACGATCCACCAGCATTATCTGATGCTGCCGGGTGTTCCTGTACTCTGCACGTTACTTGCCGTGACAAACGAAAGCGGCCTGACGCTGACGGATTACTCGCTTGCGGAGGAGCGTTTCCTCCAGCCTTCATCTGTATTTGCGGAAGGTTGGATAGAGCAACCGGGTAAAGATCGATTCCCGCTGGGCAAGGTGGATGTGGGCCTGCCACTTGAAGACCTTTTGCGAGTAGGATCGGTTTCGCGTGAAAACATGCTACATGCGGTCCATCGTTACCCGAATCAGAGTGCGTGGGGGTTTGCTAATAATCAGGTGACGGGTCTGAACGTGAATCATCATCTGACAATCCAGCAGGGGGAGACGATCTGGACGGAGCCAACATATCTGGTTCTGGGACAGATCCCGCTGAGTTCAGCGGATGTGCATGACCTTCTCAAACTGAATTTTGTAACTTCTACCGATGAAAAGGAGGCTGCACATGTCGATCATTGATATTCACATTCATCTGTCGGACATCGACAGCTTTCACCGAACAGCGATCGATCTGTCTAAAGTGGATTACTCTGCCGCTGGTCTTAAAGCGGAGTTTGATAAAAACGACGTCATTATGGGTATCGGAATGGGGGTTACGGAGCAGACGAAGGGAGCGTTCCCGGATTCCAGTTCCCCTAACCCGATGGGACTTGATCTGGAAGAGAAGGTCCCATCATTCCTCATGGAATGTGTGGGGATCAATCCCAATGCGCTAGATGGTAAAAACGCTCAGGACGAGCTTGATCGGATTGAAGCAAGACTGCAATCCCCTGAAGTAGCCGGAATCAAACTCTATGCCGGATACTATCATCACTATGTGTATGACAAAATCTATACTCCGGTCTATGAACTCGCAGCCAAGTACAACCTGCCTGTCGTGATTCATACGGGTGACACGTACTCCATGAATGGATTACTCAAATATTCGCATCCGTTGACGGTGGATGAATTAGCCTTGCAGCAGCGTGGTGTGAACTTCATGATCTGTCATCTGGGTGATCCCTGGGTGATGGATGCAGCTGAAGTGGTGGCGAAGAATCCTAACGTGTATGCGGATTTGTCTGGTCTTGTGGTGGGGGATCGGCCCCATTTTGAACGGTTCATGAACGAGCCTTTGTTCATGGATCATTTCCGCCGGGCCTTGGTCTATTCGGATCATTACGAGAAAATGCTGTTTGGCACCGACTGGCCGCTTGCACCAATCGATCTGTATGCCGAATTTGTCCGCCGACTTGTACCGGAACAGCATCATGATAAAGTCTTCTATGAGAATGCCTTCGGGCTGTTTCCGCGTATTGGACAGCGGATTGTCGATCTGGGGTAGAACCTAAGTACCGAATTATTAATATCTGAGGGGACGTATAGCATGCCTGTCATGAAAGCATGAATCATGTGATGTTCATGCTTAATCCCTGTCACGTAAGCTCCTGCCACTTTGCTGGCAGGAGCTTTTTTGTCCAGGAGAACAAGGCATTCATCGTACGTCTAATCTGATGAGGGATTAGGAGAACAAAGGTTGAGTCACCATTTTTATATACCTTTTTAAGTCGTTTTCTGCATGTGGGTATTGTTCCCAAACCCCAAGGTTCCAACTCATATAACGGATGCCGAGATATCGGGATGCCAGAGAGAAGTACTTCTCGAATTGATGTTGTGAAATATCGTATCCGTGAGAACTTAGGGACTCCCGATAGATATCAACTTGTTTCAAATGTGTACAGCGCAGAGGGATATCAAAGAACAGGGAGCCATACCTTGCTTCCTCCCAATCGATAAAATAAACATCCTCATTGTTGTGTACCAATACATTGCCAGGATTCAGATCATTATGAATCATCGTATGTGTGTGCTCATCTTCGATGAGAATTTCAAGATCATCTACAATATGATCTGCTACAGCTTCAATTTCCGAAATGAGCGGTGATCCGAATTCCTCAATGAATGATGGACGTTCTATGGCGGTGTTCCACAACGGTCTCCAGCGTCTTTCCATCATTTCGATGATATGAGATCGATCCACAATAGGTATCCATGGCAGTTCTTTTTTCGACCCCATATTCGTTCCATGTATGTAGGCCAGTGCTTGTAATTCTTTATTCTGAAGCAGGTCTATATCCAGATGACTATAATTGGTTTGGTAGTCCACATCCTGAATGCAGATCAGACTGCGATCTTGAGTATGAGGTTCATTCGAAAGATGATAGGGTACATTGGCTCCCTGTAAAAATAATCTGGACAAGGCGGAGCGTTCAATGAATGTGGCCTTCTTTGTTACGAAAGAAATATCCCTTTTCACACCATTTATAAGGAATTCAATATGATGTCGAAGCAATTCAACGGCTTGAGATCCGGCACCGATTGGGTTACTTTTGATACTTAGAATGTGAATATCCGAGGATACATATTGATTAATGGTTTGTTTTATTAATTGTTGTAATTTGACAGACTCCATACTCATCTGTTGTCTCCTTCTTGCCTGTATTTGTTTTTACGAATAAAGAGAACTATAATGGTGGATGCACAAAATTTCAGATTTCTTTGGAGGAACATACGTTATGAGATCTTTTCAGTTTTATAATCCGACCCGGCTGATTTTTGGCAAAGGGCAACTTCAAGCACTACAAACCGAAGTTCCAAAATACGGAAAACGTATTTTGCTTGTATATGGTGGTGGAAGCATCAAACGTAGCGGGCTGTACGATCAGGTAATCAGCCAGTTGAATGAGATCGGAGCAGAGGTTACGGAACTGGCTGGTGTGGAACCGAACCCTCGTCTGTCTACGGTTCATAAGGGTGTAGAACTATGCAGAACACATAACATTGATCTGGTTCTTGCGGTTGGCGGCGGCAGTGTGCTTGACTGCGGGAAAGCCATCGCAGTAGGAGCCAAATACGATGGAGACATGTGGGATGTTGTTGTGCGCGAAGCAACCCCAGAAGGCGGCCTTCCACTGGGGACAATTCTAACGATGGCAGCGACAGGCTCCGAGATGAACAACGGTTCAGTAATAACCAATCAGGACACGCAGGAAAAATGGGCATGGTTCAGCGAGTATTCTTTCCCGGCGTTCTCCATTCTTGATCCGGAGTACACATACACCGTACCACTGGATCAGACTGTATACGGCATGGTGGACATGATGTCTCATGTGTTTGAACATTATTTCCATCTGGATACGAATACACCAGTTCAGCTTGGATTCTGTGAGACGATTCTTCGTACCGTCATCGGTACAGCCCCTCGCCTGATCAAAGATCCGGAAAACTATGAACTGCGCGAAACCATTCTCTACTGTGGAACAATGGCGCTTAACGATGTCCTGAATATGGGTCTTGCCGGAGATTGGGCTTCTCACAATATAGAACATGCCGTATCGGCTGTGTATGACATTCCTCATGGGGGAGGTCTTGCAATCCTCTTCCCACACTGGATGAAGCATAATCTGGATGTGGATGTAGATCGATTCAAACGTATGGCCATTAATGTATTTGATATTAATCCTACTGGAAAGTCGGACAAACAAGTTGCTGAAGAAGGCATTGAAGCGCTGCGTACATTCTGGACTTCGATTGGTGCCCCTAGCCGTCTGGCGGACTATGACATCGACGACAGTCAGATTGATGTAATGGCTGATAAAGCGATGCGATTTGGTCCGTTCGGATTCTTCAAAAACTTGCAGCGTGAAGATGTAGTACAAATTTATCAAGCTGCACTGTAATTGTAAATCTCACAATCACTTTGTATAATGAGTCACATTAAACAAGGACCTTCCTGTAATACATAGGAACGTCCTTGTTTTTTTATTATGACATCATATCTTATGCGCTCCACCGTGTATCTGGACTTCAATATCATGTGATCTCCTTTTCGAATTAATTCTTCGGTTCAACTACGGCTTCATTGACAGGAGTATCCTTTCGTTTCAGATACATCTTGCTTGGACGATGCAAGAGCACGATGAGCAGGGCGAAGAGATGAATCAGGGTGAAGAGGTTACTCTCATTCGGAATGGCAACGAATAGCGCCAGACTCAGAAACGTCACGGTGAGCTTGAACTTTCTTTTGGTGATGAATATAACAGCAAGCAGGCTGGGACCGATGATAAACAACATTCTGGCTAAGATTACGCCAGAGGCGTAAGCCAGATCATCTCCTTTGCGTAAGAAACCCAGATAGGCCTCCATGTTCTGGTTGAAGTCAATGAGGAACACGATAAAGGACACAATCACGTAGATCAGTTTTACACTCAATAAAATGCGCACGACATTTAATAGCGTAGGTAATGCTGTTTTTGCCATATCACTTCTCCTATTCGACATTTAATAAAGTAGGCATTTTTGGATTCAATGCGTTGTCCCTCTTCCTGCACGATATGTATTTCATATATTATACGATGTTGATGTCATATTTTGTATTAACCCAAAGTCTTCATTTTCCAATCGTTTGCAGTGGCCTTTGACCTAGTATAACTGGCGAAACAGCTTACAGATTATTTGATATCGACCGATATAAAGTAGATACATAGAATTTGGACTTCATAATGATGAAAATGAAAATGGATGGTGAATGTAATCATGGTATTTAGCAAGGCAAGAGAACGCATGCGCAACATGTCGTTCAGAGTCAAACTGCCACTTATGATCAGTCTGCTGGTGTGTATCGTACTGGCGGTAACTGCAGTAGTATCCTACACTGTAGCGGCTGTCATCACACTCGACAAAAGCAAAGATGAGATTAAAGCAACCTCGGACCGGGTGGGGGCAGGTCTGTATGCTTCACTAAGTTTGGAAGAACAATCCACCTTTCTGATCACAACACATCGGACCTTCCAGGATCTGCTGGAGATTCGGAATACGGATGGACAGGAAGGGGAGAATTTTTTCTCGGAAAACAATGAACTGCTGGATAAGGCAAGTGGTATTCTCGCGGACAGTCTGGCAGGTATGGAAGGTAACAACAGTCTGATTTTGTTGGATCGAAATGGCATTATTATTGCAGCGAATGATCCGGCAGTTATCAAGGCAGAACGCGGAGATCGGGCATATTTCCAAGAAGCAATTCAGGGTAAAAACGTGATTAGTGAAGGGATTGTAGCCAAGTCCTCAGGACAACTAGGTACGGCTTTTGCCATGCCAATCTACAATGAGAGTCAAGAAGTACAGGGAGTGCTCGTATCAGCGGCATCCACCTCGTTCTTCGTTAATCAGCTACAAAATATCAATATAAATGATGAGGGAAAAGTGATCATTCTGGACCGTGTAGGTACGGTTATCTACGATTCAGCGGATGAGAAGTTGGCAGGCCAGAAGATGGAGTCCGGCGAATACCAATCATTGATAGATCTGGCTCCTGGCGCTGAACTACAGCAAGGGGATATTAGCACAGATGAGAAAGTGGCGTATTACTCCAAAATACCAAGATCAGACTGGACCGTCGTTGTTGAAGATAAACTGAGTGATGTGCAGAAACCTTTGCGTGCGATGGCAAAACAGATGTATATTGTTCTGTTTAGTGCTATTGCGGTTTCCGTCGTAGCGGGTATTCTGATCTCTTTGCTGGTAACCAGACCAATTACCAGACTAACTGTGTTGTTCAGACAGCTTGCTGACGGCGATCTGACGGTGCAGGCTCAAGGTAAATATAGCGGAGAATTCAAACAATTGGTGGACAGCTTCAATACCATGGCAGCAGGCAATAAACAGCTGATCTCCAGCATGAACCATTCCATCGGCATCCTGAAAACAAGTACATCCGAGCTGGAACAGTCCACTCAGCAAACTTCGACCACGATTGCCGAAACAACGACAACAGCATTTGAGATTTCACGAGCGATGGAGTCCCAGGCGAACGATACGGAAGCCATTGTGGACAAATTCATGAATGTTGGTAACAAGATTGCCAATGTGAATGGAATGTCGCAGGCAGTGAAGTTCAAGGCAGATGAAATTACGGATGCATTCAAAAATAATCATGAAGTTATTGATGCACTCATTGCGGTGAACGGCCAGAACGAGATTGAAGTTGGCAACATCTCCAAAATTACAGTGCAACTCGCCGAAAGCTCCTCGGGCATTCACCAGATTACAGGTACGATTGCCGAAATCGCAAATCAGACGAAATTACTTGCGTTGAATGCTTCGATCGAGGCGGCGAGAGCTGGTGATCAGGGACGTGGCTTCGCAGTCGTTGCTTCTGAGATTCGCAAGCTGGCAGAGCAGACGACAGCTCAATCGGAGGATATCAACCGAATTGTGATGCAGACCATTGATCACGTGGAGCAGAATAACCGAAGTGTTCAGGCTATTGAAGCGATTGCGGAACAGCATAAGAGCAGTGTTAGCCAGACCAAGGAGACATTCAATTTTGTCACCGAGAATATGAATGAGATGATGAGCCAGGTTCAGGCTATTGCCACGGAGATCGAATCCATTGAACGTGATAAGGATGACGTCATTGGAGCTGCACAGAACTTGTCCGCTTCGGGTGAAGAGGTGTCGGCTTCTGTTGAGGAAGTCACAGCAACAATGCAGGAACAGTCCGGCATGACGGAACATTTGACAGATATGGTGCAGAGAATCGATGGACTGACCAAACAACTGGCCGAAGAAGCATCTCGCTTTAAAACAAAATAGGAATACGAAAAGAAACCCGTTTTTCAAAAGAAAACCGGGTTTCTAGAACAAAAAGAGCACCTGTACCCATCTATGGCTACAGGTGCTCTTTGGTGATGTGTTACTCTCCTCGAATGGAAGGCGCATACGCCAGCACTTCCATTTCAATTAAATAAGGGCCTAACCCGCTGAATACGGTAATACGGGCGGGATAGGGCTGTTTAATCATCTGCGCATACACTTCGTTGTATTCGGGCTGATCCTCGACTCTGGCCAGATGAGTGGTTACCTTCACAATATGATCAAGTGTAAGTCCGGCTTCTTGCAGGATCACCTCAATATTACGAATGCACTGCTCAGTCTGCTCCTTAATGCCGCCGATAGGCTCAAGCGTCTGTGGATCAACGCCTACCTGACCTGCGACGTAGAGGAAATCTCCTGCGCGGACAGCATGGGAGAAAGGAAGCGGGAACTTGGGTGCTGCACTTGCATGTATGATGGTAGACATCGTAGCTGTCATTCCTTTCCTAATGAGTGTGTATGATTGGTGTTAACTGATGCCAGTTCGTAGCCTGCTGATAATGATGAGCAATGGACAACAAGCGGTCTTCTCTCATGAGTGGACCGGCAAGTTGCATGCCGATAGGCAATGGCTTCCCTGAGGTGGTATCAAACCCGATGGGTACGGTGATGGACGGTAGTCCTGTATTAGTAAACGGTCCGTTAAAAATCGGGCTCCCCGTCTTATAGCCATGTGGGGCCACATAGGGTGTTGATGGAGTCAATAACACATCCACTTCATCGAAAAGCATCATCATCTCGCTCCGGAATATCGTTCGGATGCGTTGTGCCTGCAAATAATCAACGGCACTCGTCTGGTAACCGAGTTCAAGCTGCTCCCGCATCGTGTGGCCGTAACGATCAGAGGCTTCCGCGAAGCGTTCCTGATGGAAGGCGGCAGCTTCTGCCCGCATAACCGTACGATGAGCAGCCATGGTCTCTTCCATATAAGAAGGCAGGTCAACTTTCTTCCATTGCATGCCCAGCTTCTCAAGCACAGCGATGGCCGACTCTACCGCTAACAAGATCGCCGGTTCATCGGTTTGGAAGAAGCTGCTCGGTAGCCCGACCATCATTTCTGAAATAGGATGCTCAAGAGCATTTGTTAAATCTGGCTTGCCATGAGGGAGCGTGAAGGGGTCAAGCTCATCTTGCCCGGCCATTGCTTCCAGAACGATTGCGTTATCTTGTGCCGATCGAGTGAAGGCGCCAATATGATCCAGGCTCCAACTGGCTGTGATGACACCATTACGGCTAACCCTGCCGTAAGTGGGTTTCATACAGGTTAATCCGTTGTAAGCTGCGGGTCTAAGCAGAGATCCAAAGGTCTGTGTTCCGAGTGTGAAGGAAGCCATGCCAGCCGCTACTGCAGCGGCAGAGCCGGAGCTGGAACCGCCTGGGGTATGTTCTAAATTCCATGGGTTGCGGGTTGGCGGTTCTCCTCCCTGAAAGGCGTATTCCGTCGTTGTTGTCTTGCCGAGCAGGATAGCACCTGCAGCTTGCAACTTATTAATTACAGTTGCATTCGTTCCAGGTACGAAGTCTGGAAAGGTACTTGATCCAGCCGAGGTGCGTATGCCAGCGGTATGGATAATGTCTTTGGCTCCATAGGGAATACCATGCAGAGGACCGAGATATTCGCCATTCATCAGTTTTTGTTCAGACTCTCTTGCGGCCTGCAAAGCCTGTTCGGCGGTGACTGTAACGAAGGCTTGCACAGCAGGCTCTACTTTCTCAATGCGATTCAAATAGGATTTTGTAAGCTCGACAGGCGATATCAACTTATTTTTAATCAGTGTTGCGGCTTCAGCAATCGTCAGCTCGTTAAGTGGTTTCGTAATCATCGCAGAGGCACGCTCCTATGCGGGGGATTGGGCCCTACTTCTTCTGGCAACTTGAAGTTTCGAATCAGCTCCAAGTCTGTTGTAAATAGGGCAAGCTCCTCGCTTGTAATAACTCCGTCCGCATATTTGGCGCTTTCTGTACGGCGGTGTGTGAGATAGTCATCCTGGTTCAGAGTAATCACCCTTTCTCTCTCTATTTGGTGGTGAAGCTTGAATCGATAATCTCCTCGTAAGCGAGGTCTTCCTTCAGATTGCCGATGAAGCGTTGCATATCGATTGCGGTCTCGAATGCTGATTCATTGATGAGTCCTTCCGCAGGATATACCTTGCTGTCGATCATGCGTTGTACCGCTTGCTCCACGACGTTTTTGTCCAAATTCGGGAATTCCTTCACGGCAACTGCTTTTGCGCCTTCAGGATTCGATTGAATGTAGTCCAGGGCTTGTTCAATAGAGGTGACAAAGCGCTGGGTGAGATCAGGATTCTTTTCAATGAAACTTGCGGTTGTATTCATCGTTGCAAAGGCAAAGTCAGGGTAATCCTTTGTGAAATCATGGACAATATGCAGTCCTTCTGCAATGCCTTGATCCAGCTGAGGTTCGTAAACGATAGCAATATCGGCTTTGCCAGCTAATACAGCACCAAGCTCGGAGCCATTCTGAACCTCGGTGATCGTCACATCCTTGTCGATATCGATGTTATTGTCAGCGAACAGCTTCCGCAGTAAGCTGTTCGAACTTGTAGGTGCCAAACCCACCACGATGGTTTTACCTTTGAAATCCGCTGTCGAGTTCACGGTTACTCCTTCTCGCGCAACTGCCCATACTGGAGCGCTGCCCGATAGAAGGACCAGTGAGCGAGCATCTCCGCCCTTTGCATTAGCAAATGCGACATGTTCAGGACCGTGGAAGGAGAACGCAGACTCGCCTGAGATCACCGAAGACAATGCCGTTGGACCACTTCCGGCAGCACGGATGGAAGATAGCTCAATACGATTCTCCTTTAGAAAACCTTGGTTGTTCGCTACATACAAGGGAAGGTAGAGCAGGTTGTGATAAACTTCGGACACCATAATTTTGTCTACCTGCGTATTTGCTTGCCCCCCGCTATTAGATGCACCTGCACCACTCGCGGGTGTTGTGGAATTGCTTCCGCATGCACTGAGCAGTGTAGTCAAAATAACCGTCATCGCTGTTAGAAAAGCTATCTTTTTGAATGTACGCATTAGTCATCAGTCCCCTTTAATCGTTGTAGGTCAGCTATACAGATGTGGATTTGCTGCTGGTCTTGTTGTCATTCCATGGAAGGAGACGGGATTCGATATAACCGACACAGGTGTAGAGGAGCATGGCGACCAGCATAAGCATGAACACGCCGACCCATACGGCCGGAAGGTTGAACAGGTTACCTTCGACGAATACCATGTGTCCAAGTCCTTTGTCAGAAGAGATGAATTCTCCACCTACGACAGACACCAATGCCAAACCGATATTGATCCGGAAGGCCGAGATGATCCATGGCAGAGAGGAAGGAACGATAATTTTGCGGAAAATTTGTGATTTCTTCGCACCGAAGGATTTCATCAGATTAATCTGGGATTCGTCGATTTGATGAGTCGCTTGGTAGGCGGATAATAGCGCTACGATAAATGTTGCTACGGAGGCCAGAGCAATCTTGGAGAAGATGCCTGAACCAAACCAGATGATAATCATGGGAGCAAGTGCGATCTTCGGAATACCGTTCATCGCTACAATGAATGGATCGAGCACACGGGCAACGGACTTGGAATACCACATGAGTAGTCCTGCCAATGAGCCAATTAAGCTTCCGGCTACAAAGCCGATAACGGTGGCATTTACCGTTGCAAACGCGTCTGTAAGCAGTTGTCCTGAGCTAGCCATGGTGATGGCGGCATCAAGAATGGCGCTTGGTGATCCCATGAGGAATCCGTTAACGAGTTTCAAGCGAACAGCGGATTCCCAGATCACCAGGATGACCGCTACAATAATGAACCGCCACAGCATCGTCATCAGCCATTCTTTGGAGAAGGTGGACTGTCTGCGTTTACTCTTACTCTTCGTAACTCCAGCAGGCTTTCCAGCAAGAGTAACTTCAGGTGATGTGCCCTTCATTAGCTGATCCTCCCCATTTGGATATCAAGCTCTGACCAGATCGATTCAAAATACTGTTTGAACTTCTGGTCGGAGCGGGCTTTCAGTGCTGAGCCATATTGCGAGGCGAGACCAATGTCATACACCTGCTTCACAGTTGTTGGTCGTTTACTCATAACGGCAATGCGGTCGGAGATGGCGATGGCTTCCTCAATGTCATGCGTGATCAGGACGCCTGTCTTGCCCTCGGATTTCAGGATAGACAAGATCTCATCTTCCAGAATGAGTCTGGTCTGATAATCAAGTGCGGAGAAGGGTTCATCCAGTAATATAATATCGGGCTGGGTAACGAGGGTACGAATGAGGGCTACACGTTGGCGCATACCACCTGATAGTGTGGAGGGATAGGCTTCTGCGAATGAGGCCAGGCCATAGCGATCCAGATAATCCATGGCAATATCGCCGCGATCCTTTTTGGACATGCCCTTCACTTCCAAGCCTAACGTGACATTGTCCAGGATGCTTCTCCAAGGAAGTAACAGGTCCTTCTGCATCATATAACCGACATGTCCGGTGGTCTGATCGATCTCTTCGCCACAGACGATAACCTTGCCATTTGTTGGCTTAAGCAGACCTGCGATAATATTGAAAATCGTACTTTTGCCACAACCGCTCGGTCCCACGATACTAAAGAACTCCTGTTTCTTGATTTGCATCGAAACCTCAGCCAGGACCTGAATATCTTCTCCGGTTGCACTGACAAATGATTTGGATACGCCTTGTATCTGTATAGCCATGATAGGTAGCCCCTTTCCTACAGCCTGATGTTTTTTCGTTTCTTGATGTAATTTGATGTTAATTAACATGACATTAATGAATATATTCCTAATCATATAGACTGTTTGCATCATTGTCATTAGTTACTCTGAACATAAAAATAGAATTAAATCAGTTAAAATGCACAAATGAAGATTGAACATGAATTGAATATGAAAAGAAAAATCAAAGAACGTGTCATTAAATATGACACGTTCTCGATTTAAGACGTATGATTAGCTTCACTAGGGGCTGGATTAACATTCAAAAGGGACTCAAGTGCGAAGGCAAGTCGAAAGCGCAGGCTCTCCATCGGGTCTTTAATGTTCCTGCCAGTCAGTTTCTCGCATTTCTCCAATCTGTAGATCACTGTATTGCGATGTACGAAGAGCTCTTTCGCCGTATCAACGATCTGGCAATGATTCTCATAGAAGGAGGACAAGGTTTTCATCAGTTCGTTGCGCTCGTTTGGATCTCGGTCGTTGAAGGGTTTAAAGGTTTCTTGATGGAACTGCAGCATCTCATCGTGGGGAATCATGCGCAGCAGACGGCTTATATCCATGGTTTGATAGGAATGAGCGAAGCGGGTCTTTCGCATCTGATAGCCGGACTGGAGCGCCTTGACTGCTTCTTTATAGGAGAGTCCAATATCCAATACATTGGTGTAGGAATTACCTATGCCGAAGGATAGGCTGAGCTGCGACTCTGTATACAGATTGCTCGCCATCCGCTCAAGCTGCTGAACAACGGTGTGTTCGTCCCAAGACGATTCGGCCAAAAAGACGAGTATGCCGAACTGGTCGTTCTTAGTGAACATGACAAAGGAGAGATCCAATCTGGCGAATTCCTGTTTAATCAGCTCGTAATTAGCGTCTCGTTCCGAGATGAATCGCTCTTCCCCGGAGGAAGTAGAGTTCTGCTTAGGTATGCCCGCTAAGGATTCATCCTTTTTGGCGATGATCAGAACGGAACTTCCTTTGGCTTGTAACCCATATTTCTTGCCGCGATGCAGTGCTTCTTGTTCCGAACGAATGAAACCCTGAATGAGATCGGAGAAATATTCATTTTTGTAACGGCGGGAACGCTCTTTGACGGCTTGCTTCTTGGTTAACTCCAGGCCGATCACATTGACGGCTTGCTCCAGTGCCAGAGTGGAGAGCTTAGAGCTTGCGGAACTGTCATATAGTGCGATTAAATAGCCCTCGTGCCGATCCGTGAAAATGGGATGAAGCTCGGCGTGTCGATATTTATCAGTAGTAAGTAGACAGATCGAGATTGCGGTTTGGAAGGAAGGATGCTCATCTATAAATGTCAGTAAGGGGGCGGCGAGAGACTGGTCATCCAACTGTTGTACATAGTGGGAACTTGCCGTAATCTGTTTCTTCGAGCCAAGTAGAAGTACAGGTGAGGATAGCAACTGAGACAACGTATCTACGATGGATGGTATGCCTTTTCCCTGCATCACCATCGTGGAAAATTGTTTGTGAATAGATAAGGCGTAGTGTAGCTCATGGGTTTTGTTTTGAAGGATGGCACTGATCGAATGTTGAAATATTTCACCAAGTGTATTGTCTATCTCAGACAGTTCGATGATCGGGAAGCCCAGTCTGTCGGCTGTTTCAAGCAATTGCGGAGATAATTCAAGAGAGAAACGCTGTGTCTTGACAGCAAGCGCTGCACAACCAATTGCATGCATGTCTGTAATGAATCCAAGATGAGCATCAGGGCGGTCTTTCAGGATATAACCGTTTGTCAGCAGCATATCTCCCGACTTCAGGAATTGTACAATATCTGGTGCGTCCATAATATTAATCGATTGCACCAAGCGATCAAGGCCACGATGCCCGGCAATAACCTTTGCTTTGGAGAGAATGGGGATAGTCAATAACTGTTGCAGATCCATCTTCAACCCACTCGCTTTCATAATGATATGTTATAAAATCTAACATTAAGTGAGGTGGACGTAAAGAAGAGTTTGGATAAAGCGGCTAAAAGATAACGGATTTTAAGCACATTGTACAAAGTGCTGAGGATATTTTTTTGTAAATAAAATGTACGGTTTCGGTTTGAAAATTCTCTGGTAGTATAACTGCTCGAAATACGATGATGACAGATATCTAATGTGCTACACATGCGTTTTAGTTGTTCCACTATGAAAGCCTTTTCATTATAGAGTGAATTCTGATATGATAGAAAAAATTGGTCTAAATTAACTATTAAGTAATAAATCTAGCGATTTAAGAAAGGAAGATAAGGATGCCAACAGAAAAAGGATTACCGATTAAATATCCAATGATTACTTCACTTCCTGCGTTTGCAAACATGACTGCTATTCTTAGCACTCAAGAAGATGTTTTTTTTCCGTGGTTTTGTCATAATCATGTCCAGCTAGTAGCCTGGGAGACTCCAGAGGTTTACATACAATTTTATACGCCTGTTTTTAGAGAGTACTATCGATTATTTGAATTACACCACTATCATAAGAAGGTTCTAGTAAAGTGGTGTGACGATATAACACAGTTTATTATTGATGCAATTGATGAAGAAAATTATGTATATTTAAGCATAGATCAATACTACATTGCAGCCTATGATAATTTTGGAAAAGTGCATGCTCCGCATGATATGTTGATCTATGGATATAACAAAGAAAATCAAATGTTTTACGTAGCTGATTTTTTTAATTCCAAATATTCCTTCTCGACAGCAAGTTTTGATAGCGTTAATGAAGCATTTGTAAGTCCTCATTCTGAGGGAGAGTGGTTCAGAGGTGTTCAGCTTTTGCAATTCAATGAACGAAAAAGTGAATTCAAGTTAGATCTGGGTTATCTGATTAAACAGTTGCATGACTATATAAATGAAACTAAATCCTCTAACGATTATAAGTTGGTTGAAGAACCTGGCAAAGATACGGACGCTTGGGGAATAGGAGTTTATCGTTTTTTAAGAGAACATATTACAGAGACTGCTTTATTCGAATTTAGTCTGATTAGATCTCTCCATTTGCTCTTTGACCATAAGGAAGTGATGTTGAAAAGTTTGGTTTATCTCGATGAGAAAAAGTATATTACTAGATTGGATATTCATGAAAAGGCTTACAGAGAAATTAAACAGCTGTGCTTAATTCTTAGGAATTGGTGTATAAAGCACAGTATGTCAGAAACGACAAATGATATAGTGAAAATAGTTGAATTGATCGAGAAAATGGAGAAGCAGGAACGGTCGGCAGTTCAGGAACTGTTATCAGATCTTGAGGAAGTGAGATTAACCTATCTATAGTAGATTGAATTAAACGTATACCGATAACTACAAAGAAAGGTGAACTCTGTCATGCAGAGATCACCTTTCTTTATTGTTCATAATCAAACTCATTTAACTTCAACTGAATGATGTTGAGTATATTGGATAACGTGTTAAAGTTTTCGACTAACAACTCTTCATCATTAAAAGTGATATCAAAGTGTTCTTCTAACAGTACAATCAGTCTTATCACTTTAATGGAACATATTCCTAAGTCATTTAAATTATCTTGCACATCAATTACTTTGATGTTAGTAACCTGCAGGCACTGAGCGATCATTTTCGTAATGGTATCTTTGAGATTGTCGGTCAATGAGTTACACTCTCCCCTTCGTTACAGTTCATACGGATGAATCTCCGATATTCGGCTGGAGTACAAGAAAAGTGCTTCTTAAAAATACTCGAAAACTGAGAATTTGAAATATACCCGATGGCAGTCGTGAGTTCTTTGATATTCAGATTGGACGTTTTGAGAAGATCACAGGCACGTTTCATCCGGACTTGTTGTAAGTACCTCATAGGTGATACATCGAATATTTTAGAGAAACTATTGCTTAAATAAACTGGATTGCAATAGATTAATTCAGCAAGTAATTGTAACGTAAGTGGTTCTGCATAATGTTTGCGGATATAGCGATGTACCATAATCAAACGATTATCAATTGTTCCTGTCTGTGCTTTGGTATTCGCCTCATGAGAGCGCTTACTGAAATTGTCATGATTTGCTCGAAGAAGGGTTTCAATTTGCTCTTCTGTTTCAGCAATGTAGCGTCCGATTAACGGCCCGCATATTAATTTGGACAATTTGTTTATACTTCTCATTGTCTTAGAAGAAGCTTGGATGACCAAAGGATATTCTTCTAGGTCAGTAAACGAATGATTAAAAGTGATCTTGCGAATCTCTACATAAGAAGAACCTAAGTTCCGCAAACTGAAATTATTACCTATTAGTATGCTCATTTTATTTATAAGTAGCTCATTACCATCGTAAGATACGAAAGTCGAAGAAGGAACAATAATTGCGTAAGCTTGATGGTGTATAGAGGAACAAAATATTTCGGTCTTAGGCAAAAGATGTTCGACACTATATGCAGAAACCGTAACAAACTTCATACATGGGTACTCCTTTGCAAGTTTAATAGACCTAAGAATCCGCAACATTATTCAAATTACATCTACATAATTTCAAATAATAATGGTAATTAATTGCCAAACATAGCGTGATATATAGATTAAAATAACATATCTTAAATTATGTATCCAATTTTACATAAAAGAAAAAAAAGCATTTTTTTTGAAAAAAGTTGGTTTATAATATCTCCTATAGAAGAAAAATGGGAGTTATTATTCCATTATAATCAATTTTACGACAAATAACACCATTATCTGATTATAATAACAAGTTATAATTAACAATCGTTTATAAATAAGGGGTGTTTATGTTGCTATATCCATTGTCTCATCCACAAAAAAGAGTATGGATCATAGAGAATATATATTCAAAGAGTTCTCTGTATAACTTGGGCGGCGCATTTTATTTCAAACAAGCGATGGATCTGACTTTACTGAAAGATAGCATTAAGGAACTGATTGATAACAATGCTAACTTGCGTATTCGTCTGAAGCGAAGTTCTAATAACGTATATCAATATGTTGATGAAACAGAACATGAAGTCTCCTTCATCGATTTTAGAGAGATGCAGATAGATTCTGAAACGTGGTTCACCAATCACTTTAACGAACCTTTTGAATTGATTGAAAGTTCACTCTTTTGTTTTATCGTTTTTATTGATCAGTCTGGAAATGCCGGATGTTATTTTAAAGTGCATCATCTGATTGGCGATGGTTGGTCTGTGAAGCTAATCGCAGAGTCAGTCGTTGATATATATCAAAGCAAATTTTCTGGGAAAGAAGTTAAATCAGATCAATTATTATTTACTGATTATCTACATAGGGAAGAAAAATACAAGAACTCTTCGAGATTTTTAAAGGACAAAACCTTTTGGACGAAACGTTTCGAAGATTTGACCAAGGTTGCTCAAACGAAAAGTAGCGAGAACACGCAAGCTCGTAGGTTAACAACGATCATTGATGCTAACCGTTCAAACAGCATTAAGAACTATATCCAAAATCAAGCTATAACAAATGCAGCATTTTTCACTGGTGTATTGTTTCTTCACTTGTCCAAAATGGATAAGACAGAGGAACTCATATTGGGGACTCCTGTGTTTAATCGTTCTGGACGCAAGGAGAGGGCAAGCTTTGGGATGTATACCAGCACAATGCCCTTAAAAATGAACATTGATCCAGAAATTCAAAATTCGACATTTATGATTCAGGCCCACAAAGAACTAAATGATTGTTATTTTCATCAGAAATATCCTTACGATATTTTAATTGAAGATATTTTGCTCAAGCAACAAGGTAAGGATCAACTATTTCAACATTGTATCAATTACAGCAATGCAGCACTTCCTGAGCATTGTGACGGAATTGACATTAAAACGTTGGACTTTTTCTCCGGTCATCAGATTTATTCACTTCAAGTTTTTGTTAAAGACTGGTACCAGGATGGGCATATCCGACTCGACTTTGAGTATAAGACGGACGACTATACAGACGCTCAGATTCAACACTTCTCATCTGTCTATCTATATTTGATAGAGCAGATCATCTTAGATAATGGAGCAAAGGTAAAAGATTTAAGAATTATGGAGCCAGAGCTTGAAAAAGAGATTATTCATCAATGGAATGATACTGAGGATCACCAGATAGAAGGAAATAGTATTGTTGAATTATTCTACAAGCAAGCGGCACTTCATCCAGGACGAATTGCGCTTGAGTACGGTGAGACCAGGTTGACATATGAGGAGCTTAATCTAAAATCCAATGCATTAGCACGTAACCTTTCAAGATATGGCATTGGATCAGAGAAGGTTGTAGCTATTATCTCAGAACATTCTCTGGAAGCCATTATAGCGATATGGGCTGTATTGAAGGCTGGAGCGGCATTTTTACCCATCGATCCTAAACTTCCTTCAAAAAGAAAAAGATATATGCTTGAAGATAGTAATGTTAGCGCTATCTTAACTAATTTAGGTGGAATTGATGAATATTGTAATAATATCAATGTGATTGATATTTCTTTAGAAACAACATATGAGGGAACAACAACAAATAATTTAACGGTTATTCCAGCCAAAAACCAACTTGCTTACATTATATATACTTCTGGCTCAACGGGTATTCCTAAAGGAGTCATGGTAGAACATGGTGGATTGTTTAATTACACGACGTGGGCTTGCTCAACATATGTGGACGAAATTGAAGTGTTTCCGGTCTATTCGTCATTTTCTTTTGATTTAACTTTAACTTCGATTTTTACACCGTTAATTTGCGGAAGCAAAGCTGTTATTTACAGTGAATCTAATAGTGGGTTTGTGTTGGATAAAGTCATAACGGATAACCAATCCACCGTAATTAAGCTTACTCCATCTCACCTAAGACTGCTGATTGAACATGGGCGATATGGAAATTCACTCAGAACGTTAATCGTTGGAGGGGAAGATTTAAAAGTACAGCTTGCCGAAAATGTGCTTGAAATGTTTGGCCAGGATATCAATATATTTAATGAATATGGGCCGACAGAGACTGTAGTGGGATGTATGATTTACCGATACGATAGTGCTACGGTTAGAGGCGGATCCGTAAGTATTGGTAAACCTATACAAAACACTCAAATTTATATTCTGGATGGTGAGTTACAACCGGTTCCTTTGTATACAAAAGGTGAAATGTTTGTTTCGGGAGCTGGTGTTGCTAGGGGGTATTTAAATCAAGGTGATTTAACAAATGAAAAGTTTCTACCTAATCCATTCGTACTCGGTCAAAGGATGTATAAAACGGGGGATATAGGTTATTACGTCGAAGACGGAAACTTATTTTATGTAGGCCGGGCAGACGATCAAGTGAAAATTAATGGTTATCGGATCGAAGTGTTAGAAATTGAAAATATCATGTGTGGACTTGAAGGCGTTAAAGAAGCGGTAGTAACGAAACATTCATTACCCAATGGCTCAGATATGCTGATTGCACATTTGGAGTTGCTAGAATCCATTTCTACTAATCAGTTAAAGAGATCGTTATCGCTTCTCTTGCCAAGTTATATGATTCCTTCGCATTTTGAGATAATGGAACGTTTACCTGTCACGACAAATGGAAAGATAAATCGTTCACAACTACCAATGCCTAAGTTATCACAGGGTGTTGAGAATCGCAGTGGCCCATCTGAAATCGCAAAACAGGTATTGAGCGCATTGGAAGAAATCTTAAAAACAGAAAATATATCTCTGGATGACAATTTCTTTTTTATCGGAGGGGACTCCATCAAAGCCATACAGGTTTCCTCTCTGCTTAACACGCAAGGAATTGAATTGAAGGCCAAAGATATACTTTTATTTCCAATTGTTGGAGAGCATGCTGAGATGGCAGAGAAGCGTGTTACTGAACAAACAACTCAACCAGCCCAGTGTAAGGGAAGTATTCCTCCTTCGCCGATCAATCAATGGTTTCTTAAAGGTAGTATAAGTAACAAGGATTATTACTTGCAATCCGTCCATATCAATCTTAAGGAAGATATTTCTTACAACCAATTTTGCCATGCTATTTCTCAATTGGTTGATGTTCATGATTCTTTGAGAATTACGATGGCCAAAGAAACAATGCAGTTAAAATATCAAGATGTTTTTCCCTTGACATCCGTAATGAAATACATGGATATACGCTTAGAAGAAGAGGGAGATTATCTGGAAAGTATGATCAAATACGATAAGGAGATCAAAGAGAGTATTTCAATGGATTCACCCTCCTTATTTTATTGCGTGTTTTACGATACTCCGCATGGTATTAAGGTATCGTTCATTGCACATCATCTGATTGTAGACGGAATATCGTGGAGAATTCTACTGGAGGATCTGGATTCATTGATTAGGGAGGGGGAACAATCTCATATTTCTCGGATATCCAAAGGAAGCTCTTATCAAGAATGGGCTGGTAAACTATTGGAATACGCTGAGAGTCCTGCTGCCAGGAAAGATAGAGAGTATTGGAGCAAAGTTGTTTCCCGAATTCACTATATAGATTTAAAAGATAAGCTACAGACCGAACGATCTCACTCACCAAGTGTTCAGGAACAAAGGATAGTTCAAGAAAGTATAACAAAACTCATTATGTCCACGGTGAACAAAAATCTGCAAACAACATCAAAAGATTTAATTGTTGCAGCTGTTGTTCTCAGCATATGGGAGCTAACGAAGGAGAGCAACATCTCTGTAATGCTGGAAGGCCATGGCAGGGAAATGTTCGATCATACGCTCGACATTAATCGTACAGTCGGATGGTTCACCAGTTTGTTTCCCGTTAACTTCTTTGTTGAATCGGGAGATTTAACAGATCAGATTATTGCTATTTCCAATGAACTGAACAGTATACCTCTCAATGGAATGGGTTACGGAATACATTATTACTTAAAAGATGTATCAGGGGTGGAAGAGAGACGATTAGTCCGACTGAACTATCTTGGTGAAATGGACAATGGCCTTGCTGGTACGTGGTTTACACCCTCAGATACAAATACTAGCGCCGATGTTTGTCCCTACAATGATTTAAACTGTTTGCTGGACATCAATATTTATGTCATGAGTGGACAATTGTATATTCAAATCAACTATAAAGAAGATGATTTTTCTGTAAATACCATTCAACTATGGATGAATAAAATACAAAATAAACTAACAGAGATTTCTCTCATCCGTTCAGTTGTAAGCGACCCTATTGTAGATCTTACAGAACATAAATTAAACCAGGAGGACTTGGATGCATTATTTTCTTGATGAGCCAATAAAAAGAGAGAGGTTCTATATATGAAATTCCGTCGTATGTTTACCTTACTAATTCTAGTTGTATTTTTGAGTAATAACTATGTTGGGTATGCTGAATCCTCAACACATAATCTTGAAAAATCTATTGATATGTTTATTAATATGGAAATGGGAAAAATGAAAATTCCTGGATTAGCAGCTTCTATTGTTCAAGATAAGTTTGAATATAGTGCAGGTTATGGATTTCGTAGTTCTGGGAACAAAGCCGTTGATGAAAGGACGCTTTTTGAACTTGGTTCCAATTCCAAAGCTTTTACCGGGCTTGCATTACTCCACATGGTTAAACAGGGCAAGCTCAGCCTGGATGATAACGTAACAGCACATTTGCCTTGGTTCACGGCCGTTTTGGATGGCACCGAATCAGACATTAACATTCGGCAATTGTTACACCATACAAGCGGAATTCCTACTGATTCCATAACTCTAATCCCTGAAAGCAATGATGCTGATGCCTTGAAGCAAATGCTGATGGAAATGGTACCTGTACAACTTGTCAACAAGCCAGGACAAATGTTCGAATACGCAACCTTGAATTACGATATTATCGGTCTCGTTGTTGCAGAAGTTTCGGGGATGAGTTACGAAGAATACATGATAGAAAATATATTCAATCCGTTGGGATTATTGAATACTTTTCCTAAGGCACAAGTTCAGTCAGAGGAAAATATGGCTTCTGGACATAAGTTAGGTTTTTTCGGCGCAGCATCCTATGACGGACCATCCTATCGCGGGAATACGCCAGCTGGATACATTGTGTCCAATGCTGAGGATATGCTTCAGTGGATGAAGATCCAATTGGGGATGGTCAATGTACCTGGTTTTGGTGAAGTCATTTTGGAATCACACATGAAGGATAGCACTCTGGAGGGGATACAAGAAGGAGCGCCATATGCCGCTGGATGGGAGATTTATTCATTTGTAGGTGAGCAACTTGAACATTCAGGAGCAAATCCGGGATTTTCATCTTACATGTTATTGAATAAAGGAAAAAAAATAGGGGTAACCGTGATGGCCAACCTGAATTCAGAGGCTGTATTTTCAATAGCTATGGGAATTGAGCAAATTTTATTAGGGAACACGCCGACTCCATCCGAAGTAGATCTATTTCTGATATTGAATAATGTGATGAGAGTGCTTCTTGTATTGAGCTTGCTTGTGATCGCGCTATCATTATTCTTCTGTTCTCGAATGTATAAGGACAAGCATAGATCTTTCCAAAAACCATCCTTGAATGCGAGAATTAAACTGGCGTTGTTATCTGTTGGATATGCAATTTTCACTGTGGCTATCTACTTATCTCCTACTGTTTTATATCACGGGTATCCCTGGAGTTTCCTGAGCGTTTGGGCTCCTTCAAGCTTGGTTGTGGGTGCAATCTTCATGGTCGTAGCTACAGGGGGATGTTTCCTTTGCGGGGGATATAGCATTCTATTTCCAAAAAGAAAAGATTAAGTTCTCCAAAAACGTATGAAATCAGGAGGTTTATCATTATGAAAAACATTGGTAATTCCATATTAAATTACACTGCAGGATCGCTCTACACATATACTCCCATTGATAAAGAAATCAAATTGAATCAATGGGTTACAGAGAACAAGAAGGAATTAGAAGAGGTATTGCTACAAAGAGGAGGCGTTTTGTTTCGGAATTTCCCCAAAGCATCGATCTCAGAGTTTAGTGAAATCACGCAAATCTTCAGTTCAGAATTGTTAGAGTATAAGGAACGATCTACACCACGAACTGAGGTTCAGGATAATATCTATACTTCCACTGAATATCCTAAGGACCAGTGTATACCTATGCATAATGAAAGCTCTTATTCAAAAGTATGGCCTATGAAGATATGGTTTTCTTGCCAGATCAATGCCGAGGTAGGTGGGGAAACGCCGATTGCAGACAGTAGAGAGTTATTGCAGAAGCTAGATGCATCCATAAAAAAACAATTTATCGAAAAGAAAGTAATGTATGTAAGGAATTTCGACGGTATCTTGGATTTGTCTTGGCAAAATGTTTTCCAGACAGAAGACCAAAAGATCGTAGAACAGTATTGTCAAAAAAATGGGATTGCATTCGAATGGATATCTAAAGATCATTTGCGGACGCGAACCGTTCGTGATTCAGTAGCCATTCACCCCCTCACTAAGGAAAAGGTTTGGTTCAATCAAGCTAATTTATTTCATGTCTCTAGTCTGCCTTTAGAAGCCAGAGAATGGCTTATAGAAGAACGGGGTTATGACAATCTTCCTCGCAATACGTATTTCGGAGATGGTAGCACAATTCCGGACTCTTTAATAGATGAAATCCAAGGACTGTACGAGGAGATCAGTATAGTCTTTCCATGGCAAGAGGGAGATGTCCTCATGTTGGACAATATGCTCATGGCGCACGGCAGAAAAACATTTAAGGGAGATAGAAAAATTGTCGTTGCGATGGCTGAACCCTATAACGTATAAATCCAGGACCTAATCAAAGGAGAGATGATAACAATGAACAGGTATGTTCTTTCGGCTAGTGAGCTCAATGAGATCTATGAACTCGTTGAATCTATTCCCGCAGACACGGATCTTGAGACGGATCGTTACTTAATGGAGGCAGCTCTATGGGGATATAATTTACCTTCTGAACTAAAGAAGAAATTAATTGATTTTAAACAATCGGAACAAGAATCTCATCTCGTTATATCCGGATTCCCAGTTAATGATGATGATATCGGTCTGACACCCTCCCATTGGAGAGAACGGCCAGATCCTAAATTGACACGAAAGGTAGAAATCTTTTTTTCGTTATGTGGGTCAATTCTAGGAGATTTGTTTGGATGGGGGACCCAGCAACAAGGATATTACATTCACAATATACTTCCTGTAAAGGGAGATGAGAATGAGCAGTTGGGCTCAGGGAGTAATTCGTTACTTTGGTGGCATACAGAAGAAGCCTTTCATGAATATCGGGCTGATTATCTCGGTTTGTTTTGTTTACGGAATCCGGATTCAGTTGCAACAACTTATGCATCTATAGATATGTTAAATCTGGAAAAGAAGTACAAGGATGTTTTGTTTGAGCCTAGATTTTATATTTTGCCTGATGAATCTCACTTTAGCAAAAATAATGTGGGACAAGATTCATCAGAGATTTTTGATCAATTTGAAGCTAATTATTCATCGAAGCAGCCTTTATCTATTTTATTCGGTAACTACGACTCTCCCTATATAAGGCTAGACCCGTTTTTTATGGGAGTTATAGATGAGAAAGATGACTTAGCCAGAGAAGCTATGGCACATATCGTATCCCAGATAGAAGATTCAATTATGGATATTACACTGAAACCGGGAGACATGTTGTTTGTTGATAATTATCGTGCTGTCCATGGAAGAAAACCATTCAGCCCCAAATATGCGGGCAGAGATCGTTGGCTCAAACGAATCAATATTACACGAGACCTTCGAAAGTCGAGAGATAGTAGAAAGAGTGCTGAATCTAGGTTGATACAGCCTAAAATGAAAAATAATGTAGGTGTTTCGACATGGACATGAAGATTTCCAAGCAAAATGTGGAAGCGGTCACAGATCTATCCCCTCTGCAAGAAGGGATGCTTTTTGAGCATATGATTAATCCACAGCAGCATCATGTAATATACCATTATCACATCAAAGCTACATTCCTAGACGAAGAGATTCTTCGCAGGGCATTAGATCATGTAACAGTTCAAAATGACACGTTGAGAACAGTTTTTCGGTGGGAAAAAATAGAAAGACCTATACGTATAGTGTTAAAGGAGTATCATGTGCCGTTCCATTTCACCAATTTATGGAGTGATCAACTCGGTTCTCAAGATCCACAAGGTGTTGATGAACTATTAGGGTCATTGCGCGAAAAAATTGATATTATGCATGCTCCTCTTCATATAGGTCTGTTAAAAACCTGTGAGGAAGAATGGCATATCGTCGTCGCATTTCATCATATTCTGATGGATGGTTGGTCCAATATGCTCTTTATGGAGCAATGGTTAGAAATATATAAACATCTGTTAAAAGACGACACCTATTCCGTAGTTCAAGAAAAAGCAAAATACAGCCAGTTCATTGAAGCCTTAAGACATACGAGCAGTCATTCGGAAAGCGTTTACTGGACGAGCTATTTAGATGGAGCAGTTAAGACCTCCTTATTTAAGAAACATAATCAGAATATAGATTCCTTCACAAACTACAAAATCAATCTTGGCGAAAATAATAAAGATTCGATTATGCATAACATTTCTACCATTCAAAGTACACTGGCCATGGCTGTTTATTCTACATGGGGAATCTTGCTTCAGAAATATGCACAAAGTGAAGATGTGCTGTTTGGGGTGGCTGTTTCCGGAAGAAATATGGAAGTCGAAGCTATTGATGAAACAATAGGACTTTTTATCAATACAATTCCTTTTAGGTTCAAACACAGTTCTGATGCTAATGTACAGCAGGTATTACAGGAGTGTGCCGGACGCTTCCATGATGGCATTGCATTTGAACACACACCTTTGACTCGAATTCATGAATGGTCAGGTTTTGGGAAGATAAATCGTTTGTTTGACACCGTTGTGGTCATTGAAAACTACCCTATGAATATAGAAAGTATGGAGAAAAATCATAACATTTCTATCCTGAATTATGAGGTTCATGAGACTAATCCATACGATATTACACTAACGGTTACGCCATCGGAAAGAGATGTTGAGTTTAATTTCAGCTATAATAGAGAGATTTTTGAAGATGAATTCATAAAAGGATTATCAGATCAGTTTATCCATATATTAAACCGAATGTTGAGCAACCCTCAGATGAAGTTGGAGCAGCTCTGGTATTTACCTGATGTGACAGCAGAGAATCTGGATCAGAAACCTTTATCAGACCTAGAGTCGATTCGTGCTTACAAGGAGAAAACACTAGATTTAATCTTCGATGAGATTTGCGTGGAGAAATCAGGGGATGTAGCGTTGGTATATAAGAACCATATTCTTACCTACGCAGAATTAAAAGTAAGGGTCGATTCATTTGCTAACTTCCTTCACAATCAATTGGATATTAGAGCAGATGACAGGGTAGGAATATGTTTACCACGTTCGGCTGAGTTAATTATTGCTATTTTGGGTGTGTTAAGAGTCGGTGCAGCTTATGTACCAATTGACCCGACATTGCCCGAAGAGCGCATTCAATACCTTGTTGAGGATAGTGGTATGATCGCCTTGGTAACGGATACAATCCCTGAAAATTATGACTTCCCCATGAGGCTTATTACATTAGAAGACTGGCATTCTTCTTCGAGTTCTATAATCATGGATTCAAGAATCCATGATGTCAGCTCACTAGCTTATGTCATCTATACGTCTGGTTCAACAGGAAAACCAAAAGGCGTTATGGTCGAGCACCGAAACGTTATTCAGTTTTTTGAGAGTTTAAATGATTACTTTAAACCGAGTACGAAGGATGCTTTACTATCGGTTACGACCGTTTCATTTGACATTTCCGTTCTGGAGTTGTTATGGACTTTATGTAACGGGATACAGGTTGTATTAAAAGTAGATGACCATGAACAATTTGAAAGCTACGACGCTTACTTAAATACGTCCCGCAAACTAGATTTCAGCCTCTACTTTTTTGGTAATGCGAATCGGGATAAGCAGCCTGAAAACGAGTATCAATTGTTACTTGAATCTTCCATTTTTGCAGATAAACATGATTTTGAAGCAGTATGGACGCCTGAACGTCACTTTCATGAGTTCGGTGGGAAGTTTCCTAATCCTGCGATAACCAGTGCTGCTATAGCAGCTGTCACTCAAAAAATCCATATTCGAGCGGGCAGCATTGTCTCCCCTTTACAAGACAGTTTGCATATCGCTGAAGACTGGGCCATGATTGACCAGCTTTCCTCTGGTCGAGTAGGAGTATCTTTTGCATCAGGATGGCATGTAGACGATTTTAGCTTGGCACCGGAACGATTTGAGAACAAAGAGGAACACATGTACAAACAAATAAAAGAAGTAAAAACATTATGGTGTGGTGGAGAGATTAGTAGAATCAATGGATTAGGTCAAACCACATCACTGCGTGTATATCCCAAGCCTGTTCAGGAAAACTTGCCGATCTGGATCACATCTGCAGGAAACCCAGATACATTTCAGAAGGCTGGGCAAATAGGTGCTAACGTACTTACACATCTACTAGGACAAGACTTGGAAACGTTAAGGAGTAATATCGATATTTACAGGAAATCCCTGTTGGAATCGGGATTTTCTCCAGATACAGGCAAGGTAACTCTGATGATCCATACTTACTTGGGTGATGAACTTGAGGAAGTAAAGAAAATAGTTAAAGAGCCTTTTTGTAACTATTTGCGTTCTAGTGCCGGACTTGTTCAAAGATTGATTGATAAACTCCACGAGGATTTTAACATTGAGTCAGAAGATGAAATGTATGAATTTGCTTTTGAACGATATTGGAATAAAGCAGCATTGTTTGGAACGGTAGAGACATGTCAAGTCATGGTAGACGAGCTTGTTCATATCGGAGTCAATGAAATTGCAAGCCTAATTGATTTTGGAATTGATTCTGTAAAAGTCTTGGAAGGGTTAGAACGATTAAACGAATTAAGGATGAAGAGTTTCAAAGAATACGAGAAGCTTCAAGTTCATAAGGAGAAGATGAGACCCATTAATTATTTTCAAACCACTCCTTCTCGGCTACAACATATTCTAAATGATTCATCCTCACACGAATTTTTAAAATCTCTGACAACAATCATTATTGGTGGGGAAGCATTTCCAGTGGAAATGTTCCACAAGCTCCGTCATATTACGGATGCCCGAATCGTAAATGCTTATGGCCCTACGGAGACAACGATCTGGTCGGCGTTATTGGATGTGGAGCAGAATAAGCGTGATTTTATACCGATCGGAAACCCATTACCCGGCGAAATGATCTATGTGGTGGATGAAAAACTCAGACCTTTGCCCCCTTACATTCAAGGTGAAATTGTAATTGGTGGAGGTGGGGTTTCGAGAGGTTACTTGAACAGAGAGCAACTAACGAACGAAAAATTTATTTACCTTCCTTCTGACCTGCGACAACAACAAGGAAAGTTCTTTAGAACTGGAGATCTTGGAGTCATACGGTCCGATGGATCGCTTGAATACCTCGGAAGAAAAGATAATCAAGTGAAAATTTCTGGATATCGCATCGAGTTGGAGGAAATAGAAGCTTTCATCCGTGCGATTGAGGGAGTTGTGAAAACCGTTGTGTTCGAAGGTGAATTCCAGGAAGGGTCAGATGCAGTGTTGCACGCCCTAATTGTTGTTCAACCACCTCTTAACAAAGAGTATATTCGTGAAATATTATATCAGCGGTTACCACGGTATATGGTTCCAAGGAACATTGTTCTCGTTGATGATATCCCCCTCAACACAAGTGGCAAAATTGATCGGGGTGCAGCAAAAAAAATGGATTTGCGGCAATTTTATGTGGAGGAAGAGAACGTTCTTCCCCAAAGTGAGGAAGAAATATTAGTCGCTGAAGTCTGGAAGCAGGTTCTTGCCCGTGATGAAATCAGTATTTCTGATGACTTTTTCTCACTCGGTGGAGATTCTATCAAAGCTATGCGCGTTGTAGCACTATTGAAGAAAAAAGATTATGAGATTGATGTGAAAGATATATTCCAACGCTCTACCATTAAAAGTCTCATTGCGAGCAAAAACAGTATTGGACGGAGTACGATACCTAGCGTAGATACTGGCAAAAAAGTGCCTTACAGCAAGCGGAGAAGTCATTATCAATATGGTCAATTAAATAATGAGCAATTGCAACAGGTGGAACATATCATTCAAGAAAATAAAAAAATGGGAGGTTCACATCCATGAGTGATGTTCAAAGAATAGATGTTGTCCCCCCAATACAGGCAGGATTGATGTTCCATCTTATTAACGATGAACATCCTGATGGGACATATATTGAACAGTTTGTTGTTCAGATCGAGGGACTGTTCCAATACGATAAATTTATAGAGGCTTTGCACGGCATCACGAAACGGTGTGAAGTAATGCGAACTACTTTCTTACATGAAGATCTTGATCAAGTGGTAAGGATAATCAGGAAGGAAGGATTCACAAGAGTGAATCACATGGATGCTTCCAAACTGGAGGGAGACGATGTTGAAGACCTCTTATGTAAGCTGCTGGTTGAAGACCGTACAAAGCCTTTTGTGGTATCAGAAGAAGCGCCCATACGATTTTCTATCCTCTCGACCAGCGACAACTCATTTAAACTGATTTGTAGTTATCATCATATACTCATTGATGGTTATTCCTTCAAAATTTTGTTGAGGGATCTTTTGGTTAATTATGACAATGTGTTGCATGCCCGTGGAACGGATATCCAGCTGTTGGGTATGCCAGATGCCCATTTCATTCAATGGTTGAATGAGCAAGATTGGATGGGAGCATCCGATTATTGGAATTCTTATTTGGCCAATTACGATTCCAATTATTCAATTCCAAAGAGAAATTATCAAGATGTTATATCCGAGTATAAAGAATTGAAACTTGTAGTTGATCCAGAATTGTTCAAGAACTTAAAAACCGTTGCTGCTGCATATCGTGTAACGATTAACGTAGTGTTCCAAGGAATATGGGCAATGATGTTACAACGATACGCTAATTCGGAGGACGTTGTATACGGATTGGTCACTTCACTTAGAGATCCCGGAATTGAGAATATCGAACATGCCTTAGGGGTATTCTTAAACACGATTCCAATGCGAGTGATATCAACCTCAAATACAACTCTGGTAGATTTGCTTAGAAACATTCAAAATGACATGTTCAAATCGAGAGAGTTTTCATATTATCCGCTGCACCAAATCCAGGGGGAAAGCGAAATTTCTCAGGATTTAATTGATCACATCTTAATTTTTAATAATCATGGGGATATTCCTGCTGAGGATCAACTTTCTTTTGATCTGAACGATCAAATTACAGGAATGAATGTGAGTAATGTGACATTTGCTTCAAAATCACACTATCCATTAGAAATGATATTTGATATATATACTAACCATGCTGAGGTATCCATTATTTATGATCGTAACCGTTATGATTCGGAGTTGCTCAACTTGTTTAAAGGCCACTTCCTTCGAATTGTCCAATTGGTAGCTGACCAAAAAACGGAATTGATCAGAAATTTTGATATGTTGACTGCTGAGGAAAAAGGGAAGTTATTGAGTAGGCAGGAGCTTACTAGCATGCCGGAGTTCTCATCCGTTTTTCATATGTTTGAACAACAGGCTAATGCTCATCCTAATGAAACTGCTGTAGTCAGTATACAACGGACTATGACCTATAGAGAACTTCTAAGGGAATCAACCAATCTCTCCAATGAAATGATTTCAATGGGGTTGCCTAAGGGAACGGCAGTGGGTTTGTTGTTTGATCGTAATGAATGGTTCATCATTGGTGCTCTGGCAATATTAAGATCTAACTTACGTTATGTTCCTTTGGATCCGGAAGCGCCTGAAGATCGGAATCTATATATTATGCAGGATAGCGGTATTCAATTATTGCTTTCGGAGAAGAAACTATGGGAAGCACAAGACAGGAATTATGAAGGAATGAACTGTCTGTTTATTGACAAAGCTTCCCTTTCCGATTCGGACCAAAAACCGAGCGCTTTAACTTATCCAGTTCTGTCTGATGACGGAGCTTACATTATCTACACTTCCGGAACAACAGGAAGGCCCAAAGGGGTTGAGATGCAACATAAGAGTATTATCAACCTAGTAAGAGGCCTATCTCTTGAGATATATGCACCCTTTGAGAAGAGATTAAATGTGGCTCAGCTTGCGCCATTTTTCTTCGACCAATCCATAGAGGAAATTTTCGGTTCTTTATTGCTTGGTCACACCCTGTTCGTTGCGACAAACGAAGAACGTTTGAATCAGGAGCAATTAGTTCACTTCCTTGATAATCATGCAATTCAAATGATGAATGGCAGTCCTAGTTATATCAGATCTGTTCTTTTTGAAAACAAACAACCACGATTTTTGCGCCGCTTATTAATTGGTGGTGAAAAGGTGCCTCATCAGTTGCTGGAGGACTTGTTTCAATTATACGGGCAGGAAGATCTGGAAGTATTTAATGTATATGGTCCAACGGAATGTTGTGTGGATGCAACGTACTACAAAGTAAACCTGAATGAGATCAAGAGTTGGCAAACTACGCCTATCGGTAAACCAATGATGAATAAAACGGCATATATTCTGGACAAATATGATCGTTTGCAGCCAGTTGGCATTTCAGGAGAACTCGTAATTGGAGGAGAGGGCCTCTCTACGGGTTATATACGCTTGCCGGATATGAGCCGGGCCAGATTTGTGCCGAATCCTTTTTTGCATAATGAACAAATGTATCGTACAGGAGACCAAGCTAAATGGTTATCGAGCGGTTATATTGATTTTTTAGGCCGTAACGATCGAATGGTAAAGCTGCATGGTTATCGAATTGAATTGGAAGAAATCGAAAAATGTCTGTTATCTCATAGTGCTATAGAAGAAGTCGCTGTCTTATTGAAAGATACCGAAGATCGAAAATTTCTATGTGCATTTGTTGTTGTAACTGAGGGGAAAGAGATATTGGACCATGACTTGAAACTATGGGCCTCACGGACTTTACCTCCTTATATGGTGCCAACAAAAATAGTCTTTTTAGAGGAGTTTCCTCTCTCTGATCGTGGTAAGGTGGAACATCATCTACTAGAGCGAATGAATGTAACGGGTGGTAGTTCAGAACAAGTTACTCGAGATCCTGAAGTGATGAAAATCATTCATCTATGGGAGGGGATTTTTAAGTTTGAGGGCATTGGGCCACAGGATCACTTTTTCGAGCTTGGAGGGCATTCTCTATATGCGGCTAACTTCATTTCTAAGTTGAAAAAAGAGATGGGAATCAATGCAACACTCAAAGAGTTATTTCTATATCCTACACCCGCCGATTTTGCAAAATTAATCAAACACAAACTTGTTCAGGGTTCCTCTGTTGAAGAACTCGAACCGATGTTTGAAGCAACGTCTACGCAATATTCGTTGACACCTGCTCAGACACGTATGTTCCTAATGCACCAAATGAACATGAACAGTACAAAGTACAATATCTCTGGGAAATTTAGGATTAATAAACCGTTGGATACTAGTAGACTTCGGACTTGTTTTCATCGTTTGTTGAAAGAACACGAGATTCTAAGAACACGCTTTTCGGTCGTGGATGGGACCATCATGGCAAGCATATTGCAGGAGTGGAATTTCAATGTACATGTGTGGCAATCTGAGCCAGCTGATGACGAATGGATAACAAGTTTTGATTTGAATGATGCTCCTTTGCTGCGAGTCTCTGTTTTTGAAGTAACCGAAGAGTGCTTTGACTTATTTATTGATATGCATCATATCATAACTGACGGCATATCAAACTTGAATTTAATCAATCAATTCATTCTTTTATATGATGGCGAGCCTGTAGAAGTAAATTACAGCTCTTATAAATATTATGCCTTATGGTTTGAAAGTTATATGAAATCGCAGAAATCTCGGGACGATCAGGCGTACTGGTATGGAAAACTAGAGGCTGAACGGACAGATTTCACTTTATTACCTGACTACTCAAGAACATCGGAACAAGATGGAAAAGCCGAGACTGTTTGGATTGAACTGAACGCTGCGATGACTGCTTCACTTCGAGAGTTGGCGAAGGGGCAAGACGCGACCTTATTTAGTGTATTGCTGGCCGCTTATAACGTGATGATATACAAGTATAACGGACAAGAAGATGTATTATTGGGTACAGCTGTGTCAGGACGGACTCAGCCCGGCTTTGAAGAAAGTGTGGGCTTATTTGTAAACACCATCGCTTTAAGGAATTACCCATCTGGTGGGAAGACATTTACCGATTTTTTGAATGAAGTAACGGATTCATTAATGAATGATCTTGAACACCAGGATTATCCGTTTGATCAGCTTGTTGACGATCTCTCAATCAAGAGGGAGCAATCCCGCAATCCTATTTTTGACGTCATGTTTATTATGCAGAATAGGACACATGCAGACAATCAAATGAATGAACATGATGATATTGTTGAACACGTCGTTGCGAGCGGTGATGCCAAATTCGACTTATTGATCGAAGTATTCGAACATACAGATGACATGTTAATCAAACTTGAGTTTAATAGCAGTCTGTATACAAAAAATACGATTGAAAAACACGGTGAATATCTCGTTCATTTAATTGCAGATATCTTGTCAAAACCTCATGAGAAACTTGCTAATCTTAACTTTATGAGACAAGTAGAGGTGGACGAGATCATCCATGCGTTTGATCGTACACAGATGGAATTCCCTGTTGGCAAGACGATTCAGCATCTTTTTGAACAACAGGTTGCAGCAGTACCTGACCATATTGCTGTTAACGATCAAGTTGAAGCGCTTACGTATCGTCAACTGAACGAACGTAGCAACCAATTGGCAAATGCTTTACTAAACAGGGGCGTATCTGCTGGGCATTTCGTTGCCTTGCATATGGACAGATCTATCCATGCAATCGTCAGCATATTAGCCATCCTAAAGGTCGGGGTAGCATATGTACCCATTAATACGAAGTATTCCGATGATTTGATTCGTTACATTATGGAAGATTGCGGCGCAGAATTTGTTATCGCTGACTTACCATCTGACGTATGGGATGCACTCGATACATCCGGAAAGAAAATAAGCTTGAGTGATCTGGTTGAGATCTATGAGACCGGAGATACAACAAATCCGGGGATAGCCCTTACACCTGAACATCTCGCATACCTAATCTATACATCTGGAACTACAGGCAAGCCTAAAGGAGTTATGATCACGCACGCCAATATCGTTAGATTGTTTGAGAATGAAGCACCGTTCTTCCCATTTCATGAGCAGGAAGTCTGGACCCTTTTTCATGCATTGAGCTTTGATTACTCAGTATGGGAAATGTACGGGGCTCTTCTCAAAGGTGCCAGATTGGTCATTGTTCCAAACGAGGCTGTGTACGATAATCGTGAATTTTTGGAGTTGCTAATTCGGGAGAAGGTAACCGTGCTTAACCAGACCCCGGGAGCATTGTATGCATTAATTAAGGTCATTTTGGAGCAAGACGTGGATCTGCCTTTGAGATATGTTATTTCTTCAGCAGAAGCGGTTCACCCGATAAGATTGCTTGCTTTTCATGAAGCTTATCCCGAAATAAATATCTTAAATATTTACGGGATCACGGAAACAACCATTTTTACAACATATAAGGAACTTCGACATGAGGATATGGCTAAGGATAATCGGAGTGTTGGAAGACCAATTCCTACTCTAAGCACGTATTTGCTGAATAAAGATGGACAGCTTTCTCCACAAGGTGGAATAGGCGAACTTTATGTGGGTGGAGCAGGTGTGGCAAGAGGTTATTTGAACCGAGAAGAACTGAACCAAGAGAGGTTCCTGGACAACCCATTCGCTGCGAACCAAAAAATGTACAGGTCCGGAGATTTAATGCGTATGTCGTCTGCGAAGGAGCTTGAGTATGTTGGTAGAATTGACGATCAAGTAAAAATAAGAGGATACCGCATAGAGTTATCAGACGTTGAAGAAAATTTAATGACGTATCCTGATATTGACGAAGCTTCGGTTCTGTCCCTGGGAGAACACCCAAATAACTACTTGTGTGCTTTTTATGTTTCACAGAGCCAGCTGCCAATCGAGGAGCTGAAAAGTCACCTTAACCAAAAACTTCCTTCTTATAGTGTGCCCTATAAATACGTACATCTAAATACCTTTCCCCTTACATTAAACGGGAAAATAGATCGTCGAAAGCTGATTGAGTTAGCCGAGCGTACGGAAGCGAATCCCAAAACTTTACCAAGGAACGAAATGGAAATGAAGATAGCCACGTATTGGTCTGTTCTCTTGGAGAAGCAAGGATTCGGGATTGAGGATGATTTCTTTGAATTAGGCGGAAATTCGTTACAAGCTATGCAGTTGGCGGATTATTTGCAGAAGGAATATCAGATCAACTTCACAATCAAAGATGTATTTGATAATCCAACGATTGTTTCGTTATCAAATGAAGTTGCTAAATCGGCCAGAAGGAATAGAGATGACCTTATAGCGACGAATGTAATTACCGGAGCTCGGTATCCATTATCTCTAGCCCAAAACAGAATTTTTCTACTGAGTCAACACCCTAATATCGGGATGTCATATAACATTGTAAGTAAGTTTGATTTGTTTGGGACATTTGACTTTTTACGCCTTGAATCTGCTCTCAAAACAATCATAGAGCGGCATTCCGTATTGCGTTATCGTTTTGGATATCACAAAGGCATGCCTGTGCAGTTTATGGGCGATTACGATAATTTCTTATACTGGTTTGATTCGACACTCGAAACGCGAGATCAGTTAATGGCTCAGTTATTGCAACCTTTCGATGTTGTTGGGGAAGAACCTCTCTTCTCAGCAGCAGTCATACGGATGGAGAATCATCATCATATATTGGTTATAAATATTCACCATCTGATCAGTGATGGAATCTCTATGGGGATTTTGGAACGTGAGCTGATGGCGTTGCTTAGGGGAGAAACATTGCCATCCATTGAATACCAGTATCATGATTATGTGATTTGGGAAACGGAGCGTTACAAGCGACAAATGTTGGACATTGACAAAAACTATTGGCTTACGACCTTCAGCGATTTTAAGCCTACTATCGCCTTGAATACAAATACTCATGTTCAGTCCTTTAGAGGCGGAGCGGTTTCATATAGCCTGCCCCAATCCCTCCTCGAAGACTTGGCAACTTTATCAAACGACAAGAAAACAACCTTATTTAATGTGCTGCTTACCTTATACAAATGTACCTTGCATTTACTATGGGGATCTGAGGACATCGTTGTAGGAACACCAGTCTCAGGAAGGGTGGACCAGGAATTTTCCGATACCATGGGTATGTTTGTTAATACATTACCTGTACGCAGCAAGCCACATGGAAGCATGAACTATAATGACTACTTGAATCACATAAAAATGGTTATGCAGGAGGCATTGAAACATCAGCTTTATCCGTTGGATAAGTTGGTGGAAGAGCTTGGGATTGCCACCGTTCCGGGACGATCACCTTTATTCCGTTTCATGTTTGCTTATGAAGTATGCCGGCCTTCTGTGTTCTACATTGACGAATTGAAGATCGTCGCTAATGAGACTATGGATGATGGAAGCGCCATGATGGATCTTTCATTTGTAATCCTGGAGAGCCCTACAGGGACGGAAATTCAGGTCGAATATGATACCTCCCAATTCAGCAAGGATATGGTCGAGTATATAGTTGAAACTTTCGTTGAGATTGCGGGCCAAGTTCGAGATGATCATGATATTAAATTGAATCAGATTAAAATTAGGCAGCAGAACGAGAGTGAAGGCGGATGGAATACGCAGCAGTTCGAGTTTGATTTTTGATCTACTGATCTACTGTAATTGTAACAGTCGTCGGCAATATGATTGTCGACGACTAATCAAATGGGAGAAAGCGAGGGATTATGGTGCCTACTGAAAAGAACATGGATGAAGCAAAACAGTTTTGGGAAAACGTGCTGGGGAACGAATCATATCCAGCTACAGATATAACCATGCGAGTACACCCGTACACCTTGTCAGAAGGACAAGGGATGGTTCGAAGAACGGTGGATCAACAGACAGCCGATCTTTTGAAACAAAGATGCAAGCATAATGATTCATTAATATTTACTTATCTTCTCACCATATGGAATACGATGTTCGGCCAGTATACAAGAAGCAGACGTATCGCTGTTGGTATTCCTAATATGAAATCTAATTACAGAATCCCTCAAGTGAGCCTGACATTACCTTACTTTCAAGACTTGAAGCCCGAGGCTAGTTTAAAAGAAATGTTGATTGAGACCAAGAGTAAACTGGATACTCTGTATGCACATGCTTCATTTCTTCCATTCGTTGAAGAAAATAATCAGCCTATGGACACACTGTACAATGTAATTATCGGCTATAAGCCTCTTCATGGAAGCCACATCATGGATAGTCTCTCACGACAGTATCCGATCGTTCTTTGGATGAGTAGCGCGTTGGACGAATTGGAAATAAGCGCAGCTTATCAAGCCGATTTTAGTGAAGAGCAAGTGCGAGTGATGTTGGGTCATTATGAACAACTACTTAGTAATTCACTTAAAGGTTCATCGGACGTCAAAATAAGTGAACTGTCAATGTTATCGCAGGAAGAACATACACAAATAGCTTACGTGTTCAACGAAAGAAAAATAGTGGAGGAACCAGAATTACCGCTACATAAGTTGTTTGAGGAGTATGCTCTTAGGTTTTCTCAGCGGAGAGCCGTACAAGATTCATATGAAGCATTAACTTACGAACAGCTGTCTGAACGCTCAGATCATATCGCTTATGCTTTGCTGGCTCAAGGCTTGAGACCAGGAGAGGTAGTTGCTTGTATCTGTGAACGATCTGTTAATACCATTTCCAGTTTGTTGGGGATACTGAAAGCGGGTGGCGTCTTCTTACCCATTGACCCGTCATCTCCAGCAGGAAGAATGGAATACATGTATAGAGATAGTGAGGCTAGAATGGCACTTGTCTCGGCAACAATGGTTTCCAAAATGGAAAAATTTGAATCTGAGATCCTCGTCATAGAGGATGTAATACAGTTTGCTTATGAAAAAAATCAAGAATTCCCCTCTATTCCAATTCAGCAAGGTGCATGCATTGTATACACATCTGGAAGTACAGGAGAGCCGAAAGGCATTTTGTTCGAACATCAGATGTTACTGCATCACACTAGTGCTTTTGGTAAATATGTCGTTTCATACGAAGAACCTAAACATATTGGTTTGATTGCACCTTACTTTTTTGATGTTTTTTTGGAAGATGTATTCTATGGTTTGTTTAACGGACATACCCTCATTGTCATATCTGATGAAGCTCAACGAGACGGTAGATTATTAATGGAATACTTAGGTGATAACGAGGTTCATACATTGAATGCTACACCTACTCAGATTCGCATATTAATGTCTTCCCCCCCTCATTTATTTCAGAGGTCCCATTTAGAATTACTTTTAATTGGGGGAGAGCTCCTAAAGGAATCTTTAGTTCATGAGATTCGGGCAGTTTTTGGACAAACTGCACCAACCATTATCAATTGTTATGGACCAACAGAATGCTGCATTGATGTGACGGCTTATAACGTGGTTGAGACATCGGACTTACAGGGTGGCGCCATCCCTATAGGTAGACCTATCAAAAACGTAGGTGCATACATTCTTGGGTCGAACAATGAAATCTTGCCTGTTGGGGTGATAGGTGAACTCTGCTTTAGTGGAGACATATTGGCCAAAGGCTACATCGGAATACCTGCGGAATCTGACAGGGTCTTCATGCCTTCGCCATTTGTGTCAGGTGAAACATTGTACAAAACCGGTGATTTAGCGATGTGGCTCGCTGACGGTAACATTGTATTTATGAATCGGATGGATTCACAAGTCAAAGTCCGGGGTCATCGAGTCGAACTCAACGAAATTGAATGGGTTATTCAACAGCATAGCCAGGTTAAAGAAGCAGTGGTATTACATCAGAATGAGGAACTTTTTGCGTTCCTTGTTATGAAAGATGACTCTGCATTGATGGAGCTTGAAAAGGGAATTAAAGAAAAATTGCCATTATATATGCAACCTAAAAACTTTACATTGTTAGAGTCTTTCCCCACAAATGCCAATGGAAAGTTGGATAAAAAGGCATTATATCCGTTGGTGAAATCAGAAGTTTCGGATAATGGGCGTTCAGAACTCATAACAAATACCGAGAAAGTGCTTGGAACGATATGGAAGAATGTACTGGATATCGAAACCGTAGGCAGAGAGGATCACTTCTTTGAGCGGGGTGGACATTCTCTAAGTGCAGCTGTATTGAGCGGTCAAATATATAAACAATTTCAGACAAATGTATCGATTAAACAATTGTTTGCGACACCTGAGCTGTATCATTTGGCCAAGTTTATTGATGACAGCGAAAAGGAGCAGAATACCCCAATATCGCCGGCTCCTGTGGCAGCGTTCTATCCATTATCGCTGGTCCAAGAGAGACTATTCACCTTACACTCAGCCCATCCTGACAGTACGGCATACAATATGCCAGGGATCATTGAAATAAAAGGTGCTTTGGATCGTCAGCGGTTGGATATGGCCTTGGAAAGAATAATTCAGAAGAATGAAATACTTCGAACCAAGTTTGAGGTGCATGATTACGAACCTGTTCAACGTATCTTGGATATTACAAAGTTCAGTTTAGACTGGCATCAGCTTAACTATGATAAGCTTCAATCTTTCATTGATTCATTTGTGAAGCCCTTCGATTTGGCGAATGCTCCGCTATTCAGGGTAAGTGTGGTCGAGTTGGATAAAGATTGGTTCTATGTACTGTTTGACATGCACCATATTATCGCAGATGGACGAACCTTCGAGATTTTAGTTCAAGAAATATTTGATTTTTATAATGGCACAGATGTTCCAGAAAAAACGATCCAATACAAAGAATTTGCATATTGGGAGAAAGAGCATACGAATAGCTCCGAGTACTTCCATTTGAAGGATTTCTGGATGAAATACATGGGTGGAGCTCTTCCCCAATTGTCTTTACCTTATGATTATGATCGTAGCGAACATCAAACGTTCACAGGCTCCGTATGTTTCAAGGAGATCAAAGGCGAGACCGTACACATGCTTAAACAGCTTTCCAAGAAAAATGAGACCACGATGTTTATGAATATCCTTGCTGCTTACTATGTATTATTGAACAAATATTCAGGAGATCAGGAATTTATCGTAGGAACAACTTCATCTATACGCGATGATAGCAACCTGGATATGGTTATGGGACCGATGATTAATGCCATAGCTATCCGGCAAAATGTTGATCCCGAGATTGCCTTCTCGAAGTTGCTAGACCAGGTGAAGGAAAACGTGGTGAATGTATATGAGCATAAGAGCTATCCATTCCACCAACTGGTAGAAAATATTTCATTTGATCGGATGAACAATCAGAATCCTATATTTAATACCATGGTCATTATGCATCAGTTTAAGGAAGACTTTGATACCGTAGTCGAAGAGATGACGATCAAACCTGTAGCATTCGAAAATAAAATTTCAAAGATGGATCTTTCATTGGAGTTAACAGAACATCAAAATAGCATGACAATCTGCTTTGAATATAACACGCAGTTGTTTGCTCAAAGCACTATAGAAAGATTAGCCTATCATTTTGTTGAACTTTTAGATTGTATTGCGCAAAAACCTGATGAATGTATCAAAACATATAACCTTCTTTCTACAGATGAGCAAAATTGGCAAATCTACGAATTGAACCGTAACGAAGTTTCATTATCATTCGAGAAACCAATACATCATCTGATTAGAGAGCAGGCAAGGACAAATCCTGAACGAATTGCAATACGAGAAGGAAATGAAAAGTGGAATTACCGGGAGCTGATGCAGCAAGCTGATGCTTTAACCAATCAATTGGTAATGAGGGGCGCTAGTGCTGGGAAAATTGTCGGCATCATGATGGAAAGATCCTCTTCATTGATTGCAAGTATTTTGGCGGTGCTTCAAACGGGAGCAGCCTATTTACCAATAGATCCAATGTATCCTGAAGAGCGAATCAGTTACATTTTGGAAGATAGTCAATGTTTTGCATTAATTAGCGATAAACCTGTTGAGAAATTAGTAGGTGAGTGCAAATTCAACTTGGTTGTAAATTCAGAATTGGAACCTTTCGTGGAAACCCAGTGTGATGATACACCCGAAATTAGCATTCTCGAACCGGCGTACATCATTTATACATCAGGTTCTACTGGACAACCCAAAGGCGTAACGATTAGCCACCGGTCATTGTTGAATTATTCTTTATGGGCTGCCAAGGTGTATGTAGGCGGAGAACAGGATATCGCCTTCCCTTTATATTCTTCCATCGCTTTTGATTTGACGATCACCTCTTTATTTACACCATTGATCACAGGAAATAGCATCGTTGTATACAACGATCCACCCGAGGAGTCTCTCAAACGGATCATTCAGGATAACTTGGTCGATATTATCAAATTAACTCCGTCCCATCTGCGACTAATGAAAGAAATGGAACTTGAGGGTAATCGCATTAAACGTTTCATTGTCGGGGGAGAAGCTCTGGAAACCAAGTTAGCTCGTGATATTGAGTCGATATATGGTAAGGGTACAATTAAAATATATAACGAATATGGCCCAACTGAAACAACCGTAGGTTGCATGATCTATGAGTTGGAGCCTGATTATGATTCACCATTCGTATCTATAGGTGTGCCAGCGGACAATACAAGGGTTTATGTTTTGGATGAGTATCTCAAGCCTTGTCCTTTAAGCGTGATTGGAGAATTGTACATCTCCGGAATGGGAGTTGGGATGGGGTATATTGGACAAGAAGAGCTCACTAGAGAGCGCTTTATTCCAAATCCATTTGAGAACGGAGAATGGATGTATAGAACAGGAGATTTGGCCAGGTTAATGCCGGATGGCAAACTTGCATATGTGGGTAGGATAGATACCCAGGTCAAAGTAAGAGGATATCGTATTGAACTAGGCGAAGTGGAGCATTATTTGAATCAGAACCCAAATATTAAGGAGTCAGTAGTATTCGTTGAGAATGATTCTATTGGTGGATATGCATTAATAGCTTGTGTAGTACCGGCTAAATCGAACTCTCCCGATGGATTGAAAAACGTCGAAGAAGAGTTGCAATTGTATTTACCCCGGTACATGATACCGGACCAAATATATATTATGGATGAAATTCCGTACACTTTAAATGGAAAAGTGGATCGTAACGCTCTCGCCAAAAAACAGATTTCCACCAATCTTAAAACGAAGGAAAGCACAGATATCTCTGATACAGAACGTATGGATACGTTGACAACGGCATTATCTGAGATGTGGACTCCTTTATTAAATGTTTCGGAGATAAGCATCAATGATAATTTCTTTGATCTAGGGGGGCACTCGCTTAAAGCAATCATGCTCCTTTCCAGAATCAAAAAGAAATTCGAAGTTGAGATTAGTTTGGAATTGTTCTTTGCCAATCCAACGATTGAGATGTTATCGGAACTTGTTGTGAGCCGCCAAAAACCAGTTATCCCAGCAATTAAACCTGTCGAGAACCAAGGTCATTACCCGTTGACATCTGCACAAGTGAGAGTATATTTTCTTCAACAATTCAATAATGGAACCGTCTATAACATCGTTGAAAGCTTTGTTATTGAAGGTAACTTAGAGAAGGAAAAGTTCGAGTTTGCCTTGAGAAAAATGATTGAACGACACGAAATCTTACGAACCAGTTTTCATTTTACAGAACAGGATGGTTTGGTACAAATTGTTCATGATCCAGATCGTGTTCAACCACTTTTGGAATGGTGTAACTCGGCGTTGGATATCTCTGAATATGTACAACCGTTTGATTTATCTGCTGCGCCATTATTTAGAACAAGAGTGGTCCGATTGGGAATGGAGCGCCATGAAATAAAATTTGATTTCCATCATATTATTTTTGATGGCATTTCTATGGAATATTTCATCCGTGACTTTGTGAGTTTTTACAATGCAAAACATGAACTTCCTCCACTTAGCATTCAATATCGGGATTATTCCGTATGGCAGGAAGCGTTTTTACAAACGGAAACCTATGCTCAACAGGAAAAGTATTGGTTGGAACAATTGTCTGGAGAACTGCCTGTTCTTGCTTTTCCGACAGATTTTCCAAGGCCAATGGTAAAAAGTTTCAAAGGATCAGCTTTTCGATTCGAGGCAGATTCGTCCGTATCATCCCAGTTTTCACAGTTGTGTAAACGGAACGGAATTACATTATATATGGGACTGATTAGCCTCTTTGGATCGACCCTGTACCGCTACACTCAACAAGAAGATATTTTAATAGGGACACCTCTAGCTGGAAGAAAGCAACAGGAATTGGAAGGCCTTATAGGGATGTTTGTAAATACGACAGTACTTCGTCTTGCACTTTCAGGAGAAATGACCTTTACACAACTGATAGAAGCAGTCAAGAAAAATACTGTTCAGATGTTAGAGTACCAGGATGTTCCTTTTGAACAATTGGTTGAACGTCTCCATGTGGAGAGAGATACTTCGCGTAACCCCATTTTTGATGTTATGTTTGCTTTGCAAAATTATGATGATGGGGGCCTTGCAATTCAAGACTCCATAACGATTGTACCTATAAGTCCAGAAATGGAAAGTTCAAAATTTGATTTGACACTGTTTGCTTGGGAAGAGAATGAACAGATCTCGTTCTGTTTTGAATACAGTACTGATCTTTTCGAAGAACAAACGATTAAACGTCTCTCGACGCATTTTATCAATTTAATGCTCGATGTCATTGGACAGCCCAATGCGCCTATAGCACATTTAAATATGCTTGCAGATCATGAGAAGAGACATTTGAATGTGGATATTCGTTCTAGCGGGAAGGAAACCCAACCCATAACACTCTATCACTGGTTTGAACAGCAGTGTGAGCGTACGCCAGAGGCTGTTGCATTAATTCACGATGACATTCAACTTACGTATTCCGAATTACATCGGCGTACTCAGACGGTGGCCGGAGCGCTTGCTTTAAAAGGAGCTGAAGCAGGGACGATTGTGGGTGTGATGATGGAGCGTTCCCCAGAAATGATTATCTCGATTCTGGCGGTGCTTCAAACGGGAGCAGCTTACTTGCCATTAGATCCCGAATATCCCGATCAACGTCTGCAATACATGCTGGATGATAGCATGACGGATGTGTTGATGACGGATAATCAATCCAGCACAAAGATGCTTGCAGATTTTCAGGGACAGCGCTTTAACGTGCAGGATATCGAATACGATTATGTATCGGAGACTATTTCTGGAAGTTATCCGGACACCGAAGCATTAGCCTATGTCATCTATACTTCTGGATCAACAGGAAATCCAAAGGGAGTCAAGGTAAGCCATGCAGCCATTTGTAATACGCTGAAATGGAGAATAAACCATTATTCGTTTGGGTTAGGTGATAATACGCTTCAAGTACCTTCTTTATCCTTTGATAGTTCTGTAGAAGATATTTTCTGTGCATTATTGTCAGGAGCAACGTTGACATTAATGTCGTCGAAGGATCGATTGGATGTTACAGCACTAACTAAAATTGCAGAGCGACATAAAATTACTCATTTTCTGATGGTCCCTAGTATGTATGCCGCTATATTGGAAACTAAGCCGGATTTCAATTATCTTAAATCGGTAACTGTAGCTGGAGAATCAGTTCATGCGCATCTCGTAAACAATCATTTTGCATTAATCCCTGACGTGAGGTTGTTTAATGAATATGGGCCAACCGAATGCAGTGTTTGTACGACAGTTCATGAATTCAAGGCAGAAGATACACAAATTCGCATTGGAAAACCTATCGATAACATGGAAGTTTATATTCTGGATAACCATGAAAGAATAGTACCCATTGGAGTACCTGGAGAACTGTATATAACAGGAAAGGGCCTTTCCAAAGGTTATTTGAATGACGATGTAAAAACGAGTCACCGTTTTGTTCATGTAACCGAATTGCCAAATCAATTATTGTATCGTTCGGGTGACCGGGGGAGATGGTTATCAGATGGTACACTGGAATATTGGGGTAGAACTGACAATCAGGTGAAAATCAGGGGATATCGGGTTGAGCTTGAAGAGATTGAACGCAGTGCAATGCAGATGGACTGTGTTACACAAGCTGCTGCAGTAATGAAGAAAACCGATGACAGCCAACGTCTTGTTCTTTATGTCATCATGGATGCGAGCCAACCAATAGAAGATTCACAATTAAAGAAAGAACTTGCTCAGAAATTACCACCATTTATGACACCCGAAGATGTGATATTCCTGAATGAATTCCCTCGAACGGCTAATGGGAAGATTGATAAGTTGGAGTTGTCCTTGCGTGAGGATCTTACGGGTTTGATTGATCGTCCAATGGAGAATGAGTCGTTGAACCAAACGGAGGCTGTTTTGTTTGATGCATGGAACATTGTATTAAAACATCATCATATAAGCAGACATGACAACTTCTTTGAGGTTGGTGGTAACTCGCTCCTGCTAATACAGTTGCATGCCAGACTAAATGAAGCATTCTCGGGATTGTTGACGATTACGGATTATTTCACTTATCCAACCATTCGAGAAATGGCTCAATATCTGGATGACACAGTTACGGGTAAGGAAGGGTCCCGAACCAATGAGGCAAGCAGAGTTACTTTGGGAAGCGACCTTGCCGCTATGGGATTATCGGATGGAGCAATGTATCGGGTGATTTTGGCTGAGGAGAAAGTAAGTATTTTGAATGAAATGGCTAAAAGCATGGCTGTGGATATTCAAGATATTACGTTTGCTATTTGGGTATATACACTGAATCAGTATGCTCAATTGGAGAATATCTCCATTGATTTAGGGGTTTCCGAAGATTCTATCGTGCATTGTGATGTTCACTTGCCTGAATTTGAAAGCTTGGAGGAATTGGTGAGCTATCTCTATGAAAAAAGATATGATCCGAAGTCAAACAAACATGACTTTGAGATGCATTATCCAGATGGAGAAGCCAGTATTTTATATACATGGAAATCGTCCAGTTCCTTGTATCAAAAATACGATATTACATTGTTAGCACAAGAAAATGAAGAAGGACTAACCATTCAATTTATCGGCAGCTCCAGAATACGTGAGCAAACAATACAAGAGATTACCGAACTCTACGTCGCTATGATATCGGCTGTTTGTGACCAGGTTTCTAACAACACAACAGTTTGAGGAGGGGTTATATTGACAATTGCAGAAGAGAACACTCGTAAATTAGTGATTACATCGACTTTTGAATCGGACCCTATTGTGCCGCATATGGAATGGTGGGCAGAAAGAATGTTACCTTTCAAACTGAACGTTACGCTCCATAAGCAGCGGATGTTACCTGATTTGTTATACCCTAGAAGTCAGTTCATGAACTCATTCGATTATCGCGTTGTTTTTAATAGATTTGAGGATTGGATTCGTGACGATGACCACATGATGGAACCACAAAAATGTGAAAAGTTAGAGTATGCCTTTAAAGAAACATTAAATGCTATTGAGAGTGCCTCCCAAAAGGAGGCGCTCATCGTAGCCATCTTCCCTATATCCACCGAAGCAGGTTTAAGTAACACGCTATTTAGCTATATTACAGAGTTGAACCAACGATGGAGAAATGCTCTAAGTGGCATTTCCGGTGTTCACCTTGTGGATTTTGAACGCAGCCAAAAATTGTATGTCATTGAGAATCCGTTCGATTATGTCAAGGATAATCTGGCGCAGATGCCATTCTCCCAGTCGTTTGATGCAGTAATGGGGGCTTATCTCATAAGACAATTGCACGCTTTGAATAATCAGAAATTCAAAGTCATTGTGCTGGATTGTGATAATACCTTATGGGAAGGTATATGTGGTGAAAACCAGACAAATGTAGGAATAGATAAGCCGTTCCAATCACTTCAGCAGACCATGATTTCCAAAATGGAAGAAGGTATGCTCTTGTGCATAGCCAGCAAAAATAACGAATCAGATGTGTGGAATGTGTTCGAAAACCATAAGGATATGTTACTGCAAAAAAAACATTTCGTAAGTTGGAGGATTAACTGGAAGAGCAAGGCAGAAAATATTCGCGAGATTGCCCAAGAGTTGAACCTAGGAATGGACAGCATCATTTTCATAGATGATAGTCCACATGAGTGTTTAGAAGTTATGAATCAACTGCCTGAAGTTTTGACTCTAAAACTGCCAAAAGATAAAATGCAAATTCCTGCATTTTTATCCCATGTATGGGCATTAGACAAGTTGTTAATTACAAATGAAGACCGAAAACGCACCCAAATGCAGCTGACCAATGCACAGCGGAAAACATTGGAAACAAAGTCGCCGGAAGATTATATGAATGAACTGGGTCTCCAATTGTATATGGATGTGGCCGACTCTAGTATGATTCCAAGACTGGCACAATTGACTCAACGAACCAATCAATTCAACTCAACCATTATCCGAAGGTCGGAAAAGGAAATGTATGGATTGATGCAAGATCGGAATTATGTCTGTTGGGCGATTGAAGTTACAGACCGTTTTGGATCATACGGCCTTACGGGGTTAATCATTACGAAAATGATGCAAGAAGCATTGATTATTGATACCTTTTTGCTGAGTTGCCGAGTCCTTGGAAGAGGTGTTGAGGTTGCAGTATTCTCTTTGTTGAAAAAGTTTTGCTTGGAACGGCAACTAACCAAAATTGAACTTGTATTGATTAACGGAGATAAAAATAAGGCCATCCAACAATTTATACGAGATAACGATTGGATGGAACATGAGGTAGTGCACGAAGGAGAGCGAGTGATTACGATACCTGTGTCACGTATACCCGATGAAGTAAGCCATATCGTTTGTGTATATGGACAAGGTCTGGACGACGAATACTTGGAGAATGAAGAGCCAGCAAAGGAAACTGAAAGCAAAAGCGAGTGTATCGAATCTGTGGGTGAGTGGGATATATTCATTAATAATGAGAAGGAACTAACTCATGCTGAACAATATATCCCGCTCCTACATAGTCAACCAGCTGAGTTGAAATTTTTGCCTATGGAATCCAGGAGAGTAGAGCACGTTCAACAAGAGGGACTTTCTGAACTTGAAAAAATTGTGGAAAATGCCATATACAACGTTTGGGGAGAAAACGCCGTTTCTTGGAATGACAGACTTAATCTGAATAGTGAGGAAGTTTGGCATAAGTTTGCATTCCTATCTGAAATCTATCAAAAATTCGGTGTTGTCTTGCCAGAAGAAAAATGGGAAGAGTTCATCACGCGAGGTGATATCATCGATTTCCTCAAATTGGAATTGAGAGGAATGAACCCGTATTATGCATAAAACAATGATTCTTTTTCCCGGTCAAGGAGCACAGTTTACCGGTATGGGGAGAGCCCTTTATGACCATTACCCCATTATAAAAAGGACATTTGATGAAGCAAGTGATATCTTGGATTTTTCAGTGTCTAATCTATGTTTTAGTGGAACGTCAGAACAATTAAAGAGAACAATAAATGCCCAAATTGCTATTTTTGTGTTAAGTGTCGCAGCATACCGTCAACTTCAGAACATGCATCAATTGGCTCCCGAAATTATGGGGGGCCATAGTTTAGGAGAGTATTCTGCACTTGCATCTTCTGGAGCCGCATCGTTCGAAGACTTACTTCGCGTTGTACATTATCGCGCGCAAGTCATGGAGGAAGTAGCCGACTCGGGGAACGGAGCCATGTTTGCCTTAGAGTACGAAGTAAAAGACTTGCAGCATATTGAACAGGAGTGCGCTGATTTACGTTTAAACGATATGCAGATTTGGATTGGGGCGTACAATTCGGATAATCAGATTGTGCTGACAGGTAAGAGAAGTGATCTTATGAGTGCAGAGACGAAATGGAAAGAGAGAGGTTATAAGGTAATTCCTCTTCAGGTTTCCGGTGCTTTTCACAGTCCGTTGATGCACGAGGCAGGAGAACTTCTTGGAAGGCGTTTAAGAACAGTAGAATGGAGCCCTCCACGATGCACAATTATCTCTAATGTAACGGGTCAAGCTTATACGGGCGCTGATTGTATCGTGGAAAACTTGGAAATGCAACTGACCAAACCTGTGTTATGGACAAAATCGATGGAAACGGCCATTAGGCATGGTGTTACACACCTAACGAGTATGCCGCCTAAAAATATTTTTCAGAAGATGCTTCAATATATCGAAGGTGTAAACGTACATGCACTATCGAGCGTGGATGATTTCGAAAATTATCAAAAGAATGATGAATCAGAGATTTATAATCATCTATTGTCTATTGCAGTTGGTACTCGGAATTACAATAAAGATGTAGCTGAATATGATCGGACAGTTGTGCGAGCATACAAAGAGTTAGAGGCCATAAAATACAGCTTTTCAAGTGCAACGGGAACTGCTGAAGATCGAATCCATCGAGCGGGTCTATTGTTCTTAACTATTCTTGAAAATAAGAAGATACCTTTGGAGAGTAAAACAACGATCCTCCATGCCCTCCATCGCAAATATAACTTGAGAATAGAAAGCCAGGGTTAAACATCGAGCAGAGGAGGAAGGTAGCCACGATGATCAAATTGACTGACCTTAATATAAAACCATCTAACGCCCCACTCAATGAAATGACCATTCAGAAAATGGATAATAAAGACATTGCTATTATTGGGATGGAAGGATATTTCCCAGGCGCGGATTCCTTAGATGAATTCTGGGCAAATCTTCGTGAAGGCAAAGATCTGATCGGTGAGTTGCCGGAATACAGAAAGAAAGATGTAGACGACTATTTAAAGTATAAGAACATCGAGAATCCCCAGTATGTAAAAGCTGGGTTTTTAAATCAAATTGATAAGTTCGATTATCCCTTTTTTGGACTATCGCCAGCTGAAGCAAAAGCAATGGACCCCAATCAAAGGTTGTTTCTGGAGGTAGCATGGAGAGCTATAGAAGATGCGGGGTATGGAGGAAGGAAGTTGAGAGGAAGCGAAACCGGAGTGTATCTCGGTTTTAGCGGCAACGCTGGAGGGCTATATCAAGATTTTGTGCAGGATATCGCTCCTGAATTAGAAAATGTCGCAGGTAGCCTGAATGCGATCATCGCCAGCCGAATTTCCTACGTGTTGGATTTGAAGGGACCGAGTATGGTAATTGATACCTCTTGTTCATCTTCACTAGTTGCAATTCATACTGCAGTTCGAGCGATAAGAAACGGGGATTGTACGGCCGCTATATGCGGCGGAGTGAATCTGAGTATTTTACCGACAGAAAGTCAAAGCCAGATCGGTATAGAATCCTCTACGTCCCGGGTTCGTGCTTTCGCGGAGGGGGCAGATGGAACCGTGAGTGGGGAAGGAGTAGCTGCCCTTATATTAAAGCCGTTACTTGCAGCTAAAAATGACGGTGACCATATCTATGCGGTTATCAAGGGAAGCGCAATAAACCAAGATGGCAGATCCGCTGGAATAACGACGCCTAATGTAACAGCGCAGGAAGAAGTGCTGATTAAAGCGTGGAAAGATGCTCGAATCGATCCGAGTACCCTATCTTATATTGAAACTCATGGGACAGGTACAAAGATCGGAGACCCTATTGAAGTTGAAGCTTTGACAAAAGCAATGAGAAGATTCACAGATCAAAAACAATTTTGCGCCATAGGATCTTTAAAATCTAATATTGGTCATTTGGATGGAACGGCCGGAATTGCAGGAGTCATTAAAAGTGTGTTGTCTTTGAAAAGGAGAGCGATTCCTTCTTCTCTACACTTTGATTCTCCTAATGAACTGATTGATTTTATTAATTCTCCCTTCTACGTGAATCGGGATTTCTCTTTATGGGAAGCAGGTTCCGGCATCCGGCGTTGTGGAATCAGTGCCTTTGGTATGAGTGGGACGAATTGTCATCTTGTCCTTGAAGAGTATGTGGAGAACGAACAAAAGAGTGCAATTATCGAAAAAACAAGTCAAACCTCGTTTGAGTTTTTAACTATTTCTGCTCACAATTACAGCACACTAGTTGAACTGATGAACGCCTATGCTTTGTTTTTGTCTTTAAATCCAGATGTTGACTTGAAAGCGCTATGTTATACAATTAATACGGGCAGGGGACAGTATGCGGAGCGAGTATTAATTATGTTCCATAATTATGAAGATCTTGTCCAGAGATTGGAGTCGATCCGCTTAAATCCGCAAAACAACGAGATAGAGCATGTGTACTATACTAATCCTGCGGCGGAAGCGCCGTTACTGTTTCATCCGTTAGCGTTATCGGACTCAGTAAGTACGCTCTTGCATAGCTACTTGCAAGGTGACCAGGTTCAGCTTGAAAGTCTGTATGAGAAACCGGTGCCTAAAATATCATTGCCTGTGTACCCATTTGAAAGAATTCGATGTTGGTTGGATGTAACAAACCAATCTCTTCTGAATAATTCTTCCAATGCAGGAGACGCCGATACCATTCAACAAAAGGTGATCCAAATTTGGAAAGAGGTCTTAGGATACAGCGAAATCAATGTAGACGCAAATTTTTACGATTTGGGTGGAGACTCTATATTTGCTTTGAAAATCATCAATAAATTAAGAGAACAACTTCATATAGATCTTGAAATTAGCCAATTATTAGTCAGTCCGACACTTTACGAGTTCGCAAGTTATATAGAATCACAATGGGACAAGAAACAGATGGTATCCCTCGACCATATTCATCGAACCCATAAAAAAGAAGAATTTATACCTCTTACGTATGCACAGAGAGGGATATACTACGCCCTTCAAAGAACAAAGATCAATACAAGCTACAATATGCCTGGCTCCCTGGACATTTATGGGACCTTGGATGTAGAGAGAGTGGAGCGCTCTCTTCAAGAACTGGTTCTTCGACACAGCCAACTACATGCATCGTTCCACTATATTAATGATATGGCTATGCAAAGGATCGAAAAACACGATTTGGTCATTGAATACTTACATTTGGAACCCCAATCGACCATGGAGTCATTATATAGAAATTTTGTACGTCCATTTGATATTACGAGCGATTTTTTGTTTCGGGTGGCTATAGTAAAATGTGCGGCGACACATCATTGCCTCTTTTTCGATGTACATCACCTTGTATCAGACGGTGTTTCTATGAATATTCTAATGGAGGATTTTGTTGATTTATATCATGGTCATCCGATTGAATCTAGCAGGTATACCTATGAGGATTATATAAACTGGCAGAAAGGTGAAGAAGGGAAACAGACGCTAAGGAAACAACAGCAGTTTTGGAGAGGACAATTCAAGGACGGAGTCCCTCTTCTTGATATGCCCACAGACTTTAGCCGTCCGAATGTAAGAAAGGGTACCGGGCAAGATTTACGAATGGATATACCCACCTCTTTAATTAGAAAAATTAAGGACATTGCCCATGAGGAGCAAACGACCTCGTATACTGTGTTGCTCTCAATATATGTATTGTTATTACACAAGTATGCAGGGCAAGAAGACTTGGTTGTAGGTACACCGACTTCGGGGCGATCCCGTAGTGAGTGGGATAGAATTGTTGGAATGTTCGTTAACACGCTAGCACTTCGCATGAAAATAAATAAAGAGAATACATTTAGGGTGTTTTTGCAATCTATTCGTAAAACAGTTCATGATGCACTCAATAATCAGAGTTACCCTTTTGAACTCTTGGTTGAAGAGATTGATTACTCTACTCCATTAAATCGAAACCCGCTATTCGATACGATGTTCATCATGCAAAACAATAAGTCTAGCATTGGAGATATCGAGGATTTATCTTTTATAAGCAAACCTTTTGTCAATGATACTGCTAAATTTGATTTCAAAATGGAAATCTATGAACAAGATGAGCAGATGGCGATTGTATTTGATTACAGCACAGAGTTATATCACGAAGCTACTGTGAAAGCATGGTTAGATGATTATATTTTCTTAATAAATCAAACATGCGGAAATATGGATCAACGCATTGTTGAGCTTGAGCTAACGGGAAGTGAGAAAAGTAAACAGACCATGATCAATTTTAATGACGATCTGACCTAGTGATGGGTCATAAGCATCTACATTGGATTAGAATTCACTTCTGATTGAATCGTTCTCATTGATGTGGAAGTCTCATCGAAGAAACTATGCAAGAATGTGTGGAGGGTCATATGTGCGGAATATGTGGAGTATATAACATGCGTTTTAAAGAACAAGTCATCGTTCCAGGTACGTTGGAACAAATGACGCAAGTTCTTCATCATCGGGGCCCTGACGATCATTCTAAATATATTGGGAATCGAGTTGCTTTTGGATTCACTCGCCTTAGTTTGATGGATTGGGAACATGGTCAGCAACCGTTCTCTAATGAAGACGGCACAGTTATTGCTATATGCAATGGTGAAATTTTTAACTATGAGAGCTTGAAAAGCTCCTTACAATCTGAGGGGCACGTTTTACACACAAAATGTGATATGGAAATCATTCCTCATCTATATGAAAAATATGGTATGAAGTTTATGCAATATATAAACGGGCAATTTGCTATTGCATTATATGATTCAGTTCGAGAAGAGATGTATTTGATTCGGGATCAGGCAGGAATATGCCCTGTGTTCTACACGGTGAATAACGATGACTTTATTTTTGGATCGGAGATCAAATCCATCCTCCATCATCCATCTGTGGAAAGAAAAGTAGACTTGGTTGCTTTAGATCAATTACTGACTTTTCCCAGTATTATAGCTCCCAGAACATTATTTCATGGAATTTCCAGCTTGGAAAGCGGACACTATTTACATATTACTGGTAACCGCATGGAGAAGGTTCAATATTGGGATCTCGTTTATCCCAAGTCGCACGAAATAGAAGATTCATTGTGCGAGGAGCAGGATTACATTGAAGAACTGGACCATATTTTTTCCGAGGCTGTTGGAACTCGGCTAACGGCTGACTTCCCGGTAGGACTTTATGTCAGTGGGGGGTTGGATTCTTCCATGATTGCTTTGAAAGCTTCTCAACTTTCACCATCGCCAAGGAAGTCGTTCTCCGTTACATTTGCTGATAAAAGTATGAATGAGTCTATCTATCAGAAGTTAGTTGTCGATGAGATTAAATCGGAACATTTCCAACACGAATTCGATATTCGTGATATCACTGAACATTTGAAAAGTGTGGTTTGGCATTCGGAAACAGCACTTAAGGAGAGTTATAATACAGCGTCCTATATGCTGTCCAAGCTGGTGAACCGTGAAGGTATTAAAGCGGTCTTAACCGGTGAAGGAGCAGATGAGCTTTTTGCAGGCTATGTAGGCTATCGGTTTGATCAATTTAACGCCAAAAAGGGGACTCACTCCATCGCTGAAGAGGAGGTTGCCATACGAGAAAGGTTATGGGGGGATGGCAGCTTTTTCTATGAACGGGACTATAGTCAACTGAGACAATTGAAGTTAAGGCTATATGGGGAGAAAATACTTCCTGACATTGAATCCATAGATTGTCTCCGGTATCCTGTAATCTCTAAAGAGAAGATTGCGGATATCCACTTGCTGCATAAACGTTCCTACATTGATTTCAAGTTGAGACTACCGGAACATCTATTGGCAGGTCATGGCGATCGCATGGCATATGCGCATTCGGTTGAAGCGCGTTACCCTTTTCTGGATTATAAGTTGATGGAATTTGTCTCCCGAAAATTGCCACCCCACTTAAAGCTTAAAGGGTTTAATGAAAAATATATTCTCAAAGAAATAGCACGAAGTATGGTTCCTAACGAGATTATCAAACGGCCGAAATTCGCTTTTGTCGCTCCCGGAAGTCCCGACTTAATTAGAGAGGCAGACGAGTATTTGATTAACCTCCTCTCTAAAGAGCGATTAAAGAAGCAAGGCTACTTCAATCCAGATTTTGTGCATGAATTGGTGGAGCAGTATAGTCGTAATGATTTCAAATTAAACCTCCCATACGAAAGTGACATACTTATCATTATAATTACTTTTTGTGTATTTTTAGATGTGTTTGATATGCCTGATTTATAAAAGAAATGGGTGATTGGATTGGATGACAAGGTTCGGAATACGATTCAGAACAGAATATCAGAAAGTTTCGCACAATATAAGGACTACTGTGCGGTGGAATATTTAAGTCGTCATATCACGTATTCAGAGTTATATAAGGACATGAATCGAATCACACAGTGGCTGCACGTGAACAATGTTGAGAAGGGCACATTTGTTGGTGTGTGCTTCCAGGATCGTTATATGGTAATTGCATCTATGCTTGGAATCTGGCAAGCCGGTTGTGTATTTGTGCCGCTTGATGCAGACTATCCTGACCAAAGATTGTTGTCGATGGCGGTCGCTTCCGATTTGAAATTGGTCATTACAGATTCTATGCCTGGACTTGTTTCACTAGAGCAAGCTGGTCTTAAGGTTCTAACGCTAGATCGAAAGCAATTGGACGATTTGTTATTTTCCGAACCAATGGAATCCGTTGAATATGATGAGGATGATGCAATATATATTTACTTCACATCGGGAACAAGCGGAACTCCCCATGCCATACTCGGTAGAAACAAAGGGCTCACTCATTATGTAGAGTGGGAAACTAGTGAATTCAAGTTATATAGAAAAAAGGTAAGTCAACTCACTTCTCCAGGTCATGATCCATTCCTTAGAGATATTTTAGTGCCCTTGTTATCAGGGGGGACAATCTGCATTCCCGAATCTAGGATGACTCTTCTGAACACCAATCAGTTAATGGATTGGCTAGAAAATAGAGGAGTTCAGTTAATTCATTGTACACCAAGTTTGTTTAAGAACATGACTTCTTTCAAGCCCAACAGAGAGCATTATAAGAGTTTGGAATATATCTTTTTGGCAGGAGAAGAGATCGTTCCGCAAAAGCTGAAATCTTGGTATGAGGCCATTGGAGATCGGGTACAGCTTATTAATCTGTATGGACCTACTGAAACGACGTTGGCTAAATTGTTTTATAGAATCAAACCCCAAGATGTGTATCGAGCTAGTATACCCATCGGTCAACCTATATCCGGAACTCGTGTCATTATATTGAATGATGATTTGCAGATGTGTCCAGTTGGAACAAAAGGTGAAATCATTATACGTACTCCGTATCGAAGTTTAGGGTATCTCCATGAGGAAGGTCTCAATCGCGAAAAATTTATACAGAATCCTTTTTCAGAGCGCGACAACGATTTGGTTTACAAAACTGGAGATATTGGAAGAGCATTACCCGACGGGAATATTGAGTTTTTAGGGCGAAAAGATAGACAGGTCAAAATTAGAGGACATCGGGTTGAATTAGCTGAGGTTGAGCGAGTGATCATGGCTTCCGGTCTTGTGAAAGACGTCGCTGTTATAGTGAAAGAAGCACCTTCCGAGGAGTTAGTTCTCATTGCTTACGTTATTCCGAATACGGAAATTAAAGCAAATGACGAACCTGTGTATCCATACGAAACCTATATCCGAAAAGTTGAGAACCATTTATTAGAACCAATGATTCCTTCGTACTTTATTGAGCTTTCTAAATTCCCTATTAACGCGAATGGAAAGATTGAGTATTCAGCTTTGCCTGAGCCTGAGATGGTTGAATATGTTTCGCCAGTCGGTCGCTTTGAACAAGAAATCTCCGAGATCTGGACGGAAATTTTGGGGGTTGAATTCATTGGAAGAGAGCATCACTTTTTACATTTAGGCGGGAACTCTATCAATATTATGAATATGATTGCTAAAGTATACGAAAAATACGAGGTGGATTTAACACTGGAAGTTATTTTTGAAAATTCTCGCCTCTCTGATATTGCTCGGTATGTAGAAGCGGAATATGTGGAAAGAAAAGAGGCGGGAGAGGAAGTACATGGCATTAAAAATCATTCAGGAGATTAAGCCGTTCAACCAATTTTTTTACAAAAGCTGTTTTTATAACGCCCTTTTCTCCGTGCTGGAATGGATGGATAGAAGCATCTATCCACATATTTCTAATGATATTATGTTTTATAGTCAAGACGAAGAAGTGCCTGGCATGCTGGATATGACATATTATCCTTTTCGAGATCCGGAATTAATATTTAAGGAAGAAAATTATGAAGTCTGCACAAGCCGGCGACAAGAAAATATTATAGAATACCTTGTCAGTTCAATACATCAGAATAAACCTGTTATTATATGGGTCGATTGTTTTTATGAAGATATTCGATTGGATATGTATCACAAGGAACATTGGGCCCACACGTTATTGATTGTGGGTTACAACGATGATACGAAGCAGTTTGCTATTATGGAACACTCCAACAAAGAATCCCTAAATTATGGATTGAAATGGATTTCTTATTCCAGTCTTAAAGAAAGCTACGATGCTTTTTTTCAACTGGATCATGCGGATGAGAATCTTATTTCCACGTATAGGTTTGAATCGAAGCAAGAGCCTTTTGTCTCTGATTGGATCGAAACATATGAGTACAACATATTTAAACATCGCGCTAAGTACACAGAGGGTATCAAACAACTGGAACAATATTCGGCTTGGTTTGGCGAAAAATGTCTAGAAGAAGGTGAGATACAGGCATATGCCGAGTCCATATTTCTAGGATTTAATCGCATTGTTGCAGCCAAACAAGTAGAGTGTGCGAGGTACTTTTATTTTGATAGTAAACCAGATCGGCTTCAGACAATAGGAGAAATATTGGACGCATGGAAGAATATCCGGGCAATTTGGGGCAAATTATATTTTTCCGATATGTACTCTCCTAATCAATTGATGGCTACCAAAGACATCTTAAACAGAATCATGGAAATGGAGAAGAGACTGATTAAAATTAATGGATGGGAGCACATCAATGAATACTGAAATGAAACCAGTATTATTTTGCATTCCTTATGCCGGTGGAAGCTCCTCTATTTATTATAAGTGGAAAAAGGAATTAGAGAGTACTATAAAGGTTATTCCGCTGGAAATGAGTGGTCACGGAAGCCGTCTAAACGAACCACTGTATTCCAATATTGATGAAGGTGCGCAAGATTTGTTAAGTCAATTAAAGAGAGGGGATATAGATACACCTTATATTATATTCGGCCATAGTTTGGGAGGAATGTTGGCTTACGAAGTTTCTAGAAAAATTCAAATAAATGGGGATCCTCCACCAACTCGCATCATTATATCAGGATGTTTACCACCAGGTAAATTCGGGACTTCCAGGCAAGAAAAAGTCAAGGATATGGACGACGATCAACTAATAGAAACACTAAGGGATTTGGGAGGCACTTCGGAAATGTTGCTTGAGGAACCAGAGCTCCTTCGTTTGTTTTTACCCATTATCCGCAATGATTTCCATATAGTTGACAATTATCAGCATATACCAACAGAACCTCTTAATATCCCATTGTCGGTGTATATTGGCGAGCGGGATGTACCTTGTGACCTGAAGTCGGTGATGGAATGGCAACATTTCACTACGCTTCCTTGCACGGATGTTAAGGTTTTTCGGGGTGGTCACTTCTTCATTCATGAAGATGAGCAGTCAGTTCTCCAGCAAATCTCAGTTGAAACAAGTAACTTATCATGTACAGGGAGTGAATAAATATGAAGAACATAGAGCAACGTTTTTTCAATGTGATCCAAAAAGAATTTCCGGAGGCAGATATTGAATTTTCCATGGATACTAACTTGATCGACGCAGGAGTAAATTCAATCAGTTTTATTAAGCTTGTAATTCTCATCGAAAATGAATTTGATATTCAATTCGAAGAAACCAAATTAGACTTAAGTTACTTTCCAACGATTAGAGAAATCTTAGAGTATATTGAACAACAATCCAAAAGTGAAGACACGAACTAGAGGAGCCGAGATGGGAAAGACAGCCGTGTATTCGACACGTAAAACTTTTGCCAGACTAATCAAACATTCTAAAGCCTATGTTTTTCATTATCTTTGTTTATTGCTTATCATCTCATGTTTAGCCTTTGTTAACATAGGATATCTTGAATCTATCCGTAGAATCATATCAGGTGCAACTACAAAATCTCTTGATAGCGTTTATATGGGTGCCATTTTGGCGATAGGTGCAACCATTTTACAAGTTTTTTTAGGTCTTTTACAGGGTAGAGTCATGATTCGAGTGAAGAATAAATCTGTAACCGATATGCAACATCGTGTCTTGAATCAATTGCACGGTAAACAGCATGAATCCTTAGAAGGCTATCATAGTAGCGATCTTGTGGGTAGATTACTTCATTCTGTCGATAAAGCTCAATCAGGTGTAAATGAAAAATTTCTGGTTTTTTTCCAAAATGGCTTGCAAGTAATTTTAAGCTTAGCCTATTTCAGTTGGCTTAACCTTCCACTGACGATTGGATTGATTGGCTTTACTTTACTCTACCCGATCATCACGTATCCCATTTCACGTGTTCTGCGAAAGAATTATGACCATCAGGGGGATGAGATTGCTCAAAGAGATGTAGTTTTGCAGGAAGCGGTTCAGGGAGTTGAAGAAGTTCGAACATATCAATTGCAAAACTATTTTCGATATGTACTAGAAGGCAGGTTAAACAAAGTTTTAAGGCGGACACTTAAAATTTCCTTGTACGAGAGATCTGTCGATTCTCTGAATCGATTTGCTACCTTTGGTGGTATGATTTTCACGTTGGGTTTCGGTGGGTATCAAGTCATTCAAGGGGAGTTACTTGCAGGGACATTAGCTACATTTGTAGTCACCAGCGGTCAACTTATCAATCCTCTATTGTCCATATCCAGTTTGTGGACTGAGATGATTCAATCTATAACACAAGCACAGCGAGTTTTCACCATTAGTGATCTGCCAGAGGAAAATAATAAAACTTTTACTGGAAATTCGAGCTCCGTTTCTCAAACTTCCCATTCTATTATGTTTAGTAACGTAGGTTATCGTTATTCGAACGGAAATAATGGGGTGAAGAATATATCTTTTCAAATAGAAGCAGGTCAGATGCTGGCCGTTGTCGGACCAAGTGGAGCAGGCAAATCGACTTTGATGAAGTTGATGTTACGACTGTATACTCCTTCAGAAGGAGTAATAAAAAGTGGTCAAGTGTCCATAACAGATATGGATCTTAACGAATGGAGATCTAGTCTGGGTTATGTCTCCCAGGATGCAATCGTTTTTAGTGGTTCTGTTAGAGAGAATATCTGCTTTGGACTAAGCGATATATCTATGACCGAAGTGGAGAATGCAGCGAAGCTTGCACATTTGCATGATCGAATATTAATGCTCCCTCAAGGTTATGAGACATGTATTGGAGAGCGAGGAGTTCAGCTATCCGGAGGAGAGGTTCAGCGGCTTGCACTTGCAAGGGTATATTTACGGAAATCACCTATCCTGTTATTGGATGAACCGACTTCCGCATTAGACCTCGAAAATGGAATAAAGTTCAGGGAATCACTGGATCGTTTAGTTCAAAGTTGTACAACGATTGTCATAGCTCATAATTTGGATACAATACGCTCTGCGAACAAAATTGTCTACATGAACGAAGGAACTATTGAAGAAATGGGGAGCCATGAAGAACTGATGAATAATAAAGGGAAGTATTATCAACTTATACAGAGCAAGGTTTTGTGAGGGGGAAGGCACTTGGAACTTCGTTTTAGCACACGACAGACTGTATCTCTTATATGGTCTTACACTAAGAAATACGGAATTTTGCTTGTGTTTCTTCCTTTTTTAATGTTAGTTGATGTCATTTTTGAATTAGGCGTTGCGAAAATCCAGGGATTATTTATCGACACGGCAACCACCAGTACTAAAGAGCACTTATTTTATCTTGTTCAAATTGTGGTCGCTTTATTAGTTGCAGGTATCCTGTTATTGGCTGTGCATCGTCATATTATTGTCAAAGTTTTGGGCAATGTCCATCGTGATTTAACGTTGAAGTTGTTTGCAGTACTAAATCATATGCCTTATGAAGAAATAAAGAAATATCATTCTGGCGAACTCACTTCACGCTTAAAAGAGGATATTGAACATGGTTCGCAAATTATTGAAGCTATAATTGAATTTATCACCGTGTTGTTGCTTATTATCTTATCTTTTGTTTACTTGATTCGGATTGATCTGGTATTGGCATTGTTGGGGGCAGTGGGTTCCCCGGTTCTTTTTCTGATTGGTCGTATATTTGATCGGAGGATTCGATATCAGGCTAGTCGTGTACAGGAAGATGAAACGAAGTTAAGAGAAACATCACAAGAATTTATTCAAGGTTTGCCAGTTATCAGAATGTATGGTGCCAAATCTCTTTACCTTAACCAATTTATGGAACAAAGGAGAACGCTTAACCATTCCCAAACAAAGCTTGCCATGTCCAACGCGATGAGCCGGATTTTTACGGAAAGTAGCTTTCAGCTTGTGTATGTAACCGCTCTGATCTTTATTGCTATTGCGGCTTCCAGAAATACGTTAACGCCAGGAAGCATAGTGACATTCAGCGTTCTATTTGAATTAGTGATATGGCCCGTGATCGGGTTGTCCGATCAGTATAGTCGTTTGCAAGAAGGAGTAGGAGCCTTTCAACGCATTAATAAGTTTTTAAATACAAAGAGTAGCACAGATGAGATCGAACCCGTTCATTCGAATGATAGGAAACCAATTCAGGAAGATACGATAATCTTCATGAGAGATGTCTCTTATCAACCTCAAAATAGTGAACAAACGATTCTAAGACATATCAATTTTGAATTGAAAAAAAGAGAGAAAGTTATTGTTATAGGAAGTAGCGGTTCGGGTAAATCGACATTTTCGAAAATATGCTCTGGACTTTACCAACCTACCAGTGGCGAATTCAGATCAGCAATTGATAAGTCCGTTTACGTTGGTCAATCCATATTCTTGTTCTCGGGTACAGTAGGAGAGAATATTAAATTAGCTATGGACGAAGCCACGGAACTGGATATTCGTTATGCAGCCTCCTTGGCGGGAGTAAACGAAGATATTGAACGGTTGCCTCTATCTTATGACACATCCTTAAGTGAGAAGGGAGACAATTTCTCCGGTGGGCAGAAACAGCGTTTAGGCTTGGCAAGGGCATTTATTCATCAGAATAGTCCATTGATAATTATGGACGAACCCACATCAGCATTGGATCAAGGGAAAGAACAAATCATAATAAATGCCTTGGAGAATTTCCTGCAAAATAAAGCTGCAATACTGATTACCCATCGTTTGAATCTAATTCCTTTGGCAGATCGCATTATCCTCATGGAAGATGGTCGAATTGCTGAGGATGGGACTCACGACGAACTAATGAAGTTAAATGGAAAATATCGAAAGCTCCAAGACATAAACAATACAGATGAATGATAGATTGTTAACTTCGAATGTGCATTGACTTAATGAATTTCTCCTAATCTTCTTGGCTGGTGGAATCGCAAGATTCGTTGATTTTCGATTCAGTTTGATGAGGATCGGGCTAAGAGGATGGGGGATGTTAGGGAGGCTTAGAACAACGAAATGTTGAGCAGACATAATAAAAGATTTTTATAATATGTAACCGTTTACATAAAATACTAATGTTCATCCATGATCTGTGAAGGGAGTGAAGCTTCATGTAAGTGGAATTCGAACAGATGGTCTATATTATGTCGTCTATACCACGCACTGGTCAGGTAATACCATCGGGATACCGGGTTATTTCCTGCGCAATAATAATTTTGTGTCCAGGAAAGTCCAAGGATAACAGCGATCGGCAAGTTGTTCTGACATCGGAGTGCTAGATACAAATATTCTTTAATTGAACTTATATCGTTGTGTTCATTCAAAGGGACTTAATCATATCCCGTAAGGAGTGAAGTGCATGAAGGGGTTGAAACAAATGAACGCATATGCTGCAGGAGCCTATACGGCTGTTGCCGATCCATCGAAGCAATATCAGACGATGGAAGGATGGGGGACATCCCTCGCGTGGTGGGGAAAAGTGGTTGGAGAATATTCCAATCGGGATGAGTATGTGGAGAAAATGTTCAACGCTAATACCGGACTCGGGCTGAATATCCTGCGGTACAACATTGGAGGCGGGGATAATCCATCATCCAATATCCTTGAATATCGCAAAGCCGTTCCTGGTTACCAGCCTTCTCCGGGCGTGTATGACTGGAATGCAGATGAAAACCAACGATATATGCTGCAAGCTGCCAAAGCTCAAGGCGTGAATGTCATCGAAGCTTTTGCGAATTCCGCACCTTACTGGATGACGATCAGTGGTAATGTGTCCGGTTCGGCCAATGGTGGTAACAACCTCAAGCCTGATTACTACGATGATTTTGCCGATTACTTAACCGAGGTTGTAAAGCATTTTCGGGATAACTGGGGGATCACATTTGATAGTGTAACTCCGCTGAATGAACCGATCTCGACGTGGTGGAAGCAGGGCAATGACCAGGAGGGCATGCACTTTGACCGGGCGGATCAGAACACAATTCTGAGTCAGGTACAAGCTTCGTTGAATGCAAAGGGCCTGTCCACAAAGCTGAGCGCACCGGAAGAATACAGTATCGATGATACCAATGTGTCGTTCAACAGCTACAGCAATGCGGTTAAATCAGCGATCACTCAGATCAACACTCATACGTATGGCGGAAGCAATCGTACTGCTTTGCGCAACACAGCGACGTCTGCGGGCAAACATCTGTGGACCTCGGAATATGGAGATGGGGATGCAAGCGGACTTACGATGTCACGGACCATCCTCAAGGATATTCGCAATATGGGCGCAAGTGGATGGGTGTATTGGCAAGCCGTCGATAGTGCAGAAGGATGGGGATTTTTCAAGAACGTGTTGAACAATACGCAAACGACCAGTTACACCGTGAACCAAAAATATTATGTTATGGGCAATTACAGTAAATTTATTCGTCCTGGATACAAGATTATCGGCATGAGTGATGCCAATACCCTTGCAGCTTATGATGCAGCTTCCGGCAAAGTTGTGCTGGTTACAACCAATTCGGAGTCGACGGATACAACGGTAACCTATGATCTCAGTCGTTTTACTAACACAGGCACGTCTGCTCAAGTATATCGGACCTCTTCAACAGAGAAGTTGCAGCAACTGACCAATATTTCAGTGCAAAACAAAACCTTTACCGCTACGGCCAAGGCCAATTCGGTCACAACCTACGTCATTTCCGGTGCAACTTACAATGGCGGTGTACAGGATATGAATCCGGGGCCATCTACAAATTAATCAACCGCAACAGTGGACTTGCACTCGATGTTAACGGTGCTTCTTCTACGGGTGGGGCAACAATCATTCAGTGGAATGATAATGGAGCAGCCAACCAACAGTGGAAGCTAGAGTCCGCAGGTAACGGATATTACAACATCCGCAATGTGGGCAGTGGGCTTTTGCTGGATGTGAATTCGGGTTCTACACAAGGCGGAGCCGCTCTGATTCAGTGGCAGGATAACGGGGGCAACAATCAACAATGGCTGCCAATTGATGTGGGAGGATATGTGGTACTTGCGAATCGAAACAGTGGCCTGACGGTTGACATCAATCAAGGTTCTCTGACCGCAGGTGCCTCCACTATTCAGTGGGCCGACAATGGCGGGGCCAATCAGCAATGGAGCCTAGTCAAAGTTAATTAGTGTGAGTACACATGAATTAAACGTTATTACGTGTCCTTTTTTCTTGGAGGTGCAGTGCTCTAAGCAACACTGCACCCTCAAGAAAAGTAGCTATTTTAGACATACATATATTCATCCACCCAGCTGGTACTTAACGAAAACGGGATAGGGTGAACCTGCTAATATCCTGATCCGTGTGCCCCGTTTGCACCAAGTCGGATAGAATCTGCCCAACGGCACTTGCAAACTTGAAGCCATGGCCGGAGAAACCGCCTGCGAGCCACACACGTTCATGGGCAGGGTGTCGGTCGATAATAAAATCTTCATCCGAAGTGAATTCATACTTGCACACACTACCACGTTTCAATTCTCCAGCTGCCTGAGGCATATGAAGTTCGAGCAGCCTGCGCAGATCCCCCTCGTCCGTTTCTTCCGTACCAAAAGGAGCCATTGTACTTCCTGGTGTCCACACCTGGCCCGTATCATGACGACCCATCTTCAGACCTGATCCGCCAATGCTTGGAAATCCATAATATGTACCTTCTTTTCCTGCCAGTGTAAAACCGGGGAAGTGCTCCTCGCCGTATAAAGCTTCTGGTGCATCAAACCATCCAACCGTTTTACGCACTGCCTGAATGGGGAGATCCACGAAAGGTTTTAATGTCTGAAACCAAGCGCCAGCGCTCAGGATGATTTGATTTGCATGGTATGTCTCACCACCGGAAGTCTGAACTGCCACGGAATGTGGTCCGTATTCGATATGCTCCACCCGAGTGTGTGTTAACAAGGTGGCACCATGAGCCTCGGCTGCTTTGCGAAAGGCACGAATACAAGGTTCACTATACAAATAACCCGCATCCGGTTCATACATGCCCTCGTAATGTTCAGGTATTGTAATACCTGGCCAGCGTTTCATCACCTCGGCTGCATGCAACGTTTCATACCGAATACCTGCATCATCTGCATGGCTCAATCGGTTGTGGAAGGAATGAATCTCCGGATCAACCACATTTATTACACCGGAAGGAACAAACAGTTGGTCTCCGGTCGTTTCCTCCAGCTCGTGCCATAACTTCTGTGCAAGTAATGCCATGGCAATATAGTCAGGCCCACCACTGTACACATGGCGCATCAGTCTGCTATCCCCGTGATGACTTCCTTCCGTATGCGGAGGATCAAAGGCATCGATTAATAAAGTTTTGTATCCACTGCGCGATAGATAATACCCAGCACTCATACCCATGGAGCCGGCTCCAACGATAATAACGTCATATGATTGTGTGATAATAGCACGTCCTCTCCTATGTATCCTTTTCTACAGTAATGCCTTAATAGAACATATTAATAGTAAAAGCTTGATGAAGGCAAGTGTAGTAAAATGGACTTCTACAATGAATGTTGCAAAGGAGACTTCGCATGAGTGAGCAATTTAGGTTTGATCTATTTCCATTAATTCAGACAGAACGATTCATCCTCCGGTCAGCTGTGGCTGGAGACAGCCATGATCTGCTCGCGTTATATTCCGATGAAGCTGTGGTTCAATATATGCCATTCACTCCCTTTGAATCCGTAGAGGATGCACAGGGTGAGATGAATTGGTATACGAAGATTTTCAAGGAACACACGGGTTTACGCTGGATGATTGAAGACCGTGAAACTCGTAAAGTGATCGGAACCTGTGGGTTCCTGAACTATGAAGATGTACATAACCGTGCAGAGATTGGATACGATTTGCGTTCCTCTTTCTGGGGCCGCGGTGTTATGACGGAAGTGGCCCGTGCTGTGTTACATTTTGGATTCACAAGCATGCAGCTCAACAAGATCGAAGCAAAGGTTGAACCGGAGAACGAGGCGTCAATTCACCTGTTACATAAACTTGATTTTCAACAGGAAGGTGTACTGCGGCAGCATGAGTTTGAGAAAGGCAGATATATTGACCTTGCGGTGTTCTCTAAGTTACGAAGTGAAATATAGGCAAGCTAGCCCCATAAGGATTCCAATGACTCCATCTCATTCCAGAGCCGTAAGGCTTGTCCCTCTGAATGAGCCCATGCTATATTGGAGGGATGTGAGGAGATGAGGATATGAAGCTGGTGTCCTGGAATGTGAATGGCTTAAGGGCATGTGTGACCAAAGGATTCATGGATTATTATGGGGAGAGTCAGGCAGACATTTTCTGCCTTCAGGAGACCAAATTGCAAGCCGGACAGATTGAGATGGACCTGGGGGAAGATGTTTATCAATATTGGAATTATGCGATCAAAAAAGGTTATTCCGGTACGGCTGTATTTAGCCGAATCAAGCCTTTATCCGTTCGTTACGGGATGGAGGAGGACAGCGAGCCGGAAGGACGGGTGCTTACACTCGAGTATGATGAGTTTTATCTGGTGAACGTCTATACCCCTAACGCGAAGCGGGATCTGACCCGGCTGCCTTACCGTCTAGAATGGGAGGATCGATTCCGGGGGTACATTCTGCAATTGGAGCAGACTAAGCCGGTTATCGTCTGTGGTGACCTGAATGTGGCTCATCAGGAGATTGACCTGAAGAATCCGAAGCCCAATCTGGGCAATTCCGGATTTACCCTTGAAGAGCGTGGCAAGATGACTGATTTGCTTGCTTCCGGGTATGTAGACAGCTTCCGCCATCTGTATCCGGATCGTACGGATGTATACAGCTGGTGGTCTTATATGCCTAAGGTTAGAGAACGGAACGTGGGCTGGCGCATTGATTATTTTCTCGTATCCAATCAATTGGCACCTAAGGTGGCAGATGCGCATATCGACTGCCACGTGATGGGCAGTGATCATTGCCCGGTGGGTCTTACGTTGCAACTATAGGTAAGGATCATCATGAGATAGATTGAGGTAAGAGTTTTAGAATACAAGTATAGATGAACTGCAAGTTTCCTGAATGGGAGATTTGCAGTTTTTTTGCGTCACAGGTAGGGGAGGGACACTGGACTTTGGTTGGGGAAAGAACTGGACTCGGGATTGTTTCAATCCCGCTATTTCTTGGGTACGATTGAAGCATACATATATAGATGAACCTTTGGGGTAAGGGGTAGAGAAGATGAAGAAGGGGTTACGGAGAGGGTTAAAAGTGCTGGGAGGCATCATGCTTGCCACAGGACTTTTGCTGCTGGCAGGTACAGCGTATGAAGCGTATCAATCCACGCAGGATATGAAGTCCTATCCCCCGCCAGGCAAGTATTATGAAGTGAGTGGTCGCAACATGCACCTCTACTCTGCTGGCAAAGGAGAGGTAACCGTGGTGTTTGCCTCAGGCTGGGGTACACCTAATCCGTATGTAGATTTCAGTCCGCTATATGACAAGTTGAAATCACAGGTGAAAATTGCGGTATATGATCGGTTCGGGTATGGATACAGCGACTATACGGATGACCCTCGTGATGTTGATACCATCTCGGAAGAGATCCACCAATTGCTGCGCACATCCGGTCAACGTCCCCCTTACATCATGGTCGGTCACTCCCTGGGGGCGCTGGAGACACTGCGGTTTGCGCAAAGGTATCCTGATGAGGTGGCCGGCATGGTCATGATCGATGGCGGAAGCCCGGAGTATTACAGTCGTACAGGCTTGAATACACCAGAATGGATGATGGATTGGTCCCGTTTTCTGGTGAAAACAGGCATCGCACGAACATTGCTGCAATCGGATCGCATGATGGCATCTCTGGTCATTGACCCAAATCTGGTAACGGAACCGATGAAAAAAGCCGTCACGATATCCACGCTGAGACATGCGTACAATGACAATGTCATGGAAGAGGTTCGAAATTCCAGAACAAATGCAGCGTGTGTGCTTGAGAACAAAACGAAGTTTGGCTTCCCCCTGACGATCCTCACAGCCGGTTCGGAGGAGTCGGATGAGGACAGTCATGCTTGGCAGGCCGACCAAGCGAATTTTGCTTCATGGTCAAGACACGGAACACAGCTGACAGTTCCACAAGCGACACACAGTATCCACAACAGTCAACCGGATATTGTCGCCGCCGAGATCATGAAATTAGTGACACCGTCCAGTGACCTATGAGTAACATGATTCCACAAATACATGATGAACAGGAGGAGGAGGGATGGATGAAAAAGTTTAAAGTAATCACCCGCTTCCTGTCCATTCTTGTAGTCAGTTGTCTATTGTCTCTAAGTGTATTATCTGTATCTGTGATATGGGTTAAAAATAACGTTCATGCGTTGCCTGTGATCCAGCCGTTTGAACGTGATTAGCACATGAAACTAAGAAGAAGGAGTGGTAACGGATGGTAAAGAGAAGGAAATATGTGTTGGCCTGTGCGGCATTAGCGATGATGGTGGCCTTGAGTGCTTGCAGCAGCGCGGCAGACGAACCGACAGGTGATACTGAGAAGGTGGACACCGAAGTTACCTCCGGAACTGGTGAACAAGCGACTAATGAAGGTGCAAGCGAAGCAACAACAAGTGCAGTGACCGAAACGGAGGGTACGACTGCGCCAACCGATTCGGATTCAGAGCGTGGTGAGGAAGCAACTGCTGGAACCAATGAGTTGCCGGAGAACTTGCCAAGTGATTTCCCGTTGCCGGAAGATGCTACGATTCGTTTAGCCAATTCTGGTGAGAATGAAGGCAATCAATCGGCCATGGTGATTTTCTCCACTGAACAAGATATGAAAACCGTATCCCAGCTGTATAAAGATTACTTCAACGCCAAAAAGTTGACCGATGCAGGTCAGACGATCGATGACAAAAATATTATCATTCAGGGAACCGATCCGGAAACGCAGGATGCCTGGTCCTTGATTGGAGGAACATTGGCGGGACAGGAAGGCGTCATTGAACTGACGTTGACCTGGACAGAATCATAAGCAGAAGATAAGGGCTATTTTTCTTTCCTGCTAACTTTCTTCCTAAAATAACGAATGAACGCCATAATACCTTGCATACGGAGCCGCATTATTGCTGCACCGCTGCAAGGTATTTTTATTTCGAACTGGAAACCTGACAGGTTACATGATATGTTATATCATTATAAACAGAGTAATAGACAACTATAGAAGAAGACAGGAGAGGATTGAACATGATTAGAGTGGGTATTGTTGGTTACGGTAACTTGGGTAAAGGTGTAGAGAAAGCCATTTCCCAGAACGAGGATCTGGAACTGATTGCTGTGTTTACACGTCGTAATCCGGAGCAGATGGTCGCTGAAAGCACAGAAGTACGTTTTGAGCATATCTCTGTAGCGGAGCAATACATAGGCAAGGTTGATGTTATGATCCTCTGTGGTGGTTCTGCAACCGACCTTCCAGAGCAGACACCAGCCATCGCCAAGTTGTTCAATACGGTAGATAGCTTCGATACACATGCAAAGATTCCTGAATTCTACAAGGAAGTTAATGCTGCGGCAGAGCAAGGCGGTCACGTCAGTGTCATTTCCACAGGTTGGGACCCAGGCTTGTTCTCCATGAACCGTCTGCTTGCACAGTCCATCCTGCCAGAAGGAAAAGAGTACACGTTCTGGGGCAAAGGTGTGAGCCAAGGCCACTCGGATGCTATTCGTCGTGTTCCAGGCGTTAAGGCGGGTGTACAGTATACTGTACCTGTTGAAGAGGTGATCAACCGCATTCGTGCAGGGGAGACACCAGAGCTGTCTACACGTGAGAAACATCTGCGTCAATGTTATGTGGTAGCAGAAGATGGTGCTAATCAGGATGAGATCCGTGAGACGATTGTGTCGATGCCTAACTACTTTGCAGATTACGATACAACTGTAACGTTCATTAGCGAAGAAGAATTGAAATCCGAGCATGAAGGTATGCCGCATGGTGGATTTGTAATTCGCAGTGGGGTTACAGGTGCTGGTCAAAAGCAAATTATTGAATTTGGTCTGAAACTCGACAGCAATCCTGAATTTACAGCAAGCGTACTTGTAGCGTATGCAAGAGCCGCACAACGCTTGAGCGTGGAAGGACACAAGGGAGCGAAAACGGTATTTGATATTCCGCTCGGTCACTTGTCTCCAAAATCTGCTGAAGATCTTCGCCGCGACTTGTTATAATTCTGATTCGTTCCAGTGATTTTATAGAAACAGCTCGTCCTTGGATGTATAGGACGAGCTGTTTTTTTGCTGTTGCTGTATACGATTCATACATTCATATGAATTGGCAGGTACTATCCTGCTTGTATCCCTGCCCGTGCTCTTGTGGAAATGGCACCCTACACCCAGTGTGAGGGAATGTTAAGATGATCCGGCAACTTGGTATTCACATTACCTTTGGCTGCATTAATCTGGGATTGCGTCAGGAAGATGCCACCTCTCAGGTCTGCATCGCCCAGATCCGTATCCCGCAAGTCCGCGCCAATCCAATCCGCATTTCGTGTATCTGCATATCGGAGATCGGCTGCGATCATTAAAGCCCCTCGGAAGCTTGCACCCCGCAGGTCAGCCCCTTTTAAATTGGCACCAAAAAAGTCACTTCCGGTACGTTTTTTACTCTTCTTCGACTGTCCTTGTCCTTGAGCGGTGGGTGGCACATTCGCGCGTACCATCTCACTTGCCTGGACCAAGAGTTGATTCACACTGGACCGATAATTGGCGATGTCCAGACGGAGGAGTGCCGCAGGCTCCAGATTGCTCAAGCGCTCAACCTCCTCATATAACTCACCAAATGCCGAGTGAAGGGATGACGTCTCCGGTCTCATCATCATTTCCTTCATATAACTGAGCAACTCGTGAAGTTGTCGCAAGGCAGGCAGACAATCGAACATCTCGTTTGCAGACTCTGGATGATCACGCCAATCTTTGCCCGCGTAGGTCACTTGGGACAGCTTCTGTCCAGCTCCGAAACAGTCGTATACCGTGCAACCTTTGAACCCTTTCTGCCGAAGCTGGGTATGGATACCGCAGCGATTGTCCGTGCGCAGATTGGGACAGGGTGTGCCGCTGGCTTTATCAAAAGCAAAGTCAGATGACTTGCCATAGGGCAAGGCAACACAGCACAGGCCAAAACATTGCTCACAGTCTGCGCTAAGATGAGGACTCGCAGTGCTGGCAAATGGTTGGTTAGACAATGTAAACACTTCCTTATAATAGTACAAATAGATGGAATTACGTCAGTACCACTTTACCATTGCATTGCGATTAGAGCAATTGAAGACAAGGAAAAAAGGGCAGTTACCCAAATGGATGGGAACGCCCTTTGATCGTGGAGAATCACGTATTTAAATTAAACTACACCTTGAGCAATCATGGAATCCGCTACCTTGAGGAAACCGGCGATATTCGCTCCGGCTACGAGGTTGCCTTCACAGCCATACTCTTCAGCAGCTTCTACACAGCTGGTGTAGATGTTCTTCATGATGTCATGCAGCTTGGCGTCTACTTCTTCAAATGACCAGGACAACCGCATGCTGTTCTGTGACATTTCAAGAGCAGACACGGCTACACCTCCGGCATTAGCCGCTTTGGCTGGACCGAACAGCACGCCTGCACCGTGGAAGACGTCAATGGCAGCCAGGGTGGAAGGCATATTCGCCCCTTCGCCAATGGCCTTCACGCCACCTTTGATTAGAAGGGCCGCAGCTTCTTCATCGATCTCATTTTGCGTTGCACATGGAAGAGCAATATCACAAGGGATAGACCAGATGCCTTCACAGCCTTCGGTATATGTAGCATGCGGGTGTTCTTTGATGTATTCGCTGATGCGAAGACGATCAACCTCTTTCAGACGTTTCACAGTATCCAGGTTGATGCCTTGTGGATCGTGTATGTAGCCACCTGAGTCACTACACGCCACGACTGTAGCTCCAAGCTCCTGTGCCTTCTGAATGGCATAGATGGACACATTACCAGAGCCAGAGACAACGACTGTGCTGTCTTGGAAGCTGAGCCCCTTGGATTGCAACATCTCCTTCACGAAGTACACACAGCCGAAGCCAGTAGCTTCCTTACGTGCCAAGCTTCCTCCGTACAGCAGACCTTTTCCTGTCAATACGCCTGCCTCATGCCCGCCATGAATACGTTTGTATTGGCCGAACATGTAACCGATTTCCCGTGCGCCTACACCAATGTCACCTGCCGGTACATCCGTATCGGAACCGATATATTTGTACAGCTCTGTCATGAAGCTTTGCGTGAAACGCATGACTTCCAGATCCGATTTTCCTTTGGGATCGAAGTCAGAACCACCTTTACCGCCGCCAATGGGCAGACCGGTCAAAGCATTTTTGAAGATCTGTTCGAAGCCAAGGAACTTGATGATGCCCGAGTATACAGAAGGATGGAAGCGAAGTCCGCCTTTGTAAGGGCCAATGGCACTGTTGAATTGCACCCGGAATCCACGGTTAACCTGAACTTTGCCCTGATCATCTACCCATGGGACACGGAATGTGATTACACGTTCAGGTTCAACAAGCTGTTCCAACAGACTATGGTTCTTATACTTGGGGTGTGCTTCAATAACAGGAATAAGGGAATCCAGAATTTCTTTGACAGCCTGATGGAACTCGTCTTCGTGCGGATTTCTGGCGACAACCGACTCGTAAACGGAATGAACATATTCTGCGGCAGTAACTTGAACGGACTCTGTAGTTTCTTTTGTTATCGTGGACACTTTTTCGATGCACTCCTTTATTGTGTTAAAGTCTGTAGAGGCTTATTTGCATAAATTGAATAAAAGTTTGTAGTTAAATATACAGGAAAGCAAATAAAAATACGAGATAAAAATTCATAAAATGTTTTTTATGTAGTAATTAAAATGTTCTATGGATCTACCATATGATGTGAAGAATTAAGTTATTAAATGGAAGATATGACCACAAATGATAATAAAAAAGCAAGTTAGACGAATATACTGGATTAAAATATTAGTTTTGGTAAGATGGTAAGAAGGTCTCGTATTCCGGGGTCTTTTTAAAATATAAAGGAGGAAAACAAGATGATGAAGAGAAACATGCCAATCAACATGGAGAACAAGGCTTGTATAGGGGGGGAAATCTACTATGAACCATAGGACCTCCCGCCATAATTGCAGAGAGAAGCTGGTGAGCCAGCTATTTACATTCGGTGAAGAGAAAAGAACATTTCTCGACGACTATTTCGACGCGCGTGATCCAGAGCGGATACAATTGGAAAAACAATTGTCCGCATATACAGAGTATGTGGAAAAACTGCTCCTGGGTCCTGATGAAGATCTGGACTCAGCTGTATTGATCGGCAGTCATATTGATTTTGAATATCTCGATTTTCATACGTCAGATTCGTTCATGATTGTCATGCCAGAGGATACTAATCCTGATGAGGGTCGTATTTCCTTCCTCTCTCCAGTAGGGAGTCAATTACTGCTTGGCAGTAAAGGGGAAGTTAGGTCTGTTCATACACCATCAGGTTCCATGAGAATCCGCATTACGGGGATCGAGCTGAGGAGCGAAACCTTGAACGAGCCGGCGCTAGGGGGTGCAGATCATGCACTTTAAAGAGACGGACTTACCAGGGATTGGACGTAAATACTGGCTGCATACCCGTAGTGGTGAGCATTTGGTCATAGTGATTCATAACGACGAGCGACGTGACCTGTTCCATATGGAGTCAGGGGATACACCTGAAGAGGTGGGTGATATGGTATCTCTGGTCACCCTGGACGATGATGAAGCCCGGGCGGTAGCCGCTATTGTTGGTGGTATGACCTATAAACCGAAGTTTCAGGATGAGCGTGAAGTGATGCTTGAAGGGCTGTTAATCGAATGGCTACGGATTGAGCCCCACGCCGCAAGCGTAGGCATGACGATTGGTGAACTGGATATCCGTCAGGCTACGGGCGCCGTAATTCTCGCTGTTGTGACCAAGGATAAGGAGAAGCATTTTAATCCAGGCCCGGATTATGCTTTTACCGCTGGGGCTACAATTGTAGTTGCCGGTGAACGGAATCAGATCAAACATCTCAAACAATTGTTAACTGATGGACGGACTTAGCCTATGGATATGCTCATATTCGAAGTGGGAATTGCCGTTGCGCTGATTACACTTACTGGGCTGATATCTTCACGATTACGATTTTCAGTCATTCCTTTCTATATCCTGATTGGTATGGCTGTTGGACCACATGCACCACAGATTGGCATAGTGGATTTACGTTTTATCGAAAGTTCGACCTTTATTGAATTTATGGGCAGGCTTGGCATTTTGTTTCTGCTATTTTATCTGGGTTTGGAGTTCTCGGTCTCCCGGTTATTAAAGTCTGGCAAAGCCATTCTGACCGGGGGCATGTTCTATGTTGGTCTGAATTTTGTCTCTGGATTGCTGTTGGGGTGGTTCATGGATCTGCCCCTTCAGGAGACACTTGTTGTCTGCGGGATCATGACCAGCTCTTCTACAGCCATTGTAGCTAAAGTGCTCGTTGATCTGAAACGCACGGCAAACCCTGAAACAGAGATTATTATGGGCATGATCATGTTTGATGACTTGTTCATCGCGATTCATATCTCCATCCTGACCGGGCTTGTGCTCAGCGGGGCAACTTCATTCTTAAGTGTTCTGTTAGTATCGCTGTCTGCCCTGCTGTTTATTGTGCTATTCCTGATTATTGGCAGGAAAAGCATCAAATATATTGATAAGGCACTGAATATCAAGTCATCAGAGTTGTTTCTGCTTACCGTCATGACACTGCTCTTCCTGGTGGCTGGTTTCTCGGAGACACTGCATGTAGCAGAAGCCATTGGAGCATTGATGATGGGGCTTGTGTTGGGCGAATCAAGACATGTAAGTCGGATTGAACATCAGATCATGCCTTTCAAAGATTTTTTTGGTGCAATTTTCTTCTTCAGTTTTGGCCTGACCATCGAGCCGGCTTCACTTGGCGGAGCTGTTGGGATGACGATTATTGCCGTTATTCTGACGATTGCCAGTAACTATGGTGCAGGTATGATCGCTGGCAGACTGGCTGGAATGAGCCCTAAGGCCTCATTGAATGTGGGCTTTACCCTGGTCTCGCGGGGCGAATTCTCCATTATCATGGCGAACATCGGCAAGGCCGGAGGGCTGATGGCATCCATCCAATCGTTTGCCGTGTTGTATGTGTTAATTCTGGCTGTGCTGGGGCCTATCCTGACAAAAGAATCTCCGCGGATCTATGCTCAGTATGCGCGGCTAAGGAAGCGGATGAAACGAAGGGAAACGGGTTGAGTCAAACGCTGTCTGTCCTAGCACAGACAGGTTATTCTGACCGTAGTGTTTAATAGGCGCCACACCATTTGGAGAGCGAAATTACTCCAGGGTGTGGCGTTTTTTTATTACTGGGAACCCATCCAATACAGCCTTGTTATTATACCTATTTCACCAAATTATGGTATGTATCCATATCTTGTGCGTGGTCGTGAATGTTCAAGTCCACGGGCAGGACTATAGTTGTGATTTGGTAGAGAGGGATTGAAAATAAGAACATATTATGTAAAATAATGTTATATTCAAATCTAGCAATTGAACGCACTATGTACACGAGAACGAACGAGGAGGAATAGCTCATGAACAAGAAAAGTAGATTTCAACGGTTAAAATGGGCTGGTACAGGGATGTTGCTCAGTCTCGTATTATTTGCTCTACCTGCATCTGCCGCATGGAACGATACATATCAGGGTTACGCGACGTATACAGGCTCAGGTTACTCGGGAGGTGCAGTGTTGCTTGATCCCATCCCGGCAGACATGAAGATTACTGCACTTAATCCGTTCCAACTCAATTATAACGGAGTCAAAGCCGCTTTAGCGGGAGCCTATCTCGAGGTGCAGGGTCCTAAAGGCAAAACAACCGTCTATGTAACAGACCTTTATCCAGAAGGCGCCAGCGGAGCGCTGGATCTCTCACCGAATGCCTTTAACCTGATCGGTGACCCAAAGGCAGGCAAAATCGATATCAGTTGGAAAGTGGTCAAAGCTCCAATTCAAGGCAACGTCTCTTATCGGATCAAGGAAGGCAGCAGTCAGTGGTGGGCAGCCATTCAGGTTCGTAATCACAAATATCCGGTGCTGAAGTTCGAAGTGAAACAGAAGGATGGTACGTGGCTCAATCTTGAAAAGCAAGACTATAATCATTTCCTCGGAACTGGACTGGGCAAAGAAAAACTAAACGTTCGTATTACCGATATTCGCGGTCAGGTATTAAATGACACGATCCCGGCTCTGCCTAATGATGGGTCAGGCGGTGCATATATCGTACCGGGCAATGTGCAGTTTCCCGATTGACAGATATACGAAGGTGTTATAAAAAGAAGTATGGTCATAGACGTATTCTTAACGAAAAGTCGTACACTGTACGGCTTTTTTTGTATACGAGAAGAGGAGAATGTAACGTATGAAAAAAAGTTTGCCTTCATATCAGACAACACATCCCTATTGGAAACAGTATCAGGGCTTTTTCCCGGAAGAAGTGAGGTTAGGGGAGCATACAGCTCCTGAGGAAGAATGGTGGGAGTCAAATGGGGTTCATCTGCATATCGATCGCTTGCCTGCGCCGGAGTCTTCAATCAAAATTCTGTTCATTCATGGTGCGGGAGGCAATGGCAGGTTGCTCGCTCCGTATGCCCGCATGTTGCAGCGACATGGATACGAGGTGGTATCGCCAGATCTTCCGCCATATGGGTTAAGTTACGCAATGTCTGGTACACGTATTAACTACGAACTATGGATAGAGTTGCTTGTGTCACTCATCGAACGGGAATACAAGAATGATGGCAAGCCAATCGTTGTATTGGGAAGTAGCATCGGAGGTATGCTTGCCTATCACACCAGTGCACGCAGCAAGCGTGTTAAGGGTTTGATCGCAACTACATTTGTAGACACGAGTAATCAGGAAATGCGAGATCAGCTTGCACCGAATCGTCTGGTAAGCCGGGCGGGAAAACGGATGATGGATCTGTTCCCTGGTCTGCTGAATCATGTACGTATTTCGGTCAAACAGGTATCCCGAATGCAACTGATTACTAATAACCAGGACTTAACCGGGCTTATTATGAATGATCCACAAGCGGCAGCTACACGTATTCCGTTGGAATTATTAAGAACATTCCTTAATAAAAAACCGGAGGTAAGCCCGGAACAGTTCAGCCAGTGTCCGGTCCTGTTGGTTCACCCTGAACTGGACCCCATGACACCGATCAGGTTCAGCCAATCTTTTTTTGATCGTCTGGTGGTGGACAAGGAATGTGTGATCTTGGAAGGGGCAGGTCATTTTCCTATAGAGCAGCCAGGGCTGAACCAGTTGGAGGTAGCGGTACTACGATTTTTACAACAAATTCAATGATGAACACAGGCTACTACACTGCTTCGCATAAGATAGTTTACATATCCTAAGTACGTAAAACACCTCCCACTAAGGGAGGTGTATTTGAATGTTTTTGATATGAATTGCACTACCGCCAACCTGAATCTGTGTGATTTCATTAGAGCTGTCCAGTGTTAATCTGGATCGGATCTCAGAGGGGCGGTTCATGGTATACCCTTGTCTGATCGTGTACGTGTGAAGATGAGGATCTGTAAGCTGGTTGTATTGGGATAAATAACAGAGCATGGCACCATTGGATGTGCCTGTCGCGCTCTCTTCCGGTATATCATAAAGCGGTGCAAAATTACGGCATTCTGCCAGAACGTCCTCAGCATCTGATTCGAGTGTAAACACATGATAACCTATGGCATGATGAGCCTTGCATATTTCAGTGATACGCTGGAAGTCAGGGTCGATTTTGGTCAGAACATTAACATCTCTAACAGCTATCAGGATATCGGGTAGCCCGGTAGATACGATCTGTACAGGTAGTTCGGCGTTCAAATCCTCCATAGAAATACGTAACGAATCGGCAATCTGCTGTCGATCCACGATCTCCCCAAACTCCGGCAACGTCTGAGACAGATAGACTTCTCCATTGACTTCGATATCAACTTTAAGAATTCCGGCCAGTGTCTCCAGTGTATATGTACCAACATTAACGAGATGTTGTGTCTTCATTAGATAAAATAAAGCAATTGTGGCATGTCCACATAGATCGACTTCATCACTTGGGGTGAAATAACGTACTTTGAAATCAGCCTGATCCGACGGCATGACAAACGCAGTCTCTGAAAAACCGACTTGTCTGGCAATCTCCTGCATCTGGGTTTCAGACAAATGCGCTGCTTGTAAAACAACACCTGCGGGGTTTCCGCCATGAGCCTTGTCCGAAAATGCATGTAATGTACTTACTTCCACTTCCATCGTGTTACCTCGCTTGTTAAGTTATTGGGTTAAGATTTAACGTAATCGATAATCGATATTATATCACGATTGTTGAACGGGCTTGTGAATCCCAGATTGCTGTGAATTTTGAATGAATAGGTCAAGTGACGGCAGGGAAAGGGTAATGAAGGGAGAGAGCATAACGATAATCCATTGGAAAGGCTGGGATCTCTAATGAAAGCAATTGTGATTGAGGAATTTGGTGGAGCGGAACAATTGAAGGAAAAGGAAGTAGCCAAGCCAGTATGTGGAGTGAATCAGGTGTTAATTCGAACACATGCCACGTCGGTGAACCCGGTGGACTTCAAAATCAGACAAGGTGATATGAAAGAAGCAGCGGAGAATTTTCCGTTGATTCTGGGCGGCGATGTTGCGGGTATTGTGGCTGAAGCAGGTTCAAATGTCACGCGGTTTAGAGAAGGTGATCGGGTATTTGCGCGTCCGCGTCAATTCGGAACTTATGCAGAATATGTTGCTGTTGATGCAGACATTATTGCCCGTATACCGGAGAGCTTGAGTTTCGAGGAAGCGGCAGCGATCCCCCTGGCAGCGATGACGGCTTGGCAAGCCCTTGTGGATCATGGACGTTTAGGCAAAGGGCAGAAGGTACTCATTCATGCTGGTGCAGGTGGTGTGGGAACGTATGCCATTCAGATTGCCAAGTCCCTCGGCGCTGAAGTGGCTTCCACGGCAAGTGAATCAAACGAAGCGTTGCTTCGCTCGTTGGGTGTGGATCATTTTATCAACTATAAAAAAGAAGATTTCTCGGAGATTCTCTCCGGTTATGATGTTGTGCTGGACACCATGGGCGGTGATATTCAGCGCAATAGCTTCAAGGTGTTAAAGTCTGGCGGGCATCTGGTATCCTTGGTGGAAAAACCGGATGAGAAGCTTGCCAAGGAAGCCGGAGTAACGGCCAACGTCTTCATGATGGAGCCCAAAGGGGATCAACTGGATCAGCTGGCTGAACTGGCTGCGGAAGGCAAGCTCAAATCGATTATTGATGGAACGTACCCGCTAACTCAACAGGGAGTAAGGGAAGCACATGAGAAGAGTGAAACCCATCATACCCGCGGGAAACTGGTTATTCAGGTGCAATAGAATTCATTAACTCGTAGAAGTATTTGGACTCATGAGTCTGATATAGATTGTACCAGGCCTGTAAGGTTTCTGGTGTATAGACATTCAACAGCTTCAACACATGCATTGTAAATTCTAACGGAGCTATTCCAGATGCAGTAACTAGATTTCCATCGGTTACTGCAGGCTCCGTTACATAATAGGTTTCTCCAGTATAATCTGGGCATATCATCTTCAGGTATTCTAAATCATTGCTTGTATGCTGTCTGGAATCCAGTATTCCTATTTTTGCAAGTGCAACTGTAGCACCGCAAATCGCCGCAATAACCGTACCCTCTTCTATAGAGGCAGCAACTTTTTTCAATAGGGGATCATGGATGGTGTCCATCCAGGTGTTTCCTCCTGGAAGAATGATGAGGTCGTCACCTTTCAATGTACATTCATCAATAGAAATATGAGGAAGGATGTTCAATCCGCCCATGGTAGTTACCGGATGTTTATCCACGCCTACGGTTACGACCTGTAAAGGCTGGATCTCTTTCCTGAAATACCTTCCCGAGTTCAATTCAGCAGTTAGATATCCTACCTCCCAATCTGCCATCGTATCAAATACATATAGATATACGTTCTTCGTTTGCATCATACATGCTCCTTTTGTTTTCATGATTGAATGGATTACTCTTGTATTATAAATTAACTTCACTGACATCTACGGTCAGTGAAGTTTTTAAATTTGAAAATTAACAGCCCTAAGAACCAATATAGGGACTGCTCCCCAATTGTAGTGGAATAAGATATAATAGGAGAAATTTATTCCATTTTGTGCATGAGGTGATTAGGATGTCCAACGAACTCATTCAAGCCATTCAATTGTTAAAAGAAAAGAAATGGGTGGATCTGACCCATACGTTTGGTCCAGGCTCTCCACATTTTTCAGCTTTTGAGGCAGCACAATTCGATACACTGTTTGATCACGATCAAGGTTTCTTTGCCCAGAGCTTCAAGTTCCCGGGTCAATACGGGACACATCTTGATGCGCCGATCCACTTCGTTCGGGATACCCGGTATCTGGATGAACTAGGTTTGAAGGAGCTTGTATTGCCACTTGTGGTCATTGACCAGTCCGCCGAAGTAGAGAACAATCCGGACTTTACACTGGATGTGGAGCATATTCTTGAATTTGAAAGACAGCATGGCGTGATTGAAGCTGGAAGCTTTGTAGCCTTACGTACCGATTGGAGCAAACGCTGGCCTAACCATGAAACATTTGATAACAAGGATGCGGAGGGCAACAGTCATGCACCCGGCTGGTCGGTTAGTGCGCTCATGTTTTTATTTGAGGAAAGAAAAGTGCAAGCCATTGGGCATGAAACCTTTGATACGGATTCAGCGGTGGATTATCAGAAGAATGGGGCACTTCTGGCAGAATATTATGTACTTGCCCAGGATACATACCAGGTCGAGCTGTTAACAAACCTGGATCAGGTGCCGGCTAAAGGCGCGGTAATCTTCAACATTGTACCCAAAGCGGAGAGAGCTTCTGGTTTTCCAGTCCGGTCCTTTGCCATTCTGCCGTAATACGGGGTAGATCAAAAGCTGAAATAGTTAAATCAGGTACAGAACTCAGAATGATACTCAAGTAGAAAGCCGGCTAAATAGTCGGCTGTTTTTCAGCTAAGGGGCAGGATAGTGGCAAGGTAGCTCTTTGATACGGCTCATCGTAAATCATTCTATAACTTATTGAAATTGCCTGCAGATTTAATATTGACGGTAATTGCAATTTAGCCTCACGTAATGTAAAATTACTTAACGGAAAAACATGGAAGGGGTGGGGGTATGAGGTGGAAAAGTAAGACTTATATTCAGTCGACTTGTGTAATTTCATATTTCCATTCCTGTAGGACACTAAAGCATTTATTGCTTTAGTGTTTTTATTTTATGGGGGTGTATTAATTGTCAAGGTATAAAAGAGTTCTCGTTAAGCTAAGTGGCGGAGCAGTAGCCGGAAACTCTGAATTTGGTTTTGAACCGGAAAGATTGGACCAAATCGCTGATGAAATTATGTCAATAGTAAACTTAGGAGTTGAAGTATCATTAGTTATTGGTGGGGGTAATATTTTTCGAGGTAATATGGCGGAAAGCTGGGGGATAGAAAGGGCAGAAGCTGACAACATTGGAACACTTGCGACTGTAGTAAATAGTTTAATGCTTCGTGGAGTTCTTAAAGCCAAGACCAAAAAGGAAGTACGGGTAATGACCGCTATACCTATTACTTCAGTTGCAGAACCATACATCCGTCTAAGAGCAGTTCACCATCTAGAGAAAGGCTATATTGTAATTTTTGCAGGAGGGAACGGTCAACCTTACGTTACAACAGACTATCCTTCAGTACAAAGAGCCATTGAGGTTAATTGTGACGCCTTATTAGTTGCAAAGCAAGGTGTTGATGGTGTTCTTAATGCAGACCCTAAATTTGATAAAAATGCAAAGAAATTTCGTTCGCTTCATTACAACGACGTTTTAGAACGCAACTTAAAGGTAATGGACCAATCAGCTTTCATTTTGGCAAGAGACTACAATTTGCCAATGCATGTGTTTAACTTCGATAAACCAGGTTCGATGAAAGAAATCTGTGAGGGTAAGAATAATGGTACGATAATTAGTGGCGAATCAATTTTAGAGTTGGAATGAAGTATGTTAGAAATACTACTCTTCCTTGATTTAGCGGAACGATAGTTCCACAAAAGAGAAGTTCTATTCAAAATCCCACTCGGCCATGGAGTGGGATTTTGTTTATGTTGATATGTATATCTTGTGATCAAAAGATACTTTATGTTTTGATTCATTACGGTGATCCGTATCATAGGTAGAAGTACAGAACGTTACGCTAACGGGAAACGATAGCTCAATAAATCCAACAAAGCATCTGACCAACGTGATCGGCTGCTTTAGTTCAACTAACGGGCAGGATAGTTTAGGAATAGTCCAAGAATAGTTTGCCACCACAGTTGTTTTTCTTAAGCTATTGGGCAGAACTCTTTCAATATGTGTTAATATAAATCAAAATATGGGTTGTTAATCGGTCAGGAATGCTACATGCTGAAGCATTACATACAAAATTTCTCGTTTTGTACTTGAATTTCTAGACAAAATAGAGCATTTCTAAACAAGAAGGTGTTTAACGGTTCTTTTATACTGTAGGAGAAAGGAGATGAGAGATCCTGGAGATGCTTAAGCAGCTTAGTCAATCCATTGATTATGTGGAGCAACATCTGCACTTGCCGATTGAGATTGAGGACATTGCTAGGTCAGCAATGAGTTCAAAATATCATTTTCAGCGAATGTTTCATGCAGTAACCGGTGTTACCGTGACTCAGTACGTGAGGAATAGGCGGCTAACGCTTGCGGCGCAGGAGTTAGCGGGAACGGATTGTAAAGTCATTGATGTCGCGCTTAAGTACGGTTATGACAGTCCGGCGGCATTTACAAAAGCTTTTCGGCGGATGCATGGGGTAACACCTCTTGCGGCTAAGAAAATGAATGTGAAACTTAAAGCATTTCCTCGAATTTCCTTTCAAATTCAGATTAAAGGGGAAACCGAGATGAATTATCGAATCGTGGAGGAAATGGAATCAACAGTATTTGGTAAGAACGTTACTATCCATAAAGATGCCTATGAGGAGATACCCGTGTTTGTGGAGGTAATTTGGAGGAATGGTATTCATGATCAGATTAACGAGTTGGTAGGGAGACCAGCGGGATCATTGCTGTACGGTTATCATTTCGACTTTGACGAGGATGGGTCAAAGTGCTATTTGTTGGGAGCGGAACTGCCGGAAGGAAAACAGGTTCCAGATGAATTTACCGTCCTTAATGTTCCTAGTCAAACTTATGCGGTATTCGATAGTCGTGAGACGATTCCGAACGATGTAGAAATCGGATTGGGTATTCAAAATATCTGGAAACGCATCTACACAGAATGGTTCCCCTCGGTGAGTTTTGAACAAGTTGAAGGGCCATGTATAGAGAAGTATTACTGGGTTGATGACACGCACAAAGATTCAATCTGTGAGGTATGGATTCCGGTTAGTAAAAAGTAGAGACGGTTTCTTCCAGTTATTGGTCACCATTAGGTGGCCATTTTTTAATTAATACAATCAATGTCAAGTGTTTGAAGGACTTTGATGAACGATAAGAGTAAACTAATTATTATAATTAGCTCCAATATTTCTTTATTAAACTAACGGGAAACGTTAACTCAATAAAACTAAGAAAGCAGCCGATCATTGTGATTGGCTGCTTAGTTTGACAAGGTACTTAGATTGGTCGAACTGGGCGGTTTTGTACAGTGTGAGGAAGTGATCAGCTAGTGGAGTTGGCAATGAGCTCAAGCTCGGTTACAACTTCATCAAGCGGCTTCCTGATATCGATCTCAACAGTAGCTCCAGCACGTAAGAGAGGCTCAACACTAGCGACGTTTTGTATAATTTCTTCACGTTGATCGACGGTTTTTCCATAATCGTTCGTCTTACGGGAAGCTACACGTTCAAGGATTACTTCGAGGGGGGCACTTAACAACACTACTGCATCAAACAGCGGGTAAAACTTCCCCTGATTTGATACACAACCCGAAATGAATAAAGTACCTTCGCTATGTTCAGTGAGCAGCTCATCAATTCGATTCTCGTGCCATAACCACCCAGAACCATCCACATTCTCACTCCAACCATCATAATCGGTATCGATAATTCTATGCCCCCTATGAGCAAGTTCGCTTAGAACCGTTGATTTACCTGTACCCGACATCCCTGTCACCAGAATTATCACCTTCTTTTTTGATACTGAACCCGAAGTATTTGTCATATTTTCACTCCCTTTATAAGAAAGTCCTTTGGACTAGATTAACACATAAAGGCAATAAACTGGCAAGAGGCAAGTAAGCTTATCAGGAACCAAGTTCAGCTAGGATTTGACCTATTGGAAGCATAAATGTTTACTTTGGCAAACTTATGGGTTGAGTCACAACTAATGAATTCTAAATAATTCACTTATGTAAATAGCAAGGGAGGCGTATTCCGCCTCCTTTTTATGTTGTTACTTTTGATCCGAGTGAGGATCTTGATTAAATCTTTGAGAGATTTTTTTCTCTGTTTTCTTACGCCGTATCCAGCGCTTGAGTATGCCTTCTTCTTTGCGTTCTTGCAGTGTTTCCTTCAAACCTTGAATCATAAATTCCGATCTTCGTCTGTCATCCCGACTAATCTCGCGTAATTCCTTAATAAATTTGTCGTCCATATCTGCCTCTCGCTTATTCAGGATAATCCCATTATACCGAACGTACGTTCTTTTATCAAGTTTTTCCATTACGAATGATTTTCGAGACCAATATAGTGAAAAGAAGCACAGGAACAATACGCGGCATGTGTGAGAATGGTACTAGAGGGTTTGAGCATAATCCTCCATATATGAAGTTGAGAAACGAGAGAACGGAAGGAGCCATTCATGATGAAGCAACGTATAGGCAGATCGTGGTTACTCATGTTGATGCATGGAATGCTGGGGATTGGGGCGATCATTGGAGGCATCATTTTAATCATAGACCCATCCGGAAGTATGGTGAATTTGCCCGCATCTTTGTTAGAGAATTCTCCGTTTGCCAGTTTTTTGTTCCCGGGGATCATCCTATTGCTGGTTCTTGGCGTGATGCCTACAACGATTGCTATTTCGCTCATCCGCTACGTTCATTGGGGGATGGGTGAGAGAATGAATCTCTATCCTGACCGCTATTGGGCTTGGACTTTTTCGTTGTATACGGGGTTTGCTCTCATCATATGGATTATGGCGCAGGTGTACTGGATTCAGGATGTCTCTATCATTCACTTGGTCTATTTTGCATGGGGAGTGGGTATTCAAGTTGTGACCTTATTGCCCGGGGTACAGCGAATCTATTCAAAATAAACTGCTTGTATATTGAACAAACGGCTGCCGAAAGAATCGTTGAATGATTCTTTCGGCAGTTATTTTTTATAAGCATCGAGATAATACGTGTTGTTGTAGTCATGTTGTCCACATGTTCCTTGGACTGAAAAGGGCTCGGATAATTCTAAATCATATTGACAAAGAACCATTATTCTCGCATACTTACGTAATATACTTTATAAAGTCTGTTTATTAACTAGAGGAATAGTCACATGTGGTAAGTATCGCAAAATCATAATCCGCATGAAACAGGGAGGTAAGTATGGATGGTCTACGTTATTATGGCAGTTATAATTTGGGCAGGTACCTATGCAAGTATGGCCTTGTCAAATCAGCCGATGGAAGTGAAACCTGTGAAATCGATGGATGATTTGTTTGAGTGAACAAAGTAGCTCTGCCGATTTCGATCCATTGCCAGCACGATGGAACTCATGTGTTCGGGTAAGGCATTATGTTATGATATGGTGTGAATGACATCCATACCATTGCTTTGGCTCAATTGAACCAGAGTAGAAACGAGAGGGTTATGAAAAAAGCCAACGCTACAATGATGAAATACATCAATTTGAATAATGTGCGTGAAGTCATGCAGCAGATTGAGACGGCGACCAAACCGCAATTAGCTTTATTAACCAATCTTAGTGTTGTTACCATTAATGCGCTGATTCAGGAATTATGTGATGGCGGAGAGTTGTTTCAGGATAAAGTGGTTCCCTCTAACGGCGGTCGTCCTGCTCAGGCATATCGATATAATTATAACTTCAAGCTTGCTTTGGTTCTTTACATCAAAGAGATGAAAGGCCAGGAGTTGATTTCGGCGACGGTCATGAATCTGGAGAATAAGGTTGTGTTGAAGGAAGAGCGCATCTTGCCTGCTTTTGATAAACAGCATATGCTGCAACTTATCGCGCGTTTCATTAAGGAATATCCCTCCATTGATATGATCGGCATCGGTATTCCGGGGCAAGCCGTGGATGGGGACATCACGGTGAGCAGTCATGAAGAGCTTATCCATTCACATCTGATACGGGAGATCGAAAGCGAGTTTCAATTGAACGTTCTCGTGGAGAATGATGTTAATGCAGCGATTAGCGGATACTGTACACAGCATGCGGATATGAAGGAACAGAGTGTAGCAGGAATTTATTTTCCGAACCGATACCCGCCGGGTATGGGGATGATGTTGAATGGACAGATGATCCGTGGGAAAAACGGGATGTTTGGTGAGATCAAGTATCTTCCTTATTCACCTGATTGGCACCGTGACATGAGCAAAGATGATTTTGTAGTGAACGTATGTCACATCTTGCAAACGATTAATGCCGTCGTTGCCCCGCACCAGATTGTCATTTATCAGGAACGGGTGGAGAGAGAAGAGCTGGATTTGGCGTGGAAACAATACGGGAAGGATCACCCCATGCCGTCGTTGCCCGAGATTGTACATCAGGATTCGTTCCAACATGATTTTGATGCTGGGTTACGAGGAATGGTGCTTCAGGCGTTGAAGTCAGGCATTCTATCAGAAGCCTTATAACCCACAGTTCATGTCTGTGGCTTTTATTTTATAAGCTAACCCTTGTAGAGGAGGATTCATGATGCGTGAAGAAGAGAGAATCATGAAAGGCGTGTTGTTCAGTCCAAGTGATCCCGAATTAAAGATCATCAAAAGGCGGGCCCATAATCTCAGTCAGCGTTACAGTCAGACCTTTGAAGAACAGACTGAGGAAAGGGATCAGATATTACAACAGTTAATGGGGCAGATCGGTGAAGGTGGATTCATGCAAGGCCCCATCTTCTTTCATTATGGTGTGCATACCCGGATAGGCGAGCATTTCTTCGGTAATTACAATCTGACGATACAAGATGACGCACAAGTGACGATCGGGGACTATACCAGTTTTGGACCCAACGTTACGATTGTTACCCCCATTCACCCCATGATTGCCAGCGAGCGGAGACAGATGGTGGACCAGAACGGTGATGTGAAGTCGCTATGTTATGCCAAACCGGTCACGATTGGTAACGATGTATGGATCTCGGCAAACGTCACAGTGTGCGGGGGCGTAACGATTGGAGACGGCTGTGTGATTGGAGCAGGTAGCGTGGTGACTCGTGATATTCCACCGCATTCTTTTGCAGCAGGCGTACCGTGCAAAGTTATTCGCAAAATTACTGATGCGGACAGCATGCGAAATTATCCCGATGTTCTGGCAGATTGCCGTGTGCTGGAAGAATAAAAAAGGCTACTATCAGGATCAAACACATGATTCTGATAGTAGCCTTTTTGTTGGTATGCGTTTACTTGGAGGCGTTGTAGTTACTCAAGAATTCTTTTACTTTTGCAGGATCAGCTTTCAATTCATTCCCGGTCTGAACGAGCGGGCTTACTGTAGAGTATGCTTTGAGTTTGTTGTTCTTGTAGAAACTCAAAATCTCATCCTGATTAATGGAGTACAGCACGGCTTTTCTCAGGTCACTGCTCTTGGCAACTTCACGATTGGCCGTGTTAAACAACAGATAGGAGACAGCGTTACTTGGCAGACTTTGCAGTTTCAGTTTGCTGTCATTTTCGATGATGTCATACTTGGTTTCAGGTACACCGTAGTATAAGTGAATTTCACTGCTACGAAGAGCAGAGAGGGCGCTGTCTGCATCCGCGATGAATCGGACGTTAACCTGAGCAATTTTCGGCTCATCTTCCGTGCCTTTACGGTAAGCCGGATTTTTTAAGAATACACCTTCATAGTCATTTTTATAAGACAAAATATAAGGTCCGCTAGTATAAAGGGTGTTATTGTATGCTGCGCCTTCAGTCACGGTGTTCTGATCACCGTAAGGAATATCTTTGTTGACGTCAAAGGAATCTACATCATATGTGTTGATGCTCTCCACCTGTTTTTTGGACACGATACCCGCAGATTGGTGAGCTAGGTAGTTCAGAACTTGCGGGAAAGGTTCAGTTGTTGTCAGTTTAACGACCTGATATTTACCTGCGCTATTATCTGCTTTGGTTTTGTCCGTCACGAGTTCTGTAATTTTGCTGCCCAATCCTTGTTCCAATGCTTCGAGGATTGTGCCGTTACCGCTGGATTGTTTAATGGATTGTAATGCACTCAGATCCGTTACAACCTCAGCTTCTTTGATGTGTTCATGCAGACTGTACGTCCGGTGATCCGGAACGGAATCTTTATTTTTAGCACGATCCAGGGAGAAGATCACATCATCTGCACCGACACGTTCTCCTGTATCTACAGCTTTTTTGTTATCAATCTTTGCAAAGTTGATATCGTCTCTGAGAATGAAGTAGTAGTCCGAATTACCTTCAGCAATACTGAAGTTATGGGACAGTGATCCATCTGCTGTCAGCTGATCGTCATCTGTCAAGTTAACGAGACGTACATACATATTGGTGTTCAACTGGTTGATGGAGCCGTCGTTTCCTTTGATTGGATCAAGGGAAGTCAGTACGGATGCACTTTGCGTCAGAATCAACGGATCTTTGGCATTTTTGGAGCTGTCCTTGAACTCAATCGGTTCCCAAGCCATGGCGCGGGATTTGGAGAGACGAACGGTGTCGACATTCAGAATGTCTTGGTTCACAGCCTGACTTTTCAGGGAAATGTACAAAGGAGCGATATACGCCTGATCCGTTACCAAGCGATCTTCCAATTGTTTGTACGTGTCTTTGTACTCATCTGGAGTTTGAGTAGCTGCCTGATCGATGAGCTTATCAAGTTCCCCATCGGCAAGGATACTGTAATCTCCACCTGTTTTGAAAAGGGAACGCACCGCATAATCGGGATTTCCCGTTACCGTTGTCCAGCTGGACAAGGCAATGTCATAATTCCCTGCATCCTGCTGGGATTTGAAGCTGCCGTAATCCGGCTGCAGGTTCAACTTCACATTGAAGCCGTTTTTAGTCAGCTGGTCGCGCACAATGTTTACATCATTTTCGGAAGAACTCATGGCGAGCAGTTCAATGTCAGCCGGTTTTTGTGCAGTTTCAGTTGTGTCCGCTGGTGCGGTCTCCGCCTGGGATTCAGTTTTCGTTTTTACACTGCAGCCGGAAATCACAATGACGAGAATTAATAGTAATGAGATCAGTGTACGTTTTTTCATGGGATTACCCTCCATATCTTGAATGTGTGATGTGTGATTTCTTTTTTTTCTATATCATTCATTTCAATGACGAATCAGTTATGCCTTTTCCAGCTTGGGATCAAGCGCATCACGCAGACCGTCACCGAGAAAGTTAAACGAAAGAACCAGCAGAATAATAGCCAAGCCTGGATAAATCGCCAGATAAGAGTGGGTCTCCAGGTATGTACTGCCGAGCTTCAGAATGTTACCCCATTCCGGAATATGCGGCTCCACGCCGAGTCCCAGATAACTCAAACTGCTGGTAGCGATAACCGCTCCACCAATCGTGAGTGTGGACTTGATAATCATGGGCGCAAGGGAGTTGGGAATAATGTGTTTGAAAATAATCGTACGATTGTTGTACCCCAGTGCACGTGCAGCTTCCACAAATTCAAAAGTAGATACATAGAGCACACTGGCTCTCATGGTACGGGCGTAAGTTGGAATCGAACCCAGACTCAGCGCCAGAATAAGATTGACCGTATTGGCTCCAAACGCCGCAATAATGGCAATGGCGAGCAGAATTCCCGGAATCGCATAGAGAATATCCAGCAGCCGCATGATGATGTTATCCGTATGCCTTCCGTAGAAACCGGAGAATGCTCCGAGGACTCCACCGATCAACACAGGAATGATGGTCGACATGCAACCTACGATTAAGGAGATCCGGGCACCAAATACAATCCGGGAAAACAAACATCGTCCGAAGTCGTCCGTTCCCAAGGGATACGCAAGGGAAGGGGGTTGAAGCAGAGCGGAGTAGTTGTTTTCCACAGCCATGCTGTAATCAAAAGTAAAGAAGCTGCAAATCGATATCGAGAACAGAAAAATGATAAAAAACAAACCGGACATGGCAGTCATATTCGGAGCAAGTCGCTCCCACAGATCATTCCAGAAGTTTGATTTTTGTTTCCCCTGTCTGCGAATGCGCCCAATAATGGAAATGCCGAGCAATAGGGCAAATACATTACCTGTGATTGAGGTCAGAATCAGTACTACACTGACACCGATCATCCAGCGAGGGAGGATAGAGGTCGCGTTATATCGGGATACGATAATCAGTACGACCAGGTCGATGACCAGAATAAATATGAGCACCGCCATAGCTGGCAGAAAGTTGTCAGCCACATAGGGTTTGAAAACATTTAACGCGGATACACCGATGACGAACAGCTGGGTTAACAGCATATATACCGCAAAGGTGTACTCCACATTCCTGGCTTTTCGAATCAGATGAAAGGCTGCCGTTACGATAAATATGTTGCCAGAAATGATGGCAAGTAGCTGAACCCAGGCTAACCTGCGGGTCAAAGTAGAGATCGTACCTGTACGGATCAAGTCTTTTCGAATCCGAAGGGTGATGACACTTTGGACCAGTGTGAAGAATACATAGATCCCAAGTATCGTTAGCAGAAATGGTTTGAACGTCTGCCCGCTCCAGTCATAACTGTTGAACAGCAACAAGGCAGTCAAGAGAAGGGACGTGATCCAGGCGAAGCTTGCCTGACTGTATTCTCGAGAAGACTTAAGCCGGAAACGCATTTCTTGTGTTAAGGACGAGTTTGTCATAATACACCTGCTTTAAGAGGTAGTTCAACACACACTTTAATATTGTTTCATCTTGGAGCGCACTCTTGGATCAATAAAAGCGTACAGCAGATCAACCGCTACATTGATAATGGAGATCGTAATTGCTGTGTAGATTACTCCGCCCATGATACTCGGAATATCGGGGATGAATTGTTTATCCACAATATAGCTGCCGAGACCGCTGATATTAAACACTTTCTCTGTCACTGCTGCCCCGCCAAGCATGGCTCCGAATTGAAGTCCAACCACAGTTACGATTGGAATCAATGCATTACGTACAGCGTGTTTCAGCATGACCTGACGTTCGCTTAACCCCTTGGCGCGGGCGGTCATCACATAATCCTCATGAATGACTTCCAGTGTAGAAGACCGGGTCATCCGTGCCACCGCAGCCGTAAGTCCTGTGCCCAGCACAATGATTGGCATAATGATCGACAGCCAGTTCTGCGGGTTGAAGGTGGCGGGAAGCCACTGTAATTTGATCGAAAAGTTCAGAATGAAAATAAGTCCTTGCCAGAAATTCGGGATCGATAATCCAATCAGAGCGATGAACATAAACGTATAATCGAACCATGAATTAGGCTTAATCGCTGAGATGATACCGATGGGCAATGCGATGACGAGTGCTAGCAGCAGGGAGATAACCGCCAGCGTCAATGTAATTGGAAACTTCCTTGCAATCGTTGCTGTTACGTCTTCATTTCCTGCAAAAGACTTGCCAAGGTCGAAGAGAGCAACTCCCTTAATATTGTTCCAGAGCTGTGTAAGATAAGGCTGATCCAAGCCATACACCTGATTGAATGCTGCAATCTGTTCCTGCGTTGCTGTCTCTCCGAGAATGTTAGCTGCCGGGTTGAACGGAGACAGATACAAAATCGTAAATACGAGTGTGGCTACGCCCAGAATGACAAATACCGTCATCAGTAATCTTTCAAATATGTACTTTAGATAAGGATTTCCATACAAAAAGAGGATGCCATACATCAGACAGCCAGGAATAATCGATATCGCGAAAAACCACGGTTTGTCGATAAGGGTGTGGAATGTATCGGCCATCGTAAGACGTTGACTTCCCTGTTCCTGAAGTATGCGAGAAGTCCGCTCCTTCAACTCTTTCTGAACCGTTTCTTCTAACCATTCCTCGGTCTGACGTCTGAATTCTTCCTCACTGACCTGCTGCTGGAAAAAACGATGTTTGCGTCGTAGCTGTACTTCGACTTCCAACTTCATCTTGTTCCGATAGGAAGAAGCGAGCAGTTCTTGCTCAGCCGTCTGCCTGGCGGCTACCCAGCCGTCATTTTTTCGATTCGAACGCCATATTAGAAACACGACCAGATTGATCGGTAATCCAAGAATGAACAGAACATATCGGTAGGAAGGATGAAGCAGCATTTTGCCATAAATAAAACTTAAATTGTGCACCAACCGCGAGAGTCTGTTGCTTTCTGCAAGATTCAAACCAAGCGTGCCTCCTTTCATTCAGGTTTAAATTGCATTATTCCGATTGATATAGTATATATTATTTAGGGTCTAAACAATTGTCAAGGAATTAAATGGTATACATATGAGATAAGTGAATGTGAAATACGGATGAGAGCTGGTGATAACATGGAACCTTTATTGAAAGTTAATGATCTATCGGTCTCTTTTCATTCTGGAGAGAGTGAGTTTCATGCAGTACGAGAGGTAAGTTTTGAAGTGCGCAAAGGAGAGACACTAGGCATTGTAGGCGAATCGGGTAGTGGCAAGAGTGTAACCGCACGTTCCATTATGAGGCTGCTTGCATCGCCGCCTTCACAGATGAAAAATGGAGAGATTCTGTTCAAAGGGGTCGATCTGGCGAATAAAACGCAGAAAGAGATGGAGAGCATTCGTGGGCGTGATATTGGCATGATCTTTCAGGACCCAATGAGTTCTCTTAATCCGACTATTAAAGTGGGTAAACAGATCTCCGAAAGTCTAATCAAACATCAGAAGGTGTCCAAAAGGGAAGCCAAGAAACAGGCGATTGCCATGATGGAGCGGGTGGGGATAACTCGTAGTGAAATACGCTACAACCAATATCCACACGAATTCTCCGGAGGCATGCGCCAGCGGGTCATGATCGGTATTGCACTTGCTTGTCGTCCTGAATTACTCATTGCCGATGAGCCGACAACCGCACTTGACGTTACGATTCAGGCACAAATTCTTAATTTGATGAAAGATATGCAGGACCAACTGGGCACATCGATTATCCTGATCACGCATGATTTGGGCGTAGTAGCAGGCATGTGTGATCGGGTTGTTGTTATGAAAGAAGGACAGATTGTGGAAACCGGGACAACAACAGAGATTTTTGCTAATCCCAAACACCCGTATACGATCAGACTTCTGAATGCATTACCACGTCTGGATCAGAAGAAAAAGCCCAAACCGGTATCGTTGGTCCCGAGAGATCTGGAAGACGATCAGCCGTTGCTTGAGGTGAAATCACTCAGACAACATTTTAATCTGGGCAAAGGTAACACCTTAAAGGCGGTTAATGATATTAGCTTTCATATTCGTCAAGGAGAGACGCTTGGCGTTGTAGGGGAATCCGGTAGCGGAAAATCAACCACGGGGCGTGCCATTCTGCGATTGCATGAGCCAACAGGTGGAGATGTACTGTTTAAAGGAGTCCCGCTCAATCGCTTGTCGGCTTCGGAGATGAAAACGATGCGTAGACATATGCAAATCATCTTCCAAGACCCCTATGCATCTCTGAATCCCAAAATGAGGATTATGGATATCATTGGAGAAGCGCTTGATATTCATCAACTTGCAGGCACTGCCGCTCAGCGGGAAAAGCGTGTGGAGGAATTGCTGGAGATGGTGGGTCTTGATCCCACCCATGCGCAGCGTTATCCACATGAATTCTCGGGTGGACAGAGACAGCGGATCGGTATTGCACGAGCTCTGGCTGTGGAACCTGAATTCATCGTATGTGATGAGCCATTGTCTGCACTGGATGTGTCGATACAGGCTCAGATCGTACAATTGCTTGAAGAGTTGCAGCAGCGACTCGGATTGACGTATCTCTTCATCGCGCATGACTTGTCCATGGTTAAACATATCAGTGATCGAGTGGCGGTGATGTATAACGGGAAAATTGTAGAGCTGGCCGAGAGTGAAGAACTCTATTCCAACCCGCAACATGCCTACACCAAGGCTTTGCTATCTGCTATTCCCGTGCCTGATCCGGCGGTAGAAGCGAAGAAAAAGAGACATGTTGTCAAAGAAACAACTAAAGAAAATGTTGAAGTAGAGGACCGTTATAATCTGGAACATTCCAAGTGGGTAGAAGTCACGGAAGGGCACTGGGTAGCCATATCTAGCTAGTGCAATATATAGTCTTTTTAACTACAAAAGAACCCCGACGATGATCTCCACAGATCGTTATCGGGGTTGAGTTATATGTTCTTCGTATAATGGCAGTAATCAAAAGCGATTATTTGAATTGAACCGATTTCTTGATGGTATCAATCTCGGCTTTGGTCTTATCATCCACGTAAGTGAATATGAAGTTGAAAGCATATCCTTCAATAATTGTACTATAGTAATCTTGAGTAACGGTTGAACCGTCACCTGGATCCATCGTGATTTGCATCAGATCCATCTCTTTACCACCGATGGTTTCCGTTGTCATTTCCTTATAATCGTAAGGGAACTGGCTATCCACCATGAATTTTTTGGTTGCTTCCAGGTAGTCTTTACCTGTACGAATGCCTTGCAACAAGCTTACTTTCTCAGCAACCGCAATTGCGGAAGGACCAACTTGGCCTGCATCTAATGGATACTTTGAAGCCATAAGCAGATTCAATGTTTTGGTCTGAGACAGTTCAATTTGTTTTTTCTTTGTTTCATCATCACCAGCAATCGCTTCGGATGAAGCACTTGTCAGCTCATTCATGCCTGCAGCATCCTGGAACTCCCAAGCTTCCGGAAATTTCAGAGATACGCCAAAATAGTCATTGGTGTAAGAACCTTTTTTCGTAGTCCCCAGCTCAACGTCTTGTGAATTATCAGTTTCCTTGGACTCTTCGCTTGCTGGTTCTGTGTTCTCTGTTTCTTCTGTATTGGCTGTATCAGAATCAGTACCTGTCGTTGTTTCTGTCGGGGTAGGCTCTTCTGTTGCGGCTGTGTTATCTGCTTTGTCACCGCAAGCGGCTGCAACCAGCATAATCATAATGAGCATGGCGAATAAAGAAGCTTTTTTTGGAATTGTCATATTACCCTCCTGAAATGTGTGTGTTTGTTTCTCTCTCTACATGTTGCCTGCTTCTTAAATTGTAGCACAAACGTTCTCATATACTACCTATAGGAATCTATAGGGGTCTTCTATACATAAGACATTCGGCTGGCAATTGAAACAGCTTCTGTGCTGGATTGCACACCTAATTTGTTAAAAATCACTTTTTTGTGATGATTCACGGTGCATTCCTTGATCTTTAATTTCAAAGCAATGGCTTTTACCGTGAGGCCTCCGGCTATCATCTCCAGAATGGTTAACTGACGCTCGGTGAACTCCACCGCCGGTTTGTCGCACGCTTCAGCAGTCTGTTGACTCTGATAACAGTTCTGCATGTACGCTGGAATTAGCTTGGCAATGGCAATCAGTTCACCTTGCATATCTGCATTAATGGTGGACACATCCAGATAACCGACATGTTGCGATCCCATGAACAGAGGTGCGGCGTAACAATGCCAGCTTTGAAAAAAAGGACTTTCATGCTGCTCGGGCAGCAGCACTACAGGCTCGTTGCTGTCCATCGTTACAGATATGGCGTTAACTCCACAGCTCTGTGCAGTGAAGAACATGCCAGGACGAATGGGGGAATGTTCTACTACAGCTTTAAGATCTGAACTATAATTCATCGAGAGGAGCACACCGTTGCTATCTGTGAGTAAAAAAAGATAAGTGCCCGTTAAATTCTCTTGGATAACCGAGATACTGTTCTGGAATGCATGAATCAGGAAATGATTGATTTTACGAAGCCTGTCCAGACTGGATTTTGGTAAATAGTCGAACGGAGCCGTTCCTGCTGCATGCGAGCAAGTCGGGGACTCTTCGTGTCGTGTGGCAAATGTAATGGCAGGCATGTTGTTTTCTCCTTGTTGCACAGTTCTCATCCAATCGTTTGAATGACGTGTCCTTCCTGGTCCTTGATTTCTGTTCTAACAATCTGAACGAGAATATGATCCAATGAAGTTATCTCAAATGTCCCTTCAACCGGACGAAGATTCTCTGCCAGCTCCTCAACAATTTGTTTGTTCACCGTCAGGGTAACTTGTCTGTCCGACTCCAATACGGTTGGATGTTCTCCTGCTTCGAACAGAATATTAGTATCCGGTCCGATCAAGGATAGAGAGGCACCTTTCGAAATTCGGCTACGAAGGATGGTGCCAACTAATACGGCTTGTTTGGCTCCAAGCTGGAGTTTGGCCGGAACCGATTTTTGCAGCAATTTTTTGCGAGGAGATTCCCAAGCCAGTTGTTGTATGAATAAAAATGCTGTGCTGGACCCGTCCTGTTCCATTCCATCCTCAACCGCTTGTATAACCGAAGGAATATCTGCGTACGAATTTCTCATCAGATCCGTCACATATTTGGGCATGAACATGGAGGAGGCAGACAGGAATCCACGAGCATTCCAGCTTTGAATCATTTCCAGTTCCCGACCTGTAATGCCAACCATCTGAATAAATTGCACTGAACCATTAGGCGTAGAGATTGCGGGTAGATCCGGATCTTCAATAAACGAGAGAGCTGTCAGCAAAGTATCGGACTCCAGACAGATGGGGCCATTGGCGTCCATGTAATCTCCTGGCTGAAAGATATTTCCGCTGTTGAACACGTAACGTCCTACATTCTGTAGCAGATTCAGCGCCCAGGCTGGCGGATCAGTCTCTACTTCACTGCGTGTAAGCCGAAAGGTGATTTCAAATCCATACCCGCTCTTGGATGCATCCTGCATCTCTTTTTCATATAATTCAGAGAAACCGTAGGTAACAAAATGCCAGTGAGGCATAGGTGTGTTCACCTCATAAACGCTGATACCATCAAGTGGATCAGGGCCGCCTAGCATATATGGAAGGGCAGTGCCGTAGTGTTTTGGCTCTTGTTCCCCATACAATTCACGCATGGATTGATCAATCGCATCCCAACCGGATGTGTTTTCTTCCTGAGTCATTATTGAATCCTCCTTGACTGTTCTTTCCCCCGAAAAACATTTAAAATTAAGTCTACCTGTTACAGAAACGGATTCAAGCGGCTTAAGGATGAATTGTGTCAGATAGGACTTGGGTGTTATTAATTGCAATTCAGGGAGTGAAATTACATGAGTATGAAAGGTATCTATTTAAAGGAGTTTAATCATACAAGCTGGGACTCATTTTCCGAAGGGTTTGAAGAACTTGGACAAAAGTTGGACCCCGCGTGGGTAGAACGTGCGCGATTACAAGGGATTCCGGCAGATATAAGTCGGGTGCTTTTGTGTGAAATGGGGGAGTACGTTTTTGAATGGATAGCGAAAGATATCCCGGCTTTAGGGGACCAAAGTCCCGCTGTTTACCTGGAAACGGAGGAAGGAGCGCAGGCATTAAGGGCGGCCATTATGCGTATGCCACGTTAATTTTTTCGATGGTGAGAGTGTGCGAGCGATCAGTTGATCCAGTGAAGTTGATTTTGCAAAATAGATATGTTACGCTTACATTACAAGAGCAAACACAACAGAATATGCAATAACATCTTTTGATGGATTGTAACTGTGAAGACAGGCAAAACCTAAACTGATGGTGAAATGAAAGCTCCTTTTTTTGGTGCTATTTTACCTTGAGTTTAGGTTTTTCTTGTTTTCTGCTCTAAATCACACCATTTTTCACCTGGAAAAACCAAAATAAATTTCGAAAAGAGGTTGTTGTTCATGACCACGGCAAAAAAAGGATTCCCCGAAAACTTCCTATGGGGCGGCGCTACAGCTGCCAATCAATTGGAGGGTGCATTCGATAAGGACGGCAAAGGCCTCTCCACAGCGGACATGATCGCTCATGTTCCCAAAGAGAAGCGTACAGGCGGACATGCTATGGAAATTTCCTCTTCCCGAATCGAAGAGATCCTCTCCGGCAAATTTGAAGAACGTTTCCCGAAACGTTTTGGTATCGATTTCTACCATCACTTTAGAGAAGATATTGCATTATTCGCTGAAATGGGCTTCAAAGTATTCCGTTTGTCCATTCACTGGGCACGTATTTTCCCGAACGGTTATGATCAAGAGCCGAATGAAGCAGGCTTGAAATTCTATGATGAAGTATTCGACGAATTGTTAAAATATGGCATCGAGCCGCTCGTTACATTGTCTCACTATGAGACACCGCTTGGCTTGACGCAAAAATATAACGGCTGGGCTGGCCGTGAAGTAATCCAGCACTATGTTCGGTATGCAGAAACGGTGTTCAACCGTTATAAAAATAAAGTGAAATACTGGCTGACGTTTAATGAAATTAACGTCATGCTGTTCAGCCCATACACTGGCGGCGGCATTCTGATCGATAAAGTGGACAACAAACTGCAAACCACTTATCAAGCGCTGCATCACCAATTTGTAGCAAGTGCATTGGTAACGAAGCTTGCTCACGAGATTATGCCTGGTTCCCAAGTGGGTTGTATGCTTGCTCGTATGGAAACTTATGCAGCAACATGTAATCCGGTAGATGTTCGTCTGGCTCAACACGAGAATCAGATTAACCTCTTCTTCACGGACATGCATGCTCGTGGTAAATACCCGAACTACATGGCTCGTTATTTTGAAGAAAACGACATCGTGATCCAAAAAGAAGCAGGCGATGACGAGATCTTGCTGAACAATACCGTTGATTTCATCTCCTTCAGCTACTACATGTCCGTAACCAAATCTGCATCTGCAGACAAGGAAGAAACATCGGGTAACCTGACTGGCGGCGTGAAAAACCCTTATCTGGAAGCATCCGACTGGGGCTGGGAGATCGATCCGATCGGTCTGCGCGTAACCTTGAACAACTTCTGGGATCGTTACCAGAAACCATTGTTCATCGTAGAAAATGGTCTGGGTGCATATGACCGTGTTGAAGAAGACGGTTCGATCCATGACTCCTATCGTGTGGATTACCTGAAAAAACACATCGAACAAATGAAAGAAGCCATCAAAGATGGCGTCGATCTGATTGGATTTACAGCATGGGGCCCGATTGACCTTGTGAGCATGTCCACTTCCGAAATGTCCAAACGTTATGGTTTCATCTACGTGGATCTGGATGACGAAGGTAACGGAACACTCAAACGTTCCAAAAAGGATTCATTCGACTGGTACAAAAACGTAATCTCCAGTAATGGTGAGCAACTGTAGTTCTCACGTTTTCTGAGCGGGCAAACCTGATATAACAGTTAGTGTTTAATGGAATTTAATGTTCCTGAGGGCCTGCTGATTAGCGTTTGTCCGCTTTTTTATGTGCTGCAAACATTACATATGGAGGGATATCTTTTGAAAAGATGGAGTATGAACACAAAAAGTATGGGATGGATGCTTGCCCTGACACTAAGTCTGAGTGTGATCTGGCCAGCAACCGTTGGTGCGGAAAGCACCCAGGTTACTCGAATCCAGGCCAATACCTATGTTGGTGATCCTGGAGAGATGGTAGAGTCCTTTGACATTACTGTAGCGAATCCGGAGAAATATCAGAATCTGAAAGCTTCAGACTTCGAAATTACTGGCAATTATGATGGCTATCCTTTAAATGAAGCGGAAGAGATCATACAAAATGAGTATGAAGATGACGGAATAAAATTGACAATTACGGATCATACCATCCATATGGCGGTAAAGCCTTTTAAATATCCAGGTGGATTTAAGTCAGCATTTGCAGTCACAAGCAAGGCGTATCCTGAACTTTCTTTTGACGATAAAAATGTAAATGTAGTCAAAACACGTACGGTCGATGAGTTTGAAAAAGGACAATTTACAGGCAGTAACGGTGCGAACTTGTCCTATCAACTGAAACGAAGCACGTCCGAAGAACCGAAGCCGCTCATGGTATGGCTCCATGGTGGTGGCGAAGTTGGTACGGACGGGCGCAGCCATCTTACGGCTAATCGTGGAGCAGTAGTATGGACAGAATCGCGGTATGATACTTCCGTGCTTGCCGTACAGTATCCTGAGAATTACAGCTTCAAAATCTATGATAACCCGGAGCAACTGGCCCAGATGCAGGCGTACTTCGTGGCGCAGTATGAGTTGATTCAGAAGCTGGTTGCTGAAGGTGAAGTTGATCCGAATCGGATCTATCTGTCTGGTGTTTCCAGTGGCGGTGGTGGTGCCTTCCGTTTCTTGACACAATATCCCGATCTGTTTGCTGGAGCGATTATTGTAGCGGCCAAGGATACGGTAGCGGATTATACCGGATCTGTAGAAGCATTCAAAAAAGAACTGAAAGATATTGTGGATGTCCCAGTATGGATTATGCATGCCAAAAATGATCCAACCACTGACAGCCGGACAAGCTCTTTGGCTTATCAGGCTTTGACTGAGCTTGGAGCCAAGCATGTCAATATGACGCTGTATGACGATGCATACATGGATAGCCAAAGACTGTACGGTGGCATGAAGCATTGGTCATGGGTACCGGCTTTTGACAATAAAGAAGTACTTGCCGACCTGTTCCAACTAAGCAAAGGAACTTCAGGCGAACAGGATGGAGGTAACATAGAGCATGGAACAAAACCAACTGAGCCTGTAACAAGAGCGCAGATCGCCCTCGTGCTTGCCGACAAGTTAAATCTTCCTGAAGTATACGAATCTGCTTACCCGTACACAGATTCTGCTCCTGAATGGGCTCGTCAGGCCATCGCAACAGTGACTAAGGCAGGATTGATGAAAGGTGTCAGCAATCAGATATTTGCCTCGGGAGAGGAAGTAACACGTGCACAGATGGCAGTGATCGTAGCCCATATTTTGACGAGTCGCGGCTGGAATGATGCAGACGAGTCAACTGTAGTATTGTTCAAGGATTTGAATGATAAGCATTGGGCTTATGAAGCCGTTCAAAATAGTGCCAAAGCCGGTATTATGTCCGGTATGTCCAAAGATCAATTTGAGTCATCGAAGTCGGTTACAGGTGGTCAGCTGGAGCTGATTCTGCAACGATTGGAACAATTGTCAACAAACTAAGTTCAATAACCAACTTTATAATGATAAATAATGAGAGGAATGATTGATATGACTACACCATTTCCGAAGGACTTCCTATGGGGCGGCGCTGTAGCAGCCAACCAACTTGAAGGAGCTTATAATACAGATGGTAAAGGCCTGTCTGTTCAAGATGTAATGCCACACGGGATTACAACGCCTAGAACGGAAGCACCTACAGAAGATAACCTGAAACTGATCGGTATCGATTTCTACAACCGCTACAAAGAGGATGTTAAACTGTTTGCTGAAATGGGCTTCAAAGTGTTCCGTACATCTATCGCTTGGTCCCGTATCTTCCCTAAAGGTGATGAATTGGAGCCAAATGAGAAAGGTCTGCAATTCTATGATGACCTGTTCGATGAGTGCCACAAATACGGGATTGAACCACTCGTAACGATCTCTCACTATGAGACACCGCTGCATTTGTCCAAAACGTATGATGGCTGGGTTAACCGTAAAATGATCGATTTCTACGAGCGTTATGTAACAGTGCTGTTTAACCGTTTCAAAGGCAAAGTGAAATACTGGCTGACGTTTAATGAAATCAACTCCATTTTGGAGGAGCCATTCATGAGCGGCGGGATCTACACGCCAAAAGCAGAACTTTCCAAACAGGATCTGTACCAAGCGATTCATCATGAATTGGTAGCCAGTGCGTTAGCTGTGAAACTGGGTCATGAAATTATGCCTGAAGCCAAAATCGGCTGTATGGTACTGAGCATGCCTACGTATCCGTTGACTCCAAACCCGGATGATGTGGTTGCAGCGATGCATGCGGAACAGCGCAATGATATCTTTGCTGATATCCATGCACGTGGTTATTATCCGAAATACATTAATCGTTATTTCAAAGCGAATAATATCAATATTAAGTTTGAAGATGGCGATGCTGAAATTCTGAAGCATACCGTAGACTTTATCTCGTTCAGTTATTATGTAAGTATCTGTGAGACTGGTGATCCCGAGAAACGTATCGAAGGCAAAGGAAACCTGTTCGCAGGTGTGCAAAACCCTTATCTGAAAGCGAGTGAGTGGGGCTGGCAGATCGATCCGCAAGGACTGCGCGTAACCTTGAACAAATACTGGGACCGTTATCAAAAACCATTGTTTATTGTCGAAAATGGTCTGGGCGCAGTCGATGAACTGATTACGGACGAAAATGGCAATAAAACGGTGAACGATGATTACCGTATTCAATACTTGAATGACCATCTGGTACAGGTTGGCGAAGCTCTTGAGGATGGCGTAGAAGTGATGGGTTATACGTCATGGGGCTGTATTGACCTGGTAAGTGCTTCAACAGCAGAGATGAAGAAACGTTATGGTTTCATCTATGTAGACCGCAACAATGACGGGTCAGGAACATTGGAGCGTTACAAGAAAAAATCATTCCATTGGTACAAGGAAGTTATTAGTACAAATGGCGCAAGTCTTAAGAACAACAACGAGTAAACACTAGTTCTATAAGCATAGTTGTGCAAGCACCTTCTGATGTCACATTAACGCACATTAACCGCTTTCACAAAAACATTGTCATATGGATAATTATATGGTAAGATGGGCCTAAGGCTAATGAATACTGGATTGTTACTGTTCAATCAGGCAAAACCAGAAGCGGGGCATATTTCGTGACCTGCTTTGGTTTTGCCTTTTACTACTTTGACGGTGCAAGGTGATGTGAAGAAATGAAAATTGAGAAGGTGCTGAACAACAACGTAGTTACCGTAATTGATCCGGGAGGAAACGAACTGGTCGTTATGGGACGTGGAATTGCCTTCAAAAAGCATACTGGTGAATCGATTGACGAGAGTCTCGTCGAAAAAATATTCTCGCTTGAAAGTAAGGAAGTATCACAGAAACTTAAAACACTTCTGTCTGATATCCCGGTTGAATATGTCGAGTGCTCGGATGAGATTATCCGTTATGCCGAGACGGTGTTAGGTGAGAAGCTGCATGAAAGCATCTACATTTCACTGACGGATCATATTCATTTTGCCATTGATCGACATCGTCAAGGATTGCAGATCCGTAACGCATTGTTCTGGGAGATCAAGCGCATGTACCGGAAGGAATATGCCATTGGACTCAAGGCGCTACAGATTATTGAGGAAACATTAGGTGTCCTGCTACCCGAAGACGAATGCGCATTCATTGCAATGCATCTGGTTAATGCCCAGATGAACGGTGAGATGAGGGAAACGATCAGTATTACGAACATCGTTAAGGACATACTTAACATCGTAAGACGTAGCTTTGTGATTGAACTTGATGAAGATTCATTGAGTTATTATCGATTTTTAACTCATCTGAAGTTCTTTGCCCAACGTGTGTTGCAAGGAACGGCGATTGAAGATAAAGAAGTAGATAATCCGCTTCATGACTTGGTGAGCAAGCAGTATCCGGAAGCACATGCATGTGCAGTAAGGATCAGTGACTATACGCGTAAGATCTATAATCGGGTGTTGTCCAAGGAAGAAATACTGTATCTGACCATTCATATTGAACGAATTGTCAGAAATGAACAAACAATTGAATAAAGTTGGGATTGTTACTGCTAAAAAGGCAAAACCTAAACGTTGAATAATGATAAGCTTTTCTGCTTTGTCATTATTCAGTGTTTAGGTTTTTTTTTAACCTTCATTACACATAAAAGGAGCAAAACACAATGGATAAACAACAATTGTCCAAGGATATTTTGAAGCTTGTTGGTGGCGAAGAGAATATCGATCAAGTCACACACTGTATGACAAGACTCAGATTTAACCTGAATGACAACCAAAAAGCGGACAAAGCGACGCTAAAAAATACACCAGGCGTTATGGGCGTTATGGAGAACGGTGGACAGTTCCAGGTTATCATCGGTAACGATGTGCCTATCGTGTATAACGCACTCGTTGGCAACATGTCCAAATCACCAAACGCAGATAATGCAACCTCAAGCGCTTCAACTGGAGAAAAGAAAAAGAGAAATCCGATAAGTGCGTTGTTCGACTTCATCTCAGGTATGTTTACACCAATCCTGCCTGCGATTACAGGTGCTGGTATGATCAAAGGGATCGTGGCTATCCTTGTCGCACTTGGATGGTTGTCCAATACTAGTTCAACCTATATCATTTTGTCGGCAATTGGTGACGGTGCCTTCTACTTCCTGCCAATCATTCTGGCGATCAGTGCTGCACGTAAGCTGGGTAGTAATATGTATATTGCCGCGGCGCTTGCTGCGGGCATTATGCACCCGACCATTACAGCATTGCTGGCCGATGGTCATAACTCATCCTTTATGGGGATTACAGTCATAGCGGCAACGTATTCTTCTACAGTTATTCCAATTGTTCTGGCCGTTTGGATTGCTTCATATGTAGAGAAAGCCGTTGATCGTGTTATACATGCTTCACTTAAGTTACTCATTGTTCCAACAGTTACCTTGTTAATTATGGTTCCACTGACGTTGATGACAGTAGGTCCATTGGGTACCGTTCTTGGTAATGGTTTGTCCGGTGGTATTTCATGGTTGTTCGATAACATGTCCATCTTCGCAAGTATCCTGATTGGTGGTACGATGTCACTGCTGATCATTACAGGTATGCACTATGCTTTGCTGCCAATCGTTGTTGGTTCAATGACAACACTGGGTTACGACTTTATTATTCCACTGATGTTTGCAGCTAACTTGGCACAAGGTGGTGCAGCATTTGGTGTAGGTCTCAGATCGAGAAATAGCAAAACCAAATCCCTGGCCTATTCCACAGGTCTTACGGCTATTATGGGGATCACGGAACCAGCGATGTATGGTATCAACATGAAGTTCAAAAAACCATTTATCGCAGCTCTCAGCGGGGGTGCTATTGCTGGTGCATTCATGGGAATCTTCAATGTTAAATCGTATGTTATTACAGGACTTGCAGGTCTGCCGAGTATTGCGGCATTTGTCAGTCCAGCAATTAGCACATTGATTTATGCTTTGGTTGGTGGTTTGATTGCCATCGTAGCGGCAGCAATCATTACGTATATCTTGGGCTTCCAAGAAGAAAATGCATCGGAGCCAGTAGCTGCACCAGCAGCTGAGCCGGCAACACCAGCAGCAGCAACAACTTCTGCTGCTGTAACTGAAGAAGCAAAAGCACAAGATGAGCAAGTATTCAGCCCGATCACAGGTGAAGTTAAACCACTGAGCGAAGTGCCAGACCCTGCGTTCTCTGAAGAGATTATGGGTAAAGGATTCGCGATTCAACCATCTGAAGGTCGCGTCGTATCTCCGATCAACGGAACCGTGTTCTCGTTATCGAAGAGTGGACATGCCATTGGTCTGGTAAGTGATACAGGCGCAGAGATGTTGATTCATATCGGGATTGATACCGTGAAGCTGAAAGGTCAATTCTTCTCTCCTAAAGTTCAAGCAGGTGCGAAGGTTGCTGTAGGTGATGTACTGATGGAGTTTGACCGGGAACAGATCGAAAAAGCCGGTTACACAACGATTACACCAGTCATTATTACAAATATGCATCAGTATGAGTCGATTGAGTCTGCTGGTCGCACTACGATCAAAGAAAAAGACTTGTTGTTCACAGCTAAAGCTTAACCATAAAAATGAAACAGCAGCTTCACTGGAATGTAATCCGGTAAAGCTGCTGTTTTTTTTGCTTATAGCCTTTTACACGGGAAGCATACCCTGCACCAGTTGCACAAAGTGTTGTGCAGGCTTGGACAGATAACGGTTCTGCAGCCAGACCAGCGCCGAACCGACCGTGGAATGCTGATCCTGGATGCGATATACGTGGAATGGGTGCTCGTGATATAGCTGTAGTACCGTGTGAGGCACGATGGAACTGGCGAAGCCGAGTCGGACCAGCTCGAGTAACATATTAATGTCTGAGCACTCACCCATGATGGAGGGGGTAACCTGATGCTCCCGAAACTTGTCCAAAATTAGCTCGAACATGCCGAGTCCTTCTGTACTTGGAAGCAGTAGAGGGATTCCTGTAAGCTGCTTAAAATAAGTCCCCATCTCCGCTCCTGGTCCCATCTCCGTTGGGCTATCAAGCGGTGTTGAAGAAATATAGAAAAGGGGCTCCTGTGGCAGATGCAGCACCTCATAACGTTCAGTCTGGACAGGCATGCGTACACAGGCAAGTTCAACTTTGCCATCTTCCAGCAATCGGCATAATTGCGCAGATTCATTTTGTTGAATTTTATAGGTAACCTGTGGGTGGGTGGTGCGAAACTGTTGCAGTGCTTGCGGGATCAGGCGATCCGATATGGTATTGATGCCGATGGCGAGTTTGCCCCGTATGCCGTGACGGAAACTTTGCATCTCCATTACAGCTTCCTCCATATATTTGGTCAAGGTAACCGCATAATCATAGAAGCTGCGCCCCGCCTGCGTTAGTTCCATCATACGCCCTTTGCGTTCAAATAGAATCACACCAAGCTCTTCTTCCATTAACTTAAGCTGCTGGCTTAAGGGTGGCTGAGCCATGTGAAGTCTTCGAGCTGCGGCTGTAATCTGTTTCTCCTCAGCAATGGCAATGAAATAGCGACATTGTTTGATATCCAAGTGGTTGTTCTCCTTCGCCTGCAATGTATATGTAATTCGTATGGAAAGGCAACAAAACATGTATTTTTAATATACTACGATCTTATGTTACCATACATTAGATTTGCATACCTGACTAACAGGGTTTGGTTTCTATATGAATATTACTGCCATATTACTGCATGAGAAAGACCTTGAATTGGAGGATAAAACAACGTGGTTAGAACAATACATGATGCTGCTCAAGCGGGCCATACCGATGAGGTCATTCGATTTATCACACAACAGGGTAACCGGTTGAACGAACGGGATACATTGGGGCGGACACCTCTGCTGGCAGCGGTGCACGGTAACAAGATAGACACGGCAAGGATGTTAGTGGACGCCGGAGCCGACATTAATCTTCGGGATGCACGATTGGACAACCTGCTGTTATACGCGAGTGCTGAGGGTATGTATGACATGGTCGAATTGGCGATTACTGCAGGTGCAGATACGAGGTTAACAAATCGTTTTGGCGGCACAGCTCTTATCCCAGCAGCGGATCGGGGCCATGTGGACATTGTGGAGCTTCTGCTGACACGCAGTGATGTGGATGTGAACCATATCAACAACCTGGGGTGGACAGCCTTGTTGGAAGCGGTCATTTTGGGAGATGGTGGGCCGCGTCACCAGCAGATTGTTGCCTTGCTTTTACAATATGGTGCAGATCCAAAGATTGCGGATCGGGACGGGATTACACCGCTTGCACATGCGAACCGGCATCGGTATACCGAGATGGAACGACTATTAACCCAAGTCTGAAAAGGCTATACATTTATGATACAGAACAGTGAAAGGATATTCCAAACGAATGAACAGACATCAAGAGCATTTTACACAAAAGAATATGAAGGACGTATCTTCACTGATTTTGGCAGGTATACAGTGGTTTTTCTTCCTGTTTACCAATACCGTTGTTGTTCCGCTATCCATTGGACATAATTTTCATCTGTCTCCGGATGCCATCGCTGCCTCCATGCAGCACGCATTTATCCTTACCGGAGCAGTGTGTATTCTTCAAGCCGTATTTGGTCATCGATATGCGATTATGGATGGTCCGTCAGGATTATGGTGGGGATTGACGCTAAGTTTGACGGTATCTGCTTCATCGGCCGGTATGAGTCTGGAGCGTATTGGCGGTGGGCTGGCTGCAGGTTTTCTGTTAGCGGGATTAACGATGGTGATTCTGGGTTGGCTGGGAGCAGCGCAAGTGCTGCAAAAGCTGTTCACACCTATGGTGAAGAGTGCCATGTTGTTCTTAATGACGATTCAATTAACCATGAATTTTTTCAAAGGTATGATTGGATATACGGAGTTTGGCCGCTTCAATCTGCCTGTTGCCGCATTGTCCGTTGTCATTGCATTTTTGGTGGCATGGATTCAATTAAAGGGTAGGGGGAAACTGGGGAACTACGCGATCCTGATTGGGATTGTGGCAGGCTGGATCGCTTATAGTCTATTGTTTCCTGGACAACATAGCGGACAGCCGAATCAGGCCCCGGCTGGTCTCGAACTGTTTCCGTGGGGAGCGCCCAGATGGGAACCGGGTATTGTCATTACTGCATTTTTCGTGGGACTGGTGAACATGACGAATTCGATCACCACATTAAGCACAGTTGAGAAACTATACCGGACAGAAACAACAAGTCGTCAGTATAGGCATTCCTATGCGCTAACGGGTCTGTTCACGATGTTGTCAGCCTGTGTAGGTGTGCTGCCCTATGGTTTATTTGCATCATCGATCGGGTTCCTGGAGAGTACTCGCATTCTGCGTCGTGCTGCTTTGATTATTGGAGCGGGGATGTTATGTGTGATAGGTCTTACACCTTCAGTGACAGCATTTTTTGCACAAATACCACCAAGCGTCGGCAGTGCGGTTTTGTTCGTGGCTTATCTTCAGATGTTCGGCACGGCACTTAGAACGCTTGAAGGTACGACGTTTAATTCTAAAACGATCTATCGTGTAGCGTTGCCGGTCCTCACGGGAGTTGCGGTCATGAATATTCCTGCGGAGGCCTTTCAAACTTTGCCCATGTACCTCATTCCGATCATAAGTAATGGTCTCGTCATAGGGGTATTGGTTTCACTGGTTCTTGAAAAAACCGTGAACTGGTCCAAAATGGAACAACCAGCGACAGTTAGTAAAGCGGCATAAAGAGTTTCATCTTGCGACAGTCCAATTTGATTGGGCTGTTTTTTTGTTTTTGTTACAGGTTTTAAGGCTATTTAACTATTTCACAATGATTTTGCCTTGTCCTGCAAGCATTCGCATCTCTCTAGAGAGACGGTCCTGGTTCCCATCCTGCATTTCGAGTTGAACCCCATAGTGCCATGAGGTATTTTTTTCTTGACCCCAGCGGAGAGTGCCTTCCATATATAGAGGGTCTTCAAAAAGCAGCATATTCATTCCAATCCGAATATCGTTATTCTCTACAGGAAGGGATAGCGGAAATGACAGCTGACAGCCGGATCGACTGATGTCACAGAGTTCAGCCTGAATGGGCTTGGCTGGTGCGTTAACCCCGTTGATGCTGAGAATATAGATCTCAAAGTGGATCGGTTCCTTCAATGTGTATCGAAAGGGTTCTTTTCTATTGTTAATTGACATGGCTTGGCTTCCTCCATCAGGTTCAAAAAAAGTCAGTTATGCTTATATCGACCATTTGGAGCGAGAAATGAAGAGTTGCGCAAGCAGAGATGGTCCGTGGGTTCCTTTTACACGTGTATCAGGCTTGATATAATGATGGAATATATTTCTGAGGTCAGACTTGGATCAGACAGAAGGGACGGGTGAATATGAGAGGAACATTTCAAATGGTTACAGATACGGCAACATTGTGCCTGTATGATCTGGCAGCGTTAAAACATCGGCTTGAGGATACTTCGGACTGGTGGTCCATTCCAGTGGATGAGCTGGCTGAGGTGAATGCAGGTCATTGTCTGTTCTTGAATCTGGGTGCGGATGGAGTGTATGAGGTGGAATGGAGCCTGGAGGATGTAGAGGAGGATTCAGATCCAGATCACGCAGCGGAACGGGAAAAGGTGTATCATCTGCAAGTTCCGTCTGGGCACGTCTATCTGGGAGCGGCGGATGATGTCACTGGCGGTGAATTGGAGCCGGATGAGACGTGTGAAGGGGTTCTGTTTCAGTTAAAACCCGGAAATTATGCGTGTATCGTCTCCAGAGAAGCCAGTCGGATCACCATTGTCATGACACCAAGTATTCGGGGAAATAACACGCTGGATGAATTAATCCGGATATAGTGTACATATACGAACAGGAGGGATTCATATGCAGGATTGGAACGAGATAACGATGATGAATGCAGATGCCCTGCGTAAACAAATGAGAATGCTCGCTGCTTTGGATATCATCTTTTCGGAGGAAAAATGGTTACGCGTACATCATTATGAAGCTGAACTTCAGCCAGGTGTGGCATGGGGAAGTATCAATAACGGCGCAGGTGATCATCTGCATGTATTGTTTACGAACTCAGGTACGTTGATCAAAGGATTCGATCATGAGTCACCCTTGAGCCCACATGCTCGTGAGGACGGCGAAATCTATCCGGGCATGTACGATGAGGTACCAGAGGTCTTGATGGCTGTACTGCGAGATCATGAGGAAACGTTGGATATGGAGGATGTGACCTTTTGCCTATGGCAGGAAGGGAACGACTTGCCATGGAAGGTTGGTAACTGGATTCAGATGGCGATGGCCAAGGAAGACAAAGCGGACGCCAGAGGTGGCGCAGAATTTTTACTGGGATATTTGGAGAAGAACCCGGTAGATTACGTTGATTGGGCCAAAGGGTACTATGACTTGCCGGATCTGCCGTTGGAAGCCGTAGCTGAAGTATATGAAGGAAAACCGGTGACCGCCAGACTGATTAAGCAGTTGTGTCCTGAGCGAGATGTGGCAGCCACACTGGGTGAGTTGCAACAACGCGGGTACGCCGTCGAACAAACGTAACAGAGTAAAGAAGGGAGGTAGGGAAGCCATGTACAAAGTGCAACTGGAGCGTATGCGTGAAAAGTTGATCACTCTCCGAAGTCTGGACCCGGATCTGGAGCTGTTTGGTGCAGAAAACCATGAATATGAAATGGCGTCTGTGTGGACCCAGAAGGATATTACGCAATTCGAACAGAAATGGCGAATTGAGTTGCCGGAGGACTATAAGGTATGGCTTCTTCATATGGGAACGGGTGGTACAGGACCTTATTATGGTCTGGAAAACCCGGATGACGGCGTATACGCTGTGCTGGGTTATAATGATGAGCTGAATGCGATCTCGGACCCTTTCCAATTCACGGAAGCATGGAACTGGAACTATGACTGGTTCGATGATAGCAAGGAAGAAGAGGAATGGGAAGCGCTGGAACATGAATATTTTGATCCAAAATGGTCGGCAGGCATGCTGCGCATCAGTGATTTTGGCTGTGGCATCTCCATGAATCTGATTGTTAAGGGAGCCTCCTACGGAGAGATCTGGGTTGATGACCGGGCTAGCCGCAATGGAATCTATCCTGATCAGTATTGGGGCAATACGAATCGATTACATTTTCTGGACTGGTACGAGTTGTGGTTGAATCGTTCGATCCATCAAATGCATGAACAAAAGCAACAATCTGGAGCGAATGAAGTCTGAAGGAGGTTGTACATATGGGCTGGGAATATGGGATTAGAACAACGGAGCCTGCGATTTTACCTGAAGTCGTGAAGCGTTTGGCAAGTTCATTAAAATTTACCGAAGTGTATAGTTTGGAACACCAAGCCAACGGCTTTGTATTGAAACGTGAAGATCCTTCCTGGCCTAGAGCCCTTGAAGTGTGGATAGAAAAGGCTTCCGGGTTAGAAGAGATTGTGGATGGGGATTCGTATATCTACTGTTTGTTTCATATCTGGGGTGAAGAGGCGCGGAGCTGGATGCATCAGATGGAGCAAGAAACCAGGCGGGTTGATGGTGGTTTAATCTGGTTTGAACTCTGATCGGTAGAAGATTTGCCTGAAACAGGAGGAACATATATGGCTAAAAAATCAAAGAGAACAATTCCTGCGCTCATATATCAATATCAAGGTCCACAGCGAAATCTGGGTTTTGTTTTATCCCCTTTATACATAGAAGACTCGGTTGAAGTAGAGATGGAAGATATGCTGTTCATATATAATGAAGACTTTGACTATATTCGTCCTGCATTGGATCGTGTATTTCCCTTAACTGACCCACGAACTGGAGAAGAGATGAAGGCACTTGATCCTTGCTGGGACAATCCCATTACGAAGGAAGTGTGGGTGGGGATTTTATCAGAGCTGGATCAACAGGTGGTTGCAGAGCCAGAATTACGGATTTTTTTGAATCGGTTCACCACTTGGGTGAGAAATCATCTGCAATTGGCCGACGGGATCGAAGTCACCGGCAATTTGTAAGTTAGTTGATCTTGGATTGTTCATTTGTGTACGTAATTCAGTATATCGGCGGCCGAATTGTTATGTAATCAAGCTCCCTCATGATGATGGCGGAGCTTTTTTTGATGAACAAATATTAAAAACCGTTTGCTTCACTCACCCGTCTTATACCACAGAAAGAGAGAGAAGGAGGGATGCGGGGTGGAAACAAAAGCAGAGATGAACCAGAGGATCTATGTACAGACCGAAGACGAGACGGCATTTGTGCAATCCATTATGGAACATCAAGATACGCTCATTTCCATTGCATACAGTTATCTGCGTAACCAGCAAGATGCGCTGGAAGCGGTACAGGAGATGACGTGCCGGGCTTGGATCAAACGTCGTACGCTGAATAATGAGAAGGCGTTCAAGTCGTGGATCATTCGGATCCTCATCTATGTCTGCATCGATGAACAGAGGCGCCGCAAGCGGGCAACACCTCTGGCGAAGGAGGATATGGAGGACAGCATTCCGGCGTCTTGGATGATTAGCGTTGACGATAATCGAATCGCTATGGAATCTCTTTTGCAAAAGGTGAAACCGAAATATCGCCATGTATTATTGCTGAAATATTATAACGACATGACACTGACGGATATTGCCTCCATCCTCGGCAAACCGGAAGGGACGATCAAGACCTGGCAGCACAAGGGACTCCAGCAGTTGCGCAAGTTGATGAGGAATAGGAGGGATTGGCATGACCACTAACCCGGAGGAGAAAGCACTTCTTGCAGATGCATATCAGGTAAAAAGAGAGAAACAGCAATGGAATCCGGCGGATACGACTGTTGCGATTCAACGTGGTCTCGCGAAGGGCAGAACAAAACGATCAGGTAGGACCGTTCATATCAAATGGATTACGGCAGTGCTGGTCACGGCCCTGGCCGCGGGTTGGTTTCTCTTAGGTCCGCTTGGGAGTTATGGTCAAGAGCAGGCAACATATACTGAGCCTGTAACCCATTGGGGAGTGCTAGAGCCCTTTCGTGGCCTGCTAACTTCGGATATGGACCGTGCTACGATTACTTCAACGCTCAATCATGGTTATGTGCAACTTGTGGATCGGACGGTTACATCGGGCATATATCAGTTTACCGTGAATGCGGTTATGGCAGATGAGAACAGGATAACCGTATTGTATACCGCCAAGACGGATGCTTCGCAAGAGATGTATTCGACTGTTGATATGAAGATGACGGATGCTTCCACAGGGTACTTGCTTGACAATGGAAGTGCAGGAGGTGTGCATTTTTCGAAGGATAAGTATACCATTTATGGACGGAATACAATTGAGCGAAGTCGAAATAAACTGCTACCTGAGCAAGTGAATCTTCAGTTCCAGTTGTCTTCAGTTGTGCCAGATGTGGGGGATTATACAGACAAGGGGGAGAAAGAACGAAAATATCAATTTTCCAAAAAAATGAATGTTTCTTTCCCTCTGGATCCCAAGTTTTCTATCCCCAAAACGGAAGTCATTAACGTTAATCGGACTTTTACTCTTGGAGGGTATGAGATCTTTTTGTCGGAGGTGGAGGTGTCTCCGTTGGTAACTCGGGTCAAATTTGTCCGTGCACCTGATCAAGAAATTGATTACAAAACGAAGTTGTCGCTCAACGAGATTGTTCGGCCTATCGAGATCATTTCGACCTCCCGTAATGGGAAGCAGACCAAGTTATCCATGGTAGGTGGAAGCGGATCGGAAGATGGAATGATGTATTCTTTCAGTAGCAATCTGTTGGACCATCCGGAGTCCATGGTGTTAAAACTTAGTGGTAAACCAGATAAGGTCTATGATGATTTGCAGGAAGCCAAGAATGATGAACTGGAAATCAAAATCAAATAAGATGAACTAACTGGCAATACTCTTATTCAGATTAGGTGGATGTTAGTGAAAGCAGAGAAGGGATGTCCCTCAAGGTCGTAAGCCTTGTGAGACATCCCTTTTTAAATATGAAAACGGCTGATCTTATACAGTTAAAATATCTACTCCCAGAGCTGGAAGGGTCAACTTCTGATCCAACCTCTCGCTGGTCAACAAGCTGCGATAAGGAACGTCCAGCGTAATCTCTCGTTGCTCATTCGTCAAATTGATCAGAAACAGGAAGTTTTGCTCCCCCTTCGTTCGAATCGACAGCTCGACACCTTCCGGCAACTGGATTTTGGCCGCCAAATCCTTTTCCTTCAATATGCCTTCAAACAACTGATAGAAATACGATGGCTCCGGCCAAGTGCCGACATAATACACTTCACCTTCACCAAACTTATTGATAGTAACCGCCGGTACACCCTCGTAAAAGTCGTTGTCAAACCAGGCGATCGGCTCTGCACCTCGCAGTTCCAGTAGATCACACCATTGCTTCGCAGCGAAAGTCTTGCCCTCCGCGTTCCGTATCCGATGCTCACTGTTGCCGATGGCATCATATTCACTTACGACAACACCCGCCGCTTCACCCAGTAGCCCCGGCAGAGGCAACATCTCACATACATTCCTCATGTTCTTCACGCCAGTCCGATTGGTAAGGACAACCGTACCACCCTTGGCTGCGAATCGCTCCAGCCGCTGTGCTACTTCTTCACTTAACAGGAAGAGGGAAGGGACAATGACCAGCTTGTACCCATCGAGCTCCTCAGTCCAGTTGATAACGTCTGTACCGACGCCCATTTTCAGAAATGCATTATGCATAGAGGACAAGTTGTCTAAGTAGTGCATTCCCCCTTCCGCCTGCGGCTGAAGGGAGAGCGCTGTGTGCTGATCATGCGAATGCAGAATAGCAACCTGGGTAACAATGGTTGAGTCGGCCAAGAGTTCTCCTAACTGGTTCACCTCGCGAGTAAGCTCCGCGAACTCCCTGAACCTGCGTCCAGGAACATTGCTGTGGTCGATCAGCCCATGCCAGAACTGTTCCGCTCCGACGGTAGCACTCCGCCAGCGGAAATGGACAACCATATCCGCACCGCGAGCGATTGTCTGCCAGGAGCGAGCTCGGATCAGTCCAGGATAGGGCGTGCGCTGAATCGGCATCCAGGCGCCCTGTGCCCCGCTGAGTTGTTCCATTACCCAGAAATTCCGGCGTTTGATGCCGCGAACCAAGTCCAGCGTAAGCGCTCCGTTCCTCGGAAACCGATCGCCATAATCGCGATACAGCTCATTCGGATAATAATCAACAGAGACGAAGTCCAATTCGTTGTGCATATCATAATAGTCCAGGCTATTCGGATATTGCCACATGTTATGCGTCACAAATTGGCCTGGACAGTTACGGCGTAAAATCTCAAGCTGCCATCCCAGCAGATAGCCTACGCTGTCAGAACAAAATCGCTTGTACTCCAGAAGATAGGAAGGATTCATCGGTTTGCTGGCACCGAGTGGCGTTGTTACCTCAGCCCAGCTGCTGTACTCACCACTCCAGACGACCGTACCCCACTCCCGGTTCAACTCCTCCAGATTGGAATAACGCTTTTGCAGCCAAGCGACAAACGAACGATTACATGTATCACAATGGCATTCCTGGTAGTGCATCTCGTTATCGATTTGCCAGCCAATAACGGCGAGATGCTTACCGTAGCGCTGTGATATCGCTTCCACAAATTTAGAGCCCAGCATTCTCAAGGAAGGGCTGTTGTTGCAACGATGTCCACGCACACCTGGCCGAATGATGTGGCGTTGTTCATCCATGGGTAGCACATCCGGATAACGGGTTGTCATCCAGTTTGGCGGGGTATTGGTGGGAGTGCATAACACAATTTCCATACCACGCGAAGCGAATACTTCTATGGCCGCATCCAGCCATTCAAACTGATAATTACCCTCAGTCGGTTCCATTCGGCTCCAGGCGAACTCCGCCATTCGCACAACTGCAACCCCTGTCTGTTGCATAAGTATGGCATCTTTCTCCCATAACTCCGGGGTCCATTGCTCTGGATAATAATCAATTCCGATCTTAATTGTCATCCTGTGATCTCCTTTATTTATCAATATATTGCGATTATATGTTATATTAATTCGAGTGAATATCTTAAATAATTAATATGATATAACAATATTAAGATTAGGAGAGTTAGCCGTATGCCTCATCCCAATCGTAATTTTCCGGTGTTATCTTCCCGAGACAAGCTGCTCCCTTTTTATTTACTTGGCATCGGCCTGCATCATGAACAGGAGCATATACGCCGAGACCAAGGCATTGAGGATTATCAGTGGATACAATGCCGCAGCGGTGTGGGTAAGCTCAAGCTCAGTGAAACGGAACATATCGTCAAGCCAGGTATGGGCATGCTGTTATTCCCTGGACAGAAGCACGAATACTATGCGCTATCCGACAGTTGGGAAGTCGACTGGATCATTTTCGATGGCAACGGGTCAGCAAGCTTGTTTGAAACCGTTGGCATTGTCGACACATGCGTATACACGCTTGCACAACCTGAATACCTTCTATCCCGAATGCGGGAGTTGCTGCAAGCTGCCTTAACACCACAAGAGCAGACATTAAGCAATTACGCCTGCTCCGCTGTCCTCTATACCTTATTGACAGAGATTATTCAACGCGTATCTGTTGAGGGCAGCGATACGGTCGGGCAGCAGTATGAGCGATTAAAACCGGTTCTGGACTATATTGAACAGCATTATGCTGAAGAGATCACTTTGCCAACGCTGGCTGGATTGATCTGTGTCACACCAGAATATTTCTGTCATTTGTTTAAGAAAACGACAGGTATTCGTCCCATCAGCTATGTTAATCAGGTAAGAGTCAACAAAAGCAAGGAACTGCTGCTCGATAATGTGCAACGCGGGATGGAGGATATCGCTCGTCAAGTCGGTTTCGAATCGACCAGCTATTATGGAGCCATCTTCAAGAAGCTGGAACGAATCACACCTGGCGCCTTCCGCCGCAACTATCAGAAGTCGTGACATATTATTATCCGCAAGCGAATAAGTTTTCGTCAGAGGCTTTAGGAACTGATCCGAGGGCAGACCAGTTCCAAGTTGTATCACATAGTACTCGTTAATAGAGCCGCTAATTAGCGGCTCTATTTTGTGTGAACGAATGGCCTGGTTTTATGTTTTTTCACTATATCTGATCTGCTGTTGCATAAAAATGATAATTGTTGTCTTTTTGCAATTTTTGTATTGTCACAGCCAAAGTTACACGATATAATCGAGTTGTCTTTGAGGATAATATTATAAAGGATGGTGAAATTTTGAAGAAATTTTCGATGCTTTTACTCGCTGTAACTCTATTGTTGTTAACTGTCTCCACAGCCCCGTCTACATATGGTGCGGCCAGTTATCCGAACACAGGTACGAACGGGTTGACTGGTTTTGCAGGCAGTGCCAAGAATGAAAATGGTGTATCCAAGTCAGCTACGACAGGTGGCAAGAACGGTCAGGTGGTTTACGTTAGTAATCTCAATGACTTGAGAACACATATGGCGGGCTCTACAGCCAAGATTGTCGTCGTCGAACAGAATATTTCTTCCTCCACGCTGCAAAAGGTTGAATTTGGAGCGAACAAGACACTTGTAGGTTCCTTTGGCAAACATACATTAACGAATATTCATTTCAGATCCACAAGCAGTTCAAGCAATGTGATTTTTCAGAATCTGACTTTTGAACACGCTTCCAATATTAATGCCAATGATGATATCCAGATGTATATCACTTCAGGCTCCAATTACTGGATTGATCATGTGACGTTTGCTGGTCACAGCTACAGCTCTGGCGGTAGTGATCTGGACAAACTTCTGTATATTGGCGATCGCGCCGACTATATTACGATTAGCAATTCCAAATTTGCGAACCATAAGTATGGCGTCATCCTCGGTCATCCGAATGATGGTAACAGCAGTTACAATGGAGTACCTCATGTGACGATGTCCAACAATTATTTTGAAAATTTATATGTACGTGGTCCTGGACTTTTAAGATATGGTTACTTCCATCTCAAAAACAACTATGCAAACAACTTTAATCAGGCCATCACAATTGGTGAAAAAGCACGGATTTATTCCGAAAACAATTACTTTGGTGCTGGCGCTGAAAAGGGTGGCATCCTGGATGACAAAGGAAAAGGTGAGTTTACGGATACGGGCAGTACACCAGCGCTTAATAGTCCGACTTCTCCTAAAACGAACTGGAGACCAAGCTCCAATTACAGTTATCAGGTAGAAAGTGCCAGCTACGCGCGTGAGTTCGTCACCAAGTATGCAGGCTCCTCCAATACGACACTTGTATTCGGAAAGTAAGAGCTGCTACACATCGATTCATGACCAAAAAGGCCTGTCTTGTGCGTCACAACGCATAAGACAGACCTTTTTTTGTTTGTAAAATGATATGCTTACATATCATTTTACATTTCATATTCATTTTAAATGTTGAATACCGATATACATAAAGTAGCGCTGGTTTCATACTTATGAAGTTAATATGTACTATGCTAAGGCGCTGCGTATTTGCGATTTGCACATAAGCAGGACCAAAGACTACTAGATGTAGTACAGAAAGGCCCTACAACTTACATTTAACCTACATAAAAGGACGGGGTATGCATGGATCGTATGGACGAAATTATTTGGAAAAGGAACAAATTAATCGGTATCATTTTGTGGATTATTATTGCCATTGGTATGGGGCTGGCCTTTACGATGCCGAAGTTACTTGTGTCCAATGGAGTAGCTCTGATCTTTGTAGTTTGGATTACATACGCTAATGCGAAAAAGAAACATATTCATCTCATTCCATGGCTGATTACTGTATTACTTACAATATGTGGAGTCTATGTCGGTTGGGGAACGGTCAATTTTGCGTTAAGTTTGGTCATAACCGCAGTTCTACTGTTATTTCCTAACAAGAAATTTTTTGTGGTTGGATTTTCGGTATTACTAGTCAACAGTGTTCTTCAATTATTTGTTATGAATACCGTTGACTCTGTTGAGCTAATAGGTAATATCGTTAATGTGGGACTATTCGCTCTTACGGGGGCCATTCTGATGCTGGTCTCCCAGCTGAATCAAAGGCTCTTCCATGAAAGTGAAGTACGCCAGAATGAGGTGGAGCATTCTAAGCAAAGAGTGGAAACCATGCTGGAGCGTGTGAAGGAATCGGTCGAAGGTCTATCACGTTATACAGATCAATTGAAGCAAAAAGTGAATGCGACTGGCTCTATCACCAATGAAGTGACGCTTGGGTTCAGTGAGGTTGCAAAAGGTGTTGAGTTCCAAGCGACCAGTGTAGCTGAGATCTCGGAATCCTTATCTGTGTCGGATCAGCATATCAAGGACGTTGCTTCGTATTCCCAGCAGATGAAAGACTTGTCCGCAAGTATGGCAACGAGCACGCAAACAGGAAGCACACAGATGGACCAGCTGAACATCCAGATGCAAGATCTATATGAGATAATCGATACAACTGCAAATGACATGCGAAAGTTCAACGATGAAAGTGAATCCATGACGCTTATGCTGAACAGCATAGCGGATATTGCGAGTCAGACCAACCTGCTCGCGCTTAATGCAGCCATTGAAGCCGCTCGTGCGGGTGAGCATGGACGCGGGTTTGCTGTTGTATCAGAGGAAGTTCGAAAGTTGGCAGAGAACTCGGGTCAGTCCGCAAGTGATATCGGAACCATCCTGTCTCGATTAAAAGGACAGACGCAGGCACTGACAGATCGATTCGAACGTATTCGTCTATCGTTACAACAAGGAAGAGATAGCGTCCATACAGCAGAGGAAGTATTCCGTACGATCAACAGCAACTCTCAGCATGTGCTGAATCAAGCGACAGATATCGAGACTAGTTCGGCTACAATGAAGGAATCGTCCACCAGAGTTGTGAATGAAGTTTCCGAGATTTCGAGTGTGACTGAGCAATCCAGTGCAGCGACAGAAGAGATTCTGGCGAGCATGGAAGAACAACGTAACCTGACACAGAAGATGGTGGAGAGCTTTGGAGAATTGGAGCAACTGATTGTGGACCTGAATGAGTTAGTCTCGGATCATCAGGCTTCTTCCGTTGAGAATAAACTTTAATATTAATAGTTGAGGGCCTGTCGGTACGTATTTAGCGTACTAGACGGGCTTTTTTCATCAGGAATACAGCTTGATGCCGACATTTTTTTCCTATACAGTGATGTGTAGAGTATGAAGAGCGTAGAACTGAAACTGTAAATGGTAGTTAAAAGAAGATGTAACCTCATGGGGGAGTAGAAGGTTGAAGGATAAAGGAATGAAAGATAGATTGGACTGTGATGACAGTACATATGAGGTTAGGAATGATAATAGGGCTGCACGCATACGTTTTTATGATCAGCAATCGTTCAAAGACATGGACTGGCCCGATACGGAGGATGGCAGATATGCCAGAGTCTATCTGGAACCTATGATGCTGGACGGGACCCAAAGCTTTATGTCCAACGTGGAAACGACATTGTTGCTCGCCCGGATTGATGATCTCGTTATTCCGCTGACGGTGAATGATACAGAGTATGATAATGCTTACGTTTGTTCGCCATATACGCACTATGTGAGTTACGCCAAGCAGGAACTGACCATGTTGCAGAAGCCAGTGTTGGAAAAAGGTCTTTCTGTGCTGCTCAGTCTAATAGGTTGGGGAATGAAGCAATCGCAGATCAACAAAGTTGTGCATGTGAACAACTGGTTGTTGTCCACCAATCTGTATCCAGCCATGTCTGGTGATCAGGCAGCTTGTTTGCTTGCAGTGGTACAAGAGCGGTACCCTGAACATGTCATTGTGTTTCGCTCCTTGTGTCCGGGACTTCATCCCGATCTGACGGCGAGGCTACCAGAAGCGGGGTGTCGATTGATTCCGAGCCGACAAATCTACCTGTACCATGCGCATGATCCGAATTTTGGCAACTCGAAGTCGCGCTGGTTGCTGAAGCGGGATTACGAATTATTGGCCAAGCATGGATACGAATTCGTATCCGTAGCAGATATGCCAGATGCAGATATTCTGCGAATCGTTGAGCTGTACAAGCTGTTATATCTTGAAAAATACTCCTATCACAATCCGCAATTCACTGAGCGGTTCATTGCTGCTGCGATGGCATCAGGAACACTCAGACTCTACGGACTGCGGAAGGAAGGGTGCCTGGACGCGGTGATGGGTTATTTCTGCCGAAATGGAATCATGACAACGCCGCTGTTTGGTTACGACACAGCGGTGCCCCAATCCGTCGGACTATACCGCATGTTATCAGCTTGTCTGATCGGACAGGCTCGCGAGAACGGCCATCTGTTACATGAGAGCGCCGGGGCTGCGCAGTTCAAGCGCAATCGCGGTGCTGTGGCGGATTTTGAATATTCGGCTGTGTATGAGCGCCACCTTCCATGGGGCAGACGCTGGTGCTGGCTACTGCTTGATCGGTTGTTGAATCGCGTAGGTGTACCGCTGATGCGCCGCATGAAGCTGTAAACAGACATGATGCTTACCGATACCACACCATTTTGAGTTAGTGTGTGCATGTATGCAGTTTTAGCTTTACACATGCACACCAAGCTGGTCATAGTGATACGCACACTCATTTCACACTCGCCTAATTAGACATGCTCTGCGAGTTGTACCTCGAAGCCGTCTGGATCTGTAATGTAAATAAACCGCAGATGCGGATTGGGCTGGATGGGGCCACGCACAATCGGAATATTCAGCTCTGCCAATCGTTCCATGGCTTCATCCAGCGAGTTCACCTCATAGCCGATCGACACGCCGGCCTCTGGTTTAAGAATGGATTCACTGCCCTCAATCAGTTCCAGCTTGGCTTCATTTTCCATGCCCAGCATGGCAATCTGTCGTCCACGGCTTTCGAATCTGCGATGAATGGGAAGTCCGAGCAGGTTGTGGTAGAACCCGAGCGAAGCTTCCAAATTACTGACCCTCAGCGTGATCCAGTTTAATTTGATCAACATAGGTGAATCTCTCCTTTTGTTTTGCATGATATGTATTTTTGTTACGTTCATTATACGATAGGCTTAAAGTTGAATGAACATAGACACACGTTAATATGGAGAAGGGTTCGTTTGGACTATTTATTTCTAAATTTTTTTCTCTTATAGGAAAAAAATAGGTATAATGAACTTGGTAATTATGATAATCTTGCTTTGCAAGAAAAATATTGAAGTATAACAAGCATACTTTGAGTTGGGTATTTAAATTTAGTATCAAGTGAAGACCGTAATTTAGTTAACTACTATATATCTTTAGGAGGAGCTATGGCAACATTTTTTACATCTACAGAATTCGCATGGGGTTACATAGGTTTAATGGTCTCGATTTTCGTACTATGTTTGTTTTTTGTCCTCATACCTTACTGGAACAGCAAAAAAGCTGAATCTGACATCAAGGCTAAGCTTGATGAATTATCTAATATTACTGAAATGACAGCAAAGTTTCATAGCTTCAATGATTGGATGGAAAATCAGGATAATAAGTACATCAAGGGACATTTACTCCCCGCATGGAAGAGTTTCTATGTTAAGTATATGAGTTATCAACAGAAAGGCATACTCTACACACCAGATGTATATGACTTCTTTTTTGAAGAGCCTCTAGTACATAAATTTGGAAAAAGAAAGTTTGCAGAAGTTGTTGCGGGTATTTTTCTCTCCATGGGAATTGTAGGAACTTTCGTTGGGATTGCATTTGGTGTATCTCAAGTGCATGTCAATGGCGACTCAAGCACGATGCAAGACGGAATTAGCTCATTGCTTACGGGGATGAAAGTTAAATTTGCATCATCGATTGCGGGAGTTCTGCTGTCTCTCATTTGGCAGTTAATCGACAAAGGAATTTTCTATCCAAGGCTCACCAATGCATTTGGCAGTATTCGTCAACAGCTTGACGAGTCATTTCCAACTCAAGATCAAAGCACGTTATTGTTCAGCATGGACCAACGGCAAGAGAAGCAGATGCAGGATTTTCAGTCTTTTTTGTCAGATGTACTTATCCCTAATATGGTTAACGGTGTGGCAGATTCCATTCAGAAATCACTCGCACCTCAGATGGAACGAACTGAGAAAATGATGACAGATTTAATGCAGACATCGACAGTGAACCAATCCGAGGGTATGCAACAGATGGTTAATCAATTCGTTACTCAATTGAATGAACTAACTGGAGATCATATGAAGAATCTCGGAGAAGCATTGAACAATACCGTGGAATGGCAGAAAAAAGTGCATGAGGAAATGGGTGCGCTTGTGCAATCCATGCAGGATTCGGCTGCGGGACAGTCAGCGATGGTGGACAAGACCACCGTTCTTACGGAACATATTCATAATTATACAGAACGGATTACGGATTATCAGACAGTGTTGGAGAAAACCGTATCAGAATTGAACGAAACAACGGAGAAAAACAGCGAGCTTCAGAAGGTTACAGCAGATCTATTGGACAAAATGACGGAAGAACGCAATACGTTTAATGGTTATTTTGAAAACCATATGAACACGCTTAGAGAAAATGTAGATTCGATTGTGACCCAAACAGGATTACAAGTTACTTTCCAGCAACGTTTAGAAGAGAATTTACAACGGATATCCAGCATTACACAGAGTCAACAATCATTGGCTGTCACATTATCTCAGCAAGCTGAACTTAGTCAAAGGTCGAATCAGGAACTGGAACTTATCTTTGATAAATTCACAAATAATAATACAGAGTTTGTTCATATCCAAGAAGATATGCAATCCTTGATGAGAGAAATCCAACATGAACGTGAAGCAGTGGGAAATATATCAACTAGGGTGCAAGACCAATTAGCTGGACAACTGGAAAGCATGGATCAGCGAGTTGAACATTTGCAGCAAGTGTGGACTTCAGCAAGCGAATCGATGTCCAAGACGAATAAGCATCTGGAAGTTTCCATGAATCAGTTTACAGATGATATGCATCGTGGTCTTCAAAACACGTTTACTCAATTTGACCAAGAACTAACCAAGTCAGTTCAGCATTTGGCGAGTGGCGTTGATGCGATTCAGGAAGGTTTGATCGATTTGCCTGATGCCATGCAGACATTGAAGCAAACGGTGTTGGAGATTAATCGTCAATCCAAACGGATCATGAATCCGGTAACTTCAGAGTAAGGTGATGATGCATTTTGGCTAGAGGATTTCGCAATGAGCGGCATATGTCACGAGCGCATGAAGGTGAAAAGGAGAGTTTTTGGGTATCTTATACCGATCTAATGTCGGCGTTGCTTGTCATTTTTGCCCTCGTACTCATGATTACCATATATAATACGCAATCGGCGTATGAAGAGAAAGAAGCAGCAATCAATGAAAAAAATCAGATGATTGAGGAAGTCATCGGTGTCAAATCGGAAATTATTCAGGAATTAATCAAAGCATTTAAAGATTCGGACCTAGCTCTGGAAGTCGATCCCCAGACAGGAGCAATCCGCTTCTCTGGCGGGGTATTCTTCGATTCGAATAGCAGTCAAGTTTCGGCTAAAGGAAGAACGTATTTGGAACAGTTCATTCCGCAGTATATCAATATTCTACTGTCCGACCGTTTTCGCGATGAAATATCGCAAATTATCGTAGAAGGCCATACGGATACCGCTGGCGGATACCTCTACAATCTGAAGCTTTCACAAGATCGCGCACTTTCTGTTGTTGAGCAAGTATTTCAGCCTAATTTCCCGGATTTCCAATATAAAGAAGAGCTAAAATCAGTCATTACGGCCAATGGTCGTTCCTTTAGTATACCGATCTTGAAAAAAGATGGGAAAATTGATGCAAATAAGTCCAGACGGGTGGAATTCAAATTCCGTTTGAAAGACGATCAACTATTGGATCAACTTCAAGGGTTAGGTGAGAGAGATGGAAATTAATCAATACTTTTATCAATTCTCGTTTAAACCACAACTGCTTACCGAAGAAAGAATTAAAATGGAACGGAAATACAAAAACAAACAGGCGGATATTATCCGGCAGCGCAGTAGAATGTTGCTTCCGAAATTGATAGAGATCATTCGCGCTACCCCCATGGAAGATGTTGAGGAATTGGCGCACTCACTGAAGAAAATGGAAGTGCTAATGCTGATCTATAGCGAATATCCATTTCCTAATGAAAATCAGGATACAAGGCAGAAAATTAATCGTATTTTAACAGCGCGTTACTCTGTGGAAGTAGGAAAGACCGCATGGGTAATCTTCCAGCATCAATATGAAGAACCTTACTTGCTGGATCTTTTGCGCTCAATCTATCAAGTCGACCAGTTTGGGTTTATGTTGCTTGACGATAAGATCCAGTACCACATGGATAATGTGATGTACCACAAGTCTGGTGTTGTACAGGGGATTACTTCTGCTCTCCTGCTGATGGGAACCAATACGACAGACGCATTCCATGCTTTAAAGATTGAACAAGAATCCAAGTTGGAATCGACTTTGATGCGAAAAATATTGGAGCAAGGACTCTCGCAAGATCATATGATTAATCGGGATGGAACCGATTTTATTGTTCGACTGCTAGAGAATTATTCAATGCACGAATACAAACAGCTCATTAAAAACTATTTTGAGCCACGTAAATACACTCAATTTCATGTCGCAATTGTTCAGCAGGCCGTAGCCAGGTTGAGAGATCCCAGGGAACGCGTCACGGATTGGCAATTTCTAAGTTCCGGTGCTCTTGAAGAAGTCAAACGCTGGCTTATCCAGAAGAAACTGCAGATTCTATTCGAAAACGACCAAGATAACCAACGATTGAACTATTGGAAAAAATTCATTGATTATATGCAGGACGTAGAGCTTGTCCAGGATCCCATGATCGCTTTTATACACTTCGATAACTTCGTTGTGGTTGAATACGGTCAGATGGGGGCGGCCTATTTCTATCATCGTGAAGGATTTGAGAAAATCATTCGTCCGATAAGCACATCACCGACTTTTAGAAACAGCAGGAGCCGCAGCAATAAAGAAAGCATGCTTAAAGTACCTGAATCCAGTCGAGCAGGTGTCCAGCTATTTATAGAGAAATTGGGTCATCATGGTCGAAGCTGGGATGATAAGTTCGATAGCTATATGAGACAGTATTTAAACGGAAGATTTTAGAGAATAGGAAGGCGAAGGCAGATGGCAGGTCTCTTTGGTTTCTTGAGCAAGCGTCGAAAGTCGACAGATTCTATAGTTTCGGACATACAGGTTGAGAAGGAAATGGTTCCGAACGGGCTATTGTATTCCATTGTCAGAGAAGAAAAGGCACTACAATTTCCGCTTGGTCTAAGAATCTCCGAACTTCGACAGATCAGTAACGCTGAGCTGTTAGAGACTCTGGAAGACATGTGGTTCGAGGGATATTTGGATAAACAAGATAGCAATTATGTATTAAATACAGATAAATTTGATGATGTACCACCAGAACTGCGGGAGAGATTGGGCATTCCTGCATCGAAGAAGCTTGACCTGAAGTTAGGCCACGAGAGCGCAGTGGGAACGGCTCATTTTAAATTCGTGCTGGAAAAGGCTTGTGGTTCGTGGAGTCATTTGGAGCGAACTGCAAAAAGGATTGGGCCATGGTTGGTGTTACCCGATCAGCAGGTATTGCTTATGGATTCGGAGCAATATCAATTTCAACAGCTGATTGATCAGGCTCCTAATCCATTGGATCAGGAACGTATCTTCAGCTATGTTGCGGAAGTTCGTCATTGGGCAATACATCATGATTATCCTATGGATGACTATCTGCTACATCAGGAATATCTGTTTGTTGATAAAGTGGATCTTGGATTGGAATACAATTCGGAAGGTGTTTCGTTTCATCCGGAGTACCACTCATCAGATCCAATTAGCCCCGATTTGTTAAATGAAATGGGTTCTTCCGCTAGTCGTTATGCCGTGGATCGTCAGCGGAGAAAAGTATTTGTGAAGCCCTCAGTTGTAGATCATGCCGATCGTATTCGAGAATTACCAAAGATTCAAGGAGCGGATATCCCGAAATTTGCTGAAAATCCTGAAGCATATGTACCTGAAATGGAAGGTATTGATTTGTCCCTGTTTGGTGAACGGGTAAAGTCACTAGGTATTCGAGTCTATAAAGCCCAGCCATTTGTGCATGCTACTGAACAAGAGCGAGGATGGTTCGAATTGGATTTTGGCTTTTCCGCGCAAGACGAGACTGGGGAAGTACAGCAAACGTGGGAAGCTTCTGACATGTTGGATTTGATCTCAAAGGCCAAGGAGAAAGGCGAGGACTACATAGAATGGAATGGCAGCTGGCTTAAATTGCCGCAAGATGCTGAGGCCTTTGTAGAAACTACGGATACGGCAAAACGAGAAATGTTTAGTGAAGGTAACTTGGTAGATATAACGAAGCTGCCGTATGTGTTGGAGATTTACGAGAACATCAGTCAATTGGAGTTTAATCAGCCGATTCTGCAAGCGCAGCAAGAGATGCAGGATCTGGGAGTGTTCTCAAACCAGCCGCCTGAAGCATTTATTGCTTCCCTGAAACCATTCCAGGCAGATGGATTCGTATGGATGAAATCACTCCATTATCGCAAATTGGGAGGTCTATTGGCTGATGATATGGGGCTTGGGAAAACGATACAAGTGATTTCTTTCCTGTCTTATCTCCAGGAAATCGGAAGACTTACGCCAACATTAGTTGTGGTGCCCAAGACACTCATGGACAACTGGGAGAAGGAAGTGCGCAAATTTGCTCCTTACTTGCTGAAGTCGCTGTACCTTCATAGGGGAACGGAGCGGTTGAAGGATGCGGTGGAACTGAGGCACATTGGCATCACAGTAACAACGTATCATACCTTAGTGAAGGACCAACTGTCGTTTGGACAAGTGAACTGGCAGGTGGTGATCTGTGATGAAGCACAGGCCATCAAAAATCCCTCAACGGCTGCCTCCAAGGTGCTGAAAGCGATGAAGTCCAAATTCCGTCTCGCCATGACAGGAACCCCTGTGGAGAACGGATTGAGTGAGTTGTGGTCTATCATGGATTATGTGCAGCCAGGATTATTGGGCAGTCTCAGTCAGTTCAAGGAAGAATTTGTGAACAAGCTTACTACAGACTCAAGAGACACTGATGTCGAGCAGCAGCTTCTGGCTCGAATTGCGATGGTGTACAAGCGCCGCACGAAATCAGAAGAACTCGGGGATCAATTGCCGACCAAGCAGGCTGTCATTACCAATGTGCCTTTGGGAACGGAACAGGAACGTTTGTATAGCGAAGTAATCACCTTGGTCAAAAATAAAACGATGGACGGTTTGCAGGCTATTCAAAAACTAAAAGCGTTGAGCTCTCATCCGGGGTTGATTGCTGACCAATACATGAATATACCGTACCAGCAAGTACCCAAGCTTAGAGAAACGGTGGAACTGATTCGTCAAGTCAAAGCAAAAGGGGAAAAAGTCCTTATCTTCACCGAATATATCAAGATGCAGGACATTTTACGAACAACGGTACGTGACTGCTTTGAGATCACGCCAATGATCATTAACGGCATGACCGATCGCAGACAAGAGCAAGTGGATCGCTTTAACAGTAACGTTGGCTTCGATGTGATGATTTTGTCTCCGAAAGCTGCAGGAACAGGACTGACCATTACTTCAGCCAATCATGTGATCCATTACACGCGCTGGTGGAATCCGGCAGTTGAAAATCAGGCTACAGACCGCGTATACCGGATTGGGCAGGACAAGCCTGTAACGGTATATTACCCTATTGTTGCGGACACACAAGGCATGACCAAACAAGGTTCAGTTGAAGAGATCGTGCATCGGATTTTAAGTGAAAAACAGGAGATGGCTTCATCTGTCATCGTATCCAGTAAGAAATTAAGTGTTGAAGATGAAGTGTTGAAGGGGATATAAACTGAGTTATTCTATTTTTATGGGCTTATTTTAACTGCATATTGTAGGTGGAATTTTATTTGGAAAGGATGTATCAGAATATATGATTAATACTCTCAATTTAACGGGGGATTTCTTTACATATTTACAAAAAAAGAATAGTTATTCCTCTGAGTTAATCGAATGTATGGAGCGGACAGTCAGAAATTTACTCGATATAAAAACAACGGTAGACCGGCCAGGGATGCTCCTTGGGAAAATTCAATCAGGAAAAACCAGGACTTTCCTCGGAGTGATGTCACTAGCCTATGATAATGGGTATGATATTGTTATTGTACTGACAAAAGGTACAAAGGCTCTTACACAACAAACTTTGGAAAGGTTAAAGTCGGAGTTTAAGGATTTAAATGATCAAGATTATATGCAAATTTATGACATTATGGTAATGCCAACATTGACAAGATATGAGCGTAATCAGAAGCTTGTCTTTGTAGTGAAAAAGGAAACAAAGAATATGGATAGGTTACATCAAGCGTTCTTTGAAATTTATCCTGATCTTGTAAATAAAAAGATACTCATAATTGACGATGAAGCCGATTTTGCTAGTATTGGTTTTTCTAAAAAGAAAGATGAAGAGCCGGAGATTAAGAAAATAGCAGGGAAAATTAATGAATTCAGAAAATTAGTAAAGGATTGTAGCTTTCTACAAGTAACGGCTACTCCTTATTCGCTATATTTGCAACCTGAGGATATTGTTGTTGACTCGGAGGTTTTTAAACCGATTAAACCTGTTTTTACAGAACTTGTACCTATTCATGACAAATATATTGGTGGAGAATATTACTTTAAAGAAAGTGAAGAAGAGGGCACTATTGCTTATCATCTATTTGAGAAGGTTCCTCAGGAAGAATTATCTGTCTTGAAAAAAGAAGATAGGCGTGTTTTCAAAACTGAAGAATGTTTATACAGTAACAAAATTAAATCGCTTCGAGATGCTATTGTCAATTTTATAATAGGGGGCTGTATACGTCGCATACAAGATAGACAAAACCAAAAAGTTATAAAAAAATTTAGCTTTATAATACACACAGAGCTGGGGAAATCTGCACATGAATGGCAAGAGAGCATTGTAGATTCTATTGTTTCTAAACTAGCAGATGAATCTAAAGAAAGTTCGCATCTTTTTGATCGACTTGTAAAAGAGGCATATGAAAATTTAAAAGACTCAATTAAACTTTCTAATTTACTAATGCCAGATATTTTGCAAGTTAATACTGAAGCAAAACAAGCTTTAGATGAAGGTCACATTATGATAACCAAAGTGAATTCCGAGAAGGATGTAAGTGAGTTGCTTGATGCATCTGGACAATTAAAGCTGAGAACACCTCTTAATATTTTTATTGGAGGACAAATACTAGATCGTGGAATTACTATAGGAAACTTGATTGGTTTCTATTACGGGAGACGACCAAAGACATTCCAGCAGGATACGGTCTTACAGCATTCACGTATGTATGGGGCAAGACCTATCGAGGACCTAACAGTGACACGGTTCTACACAACAGAAGGTATTTATTCCGTGATGCAACGTATTCATGAATTTGATTCAGCTCTTCGTGAAGCTTTTGAGAAGGGGAGCCATGAAAACGGTGTTGTATTTATACAAAAGGATTTATGGAGTCAAATTGTTCCTTGTTCACCTAATAAAATATTACTATCTAACACTACTACATTAAGACCAAAGGCCCGGCTCTTACCGGTTGGATTTAAGGTCAGAGCTAAAACACATGTTTTAAAACCAGTTGAGGCAATCAACACAATCATTGAGAGATACTGCAAAGATGTAAGTGATTCTCCAGAACCTTTTCTTATGGGGGTGGAGGATGTATTAAAAATAATAGATTATGTTGGACAAACATTTGAAGAGGGACATTCTTGGAATCAAAATGCGTTCATGGCAAGTATTCAATACTTAACTTCTATACCTAAAAATGAAGAGGATAAAGGGAAGGTCTGGATCATATTAAGAAAAGATAGAGATATATCGAGAGAGAAGAAAGATGGGCGATTAGAAAACTCTCCAGATTCTTATCAAGAGAAAGGTCTTGCAAAAGAAATAGCGGTAAATATTCCCGCAATTATACTTCTTAAACAGAATGGTACAGCCGAGGGATGGAGAGGTCATCCTTTTTATTGGCCAGTCCTTGTGGCCCCTCAAAAAATGAAAACAGTTGTATTTGCTAATCATTTGTACACAGATTGAGAAACGTATCACTTTAACTTTAAAAGATGGTCATTACAGTTTAAGATGGTTTGAGATAAAGCGGAACCTAAAATTCTTCATAAGAATCTAGTAATAAAACTAAAGCCTTAAACGTAAAAACTGCCGAGATTTTACCTCGGCAGTTTTTAAAGAGGATTCTTCATAGGTCAGGCATGCTCTTTTTTTATTGAATCAGATCAACGGCCGTTTGTGGTACAAATGCCTCTACGCCGTTATACACAATGACACTCTCCAAAGTTGTCTTTTTACCGTTCACCAGTGCAATATTTTTGTAGATTTGCAGTTCCAGTTTGGTGTTGCCTTTTGTAACGAGAATCTTCTGATTTTTGGCGTCCGTCAGGTCCAGTTTGTACGTCGCGCCTTTGGCCGTAAATGCTTGTTTGGCAGGTACAAACAATTGTTTGCTCACGCTGTCGAGATCCAGATCCAGTACACGTGCCATATACTTTGCTACATCCGTGTTGTCGATTACACCGAATGGACGGTCATTGTTCGGAGCATACGTGTACAGCACAACATCTCCACCTGTATGACCACCGGTTGTCCAGCCGATCCCTGCACGTTTGCTAATCATTGGACCGATTGCATAGTTAAGACTGCCCGGCTCGGCCGCTTTAATGGTGGCAATCTCCTCGGAAGTAAGATCGATAATGCCATAATATTGTTTCATCACTGCTTTGATGTTTGTACGCTTGGCATTCAGCTTCGCTTCAACGCCCTCGCCTGTCAGTTTGGCCTTTTTCAAAGGTCCGATAAATGTGGACAACGGCTCTTTGTCATAAGTGCCGGAAGTTGCGTTGTTACCAATGGTGAGTCCACCATTACCATGGTCCGTAACAGCCACAACGGCAGTCTCTCCATCCGCTTTAGCAAAATCCATGGCTACTTTTACGGCATCGTCAAAAGCCAGCACGTCACTGATAATACCAATCGGATCATTGGCGTGAGCTGCCCAGTCCACTTTACTGCCTTCGACCATGAGGAAGAAGCCATCTTTGTCTTTGGACAGTACTTCAATGGCTTTGGATGTCATCTCGGCAAGGCTTGGCTGCTTTGCTGGATCACGGTCCATATTATAAGCCATGCCTGCGGGTGCAAACATACCCCACAGCTTGTTCGAATCGGAGGCTTTCATTGCAGCTGGTGTAGTGACGTAATCGTAACCCAGTGCCTTGATGGACGAAATCAGATTCTCGCCGTCTTTACGTCCGGCTGGCTCAAGATATTTGCTACCTCCGCCCAATACAACATCCATGCCATTGTAGACTTGCTGTTTGCTGAGTGCATCATAGTTTTTACGGTCCGGATAGTGAGAGGAGAAGTCCGCTGGTGTGGCGTGCATAATCTCGGATGTAGCGATAATGCCAGTTGCTTTACCCGCCAGTTTGGAAGCTTCCAGTACAGAAGCGATCGGTTTTCTTTCGTCTCCAGGCGCAATAGCCTTTTGCCCAGGCATGGTAGCCTTGTCCGGCAGTACACCAACAAATCCGGTATGAGATTTATAACCTGTAGCAAAAGCAGTTCCGGCAGGGGCCGAGTCCGCAATCGGCGCATCGGCGGAGTGTGTCCGAACCATGCCGCTTGCCATGGAGTCCAGTGTCAGGGACGAGCCCTTATACCAGCGAGCCAGAGCGGTAGCATCGTTAGCCATACCGTCAGGAATCAGAATAATCACATTTTTAATCGGTGATGCAGATGTCGTTGAGGTGGTGTCTTCCACAGCCCACGCTGCACTGCTACCTCCGAGTGTAGCCGTAATAATTGTTGTCACCGCGAGCATCATTTTGGCTGCACGGACATTAAACCGGTTTAACATGAATGCATCCTCCTAGAATATATGTATAGTTTGGTATCCCAAACCAAGTGTATACAACAATTGCTAAACTAACGTATGAAATGGATTAACTATATGTAAAATTTACGATTAGTGAAGGGTGCTGGAATTCAGGTGAACTGGACAAAAAGAGGAGTCGACGAATTAAGAGACAGTATTTATAGATCATCATGTTGTAAGTTGAGTTTAAACCCGCATGAGAACGCAGTTTTTTAATGTTACCCTTTCAGAGATATATATTGACGATTAAAAAAAGATATTGCGAACGCTTACATTATGTGCTAACATCACCATAACAACAGGATTGTAACCGTGTTTAGGGCAATACCTGTGTCAGTTCATTCGTTGGTTGTTTGTTCATCAAACGATTGATTGCGTTTACATTTTCATATGGAATGAACCTCATTCCTCAGGGTTGTTACTGATTGCAGGCAAAACCTGAATTGAGGGCAGTAGACCACGCTAAAGCGATGTCTGTTTGCCTTCGATTCAGGTTTTTTCATATAAAAAATGCCTGATGGCATGACCGCAAGCGCCGTAGCAGATATTTCGAGCAGAAAGGAGCGCAGCAGATTTAATTTTTTCATAAATAGAGATATAGACTCATCCAGACATTGGAATACTGATTCTTAGATACGCAACTCAAATGGACATTCCAATGAACTTATCCCATCACACACTATTCGACAGCGAGGAGATTTATGACATGAAAACCATTAAACGTTCGATTGCTGTAGCAACCATTCTGGGGTTATGTGTATCCGCTCTACCAGCTTATGCAGCAGGCAATACAGGACCTTCTTCTTCAGCAGCGATGGACAAGCTGATCCAATCCGAGCTGATTCGCGGTAGCGGTCAAGGTGTTAATGCAGCTTATCTGAACAAAAAGGCTACACGCATTCAGGCCGCAGTACTTTACTTGCGTTTGTCCGGATTGGAGAAAGAAGCACTCGCTTATCAGGGATCGGAAACGTACGACGATGCGGCTCAGGCAGGCAAAGTATTACAACCGGTCGTTGGTTACTTGAAGCAGCATCCATATGTGTCTGAGATCGTAACAGGAACGGAGAAGTTTGAACCTAATGCACCCCTTACAGCGGAAGGTTATGCCGAAATGCTGCTGAAGGTGCTTGGATATGAAGCAGGTACGGATTATGAGCAGGGATCGGCTTCCACCTATGCGGCTGGGAAAGGAATCATGGCGCTTCAAGGGAAGGGAGCGAGTCAACTTACCAACCGCCTAATGGCAGAGGCAACCGCACAGGCTTTGCAGATACAGCTCAAGAATGGCAGTGGAACCTTGGAGCAGAGTTGGTTGAAACATAAAGAAGCTGGAGCGTTCAAACCTCAAACGGTGCAACAGACCAAGTATGGCACAATTGATGGCAAAACCTATGAGCAATATGGCACGCTCGGTTGGCTTGGTGTTCCTTACGCGGCACCTCCGGTAGGGGAACTGCGCTGGAAAGCCCCGCAAGAACCGGAATCATGGACAGGAACCAGATCGGCTAAGGAATTTGCAGCGAACAGCTTGCAGATCTCCGGCAAGACTACAGCGGGAAGCGAAGATTCGTTGTATCTTAATATCTGGCGTCCCGACACAACCAGTTCGAAACTTCCGGTTATGGTGTTCCTGCACGGCGGCGGGAATATGACCGGATCAGGTAAAGATTTTCAAGGTGAACAGCTTGCACGGAGCACCAACAGCATTATCATCTCAGTGAATTACCGTTTGGGAGCCCTTGGATTCTTCGAGAATGCAGCGCTGAAAACAGGGAATGCCCTGGATGACTCAGGTAACTATGGTCTGCTTGACGCATTCCGTGCATTGGAGTGGGTACAGGATAATATCGAAGGTTTTGGCGGAGATACAGGCAATGTTACATTGGCCGGACAATCTGCTGGTGCACGTGATGTACTGGCAACGCTGATCTCGCCACTTAGCAAAGGTTTGTATCAAAAAGCAGTTGCTTTCAGCGGAGGATTGACGACAGCATCACCGGAAGAAGGCGAGCAAAAATCCGAGGATGTACTTGTGAAGCTACTGGTGCAAGAGGGGAAAGCGGCTACCGCAGAAGAAGCAAAAGCGTGGATTGGCAAGCAGTCTCAGGCACAGCGAGAGAGTTACCTGCGTGCACTGCCTGCGGACAAGCTGGTCACAGCGTTTGGTGCAACCGCAATCCGTATGGACCCATTCCCGCATCTGTTCCGTGATGGCACAGTGATTCCAAAAGAAGGATTTGACGCCATCAATAATGGCAATTATAAAAAAGTACCTGTATTGCTCGGCAGCTTGGAAACGGAGTTCTCCGGTTTTGCCTTCGGTGATCCAAACTTCTCTCCATCCATCACGGATGAGACTTTGTTTACCGATAAAACCAAGGCGGAGCAATATGCTGCTGCGTTGAAATATGGTAGCGAAGCTTATGCAGGCTTTAATGCAGAGCGTGTAGCGGAGCAATTGACCAGTGAAGCAGGTCAACCACCAGTATATGCGTATCGTTTTGCATGGGGCACACAACCTGGAGTCATCTCTGAGCGTTTGCTCACGTTACTGGGCGCACCACATGGTGCGGATATGGACTTCTATACAGGACACGCAGACGGAATTGCTGCTTATTTCCCTGATGGGTACTTTAGCGATACAAACAAACCAGGACGTGCTCAGTTGTCCGCCGCGATGGCAGCATATCTGAAGCAGTTCCTGTACACAGGCAATCCAGGCACGGGTGGATCACCTGATCTAGCGGCATGGACACCTTGGACGAAAGATGCTCAAGCCCCAATCATGCGTCTGGATGCTAGCAATACAACGGCAGAGATTGGCATGTCCACACAATATAATCAAGGCAAAGACGCCGTTATGGCAAAGATGAAAAAAGAATTGCCTGAAGAAACGTATAAACTGTTGACGGAAAAAGTGTTCGCAGGTCGTTTCTTCTGGGAATAAGGATCACCGGATAGGAAGGTATATATAGATAAATTGAAAGCCAAGGGAGCATGCTCTCTTGGCTTTTTATACTGTTCGTTATGCTTAATTATGGTATTGTTGTAAATATAAATTAATAGAATGTCGGAAAGGGGAAACGTAAAGTTATGATTAGCTCTATAGGTATTGCAGGTATTATAACGCTATTAATTTTCTTTATTATGATTGGTCTTGTATTATATCTGGTTTTCTATCTTGTGATGAAGAGGTCTGGCGTCAAAGAGGAAGTATCCGCATTAAGGATGGAAGTACGAGTGTTACAAGAGGAAGTAGAGCGGAACAGGCGGGAATTGGAAAATATGAAGCGTCGATAACCTTTACATCACTAGTTTTGGATACGCGGAATGGTGTGGGTACAGCAGTAGGAGAGGACAGGGGCTCTACGCCCCCACCTACTCAATACAACGTGAAACCGCTCATTTCAGTCTTTGTACGCCATGGATACTAAAACTATTTCTTGGCAAAAAAACTAAGGGTTCCAGTACTTTCATCTGCACTCACAAACAGGCTGCGTCCGTTAACACGATGAATTCCCTCTGGTGATTCTCCAGCTGTAGGAATCAGACCCAGGTAGTCCGGATTGACCGGATCAGCAAGATCAAAGAACAAAATGGCATCTGCCCGTTCAGAAGCTACGGCTGCATACGTAGTGCCGTCTACAGTAGCAACGGTCAGGTTCTCGACTTCGCTGCCTTTGTTGGGACTGCGATCATCCGGATACAAGCCGACCATAGCGGTTGCCTCGTCAATGAGATTCTGACTATCGTACATCCGCTGGCCTTGCAGATTCCAGACAGCGATATTACGTCCGCCTGCTTTTACACCATCCTCAAATTCATTCTTGCCTAAGTCCCCTTCATTGGCTGTCAGCAGGTATTTACCATCTGCCGAGAAAGCAATCCCATCCGGTTCATAACGAGCGGTCAACGTCTCTTTAAACTGAACGATACCGTCATCCTTCAGATCTGCTTGATGTGAAGTAGTACCGAGCGCGAAGATCGAGCTGATTTTTTTTGTCTCCAGATTTACGATGGCAACGACATTGTTTTCCTGTAGCGTGATGGCTGCTGTTTTGTTATCTGGACTAATGGCAACATACTCTGGTTGTGGATCATGCGGATAGATGGCGCCTTCTACATTGTCCAGAGATACTGGCAAGTTGGTGATTTCACCCTCCAATACGTTCCCGCCAGCAAAAGATACTACCATAATGCTACCCGGACGTTTGGTGTTGGCATAGTCAATTTCATCCGCAGCTTTATTCAGCTCCTCATCCTCTATCGCGATCACCGCATGCAGACCGTCAGGTGACAGTGCAATCGAGTCAGGACCAATGCCCAGTTCATACGTTTTGACGGTTTTGTAGGTTGCCAGATCCACAATGGCAAGTAACCCTTTGTTTGCTTCACTGTCCGTATCCCCTGTGCGAATAACTGCAAGACCATATTTGCCATCTTTGGACACGGTTACGCTTGTGACTTCAGCTTTGGCGGAGAGGTCATGGAAGCTGACCGTCTTTAATACGTTAATATTTTTCAGATCAGCAATATCCAGTATGGCAATGCTACCATTGTCTGCTTCGGTTACGAGCAGGCGCTGTCCATCTGGCGTAGAGGCTGATATTTCTGCTTTGCCACCAGGCATCTGAAACGATGCGGTCTGTTCAAAACCGGTTTTATTTTGTTTCAGGATCAGTTGATCCGTAATTAATTTTAGCGTTTGGGAAGATACATACGTTGTACCTTTGGTGATGTAGCTTTTACTGTCCAGAGGAGTTTTCACACCGTTGATGGTGACTGATGAAGTTCCTATAGGAAGTTGTACTTTAGTATCTGCGATCTGGATATCAACACTGCGACTGCTTCCGTTCCATGTGACCGTACCCTGCATATTTTGGATGGCTGTGCGCAGTACGACATGATCGTTGGTGGTTTTAGTTGCGTCAGCGGCATGAATCATTGATGTGTAGCTGGTTGCTCCTGCAGTAAGAATGGCAGTCATCGACAGAACGGCAAGCCATTGATTTCTCTTTTTCAATGTTACAGATCCCCTTTATCGTTTCGTGTGTAATGAGTTGTACAATTGTTTTAGTATAGGGAGCTTATGTTAAGGAGGGGTAAGAGAAGTCTGCGATTTGTGTAAAAGGTTAGATAAGAGATATTTTTCCAAATTGGATATGTAAGTTAACGTATAAAATGATGTTGCCACATGAAGAAAAAAAGCAGACGTGAACCTTCATATATATAGGACTGGTCGAACGGGCGAAAATACGCTAGAATTATAATTGAGAATCATTATCAATTAATTCAGGCTTTCTTTACTGACAAGTCTGATCAAGATATAGGCGAGGTGAATACCAATGCGCACGGATGATGCATTAGGCGTAGTATATCAGCATTACCTGACCCAGGAGCCTTACAGTCAGCAAGATGAACACACGTATCTGCTCTCTCCCAAGGCGGGAAGTGGCAATATTAAAAGAGTAACGACATACAGTGGCATTGAGATTTTATATTCCCAGGTTGAATATCATCAGCCTTATCCTACGTATTTTGCGTCGGAGACACCCATCGTGGAGTTGCAATTTGCCTTGTCAGGAGAGCGACATGTGGATATATCCGGTCAGGATTATTCATTATCGATAGGGCAAGGGGCCCTTATTTTTATGCATGATTTCGAAGCGTGGTTCCATCCTCCGACAAGGGAGCTGTATACGTCTTTTTCGCTGGGGATTCCGGTTTCTCTGTTTAATTATGCAGCAGCACAATTGGGCGGTTTCAAGTCGATTGCGTTTAATCAGGTGTTGGGACGAAAAGTGTTCAAGCCGATTGTATTTCAATTGGATAACCGGATACGAACGATGATTGACAGTCTGATTGTAGAATTAAACAATAGTTATCGATCATCCTTAATGATGGAAGCGACAGCCTTGGAGATCTTGAATCGATTTATGATCCAATTGTTTGATTTGGCGCCAATCCCCGCGGGATTCTCCAGAGAGGACATCCGGAAGTTACATACGGCACGGGAGATTATGGAGGCTTGTATGGTAGATCCTCCATCTTTGCTAGCATTGTCCAGACAGGTAGGTCTTAACGATTTTAAATTAAAAAAAGGATTCAAGGCACTTTTCGGAAGCACGGTGTTCGAATATTTGCGTCAGATTCGTCTCGACAACGCCATGAAGTTGCTGCGCAATCAGGATAACAACGTCACCGAGGCCGCGGTTGCGGTCGGTTACAGTAATGTCAGTGCCTTTTCGCAGCAATTTTATCGCAAATTCGGCGTGAAGCCTTCCGAGATGAAAAAGATTTATTAATAATCCGGTTTGCCGTGAATTGTTCCGTATAGAGGCAGTGGGGATTCATTCAGCCTTGTATACTCCAGGTACAGTGGGTACTGTACTGAAATATAGAGGAGTGTACAAACATGAATAGAATCAGAGGAAGTATTTTTTTTAGCGTATTTGCAGCCATGTTGGGTCTGATGCTGATTGCACCCATTATGCCACCACTTATTCGCGAGTTGGGCATGAAAGAAAGTCATTCCGGTCTTATTATCTCGCTTGGGTCCATTATGATGGCTGTCATGGCTCCGGTATGGGGCAGATGGAGTGATATAAGAGGAAGAAAACCCATCATATTGATTGGATTCATAGGTATGTCTGTGAGCTGTGCATTATTTGCACTGGCATTGTACGGGGGATTAAATGCATGGATCGGAGGGGGGCTCCTGTTAACCCTTCTGATTGTGACGCGCAGTCTGATCGGCATGTTCATTCCGGCGGTGCTGTCTTCTGCCCAAGCCTATATGGGTGATGTGACAGAAGGGGAAGAGCGGGGAAGCGGGATGGCGATTATCAGTGCTGCGAATGGACTGGGCCTTGTATTTGGACCTGCGATTGCAGGAGCTTTTACCCTTATCGGTCTGCTTTGGCCGCTTTATTTTGGCATTTTTATAGCGATAGCTGCGTTTATTATTGCCTTGTTGTTAATCCCGGCAGCCAAACCGGTCATTCAGGCAAAACCGCCTAAAGTCAACCCGTTCCAACGTGGTTTACGAATGTACCTTGCTGCCGGCTTAGTCACGATGATGGGTATCATGACACTACAGGTTGTCGGGGGATTTTATTTTCAGGATCAACTGGCTCTATCCTCAGCGGCGACGGCCCGAATGGTTTCGTTTGGACTCATGTTCTCTGGAGTAGCGATGTTGATCATGCAGGTCATTCAGATGAAATGGTTGAAATGGCAGCCACGCCCAATGATTTTGCTCGGGTCCCTTTTCCTGATCGCAAGCATGATCCTGTTTTTGGTCTTTAATGTGTTATCCATGTATTATTTCTCGTTTTTCCTGTTTGGCATGGGTTCGGGTCTGATGATGCCCGGGTTCATGGCAGGTGCTTCGCTGGCGGTTAGCAAAGAACAGCAGGGAGGTGCAGCGGGATTGGTAGCAGCGATTCAGGGGATATCCGCCGTCATTACGCCTTTACTTACAACGACACTTTATCAGGTGGACAAACATGTTCCATTTATGCTTGTAGCTGTTCTGGTTGTCTTGCTGGCAATCATGATGATGGGAATGCGGAAGAATGAATCCAATACTGTAACGGACCCCATTCATTCGTTATAGTCAGACAAAGTCAGAAGATCAAATAAGGTCAAAATAAAAGAAAATAGAATCTATTTTAAAATAGTGAACCATGATGAAAGAAAATCGGTTTTTTTGGTCTTTTACAGACTTTGAGCCTTATTTGCACGGGTATTATAATAATCAATGTAAGCAACACCAATAAACCAACCACACAAAAGGAGCTGATTTTCATGTTTGATCTGATTCCGTTTCGTAAACGAAATGAAGACCCGTTCGGACACATGTTGAAATCCTTCAATGACATGGTTGAGAACTCATTCCTCTCCCCTTTTGGAACTGGCTCCCAGCCATTCCGGACTGACATTCGTGAGGAAGAAGACAAATATTCGGTAGAAGCCGAGCTTCCGGGCATCGCCAAAGAGGACATAGACATTCAGGTTCAAGGTAATGAATTGATTATTCGTGCCAAACGCAATGATATAGTGGAGCAGAAGGATGACTCCAATCGAATCATACGGCAGGAGCGCCGTTCCGGCGAATTTATCCGGCGATTCTATGTTGATCATATTGATGAGGAGCATATTAAGGCCAAATTGGAAGAAGGTGTGCTGAAGCTCGAGATTCCAAAACGTCCTGGTGATGATCAATCTCGCAGACGCATTCAGATTGACTAAACCAGATGCAAAATGTGTAGCTGAAGAAGTTGAGCTATCCCTTTATGGTAATAGGCATGGAAGAACATCTGTAAAGATGTTTTGTCATGTTGTCCCATGAAGGGATTTTTTACATAACGGGGTTAATGGAATTGAATATGAATTGTGCTGCATAGGAATGTAGCGGAGAAGCCGGATACGGCATCCAAGTTAACACGAATCTGATCGGCTGCATTAGTGAAACCTAGCTGTAAACAAACGTTAGATGCCTCCACAGGGGAGAACATCTCTTGCTGAATATGTTCAAAATGGAAGTGCACCTGCTGTTCCCATTCCTGATCAGCATTATGCGTTAGCACAAGAGAGAGGGATTGTATATTTTGGACTGTTTCCAGCTGCACATCCGTAATTTCGTCATAATGGAAGGGAGGGAAATAGCCCAGAGTTTCGATTACATGTTGCGCTCCGAGAATGGAAGCCAAAGGAGAAAATTCACGTTCCAACCTCCGAATATCCATTAACTGTGCCTCGTACTGAGGACTTGTATAGAGCAGGAGAGAGTCTGGTTCGCATTCCACGACTGTTCCGATAAAAGCAGCCCAGTTCGCGGTACCTTCCTCACCAACGGTAACAAGCAGTTGATCTTGAGCAAGCAAGTCGATTGCCCTATTGGTATGGAATTTCACTCGAAAACCTTGTCCCTGTATCTGCCAGGGAGTCTGGGGTGCATACCAGAATGGTTCCCGCTCTACGGATCGGACGCTGACGTTTAATGTCCATGCTCTGTTCATTAGACTACCTCCAATTGCCACAAGCTGCGTGGCATCATCTCCACCTGTCTGTATTATTTCTCTGCTGCTGTTTGCATCAGGGCATAGATCTTACGTGTGGTATTCACATTTCTAACCGTCATATAGGCATATACTTTGGATCCCACAAGCTTGTTCATGCCACTTTTGGATGCATCTTCTCTGCTGACTGAGTATAAAATCGCTCCGGGAACATAGATTAGTGTGCCGATTTCCGGTTTGATGGGCAGTTGGTTCAGCACGGAGGGATCATTGATCTCATCCCATAGGAACATCACATCACTTTTGGCTGTGTCATCATTAACCCATTCTTCTGGCAGCGCCTGAATAACGCTATGGATTTCATCCATATTCCGCACCATTACCCTGATCTGTAAGCCAAAATCGGCGGCGATGGCCTGTTCTAACACATGGGATATCTCCCTATTTGCATCGGCACGTTCCTGATGATCGGCAAAAATAATATTGCCAGAATTGATGTAGGTAACGACATCCAGCATGCCTGCTTGTTCAAACGTTTCTTTCAGCTGTTTCATATTGATTTTATTGTTCCCGCCTACATTAATGCCTCGTAACAAAGCCACATAGATCATATGGGCGCCCCTCCAATTCCTTCAATTCACCGTTTTAACAAAAGGACAGATATTCGAACAGATGAGCAGTATACTCTTCTCCCAACAGATCTTGCAATAAAGGTTCCACTTGCTCCAGATACTCGGGCTTGGTTTCATAGGTTTCTTCATCTTTTACTTCTCCGGCATAGGTGCGCGCCGCTTCAATCAGGATGGCTAGTGCACTGAAAAAGTCTGACAGCGAATCAGCAACACGGTTTGGTTCTCCACCTGTAAAAGCGGCATATACGGGAGAGTTTGGTGCTTCCACATCTACAATTAACGGATCATCGTTAAAGTTTGCGATGACAACGTGATTTTTTGGCCAAGTGGAGGACTCTTCATAAGGTTCATTCATGCCAATCCAGCGGAATCCCAGTTGCTGACGAAGCAGATGTTCAGGTGCGACAAAGGAAATCAGTGCGGCATCACCGATTTCGACGGCGGCATTTTTCATTTTAAGTGTACCTTCCGCATCCGCATCCATCATTTCATAATGACTGTACAGATACTGAAGTTCTGGAGAAAGAGCTATTCGTGTATCCACTTCCGGCTGGTGATGTTGTTCGCGGGGACGCAGATCATGATTTTTGAAAAGTCCATAAGCTTCATTATATAAATCCTGCTGTTCCACCAAACGGCTCAAGGCCGCATCCAGTTGTTGCATGATGTCTGAGTCCTCCTAATAACATTGATATAATAACAGGCCGATTCGTTTGATTCTTGGCTATAAGCATTATACTATATCAAAGATAAATTCAAAAAAACATTTGAATACGTTTACATTAATGAGTGGACATGATATACTTTCACTCAAATAAGGATTGTTACTGCTTCGGGCAGGCAAAACCTGAACAACACTATGCGTGGACTTTGTTCCATTCATAATGTTGTTCGGGTTTTTTTGCATTCTACGGTCCATATTAAGGATAGAAAAACAGAGGACGTACTTATTTCCAACCCAACTAACATCACGCTGTACAGAAGAAAGGGGAGCATTATGAACAAGAGAAAATGGTTAAACGGTTTTGCCGCAGGTTGTCTCAGTATCATCTTGGTGATTAGTGGATGCGCATCCAAAGCGCCACAAACCGCGAGTGACACACCAAATCAGGCGACAGAACAGACAGAGAATGAAACCCAGGAACCTGCAAACAACCAAGCTGCCAAAGGCAGAACGGTGATTACAACCGACGGTGAAGTGGATGATATGAACTCCGTCATTCGTTTCCTCTTATATTCGAATGAGATGGACCTTGCCGGAATTGTACTGACCAGCTCGGTGTATCATTATGCTGGAGACGAGGAAGCAGGGATCAAGCCGTTCCGCTGGACAGGCACACAGTGGGTGTACGATATGATCGATGCCTATGGCGAGATCTACCCGAACTTATCCAAACATGCGGATGGGTACCCGGAGCCGGAACAGCTTCGAGCGATGACCAAGATCGGTAATATTTCCGATAAAGGGGAGATGGAGAAGGAAACCGAAGGTTCCGAGTTCCTCGAAACTCTTTTCCTCGATGATGACTCCCGAGACCTGATTGTTCAGACATGGGGGGGCACCAATACCACAGCCAGAGCGCTAAAATCGATTGAAGAACAGTACAAAGATACGGCCGAGTGGGATACGATTCGCAAAAAAGTCAGTGACAAACTGGTCCTGTACATCATCCTCGATCAGGATGACAGCTACAACGAATACATTGCGAAGAATTGGCCGGATATCCGTATTCTCAACGACCAATCAAACTTCTGGCATTTTGCCTATGCATGGAAGATGCATGCCGAAGAAGTGAACAGTAAGCTTCATGGCGACTGGATGGTCAAGAATATCCTGAACGGACATGGCAAGCTGATGGATATGTATGCATCGATGGGTGACGGCAAAATGATCGAAGGCGAACTGGCCGAAGAACAACGGGGAAGTGCTGAATATCTCAAGAACAATCCGCAATATGACAAGTACGATTTTATATCCGAGGGTGACTCTCCTTCCTTCTTTTATCTGATTGATAATGGGCTGCGCAGTATGGAAGACCCTTCCTACGGCGGTTGGGGTGGACGCTTTGGCGTTGTGAACGACAAGCTGTTTAGAAACAATGTGCTTGATTACGATCCGTACACCAAACGCTATGAAGCCGAATACTCTCTGATGAGATGGTTTGACGATGTGCAGGATGATTTTGCAGCACGTGCAGACTGGGCAGTTGCAGACACTTACGAAGGTGCCAACCATAATCCGTCTTTAACGATTAAGGAAGGGGTGGATCTTAGTGTTAGTCCTGGGGAGGAAGTTACTCTTCACGCGGAGGGTAAAGACCCGGATGGAGATCAACTGACCTATACGTGGTGGAGATATTTCGAAGCGGACACTTATGAGGATTCCAAAGTAACACCGAACAAAGTTCAGCCTGAAATGGCGGGTGACCTGCAGCTTGGATTGCATCGTGAACTTGCAAAGGATGAGCAGGTGGATACGATAAAATTACAGGGCAGTGACACCGAAGCGGTGACATTTACCGTTCCTGACGATGCCAAATCGGGTGATACCCTTCATATCGTTGCCGAAGTACAGGATGATGGAGAGCATCAGTTGAAGCATTATCAACGTGTGATCCTAACTGTGAAATAAAGAAATAGAGGGGCTATCCTAAAAGTCATCAACATGGCTGGTGGGACGCCCCTCTTATTTTTGTAGTCTGATCGTAATTGATCCGTTAACGCTGGATGCCTGACCAGAAGACTTTCCAGGTGATCGCCAAAGCTTGTTCATAGGATTGCCGTGTCTCATACACGAGCTGTATATCCAATCCATCCATCACGGTGACAAAAGCTACGGTGGCTTCTTCCGGACTCAGGCTTATATCGGAATGTCTGGTGAATACGGCTGCCAGCTCTTCTTTCAATGTCCCGAGGTACGTTCGATACTGGGCTAGCACAAAATCATGCACCTCCAGCGGTGTGATAAAGGACAGGATATACATAAAAGCGACGTTTGGATGAGTCAGAAAGCGATTTTTGTGTTCATGCAAAAAGGCATATAGCTGCTGATCCAAAGTTTGGGTAACAGACTCGCTGAAGAATTGGCGTACAAACTGTTGTTCCTCCTGCACAACTTCCTCATATAACTCCAGCAATAACGCTTTTTTGGATGAATAATGATAAGCCAGGGATTGCTTGCGAATGCCTGCCTCTTCGGCAATCTGCGCCATCTTGGTCCCCTCGTAACCCAGACGATTAAAATGTTGAATGGCAATTTCCTTGATTCGTTTTTTACTCAATGTCTACCTCCAGTTGGCGAGCTGTATACCTCTGCTGTTTTTGGGAGTATACCAAATATAACAAGATATATACCACAAAAATGCCTATAGAGATAGCATACACCACCGTATAGGAAAATGCAGAAGCCACCACGCCCAGGATCAACGAACCACCACCAATTCCGAGGTCAAAGAAGTTAAAGAAGGAAGCCATCGCACTTTCGTGCTCATGTTCTTCTACAAGATTCACACACCAGGTCTGAATGGCCGGGAATATGGCACCAAAACCAAAGCCATATAATGCGCCGGCGATCAGGAATTGCACATCACTCTGGGCGATAATCAGAACCAGTAGCCCCGCGATTGCAAACACGGCAGAAGGTAACAACACGGAACCTGGTCCCCATCGATCAAACATTTTCCCCGAAAATAGTCGAACGGCGAAGCTGGCGATGGCGACGATGAAGAAATACCAGGCTATATTCTCAAACCCTCTTTCGGCAGCAAATAAAGCCACAAAGGACATGATTGAACCGGCTGCAATACCAACGAGCATAATGAGAAGGGAAGGGAAAAGTACCTTCTTTTCAATCAGTTTCACCGAAGGGACATGAGTTTGCATAGACTCGCTACTACCTCCTGTTTTCGGCTTTCTGGATACAAACACAGTCATCAGGAGAGCTAACAGCAAAATGCACATACCTCCCATAAACAGGCTCTGGTAGTCGTACCTAAACAACAGGCTTGTTCCAATCAAAGGACCGATGGATATAGCGACCGTCTCCCCTACGCCGAAATACCCCATACCTTCTCCCCGGCGATCTCTTGGTATGTTTTCAGTGGCAATCGTTGCAAAATATGTCGTTGCCAAACCAAATCCGAATCCGTGGATCACTCGAAATACAAGAATCATCCAAATACCTGACGATAGGTAGTATGCGCCTGTCATTAATGCACAGATAGTGATGCCGATAATCAATAGATATTTTTTATCTATTCGAGCTGCTAAAACAGAAGTGAAGGGTCGAATCAAGATGGCAGAAAACATAAATACGCCGGTAACAAGCCCAATTTGGGAGGCTTCGCCACCAAGACTTGAGACAAACAAAGGCAAGGTGGGAAGCAACATTTCAAATGCCATAAACAATAATGCGTTGGCTAACATGATAAATAGGAATGATCTTCCCCAGAGTTGCTGAGGTGTAGAGCTATGTGTTGAAGTACTCATGGTTTTCCTCCGTAATATTGATCTCTGTCGCGCGACATGTTGAACTGATTTTACCTGACGATAGTCAGGTTGTAAAGCGCGTATTCAGAGCAGGGGTTCATGATTTTTTGGTGGATGAGAGAAGTTATTAATTATTTTTAATTCATATCCCAACATTTTCCGGTATAATAATCAGATAAAATGATTCAAGTGAATACTACCTCGGAGAGGTGATATGTAGTGACTGTTGATATACTTGTAAGAAATAATGTTAAGGTACTTGGCTCGGGTAGCCAAACGATTGTATTTGCTCATGGTTTTGGATGTGATCAGGATATGTGGCGTTACATTATTCCAGGTTTTATGGAGAACTACCGAGTGGTGTTGTTTGATTATGTTGGATCTGGCGAATCTCAAATTAACTATTATGATGCTATCAAATATAGCAACCTTCAAGGATACGCCCAGGATGTGCTGGAAGTTATGGAAGCGCTCGAACTAAAGGACACCATATTTGTCGGGCATTCCGTCAGTAGTATGATTGGTATGCTGGCATCGATTCAGAACCCCAAATATTTCAAAAAAATTATAATGTTAGGGCCCTCCCCACGTTACGTGAATGATCTGCCGAATTATTATGGAGGTTTCGATCGGAATGATATCGATGAATTACTTGAGATGATGCAGATGAATTTTATTGGGTGGGCGAGTTATCTGGCACCCATTGTGATGAACAATCCGGAACGGAAAGAGCTGACGGAAGAGTTGGAGAAAAGCTTCTGCTCCAGAGATCCGCATATTGCGAGACAATTTGCCGAAGTGACGTTTTTATCGGACTGTCGTATTGATCTGGAGCAGGCAACTGTGCCAACATTAATTCTTCAGTGCTCGGATGACAGTATTGCCCCGGTAGAAGTAGGGGATTATTTACACGCTCATCTGAAGAATAGCCGATTGCAACAGATGACGGCCAAGGGACATTATCCGCATCTAAGTCAACCGGAAGAAACCATCCGAATGATTAAGGATTATTTAACGAGCGCATAAAAAGCGGAAGAAAGGCAGTTATTCCATGGATATACAATTAGATCTGGCTCCCTGTGGATACTTCTCTATCTCTGATTCGGGCGTCGTACAGTCGATTAATCAAACTATGCTTACGATGCTTGGATATGAACGCGATGAGCTCATAGGGCAACATATTGAATCCACCATGTCGGTGAGCAACAAGGTGTTTTTCCATACGTATTTCTATCCCTACATCCAGTTATATGGACATGTGGACGAGATGTACTTTACGTTCCGTACCCGTGATCAGCAGGCTGTTCCTGTTCTGCTTAACGGTGTTCGCCAGACCCGTAACGGGGAAAGCGTGGTAGATTGTGTTGTTGTAGTCATGCGTAAGCGAATCGAACATGAGAAGGATATTTTGCATACCAAAACGAAGCTACAAGAGTTGTATCAAGCGACGCAAGAAGCGAACAAGGAGCTTGAACGACTGCATGAGGAATATAAAATTAAAGAGCAGGCGTTAATCAAAGTAAATGATCAGTTGGAAACACTGGCCTCCACCGACTTGTTGACAGGATTGAAGAACCGCAGGTTTTTCCAGGAAAAAATGCTTGAAAGCTTAATGATGTTCCAGGAGAAACAACGTTATTTCTCCCTGCTGGTTGTGGACATTGATCATTTCAAAAGCATTAATGATACGTACGGACATCCGATCGGAGATCTGGTGCTCGGCAATCTGGCAGGGCTGCTGCAAACGGTATCGCGAAGTACGGATGTGGTTGCACGTTACGGTGGAGAGGAATTTGTTGTCATTCTTCCAGATTGTGAAGAGGAGCAGGCGATTGGTATCGCAGAACGATATCGTTCACAGGTTGCTTCAGCCGACTGGGGTGAATATAACATTACTGTGAGTATCGGTGCGGCCACTGTAGTAGAGGAAGATACGGAAAAGACCTTGTTCCAAAGAGCGGACAACGCCCTGTATGCCTCCAAAACCGGAGGACGAAACCGGGTGACACATGCAGCTCAGATGGTAAAAAGTTAAGAATTGGATTGCATCAAAAGAAAGCAAAAAGGAGCCTGTGCATGATGAGGAAGATGATCCCACATGCACAGGCTCCTTTTATTTGCGTGAAATAGATTGACTACGTTGAGATGGCAGACTCAGGGTTAATTTATCGCGGAGCAAGGTAACCATACGCCTTAGCCGGAGAGTTCGCCTGAGGACGAAAATCTTCGCTCGGTTCATCCATAAATGCCGGGTTCACATATATGGAGTGTGCATCATTGCCAGATCCCTTGATGTAGGCGGCAATGCCGGAGTAGGCTTTATTTTTCCAAACCCACAGGGCATCTTCCTGCTCACCTGGTGAGTAATAGACATTATGGTCAAACACATTGCCGGTATTGCTAGTATATTCGTTGTATATCAGTACTTCCGAGCTGCCTGATACGAGAATGTTACGCATGAACGTATTGTTCTTTGTCCGTGACTGCATGAATAACTGTCCATTGCCTGCACTCAGGGTATCATTTCCCACAAGTGTATTGTACATAATCTTGCTATCCTCGGTAGCTCCTCGTTCCTCGTCATAACCTCCCATGGCAATACCCGTCAATCTGTTGGAATAAATCAGGTTATCACGCACGGTAATGTTGCTGGTTGAACGTCCGGCATGCTCTGAGGCAATCTCAATTCCGATATCGCTCCGATATACCCGGTTCTGGTCGATGATATGATCTTTCCCGCCATCTACGTAGATGCCGCCGGCCGAGTTGGTATCATTGGGCAGGTCTGTACCGTAGGAGGGATTGTTATTGGACGTAATATCGTATACTTCGTTTCCTCGTACAATGCCGTTCCGAGCCTGATCGTACGTGTCGTCCTCGGACGTACCCTCGTACCCGATCAGATCAATACCAATATTGTCGGAATCATGGATGATATTGTCCTGGATGGCAAAGGTATCAACATTACCGTTGACTGCGAGTGACTCGCTTGAACCAAGTGTAAGATCATACAATTCATTATCCTTGATGATGATATCGCGTAAAGCTTGAGGGTGCTCTGTGCCATATATGGCAATACCGTGGGCATCCCTGCCCCGCAAATCGGGACCTTCAGGAGTTGCGTAACTAGCGATCGCGTGTATGGTGTTGTCTAACAGCTGAATATGCTCACCTGCTCCGTGGACATAAATCCCGGTTGGAACTTGGCCCCCAAGTGTGGTCGTGAAGTTACGAATTTCGAGATTTTGAATCGTGATATAACTGGCATTTTCAATTTCAATTAACCCTTCAATGCCCCGGACAGATAAACCTTTACCATCAATGATAACCTGCTCCTGAGGATAACTTGAAAATAGGGTTGGATTAGCGGAAGAATTACCGCTCCGGGTGATTTTGACTTTCTGATGATAGACACCTTCACGCAAATAAATCGTGCTTCCTGGGGAAGTATGGTCGGCTGCGTGCTGCAACGTTTTCCACGGAGATTGAATGGTTCCTTTATTCGAGTCGTTTCCTTGGGGTGATATGTAATGGATGACCTGGGGATCAGACTTTTGAACAGAAACGGGTTCCTTCATGGCAGATGTATGATTCTGACAACCGGATACAAGCACCATCAGAATCGGAATCATAAGTATAACTACGCGAATCAAATCGTTTCCCCCTTGAATTTAGCTTTGAAGATAGATTATAGCAGATTTGAACGGGTTAATAACCCATGATATGCTCTTATAAAATCAGCGAGGAGACTGCTCATGAATACATTAACGATAGCTGAATTAGTAGATCGGGAGAATCACGCATGGGAAGAACTCAAGGAACTCCTGGATAGTGGGCAAAATACATATGTGTATGTTCCAGCAAAACAAGAGGCTGGAGAGGATACCCTCTATCGTCTGCAAATAAGCACCAAATCCTATTTGGGGGCTGTTGCTTATGAGACAGAAGGTATTGTACTGGACCATGGCTGGATCACGTTGCTTGGTGCGGGTGGTGACAGTACATCGGGGAGTCTCACCAGTTGGAATGGTGTGAGTGAGCAACCTTGGGTAGATGTGCTGGAAGGTATGATGGTCGTTGCATATGATGCGGCAGGCGGTTTCTTCGGACTGGATACAGGCAAGTATGGCCGCACGGGACACATATATTATTTTGCACCGGATACACTCGAATGGGAATCGACAGAACTGGCATATTCAGGTTTCATCAACTGGCTGGCGAATGGTGATCTGGAGCAGTTTTATCGGACCTTTCGCTGGAAAGGCTGGCAAGAGGATATGTCTCAGCTCCAGACAGGACAAGTATTTGCGTATTACCCACCACTTTGGACGCAGGAAGGTGACGGCGAGAGCAGTAATAAAGCCCCAATTAGCATAATGGAGGCCTGGAAGTTCGCACTGGACGGTAAATAGTTGGCATGCTACTGTAGGATGAAATCAGGAAAGTAACCGGTAAGTTCAAGTTCATTGAGTGATCTACTTTAAAAAAACGGTATTCTGTTCCAAACTAAAAAAGGCTCGCGCTTGGCGCGGGCCTTTTTGTTCTGAACTTTAAACTCAATTATCAATTGTCCAATGTAACAGGTTTAATGCCTGAGCGTGAAGCTCTGCTATGCCAGACGGTCAACCCGAGTGAAACAACGCAGACGAGCAACAGACAAGCATACACCACATGATAAGCTTGCTCGACCGAGACTCCCGGAATGCTGTGCAGCAGCAGCCCACACACGGCTACAGACACCGAACCACCGAAGAACTGAATCAGTTGTAACATGCCCATACCGGAACCGATTTGCGCTTTGGGCAGCACACGTGACGCTTCATTATTCAGTGAAGCCATGGAGGCTGACAGTGCCGGTGAGAAAAAGAGATAACCACTGGTAATGATCAAGGCGGACTGATCCAGTCCGAGCATGAATAAAGCAAGTACCGCTGCGAGCAGGGTGTGTCCGATGATCATAAATCGCATATTGCCATAACGGTCGATCCAACGCCCGACGAAACGGGTGCAGAATGCTGCAACGATTGCCCCAGGAGCAATCAGCAAACCAATGGCGAGCGAAGAGCGTCCATATAGATCAGCGAGCACAAGCGGCATCAAAAACAGATTGCCCAGATTCACCACCAGCACGCAGAATCCGATAAGGATTAACCGGGTATATCCTGGCGTTCGGAACACTTGTGGATTCACAAACGGAAGACTTGCTTTTCGAATATACAGGAGATGTGCAACAAGTGAAATAACGCCCACGGCAAACCATAACCAGGATTGCTGGGTGATCGCGACGAGAAGTGTAGTGGCATTAATGACGGTTAGTATGGCACCAATAACATCGAACGGCTGATCTGTTTTGACTGTTTCCCGTGGAAGGAAATAGAGCAATACAGGCAGGGCGAGCAAGACAAGCACGGTTATGGCAAAAAGTCCGTTCCAGCCCCAGTATTCGCTAATGAGTCCGCCGACAATGGGGCCAAGTCCAAAAGCCATGGCGCTACCTGATGAGATCAGCGCGATGGCAGCTCCGCGTCGTTCCACCGGGATGTAACGACTTGCAATGACGAGACCCAGACCTGCCATAACTCCTGCACCCGCAGATTGCAGAATGCGTGTCAGTAACAAGATAGCGAAGTTATGCGCGAACAACCCCAGCAATGAAGATAACCCCAGGATCAGAAGCCCGACCGTTAACAGTTTGCGTACCGGGATACGGTCTGACAATCGGCTGTAGATCACCGTCGACAGGGCGTAACCAATCGAATAACTTGAGATGACCCAAGACCCCAGGTCCGAGGTAATCTGCAGATCATGAATAATGACTGGCAAAGAAACATTGAACATGGTGGTATTCATCACAACGATGAACAAACAGCATGTCCAGAGTGGCATGACAATTTTATCTTTCACGGTACCATTCCTGTCTTGGGTATGAATATGAATTCGGATAGAACTTTTAATAGATATTTGATGAAAAGCAATATATCATTTTACACCGAAATTTATAATATGGCAATAATGTCATAATAATTCGTTCAGATGTGATGAGCATAGTAAGATTTTAATAACAAACAATAGACGAATTTCCTGAATTTAACTAAAATGATCATTGAACATACATAAGCAGATGGATCAGCGGTTAGGTAACTAGATATGTAAGTAATTAGCATGTTTAAAATGAAGGAGATTATACCCATGACTCATGCATTATTAATGTCCCATAGCGTATTTCCGACGCTGGATATGAAGCGCACCGCGCAGTTTTATGAAGAAAAGATGGGCTTTCGAGTAGTTGAATATCTTGATGCCGCAAAACCTCACATCTGCCTGTATCGTGATCTGACCGAGATTATTTTAACCCAAAGCAATGGACAGAAAGTTATACCCAACAGAGAGTTATATGGTTATGGATATGATGCATATTTTATTACCAAGAACCAGGAAAAGCTTCAGCAGGAATTGATCAACGCCGATGTGAACATCGTACGTGTCCTCAATCATACAGACTATAATAACAAGGAGTTTGTGATCGAGGATATCGATGGACGATGGATCGCTTTTGGCATTAAACAGGGGTAATTAGATACAGAAAACGGATTTATGAATCACTAATGGTGTTCAAATTGATAGCGGAGTATGTGAGGGAGTTATCTATATGGTAGAAGGAATTTTTTTGCTGTTTGCCCAGATCGGTTTAATTATTGGAGTTGCGTTAATAGCATCCGGATTAACAAATGGTTCAAAAGGGAAAGAAAAGTTTAAATGGTCGGCGACATTTCCCACGGTATCCTGGGGATTATGTATCCTTAATTTGCGCTTGGCGGTAGTCATTTGCTGAGAAGACCGGCGCAGCTGCACATCGATACGGATAAGGCCGCACGTGCTAGTTCCGGATTTAGTACCGGTGCAGTATGACCATAATTTAGATTCAAATCTCTACAATCAGAAAACGGCGCTTATCTTAAAGATAAACGCCGTTTTTCTATGAAAATATGAAAATGGTTACATAGATTAGTGCACCTTCGCAGCAATATAAGCAGTAGAGCTATTATAAAAATTCTTATAAGTACCCAGATCCCAAGAGAAGGTACTTGGGTCTGAGATATTGGTGTTGATAGATGGTTGTTGTCCGTGTTTCTCAGACCATTTTCCCGTACTGTTCTGCAACATAAAGTGGAAGTCCACCACATCAATACCTACATCGACTTTGCCATTATTGTTGGCATCAATCCAGCCAACTCTATAAGCAATGCGGTGTTCTTCGTCTGTGACAGTAGCTGTTCTACTGGATAGAATTTTCCAACCAGGTTTAAAATACAGTCCATTCGTGTTTCCGTCTTTAACTACAAGGGCTGCTCCAACGCTCGAATTTGTAAAAAATCCTGTGTCATACACATTGGAAACCCCATCACCATCTCCCGGGTTCCAGAAGAAAGGTGCCTTTACCGAATATCCATAACAATTGACACCGCTTGAAGTGACTGCCGAATAAGGCCAAGCGTGACCGTAAGCTGACGCAAATGGCTGTACCATATCAATGTGTGGTGCCAGTTGTATGGTGATTTTCGGAGATACATCGGCATTAGGGTTATCCGGTAAAACAAGGTTTGTTAAGGCTTTGAGTTCCCCAACCGTAGTTTGGTTCCCTTCTTCATCAATAACAATTGTATTATCGCCTTGAAATTTTCCTGCTTTTGCTTTGGCTGTCCCTGACGTTTGAACTTCAGTGAACTTCTCCGTAGTGTACTGATCCGTAGTATCTGGCGAGGCCATAGCGACGGATGCCATACTCACATTAAATAGTAAAGTACAGGTAAGAGCGGCTTTGAAAATTTTCTTCACTTTAAAGATCGACTCCTTCTGTTGGAATAAACAAATAATAACATATAATTCCAATTAATTCCACATGTAGTGAATGAAAAAGAAGCCCAATCAGCTAATGAGAGGGCTACACCATTGGGAATTTTGACTGTCCTTCATCGTTCCTGGTTTCCGATCGTATCCTAGTTCCCGAATGGCAGCCGGTGCAGATGAGCATCTGTCCATCTGTTGATTGGTATATAGATATCAACTTAATGCTTAAATTTTTTGCGAAGATACCCTAGAAATCATCAGTATGGCTGAGAAGTGTACGCTTTGTCTGTGTAAAAAAAACTGTAAACAAACAGGCGCTCCGATAACGGGCGCCTGTTTGTGCATGTTATATCTACAAATCTTACGCCGCAGTAACTTGTTTACCGCGATTACGAATCCACTTGATGACATCCATCAGAATGACGGCGACAAGTGCAAGTCCGCCTGCAATCAGGAACTCATTCCAGCCGAATGTATCCGGGATGGCGAATACACCGCGAACACCTGGAATCAGTGTGATTGCATAGAGACACAGACATACCAGAATGGAGCCAAGCACGAATTTATTGGTCATGAAGCCCACTTGGAAGATGGTTTGTGTGTTGGAACGTGCTGCAAATGTTTGCAGACTGCGTGCGAGAATCAAGGTTGTGAAGGCCATAGCCACACTGATTTCCTCCGAGATGCCAAGTCCTATATATTGGGATACAATAACAGCCGCACCAATAAGGACACCACGTGTAATCACAGCCTGCAGGGTTCCACCTGCGAAGATACCCTCGTTAATATCACGGGGTTTACGCCGCATGACATCTGGCTCGGGTTTCTCTGTACCCAAAGCAATGGCAGGCAGGGAGTCGTTCACCAGATTGATGAACAGCAGCTGAAGGGCCGTAAATGGATTAACCCAGCCGACGATCAAGGCAAACAAAATGGCGATAATCGCGCCGAGGTTACCGGCGAACAGGTATGCGATGGCTTTTTTGATATTATCAAATACCATCCGTCCAACACTAACTGCATTCACGATGGAGACAAAGTTATCATCCGTCAGAATCATGGCAGCCGCATCCTTGGCGACATCTGTTCCGCTACCCATCGCTACGCCGATGTCGGCTTGTTTCAGCGCAGGTGCGTCATTAACTCCATCTCCGGTCATGGCTGCCACTTTGCCTTTACGCTGCCAAGCACGAACAATCCGGATTTTGTTTTCAGGAGATACCCTTGCGTAAACCGAGATATGTTCGAGTTGTTGATCCAGCTCCTCATCAGACATTTTGTCCAGTTCGGCTCCGGTAATGGCGAGGTCATCCGGTTCGGCAAGGCCGATATCCACACCGATCGCCTGAGCCGTTGTTTTGTGATCTCCAGTGATCATGATGGTGCGAATGCCCGCTTTTTTGGACTCTTCAATAGAACCGTATACCGCTTCACGCGGTGGGTCAATCATCGCTGTCAGGCCAACAAGTGTCAGATCATGCTCGTCATCAATGGTGACCTGGTTTTTATCATCGAATTTTTTGTACGCGTAGGCCAGCACACGGAAGGCACGTTTTGAGAAGGCCTCATTTTTTTCTTCAAATTGTGTGCGAATCTCGGGTGTGAGGGGCTGAACCTCACCGTTGATAAACACATGACTACAGCGGCTGAACAGCACATCCGGTCCACCTTTGGTCAGCAAGGCCGTCTGTCCCTCGAAGGTATGCACCGTACTCATGAGCTTTCGATCCGAGTCAAAAGGAAGCTCAGCTTCACGCGGGAACTGGTCACGGATTTCATTGTAATCCTTGTTCACCCGGTTGCTGAAGGCAATGAGGGCCACTTCGGTTGGATCACCCAATTCCTTGCCTTCCTGGTTAATATTCGAATCATTGCAGAGCACTGCAATATGTAACAGACGCCGTTCCTCTTCCGACCACTGATCGGGATCATCGGGGAATTCGTCCTTGGTGCCATGGGGAATGTAATAATCCACGACAGTCATCTTATTCTGAGTTAGCGTTCCGGTTTTATCCGTACAGATGATACTGGCAGAACCGAGCGCCTCAACAGCAGGCAGTCTGCGAATGATCGCATGTTGTTTGGCCATCTTATTTGTTCCGAGTGACAATACGATAGTCACAATGGAGGATAACGCCTCAGGAATGGCAGCAACGGCAACAGCTACGGCAAACATCAGTGCATTTACGATGGAAGGCCCGATATTCTCCGTACCTTCGGTCAACCATACACGACCGGCTTCGATGCCAAAGATGAGAATCGACAAGCCTAGGATGAAAAAGCCCAGTTTTTTGCTGAATGATTCCAACTTGCGCTGTAATGGTGTGTTCTTGGCTTCGGCATTTTCAATCAGTTCGGCAATTTTGCCGATTTCGGTTTTGAGAGCCGTACCTGTAATGACAAGCATGCCCCGTCCATATACGACGAGTGAGCCACTGAAGGCCATATTGCGACGATCTCCAATAGGCGCTTCATCCGGAATGGCATCGGCGTGTTTCTCCGCAGCTTCGGATTCTCCGGTCAACATGCCTTCGTTGATTTTCAGACTTCCTGATTCCAGGATACGCCCGTCTGCCGGGACATAATCACCTGCATCCAGCATAACAATATCACCGGGAACGAGTTCCCTCGCTGGAATGGTTTTTTTCTGCCCGTCACGAATGACCTTTGCTTCAGGTGCAGACATTTGTTTCAGCGCGTCAAGCGAACTCTCGGCTTTTTTGGTCTGCACTACACTGATCACCGCGTTGAGCAAAATAACCAGGAATATGATCAATGACTCAATCAGGTGTCCAAGTACAACCTGTACCGCGGCTGCAATCAGCAGCACGATGACCATCGGATCTTTGAAATTTTCGAGGAACAATTTCCAGACTGGTGTTGCATCTTTACCTTTTAACTCGTTATATCCTTCCGTTTCAATTCTCTTGGCAGCTTCGGAGGTCGTAAGTCCCTTGGAGGAACTCTGTACATCCTGAAGGGTTTCCTCCGCACTGTGTCTGTAATGTTGCAATTGACCAGCTCCTTGAATATTAGATTTCTCTGTGTATTACCCTTACGGGCAAAATCTAGAATCGTTTCATTTTCGTATTTTTTTAAGATTATGGATTTATACGTTTTTAGCTGTACACAGTATTTTTCATAATGATCCGAGATATGCCTTTTTTTGAATGTTATTATTTCCAGTTTGGATGATAGTCTGGAGAACCATATATAGATGTTGGATCAGAAACTGTGTGCACCATCACACTAGCTCATATCAGGGTCTGTTACGCTAATACATAACGAACTGCCTTAAATCTAAGTTTGGAGGGGATACCATATGTTTTGTTATCAGTGCGAACAGACGCCGAGTGGCGGGTGTACCGTGGTAGGGGTATGCGGCAAAAACGAAACAATCGCAAGTTTGCAGGATACGATGATTTTTGCGTTAAAAGGCATCGCTGCTTATGCGACACATGCACGCCAGTTGGGATATTCTGATCCTGAGGTGGATCGGATTACACATGAGGCATTATATATGACATTAACGAACTCGAATTTTAATGTACAGGAACATCTGGAGATGGCGATGAAGGTAGGTAATGCAGCAATCCGCATTATGGATGTGTTGGATCGTGCGCACACGGACCGCTTTGGTGTACCGCAACCGATTACGGTTAGCCAGAACCAGATTGAAGGACAGTGCATCGTGGTGACGGGACATAATCTGTATGCATTGGAGGAGTTGCTTCGTCAAACTGAAGGGAAAGGAATCAACATCTATACCCACTCGGAAATGTTGCCTGCGCACGGTTATCCGGCGCTGAAGAAATACGCCCATCTCAAGGGTAATATCGGCAAAGCCTGGTACGATCAAAGAAGACTTTTCGAACAATTCCCGGGTGCTATTCTTGCAACGACGAATTGTGTTATGCCGATCAAAGGCACATATGCAGACCGCTTTTTCTCCTACGAAGTGGCGGGTCTGGAGGGTGTGGCCAAGATCATGGATGATGACTTCTCACCCCTGATTGAACGTGCATTGTCTCTGCCTGCGGCTAATATACAGTCGGAGCAAGTCTTAACGACAGGATATCATCATGAGACCGTGATTGGGCTTGCGCCCGAGATTATTCAAGCGGTGAAAGACGGTCATATTCGTCGATTCTTCGTTATTGCAGGCTGTGATGCGCCGGGGAAAGGTGGTAACTACTATCGAGAACTCGCGACATCCTTACCGAATGATACCGTAATTTTGACCACATCCTGTGGTAAGTTCCGCTTCAATGATGTGGATTATGGTACGGTTGGAGACACGGGTATACCGCGTTATATCGATCTGGGTCAATGCAACAATTCCGGTTCTACAGTGAAAATTGCAATGGCTTTGGCGGATGCTTTTGGCTGTACTGTGAACGAGTTACCTGTCAGCATTGTGCTGTCCTGGTTTGAGCAAAAAGCAGTTGCGATCCTCCTTGGCCTGTTCAGCCTTGGCATTCAGGACATTCGTATTGGACCAAAACCGCCTGAGTTTATATCGGAAGGTGTCTTGGATGTACTCGTAGATATGTTTGGTCTGAAGTTAATTACAACGGCAGAAGAAGATATGAACGCGATGTTGGCACTGTCATAGGATGGGGATGTATATTTACGTGCATCGCCATCTGATGACTGCGAATGTCGGTTGTGAGTATGAAGAGTATGACTCATAAGTACAGATGGATAAGAGCCTACATAAAAGTAGGCTTTTTTGCTTTTTCGACTTTCATAGGTCCATATACCTTGTATAAATGAACATGAAATGTCAGGGAAATTAGTTTTTTTATCCTATTGAAGTTTTTTCATGGAAATGTGTATATAGATAGAGGCATATAGATCATAACACATCACAAAACACGGGTTTACCGTAACATGAGGAGATTGTACATAATGCATAACACACAGATTGAAGATTGGTTGAAACTCGCAGGTGGCAAGGAGAACATTAAGCTCGTAGAACATGATAAGGACACAACGACACTGGTGCTGAAGGAAAGTACACAATTGAACATGTCGGTTCTTGCCTCCGCAGATGTTGTAGCAGATATTCGGGTAACAGGTGAGCAGTGCCGTCTGGTAATAAGAGATGAATCTTCACTTATCTACAATACGTTACTGGGTATGAACGCTTGGGAATCTACAGGGACAGCGTTGCAGGAAGCGGGACACACGAAGAAGAACAGATTCTCCATCTTACATTTTGTATCCGATGTGTTCAGGCCCTTGATGCCTGCAATTCTCGGAGCCGCTGTTATTAAAATTATAGTCGCCATTATTGCGTTAATGGATACGTACAGTTCTGCGGACTCTTCTGCGTTGATGGACAGCCAGACCTTTACGATCTTCAGGATCATTGGAGACGGTGTATTTTATGTACTGCCTATATTGGTAGCAATCAGCACAGCTTATCGGTTGAAGAGCAATATCTATGTTGCAGCATCTATTGGCGGACTCATGTTTTATCCGGAGATGACCATGCTGATGTCAGGGGAAAAAGAGGTGCATTTCCTGGGTTTGCCACTTGTGTCTCAGCCTGCTTTTTACTCTACGCCCATCTGGGTCATTCTAACGATCTGTGCAGCCGCCTTCTTGGAAAGAGTCGTTGAACGATGGAGTCCAAAATTCTCCAAAGGGATGGTTGCTCCATTCCTGACGTTACTGATTCTTGTTCCGCTAGTATTGATGATACTTGGTCCAGTCGGAACCTGGATTGATGAGTATCTGCCGGAGGCATTGGATTCACTAGTAGCTAATGCTCCAGTGTTGTCGGTGATGTTACTGGGAGCTGTCTTCTCACTGATGTTAATTATAGGATTACACTACTGGCTGATTGCCATCATCATTAATGAAATGGTTATGAATGGTGGTTCTATGGTGATTGCTGCCATGTTAGTGGCGATTGTTGGACAAGCGGGGGCCGCGTTCGCAAACGGAATCCGCTCGAAAGAGCCAACATCCAGAAGACTGGCTTTCTGGGCTACTGGAACAGCCCTCCTTGGAGTGGTAGAGCCTGCATTGTATGCGGTCAACTTGAGAAAGAGATCCTCTTTCTACGCGGCATTGCTGGGTGGAGCTGCGGGTGGACTGTATTTTGGATTGTTATCTGTCGAGGCATTTGCTATGGTGGGGAATCCGAGCTTGATCAGCCTCCCGCTCTTCATCGAAGAGGGTAGCTTGAATCTGTTACACACTTGCATTGGTGTGGTTATTGCATTTGGTGTCTCAGGTGGACTAACGTATTGGATGGCAGGAAAAGGACAGGAACGGGGACAGGGGTCACCGAAAGCTAGTATTGATTAATATGTAAAACGTAGCATTGAAAAGTAGCATTAAAGTTGTAAGAAAGAGCTTGTACCTTATGGTGCGGGCTTTTTTGTTGTGTTTTTCTGATTAATGTAAGTATGGAATGTACAATCGCTGTCCACCATTTTATTCAAGCCATAGCTTGTTGGTTATGGAGTTGTCATGTATTTTGATATAGTGAAACCTATAAATCTGGATTACTAATCCCTTTGAAAGGATAACCTATGTCTGACAACATGGAATGGATTGCTCAATGGAAGTCAACGAATGCACTAAGCAACACATGGATAACGAAAGGCGAGCTGCATTACTTTCCCAGTCACACCTTGATATTTATCATTGATGGAAAAGCGATCTGGAATATAAATGGACACCGAGTTCACGTCTCCTATGGAGAATTAATTGCGGTTGAAGAGAACTCCGTAATGGAGGTCATTGAAGGTGGCAACCTGGATCTGGCAGGCTGGCATGTTCAGTTCGATACATATTCGGTGCAGCATGATAGACGGGAAGCTGAGAAGTTCGAATGGCGGTTACCGTCAGGAGAGGCGTATCAGAAAGTGCAGCTGTCCGGTGGAGGTCTGGCAAGTATCATTCAGCATTGGAGTGAAGTGCATACACCGGATCAGAGTGCAGAAAGAGTTGGCAATCAGCATTTGTTATATGAGTTGTTAAGTAATCTATATCGGAAACAGCCGGATGACGAGTTGAAGCCAGAACACGGTATACTTCGCTCCATTGACTACATGCAGCAGCATTATGATCAGGTCATTACACGTACACAGTTAGCTCAGATCGCCGGAATCAGTCCATGGCATTACTCCCGCAAATTTAGCGAGCGATATGGTAAGCCACCTCTGGATTATCTTGCACACTACCGGATCTACCGCGCGCAGGAAGAATTGATATTAACAGCTGCAACCTCACAGGATATTGCCAAAAAGTCTGGATTTGAAGATGCTCATTATTTTAGCCGACGATTCAAACAGTTGACCGGCGTATCACCTAAGATATATAGGCAGACGATGACGCAGCGCAAGATGGTGTCACTTTCTCCAATCTGTGCAGAAATTATGATTCATCTGGGTGTCATCCCCCATGCCGTAGTGGTTACCCCAATCCTGCTGTCCCCACATCATCGGGAACAATTTATAGTGCATGGAGTGCAGATGCTGGAGGTTACACAGTATGAGGTGGAGATAGAACTTGTTCGACAAGTTCAACCGGAGATGTTGATAGGAAACGTATTGACGGAAGAGGTCAAAAGGGAGCTGCGCACAATTGCACCGATTCTTACCGGACTTCATCAAGATGTAGAACCAATGCTCGATCAATTAGCAGCCTGGTTTCTTAAAGAAGATGAGGCTTATAGACTGCATCAGCAGATTAAACATGAAGTCAGTGTAGCTAAGCGACAGTTGCAACCCATCATCCAATCCGCATCCACAGTCATGCTGCTGAGGGTAGAAGCGTTTGGTTATCGATATCTGGGTGGGCATTCACACGGGGTATCACACTTGTTATATGAACAGCTTGAATTAACACTGCCGCAAGCACTGGATTCAGGTACAGCATGGTTTAACCCTTGTTCACTTGAACTGCTCACACAAGCCAATCCCGATTATCTGTTTGTGGAGAAGCGGATCATGCAGCACTTCGGCGCTGAAGAGAATATGAGGAAACTATGGGAGAGCCCGCAATGGAACGAGCTGAAGGCTGTGAAAAATAATCGGGTATTTTACGTAGATACTCACCTGTGGGTAGACGGTCACGGAATTACGGGACATACTCTGATTCTCAATCAGATCGTTCGCCATCTTACGGAACCTTTTCATGAGAGAGCACAATAATCCAACTGAATACGCACGATATGCTATGGAAGCAATACTTCTTATTTGATACTATTTGATAATAATTATCATTATCAATATACATAAGGGGCGAAGTATATCATGTCACGAAGATTCAAAGGGTTTGGTATCATGCTGTTGGTGATTAGTGTAATGCTGGCGGCATGTTCCGGTGGAACCAAGGAAGAGAACGCTACAGCTGGAACAGCAGGTGCTCCAACTGAAGGAGCAGCGAGTACTGCAAAAGAAACAGCGACTGAAAGTGGGACTAAGGTGGTGAAGGATCAGTTTGGAGAAGTAACGATTCCAACTCATCCTCAAAATCTGGTTGTGTTTGATTCGATCTATGCCGAGTATCTGATTGAGATGGGTGTTACACCCCAAATCGTTTTGTTAACTCCAGAAGTTGAAGCGGAATACCGCCCTGATTATTTGAAAGAACATGGGGTCCAGATCATTGAAGTTGAGCAATATCAATATAATTATGAGCAGTTGCTTGCGTTGTCACCGGATATGATCCTTGCAGCTGGCGAAGGTATGGAACAGGGCGTATATGATGAATTGTCCAAAATCGCTCCTACGGTGGCACTGGATGCCAACAGTGAAATGAAACGTGCTATGCCAAAGCTGGCTGCCATATTCGATAAGACTGAAGAATCTTCCAAAGTACTGGCTGAATTCGACGAGAAAGCCTCACAAGCGAAAGAGAAAATTGCGACAGCCCTGGGAGACAAGACCGTATTGGTTCTCCGGGTAGAGCACAATCGTTACCGTTTCATGGGTCCCAAAGGAGGAAGCAGCAGTGTTTTCTTCTATGATATCCTGGGTCTGAATAGTCCTGAAGCGATCAAAGACTCTACAGATTGGTTTAGCCAGTTCTCCCTGGAATTCTTGCCTGAGATGAATCCGGATTATATTTTCCTGGAAGACAGAACCCTCGTAGGTTATGACACGAAGAAATCCATGGAAGATCTGAAAGCAAGTCAAGTGTGGTCGAATCTGGAGGCTGTGAAGAATGATCATGTCTTCCCGTTGAAGACAAGCCAATTCGTATCGGGTGTGGGTCCGATTGGCTCTGTAAAATTGATGGACTATGTTGTTGGAAAGTTGGTGCCTTAAATGACTGTAGAGCCTCAACTGGATATTTATGATATTACCATCGTTGGTGGGGGACCTGCTGGAATGTACGCCTCCTTTTATAGTGGCATGAGAGCCATGCGTACCAAAATCATTGAAGCCAAACAGGAACTGGGTGGATTCATGCGTACGTACCCGGAGAAGCTGATCTGGGATGTGGGCGGGGTTGATCCGATTCGCTGTGAGAAGCTGATTGAATCGCTGGAGAGACAGGCGAGAACGTTCGATCCAACGATTGTATTTGGGCAGGAAATTGCCGAGCTTGAACGACGTGAGGACGGTGCATTTGTACTCATTTCCAAAACAGGCGAACGTCACTACACACGTACCATCCTGTTATGTGCGGGCAGAGGTATGACTCAGGTGCAGAAGCTGGATGTCGAGGGTGCCAATCGGTATGAGCTGACAAATCTGCACTATACGATAACCGACCTGTCCCGTTTTGCCGGGAAGCGTGTTCTGATCTCGGGTGGCGGCGATTCCGCAGTCGACTGGGCGAATGAACTGGGCAAGATCGCAAGTGAAGTTACGGTAGCACACAGACGTCATGAGTTTACCGGACACGAGTCGCCAGTTGCTCAGATGAAAGCTCAAGCCAACGTCATGACGCCATTTAACATCTCACGCTTATACGGTACAGGTGACAAAATCGATCGTGTCGAGCTAGCCCATGTAGAAACTGGTGAGATCACACATGTTGAAGTGGATGAAGTTGTCGTAAGCCATGGGTATGATCGTGATTTCGGTAACCTTGTGCAATGGGGACTGGCGCGGGAAGATTACGGCGTATCCGTTGATCAGCGCATGCGTACCAACATTCCAGGTATCTTCGGAGCGGGTGATTTCATCACTTATGGAAGCAAAGTCAGGCTGATCGCAGGTGCTTTTAACGATGCGGTGCTCGCAGTCAACAGTGCCAAGACATATCTGGAACCTGCTGCTTCCGATATGGCGGGTGTCTCTTCCCATAATGCCCGTTTTTATGAGAAAAACAAAGCTCTCTCCAATACGTAAAACTGCATATGCATAAAAGATAACATGTCCTAGCAAGAAGCCCGATTTGTGTCGAGATCTCTCTCAAACACGCATCGGGCTTTTTTGTGAGAAAATCGTGTGTTTTTCGTAATAAAAGAGAGATATTAAGGTTTATATCAACCAGATTTAAATAAGATATTTTGTCATAAAAACCGCGTTGCTGTTGAAAAGTTAGAACCTTTGACGAATGAAAGATTTCCCTCAACTATTAAATTATAATTATAGAAATGATGATATCTGGAGAGGGGGACTTGCATTTGATTCAGCCTCAATCCACAGAGATAACAATAGAAGAAGTCATAGATCAGCATGCTAAAAACGTAAAAAGAACAGCAAGAAGATTTTTCTACTCTAGAATGTTATACGACAATTGGCTATTGGACGATCTCACACAACAAGGCTATTTAGGACTTATAGAGGCGTATTCGAAATTCAATTTTAAAAAAGGAAAAGAGTTTTTCTGGCGTTATGCTTATAAATTTGTAAAGGGAAGAATGATAGAGTTTACAATACAACACTACAATATTGTACGACCTAGCCAAAAAATAAATAGCATAATCCTTAAAATAATGAGTCGAAATCTACTAGGAATGTCACCAGATGTTATTTCCCAAGAACTCGGATGCTCCTACAATATGGCCGTTCAAGCTTTGCATTTTTATGTAATTAGGCGTCAATTATACTTATATGACTCAATTAATTCAAAGCAAGAAAACCAAGATGAAAGACAGCTTATAGATGTGATTGCGGTCGAAGAAAATCAGGATCAAATATTTAAAATCGAAAGTGTAGGAAGCTTTTCTACAATAGAACAGAAAGTTGCTGACAAGCTAATAGAAGGCTACAGCAGAGAGAATATAATAGAATATTTTACGATCTCCGCAGCTCAATTAAGAATGAATATTGATGAAATATTAAGAAAATGCGATTTCGATTACCAAAAAATTATTAATAGAAATGAGGCGTTACTATTGCAAATTTCAGCACTCAATCTAAATGGTCAACCACAGCAGAAAAGTGATGATAATTTTAAATGGGTGCCAATTGAATATATTTTTGCTAATCCCAGTAACCCCAGAAGAGATCTAGCCGTCGACACAAATCAATTACAACAAATAATAGAAACAAAAGGTTGGGAAGAGCCAGTAACGTGTTATAAGAAAGGAGAGTACTACATTTTATTGTCTGGACACCGTAGATGGTATGCAGCAAAACAATTAGGGCATGACAAGATGCCTGTATTTGTAGTGGACGCACCTACTACATCTGCTGAGGAGAAAGATCGTTTAGGCTCATTACAAAGTGTGCAAGTGGAATGGACACCATATGAAATAGCTAAAAACATATACGACCGTTGGATATTTAGCGGGTGTATCGCATATGAAGAATTTTCAAAAAAAATAGGAGTACCTAAAAAGAAAATTGCTGCAAAAATTCGCGTTTACAAATATTATCTACGTGTTGAAATTGAAGACAAACTGAAAAATGGCATGTATTCGATCTCTATGCTTGACTACATCATTACCTGGATTAAGCGATTGTGTGAATTTCATCCTAACTTGGTGAAATCGCTAGATGAGGATTTTATAAGAATACAAATGTTAAAAAAATACGAAAACAAATGTTTTAATAGTAACATTCTTAATGATAGAAATTTCGTATGCAATGCTAGTGAAAAAGAGATTATATCGTTTCTGTCGGACACTACCAAAACGTTGAAACAATCAGAGATTGAGATGACAATCAATCGTTCGGGAAAAGATGATAATTACAACGGAATATATAAAACAATGGACGACTCAATAGCAACTGTTCAAAAAATTGAATGTAAAGATCGTAAAGAAGCACAAATATTAATAGACGAGTTAATTGATTTAATGGAAATGTTAAAGAATAAGAGCCTTGAATTACAAGGGGGAGTTAGACTTGAGTAACTATTCCAAGTTGATAATGGCAGATATAAAGGATGTCGAACCAAACCCGTTGAATCCACGAATGGATAACACAATTAAAACTGATGAATTACAACGAGTAATTAAAGAAAAAGGATGGGAGGTTCCTATAACCTGCTATGAAAGAGATAATAAGTATGTAATTCTATCAGGTCATCGAAGATGGCATGCAGCAAAAAAGTTAATGCAAAGAAAAATTCCAGTGTATTTAGTTGAGCGGCCACAAAGTATCGAAGAAGAACAGGAAAGATTAGGATCAGTCCAAGGTGGTAAATCAGATTGGAGTGTATATGAATGGTCTAAGCACACTCATGATATGTGGATTTATTGGGAAAAGTGTTCGTTTAGTGAGCTCGCACGCAAAATGAACAAAAGTGTTGCTTTTGTATCAGCAAGAGTAAAGGTATTTAGCTATTATCCACATTCTGAAATCGAACAAAGTTTAACCAATAATAAAATATCAATCTCCGCACTAGCATGTTTAATACAATGGTTGAACAATTTAAATAGATTAAAGCCTGAAATAGTAGAAGATCACAAATTGGATACAGTGCGGACAACAATGTTGTCCAAAATTGAGAGGGGATTAGTTGGAATATTGGATCTTAAAACGGACTCATTTATCCACAAAGCCAACTCTGAACAATTAAAAAGTTTTTTAGTAGATCCTGATAAGAAGTTATCTGACGCACTTCTCGAGATAGATGGGGATAGTATGAGATATAGAGGGAAAAGTAAAATTAATACCTATATCCAAGATATAAATAACGCAAAAGATATTTTTAAAAGAATAAATTTTTCTGGCAACGAGCATGAACGTATAAGATTGCAGGAAAGAATAGAACAATATTCAAACACAATCTTACGTCTGAAAACTGATTTGAAATTATATATTGATAATTAAAAAACCTTCAAAAAACTAACTGTGATCCCTTCTGGGAATCACAGTTTTTTTATATCTGAGAATTTAGACGGATGAAATATAATATGTTCTAAGAAATGGTATAATATTGTCGAATAACATCAAAATCTGTTAGCTGATAAAAAATGTTGGAGGTAGCAGATGAAAAAAATAAACAAATTTATATCTTCTCCTCTTGAATTTGAGGTCTTGGAGCATGACAAGGTGATTGCCAAAGTGAAGTTGGATTATAGCAATCAAACGGTTGATGTATGGCAAGATAAAAGTGTATCGCCTGTTTTTCTCCCTTTTCCAAGCAAGTCTAAGGTAACCGTTGGGGATGTACTGGATTACTTTGAATCCAGATGTTTTCCTCGCACCAGACACCATGCCGATAAAATTTTGCAATCATTGGGTCTGAATGATTACGTAGCTTCGGAGATCGTAAAACAAACACATGGTGTGTTATATGATGATTATGTCTGGATTAGATTTTCTAATGAGGAGTTGTCTTGTGCTGATGTCCATCCCCGTTTTGCAGGTGAGCAAGGATTCTCGTAAGACTTTTGTCAGTAGTAGCAAGGGTGACCAATTAAAATGGAAAATTGAGAATAAGTGGGGAAAAGCTAATAAATTTGGTTATGAAGGACTGGCGGAGTGGGTAGCGTTCGAGCTAATTAGACGATCCAATATTCCATCAGGACTTATAGTTCCTTATACGCAGTGTGTTCTGATTGAGGAAAACGTTGAATATCCGGGTTGTTATTCTGAAGATTTTCTGCAGCCGGGAGAGAGTATCATTACTTTGCATCGCATTTTGGAGAGTTATGGTGTCAAATTTGAAGATTTACAGCAAGGACAGAGCACACGAGATTCCGTGCTTTTAGTTGTTGATTTTCTCAAGGATGTATTGAAATTAGATACGCTAGAGTACTTCTCAATCATGTTACCACTGGACGCGATTCTGCTAAATGAAGACCGACATTTGAATAATATCGCTTTTATACATGGTCCTGATGGATATAGACTCTGTCCACTTTTTGATCACGGTCTAAGCCTTTTGTCAGATACAACAGACTATCCGCTAAGCATGCCAACAAGTATTGCATTGCGCAAGATTAAGGCGAAGCCATTTAGCAGTGATTTTTCAAAACAAGCACGTGCGCTTCAAACAAATCTTCAATTCGATCGATCTTCAGTTATTCAATTCATTGAACAACATGATCAAGTTCTTGGGAGAGTTGCTCAAATTTTAAGATCCCAGATTCGAAAGTATGAACACTTATTTGTGTAACTAGATATAATGTTTCGGTAACAGTGAGATATTCAAACTCCAAAAAACAGCGCCACCTGAATCGTTCTGGTGAGCGCTGTTTGTGTAATCTTTTTTGAACTGGATAAAAACTTGAATTCCCAGACTACCAATCTTGGCGAATGGATAGATGATTTTCTGAGGAACTCAGGACATCTTATTTGGCCTTCAGCTCCTCTTTTTAAATTGTAAGGTCCATCAGACACGTTATCTACCAAAATCCCCTTATAAAAACACTGAAAACGGCTTGTTAATCGGATATAGAGTGTCTCAAGTTCCTTAGATTTCTGTAGGCGCTTCAAACCGTTGAATAAGACGCCTCAGATTCGTTAGCGCTCGCTCCATGTTTTGATCTAACCGGCGGCGAGCCTAGAGGACGACCCTGAATCCCGCCAGAAGAGAAGCTTTTCATTGTAAGGAAGAAAATCTGCTTTCACGACGTCTTGATCGCTTGCTCGCACTTGAAAGGTACGTTCTCACACATTCAGGATTCAGTGCGCTTGCCTACGCTGAACACGTTCAGGTTCGGTTTCGGGTCTCACTAGATTTGAAAACTCGCGCTAATTCAGCTCAGTCTGTCCACTTGCGAGTCGATCTGCGATCTCTTCGGCTTGTAGAATGGAGGTATAGGGATCAGCAGTGAAATATTTATGAATATCCAGTTTGTAGATATGGTCGTTCTGCACCGCAGGCAGATTGTCCCAGACATTAGGCAACAGGGAGTGATCTTTCGTGCCTTCTGTAACCATCATCAGCAGGTAATCACCTACATACTCTCTAAAGACCTCCGCGCTAGCTTCCAGATTTTCTTTGCCTAGGTCCAGAAGATCTGACTTCACCTTGGGTGCCGGAGTTAGTCCAAGCAATTCATAGGCTGCTCTTCCACCACGATTGGCGCTGTTGCCAATAATGGCTGGGTTCTTCAAAAAGTTAAAATCGGCAACGGTGAAGGTGGCACCGTCTGGAATTACACCTTTAATTTTGGCCTGAGCAGCTACGATCCGTTGTTTAAACGATTCGTTCCAAGTTATGGCTTCTGCTTTGCGGTTCAGAATCTCGCCCATGGCTGTCACTTCTGCTTCCATGGAATCATACTGATCGGGTACGAATACGACAGTCGGAGCGATTTTGGAATAGGTCTGAAATTTCTCCTGGTCCCATGTGATAATCAGGTCCGGTTCCAACTCTACCATTTTCTCAAGTGAAACCTCACTGTGGTTACCCAAATCCGCGCTATCCACAAGTTTGTCACGCAGGAATACTCCATAATCCAGCAGGCTACTCGGCACACCAACTGGTGTTACGCCGACAGCCAGAACATGTCCTATATTCCAATCAACGACAACCCGCTCCGGGTTGAGGGGGACTGTAACGTCTCCCATCATCGTGGAGAGTGTTCTTGTTTGCGGTGCGGTGTTTCCTGTTTCTGTCGTCCCAGGTTTCACGGTCTCTTTCTGGGTACAACCACTAATGAATACGGCCATGATCAGCAAAACAGGCAGGGTGATACGATACCAAGCTTTCTTAAACAACATGACGAACCCTCTTTCTAATTGATAATGATTTTCATTTAATATAACTCTAGAGACAATCTAACCATTGCACAATAACCAATTCGGAAGCGGAAGCATAACCATTTCAGAACTCAATCGACAGGTTGAACTGAGAATGATTATCATATATGATGAGGCGAAGCTTTGGATGTGGTAACGAGGAAACACAAAGAAAGGTCCATGACGATGAACATAGAAGAATACGGGGCATTATGGGAGCATATAACAATCCGATTACTGGATATTCGGATCATGACCGTTAACATCAGTGAAGATCCTAATACGTGGACGCTTCCCTCGAATGCTTTTTTATTAATTACGAATGGCAAGGGGAAGATCTGGCTTGGTCAGGCGATGCATCACATTAAAGGGACATATATTCTGCACGCCTCCAAAGGAACGCGTCTGGATTGTCTGGCTAATAAGCCGATGGAAATACATATGTTGTCTTATTCGTCACCAGAGTCAGAGAAGCCAAATACTGAAAGATCCCAAACATATACTGGGTCGGAGTCTTTGCAAGTAAGTTTTGGTTTTGAACCAGCGTGTCCATTGCCATTAATTGAGATCATGCAGTTGATATACAGACAATGGAATGAACTACAGTCAGCAGGCCGAATTCAAACCAAGGCGTTGTTCTACCAATGGCTCGCCGAGATGCTGAAACAAATGCAGGAGCAAAGGTTTAACGATGCTAAGCTGAATCGGGTAGATCAGGCGGTGCATTATATGAAACGTCACTACGGGGAACCACTCAAGATAGAACAGGTAGCTGAAATGCTGAATTGTAGTCCAAGGTATCTGAACCAATTGTTTCAGCTTCAATTAAATACGAGTCCCAGCCGTGTGCTGTCACAGATTCGGATGGAACAGGCATTAAAACTACTGGTGAGCACGAATGGGACCTTACAAGAAATCGCGGAGAGAGTAGGCTATGAGAACGGCTACACGCTAAGTCGTTATTTCAAGAAACATTATGGTGTATCTCCTGAGTTTTACAGAAAGCGTCGAGAGTGCGGTGCTCCAGATGTAGCCCTGCAAACATCCCAACCACATGCCGCTCTGGAAAGTCATTATTCGGGATGGAGCGAACGAACGGTACCTATAGTTGAAGCTGACAAAAACCAGCCAAAACAGAAGATTATAGATCTACAAGGAGTCCAAGTGAGGAAGCCCCCAGCGCCCGAGGTACCAAGAGCCAGAACTCGAAAACTTGCCACAAGCATGGGCGAGATTACGATACCGACCAAGCCTAGCCGTGTTGTCGTGGACTGGAATTTGGGAGAAGTGCTGGCATTGGGAGTGACGCCTCTTGGAGCGCCGCATTCACTCATTGAAAGTAACCAAATGCTGGAGCCTTATATCTATGATCAAGTACAGGATATCGGCAATCATAATTTTATCTCGCTCGAAAAAGTGCTTGAACTGGAGCCCGATTTGATTATCACCTGGAATCCTGCTGCCTACGCTTCCTATGCCAGAATTGCACCTACGGTGGTCTATGGAGAGACTGGTTACGGCTCTGTCGCGGAGGAGATTCGAGAGATGGGACGTATTCTGAATCGCCAGACAGAAGCCGAAACATGGATTAAGGAATACGGGCGGAGAGTACATACTTTGCAGCAAACGATCCCGGGCAAGGTCTCCGCAGAGAAGACATTTACCGTCATTGATCCGAACTGGGGAGAACATATTACCCTTGTGGGAAATACGGGAACTCGTGGAGGTAAGGCAGCCTACGGGTTACTGAACTTGAAGCCAGCAGGCAAGGTTCGCCAGGAACTATTGGAGCCGGGCCTGGAATACCTGGATATTGCGCGGAGTGCGGTAGGTGGGTACCTGGAGGACTACCTGTTGGTGTTGGATAATGGTCCAAGACACGGACTTGATCAAGCTTCAGGCAAACCATGGCAGAAGTCCATCGAGACAGATCACTGCCGGATTATTAGCCTTGACTGGAATAGATATTTTCTATCCGACCCGTTGTCTGCGGTACTTCAAGCCGAGGAAATGGCAGACCGGATTATGGCATATTAATTGTCGCTCACGCAATGAACTGTAAGACTTATCGACCAGATATCATATATGCATATCCCGAAATGAGCGAACCATATATGTGAATATCTGGTGAATTTCTCGATGTTTAAGTCCATGATGGTTTGTTCTCCATTATACTTGATGAAAACGGACGAGGAGATGGACTCCAAATGAAAAAACAAATGTGGATCATTGCAAGTGTTGTAGTTGTGATTGTAATCGGAACCTATCTGTTTGCAAGCAATACGGGCAAGGAAGAGGCGGGTACAGCCAATGCGCCCAACATCCGAAAATTGGTGGAAGATATCAGCACAGGAAAAGAAACACCGGAATCTGCCTCCATTAATGCCAAACAGTTAATCGTCACCGATCAAGATGAAAAAACCATTACATATGATTTGCCTGAAAATGAATTTTTCCTTTCCATTGCACCCTATGTGGACCAGACCCATCCCTGTGCAATTCATAGCTTGACCGGTTGTCAGGGGGAAATGAGCAATAAGGAATTCAGTGTTACCATTCACGATTCTCAAGGCAACACTTTTATGAAAGATGAAGTGATGAAGTCTGGTGCAAACGGATTTATGGATTTTTGGGTGCCTAGAGACAGAACCTATCTGATTCGTATTGTTCGAGATGGAAAGGTTGCAGAAACGCAATTGTCTACATATGAAAATGATAATACATGCATCACTACGATGCAGTTGAGTTAACAGCAATCAATAGAAGGGAAGGATGGCTTTTGAGCTATCCTTTCCTTTTTTATTTGATAAAAGAATGGGAATAAGGTACTTTCCATTGACAAAAATCCATTCCTACGGCATAATCCAATAGTGATAATGATAATTGTTATCATATAAATACATATTAACAGGGGAGAAAAGAGATATGAAAAAAGGGTTGAATGGACTGTTGATTATGCTGGCCTTTGTGCTGGTTTTGGCGGGTTGTGGTAAAAGCACGACTACAACAGATACAAGTCAAGGTAGTGACTCGGGTAGTGCTCCGGCTGAAGAGACAGCAGGTCCTGTTACCGTGAAGCATAAACGTGGAGAGCTTAAGCTGGACAAACCAGCAGAACGTGTCGTTACACTTGAATGGACATATACGGAAGATGTTGTTGCCCTGGGTGTTCAACCAGTAGGTAACGCAGATAACGCTAACTATAAAGTGTGGGTAACATCCGAAGCAGCACTGGATGACAGTGTAACGGATATCGGAACACGCAGTGAACCAAATCTGGAAGCTATTGCTGCATTGAAGCCAGATCTTATCATTGCTAATGCAGATAATAACACGGCGGTTTACGATCAGCTTAACGCGATTGCTCCAACGATTGAATATGATCCGTATGATGGTGACGGCTATGATTATGACAAGATGACAGAGATATTTAATAACATTGCAACAGCTCTCGGTAAAGAAGACAAAGCAAAAGAAGTTCTGAGTAATCTCGATCAGCACTATGTAGAAGCCAAAGAAAAACTGGCTGCTGCGGGGAAAGAAAACTTCAACTTTGCACTGACACAAGCGTTCACATATCAAAATGCAGTCAGCCTGCGTATGTTTACCGATAACTCGGTTGTGATTGGTACTTTGGACAAAATCGGACTGGTTAACGAATGGAAGCCGGATAAAGTTGAGAACTATGGCTTCTCTACAGTAGGTATTGAATCCTTAACCGATGTAAAGGACAGTAACTTCATTTATATTACACAACCAGACGATGACGTCTTTGGCACAGCCATGAAAGATAACTCGGTATGGAACGGCCTGAACTTTGTGAAGGAAAAACGCACATATCAACTCGATAGTACAACATGGACATTTGGTGGACCGATCTCCTCCAAAGTATTGGTTGATGGGGTAGTCGAGGCGATTACCAAATGAGTTCGGTTCAAGGATCTAAGCCAGCTATGAATTGGCGCACAATAAGCATATATGGGGGCGGTCTAACCGCTCTCATCGTGCTTTTTTTTGTAAGTCTGTGTTATGGAGAAGCTTCCATTCCTTTGCATGTCGTTTGGGACGCTCTTACAGGCAGACAGGATTCATTAGAGCACAATATGGTCTGGGACTTGCGCATGCCGCGGACAGTAATCGGTATTCTTGCGGGTGGCGCACTGGCTGTTGCGGGCGCTTTGCTGCAAACGATTACTCGTAATCCATTGGCTGCTTCAGATACGCTGGGCATTAATGCAGGAGCGTACTTTGTGGTGGTGCTGGGAGCTATCGCTTTTCCAGGTCTATTAAGTCAGTCGCCTTTTCTTTTCGCAGCACTAGGTGGTTTGCTAGCAGCATTTGCGGCTTATTTCATGGGCGGCGGACGAACATCAAGCCCGGTTCGACTTGCGTTGTCCGGTATGATTGTATCGATGGTGCTTGGTTCATTTACAAGTGCATTACATATTTTTTTCTCCATGGAGACACAAGGGTTGTTCCTTTGGGGCTCCGGAACACTTGTCCAGAATGACTGGAGTGGTGTGTTTTATGCTTTACCTTGGGTGGTTGGTATTACCCTTCTCGCGTTAATTCTGTCCAGACAGTGGGATATGCTGGAGTTGGATGAATCAACAGCCTCTTCCTTGGGACAAAAGGTTACATTGGCTCGTGCAGTAGGGTTAATTCTTGCTGTATTGCTGGCCGCTGTGATTGTAAGTGTAATTGGGCCGATTGGCTTCGTGGGACTGGTCGCACCACATCTGGTTCGATTGAGTGGTGTACGTTCTAATCGATTACTTTTACCCGGTGTGTTCATATGGGGCGCAGCGCTCCTGGTTGGAGCAGATGTCCTCGCCAAGATGGTGCATAACTCCAGCATGGAACTGCCAACGGGTGCTGTTATGGCAATCATTGGTGCACCGTGGCTCATCTGGCTTGTTCTTACACGCATGAAGGCTGCAAACGGATCAGGCATGTCAACTTCAATGAGCACAGGAGGAGCCGCGCGTCGCTTTGCATTTGGCCCGATGGCTGTATTATTTTCAGTCATAACGGTCGTGCTTATCTTGCTCAGTACGATGTTTGGCGGTATGCGAATTCCGCTGGCCGATTGGTTACCAAGTCTGTTCCAATCGGATGGACTGTTCTCCGCGCTGATTCAGCTTCGGATTCCGCGTACACTTGTTGCCGCAGGTGCAGGAGCTGCACTGGCAATCAGTGGTGTACTCATTCAGATGGCGGTACGTAACCCGCTGGCAGATGCTTCAATTGTTGGTGTGTCCTCAGGTGCAGGGCTTGGAGCGATGATGGTCATCATCTTATGGCCGGGTCTTCCGATATACTTGCTGCCAATTGCGGCAATCATCGGTGCAGCCATTGCTGCAGTGGTGGTGTTCTCCCTCGCCTGGAAGAAAGGACTGAACCCTTCGGCGGTTGTGTTGCTGGGGATTGCAATGTCTGCCATTGCTGGAGCAGGTATTCAGATTCTGATTGTCCGTGGTGCGGTATACGGTAGCAGCGGATATATCTGGCTGACAGGAAGTACCTATGCTCGTACCTGGGAACAGGTGAGGGTTATCGGATTATTTTTAGTTATTCTGGTACCGGTGGCTTGGTGGCTGGCACGCAGATTCGAACTGCTGGTATTTGACGACAATAGTGCATCCGGGCTTGGTCTCGGAGTACGTCGTACACGATTATTAGCCATGACAGTTGGTGTATTACTTGCAGCAGGTGCGGTTGCTTGCGTAGGAACCGTTGGTTTTATCGGTCTGATTGCACCACATATGGTTCGGTTACTGACGGGGAATAAGTTAAGACGATCCATGTTCCTATCCGCATTAGCGGGTGCAGTCATGCTGGTGCTCGCCGATACAATCGGCAGAACCGTCATGGCACCGACAGAGATTCCATCAGGCATACTCATTGCGATCATCGGAACACCGTACTTCCTGTATCTGATGTATCGTTCCAACTGGCGCAAGTCTGTATAAAAAGTTCAAACCTGAAGCCTGCTCCCCGAGCAGGCTTTTTGCTGTAACGCGTGCCCAGAGGCACGCATGATCTTGTTGGTGAAAGTCCAACCCAAGGAGGGGCCAAGCCACCTTGGTAGCTAGGATGCTTGCATATGGCGAAATCTGTGTGCAAAAGCGCATCGACAAAAGTACCTGTCAGAAACAGGGCGAGCAACAAGCCAGGCCGTAACATGAAGTGAATCCTGCCGCGTCGTCAAAAAGGCCCTGCAAGGGGGAAAAGAAGGTGCCGAGTCTCGGTCATATAGATGAAGGCCAAGGAAGCTGTGCAGAACTTGGAACAACAGTGAAGAACCTTCCGGCGTAAAGGGAGCGGCATGGCTTGAAAGATCATGCAGTGAACTGGGGAGACCCTCCCCCACACGGATTTTTTTTTTAGGAATTCGTAAAGAGATGCTCTATAAGTCCAAAAGACGAAGTGAAACGTCTGTGGGAAGGGAGTCCGAGGGGCTCATAGTACCGAAGAACCCAAGGACAACATAACCTTGGGGAGGGAAGGAGCCCTGCTTTGTTTATGCTTTTGGAGGAGGTACGAGTGAGTGAATGCCAATCGGCTAACAACACCAAAGGAAAAAGTTCAACAACTCCAAGAAAAGCTAGGTCATGTGGCCAAGGAGAACAGCAAGCGTAAATTCCATGCCTTGTACGACAAAGTCTACCGGGGAGATGTTTTGTGCGAAGCCTGGAGACGAGTGAAAGCGAACAAGGGAGCAGCAGGAGTAGATGCCATGACGCTGGCAGATGTGGAGGAACAAGGAGAAATGAACTTCCTTAAGGACTGCGAACGAGCGTTGAAAGAAGGCAACTACCATCCGCAGCCTGTACGGCGGCACTATATCCCCAAGAAAGATGGGAAGCAAAGGCCGCTGGGCATACCCACCGTGCGCGACCGAGTCATACAGATGGCAACGAAACTGGTAATTGAACCCATCTTTGAAGTGGATTTTGAGGACGTATCCTTCGGATTTCGCCCAAAACGAAGTGCGAAAGGAGCGCTGGAACGAATTCGGAAAGCCTGCAACCGCAAAGGGAATTGGGTAGTCGACGTCGATATCCAAGGTTACTTCGATAACATTAATCAAGAGAAGCTTATGAAATTGGTGCAGATGCGCATCAACGACAGGCGGATACTGAAATTAATACGGAAGTGGCTTCAGGCGGGAGTGATGGAAGAAGGAAACGTAAGGCGCTCCGATTTAGGAACGCCGCAAGGTGGTGTGATCTCACCGCTTCTGGCGAATATCTATCTGAACTATTTTGACCGACTATGGGAGAAACATGGAAGAGGTCTGGGAGAACTGACAAGGTATGCAGACGACTTTGTAGTCATCTGTAAAACCAAAAAGGACGCCGAGCATGCGTATGAACACATAGGCAAAATTATGGAACGTCTGGAGCTAACCCTGCACCCGACCAAAACTCGCATTGTAGGTCTATGGACAGGAAACGAGGGATTCGACTTCTTAGGAATGCACCACCGAAAAACGAAAGCAGAAACGTCGCAAGGGAAGGTATATTACACCACACAGCAATGGCTAACCAAAAAGGCGGAAGAACGAATTCGTGGAGTCATTAAAGAGCGATTATCCCCACCGAGTATGCGATCTAGATCGTTTGCGGAACATGTGAAATGGCTCAATCCGAAAATTCAAGGGTGGAGAAACTATTACTACACGAGTTACAGCCAAAAGAGACTAGCTAAGCTGGATTGGTATATGTTGCAACGGTTAACACGGTGGTACGCGAAGAAGAGACAACGCAGAAAATGGATGGGTTCAATAGCTGAGGTTAAGTACATCGCCAGTCAATATGAATTAAAAACGCTATTGTAATCTGCATGCCCATGAATGACAAACATCGGAAAGCCGTATGAGGGAAAACCTCACGTACGGTTTGATGAGGAGAGGCTGGGTTTTGCCCAGCCTTTTACTCTAGTTGGCACCATTCAGCCGCAATCTTAAATCACCCAATGAATGTCTACTCCCGCACCAAATGACAAAATCCCCTCACGTCTACAAGAAGTAGAGACCACGTTATCAAACGTGAAACTCTTACTCCCTTTGGACCTTGAGGGGATTTTGGCTTGAGCACATTCCAATCGTACTCCCGTTAGCTGGATTTCAGAATCCCGCTGTCATCGACGGATTGTACCGCTTGTTGCAATATTTCATTATCCTGAACAAGCGCGAATCGAACGTAACCTTCGCCTGAAGGACCAAAGGCACTGCCTGGGGTTGCGATGACTCCTGCATGTGTAACCAGATCCATGGCAAATTGCTCCGAGCTGTCGTAGTGCGCCGGAATCCGGCTCCATACGAACATCGTTGCTTCAGGTTTGGCAATTGGCCAACCCAGACTGCTGAAGCCTTCACATAGGATGTCTCTGCGCTGTTCATAAATAGCTCTGACCCGTTCAACCTCGGATTGATCTCCGGTAATGGCGGCAATTGCTGCTTTTTGGATCGGTAGGAACATCCCGTAATCCATATTGGATTTTAGCTTTTTCAGCATGGAGACCATGGTTGTATTGCCCACACAGAAGCCGATTCGCGCTCCTGCCAGTCCGTACGTTTTTGACAGGGAATTGAATTCCACACCGACGTCCATGGCGCCAGGGAATGCGAGGAAGCTTCCACATGACATTCCGTCAAATACGAGCTCGCTGTACGCATTATCGTGAAGCACGATAATATCATACTTCTTGGCAAAGGCAATCAGGTCGAGATAGAACTGATCCGGTGCCATCGCAGTTGTTGGATTGTTAGGATAGGAGACCAGCATGAATTTTGCTCGATGAGCGATATCTTCCGGTATATCCTGAAGCTGAATAACATACCCGTTTTCTTCTTTTTGCGGCATATAATACAGTTCTGCACCTGCTAGTAACGGTCCATCCGCAAAGACGGGATAGCAGGGGTCAGGGACCAGCACCAGATCACCTTCATCGACAATGGAGAGGGATATATGTGCCAGCCCTTCCTGTGAACCGAGCAAGGAACAGATCTGTGTTGCCGGGTCTAACTCGACCTGATAGCGTTGCTTGTACCAATCGCTTGTAGCTTGCAGCAACTCACTCTGATCATTCACAGCATATATATAATTAGCCGGATCAGCAGCGGCCTCGCATAGTGCAGTTATAATATGCTGCGCAGGTGGGATATTCGGCGTACCCACACTGAGATCAATAACGGGCTGACCGTTCTCCAGTCTGCGGCGTTTGATCTCCAGCAACCGGGTGAATATTCCTTCGTTGAAATGATCCATTCGTTTGGCAAAGTTCATGATGATGATTCAGCCTCCAATCCTCTTCGTACGCATATTCATTAATAATAAATGGACAGCGACAAAAAGAGAAGAGCAGGGGAAAGCTTGCGGATCATGACTTTACTTTAAACTGACTTAGTTCGTCTTGCAGTTTGCCAGATAGCTGGTTCAACTGTTTCGACAGATCCGCTACCTGTTCGATACTATCCAGCTGATCCTGCGTGCTGGCGCTTACTTCTTCCGTCGATGCCGAGTTCTCCTCTGTGGTGGATGAGATAATCTCCAGTGCCTGGAATATCTCATCTTTGTGTTTGTGTACATTGGCGGTATTAGTGGTAATCTGCATCATACGTTGCTGTAGATCTTTCAGGTCTTTGTTAATACTGAAGAAAACATGTTTGGTATCTTCTACGGATTTGGCATTCTCCTCCGCAATCTTCATACCGCGCATGGTATGTTCAACAGACAGGGTTGTTTTCTCTTCAATAACATTCACCTTTTTGTTGATTTCCTCTGTTGCCTGAGCCGTCTGTTCTGCAAGTTTGCGGACCTCTTCGGCAACGACGGCAAATCCTCTTCCATGTTCGCCAGCACGTGCAGCCTCAATGGAGGCATTCAGGGCGAGCAGGTTCGTTTGAGAGGCAATCTGTTTGACTGTATCCACAAAACTGGATATTTCATTCCGACTCAGGTCAATCTCCTGGATAATAGAGGACATTGCTTGGGTGGACAGGTGGTTTTCCTCGGACCATTTCGATAATTGTTCCACGACCGCAAGTCCTTGGCTGCTTTGATCAGCAGATGTCTGCACGACCGTTCCCATAGCCTGCGCATCGGTAGCAATTTCATCAATTTGGCTGGATAATGAGCCTGTTTTGCGTAAGATATTTTCCGTTTCGATGGACTGATAATTCGTAGCATTGGCAATCTCGTTGATGGCTGTTGATGTGTCATTCATGGTCACAGCCGTTCGTGAGGAGATGGCTTGCAGATCATTCGACGACTGGTTCAGGATTTGCGCCGAGCTGCCGACCATTTGCAGCATGCCCTGAATTTTCTGCACCATGGAATTCAAGCCTGTGGCGATCTGTCCAATTTCATTATTAGATTTGATATCCAGTTGGACAGTCAGGTCACCTTGTTCAATCTGTTTAATCTTGGCCAGCAGCTGTGGTATGGAGCGTAACAGACGGCGAAGGGTAATGTAACAGATAATCACAAGCAGAAGGGTGGCTGCAGCAAAACCGCCAAGCGTAATCCACGTGAATGTTTTTAATTCCGCGAGAACTTCTTCTTCGGATATGGTCAGACCAACGGACCATCCCGTATCTTTGCTGGTAGCGAAGCCGATATATCGACGTTCCCCATTGTCGTTCATAAGTTGTACGCCGTTTTCACCGGCAAGCATTTTCTTGCCGATGTCTCCCATGTCCCCCGTACTGTTCAGGATGTTCTCCTTCAATACCTTCTCTTGATCCGGATGGTACAGAATTTCCCCGCTCTTGGATAGCAACATAGAATAACCTGTGCTTCCAAGGGAATAACTCTCCATAATCGCCGGGATATCCTTGAATGCAATATCCGCTGCGGCAAAGCCGATCGTGGTGTTGTTTTCGTCTTTGATCGGATAGAAGATACCCATGAGTACATCGCCTGCTGCAATATCAATGTACGGATCGGAGAAATAAAGTCCGTCTGCGTCAGTAACCGGCTTGTAGTATGGACGTGACTGGATATCAAAGTCCGGCGCAGATACGACACCATCATTTTGAATCCAAAAGCCTTTTCCATCCAGACCCGCGACCCAGGCATCTGCAAACGAAGGCTCTGCTTTAACAATAGCGGCGAGTGTCGCCTGTGTTTCCGCAGCGTAGGTTGAACTTTTCGCATCCGCAGCAGATGCTGTTGTTTCTATGTATTGCTGAAATAATGTGTTGGTGGACATTTGCTTGACCAGTGCGCCCTTTTCCTTGAATAGTGCATCAAATTCACTAACAATGGCTTGTGTCTTGGTCTGGAGCATGGATTCCTGCTGTTTCACCAGAATGTTTCGTGTGCTTGCAAACATAAATGTTCCCAGCACGGCAAAGACAACTACGATAATGATCAGCAGCACAATGGACAACGTATTTGCCATACTAGATGTCCGTGCTCCCGTTTTCCCCCACTTGTTCAACATGTTCGACATATTCCATCTCCCCAGATGATTAATAAAAAGCTCAAAACGCCTAAGTTATATGTCGGCTTAATCTATAGTTTTATGTAGATTTCTGTCGAATAATCCTGAAAGCGACGGAAAGGAAAGGTATGAGTATGAGCAGGCTGAAAGGGGAGGGATTAAAAAAGAGGAAAGGAATGAAAAAACGGGATCGGTAGTGGTTCATCCAGGCGATCTTGTTTATAATGGAATGAATTGGAACTATGGATGGAAAAGGGGGATTATCTGTGAGTGAGTTATGGCATGCTTCAATACAGGGGGTTCCATGGAATGCCGAAAAGATGCACCAGGCGGTGCATCTGTTGCGTCGCAGAGCAACGGTTCATTTTCGCGTTGACGCGGATACATACGAGGACCTTGCCGAGCTCGATGCCAAAGTATTTTCTGCCCGGCCGGATCTGATTCTACACATATCACATATGGACCCTAAAGGGGTATATTCATCCGGATTTTTTGGGCGACTGGCACAGTTGAAACATGTGTCTGCCTTGCAGCTTGATCTTTCGCAGGCTCAGGATTTGACGATACTGGGTGCGATGGAGCAACTGCAGTTTCTAAGATTGAATTCACCTGCAAAGGCAACCGTGCTCGATTTTATTAAACACTACAAACGATTGACCTTTCTTGAACTGCGTGGCAAATTCAACGGATTTGCTTCCATTGCGGCATGTCTCCAACTGCATACGCTCATTCTGAACTGCACGATCGAAAGTGCTGATGTGTTAGCGGAACTGCCTATGCTTCAGTATCTATCCCTGGATCACTGTGAGTTAAAAGGGGGACTGGATGTATTGACACAGTCGACCATCTCGATGTTGAAGCTCAGCTCTGTTCGCAAACTGACGAGTATTCAGGGACTCGAACAGATGCGCGGGCTGGAATATCTGCATCTGTCCTTGCCCAAGCTGGAGCAGTTATGCGACTTTTCCCTTCTGACCTCTCTCAGACAGCTCGAACTGGACTATATGAAATCGTTGCGGGATACGACACATCTATGGACAGCCCGTGCTTTGGAGTCTATTGAACTGAAAGAGATTAATACGGCGCTCAAGGCGGATTCGTTTGCTGGACTGACCGGGCTGGAGCATTTGCGCCAAATCGATTTTCGTTTCATTGATGTTAACAAAGGACGAATTGCAGCTATGCGTGATCACCTGGACAAGGCCGGAAAATCCCATTTGTTATATGAAAATATCCCTGAGCATGAACGCCTGAATTCCGCAGGTATTGCGCACTTATCGCATGTATTAATGTAAACGGGCTTCTGTCCAGCGTGTGTATACAGAGCGCACTCCGGTGAACGGACCGATTGAGGCGTGTAGATGTCATTGCTATCTAGGTGTTCGTATCCGTTAATGCGGGCATGTTGATCTCTTTCACGCAGGCCGCTTTGGACAAGCTGATGATACATCGAACGATGGAGACCATATCTTGCAGGGGAATGCGGGTCCCATCATACTCGGCCAGTGCACGTTCCATCCCGTCTTCATACGGAATTTCTGCCGCCAGTTCTCCCGGGTTGATGCATGTCACCGCGATGCGGTCATTTCTCGTATGTTCTCTTAGAGCTTCCGTAATACCCCGTATGGCAAATTTGGAGGCGACAAAAGAAACCTGGCTGCTGCCTGCATTGCTCAAACCGGCTGTTGAACCAATCAGGATGATCTTGCCTGCTTCAGACTGGCGGAGCTGAGGCAGTAAAGCCTGTATACATACAATTGTAGAAGTCACATTCACATGGATCAGCTGACTGATATCTGCGGGTTCATCCTTATCAAACGTGTAGTGCTCTTCAAATCCTTCCTTTTCCCAGATCCCCACGTTATAAATAAGCACATCCAACGTCTCGCCTTGAAGTTGGCTGGCAACTTGCTCTGCGGCCTGAAGCTCGGAAAGATCAGCCTGAATCCATATTCGCTCGACGCCATCCTCCACGGACAGACTTTCCGGCTTGCTGCGGGAGACCACCCAGACCTTATCACCGGATTGTGGCACACCTCTGACAAATGCATCGCCCAATCCCTTGCTTGCACCAAAGACAATTATATTTTTCAAATAAAGCCCTCCTTATCGATTAGAAATTAATAATATTTACATTAATCTATATCTTACTATAAAGGTGATATATGGAACATGAAGTTTACATGAGGTATGCTTCATCCTTATCAAGAAAAACCACCCCTGCCCCGCAAGGACGGGAGAGAGATGGTTGGAGAGATCATGATAACATTAATGGTAAAGTTTTAACTCGGCGATGGACCACCACCACTCGGGAGTGTCCGCGGTCAAGGCAATTTTGATGTATCGCGCCGTTTGTTTGGAGAACGTATGTGAGATGACAGGTCCTGTTCCCAGTGCTTCCGTAACCCCTTCCCAACGTTCGCCATCATCAGAAGTGAAAAACTGGAAGCTGCGAGCATAATCGTTGCTGCTGCTGCCTGAGTCCATTGTCAAGCGGCTGAAGCTCTGCTTGCTTCCCAGATCAATCTGGACCCATTGATTGGCATGTTGACCAGATGAAGAGGTCCAGCGTGAATTCAGATCGTCGTCGAGCATCGCCGCAACATCTTCAGAGGTGGAGGCAGTCGCTGTCCATGATGTTCGATCCAGTTCAGCAGGTAACAGATGATCCTGTTCCCCGGATATCCAAGGTGTCTGATCAGCGGTATAGACCTCTAATTCAGCCACGGACCACCAATGAGAATCGGTACCCGTCTGTACGACCTTAATATAACGTGCCTCATGCGGTGTAAAAGCGATAGAAAGTAGCGCATCTGATCCTTCACCCGAAGCCAAGGATTTTCCCCAATGCTCTCCATCCAGAGAAGTATATATTTCATAACCGCGAGCAAAGTCTTCCCGGCTGTGCGCGCTGTCGAGCACAATCCGATTCACTGGCTGCGAGGCTCCCATATCAAGCTGAATCCATTCGCCACCTGTTTGAGTCTGACCGGAGGTCCAGCGTGTTTGGTCCGAGCCGTCGAGTATAGCCGCTGCATCGTCTCCGGAGGAAGCTGTCACGGACCAGCCATCTGGCAGTAGCCTCTTTTGTTTGCCCGTTCCATTATGATGAACAAACAACTCGGAGATCGACCACCATTGATCGGAATCCCCGATCTGTACCATTTTCACATAACGTGCCTGCTGTTCAGGGAAAGTGATGGACATGCGTCCAGGCGTGCCTTCGCCGCCCGCAATGGATGTGCCCCAGTGTTCACCGTCATCCGAGACATAAATCCGATACTGTCTCGGATAGTCTTCTTTCGCATGGCCCGGGTCCAATTCTATGGCATCGAAAAAACTCTTTTGGCCGAGGTCAATGGTAATCCATTGTCCTTTGGTTTGCTTCCTACCGTTTGTCCATAGTGTATCTGAACTTCCGTCCAGCATATTGGCTGTAACATCTGCTCCTTGAGTAGAGGAGGCGGTTACGATCCATGAAGAGCGATCTGGAGGCGGTACGGGCTGTGGGAGCTCTGGTGTTGCTTCAAGTTTGCCAAATCGGGCAAGCTTGAGTTCAGAGATCGACCACCAGCTGTCTGCAGAGGAGGTCAATACAATTTTGACATAACGAGCGGTTTGCATGCCCAAATCCACGGACAGACTTGGAGACGTTCCTGCTCCCTCTGTGATAGGCTCGCTCCAGTTCTCGTTATCTTTGGATACGTAGATTTCGTACCCGTGAGCATAATCACCGCCGTTGTTGCCGGAGTTCATGAATACCGTATCCATAAACTGTTCGCCACCCAGATCGATATGCAACCAATCGCCGGGCTTCTGAATCTGTCCGGATGACCAGCGTGTAGTCAGATCACCGTCCACCATGCGCTCTACCGGCTCCGAACTGGAGGATGCCGTAATGGTCCATTGGCTCCGATCGAGATAGACTACACCCTGAGAGGCATCCGGCTGTTTAACGACGGAATGTTCCAGCGGGTTAACCTTTACTTGCGCTTTGGCATACACGGTAGCCGAACCCAAAGCGCCATGGGCATTGTAGAAATGAACGGTTTTGACAGTGTCGGACGGATTCCAGATTTGCGCTGTATAGACGCCGTCCTTTTCATACACGGTTGCTGCCGGATCATCTGCCCATATATGCATCGTGCGTGTTCCCGTAGAAGCCATGCTGTGCATGAACCAGTACGCGTTAAAGACTTCATTTTGCTGCATCTCACTCGTATTCCATTTGGCTAGAGCACCTTGCGGGTCTCCAATGGACTGGAATGGCCAGATAATATGCTGCCATGTGCGCTCCTGCTGACCACCCAGGTCCTTAATGAGACCATTGTAGAGAGCCTTAGTATTCTGCGGATCACGTCCATAATAGGTCATCCATTCCGCTGGCGGCAGCCAGTGAATACCGTAAATATGCTCCGCCTCATTAGAGAAGTACGTTCCATACAGGTAGGCGCTGCCGTACACATGACCTACCGTAGCGTGTTGGTAATCCTCCAGCCAGTTATCCCCGTCATAGTTAAACCAGTATTGCTCGGCAGCTTTCTCTTCGGTCATGAAGCCCCAGATCCCGGTGTCGCGATAGGCTTTGTTGCCTGTCACCTCACCCCACATATATTGGCCGACCCAACTAAAGAGCGCTTCTCCTGCGGCCTCCTGGTTATTCCCGCTGCGATTATCGGCGTAACCACCTGCCCAGGAGTGACCAGCGTACGGATCAAAATTGCGAAGCCATGGAAACTGATCATCTGTCTGTGAAGGATTGGCATAGTCCCGAATCAGAAGCTCAACCATGTCGCCGTAATCTTGCAAGAATGTTTTGTCATATGTGGCCAGTACAGCCGATGCAAAAACGTAATAACCGTAGGTGAAATGATGATCTGTCAATCCGGTATTAACACCAAATCCGCTACCGTAAGGGAAGATGGTTCCCCATTCATCCGAATAATAAAAATAATACGAGTGCAAAGGTTCGTCCGGCGAATAGGTATACCAATCTGTCAAAATGGTTCGAAGCAGGGACAGATAGTTTTCTCGTCGTACCGTATCTCCTATCTGGTCGCTGATGAGCACACCCAGCGCAAGCGGATGAAGCTTTTTCCCTTGCCAGTAAGGATCCTCGCTCATCAGATTGCCTGCCGTATCCGCGTCAAGCTGATCCAGATAGCTGATTAATTGTGCACGCGAGTAGGTTGGATCATCTGGCTCCACAAATTGCGGAATAATTCCATAGAATCGATCTTGTGTCGTAAACGTATTGCCTTCACTTACTTTCATCATGCCGCGAATGGAAGGGTAAGCAAGCTCCGTAACCGGAGTAGTCGCTAGTTTCCATTGGTGCGGCAACAAGGCCATCACTGTCTCGGATGAAAAGCCTGCCCGCTTCGTCCGGGTTACCGAGTTGAAGGTAGTCGTTACCAGTGAAGTGCTCTCATTATAATTGTAGTCCACTGTTGTATCGGTTACAAAGGCGTAGGCATGCCGGTAATAATAAGACAGTTCTGCCGCGGACGGCAGGGTAGCCAGTGACAGATAGTCTTCGCTCTGGCCCAGCTTGATTTTGAGCGTATTGCCAAGTTTCATAAATACGGTTCCTTCAGGTGCAAAGATCCCGTAGTTTCTTGTAAAGGTCTGAGGCGTGGGCGCTCTGTCCTGATTGGTTACTTCAACACCGATATGATCGGCCGTCAGCGATTCTCCATCATTCAGAACAATTTCACGGTTCTGATCATCGAAGAGACGTGTGATGTTGGGAGAACGAACAATAATGGTATCCGGGTTATCGAAGGTGTTGTACAGGAAAGGGGAACCTTTCACAAACGTGGTATTCATTTTGGCTGTGTCATCATCGCTCATGATGATCGTTGCGGAATAATCCCCATATCCCGCCACCTTGGTATTTACCTCCGCCGGGTTCATATTGCTGGTGCTCATGATCAGATCCGGTTCACCGTCAGCGTCCATAGAACCGCCATCAGCCGAAACGTAACCAGCTCCGGGATTCAGAAGTTGAAGTCCTTGTTTGGTATATCTACTTTTAAGCGGAAGTGTGACCAGACTGTTGCCATCCCCCAGATCGGATACAAGAATAGACTGCCACCAGTCATTGGAAGGGAGGGGCGCTGTGATGTCAGCCGTGCGATTTTTCGGGTTTTTCGGCTGCAGCATGGTGATGTCATTTACAGCGTAACTCCCGGAACCCACCTTTACCGAGGACGGTTCAGGGATATTCGGAATTGTATGCACAGGTTTGGCATCGCCTTCGATATACTCGTAGACGTCGAATGCGTACAGGGAGTATCCGTTGGTTGTTCCTCTGCCAAGTCCGGCTAATTTCACATACCGTGCTTCGGCGTATACCGGAATCTCATCCCGTCCACCGTCGCTGTGCAGTTCCCGGTATAATGTAGTCCACTGGTCTGCATCATTTGATACTTGAATATCGTATGCACGTCCAAAAGCGTTTTCCCATTGTAGGGATACGTTCCCGATCTCCCGGATTAGTCCAAGGTCTACAACAATCCATTCCTGATCCTTGTAGATGGAAGACCAGCGTGTATCCGGACGGCCATCCGTTACATTCCGTGCTTCGTAATTCCCTTTTTCCATTTTGGCTTTATCCTCGGCTGAACGGCTGGGCTCATCAATTTCTTCCGAAGACGCTGTAACCGGTTGTCCTAGTGCAAGGTTCATTGCTAATGGTTTGGGAGGTGGATTTGCTCCGCCCGTCCCATATACATTGAATTCGTATACAGAGACGCCATAGGCTGGCTGTGCTCTTTGATGACTGAACAAGCGCACATATCGTGCCTCCGCTGTGACCTCAATTTCTGTCAGGCCGCCTTGCCCCTTCGTTGTCGAGTAAACAGACTGCCAGTTGACCTCGTCGTTGGATACTTCCAGATCAAAGACGGAAGCATACGCATTTTCCCACTGGATGGAGATGCCCGAGATGGAGGCCACCGTGCCTAAGTCAACATAGATCCACTGCGGATCTTGCTGCCATATACTTTCCCAGCGGCTGTTTTTGTTGCCGTCAACCACAAGTTCTGCCGTATTGCCGCCCAGAGATGACGAACTGTACACAGGCCGGTTCAGGGATAACAGATGATGTTCCTCATCTGCGGCGTTCACTTTTGAGACCGGCCACAGCGGGATGCTGCTAATCAACAGCAGAACAGATAACAGCAAGTTCATGTAGATGTTGCGTGTTTTTCCTCTTTGACTCGTTCGTACCTTCATATGACTACTCCTTTGTTAGCCCTTGCCATCTCACCAGACAGAGCTTCTCTTCTTCTCTTACTCGCTACCGTATGTATCATTTTGTTTCCCGTGTTGCTTTTGTGAGATGTGAATCCAATGCTCAACACGGGATATTCAGGTGCCCCATTTTGTATATCGATCATTTTGTCTGGAATATAAAGGTTTTTTAATCGTTTTCGTGGAAAAAGAGACATATGTCCTACATAATGTATGGGGAATGTGCAACTGTGAAATCAAGATACGGAATCGTTGTTCTCCAACAAAACGATATCTTCGCCCCGTTGTTGCCTGAGAGCAATATTGTCCCTCCCCCAAGCACACATGACATCCACGATGGTGTTGGCGGTAACGCCATATTCTGTAAGTCCATATTCAATTAAAGAAACCAACACCCTGGATGGGAAGAAAGGAACTTATGATGAAAACACTTGTTATTCTGGCACATCCCGATATCGAAAGTTCAAGAGTCAATCGTCGCTGGAAGGAGGAGTTGTTGCAGCATACAGATGATATTGTTCTTCACGAATTATATTCGGCCTATCCCGATTGGAAGATTGATGTTTGCCGAGAACAAGAGTTGCTGGAGACGCATGATCATATGATGTTGCAGTTCCCGTTATATTGGTACAGTTACCCACCGCTGCTAAAGAAATGGTTTGATGACGTGTTTACCCATGGATGGGCGTACGGATCGAAAGGTAATCGATTGAAGGGAAAGCGGATGGGTCTGGCCATGTCCATAGGGGATAAGCAGGAGAATTATGCGAAAGATGGTTCCATCGGTTACAGCGTAGAGGAACTTGTTGCACCCTTCGTAGCAAGCATGAATCATGTAGGGGTTCAGGCGCTGCCGCATTATGCAGTCTATGGTGCCTCGTTCCAGGCTACGGATGAAGAGATTAACCGAAGTGCTGAAGAATACATGCGTTATATAAAGCAGTTCCGGGATTTTTGAAGTTAAAAGGTGAAGCTCTTCATAGAAAATGTACTGAAAAGGACCTGACTCCACACATGGTGAAGTCCAGGTCCTGATCAATAAACGAAACATTAATAACCGAATAAAACTACATTTATTCTACGCGGAAATAATCAAAATCTGCATATCCTCCGGTAGACTTCGTTGCATAATTGAATAGTGCAAACCGATATCCCATAAAGTGTGGCAGGGTGTAAGACATTTGAAGTGTATTGCCAATGGTTGTCCAGTTGCTACCATTCAGGCTATAAGCAAAGTAGGCTTTGTCGGTTTGGTTCGTAAAATCACAGATGACGCGGAGATAGATTCTGTTCTGGTTGAATGGCACAGTTGCTACTTCAGTCATGGTGCCAGAACTGGCATTAGCCATAACGATAGATTTGGTGCTGCCCGTCATTTTTACGCCGACAAAACCATATTTGGCCTGAAAAGCAGCGAGTCCAGCATAATCACCATCCTTCATGCCGGCTGTATCCAAAGCGGTCATCCCTGTGCTTTTTGGACCAAAGGTTCGTTGTGTCAGCGTGTTGCGGGCTTCTAACAGGTTTTTGCTGATTTTGCCTGCGGTTAACCGCATGAAACCGGGCCGCTGGAGCAGGGACCAGTTGGCAGCATCAGGGTTATGATTCCACTGCCAGAAAGTAGCGAGACTGGATGTACCGGAAGATGAATTGCTCGTCAGGGAGACGTCATCCACATAAAACGCCATCAAATCATTGGCCGGGTCCGGATTCGAGTTATACGGTGTTTCCACAAAAATAAAGCTTTGGGACAGGTCTGCATTCGACGGAACGGTATACGTACCTTGAATGGTACCCCACTGTCCGCGGGTTAACGTCGCACTGCCCATAATGGTAATTCCGGTATAACTTGCACCGTTCTGGATGCTAAGATTGAACGTTTTGGTTGCAGGACCAGTAGTGTATTTGATCTTTGCCGAAAAAGAGTATGTTCCTCCAGGTACCAGCTTGCCTGTAACCATCTGTTTGGCTCCGCCTGCTGTCTGCTGTCTGCCGCTGACGAGCAGGCTTTTTGTACCGCTGAATGCTTCGGCATTTGTTACGGTGATATTCGCCGTATTGTTGCTGGTCCACGGCTGAATGCTGCTTTCCTCAAAGCCGCCGTTCACTAACAGTTGCGTTACTGAGGGTGTGCCTGATGTGGTTGCGTTGAACTCATCGGACCCGTAGATTTTGGCAGCAGGCTGACCTTCAACGGGCATATTCATGTTAAGGGGAACCTTGCCGTTCACCCCAAACACAGGCCAGTTATCAGACCACGTCACAGGAACGAGATAGGGGATGCGTCCAATGGCTCCGCTATCACGAAACAGCAAGCCGTACCAAGCGCCGGATGCGGTATCCACGATGCCTCCTTGGGCGATTCCCGAGTCTCTGAGTACAACTTTACCTGTGTATGGACCTGTCAATGTGTTTGCACGATAGGCAAGCTGAATGCGACCATCACCCGAAGGCCAGGCAATCAGGAATACATAGTACATACCATTGATCTTCTGAATGTGTGCTCCTTCTGCCTTTACAATCATGTTGGAGCCGGCAACACTGCTTGCGTTTGGAATCAGGACCTGATTGAGCCCGCCGGATTTAACGGCTTTGGCATCAGGTGTCAGCTCAACGATACTGATGTTATCACTGCCATGAACAAGAAAGGTTCGATTCCCGTCAAACAAAAGGGAGGGGTCATGGTAATAACTGTTCAATGTGTAAGGTGTCCATGGTCCTGTTTCAATATTGCTGGTTTGGTAAATATACGTCTTGCCCGTGGAAAGCGAGCCAAAGGCCACATAATATATACCGTTGTTGTACCGCAAGCTGCTCGCCCAGGAACCACGCCCATACTCGTTTTGTCCATTGTTCAGATTCTGTATATCCCCGTTTCCAAGCGTATCGTATACATAGTTTACGATGCTCCAGTTGACCAGATCATAAGACTTCATGACCGGGACTCCCGGATTCATATGCATCGTTGTGCTTGTCATATAAAATGCATTGCCTACCCGAATGACGTCACTGTCAGGAACATCCGCGTAAATAACCGGATTGCTGAACGTTGCGGCTGAAGCTGCCGGACTTGTCAAAGGGAATGATGTTATAAGCAAAGGAAGAGCGAGTAGAAGAGCACTGATTTTTTTCCACATATTCTATCCTCCCAATGGATCATGTCCTATGAATTAAAGCGAGTACTCCAGATAATCAATGTAAGCATCCCAAGTGCCATTATCCGTTGTTACGACCAGCTTGATTTCCTGATTGCCTGTAGCATGAGTGATGCCGGTGAGGGTTTGAACGGTCGGCTCCGTTCCCGTGAAGTAGAAAGAACCAGCGGTTACACCCCCAATGACCAGATCAACACGAGCTGTATTATTGTTGTTGGAAGCGCCGCGAACAGAGAACTGGTGGGTTGGGAATCCAAAATATTGATTGTATGCTGCATAATCATTGTTCCCGTAAAGAGCGACTCCATTAAAAGGGGAACTGACTACGCCAGCGTATTGACCGCCAAGCGTCATATTCTCGGCTTCGTAACGGGTAACGTTTGGATTGGGATTAGGATTTGGGTTAGGGTTGCCGCCCGAACCGGATGTGAACTGCCAGTAGTCCAGTTTGAACAGATTTCCATTGCTCGAGCCTGTAAACACCAGATACAAACGATGTACCCCTGTAGCATTGGTAACATTGGTCTCCATCTCGCGCCAAGTTTGCGAACCGCCAGTTGAACTTACGTTAAGTGTTCCAACTAGTGGGCCTGTCGGACTGTCCAGTCGAACCTCGATGTTGCCATTTCCGGTAGAAGCGACATTGGCCTTGAACTTGGAGGCTCCAGCTGAGCCAAAATCAACATTGCCGACCGCGATCCAATCCCCGTTATGAATATTAGTGACATTCTGATTGGCTACAGGTCCACCGCTCGCTTGACTCGGTTCAGTGTTAATTCCTGCTTGCCAGCCAATGGTTTCGGCTTCCACGCGGACATACGGGTTGAGGTTAGTGGTCTGAGGTACACCTGTCATATTCCCCTGAACTTCCTGGATTGTTCCATCCGCATTATGTGTCAGTTTGTTGATATGTGTGGAACGGTACCCTTTACCATCACCGAGGAATGCCTTGCTTACCGTTTGCGCATGGTACGCCACATACCATTCGTTGTTGAATTGGAACACGGCATGGTGGTTATTGCCGCCTACACCGAAGAACGTGCCGGGATTTTTCAGAAAGTGTCCTTTATACGTGAAAGGCCCCATCGGGCTGTCGCTGACCATGTATCCGATCTCACCTTTTGGATATGCAGTGGGGTGTGTTCCCGCGAAGTTGATGCAGTAGGAGTAATAATATTTGCCGTTATACTTGTGGATGCCAGAATCTTCGAACATATAAGGAGAATCAATAGTCACAGCACTGCCCACCACACTGGTCATGTCGGCACCGAGACGAATGACCCGAGCTGTTTTGGGATTGGCAATGGAAGCAGCATTGGTATCGTTCGGGATGCCGCCTCCAGCATACAAGTAAGCAGAGCCATCATCATCGACAAGCACAGCCGGATCAAAGAGCCATGTTACGCCGGACATACCCGGTGTACCGTGAGTCAGGAGGGCACGACCAATTGGATCGGACCACGGTCCAATGGGGGAATCAGCCGTGAGTACGCCAATACCTCCACCCGAGTTGGCAAAGTACAGGAAAAACTTTTCTTTGCCAGCAATGGTTTTCTTCGCCATGGCAGGAGCCCAGGACTGAGTAGCCCATTTGGCAATTCCTTGTCCATTATTGGCATTATTCGCACCCGCTACCGGGATGGAACCATGGTCTGTCCAGTTCACCATGTCAGCTGAGGAGATGACGTTAATTTTCCCGATCGTGCTGTACTGGTTCTCTCGGACAGAGCCGTCACTGTTGTACAGATATGCATCACCTGTCATGTAGACATAGACCCGATTGTTATGGACGAGCACATAAGGATCGGCTCCCAGTTTATGATCGATGAGGGGGTTAGAGTTTCCAGGAAGTTTGGCAACGGCTGCATTGGCTGCATGGCTTGATTCCATGGGCAGGGTGACAAAGATTAACAGACACGACAACAACAAAACTAGCGGTTTACGAATCATACGTTTCGCCTCCATGAGATTGGATTAGTTGGTGAGCTGAAATTCAGGATAGCTGAGATGATGAAATGCCGAAAAAACGAAAAGATTTTCCTCATGTCACCCCCTTCTTGAAATAATGGTTAGGTTGGCTGTTAGGATAAGTCTTCATGTTGTCATATATGGTTTAAGCCGGACAACCTGTGCACCGGGTACGTGGTCACGGCAGCAAGGGGAGTGGCTATAACCCGAAGTAAGCCTGCATCTGTGGGTACGATTAGAAAAGCTATAATCTGTCAGGTTTCTTTTTGTAATCGCTTTCAATAAAATGGGCTAGAACACTGAAATTTGGCGAAGAAAGAGGTTTGGCCACATTTAAATGTAATTATCTTTCATATTTTCATTTAAATGTTTATTAACTTGACGATATCATATCACAATTTTAAGATAATACAATCTTTTTCTATTTTTTAGTAGAGGATGAAGAAAATGATTATTCTATGTGTTTAACATTGGGCTTGATGGTAAAATACGATCTCATATTCTATAAAACTACACTTTCAAGCATAGCTTTACCCGGCCAACAATTAGATACGCGAAAAAGACGTCTTAAGCTGTGACCGTTTCCCTGGAATCTAACGGGGGAACGGTCATTTTCGTTTTTTTCTGGAATCGATCCTGGTTATATAACAAAATCTACTCTTACTTGCTGACCAACTTTGACATTGCATAATCTCTTCTCTTTGTTGTACATATTCCAGTTTTTGTATAGCTAAAGCCCTGAGCGTAGAAGGTTGTTAAGTGATAATGGTGGGGTGCCCCCTGTGTTTTGTCCACACCGTTGATTGAGTGTTTGAATATTACTATCTAGTGAGCTTATGCCAAATACTGCTAGAGTCAGAGGTTCATAAAGGTGGGATGGGAAAAATGGCTATTTTGTCAACTGGGCCGATTGAAAACAATCCGGTTTCCGGGGTTAGACCGACCCAACAGGTAACGATTAGATTGGTAAGTCGGGCTGAGGTGGACTCTGTAACAGTATCCATTCAGGGGTATGTGCTAAGCACAACAAGAACGCTGTATGTGAGTGAAGTAATCAGTATTGCTCCTAATGAAGCAGTGACCAGAACTTATTTTGCAGATTTAGCTGCTTTTGAGTTTGTTTTTGGAACAGACGTGGAAGGTGTGGAGGAAGTAGGGATTTCAGTGTGGGGCAAACAAGCCTCTGGGCAATTGGTAGATGCACACCGGGTGGTGGAGCACGAAAAAACAGTTAATGACATCTAGGAGATCAGAAATCCCCAAAAGAGGAGATGTAGCGATGAGCTTTTTATCAACAGGGCCAATAGAAAATAATGCTGTTAGCGGTGTAAGGCCGACTCAGACAGTTACAGTCAAAATTGATAACCGTAGTGATGTGAGTACCTCAACCATACAAATACAAGGGTATTACATGAGTGGTGGAATGAGGGTTCTGTATGTCAGTGAGTCTTTTGACATCGCACCTAATCAAATAGTAACCAACAACTATTTTGCCAATCTGGATGCCTTCGAGTTTACTTTTACAACAACAGCGACGGTTAATGATCCTGTTCAAGTATCCGTATGGGGTAAGAGCAACACAGGCGCATTGGTAACAGCCCATCGTTTGGTTTCTTCCGAATTGCTGGGTGAAACCCCAAGCATCAACGGAGCTACAGGCGCAACTGGGGCTACGGGGGCGACAGGCACACCAGGGACAGCTGGAGTGACAGGTGCAACAGGAGCACAAGGCACAGCAGGTACAACGGGAGTAACCGGAGCAACAGGCACAGCAGGTACAACGGGAGTAACCGGAGCAACAGGCACAGCAGGTACAACGGGAGTAACCGGAGCGACAGGCACAGCAGGTACAACGGGTGTAACAGGAGCGACAGGCGCATCAGGTACAACCGGAGTAACAGGAGCGACAGGCACAGCAGGTACAACGGGAGTAACGGGAGCGACAGGCACAGCAGGTACAACGGGAGTAACGGGAGCGACAGGCACAGCAGGTACAACGGGAGTAACCGGAGCGACAGGCACAGCAGGTACAACAGGAGCAACAGGAGAAACAGGCGCACCAGGCGCACCAGGTACAACGGGAGCAACAGGAGAAACAGGCGCACCAGGTACAACGGGAGTAACCGGAGCAACAGGCACAGCAGGTACAACCGGAGTAACGGGAGCAACAGGCGCATCAGGTACAACGGGAGTAACCGGAGCAACAGGAACAACAGGTACAACAGGTGTAACCGGAGCAACAGGTACAACCGGTACAACCGGGGCTACGGGTGCGAGTGGTTCTGGAACAATTATTCCTTATGCATCAGGACTTCCTGTTGTGTTGACTACAGTTTTGGGTGGACTTTTGAATACTTCCAGTTTAGTTGGTTTTGGTAACAGTTCTACCGGAGTAAGTGTTAACGGAGGAATTATTGATCTCACAGGCGCTGCAGGCACGTTGCTTAACTTTGCTTTCTCAGCATCGCGTGCAGGAACGATTACTTCACTGGCCGCTTATTTCAGCACAACAGCCGGACTAAGTTTGGTTGGATCTACAGTAACCTTAACTGCACAATTATTCCGATCCACTACACCTAATAACTCCTTTACAGCTGTACCAGGTGCATTGGTAACCTTAGCTCCTCCACTGACCGGCATTTTGGCACTGGGCACAATATCCAGCGGGGTGACTACAGGACTGAGTATTCCGGTATCTGCCGGTGACCGCCTGCTTATGGTGTTCTCAGCATCAGTAACAGCCGGAATTGATGTGGCTACAACGGTAGCGGGATATGCAAGTGGCGGCCTTACCATCACTTAACGGAAAATGGGCTATATAACAAGTTTAAAGACAGGGACTCTTGCCAACATGGTGAGAGGTCCCTGTTTATGTGTGTGCTTTTGTTTTCAAACTCTCTTCAAATGAAAGATAAGGACTATACAAAAACATAAAAAGACGAGGATTGCTCCTCGCCTCGTACATACCGTGGCCTACTCAATTTCACTCTGTTTTGGTTAGGCTGTCTACGACAAATTTAAGTTGGGCTTCCAACGAAATTGGGTCACTAAACACGAAGCCACGGCTTTCCTCGCGATAAACGTGATTATTCTGGACAGCAGGGAGGTTATCCCAGATAGGACCTTCAAAAACGGAATCTCCACTCTCATCACCTGTCCATCCACTTACAAAGATATAATCTCCTGCATATTGTGGTAACAATTCAAGTGATAACTTGGCCCAACCTTTGCCGCTATCGATGGCTTCCTTCTGAATGATCGGCGGTGCCTTCAGGCCAAACTCTCCATAAATAATATCTCCACCTCTACCAAAGCTCCCGTAGGCATAAAATTCTTTGGCACTTCCCGTATCAAAAATCGAAACCGTGCGATCACCTACCGCTTGCTCCACGAGTGGTTTATATTCAGCGATCTTAGCATCCCACTCTGCGATCCAGGCCTTCGCTTGCTCTTCTCTACCAGTCATCTTGCCAAAATCCATCAATTGCTCCCGTAGAGGTATTCCATATTCAACAGCGACGGTCGGCGCAATTTTGGACAGCTTTTCGATCGTTTCAGGGTCATTCCAAACGACAATTAAATCCGGTTGCAACTCCATGATTTTCTCGTAGGGTACATCGTTACCGATGTTGACAACGTCATCGAGCTTTCCTTCTGTATAACTGTTAAAGGACTCATCACCAGTTCCAACAGGCTTAAGGCCAAGAGCTAGCAAATGACCGGTAAAGGCTCCTGCAACCATTACTACCCTTTGAGGTTTTTTGGGGATTTGTACTTCACCGTTAACCGCAGAATAGGTTACCATCTCCGAGCTTCCGTTTGTGGTGTTACTGATATTACTCTCTGCACCTACAGTTGGACTTTGCGTACTGCCAGTGCTTCCATTCGTGTTTGCTGGCCTGGAACATGCGCTAACCAATAGAGTTAGGCACAACAGTAGGGTAATTCCTACAGGTAGTTTGCTTCTATACATCCGTAAATCTCCTTTTTCGCTATGTTGATAATGATTATCATCTCTGATATCAATATAACGACGGAGTTTACGCGGAGCAATGGATGATCGAAGCCTAAGGATAGGACGATAAGAACCTTTTGTCACTTGTCCGGACTCATCCTTGAATTGCTTTGGTGTGACTCCCGTATGTTTTTTGAACATTCTTATAAAATAGGATACATCAGCATATCCGACGCTTGCAGCGACTTCTTGCAGAGATAACTCGGTCTTTTGCAACAGCGTTACTGCTTTGTTCATCCTAATACCGATTAAGTAATCGATTAGACTTGCGCCAGTTTCACGTCGGAAGTACTTGGACAGATAAGGGACGCTGTAATGGAATGTATGAGCGAGGGTTTCCCGCGTCAGCGGCTTGGCGTAGTGCTCCTGCATATAGCGAATAAGCTGAGAAGCAAGGTTAGGCCTAACAATGCTTACCTGCTGTTGATCCATTTGTCTGAGCAATTCATATACAAATTGATAGAATAGTGTTTTGGTATGGAGTCGCTCCAAGCGTCCCGGTTTATTCCACTCGCCCAGCATTCGCTCAGTGATTTCGTAGAGGATGGCAGGATGATATGGAATAAAACCGTACTGGAGATGGAATGGCAATGGTTGATCCGGTTGTTGAAGTGTATGCTGCTTGCCAGGCAGCGGTAAGGAGGCTTTATAGAAAATCAGATAATAATGAAAGGATTCGTCCGTTAGGATGATGTCCAGACGGGTGTTTTTGCCCCCATGAAGCATATAAAATGGTTTGGTAGCATGCTCATTTCCGTCTAAGATCAAGGTTGCATTACCATTCGTTACGTACAAAAAGGCGCTGGCAGGGAACAGGTAAGGATGTACGCACTCGTCGGCCTGTATGACAATATGTCGTACATCCATGATTTTGAGCGATGCACAATTCCAGATGAGTATGTGTTCTTGTACATTCAAGGTTGCTTTCAATAGAGAGTTGTCTTCCTTCCATGAGCTGTTGAAGCCAGCCTTTTATGTGGTGAGGTTATTATATAATAATATTAGTGGCTTTTTGTCACTTTCCAGAACGTTCCCCGTTTCCTTTATAGTCTTCCAAAGGCTACGGTCAACGCAAGAACTATAAAAAAGATATTTACGCCGAGCTCCCGGTACTCTTTACGCCGAATATGAAACAGCATTCCAAGCAGTGTAACAACAGCCAAAGCGATTGCGGCGATCGGCGTAAGCACCGGAGTGATGTTCAGCGCCCAAGGCAAAACAAGGCCCAGCGCTCCGAGTAGCTCCGCGATTCCGATCAAAATAACTAGACTTTTTGGCACATCATTGACCCAGGCCCAGGTCTTTTTTGACGACTCGATACGAATGGTTTTCATCCATCCTGAATATACGAAACCTAGCGCCAATATAAGTTGTACGATCCATAACGTTACATTCATCTTTTCTTATCCCCTCACTTGCTCGATTTCAATATCTGCCTCTATACTAAAGTGAGAAGGCCCAATCTGGAAGTAGGCACTTAAACCTAACCAGGTAACCAAAAGTATACCCGGGTATGGTCAGAAAGTGAGGAATAAGAATGACGGTATATTGCAAATTCGGAACGGCCTTGGATATTCTTACGGGTAAATGGAAATCTTTGATTCTTCTACGACTGCTGAGCAACGGTACAATGCGGTTCAGCGAATTACAAAAAGCCATTCCAGATATTTCGAAAAAAATGCTGACCCAGCAGTTAAAAGAACTGGAGTATCACGATATTGTGCATCGCGAAGTATATGCTCAAATTCCGCCTAAGGTCGAATACTCGATTACGGAGTACGGACAGCTCATGAAACCTGTGCTCCAGACAATGAGCGACTGGGGAGCCGGCCATATGCAGCATATGGAGAAGCTGTACAGCGAAGAAGACGAAAAAGGAGCACACCCATCCGAACCTCGGAAAATCGATTCCTTGGGGTGATAGGGTGACAAGGGAGAGTTAGTTTTGAATAAACAAAAAATTGTGATTATTGGTGCAGGGATTGTTGGGGCGTGTATGGCCTATCATCTAGCCAAACGAAATCAAGATGTAACTGTTATTGAGCGGCACTCAGCCGCGGCGCGTGAAGTCACAGAAAAATCATTTGCCTGGATACATACGACGCATAGAGTGGCTCCTGAATACTGGCATTTGTACGATGCAGCTGTGGAAGAATATCACACACTTCAGCAAGAGTTGTCCGAACTGAAAATTCATTGGCATGGCGCGCTAACTTGGGACACTCCGCCTCTAAGGGAGCAACACTTTCAAAAATTAAACCGGGAGCAGCTTGAGGCATTGGAGCCCAATCTGAAGGAATATCCGGATGAAGCCATGTTTGTCAGCGAAGAAGGTGCGGTGGACCCTATAGCGGTAACGGAGCTGTTGTTGAGCAAAGCGCAAGAGTACGGAGCAAAGATTCAGTTCGACACCAACGTTACACAGCTGAAGCAAGAGGGTTCCCATCTGGTTGGTGTTCATACATCCAAGGGTTTTGTGGAGTCGGATGTTGTGGTATTGGCTGCAGGAACAGGTACACCCGAACTTTGTAACCCGTTAGGTTGTCACGTGCCGGTAACTTCGTCACCTTCGATTCTGATTCGGATGAAAACTGCTAATAAACGGATACACACATTAATCTCCAATGCGCAATTTGAAGCGCGTCAACTGACAGATTATACGCTACTGGCTGCGGAAGATTATATCGACGAGTCGGAGGCAAATGGACCACAGGCGGTCGGTAAGCGAGCTTACGACACATTGCGTCGCAGTCTCAAGCACGGTAATCAACTGGAACTGGAGAGCATAAAAGTTGGATGGAGACCCATGCCTGAAGACGGTTATCCGATTGTTGGCTTCCATGATCACATGAATGGACTTTATCTGACGCTAATGCATTCTGCAATTACGCTGGCGCCACTGATTGCGCATCTGGCTGCAAGTGAAATTATTGATGGTAAATCAAGAAATGAATTAGACCCTTGCCGCCTCTCACGGTTTTAGATTCACCACACAACGAAAAGGACATCGCTCAAGTGGCAATGTCCTTTTCGTTGTGTATATTTGTTGGAGTCTTCTACATTTCCCCAGTAGCCACCGGATTATCCTCATAACTGTATTCGCAGCTGCTGGGGATTGGCAATTCCATGCTAGCTATTCCTCTACCTGTGAATCTCGCTAGCGGATTTGGCACCTTGACTTTCAAGCCACGGGATCAGTTCAGCTGAAAAATTGCGTTTTGCTGTGTCCAGTGGAGTCATTTCATCCCAGCTGGCTATCCAGTTCAGTTCGGCGCCTTGGTCAAGCAGGTATTCGGCTGCTTCTCTTTGACCTCCATGGCAAGCACACCAGAAGGCAACGGTTACTGCAACGGGCGGAGAAGGGGAGGTGCTTGTTCCCCAAGGATAACGTTCCGGGAGTTTGGCTCCTTTAAAATGTTCTTGTATGGCGTGAATATCTCCAAGGGCGGCGGCATGCCAAAGGGCAAAGATCGCACCGCGCTCAACCAAGCGCCGTGCTGCATTCCATTGTGCAAAAGCAATAGCATCGTCCAGCGGCGTGCCACCGGCGATCACCGCGCCAGGCGCTTCAATGTTTGCTCCAGCATCAAGAAGGGCATCAAGTACTTGAACGTCATTGGAGCTTGCAGCCCAATGCAAAGGTGTTTCAATATTTGGACCGACAAAAGGAGCGTTCACTTCCGCACCAAACTTGGTCAATACTCGCACGGTATCCGCTCCATTAGGGAAGTGCCCCGGCCAATCCGTCACCACATGTAGCAGCGTTCGATAGATACTAGAGCCTGAATCTATGTTGTCAGGCTTTCTTTCCAATATTCTTATGTTTGCCAATCCCGGATTCTCTGCCAGCTGCTGCTCTAACGTTGGAATATCTCCAGTGTGAATGGCTTGAATAACGCTCACTGCAAGTTTTTCATCTTCGTAAATAAATTCCATGCGCCAATCTCCTTCCAGGCTTATATCCATATTCATGAAAGCATTTGAACTGCACATCTGGCATGATACTCTGCAAGCCCTTTAGCGAATTGCTGATCGGGGAATTGTCTGTGAAGCAGTTTCAGTCCTCCTGATATCAAGGACAAATGATGGCAAAATCGATAAAATGTCATCCGCTCCGGGTCGAGATCGTTATTTTTTAAGTAATGATAGAAGTCTCCAAATCGAAACTCCAGAAAGCTATGCTCATGTTCGAGATCGAAGAATCCTGCGCCCTCAATATCAATAAGGCATGGTTGCATAGCATGATCTATCCATATATGATCTGGACCTAACTCTCCATGAATGAAACTATAGAGATCTCTGGGTTGAATTGCTGCTTCCAATTCGCAAAGTTTCTCAAGCAACCTTTCGTCATTTTTCCTTATATCTGTCATGTGTTTGGATGCATAGGATAAGGCTGTTTCGGCATCCAACCGTTGAACTTGGTAGCAAGGCCCAGCTTTTTTACTGTTATCGTTGGCGTTTCCATAAACGTTTCTTTGGATGTTATGCATATTAGACAACATATCCCTGATCCGTTGAAACAACTCATCCCGATCTTTGTCATTTTTATGCTGGAAATACGCTTCGGCTTTCTGTCCATCCACATACTCAACAAGAGCAAAATCATAAGAGTGCCGGTCTCTATCGTTATTTAGATCATACAAGATTGGTGTTCGAATTCCATGTTGAGCGAGAAAGCGAGTATTCAAAGAGAAAAGTTCGCTGCCATAGGAACTGTGGAAAGTGGGTTCATTCAAGATCTCTTCCTGAAAATAGTTGCTGGAAATATCCCAAACGTACAGCATACAAGTGAAACCATTCGTGCAGTCAATTTTGTAAATGACTTTTTGTGCGCCTCCATGAATTCTTGCGCTCTGCGTTATATGGTAACCGGCACCAAATACATTGTGCAGATAATCCTGTAATTCTTCACGAGTAAGATGGTTGTTGGAAGTCATTGATCTATGCTCCGTTTCATCTGTATTTTGCCGGCCAGCAACCTAAATATATAGAATATTTTCCCAAAAATATAGACTGTTTCTTTTCGATCTGTTAAAGTGTTGATTAAGGTCTGTATATTCATACGTATATCAAAGCAAGGGGTCGGGTACTCACGTTAGTGGGTGATCCGGCCCCTATTTTGCATGCAAGTTGACTCTCTGTTGACTATATATGACCAATGATTTTAAGGAGCTGGGAAGCCATCTTACATTTCAATGAACATCTTTTATTATGGAACAAGGCATCTATTAAAATAATGGATATTCGCCATATAACTATGCAAAGGAAGGAGGGGCTTCACTCCTACCGATTCCCTGCGAACTGTTTCTTATACACGGTGCGTGGCAATGCTGTTATCCAGTTGGATAGAAAAGATCATCAGGTCTCGCGATTCCATGTTTTGCATGGTGGGAAGGGCTGTTGTCTGAACATTTTGCCTGTTGAAGAGGTCCTTGAATATTATATGATTTATTACAAAGCCATCATCCCGCTACCTGAGCGTCAGGATATTTTGGCTTTGATGGAGCACCGTAATCCCTTCAAGCTTCAATACGGCTTTGTACCTGATCAGCCTGTTTCCTTGTTGAGCAAAGTACAATACATGATGACAGCTTGGGAAGAGCATGAGGCACTGGAACAGTTCCATGTTAAGTCATTATTTTATCAATTTGTATACGAGTTGTTATGGCAAATCCACAATGGGCGCGTGCCAACAATAAAGCCAGACCTGGTAGCACAAATGAAATACTATATGCAGGAACACTATGCTGAATCCATTACAATGGACTTGTTAGCAGAGCTTATGGACAGCAGTCCACGTCATTTATCAAGGCTATTCAAACGCCAGACTGGTTATAGTCCGATTGATTTTGTCATTCAAATCCGAATGAACAAAGCGAAGGAACTGCTGCTTGCTACAGATGCTACTTTACAGGAAATTGCCAAGGCTGTTGGTTATCCGGATGGTTATTATCTTGCTAAAATATTTAAAAAATATATGGGGATTGCACCTATTCGTTATCGTAAGCAGCATGAAAGTCCTAATGTACCATCGACTGTGGCACGATTAGGCATTGTACAGGATCTAACTTCCTTATATATTGATAATGATTATCATAATCACCATATATTTGAGGAGGAATTATTGATGTACAGAAGTAGAAAGACACCCTTAGCTATCACATTATTACTTTGTTTAACCCTATTGCTTAGTGCTTGTTCAACTGGTGGGGCAGGAAGTCCTGCAGCCAATGAAGGTTCTCAGAAGCCAACGAATCAGGTATCGGCCAACAACGCTAACAATACAGATACACAATCTCAAATGAAGACCGTAACCACCATAAAAGGTGATATTGAAGTACCGGTTAATCCACAACGAGTGGTTGTCCTGTATCTAATGGGTGATTTGCTTGCTTTAGGCGTAAATCCTGTGGGGATTTCTTCTATAGAAGAAGGAGCGGCTTTTGCGAGCGAACTGGAAGGTGCCACTTCATTAGGAGCATTTAAGCCGGACCCGGAAGCAGTAACTGCGCTTAATCCCGATCTCATTATTGTTACCAATGAAGAAATATATGAAGGACTTAAAATGATTGCCCCTACAGTATATATTCCTTATGACCTGCCAGTAGAAGAACGTATGAATTTGCTTGGAGAAATTCTGGGTAAAGAGGGACAAGCTCAGGAAATGTTAGATAACCTTCACAAAAAGGTTGAGCAAAGCAAGGAAAAACTTGAACAAGCAGGTATCTTGGATAAAACCGTCACAATTATGGAAAGTAACAAAGGTTCCATGGCTGTAATGACAGGCTTGGGTTATGGCCGGGGGTCGCAGATTATTTATCAGTATTTAGGGATGAAAGCACCTGAAGTCTTGCAACGTGAAATTGAAAATGCAAGAAACGATGCAACAAGCAAAGACGTTTCTTATGAAGTATTACCTGAATATGTGGGTGATTATATATTCCGTTCTTCCTTTGAAGGAATGGTTGATCTGTCAGACAATTCAATTTGGAATAACATCCCCGCAGTCAAAGAAGGACGTCTGATTGATATGAGCTTTGGTTTATTTTTCTACAATGATATTTATTCGTTAGACAAACAGCTTGATTTTATTGTGGATAACTTGCTTAAAACCGCGGAGTAATTGGAGGGGCCGCTTAACCTGTATAATTGATTGAAAGGCACTTTATTTGGAAAGGAGACATCATTCTTTGAACTATTATTTTCTGGAATCTCAATATCCACGTAGAGGGTTTATTAGTGGCGGAACAACCTTCACTCCCCAATTAGATATGAATTATTTGGCGATAGACAATCCGTTGCCCGAGGGGACAACAGCAGAGGTTGAGCTACTGTCTACGGTACGCAACCTGAACGTAGATTATTTTGAGACGATCACAGGAACGAGACACGTATCAGATCGTTTTAAAACGCTGTTGGAGGAAACGAAAACAAATACACAGTTTATTCCGACAACGGTGTGTTACCACGACGGTCGTGTGGTTGAAAAAACCTATTGGACTGCACATCAGCTCGATCGTTTGGATGTTTTTGATTATGAACGTTCGGAATATGGGCGCAAAGCGGTCATTGCTGCATCTGTACAACAGCCTCCACGTAAGATCGTCAAAGTTGTATCTCAAATCTGCCTTCATGAAGAGCGAATTGGCGAGCATGAATTTTTTATGCTGGATTATATAAATATCTTCAAACCCATTGTTTCAAAAGATTTTTACGAAGTATGCCGAAAACATAGGCTGAATCTGAACGTTACAGAGGTCGGAAATGTAAGCATCTAAAATGCTACATGGATATAATGGAAGCACAAAGAAGCCCACGCAAAACGTGGGCTCTTAGTCTTTATTTTTCCCCAGTAGCCACCGGACTTTCTTGTGTATTTTGCTTGGCGCGGGTCAGCTGACTTAGCTCCCTGATCTATGCATCAAGTTTTCCTTTAACGTATAATCCAATTGATATAGTCTTGTATCATTTCTTTGCTTCGTGTTCTATTTATCTTATCCGGCTCTAGATACAAATTGAGAGCCATCCCATTCATAAAGGCATACAGTTTTTCTTGTTCCTTCTCTTCATCGGTTGTACGCAGAAGACCTTCATTTTTCAAGTACATGATGCAGTTCTTGATTGCGTTTTGCAGGTCCTCATAATTGGCGTCGAACCCTTTTTGCGTTTTTCCATAGCTTACAAATGCAAACCAAACCTCCATTTCCAATAATGTTTGTTCATCCGTCGGGACTAGTTCGAGCAAGTATTCAACAATTCTTTCTTGAGGCGCCAGTTCTCTTGCATTCAGATTTTTTATTCGAGTAAGTACCTTTTCCTTAACTAACTCCATTGTAAACGCTAATAGACTCTCTTGTTTTGAAAAGTAATGTCTTAAAGCGCCTTGTGATAATCCGGCCTCCTTCGCAATCGTTCTTGACGTTGCATGATGAATGCCTTTCTCACTAATGATTTTCCAAGTAGCTTCAGCGATAATATTCTTCATCTTCTCATGGTCCACGATTTTTGGCATACACACAGAATATCATATTATTTAACTCAACTGAAATAAATAGACGATGAAGAAGGGATGTGCTAGAATTTATTTAACTCAACTGAATTAAAAAAGAATGGGGCAAACGCAACATGCCACTCAAAGGAGTGCAATTGGAATGAATCAGCAATTCAAAGTAATGCTTCCAGCATGGGGAAAGGCAATCGGCTTATTATGTATGATCATTATATTTGCTGCTGTATTGTGGTTAGTGTGGACCGGAAATTTGAATATAAGGTACACGGCTGATCATGAGGAAGTGATTCCAATATGGCATAGTATGTTACCGGCATTCCTTGGTATTTTTCTAATCCATATGATTCCTTATCAAAGTCATGATTCCTCAATTTTCCAACAAATGGAGAAACAGCACTTGGTCGTTCAATCGATTGTATTATTGCTGTCAGGCGTTTTATTTACGGTTTCTCTGATAACGATAGACCAGCAAGGATTACATTTCCAGCTATATTATTTGGCGTTCAAGTTAACGACATTAATGTTCACTCCGTTGATTTTATTTCTGATTTATCGCAAAATGGCTGGCGGGCATCAAGACATTATATCGGCAAAGCCTCGCTCTCGCGGACACGTCATCGTACCACTAATCGTTATTTTGGTCTGGGGTTATCTAAAGTTCTATTCCCCAATTGCACAACCAGAAGGAGCAATCGTAGCAACCGATATGACAGAATTACTTCTCTTGATGTTGATCGGTTTTATGATCAATAGCGTATTGGAGGAAGTTTTTTATCGGGTATGGCTACAAACCCGATTGGAGGCATTGCTTGGAAGATGGCCCGCCATACTACTAGTTTCAATACTATGGTCCATTTGGCATGTCGCCATTCAAGGAAATGGTCAGTGGGATATTGATGTGGCAACAGTAATTGCAAATCATGGGGTTACAGGTCTGTTTCTTGGTTATTTATGGGCCCGCTATCGTAAAATATGGGTGATTATCTTGATACATGGACTCATGAATGCTTCTCCTCATTTTCTTTTGCAGATCCTGTTTCATTGAGCGAGAAAGGATTTGGTTGGATCAGTCTTCCCATGAAACATGCCTCTATCTCGCCCATATTCCCGAGTGACGCTCAGGCACTAGAAAATACACCGCCCCAGGCATCAGCCTGCATGGCGGTGTATTTGTCTTTGAGATACTGTAGACCGGTGCTCCGTACCTACTCTTCCCCGGTAGCCACCGGATTTTCCTCATAACTAATTCAGTCAATACAGCTTCCGGAATACAACTTCACGTTTGAGCATCCCGCTTCTTCCAGCGCAATCACGTGCAGACAGGTGATTATGCCTGAACCGGAGTGTAGTAGTATTCCAGCGGCGGTATCGGATACATTAAAGATATACATAATTTCCATGTAACTTAATTTCGTTTGTTCAAATCTCTGAAGGAGAATCCTCAAGTTACTAGAAGTATTTTAGTTTTACATGTCTTTCATATGACAAGTATGTTGACGTATTATTTGTTTTTATAAGTTTATTCTTGATACTTATCTCTATTGTGTTATGTTTGTTTACAAAAAAATATTGTTGTAAATGTATTTATATGTTAGTGTTTATTTGTGTTAGAAAATATTACATAGTATAGAGGGGGAGCGTAATGTTTATTAACCGAACGATTAGGAGATTTGGAGTTTCAGTAGGGATTATAGGTATGTTTACATTTGCTCTACCTTCAGTGGGTTTTAGTATGCCGCTGCAACCAACAACCATCGATAAGGTAGAAGGTGATTATTATGTAACGTCTGCGATTAAGAACATTCGCTGGGGATCACTGCCTAATCGAGACAGCTCTCCGATTCTTACTGTACCATCAGGAAGTGCTGTAACATTTGATACGGTATCGCATGAGGGAATGATAGAGGATCAAGGGAGAAATCCAGTGGAGTACTTCGGCAAATTCGGTATCTCACCCGATGGAGTGTTGGATGATGCGAAGGCAATTGCGGCTTCTGCGATTAAGCATGATTATGTAAAAGACGGACCTCATATTATCACTGGGCCAGTAGCGGTTGAGGGAGCAGAGCCAGGAGATGTTCTTAAAGTAGAAGTCCTTTCGTTGCAGACTCGAGTTCCATATGGTGTCATTTCTAACCGCCATGGTAAAGGTGCCCTTCCTAACGAATTTCCAGAAAATACAGGCCCGCAAGAGGGAGCTAGCGCAACAAAACCGGAACTATATAATAATGTATCTATATTTACGCCTATTGAAGAAATCAACGGCAATTGGTATGGGGTATTACCAACAAAAGCTGGCAAAAATGTACGTTTCCCAATTAACCCGTTTCTAGGTGTTATGGGGGTTGCACCAAATACCAGTGAAGTTGTAAGTTCTATCCCACCTATTGAAACAGGAGGGAATATGGATATTAATGAGTTGGGTGTTGGTGCAACTATTTATTATCCGATTCAAGTTAAAGGCGGGTTATTCTATACTGGAGATCCACACTTTGCTCAAGGAGATGGGGAAGTAGCGTTAACTGCATTGGAAGCTTCCTTAAGGGGGACAGTTCGTTTAACGGTGTTAAAGAAAGGTGATCCATCACTACCACACAGTGGAGAATTTACGCAACCCTTTGCTGAAACAGAAGATTATTGGATTCCAATTGGACTGGATCCTGATTTGGATGAAGCAATGAAAGAATCAGTACGTGAATCGATTCAATTCTTATCTGATAAGCTTGATATGGATAGAAGTGTAGCATATGCGTACCTATCGGCCGCAACGGATTATGAAGTATCTCAGGTCGTAGACCGAACTAAAGGGGTTCATGGACTCATTCGAAAAACCGATTTCCTTGAACATGTTGACGTTGCAATGAACGTAGGTGGTACGTTAATCAAACCGGTTGTCCATAACAATGAGTTCTACGTACCGATTCGAACAATTTCGGAGCTATTGGGCGGTACAGTAGTGTGGGATAATAAGACGCGTACAACGCAAATCAAATTAGGTGCGAAAAATATAAGTGCGCAAATTGGTTCAGATGTGTATTCAATTAACGATAAACTAGTGTTCAATAGTAACGTACCAAAGCTTTTAAATGGCGAAACCGTAGTTCCGGTTTCTGTTATTAATGAAATACTAGGTGCTTATGTCAACTGGACGACGATCGACAAGACGTTAACAGCTAATGTATCGTTAAGTAAAAAGCAATAATAGATTTCATTATTCAACCGTGGTGGACAGATATCCATCACGGTTTTTTCCGTTATCATGAATCAAAAAAAGCTACCACTTGATGTCTACTTCTGTGTGCTTTTAAATACTTAAAGGGTTGTATTGTTGACTCGATGTTGACTCCGAACATAGAAAAATACATCGCCGGGGCAGATAAGCCACCTAGCGATGTATTCAACATCGATACACTGCTATACGTCTTTGTGCGCTTCCTCATCGCCTATAGCCACCGGATTTTCCTCATAACTGATCCAGTCACTCCAGCTTCCGGAATACAACTTCACATTTGTATATCCCGCTTCTTCCAGTGCAATCACGTTAGGGCAGGCCGAGACGCCAGAACCGCAATACACGATAATCGCACCATCCTTGTCCAGCTTACTGAAACGCTCTTCTAACACCACAGTATCTGTCCAACGTCCATCCCAATCCAACACATCTTTCCAAAAATAATTCACCGCACCCGGAATATGTCCGGCCTTTGCATCAATCGTTCCTCCAGATCCGCATAACGGCGAGCATCACGGGAGTCAATTAGCACGGCACTGCCACTTGCCGAAGCCTGCTGAACATCCTGGGCACTTGCCAGCAAGGCTGGCTGCACATTCACCTCAAAGGAAGATGGGATCTGAACCGGTACATCCGTAGTCACCGGGAATTTGGCGTTTTTCCCAGCAGAGAAACCTTCGTCCATGATATACACTTGTTCATGACCGATATAGCGAAGCGGCCACCATAGCCGTGAAGCGTTCATGCCACCTTGATCATCGTAGGCAATAATGCGTGCATTCGAGCCGATGCTGGCTTTGGAGAGGCGACTTGCCAGTGCAGTCGGATCTGGAAGTGGATGACGTCCTCCGTGCGCAGATGCGGGAACGGACAGATCTTTTTCCAGATCAAGATAAACGGCACCTGGAATATGTCCAGCCTCGTAAGCTTGCCGTCCGGCATCCGGTTCATACATTCTGGCGAGCTGCCAGCGCATGGATACAATATTTTTCATGATAACATATCGCCTTATATGTAATGGGTTAAGCTTAACATCCACTTTTCCAGCAGATAAAACATCAATAATTTAAGTAATATTCCTTAAATTATATATTTCGACATTAGATTCATAATAATGAAATTAATTATAGTAAATAACTACTATTCCTTTTATTTTTATTAAATGGTATAAATATCTAAGGGAAAATTTCCCTTAATTATTTACATATAAAGAGGTGAGATGACTATGAAAATCAACGTGAAGAAAGTAGAAGTATTAGTACCACTGATCAACCACCACAACTAATTTAATTAGCAGTAAAGAGTGGGAGGTGAATGACTATGAAAATCAACGTGAAGAAAGTAGAAGTATTGGTACCATTGATCAACCACCATAACTAATAAGTAATGTATTACTAATAACAGGGCCGCTGCATTGCAGCGGCCCTGTTGATAAAGGAGAAATAATTTTATGCGTCCAAAATTTAAAAATGTAATGAATCCAATAGTAAGATCAGGCGATAATATTAGATTAGGATTTGAGAGAGAAGTATTTGAAATTGAAGATAAGGATGGAGTTATTCTCCGATTTATAATGATGTTAAATGGAGAAAATACTCTAGAAGATCTGATATCAAAATGTGATCTTTCAACAAGAGAGATAATGGATGGGCTTGAAGCGCTTGATAGTATTGGAGTTATTGAGGATTTTGATGCCAGTGTAGAAGGACTAACATTATCTGAATTAGACAGATACAGAGCTAATTTAACTTTTTTTTCTAACTTCAGTGATTTAAAACAAGGGAAATATAGATACCAATCTAAGTTGAAACAATCAAAAGTAGTAGTTTTAGGATTAGGGGGTGCAAGTCTCACCGCTGCTTCATTAGTCGGTTTAGGTGTTGGCCAAGTAATAGGGGTAGATTATGATACAGTAGAACTAAGTAATTTAAACCGGCAATTTCTTTACACGGAGGACAGTGTAGGAAGTTTCAAATCCCTTGAAACAGAGAAGAGGCTTAAACAAATAAATAAAGATATTATAGTAAATGTTCACAACTTAAAGGTAACCTCTCCAGATGATATATTAGATATTATTAGCGGGAGTGATTTGGTTATAAACGGAATAGATTCACCGGGGATTGTTGCAAGTAGGTGGGTAAATGCAGCATGTGTTTATCATAAAGTACCGATTGTTCAAGGCGGAATAAGTAATACAAAAATTATTTGGGAAACTATATTACCCGATTGTGGGTGCTACGATTGTTTTTTAATAAGAAGTTTGAGGGTAGACAAGCACTTTGAACATCAATTGAGGGCTCTGTACGAAACTAGATATGAAGAAACTAACTCTGCAGTAGCACCTCATGTTGCCTTACTATCGGGTTTTTTGTCGGCTGAGGTATTAAAATTGCTAACAAATTATACAAAAAGTATGCTTCCGTCGACAACTCATGTGTACGATACAGCTATAATGGATATCCTAAAATCCGAAAGTTGGTCAAAACTTGATGAATGTCCAACCTGTGGTATTGATGGAAAATGTACGGATCCGATTAGTCTTGAAAGATTGATTGATATTGCAAACAGTGAGGTACATATATGATTTCTGTCAATTTAACATCGAAGGTCTCTGCTAATCATTTGACGGTACAAAAAGACGGAGAGGAGTATACAATTGGTGACCCTGAACAAAGTATTTATATTCGAATTCCCATCGAAGGTGTTCTAACTATAGAACTAATGGATGGGATAAATACACTGGATGAAATATCGGATTTATTAAAAAAGAATCACGATGTTGAGGTAGATATTATTGATTTTGTGGAAACTTTATTAGAGTTAAACCTGATTCATAAATTTAATGATGAAGTCTTGGTTGCTCTTAAGGCAAGTAACAATGAAGGCGGAATTAGAGAAAAGGTTGGTAGATTCTTCTTTAACAAATTTGCAGTTCTCATTTATTTAACTTCTTTTATTGCATCTGTAATTATTTTTACGTACAACCCTGAATTTCTTCCGTCTTATCAAGATTATTTTATTTTTAATGAGTCAGTTGGTTTGAGTTTGCTTATTCTATTTTTAATATCATGGAGTTTAACGATTTTGCATGAATCTGCCCATTATTTTGCAGCAGTATCACTCGGGGTACCAGTCAATTTTAAAATAAGTATAAGATGGTTTTGGATGGTTATTGAAGCCAACATGAACTCTTTGTGGTCGATTGAAAGGAAAAAAAGATATTTACCATTTCTAGCGGGTATGGCATGGGACTCAGTGATTCTTTTGCTTGCACTCGTGTTCCAGTACATCTATCAACAGGATTTAATAATTGTAGGATACATGAGACTGATAGTCCTCATACAAATATATAAGTTTTTATGGCATCTTCTCATTTTCTTCAGAACTGATCTTTATTATGTTTTAATCACTATTACAAATTCTTCGAATCTGTTGGGACAAGCAGTTCTTTATTTGAAAAAAATTTATAGTAAAAGTGCTCGTATAGAATGGAGTAAATTAAAACAGAATGAACAAGCTATCTCAAGAGTATTTTCATTTATTTATTTAGTAGGGATATTTTCGGCAATATTGCTCTTTTCATTCTTTTCTATTCCAGGTTTTTTGATAGCGGTATCTAAAGCTATTACTAATCTAGCAAATAATTCTTGGCAGTCCTTATATTTTTGGGATGGGACAATTGTGATAGTTTTGGCTTTCTTCAATCTGGCTCTATGGATTGTAGGTGCTTACAACCGTTCTAAAGAGTTAAAAAGAGCAACTTGAACTAAAAATACATGAAAGCAGGTGTAAACATTAATACTCATGTCTTAATCTACGACGGGTTTGTAAATTTTGAAATAATGCTAGCAACTTATTTAATGAAAACTCAGGGGGAAATTATAACTGTGGGTTTAAATTCCGAAATGGTCAATTCTTATGAGGGCTTTATTGTTAAACCCCATAAAGATATAAAAGAAATTGATTGTGACGAAGTAGAAATACTGCTTATTCCAGGAGGAGATATTGGCGCAATAGAAGGGAATCATAAGCTAACATCACTTATCAAGAGACTAGACATTAACGGGAAATATATTGGTGCCATTTGCTCAGGAGTTGAACTTGTTAAACAAGCAGGGGTTTTAGAAGGAAAGGGATTTACTGGAAATGGAATAAACAATGACGAAACGTATACAGTTAGTCAGAACATAATAACTGCAAAAGCTAACGGATATGTAGATTTTGCGATCGAGCTAGGCAAAATGTTAAATATTTATTCCGACGAAGATGATTATAATGAAACAATCAGATTTTTTAAATATTTTGAGAATAATTAGTTATATGAAATGAGTTCAATCATTGTTATCTATGTAATGACCACCCTGAACTCTCAACTCAGTTATTAATGGAGTTTCACCATGTACATTTAATTGCAGTGGGTCTGCACGATAGTCAAGAAGTACACCTACTTCATCAATCTTATCAAGTTGCCAACAAAGGTGTAGCAGACTGATCCCTTCAAAGTCGCACAAATTTCGATTCAGACCGTTGTTTAACATCAATAAAAGTGTCTGTACATCTCCAAGAGCCACGCATTTTTTAGAGTATCATTGTTTTGGCAGGCTTCAAGAAAACTTTGTTGTATTAACAACTGAATCAGTCCTTTTATTTCCATTGAAAATCGGACGAGATATCAGTGTCAATTATTTAACTGTGCTAAGAGAAATATTGTACTTTCTGATCAAGCCCTATATCCTTTTGGTCTTGTTAATTCATTGCCATGAATACTCTTATTCGCCGGTGTAATCACTTTCCTTGAACGAATGTTGATCTCTTGTTGACTTTTAAGAACCAATACACCGCCCCAGGCATCAGCCTGCATGGCGGTGTATTTGTCCTTTGAGATCCTGTAGACTTGTACTCCGAACCTACTCTTCCCCGGTAGCGACCGGATTCCCCTCATAACTAATCCAGTCGCTCCAACTTCCGGAATACAATTTCACATTCGAGAATCCCGCTTCTTCCAGCGCAATCACGTTAGGGCAGGCCGAGACGCCAGAGCCGCAATACACGATAATCGCACCATCCTTGTCCAGCTTACTGAAACGCTCTTCTAACACCCCAGTATCTGTCCAACGTCCATCCCAATCCAACACATCTTTCCAAAAATAATTCACCGCACCCGGAATATGTCCGGCCTTGGCATCAATCGGTTCCTCCAGACCCGCATAGCGGCGAGCATCACGGGAGTCAATTAGCAAGGCACTGCCATTTGCAGAGGCTTGTTGCACATCCTCAACACTTGCCAGCATAGCTGGCTGCACATTCACCTCAAAGGAAGATGGGATCTGAACCGGCACATCCGTAGTCACCGGATATTTGGCGTTTTTCCAAGCGGAGAAACCTTCGTCCATGATATAGACCTGTTCATGACCGATGTAGCGCAGCAGCCACCAAAGACGAGATGCATTCATCCCGCCTTGATCGTCATAAGCAACAATACGACTATTGGAGCCGATGCCAGCTTTGGAGAGACGACTTGCGAGCACAGCTGGATCAGGAAGCGGATGACGTCCTCCGTGCGCAGACACAGGAGAAGACAGATCTTTTTCCAAATCGAGATAGACAGCTCCTGGAATATGTCCAGCTTCATAGGCTTGTCTTCCAGCCTCTGGCTGACCGAGCAAGAATCGGCAATCTGCAATAACTACATCCGGTTCATACATTCTGGCGAGCAGCCAGCGCATGGATACAATATTTTTCATCAAAATACACCGCCTTATGAGAGTGGTAGAGTCGTTTATAACTATGCATTACGAATGAATACGTTATACCGTAGTAGGCTCAACAGGCCCTTTTCCCGCAACAGAGGCTTCTGCTGAAGCAATCTGAGGTTTGGTTTTGCCATATCGAATGAAGATCCATACCCCGAATATAATGACCACCCCGGCAGACATTTGTAAAGCACTGAGGGATTCGCCGAGCAGCATCCAGGCTAGTAATGAAGAGAATACGGGTTCCCCAAGTACGCCCATGGATACCGTCGTGGCATTCATATATTGAAGCAGCCAGTTGAAGAGATAATGTCCGAAGATCGTTGGCACAATGGCGAGCAACAGGAAGATTCCCCACTCTGACGCAGCGTAACCTCCGAACGGATGGCCCATGATCAGATTATATACCGCCAGCGTGCAAGCAGCTACGAAGAACACCCAGAAGTTATACGAAAATGCACTAAGTCCCGCTCGCAAAAATTGACCCAGCAGCATATGAACGGCGACTGCGATTGTGCCAAGTAAAGACAGGACATCACCTTGCAGGGCAGTACCTGCCAACTGGAAATCTCCTGCGCCAATGACGATTGATCCAAGCAGGGCGATGCCCATGCCGATGATCATCATGCGGTTAATTTTGGCTTTGAACAGCCATACCGAACCGGCAAGAATCAGTATTGGCTCCAGCGCGAGAATAACTGTGGAACTAGCAACACTGGTGAGCCGCAGCGAACCCATCCAGAGCAGAAAATGAAGGGCCAGCATCACACCGGATGCAAGCAGCAAGCCCCACTGCTGTAAGCTCAGACGCATCATCTCATGTCTGTATTTCCAGACAAAAGGCAACATTAGCAGATTGGTCAGAAATAGACGGTACATGGCAATGACCGCAACATCTGCGGTAGACCAGCGTACAAAGATCGAAGAGAAAGAAATGGCGATAATGCCGACAAAGAATAACAGATAGATGGATCTGCCGGCACGGTTCAAGCTTGTCATGGGTGTAGCTCCTTCTTGAAGTCTGATAGCGTAAATCACTTCATTATACAGGAGAAGACAACCGCAGGAAAGATAAAGAGAACGAAGAGATAAGTAGATTGTAACCGGGCTTGTAACTATTCTGTCATTCTCCCGATCCATTTTTCTATTAATCTTCTATATAGAGACATGAAACGAGATAATATACCAATAATCGGGAAAAAATGAAAGTAAGGAAGTGGCATGACAGTGAGAGTTCAACAAGAGAGAGCGGGAGAGCGTGGCAGTATTCCGCCTAGCACAAGTCGCACGAAAACACATAAGCGAAGAAAAATCCGGTATGGAAGGGTAATCATAGCTCTAATGCTCTTGGTACTGTTCGTTACCGGTATTACATATGTATTCTTTGGCATGACGCATTGGATCAAAAGCGTTGTGGCGCCGCCTCCGATTACTGTAATCGAACAGCCGGCCAAGCTCGGCATGATACAAGTTACTCCGGATGCGAAGGAGGAGCCGGCACGGTTCCAGGGCCAGGTTCGCAAATTGGCATACATAACGTTTGATGATGGGCCAACTGAATATACAGAACAACTGCTGGATATATTGAAGCAGCATGAGGCGAAGGCTACCTTTTTCATGATCGGACGTCAGTTGAATCAGCATCCAGAAGCAGTGAAACGGCTGTTGAAAGAAGGCAGTTATCCTGGACTCCACAGCATGACGCATAACTATAAAAAGCTGTATAAGAGCGGCAGTTCTGCAAATTTTGTGAAAGAATTCAAGAAGGAGCAGAAGATGGTGCAAGACCTGATTGGTTTTACGCCTCATCTGATTCGTGCACCTTATGGCAGCAGTCCACAGATCGGTGAAAAGTTCAGAGGGGACATTGCTGCGGCCGGGTTCAAACTGTGGGACTGGACGACAGATTCACTCGATTGGAATCTTCCCGGTCAGCCGGACAAGATTGTGGCCCGGGTGAGCAAAAGTGTACATCGGGATAAGGAAGTGATTCTGATGCATGAGCGGGAGCAGACGGTTCAGGCTTTACCACGCATTCTGAAGTTACTCGAAGATCGGGGTTACGAGTTCGAAGTATACGATCCGGATGCACACTGGGTAGCCAATTTTAGCGGAGATACCCGCTTGTAATATAACAACAAGATGATGAAAGAGAGGAAGGACTTGGGTGCTAACGAGTAAAAAAGTGGCGCTTGCGGCAGTTAGTGTATTGCTAATTCTGCTGGTGAGTGGTTGTGGAGATCCGCAGGAGCCTGCGGCAAATCAGATAAACCAATTGGTGCTCAGCGGTCAGGAGATCGATCAGAGTTTGAAGACGCTGACCAGTCATGAGCAGGAAGATATGAAGTTATACAAGTCTATTTTAGACAAAGGCAAGAACAAAAACAGTGATCTCGAAGCACTGCTGGATCAGGCAGCAGACCATATCCATGAACGAAGAACGTTGTTGAAACAGGCGGAAGAGGCCATGAAACAGACCAACGAGAAGACGGTGGCCTTGCGCAGTTCCCTTAAGGATCTATCATTTGAAAAAGAAGAAACGTTGGCACAGGCTGAAAAGGTGCTGGATCAATATGAAGCTAGAGCACGTGCGTTGGAAAATTTTGTTGCTTCGTATCAGTTGAGTCTGAGTGCCGATGAGCAGTTGTATGATCTGATGAGAGAAAGTACAGAACCTAATCTGGTTAAGATTAAGCGAGCTATTCGGGTACGGAATAGCGAATATGCGAAGCTTGCTGAATTCCGAAAGCAATTTAACCTCCAGACCAAAGCGTTTAACGGAGCCAATGCCAAACTGGTACAGATGGATCAGGCCAGCTGAGTAGAGGATCTGAGCAACGATTCAGATATTTTGCATGATTGAGCTGCCTGTCTCCCGTGTAAGTACTAGTATACAGCCAAGCCAATGGATGAGAAGCAACATGGACAAGCATCATTGCGTATAAGCTAACGGAGGTGTTCATATGCGAAAAGGAAATACAATGAAAGTCAGTGCATCACTCCTGGTTTTACTTATGGGATTCTCGCTTGTGGCTTGTGGGAACAGTAATCCTGCTGCACAGCCGACAGTGAATAATACGGAAGAACAGTCACCAGCACCGGAGCAACAACCAAATGAAAGTGCTGCAATAGAAGCAGAAGGTATTCTGACTGGATGGGCTGATCCGCATACCGTTGAGATTCGAGTGAATGAGAAGCCGATGTCATTCCAGGTGAGTGAAGATCTGCAGAAGTCTCTGGATGATATCGATGACGAAGATTCCGTTCGTTTCAAATATGTAGAGAAAACGATTGATGCAACAACGAAACAGTTGGTACTTACAGAGATTGCAAAGATTGAATCGAGTGATGACAATAACGGTTCCAATGCAGGCGGTACAGTAACGTCCGATCGTCCGAAGACATCAGAGCTGGAAGTGACGGTAGAAGGAATGACCGAGAAACGTCCAGTGACATTGGCACAAGCGAAAGGTTATTCACTTTATGTGTTTGAACCGATGGCTTTTGACGCCGAAGACCATGAATTAACAATGAAGATTGATCCGGATTATGAGGTAGAGATTGAGAAGCTGCCGGCGAATTACAATCTGGATGCGCTGAAGATGGATGCCAAGGAAGAGTTGTCCGAGACCGGAGAAGTGAAGCAGTTAACGGCTGAACAACTCAGCAACGGCCCGATGAAGGATGCAAGATTATACATGATGTCCCAGAATGATAAGAAAACAGAGTACTTTATTGTCAAAGAACTGGACGGCAATGGTTTCATTTTCCACATCCAAGCACCTATTGGTGAACCTTCGGAAGGTTTCCTGCCCATGGCATATGCATCCCTCAATTCCATTATGAATGAGTAGAAAAGGGATGAGCTACAAGGCTGAGCCAAACGATGTATTAAATTAAAAAGATTCCCCAAACAGCGTGTTTCCTTGAGAGAGGAGATGCGCTGTTTTATTAACGTTACTACAATATAGATAGAATGTACCGTGCCGTGCCACGCCGTGCATAGACAAATAGCCGGAAGGAGCGATGCTACTGCATAGGTTCCTCCCGGCTTCTTGGCCGTGCTTCTATTCAGTTTGCAGGATCGAACCCATGCCCTGATCCGTTAATCAGGTTAGTATAGTCGATTCCTTGCGCCCTCTGAGTTCTTGATAACGGGCGATTACATTCTGATGAACGGGATGTTCGTCGGGAATTCCCATGTGTTCACGGATGAAGGCGGAGACGCCATCTTCGCGAATCATGTGTTGTAGCTTCATGGCTTCCTCGTCGCGTTTGTCATTAAACAGCATTGCGGCCGCCATAGCAGAAGTTAAATGAGGAATTTCAATTCCGAATTCACTGGCCTGCATCGCTGGGCGAACAAGCCGATCATGAGGCGAAAGCTTGCGAAGGGGGGAACGTCCGACCCGGGTGACCTGATCCGTCAGGTTGGGATTGGCGAAGCGTTCCAGTATGGTATCGATATATTTGTTATGCTTCTGAGCGTTGAATCCGTGCTTCTGGATAAGCATCTGACCGGTCTCTTCCATAACATGGCGCACTTTGGCCCGCAGGGTGGAATTACTCATCACCTGTCGGATCGTCTTGAATCCTTCGAGATAGCCGAAGTATGCGGCGACACAATGGCCTGTATTGACCGTAAACATTTTACGCTCGATATAAGGTTCAAGCGAATCCACATAGTGGACGCCATCTATTTTCTTAAATCCATCCAGAAGTGCTGGACGATGAACGACCCATTCGTAAAAAGGTTCAACAGTGACCTGCAGCGGGTCTTTGTGGTTTTGAGCCGGAACAATCCGGTCCACAGCTGCATTGGGGAAAGAAACATAACGTTCGGCTTTTTTGCGAGTTTGTTCATCCAAAAATGGATAAATGCGTTTCTTCAGCCTGGTGCTACCACCGATGGCATTTTCGCAAGCGATAATATGCAGTGGAGCCTGATTATTGTTTTTCATGCGAAGTTGAATGCCTTTGGCGATCGGTTCGGCGATATCTCCGAGTGCAGATACCCCCACCGCGGTTGTGATCACATCGGCTGAAGCAATCTCTTCAGCAACCAAATTCTGCTCACTCACATTGATAGCCGTCACGTTGTTGACAATCGTGGTGTCCTGATCTCTATTGGCAAGTGTAATCGGATATTCCTGCCTCTCTTGAAGCATGGAGATTTTCTTCGGGTTACGTGCGACAAAGCAGACTTCGTAGTCGGAAGCGGACAACATATGACCGATAAAACCGCGGCCTATATTGCCCGCACCAAAATGTACAGCTTTCATGTGTGAACTCCCCCTTTAAGGATTGAATCGCGAAATTCGTGCAGACCTTAGACGGTAGTGACGAGTGGCTTCGAAATCAAATCATTAAATGTAAGGTCGGTCAAGCAAGATAACCGTTGGTGAGGCATATCGAATTCCAGTGTTCCTGTGATGGTATTCGAGATGACTACGCAGTGCATACCAGCCGCAGCAGCTGCACGCGCGCCGTTAGGTGAATCCTCAATCGCTACGGCTTCGTCTGCAGTTACTCCAAGGGCTTCAAGCGCTTGAATATAGAGTTCCGGGTCAGGCTTCACATTTGCAACATCATCTGCCGTACGAATGACTTCAAAATAATCTTTCAGTTTCAGTTGTTCCAGATGTTGTTCAACCCACTCCCGTTTGGAGCTGGATGCTACAGCCAGTTTCAGTCCAGCTTCACGTGCTTGTTCAAGATATTCCTGAATACCAGGACGCACCTTTTCTTTGTTCATCAATGCAGCGTGCTGCAACTGAACGGATTCCCTGAACGCTTCCCGATCGATCGGAAGATTCAAATCTGTGATGAGGTACTCATACGGATTAAATGTTTTCAGACTGGTACCGATGCATTGTGAATACATCTCCAGGGTTAAATCTACGCCGTGTTCCTTGTAAGCATCACGAAAAGCAATATACCATGCTGTCTCTGTATCAATAATCGTTCCGTCGAAATCAAACACCAGTGCCTTAATCATAAATTTGTTCCTCCTGTTTCAGAATTAGTTTGGGGATAAAACAAAAAATGAAAATTTTCTGCAAATTCATTCCCTGTATTCATTAACCTGCGGGATATTAGTTGACGCAACAAACCGAAAATGAATATTAATTTGGGAAAAAATATGCGTTTGAAGCTAATAAAACCGTAACATAGGACAAACCGAAGGGTCAAGCGCGTCATGATTGTTTACATTGAAAATTTTCACATGTATGATTTGTTTTCAGAAAATGATGAACGTTGCAAACCGTTAACCCTTTTGCATGTAAGCGGTGTACTGAATAAACTGTTTTTACAGCTCGAAAAAATAAAACTTTTTTTATGAAAATTGGATAGTCTGGCCGTTCAACAGCTCTCGACACTTTTATAATAGAAGAAATGGAGCTGAATTTATTGGATTTTATTAGCTTTACGCCAGATCAGGCCCTGTGGGAGAATGGAAGAAAGATTCTGAAAGTATATGGAGTAAGGGAGGAAGACAAGCATGTTGCAAAAGGACCGTTTCAATGGTTGCTTCATCGGGCTTGCAGCGGGTGATGCGTTGGGAACTACCGTGGAATTCAGCAGCCCGGGCACATTTGAACCCGTAACGGATATCGTGGGTGGAGGTGTATTTGGGCTGGAGGCAGGGCAGTGGACAGATGATACATCCATGGCTCTGTGTCTGGCAGAAAGTTTGGTACGTAAAGCAGACTTTGATCCTGCGGATCAGATGCGCAGATACACCAATTGGTACAAGGTCGGGTATATGAGCAGCACAGGCGATTGCTTCGATATCGGCGGGGCCACACGAAGTGCCTTGGAGAGGTTTGAGATAACTGGAGAAGCCTACAGCGGATCAACTGACCCGATGACGGCGGGCAATGGCTCTATCATGAGGCTCGCACCTGTCGCGATGGCTTATGCTAATCGACCAAACGAGGCGGTTCGTTATGCCGGGCTGAGCTCCCGGACAACACATGCTGCAACAGAAAGCGTGGAAGCATGTGAAGTGCTAGCCGCCATAATTGTTGCCGGTCTGCGCGGAGCGGACAAGAGCGTCATGCTGATGCCGGAGACATGCAGACAGTGGAGGGAAGAACCTACTTTTTCGCCTGCAATTGAAGAGGTTGTGATGGGTTCCTATCAGAGCAAAGAACCGCCGGAAATTAAGGGCAGTGGTTATGTGGTTCGTTCACTTGAAGCAGCACTATGGGCGTTTCATAAGTCGTCAAGCTTTGAAGAAGGCGCGTTGTTAGCTGTTAATCTGGGTGATGATGCGGACACTACAGGTGCGGTGTATGGGCAGATCGCAGGTGCTTATTATGGATTGAGTGGTATTCCGGCACACTGGCGGGACAAGCTGGCTATGCGTGAAACGTTCGAACAACTAACAGATGCCTTGTGGTTGAAGGCGACAGAAAATCGTTGATTAGAGACAGGAGAAGAGAACATCTATGAGCACCACAGGACACACAACAGAACCACAGGCTTCGCAGTCAGGTAAACGAGGGGCGTTTCCATTATCCCTGTTATGCCTGACGATAGGGGCTTTTGCGATTGGTATGACTGAATTTATTATTATGGGCCTGCTGCCCAATGTGGCAACAGATCTGAATGTAAGTATTCCGCAGGCGGGACAACTCATTACGGGATATGCGCTTGGTGTAGCGGTAGGTGCGCCGATATTGACCGTATTTACACACAAGATTCCGCAGAAAAAACTGCTGGTACTGCTGATGTGCATTTTCATTATCGGGAACGCATTGTCCGTTATTGCTCCCACCTATGGGTTGTTAATCTCAGCACGGATATTAACGGCATTTGCCCATGGCACGTTCCTCGGTGTAGGTTCAATCATGGCGACGCGGCTTGTTGCGCCCGAGAGAAGGGCAGGAGCGGTATCGGTTGTTCTCGCGGGGCTAACGATTGCCAACATTATTGGCGTTCCGTTTGGTACGTTTATCGGGCAACAGCTTGGATGGCGGTCATCTTTCGGGGCGATTACGATCTTGGGCATCATTTCGTTGATTGGTATCATTCGTTTCATTCCCGTCCTCCCGCAAGGAGCACCAGCAAACCTCGGACAGCAATTTCGGAATCTGGTTCGTCCACAAGTGTTGCTGGTTCTGCTTATTGGGGCGTTGGGGTGCGGAAGTTTGTTTACAGTCTTCACCTATATTACGCCGATGCTTGTGGATATTAGCGGCTTTGCAGAGCAAAGTGTGACCTGGATTCTGGTGTTGTTTGGCTTCGGTGTAACCTTGGGCAATTTGGTTGGCGGCCGTCTGGCAGACTGGAAGCTGATGCCTTCGTTAATCGTCAACTTTGGGATCTTAGCTGTTCTGTTAGCTGCACTTACGATTACACTAGAGAATCCTTATCTCGCGGTAATCACCATATTCTTCTGGGGTGTAGCCGCGTTTGGTATTATGCCGGGACTTCAGATTCGGATTATGAATATGACCCGCGAAGCGCCGCTGCTGGCGACAACCTCAAGTCATTCGGCATTTAACCTGGGAAATGCCGCTGGTGCCTATATGGGTGGGTATGCAATTACACATACAGGACTTATCTCAGTGCCTTTGTATGCTGCAGTAATTGCTGCACTGGGTTTGCTGGGTTTGTTCATCAGTCTGTTGATGAAAGACAGACTGGCTTCACCCGAGGGTGCAGAGGTAGTTAATCCAGTATCCGTACACTAAACAGATGTCAAGAAAGCCTCAGCCATCCTGTGTAACCAAGGGCTGAGGCTTTTTGGGTATGCTGTTTTAATAGATTTCAAGCTCATTGATTCGCACATAGGTTGGCTGATGGGAAGGACCTTTACTCGCTACGACACGGATCTTGGAGGTACTGACTGCTGAAAATGTGTGTGAACGCGTTAACTCTTGATTGCCTGTAATCTGTACAAGATTCACCCAATTTGAGCCATTCCAGTATTGCAGATCATAATTGGCAAGCGGGTATCCCTGGGTGGTGTACAGATCAATTCGCTGGATTGAACTCGATGCCGGCAAATCAATGACGACATATTGGGGAAGTGAGGAATTACGGTTATTGGCCCAGCTATAACTTTCCCCCAAGGCCGTGTTACGATCTCCGTCATTGATTCGGGCTGCTGAATACCCGGGATAGGTGGAAGTTACCGTTATGGCAGCATTTCGTGCCAGGTTCTGTCCGGTTCCCGGATTGGTAGGGGTTTTCACCAGATTCACCAAATTCCAGCGCAGCTCGAAGAGTTTGAAGGACTTATTAAATACAGCTCCTTCTCCTTTGACGAGAGCATCAATCTTTAGAGACATGGTACTGGGTACATTATTGCTGCTTGTCCATTTCCCTGTGCCTTCAATGCCGGCAAAAACACTTACCTCAAGTATTTTTTTGCCGGCAATTTTCAGACCGACTTCCGCTTTGGCTCCTGCCCAAGCAGTGATCTGTCCTTCAATTTTATGGGTTACCGTAAGATATCTGTTCACACTGCTGTAAGGCTGGATCTTCACGGGAATAAAGACACGTGTTTTCCCTTTGACTCCCGCGGTAACCGTGTATCCCTGATCGACCTGAAATTCAAAGGTGACGTTGCCGTCAATACCAATGACCAGAAAAACGCCGACAGATACGGCTCCAAGATTGCCAGCACCAATGTTGAAGCCCATGATTGGAACTTTGACTTCTTTTTTGAACTTGGCATCACCTTTGATATAGATGTTGGCTTTTTCACCAGCGGTAAATTTCAGATCATATTTTCCCCAAAATCCGTATTTCCCCGTAACTTTGGGTGCAATCAAGGTGAGCTTGCCACCTGCTTCAACGAACACTTTGTTACCGTTTGCATTTTGTTGATTTACAAGTACCTTCTTGAAATCACAGACAAACTCATTGCCGGATTTTTTGCAATTGGCAAAATCACCTGCTCCAGCAGCACGAATCACATCATTCAGATCCGTTGAATTAATATCAGTTAATTCCGTGGAGTTTATTTCATTCAGATCCATATCATTTGTATCATTCATGTCCATGGAGTTCACATCATTCAGATCCATGGGTGCGATATCCGTGGAAGCGATATCCATTGTTTCTGCATCCGCAACAGTGTCCATATTTGCATCTAAATCATTTTGAATCGTGTTGTCGATGTTGAACTGTCGCATTTCAGCATCGTCAGTTATATCGGTCTCTAACAAGGAAGGGGTTTCCTGAACAAGCCATTCCTTGCTATCCAATACCATCTCAGGATCAGGCATGACGATATTACGCTCTTCGAACGAGACCTCCTGCTCGGGAATATCATAGTAATCGAACAATTCCTCCACACCCGGAGTGGTGTAATCTACCCGCATACCACCAGAGCTTCTATTGACGCTTGTAACTTTGATAGCCCGGGCAGAGGACTGATCGAGAAAGATCTGACCAGGAGCTAGGTTATTACCGATCTGGGCAGCCTCTTGGGTGCTAAGTTCTATAGAACCTTTCTCTTCCACCGTTTCAAAGACGGCATTTACCACGGGAAGTCTCTTCACCATGGAAGCAGGCATGGGTTGGGTTGGTTTTAACTGATAATCGACTTGCTCGAATTGACCTGAAGAAGAAATGGGGTTGCTAACAGCCAGTCCATCTTCGGAGACGTTAAATGAGATTCGAAAATATGCTTCTGAAACTGGAGCATTCACATTGGTCTTGCCTGCCCAGATCCAGCGTGCACTGGTCTCCTCAGGCATGCCACTAATCTGTTTCCAAGGATCACTGCCATACCGTCCGAAGTCAGTAGCACGTGACCATGACGAATCATCGAATTTGGGTTGCTCCCAACCTTCGATATATCGTTCAGATACTTTCCAGTTGAAATCCGTAACCAGATTCTCATCTCCGTAGCTAAGGTCTGCCAGCAGTCCCGCATAGAGGCCTATATCCTTCGCTTGAACTGCAATCACATTGATGCCAGATTGAATGGGCACAGGGAACGTATAGGCTTTGGCCCAGTCGGTGCCTTTTCCCGTCTGTCTGCCGTTTATAAAAAGTGTGAACTCATCATCTGCGGTTATAGATATTTTTCCTTCATTGTTAGATGCAGCATAGACATTGGATGGCCATAATCCTACAAGTAAAGGCAGCAATAATGTAATAACCAGGAATGAAGCCCATGCTTTTTTGATCGACAAGCGTACATTGAACATCATCATTTTCCTCCCAGAAAATAAAGTAGTTGCAAAAGATATTGGCGGCCGAAACGTTGAAACTTTTTCGTAAGCATATCTCAGAAGAAAAATATTATGAATCTATTGAAATTGTTCATAGACACCCCCCTATGGAAGCTATAATAAGGTAAAATATTCAATTTAACAACATTATTTTACAATTTTAAATTATGATTCGAGAATAAAGAAGAAAGAAGAAAACTCTGATGCTCTAAGATCATTGAATTGAATCGCTAGAAATGAAAATATTGTTGCAAAAAATGGATAAATAAGTTTAAATATACTATATAAGTAATTCTATGTCGGAAAAACAGAGTGAAATCTACAGGTTCAGTGTTTTCTGAAGGGAAGGGAGGTGATCTAACCTGTTTATTGTAAGGGCTTTCAATTTTGGGTTGAGAGGAAGCTTGCTTCACCGCGTTAGAAAAAAGTTGAACTTCAGCATCAAGCGTAATCCAGTGAAACTTCGAGAAACGCATACTTAAGTTTGACAAAATTGAGAGGAGAAATTGAGATGAAAAAACGTATTACAATCCTTTTAAGTCTTTCGATGATCGTTGCCATGATTGCCCCAACAATGGCTTTTGCTACGGATTCCAGTGAGGTTGGTGCTCAGAACACAGCGTATGAATCTATGAATGTATCCAGCAATGACGCTAACAATGCTCTGGCTAATACTCCGGTGGTGCCGGCACCACCGGGTTTTGATGGCTATCGAAACAATATTCCGCACGGAAATACCAATCTGATATCCTATTACTCCACAACGGTGGGCAATACACGGAAAGCGACGGTGTATACACCGCCAGGATATTCTCCGAATAAAAAGTATAACGTCTTGTATCTCCTGCACGGCATCGGCGGGGATGAGCATGAGTGGGTCAATGCAATGAAACCCAAGAACATTTTGGACAACCTGTATTCGGAAGGCAAGCTGTCCCAGATGATCGTTGTCATGCCGAATGGCCGTGCCATGAAGGACGACCGTCCAGTCGGTGACATTTTTGCTCCGGACAAAGTGGCTGCGTTTGAACGGTTTGAGCAAGACCTGCTCAAGGATCTGATTCCTCATATCGAGGCCAATTATCCGGTATACAAAGACAAGAATAGCCGTGCGTTGGCCGGTCTGTCCATGGGTGGTGGGCAGTCGCTTAACTTCGGATTGAAAAATCTGAATACCTTCGCTTGGGTAGGGGCCTTCTCGGCTGCACCGAATACGCAATCTGTATCACAGCTGGTTTCCAACCCGGGACAAGTAGCCAGCCAACTCAAATTGTTGTGGATCTCCTGTGGATCAAGTGACGGTCTGTTATGGGTCAGCCAGAACTTCAAAAACGGCTTGAGCAGCATGAATATTCCGCATACCTTTTATCTGGATGTAGGTGGACACGAACCATCTGTCTGGAACAGCGGCCTGTATCAGTTCTCACAACGAATCTTCAAATAATTTAATTTGAATTAGCTTCTTGAAGCAATCGACAGGAGAAACAGGAATTCATATCGATATGCAGCCTCAGTTCTGTTCTGCACAGGGCTGGGGCTTTATGTTGGTTAGTGTGCGAATATGACATGATGAATGAGAGAGAATATGTTAGCATGAAGGAAGCAGATCCACATGGAGCGGGTAGTTAATTACATAGGTAGATACATGAAGGAGAGAAATAGGATGTTCTATTACAAAGGTGCATTCCGGGAAACGGACAATGTGATTTATTTCAAAAGCGATGTTTCATTAGCCCAGAATGATGTTGTCCTATTTGGTGAAAAGAAGTATTTTATCGAAAGTGTGGAAAAAGAATTTCTCCTGCTTCAGCGGGTGGGCTCCATAGTTTCTGTGAGTCTGTGAAATCTTCGCAAGATCATCCCCTTTTTCAAGTGTACGTGCACTTCTGGGCCTCTGCCTACATACAATAGATCGACCCTGTTCCCACATGTGCTCAGGCCAGATCGTTGTAAAACTGCAGGAGGTGTCATCTGTGCCCGGATTGTTTACCGCAATTGCTCTATTCATTAAAGAGTTAACGTTACTCGTCTCGTATGTCAAAAATAATGCCTTCCCCCAGCCACTGGCTGAGGGTGATGAAGCCAAACATTTGCGCCTTATGGCTGAAGGCAATGCTCACTCTCGCAATCTGCTCATTGAACACAATCTGCGCCTCGTCGCGCATATCGTCAAGAAGTTCGACAATACGGGTGAAGATCAGGAAGACCTGATTTCCATCGGAACCATTGGTTTGATCAAAGCGATCGAAAGTTTTCAACAAGGCAAAGGTACAAAGCTTGCCACATTTGCGGCGAGGTGTATTGAAAACGAAATTTTGATGCATCTCCGTTCCCTGAAGAAAACACGCAAAGACGTATCCCTGCACGACCCCATTGGTACGGACAAAGAAGGCAATGAAATTACATTAATCGATATCCTTGGCACAGAAGCTGATGATGTTGTAGATCGAGTACAGCTTAAGATTGAAAAAAGCAAAATTTATCGCAATCTAGATATCCTTGATGACCGGGAGAAGGAAGTTGTAATTGGTCGATTTGGCCTGGAAGCAGGCGGGGAGGAACGAACTCAACGCGAAATTGCGAAGGAACTGGGCATCTCACGTTCTTATGTATCAAGGATTGAGAAGCGAGCGTTAATGAAGTTGTACCACGAGTTTTATAAGCAAAAGTAGTTGTTGGATAGACCAGAGGGCGCCTTTATCGGGAGCCCTTTTTACTGTGAAGATACTTAAATTGGATCTAAATAGTATTAATTATTTGGGGTTATGACCTAAATAAAGGAATTTTCATTCCTGATGAAGAATATCTTATACACAGACCAATTTAATATTTAAGGAGTACATCATAATGAAGCAGCTTTTTCGGAAAACTCCACTGTGGTTTTTGTTAATCTGGATCGTAGGATTTATGATGATTGTTTTCAACTCGTTTCAATCGTATTCGAGTGTTATTAACTTTATTGCGTTATTGATGATTAGTGTTGCTAATGCTATTCGAATTTGGCGAACCGAACGTTCATTAGCGATTACCTTTTTAGTCGTTGCTGCTCTATGCTTGGCTTTTATTTTAAAATACTTCTATAGATATGTATTATCAGCATAACGTGGCATGAGAATAACAAAGGAATGTACATAGGCTGATGATAGTATGGATCGGATGCAACTTAAGATTAATAAAAGCCAAGGGCATGAAATAGGAGCATATGAAGTGGTCACCTCTTACAAAGGTGGCCTCTTTGCTGTGCAAAAAAATATATAAAAGAGGATATGTATTCTGGACAGATTATTTTATATGATGAGTAATAATATTTTGCATCGTAGAGAGCATGTACAGAAAGAGAGTAGTGGTTGATCATGCAGCAAGAAACGTTAACAAGGGGATTAAAGAACCGACATGTGCAGTTGTTGGCGATCGGAGGTGCGATCGGTACAGGTCTGTTTCTTGGAGCAGGCAAAACGATCCAACTGACAGGGCCGTCCATCTTGCTGGCCTACATCATTACGGGGGTTGTATTATTCCGTGATCATGCGTGCATTGGGGGAGCTGCTGTTAAGCAACTTGCAGTATCATTCCTTTTTCGATGCTTCTAAGTGTTCCATCTTTGCCTCCAGTGTCCATTCACGTTTCAACGGTTGACCTGAATTGGTTCTGTATATATCCTTCTACGTCTGCTTCATGATACGAGGCAGGCCAACGTTTTCCACAAGAACGGTTACGCTCTGAACTAATTTATTTGACATCTAAACGCTTTTGGGAATTTCATTTGGATCCTAAATATTCCATTTTATTTAAATGCATCGGTGTATGTAACCGGCTAAGCATTGAAGCCTAACATAATCATATTAACCCTAATATTACCATATAGAACTAGTGTATCTCTGGTGTTAGAATGAGGATTATATTTATTTTTAATTTTGTTAAAATGTTGGTTCTAATCGAATAAATGGAATAACCCTTTAAAGGAGTGAATTCGTGAATAAAAAAGAGCTTCCTATACAATATCCATTAGTATCTAATTACCCACAGCATGCCTATTATTTTTCGATAATATCAAATAATGAGAATTGTTTTCCGTGGATTTATAGTAATTATTTAAATATGTGTTTGATGCAATCTGGGGAAGATTGTTTTTTAGACTATTATGCACAATCCCCTGAACATCATTTTCACCCTTGCTTTACACATACTCAACGGATGTTAAGATCGACGGTATTGAAATTCATGCCAAATATAGTTGAATTCTTAAAAGAACAAATCCAACAAGACAATTACATATGGCTTCATGTAAATGAATATTACATTCCAGGTTCGCCAGCGTATCAAAAGTTCTCATTTCCACATGCCATATTTATATATGGATTTGATGATCTTGAGAGACGATTTAATATTTCTGGTTTTTTAGAAAACAGAAAGTATACAACTGCCTTCGTTTCGTATTCAGATCTAGATAAGTCATTTCATGATTTTGGAAAAAAACATATTGATAATGATGTTACTCAACATGTTAACTATATGCACTTGCTAAAATTACATCCGAAACATCATCAAGGATTGCCATATCTATTTGATATGAAATTTGTTGCAGAACAAATCAAAGATTATTATGAATCAAAAAATCTATCCTTAAATTATCAATCCTTTTATAGTCATAAATCATATTCAGAGTGGACTTACGGAATAGACATTTTACCTAAGTTAACAGAATATTATTCTTCACACTTGGAGCACAGCGCTCAGTTCGATGTGAGACCACTGTACACGCTATATGATTATAAAAAACTCATGGTATCAAGAATTAAATATATAGAAGAAAACAAACTTTATGATCTTAACCCTGTGTTCTTGGAGGGATTCATTAAGATTAGGGATAAAAGTCAGAATATACTCAATCTATATATAAAATATGCATTAACACAAGATAAGCAAGTCCCTCCTAAATTGATAAGTCTCTTTAATGAATTGTATCTTAATGAACAAGTGCTTCTAGAACAATTGCTTAATGATTTCTCTAAGAACTCTCTATTGTGAAATTACTTGACCTTTATAAGCTATTCAAATGATTAGCGTGTTTTTGTATCAGCGATATGTTGAAGATATCTCTGTATGGTCCGAATGTTTAACGTCCAATCTTTAATTGGTCATAGCTCTGTTAAGTAGCGAATAAAAAAGTGTTCTATTAAACGGCGACTTTTTCCCGGAATTTAATCGGGGAAAGTCGCTGAGTTTGTCTTGAAAACGTTCCTCGTTATAAAACTAAATATAATTCATAATTTGGATCCTTGCTTGCTCCATATGTTGAGGTTTTTCCGATTAGTACTCCTCGGTTTTTAAATGGTAAAAGAACGATTCAATAAAAGTGTTGTAGAATCAATTTTCACGGCAAGAAAGGCTTCCTGTCATCTTTTTTCTTCAACAGGTTTAGCATAGGGGCGGATGATTACTGAAGTCCCTGATCTAAATGGAGAAAATATGGTCGCTTTTAACGGCTTCACCGAATCCTTCAAGAGTTTCAAGTCATTCTGTTCCGAAAGTGTTCCGAAGACACAATCTCATTGTTATCGTGATACGTACGAAGTCGGGGAATCCTTAGAAGCTTGCTTCCATATCCGCTCGCGCACTGTTCGCTTCTCTCTACAGGCAGTGTTCTTAGCTCGCTTAATCTACAGTGAGATTTCAGTAATTCTACACAGTCATACTACGCGGCCCACGTGCATATTTCTCGTATGGACCGGCACCGGGCTTATAAATCCGGCTTCCCTCTCCGTGCTAGTTCGGATTGAGCTTTTTTTAGATATTCTACCTGTCCTTTTAGATAAACATTTTCTTCTTCGGCACTGCTAAAATTTTTCTTTGTACAAGCGTCCCGGGTAACCCTTAAAACACACACTCCGTTTTAGCTTTTGCGTCCCCATGAGATATCTGGCTGGCATTTTTAAACTTCCCTATGATCCGGCTTTATGCCTAACCTTCCTCACTCGCAGAAGAATAGCCTCTTTCTTCGTTTCTTCAATGTATCGATTAGAAGCCTATCTTTTCTTTGCAAGCATAGCAAATATATCCTCCATTTTTCAGTATTTAGATCATTCCAACATGCTTTTTTCATCCCCTACCTTGAGGCGGTGAGACCAACACCGTTCAATTTCACAAATCTTTTGTTTATCGTAGGGCACTGCTGCAATGGGAGGCGATGTGTACTGAGCTGGTCCGCCGCAGTGTGGTTGTAAGCCAGATCAAGGTCGCGCCCGAAAAGGCAGGGTCATGACTGGCATTGGGATTATGATCGTTGGAACTGTACTTGTGATCCGGGCTCTTATTTTGTCGGACGGCGGGATTATACTCATCCTTCTCTCACAAATAACTTAAGATTATAAAAGCCAAGAGCATGAAATACGGGTGTATCAAGTGGTCGCCTCTTACAAAGGTGGCCTCTTTGCTGTGCAAAAAAATATATAAAAGAGGGATATGTATTCTGGGCAGATTATTATATGATGAGTAATAATATTTTGCATCGTAGAGAGCATTTGCAGAAAGAGAGTGGTGGTTGATCATGCAGCAAGAAACGTTAACAAGGGGATTAAAGAACAGGCATGTACAGTTGATGGCGATCGGAGGTGCGATCGGTACAGGTCTGTTTCTCGGGGCAGGCAAAACGATCCAGCTGACAGGGCCATCCATCTTGCTGGCCTACATCATTACGGGTGTTGTGTTGTTCCTGATCATGCGTGCATTGGGGGAACTGCTGTTAAGCAACTTGCAGTATCATTCCTTTATCGATTTTGTGCGTGATTACCTGGGAAATATGGCGGCATTTATTACAGGCTGGACCTATTGGTTCTGCTGGATATCCATTGCCATGGCTGATATTACGGCCGTTGGTTTGTATACGCAGTTTTGGTTTCCGAATGTACCTCAGTGGATGCCAGGGTTAATTGCGTTAGTCATTTTGCTAATCATGAACTTGGCAACGGTCAAGTTGTTTGGGGAGATGGAATTCTGGTTTGCCCTGATTAAAGTCGTGGCCATTCTGGCACTCATTGTTGTAGGTTTATATATGATATTCAAAGGTTTTACCACGGATCAGGGTCCAGCGAGCTTCACCAATCTGTGGAGTCATGGGGGATGGTTCCCGAATGGACTGCATGGATTCATCATATCGTTCCAGATGGTGGTGTTCGCCTTTGTAGGCATGGAACTGGTGGGACTCACAGCAGGGGAAACGGAGAACCCGGAGAAGGTTATTCCGAGAGCAATTAACCAGATTCCGATCCGGGTACTGCTCTTCTATGTTGGCGCACTGCTGATTATTATGAGTATTTATCCGTGGAACGCCATTGTGCCTACTGAAAGTCCGTTTGTACAAGTGTTTGCCGCTGTGGGTATTGCAGCAGCTGCGGGCATTGTGAACTTTGTGGTACTGACTTCCGCAGCGTCAGCGTGTAACAGTGCCATTTTCAGTACAAGCCGTATGGTGTTCTCCATGGCAAAGGATCACAACGCACCCGAATCGTTTGCACGACTGAATAACAGGAAGGTTCCTTCCAACGCGCTGTTTTTCTCCACGATTGTTATTTTGATCGCGATTCTGCTGAACTATATCATGCCAGAAGGCGTATTTACGCTGATCACGAGTGTGTCGACCGTGTGTTTCATCTTTGTCTGGGCCATCATGGTGATCTGTCATCTCAGATATCGTCGTACTCAGCCGGAACTGGCGAGTCGTAGCCGCTTCAAACTGCCACTATATCCGTTTTCGAACTACTTAATCCTGGCGTTTCTGGCGTTTGTGCTAGTGGTATTGGCATTGGCCGAAGATACGCGTGTTGCACTGTTTGTCACGCCAGTGTGGTTTATTCTTGTTGCGGAGATCTACCTTCTCAAAAAGAAAAATTTGAGTAATAACAGACAGTAGTCTTACCATCGTTGCCAAATAAAGCAGCCCAATGATATTGGGCGGTTATTCGTATTTATATTCTTGCAGCCTCTTTGCCTTCACGAATGCCTGCGTAGACGGCATCACAGATATCGGTGGTATACTGGCCCGACATCCCTTCAAGTGCCGTTTTGGTGAATGCTGCAACACTAAGTTCTTCTTTTGGATCAACAAACCAGGAATGACCGTAAGTTCCACCCATCCGCCACGTACCCGGGGATTCCGGTGTACCGGCTGCGACAGGATCTTTAAGTACGGTAAAACCAAGGCAAAACCCTCTGCCTGGCCAGTATGGCATCACGAGATCACCGATTTGATTGGTAGACATCTCAGCCGCAACGGCTTCTGTAAGGAGAGGCTGTCCTCCTTGTCGCAATGCTTCAAGTAAAGTAAGAAAATCTCCGGTAGTTCCAACCATACCCGCTCCGCCCGACAAGTAAGCAGAAGTACGATTCGCACGATTGGGTGACAGTCGGAAGCCAGCAGTACCCTCAATAAAAGGAATCAGCTCCAACTCCTTATGAAGGAGACGCGGTTCTTCAGAACCATTAGCGTATGCGGCTGTTAATCGTTCCGAATCCACCGCAACAAAGTCAGTGTCGGTCATGTGGAGTGGATGAGTAACCAGCGTCTGAACGGCTTCTCGTAGTGACATCCCAGTTACCTTTTCGATAACGGCACCAAGTACATCAGTCGCAATGGAATATCTCCACATGTTGCCTGGCTCATACAGAAGAGGAGCAGAAGCCAGCCTCTGCAGATTCTCCTCCAGACTCATTTCAGACCAATCCATTCCGTCCGTTACTCCTGCAAGCTCATAGGTTCCCTGATCTTCTTGGAAGAAACGGTATGTCAAGCCTGCGGTGTGTGTCATCAACTGATGTACTGATATTAAAGCGTCCTGACCATTGGCAAGTTTGGGCCGGAATGCAGGAAGCCAGCGTGTCACCGGATCATGTAGACTCAGCTTTCCTTGTGAGATTAATGCCAGAGCTGCTGTCGAGACAATAGGTTTGGTTACGGAAGCAAGTCGAAACAGAGCGTTTTCCGACATGGTGCGTTTTTGCTCCCTGTCTGCGAAACCAGCAGCCCGGCTATATACCAGTTCCCCTCCTAATGCAACCTGTACAACTGTTCCTACGATTCTTTTTTCGCTTAGAGCGCGGTCAATGGCTTCATCCACATAATTATGCAATGTCGTCATGTCTTTTTTTCTCATGCTTATCTTCCTCTCACCAACTGATGTATTTGATTTCTCGTGATAACTGTGTTTTATTATATAAATGATTGATCTTGTATTACATGGTTTGTTAAAGGCATTATAATGAATTGGCGAATATACTTAAGGTAATTTCTGAATATATCTTATGTATTTAAAGGGGTGGATCACATGGACGAAATAGATCAGCATATTCTGTATCACTTGGAGAATCAGGCGAGATTATCCATGACCGAACTAGGCAAATTGGTGGGGTTATCTCAGCCCGCTGTTACTGAACGAGTCAAACGAATGGAAGAAAAGGGAATCATCGAGGAATATCGAACCGTAATCTCCCCATCCAAATTGGGCAAGCAGAGCACAGCCTATGTTCTTTTTCGTACGCGGGATTGTTATCCTTTCCTGGATTTCTGTCGTGCGTCACCTGAAGTTGTGGAATGTTATCGGATAAGCGGAGAGTACAATTACTTGCTGAAAATTCTCGCAGATACCATTCAGGGACTCGAGGAGTTTCAGAACAAGTGTGATCCGTACGGTACTTACATGACTTTAATCACCATGTCTTCTCCAATTGCACATAAGAATCTAGTGGAAGGACCAAATCTGTTGGCACAGGCAGAATAAGATTCTGGTCTTTAAAATGAAAAACAGAAGAGGAGTCCACATCAAGTGAACTCCTCTTTCCTCCTGCATGTAACTCATGCAAAATGCCTTCCTGTTAATTTGCTCTGGTAAATCCATATTTATAAGCACGCATAGCTACAAGCAACGCAGGAATAAGCAAGATAAACAGCGCCCCAGAAAGGTATCCTGCTCCAAATAGCTCAAGAAGGATGCCCCCGATGATGCCTCCTCCGCCAATCGCCAGATTCCATGCTGTAACCAGCATCGATTGGGCGACATCTGTACTTTTGCCTCCGGCTTGAGCAATGGCAGTTTGTAGTAGCGTGGCAGCCCCACCAAACGTAATTCCCCAGATCATGATGCCAAGGATAATAATCATAGGTTGATGAGTACCGATTCCCATCACGACAGACGCGAGAGCGAATGCTGCCAAGCTAATGATTACTAATCTCCTCAAAAATCGGTCAATGAGCATTCCGGTTAACCAAATTCCAACAATGGAAGTAATACCGAAAATGAGCAAAATCAAGTCTACTCTGTTAGCAAATACGGTCTGGGCTAGGTAGGGAGAAATATAGGTGTAAAGGATATTATGGGCAAGCATCCAGGCCAGAACAACAAACAGAATAGGCCTAACTCCCGGAATTAAAAACACCTTATGCAGCGGAAGACGTTCACCAGCTGGCTCTCCGGCAAAATCCGGCATTTTCCAGAGAACCCATACGATTAAAGCTACGGTTAGAAGAGATACCATCCCGAAGATGAGGCGCCAGCCGACATAAGAACTGAGAAAACTACCGATTGGGACACCCAGGGCTAATGCTACCGGAGTGCCGACCATAGCCACAGCCATGGCTTTACCTTTTAACGAATCCGGAACCATCCGACGAGCATAACCTGCTGTCATTCCCCATAACACACCCGCAGAGACTCCCGCCATGAAACGAGCAGCAAGTGTAAGGATATAATCTGACGATAAGGCGGTAACGGTGTTAAAGACAAGAAAGCCGCTAATGCATACTAATAGTAGAGGTCGGCGTCTCCATCCGCGTGTAGCAGTAGTCAAGGGAATGGCAGCAACAAGTGATCCAATGGCATAAAGAGTCACCAACTGTCCGGTGAGGGCCTCTGTGATCCCCAAGTCTTTTGCAATCTGCGGCAACAGTCCCGCAGGCAGGCTTTCAGTGAGGATGCAAATAAATCCCGCCATGGCTAATGCAAGAAGCCCAGCCCACGGAAGGCGTTTTGAAGATATGGAAGGAATCTCCCCTTGGTTTGAGAGGGATGTGTGAGCGGTCATGAATAAAACCTCATTTCTTATATTTTAATCCTATCCAGAACTATGCATATAAGCTTATCTAAAAAAAATAAACTTTTGCATACAGGATTAAAGGTAAGAAGGGGGTCTTAACATGGTATTTATTTATTTTGTGAGTTTTTCCGTTAATTCAAAGGGGAGATGTCTGTTCACCCATCCAAGGATGATATCGACAGTTTCCATGTACCGTTGGCCTACCAGCAAACCCGTATGGGTTGTATCCCACAGTCCGGCATATTCAGCATCCAGCTGTTTGGCAGTTAACTTGCCTCTCTGATCTTCGTCTTCACATGAAACAGCCTTAATCACCAAGCTGGGGCAATGGATCAGGTCGCCATTAATGGATATTCCATCAGCTCCACAAAGAACTGAAAAGGTAGCAAATGCCTTCGCGGACTCCGTTTGCAGATATTTACGCTGAAAAGCAATGTCTTCTGCCGTCTCATCTATACTGGTTAGTTCATCACGGACAGGTGCAGGCATGATAATTCCAGGTGTGATACGATTGCTTTCCGGGTAGGGAATTAGCTCATGCACTTCCTTGCTCAGACTGGCGTCGATCACAACCAGGCCTGCCAGAGTAACGGTTTCTGCAATCTTTTGACTGAGAATCCCACCCATGCTAAAGCCAATGAGGACGGGAGGCTCGTTGAACTTGACTAACACTTCACGAATATCCTCTAAATAATCGTCAAACGTAATCATCGTCATATCCATGACCCGACTCTTGTAGTGACTTCTCAGGTTCATGACATAACAGGTCCAACCGTGCTGGACAAAGTGGGGGATATATTTGCTCCACATCCAGCTGCCTGTGTATGCACCGTGAACGAACAGTAGTGGGGGCTTCTTGGTCGTTGTTTTTTCGTCAAGAGGCGGGGTTCCTGCGAATATCTCCAAGTGTAAATCATGTTCTCCGATCTTCTTTACCTCATGTTCCGGTAACAATTGAGTGTAGTCCATCATACCAAAAACCTCCTCTAAACTATTAGTTTGATATCAAACTATTTCTCCAAAAAAAATTAGAAGTTGCTATGGATTTTCATTAAAATTCGCAGCAGTTCTTTTTTCTCCGCTTCCGTAACGTCCGCATAGAACACGTCCAGCATGCGCTGCGATATCTCTTCGAACACAGGCTTTAATTGTTCGCCTTTGGCAGTCAAAGCCACATGAACAACTCGTGAATCTGTTGCATCACGCTCCTTGAGGACGTATCCTGTTCGCACCAATTTGTCCACAAGTGCAGTCACCGTGGATTTATCCTTGCCAATTTTTTTGGCGATTTCAGCCATGGTCATCCTGTGATTGTTGTACAGGGCATAGATGATATCCCCATGGGACGTGGCGAGATCCTGGATTCCCTGCTCAGCCATCTCGGCCAGGATAAAGCGGTTGACCTTCTCTTTAATTTTGGATATGAGTGAAATAGCGTCTCTTGTTTTCATACGTGTAATATAGTTTGTTATCAAACTAATGTCAAGCTTTGATCCATCGTTTATTGCATGCGCGGTATAAAAAAGAGCAGTGAGAATGTCTTCTCCTGCTCATTGGCTCAAGTCATTAATTGATTGGATTAGCTTTCATTTCCTGTCCCATTTTCTCAATGCCATCCAGAATTTGATATCCATAACCCCAGAACTGGCTGAAATCTGTGACATAGATCTGTTTGTTCTTGATTGCGTTCATACTTTGCAGGGCAGGGTTGGCATACAGATTTTGAATCAGTTTATCGATATCCGGTGAACCGGCGTAGGCAGACAAGAGCAGGTAGTCGGGATTCGCTGTGATCAGTTGCTCAACACTTACCTCACCTTGCACTCCATCAAACGTATTTTTCAGCTTCAACAGGCTAAGTGCATCAAGCTGATACGTATCGTTCTGCATGCTGCTTACCGTAATGGTGTCTTCCGTAGCGGGAACGATATAGGCAAAAGTATGATCAGGCTGATCGGCTACACTTGCCTTAATGGCTGCAACACGAGTCTTCAGATTTTCCGTGAATGTTGCGGCATTCTCTTGAACGTCGAAGATCTTTCCAAGTTGTGCAATATCGCTATAGAGGCTTTCGAGTGTGCCTTTGTGATTCGTCGTTTGCAGGAACGTGCGGATATTCAAGTCATTCAATCCATCGACGGTACCCACGCCCCAGTCTGCATCAGCGAACAGGTCGCCCCGTCCGAGAACCAGATCCGGGCTTGCACCTACAACCAGCTCTTTACCTACATAATCCTTGGACAATACCGGGATTTTGGCGAAATCATCAGCCACATCCGGTGTAACGGAACCGTATAGAGCAGCAACACCGACCATTTTATCGGTCAGACCTAATTTGATGAGCATCTCAGCCGCAGACTGGGTATTCGCAACAACACGTTCAGGTGCTTTATCGAATACCTGCACTTTGGGTTTCCACTCGCCACCCTCACCCGAGATCGTGAAATTCTCAATGGTGAGCGGGTACGTCGTTTTATTTGTATTCTCAGCAGGAGCTGAAGTTTCTGTCGTGTTAGTAGGTGAAGTTGTTTCTTCGGCAGGGGAAGAAGTTGAAGCGTTCGAACAGGCTGCAAGTAGCAGTAACAGGAGACTTAGAGCAGCGATGCCAATGGTTCTGGATGTGAATTTCATTAAATGACGAACCCCTTTTCTATGTGTTTTAAATTGACAAAGATAATCATTCTCAATTATAATCCGAGAAAACACATTGTAAATAGCTAAATTTAATTTGTTCTACATTTTACGCGAATTGATGGGGGAAGAGATGGCACAGACGGTTCAGGTTCAGACACAGCGTATGGGGAAAAGAGAGTCTCTGATTCATAGTAAATCCGGGTTTGCTTTACTGATTGCAGCTTTAATCATGATTACGCTTATATCCGTAGGTATTGCAGTTTCCATTGGACAGGTACAAATTCCACTGGCGGAGTCATATCGTATTCTTTTATACAAATTAACGGGATTTCAGTGGGGGACAACACCCATTGAGGCAGGTTCCTTTACCGATATCATTTGGCAGATTCGTTTCCCGCGTGTGCTGATGGCGATGTTTATCGGCGCAGGCTTGGCCTTGTGCGGTGCTGTTATGCAGGCTGCTGTGCAGAATCCACTGGCTGATCCTTACATACTGGGTATATCCTCAGGCGCTTCACTTGGAGCAACCTTTGCAATTCTTATTGGATTCGGTGCGATTGGGTGGCTAGGTCAGACGGGGGTGGCTTTCTGGGCCTTTGCCGGTGCGGTGGGTGCGTCATTACTAGTCCTGACTTTGGCAGGGATTCGGGGGAAAATGACGTCGGTCAAGCTGGTGCTTGCGGGAATGGTGATTAACGCGTTATGCAGCGCTTTTTCGAACTTTATTATTTATTTTGCTAACAATGCTGAAGGCATCAAAACGGTGACATTCTGGACCATGGGTAGCCTAGCGGCTTCCGGATGGAATAAACTTCCACTCGTAGGTATCGTCGTGCTTGTGGCGATTCTATTTTTCCTTTTACAGTCCAGAGTTCTCAATACGATGTTATTGGGGGATGAAGCAGCCGTTACACTGGGCATTAATCTGAGTGTGTACCGCAGGGTGTACATGCTGTTAACCGCTTTGGTGACAGGTGTTATGGTGGCGAGCTGTGGCATGATTGGTTTTGTTGGACTCATTATTCCGCATATTGTCAGAGGTCTCGTGGGTTCCGACCATCGTAAAGTGATGCCTGTATCCGTGCTGTTTGGAGCCATTTTCCTCATCTGGACGGATGTTATTGCACGATCCCTCATATCCAGCGTGGAGTTGCCAATCGGTATTATTACGGCCATGATTGGTGCACCAATGTTTATGTATATGCTGGTCAAAAAAGGCTACGGTTTTGGAGGAAATTAAACATGAAGCTGAACGTAGAAAATGTATCCATCTCTGTGCTGAACACGGACATCATCAAGGATATTTCATTACAGGTGAACGGTAAACAGTTCGTTGGACTGATCGGACCCAATGGTTGTGGCAAGTCAACGCTGCTCAAGAGCATCTATAAAGTGATCAAACCGCAGCAAGGTAAGGTTTTTCTGGATAATACCGATATTCTCAAATCCAGTCCAAAGCTTGTTTCCAGACACATGGGCGTTGTTGGCCAGTTTAATGAATTGAGTTTTGATTTTACAGTACGTGAGATGGTCATGATGGGCCGTACCCCGCACAAAAAAATGCTGGAGACGGATAATGAACGGGATCACGAAATCGTGGAGCAGGCTCTGGAAAAAGTACATCTGACTGGACATGCAGACCGCAATTACGTGTCTCTGTCTGGTGGGGAGAAACAGCGTGTCGTATTGGCGCGTGTCTTGGCACAGCAACCCCAATTCCTGATCCTGGACGAGCCAACGAACCATTTGGACATCAAATACCAACTTCAGATTCTAAATATTGTCCGTGGACTCGGCATTGGCATATTGGCAGCGCTGCATGATCTCGAACTCGCCGCAGCATATTGCGATTATCTCTATGTGGTGAAAAAGGGTCAGATTGTGGTCCATGGTAAACCGGCTGATATTCTGACTCGCGAGATGATTGGTGAGGTGTTCGATGTCGATTGTGAAATCTATACAAATCCGGTTACGGGCGGCTTAGGCATTGCTTACCTGAGTACACGTTGATTGGGACTATATCTTCGTTTGGAGACCTGGAGCAATCTTTCGAAATAATCAATTGAAATGAACATAGACCGTACCTGTTGGAGCGATGTTATTGCATGCTCGCAGGGCCGGTCTTTTGTTTTTAGGTGGGGTAGGGATTAACTATTGAAGCTTAGGATCAACGGGATGAGCATGAGCACCTTTGCTGACTTCTTGAAAAATATCTGAGGAATTATCGCTATGCGTTGAAGACTTGCTGCTGTTGTCTTGTTGGGGGTGTTCTCCCGTTGCTGGACTACTACCTGTAATCGCATAACTTCGTAGGATCTCTTCCAGATCTCCAATCGTTACAGGACGAGCATGTCGTTTCAGGACATAACCAAGTTGACCATTGGGTTCCACCGTCGCCGTCTCCAGATCATCTACACTTGTAATTCCGTGCTGTCGCATATGCATCTCAAGCTGATCCATCGTATAACGCATACGTTTCAGATTCGGGATAATGACCTTTCCGTCCTCTACCACGATTTTGGAACTGCCACTCATTAACCGTTCAAAAATATTAAATTTCAATTGCAGTTGTTCCACTACAAGCAATGTCAAAATGAAGACCGATGCTGATCCAATCGCTTTGCCAAGCTCATGATTTGCGATGGGTTGTACAATCGTTGTTCCGATGGAGATCATGATGACCGTTGTGGCGACACTCATCTGTGAGATCGACTTGCGTCCTGCAATTCGCAGCAGAATCATGCCGATAAGTACAAGTAAAACGGATTTCCATATCCAGTCCATACGTATATTCCTTTCTATTCCAGTATGCGCTTTGTTTCTTAGGCTGTTCTGGAGTTGGAGGAATTATGCAGATGGCTAAATCCATAGCTTTCATTCCGCCCACCAGATCGTTTACAATAGGGTATTGATGAAGTGAACAAAGGAGCGGGTCACAGTGGCAAAACAGAAATATTATGTTGTCTGGGAAGGCAAGAAGCCGGGTGTGTATAACACATGGGCAGATTGCAAAGCGCAGACGGATCATTATACTGGAGCAAAATATAAATCCTATGAGTCCAAAGTAGCCGCAGAAGAAGCGTATCGTGCTGGCTGGAAAGGGAACTGGGGTTCAAGTGCAGGCGGAGCGTCGAAGAAAAATTCAGCTGGTAGCGGAAGAAGTGCTGGCATGGAAACGTCAGAGGAAGTGGATTACGACAGCGTCTCTGTTGATGTGGGCACACGTGGTAACCCCGGACCTGTAGAATACAAAGGAGTAGACACCCGCACCGGTGAGGTTATTTTCTCCGTCGGACCGATCTCCAAAGGCACGAACAATCTGGGCGAATTTTTAGCCATTGTACATGCCCTCGCACATCTTAAGAAAGAAGCCAGTACCAAAACGGTGTATACCGACTCGGTCAATGCCATGAAATGGCTAAAGCAGAAAAAAGTAGCCACAACGTTGCCAAGAGACAACTCCACGGAAGAGATCTGGTTGATGATTGATCGTGCGGAGCAGTGGCTCCAGACGAATACGTACAGCAATAAAGTGCTAAAATGGCAGACCAAGCAGTGGGGCGAAATCAAGGCAGATTACGGCCGGAAGTAGGTATTTATCCGTATTAATTTCATAATACCTTTCGCTGCTTCAATCAAGGCTAGATATAGATAAATACGGTTTAATTTGTCTATATCTAGTTACAAAAATACATTTTTAGTGAGTTATGAAATTGATTTTTCCAAAGGATGCCTCCTTAATTTCTGGTCTATTAGAATCGTTATTTACAATTTCCAGTTTCCGCTCTATAATCATCTGAATATGATTAGTTAAACATATGGAGGAGCCTGTCATCTGCAGGCCCTCTTTATCTTTTTGGTCCATTGATTAGCAAGTCCATTCAATAGAATGGGGTATTTGAGTATATATTGCAGGAGGCAGACATGAGTTCCATTTATAGAAGTGAAGAAGGCAAGAGCAGCATACTTGAAGAGTATGAGATTTATTTGAACGAGTTGGGTGAGGAATTTACTCGGGAGTATGTAGAGACGCGTTTTGGAAAGACACATGTTTTACTGACGGGTCCTCTAGATGGCAAGCCGTTATTTATTCTCCAAGGCGGTAATTGTGTGAATCCGATGACGTTGTCCTGGTTCTCTTCTTTATTTAAAGAATACCGGATTATTGCTCCTGATACGATTGGTCATCCTGGTTATAGTGAGGAAGCGAGTATCTCGACACGGTTTGATAGTTTGGCATTATGGGTATCGGATCTGCTGGATCACTATGATATCGAAAAGAGTGCATTTATCGGCCCATCGTTTGGAGGAGGCATTATTCTCAGACTGGCTACCTATATTCCGGAACGCATCTCGTGTGCTGTATTGGTTGCTCCTGCGGGTCTTGCGGTCAATTCCAAAATTAAAACAGCTCAGGATATCACGTTGCCACTCGTCAAGTATCGTATGACGTCTTCACCATCTTCTTTGCAAAAAATTACGGACAACATGTCGTGCAACTGCATGAAAGAAATGGATAAAAACATTATCGGCAAACTTTTTAAATACGTCAGCATAGATCAGGATCTGCCCAAGCTTACGGAGCGGGAAGAACTGGTGAATTATACGTCACCAACCTTGTTATTGGTAGGAGAGAAGGATGTCTTTTTCCCAGCTGATAAGTGTATTGAGCGAGCTCAAAAGATTATTACGAATGTAGAAGCCATCAAGTATGATACAGGACATTTCCCTTCACAGGACGTATTGGTTCAGATGAACGAGGAAATCGGGCGTTTTTTACAGAATAATTATTAATAAAAACTGTTAATGAAGGATGAGAAATGTTTTTCTCCAGTTTAATAAAGTAATTACATCCATCTGTCGATACTCTATATAAGAGAATGCTTTTCTTCTATAGAATAGTGTGGATAGGGATTAGCAGTAGAACGAAGAAGGCTTGATATCATTAATATTTAAATATTTCGCGTGAAGGTGTTTCAAATTGCATCATTTGGTTTATATGTATAGTTGGCGATGAATTGCTGACTGGTTAAACCAAGTGATGCATTTACGCGGAAAGTCTTCCGATCGACAAGGTTGAAAAGAGGTCTGTTATGAGAAAAGACAATTGTAAAATGACATTGCAGCGCAATGTGATTATAAATGATACATATCAGGTAAGACAGGTATTGGCCAGCAGTGAGTTGGCTATTGTATATGCAGGGCGAGATCGTAACACAGGTGCCAAAGTAGCCATTAAGGAATTTTTCCCACAGAGAATGGCTGAACGGCAGGCAGACAAGCGAGGGGTGTTCTGCTCTTCACGAGGATACGGTGGGCAATATCAGGAGTTACTGGCTGCATTTCTGCTCGAAGGTGAACTATTATCGAAACTGGATCATCCCCATATTGTATCGTATATGGATCATTTTGAAGCGAATGGTACGGGGTATCTGGTTATGGAATACTGCACGGGAATCACATTGACCGAGTATTTGAATGAACATAATCATGCTCTTGATGCTGTTTTCATAACGGAGACGCTGCTTCCACTGGTGGATACATTGGATTACATACATAAGCAAGGCATTCTTCACCGGGATGTGAAACCTTCCAACATTATGGTTATGGAGGATGGTACACCCAAACTTCTGGACTTTGGCTCAGCTACCCGTTGGCCTATGCAATCCGGAGAGAAACAGGTGATATTTACATCGGCAGGTTATTCTCCGCTGGAGTTTTATTCGGAGAAATCTAGTCAAGGACCGATGTCGGACATCTATAGTTTGGCAGCTCTGCTCCATTATTGGACATGTGGGCAACCCCCTATGGACGTGAAACAGCGGTTGTTCCAGGATGAATTGCCATCTGTTCGCTCACATAATGAGTATGTGAATCCTTGGCTCGCTCGTGTTATTCATTGGGGGTTGACGGTTCGTTCTGAGAAACGCTGTGCTTCCTTAGCTTGGGTCAGAAGCTCGCTGCGAGTTCAAGCCTGGGTATGGAAAGTGCGCAAGCCAGGTACAGTGGAATGGTCTTTAGCCGAGAATCAACATACGCAGGTCTATGAAGTGGAGCCGAAGAAGCAACATGAGACGGCGTAAGCAGTCATGACCTATGTTGCTAAAGTAGATACGCTTAAATGAAAGCATAACCGTTAAATAGGTGTAAAATAGAAACAAGCCAGTTCTTACCCGTACATATGGGGCGAACTGGCTTGTTTCTATTATATTTTCAGAGAGAACATACATCAGCGTGCTTCATTTCCACGTAGTTAACACGTAGTTTACTGTGGATCTCCCTTTTGTCCTACATAGATATTGGTACTTGGTTTGATGGCTTTGTAACGAATTTCGATCTCCGTAACACCATCCTCAAACGTGATATACAACTTTTCATTGTACTCCATAGCTTCCGTGTGTCTGCGTTTCACTGGCGTTCGGCCTCGGACAACCGTACAATTCGTATCGTGCCGTACCAATAACGTTTCTTTTTTACCCGCTTCCAGCCAGATTCGTCCCGCTTCTAGTACTTTGACCCCGATGTCCATGCGATCAAACAGTTCACTGAGACTTACTTTTCGGCGTTCCAATGAAGTGAGAGGCCAATTGGTCACTGGTATATCCTCGCCGTTCGCTGTCGCTAGAAAGTATCCTTCCAGTCTTCCCCGGAATACGGGTTTTGGCTTCATTACGAACCAATACAGTGCGAAAATACCACCAGCAAGAAGCAGGCCAAATCCTGTATATAGCAGTACCTTTTCACGTAAAGAATGAATTTGCAACGAAATGTCTGTAGTTATACTTGCTCCCTCAGAATCCGTTGCTGTCACCTTGATCGTTGAACTTCCGGTGTGTAGAGAAGACCATCGCAACAGGTTGCCTTCAATGATGGCATCTCCAAGTTTGCGCTCACTTCCACCGTCTGCAAGGACATACGTTAATGGATCATTATTGGCATCCTTAAAGTAGTTGTTCAGGTCGACATCTGTATTGCTGTCATCTTTGGATAACACCATGGATTCGCCGGTGGCTACGGGTGCTTGATTCGTAATGTCTACTTCAACCGGAGTAATTTCCCGATAAAAGTCCGGACCGTCGATTCGTAGTCCCCATGTGTACAAATCCGACTTGGGAAAAGTGTATTTTCCCGTAAATCCGCTACCTGTATTGGTCAAAGGGATACGTTCTGTTTTTCCATCAGATGGAGTTACAATGAGTTCCGCTTCCAGTCCCTTGTACACATCCAAGTCCTTAATGGGTTTAGGGTCCACAGCCTGATCGTAGAGTGATGCCTCAAATGTGATGCTCTTCCCCTTGACGGGCTGCTCCGTTGCCATATTTGCGACCGCAGAGACGTTGTAGTTCCCTAATAGGTTAATCTTCACCAGATCACCGCTACGGCCTTTGAATTTCAGTTTAAACTGTCCTTTGACCGGACGAATGATCTTCATCAGAGCATATTTATCAGACCGTATGAAGCTGACATTGCTCGATTGATAATAGAGCTGAGCTTCCGAGACAGCATGATCAGATAGCATGATAATGTTGGCATCCGCCATGCTGGAGTTAGGAATATCCACGGTTACTTCCTGCATTGCTCCTGTTGCAGTTACAGCCGCTACAGATACAAGAACGGATTGAATCTGATCTGCAAAAATCCGATTGAAGATTTCAGGCAGATCGTCCGCACTTCCGGTGATAAAGGAAGAACCACCCGTTTCTTTGGCGATACGCTCCAGTTCTGCCGGGTTAACGGTACCGTCGCGGTTTAGTCCCACAGTATAGATGGGATAACCAGCTTGTTGTGCCATCTCAATAACTTTGTCCACATCTTTGGAGGAGTCAGCAGGTGTTCTGCTCGTCGATCCTCGCAAATCCGTTTCTCCGTCAGAGAGCAAAATCATAAATGGTTTACGTTTGTCCGTCTGCGATTGTTCGAGCAGGCTAGCCCCTCGGCGTAAGCCAAGTCCGAGATCTGTATATCCCGAACGTTTTAAGCCATCCACACGGCTACGAAGATTATTGCGAGCTCCAGAGGATGAAATCTCCATCAGTGGTACGGATGAAGTGATCTTGTCATTATAAGCTACGAATCCCAATCGGGTCTTAGGTCCACTACTCATATCCATAAACATATGTATAACTTCTTCGGCAATGCGATCTTTGTCGGTCTCATTCATGGAGTAGCTAACATCCAGGACAAACATGGCATCGAGGCCTTCATACGTCTGGGTCTTGACGGATGATTCAGCGTATATGCTCCCCATGTCCCATGCTGGAATTAAAAAGCTGATTACCAAGATAGAAAAAAATGTTTTTTTGAATTTTGTTAATATCATACGATGCTTTGAATCTCCTTTCTGTTTTGGGCACTGCAATTGTTTTTAGAGGTCAAACTGATTTTTGTTGAAAAACTTTTGTTTCTACTCGACAAAACCCCGTTATGCGTAGTTTTGATAAGCGAAGAATATTGCAACACCGCATACGTTAAGGCGATTTCCTCTTGATTAGGGGGAAAACTCCACTAGTTTTAAATCATTGAACATCATCCAGATTATAGGATATTCTTTATCATCGGCATGATTCGATGGGAAGTGAAGCGGAAATCGGAAATTAGTTCTATAGGTATATCGAAGTCACAAAAATGAGCTTTTAGACCTATATAGGGTAATATTGACAAAACATATCACTGATGATTAAGATGAATTCCATAAATCTCCAAAGCAAACGGCATAATCTGGTACATAAGTTCCAGTCATATGTTGACAGCTCGTTCTATTGGACTTGTGATCGCCTGAGAAGATGATTCTCTTAGATCATGACCAAAGACTGATAGAGCGTGCGGAGTGTCAAAAATTGATGGAGGGGGGGAAGCATTCGCCCGAATGAACCATCATTAGGGGGATGTTGCCTGAATGGATATTATTAATCAAACGAACCGAACGATGCTTTTCGAAGAGATCAATCCTGAGAAAATGGATTTGATTACGATTGTCGGTGACGTAAAAGGGATCGACAGTCTGAATGATGACAAGATCAAGGAGATCAATGAACACCTGCTTGTACGAAGCTTCGATGAGTTTTTGGACAAGTTTTCTCCCAGTGTGTATTCCTTTTTCAATGCGGTAAACCAGAAAGTCATGTATACGCTCAAAAAGCCCGAAGGGATTCCGGATGAAGCAATCTCTGAGATCAAAATTGATCATAGCAATGACTTCCTGAGAATGCTCTTTACCCTGATTGATACCAAACGTAGTCAGGGGATTACGAATGTAGATTTCAAGTTTGAAAATTTGCTGGATATGATTTCACCGAAAAAGGTTATGGATGACATTCGGCAGGTACGAAAAGAAATTCATTACATGTACGGCCAGCATGAGAAGCTGGATGACGGGGACCCGAAGAAGTTGGATATCGGGGATAAACTTAATGTCATGTTTGAAGATGCTAGCCGGAACTATAACAATGTTATGGCAATGCTGCCACTGGCCATCGAAGATATCAAAACCCGCTTGTTGCTGGGCCGTGCTCAAGAAGAAACTTCTTCCGAAGCGATTCAGGTAGGACAACTCACAATTGGTGAGAGCGGAGAATTGAAAATTATCGAAGCTCCAAAGAGTGATAACAACGAGTTGATGCTCCTGGATGAGTCGACAAGCACAGATTTGACTCAGGTGTTTGCCGAAGATTATGATTCACTCTCCGAGGCACCTTCACCGTATGTACAGGATCTGGTCGTTCGTACATTCTGCCCACTGCCTGCAGTTCAGACGGATGTTGATACGGCAGTTGAAGTACAGAATTACAATACATACCTGGAATTTTACAAGAACGCCAAGGATGACTTTGTAAAAACCGTAAAACCGCTGGTAGAGAAAATTTTGGGTGTCAAAATGTTCTTTGATCAATATGCGACCAAAAACAAAGGCATGCTTCCTTCCATGCTGATTGCCAATGCCAAGCTGGATATGCTTGTTAAGAGCAGTAATATTCCGCGGCTGGAGACCTATCTCAACACAGTCAATGCGAAGAATGATTTTACCGACACTATTTGGTTCGGAATTGTTCCTTCCGTTGAACTGGAGAATACGGGACAAGTTCAAGTCAGTCGAGCCCGTTTCCGTGGTAACGAGAAAGTGGTTAAACAAGACGGAAACAGTATGGAATCCCTGTCCATGCTTCTGCAAGTCGTTAAAGACTACAAAGTACAAGTATTCTTTAGCTTTGAATCTGGAGAAGAGACTACATTCAGCAGCATGGCTACTGCGGGCATCGATAAATATATTGATAAATGCGCGGTATTAACTCGCAAAGACTACAGCGAATTCGCCATTCCAAGTGCTCCGAATTTCACCATCATTCCGAAAGAGAAATCGGGTGTCGTTATCGACAGTCGTATGCTCCAGACGGAGAATGGTGTGGAGCTTTCCAAGGAGAAAGAAGACATTCTGAAGCTGTGGATTGAAGGTGTGTATGTCGGTGCGTCTTATGTATCTGCCGGAATTGTGGCTGCATATCAGTGCCCCGAGTATCTACGAGGCGCATTCAAAACCGTGAACCGGGATTATCCAGGTGTGCGTTTTGATATTGAGGCAGGCGATAACAGTCTGCGTGTAGTGACTACGATGACCAAAGAAATTTCCGGATTCACGAACACCATCAAGGATTCGATTAACCGCAAAAACTTTGGATTTATTTTCTCATCGGAGAATGCCCAAATCCAGGATAGCGACATCAAGCGGATCACGGTATACAAAGCGAGAAGCATGGCGATGTCCGAAGATGGTTTTGATTCCTTGTATAAGACACTCGTAAGTACTTACATTGAGCGCTTGCTCCGTTTCCAGACGGGTGATTTCAAGCATGAAAATATCGTCAAATTCTTCAGCAACAATCCGAGCAGTCAGAAGAGCCGGTGGCTGGGAACCCGAGGGTCGATCAATTCGATCATTCAAGAAGGTGACGACATGAGCTTTATCATCGATGAGAAGAGCAATATGTGCCACATTGACCTGGTATTCAACGGCAACGTGAAGAACCTGGAGGTCATGATTACTAAAGGCACCAGCGCGATGAAGGTGTAAGAAACTGGAGTGGGTACAAGTTTTAGAAATGTCTATAATTCTTCAAACAACGAATTATAGACATTGATTTTGGTGTTAGAGGCGGCCTTTATTGGCTGACCTTATACATATATTTCGGTACCTCTCCTCAAATGGAGAGCATGCCGGGCACATTGTTTTTTAATCTTAAGGAGGTTTTTATTAATGGGTTTTGTATTGAAAGTAGAAGGCGCAGAAACAATCGAATTGGGAATGGATAATATCCGCACAGTAGTGTATGACACAGATACACCGGATGATTCCAACGCTAGATCCACAGATGTAGGTGCAACACTTCGCATCAGTGGCAAAATTATTACAGCAACAGACGGTGACAATGCAGATGACACGATGAAACTTGCTCTGTGGTCCCTCGTTCCAGCTGAAAAAGCAGATTGCTACCGTAAAGTGACCCTTGAAGTGGTTGCGGCGGATCAAGTGGTACGCAAAATTTACATGCCTAACGCGTTCGTTGTGGATTACACAGAACGTTTCGGAGATACCGAAGGCGTAGGTGAATTCAGCCTGTTCATCAAACAGAAAAAAGACAAAACGGAATTCACTAAAATTGAAGGCGGCTTCCCTGTATAAAGGGAGAAGCTGATGTTCCGGGTCAGTTATGGCTGGCCCAGAATAATTCTGTCAAGTTAAGGGGCCTTGGTGCCCCTTAATCTTTATTTACGCCCGAATACGGCAGGGAGGCAGGTACGAATACCATGAATGATTATTATGCCGTGCTTGGTGTGGAACGTGAAGCTTCTCCGGAGCAGATCAAGAAGGCTTATCGTCAATTGGCAAAGAAATTTCACCCGGATGTTAATGGGGGAGATGCGCAGGCAGAAATGCGTTTCAAGCAAGTCCATGAGGCCTACAGTACACTCGGAAATCCCGAGTTAAGGGCTGCATACAATCAACAACCTCGATCTACAGGGAACCCAGGAGGGGCAAATGGAGCAACATCCAGTACTGCACGAGAAAAGAGTGGACAAGCCCAAAATGGACCTATGAATACCGAGAAGGTATGGTCTGATCCATCACGAATGCAGGAACAATTTCAACAATTTTTTGGCTATCGCCCCAAAGGCAAGGACAGCTCAAACAGTGGCAAAGCCGATCCCAACAAAGGAATGGATATGTCCGCCATGTTTGACCGATATTTCGGAGTTCGAAAAAAGTAAGCCGGTGGCCTGTAATGGATCGTGCCGGTTCAGGCGGAGGTTATGGAAGTGAAACGAGGAAGATCGGTAATGACGATAGGGGTTGACGCATGCGTCGCCATGATTTCGTTAGCCGTGCTGTATTACATATTCATCATTAACCGGGACATGAGTGCCCAGTGGATAACTGGAATTATTGTGGTCCTCTCCGGGGGAGCATACTTGTTTTTTAAATACTTACCTGCCAGCAAGAGGGAAAAGAAGAAGTTGTCTTCACGTGTTGTGAAACTCGTACTGTTGGACGATGACGGTACAAGTGTGAAGGAATGGTACATTCAGGGTGAGACAAGTGTATTGATCGGAAAAAGTTCGAAGAACAGTGAGGCGGACATTGATTTGTCCGATACTCCATATGCTTCCCTCATCAGTCCGCAACATGCTGTGCTGAACAAAGCCTCGGGCCAATGGTTTATCGAGGATATTGACTCCGCCAGCGGCGTGGGCGTACGTAAGGGAAATCAAAGCAGATCATCCAAATTGGAAATCGAAGAACCCAGCCTGATTGAGGCAGGAGACTTAATTTATATTGCCAATACCCGAATTTTGGTGAAATAACGTTGGCATACCATCATACAAGCTTACGGGGGAATGAAAAGAAATGAGTCTGACAAGATGTGGAAACGGACATATGTTCAGCACGAGACGGCACGGAAACACCTGTCCATATTGTAATCTGGCCGTCGAGTCACCGCCTTCCGGCAATAGTGAAGCAGGGGGAGCAATCCCACGCGCGCCTCGCACGGCAGAGGATGACAGAACGATGCCATACCTGGGAGAAACGACAGGAATTGAACCGGTAACGGGATGGATGGTGTGTATCGAAGGTCCACAGATGGGCCAGGATTATCGGATTATGGCTGAAAAGAACTTTATTGGACGTTCGGAAGAGATGCATGTTCGAATCCTTGGGGATAACACGATTTCAAGGCGCAATCATGCGGTGATTGTATATGATCCCAAAAAACGGAATTTCTATTTGCTGCCCGGCGATGCTTCCGGCCTTGCCTACCATAACAACGAAGCGGTCTATTCTCCGGTGGAACTGGCTGCCTACGACGTCATTCAATTGGGACGCAGTAAATTTATTTTCATCCCATTATGTGGTGTGCATTTTGAATGGGAGCAACAGTGAATACCTTCATGATCTTGTGGAACGACAAGGAGCTAACGCCTTATTGGGTTCTGGCAGCAGGCTGTTTGTCGATCTGGTTGTTGTTATTCGTCCGAAGCCGGATTCCGGTAAGGCAACGTGACGATAGGCCGGTTGGCGTTCAGATCGGGAATGGACAGACCATTGGTGCTCGCAGTGAACAGGATGATTATTTTGCCTGTGCCGTGGAGCCTTATGGTGTGCTTGCGGTACTTGCCGATGGAATTAGCGGATTATCTGGTGGGAAAGTAGCCAGTACCACTGCGGTAGAAACATTTATCCGTGAGTTTGAAGAGTTGGAGCGGTTTCCTGATCCGGAAGAGTTTTGGGATGCTTCTTCCCATGCAGCAAACCAGGCGATTCTTCGTAACTTGCTTGGCGTTCCGGGTGGAACAACGTTGGTATCGGCCATGATCAAGGGCAGAGAGTTATATTGGGGCGCGGTAGGAGACAGTATTTTGGCCGTATTTCGTAAAGGAGAGCTGCTTGCTATCAATCATAAACATACACTGGAAACCCAACTGGAAGAACAGTATATGTCTGGAGAAATATCGGAGCAGGAGGCGTTGGATAATCCGCAGCGCAAAAGGCTGGTCAACTATTTGGGGTACGACCATTTTAAACAAATGGAAATCGCGGACGAGCCGTTTGCACTGCAGCCGGCGGACAAGATTGTGTTATGCAGTGACGGGGTATACAACTCTCTTACTGAGATGGAACTGGAAACTATACTTGCGAAAGACATGTCGCCATTTGATGCAGCTCAGACCATCATTGATTTGATTGAAGAAAAACAGCTCGTGCATCAGGATAATGCCACGATTATCATTTTGGAGCAAGGATGGTAACGGATCAGGCAACGCACAGGGAAGGGAAATGGGGAGACGGATGAGGAAGGAGAACAGTGAATTCAAGACGGCTTTTGTCTCGGAAGCGGGATCTTTCCTGAAAAATCGGGATTTCTACGGCTGCGTTGAGCTGGAAGATTGGGCCTGTTATGTCATTGCAGATGGCCTGGATACAGATACGGAAGTGAATAGCGCACAGATCACAGTGCAGACCATTCTGGAATCCTTTTTGGAAAAGCCAACCATGTCCAAACGCAGACTAACGGAGTATATCAAGATTGCCCATGAATGGTTGCAGTATGAAAGCCGCCGAGTCAGGCTCAAAGCGGGATTCGTCATTGTTGTGACAGATTATACACGTATGGTGTGGGCATCTGCCGGACACAGCCGGTTGTATCATTTTCGTGGAAATCGGCTTGCACTAAAAAGCAAAGATCATAGCGTTGCTGCTCAGTTGGCAGCCGAAGGCCAGATTGCAGAAGATCGTGTGGATCAGCATGATGAACGCGGCAATCTGAACGAATACGCGGGCAAACCTGGCATGATCAGACCGTATGTATCGGATAAGATCAAGCTGGCCGATGGCGATGTGCTTGTGCTCTGCACCCCTGGATTATGGGAAGGGGTTCAGGATGCCGAGATGATCGATGCGGTTGAAGGCGCCAATGACCCGCAGACACTGGCGGATACGCTTGAAGAAGTAATGCTTAGCAAGCAGCGTGCCCGTATCGAGAATTATAGTGCGGCAGCCATATATGTGAACAAGATTTTTCATGAAGAGCCCAAGAACCGTAAGAAATGGATTAAGCGGATTGCCATCATGCTGGTCATGCTCCTGATTTTTGGTGGAGCCGGCATATTCTACGCTGTAAAAAGTGCAGCCAAAAAAGCTGAATTGGTCGTAGATATGCTGCAATATGAACAGACCGCAGACCAGTACGTCAAGGAACAAGAGTATACCAAGGCGGTCTCGGACTACAGCCTTGCACGCAATAATTCCATCAAAATCAAGGACCCGATACATAAAAAGCTGTTGACCGCGAAGATGGCTGCTGCTCAGACGCTGGTTGATGGGGAAGCTCACCTGAAAGAAGGCGACATTACCAAAGCAACCGCGAGTTACACCAAAGCATTGGAATTGTCTGAATCCTATACCATGTTCAACCGGGAAGTTATTCAGGAGCGACTGGAGCAGATGACCACTTTCCAGCAAGTGCAAGACTGGATCACCGAGGGCGATCTGAAACTCCAGAACGGAGATTACAGTGGAGCAATCATTTTGTATAAACGGGCCAGAACGGCCGCTACGGAGACAGCTTACAAAGATGCGTTGAAGGAGATTGCTACGCAACTGGAGACGGCCGAGACCAAACGTGCAGATATCAAGCGACAATCCCGGCAGCTTCAGGCAGATACGCTGGAACAGAAGGGTGACCGCTTCAATGAAGCCGGAGACTACAGCGGAGCCATGGATGCCTATGCTTCGGCACAGGGAATTTATCAAGAGATCGATATGCTGGAACGTGTGCTGGCCATGGAGCGGAAAATAAACAAACTGGATGAGAAATTAAACCCACCGGTACCGGCGGCTGATCTTACGCAGGATACGGCAGGATCAGACTCACCAAATACCTCGGGCATAACCTCGGATATGACCGGGAGTACAGGAAGTGTGAATACAGGCAATACAGTAGGGAACGGTTCTTCCACTGCTAATGGCACCTCGGCTGGAAATGGCAATGCGGATGCTTCCGGCTCAGGTACTTCTCCTGGAAAAACGACAAGTAATGCTGGCAGCAATTCTGCCTCCAAGGCTGACGGAAGCACCGATACCACGGAGGCTGACGTGAACGAACAGGAATCATCGGAAGGAGGAGATTCATGATGAAAGACATGATTCGTGACCGTCTTAACAAGATGGAGGATCTCGAACAACGCCGCATGCTCAAAGATCTCATGACAGGCGTTTTTCTTAATCTTGTGGAGTATCAGGAGACGCTGAACAAACAGATTGAGCAACGGGTTTTTGATGAGGTGTTGCCGCAGGAGGAACGTCATGATGTATATGTCACATTATGTGCGCGGGAAGATCTGGATCCCATTCATGAATTTCTGTACCCGATCATTCCTGAGGATGCTGAATCACAGTCCGTCTATTTGAGTGAGGCTTCAGAGGCACTGGCGCGTCAGGAAGAGATGAAATTATTCACGTTCTACATGGAATGTGGGCAACAGGAACTCCAATCTCTACTGAACAGTAATCGGACATTTCGCGGGGAGATAGTAACCAGTGGAGGCAGGCATGCCATAACGGTTCGGTTGAAATCAAGTGCAGCGTATATCTCCAAAGTTGAAGAATTGTACCGGGTCTTTCGTAAGAACAGTCTGCCATGGAAATCGATCAATGCACCCTATGTGTACAAATTCATTGATTGTGTTCTGGTCAGTTCGGACGATGGAGAAGCATGGGACAAACAACATGCTGTCAAGGAACTTTCCATCCATCTCGAAGAGTTTGAGTCTTATAAAAGAACCAATATGATTCCGCTGTGGAACATTCAGAAGCTGGATATGAAAACGGGTGGATTCCCTGTTCCGGCTTCGGACCGAATCAATTATGAACATGTGTTGCCACTCCGCAAAACCGGAACGGAACACGGATATCTGGTGGATGGAGACGAATCGCATATTCGGTATATCAAAAGATCGGAAGAAGATATCACCATCGTATCACCACTGGAAAAATCCGATTCATGGACGGTGCTGAAAATAGCGGGTCCCGTCGCAACCCGCATTGGCAGGATGGACTATCCGCTGTTTTCCAATAACAAGCGGGAAGGGTTTGCCGGTAAATATGCTCGCCAGGAAGGACGTTCTGTACGATCCAAAGGAGAGATTTCCCGCATGGTTCACGCTTTTCAGGCAGCAGAGGGGTTGGAACTGGAAGATGTGCAAGTGGTGGCGCCAGGACCCGCTTTGGGCATTACGTATCCACTTAATGCATTTGTTAGCGATCATGTCCGTGTTGAAACAGATAAACATCGAATGATTTTAAGGTTCAGCAGACACGGAAAGCAGCCGGGACAGGCCATTTTTCTGGATGATCTGCTGAGCTTTCTGGTATCCGAAATCCAGCTGGCTTTCCCGGAATACTGCTGCGAAGGGGAATGGGTGTGAGTACAGCATGAATTACATCTGGGATCTGATTATTCGGGCCAAGCGTAATGGAACCGATCTGCGCGACGTAACCTTTGTGCCAGCACGTGTATATTCGCCTTACATGGAACTTAGCCAGACAAACCTGAATGCTTCAGGCGTGGAAGGCACGGTTGAAGTCAATCCGTATTATCGCTTTTTTGATATTTTCCGGGACCTCTTCGATATCAATAATGAAGAGCAGGTGGAGTTGCGGGAAGCGCTCTTTGATCTGGTTATTCATTTTCTGGCGGATATGGATTTGATGCAGGGGATGAACAAGAGGGAGTATTATATTCGCTTCATTCTGAAGGATATGCATTCGGGTGTATACGGGGATCGGGTTCGGCGGCGACTGGAGCTGTTCGGACAGGAGGAGCAGGAAGTGATCGCCTGCAATATGCTCCGTTTGTATGATACGGGAGAGGCGGTTCATCTGCTGAGGGATACCCTTGTTCGAATGTTCCCGCGTTCAACCCTATATGCCAATTGTGAAGAAAAGGATGAATTGCTTTTGTATATTGGTCAGGTAGAGCGTACGGAAGCGAAGGAGAAGCTGGAACTGATTCTTGAACTCTTTCTGCCGGTTCGTTTCGACACGGAAATATACTGGAGGCATCATTTTGGCATTCTGGATGTGGATTATACGATGATACAGGACGGGATTGCCCTATATTAAGCAGCACCAGCAGTTGTAAGGAGGAAGTATAGATGAACGGCTATTCATACCGATTGTATCCTGATGCCACGAGCAGGGAACGTTCCAGAGGAACCATGCGTTATACGCGTGAAGAATTGATGGACATGACCACGTTCCAATTACGGAACATTTGCTACAAGGAACGGTTAATCGAGGGATTGGGCCCTCGGACGGAGCGGGAAGAACTGATTCGGATTATTTTAAAATTTCTGGGAGCGGACGATATATTGTGGATCAATCAGTCTGTTGAAGGTGGATTCGAGCGGATACAAAAGGCTATTTCTCGTCATATGACGGCGCCCATGAGCAGTGATGGAGGCATTAGTGTACCTGCGCGACTGATTCTGTACGAAGGATTGAACGTGGACAAGCTGGATCGATATGTGGTTACGGCACCGGGGGGACTAACCGAATCCAACGTACTTTTAGTCAATGAAAGCATGGAGCTGTGCGGCATCTTCAACCTGGTTAAGGACGACTCCGTATCGGGAACCTTTTATTTGACCGCAGGAAGTGGGGCGACCTGGAAGAGATCTGGAAACAGACAGTATAGTCTTCTCTTTTTCCGTAAACGCGACTCGGAGTACCTATATCAGACCTATTATTCCAGCAGACCGCTTCCACCGGTTCATATTCAATATACTCAAATCCCACTGGCAGATCTGGACATCCGGGAGCTTGAACCGACAGAAGCAGTGCTTGCAATTGATTTTGGCACCTCCAATACGACGGCAGGCGCCTATTTGCATAACGGTTATATTCAGGCGCCGAGCAGCCAGGATTTGCTGAATGGGCGAGTCCGTATGGATGCCATCAACTACGTTTCTTTTCCCGATCCTACATACAAAGATACGGATTGGATCGAGGTCTTGCCTACGGCCATTGGGGTGGCGGAGTGTTCGGATCCAGCGAACATTCGTTACGAGTTCGGCTATGAAGCGCTGCGAAGTATGCGTCGGGGAGGATACAGTAGCCGGGCGAGTGTCTTCCGCAGCATGAAGCGATGGGTGAACAATTACAACAAAATGGAAGAAATCGTCGATGTTCATGGCAATGCGGCCATCGTTTCTCGTATGGATCTGCTGCGTGCGTACATGAATTACATCATCCGAACGGCAGAGCATCAGTTCAAGTGCAAGTTTCGCCATGTGCATTTTACCAGTCCCGTGAAGATGAAAACACAGTTTTTGCAGATGTTCGGCGAGATGCTTCCGGATTATCGGATTGAGCAGACGTATGCGCTGGATGAGGGAATGGCTGTACTCTATAACACCCTTGCTGACGGGATGGAACGTGGTGCTTTCATGGAAGGGCAGACGTATCATGCGCTCGTGATTGATTGTGGCGGTGGAACGACGGATTTATCTTCCTGTGCCTTTACGATCGAGGATGGACATATGGCGTACAAGCTCGATATTCATACTACCTACGAAAATGGGGATACGAACTTCGGAGGTCACAACATTACCTATCGTATTATGCAATTCATGAAAATTGTATTCGCCGACTACTATAGCGGACGCCGTCAGGTGACGGATATTGATAGCCTGATTGAGGCACCTGGTGCGGATGTGTTCCGTCAGGTGGACGAAGAGGGTGTGAAGTCCGTTTATCAGAAGCTGGAGCAGCGATATGATGAGGCAGAACACATCATCCCTACCGCGTTTGCGCGCCGAGAGAATCGTTCTCGGGACGAGTATTTGCGGGTAAGAGGCAACTTCTACTTTCTGTGGGAAATCGCAGAAGAGATGAAGCAGCAATTTTTCCGCAAAACCGGCATATTGCGTAACCGATTCCACTCGGAGATGGAGGACGACGGGGACAGTGATCTGCAAATAACGACCATGGAGCGTTGGTTCCTCTCGGTAGAACGGAATGGGGAGTTGAAGGATGAATATGAGTTCCCCGATGTGGTGTTCAATATCAAGGAAATTACCCAGCTGATTAAGGCCGATATCTATGAGGTGGTTCGCAAGTTTTTGGATGATTTCTATCATCAAGGGCGGATGAACCAGTACTCGATTATCAAGTTGACAGGTCAGTCCTGCCGCATTGATGTATTTCGGGAAGCACTGAAGGAGTTCGTTCCAGGCAGAAGCATTGAGTTTCGGCAAAAACCTGCGGAAGGGCGTGTGCCTGATCTTAAACTTGCCTGCCTTCGAGGGGCAATTCGTTATCTGAGTGCCCGCAAAACAGGAAGCGTTCAAGCTGACATCACGCATGATGCCGCTGTAATTCCGTATACCGTAAGTGCCTACACGCATAATGGACGTGAAAAAATGCTGATCAGCAGTCTGGATCGGAGTGATGGTATTCCTGGCAGCATTTCCCGTCCATTCGAGACGGCAGAAGTGGAGTTGTATCTTAGCGGAAGCGATGGCCAGCTGAGACAAAAATTCGTATATGCGAACCGCCCGGATTTCTATAAAGAGGTGCTCTACGAAGACATTCGAGATCGATATGGAGATAAAATTCCGCAAGATGATACGGATTCCATCGTGAATGGAGAGACGAAGTTTTTTGTGTTTCCGGATGATCGTCATTGGGGCTTCCATGTGTTGCCTGTAGCTCGCAGAAATGAACGGATGTATCTGGGATCTCAGAAGCTGCTTCCGTTTGAAACAGACTTGTCGGAACTGGACTTCTTTGACGGAATGAAGTGAGGATCACGAGCAGAAAGGGGGAACAACGCTCATGTTCACATATTCGTATCCGCATTTTAACAAGGGAAGAATTCTGAAAACATCCATGTTGGAGGGGCTACGTGATTACCCCAGAGACTTCATCGAACTGTACTATCGCGGTTATGCAGATGGCATTCTTGCAGGTGCAGAGGTAGAAGTGTTCCCGGACAAATTGGTCGTCGCTCCTGGGATGGTGCTGCATAATGGAAGGCTTTATATGCTGACAGAGCCTATGGAACTGGCATACCAAGCTACGGGACGGGTCAATGTGCTGAAGCTTCAGTTTACCGAGGAGGAGACCGTGAGTGACATGACGATAAGCCATTCAGAGCTGCTCTTGGATGAAGAGACAACGTGCACATCGAGAGAGTTGGAGCTGGCTCGATTCAAGCTGAAGGAAGGGGCCCGGCTGCGGCGTGACTACCAGACCTTTGCCGACTTGGCAACGGAGTTCAACACCCTGCATGTCATTCATGTCCCTTATGCAGCCGAGGGGGCAAGCACCTTATCTCCTGTTGTCATGAAGGATTATGCCGAGAGGTTGCTTCGAACGGGGACCTCTGATCCCCAGGATCTGGTCTTCGCCATGATGTGTCTCAATGAAGGAACGGTTGCGCGTAGCGTCATTTTGCATCACATTGCTAGTCGATTAGGGCTGGAGTACAGAGAATATGATAATGCGCAGATTCATCGATATCTGGATCGCATACTGGCGAATGCAGGTCGGGGAACGGGACGTTCGGGTATGCCGGTGGGCGGACCACATCGTATGATTGTGGATTGAAATTTTCAAGTGAATGGGAGGATGGAATTCGTTTATGGAACATATGGATCGCAAAATCATCCCGATGTTATATGGCAAAACATTGAACGGTGAACCTCATCAGGGAACAGAGACTAGAGATGTTGAAGCCTCTCCTGAATCAAGAGAAGTTAAACCATTCGAGCCAATAACCATGATACGCCTTGAACAGGAAACGATACATCTGAGAAGAACGGAGCTATACGAGGGCAAGGTTACGGTGTCTCTTCCCCGCACATTTCGTTTGGTGACAGAAAGAGAAGCTCAGTTAAAATATCCGTCGTCCCATCGTCCTGAATGGATCTATACCAATGATTCGGGAACGATCAACTTTACGTTCAAGACATTGGATCATCGTCTTGCTCCGGAAGAGCTGAATTCCTTTACGGAATCGATGGCTGATGTGATTCGTGCAACTCAACCTGTACGAGAATGGAAAAAACACGGCGTTCGAGTGACGGATGCCGGTCTTTCCACGGGTTACTGCCAGTTCGTTGTTCAGGGATTGAATGATCAAATTTATAACCATATGGTGTTCACCATTTTAGATCAGAAAGTCCTTGTTTATGGTTTTAACTGTACGGACGATGAGAAGAGAAATTGGATGGAACCCGGTGGTACACTTCTGGATACACTCATTGTCGAAATGAATTAGAGAGGAGCTGAGTCCATGAGCCTGACGTATGAAAATCTGATTATTGAACCTTATGAGCTAGTACATCTGCAAGAATTGACAATCCGCAAAAAGATGAATGAGCACACCCGTCTTGTTTTCAAAGGCATGGTATCCGAGGAATGGAAAGATCGTTATGTGGATGTTACGGATAAGAATACCCCGATTGAAGTGTGGCAAAAGGACGAGGAAGGGAACAAAAGTCCGCTATTCAAAGGCATTCCTTTATCTGTAGAAGTACAGGTTGTGAGGGGCGTATATACGCTCCAGGTTGAAGCAATCTCACATACATACCTGATGGATGTCAAGAAGCGAACCCGTACGTTTCAAAACATCCAGATGACGCTCCCTGAATTGTTAAAGGAGCTGGATCAGGATTATCCGGGACTGGACGTGATCGATGAGGGGACCGGGGGAGCCAAGATTGGCAAGGTTGCCGTGCAATACCAGGAAACAGACTGGGCATTTCTCAGAAGACTGGCTTCCCGATTTCATACGAGTCTGATGCCTGCGGCTCAATTCGACAGTCCCAAATTTTATTTCGGCGTATATGAGCATGGTAACTCGATCGAACTGGACAATACGCGTTATACCGTCCACAAAAACATGACTCCGTTCATGTACTTCACAGAGAACGAGACTGTAAATGTGAATGAAAGTGACTTCATTGTATACGAAGTGGAGACAGATCAAGTTATGGAACTGGGACACCATATCTCATTCCGTGGCAGAAGTCTGTATCTTACGGAAGCCTATACGGAACTAGCCGGAGGTATTCTAAAGCATAAATATGTGCTGAGTCTTCACAAAGGATTGCGGCAAAAGACGTACTACAATCCGCTGATTGCTGGAAGCTCATTAATGGGGCGTGTTATCGGTGTACATGGTGGACAGGTTCAGGTGCATCTTGATTGTGATGATAAACAAGGGACGGAAGATGCACTGTGGCTGTTGTATCAATCTCCGTATATTGCAGAGGGAGAGACCGGCTGGTATGTCATGCCCGAAATTGGTGACCCGATAGCTGTATATTTCCCAACGATGTATGAAGAAGATGCTTACGCCACAGGTGCTCCACGACTGGATAACAAGTCGACATCCACCAACAAGCTGAACAATCCAGATCATAAAATTTTTCGCACTCCTCATGGGAAAGAGATACGTCTTACTCCAGACGCTGTAATCATTAGCGGCAAAGAAGGAGAGGTCTATATTCGACTTAGTGGAAATGAAGGTATTCATATTGCAGGTAGTCAGCAAGTAAGTATGTCAGCAGGAGGGAGCATTTCGCTAAAAGCAGGAAAGAAAATTACATTATCTGCTGGATCAGAACTTCTTCTTGAAGGAGGAGGAGGGAAAATAAGGCTGGATGGTCAGGCTCAAATGAGCGGGACAGAAGTGAAATCTAATTAACGTTGGAAGGAGGAAAGTCAGTGAGCCGGAAGGAATCACTACTGCACTTTTATATGAATCAAGTGGAGCCTGAACGAATCAGGCTGATGGCTGACCTTCAATATACATTAAATAGCCAATCCCCAATGTTGACTACGGAGTTCCTAAGTTATTTCGAAGAATTAACTAGTAAAGTAAGGCACAGTCAACAGATTGGTGCCAAAGGGAATGTTGCTTACATCCAATATTCTTTGTTGCGGACAGAAGTCGCTACGGGAGCGATGCATTATCTTGCCGAAGCCAGTGATATGTCATGGCTTCTCGACAGAGAGCCTATACAGGCAATATATGATGCCCAGTGGGCCTTTGATTGTTTGGAACGGATGCTTGATCGTTTGAAGAAGACACTTCCTGATTATCAGGGGATGATCTCGATGGTTGAACTGGATCGAATACGACTTCAAGAGGTAACTTTGGTTCACCGCTATGTTATTTATTTTATTCGTCAATGTTTCCATCAGCTCCTTGATTCCCAACTGATATCGGATATGCAGGTGGAGCCCGAATTTGAGGTTCGTGTAGGGGAGTATTTGGATACCAGTGAATGTGTGTATCGACTTGACCAACGAGAACGGAACCTGGAAGACATCGGCAGGGAGCTTGAAGAGGGTGATGGTTTGGGTGGGATGTATGCGGACTATCACGATCTGGACATGGAAGAGATGATATGCAGTGATCTAGACTTCCGGTATAGCAGGTTTAATGACATCAGATTAAAATCAACAGATTTTGAACGTTGTGTCTTGGTAGGCACACGTTGGCATAACTGTGATATGAGAGATACCAATTTTGCTGACAGTCTACTATACGGTGCTGACTTCAATGGATGTTCACTGGAGAGGGCTATCTTCAGGGGCATTTCTGGGGAAGAAGGGCATCCTGATGGTCGAATACAGGGTCCTGGGTACTCAGGTATCAACTTCGAGAATGCCAACTTAACCGGAGCAGATTTCAGGGGAGCGCGACTCCGTGGAGCTATATTTCGTAGAGCAAACCTAACCAACGTGTTATGGGATGGGGCAGATCTGGAAGATGCGATATTTGAGGAGTCGGTGAAGGAGGAATCGCCATGCGATACTTTAGGCTGATGCAGGATACCAGATGGACAAATCGTGTAGAGACAGAAGCGGTTGGTGAGGTACAGCGTCGAGAGTGGAATGCTTCTTTTCAGGAGGGGAGTGGTAATCACACCGCAATTAACCTTTCAATCAAAAGCAGACCTAATGTAGATTACACCGATTATTTGGAGCGCCCTGTACCTCTGGTATCGGATCGAATGCTGGAAGTATTTACGTTGTACCATCCCGGCTTAATTCGCAGGGCGGCAGTGTTGACGGACAAAGCACGTATGTCCCAGGAGACCTATTGGGCTATTTATCCAACGGTAATGGATGTGCTCTCTCCCCAAACGGAACGTCATCTGGATGGAAGTCTGAAACAGATTGTTCTGGATCGAGGTAAGGCTGAACTTCCTTTGTTTCAATTAAAGGAACCTCGTGAATCTGTCATCATCGTTAATCTAGCTTTGGCAGAGAGTCTGCTGCGTCGGGATTTTTCCGGGATTCAGCTGGTCCGTCTGGAGCAGGAACAGACAATATAGAGAGGAGAGAGGCGAAATGACACAAGGTAATCAAGAGAGTGAGATCAGTCTTCAACCTGCTACAGGAGATTCCAAGAGTTATGTGGTTGCCGGAGCGATTCTGCATTGCAGTTGTGGTACACAGCGTACCCGATTGAAGATCCCATTTAGTCATGGCGTTTACATCAAAGGCAAGGCTCAGTTGACGATTGAAGATTATGTACCTGGAGTCCATATTGGATCATTTGGAAATTGCTCCAATATGGAGAATCCGGCTGTATCCAACAGTATGATGGTGGATATCTATGGGGTGAAGAAAGCACCGTGTGTACCTGTATTGACTATGCCTTGGCTACATGGCAAAGGAGATGCCAAGGTGGAAGGGAAAGCTGCTCTACTTGGTCACTGTACGCATAAGTGTCTGTATGGTGGAGATATCGTCATCGAGGATGACGGACAGCAGCTGGATTTTTGAGATGAACGAATCCATGAAAAAGGTACAGGAACGCATCGGATACGAACAACTCCGTTTATATTGGCCGTATAAAGTGCAATGGCTGGAAGAAATCCGAATTACCCGACAGATTAATGAGCATGCGAAGTTATATATTAGCGGCGTTATACCGGAGGAAGATGGACCAGGCATCCTTCATGTCCAGGCTGAAGGAGAACCGATTGTACTAAGACAGCTAGATCAAATGGGGAAATCTGTAAGGCGTCTGTTTCATGGCGTGATGACTTCATTAACTGTACATTTGGTTGGTGGCATATACAGGTTCGAGCTAGAGGCCATATCGAATACATATCAGATGGACATTGAAATATCCGAGCGAGCATTCCAGAACAGGGCGATGTCCTATGGCGAATTAGTTAAATACGTGATGAAGGCGTATACCTACTCGGATGTAATTGATAATGTCACAGAGAATACCCAATTGGGAGAACTTGTTTTACAATATAGAGAAACCGACTGGATGTTTCTGAGACGTTTGGCTTCCCGGTTTGGTACCGTACTGGTGCCTGAAGTGACAGCGGCTTCACCGAAATTGTTCTTCGGGTTGCCCATGGGCAAGTTGTGGAAATGGCCTCTGGATCGTCCATATCATGTCAAGAAAGAAATGGGCCATCTGAATTGGCATGGGGATGAACAGCATCGGTATATGATGCAGGATCCCAAAGGTACACAGGGGGCGCTCATCTATACGATGGAGTGTTATGAAACCTATGCTTTGGGTGATAAAGTCGAACTGCCTGACGGGAAAGAATTAACGGTAACTCAAGCGGAATCCCGATTGGAATCCGGGTTGCTCATGACTACATATCGTATGATGTTGGAAGACCATATTCGGGTTCCACGATCCGATCTTCTGGATCTCATTGGCCTCTCCTTATACGGTGAAGTAATCCGCATTATTGGTGATCGTGTACAGATGGAACTGTATATCGAAGATGGTCCGATTAAAGCAGAATCTTCCTGTCCATATCCTTTATCGACATCTTACGTCGCCGAAGGTCACAGCGGACTCTACCTGATGCCAGAAATTGGTGACACGGTGGAACTGTACATTCCTGGAACTCGCGAGTCCAAGGCTTATATTCGTCATGCAGTACCCGAAAGCAAGCGTTCGGTTTCCGGTGGAACGCAACACAAAATGTGGGGCCACCCTGACGGACCATCTATTGGTATGTCATCGGATGAGGTGACCGTACAAGCTGGAGCTGGATTGGTCATCACACTGAATGACCAGGGTGTCATGATGCAGAGTGCAGGTAACATCTCGATTCAGGGTGGCAGTCTATCGCTTAAAGCAGGTCAGATTAAAGCAACCGCCCCTGAAGCAATTTGGCTTCTTGGCGGAGGAAGCAGCTTTATATTGGATGGACAAGCTGATGTTCGTGCTGGACTACTTCAACAGGAAGGCAGCCATAAGGCACCGGTCGTGGTAGCTGATTTGCCGCCAGAGCCGGAGCCGCCCCTTATTCCGCTTGAACAATATGAGGCAGCTCAAGCAGCAGCTGCAGCCGAAGCAGCTGCTATGCAGCCTTCTGTGGTTAACATGAAGGAGGTCTCCCTGTTTGGTGCAGCGGTCGCCATGGCGGGCATGATCCCCGTTTTGGGCATGCTTGGAGGTGCACCAACCATTGCGGCACAGGCCGTTGTCGTTGGCGCTGCAGCAATCGGCTTGATCGGGAACATCCCAAGTGCAGGATCCTTTAAGCCTTCGGCTCTACAACTTCTGAATCATCTGAATGGTGATTTCGTGGGCAAGATGCAGCAAGAAGAGGCTTATAAGCACCAATTATTTGGTAAAGTTGTCTCAGCAGCACGAGAGTTAAGCACAGCTACTTCCTTTATGGATTTTGTGAAGAAACTGCATCAGCAGGAAAAGGAAATTAGCCAGATGTATTATCAGATTCCAGGCAATACGAGGGAGCATTGGGCTCATCAACAGGTTGACCAAGAGTTGAAGGAAGCACTCGTGTATTATGGGGATGTGAAGCAGAATGACATTAAATATGAACTCTTTTTTGGCCCTTATCATAACGGCATTGCTCGAGATATCGGAAGAATAGACATCACCGCCGAGGAAATGGGTGACTATAATTACTGGCAGAAACAGAATCTGGCGGTCGAACAGAAGAAGTATCTTGCCCGGCGAATTATGGCTCCCATGAGCGAAGAAGAATTATCTACCCTGATGGGTGAATTCGAGCAACACGAGATGACTATGAAAGGATTGGACGGGGAGTTCAATGGATTTACGGGCAGAGTAAGCACGAAAAGGGGTTCTTCAGGTGTACCCGAACCCTCAGACCATCCAGGAACAACAGGTTCTCCAAGTGCTGCTGCTAAAGGAACAACGACGACAGACAAACCGGCTACAAGTAAAACAAAGACATTTGTGAAAAAGTCAAAAGATGTGATGGTTAAAGCCGTCAGCGATTATTATAAAGCGAACCAGGTCATCCGGTTTCAGCCTTGGGGCAACTTGGGAAAAAACAAGCCCAAAGAGTCGGGGACTGCCGGGGAAGTGGGTTCTGGAGGGAAAACAAGCTCGAACGCTGGGAATAAGTCAAGCGACGGGGCAGGAACAAGTTCCTCCAGCAATGGCAAGAAACCGAATCAGACCCCGAGCAGCAGTAAGAAGTCTTCATCGTCAGGTGAAACGGATGCTACTGCATCGAGTCCAGGTACAGGGAAGAAGTCTGGCGACGTTGAAGGAACAGGATCATCAAGTAATGGAAAGAATACGGGTCAGACACCGAGTACTAGTAAAAAATCCAAATCGTCGGGTGAAACGGATAGTACGGGTTCAAGTTCAGGTACAGGGAAGAAGCCTGGCGATGGTGAAGGAACAGAATCATCAGGTAGTGGCAAGATAGAGGATCCAACTCCGAATACCAGTAAGAAGACCCAAACATCCGGAGAACCGGATACTGCAGGATCAAATACAGGTACAGGGAAAAAGTCGAGCGAGGGTGAAGGAACAAGCTCATCTAGCGCTAACAAGAAAGATAATCAGATTCCCAACAGTCATAATCAGTGGAAACAAGATTCATCGAAGAAAAAAGGAAAAGATGATAAAAAGAAAAAAGAGGAGGAAAAACGTAAAAGGGAAGAGGAAGAAAGACAAGAAAGTGAATCAGAGGCTGAGGGGACGGGACAAGCTGTTATACCGCCACCAATAGTCTATGAAACAGTTAAGTATGGAGATCATTTTACAAGAAAGAATAGAAAAAAAGTTTTAAAACCAAATATAGAATACACATCACCAGATGGTTATAATTATCGTACGGACAGTCAAGGGCGTATTATTGAATGTGAAGGAGCACTTGTACTTGGTAAAGGAGACCGTAGTGAATATGCCCAGAGGACGGTAGGAAAAGGGCAAGGTAGGTTACCTGATGACGATGGTGGACACTTGATAGGGGCACAGTTTAAAGGACCAAAGGATATCGATAACTTAGTGCCACAGAATAGCCAAATTAATCGAAGTGGCGGAAAATGGTATGAAATGGAAACTGAATGGGCGAATGCTCTGAATGAAGTACCACCTAAAAAAGTTACTGTGAAAATTGAACCAGTCTATTCAGGAAGTTCAATGAGACCACATTCATTCGAAGTAACTTACCAAATAGGGAAGAAAAAAGAAGTTACTATTACAATACAGAATCAACCGGGAGGTTAGTAGAATGGAACAGCAGATGAATGATTTATATAGAGAGATAGCAGAAACAATAAATGAATTGATACCTGAAGATTGGGAAAATTTTTATTTTAATGGCGAGGTAGAAAATGGAGAAGGGGGTGTTTTCTTTTTCTTCAAACCAATAAATAAACATGATTATGTTTATTGCCGAGATATTTTGAAGAATTACAATATTAATTCAGAAATATATAAAAAAACTATGAGAAAGTTGTTGAAAGTTACCAATGATCTAAAAAATATATTTATAGAAGATGGACAAGAGCCTTGGTTTTCAATAACCATGAAACTTACATCTGAAGGAAAATTAAATATAATATACGACTATACAAAATGGGGAGAATCCAATTTTGGCCCTTCAGACAGGTTAGAATATTGGGAAAGTAAATATCTGAATAATATTCCACAAGAAGAGAATGACAGAATAAAGATCGAAAAAATGAAGCAGTTTGAAGAAGCGAATTAAATGCCATTTTTCTTTGGTAGGACTACCCAGTGCCGATTACATCCATCATTCGACCAATAACACAACTAACCCATGTAATACCCGTATAAAGATTTCATCATTTCGGTTGTACGCAAATCAATTGCTTTAATTTTATAATTTAAATAACGCTATTCCTATACATCAAACAGGTTAATTATGGTCAGATACCACCATGATTGACCTCTTTTTTATTACCTTCGTTTTCTCACAACTTTTAAATAAGCTGATGATCAGTCAAGACAACGGAGTAAGGTATTCAATCAATCAACTGGATACTCCAGATGATATAAGTAGTAAATTTGATTTATCCAGTGTAGAAGGGTATGAGCGAAAAATCGATAATACAAAATATTATGATCATGATAAGGGTGATTTTGGCGAGGAAGTTGCGAAAAAAATCGCAATAAACAACAATCTGGGTAAGGATATTTCCGATCAATTTCAAGTTGGTAGGAACGGCATAGATGGAGCCTTTTTGTCCAAAGGTCCGCCTCCTAAATTAACCATGATTGAGGCTAAGACTTCCGAGTGGGGAAATTTCAATTATTCAACAGAGCAAAAACTGGGTGGTGCTAAATATTTTGAAGTGATGTCAAGCCGTAAAAATAAAAGTTTTGCGGATTTTAAAGCAAAGTACAAGAAACTTTTAAAAGATAACCCAGGGTTGGAGTTTGAGTATATCAGAGTAGAGGTTGATATTTCGAAAACTTCGGTTGGTTTTGGAGTAGATGTTGTAAAAGTAAAAGATTGGAGTAAGGAGATAAAATAAAACTTAAGGAGAACACAATGGTTAATTCAAAAAAAATGCATTTGGCCTACAAAAGGTATGTCAAAAACTTTTTTGGTAGTAATGCCGTAAATGAATACGAAGAAGGTAAAAATGAGATTGTTGAAATCATCGATATTAATGATACAGAGAGAGATCACATTCTATTAATTGATATGGATAATATATCTTCCTTTTGGTTAGATGTGTGGAAAAATGACGTATTGATTAAAAACGGTCGAAATGTAAGTGCGCTAAAAAAAAACCAACAAATAAAATTTTATCAGTGCATGGGTAGTCATATTTATAGAGAGCGTTATCCGAGCCTGAAATTGATTGATTATTCTTTCGAGTATAGCATCATCGCATTAATACACTTCAATTTATACGGATGGGTAAAAGAGGAAAAGATATTTTTTGATTTTATAGTCAAATATCTTGGAGATAATTTAATGGAAGCGAATGATTGGAATCAACATATCTGGTTTTTACTAGAGTTATATCTCCAACATACCAAGCAAGAACTTGAGGGAACTAATGAATATGTTCACTTGGCTGTGAAATCCGCATTAACAAATCGGGAACAGCCATGTGGCTTGATTCCCGAAGAACTTGGAATCTACAGAGAAGTATTGGAACAATGGAATACACCTGATGTGGATGAAATTACGCATTTAATTGGAAGAATGTCCGAACATCATTCCACGCTTGCTTCAGAGTTAGGAAAATCGCTTGAGTTTGGAAATTATGATTACGCTTTTTATCCTTATGAAATTTTGTATTTGCTTCATGTGAGAAAAAAACAAGGTCTGCCCAATCCAAGTCATTTTGATGATTTCCTGATGAACTTACCGGAGGCTAAAATGAACATTCAAGATCCTGAACCGTATCCAGAATGGGATCCCGTTTTACGAATGATTGATGACTTCTATCGCAAAAACTATCCAGAGTATATCCCAAACCACCATGGAGTTCTGTTTGAATAGGAGAGGAGGAAGACTGCATGGCAGATGAAGATTTGGTGCCGTTAATTTTCGATGATACAGAGGATATCGACATAATTTTGAATGATCCGGATGAATCACTGGCGTATTATAGTATGCTGAATCATGGCTTAGCGACCAAACGGTTTTTATTTCTGGACTACAAAGGAGAAGTGGATCAGGAAATCGTCAATTACATCTTAGACTATGAGTATGCCTATGATATCGAATTGGGAACTGCAGATCAGCTAGAAGAGTTGGGAGAGTTTGACTACAAATATCTCCCTGAGAAAATTAGGGAGGTAAACAAGCTGATTTCTCGAAAAGGATATGGTTTATTCTCCTATCCGACAGCAGGAGACTTCTATGCATTGTTCATCGCCGAACTTAAGCATGAGGGTGCGCTAACCGAAGTGGATTTACTAGAAGATGAAGATATTCCTGAAAAAGAGCGTCATATCCAGTTGTATATTTAGTTCAGAGATAAGTCAGACAGGCTCCAGTTATTTGACTGGGGCTTATTTGTTTTGAGGTTTTTTAGAAAGGGTTAATCTTGCGTTTTAAAAGTCAAAACTCTGATCAACTATATGATCCATAAAGTCTTAAGAATTAAATTCAGTGAAACATAATAAGAAAAATGACTAAAGATTTGGATAAACAGTATGGAGTCCGGGTTGCTCATGACTGCACATCGTATGATGCTAGAAGATCATCATATGCGAAAACCACGATCTATCTGCTCTTGATGCCAGAGCTTGGTGACACGGTGAAACTGTACATTCCCGGAAGTCGCGAGTCCAAGGCTTATATTCGTCATGCAGTCCCCGAAAGCAAGCGTTCGGTTTCCAGTGGAACGCAACACAAACTGTGGGGCCATCCTGACGGACCATCTATTGGTATGTCATCGGATGAGGTGACCGTACAGGCTGGAGCTGGATTAATCATCACACTGAATGACCAAGGTGTAATGATGCAGAGTGCAGGTAACATCTCGATTCAGGGTGGCAGTCTATCACTTAAAGCAGGTCAGATTAAAGCAACCGCCCCTGAAGCAATTTGGCTTCTTGGCGGAGGAAGCAGCTTTATATTGGATGGACAAGCTGATGTTCGTGCTGGACTGCTCCAACAGGAAGGCAGCCATAAGGCACCGGTCGTGGTAGCTGATTTGCCGCCGGAGCCGCCCCTTATTCCGCTTGAACAATATGAGGCAGCTCAAGCAGCAAATGCAGCCGAAGCAGCTGCTATGCAGCCTTCCGTGGTTAACATGAAGGAGGTCTCCCTGTTTGGTGCAGCGGTCGCCATGGCGGGCATGATCCCCGTTTTGGGTATGCTTGGAGGTGCACCAGCCATTGCGGCACAGGCCGTTGTCGTTGGCGCTGCAGCAATCGGCTTGATCGGGAACATCCCAAGTGTAGGATCCTTTAAGCCTTCGGCCCTACAACTTCTGAATCATCTGAATGGTGATTTCGTGGGCAAGATGCAGCAACAAGAGGCTTATAAGCACCAATTATTTGGTAAAGTTGTCTCAGCAGCACGAGAGTTAAGCACGGCTACTTCCTTTATGGATTTTGTGAAGAAACTGCATCAGCAGGAAAAGGAAGTTAGCCAGATGTATTATCAGATTCCAGGCAATACGAGGGAGCATTGGGCGCATCAACAGGTTGACCAAGAGTTGAAGGAAGCACTCGTGTATTATGGGGATGTGAAGCAGAATGACATTAAATATGAACTCTTTTTTGGCCCTTATCATAACGGCATTGCTCGAGATATCGGAAGAATAGACATCACCGCCGAGGAAATGGGTGACTATAATTACTGGCAGAAACAGAATCTGGCGGTCGAACAGAAGAAGTATCTTGCCCGGCGAATTATGGCTCCCATGAGCGAAGAAGAATTATCTACCCTGATGGGTGAATTCGAGCAACACGAGATGACTATGAAAGGATTGGACGGGGAGTTCAATGGATTTACGGGCAGAGTAAGCACGAAAAAGGGTTCTTCAGGTGTACCCGAACCCTCAGACCATCCAGGAACAACAGGTTCTCCAAGTGCTGCTTCTAAAGGAACAACGACGACAGACAAACCGGCTACAAGTAAAACAAAGACATTTGTGAAAAAGTCAAAAGATGTGATGGTTAAAGCCGTCAGCGATTATTATAAAGAGAGCCAGGTCATCCGGTTTCAGCCTTGGGGCAACTTGGGAAAAAACAAGCCCAAAGAGTCGGGGAATGCCGGGGAAGTGGGTTCCGGAGGGAAAACAAGCTCGAACGCTGGGAATAAGTCAAGTGACGGGGCAGGAACAAGTTCCTCCAGCAATGGCAAGAAACCGAATCAGACCCCGAGCAGCAGTAAGAAGTCTTCATCGTCAGGTGAAACGGATGCTACTGCATCGAGTCCAGGTATAGGGAAGAAGTCTGGCGACGGTGAAGGCACAAACTCACCAAGCAGTGGCAAGAAAACGGGTCAGACACCGAGCACTAGTAAGAAGTCCAAATCTAGCGGTGAAACGGATAGTACGGGTTCAAGTTCAGGTACAGGGAAGAAGCCTGGCGATGATGAAGAAACAGGATCATCAAGTGGTGGAAAGATAGAGGATCCAACTCCGAATACCAGTAAGAAGACCCAAACAACCGGAGAAGCGGATACTACAGGATCGAATACAGGTACAGGGAAAAAGTCGAGTGAAGGTGAAGGAACAAGCTCATCTAGCGCTAACAAAAAAGATAATCAGACTCCCAACAGTCATAATCAGTGGAAACAGGATTCATCTAAGAAAAAAGGAAAAGGTAAAGATGATAAAAAGAAAAAAGAGGAGGAGAAAAGTAAAAGGGAAGAGGAAGAAAGACAAAAAAGTGAATCAGAGGCTGAGGGGACGGGAAAAGATACGAAGAGGTATGGTGATCCTCCCGAGGAAGAATTTAAATTTAAGATTGAAATTGCTGCTGAAAAGAAAGCTGAAGAAATAAGAAGTACAGGATTGAAAGATATAGAGGATTTTGCTAAGAATACAGGTTTGGAGTTACAGGATGCAATTGATTTAAAATCACATCTGTTTCTTAATAAATATGATCTTCCAGCTTACGATGAGAAAGGTTTATACTTTTATAAAACTAGATTAACACCTGATCCCGAAGTAATATATGCTTATCACAAAGTTCTGGATGGAGAACTGACTCCTGATCAGAAAAAATGGTTTCAACAGTTAAAAGCACATGAATTAGATGAAAAAGCCCGAATGGATTCTGGGGAAGAATACTATAGGCATCCAGGTTCTTGGGATTTCGAGTCGAAAACCTGGAAATCAAAGCCTCCTGGTGCACATGATAATGCTGTACCACAACCTGAATTTGGAACATTTCCTGGATATAAGGAGGAAAGTTCGAGATTTTATAAAATCAAAAAAGGTGATGAATATGAGATTGTCTTTTAGTAGTGCGGTGAAAAAAATAAATGAAATAGACTGGAATACAGGAGAAAAGCCCAAAGAATCACATTCAGCTCTGTTAGCTGAATACTTGAGAAGAATTGCTGTCTTTACAAGTTCTTATACTTCTAATCAAAGCCCAATAGGAAGTCCAGTTAGAGTCCTAAATATTGAAAACAATGATTTGCTGCTAGAAATTGATAGGATTGTGGATGAAAGTTTGCCTGACATTAACAACCCTATACACTATAAAATATGTAGAAATTATTTAGAAACAGCATATGTTGTTGAAAAAGGCTTATCGGAAGTCTTAAAAGTAGCAACTATTTATGAACCAATTATTAAGTTTTTTGAAAGAGGTGGGAAACTAAGATTCGATAGCGACAGGGCTTTGAGTTGTGGTAGTGCTGCTTTTGTTCTTGAAAATTGGATTGATTTTCATAGCAGTAGGCTAGAAACCGATATAAGTGACTCTAATTTGGAGAGAATTGATCTTAATAATAATGATGTTTAGTTAATCTCGATATCGTACCTCGAACGGGTCAATTATGGTCAGATATTACCATGATTGACCGTTTTTTTGATTTGTACCTCCAACATCCATGCGCACCATGCACGGCCAATTAAGGAGCAGGAGATAACGAGTCAAGTATATTACCGCAACTGACTTTTTTTCTTTCTTAGCTTTATTACGTTTCTTAAATTTACTCACTACTGTAGATGAACTGAATTTTGCATATTCAGAAGTGAATATCGAAGGTATAAACAAAAAGGAATTTTATGCACATAGTGGATCGAATCGTGATAACAAGGCAAAAGACTATGCTGATTATTCAATAAAGCTACCTAAACCTAAGTATGAGGCTACTCATGCGCCGGATAGAGGAGGAGGTGTAAGATTTGGAGATAATGATACAGATATAAGATCCTAAATGATTTAGCTGCTAGACTGGATAAATTAAATGATCCTTCACAAGCCCATGGGAAAATAAAATTATTTACTGAAATTAATACTTATACAAGTAGTGAGCAGAGTTATTAAGAAATTCCACGAAGATTATCCAAATATTGATATTGAAGTAATCCACAATGGTGACAAATTAGTTGAGTTTTAATAAAGGAGATAAGCAGATGAAACGAAATTATGAAGCTTTATTTGGTGCTTTTTATGAAAGGTATTTTGATTATAAAAGCGAGAGAATGAGTAAATGCTGAAGCACTTGCTTGTACCACTGAGGCATACTTCGGTATACAAAAAAGAGGCGAAAGGGAGAAATCAGTAATATTAATTGCAGAAGGAAGAATTTATTTAACACATTCAAGTATATTCATAAAATCAAAACAGAGGATAGTTGAGGGATTAAATTCTTTAGATTTAAACAAGTTGCAACTTGAAACGACTCCGGATGAGTACCAGGACATATTAGAACGAAGAGATATGGTGCTTGATAGAATCGAAAGTATACATGCGGAATATATTCCATATTCAAGATTGTACTGCTATTAAATGGAGAATGAAGTTAAAAATTACTTTGGGAATATCATTAATGACATGAAAGATACGAGTGGGCTCGTTGAGCAAATAATGGAGCGTTTCGATCGTGAATGTAGGAGTACACTTAGTGAGAAAATTGTTGTTAAAACAACACTTGCAGAACTACTTATCCGTGAATTTGTGAAAATAAAAAGCGAATTCGAGAAATTCGATATGAATGAAGTGGATGAACAATTAACAGAAGCTGAGCAATCAGATCTTTCTATACGAATCAAGGAAGTATTAACTAAGCTTCAAAATTATAAATCATGAGTACCATATCGTAAAATTGAATCATAAAATCTAATAGAAGGTATGATTGGAAAAACACCTAACGAGGGGGCTCATGATCTTGCACCTCCTCCGCAAAAGTATTTCCCATATTTTAATTCGGATGACACTATCTTATAATTTAACTAATATAATTAAATTTTAGGAGGGCAGCTAGTTGAATCAGATATTTGAAGATGCCAGAACCATTATAAGAAACATTAATTGGGAGAATGAAGAACCTAACAAACCTTCACATGGAATATTATTATATGAGTTTTTAAGGAGAGGTTCTCATTTTTATGATTTTATAGATCAAGAACCTAACAAGAGACTTGCAGTGTTTAGTGCAGCAGATATCTGTGATATAAAGTTGCCAATTGAAATATATGGATACTGTGATGAATTAAACGAAATTAAGGATGAGTGGTTAGTCAAATCAGTTTGTAAAAGCTATTTGAAATGGGCATATTTATCTGGTGAAAACGAGTCGATAGCACTTGAATTCCAAGGACTCTATACTCCAATTATAAAGTTGTTTAGTAGAGGCGGGAGGATAAGATACCATAATGGAGAGTTAACCTATGGAAGGGCTGCACGTTCTCGAATTGTTTTTGTAGAAATGAGCACGGTTGAACCAATGGATATTAGTGAAAATAGTCTGGATAAACTGGACAAAAATTGGGATGAGAAAATAAAGTAATCGTAAAGTGGTTTTAGAAGACTAATCAGTTCAAAAGTTATTATTTTTTGGAGTAGGTCCGGGATACGCTGATAAGACAGTATATAAGTGGGATCGGAAAAAGAAATGTAAACAAAGTAGATATAGGCATAAATAAAACAGATCGATCCTGGTCAAAGAGCCAATGGTGTCGATCTGTTTTGTAATAGATTTTTATAAATTACGAAAAAGTGTACAGGGAGGTGCTGATTTAACAGGTAAACAAAGAAAACTGATTAGAAATAAAGCTGCGGAATTAAAGCTTATACCAAAAATTGAAGTGAAAGAAAGTAGAAGGTATTTGTTTCGGCTTTGCTGATTTCGAGGGGCTGGTGTATTAGTGCACACAGATTACCTTCCAAAAGATTTGTGGAAAAAAGGTGACACAGAGCAGTTTCACTGGCTGAATAAAATTTACCGGAAGACATAATGAAATCGGTTAACGATGGACCTTATACATGGCATCACAGAAGTACCGGGGAAAATGCAATTAGTTCCCTTTGGTATACACAACATTACTACTCATAATGGTGGTAGATCAACCGGAATATGGGCAGATGCACCGAGATAAGGGAGGAAAAAAATTGTGGAAACGAGAGCAAAATCTATTATCTATCCATTACCAACTGATCAGGTATTGTCAAAAGAAGAAGGTTTTTGGAGGGTAGTATTGCCTTCAGACTATAAAGAATTTGTTAAGATAAACAACAGAGGCATTCCAGAAAGATGTTCTTTTAGTTGTAATAGTCATAATTACTTAATTACTAGATTTTTGTGCATTCTTGAAGATCCAACCGACAATGGATTTGGAATATTTGATATTGATGCCACAAAATCTCAACTTGATGAGAGATTAATTGATGATGAGGACTTAATAGGAGTTTCCTTGTTACCAGTAGCTGTTCTATTTTCTGGTGACTTTATATGCTTAGATTTTCGTGAATCTAGAAATTCTCCTAATGTTTGTGTCTGGGATCACGCAAATTCTGGTGAATTCGATCCAGTGAGTTATTTTTTGGCGGAAAGTTTTTAAAGATTTTTTGGCATTGTTAACTTAATAAACAAAACAATATACTTAGGCCTGTTAATGTTACACAAATATTTACAACAGATCGTACAATACAACCAGCAGATAGAACACTAAACGATTCAAACAGGAAATGTTTTAAGAGCTAAAGGAGGTATAAAGAAGTATGCCATCTATTCCGAATTTCGTTTTTGAGAAAGAAATACCTATAAGCATTATCGAGAAATACAGATCGAGAATTCCTGTTGAACTAATTGAAGTATGGAAGGAATATGGACTGGGTAGTCTTTCCAATGGATATCTGAAAATTATTAATCCTGATCAGTATTTAGAATTATTACAAGATACCTACAGTCGAGCAAAATTAGCAATTCCTCTATTTACAACAGCAATGGGAGATATATTGATTTGGGAAGATGGATACTTAATGGCGCTTAACTTCAGAAAGCATGAAGTAAATGTTATAGGGAAAAATTTTAAGTACTTTTTTGGGGACATAAGTGATGAATATTTTTTGAATAAAGCTCTTGACTGGTCTCCCTATCTTGAAGCGTTTGAAAAATATGGAGAGCCTGCTTACGATGAATGTTTTGGCTATGTGCCTCTTTTAGGATTAGGTGGAGCAGAGAAAGTTGAGAATTTAAAAAAAGTTAAATTTATTGAGCATATATATATAATCAATCATTTTATGGGACCAATGGAATGAAAATAAAAAATGGAGACCGATATAAATGTTTAAAAGTATGGATTATTTTCTATAAGGGGCATCTATAGGAGGTATATAAAAGCTAATTGGAGAGTAAGCAATGGGAATAATTTGGGAACGTACGGTTGGAGATATTAGTGAAGATATAATTAATAAGGTTGAAAAAAAATATGGTATACAATTTCCTGATGACTATAGAGAATGTGTTAAAAACTATAATGGTGGGCATCCTGTACCAAATATATTTTCCTATGATGATGGAGGAGAGGGAGTTTTTGACCATTTACTAAGCTTTACAAGTGAGCCTAATATTGTTTTAGTTTATGAATTTATAAGTGATTTCATGCCAAAAGAGATATTTCCATTTGGAACAGATCCTTTTGGCAATCAGCTTTGCTTTGATTACCGAAAAAGTAAAAATTCACCTTCAGTTGTTTTTCTTAACAATGAAGAATTTGGTGAGGACTCCATTACTGAGGTATGTAACAGTTTTTCTGAGCTCTTAGAAACATTACATGAGGCCAGCGATGAATATTATTGACTTTCTTAATAGGTGGGTGGATAAGTATGAATATAGATGAAAATATTATTAAAAGTTCATATCCTCCTGTAAGTCTTCAGGAGATTGAGATAGTCGAGAAGAAGTATAATATGATTTTCCCTGATGATTATAAGAAATTTTTAATGTTAAAGAATGGTGGAAAAACTGGTACTAGAAGGAGATTTACTACAAATGATGACCAAAAAGAAGGTGAAATAGAGTCTTCTATTTTGATGTTTTTTCCTTTGTCTAATAATTTAAATAATAATTCAGAACAAAAGTATCGTCTGTACACAGAAGCAAATATTTTATCGAGAATTTATTATCCAATAGGTGAGACACCGAGGAATAATTTAGTTTGTATTGTAGTAGAAGGACCTAATAAAGGGAGTGTGTATCATTTCGATATGGATTATGACAATTATATTGAAAAGAAACTTCCTCTAGAGGAAGAACATATCAGACTGATCACAGAAAGTTTCACTGACCTTTTGGATAGTTTATTTGTTTCTCAGACGTAGGAATAATCGTGAATAATTTCAAAAATTAGAAGTTAAAATTATAAGGCCTATTTCATCAGTATTATTCAGGTGGAATGGGTCTTTTTGTGAGAAAAGATTTCTAAATAAAATGAATGAACCTAATGCACCGACAACGCCGAAAAATAGCACCAAATCGAATACGAAACCAGAAAAAAATGAAACGCCGAATGAAGTGAATACGTGGAAGCCATCTCCATCTAAAAAAAAGGCGAAGGTAAACGGCAAGTCGATGCGAAACCGTCTAAATCATCCGAACCGAAGAAACCAAAGGTAGAATAGGATACAAACAATCCGAAGGAAAATACGGAAGGCACTGTGGAGACGGGTAAAGGTAAGAAGTTAGAACTGTCGGATATGACTTAAGAAGTAATGGAAACGAAGCCTATGAATTCACCTGTCCCTAAAAATGGTAGGATAAAGGTGGACATATATTAACAAAAGTGGAATATCGGTTATTTATCCTAATGGGTATCCTGACTTTTCAGCATATTACCATCCAACTATTAAACTAGCAGTAACAATAGAAATTACTATTACTAAAAACCCTCAGGCGGACTCTAAGACGGCGAACTTAGAAGCAGGACTAAATAAGGATTCTGATCCACCAGTTTCTGAACTAAAAAAACCTCCAACAGGGTACACTTGGCATCATCATGAAGATGGAAAGACAATGGTTCTTGTTCAGAAGGATATCCATAGGGACTTTAGGCATATAGGTGGTCAGTCTACATTTAAGGGAAAAAATGATTATAAAGGAGAATAAACATGGCAACGATTTATAACACAAATGAAAAAATTAAATTAAAAAATATTGAGGAATTTGAAGCAAAATATGATGTCGTGCTTCCGGTTCAATATCGCGATTTTTTGCTTGAGTATAACGGTGGTAATGTAAAGCCAAATGTTTTCAAAATTTCAGATGATGAAGGAGAGACTGCTCTCAACACACTTTATGGGCTAGATATCAATGAATCCTACGATGAGTTATCGAGTGTGTTTGACTCATTATATGGCGAAATCCCAAACGAATTTATATCTATAGGTGATGATTCTGGAGGAAATCAAATTTGTCTGGGAACTAGCGAAGAGTATGCGGGGAAAATATATATTTTCCTTCATGATATAGAACCTACTGAAAAGATAAGCAATATGTTTCTTATATCTGATTCTTTTGATAGCTTTCTAGATAGTTTATATGAAGTTTAATCTTTAGAAAATGACGGATGCAGAAAAGCTAATTTCAACTTGAGTTATAAGTCGAAATTGGCTTTTTCATTTGTCTGATCCCTGGTCTTTCACCATTAGCTAAAGCATAAGTGCAAATTGAGTATATGTTATGTGGAAAGGGCACATACGGAGGAGCGGCGAGAAGATTTAATTTTGCTCAATCAGATCAAAGGTTAGCTGAACAACTTAATAATTCTCCTGAAATAGCACGCCAATTTGGTATGGAGTCTGGTGAAATTACTGCTAAAGATATAAAGATTTATCGAGATGGAAATAAACTAACATGGCACGAATTAAAATGATGTTAAAGCAATGCAGTTAGTACCTACAAAGATGAATAGTACTTTTGGGCATCTTGGAGGTGTGGGAGAAATGAATGCAGGAGCGTTTGAACCTGGGGGATTTCTAATAAACAATAAAGAGGGGAGTACACAATGATAAAAAATGATCCTGTTTTTGGAGGGCTCGAATATAACTATGGTTGGACTAGGAAGACTATGTTTCAATTATTCGGAGGAGAACTTGAAATTACATTGATGATTGATGGAGATGAAGATGGAAGATTTGATGAAAAACAATATTCGGCATATCAATCATTGATACAAGATTGGAAACAAGTGCAATTTAACTTATTACAACCTATTTTGGATTATTACATACAAAAAAGAAGTGAATTGGGTTATGATGTTGCGTTTAATGAGAATTATCCATTAGTTGAAACAACAACTCAACTGATGAAGATGATTACTTTAGAGGGGATTGTTGTTCCGTATGGAGACATTAATGAAGAACGTGACATTGGAGTTCTTTTTAGTTGTACATGGGATTCAGAGAATGGTTTAGGGTTGCGTTTATTAGATGAAGAAATAGCTGATGTAGGATACCAAGATGTTGCAATTTGATACCAGGCTAATTAAATCGTATAGCACAACCATATCCAACGAACCCAACATTAAATGATTCAAACATTTGATTAACATTCAAAAGCTCTTTCTTACTTGATTTATGAGTTAGAGAGCTTTTTGCGTGTCGAAAATAACTAATGGTTGCTTGGTGGGGTGGTAGCTTCATTTTGGACGGGGAGGCCAACGTACGAGCAGGTCTATTGCAACAGGAGTGCAGCAACAAAGCACCTGTTCATGTGGCGGATCTGCCTGCGGAGCCGGAGCCACCGCTGATGCCGATTGAGGAGTACGAAGCGGCTCAGGCCGCAGCAGCCGCAGAGGCTGCTGGAGTGACGCAGGCATCAACGACGAACCCGAAAGATGGATCGTTGGCTGGAGCTGCATTGGCCATCACTGCTATGATTCCGATCCTGGGAGCTCTAGGGGGGATTGCTGCCCAGACAGCCATCGGCGTAGGCATTGCTGCCGTTGCCACGGGTCTCATCGCGAGCGTGCCGAAGATAGGCTCCTTCAAGCCTTCGGCTCTGAATTTGCTGGACCGATTTACGAATGGTTTTGCTGAGCTGCAACAGCAGGAGAACGAAGCAAAATGGACGATGTTGGGTAAAATGCTGACGGCCGCCAAAGAGTTGACTACATCGACTTCGGTGACCGATTTCTTTAAGAAGTTGGAACAACAGAACAAGGAGATTAGCCTTGCTTATGAGCAGATTCCGAGTTACTTCCGTGAGAAGTGGGCGCATGAAAAAGCCCAACGTGACCTGCAGGTGTCGCTGGAATTTTTCAAGAGTGTGGAGAAAGACGATGTTCAACATCAAACCTTCTTTTCGCCCTATTACCAAGAAATTTCATGGGCATTAGACAGGGCGGGCATATATCATAATATTACCGTCGAGGAAGTAAAAGATTACGATTTTTGGTTGCGTCAGGACCTGACATTGGAACAGATGAAATATCTGACACAGTTGATTTACAATCCGATTAGCGATGAGAAATTCGTAGAGATGATCTACGATTATGAAATGCATCGCGATTTAATAGAGAACGGAACGATGATTGGTGGTAATCTAAGGGTCAGGACGCCAGACATTGAAGGAAAGGTCATGCAAGTTGTTGGTAACGGATTAAAAACAGCAGCGACATTTGCAAAGAAGAAATGGACAGACGGTCAGAAAATGAGGATCGTTTCTGGTGGAGGAAGCGATTGGAGCGGGGATAAGTCGAAAAAAACGGGACAAGCAAGTTCTGGTGGTAAAACAGAAGCTGAAACTGAAACGAGTCCTAACTCTGGGAACCCTCCCAAGACTGCAGCTGAATCTTCGAAGCAGACTGTAAAAACCGGTTCATCTGGAAATAACAAGCCAGCAAACTCAAAACCAAGTTCTTCAAGTACAGGGACTAAACAAAATGGTTCAAGTACGAAACTCAAAGATGCAAGAACAAAGCCAGAAAGTTCGAATTCAGTTAACAATAAAACACCGAATGAAGTGAACACTTGGAAACCGTCTACAACCACGAAGAAGGACGAGGGCAGCCCTAGCGAACAAACGAAGAAACCAAATGATACAAAAGAACCAAATACTAATGACAATCTGAAAAAGAAAAAAGGAAAGAGTCAAAAGCAAATCCAACAAGAACTTGACGATCTGGATCAGAAAATTAAAATTAAGGAAAAAGTAGGGGCCAGTGAAGAAGAAATTAAGAAGTTAAAACGAGAACGAAGTAAGCTGGCCAATCAACTAGATACTCCAGATGATATAAGTAGTAAATTTGATTTATCCGGTGTAGAAGGGTATGAGCGAAAAATCGATAATAAAAAATATTATGATCATGATAAGGGTGACTTTGGCGAGGAAGTTGCGAAAAAAATCGCAATAAACAACAATCTGGGTAAGGATATTTCCGATCAATTTCAAGTTGGTAGGAACGGAATAGATGGAGCCTTTTTGTCCAAGGGTCCGCCTCCTAAATTAACCATGATTGAGGCTAAGACTTCCGAGTGGGGAAATTTCAACTATCCAACAGAGCAAAAACTCGGTGGTCCAAAATATTTTGAAGTGATGTCAAGCCGTAAAAATAAAAGTTTTTCTGTTTTTCAAGAGAAACTTCAAAAGCTAATTGACGATTATCCTGGATTGAAATTTGATTATATTAGGGTTGAAGTGGATATTTCTAAAACATCCGTAGGTTTTGGGGTAGATGTCGTCAAAGTAAAAGATTGGAGTAAGGAAATAAATTGAAAATTAGGGGGACTATAAATGAATGTGAAAAAAATGAAAATGGCATACAAGCGCTATGTCAAAAACTTTGATGACGGTTTGAATGATGTTCAAGCTAAATATGATGAAGCTAAACTTGAGATTGTTTCTTTGGTAGAAAGTAATGCAGTAGATCAAGATCACAAATTGTTGAATAGAATGTACAAAATATCTTCTTATTGGTTGGAAGTATGGAAAAATGAAGTGTTAATTAAAGAAGGGGTAAATCCTATGGGGTTGAAACACATACAGCAAGTAACTTTTTATCAATGTATGTGCAGGCACATTTATAAAGATCGTTATCCTGAGATGAAAGTAATTGATTATTCTTTTCAAAATAGCATCGTATCATTAGTTCACTTCAATTTATTTGGATGGGCGAAGGAGGAACAGATATTTTTTGATTTTATAGTCAAATATCTTGGAGATAATTTAATGGAAGCCAATGATTGGAATCAACATATCTGGTTTTTACTAGAGTTATATCTCCAACATACCAAGCAAGAAATTGAAGGAACTAATAAATATGTTCACTTGGCTGTGAAATCCGCATTAACAGATCGGGAACAGCCATGTGGCTTGATTCCAGAAGAACTTGGAATCTACAGAGAAGTATTGGAACAATGGAATACGCCTGAATTGGATGAAATTACACGTTTAATTGGAAGAATGTCCGAACATCATTCCATGCTTGCATCGGAGTTAGGGAAATCGCTTGAATTTGGTAATTATGATTACGCTTTCTATCCTTATGAAATTTTGTATTTGCTTCATGTGAGAAAAAAACAAGGTCTGCCCAATCCAAGTCATTTTGATGATTTCCTGATGAACTCACCGGAGGCTAAAATGAATATTCAAGATCCTGAACCGTATCCAGAGTGGGACCCCGTTCTACGAATGATTGATGATTTTTATCGGAAAAACTATCCTGAGTATATCCCGAACCACCATGGAGTTCTGTTTGAGTAGGAGAGGAGGAAGATTGCATGGCAGATGAAGATTTGGTGCCGTTAATATTTGATAATACAGAGGATATCGACATGATTTTGAATGATCCGGATGAATCACTGGCGTATTATAGTATGCTGAATCATGGCTTAGCGACCAAACGGTTTTTATTTCTGGACTACAAAGGAGAAGTGGATCAGGAAATCGTCAATTACATTTTAGACTATGAGTATGCCTATGATATCGAATTGGGAACTGCAGATCAGCTAGAAGAGTTAGGAGAGTTTGACTACAAATATCTCCCTGAGAAAATAAGGGAAGTGAACAAGTTAATTTCTCGAAAAGGATATGGTTTATTCTCCTATCCGACAGCAGGAGACTTCTATGCATTGTTCATCGCTGAACTTAAGCATGAGGGTGCGCTAACTCAAGTGGATTTATTAGAAGATGAAGATATTCCTGAAAAAGAGCGTCATATCCAGTTGTATATTTAGTTCAAAGATAAAACAAATAAGCTCCAGTTATTTGTCTGGAGCTTATTTGTTTTGAGGTTTTTTAGAAAGGGTTAATCTTGCGTTTTAAAAGTCAAAACTTTGATCAACCATATGATACATAAAGTCATTAAGAATTATATGAAAAATGACAAAAAAATTGGATGAACAGCTAGGAGTCCGGGTTTCTCATGACTACATATCGTATGATGTGAAAGATAAAATGATGCGATGCAAAAGAGGCCTGGATACGGAATTTAATTTTAAGGGCAAGGCTGAAATGGCAATATGGAGAACAAAAAAACAAGTATACTTAGTATGAACTTAATGATGGGAAAACCATACAATTGGTTCCGAGTAGTGTTAATTCTAATTTTGGACACCTTGGTGGTGTAAGTGAAGTTAAATAAGAAAGGACGATACTCTAAAAATGAAAAAAGATGAGTTGTTTGGAGAAATTGTTTATGAAGATTTATGGATAGGGACGACAGAGATAACTATATTTGGAGAAAAACGAAAAATACTTTTGAATATTTATGGCGAAGAGAATGAAGAAATTACTCCGAACCAACGGGATGCTTTTTCGCAATTCAAAGCGAATATGCCTAGCATAGTAAAGGAAAGCGAAGATAAGATTTTAGAGTATTATTTAGAGAACTTTGAAGATTATCGAGCAATGCAAAGTGATAGTGAAGAAGTTGAAAAAATTGCTCCAAAGATTTCATCAATAGACGAGTTAGGGAGACTTGTTACGCCTACAGGTTTGCTAATAAGATATGATTTCGAGGATGGTATTAGAAGAGTAGGGATATTATGTGATTGCACTTGGGAACAAGAACACGGATTGGGTATTGGTGTTGAAAATGAAGAAGTAATAGAAGTGGGTCTTCAAGATATTGTACTTTAACAGGGGCTGTCAAAGACTTAGTGTAAACTTGGTTTATAACCCCAGCAACAAGATCGTATAATGCCACAATGCGAGTTAGCCGGCCGTGTTGTAGTCTTTTTCATTTTCTGATATAGATGGCGGCGATTAATGAAGTAACCCCCACCCAGTACCAAATAAAGCCATCATTTAACTAATCCCATACTTAACCTATGTAGTACCTGTATAGAGATTTCTTCATTTTGTTTGTACGCACATCAACGCTTAAATTTTATCCCCTACTTAACTTAATAGCATCAAGTTGAACGGGTCGATTATGTTCAGATACCACCATAATGGATCTGTTTTTTGTTATGTTCGCTTTCTCACCCATTTTGGAGGGGAGGCCATGGTACGAGCTGGCCTATTGCAACAGGAGGGCAGCAACAAAGCGCCTGTTCATGTAGCGAATCTGCCACCAGAGCTAGAGCCACTGTTCATGGCGATTGAGGAGTACGAAGCGGTTTTCCCGACAGTTAAAGTGAAGAAATTAAAAGGTTTGAAATCTCCGATATGAAGTGTAGTATTGCATGAAGATATATTACCAAGGAACTTTTGAAGGCAACAGAGGTTGTACAATTCAAGTGACTGAACGCTAGATTACCAAATAAAGTACAACCAGAAGAACAATTTGTCACCATAATGAGGAAAGCGGATTGATGCAACTTGTACCTTTTGGTATTCATAATATTGCAAAAGCATAATGGAGGAAGAACAAAGGGACATTGAGCAGACGCCCCAAGACATTAATTTGAGAGGTGAAATATGTTAAAAATAAAAAATAACAGTATAATTTATCCGCTTCCAGGTAGTAATTTAATTAAGCGTGTAGAAGAGAATTTTGAAATCGAGTTTCCTAAAGATTTTATAGATTTTATATCGGAAAGCAATGGATCTATTCCAATAACTAGATTTTTTGAATTTAAATCGAATAGATATGTGGTTGATCGTTTTCTTTGTTTATTGGACAAGCCAAGCGAGCATGATAAAGGTATGTATGATATCAAGGTTGTTTTCAGTCAATTGGATGAAAGGATACTCTCTGATGGAGATATGACAGGTGCTGAATTAGTACCAATTGCAGCTCTATTTGCAGGAGAATTTGTTTGTCTAGACTATACTGAAAGTAAAGTCGATCCAGTTGTTTGTATATGGTATAATGAGGAGTCAGATGAGTATGACCCAGTTACAGAAAAAATTGCAGATAATGTTAATCGTTTTCTTGATATGCTAGAAGAATAGATTCTTCCTATAATGCAATTATATGACAACCTTTAAAAGGCTTACTCCTACTCGAACAATGAGTCAGGAGTAAGTTTTTTATAGTTTGATGAAATGGCTATAGTTGTTACATCTGTTACCTAAAGGTGTGCTTGTTTGAGCTGGGAGTTCACCCCTATACAGGAGAGCCTGTTTCAGATTCCTATGCCAAAATGATGACGACAACACTCAAATGGAATCGAGTTATTTTGAGTTTCCAAATGGTAGTAAGAGCATCATATCCAGTTTTATACTAATGGTGTGTACGAAAGGAAGTTGTTGTTAGGGGATTCTGATCTTCCTGGTTAAAGTCCATGTGGTGGGGCATGTGTTAAAAGATGAGAATGGGAAGTGAAGCATATGAGAATGGATGTTAATACGATTGTCGTTCCATTACCAGGCGATGATTTATTAGATGCAGTTGAGCGAAGCTTGAGAGTTTCATTCCCTGAATCTTATAGGCACTTTATTAAGGAACATAACGGAGCTGTACCAATCACAAATATGTTTAGTATGAATCAGCAAGAATACATAATAGAAAAATTTCTATGTATATTGGATGACAGTGAGTCTGATCCTATTAATGGATGGTATGAAATTGAAGTTACTATTACGCAAATAGGTGATAGATTAACTGATAATGAAGATTTAGTGGGAATGAATGTAGTTCCTATTGCAGCGCTTTTTTCAGGAGATTTTATTTGTTTGGATTTTAGAGAAACAGAAGAGCCTACTGTAGTTATTTGGTTTCATGAAGAGTCAGAGGAGTTTTCTCCTGTGACACAAAAAGTCGCGACCAATATATTAGAATTTTTTGAATTGCTGAGTAAATAAAGTTCTCCTAGTTCATGTTAACGAATGCCCCAGTTGTCAGTATCTTGTAGAGAAATTAGGTGTGCGTTTTGAACGTGAATTGTAAAACTGAAAGAAGATCTGTGGAAATATTTGAGTTGAGCGATGTGAGTGGAGAATTAACAGAAGATAGAAGAGAGATCTGTCTAATGAGAGATGACAAAAATCAGTAAGGAAGTGACCTGATGGAATTTGAATATCATGTAACCATGCGTGATCTGAAGCAGAACGAGAAAGAGACCTTTATCAACATTTGTAATCAAGAGAACGTGAAGCCCGTGTTGATCGTCTTGGACAAAGGTGAATATATTAATCAGCCAATGATTACAGGCATTCTACATAGCACGAATTACGAAGAAGTGAAGAATGTTATTGAAGAAGTTGGGGCGAAGTTTCGGGATAACGGATTCACAGTTGTTCGGACGAAGGTGGAAATTCCGGCTAAGGAAGAAACGTATTTTGATCAGCCGATGCTGGCACAGTCCAAGCCTTATTTCGAATGGCACGGAAAGGTATATGTGGATGATGTGGCCGTATTGAAGCAACTGTGCGCGGATTCGGGCGGACATATCTCACGGAACTCACTTAATGCAGATGGCAAAGTGAGATTCGTAACGGTCCGTGAATATGAGAGTGCAGAACATTTTTATCGTAGAGTGGGAGAGATCCATACCATTTTGCATACGAACAAGATCGAACTGTTAAAACAGCAATATGAACTGTGCATCTATGACAGCCGGGAAGAACTGGATCGTGGATGGATCTAATTGGATGTTGAGTACGATGAATGGAGGAGGAGAACGAGTGTCAGAAAAAAACATAAAAATGCACCTCCTAAATGAGGATGAGAGATTCATTGTTGTGTTAGAAGCTCTATTAAAACGCGCTTCTCTAGTGAATAGTCCATTTGTATTAAAAGGAAGCTTATTAACAAGACAGTATTTGGAGAATCCCAATATTCGTTATGTGGATGACATCGACTTTCTGTATACAGGTCGAATTGAGAATGAGGATCAGGCCAATGCAGTATTTACAGACTGGATGATCCGGGTAACGGAGATGGACCTGAATGACGGTATCATATTCCGAAGCTTTCGGGAGAATGCCTTCTGGAGAAGAATAGACTACGCGATGGCGGATGATTTTCCTACGGTGAACACGGAGCTTGCCTTTTATATTGATAGTGAACCAAGGAATGAAAATGAGTATGAGGATGAACTGCATCTTGATATATCTTTTAACCTCGACTTGGATGAGAAGCCTGTTACTCTATCCTACCAACCCATGGTTGGTGAAGCTTTTGTCGTTCCTTACACTGTACCACTCTCCATCCAAATTGCATGGAAGCTGCATCAAACGATAGTGAGGCCCAGGTTTAAAGACTTGTATGATTTGCAGCATCTGTTGTCTAACCCGTTATACGATCAGCAGGCGCTCAAGGAGACAATGCAGACCCTGGCCAACGAGTGCAGCATGGACCCAGCTATTACGAGAGAGGATATGAAAAAGATACTGGTTGACGATCTGCATGATGTATTTTCGAGGTTAAATTACGATTATGACTTGCAGTATTATGCCGGAAGCCGTAGTCCTGAAGTGTATTTTATGGAATTTGTATCGGAGCTGCGCCAAACGATGAATCACGTTGGTATTAACAGTGACGCATATGAACATTTACCAAGTTGCCCCACGCATACATAAAGATCTTCATGCACTGAAGAAGCAGACCTAAAAGCTTTCTGTAAGAAAACTGCTTCGGGAGCATTCACTTCGCCTTTATTCGTAGATGAATTTGAAACGAACACCCCAACTCCGATACAATGTTCTCATAGAGTCTGAGAGAATGGATCAAATACGGTGCAGAAATGGAGAAAACCAATATGACTGATTTTATCAACGCTGACGATATTAATGACGTAATTCTGGCTGCGGCAGCAAACGAGCTGGAGCAGATGGTGGACAAAATGTGTGAGCTGATTGGCACGCCTTTGGAACAGACAACAGAACTGGAGCGTCAGGTCATGGCTGCTTTTGGTTTTGGCGCGGTGTATGGCATCACTCATCGGGATCAGCTGGCGGAGCCGCAGGCCCATGCCTTGAGCATTCGGATGCTGATTAAACCATTTAATTACAGTGAACAGCAGGCGGTTGATTTTGCCAACGATCTGATTCGGGTGGCTTCCGATCGTGAGGTTCATCCGGTAATGAACACGATTATCCAACGTGGGATTGATGGACACCGCCAATTCAACCAGGAAAACGATGAAGGATTGGAACGTAACATTCAGGAGATTTTAACAGCGGTTCAATCGCAAAAATAGACGGTTTTAATAGATGTGGGAGATGATTGCATTGGATCTGATGAAATTAAGCAAGGAACTCTCATACGCTCTGCGACATGCACCATGGGAGTATGAGCTGGAACTGGACGAAGAGGGTTGGGTGGAGATCTCGCAATTGCTGGTGGCTTTACATGAAAGTCCGTACTGGAAGGAAGTCACGCAAGCCGATCTGGAGCAGATGATTCAAACCTCGGAGAAAAAGAGACATGAAATCCGTTCTGGCCGCATCCGGGCATTGTATGGACATTCGACGCCCCTTAAGATATCGAAGATATCTGCTGAGCCACCGGAAACCCTGTACCATGGAACCCCGGCACGCGCAGTGAATTCTATTATGGAACATGGCTTACAGCCGCGGCAAAGGCAATATGTACATCTGTCCGCAGATATCGATACGGCCAATCAGGTGGGACGAAGACGGGATGATCAGCCTGTCATTTTGAAAATCAATGCTGCTCAAGCGGCCACAGACGGAATCCTTTTTTATCATGGAAACGAAAATATCTGGCTGGCCGATCATATTCCCTCACGTTATATTCTTGAGCAGTGAGCAGTGACCAATGAGTGATGAACTCTTGTGGACAGCATAAATACCAAGCTCAAATCGCAGCAGTCGCAATCAACGGTGAGTGTACGGTCATCCGTACAACTGGTGTATCGTTGTATTGATCGTTAGCTACACCAAAAAAGGGACGCATCCAACATTTGTTGGTGTGTCCCTTTCTCATATTCAAAACTTACTTGCCTACAATTGCTTTAATACCTTCGCTAAGTGGCTGAGCCGGACGGCCAAGCAATTTCTCTAAAGTATCACTCTCTACAGCCAATGCGCCTTCACGGATGGCACTTTGCATATCAACAAGCATCGATACGACAAAGTCCGGTAGACCTGCACCTTTCATGATGTCAACGTAAGCGGCATCGTCCACGTTTTGCACGTTGATTTCCTGCCCAAGCACTTCACCAACAATGGCAGCCAGTTCAGCTTGCGTGCGTAGTTTGCCGGACAATTCATATACGGTATTCTCATGTCCTTCTCCTGCGAGAACAGCTGCAGCAGCATGGGCGTAGTCACTTCGGGTAGCCCAGCCTACTTGGCTGTTGTTGGTGGCATGAACCCAAGGTGCACCTTGGGTAGCTGCTTGCACACTGCCTGCTTCATTTTCCAGGTACCAGTTATTGCGCAGGAAGGAATACGGAATGCCGGATTCACGAATAGCTTTTTCTGTAGCGCGGTGAACTTCCGCCAGGGAAAGGGTATTTTTCTCTGCATTCACAACGCTTGTATAAGCGATGAAACCCACGCCTGCGTTCTTGGCAGCGTCAATGGCAGCCTGATGTTGGCGAATACGCGTTTCATTGTCACCATCAGTTGAGATGAGCAACAGACGGTCTACACCGGCAAAAGCTTTCTCCAACGTCTCCGGTTGATCGAAATCACCATGACGCACGTCAACCCCTTGAGTGCGGAGTGCTTCCGCTTTCTCTGGATTACGTACACTTACTGCCACATCCTTGGCAGAATTGTTTTTCAACAATGCCTCTACAACCAGTGAACCCAAATGACCTGTGGCGCCAGTAACCAAAATTTTCATTTTCTTTTCCTCCTAGGATATGTGTTTTGTTTGCATATGGATGTAATCAAAATTGTTATAACAGGTGTGATTACAACGAAAGGGTTAAAAAAAGCTCATAATGAGCTTTGTTATTCAGAGACATGAATCTGATCCATCATCTGCTGTATGGTTACACGATTCAAGCGCTGTTCCATGGCTGTCTGAGCCTCAATGAGTTCGGCACGCAAGGTGTGTTCAATCATGTTGCCGACCGGACATTTCGGATTCGGATGTTTGTGAAAGTTAAACAATTCCCCATCCTCCACGACCTCAAGCGCTCGATATACATCAAGAAGGGTAATGTCGGCTGGATCTTTCAACAAGGAAGCACCTCCCACACCGGGTCTGACGTCAATCAGTCCAGCCTGTTTCAGCTTGGACATAATCCGCCGAATAATCACGGGATTTGTATTCACACTCTGCGCGATCACATCTCCGGTGCATTCATTGGGCATAACAGCGATCAGGGACAGGGTATGAACCGCAATGGAAAAGCGACTGCTGATTTGTCTCATGGGATAATCACCACCGTTGTAACTATAATAGTTACAAAGCGATTGGATGTCAATTCCTTTATATTATATTTTAATGGATAGTTGCTGTTGTTCTGGAATCGTAGATGATCAAACAGATGATAATTGAACTATCACCTATGTCAAATAAATGAGTTGTGGTTCTTTTGGAGCGTTAAAAAAGAAGTAGGTTTCAAACCTTTTAATGTAATAATAGGGCTAAATTCCTATTATTTTCAAGTTAAATGGAACTATATGGTTTTCTTGTTTGCGTACAGAAGAAGAAAAATGACAAAAGCTTCGACAAACTAGAAAATTATGTATGAATTGACAAATGTAAAAGCGATTATATAATGTGTTTAACTACAAGATTGTACATTTAGTTACAAATGATTCCAAATAACAAACGGCGGGAGTGGGACAGGCATGTGGTTTTTGGTTCTATGGTTGTTAGGTCTAATTTCAGGGGGAGTACACCTATATGTGTTAGGTTTTCCCGGGGAAATGAGCGAGATTAGCAGGGTGTTGCTGCTTCATCAGTTTGTGGTTACGTTTGGATTGGTTGGAGTGATTGGTTATGTTGTCAACATTGCCAGAGCGGATCAGACAGCCAAAATGTTAGGATGGCCTGGTGGACCATTTCAGGTTAAATACGGTTTTTCCCAGGTAGGGCTTGGAGTTATGGGGATTATGGCCATCTGGTTCCAAGGGAACTTTTGGGTTGGTGTATTGGTAACGATGTACATATACGGATTAAGTGGTCTTTGGTCACATACTTATGTCATGATTAAAAATCGCAAGGCAGATGGAGACAGTATCGGGAATCTCATTATGGATGTGGTGTATCAAACGTTTATCACGGTTCTCTCCGTATTGGCTGGTGGAATCTGGGTAATGCACTAAGCTGTAACTGATTTTTTGCCTTACACAGCTTGAATCTCAATTAAACGATGAGGTGTGGTCGTGATGGTACAAAAAACCGTTGAACTTTCCGAAACACAAAAGGGAATCTATTTTGATTGTCAGGTGAATGATCCCACTTCGTATAACATCTCAGCTTCAATGCAATTTGATCATCTTCAAATGGAGATATTTCGCCAATCCATCGAATTGCTTATGTATGAGCAAGTGGTGCTGCGTACTCGGATTGAGATTCAAAATGATGTACCCGTGTTATCCGTTCATGAAGATATGGATTATTCACTTGCCTTGTGGGACCTAAGTAGCGAGAATCAGGAGAATCCAAAGGAACAACAGTTAGAAGCACTGGTGGATGAATGCATCGGGACACCTTTTGAGCTGGAGAAAGGTCCTCTGTTCCGTATAATGATTGTTCAGATGGATAAAAGCCGATATATTCTGACCTTATGTATTCATCATTTAATATGTGATGGCTTGTCGCTTGAACTGATGAAAAACAAACTTATCCAGTCATATACGTGTCTTCTTGAAGATCAGCCTGTGGATGTCAAGCTGGATGAAGGATTCATCTCTTATGTTGAGGCAGAGAACAAGAAACTGCACGAAAACAAGTACTCCAAAGAGCGGGAATACTGGTTGAACAAAATGAAGGGAGTGGAACCTCTTTCTCTAAAGCACGACTTTCCAGCAGGTTCTGTACAAGAAGGGATTGGTCATGAACTGCGATTTGATATTTCGGAATCGTTAATGGCTGATATTACACAGATGTCCAAAGATAATGAAGTAACCGTTTTTATGTTCTTTATGGGTGCCTTTGGCATTCTTATGAGTAAATATGTCGGTACAGACGATATCACCTTTGCCTCCCCATATTCTCATCGTCCCGGTATGGACTTGGAAGAAACGATTGGATGTTTTGTCCATATGTTGCCTATGCGATTCCATATTGACCTCGAATCAACTCTAAAACCTCTGCTGCAACAAGTAGCCACAACCTGGATGGATACGTACAGGAACATCGGATATCCCAATAACCTCATTGTCAGAGACAGTATGTTACAGGCTCAACCCGGATCACCATCGTTGTTTGATATCTCCTTTGTTTATGATTCCTATGAGGAAGATATGCTCGGAACTCGTATTCTGGATCAGGATAAGGTTACGTTCCCAGGAGATCTAATGGTGGTGTTGAGTCGTTTACCGCAAGGTGCGCAGTTGAAGCTGCAATATAAACCGAGCTTGTTCCGTGAAGATTCAATGGAGCGAATGGGCCAACGATTTCTATATTTGCTGAATCAACTAGTAACCAATTCTGAGCAAAAAATCAGGGAGTTCAGCCTCCTGATACAAGATGAGAAAGAAAACTTACTGTACCGATTCAATCAAACTTCTTATTTTCCCTACACTCCACAACATATTATGGATATATTTCACGATAAAGTAGCACGTTTCCCGGAGCGGGTAGCTCTAATGGAAGGCAAGCAGCATCAGACCTATGCGCAGGTCAACGCAAAAGCGAATCAATTGGCTAGGCAGATCGTTGCGATTAAAAAAAGTGATAACGCGGCAGTTGGCGTGCAGATGCCACGTTCCTCGGATATGGTCATTGCCCTATTGGCTGTATTAAAAGCCGGATGTGCTTTTGTGCCTGTAGACCCTTCCTATCCTTTGTCCAGAAAGGCCTATATTTTATCGGATGCAGACATATCCATAGTGCTGGCTATGCAGCCCGAAAAAGATGACGAGACTCTGGATGTCCAGTACATCTACGTTGAGGGAGATCAGGCCTATACGGGGGATGTCTCAAATCTCGAAGAGGCGCTGAATCCGCATAGCCTTGCCTATATCATGTACACGTCCGGATCAACAGGCAAGCCAAAAGGAGTCATGGTTGAAAATCATAGCGTAGTCAATACACTGCTTGATCTGGAGCGTCGTTTTCCGATGCAGGCGCAGGATGTTTACTTGCTGAAAACAGCATATACCTTTGATGTGTCTGCCACGGAACTTTTCGGCTGGTTCATGGGTGAAGGCGCACTAAGCATTCTTGAGCCTGGAGCAGAAAAAGACCCTGCTCGTATTGTGTCAACGGTGGCATCACATAAGGTTACGCACATCAACTTTGTTCCAACGTTATTCCGTCTTTTTCTGGAAACGATGGAGCTTCGCTCCGATCTGTCAACATTGGAAACGTTGAAATGGATGTTTGTTGGCGGAGAGGCAGTCACGCCAGACATCATTGAGAAATTTAACAGGTTAGGCATTGGAGCAAGTCTTGAAAATGTTTATGGTCCAACCGAATGCACCATATGGGTTTCTCATTATCCGTTAAGTCATTACGAAGGCTTGGGCAATGTACCGATTGGCTACCCGCTCAATGAGTCCAGATGGTATGTCGTCGGAAATCATGATGAGCTTCAGCCGTTAGGTATTCCAGGGGAGCTTTGTCTTAGCGGTGTTGGGCTTGCACGTGGATATCTGAATCTGGAACAGATGACCCGAGAGAAGTTTGTCCCTAATCCTTTCTTTCAAGAAGGACAGGATGCAGAGCATTTCAGGTACATGTACCGCACAGGTGATCTGGTACGTTCACTCCCAAGCGGTACGATCGAATATCTGGGACGCATTGATTTTCAGGTTAAAATTCAAGGAGCCAGACTGGAGACAGGCGAAATTGAGAATACCCTGTCATCCTATCCGGGTGTCATCCAGACCGTGGTAGTCATGAAATCATTTGAAGGTAGGTCCGGCTTGCTGTATGCCTACTATCTGTCAGAGCAGGAGCTGCCTTCTGTCGAATTGAGAGAGCATCTGTCTCGTTTGTTACCGGCATATATGATACCATCCGTTTTTGTACATAAATCCGAATTTCCATTGAATAGCAGTGGGAAGATTGACCGGAAGGCACTCATGGCAGATATCACGCATGCTCACGCTTCCAGTACGTTCTATACCGCCCCGTCTTCTGAGCTTGAGAAGGTTATAGCCGAAGTGTGGGCCGAAGTGCTCGGTGTTGAGAGAGTAGGGCGCGATGACCATTTCTTTGAATTGGGCGGAAATTCATTTTCTGTCATTCAGGCTCACAATAAACTTAAGCATTATACCGATGTGGAGTTCCCTGTGCCTCGTTTTTTCGAATGCCCGACATTGCGTCAATTTGCCGCACTGGGTCCGAAAGATGAGGGAGTTCGGATACCGACTGAAAGGGAACAATTGTTTCAACGAAAAGATGGCATTATGCGTGAGGACATTGCAATTGTGGGCATGGCGGTGAATGTGCCGGGTGCTGAGGATATAAGGGAGTTCTGGAGTAACCTTGTTGAACGGCGGGAAAGCATTCACTTTTATAGTGATGATGAATTGAGGGAGCTTGGCGTGGAGGAAGCACTGCTGCGTTCACCTCGTTATGTCAAGGCAAAAGGACGTGCCAACGGCATCCATGAGTTTGATGCAGGGTTCTTTGACTATACTCCCGGTGAAGCCAAAATGATGTCTCCCCAATTCAGACTTCTGTATCAGGGAATATGGGAAGCGCTGGAGGATGCAGGCTGCAGACCGGATGAAGCGGGTAAGGTGGGTGTGTTCCTTGGCGGGTCCGATGACTTCGAATGGTACCGTCAAGTGCTTTTTAACGATGCTAACTATAGCAGTAAATACGAAGCATTCACCCTCAGCACCAATCATTTTCTCGCTACCCGAATGGCTTATAAGCTGAACTTAAAAGGGCCGGCCTATACCGCTCTGACGGGATGTTCTACTTCACTGGTTACACCTCATCTGGCATGTCAATCTTTGATCGTTGGAGAATGTGATGTGGCCGTGGCTGGTGGGATCACCGTGGAGTTGCCCAATGAAGGGGGTTACATATTTGAGGATGGCATGATGTTCTCCACAGATGGACACTGTCGTCCATTTGATGCGGCAGCCAGTGGAACCGTCTTCTCCAATGGTATGGGAATTGTGGTGTTGAAGCGGGTAACCGATGCTCTGCGGGATGAAGATCATATCTACGGGGTCATCAAAGGCTCAGCAATTAACAATGACGGACAAGAGAAACTCAGTTTTCTTGCTCCAAGCGTAAGCGGACAGGCTGAAGTCATTCAGGATGCTTATAAGGTAGCCGGAGTAGACCCGGAAACGGTGAGTTATATCGAAGCACATGGTACGGGAACGTTGCTTGGTGATCCAATTGAAGTAAACTCGTTAACTCGGGCCTTTGCTTCCGACCAAAAGCAATTTTGCTATCTGGGTTCTGTCAAAGGCAATGTGGGACATATGGATACAGCCGCAGGTGTGGTTGGTTTAATCAAGGTAGCGCTCAGTCTTGGACAAGGTTATATCCCTGGAACAGCGAATTATGAGCAACCTAATCCCAAAATTGATTTTTTGAATACGCCTTTTAAAGTTAATGCACAAGGGGTGGACTGGAAACAGGGCAATGTTGGAGTCATGCGCGCAGGAATCAATTCATTTGGTGTGGGGGGCACGAATGCTCACATGGTATTGGAGGAGGCTCCCGAGATGGAGAAGTGCAGTCCGGATGATGACGTAAATATATTGCTTTTTTCCGCCAAAACGGAGTACTCGCTGAACCGCACCGCTGAACGGATTATGGAACATCTGACTCAGCAGCCGGATCAATCTGTATCAAACGCAGCGTGGACCTTGCAATCAGGTAGATCTGTTTTTGCGTATCGTAAGGCACTCATTCTGGATAAGACATGGAAGGATAATCCGGACAAGCTGATACAGCAGCTGGGGAAAGCACGGGTATACCATTCGGCTCAAGGCACTCGTCCCGTATACTTTATGTTCCCCGGACAGGGCAGTCAGTATCAGGGAATGGGTGCAGAACTATACAGATCTACAGAGCAAGCAGGCCTAGCTCCAATCTTCAGAAGTTATATTCAGGAAATATTGGACCTTCTGCCTGCGGAAGAACGAGAAGATATGCTGTCCGTTGTATACGGAGATCAGCAGCCTGAGCGAATAAACCAGACAGAGTACAGCCAATTCGCACTGTTCATGACAAGTTATGCGCTCGCCAAGTCTCTACTGGATCTGGGCATCAAGCCAGATGGCATGATCGGGCACAGCATTGGTGAACTGGCTGCCGCAACGGTAGCGGGTGTGTTCGAACTCGGAGATGCTGTCAAGTTAGTTCGACTTCGCGGACGTCTGATGCAGCAACAACAACCCGGGGTCATGCTTGCCGTTATGGCGGATGCGCAGCAGGTGAAGTCACAACTGGAGGAAGACATGTGGCTTGCCCTGGTGAATACTACAGGTTCCAGTGTGATTGGTGGGACAGCTGAAGCCATTTCACGGATGGAAGCCAAGGCTGAAGGACTGGGCTGGAAGTGCATTCGTGTGAAGACTTCCCATGCATTCCATACGCCAATGATGAATCAGGCCGCCGAGGAATTTAGACGTTATCTAGCAGAGCATTCACTTCATACGCCACAGATCCCATTACTGTCCAATACCAGTGGAACATGGGCGCTTGGCGATGAAATCACACAACCTGACTATTGGTCCCGTCATATTTTACAGCCGGTGTTGTTTGAATCAAACCTGGCTGAAGTGTTGAAGGATGAGCGGGCTGTATTAATTGAAGTAGGTGCAGGACGAACGCTAAGCTCCTTTGCCAGACAGCACAGTCTATCAAGAGATTCCCAGACGGTACTGAATATGCTACGTCACGTAAGGGAGACGGAGCAGGACAGTATCTATGTGAACCGCAGACTTGCGGAGTTATGGTGCGAAGGCATTGAACCGGACTGGAAGGTGCTCAAAGGGCAGACGGTACGACGAAAATGCTCTCTGCCTACTTATGTTTTCAACAAACAATCCTATCCTGTCAGTGTTTCTCTTTCTGGCTCATCAGCAGTGCAAGGAATGGGTACCGGGGATGATAGGCAGCATGCAGAGCAGGGTAAGGGAAGTGGCCCTACTCTAGTAAAAGGGACCGTTTATACTGGTGGTTCAGACCAACTGAAACAGATTGTCCTGGACGCATATCGAACGATTTTTGGCATCGATGATCTAGATGAAGAGGTTAATTTCTTTGCGGTTGGAGGAGATTCTCTCAAAGCAGTCAGCTTGTCTGCATGGATCCGGTCTCATTTAGGAATTCAGCCTGAGGTAGCTGATGTTTTCAATCATTCAACGCCTATTCAACTGGCGGAGCATCTCTATGTCATGGCGAAACCAAAAGTGGACCAACAGATAATTCAATCTGCACCCACTATGGATGCTTATCCAATCTCTTCTGCACAGATGCGTATGTTCACACAAGCGATGCTTGATCCAGGCAATACGGCATACAACCTACCGTCTGCAACCATTATTGAAGGTGAATTGGACCGTATAAGAGTTGAGGCTGCTTTGCAGAAGTTGATGCAACATCATGAGGCGCTCAGAACATCGTTTGAGATACGGGGTAGTCAGATCGTTCAGATCATCCAACCTTCGGTTCGCTTAAGTATGGGCTACGCAGAGCAGCATGTGGCAGATGACCAAGAGTTGCCTGCGATGATCGAGACATTGATTCGTCCTTTTGATCTGGGGAGAGCTCCGCTTATGCGGGTTGAACTGATTAAGATAGGCGAGCGCAGGCATCTGTTATTCTTTGATATTCACCATATTATCGCGGATGGTACATCTGTCGAAATCATTACTCGTGACTTCAATGATTTATATTTTGGCAAAGAGCATGCAGTCCGATTGCAGTACAAAGATTACGCGGTATGGCAGCAGCAACGTCTCGCTTCACAGGAATACATTTCACATCAAACGTACTGGCTGGACCATCTTGGCCCTTCTTTACCTGTGCTGGGGCTTCCACTTGACCATGAGCGTCCATCACAGCGATCCATGCAAGGGGGACGTCTTCATTTCACGTTGAATCGTTCGTTAACACAACACTTGCATGAGCTGGCTTCCTCATCGGAAGCATCCATGTATATGGTAATGCTAAGTGTGTGGAATCTTCTTCTTGCACACCGCTCAGGTCAGCAGGACATTGTGGTAGGAACGCCTGTTGCAGGAAGGATGCAAGAGGAGTGGAAAGAGACGGTAGGCATGTTTGTCAATATGATTGCGATGCGGAATTTTCCAACGTTTGATCGTACGTACACTGATTTTTTACGCGAACTCAAACAACATACACTGGATGCTTTTGCATATCAGGAATATCCGTTTAATGAGCTTGTGGCACAACTGGGCGTGACACGTGAGCTGAACCGAAATCCGGTATTTGATGTTTGTTTTGATTATCAGAACATGGACTTGCATGGACTTGAACTTCATGGTTTGCAATTTAGTTCTTTTCCGGTGGAGACGGGTACGTCTACTTATGATCTGTTAATGACCTGTCAAGAAAACAGGGAGAAGCAGGTGATTGAAGGATATATCGAATACTCGCTGGATCTGTTCCGCCGGGACACAGTTGAAGGTATGATGCAGGAGTTTATCGGACTCTGCCAAGAGGTTGTACAACAGCCTAATCTGTCTCTGAGCGAACTGTTTGAGAGAAACATTTCTCATGAGCACCCAGTCCATCGTCTTGCTGGTCCACGTCTGGATTACACTCCTGCGGTGGGTCTGCATCGGCTGTTCGAGCTGCAGGCAGAACACACACCAGACAAGAAAGCTCTCCTTGTATCATCTGGAGCTTCTTTTACCTACAGGGAGCTTAATGAAAAAGCTAATACGCTGGCTTGGAAGCTGATTGATCAAGGTGTGCGCCGGGATGAACCTATAGGCATATTATCCAGACGAGATGAATCGTTGATTATTATGCTATTGGCGGTGCTGAAAGCTGGGGCGGCTTATGTGCCTCTGGACCCTGCTTTTCCGCCGCAGCGCATCGTGAATATGATTGAAGACAGCCGAATGAACGTATTGCTGTGTACGCCTGATGAAGAAGGCACAGTGACTTTTAGCGGAGAGCGATTTGTGTATGATCCAACTGCCCAGGATGTGCGCTCATCCGTTAACCCGGACGTAAGCCTCCTGTCTTCGGATCTGTCCTGTGTGATTTTCACCTCAGGATCGACGGGGCGTCCCAAAGGGGTCATGATTACTCATGAGGCGATGGTCAATTTTGTTGAGGACGTCAGGCACCGACATATTTTTGCGCATGAGACAGATCGCATCATCAGTGTAACGACCATATCTTTTGATATTTTCGGATTTGAAGTGTGGACACCATTATGCACCGGATATTCGCTGTATCTGGCCAATGAGCAGGAGCAGCTTGACCCGGCTCTTGCTTCACGTCGAATACGTGAACATGGTGTTACACACATTCTTAGCACGGTCTCACGCATTAAGGCATTTGTCGAAAATCCAGAATTCGCTCAGGCGCTGGGCAATCTGCGGTGTGTTCTTACCGGAGGGGAAAATGTCCCTGTGGGACTCCTCACCGATCTGAAGCGGCTTACGCCCGCTCGAGTCTTTAACATGTATGGACCAACGGAAACTACGATCTGGTCAACGACCAAAGAATTGAATGACACAGCCGCGATTACCATTGGCAAGCCCATTACCAATACAGAGATTTATATTCTGAATGATGAAGGTGAAATACTGCCACCTGGAAGTTATGGAGAGCTGTGCATTGCAGGAAAAGGATTATCCCGCGGTTATCTGCACAACGCTGCTGAGACCGATGCCCGATTCATTGCAAACCCCAATGTTTTGGGAGGCCGTTTGTACCGAACTGGCGATCTGGCCCGTATACTGTCGGATGGGGATGTTGAGTTAATGGGACGGTTAGATCAGCAGGTGAAGATTCGTGGCTACCGGATTGAACTGAATGAGATTGAGCAGGCAGCGATGAATTATGAACGTGTAAGAGAAGCTGTCGTTAAGGTAGAAGGGGCCGATTCACATTCATTGCAATTAATCCTTTTCTACAGTCTGAAGCCTGGGAGTGGGCCTTCCGTTATGGAAGATGAAGACGTACAGCTTCGGACCTGGTTAAAGCAGCGGCTTCCACAGTACATGATGCCTTATCGCTTGATTCGTCTGGAAAATCTGCCTGTGCTGCCTAATGGCAAACTGAATCGCAATGCCCTTCGTCTGGCTGATTTTGAGCCGGGAGAGAGGGATAACCCGGCTCTGGTTTATGGCTCATCGATTCAAGGAATGGAGCGGGCAAAAGTTGACCTGGAGCAGATGCTCATTGCAACGTGGAAGGAAATATTGAATCTGGATACGGTTAATATCCATGATCACTTTTTTGACATCGGAGGCAACTCGCTGGGGCTTATTCTGATCAATAATCGGCTGAATGCCTATCTGGATAAAAGCGTTCCGCTGGTGCAATTGTTTGAGCATTCCTCCATTGCATCACTGGTTAATCATCTGGTGGCGGAGCAGATGCTGCCGACAGTTACACAACAGGTGCAAGAGGAGAGCGGGCATATCGCTTCGGTTGGATATCCTGTTACGAACCCGGACCCGACAACAGCTCCAAAAGAGTATGTGAGGAGCACAGTTGAACACAGCAAAGTGGAGCAGAGCAGACCGGAACAGAGTATCCCGTCTGCTTCAGAACACAGTAGCAGAATTTCTTCTTCGTCGGATATCGCAGTTATTGGCATGGCAGGGCATTTTCCCGGCTCAAGAAATATTGAGGAGTTCTGGGATAACCTAATGGCAGGTAAGGACGGTATTACCCGTCTGAATGAGGAGGATCTAACCGCTTCGGGTGTACGACCGGAAGACTTCAAACATCCCGATTATGTACGGGCCAAAGGTGTACTGCAAGACACTGAGTATTTTGACTCCGGATTTTTCGAATATCCGCATCAGGAATCCAACATGATGGATCCGCAAATCCGGCTGCTGCATCAGTGCTCATGGGAGGCGCTTGAGCATGCCGGGTGTGATCCTTACAGTTATGAGGGATCTATAGGATTGTTTGCCGGAAGTGGACTGAGCTTACCATGGATGGTGCAATTTCTCGGTCGCTCCGGTAATTTGTTACAGGCTTTTGAAGCCATGACTTTAAATGAAAAGGACTATATTACAACCCGAGTATCTCACAAATTAAATCTGAGAGGGCCGAGTATGGCAGTCCAGACCGCATGTTCGACTTCTTTGGTCGCTATCCACCAAGCTGCTGAATCTTTGATTCGGGGAGAGTGTGATGTGGCACTTGCGGGAGGTGTCTCTATCTCCTATCCGCTCAAAGAAGGTTATCACTGGCATGAAGGCATGATTTATTCAAAGGATGGTCATTGCAGACCGTTTGATGAGCAGGCATCTGGTACTGTGTCTGGTAATGGATGCGGAATGGTTGTGCTCAAGTCACTCCGCGACGCGCAGAGAGATGGAGATCATATCTATGCAGTCATTAAAGGTTCAGCGATTAATAATGATGGCATGGACAAAATTGGATATACGGCACCGAGTGTGGCCGGGCAGGTCAAGGTTATTCAATCAGCCCTGCATCGTTCGGGAGTGTCTCCAAAAGAGATCTCCTATCTGGAGGCGCATGGAACAGGAACCAAACTGGGGGACCCGATTGAAATCGAAGCGCTCAGGCAGTCATGGGGAACAGATCGTAGAAATTATTGTGCTCTAGGTTCTGTGAAAGCCAATATTGGGCATCTTGATGCGGCAGCAGGTGTCGCCGGTTTTATTAAAACCGTACTGACGCTTTATCACCGGGTGGTTCCGCCACAGATTCACATGAATCGGACGAATCCGATGTTGGAGCTGGAGCATAGTCCCTTCTATATCAACAGGGAGCCACAGCCATTAGAAGACGCGAAGCGTATCCTGCGAGCGGGTGTCAGTTCGTTTGGGATCGGGGGGACCAATGCTCACGTCATTCTGGAGCAGCCGCCCGTCCAAGAGAGCCAAGCCAATTATGAATCATTGCTTCTGCTGCCCTTCTCGGCCAAAAGTGAATCTGCGCTGGAACGCACGTATGATTCGGTTCTACAGGCAATCCATGCATTGCCGGAGCAGTTGCCCAATGCTGCGTGGACGCTACAGAAGGGAAGAAGCAGATTCGTTCATCGTAAAGCGCTAATCGTTGTAGACGGTTATATTCCGCCAAGCGAGCAGTCTGTAGAGTTTGAGACACAGGCAAGTGTGATGAATGGGAAGCCTAAGGTCATGTTTTATCTCAGCGGAAATGCAAGTTGGGAAGCGCGCAAGATTCGGGAACTATATGCTTCTGTGTATCGCAGCCAGGTCTCAGAGATATTCAAACAGCACTTTGAAGAGATACTGAACCTCTTTGAGTCCAAGGAACAGTATGCCATCCGCCAAGGCATAGGGCGATCGTTAATCGATTCAAGGCTTGAGCGCATGCAGTGCTTTGTTGTGCAATATGCTCTTTATAAAACCGTGATGCAGCTTGGTATCAAGCCGGATGCTGTCTGTGGACAAGGCGTTGGCGAACTGGTGGGGTTGGTTATTAGTGATGCACTTGATCCAGTACATGCCGTGGGGCTTTTATACAATCTGGAGCATTGGTCACTAGAAGAAGGAGCATTGTCAGATGCTTTGACAGGAAGGATGACAGATGCAACTGTAACAGACCATGCGTCGAGTATTGCACCACTGTTATCTCCAAATTTCCTGTTTACGCTGCTAAATCGCAAGACGCTTTCTGAATCTGCTGGGCATACGCTGTGGATCGTTTCGAATCAGCAGCAGGATACAGAACCAATAGCTCCGGATTCATTTTCAGAGCCAAACATCATTGCTCTTACTGGAGATCGTCAGAGCCTGCTTGAGGCAGACGTGTATTTAATGAAAGTACTTGCTTTTTGCTGGTGCTCTGGCATGGAATTGGATTGGGAACAGTTAAACGGAACGGGGCCTAGGCAAAAAATCTCCCTGCCGACGTATTCCTTTGACCCCATTGTTCATCAACATGATGTTGCGTTGTATCAGCTTGCAGGTATGTCGCAGGTTGCAGCGGGTTCTATCGCAGCATTAGACCAATCTCCATCTGGGAAAGTCAGGGTTCAACGGACTGATGATGAGATAAGGCATGTATTATCGCAATTGTGGCAGGAGTTGCTTGGTAATGGAGAAGTCGGCCTTGAAGATGATTTCTTTGAGCTTGGAGGTCATTCTTTAAAAGCGATTTCCTTGGCGTCGAGGATTAAAGAAATGTTTGGATTAAATTTGGGGCTGGAAGAGGTTTTTGATCATTCTGTGTTTGAACACATGGTTCAATGGATTGCTGAACATCAGGTTACAAGTGACTCTGATTCAGTGAACCCAATCTTACCTGTAACTAAGAAAGAGAAATACAAGACCACTTCTGCACAGCGAAGAATGTATGTGGTGCATGAGTGGATGAAAGGTGAGAGTACGGCGTACAATCTCGCCAGTTCCTATAGGGTAAGGGGAAAACTTGACCCTACGCAATTCAGAGTAATAATGGATGCACTGGTAGAGAGACATGAAGCATTCCGTACCAGATTTGAAATGATTGACGGTGAGATTTTCCAAATTGTGGAGGATCAGGTTCCAAGCGTGGTGGAGTTGCTGGAATTAGAAACAGCAGGGTTAGAGCAGGTCATGGAATGGATCAAGCCTTTTGATCTGACCAGCGCACCATTGGTTCGTGTTAAGCTCATTCACCTTTCTCAAGAGGAACACATCTTATTCATCGACATGCATCATATCATTTCGGATCAGAGTTCCATTGCGATCCTGATGCAGGATTTTGCTCGCATGTACAGAGGAGAAACATTGCAATCTCTTGACATTCAGTATAAGGATTATGCGGAATGGCGTGATGAAGCTGCGTCACATGCACAATCTGTTGAAGACGCCAAGTTTTGGATACAGGAATTCAAGGACAAGCCTGCACCGGTTGAATTGCTTACAGACTTCCCAAGACATGGCGCGTCATCCTACAGCGGAGACAGACTTTCCATTGAACTTGGTGAGTCGTTAAGCACACAGGTCAATGATTTCTGTACTCAACAAGGGCTTACACCCTATATGTTGTTTATGGCAACTTTGAATCTATTAATCTGGAAGTATACGGGTCAAGACGATTTGGTCGTAGGTACAGCGGTTGCGGGGCGTGAGAAGCCAGAACTCAATAACGTTATGGGGATGTTCGTGAACATGCTTGCCATTTGCACCAGCATGGACAGAGAATGGTCCACAGAGACGTATTTGAATGAGATGCGTGGCAAGCTGTTATCCTGTTATGAACATCAGCATTATCCTTATGAAGCACTGGTGGAACAACTTGGTCTATTCGGTGATTTAAGCCGCAACCCCCTATTTGATGTGGTGTTAAATTACATTAACATGGGAACCGATGATCCTGAAGCCGGGGAACTGATACTTGAACCATGGGTCGAAGGTAAGGTGGATGCCAAATTTGATCTGACTTGGACACTGGTCGAGCATAAACAATGTTACACGGTTGAACTTGACTATCGCTCAGATTTGTTTAAAGCGGAGTCCATGGAACTGATGCTGGATAAATTCCGGTATATCCTGTCTCAGATCACAACAGGGCATAATGAACGAATTGCTCAGATTAAGCTCACTACACCGGAGGAAGAGGAATGGCTGCTGTACGGAGTCAACGATAATGCCGCTCAGTATCCGCGAGATGCGACCATTTCCCAATTATTCGAGGAACAAGTTCATGTGCATGCACAGAAGACAGCATTGGTCTGGGAAGACGGTGAATGGAGCTATGCGGATCTGTATGAACGTGTTCAGTGGCTGGCGTTCAGGTTGCTTGGACAAGGGGTAAAATCAGGCTCCAGTATTGCTCTTATTCTGGACCGCGGACCGATCCAGATGATCAGTATTCTTGCTACACTCCAAGTGGGTTGCAGTTATGTTCCGATTGACCCGGCTTCGCCTCCATCGAGAATTGAATTTATTTTGCAAGATTGCGATGCGGCTGTGTTATTGACTGAAGCGGCGTATGCCTCCACGTGGCAATCTGTAGTTCCTTGTATCGTGCCGGCAGATGAACTGGCAGCATTTGATTCAGGAGACATCCAGGAGCCTGTTGAACATATGAACAAGACCGCTCTTGACCCGGCTTATATCATTTATACATCAGGGTCAACAGGAACCCCAAAAGGGACTGTGATGAGTCATCGCAATGTGACCAAAGTTATGAAAAATAGCAATTTTGTCACCGTTGTGCCAGAGGATCGTATCCTGCAAATTTCTAACTATGCGTTTGACGGTTCCATTTTCGATATTTTTGCTTCATTAATAAATGGCGCTACTCTTGTATTAATCTCAAAAGAGACCATTTTGGATATGGCTCGTTTGGCGGATGTCATCCAACAGCAACGGATTTCAGTATTTTATATTCCAACATCCTTGTTTAATATGCTGGTGGATTGGGATGCTGATTGCTTGAAGAATGTGCGTAGAGTGATGTTTGGTGGTGAAGCTGCATCGGTGAGTCATGCCAACAAAGCGCTTGCATGCGTGGGGCCGGGCAGGCTGTTAAATGGATATGGGCCAACGGAAGCAACCTTTTTTGCCTCCTACCACTTATTACAGCAAACAGAGCCTTATACTGGCTCACTGCCCATAGGTCAGCCCCTGTCTAACACAGCCTTGTATGTTCTGGATGATGAGCTGAAGCCTGTGCCACCGAACGTTCCAGGTGAACTGTATATCAGTGGGGATGCGGTGGGTATTGGATATCTTAACCGTGAGGATCTTACGCGAAAACACTTTCTTGATGATCCCTTCCGCAAGGGAGAACGAATGTATCGGACAGGTGACATCGTCAAACGTCTGGCTGATGGCAGTCTGATTTTTATTGAACGTTCGGATTTCCAGGTCAAAATCAGAGGTTTCCGCATTGAGTTATCGGAGATAGGCAATTGCATGGAGCGTCTTTCGGGAGTTCGTGATGCCTTTGTCATGACAGTTACAGAACCATCAGGAAGTCTATATATTGCCGCTTTTTATACAACCGATACTGGAGCAGATGCTGAGTATATTCGAAGAGAACTTCACCAGCAGCTGCCAGAGTACATGGTGCCTGCACGAATTATTCGAATGGATCATCTTCCGATTAATGCCAATGGCAAAGTGGACCGAAGGGCATTGTCCGAGCATTTGGTTGAAGAGCAGCAAAGGTCTCTGGAGGTGAGTTCACCTCGGGCAAAAACAGAGCGTGTCATTCTTGCCGCCATGCGACAGATCCTGGGTAATCCAGGCATTGGTGTGGAAGATCACTTCTTTCAAAATGGGGGGCATTCGCTCAAAGCGATTGCATTCACTCAAATTTTGGCAAAAGAAGGAATTGCCATCAATGTGAACGAATTATTCCAATATCCGACAGTTAGAGGACTTGCCAAATTGGTAGATATTAATCCTCCGGCGTCAGTTTGGTCCGAAGATAGCCTGCATATTCAGTCCCCGATAGTCATACCACAGGACATAACACTTCATGAGAAACAACTGGACAGCCTGGTCCTGCATGTCTTAAACAGCTGCAATCAGGTTTCATCTTTTATGGCGGGCATGACCCCTATGGGTCAATTCCCACTATCTCCAATTCAACAAGCACATGCTTCTACGACTTCACGAGCAAGCGGATTTACAACAACGCTGGAAGGCGAATTGAATGAACAAGCTGTAAAACACCTGATTCTTGGGGTTATATCCCGGCATCAGTTGCTGCACAGCATGATATATGAGGAAGAACAATTGTATTGGCATCCATGTGATATATCGTTAGCGGCGGACATGCTGCAACAGCTTATCCCATATCTTGATATTCGTCATTATGCTTCGGCTACGATTGAGCAGTTGGAGTACAAACTGGTTCAGTCTCTGTTACACAAAACGTATACGTTGAAGGAACTACCTTGGCGTCTGTGTATTTTGCGTACAGGAGCAACAGAGCATAAGCTGATTTGGAGTTTTGATCACCTTGCGTTTGATGGTATGAGTGCCCAGATCATCAAGCAGCAACTTGAGTCGAAGGCATTATATAGACCGCAAGGTATAGAGATCGAGAGTGATCTTCTGTACCAAGTACGAAATTATGAGGATTATGTAAATTTTCTGTCTCAAGGCCCCATAGGGGTATCAGAAGATGAAATGGAGAAACAATTTTTGCTTCAGGCATGGAATAGATGTAACGCCATCGTCATGAACAAGTTGAAGGAAACAGAAACATTGTCGCCTTCAGCGATGACTGTCGAGTTGTCCCTTGCAGGGAAGGAGCCTGCAGATGTTTGGTGGACATGCTTTAAAACTTTTTCCAACATCATTGCGGCTTATCTGAACATAAGCCAATTGCCAATAGCCCTGGTGCATTACGGAAGGGAGTATGGCGAAGAATCCTACTATGATTATGTGGGAGAATTCCTAGATCTGATTCCAGTGCTGGTAGACAGTGAATTCACACAGGAAGATCTGTTGGAACGTCTGGAATTTACGAAGCAACACAGCATTAACTTTATGGCACTTACACATGATTCTTCCCTCTCGGCACAATATGATGGCATACAGGAACAATTGGGAACTGCCTACAGGCAAGCAGAACAGGAGACGCGTCAGATGATTCTGTTTAATTATCAAGGCTTCATCTCCAGTAGCGAAGCGATCCCAATGTCGTCTCAGTCGTCGGATGACCAAGATTCGAATTCGGGACTCGCCCAATTCGAATGGGTTATTCGCTACGACGAAGAGTGTCTGTACGTACATCTGGCCTGTCAGGCTGGTCTGGACATCAAACGTATGAAACAGCTGATTGATGACAAGCTTGGTAGCGATGTGAGAGTGGTAGTTCACAATGAGGCAATGGAGGTGCAACATGTCCAGTAAATCCATACAGCGAGGACCCGAGCTGATTGTGCCAGAACATTATTCAACAGTGGCTGAGATGCTAATCTACATTGCAGATACTCATCCAGAAAAGGGAATGACCTATATCAGCTCTTCAGGTGACGAACAGTTTGAATCATATCCTGAATTACTGATGCAGGCGCGCAAGTACCTGCAGTCTCTTCAGGAGCAAGGCATTCAACAAGGACAGGTTGTTATTTTGGAAATTGACCAGTCACAGGAATTTTACCGTACCTTTTGGGCTTGTATGCTGGGGGGCATTATTGTCGCCCCGGTTAGTCCTCCGGCTGCCTGGGAACCAGGCTCAGCCGGTCTGGAGAAATTCACGAAAGTGTGGGAGGTACTCGGGCGTCCAGTCGTTATCGTCGAGGAAGCCTACATGCCCAAGTATAAACAGCTTGCGGAAAGTCCGGTATTCAAAGGTCTTATGTTGATTAGCGTGAACCAGCTTCAAGCAGGCCAGCAGATGGCTGATCTATGCCCAACCTCTCCTGATGACATTGTGTTCCTGCAATTCTCATCAGGAAGCACGGGAATTCCCAAAGGTGTGCAGTTAACAAATCACAATATTATCGCCAACAGTATTGCATGCAAGACTTTTCTTGGAGCTGAAGAAGGAGATAATGTGTTTACCTGGTTGCCGCATACGCATGATATGGGGATATTTGGACAGCATCTGACACCCGTCCTGAGTGGAGCCAACATCATGGTGATGTCACCTTATACCTTCGTACGGTCGCCTTATCTGTTCTTGCGCAAGATTACGGAGCATCAGGGGAAATGGTTTTGCTGTACCAATTTTGGTTTCGAATGGATGGTTCAGAAGATCCCGGATTCCAAGCTCTCAACGCTTGATCTGTCTTCATTACGTATGACCTTGAATGGTGCAGAGCCTATATCAACGTCTGTTATCGAGCGATTTGTCAAAAAATTCAGCTCTTGTGGCTATCGTTCCAATATGATGTTTCCTGCGTATGGCATGGCAGAAGCGACAGTAGGTGTATGTACCTCCAGACTGGGGGAAGAGCCGCGAATTGAACGTATTTCGCGTTCGCGGCTGGTGCAGGAAGGACTGGCTGTGCCAGTACAGCTGCCTAGCAGTGATAGCCATACTTCGGATGTGATCGAATTTGTCCATGAAGGATATCCCATGACAGGGATTCAGATCCGGATTGCGGATAAACAGGGTGAAGTGCTGGATGAGCGGGTTGTTGGCGAAATCCAGATCCGTGGGGAATCGGTAACCTCCGGATATTACAGTCTTCCAGAGATCAATCGTGAAATGTATATGGATGGGTGGCTTCGCACTGGAGACTTGGGTTATATGGCTGATGGCTCCCTTGTTGTAAGCGGACGAATCAAGGACATTGTGTTTATTCGGGGACAGAACCATTATGCGCATGATCTTGAAGAAATTTTGTACCAGAATAGCAGCATTCCGAGAGGGAATCTGACGGTAGTCGGGCACTTTAACAGCCTCAAACAAGTAGAGGAACTGCTTGTATTTGTTAAATACAAATCGGGCGCTCCACAGTTTCTGGAGGTGCGACAGGATCTGATCCAACGTATGAGGGCTGGATTGGGTATTGAGATCACCCATGTTCTCCCAATCAAAGTTATCCCCAAAACGACGAGTGGCAAGGTCCAGCGCTTCATACTGAGAAACGAATATGAGCGTGGAGTATTTACCAAGGACATCGCGGCCATTGAAGAGCTGATTCGCGAAAACTCACAACAGCAAGGACACGAGACGGTTTCCGCATCGTCTTTGGAATATACCGTACGTAAAGCCTGGGCCGAAATTCTTCAATTGCCCGCAGGAAAGATTGAGATGGATACTTCTTTTCTCGCACTTGGAGGCAATTCCATTCTCTCTTATCAATTACTTGACAAGCTGTCTGCACATATGGGACGTGAATTAGGACAAGAACTACTTGTTTTTTGCAGTACAGTACGTGAGATGGTGGAATATCTGCAGGAACTTCCAGCAGAAACGAAGGACTTTGAACAAGTTGAAACAACAGATAATCACCTGAATGTACATCGTGCTATTGCTATTACCGGACTGTCTCTGCGTCTGCCTGATGCCGACACCCAAGAGCAGTTCTGGGGCAATCTGGTTAACGGGTTAGATAGTGTTGACCGGGTTAGTTTAGAGCGTGCAACACGTTCCAAGCAACCCGGTTGGGATGACTGGATTGGGGAACTGAAGCAACCGGATACGTTTGATCATGAGTTCTTTGAAATCCCGTCTGAACAAGCTGCATTTATGGATCCGCAACATCGCAAGCTGCTGGAAGTTGCTCATGAGGCGCTGGAGGATGCGGGTATGCTCGTGGACCATGAGGATAAGCGTGATGTGGGTGTGTATGTAGGGATTAACCCAAGCACATACTTCGATCTGGTTATTGATTATATGAACCGGAGTCTTGGAAAGGCTGTTCATTCTCACGCTATGGTAGGCAATATGTCCAATATTGCAGCGGCCTCCATTTCACACATGTACAATTTTACAGGGCCGGCACTGTCCATAGATACAGCATGTTCTTCTTTTCTGGTGGCACTGACACAAGCTGTGGCGGCCATTCAGGACAAGCGTATCTCTGGGGCAGTTGTAGGTGGAGCGAACATTTTGGCTACACCGCATGTTCATCAACTATCACGCAATGCTGGAATCTGTTCTTCCACTCAACATACGAAGGTATTTGACCGGGAAGCAGATGGTTCAGTCTTGGGAGAAGGTGCTGTTGTTGTATATCTGGAGCCGCTAACAGAGGCAATTCGCAACAATAAACATGTTTATGGTGTGATTCGCGGGACAGCGGTGAATAACGACGGATATTCCCTGGGCATTATGGCACCCAACCCTCAGGGGCAATATGAGGTACTCCGTGCCGCTTATCGCGACGCCAACCTAAACCCCAGCGAGATTTCTTATATTGAAGCACATGGATCGGGGACAAGGATTGGAGATCCAATTGAGGTGAATGCCTTGCTCCGACTGTTCCGGGAAAAGGGAGATACAAGCGATAATTCGATTGGATTAGGTTCAGTCAAAACCAATATTGGTCATTTATTTGCAGCCTCCAGTGGAGCCAGTCTTGCCAAGGTTCTTCTCAGTATGCAGCATGGGGAACTGGCACCAAGTCTGCATATGGATAATCCGAATCCGGCCCTCCGACTGGAGCAATCGCCGTTCCATATCGTTAGCGAGCATAAAACGTGGGATGTACCTGAAGGAAAAACACGGAAGGCAGGCATCAGTTCATTTGGCCTGGGAGGTACGAATGCCCACATTGTGCTGGAAGAATGGAAAGCCCCTGTCCGTGCAGATGCCCCGGCACGCGGCCAGTTGTTAACGTTCTCTGCGAAATCAGAGCAGGCTTTAAAAAAGCTGATTGATAACACGGAGCAATATGTGAAGAAACATGCGGACCTGGCACTAGAGGATCTTTGTTTTACCCGGAACAGATATAGAAAACATTATCGGTATCGTGCAGCAGTAGCTGTCAGCTCAACCGGAGAGTGGAACATCGAAGAAATGGAATTTGGCTTCAAGCCTAGAAACCGAGCTGCTCGTGTCAATATTGTGGTTGGGGGGCATGAGATTCGCGGAGAAGATGAAGCTCAAGCTCGTAAGGTACTCAGGCCAGACGATTCTAATGAAGATACGGTATCAACCTTGAACTACTGGGTGACCTTGCTTGAGACACTTGTACGTCTGGTCCCTTCCATTCAAGAGATTCGAGGAATAGCTGCAGGAGAGGAACTTGTATCCAGTTTACATCTGGATGGCGAGGAACATCACAGCGCTCATGCAAGCCAATCCATTCCAGTGAACAACAGAGTGACGTTAGACAGTCTGCAAGACACACCTGGCAAGATGGCAAACGCCGACATTGTAATTATGATTGCTGCAGATCAGACAGAGCAGCAGCTTGAATACAGTGGCAAGGAGAGCTTCATCCGCCTGTCTGCCGAGCCGACACTTACCATGGAGGATCAGCTTGCTTTATTGCTGGGACAGCTTTATGTACGTGGTGCTGCGCTGGATTGGGAACAGTTACATCCGAATGGCTCTGGCCAGATTGTACATCTGCCAGCACACCCATTCGAGCCGTATGTACATTGGATAGATGTGAATCAGGGAACGGAGGTCATGATATGACAAAAGAAGAAATTGAGCTTTTTCTCAAAAGCGAGATTGCTGTAGCGTTGAATCAGGAGCCAGAGGACATCGATGAAGAGATGAATTTTTTGAAAATTGGTGTCTCATCTGTGCAGGCGCTCAAGATCATTAATCGTGCACGTAAGCATCTTCAAGTTGACATCAGTCCGGTTGCGTTGTTTGAATACAAAACAATTGCCGAATTCGCCGCTTATCTCAATGAATCTCTTCTTCAAGAGGGGGTTGCCGAATGATTGAAGCGGATATAGAGCAAGAGATCATTCATGAAGCTGAATTGTTTGCTGCCCGTGAAATTCGTCCTTATGCTCAACAGATTCAAGAGCAGCAAGCCATTCCCAGAACATTGATCCGTGCCATGGCTGAAAAAGGTTACTTGGCTGCCTCGATCCCGGCTGAATATGGCGGCATGGGTCTCGGCCCTAAGGCGTACGGGCTGTTGACTGAAGTATTTGGCAAGGCTCTTCCAGCCGTTCGCAGCTTGTTAACGGTACATACTTCACTTGTAAGTGAAACTTTGGTACGTTTCGGAACGCCTGAGCAAAAATCGTCCTGGCTGCCCAAGTTGGTGAAGGGAGAATGGATTGCTGCCTTTGGCCTGACTGAACCGGAAGTTGGTTCGGATGCCAAAAGTGTAAAGACCGAGTGGAGAGAAGAATCGGACTGTTATGTTTTGAATGGAAAAAAGAAGTGGATCACGTTTGGACATCTGGCAGATGTATTTATCATTATTGCCTCGAATCAGGGACGAAGCACTGCTTTTTGGGTCGAACGCCAGTTTGAGGGTGTACAGACCCAACCTATTGAAGGTGTCATGGTTGCGGGAGAGACAGGTATAGCTGAGATTGATCTCCATGAGGTGCGTGTACCAAAGAATCACATTATTGGACGTCTGAATGAAGGTTTTGAGTACATCGTAACCGGGGCGCTGGACCAGGGCAGATATAGCATTGCCTGGGCAGGGCTGGCGATTGCGCAGGAAGCGCTGGATGCCATGGTGACTTACTCAAGGAAGCGGAAGCAATTTGATCAGAAGCTGAGTCATTTTCAGCTGATTCGCGGCATGATTGGAGATGCGGTGACAAAAGTCCATGCAGCACGAGCATTATGTTTACGTGCAGCCGAGCTGAGAGAAGCCAAGGACCCGCAGGCCGCTATGGAGACAACGATTGCCAAATATTTTACGTCCAAAGTTGCTGTTGAAGTTGCAAGTGATGCGCTACAGGTTCATGGTGCGAACGGAATTAGTAACCATTATCCTGTTGCCAGGCTGTATAAGGAAGCCAAAATTCTGGAGATTATTGAAGGTTCCTCTCAGATGCAGCAGGAGATGATCTCGCATTACGGATTAAAAGCCTATTACAAGCGTGGCGGTAGCGTATGACGTTCTGTGCGCTATTTCCCGGCCAGGGAAGCCAGTATATCGGAATGTGCAGCGAGTTGTTGGGCAGTGAGCCGGAGGCGAATCAGATCTTTGCAGAAGCGAGCGAGGTGATCGGATTTGATTTGAAGGCACTGGTTATGGAAGGGACCCTGGATCAATTGACGGTCTCTGAATATGCTCAGCCTGCTGTACTGACGGCAAGCTACGTTTTATTTGACTCATTTGTTCGGCGGACTGGAATGACTCCAGATTATGCAGTAGGTCACAGTTTGGGGGAGATTTCGGCTTTAGTAGCGGCGGGAGCATTGCGATTTGCTGATGGAATTCGTTTTACAGCTCAGCGTGGTGCGTTGATGCATCGCTCCATTCAGGAGCAAAAAGGAAGAGCGGGTATTGTCGTTGATGTAACCCAAGCAGCGCTTGAAGAATTAGTCGAGAATATTCGTCAGAACGAGTATGTGACGATCTCCGGTTATAATTCACCGGGACAGTTTGTCGTCGCAGGTACTGCGAAGGGTCTTCAACTGCTGGATGATCAGGTGGATGGCTACGGTGGGGAATTCATTCCTTTTCGCATGATGCCAATGAAGGCAGATGCACCTTATCATAGCGAGTTGATGCAGTTCATTCAGCCTGAGCTTGAAGAGATGCTTGCAGGGATTTCCTTCTCTGCACCGGTGTTTCCCATCTGCTCAACAGTACATGGTGAGTTCATTCGCGGAGCCGAGGACATTCCTAAGCTGCTGAGCAGCCAGCTTTTGCAACCCATTCGTTGGAATCAGGCATTGGCACGCATTCAAAATCTGGGAGCGACGGTATGGATCGATATCGGTCCAGGCCAGAGCGTAAGAAATATGCTGGCTGAGAATAAGACCTTGCCTGCAGCCTATTCGCTGGATGATCCGCAAGATCGGTCCAGATTACTGGAGCGATATGAAGCAGTAAACCAGACAAATGGGGGAGGCGATAAGGGATGATCACGGAGATGATGCAGTACAATCAGCGGGTGAAACAATGGCTGCCTGGAGGTGTGCACTATAATTTCCACCTTCCTTGGGAAGAGACACCGCTCCATTTCAAGCATGCTTCCCGAAGCAGAGTGACGGACATGAACGGCAACGAGTATTTGGATCTATATGCACGCTTTGGTGCCCTCATCGTTGGCCACGGCAACGAGGAGTATAACGAGTGTCTGAAGGATACCATTGACCGTGTTCTTTCCGTAAGTCATTGCGATCTGGATGCAGAGGCTCTGGAACTGATCCATCAATATGTACCTTCAGCAGAGATGATTCGTTTTGGGTTATCAGGCACGGAGATTGTCCAGAATGCACTTCGTCTTGCCCGGGCGTGGACAGGTAAAAATCGCTTTGTACGTTTTGAAGGCCATTATCATGGCAATGCGGACAATATTATGGGTGGCAAGACTGCACGTACAGGTCTGCCTGTACCTTCAGACTATCCTGGTGACATGAAAGGAACAAAGGGAAGGGCAAGGGATGCCATGGAATCTCAATCCTACCTCTTGCCATGGAATGACGCACCCCGTCTGGAGGAACTATTTCGCCAGCATGGAGACGACATTGCAGCAGTAATCATGGAGCCGGTTTGTGTAAATGGAGGCGGAGTCATGCCTGCTCCGGGTTATCTGCAAAAAGTCAGACAGTTATGTGATCAGTACCAGGTCGTGCTCATTTTTGATGAGATTATAACAGGATTCCGTATGGGTCTCGGTGGTGCCCAACAGTTATTCGGTGTAACGCCTGATCTGACTACACTTGGGAAGGCAATCGCGGGTGGCGGAGTTCCAGTGTCAGCCCTGGTTGGCCGAGCGGATATCATGAAGTTGCTTGTAGACAAAAAAGTAATTCATGCGGGTACGTTTAATGGCTATCCATTAGGTACAGCTGCTGTAAAAGCTACGCTGGAAATGTTGGGACGCAATGGAGGACAGGCGATGCACAGCATGAACCGCCACGCTGAGATGATGCATGACATACTCTGCCAGGAAGCAGTGAAGGTAGGTCTGCCTTTAATTGTTCAAGGGCCGTCTGGCTGTGCTTCTTATCACTGCTGCACGGAGCCGCTTACGGATACGGCTGATTATACGTTTGAATTGATGTCTTTTGATATTTTGTTAAATAGCAAGCTTGCTGAGCACGGTGTTCTGGTATCTACGCTCTCGCGGATGTATCCGAATATCCTGCTTGATATGCAAGATGTTGCCTGGTTCCGTGAGCGTGTCCCTGCAGCACTTGCAGAAATGAAAGAGATCTACGACGAGCTGATCTGATGGTAGCTCAATAAGGAGGTGATTAGGTATGCATAATCGACTCATTGCAATCATTGGCGCAGGGGTGATGGGATGCGCCACAGCACTGGATGTCGCGAGGGCTGGTTATCGTGTAATTTTGCAGGATATTTCGGCGTCGGTCATCGAACACGCCCCTGATGTTATACGTCGTGAATATCGTTCAGCTTGCTTTCTGAAGCAAGGGTACGGTCAGGTGCCCCTGGATCAGATCATGGAACGAATCTCGTTCCAGACACAAGATGAAGGGGTGGAAGAGGCAAGTATCATTATTGAAAATGTAACCGAAAACCTGGAGTTGAAAAAGGAAGTTTACGCACGACTATACCACAAGGTTCGTCCGGATGCTTTATTTGCGCTAAATACAAGCTGTATTTCCGTGACAAAGCTCGCTTCATTTTTGCCTGACCCAGGTCGAGTCATTGGGGTGCATCTGATGAATCCGGTTCCCGTTAAATCCATGGTGGAGGTGATCAAAGGACATCATACAACACAGGGTACGGAACATGAGATGGTAGCGTTTTTGGAAACTCTTGATAAAAGTCCAGTTGTCATAGAGGATCTGCCCGGGTTTGTCTCTAATCGCCTCTCGCACTTGTTAATGAATGAAGCGGCGTACATTGTACAGGATGGAATCGCTACACCCGAGCAGGTGGACGCCATTATGAAGAAGGGCTTCAATTATCAGATGGGGCCGCTGGAGACGGCGGATCTGATTGGTCTGGATACGGTCGTGCTTTCATTGAAAGTATTGTACGACAGCTATCAGGACCCCAAATTCCGATGCTGTCCGATGTTGCAGAAAATGGTTGATGCAGGACAGTGGGGGCGGAAGACGGGTCAAGGATTCTATGCCTACTAAGATGAAGGGTGGCATGACCATGGAAAAGCTCAAGGATATCAAGTGTATTGTTTGGGATCTGGACCACACCATATGGGATGGGGTTTTGCTTGAATCTGCAGATGTGCAACTGAAGCTGGGCTTAAAGGAGGTGATTGAAAAACTGGACCAGCGAGGTATTTTGCACTCTGTTGCCAGTAAAAATGATGCAGAGCTAGCTTGGGCGAAACTAAACGAACTGGGCATCGCCGAATATTTTCTGTATCCCGAAATCCATTGGGATGCGAAGTCCGTCTCTGTTCAGCGGATTCAGCAGAACATTAATATCGGCATGGATGCCATTCTGTTTGTGGATGATCAACCTTTTGAACTGGAAGAAGTGCAAAGTGTACATGCTGACATCCAGGTACTTCATGCGGATCAATATGAAACCATGCTTGATGACCCAAGGCTGATGCCCCGATTCATTACAGCCGACTCTGCGTGCAGAAGGCAGATGTATCAGGCGGATACGCTCCGTAAACAGGCTGAAGAACAGTATGAAGGACCTTCAGAACAATTTCTGGCTACGCTCGGCATGAAATTTTCCATCTACGAGGCTACTGAGGATGATCTTCAACGTGCAGAGGAACTTACCGTTCGCACCAATCAACTAAATGCAACGGGAATTACCTACAGTTACGAGGAGCTGCATCAACTGATGACCTCGCAGGACCATATGTTATTGGTGTGTGAACTCGAAGACAAATACGGGACGTATGGCAAAATTGGGCTTGCACTTATTCACATGCAGCAGAAAGTATGGCGGCTAAACATGCTTCTGATGTCTTGCAGAGTGATGTCCAGAGGAGCAGGGAGTGTACTGCTAACGTATATCATGCGTGAAGCTCAGAAGCAGGGCAAACAGATGCTTGCGGACTTCAGGGATACCGGAAGGAACCGGATGATGAATATCAGCTATCGCTTTGCCGGTTTCAAGCAGCAATCTGCAGATCAGGAAGGAAGAGTACTGTTTTATCATGATTTACAGCAGGCTGTAGAGTTTCCAGACTACATTGAGGTTTTAGTGCCCGAGGGGCAACATCAATAACAAGGGGGAAGGGCAGTGGATTATCGTCAGGAAATTCGGGAGTTTATCGGGAACAACCTCACCATGGATCATGAGGACACTCAAATTAATGATAATGACAATTATTTTGAGCAACGGTTCGTCAATTCGCTCTTTGCGATGCGTTTGGTGGACTTTGTAGAGCGTAGATTCCAGATTGAGATAGCAAATGAAGATCTGGATTTGGCTAATTTCTGCACGATTAACCGTTTGCATGATCTTATTGAGAGAAAGTTGACTGAGAAGGAGGCGGCACTATGATTACAGCTAATCAGGCATCCATTCGTCCAGTCACAAGTCCGGCAACCAGCCCGTCCAACAAATATATGTATTTGTTTTTGGGAATTTCCTTTGGCACATGTTATGGAATCGCAAGTTTGTTCATGTTCTTTGCGGATTTTATTGTACCCATAACAGGTGAGTTAACCTTGATGCATCCACTTGCGATCGTTGCTCTGTATTCACCTTCCATTGCCGGATTAATTACATGTTATGTGATGGGCGGAAAGGAAGCATTAAAAGGAATGTTTATGAAGCTGGTTCCGCGCAGACAGGACCTGTTCTGGATACCGCTCATTATTGGAATTTCCATCATCTTTGCATCAACAATGCACTTTGGTTCCTTGTTATTCGGCATACCGGTCCCTGAGCTGACATATAGTGTACCTGAAATGATCTGGTTGGGAATTGTGAATCTGATCAAGGAGACGGGGCTGATTGGTGGGCTGTTTGGCTGGATCGGATTTTTGCTTCCATTCTTGCAAGGGAAGTTAAAAAATAATATAACAAGTGGTCTGATTACCGGCCTGTTGTTCGGATTATGGGTGCTTCCGGGATACTTGATTTCCTCTTTTGGCACCTCAACCACTTACATATACTACGTTGTTCAGCTTATGGCATTTATCGTGTTCCAAAGTTATATCTTCAATGCAACCAAAGGTACACTTCTGTTTTATCTGCTTGCATTCTGGCTTGTAGCTACAGGAAGTCAAATTGATTTGTACTACTTTAATCCGCAAGTTCAAATTATGCAATTTTTCTTTTTTGCAATATCGGCTATTGTCATACATGTCATCTTCAAGCGTAAAAATGTGGATACTTCACTTCAGACATTCCCTGCATATGTTCTGGAAAGAAAGTAAGCCTGGTTATGGTGGTGGATAAGTGATGGAACCGATTTATTTGGAGCAACTACAAAAGGGGGAGGGAAACAGACAAATGGTCTGTTTTCCTTATCTCGGTGGCACCTCCAACAGTTTTCAGCCCCTAGTGCCGTACCTTCCTGACACGGAAATTTGGGCGTTTACGCCCCCGGGTCATGGTCTGAACACCGAAACACCCCTGGAGCATATGCAGCAACTCGTAGAACTGTATACCAGCAAGCTGCTGGATGTTATACAGCCCGGCAGTCTGTTATTTGGACATAGTCTGGGAGGGATTACAGCCTACTTCGTTGCGCAACGCTTATGTCAGGAACGTCCAGATGTAGCTAAAACGTTACGGCTTGTGTTATCTGCCTGCAACACGCCTGACGAATGCGGGATGCAGAATTATGATCGGATGTCAGACGAAAATCTGATTAATCATCTGTTTTCCTATGAAGCTCTCCCGCAAGAACTGATACATGAAAAAGAATTATTGAATTATTTTCTGCCCGTCATCCGGGCGGATTTCAAGATGCTGGAATCTGCAGCAACGCTTGAATATGAGCCGCTCTCATTGCCGGTATTGTATCTGTGGGGAGAACGGGATCGTACTGTTACCCTTCAATCAGCGTTGAGATGGGGCCGATATTTTGGCACATCCATGAAGCTTCAAACCATCAAAGAGGGTGCTCACATGTTCATGATGCATCAACCTTCAACGGTGGCGCATTGTCTGACAAGCTTTATGACTCCAGATAAATAGGAACAACTTGTAGATGAGAGGAGCCATGTTCGTTTATGCTGCTACGAATGCTGAGAAACGATATAACGAGAAAAAAAGGGATTACGGCTGCGTTGTTTATTTTTGTACTGCTGGCCGCCTTGCTGGTATCTTCGGGGTCACGAATGATTATGGAACTGACGAGTTCCATCCAATATCTATTTTCTGAATCCAAAACACCACACTTTGTGCAAATGCATGCCGGAGAACTCGATCAGGTCAAAGTGAACACATGGGCTGAAGAAAATGCTATGGTCCAGCAGCATCAGATTGTGGAAATGGTCAACATTGACGGCTCTAATCTGTTTCTCGGAGCAGAGTCCGAAAAGAACAGCGTTATGGACATTGACTTTGTTACACAGAATCAGGGTTTCGACTATTTGTTGAATCTGGACAGTGAGATTATTCAGGTGAACGATGGCGAGATCGCGGTTCCGGTATATTACATGCAACAAAAAAAATTGAGCGTGGGCGACCAGGTTCGGATCGATAATGGTCAATTTGAGCGTTCTTATACCATCGTTGATTTTGTCCGTGATGCTCAGATGAATCCATCGGTTGTGCACTCCAAACGTTTTATTGTGAGTGCAGGGAATTTGCAGGAACTGAAGCAGAGCATCGGAGAGATGGAGTACCTCATTGAATTCCGGTTGACGGATCCCGGACTGACAAGTGAATTTACCCAGGCTTACCAAAATGCCGGACTTCCTAACGCGGGTCCAGTCGTAACCTATGGGCTGTTCCAGGTACTGAATGCGATGACCGACGGAGTTATTGCAGCCGTTATTATTCTGGTCAGTCTTGTGCTGATTCTGATTGCAATGCTTTGCATCCGATTCACGATGCTTGCGACCATCGAAGAGGATTATCGTGAGATTAGTGTCATGAAAGCGATAGGGATTGCAGAGAAGGATATTAAGAGACTGTATCTGATGAAGTATGTATTTATGGCGGGATTTGCATCCGTGCTTGGTTACATTGCATCACTTGGCGTTAACAGATTATTTGTTTCTAACATCATGTTGTATATGGGAAAAGCACCTGCAACCCTGTTGCATTTCGCGATTCCGTTATTAGCCGCTGGAATAATATTTGCCATGGTTGTTCTGTTTTGTCGAACAGTACTGCGGCGTTTTCGTTCCATCTCCGCGGTGGATGCTCTCCGTACCGGGAGCCTGGGAGATACACAGATCATTCGAAACCGGCTTAGTTTGTCCCGCAATCGCTGGTCTTCCGTACCTGTCTTTCTTGGTCTGAAGGAAGTGATACAGCGAATCAAGATGTTCCGATTATTGTTATTTGTCTTTGTAGTCAGTTCATTTATCATGATTGTGCCGGTCAACTTCCTGAACACTTTGCAGGCGCCAAGTTTTATTTCTTATATGGGTGTTGGACAAAGTGATATTCGCATTGACTTGAGGCACACAGACGATGTAGAGCAGCGTTATGACAATCTGGTTACCCAGATCCAAAATGATAAAGACATCAAAACGTATTCCCCATTGGTAACAAGCCAGTTCAAGATTAAAAATGCGGAAGGAAGTTACGACAATCTGAGTGTAGAAACTGGAGATTTCAGTATTTTCCCATTGTCTTATGTTAGCGGTAATGCGCCAACAACCGAGAATGAAATTGCGTTATCTGATGCCAACAGTAGCGAGCTGCGCCTGAAGACTGGTGAGCAACTTACCTTGCTGGTTAATGGCAAGGACCAGATAATGACGGTCAGCGGAATATACCAGGACGTTACGAATGGTGGGAAAACGGCGAAGGCCTTATTACCTTACAACAAGGATAGTGTGTTGTGGTATGTGGTCAGTTTGGATCTGAATAATCGCGGGGACATGGCTACCAAAATTGCTGAATATGAGACGGCTTTCTCGCCAGCCAAAGTAACCGATCTTCAAGGTTATCTGGATCAGACGTTAGGCGGAACCATCCAACAATTGAAAATGGTGACGATGCTGGCCTTGGTCATCGGTGTCTTCATATCTATTTTAATTACAGCACTGTTCCTTCAGATGTTAGTAGCCAAGGACAACAACGACATTGCTGTACTAAGAAGCCTTGGGTTTGCCTTGTCTAAAATCAAGTTCAAGTATGTCGTGATGTCACTTGTCATATTAATCTTAGGGGTTGTTACTGGAACGATATTGTCCAATACGTTGGGTCCGTTGCTGGTTAGTGCCATTATGTCGACGTTTGGTGCTTCCAATATTGTCTTTGTTGTTAACCCGTTACAGGCATATATTTTGTGTCCATTGTTACTTGCAGGCACGATTGTACTAACAGCATGGATTAGCATCCAATCGATCAAGGAAACAAGCATATCCAAAATGATTGTCGAATAGGGAGGATCAACGATGACAACTATACTTGAGGCTAAAGACGTGAATAAATCCGTAGCGATCGGCGAGAATGAAGAACATAACATCTTAAAAGATATCAACCTTCAATTAAAAAAGGGAGAATTTGTTTCCATCATGGGGCCATCTGGCTCAGGCAAGTCTACCTTACTGTACAACATAAGTGGTATGGATCAGATTAGTGCTGGAAGTGTCTATTTTAATGGCAAAAAAATATCGGCATTTGAGGAGAGGGATCTGGCAAGTCTACGTTTGACCAAGATGGGATTCATCTTTCAAAATATTCATCTGCTCAAGAATCTGAATCTATTAGACAATATCGTACTTTCCGCGTATCTGGCCAAGAATAGCAGCAGAGAAACGATTAATACACGGGCAATGTCATTAATGAAAAAAATGGGGATTGATGAGTTGGCTGGGCATAACATCACCCAAGCCTCAGGCGGACAGCTTCAACGGATTGCCATCTGCCGTGCGCTGATCAATAATCCAGATATTTTATTCGGCGATGAACCAACGGGGGCGCTGAATTCCAAATCAACGTATGAGATCATGGACATTCTGGGCGATATTAATGCAACGGGAACAACCATTCTGCTGGTGACCCATGATGTGAAAGTCGCTGCCAGATCGGAACGTGTACTGTTTATGATGGACGGTAAGCTGGTTGCAGACAGAAATATTGGAAAATATGCAAGAGAGCGTCAGGATCTGAAAACAAGGGAAAGCCATTTGGCGCAATGGTTGACTGAAATGGGGTTCTAAAAAAAGAACTCCATGACTACAATAGACCGACAGTCGGTCGAACGTATCGGAGGCCAGGATATGAGACTGATAAAAAACCCGGAAGAACGCAGGAACGAGATTTTGGATGCCGCCGAGATTCTGTTCATAACAAAAGGGTACACCAAAGCTACGGTCATGGATATCCTTCAGGCGTGCAACATTGCCAAGGGTACATTTTATTATTATTTTCAGTCCAAGGAAGAGGTCATGAACGCCATCGTCATGCGTTTTATTCTGAGCGGGGAGGCATCGGCCAGGCACGTGGTGTCCGATCCCAAACTGAATGCCCATGACAAAATTTTTCGCATCATGATGGCGCAGAATCAGCCTGACGGCAGAAAACATGATCTCATCGAGCAATTGCACAGTGTTCATAATGTGGAGATGCACCAAAAGAGTCTTGTTGAGACGGTAATTCGATTAAGTCCCATCTTGGCCGAGGTGGTAGAGCAGGGCATTCAGGAGGGGGTATTTCATACACCTAACCCAAAGGAATCCATCGAATTCCTGCTCGTATCGTCACAATTTTTGCTGGATCGAGGCATCTTTCAATGGGAGGAGGAAGAACTCCAAAAAAAGGTTGAAGCATTCACACATATTATGGAACGTGTGCTGGGAGCAGAACAAGGAAGCTTCGCCTACGTCACTCGTCTCTATTTTCCGAATCAAGGTTAGCCGAGAAAGGAGTATCATCCATGGAACATACCGTTCAAAAATCATTTAAAAAGTTTCTGGTCGTATGGTTCGGTCAGCTCATCTCCATGATTGGGATTGGACTTACTGCCTTCTCCCTGGGGGTGTATGCCTTCGAAAAAACGAATACGGCAACAAGTGTTGCATTGATTACCTTATTCACGTTTCTGCCGAATATCCTGCTTCGACCTATTGGAGGGGTACTGGCAGACCGATTCGACCGTCGAACGATGATGATTATCGGCGACCTGGGGTCGGCAGCCGGTTTGATTTTCATTCTGTCCATTATGCTCACAGGTGATATCCAATTATGGCATATCTACGTGGGAGTAGCCTTTAGTTCCGTGTTCTCCGCGTTGCAGAGCCCGGCATATAAGGCCTCTGCTACGGACCTGCTGGATAAGGAACAATTCTCGAAAGGAAGCGGTCTTGTACAACTGGCTGAATCCTCGAAGTTTCTGTTTTCACCGATCATTGCGGGCATTCTGCTTAGTATAACAACCATTGAAGTCATTCTGGTCATTAATATTCTGACATTCCTGGTTGCCATTCTGGCTGTGCTGGTTATTCGGAAGAGCATGAAGGTGGAGCGAGAGGATCGAGAAGGAAAAAACTGGATCACCGATATTCAAGAGGGCTGGAGAGAAGTTGTAACCAACAAGGGAGTACTGTTGCTGGTGGTGATTATTTCACTTGTCACCTTTTATCTGGGATTCCTGGAGACACTCATTGGTCCGATGCTTCTGTCATTCACGGATGCCAAGACACTTGGAACGTTTCAGTCTGTTAGTGCCATCGGCATGCTGATTAGCAGCTTGTGCATCGGCATATTTACAATAACAAAGAGATACGCAAGTGTGCTTGTGATGGGTCTGATTTTGTGCGGTTTGTCCTTTTCACTTCTGGGCATATCCACCAACATTTATTTTATTATCTTCGCAGGTTTTCTGTTCCTGTCATCACTGCCGTTTGTCAATATGAGCGCAGATGTACTGGTGCGAAACAATATCGCCAACGATAAGCAGGGCAGGGTATGGGGAATCATTGGTATTCTGTCACAACTCGGGTTTATTATCGCGTACAGTTTGGCTGGTTTTCTGGCCGACCATGTGTTTAATCCGTTACTGATGGAGGGGGGAGCACTGGCTTCGTCTGTTGGTCAAATTATTGGAACTGGGCCAGGCAGAGGTATTGCCTTTCTGTTTATCATCGCGGGTCTGTTTGTTATTCTGATCGCAATAATCACATCCCGTTTGAAAATGATCAAATCTCTGGAGCAGAGCCCAGATATAGCGGCTCCATCCGATGTTGGCGGGTTGGCGCACGATTAATTCGAATCCAACAGCGTAAGCCCTTGTCCGCAGCAGCGTGTGATACTTCTTCTGTACGAAGAAGTTATTCACACGATGAGCAGACAAGGGCTTTTTTGTGCTGAGGAGTCAGAAGATGTACTTAGACAAGAGTGTTTGTGTATTTGGATTGTCGGTGGAGCTTACCCTTTAACCGCCCCTGAAGTTAGTCCTCCTACAATATACTTTTGCCCAATGAGGAACACAATCAACACAGGCAATGACGTGAGCACGATATCGGCACTGACCAGATTCCACTGGGCACTGAATTGTCCAAAGAAGTTATATACAGCCAGCGTCATCGGCCACATCTCCACTGTATTCAGCATATAGAGTGGGGCAGTAAACTCATTCCAGACACTCAGGAAATTAAGAACAAATACCGTTACCAGCACCGAGGTTAACAAAGGTACAATGATTCTCAGAAACAGTTTGATCCCATTACATCCGTCCATGATCGCGGCTTCATCCAGCTCCTTCGGGATGTTAGACACAAACGCATATGTAATGAACAGCGAGATTGGAATACCCATAGCCGTATAGAGCAGAATCATGCCGACATGTGAATTAATCATACCCATCGACTTCATGACTTCCATCAGCGGAATGTAGTTGAGCGGTAGGGTGATACCAAGAATCAGGAAGAAGTACAGAAACTTGCTGAGCCTCGAATGGTTGCGGGATAACGTGAAGGCCGAGAAGGCCACAACAAACACCAGTAGCAGAGAAGAAGCCCCAGAATGTAGCAGACTGTTGAAAAAGGAACCGCCCAAATGTCCCTGTTCATAGACAATTTTGTAATTTTCGAAAATAAACTTCTCGGGCAGCGTCAGTTTAAGCACTTTGGCCTCGGCGTCCGACTTGAATGAATTCAGTACAATGACGACAAAAGGAATCAAGACCACCAGGCTAAGCAGCCAGGCGAGAGCATTTAACCCGATCGAAGCCAATCTTTTTCTCAATCGCATGTCAGTATTCCACCTTTCGGTTCATCAAACGAATGATGAAAAAGGAGATGATCGCCATGATGACAAACAGGATGGTGGATAGTGCACTTCCGAGTCCCCAATATCCTTTGGCAAAAGAGGAATAGACCGCCGTGTTAATGACATCTGTCGCGTTACCGGGGCCACCATTGGTTAACACGTATACGGCATCGAATACTCTCAGCCCGTATGTAATATTAAGTACCGTGGCGATGGTAATGGTAGGCATCAGCATCGGAATGGTGATACGGAACAACTTCTGCCCGAATCCGGCGCCATCAATGGATGCCGCTTCGTAATAATCACGTGGAATCGCGAGCAGTCCGGCGATGAACAGCACCATGATGTATCCCATGCCTTTCCACGTATCCACTGCCATAATGGATGGCATGGCCCAGGTCAGGGAGCCCAGCCAATTCTGTGCGAGAACGTCCAGTCCCATGGAACGCAGGGTTACGTTAACGAACCCGTTGTTGGGGTCAAGCAGACTTTTGAACACAAGCCCAACAATCAGGAACGACAGCACCTGCGGGGAGAAAATGATCATCCGGTGCAGATTGGCGGCCTTTACACCGCTGACCAACAGTAGAGCCAGGAACAAGCCCAGAACCGTCTTGGCGATGGATGTAACGAGGGTGAACAAGACTGTGTTTTTGATAAAAAGCAGATAGGTCGGATCACCCGCGAGAATGGTACGGAAATGCTCCAGACCGATAAAGTTCTTCTCCGAACTATAACTGTTCCAGTCAGTGAAGGAATAATAGATGCCCAGCAGGGCGGGAGCAACGATGAACAGCAGATATAACACAATTGCTCCAGATGAGAAATACCAGGGATAGATTTTGTTTGCATTCATAATCCGTAACACCTTTCCTTCCTGCCAAAATACATGAGCGGGCAAACGCCCGCTGCATGTAACGCTGTTCAGCGTTTATATTTATCTGAAATATGCGCTATTATTGCCACGCTTCATCCTTCAACACTTTGGCTTGTTCAGCCCGGCGTTTATCAATATTTTGCAGAATCTGATCCGGTGTCATGGCTCCGGCGAACATACCTGATAAGTCCTTGCCAATATCCATCCATTGTGGATCAATGTATTTTACAGCGGCCTGCATAACCGTACCTTTTTCATGATTTTTCTCATAATCAATATAGTCCTGTGTCAGCTTCGGTTCGATTTCCGGCCAGCAGATCGTCAGGTTACCTTCACCTTCATCGAACACACGTTGCAGATGATCATGCTCGGTAATCCAGCGGAAGAATTTCAGCACTTCTTCGGGATGTTTACTGTTTTTGTTACCAAACATCGCAGCCGATCCGCCCGGATTCACACCAATCGTCTGATTATCTCCCCATGGCATGACGAAGAATCCCATATTGTCTTCCATTTCCGGATACGCTTCGGACACTTCCTTTTCCGTCCCTGGAACCCGCAGCAGCATAGCCGCTTTCTCCTGACCAAACGCTTCAATGCCCGCTTCTACCGTATTGGACAAGAAGTCTTTGCCGAAATAACCGAGATCCGCAAATTCTTTCAACTGTTCAATGACCGTCTTGAGTTGCGTCATATCTGCGACTTTCATCTCATTGTTGTTTAATTTCTCGTAGGTTCCCGCTGTTGTTTGCTCATAGTTAGGCCCTGTTTCGAACAAAGGCAGAACCTGATACCACCCGCTGGCAGGTGCTTGAAAGAATGGAATAATGTCTTTATCCTTTATTTTCTGGCTGATCGCCTTGAATTCTGCATAGGATGTAGGAGGCTCTATGCCGAGCTCTTGGAAGATACGTTTGTTATAGTACACATACCAGATTTTTGTTGGCGCAAAAGAAACCCCGTACACCTTGTCAGTGTGACTGACGGTTGGCAAAATCTCTTCAGACATCCGACCTGTGAATTCCTCATTGGTCAAGTCAATGGCATTTTCCTCCGGTCTTACGTTAGCCGGCATGCTCAATGGGTCCACATCGACATTGAAAATGTCAGGTGCTTCGCCAGAGGCCAGCTTCACCTTGATCAGGTCACGCCACTGTGCGTCAGGTACGACCTGGAAGTCAATTTTGACACCCGTCTCCTGCTCATATTCCTTGGCCATCGTCTGCATGATGCCTGTACGCGGAATACCGGATTGACTTGTTCCAAACGTGAGAGTCACCTTACCCGAACCTTCCGTACTTTTACCTGAGTTGCACCCGGCAAGCAGCAGAGTGGAGAGCAGGAGCACACTTGCAAGCGAAAATAGAAATCGTTTTCTCATCATTGAACCTCCCGGAATATAAAGAAAATTGTCACTTGCCGAAACGCTTAATGTAAGCGTATTCTTATGTGGATAACTTTACTGTGAACAGCGGATGTGCTCAATAGACAAAAGCGTTCTGTTGGGTGGACATTTTCGAATGGTGTGACAGATATCATCATAGGACGAGGTGGTTGAGGATTGCGATATCGATTTGGAACGCTTCAGCAAAGTCTGTTTGCCTATTACTCTGCGGTATTTATTATCTTTTCGCTGATTGTGGCGGGGCTTCTGTATGTTTTTCTCGCAAGTGACATTCGTCAGCGAAGTGAAGAACAGCAGAGACAACTGGGGGTATCAATCGTCAGTAACCTGGATCAGGAAGTGGTGAAAATGAACAACTTTTCCATGAATATTGTGTACTCCAATCTGGTCAAAGAACACTTCAGTCACTACTTGGCACCAGCAGAAGACAGTGAGCAGACAATGACGAGTGATCCGGCATTGTATAAGGATACAACCACACTAATTGATGTCATTCTCGCGATCATCAGCAGCTCCAATACAGCCAAACAGGCCAATATCTATGATGTGAATGGCAAGATGCTGGGAGCGGGTGCATTCAACGGTCAACTGTCGGTAGACCTGACTCAGCGACCGTGGTACAAGGAAACCTGGGAGCGGAGCGGCTGGCGGGTGATTCAACTGTTAGAGGGGGGAGCTTTGCCCATGCCAACAGGTGAGGGAAAATCAGATCAATCCTACATTTCCCTTACCCGGGTGTACAAAGATGGCAACTATGTCAGCCAGGGTGTCGTTGAGATTTTGCAGGATGCCGGAACCCTGTTTCAGCATTTGAATGAATTGCAGACAAATAACGACGATCTTCGGATCTATGTAGTGGATGAACAAAATACAAGGTTGTTTCCACTTTCTTCGGCTGCCGATGCTTCTCAAGCAGGCCATTTCGATGATGTGGACTTGATTCAAAATCTTTCATTTCCGCCTGATACCATGCAGGAGATTAGCGATCCTTTGAGTCAGTCCAAACAGATGATGACGTACATGACGTCACAGGAGACGGGATGGACCGTTATTGTCATGCAGTCCAAACAGTCCCTTTTCGCGAGTCTCAACCGGATGGCTGTGATGTTTATCGGTGCGACGTTTGCTACTCTCATGCTGATTCTGGTTCTCTCGTATCTGATCTCCAAACGGGTTACTTTGCCGCTACATCGTTTGCAGCGCATTATTCAGAAAACGGGTGTGAATGATCTGGTATCGGGTCAGGATTCCGGTCAGTTGTTCAAGCTGGAGCATCCCGGTTCTATTCGGGAGATGGATGAGCTGAATGATACGTTTATCCGGTTGAATCAACAGCTTGTGCAATCGTTTCAGGACAGGCTGGCGATGAAATCTCAGGAGACAGAAGCGAGATTACTGGCGCTGCAATCCCAGATGAACCCGCATTTTCTCTATAACAACATCACTAATATTAGCATCATGGCGGAAGAGGGCATGAATGAGCAGATTGTCGCGTTCTGCGCCAATATTGCGTCTATGCTGCGTTATATTTCTACTCCGGGAAAGAATGGGGTTCCCCTGTCTCAAGAATTGGATTATTGTGAGCGATATCTGGAGTGTATGAAGATTAGGTTTGAGGATGATCTACACTACGAGTTTCATATTCCGGAAGAGATGAAGTATATCCAGGTTCCGATGCTGATGGTACAACCACTACTCGAAAATGCCATGAAATATGGACTGGGTGATACCCCTCCATGGAAACTGAATATTACTGGAGCTATGGATGCGGTACAGCAGACCTGGCAGATCCATGTGGAAGACAACGGGCCTGGCATGGAACCCGAAGCACTTGCCAAGATCATGCATTACATCGAACAGTCACAGGAGTGGGAGCGTATGCCTGATCTCAAAATCAACGGCATGGGACTCAAGAATATATGGGTCCGATTGAAATTATGGTATGGCACGGCAGCCCACATGCTGATTACAAACAAGCCTTCCGGCGGTGTCCAGATTACCATAGGTGGTTCCATTCGAAAGGAGCATGACTGAACCCGTGACAATCAAATATAGAACGATTATTGTGGAAGATGAAGCCCTGATTCGCCGGAATGTCTCGCGCAAATTCAGAGAGCTGGACACCCGGTTCGAGGTGATCGGTGAAGCGCGGAACGGTCAGGAAGCGTTACAGCTCATTGAACATTCCGTACCTGATCTGGTTGTAACTGATATACAGATGCCGGTAATGAATGGATTGGAACTCGCCAAACATCTGTACTTTGCCTATCCGCATGTGAAAATTGTCATTCTGAGTGGTTATCATGAATTCGAATATGCACGGCAGGCGATCAGTTACAAGGTGGAGGATTATCTGCTCAAACCATTATCGGAAGAACAGCTTCGTACACTGCTGGATGCGATGGAATTGAAGCTTGGGAGCGCTGTGGATTCGCTTGCGCATGTCAGTGCCGTGCTGGATGAGCAGGTGAAGCCGGAGGATATCGCAGAGGCCGTTAAGTTGTATTTGAAGCAGAATTACATGCATGAGATTACACTCCAGGACATGGCGGGACAGATGCATTTTAGTGTGGACTATCTGGGGAAGTGTTTTAAGAAAGTAACGGGTGAGACTCCGCTAAAATATATGACAGGTCTTCGGATTAATGAAGCAAAACGCATGCTCGTCACGCACGAGAATATGGATATCAAGACTATTGGTGGAGCGGTAGGGTATAGTGATTCCCACTATTTCAGCCGGATCTTCAAAAACAAAACGGGCATGTACCCTAGCGAGTACCGACTGCAATTGCAGGAACGAAAAAAAGCCCTGTCCATGGATGATGAGCACCATGTTGACTTGAGCTGATTACTGGGCCAGAGCTTCTTCGGTTATTTTGCGAATATCAAACGGGGAGCGGATACCTTCTTCGATCATGTCGGGGAGAATCTGTTCCAAGAAATACTGCACACAGTGGAGGTCGATATTTTTGATTTTGACCAAGGCATAACGGTACATAACGATAAATTCCTTCTCCGTATTGCCACGTTGGAGCTCAGCAAAGGCTTCATATACTTGATCCATCTTGTCTGCGACTTCGAGAATCAGTCCTTCAACCGATTGGTCTTTGCCCTCACGCAGCTGTCTGCGGAAAATAGGCTGGAACTCTTCAGGAATATTTTCATTAATAAAATGTTCAACCATGCCTTCTTCCACCTTTTGCAGCATCGAACGCAGTTCCAGTGAATAATGTTTGACGGGTGTTTTAATATCACCGATGAAGATTTCGCCATAATCATGACTGCTCGTAATTTCGTATAACTTCTTCCAATCTATTGTAGTTCCATGTTGCTCCTCAATATCTGCGAGCGTTTTGGCGTACTGTACCACTTTCCAGGAATGAGCGGATACGCTATGTTCTTCGAATTTGAATTTGCCAGGTGTACGAATAATACGTTCAAGATCGTTTAGTGACCTGAAGTACGTGTGAATTCCCATATAAGCGTTCATCCTTTGCTGGTTGAGTATAAGTGTGAGTATCCCTCGACTATACGCCAGTTATGTCAACTGTGGATTAACGCGGATAGCGACGAAGGTAAAATGAAGTTTTAATTCTCTATAGAAGGACGAGAGAGTAGCAGTTTATCGACAAACAATAAAAAGCCACGATGTGTGACTGAACGTGAGTTCGGCATCCATCGTGGCTTCAGTGTGTGTAGATGTTGTGCTCTAGGCTACATAAGTGCAGTTGAATCAAGAATTATGCTTTTTTTCGTACCGGAGAAGTATACCAGTACGCCATTCCAACAAAGAGGGCACCGCCGATAATATTACCAAGCGTTACCGGAATCATGTTATGGAACCAGCCTGCCATCGTAATTGTATCCGGGTGGTTTGGCAGCAACCAGGATAAAGACAGCAAAGTCATATTGGCAACACTGTGCTCATAACCACTTGCGATAAATGCGTACAGACACCACCAGATAAGAACAAGTTTGGCGATATCTTCTTTAGAGCGAGCTGCCATCCAGATCGCCAGACAGACGAGCCAGTTACAGAGAATGCCGCGGAAGAACAACTCAGACACGGGCGCCGCCATCTTTTTGGCAGAGACAACGAATAACAGATGTTCCGGTGTGGCCGTTTTGAATAGACCACTACCGACTATAAGTAGACTTAATAGAATTGCGCCGAGCAGGTTACCAACAAAGACGAGCCCCCAGTTCTTCAGCGTTTCGTTCACTGTAGTTCGGCCTGCCAGTGTACTCATGGTAAAGAACATATTGTTACCTGTAAACAGTTCCGATCCGGCAAAGATAACCAGCGTGAGCGCGAGTCCGAAGGACATGCCCATCAACATGGTTTGCAGTGGTGACTGTGCCGCAAGGAGCGGAGCACCAATACTGAAGATCAGAACGATGCCAAGCCCTACATAGGCACCAGCCATCAAGGCAGCAACCATATATCGTGACAGGCTTGCGTTCATTTGATCCCGTTTTTTAACCGCAGCTTCAATAATTCCCTCAACACTTGGTGTATACATCACGGTTTCCCCCATTATTTTGCATCAATCTTTGAACGTTTCAATGGAGCTATATTTCAATCCAGACCTGGCCGTTCTCTACCTTCACCGGATACATCTGTACTTGACCGTTGTCCGGTGCTTGCACAAGACCGGTAGTCAGGTCGATTTTCCAATCATACAGCGGATCGTACAGATAATGCCCGGACACGATCCCTTCAGCCAGCGGCCCACCCTTAGGGTGGGGGTTGTGATTATCCGCAGCGAAGATGGTACCATCCGATGCACGAAAGACAGCAAGCTGATGGTCCTTAATCTCAACTACTCTTCCGATTCGTGGCAGGAATTCTTCAACTACTCCGGCAGGGAAGTAGGTGCCTGATTGTTTTGTCGTCATCTTAAACCACTCCTTATCTATTTAACATTCTCCAGTATTAATCCTGCAAGCTTGCTTATGGACGAGCCGATACTTCGATGCCATGGAACATTTTGCTTTGGCCTTCCTCATTGCGAATCGCTTTTTGCCAAGGTTCTTCAACATGCTCAAGTGCAAATTCAATCCGCTGCATCAACGCTTTGCGTTCCTCCAGGTTATCCACAACAACCGAACGAATATGCTCCAGACCCATGCGTTCCACCCACTCGGAAGTCCGTTCCAGATAGTTACCTGTCTCGCGGTAATATTGCATGATGGCCCCGCACAGTTCAATCAACTCTTCATCCGTTTTCACTTTGCACAGGGAATCAGCAAGTCTTGCTTTAATACCGCCGTTACCACCGATAAAGATCTCCCAGCCGCCGTCGTTACCTACGATACCGATATCTTTGGTACATGCTTCTGCACAGTTCCGCGGACAACCGTTGACAGCATATTTAAACTTGGCTGGCAGATCCAGACGTTCGAATTTACGTTCGATGCGAGCACCCATGGCCATGGAATCCTGTGTACCGAATCGGCAGAATTGGGAACCGACACATGTTTTGACTGTACGCAGCGATTTGGCGTATGCATAACCTGAAGGCATATCCAGTTCTGCCCAGACTTTAGTTAGATCTTCTTTTTTAACACCAATCAAGTCGAGACGCTGACCGCCAGTCACTTTGACTGCTTTCACATCATATTTGACCGAAACGTCAGCGATACGTTTGAGGTCCGCTGGTGTAGTCACCCCGCCGTACATCCGAGGTACAACCGTATACGTTCCATCTTTTTGAATATTCGCGTTCATACGTTCGTTAACAAAACGGGATTCTTTCTCATCTTCGTGTGTGTCTGGTGCAATCATGCCAAGGTAGTAGTTGATCGCCGGACGACATTTGGAACAACCTTCTGGCTGACTCCAACCCAGTACATTCATGACCTCTTTGGTTGTTTGTAATCCTTTTGCACGAATCTCAGCTACAATCTCATCCCGACCCATGGAAGTACATCCGCAGATGCCCTGTTTTGCTCCAGTACTGAAACTGTCTCCAAGTACATATTGCAGAATCTGTTCCACAACCGGTTTACACCCACCGCAAGAGCGTGTTGCACCGGTACAGGCTTTGATTTCATCTACAGTGGTAAGGCCCTGGTTTGTAATGACATCAACAATGGTTCCTTTGGTTACCCCGTTACATCCACAGACGATCTCGTCTTCGGGCATCGTTTCAACAGAGGTTGCTTTCTTATGACCGCCGCAGCCTGTACCCATGAGTGAACCATACAATTCTTCGGTCATTTCGGGTTGATTTTTAATCAGTTTCTGCAATTCGGCAGAATCCGTAATGTCACCGAAGAGAACAGCGCCGACAATTTTATTATCACGAAGCAGAATTTTTTTGTAAGTCCGTTTCCAGTCATCTTTGTGCGAAATGACGGTGTGCTCTGGGCTGTCGATGAATTCACCAGTTGAAAAGACATCTACACCCGAAATTTTCAATTTCGTGGATACAACTGAACCTTCATAAGGAGCGGTCTCCACACCGCATATATGTTTCGCCAGAATCATACCTTGCTCAAACAATGGGGCAACGAGGCCGTAACATACCCCGCGGTGCTCTGTACATTCCCCGACCGAGTACACATTCTCAAGTGAAGTCTGCATATAGTCATTCACGACAATACCCCGGTTCACTTCCATACCGCTTTCACGGGCTACAGCCGTATTGGGTTTAATGCCTACAGCCATGACCACAAAATCAACATTCAGAACCGTATCATCTGCAAAACGTATCCCTTCAACGCGTTCGCCGCCCAGTAGTTCGGAAGTCTGCGCACCCATCTTGAACCGGATACCCTGACGTTCGAGTTCTGCCTTCAACATGGCTGAAGCTTGTGGATCAAGCTGACGCTCCATCAGATCTTCCATCAGATGCACTACAGTAACTTCCATGCCAAGTTGTACCAATCCTTTGGCAGCTTCAAGGCCTAGCAGTCCGCCCCCGATAACGGCCGCTCGTTTATACTGCTTAGCAGCTTCCAGCATGACATTACAATCGGCGATATCACGGAAACCGACAACACCCTCTTTGTCATGTCCTGGCACAGGGAGAATGAAGGAGTTGGAGCCAGTCGCAATGATGATTTTGTCATAAGGAACGCGAGTTCCATCTTCAGTCACAACTTCGTGTGTCTCGGCATCGATTCGTGTAACCGTTGTGCCTGTGTGCAATGTAATGCCGTAATCTTCATACCAGTGAAGGTCGTTCAGTACGATATCGTCCAGTGTTTTGCTTCCTTCCAGTACATAAGACAACATAATGCGGTTGTAGTTAGGATAGGGCTCTGTGCCAAAAACGGTAATATCAAATCGCGTAGTTAATTTTAAAATTTGCTCAACGGTACTGATTCCTGCCATACCGTTACCAATGATAATGAGGTTCTCTTTTTTTCCGTTCATGTGTGTATGCCTCCTTGAATAGACGCTGTACATTACTCAAAATTTTAGTGGTTTATATTTGAAATTATACAAGTAGTTGACGACAGTTTATGTGATTTAATTCACTAATAAAGATAAAAGAGTCATAAATATAATAATGTGAGCCCCATCACAGAAAGTTATATTTATTTTCATACAAATAAGAAATGCGAACTATTGTTCTTATTTTGTTTTCGTTGTAAAATCGAAACTGGGCCGTATTGTTCCCGATTTCTTCGAAAGGACGTTTTTGCATCATGATGGGAAGATCTCACCTTATTATCGGGACCGGCGTGTCGCTTTCTGTTCTGCAGTTGGCCGGTATGCCGGTGACTGCGCCGGCAGTTACGGTTGCTCTGATTGGTTCGTTATTGCCTGACATTGATGAGCCAAATTCGCTGCTGGTATCCAGAGCCTTGCCTAACAGTCTGATCAGGTTGTTACAGACGATTCTGTTGCCCACAGCTGTATTTGTGTACTTCTATGTTCATGCCAAACCATGGAACCTATTGCTTGCGATCCTCATTGCGCTTGTGTCATTCCTGCCTTCGCGTTCGCTTCGCAAAGTGTTGATGTTTGCGATTGGACTCGGGCTGGTCTTTTATGGTCACGCGTTCGCACCGTGGAACTTGATTGCAGGCAGTTTGTTAATGCTCTGTACCACACTGACTCATAGGGGACTGACACATACCCTGTACGGAACCGCAATATGGGCGGGCTTGTTGTACAGCACGACCCAGCAGCAGGGTCCGGAGATCTGGGTAGCGGGAGGCACGGCATATGCGATGCATCTATTGGCCGATTCACTAACCAATCGGGGTATTCGTCCGTTACCACCGCTCAAGTGGCGCATACGGGTGAATCTGATGAGTACAGGGACCAAGCGTGGGGCCGTTGTAGAGAATGTCTGCATTGTGCTTACTCTTATTTTGGCCTGGATTGCATTCTCACCGCTATTTCTATAGCCATCCAAAAACGCCAGCCCGCATATTGTGGGCTGGCGTTTACAGGTATGCATTTCATAATGAATAAATCGTAATAACCTAGCCAATTTAGGATTGAGAAGGAGAATCAGTCAGGTCGTCAATATCGGAAGAACCAAATACAAATAAAACAACAAGAATGACAATGATCAGTAGTTCAGCGAACCCATTTCCGTCAAAGTCAGACATCACTTCAACCTCATTTCTTGGCGTTTAGGAATTGATTCTCTGTTGGAAAGCCCGTATAACGTCATTCAACGTCATATCACCACCGATCTCATCGAGGAATTGCACCAGTTTGTCTTGATTCGATGGTGTAATATTTTGTAGCGATTTATACTGCCCGACCAGTTCAACGACCAGTGTAGCTTCTCGAAACAACGTGACCGCATCCACTCTTAACTTCCCACTTACCAGTAATGCTGCAACGATAAGTTCCAGATTTCTTCCTTTAAGGTTGCCATTGAGAAGGGTGTTTGCGGCATTTGTTTTTTTGGAACCTTTATTCGATTTTCCATTCCTTCTCACTGCCATAACAGGTCCCCCGCTGTTTGGTGTTTAATTCATCTTCCGTTATTGTATCTTATGTGTAATTCCCTATAATGTTCGGCCTATTAATCTACGTGTCTAACTGATATCGTTGTGAATATAAAAAAGAGACCTCCCGATGGTTAGGAGGTCTCTTGTCAACTGTTACGCGTTATTAATTATGGTATTCATCGTTGTCCGATCCAGACCTTTGACCAGCTTCACGATCAGTTCTTTGGCTGCATCGTAGTCATCCGTATGAATGATGGAAGATGAGGTATGGATATAACGTGCGCAGATACCAACAACTATTGATGGTACACCAATGCCACTCAGGTGAACTTGACCTGCATCTGTACCCCCTGGTGAGATGAAATACTGCATTTTGATCTGATTGGATGAAGCCGTATCTTGAACATATTCAACCATTCCGCGATGGGTGAACATACCCGGGTCAAAAATACGAAGCAATGCGCCTTCTCCGATATGTCCAAATGACTGTTTGTCACCTGTCATATCATTCGCCGCGCTACAGTCAAGTGCAAAGAAGATATCAGGCTGAATCAGATTGGCCGCCGTACGTGCACCGCGAAGCCCCAGTTCTTCCTGAACCGTTGCACCAGCGTAAAGCGTGTTAGGAAGTTTTTCCTTGTGCAGCGCTTCAACCAGTTCAAGTGCAAGTCCTACGCCGTAACGATTATCCCACGCTTTGGCCATAATTTTTTTCGGGTTCGCCATAGGCGTAAATTCACAGATCGGTACGATCTGCATCCCTGGATGAATGCCCCAGGATTCTGCTTCCGCACGGTTGTCTGCTCCAATATCGAGATACATGGAATTCAGATCCACAGGTTTATTCCGCTGGGACTCGTCCAGCAAGTGTGCAGGTGTAGAACCTACAACTCCGGTAATCCGACGATCCGGTGTGATGATTTCCAATCGTTGAGACAGTACAGCCTGACTCCACCATCCACCCAGTGGACGGAACTTGATCATACCTGTTTCGGTAATGCCAGTAGTCATGAAACCTACTTCATCAAAGTGTCCGGCTACCATAACTTTGGGACCGGATTCCTCCCCGCGTAATACACCAAATAGACTCCCCAGGCGATCCTGGACGAACTCATCGGTATAAGCGGAAAGCTTATCTTTCATCCAGCCGCGAAGCTCACGTTCAAAACCGGATGCGGAAGGAAATTCCGTCAACGTACGGAACATATCCATCGTTTTTTCATTCATGTGTCAACAACTCCTCTGTTGGTATGTATTTCAGGTCACAGTAGAACGGCTACCCGCCTGTTGTCCTTTAAGATGCTGAGGACTTGTTATTTAACCACTGGTCACATTACAGTATGAACCTTGCGCAAGTGATTGTCCATGTTTATGTCACGTATTTAAGGCATATTTTGGGCGCTTACCGTGTCCAAGTTTCATGACTCTATCCGCTGTAGTCGCAGTCCTGATGCCACTTCAATGAATATGAATATATGGAGGAGATGTCATCATTTTGTGAGGTCATATGTTCAATATTTGTTTGTCTGTCTACAGGAAGGAGCTAAATATCCAATGAAGCCTCCAGAAGAGGGCACGGAAAAAGTACTGTTTATCGTTCTTTTTATCTTGCTCGTGATTGTTCTTCTTTATTTATAGACGTATCTAAAAGTCCTCAGATCCGGCGTATTCCCATCTTGCTTTCACAACATAATCTTGTTGGAAACATATGCTGTCTGTCGCCGGATACATAACCTTCCGATTATTAACAAACAATGAATATAGGATTACACACATTGGCATTCAGCCGTAGCTTTGAACCATTTTCACATAGAGGAGGTCTTGTATCTTGCCAGCTCAATCTGCATCCGGAAGCGAAAAAAAATCGTCGTCCCTGTCCATGGATGAAAAGGAGTACAAAAAAGTCGCAAAAAAACATGAGCCGCCTCGTCCAATCCTGAAAAATTGCCTCAAAGCATTTCTGGTTGGGGGTACCGTCTGTTTGATTGGACAGGCCATTCAAGAGGCTTTTATGGCCGGTTTCGACATGACATCAAAGGAAGCTTCCAGTCCTACGGTAGCGGTCATGATTCTCATATCGGTTATTCTAACATGTCTCGGCGTTTACGATAAAATGGCTCAATGGGCAGGAGCGGGAACGGCTGTACCGGTTACCGGATTTGCCAATTCCATGTGTTCTGCTGCACTGGAACATCGTGCTGAAGGACTGGTGCTCGGTGTAGGGGCCAACATGTTTAAACTTGCTGGTTCCGTTATTGTGTTTGGTGTCGTGGCGGCATTTGTCGTAGGGATCGTTTATGCCTTTTTGGGATTTGGAGGTGGGCACCTGTGAAACGATTGGGTCGCCAGACATGGCAGTTTGAAAATCGTCCGCGGATCATCGGTAAATCCGCAGTTGTAGGACCAGAAGAAGGCGAGGGCCCACTGTCATCTGATTTCGATTATGTCTACGACAACCTCGAGATCGGCGAGAAAACGTGGGAAAAGGGAGAACGTAAACTGCTCGAACAGGCCTCCCAACTGGCTTTGATAAATGCAAATATCACCAAGGAAGAGCTTCAATTTTTTGTGGGTGGAGATCTGATGAACCAGATTATCAGCAGTTCCTTTTCAGCGCGAAAACTGGGTGTGCCTTACTTGGGTGTCTTTGGAGCCTGTTCTACTTCCATGGAAACGTTAGCGTTAGCGTCCATGATTGTTGACTCCGGAGCTGGCGATTATGTTCTTGCAGGAACGGTGAGCCACAACTGTACGGTGGAGAAACAATTTCGGTATCCGACGGAGTATGGCTCCCAAAAGCCGCCTTATGCGCAATATACCGTCACAGGAGCAGGGTGTGGTGTGGTCTCCCGTACGGGTGATGGTCCCGTTGTTACCAAAGCCACCATTGGACGCATTATGGATTTGGGTATCAAAGATCCCTTTAATATGGGTTCAGCCATGGCGCCAGCAGCAGCCGACACTATAATCTCTCATTTCAGGGATACGGGATTGGAACCCGGCTATTATGATCTCATTGTGACCGGGGATCTGGCTTCCGTCGGTCTGCCAATTACGAAAGAGCTTTTGCAAAAAGAAGGCATTCCCATGGAACAGACAGTTTTTAATGACTGCGGCCTGATGATCTATGATCGGGAGAAACAGCCTTATGTGGTTGCCGGGGGAAGTGGCTGCGGATGTTCTGCCACCGTCACCTATGGTCATATTTTGAACCGGATGCAGAAGGGTGATCTTAAACGGGTGCTCGTTGTTGCTACCGGGGCGCTGTTATCTCCGATTTCGTACCAGCAGGGTGAAAGTATTCCTTGTATTGCACATGCCGTAGCCATAGAAAAGGAGGGATAAAGGTAATGCAGTTCTTGTGGGCATTTATTGTTGGCGGTTTAATCTGTGTTATCGGACAGCTTCTAATGGATGGGGTTAAACTGACCCCAGCTCATACCATGAGTACACTTGTTGTGACAGGTGCGCTTGCGGATGCATTTGGCGTGTATGACCCCTTGGTTAAATTTGCAGGTGCGGGTGCTACCATCCCCATCACAAGTTTCGGTAATTCCTTGGTGCACGGGGCATTGACGGAGTTGGAAAAAGAGGGATGGCTGGGTGTTATTACAGGGATTTTCGATCTGACTGCGGCGGGAATATCGTCAGCGATCATCTTTTCTTTTCTCGCGGCATTGGTCGTTAGACCAAAAGGCTAACATAAAATGAGAAATCTCCTTGAACATATTACGATTCAACAGAGGCTTCGGATAACTTTTATCCGGGGCTTTTTTGTCGTATTCATGCGTGAACTGCGGTGAATCTGACGGGCTGGAAACAAATTGTGAGTTCCTTCGAGTGTACTCGTGACTCTGGATCATGTACAATAAAAGGAAATCTGTATGCTTTTTTAGGAGGTTAGACCACATGCCTGTGCGCAAAGAGTCGATCCAAATCATATCCGCAGTTCGTTCTAATCTGGAATCCTGCATTATGGGGAAATCCTTTGAAATTCAACTTTTACTTACAGCTTTGCTTGCAGGCGGGCACGTTCTGATTGAAGACGTACCGGGAACTGGCAAAACGCAGTTAATCAAGGCATTATCGAAATCCATGCGTGGTGAGTACCGGCGTATTCAATGTAATCCTGATATTTTACCTAGTGATATTACGGGCGTATCTGTGTTCCATCCGAAGGATGAGCGTTTTTATTTCCGGCCAGGTCCTGTGATGACCAACATTTTGCTAGCTGATGAGATTAACCGGGCCACAACAAAAACCCAATCGGCTCTGCTCGAAGTGATGGAGGAGCGCAGCGTAACCGTTGATGGCGATACGTATGATCTGCCACATCCATTCATGCTCTGTGCAACTCAGAATCCAATTGATTTTGAAGGTACGTATACTTTGCCGGAAGCACAACTCGACCGGTTTATGTTGAAAATAAGTCTGGGTTATCCCGATAAGGAAATTGAGAAAATTCTATTGAAACAGCATCAGCTCGGTCAGCCTGTTGATCGTCTTGAATCCGTGACTCATATGGACCAGATCTCGGCAATCCAACAGGAGATTAAAGAGGTCTTTATCGGTGATCCGGTCATGGACTATTTGCTGGATGTTGTTCGTCAAACCCGCTCCCACCCATCTGTATTGCTGGGTGCCAGCCCACGGGCAGCCATATCGTTCATGATGGCCGTAAAAGCCTTTGCTTTCTTGCAGGAACGTGATTATGTGCTTCCGGATGATGTGAAAACGATGGCCCCTTATGTGATCTCTCATCGTATTGTGCTTCGTCCCGAATCGAGACTGGACAGTATGAGTTCCGAGGCCGTTTTGAATGCCGTACTCCAGCAAGTACGCGTGCCCGTCTCCATGGGGCAATAGTTCATGAAGCCGCTTTTGAGAACAGTGAATAGAGGGTTACGCCACCCACGCGTATGGAGCATCGCAATGGTGTGGATGTGCTGTCTGGCTTATGTTTTGTTTCAGGGCGGGAAGACATCCCTTATGTTGCTGTCAATGGTGACCCTGCTCTGTGTGTACCTTGCCATTGCTGGATTTAGCGGGGTAAGACGTGCTCAAGGAGTTCGTAGGTTATCTTCTGGTCCAGACCACGAAGAATTGCTGCATGCGGGTGACCAGGTTCAAGTACAGCTGAGTCTGACGATTCCGGGATTCCTCCCGCTTCCCTATGTTGTTGTACGTGAAATGCTGCATCGGCATAACGGAGAATCGTGGTCGTTCAAGGAAAGTTTGATTCCCAATATGCGAGGTAATGGCGAGCTGTCATTCCAGACACCGCCACTTGAGCGGGGAAAGTATGTCTTTTCAGAAACGGAATGTGCCAGCGAGGACATATTTGGACTGATTGAACATCGAGGAAAGTTTAAGGCCAAAGGTGAGTTTCGCGTACTGCCAAGAACGGTATTTATTCCATATTGGCAACTTTACGACCGCAAATCACGGTTATCCGGTCCTCAGACGGCGTTAACCCGTTCACGGAGAGAGACCACTCAGATCAATGGTGTACGTGACTACGTATACGGAGATCGACTTTCCCGCATTCACTGGAATGCAACGGCAAAGACAGGGAACTGGAAGTCCAAGGAGTTTGAACATGAGTCTGTGCCCAAAACCATTCTGGTTCTGGATGCGCTGGCATCAAGTTATGAACATGGGGATGCATTTGAAATTGCCGTTTCCACGGCTGCCTCTCTGCTGGAGTATGGTGTCAGGGAACGAATGGGGATGGGATTGTTGACATTGTCAGAACAGACATCCTTCATGGCCCCCAGTGAAAGTCTGATGGAACGACAGAAGATGATGCATCATCTGGTTGATATTCAATATAACGGTCAGGATACCCATCTGTTGCCCGACGTGGAAAGAATCGCACGTCAACTGCCTCAGGGAGCTTATTTTGTCGTGATTTCTCCCCAGAAGGATGAAAAAATAATGGAACTGATGCGCTGGGCCGATACGCGGGGCATGACGCCATGTCATATTCTGATCGATACCAGTGAATCTCGCCGGAGTACCGAGTGGAATGCCATGTTGCGTGGAAGAGGCACGAGGTCATTCACTGTTTCTCACTTGCAGGAGCTTCCAACGGTGATGGGGGGAGGTTCTGTATGAGTACAAAAGGAAATGAAAGTGTTACAGGCAAACGATCCTGGTATCATGCAGCATCATTGCTCTGGATTTTCCTGATTGGAATGCAGTGGATTTCATTTACGCAGGAATCGTGGTACACGGAGACAACTTCTCTGGTGTTATGGACACTTGCAGCGGTCAGTGTACTGGAGGTCATTCTGCCCTTCAAAACGATCTATCGGGCGATCATCAAGGCGGTCGTTGTTGGTTACATTTTGCATAAAACGCTAATTGATTATACGGTATACATCCCTTATGGCTCTTTAACGGACCGAGCGGAGCAATTCATATTACACATGACGCCGTACATCTGGTTCTCCCTGTGTGCATGGGTGATGCTTGAAGTTGCGCTTCGACTCGTGACCACCACACGTCGTATTCTTGTTTTTTTGGGTGTTAACATCATTTCGATGGGGATTCTCGATTCTTTCACTCAGATTCCACTCTGGATTGAAATCGCGTGGGTGATGTTTGCGGGGATGGGATGGCTCGTATGTCAGCATTTCCGTAACTATCAGCTACAGTATCCACAAGGTTGGAAACGAATCATCCGGTATCCTTATAAAGTCCTGGCCAATATTGCCATTATCTTTTCTTTGATTATTGTAGCCAGCGTTAATATGCCTGAGATTCCACCCACCTTGACGGACCCATATACGGCATGGCGTAACTATACCGGAACTTCCACAAGTCAGGCTGGTAACGGAAACCTTGATATTCCCGCGGCTACCGAATCGGGATACAGCAGGGAAGACAATCAGCTTGGTGGAGGATTCAACTTCGACTATACCCCTGTCATGTCTGTCACGACCAATGAGCGTAGTTACTGGCGCGGTGAGACACGTGCAGAGTATACAGGCACAGGTTGGGATGACCGTGGACGGGGTACGACAGAGAATGTTCAAGCCGGACAGCCTCTGGAGAACCAGGAATCGGGTAATGTGAATACCAAACAAGTGACTCAGAATGTAACGATGCTGAATGATAATGTCTATCCGATTCTCTTTGGTGCTTATTCGATCTCGGAAGTGAGCTCAATTAATGGTGAGGACAGAACGGAACGGATGTTGTGGAATGCTGAACAGGCTGAACTGCATGTGGTGACAGACCGTCAGCAACCACAGTATCCCAAGACGTATACTATCGTATCGGAAGCACCTGTGATTGTGGAAGATGAGCTTCGTACGAAGTCATTTGAAGATCTGTATAACAGTAATCCGGCAGATGATATGTACTTGCAGTTACCATCCCGTTTCCCTGACCGGGTTTCGAATCTGGCAGCCGAGATAACGGCATCTGCGAATACTCCGTATGAAAAAGTGGCATTACTGCAAAACTATTTACAAACTAATTTTGAATACACAAACAATCCGGATTTATCTCGAAAAGTAAGCAACGACTTTGTGGAAGGTTTCCTGTTCGATATTATGGAAGGCTACTGTGACTACTTCTCCACTGCGCTGGTGATGATGGCGCGCTCGGAGGGCATTCCTGCAAGGTGGGTTAAAGGTTATGCGCCTGGACAATTGTCCCTGAATTCGGACATGCAGGCCCCGCGTCAACCTGGTGCGGAGATTGAGACGACCTACACCGTTACCAATGCAGATGCACACTCCTGGGCAGAGGTTTATTTTGGTGAGTATGGCTGGATTCCTGTTGAAGCAACGCCGGGCTTTGATATGCCGCTGCTGACGGAACAGCCTGATGTACAACCTGTAGATGAGCCTGAAGAAGAGCCAGAAGAGGAGCCGGTACAAGAGGAAGAGCAGACTCCTGCACCTGAGCAGACATCGTCTGCCATCCCGACTTTTGTTATCTGGGCTGCAGGAGCCATTATTGTATTGTGGGTAGCATATATGTTCTGGCGTAATCGTTTCTCTATGCGATTCTTCCTGCTTCGTTTACGGACAGGTGGACCGCTCACCCCTGAACAGAAGGTAGTGGCAGAGACCGAGCGTTGGATTCAGTATGTGAAACGCAAAGGGTTGACCCGGAGCGGAGACGAGACACTTCGGGAATCGGTAGCCCGCTGGAGCCAGGCAAAACCTGCTGCAGAAGCAACATTGTATGAGCTTCTCACGAAGTTTGAACAGACTCGTTACAGTCCGGCGTCCGTAACTGCCGACGACTGGAAGGGCGTCTATCAGACCGCCTTGAAGCTGCGGAAGGAACTGAAAGCGGAACGGGCATAGTTGTTGCCCGTCCCGTTTTTCCTTTTTTCCTATGCCATCAGGCGCTGTATGCATTTTCAGGAAAGACGGATTTGTGATATAGTGTGTCGTATGAAACTGAGGTGACTTCTTTGTTTAAAATGTTAATGCCCAAGCTGCGTGTAGACACGGTTTTTGACATTAATCTGGAAGAGCTGTACGCTCAAGGCTACCGTGGAATTATAACTGATCTGGATAACACACTCGTTGGAGCCAAAGCCCCTGACGCTACGCCCGAACTGATTGAATGGTTTGCACGTGTGAAAGAGGCAGGTTTCAAGCTGATGATTGTGTCCAATAACAATTTGAATCGTGTATCCCTGTTTGCGACCCCGCTGGATATCCAGTTTGTGCATAGTGCACGCAAACCATCGAATGTACCGTTTCGTAGAGCAATGAAAATGATGGAGTTATCTCCTGAAAACACGATTGTAGTAGGCGATCAGATGCTTACGGACGTTTATGGAGGGAACCGAATGGGGTTATATACCGTTCTGGTACTGCCAATCTCCATTGGGGACGAAGGTTTTATGACCCGCTTCAATCGACGCGTGGAACGGATTGCTCTAACGAGTTTACGCAGGAAAGGCTTATGGCTTGAGGAGGAAAAGAAGAAATGACAGAACCGCATAACGGCAATCTTGCCGTAAGGTGCAGCGGATGCGGCGTGCATCTGCAAACAGAAAATTCGGAATTACCAGGGTTTATCCCCGAGAAGGCACTGGATCGTGAACCGGTTATATGCCAGCGCTGTTTCCGCATCAAAAACTACAATGAGTCATCATCCGTTACGGTGGATCAGGACGAATTCCTGGCGCTGCTTAGCAAAATCGGGGATAAGGATGCACTTGTCATCCATATCGTTGATTTGTTTGACTTTGATGGCAGTATTATCTCCGGTCTGCAACGTTTTGTAGGCAACAACCCGGTGTTGCTTGCTGTGAACAAAACGGACTTGCTTCCGAAAGTAACCAACTGGAACAAGGTTCGCAACTGGGTACAGAAGCAAGCCAAAGAACAGGGTTTGCGTACCGTCGATGTAGTCTTGTGCAGTGCAAAGCAAAACCAGGGCTTCGACCGACTGCTTGAGCTTGTAGGAACGTATCGCGAAGATCGTGACGTGTACGTGGTTGGCGGTACCAATGTGGGTAAATCCACACTGATTAACCGTCTGATCCGTGATTACAGCGATCTGGAGCAGGAACTGACCACATCCCGTTATCCGGGAACAACGCTGGACATGGTGAACATTCCGCTGGATGATGGAAAATATATTATTGATACGCCTGGAATCGTGTATCCATGGCGTTTCAGTGAGATTGTTTCGCGTAAGGACCTCGCTGCCATCATGCCGGAAAAACCGCTTAAACCGGCTGTGTATCAGTTGAATTCCGGTCAGACGCTGTTCTTTGGCGGCATGGCTCGATTTGACTTTGTGGAAGGTGATCGCCAGTCGTTCACTTGTTTTATCAGCACTGCGCTTGATATTCACCGGACGAAGCTGGAGCGTGCAGATGATCTGTACCGCGACCATCTGGGAGAATTGTTGTCTCCGCCAACCCGTGAGGATGCAGCAGAGATGGCTGAATGGACCAGACATGAATTCCGCATCAAACGCGGCAGTCAATCGGATGTATTCATCTCGGGTCTGGGCTGGATTAAGGTTAATGGCGATATTGGAGCGCTTGTTGCTGTTCATGCTCCAAAAGGCATTCGTGTACAGATCCGCCCATCCTTGATCTAGTAATCTCAGAAGCTGTACATCAGATGGATCGGAGGCGGACCTATGTCTGAGCAGAACAAATTCAACTCTTCACTTCCCGTGTTGCTTGGTGTTATGGGTAATCCTATTGCTCACTCCAAGTCTCCGGCAATGCACAATGCGGCTCTGCAGGCTGCAGGAGTGAATGGAATGTATATGCCACTGCATGTTCATCCGGATCAACTGGAAGCGGCCGTTCGCGGAATTGTGGCACTGGGCTATCGTGGTGTTAATGTGACCATCCCGCACAAAGAGCAGGTGATGCAGTATCTGGATGTGATCGATGAAAGTGCTCGCCTGATTGGTGCGGTGAATACCATCGTTAATGAAGGTGGAACACTGACAGGGTACAATACGGATGGTATTGGTTATGTCCGATCGCTGAAGGAAGAGGCTGTGCCTGAGCTTGCGGGTAAACGTATTGCTGTACTAGGAGCAGGTGGAGCAGCGAGAGGTGTCATATATGCACTTGCATTGGAGAAGCCTGAACGCATCCACATTCTGAACCGTACAGCGGACAGGGCTATTGCACTTGCTTCGGATTTACGAGGCCATGGCTTGGGAGAAATCTCGGGCAGTGGCATGGAAGACGCTGCAATGGTACTGGCTACGGCTGATATCGTGATTAACACAACGGCTGCCGGAATGCATCCTCATGTTGATGACGTACCGGTTGATCCTGCACTGATCCGTGAAGGCGCAGCGGTGAGTGATCTGATCTACAATCCGCAGGAGACCCGTCTGCTTCGAGAATCGCGGATACGAGGATGCACGGTGCACGGTGGTCTGGGTATGTTTGTATATCAGGGCGCAGTGGCCTTTGAACATTGGCTCGGCATTCCCGCTCCTGTGGAAACGATGAGACGTGCCGTACTAAACAGTTTTGAAGTGTGAAAATGATATTAAGAGTACAGGCAGACGACGAGTGCAGAACCAATCTGAAGAAACGAAGTGGTCGCATTTATCACCGGATTTTCCCTTTGTGAAAAGGGATCAGAAAAATCTGGGGATAACAGCGATCGGAAGATGGTACTGCAATCGGAGTCACCTTGTGTACTCAGTGATCATTTTCACCATTGAAAAATAATAATTGAATGGTCAGGTCCGGACAGTTTTTGCGCTGTCGATCAGGGCCTGCTCAACATAAGGAGTATGGAGTATTCATGTTAAACGGTAAACAAAAGCGCTTTTTGCGGTCACAGGCACATCACCTGACCCCTGTATTTCAGATTGGTAAAGGTGGAACCAACGAGCACCTGTTCCGTCACATCGAAGATGCGATTGAGAAGCGCGAATTGATGAAAGTGCAAGTGTTGAACAACAATGACGAGGACAGAAAAGAGATGGCAGAAGAAGTTGCCCGTGAAACGGGAAGTGAGCTTGTACAACTCATCGGTAACACAATCATCCTGTACAAAGAATCTCGCGATAACAAACAAATCGAACTACCTAGATAAGGGAGCGTGACGCAGGTGAAGATCGGCATCATGGGTGGTACGTTTGATCCGATCCACATGGGACACCTCCTGGCAGCTGAAGCGGCAAGGGATTCACATGCACTGGATGAGATCTGGTTCATGCCTTCCCATGTTCCACCTCACAAACGCGGAGCCGGAGCTTCGGGACAGCAACGTCTCGATATGACGGAAGCGGCTGTGAAGGGTGTGCAGCAATATGAGGTGCTGGGTATCGAGATGGAATTGGGCGGAGTGTCTTATACCATCGATACGATGAAGGAACTGTGGCGTCGCCATCCTGAACATGAATTTTATTTCATTATCGGGGCGGATATGGTGAACTATCTCCCCAAATGGGAGCAGATTGAAGAGCTTGCAGAACGCTTAACCTTTATCGGAGTTGGTCGGCCGGGCTTCCAGTTACATCTGGATGATTTACCAGACGAGTTACAGGATCGGGTCCTGCTGGCCGAGATGCCCTTGGTCGATATTTCATCGACAGCCGTACGCAGACGTCTGGCCAAAGGACACTCGGTACGCTTCATGATTCCTGATGAAGTGCACCAATACATTGTAAGGAGCGGTTTATATGGCACTAAGCCGTGATGAACTGATTCAAGCCGTATCCGGACAAATGCCGGAAAAACGCTGGAAGCATACACTGGGTGTAATGGAATCGTCAGTGATGTTGGCTGAAAAATACGGTGCTGATCCTGTGAAAGCAGATCTGGCAGCGATATTGCATGATGTGGCGAAGTACTGGCCCGTAGCGGAGATGGAAGCGGTCATCCGTGATAACGGGTTAAACCAGGAACTTCTGCAGCATGACAAGCAGCTCTGGCATTCCGAAGTCGGTGCTTTTGTAGCCAAGCGTGATTACGGTGTGGAAGATTCCGAAGTTATTAATGCCATCCGGTGGCATACCTCGGGTCGGGTAGGCATGAGCTTGCTGGACAAAGTGGTATGTCTTGCCGATTACATTGAACCGGGACGAGATTTCCCGGGAGTGGATCACATTCGCGAACAGGCTGAACGTAGTCTGGAGGAAGGTTTAATTGCCGGATTCGATTCGACGATCAGCTTGCTGATTTCGCAACGGCGTGTCATTTATCCTTTGACCATGCTGTCGCGGAATGACTTAATTGCACAATTATAGATTATGGAGGTTGGTTCATGACAGTATCATCGAAAGAACTTATGAATATGGCGGTTGCTGCCGCTGACGACAAAAAGGCATCCAACATTGTAGCGTTGGATCTGATTAATGTTTCCCTGGTGGCAGATTATTTTGTTATTTGTCACGGGAATTCCGATACACAGGTACAAGCCATTGCCACTGAAATTCGGAAACAGGCTCATGCAGCCGGAGCGACGATCAAAGGTATCGAAGGTATGGATTCCGCACGTTGGGTATTGATGGACATGGGCGATGTTGTTGTTCATATCTTCCACCGCGACGAGCGTGAATACTACAACATTGAACGACTATGGTCTGATGCCAAAGTGGTGGAAACTGTATGAGTTTGATTGCTGGAACAGTCGTCTCTTTGCCGGTTTCACGTGAAGTGTCTCCGTTTGGCTTCTTTTTGACGACAGGATCGGAAGATGTACTGCTTCACTACACCGAGTTAACACGGGATATTAAAATTGGTGAGACGCTTGAGGTATTTGTGTTCTTTGATACTGAAGATCGTCTGGCCGTAACGATGAAAAAGCCTTATCTCATGCTTGGCGAAATGGCACGACTGGTTGTGGCTGATGTTCACCTACGACTGGGCTGTTTCCTGGAAATGGGCCTTGGACGGCAATTGCTGCTTCCTATTCGTGAATTGCCTGAACTGGAAGAACTGCGTCCTCAAGTGGGGGATGAAGTCTTTGTCATCATGGAACATGACAAGCAGGGACGTCTGCGTGCCAAATTGGCCGGGGAACGTGAGCTTTCACCATTGTCTTTCCATGCGCCAACTTCATGGTTAAACGAGTGGGTTGAAGCGACGGTATACAAGCCACTGCAGATGGGTACTTTTGTACTTGTAGAGGGCGGTGTACTGGGCTTTGGCGCGATTGGTATGATTCATTCATCTGAACGTAGTCATATGCTGCGTCTTGGTGAGAAAGTGAAATGTCGGGTGACACTGGTACGTGAAGACGGACGTGTGAATCTGGCCATGACTCAACTCAAACAAGTTGGACGTAACGAAGATGCAGACAAGCTGCTCGCTTTCATGAAAGAACGCCCTATGGGTGGCATGCCATACTCGGATGCAACTCCGCCGGATATCATCAAGCAACGCTTTGGCATCAGTAAGTCTGCCTTCAAGCGTGCCTTGGGCAAATTGATGAAAGACGGATTGGTGGTCCAAAAGGAAAGCTGGACGTATCTGTCCGAATCTGCTCCTGCGGATCAAAGTGAAAACAAGTAATCTTCCTGATTAAATAGTTGTAATATGGAACTCGGATAAGGCAGGGATAGGCTGGGTAAACACCGGATGCCCCTGCTTTTTCTTTTGTTAACAGGATTGGAAAATGAAATTGAAAGTGCGGTGCCTGACATGTCTTACCGGAAATTTGCCTATGTGTATGATGAATTAATGGAAGATATGCCTTATCCGGACTGGATAAGGTTTGCAAGAACAGCATGGGAAAAGCATGGAATGCCCAAAAGTGTCGCTGAACTTGGCTGTGGAACGGGCTCCATTACGATCCCGCTCGTGAACTCCGGTTTCGAAGTTACAGGCATTGACCTCTCATCAGATATGCTGTCGGTTGCACGCAGCAAGATGGAGGCTACGCCTCAGGGTCATCGCTTGTATCGCGAGGGCAGTGTCCGTTGGGTGCAGCAGGATATGCGGGAATGGCGAGTTCCGGAACCTGTGGATTCGGTGATATCTTTCTGTGATTGCGTCAATTACCTGCTTGAACAAGAAGATGTCGTTCGTACTTTCCAGCGGACATACGAAATGCTGAAGCCTGGTGGAACGTTCCTGTTTGATGTGCATCATCCGAATACCCTTATTCGTTATGATGAGGAGCAGCCTTTTGTACTGGATGAGCGCTCCGTATCTTATATTTGGACTTGTGATCTGGACCAGGATCGCTGTGAGATTGAGCATCATCTCAGTATTTTTTCGCGTGTGGATGATGGTAATAAGGATATGTATCAGCGGTTTGAAGAAGTTCATGTCCAGCGTGCATATAATCCGGACTGGATGAAGCTGGAATTATCCAAGGCAGGTTTTAGAGACGTGAAGGTATATGCGGATTTTGAATGGAAAGAGGCCGGAGACAGCGCACAGCGCTTGTTCTACGTGGCTGTGAAGTAAGAGCGAATAATGAGAACTGTCCTTATGGTGCATAAGGGCAGTTTTTTGTTTGATTTTTTATGGAGAATGAATAGCAATAGTCTTAAATAGGATAAAGGAATGCAAGAAAAGACATAATCACGTGACAAAAAGTATTGCCAGTTAAAGTAAAGGAGGCGATAATAGTTGGATAGAAAGCGTTCTCTGAGAAGATAAATCAATTGTCAATGTGAGGTGTAGAAATGGAAAGTACATATAAAACAAGACTTACGTCAGAACAGTTGAATGCCATAATAGAGCAGCATTTCTCTGCAAGTATACAGGACTACAAGGAAATGGTGGATGGCTGGGCCAATCATGCATATCTCATTACACTGAGTGACGCACAGCGAGTGGTACTCAAAATTGCACCGTCAGCTTCGACAAATCTGATGCGCTGTGAACAGGATCTCATGATTTCCGAAGTTGAGGCACTACGCCTCATTACGGAGCTACAGGATGTTCCCGTACCCCAAGTGTTGGCTTATGATGATTCGTTAACTATGGCTTCAGCGCGCTATTTTATCATGGAGTACATGTCTGGAGTGCCCTATAATCAGGTCAAGGATCAATATTCTGCGGAAGAGCAGGAGGCCATTGAACACCAGCTCGGTCGGTACAATCGTCGAATTAATGAAATCAAGGGTGAGCAGTTTGGATATTTCTCGGAGCAAAAACAGCGATATTCCACATGGAAAGATGCATTTATGAATCTGATGGATGACATTCTTACCGACGGGGAAGAAGCCGGGATTACATTTTCGATCGATTACCCTGAATTGAGACGCCTGATTGAAGAAAAATCGGATGTGCTGGACGATGTCAAAGAACCTGTGCTTATCAGTTGGGATCTGTGGGATGGCAATGTACTAGTGGACGCGGGTCGAATCACAGCGATTATTGATTTTGAACGTTCACTGTGGGCAGATCCTCTGATGGAGCATTATTTCAGTCATTTTAACTATACGCCTGGTTTTGTGAAAGGGTATGGGCATGCGATTACGACTGAAAGTGAGCTGAAAAGAAGAAGTCTCTATGACTTGTACTTTGACCTGGTGCTGCGTATTGAGTGCGCTTATCGTCAATATGATAATCAGGAACATGTGGATTGGACCATTCATAATCTGGAGGAAGGCATTGAGCGTTTTCGGTTATCCTGAACAGCAACGAGTATTATTGAACGGTACGAACCGTGTGACTTAAAAGGGTCATTATAACGTGTAATATTGACTTTGCGCTTGCTTTTTTATATAATGGTCCCGATATTGTATACATATTTCGATGATAAGGATCAGTAGTAATTCCTGTACATAACAGAGAGCCGGCGGTTGGTGCAAGCCGGTTGACAGTGATTTGCGAACTCGCCTTGGAGAAATGCGGTGATTACACCATTCTGTTTAACCTGCTTGTATAAAGCTTGGGTTCAGGAATGGAAATCCGCATCGGTTAACCGCCGTTACAGGTCCAAAGGGAGTGGATGACGAAGCACGTTCGTCCGCTAACTAGGGTGGTACCACGGGAATTCAACCTCTCGTCCCTAGCGCTGCAAACGCTACGGGATGCTGAGGTTTTTTTGTTGCAATTAAAGCTAAAGTGAATAACCTGAAGGAGGAACAATAGATGAGTGAGAATAACCAGCCGAAACACGGCTATCAGCCACAAGTCATGGAAAAAAGTTGGCAGCAATACTGGGATGCAAATAAAACGTTTAAAACGGGTGAGGACCCTGCTAAACCGAAATTTTATGCACTGGATATGTTCCCTTATCCATCCGGTTCAGGTCTGCACGTAGGTCACCCGGAAGGATATACGGCAACGGATATCGTTTCCCGTTACAAACGTATGCGCGGTTACAACGTATTGCACCCAATGGGTTGGGATGCTTTCGGTCTGCCTGCTGAGCAACATGCACTGGATACAGGTGAACATCCACGGGATATTACATTCCGTAATATTGACAATTTCCGTCGCCAGATCAAATCGCTTGGTTTCTCCTATGACTGGGATCGTGAGATCAGCACAACGGACCCTGAATACTATAAATGGACGCAATGGATCTTTATTCAGCTGTACAACAAAGGTCTGGCTTATGTGGATGAAGTTGCAGTTAACTGGTGTGAAGCCCTTGGAACGGTACTTGCTAATGAAGAGGTTATTGATGGCAAGAGTGAACGCGGAGGACATCCGGTTGTACGCAAACCGATGCGTCAATGGGTTCTGAGAATTACCGAGTATGCAGAGCGTCTGTTGGAAGACCTGGAAGAGTTGGATTGGTCTGAAAGCATCAAGGATATGCAGCGCAACTGGATCGGTAAATCGACAGGGGCGGAAGTTGTATTTGCCATTGAGGGTCGCGAGGAAGTTATCAAGGTGTTCACTACCCGTGCGGACACATTGTTCGGTGCGAGCTTTGCAGTACTGGCTCCGGAACATGAGTTGGTAGAAGCAATTACAACCGATGACCAACGTGAAGCTATTCAGGCTTATCAGGAGCAGGCTTCTCGTAAGAGTGATCTGGAACGTACAGATTTGGCCAAAGATAAAACAGGTGTATTCACTGGCGCTTATGCAATCAACCCTGTTAATGGTGCAAAACTGCCGATCTGGATTGCTGATTACGTTCTTGCAGGTTACGGTACAGGTGCGGTTATGGCAGTTCCGGGTCATGATGCACGCGACTGGGAATTTGCGAAGCAGTTCGGTCTGGATATCATCGAGGTTATTCAAGGTGGAGACGTTACACAAGAGGCATTTTCAGGTGATGGCGCGCATGTGAATTCCGATTTCTTGAACGGACTGAACAATGAAGAAGCGGTTGCCAAGATGATTGATTGGTTGGAAGAGAACGGTAAAGGACAAGGAAAAGTAACCTATCGTCTGCGCGATTGGCTGTTCAGCCGTCAGCGTTACTGGGGTGAGCCAATCCCGATTCTGCATCTGGAAGACGGAACGATGAAGACCGTACCTGAGGATCAACTTCCACTGCTACTGCCTGATATCGACCAGATCAAACCTTCGGGTACAGGAGAATCACCACTGGCGAATGTTACGGAGTGGGTGAATACGATAGATCCGGAAACGGGAATGAAGGCACGTCGCGAGACCAATACCATGCCACAATGGGCGGGTAGCTGCTGGTATTACCTGCGCTTTATCGATCCGCACAATGACAAGGAACTGATCTCCAAGGAGAAACAGCAGCAGTGGCTGCCAGTTGATCTGTACATTGGCGGAGCAGAGCACGCAGTACTTCACTTGCTGTACGCTCGTTTCTGGCACAAAGTGCTGTATGATCTGGGTGTTGTGGAGACTAAAGAGCCTTTCCACAAACTGGTGAACCAAGGTATGATCCTGGGTACCAATAATGAGAAAATGAGTAAATCACGTGGTAATGTCATTAATCCGGATGAAATCGTCAATGAATTCGGTGCAGATACATTGCGTCTGTACGAGATGTTCATGGGACCATTGGAAGCGACAAAACCGTGGAATGCAAACGGGGTTGAAGGCATGCACCGCTTCCTGTCACGTGTATGGCGTCTCTTCATTAACGAAGATACAGGAGCCATCAATGACAAGATTACGGTGGACGGTGGAACGGATGAGTTCAAACGGACTGCTCACAAAACGATCAAAAAGGTTACGGATGATCTGGAACATCTGCGCTTCAACACATCCATCAGCCAGCTGATGATTTTCATCAACGATGCATACAAAGCGGACACACTGCCTCGTGAAGCGATGGAGAAATTTGTGCAGCTGTTGTCACCACTGGCACCGCATATGGCAGAGGAACTGTGGAGCCGTTTGGGTCACGAAGGTGGGATCTCTTACGTGGCTTGGCCTGAATATGATGAGTCCATGACAGTGGATGCGGAAGTAGAAATCGTTGTTCAGGTAAATGGTAAAATTGTAACTCGTGCTACGATCGCGAAGGATCTGGATGCACAGGGTATGCAGGACTTTACGATGGAGCTGGCACCTGTTAAGCAGGCGCTGGAAGGCAAGACCATTCGCAAGGTCATTGCCGTTCCAGGCAAACTCGTTAATATTGTTGCCGGTTAATCTCACCGGCTCGGAATAGTTCATCCAGCTTTAACAAATCTTCATCATATTTGTCATGTGTCGTGTGGATCAGGCTGTCGAAAACGCCGTCAAGACTAACCTTCAGCAGTGCAAGTGCCTGAGCGGTAATACCGCCAGGTACAGCGACACGAGCCTGAAGCTCTTGCGGGGTGTATCCTCCTTCGGTGAGAAGCTTGCCTGTTCCCAGGAGCATTTCGCCAGCCAGAGCGCAGGCATCTGCCCTTTTAATGCCTGTCAGCTTCACTGCACTTTCGATCCACTGTTCCAAAAAGAACGATATGAATGCAGGTCCGCAGCTGGAGAAGTCGGATGTGATTCGTGTACAGGCTTCATCCACTTGGTACGGCCTGCCTATATGACTGAGCAGACTTTCCAACACAGCGCGGTCTTCACTGGTCATTCGTTCGCCATGTATGCAGAGGGATGCTCCACTCCCGACTTGGTGTGTGACACTGGGAATTACTTTGGAGACTTTGCAAGGAAGTGAAGATTCCAGATGTCGCAGCTGCACGGGACTGGTGATCGAGACAATTATATGATTGGGATTCACGACAGGCAGGATGTCGTCAATAACATGTTTGAATTCAAGCGGCTTCACGCACAGGAAGATGATATTACTTCGGATCACCGTTTCCCGATTGCTCTGGGATTCATGCAGACCGGGGTAACGGAGGGATAACTGACGTACTTTGGACGGGGTTCGATTGCTGGCCGCGATCTGCCGGGGCTCAAGTGCACCCGATTGGATCAGGGCATAGATTAGCAGGCTGCCCATGCTGCCGGTTCCGATAAATCCAACCTTCATTGTTTCAGGCCTCCTTTCATGCTTTACGGTACTGGCGCAGTTCATTCCCTCTATTCTATGCGTGAGGACCTGTTTCACATGACATGAAAAATGCACAACTTGTTTCATCAGGAAAGTTCAACGGTTCGGAAGCACCGCCCGTGTTCGAAATGAATGATTTTGAATTCAGGGAGAGGTGTGGAAGAATGAGATGGAACAAAGGGATGACTATTGCTGCTGCGGTGGTTGGAAGTATACTTATATTATGGTCGGGCAAAAGTGAACAACCACCTAGTGGCTGGGAACCCTTGCAGCTCGGCACCGAGAAGCCGACGATAGAGCAGGAACTCCCTGTTGTACAGTCGGCTACTTCGGTTCAGGGCAATACAGGAGCATCTTCGGGAGCGGATGCAAGTGGGATGCAGACTGGGAATGAGACAAAGGCAGAAGAGTCTAAAGAGCTTGCGAGCATTGGGGTTGAAGGTGAATCAGTTGTTCAAACTACAAGTGAGACGAATGATGATCCACCGGACACCTCAAATTCGATTGAACCAGTTACGCAAAGTACGAATTCGAATCCTTCGGTTACCTCCGAGACGGGCTCGAACAGTAATCCACCTGTAGTTCGTGAGGAAGCTAGCGACAATGGCAAGATTGATGTGAATACCGCTCCTGTCTCCAAGCTTATAGAGCTTCCCGGAATCGGAGAGAAGAAAGCTCAAGCTATTGTGGACTATCGGAATGCACATGGTCCTTTTGCAAAAGTCAGTGATCTGACAAAGGTCAAAGGGATCGGTATGAAGATGTTGGAGAAGATGGCACCGTATGTGCAGATCCGGTAATATTAGAATGAAAAATGTGTTGAGCGGGAGGAATGTAGCATGAGTACTGAGGTACGCAAGGACTGGGATACGTATTTTATGGACATCGCGTATATGGTTTCCACCCGTTCCCGCTGTTCGCGTCGTCATGTGGGTGCCGTTCTTGTTCAGGGAAAGAAACTGCTGGGAACAGCCTATAATGGTGCACCCACCGGCGTCCTGGATTGTTCTGAAGCAGGTTGCATGATATCGGAAGAGTATGAGTTGGTCGTGACCGATGGGCAAGAAGAAATGGTGAAAAAGCAAAGATGCATTCGCACAATTCATGCGGAGCAAAATTTGCTTTTATTCACAGATCGAATCGACCGCGAAGGCTCGTCCGTGTATGTGACCGACGAACCGTGCTGGACATGTGCCAATATGCTAGCGAATAGCGGGATTACAGAAATCGTGTTTCATCGTTCTTATCCTAAAGATACCGGCAAGGTTACAAATATGATGGAACAGAAGGGCATAACGTTCCGCAGGCTGGAGAATTACCAGCCCCCGCGGGAAACGATGATGACTGTGAGCAATTAATGTGAATATGGTCGAATATGTGAGGGAGAACCTCCGGCAAGCCTGAATTGGCTTTCCGGGGGTTTTTCTGCGTTCAACGGGTGAAATGAAGGAGGGGGAGAAATGAAAGGCAGACCGTTATTAAGTTTTACGATTTGTTGGTTGTGCGGGAGCGGGATAGCATGTGCGTTAACAGGCTGGGCGTTAATCTGGGGGTTAATTGGAGCTCTGGCATGTTTACCACTTTTACTTCGTTTTATGGATGTGCGTGGATGGTCTGTTTTATTTTTACTTGTTGCCTTTATTGGAGGTGTTGCACATTGGGAGTGGAATGACGCACGCAATCATAGTAGTCTGCCGGAGACCATGCATATCGCTACTCATGAGTTGGACGGATGGTCAGCTGAAATTCAGGGTGAGCTGGTGTCAGATGTACGTATTGATGGAGATCGGGCTGACTTTAAGATACAGATGTCTTCAATATTGCCAACATTGGATTCGTTAGCAGATACAGATCTGGCAACAGCATTATCTGCATTCAACATAGATGAACAATTGATGGTACAAGTCAGACTGTTGGAGGAAGAAGAACAACAGATAGCAGCGGGCTGGAAGAGGGGCGATTTGATTACGCTTAATGGTTCTTTTGTCCTTCCTGGTGAAGCTAGGAACTTTGGCGGATTTGATTATCGCAGTTACTTGCGTACCCTGCATATCCACTGGTTGTTCAAAGTGAAAGGAGCCAGTTCGGTAACAGCAGTTGCTCCTGAGGGACTTGGACAATATAACATACTAAGGTGGACGGATTGGACTAGGCATAAGTTGGGCTCGGCGGTTGAGCAGTTATTTCCAGAGCCTCATGCTGGATATATGAAGGGTCTTATTATCGGGATGGCTACTGATATCGATCCAGGTACCTATGGTCAGTTTTCACAACTCGGTCTAACGCATATCCTGGCAATCTCCGGAACCCATGTCGCTGTATATGTTGCTTCGTTGCTTCTCATTCTATCTTGGCTAAGGCTTACCAGAGAGACGGCACTCACGATTGTTCTGATCCTGGTGCCAGCTTATGTACTGTTATCCGGAGGTTCACCTTCAGTGATTCGGGCAGGAATTATGTCCATGATTGGGTTGTATATGGCACGTCGTGGTCTCGCCAGAGACGGTCTTCAGATGATCAGTGCAGCAGCGTTGCTGATGATGTGGTGGGACCCGTACTTTTTGCTAAGCGTGAGCTTCCAGTTATCCTTTCTCGTGACCGCAGGTTTGATGATCTACATGCCATTGATTAACCGGCTGTTCAGCGGCTGGCCGAAATCTCTGGCTGCAACGGCATCCGTTACAGTGACCGCTCAGTTGATTTCGTTCCCAGTAACCATTCTGTATTTCAATCAGTTCTCATTACTCTCATTTGTGGCCAACTTTCTGCTGGTTTCTTTGATTAGTGCCATTGTATTACCTCTGGGGACGGTCGCCATGTTACTGTCATTCATATGGGTTCCCTTGGCGAAACCCCTCGCATGGATAGCGATGCAACTGAATCAACTGACATTTATAAGCGTGGAGTGGATGAACAGCCTACCAGGTTTTGTGTTGATCTGGGCAACACCGCCCTTGTTATGGATTGCCGCCTATTATGCTGTGTTGTATGCCTTACTCTACCTGTTGCATCGTGGCAATGGTGAGCAGCAAGAAACAGCGTTTGTTGAGGAAGAGACGGCTCCTCTTGTGAGGCGACAACCTTCAGTTTCAATGGCGAATATGGGCATTCGCTCTTCGATGTCTACCGTGGTACAGGATCAAGGTAAGAACCGTGTAGATGTAAAAGAAACTTCATTAACGACATTAGGAGCCAGTATTGCCTGGCCGGAATATACAAGTGCATTTACTACACGAGGTGCAGGTTATTATTCAAATGAACAAATGAGTAAAGCTCAGCAATGGTTGTGCGGGTTGCTCGCAATCAGCTTTATTGCTGGATTATGGTGGGCATATCAGACTCCCAAGCCTGCTGGAACCGGCATCGTGCAGTTTTTGGATATTGGTCAGGGAGACAGTACATTGATTACAACCCCGGAAGGCAAACACATTCTGGTGGATAGCGGGGGAACAGTTAGTTTTGGGAACAACGAACAATCGTGGAAAACAAGACGTGATCCGTATGAGGTAGGTGCCAAGGTTGTTGTTCCTCTATTGAAAAAGAGAGGCATCCATCAACTGGACGCCGTAATTGTAACACATGCTGACCAGGATCATTTTGGAGGACTGCAGGCAGTTCTGGAACAGATTCCGGTTAAACGTTTCATATTTAATGGCACAACCAGTGGTAAAGAAAACTTTGATAAATTACTGGACACAGCCGTGGAACGTAAAATTCCTCTGTACGCCATTCAGCAGGGCATGTCCTATAAGGCTGATAAAGAGACAAGTTTACATTTTATAGCTCCGGATCTGGCACATATGGATGTAAATGCATCAGGCAATTTACCAGTGTCTGAACACCAGAATCACGATTCCGTTGTCTTTTTGCTGGAAATGGCGGGGGCTTCCATGTTGTTCACCGGAGATATGGATGCTGCGGCCGAGCAGGACCTGCTCTATATGATTCAGGATGGCTCATTGGCTGCCCAGTTTGAACAGAAAGGTGCAGATATTGGAGTTACAGAGGGAGTTGTACAAAGGATACTTACACGACCGTTGCAGGTTGATTCAAAAGATGCTTCAGCATCTGTCTCCATTGATGTTCTAAAGGTCGCTCATCATGGCAGTAAAACGTCGTCAACCGAAGCCTGGCTCCAATACTGGAGCGCCAAAACCGCTGTGATATCTGCAGGAGTTAACAATACATATGGGCATCCCAATCCGGGAGTGATGGAACGTTTAGAAGCTACCGGGTCAGATATTTATCGTACAGATCAGATGGGCGAGGTTCAGATGAGAGTGAAAGATGGGAAGATTGATGTTCGTTATAAGTTGGTTGGGATTGAGTGACGGCACGCAATCTATTTATCGGTGTGAAGATGAGTGAAGAAAACTCCGATTTAATACCAACTGGAAGGTTAAAAAGACAAGAGAACATACAACAATGTGGATAGTTTGAGCAGAAAAAGTATTGAAGTTACGTGTAAATATCGAGTAAATGATCCCACCTGTGAAGCCTAATAGACCATATGCTGCAATAGCAACGAACAATCTCATATATGTATTATCTTTTTTTCTGTATAAAAGTAATTCATCCACCAATATAGAAAGTGGCGTAATTAAGAAAAGTAAAATAGCGAGGTTAATCAAAAATCCAACCGCAAATTTATACCCGAATGAATAATAGTAAGTATTTTCTAATCTTTCATCTATAGGGACATAGTGATATATCCCCATTGCAAGTGAAATGAACACTGCAGTTAATACAGCTGCAAGTATTTTTCCGCGTGGCCTATTGATTCTATGGGTTTTTGTCATTCGAAAATTGACCTCCCTAAATAACTATATTCAATAAAAGATAGGCTAAGGCGTTACTATATTTTAACATACAGAGGTTGAGGAAAAGTGGGAATTAGAGAAAGAAAGTACTTAGTTGACCTATAAAAGAAAGAAGTCGTTTCGCTGCGAACGACTTTTTTCTTAATCTCATGGTGGTGACATATATTTTTTGGTAGTGGCAGGGTAGGAAATGAGGAAGGGGATGCCCATTTATTATTGCATTTGGACGGTTCAAGTTACTGAGTATCATTTGATAACTAACAAAATTCAAGAACTTATTGAAGCGGTCATAATTGAACACGTCGCAACTTTTGAAATGGATATTCCTTCTATTGAAATTCGCGGCCAGCGCGAAGCAAATTAATTCAATGCGCGTGGTTCCACCGGCACAGATCAGAAGGAGACGGATTAAAAATATGAAATATCGTTAATATAGAAAGCCTACAACGACAAAGGCGCTACAGACTACCAAATGACTTTTGGTTCCGAGTGATACATTGTTTTTTCGGAAAGAAACCTTCAAAAGTTTCAAATGAATTCGGTCATCGGTAGTAGACTGGTATTTGGCAAGCAAAGGAAGGGAAGATTATTTTTAAAAGGACGAGGTGCATTTAATAGAGGCGCCGAGGTTTACGTTGACCTGCTTGTGAGGGCTTTGAACGGTTTGCAGAAGTAAAAAAAATTTTCGGATGCGAAAACTTTTTGGGAACCCGTAAACGTCTTACTTCTTGTTACGACAAAAGATTTATATAGAAAAGGAATAATCGACCATGTTCAATAGAAAAACTGAAAAAATTCTTACACACTGTATTACCGAGCATAAAGAGAACGTATACCGACTTGCTTATAGCTATGTCAAAAATAAGGATGATGCCCTGGATATCGTACAAGACTCCATATACAAAGCGATGACGAATCTCGAACGTTTGAAAAACCCAGACGCGGTTAAAAGCTGGTTTTACCGGATTGTGGTGAATACCGCCCTGGATTTTCTGCGCAGAAACAAAAAGGTTCACTCGATGGATCATGAAATGATCGAAACCTACAGCCTCGGGGCAGAAGATACGTATACGGACATTGATTTGAAGCTAACGCTCGAATCCTTGCCGGATAAGTACAAGAGCGTCATTATACTGAGATATTTTGAAGACATGAAGATCGAAGAAGTTGCTGCTGTACTGGATGAGAATGTGAATACGATTAAAACAAGGCTGTATCAGGCGCATCAGCTATTGCGAATCACAATGAATGATGAAACAACCAAAGGAGAACGAGTAAGATGAACAATAACATGGAACAGCTGCGAAAAGAATATCAAGAAATACCCATTCCAGATGAATTGGATAGCATTGTAAACCAATCGATTCATAAATTCTCTAAGGAGGGAAGGAGGGGCCGCGGCTCAAAGTACAGATGGTTAGCCGTTTCCAGTGCGGCTGCGTTCATGTTCCTTGTTGCGATCAATGTGAGCCCTCCCGTAGCGAAAGCCTTGTCATCCATACCGGGTGTGGACCGGGTTATCCAGGTGCTCACGTTCAAGGAATACGTGGTTGACGAGTCTAATTACAATGCGAATATCAAAGTGCCTTCCATTACCGATATGGAGAATGAGCAGTTGCAAAGCGGGTTGAACGAGAAATATATGAAGGAGAACAAAGCGCTTTACGAAAAGTTCCAGGCGGAAATCAGCGAATTGAAGAAGCAAGGCGGAGGCCATCTGGGACTTGATGTCGGATATGAAGTAAAGACGGACAACGACGAGATTTTATCTATACAAAGATACGTGGTCGAGACCGCCGGTTCATCCTCGGAGGAGCTTCAGTTTGATACGATCGATAAGAAAAACCAAATCCTCATAACTCTGCCGATGCTGTTCAAGGACGATCGTTATGTACGGCTCATCAGCGACAACGTTAAAGAGCAGATGCAGGGGCAAATGAAAGCGGACCCTAATAAGATTTACTGGGCTCCGGGAGCTACCGACGTGCCGGTCACCAGTGAGTTCCAGAGCATCGCGAAGGATCAAGGCTTCTATATCAACAACGACGGCAAGCTGGTGATTGCTTTCAACGAATATGACGTTGCGCCAGGCTATATGGGTTCTGTGGAATTCGTCATTCCCACGGATGTGTTGAAAGACGTTCTGATTAATAACAAATACATTAAGTAATGGAAGAGACCGGTGATGGGGTACCCCGCGCCGGTTTTTTTTTGTTAGTACTTTGGTCGAAGAGACATTGTTCTGTTTTTGATTTTCCAAAACTTTCTGAACCATCTCATGCGTCTAGCCAATGAGTGTGCGTGATTAGACACTCATACAAAGAGATGGAGGATGAAAGCTATGAAAAAGAAAACGATAAAATACATGAAGATGGGGGCCATGGGCTGTGTAGCCATGCTCGGCGTCGGCGCAGCGAGCTTATCTGCATATGCGCTGGCCTCGGCACCTGTTTCAGCGAACGTAACTGTCAGCTCTAAGGTACAAGCAACCGTCCCTTCGGCTACAGGTGTAAAAATCGTGGAGAAGGTACTGAGCACAACAAGCAAGAACCTTATTGTGAACATCAAGGTACCGCAGCTGGACGGCATGCTGGACACCAGATACCAGAATGAACTGAATGGCATCCTTTTATCCCGTGCGCAAAAGGATCTTGCTCAGTGGGAGAAGGATGCCGCAAAAACGGCCAAAAAGGCAAAAGTAAATCACCAGAAGTTCCACCCCTATGAATTTTACGTCAGCTATAAGCTAAAGTCGGACGGAACTGGAAACCCGGCAGGAGTAGTTTCGCTTGAAGTAATCACGGAAGGTTACAGGGGCGGAACAAGCATGCCCCGGATCGATACCTACAACTTGAAAAATGCCTCTGCGGCTCAGCGCGTGACACTGGAGGATCTCCTCGGATCTAACTATAAAGAAAAGCTTGATGCAGATATTCTTGCGCAAATGAGAAAGGATCCCGATCAATACTTCCTGGAAGAATTCAAAGGGACGTTCACGGAACAGTCGTTTTATATTGAAAAAGGCGAACTGGTTATCGTCTTCCCAAAATACAGTATCGCGCCGGGATATGTGGGTTCACCGGAGTTCCGTTTCAATTTGAAGAATGCCAGCCTCTGAGGCAAAGCCGAATGACGATTATTCTGAATGTGGCATCCCGAAGACTCTCTTCTTACGGGATGCTTTTTTTTAGTTCTAAAGGTAGAAGTTCCATGAAAATGTTTTGTTCTCTTCATTGATTACATTAATTGGAGAAAACTTTTTTCACAAGCTCGGCGTCCTGCCTATGAGCGACAAATCAAAAAGGATAGGGACGAAAGCAAAATGCACGACAACATGAATCATTTCGGAAGTTTAATCCGGAACTTTGCACCGGTACGAGGCGATGGTAAACGTTATATACCAGGATTTGATGGCTTAAGGGCATTATCCGTCATGGCTGTCATGGCCTACCATCTTAATATCAAATGGGCTCAGGGGGATTTGCGTGGCTCCTCATTATCGATCTGTCGAGAGTGATGGCACTCAGTGGTGCTTTTCTGTCATCGATGTTTTATGTGAATAACTGGTGGTTGATTTTTCATCAGGTATCGTACAATGACTTGCAGTTTTATGACTAGAATAAAGATAAGGATGATTTGAAATGAACAAAAGGAAGAAAACACGGTGGCCCGTTTGGCTGGTTGGATTTATTGTATTAGCTGGCGGGATTCTAGGAATCAATCTAATGGTGCAAAATGTTCTAGCTGGGAACCACAGCGTTACAGAGAACGTTGAAGTGTCGCCCAGTGCATACCCAGGCCTAAATATCGAAACAAGGACGAAGAATACGAAGCATTATATACTGTCGATTAGCAACGTTCTCTCAAACAGCAAGGAGATTAATACTCCTATTCAGACGTGGGTCAATGATCAGGAAAAGAAATTCTTAGCCCAGGTTGGGACCGGTGCAAAAACGCTTCAAGGCGATCATCGTGCTGAATTGAATATTACAGTAGATACGAATAAAATTAATGACCATTTATATAGTTTAGTGTTCACTTCCTATCAAATCACCACAGGCGGTGCTAATGGACAATCGATAATAAAATCTTTTAATATCGACACAGCTGAAAATAAAATATTGAATTTATCTGATATCATGACTTATGACAAAGCAGCTGTTAACCATATTATGTCCATCGTGAAGGAAGAATTGAAGAAACAGAAAAACGTTCACTCTTATGTATTCGAAGCAGAACTTCAAAAATCTATAAAAAATCCATCTGGATGGAAATGGTCCATAGGTAACGGGGTCTTTACTTTATACTTTAATAAATACGAGATCGCTGCTGGTGCAGCCGGAACGGTCCAAGTGAACATTCCACTGAAATCCTTGCATTCCTACTTGAAGAAGGACCTTACTAAAAAATGGAATATTACTTATGGAAATAACGATGAACCAAAAGGGAAGAGGCCAACTCAGCCTCCGCTTGATCCTAAAGGGAAATATGTGGCTCTTACCTTTGATGATGGGCCTCACCCAAAGGTGACACCTAGAGTTCTAAAGACTTTGAAGGAGTACAACGCGAAGGCTACTTTCTTCATGCTGGGCGTACAAGTAGAGTATTATCCTGATATGGCTAAAAAGGTTGCTAAGGCCGGCCACGAGATCGGCAATCACTCCAAGAGTCATCCAAATCTTGCGAATATGAGCCTGAGTGAGGTGCGCAAACAAATCATAGAATCATCGGACCGAATCGAGGATGCGACTGGGGAAAAACCAACCCTATTCCGTCCGCCTTATGGTGCTATGAATGAATCAGTCAAAAAAGTCACCAAAGAACAGAAAACACCCATTATTTTATGGTCTGTGGATTCGCTGGATTGGAAAAGCCGGAACGCTCAAGCCGTAAATAAAGAGGTTGCTAAAAACATCAGATCAGGTTCGATTGTACTTATGCATGATATTCACGCTTCTACAGCTGATGCGCTGCCCCACATGCTTAAATCACTAAAAAAGCAAGGCTACCAATTCGTAACGGTGTCTCAGTTGTTGTCCTTGAATAAATCCACAGGAAATGGCCCTTATTATAATCAATAAGTTCATCACACAAAAGAGGTACAAACCTTCGTTTTTCTAAGGTTTGTACCTTTTCTATAAGAATTTGGATTTGAAATAATTCCTTGCTGTTCTGATTTCTCCATAGTTTCTTATATTCAGATACGGATGTAAGAGTTTTTCTAACGAACATTTTGTCCATAAGCTGCTTCACTCGCTAGGGACAGATGGTTCCAGCGTTATTATATTTTAGTTATGCAGTCATCTTTTTTTCGACTTTTCGTACTAGAAGTAAGTAATACTTCATGAAGTGTAAGGACATCTAGACTATCACTTAGGATAGTTGACTAAAAATCAGTTACTCTCTTGCCTTTGATATGCCAACTATCAAGCTAATTATAGTTGCGCTGAATAAGTTGAGTATGTGATCAATTTGATCCCAACTTTTATGCCAAATTATCATATTAGTTGCAAAAAGTAACACACTACAGAGTAGAAAGAATCCCAGGAAGTATTTAAAAAAGGTTTTTAGATTCATTTAATCTCCCATATATTCAATTGAATTTTTTTGCGGATGTACATTTATTAGTTCCATTTTAGATTATTGAATAGAAGTAATTGTATGTTATTCGTTAACTTCATGTAAGAATATGGTTTTAGTTGCGGTTTTATTATTGTTAGGTGATTTTTGTTGCAGGATTATGGTTATTTTTACCGAATAATAGTTAGGCCCACCTTAGAGGAGGGATAGAGATACTTAGGGATCGTAGCACCATACATAATAATGAGGGGATCAAGAAAATGGAACTTGTAGAAATGTCGCAAAGTAAAAAGAACAGAAATGCAACTCAGAAGTTTAGAGTGAAATGGATTAGAAAAGCGATAGCCCTATGCATTGGACTTTTAGTCATCGGTTTGATCGCAGGACAGTCCTCCGCTTTTGCATCATCTGGATCGGGTAATTCCATCACTTCAGTTCTTGACCGAAATGACTATTTGCTGGACGATGGTACACTTTGGTCTAAAGGGGCCACAAGTGGAGTATGGACACAAAATCGAAAACTGATTGGTATTTCAAAATCAGAAGACCATTCCATCTATGGGTGGACTGCTGATGGCCAAGTGATTCGGTGGAATAAGGACAATGCGCATATACCAGTAACGAAACAATTCAATGGTGTGATTAAGGTATATGGTCATGGATGGGTTCAGCTTCAGGATGGAAACCTTTATAATTTTGATGATCAGGCTAAGGTTTTGGAATCGATTATCGATGCGGATTCTTATAGTTTTGGAAGCGATTCTTCTTATAGCGCATTATCTTCATCAGGAGATATATATTATGACAAATACAACAAAATACGTAAAGCTGGAAATGTACCTGATGGTAAAGCAATTGCAACGAATGGTGTTTACGCAGCAGTGCTGAAAAATGATGGCTCGGTAGTGATCGTAAGTATGCTGTATGAGGATGATTACATCACGGTTGCGAATAATGTGCAATCTTTGATTTGGTGGGGGAGTACGCATAAGCTGCTCACGGTGAAACAGGATGGAAGCGTCTGGAGCTACGATCGAACTGCCAAATATAAGGGCGAGCAACTGCCTGGTCTAAGTAACGTATCGCGGATGGTGTATGCGCCTAATCTGGATGAGCTATATGCACTATTACAGGATGGATCATGGGCTACATATGATAATGGAAAGTTAAATCCTCTATCAGCTCCCGCGTTAAATCAAGTGACACTTACGGCATCTTCCAAGGAAGCTAATATTGGGGATATGATCACCCTTACCGTTCAAGAGAATTATAGTAATGGTTTCAAGAACAAACGTTCACCTTTGCCTGAAGAACTTATAGTGGAGCAGCCCCAAGTTGCACAGATTCAGGCAGGAGGCAAACTGAAGGTTACGGGCATAGGAACAACCAAAGTGACTTTGAAGATAGGTGATTTGGCCTCAAGTCTTCAACTGAACGTTGATTCACAGCAAAAGTTAACAGGCGCCACATTGTTGGATGGAAATGTATACTTGCCAGTACAGTCGGTGTTCAAAACATTGGGAGCCAAAATTGATGTGAAGGGCTCATCTTTTGAAATTCAATTTGGAGATGACAGTATTGTTTTGCAAAAAGGGAGTGCTGTTGCGCGATTAAACAACAAAGAGCTGAAGTTAAAAGGGAAAGTACAAATCATTGGAGGACAAACTGTATTTCCTGCGGACTTGTTAAGACAGGCTGCGGGTATTCAGGTTCGATGGGATGCTGAGCTAAAGCAGGCCAAGGTGTTGGTTGGAAATTCTTCTATTGTGGTGGAATCGAAGGATACACTTGCACTGATCAAGAAAAAAGAGTTGGGGAATCTTGCTCGCTTCATTGGCAAGTCCTACTGGATCAACAGTGATACGAGTTTAGGGCAACGTTTCAGTAAAGTGACCATATCAGATATCAAAATTGAGAAGATTAAATACGGTGATCGAAGTTACTCTATTATCTTCCGTAATGCAAAAGGAAAAACCGTTTCTGCCTACGCAGGAGGTGCACCTTCCAGTGTGACGGAGATGCTTGCCGATTCCAACCAATTCTTCTCTTCTGATCCGTATAAGAAATACAATTGGTCCAAGTCCACTTGGAATAAAATCATTGCTGGAGAAGTAGCTTTAGGAATGAACATAACTCAGGTGCGCCTTGCATGGGGAGATCCATCGAGCATTACGTATGAAACGAGTTCAAAAGGCAAAATCGAGGTTTGGGTGTATGCCAGCTCCGCAGGCATAAGAGCTTTAGGGTTTCTCAATGGCAAACTGATGGCGATTTACTAATGAATATACCAATTAATCACTTCTTTTGATTGCAAGTCACAGTACAAAAAAAGCCCGCTTTCCGTTACCCCCCCAGGAGGGAGAATATCGGAAAACGGGCCATTTTTTCAAAATGTAGAAGAAATATAAGAGCTACTCTACGCCATCCTTAAAGTGTTTGCTCCAGTGTTTGTCGCCCTTGTGCAACAGATCTTCTACCGTTTTCTCAAGAGTCATCAATAGCTGTGCTCTGACATCCAGTACGGTTTCTCTGTACAAGCGTTCTTCCGATCCAACGATTTTATCGCCGTATAATGCCTGTGCAGCTACGTACTTCCGATGTTCCTCGACCAGAGTATCAATGGACTCCAATGCATGTTCAACAAAGTGGGAAATACTTTGATATTCTTTGGGCATTTGTTCTTTTAAAGCTTGAATTTTCGCAAGAGCTGGCATGCTCATCACCTCGTGTTTATGAATGTAAATTTACAATACACTATTTTCATGAAAATTGCATTAAAATCAGCTTAAATTTGGACAAATTTCGACTTTTTTTATTTTAGGAACCAAAAAAGTGCTTATCTATAATGTATGCCATTGCATTTGAATTGAGTCGTGTAAGTAATGGAATCCCTTTTGGATACGTTTGGTGACTCGTTATGCAATTTCTGTTATTCTAAGAGAAGATTTCAGCGGCCCTAATACATACGCCGTTATTTTGTTATGGCAAATTAAAAAAATACTTAACTTTGCAACAATTTTATTGATGATCACGTCTGTAAGGTTGCAGGGAGAGGGGGATCCTTTGTGGTAGAGCCGGAACTCATCAGAGCCGCTCAATCGGGCGATCGCGACGCTCTAATTACCCTATTGCGGGAGATTGAACAACATGTCTATCGGACCGCATATTACATTCTAAATAATGAACAGGATGCTTTGGATGCTGCGCAGGAAGCGTTGATCCGAATTTACACCAAAATCAATTCATACGAAGAAAAGGCCCAATTCAAAACATGGGTACAACGCATCGTCACGAACATCTGTATTGATAAATTCAGAAGAACCAAGCCGTCTGTCTCCATTGATGAACATGACATGGTTTTTCAGGATAATCAGGATGTGGAGTACGAGGTCATGTCTACATATGTGGCCCAGGACATTCAGGATGCGATCAACAAGCTTCCCGAGCATCATCGTACCGTTATTGTTCTAAGATATTTGCAGGACTTATCCTACAATGAAATTGCGGATTGTCTCGATCTTCCGTTGAATACGGTGAAATCTTATTTATTTAGAGCCAGGCAGCAATTACAGAATCTACTACAGGAATATCAGAAAGGTGGTGTGACAGGATGAAATGCGAAGAGGTGGTGGAATGGATGCACCGCTATCTGGATCATGATCTGGGCGAGGCGGAAACCGCGCAGATGCTACAGCATGTGGCAAAGTGTCCGGAGTGCGCCGAGAATTTTAGTTTACTCAGAGCTCTTTCCAGAGAACTGGAAGAATTACCGCAAGTAAGCCCGAAATTTAGTCTGGTTGATGCGATTATGCCACAGCTTGATGCCATTGACGAAGCGCGGAAGGAACAAAGTAGCACCATACAGGAAATGAATCCTGTCCCCGCTGCATTTGAGAATTTACAACGTTCAAGTGAGCGGAAAACGAAGCAAAAATGGCTTAACTCGATGGCAGGACGTATGTCCATGGGTGCAGCGGCTGCGGCAGTTATATTGGGATTTGCCATCTGGGGAAATCCGCCTGAACAGATTGAGAATGCCGATTCCATGCTGATGAGCTCTGGAGCTTCTCAAGAGAGCGGCAATTTGGATGAGAACTCATTAAGCAAGAATATTGAAAATTATGATCCTGCCACTTCGTCCCAACCAAGCAGCAACGATGTGTTTGTGGGTCAATCGAATGATTCACCAACTAAACCAGATAACCAAGACGTAGAAACAATGCCTGAAGAGAACGGTGGAGATGAGGTACAGGAGCCTGAAGTTCAGTCAGATCCGACACCTAAACAACCGGCTACTGAATCAACGCCTGCTCCGAATAAAGGACCGCAGGATAATTCGTCCAGAACTCCTTCGACCGATAATCAGAAGAATCCGGCTCAGAACCAAGATTCTGAGCAGAGAATTCAGGAATCAGGAGATTCTCCTAAATCTTCTGCAGATGGGGAAGAGAATGGAGTAACAGAAACAGAAACAGAAAATGGAGATGCCCAATCCTTCACTTCTCAGGATACAACACCTAATATGACTGAAGATGTTCCGGTTGAAGGTAACACTGTACCTGATTCCAGTGCAGGTGCAGACGCTTCTGGAGGGAACAAAGGATTCGCAGCAGGACCGGATCAGGGAATGACTACAACAGCAGCACCAAAAGAATGGAAGTCACCTGACGGTTCCTATGTAGTTATGCTTATTGGTGATCAAATCAGCATATACTCCAAACCTGTGAGCGAACCGGATGTTCTAAATTTGGTTGAACAACGCAGCATAGAGGGGACACTGAAGTCAGCGAGTTGGTCAAAGGATGGTACCCTTTTTAATTACGAAACGGACAAGGACGGAACAACGGCGAAGAACTCGTTTAATGTACCTGTTGTTTCAGGTGGAGCTCCTGCGAAATAATTAAAAATGGGGAGTGCGCTCCTCTAAACGAAAGAACATTTTCAGTATGACAAGCATATAGTGGAAGTAACAAAACGTCCTATCTCAGTTCAAACAACTGACGTCGTATGACCGCGCACCGGCTTTTTCTAGAACTGCTGGTGTCAGCGTTTATATAGATGTAGGACAGGGGACCTTCATCCATAACTGGATGTAAGGTCCCTTTGTTGTCTTGCGCTTTTTCTGGTAGGATAAGAGGGATAAGGAGGCGCCGTGAATGGATGTAAAAAGTGCAACAAAGGCAATACGTAATGGAGAAACGGCACCGATCTATGTGCTGTACGGAACGGAGAAGTACCAGATACAGCAATTTACGGATATGTTAAAAGAACAGGTTATTGAAGAAGAACATCGTGATTTTGCGATTATTCCATATGATTTGTCTGAAACGGCTGTGGAGGTTGTTATTGAAGAAGCAGAGACTGTACCTTTTCTGGTTCCACGCAAATTAATTATCGTAAGGGATGCGAGCCTGTTCACCGCAGGTAAAGAATCCAAGATTGAACATCAGGTTGATCGTCTGCTTACATATATGGAAAATCCGGCAGATTACAGTACGATTGTTTTCCTGGCCCAAGGGGATAAGCTGGATGAGCGTAAGAAACTGGTGAAAGCTGTCAAGAAACAGGCAGTAGTTCTTGCTTTTGCTCCACTCAGTGGAGAAGAGTTATTGAATTGGATAGTGAAACTTGCGAAGCAGCGGGATGTTTCCTTGGAGACGGGAGCGGCGGAAACGTTGATCAGCTATGCAGGAACAGGTCTTCAGACCCTGTCTGCTGAAGTAGATAAGTTATGTTTGTTTGCGGGTAATGGGGGGACAATCAAACGTGCTGATATCGAGTCACTGGTTGCCCGTAGTACAGAGCAGAATGTATTTTCACTGGTGGAGGAACTTGCTAATTTGCGACTGGAGAAAGCGTTGGCTCTTTTCTATGAGTTGTTGAAGCAGCGGGAAGAACCGATTAAAATTGCGGCTTTAATCGCACGCCAGTTTCGGATCATGATCCAGGTGAAAGAGTTGGGACAACAAAGTTACTCCCAGCAGCAGATTGCCAGTCAGCTTGGTCTGCATCCGTATGCTGTTAAGATTGCAGGTGAGCAAGCCCGTAAGTTTCAGCCGGAACGTCTGAGAATGATTTTGAGTCACCTCAGCGAACTGGATTACCAGATGAAAACAGGAGCGGTGGATAAAGTACTTGGTCTGGAGCTGTTCTTATTGAGACTTGGTGCATGAATGGATAAGTAAACGTAATAGATTACTAGTGTGAATAACAAACAAAGCGACCTTTGCTCCATGATCGTTAAATCATCGGAATAAAGGTCGCTTTATCTTTGTCTTATACTTATCGAATCAGATACTAAAAAATCCTGAAAGCCTATGCTGTTCAGGATTTTTCCATTGGATCGTATAAGTAACGCTTCTTACGCTTGTGCGGAAAGAGCGTTCAGTTTTTTCGCCAAGCGAGACTTTTTGCGTGCTGCAGCATTTTTATGAACCAGACCTTTAGTTACAGCCTTGTCCAGCTTTTTGGAAGCAGCTTGAATCGCAGCTTTTGCAGTATCAACTTCGTTACTTACCAGAGCAGCATCAGCAGCTTTAACAGCTGTACGGAGTGCAGACTTCTGAGAAGCGTTGAGTGCGCGGCGCTTGTCGCTCGTTTTTACGCGTTTAACAGCGGATTTGATGTTTGGCATTACATTCACCTCCTGTAAGGCATTTGCATGAATACAAACGTTTCACAACTTAAAATATTCTATCACGCTAGCATGTAAAATGCAACAGATATTCCTACGATGTTCGACATGCTGTATAAAGAAACCCTTTTTCCCACACAATATGCTCAAATGCGGTAAGGGAGGCAAGGACAGAATGACACTGGATTTGCAAAACTATACAGTTCGTACCGATTTGGCGATCGACTCCAAGGAAATGGCGCAAGGTGGACAGAAACAGACGATTCCCGGACTACGGGAAGATGTAGAGAAAAAAGAGGGCATTACGATTACACGTATTGATGTCCTGACTGAAGAAGCAGCCACGGCCATTGGTCGGGTGAAAGGTCACTATGTCACCTTGGAAGTACCTTCACTACGGAATGGTGACACCGAGTTACAGGAGCGAGTTGCTGCCGAGTTCACACGTGAAATGGAAGATTTTATGGTTAAGGCCGGAATTAACAAAACATCCAAGGTCTTGATTGTGGGCCTGGGCAACTTAAATGTCACCCCGGATTCACTCGGTCCACTTGTTGTGGAAAATCTGATGGTGACGCGTCAGTATTTTGAATTGGTGCCAGATCAGGTTGCGCCAGGGTATCGGGAAGTCAGCGCGATTGCTCCCGGCGTGTTAGGTACAACGGGCATTGAATCCAGTGACATAGTACAGGGGATTGTAGACCGGACCAAGCCGGATGCCATTATTGCGATTGATGCGCTGGCCTCCCGTTCCTTGGAACGTGTAAATACAACGATTCAGGTAGCGGACATTGGTATTCACCCGGGTTCCGGTATTGGAAATAAACGGCGTGGCCTAACTCGTGAGATATTAGGTGTGCCTTGCATCGCCATCGGAGTACCAACCGTATGTTATGCGTCCACTATTGTGAACAATGTGATTGAGATGATGCGCTCACACTTCCGCCAGGAAACGGATCAGACCAAACAGATCATGGGTATGCTGGACGACATCGGTGAGCAAGATCGCTTGAGTCTGGTGAAAGAGGTACTGGAGCCACTAGGTCATGACCTCATTGTTACCCCAAAGGAAATCGATGAGTTTATTGAGGGAATTGCCAATGTTATCGCTACAGGACTTAACGCTGCACTCCATGATGCCGTAAATCCGGATAACGTAGCGGCCTATACACATTAAAACTTAAAACTGCTGAGAAGAAGGTCCGAATCTATCGGACTTTCTTTTTTTTTGTTTCTGGAATCTTTCATTTTCCTGTTCTATCAAATTAGGCCGGCTCATAGAGTTGAAGTATAAGAGTTGTCCAGCAGGGAAGGAGACAGCAGAATGAACAAGATATTGGCCTGGAATATTGGAAAGTGGAAAAAAAGATGTCTGCACGTGCTGGCCATGGGCCGTACGTTGTTGCTGCTTATGATCATATCTGCCTTGTTTTTTGTTGTACTGGGTCTGGGGGGCATGGCAGAGAAACGTTTGAATAATTCACCCGTTTCTTCCATGAAAGGATTTGCGAGTGCCGTATCAAGCCGCTTTTTTGTTGATATGCTCGGTATGGAGATGCCCCATCTCACTCAGAAGGAACAGACGTCTGCTATATCCGGTGAAAACCTCACCTCATTTGTTTTTCAATTACTAACGAATGTAAATCCTCAAGATCCAAAGAGCCTGATTGCGAGAGAAATGCCGGGCATGGGTTCCAACCAACCTGTTCTGCTCCGTCCTGGATCTGGTAACGAAAAAGCCGAGGCTCCCGAAGATTATCAGCCCGGTCCCGGTCTTACGGATACGGCTTCCGCAGGTGGAGGGAAACCCGGTAGTGAGCTGCACATTCCTCCAGGCCAGGATAATACGGATCCACCTGAGTCGAGTGAGCCTGGAGATGGAGAAGGTAAAGAAGATCCCCCAGCAAAGAATGGTGAGAAAGACAATTCAGGCTCACCGACAACAGGCAAAAAGTCAATTCTTATCTATCATTCCCATCCACGGGAAGGCTACAATCCACTGCTAGGTACGAAAAGTGATAATCCATCAACAGGCAAATCAACAGGCAATGTGTTTCAAGTGGGAACCTACCTCTCAGACAGTCTGGAGAAGCTGGGAATCGGCGTAGAACACGCCAAGGATGATTACCCCACTAAAGTTAAGGACTACAACTGGAACTATTCTTATAAATACTCCCGTCAAACGGTAAAAGCGGCACTCGCTCAAAATGATGATCTGACGTATCTCATAGACATTCATCGCGATTCACAACGTCATGGCAAAACAACAACCACTATTAATGACTTGGGCTACGCCAAAGTGTATTTCATTATTGGACATGAAAATCCAAATTGGCGGCAGAATGAAGCCTTTGCAGCGAAAATTCATAAGAAACTGGAAGCCAAGTATCCTGGGGTATCCCGTGGTGTGTGGGGCAAAGATGGCGGAGGAGCTAACAATGGAGAGTATAATCAAACCCTTTCACCCAACAGCATTTTGATTGAGATTGGCGGCATCGACAACACAGGAGCTGAGCTCCAACGGACATCGAAGATTCTAGCAGACATGATTGCCCAAGTGTATTGGGAAGATCAGAAGGTGGACAAAGCCAGTGCAGAAACGTCATCACAGGGTGGATAGGGACTATATATGTATGAAGAACAAAATAGTAGAGAGTGACAGGAGGCAAAGCATATGTCCAGATTCGGTAAAAGACTGTTATCCATCGCTGTATTAATGTTGCTGGGTGTGGTGTTTGGAATGCAGCTGGCTGGCAGCAACTTTCATATGGGTAATTCATCAGACGGCACGTCAACCGCTGTGACAACAGAGCCAACTTCACAGGTTACCGAATCTGTCCCGACTGCACCTGTCCAAAAGGAAATCAAAGAACCACCATTTGTACCTGTTCAGTCACCAAGCCAAGTGCTTGGGGCAGATCAAAATAAGGCTCCGGTTGATGTGTTGGCAGACAAAACGGCTGGACTACTGCAAAATCTCTCACACAGTGGAATCAAATGGGTGGTCTCTCTTTTTAGCGGCGTTGCTGAATAAAATACCATAATTTTAAGGTACAATATAACCTCTGGGAGTGCATGAAGACACTTTATTATAAAGTTGAGACATCACGGGATTGATGCACTGTGCTTCAACTGTTATAATGAAGTGATTGACACTAGGCTGTTTCTGGGGGTAAGGAATGACTGACATTCGGGCAAGACAACGTAAAATTCGTAACTTTTCTATTATTGCACATATAGATCACGGCAAATCAACACTTGCGGACCGGATCTTGGAGCACACAGGTGCGCTCACTTCACGTGAAATGCAGGAACAAGTTCTGGATAAAATGGACCTTGAACGTGAACGTGGAATAACGATCAAGCTACAAGCAGTAGCCTTGACTTACAAAGCGGATGATGGTGAAGAGTATTTATTGAATCTGATTGATACACCGGGACACGTAGACTTCACGTATGAAGTATCACGCAGTCTTGCTGCATGTGAAGGTGCTCTGCTGGTTGTGGACGCGGCTCAGGGAATTGAAGCCCAAACACTTGCCAACGTGTATCTGGCATTGGATAATAATCTTGAAATTTTACCGGTTATCAACAAAATTGACCTTCCGAGCGCTGATCCTGAACGGGTGAAGCAGGAAGTGGAAGATGTTATTGGTTTGGACACAAGTAATGCGGTTTTGGCTTCGGCCAAATCAGGAATCGGAATCAAAGAAATTTTGGAACAAGTGGTGAAAAGTGTTCCGGCACCAACTGGTGATCCTGACCAGCCTTTGAAAGCGCTGATTTTTGACTCGCACTATGATCCGTACAAAGGTGTAATCGTATATGTGCGTGTTGTTGACGGCAAAATCAAATCCGGTTCCAAAATTAAAATGATGGCGACAGGTAAATCATTTGAAGTCATTGAAGTTGGAGCGTTCAAACCTCGGATGACCATCGTGGACGAGCTGAACGTCGGGGATGTTGGATTTATCGTTGCAGGTATCCGGCATGTTGGCGATACACAAGTCGGGGATACGGTAACGGATGCCAAAAATCCAACACCGGAACCTTTGCCGGGTTATCGTAAAATTAACCCAATGGTGTATTGTGGTCTCTATCCGATCGAAACATCGGACTATGTTGATCTGCGTGAAGCGTTGGAGAAATTGCAGTTGAACGATGCGTCTCTGAGCTTTGAACCGGAAACATCCAGTGCACTCGGTTTTGGATTCCGTTGCGGATTCCTTGGACTGCTTCACATGGACGTTATCCAGGAGCGGATCGAGCGGGAGTTTAACATTCCGTTGATCACAACGGCACCAAGTGTAATCTATCACGTCACCTTAACGAATGGTGAAGTGATGAAAATCGATAATCCATCCAACTATCCTGAGGTGGGACGGATTGATTACGTCGAGGAACCATACGTCAAGGCAGATATTATCGTACCGAATGATTATGTAGGTACCATTATGGAGCTGTGTCAGACTAAACGCGGTGAATATGTAAATATGGAATATCTGGACACAACCCGGGTTACCATTACCTATGAGATTCCGTTGTCCGAGATTGTATATGACTTCTTCGACCAGTTGAAATCCGGTACCAAAGGATATGCATCTCTGGATTATGAGTTGTCCGGTTACCGTCAGTCCAATCTGGCGAAAATGGATATTGTACTCAATGGCGAACAGGTGGATGCTCTGTCCTTCATCGTTCACCGTGACCGTGCCTATAATCGCGGACGCATTGTCTGTGAGAAACTGCGCGAGCTGATTCCACGGCAAATGTTCGAGGTGCCAATTCAGGCATCTGTAGGTACCAAGGTCGTTGCTCGTGAGACGGTAAAAGCAATGCGTAAAAACGTACTTGCCAAGTGTTATGGTGGTGACATCTCGCGGAAACGGAAACTGCTTGAGAAGCAGAAGGAAGGTAAGAAGCGGATGAAGCAGGTTGGTAACGTTGAGGTGCCACAAGAGGCATTCATGGCGGTACTGAAAATTGATGACTAGTAATTCAATTTCGGGTACATCACATAATGTGTGTATCGAAATTGAATTGTAGGACGTTTGCTTGCAAACATCGGTACAACACAGAATAATAAATAACTAAGCTGAAAGGGAAGCCGGATGGCTTTCCTTTTTTCAAATAGAGGGGGACTTGCCATGACATTGGCAGCACACAGCCGGAAGACAGGTGCGCCCCAAGCGGTGTATCTTCACATTCCCTTTTGCACGAATAAATGTTTTTATTGCGACTTTAACTCTTACGTTCTGAAAGATCAGCCCGTGATGCAATATCTCGAAGCGCTGGAACGGGAGATGGAACATACAGTTAAGGCCAATCCACCGGGCGAGATCAAGACGATATTTGTAGGTGGGGGTACGCCAACAGCTCTGAAACCGGATGAGATGGCCGTATTTCTTCGTTCCGTGAAGACGTATTTCCCAAATTGGGCGGACGATATTGAATTTTCGATGGAAGCCAACCCGGGAACAACGGATGCGGAGAAACTCGCTGTGATGAAAGAAGGCGGCGTCAACCGTGTCAGCTTTGGCGTACAGGCTTTTCAGAATGATCTGCTGACAGGCATTGGCCGTATTCATAATACGGATGATGTATATCGCAGTTTGGAGAATGCTCGAAAAGCAGGCTTGAATAACCTGTCCATTGACCTGATGTTTGGTTTGCCAAACCAGACTGTTGAAATGTTGAATGAGAGTATAGACAAAGCGCTGGAACTGGATCTGCCGCATTACTCCATCTACAGCCTGAAAGTGGAAGAGAATACACTTTTCCATACCCTGTATCAGAAGAACCAGTTACCACTTCCTCATGAAGATGATGAGCTGGAGATGTATCTTCTATTAATGAGACGTATGAAAGAAGCAGGTTATGGACAATACGAGATCAGTAACTTTGCCAAGCCGGGCTTCGAGAGTCGTCACAATATTACCTACTGGCGTAATGAGGACTACTACGGTCTGGGTGCAGGGGCACACGGATATGTGGGCCGCGAACGGCATATGAATATTAAAGGTATAAATCCTTATGTTGAAGCTTCACGAGCAGGGTTGCCTCGTCTGGATCATTTTGAGATTGCTCGCCCCGAAGCCATGGAAGATTATCTGATGGTTGGACTGCGAATGTTGGAGGGAGCTTCGGCCTCACGCTTTAGCGAACAGTTCGGAGAGTCCATGGAAGAAGTGTTTGCGAAGCCTTTGGGCAAAATGTTGAACGCAGGGTTGCTTGAGCGGACGGCAGACGGCTTCCGACTGAGCGAGCAGGGTATCCTGTTCGGAAATGACGTTTTTGCGGAGTTTATCGGGTCCATATCGCTGAATTCATAGCTTGAAATTCTATACGCTCTGTTGTATATTTATTCATATTGATTTTACAGAGCGTGTTAATTTAACAACTACGAAGTCAGCTTTCCTCTGGAAAGCTTGGTAATAGGAGGAGAGAAGGATGTCGGTAATATGCAGAAAAGCCGTGCCGGAAGATGTTGAACCACTGTATGAAATGATTAAGGGCTATGCAGAGCGTGGGATCATGCTTCCGCGATCACGGGAAATACTGCACCGACAGCTGGAGCACTTTGTTGTAGCCGAAGTTGATGGTGAAGTGGTGGGTTGCGGATCGCTTTGTCGTCTGGGGAATGATTTGGTGGAAGTCAGATCACTCGGTATCTCGGAAGGGCACAAAGGGCTCGGTATTGGCTCCCGATTGCTGGACCGACTTGTAGAAGAAGCGGAGAAACAACAGATTCCTAAGGTTATGGCGTTGACATATGAAGTATCCTTCTTCCTCAAAAACGGCTTTGCCGTAGTGGAAAAAGAGATTTTCCCTGAGAAAGTATGGACCGACTGTGTTCATTGCAGCAAGCAGGATTGTTGCGATGAGATCGCGGTATTAAAAGAGCTTAACGTTTCAGCATAACAACTGAATGGACTGCATGAATCGAGCCGAGTCAGCCTCTGCCCTACATGCAGTCCTTTTTTACTTCAAAGTATGTTCAATAAAGTTGTTAGGACTCGTCGACATTGGTCTATACTATAAATAGATGAGCCCACTCATCAAACTCACTTGACAATGTTCACGTCAGTTTGGTATTTTTGTATTACCGCTTAGCACTCATCTAACCGGAGTGCTAACGACATGGGGCAGTACAGTCAGAAGGAGGGATACTCACCATGTTAACAGAGCGTCAACGAATGATTCTGAACGCTATAGTGGATGACTATATCCGTTCAGCTGAGCCCGTAGGGTCCCGGAGCATTTCCAAAAGGGGAGATGTTGGATACAGTCCGGCGACGATCCGTAATGAAATGGCGGACCTTGAAGATATGGGTTTCCTGGAACAGCCGCATACATCGGCAGGACGAATTCCATCCCATAAAGGCTATCGATATTATGTCGATCATTTGGTCCCTTGGAATCAGGTGGAGCCTCAGGAGTTGGATGATCTCAAGTCGTTCTTCGCTGAAAAATTGAACGTCATGGAACAAGTTATTCAGCATGCATCCAATATTTTGTCACATATGACGAATTATACTTCGATCCTGCTTGGACCGGAAGTATTCCATACGTCCTTACGTCACTTCCAATTGCTTCCGTTGAACGAGAGTGAAGCTGTGGCAATTATCGTGACCAATACAGGTCAAGTGGAGAACAAGACGGTTCAGATTCCACCAGAAATCTCGGTAGCTGAGATGGAAAATGTGGTTCGCTTGTTAAATACCAAACTTGTGGGCGTACCAATCTACAAATTGAAATCCCGTCTTTATACCGAACTTGGGCAAGAGATGGAACGGCATATTACACGTTATGAGGAAGTTATGCAGGTGCTCAACAGTGCCTTTGACAATGAACATGATAATCGTCTGTTCCTCAGTGGTGCCACTAATATGTTGACTCAACCGGAGTTTAAAGATATCGAAAAGGTAAAAGATATTCTTGATCTGCTGGAAGAGACACCAACACTCATGAAATTGATGATGCCCGTGCCGGGTGGATCTGGTATTCAAGTGCGAATCGGCACTGAAAATGATCATGAAGCCTTTGCCAACTGTAGCCTTATTACAGCCTCCTATTCATTGGACGGTGAGGCTTTGGGTTCGATCGGTATTCTAGGACCCACGCGGATGGATTATGCACGTGTCATTCATATTCTAAATACACTATCCCGTGACTTGACGGCGATGCTAACACATCGTTTCAAATAAGATTCGGGAATGAACCATTTCATTCGTATAAGGAGGTGAACATCTTGAAAGAGGAGCAATCATTTACAGAAGAACAAGAGGTAACAGCAACTGAGCAGGAGCCTATTAATGAAGCTGGCGCTGCAAAAGCACAAGCTGAAGAGATGGCTGGTCAGGAGCAGGATGAGCTTGCACGTCTGAAGGCAGAAGCTGAGGAGCAACAACAGCGTTATGTCCGTGCACAGGCTGATTTTGATAACTTCCGTCGTCGTACGCAGAAGGAAAAAGAAGAATTGGCTAAATACGCTTCGATGAAGCTGGTCACCGAACTGGTACCGGTTATTGATAACTTCGAGCGCGCCATGGCTACTGTACCGGAAGGAGCAGAGGTCGAATCTTTCTCCAAGGGCATCCAAATGATTTTCCGTCAATTGGAAACCGTGATGAATAATGAAGGTCTGACGGCTATGGAATCGGTAGGACAACCGTTCAATCCTGAATTCCACCAAGCAATTATGCAAGTGGAGAGCGACGAGTACGAAGAAGGTATCGTTGTTGAGGAAGTCCAAAAAGGCTACATGCTGAAAGATAAAGTGCTTCGTCCAGCTATGGTTAAAGTCAGCTCATAAATTCCTTATAGGAAGGAATGAGTCGGCTCCATGGTTGAACAATGTGGGCGAAGTTTAATATAAAGGTTTGTACACATAGAGCACGATTAGCAACATGAACATCTAAATAAGGGTCAGATCAGACCCATTCATTTTAAATTGTTGAGGGAGGAAATTTTCGGATGAGCAAAGTAATTGGTATTGACTTAGGAACAACAAACTCATGCGTAGCAGTAATGGAAGGCGGCGAGGCTGTCGTAATTCCAAATCCGGAGGGCGCACGTACAACTCCATCCGTAGTTGGTTTCAAAAAGGATGGAGAGCGCGTTGTTGGTGAAACAGCAAAACGTCAAGCCATCACCAATCCGGATCGTACTATCATGTCGATCAAACGTCACATGGGTACTTCCCACAAGGAAACGATCGATAGCAAAGACTACTCTGCACAAGAGATCTCTGCAATCATCCTGCAAAAATTGAAATCCGATGCTGAAGCTTATCTGGGTCAAACGGTAACTCAAGCAGTTATCACTGTACCAGCTTACTTCAATGACAGTCAGCGCCAAGCGACTAAAGATGCGGGTAAAATTGCAGGTTTGGAAGTTCTGCGTATCGTCAACGAGCCAACAGCAGCAGCTTTGGCATACGGTATGGAGAAATCCGAAGACCAAACGATCCTCGTATATGACCTGGGTGGCGGTACGTTCGACGTATCCATTCTTGAACTGGGTGATGGCTTCTTCGAAGTTAAAGCAACTAGCGGGGACAACAAACTAGGCGGGGATGACTTTGACCAAGTGATCATTGATTACCTCGTAAGTGAATTCAAAAAAGATCAAGGCATTGACTTGAGTAAAGATAAAGCAGCGGTTCAACGTTTGAAAGATGCAGCGGAAAAAGCGAAAAAAGAACTTTCCGGCGTATTGACTACAACGATCTCCTTGCCGTTCATCACAGTTGCTGATGGCGTTCCTCAGCATTTGGAGTTGAACCTGAGCCGTGCGAAATTTGAAGAAATCTCTGAAGGTCTGGTTGAGCGTACGCTTGAACCAACTCGTCGTGCATTGAGTGATGCGGGTATGACGCCTAACGATATCGACAAGATCGTATTGGTTGGTGGTTCGACACGTATTCCAGCAGTACAAGAAGCAATCAAAAAACTGACGGGCAAAGAGCCACACAAAGGCGTTAACCCGGATGAAGTTGTAGCTTTGGGTGCTGCTGTACAAGCGGGCGTACTGACAGGTGACGTGAAAGACGTTGTATTGCTCGACGTAACGCCATTGTCCCTGGGTATCGAAACAGCGGGTGGCGTATTCACTAAAATGATCGAGCGTAACACTACGATCCCTACAAGCAAATCTCAAGTGTTCTCCACGTATGCAGACAATCAACCAAGCGTTGAGATTCATGTTCTGCAAGGTGAGCGTGAGATGGCAGCGGGTAACAAATCGCTTGGACGTTTCATGTTGGGTGATATTCCACCAGCTCCACGTGGCGTTCCACAGATCGAAGTTAGCTTCGATATTGATGCCAACGGTATCGTTAACGTATCTGCAACAGATAAAGGTACGAACAAAACTCAAAAAATCACAATCACTTCTTCCAGCGGTTTGAGCGATGCTGAAGTTGAGCAAATGATGAAAGATGCTGAGTTGCACGCTGAAGAAGATAAAAAACGCAGAGAACTCGTTGAAGCGAAAAACAGTGCAGATCAATTGATCTATTCTGTTGACAAAACGATCAAAGATCTTGGCGAAAAAGCAGATGCTGGCGAAGTTGAAAAAGCGAATGCTGCCAAAGAAAAACTGCAAGGCGTTCTGGCTTCCGACAACCTGGAAGATATCAAAGCTGCTACAGAAGAACTGACAGAGATCGTTCAACAACTGTCCGTGAAACTGTATGAGCAAGCTCAGGCGCAAGAGCAAGAAGCACAAGGTGCTGAAGAGCAACAAGGTTCTGCTAAACGTGACAACGTCGTAGACGCTGATTACGAAGTTGTGGATGAAGATAAAAAACAAAACTAATTCGTAGTTCTACGCGAATTAAACATCGGTGACGTTCGAATTAGAGGGAAAGTCATAGCCGGGGCTCCCGCGCTTTGGCTTTCCTTTTGTCACGATGTGCGATATGGTGAATGATATGGGGGTGGAAGAGTGGCTGAAAAGCGTGATTATTATGAGGTGCTTGGCGTTAGTAAAACGGCTAACGACGATGAGATTAAAAAGGCTTACCGTAAGCTTGCCCGTCAGTATCACCCTGACGTAAACAAGGCTGCTGATGCGGAAGCTAAATTTAAAGAAGTTAAAGAAGCTTACGACGTAGTGAGTGACGGTCAGAAGCGTGCACAATATGATCAATATGGTCATGTCGATCCGAATCAAGGTGGATTCGGTGGTGGCGGTGATTTTGGCGGCGGCGGATTTGGCGACATCTTCGATATGTTCTTTGGCGGCGGTGGCGGTGGACGACGTGATCCAAATGCTCCGCAACGGGGGAATGATCTGCAGTACACGATGACAATTGAGTTCAAGGAAGCTGTATTCGGTAAAGAAACCGATATTACGATTCCGCGTACCGAAGGCTGTGATACCTGTCATGGCTCAGGTGCCAAACCTGGAACGAAACCGGAAACCTGCTCGGTCTGCCAAGGTAGCGGTCAGCAGGAAGTCGTGCAAAATACACCGTTTGGTCGTATGGTTAATCGTCGTGCATGTTCGAACTGTAGCGGTTCGGGCCAAATTATCAAAGAAAAATGTACAACGTGCAGTGGTAGCGGTAAAGTCCGCAAGCAACGCAAAATCCATGTTCGCATTCCAGCGGGTGTAGATGATGGCGCGCAACTGCGTATGACAGGTGAGGGTGAAGGCGGCCTGCGTGGCGGACCAGCGGGAGATCTGTATATTGTCATTCGCGTGAAATCACATGATTTCTTCGAGCGTGAAGGCGACGATATTTATTGCGAAATCCCACTTACCTTTGCTCAGGCAGCTCTGGGAGATGAAGTTGAGATCCCAACGTTGACCGAGAAAGTGAAGTTGAAAGTACCAGCTGGTACACAAACGGGAACGTATTTCCGCCTCAAAGGCAAAGGTGTACCACGCCTGCGCGGTATGGGGCAGGGGGATCAGCATGTGAAAGTGGTTGTGGTTACACCTAGTAAGCTGAATGACGAGCAGAAGGATCTGCTTCGCCAAATTGCTTCGCTGGATGGAGAGCAAACACATGAGCATGAACAATCTTTCTTTGATAGAGTGAAACGCGCCTTCCGCGGCGACTGAGAATAAAATAAAGTAAGTTCAAAAGGACACCACAGCGGTTTTTACCGCGGGGTGTCCTTTTTTGTACGCCTTTTTTAGTGGTTCAGTGGTTTTTGTGAAATCCATGGATTTATGCTACAAAGAACGACAGCAATTTGTGGGAGCATTTCGGTATATTCTGAGCGAACTTGCGGAAAGATAGCATGGCGAGAATGATATGCATAGCTGATATGCGAGAAATTAGGGAAGCAGGTGAAGCGGATGACCGAGAAAAATATTTTGGCGTACTTTCACAGCCCGGAGCAGGCTCAAGGGGCGGCCAAAAAACTGGAGGCATTGCGAGTGGAGGACCTGTCAATTAATCGATTCAGCCGATATGCGGGTGTAGGACCAAGCGGGGCTTCCTACAAGCCGGGCGTTTCCGGCAGTTTTTCATCATGGGTGCCCGATTCGATGCAAACAAATGCCAGTGCTGGAATTATGGCTGCGGCGGACCCTTCTGCAAGCGGCATGAGTGATGGTGGACAGGGTGGACCTACAGGAAGAGATGTATTACTAACTGTCATCGTAGATGAATCGGTACATCACCGCGCTATGTCTATAATCGAACAAGCCGGTGGAATGATCTAGTTTCAGGAAATGTATATAAGATGGACAGATAATTACACTTTAACGGAGAGTGTAGAACCAATCTGAAGAAGCGAAGCGTTCGCCTAAAAGCTTTCGCAAGAAAGCTACTTCGGAAGCATACGCTATCCCCGGATTTCTCCCTTTAAGGAGGGAGTTGAAGGAATCTGGGGATAACAGCGATCGGAGGATGGGGCTACAATCGGAGTCTTACAGTGTAACAAATATTAGTTCATTTTAATTTGAAGGAGGAGCATTACAATGGCTGAACATGAACGTCCAGGTAAGATTTTAACAAAAACGGAAAAGATGAAACGTATGCAATCCGCGAAAAATGAGGACGTGGAATTCAGCGCTGAAGTTGCGGATCATGAAGATATCGAAGCACTACGCCGCAGTGAAGCGGCTGATCGAAGACAGGGACGGGAGCTTCATGACTGAAGATCGCTCGGCAGTGACCCTCGAAGCTGTTTTTACAAGCTGGACTGAGGCCGAGTCTGCACGCAGAGCCCTGGAATTTTTGCACCCGAACCAATTAAGCATTGAGAGCCTTGGCAATGAAGCGTCTGCATTGGGCTCAAACCATGTTACGGGCTCCGATAATTCTCCTACGGCCGTCGTCGGAGGATTTAGTGGCGAACTGAATGTACTTGCCTTGATTAGTGATGAAACGGAAATGTTGTCCAATGGTCAGGTGTATGATACACCCAAAGAGGACTCGGCCAACAGGCTAAAACAAGAAATTTTGCTAACCGTGTCCGTATCCAACGATTCGCTCCCGCAAGCCGCAGAGATGATCACACAAAACGGTGGGCGTTTTTGTTAAGTGAGATTCAAATTATGTAAAATGCTGAAGTAAATAAAACAGATATGTATGAATAGATGACAGGATATTCGAGCAGTCAGGCTGCGGATATCCTGTTTTGTTTTTCTTTTAGTTGTCGGCTTTGTGCTCCGGCTAGCTTGTGTAGTACAATAGTTGGGATGTTTGAATAATGAGGAGGAAAAACCAAGTATGTTATGGCATGAACTAACAATACATACCACAGAAGAAGCTGTGGAGATGATTTCGAATTTTTTACATGAAGCGGGTGCTGGAGGGGTTTCGATTGAAGAGTCCGGTACTTTAAATAAAAAACGGGACACAACGTATGGTGAGTTATACGACGTTCCATTGAATGATATTCCGGAAGGCTTTGCGGTCATCAAAGGGTACTTCTCCGAAGGTACGGACATGGTTGCATTACAGTCTGAAGTTAATCCGAGAGTTGAGGAACTCTCCGAATTCGGAATTGATACAGGTGAGGTTCGTTATGAGACGCGTACAGTGGATGAAGATGACTGGGCAACAGCCTGGAAACAATATTTCAAGCCGGTACGTGTATCGGAACGTTTGACGATCAAGCCAACGTGGGAAGAGTATACGCCTGAAAGTCCAGATGAGAAAATTATTGAGCTTGATCCAGGCATGGCTTTTGGTACAGGAACCCACCCAACGACCTCCCTCTGCTTGCGCACACTGGAAACGGTTATTCAGGGCGGCGAGGAAGTTATTGACGTAGGTACAGGTTCTGGTATTTTGGCTATTGGAGCGATAAAACTTGGGGCAAAACATGTACTGGCGCTTGATCTTGATCCGGTTGCGGTAATCAGTGCCAGGGAGAATGTGGAACTGAATGGGCTGGAACAACAAATTACGGTTAAAGAGAGTGATCTGTTGTCCGTCCTTGGGAGTCAGGACCCTGCACTTGGTGTACAACTGCCGGTTAAGATTGTCGTGGCGAACATTCTGGCTGAGATCATTTTGTTGTTCGTAGACGATGTCTATAATGCGCTTGAGTCTGGTGGCACCTATATTGTATCCGGCATTTGGAAGAACAAAGAGCAGGTTGTGCATGATGCACTGGTAGCCTCCGGGTTTGAAGTGAGTGCGATCCACCGTGATGAGGATTGGCTGGCGTTTGTAGCCAGAAAGGGGTAACGTATGGACTTCTGGAATTCGTTCTTTCGTTATCCGATCGATCAGCTTCCGTTTTTCCTGCTGACCATTCTGATCGCATTTACGGTGCATGAATTCTCGCATGCGTATTTTGCCAACAAATTTGGTGATCCAACAGCGAAGCTGTTGGGTCGGGTCACGCTGAATCCGGTTGTACACTTTGACTTGTTAGGTGTGCTGCTGCTCATTATTGCCGGCTTTGGTTGGGCACGTCCAGTTCCCGTTAATCGGGCTAACTTCGACAAACCTAGATTGATGGGCATCATCGTATCTGTAGCAGGGCCTCTGAGCAATCTTTTGCTCGCGATCATCGGTACAATCATCTATGCTTCACTGGTTGGTTCGGGAGCTCTCGGCGGCATTGATAATGAGCGTCTGCTCACAGCAATCACGACGTTTTTCGCTATCTTTAACTTAACCAACTTTTTCCTGTTCCTGTTTAACTTGATTCCGTTGCCACCACTGGATGGTTATCGGATTCTAGAGGATCTACTGCCACCTTCAATCAGCCGCAAGCTGCAAGGGGTGGAGCAATGGTCTGTTTTTATCTTCCTATTGATTCTTGTTATACCTCCGTTGCAAAATGTGACGATTCAACCTTTGTATGAGTTTGCGCAAACGATGTATGTGGATCTAGCAAAGGTGATTATCGAATTATATCGCTAAAAGCGCATTGTTTATGAACCGGAATACTGGTCAGAAACACGTAAAAGTTGTATGATCATCTGTGGCGATTGGATTCATGCCTGTCATCAGGTGGGGTGAATTCCAATCATAACAGGACAGAATGGGTGGATTGACTAATGCAGCGATATTTTATATCTGCAGAACAGTTTAATGAACACGCTGTGATTATCACAGGTGATGATGCACGCCATATTGGCAAGGTCATGCGTGGTAAACCTGGAGATAAACTGATTGTCAGTGACGGAAACTCCAGAGAAGCACTCGTGGAAATTGAGAGTATTGAAGTTGGCCAAGTGACAGCCAATATTGTGGAACCTCTCGAGATGGACCATGAAGCACGGATTCGTGTAACCGTGGCACAGAGTTTGCCCAAGGGTGACAAGATGGAAACAGTCATCCAGAGATGTACTGAGATTGGGGCGGTATCATTTGTACCCTTCCTATCAGAACGTACGATTGTGCAATATGATGCCAAGAAAGAAGGCAAACGGTTGGAGCGGTGGCGGAAAATTGCCAAGGAAGCTGCCGAACAGAGTCACCGGAATCGCATTCCATCCGTTGAGCAGCCGCTTTCCTGGAAAGGGCTGTTATCTTCTTTTGAGGGCTATAGCCTGGTATGTTATTGTTATGAGAAAGAAAACGGTAAACAGCTGAGAGATGCACTGAAACCGTTTATTGAGCAACTTGCACCTGATGCAAGTGCAGAAGTATTGATCGTGGTTGGACCGGAAGGTGGATTTTCTGAGAAGGAGACGGCAGAGGCTGATCAGGCAGGTGCTGTATCTGTTGGACTGGGCAAACGCATTTTGCGTGCTGAGACAGCTGGAATGGCAGCACTAACTTGCGTGCTATATGAATCCGGAGAAATGGGAGGAATGTAATTATGCCATCCGTGGCGTTTTACACCTTAGGCTGCAAAGTTAATTTCTATGATACAGAGGCGATTTGGCAATTGTTCAAAAACGAAGGTTACGATCAAGTGGACTTTGATGAACAGACAGCGGATGTATACTTGATTAATACTTGTACAGTAACCAATACCGGCGACAAAAAGAGCCGTCAAATTATTCGTCGTGCCATTCGGCGCAACCCGGAGGCGATTGTGGCCGTTACAGGTTGCTATGCGCAGACTTCTCCGGCAGAGATTCTGGACATCCCAGGGGTGGATCTGGTTATCGGTACACAGGACCGTGACAAGATTTTGCCATATGTTAATGAAATTCAGGAGTCCCGTCAACCGGTTAATGCGGTGCGTAATATTATGAAAACCCGTGTGTTTGAAGAAATGGACGTACCGGATTTTGCTGATCGTACCCGAGCATTCCTAAAAATTCAGGATGGATGCAATAACTTTTGCACGTTCTGCATTATTCCGTGGTCTCGTGGTCTCTCACGTAGTCGGGAAGCGAACAGCATTATTCAACAGGCGCATCAACTCGTACACGCCGGATACAAGGAGATTGTTCTGACTGGTATTCATACAGGTGGGTATGGCGATGACATGGAGAACTATGATCTGACCGATCTGCTGTGGGATTTGGATAAGGTAGAGGGTTTGGAGCGTATTCGAATCAGCTCGATTGAAGCCAGCCAGATCGACGACCGTATGCTCGACGTGATCAAACGTTCGGACAAACTTGTTCGTCACTTCCATATTCCGCTGCAAGCGGGTGATGATACGGTGTTAAAACGCATGCGTCGTAAATATACGACGGAAGAGTTTTACAACAAGATGCTTCGCATTCGGGAAGCAATGCCGGATGTAGCGATTACAACAGACATCATTGTTGGATTTCCAGGTGAGACGGATGAGATGTACCGTAATGGCTATGAGTTGATGCGGAAGATCGGTTTTTCCGAAATGCACGTATTCCCTTATTCCAAGCGTACGGGTACACCAGCAGCACGAATGGAAGATCAGGTGGACGAAGAAGTCAAAAATGCACGTGTGCATGAACTGATTGACTTGTCTGAACAGATGCAGCTGGAGTACGCTGAGCAGTTTGTTGGACAGGTACTGGATGTTATTCCCGAAGGTGAAGCCAAAGGCCGCGAGGGAAGTGGCAAGCTGCACGGTTATAGCGACAACTACATTCAACTGGTCTTTGATGGAACGATGGATATGGTCGGTAAAGTGTGCCGAGTCAAAGTGGTTGAAGCCGGCGTCAACGAGAGTCAGGCTATGCTGGTACGTGTTTTGGAAGAGAATCTTAAGTCCGCCGCGATGTAATCGAGGCGTCAGAAACAAGGATTTCATTTCCTTGGGGAGCTTACCCGGGGAGATGAGGTCCTTCTTTTGCAAAAAAATAAGATAAAGATATCGAAGTTGATGGGGGAGAGCACGATGAACAAAAAAGAAATTTCAGCAGGCGGAGTTGTTTATAGAACAGGGGAAGACGGACGTCTTCAAATTCAGCTTATCGTAGATCGTTATGGTAAAACAACTCTCGCCAAGGGCAAAATGGAAGATGGAGAAACAATTGAACAGACGGCACTGCGCGAGATTTTGGAAGAGACAGGTATGGTGGGCCGCATTGTAGAGCCGGTTGATATCATTGCTTACACGTACCAACATGCAGACTTTGGCCCGGTGGACAAGGAAGTTCATTATTATCTCGTTGAAGCCGAGAGTGGTGATCTACAGCCTCAGATTGAAGAAATCAAGGGTGTGGATTGGTATGCTCCGGAAGAAGCATGGTCCTTACAGCAGCAGAGCGGATATGATAATAACGATGATATCTTGCGTGTAGCCCTGAACAAGTTAGGCATTAACGTATAACGCACTATTGTTCGAGTCAGTTAGCCGCGAGCTCTGTGGGTCTGGATAGACAGATCATCAAGCCACGGGTGACTTCGCCGCGGGGGCGTGGACCGGTGGTTTTTTGTGCCAGATTGGCAAGTAACAAAATGGCAAAGCAAGCAGTGAACTGGTGATGTTAAAAAGGGTCTGGGCATGCGCAATCTGTGCCCCGTTGTCCGCTGACAGCCAGGCCGAAGCTGCATGCAGCTGGCCGATCAGCGGCATAAACAGCAACGCTCCCGCAATGTTTAATACAACATGGGAGGCTGCGACAAATTTGCCTGCGGATGCTCCGCCCGCGGCAGCAATCACAGCGGTGATGCAGGTCCCCACATTGGACCCGATCACAATGGCGATGCCGATCTCCACAGGCAATACCCCTGTGGCTGCCAGCGTAATCGCCATGCTAATGACAGCTGCGCTGCTGTGAATGAGCGCTGTCAGACAGGCACCTGCCAGGAAGCCCCACCACAAGCTGTCGGCCGAGCGGTCGAGAAACCATTGAAATACGCCCATGCTCCGCAAGGGTAAGGCAATGGATTGCATCACCTGAATGCCTGTCATAACAAGTGCAAATCCCGCAGCTGCGAGGAAACTGTACTGGATGTTAAACAGAGTCTGACGCGTGCGTTCAGGAGCGGCCAGATTGCGTTCACCAAGAACAACAAACATGGCCCAGCCCGTTAGCGACAGGACGAGTAGCGGTAGGGAAGCACGTCCGATCTGCAGTCCCACCAGCTCCGTCGTCAGGCATGTCCCGATGTTGGTGCCGAGGATGATGCCAAGTGTTCGTCCATAGGTAATTAATCTGGCATTAGCCAGTCCAATGGTGAGTACGGTGACCGCAGTACTGCTCTGTAACAGGGCCGTTGCACCTGCACTGAAGGCCATGCCTTTCCATGGAGCAGAGGTGGCACGATTGAGCCAATCTGCCAACATGGGCCCTGCCATGCGCTGCAAGGCCGTTTCCATCAGCTTCATGCCACCAAAAAAGATAATAAGCCCATAGAGTAAGGGCAATATAACATCTCTAAACATAGAAATATCATTCCTTCCGTCCGGTTCCTTAACTCATCCTATGAGTAAGAAAAGACAACCATGACAAGCCTAAAGGAATTCAGAGGGAAGTGACCTAAATTACCCCACCCCAATTCGAAAGATACGGTGATTCGTGCAAACGTAGTGGAGGGGACGAAATCGAATCTGAAGAAGCGAAGCGTGCGCCTTTGTCTCCGGATTTTCCCTTTAAAAAAGGGAATCAAAAAAATCTGGAGACAACAGCGATCAGAAGATCGATTCGTAACCGGAACGTCACTTAACTGCCCCACCCCAATTCGAAAGATACGGTGATTCGTGCAAACGTAGTGGAGGGGACGAAATCGAATCTGAAGAAGCGAAGCGTGCGCCTTTGTCTCCGGATTTTCCCTTTAAAAAAGGGAATCAAAAAAATCTGGAGACAACAGTGATCGGAAGATCGATTCGTAACCGAAACGCCACCTACGCGCCGCACCAAACCTATCTTTTGAACTATTAAATTAAAGGAAGTGGATCTTCGTACCGAAACGCCACCTTGCGCATCAGTTACTATTAAATTAAAGGAAGTGGATCTACCTTGCCATCAGTTACACTCGAACGCAGTCGCAAAAAGCGGCTTGAACATGCACATCCATGGATATTTAACAATGAAATTGCCTCTGTTGACGGAAACCCGGAACCGGGAGATCTGGTCAATGTATTGAATCATCAAGGTCGCTATCTGGCGACAGGATATTACAATCCCGCATCTCAAATCACTGTAAGAGTTGTAGCGTATCAACCTCTGGAGTCCGAACAGATGGACACCGCGTTTTTTGCAGCTCGTTTCCGCGATTGTTTGCGTCATCGGGAACGTTTTATACAGGATGGCGAGGCATACCGGCTCGTTTACGGAGAAGCTGATTTTCTACCAGGATTGATCGTTGACCGTTTCGGTAGCATCCTCGTTGTACAGTTGCTTACACTTGGCATGGATCGTTGCCGTGAAGCCATCGTACAGGCACTCATTGAAGTAATGCAGCCGGAAGGCATATATGAGCGCAGTGATGTCTCGATTCGTGAACTGGAAGGTTTGGAGCAGACCAAAGGTCCGCTGCATGGAGAGTGCCCACGGCATGTCACTGTTACAGAGAATGGACTACTCATTAAAGTGGATATCGTGGAAGGGCAGAAGACAGGTTACTTCTTCGACCAACGTGAGAATCGTGCAGCCATCGAACCGCTCATGAAGGGTTGGGGCTACAAGAGTGGAATCACACTTCAAACGACTGAGCAGGATGGCACAGAGCAGCTCTTGCCTGTGAATAAAAGCGGTAAGGTAGTTACATTCCCATATTGGGATGGTGCGACTGTTCTGGAGTGTTTCTCACACACGGGTAGCTTTACGTTGAATGCTTGCAAGTATGGAGCCAAAAAAGTGACTTGTCTTGATATTTCGGAGCATGCCATTGAGAGTGCACGAACAAATGTGGAGCTGAACGGTTTCACTGACCGGGTCGAGTTCGTAGTTGCTGATGCATTCCAGTACTTGCGTGAACAAGTGAAAGGGCTGGATGAACGTACACGTGCACGTGCAGGCGAACAGAAAGTGGATACATCCAAAGCGCTTGCAGCTGGCGGTAAAACATTTGATGTGGTCATCCTTGATCCTCCTGCATTTGCCAAAACGAAATCAGCAGTTAAAGGTGCATGTCGTGGTTATAAAGATATCAATCTGCAAGGAATGAAACTGGTCAATGAGGGTGGATATTTGGTAACAGCCAGCTGTTCGTATCACATGCGTCCAGACCTCTTCCTGGATACGATTGCCGATGCAGCGGAAGATGCAGGCAAAGTGCTTCGTTTGATCGACTGGAAAGCAGCTGGTAAGGATCACCCACAAATTTTGGGCGTGGATGAAGGACATTACCTGAAATTTGCTATTTTCGAAGTGCGCAGTAAAAAGAATTAATCGTATGATTTTCGTTCCAATCAAGTATAGATCAAGTCAAAAGTCCACAGTGTGATAGCTGCGGGCTTTTTGCTGTTTTGCTGTGTTAACGGAGATGATCTCCGGTTTTACCGGATAGTGGCAAACGTATGTTCCGAACCAAGTCAGATATGTTATACTGGGAATTAAAATCTTGTACGTGTGGTTTGGAGGATTAGACATGTCCGTTCGTTTTGTTATTGGCCGGGCAGGCAGCGGAAAAAGCTTGCTGATTACCCGGGAAATTACATCCCTGCTTCAAAAGGAGCCGCAAGGCACACCTTTGATTTTACTCGTTCCCGAACAGAGTTCTTTTCGAACAGAGCAGGCATTGGTTTCTTCTGGAGCAATTAAAGGTACCATGCGTGCAGAAGTGCTCGGCTTTCGCCGTCTAGCCTATCGTGTAATGCAAGAAGCAGGTGGTTCTGCTCGTATTCCGATCGGAGCCGAAGGCAAAAAGATGCTGCTCTACAAGGTCATCCAGCGCCGTAAGGAAGAATTAAAGCTGTTTGGTGCATCCGGCAGCCAGCTGGGTTTTATAGGCGAATTAAATGACTTATATAGTGAATTTAAACGTTATGAAGTTGATCCGTCATTGCTGGAAGAAGGGATGTCTGGAGGGAATACCTCATCCACTTCGCCGATTCTGGAGGACAAGTTGCATGACTTGAATCTGATATATCGTGACTATGAACAGGAATTGACCCATTTATATATTGATGATGAAGACACGTTGACCGAGCTGACAGATCGTTTGTCGGAAAGTGCATTGCTGCAGGATGCCCAGATCTGGATTGATGGTTTTCAGGGATTCACACCACAGGAGATGAGTGTGATCGGTCGGCTGATGTTGCAGTCCTCTTCCGTGACGATTGCCCTGACATTGGATCGTCCTTATGATCACGGCGCACTGCCTGGAGAACTGGAACTGTTTTATCCCACGGCAAGTGCCTATGCGCGTCTCAAAGGGATGGCTGACGAACTGGGTGTACCGAGCGATATAACCGTGCTAGATTCGGAGATTCCACCGAGATACAAGGATCGTCCGGGACTTGCTCATCTGGAGGCTGGTTTCGACCGCCGAATTCGTTGGAAAAGTGATGGCCTTAATTCCGGAATCCGACTGGTTGCAGCGGAGAACCGACGAGCTGAGATGGAGGGAGCACTGCGTGAGATGCGGCGCCTGGCACAAAACGAAGGTGCGCGTTATCGGGACATGGCGGTACTTGTTCGTCAGTTGGATACCTACGCTGATATAGCTGAACCTCTATTCAGGGATTATGACGTACCCGTCTTTCTGGACCGCAGAAGAAATGAACTTCATCATCCATTATCCGAGTTTATCCGTTCCGCACTGGATATTGTTCGGCGCCACTGGCGTTACGAGGATGTATTTCGCTGTGTCAAAACGGATCTGCTGCTTCCGCGTGATGGTTCCATCACTCGTGAAGATATGGACCAGCTTGAGAATTATGTACTGGCTTGTGGTATTCACGGGTATCGCTGGACTGACGGCAAACCGTGGAAGTATGTACCAAGCCTGTCGCTCGAAGACAACGGTCAGGATGGCCGTAGTCGAGGACGGGACCAGATGCTTTCTTTAATGGAGAGCTGCCGAACGGTCATTACAGATTCCTTGGGTGTTTTTGAGAAACGAATGAAAAAGGCAAAGACAGCTAAAGCCCAGTGCGAGGCACTATACAGATTGCTGGAAGATGCTGAAATCCCATGGAAGCTGGATAACATGTCTCCTGAAGCTAAGGCACAAGGTGACCCCGAACGGTCGAGAGAACATCGGCAGATGTGGGGAGCTGTGCTGGATTTATTGGATCAGATGGTCGATATGATGGGGAATGAACGGCTGGATATCACGCTGTTTGCCGGGATGATTGAGACCGGATTGACGGAACTGAAGCTAGGTCTGGTACCACCAGCACTTGATCAGGTATTGGTTGGTTCTATGGACCGTACACGACTTCAGGACATCAAATACGTATTTATCCTTGGCGCGGTTGATGGTGAATTACCTGCCGTACCTCAGGATGATGGCGTATTAACGGAACTGGAGAGATCGTTACTGACGGAAAGAGGCGTGGCGCTTGGACCAGGTGCAACAAGGCAGATGCTGGATGAACGTTTCCTGATCTATACGGCACTTACAGCGGCAAGCAGCCAGTTGTGGCTGAGTTACCCGGTTGCTGATGATGAGGGGAAAGCACTGCTTCCTTCCGAGATTGTCCGTCATGTACGGAAGATGTTTGGTTTACAAGAACAGCCATTGCTCGCTCAACCGCCGGTTGCGAACTCGGAAGAAGCGCATTGGTCCTATGTCACCCATCCGGGTCAGAGTCTGTCAACGCTCATTGGACAATTGCGCAAATGGCGCCGCGGAGAAGACATCCCTGAAATGTGGTGGGCGGTCTACAATTGGCATGTATCTCGAGAGACAAGCAGACCTCAGCTGGAACGGTTGATGGGATCAATCTTTTATCGTAATCGGGCATTACCACTACGTACAGTTACCAGTCGCAGACTGTATGGTACAGAGGTGAGGACGAGTGTCTCGCGAATGGAGCGGTTCGTCGCTTGTCCGTTCTCCCATTTTGCTTCGCATGGGCTGCGTCTCAAAGAACGGCAATTGTACCGCCTTCAGGCTCCTGATATCGGACAGCTGTTTCATGCTGCACTAAGCCAGTTGGCTATGCGATTGCGCGAAGAAAATCGTAGTTGGGGCAGTTTGACTCCAGACCAATGTCGTCAGGAAGCCGAGCAAACGGTGGAGCAGATTGCACCACAGCTGCAAGGGGAGATTTTGCTAAGCACCAAGCGATACGGTTATATTTTCCGCAAATTGAAGGACATTGTTAGCCGGGCATCGGTTATTCTTGGTGAACAGTCCAGACGTGGAAGTTTTGAACCGATTGGATTGGAGCTTGATTTTGGGCCCGATAAAACACTGCCGCCACTACGTTTTGAACTGGAGAACGGCTGTGTGATGGAGATCGTGGGTCGAATTGACCGTGTAGATGTCGCAGAAGGAGAGAATGGTCTGCTCTTGCGTGTCATTGACTATAAATCAAGCCAGACGGACCTCAAGTTACATGAAGTGTACTATGGTCTGTCATTGCAAATGCTCACCTATCTGGAGGTGCTGCTTAGTGCTGCCGAAGAATGGCTTGGGGAAACGGCGATGCCGGGAGGAACGTTGTATTTCCATGTGCATAACCCGCTGTTGCAATCCGCAAACGGCATGACATCAGAGCAGGCAGGACAAGAACTGCTGAAACGGTTCAAAATGAAAGGTTTGCTACTGGCGGATCGGGACGCAATTGCTCAAATGGACAACACCCTGGATAAGGGGTATTCAGCTATTATTCCAGTTGCTCTTAAGGCGGACGGAAGCTTTTATAGCAGCGCCGCTGTAGCTACGCCAGAGCAATGGGATACGCTGCTTGCTTCAGTTCGCAGTAATATCCGCGAGATTGGTACCCGGATTACGGATGGGGATGTGGCCATTGAGCCTTATCGTATTCAGCAGGAAGTGGCGTGCACGTTCTGTCCATATAAGCCTGTTTGTCAGTTTGATGAGAATATAGAAGGAAATGAGTATAACCTGTTGTCCAAACCGGGCAAACAGCAAATCTGGGATATGTTATCTCACACCAAGGGAGGGGAAACATCATGACGAATATGCCAAAACCGGAGGGTAGCTTCTGGAGTGATGACCAGTGGAGTGCCATCTCGGAAAGCGGAGAAGACATACTGGTTGCCGCAGCGGCGGGATCAGGCAAGACAGCCGTGCTGGTTGAACGAATTATTCGCAAGATCGCAGATCCCTCCCAAGGATACAGTGTGGATCGTTTACTTGTAGCTACGTTTACCAAAGCGGCCGCCGCCGAGATGAAACAACGGATTCGGGAAGCGTTGGAACGTGCGCTGGAAGAACAGCCTGGAGAAGAGCATCTGCGTAAGCAGCTGTCGCTGCTTGGACGGGCATCTATTACAACGTTGCATTCATTCTGTATGGAAGTCATTCGCCGTTATTATCAGCAAATTCCGTTGAACCCGGCTTTCCGTATCCTGAATGAAAATGAAGCGGAAATCATGCGGCAGGAACTGCTTGAAGAACTATTTGAGGAAAAGTATGGCGAAGAAGATGAAGGGAGTACATTCCGCGAATTAGTAGACTGGTTCAGTGGAGAACGAAACGATGATGCGATGCATCGACTGGTGCAACGTTTGTATGATTTCTCCCGCAGTCATTCCTGGCCGGATCATTGGCTCTCAGAGATGGCGTCTGCTTTTCAGGTGGAAAGTGTAGAGGCACTTGGACATTCAGCATGGGTTCAGAGTATTTTGCGTGATGCGGCTCTTGCTTTGAGTGGTGCAGCAGGATTGCTTCGTCAAGGCATTCATATTTCCATGCAGCCTGAAGGTCCGGCACCTTATGCAGATACGTTAAAAGAAGACCTGGTGATGGTAGAAGAACTGTTGTCTGCGGTTGAGATTATGCCATGGGAGAGGTTGCCTGAAGTGTTTCAACCCGCTGCATTTGGCAAACTGAAACCTTGCAAGAAAGATCAGACGGACCCTGCTTTACAAGATCAGGTGAAGGAACTCCGTGAGGCCGCGAAAAAGGCAGTTACCGACCTGAAAGGTTCATTGTTCGGAAGAAGTGCGTTTTCGTTCTGGCAGGAGCTGGAGCAAGCAGCACCACTCATGCAGGAGTTGTCGAGGTTGGTTAGTACATTTGGAGAACGTTATCGACAGGCCAAACAGGAACGTGGGCAAGTTGACTTCAGTGATCTGGAGCATTACTGTCTTCACATTTTGCGACATGAGGATTCAACGCCTGAACAGTCGATGCCTTCCGATGCGGCTATGGAGTACCGTTCGCGATTCGATGAAGTGTTGCTTGATGAATATCAGGATACCAATACGGTTCAGGAAGATATCGTGAAGCTCATCTCCAGAGAAAACCCGGGTAACCGATTCATGGTCGGTGATGTCAAACAGAGTATCTACCGTTTCCGATTGGCTGAGCCGGGTCTGTTTATGAACAAGTATCGCCAATATGGAGCGAGCACACGTGAAGATGGAATAGTGGAAAATCGTCTGCATCGTGCAGGTCAACGTATTGATCTTGCGCGTAATTTCCGCAGTCGTGCGGAAGTCGTGCATTCGGTCAATATGATATTCCGGCAACTCATGAACGAAGGTGTGGCAGAGATTGCTTACGATGAACGAGCTCAACTGGCATATGGGGCTACCTTCCCGTCAGAGACGCTTGGCGATGAGGCGTATACACCTGAACTCATGCTGGTCGATCGTCAGGGTGGTGGTCCTGATCTGACAGAGAGTACGGATGAGAATGGGGATGCAGCGGTTTCCGCAGAACTGGAGAGTGCCGAACTCGAAACAGCACAGTTGGAAGCGCGGGCGATCGCAAGGCGTATTCGTGAGATGGTTGGGGATACGGACAAACCTGCCCTCCATGTATATGACAAAGCCCTGCAAACGATGCGCCCGGCACGTTACGGTGACATGGTCATCTTGCTGCGTTCGACCTTGATGTGGGCTCCGCTCATGATAGAGGAGTTCAGACAGCAGGGAATTCCTGCTGGAGGAGAACAGAGCAAGGGCTATTTTCAGGCTACAGAAGTGGAAATCATGATGTCTCTGCTTCAGCTTGTTGATAATCCAAGGCAGGATATTCCGCTCGCTTCCGTGCTTCGTTCCCCGATTGTTGGACTGGATGAAGAGGAACTGGCACAGATTCGGCTTGGTGACAAAAGACAGTCATTCTATGATGCGGTTATATCGGCTGCGGGAGATTGGAGCGATTCCTCCACTAATGCCGTACAACAATCCCGGCAGGATAATCATCCTGATTCCAATATGGTCCAGTTGCAGTGGCCGGAAGCCTGGTCAGAGATGGAACAGGGACAGCGGGAGACAGCAGCTTCAGTCGAGGCAGAGATCCTGGATGATGTCTATGAATCCGATGTGCATACAGATGGAATGCAAGATGCTGGTGTTGCGGGACATGCAAGTGAGGATCCGGGCATAACGGAGATCTCAGGCTCGGAGTTACAGCAAAAGTTAATTCGTTTTATGCGTCAATTGGAGCAGTGGAGACTTGAGGCAAGACAAGGCAGTCTAAGTGAACTGATCTGGCGTATGTATCGGGAAAGCGGGTATTTGGACTGGGTTGGTGGTCTTCCAGGAGGACTGCAACGTCAAAGTAATCTTAAGGCATTGTACGACCGCGCACGACAATATGAGGAATCAACTGCGAATCGCGGCTTGTTCCGTTTCCTGACCTATGTTTCCAGACTGCGGGAAAACGGGGAGACCTCGGAACTGTAGCAAGTAGCTCTGGTGAGCAGGACAACGCCGTACGTATCATGACGATTCACCGGAGTAAGGGTTTGGAGTTTCCAATTGTCTTTGTCGGTGGCATATCCAAGATGTTTAATCAGCAGGACTTGAACGCACCGTTTCTAATGCATAAGGAACTGGGATTTGGTCCGAGGTTTGTGGATCGTGAGAACCGGGTTGCCTATCCTACATTAGCCAATCTGGCGATTCGTCGTCGTGCGCAATTTGAACTGCTTGCTGAAGAGATGCGTGTGCTGTATGTTGCGTTGACCCGTCCCAAAGAGAAAATGATTTTGCTGGGTACTGTAAAAGATGCCGCGAAAAAAGCGCTCGCGTGGTCTCAGGTCAAGGATAGCCCTGAATTGGCATTGCCAGACTATCTGCTTGCTGCTGGACGGAGTTACCTGGACTGGATTGGACCATCCCTGATGAGACATCCAGATGCGGCTGTGCTGCGTGAACTTGCTGGAAGCAATGATTCGTTCTCAGCTTGTCTTGCAGATGATCAATCACGATGGGCGATCTCTATTATTTCCGCAGATCAGGTATCCCGTGACCATGTGGTAGATCTGACACTCGGAGAAGAAGACGGGATAAATGAGGTACGGAAAGAACGAATTGCTGCACTAAAAGCCGTCCAACCCGTGAAGTTGGTTACATCTTCAACTGTAGAAGAGCTGACGAAGAGTGCACAAGATACGGCTAACCAAAACATTGGAGATGAAGGTGCAGACATAGTAGCTCTTCAACAAGAGGAGACACGGCTGATCAACGAGGTTGATCAACGACTTTCATGGACGTACCCCTATGAAGCAGCAACTCAAGTAGCAGCCAGTACATCTGTCACGGAGTTGAAAACGTTACTTGCGATGCAGGATATCCAGTCCGTAGAGGTGATGGAGGAACTGGGAGAACAGTCCGAGAAATTATTGGCTCACAACAACTCAGAAATCAATTACACCAAAGATGAAGCAGGCCATGTACTACGTGGCGTATCCGATGAATCTAACGAGCGTGAGACTGGATCACGGACAGATTCAAACGGTACGGTGAACCTTCCGGATGCGGGATCTGCAGGTACGTCTTTCAAACTGCACCTGCGTCGTCCCAAATTCATGGAGGCAACGCAGTTGACAGGGGCAGAACGGGGGAACGTGTATCATACGTTGATGCAGCATCTTCCTATAGATGGATCATCTGTTGATTCACAACTTATTGAACAGACAATTGAGCGATTGATTAAGCTTCAGATTTTGCTGCCCCATCATGCTGCGGCTATCGAACCTGAAGAACTGGCCGGATTTTTCAATACAGAACCAGGGAAAGAATTATTGCGTGCAGCGTGGGTGAAACGGGAGATTCCGTTTGTGTATGGACTTCCGGCACATCAGTCTCCTGTGGAATGGCTACATGAACGGGCGGCGAACTCAGATATGCAGATAATAAATGAAGATAGCAAAATGCAGGCAACGATTGAAAATGAAACCGTGCTTGTACAGGGGATTATCGATTGTCTGTATGAGGTGGACGGCGAGCTTGTCTTGCTTGATTACAAGACGGATCGGGTATTGGAGCATCGTGGTGGTTTGGATGAACTCACCAAAAATTATCGCTTCCAGCTAGATCTGTATGGACGGGCCATTGAAGATATATTGGGTCGGAAAGTTGACCGGAAATGGCTGTACTTTTTTGATGGTGGACATGCAGTGAAATTGTAAAAGATCGGAATTTAAAACCATGGATATCACATGGGAGAGGGGTGGAACGGACGATGCGTATTTTGCATACAGGGGACTGGCATTTGGGAAAAACGCTGGAAGGACGAAGCCGACTGCGTGAACAGGAAGATTTCGTTGATGAACTCGTCAGGGTCGCTGATGAGCAACAGGCGGATGCCATATTGATGGCCGGAGATGTGTATGATTCGGTGAATCCTCCCGCAGCGGCGGAACAGCTTTTTTATGAAGCGGCAGCGCGTCTGACGGAGCATGGAAGACCCCTCGTGGTGATTGCAGGGAATCATGATCAGCCAGAACGTGTAGCTTCTGTAACTCCACTTGTGAACAGACAGGGCATTACACTCGTAGGGATGCCTACTTCAGAAGCGGTAACCATCCATGCAAAGCGAACCGGAGAAATTGCACAGATTGCCGCATTACCTTATCCTTCTGAAGCCAGATTGAATGAATTGCTGACAACAGATGGGGACGAAAATGTGCTTCGTCAGGCATACAGTCACCGGGTGGGCATGTTAATGCAACGTCTGGCAGCTTCTTTTCGCCCGGATACCGTGAACTTGGCCATGAGCCATATCTATGTGCTCGGCGGACTTGAGAGTGATTCGGAACGTCCGATTCAAATCGGTGGGGCCTACACGGTGGATCCATCATCTTTATCGACTGGTGCGCAATACACGGCGCTTGGGCATCTCCATCGTGCACAGGCTGTCAAAGGAGACGGTGTGATTCGATATAGCGGTTCTCCTCTCGCCTACAGCTTCTCGGAAGCAGGGCAGAGCAAGTCTGTCACGATGGTTGATCTGGCGCCGGGTGGAGCAGCACAGGTAGAAGAAGTTTTGTTAACGTCCGGGCGTCCGCTTGTACGTTGGCAGGCCCGTGGTGGTTTGGCAGAAGTATATCGTTGGCTGGATGAAGGGCGTGATCCACAGGCTTTTATCGACATGGAAGTGTGGCTGGACGAGGCGATGTCCCTAAAGGAGATTCAGCAGCTGCGAAAATCACATGAAGGTATCATCCATATTCGCCCGGTGTATCCCGAGATGGCTGCAACAGGACTTTTGGAGCAACGATCCGAGCTGCCGGTCCACGAACTGTTCCGTAAATTTTATCAGCGTCAGACTGGTGGTGCACAACCGGAAGACAGCTTGGTACAGCTTTTCCTGGAACTTGTGGATGAAGACGAGCCGGGTGCGCGTGAGGAGGTCGAGGAAAGATGAAGCCGATTTTATTAAAAGTTGCTGGACTGCAAAGTTATCGGGAGATGCAGGAGATTGATTTTACCGTGCTGACGGAGACGGGACTATTCGGTATTTTCGGTCCAACGGGTAGTGGTAAATCTTCTTTGCTCGATGCCATCACACTCGCCATGTACGGAAAAGTGGAACGCGCGGTGAACGGGACGCAAGGCATTATGAATCATGCAGAGGATTCGTTGTCGGTTGCTTTTACATTTGAACTGATGTCGGCGGAAGGCACTCGAAGGTTCCGGGTAGAGCGACGTTTCAAACGAAATAATGAAGTTTCGGTGAGTAACACAATCAGCAAATTCATAGAGACGGTTAATGGCGAAGAACAGGTACTTGCCGACAAATTGGCAGATGTGAATCGCTGCGTTGAAGATGTGATCGGTTTGAAGATGGATGATTTTACACGGGCAGTGGTGCTTCCGCAAGGGAAGTTTGCCGAGTTTTTGTCACTCAAAGGCAGTGAACGTCGTCAGATGCTGCAACGATTGTTCCATCTGGAGAAGTATGGGGATCAGCTGGCCATCAAATTAAGTCGGCGGGTTAAGGATAATGATATGGTTCACCAATCTCTTGCTGCGGAGCAACAGGGACTTGGGAATGCCAGCAAGGAGACGCTGGAAGAAACGAAACGTCTTCTTCAAAACGCTGTTCAGCAGTCTGAATTGTCCCGCAAAGCGCTGGATGAAGCTGTGAAGGAAGCTGAACAACTGGGCAAAATTCGTGAGTTAAGTAACGAACGGCAGGCCCGACGGATGAACAGCAGAAGCTGAAAGCACTGGAACCACAGATAGAGGTAGGCGAACAACGGCTGAAACAATCCGTTGCGGCAGATGCAATACTGCCTGCATTGCAGACGGTTCGAGATGCCATGACTACACAGAAGCAGCGGCAGGATACTGCCGAGACAGCTCATCAGCAAGCACTGGAACATGAGCGTCTGGCTGTTCAGGAAGCGGAGAAGGCTGAGACGGCACGCAAGCAAATGACTGAGGAAGAACCGAAACTTCTGCTGCGCCTGGAGCAACTCGAACAAGCGAAAGAGCTGCAACGTGAACGGGACGGACTTCAAGCCGATTGCTCGCGCCTCGCGCAGTTGCTGGAACAGGGGCAGAGCGAACAAACTACGCTGGGACAGCAGCTTGAGAAAGAAAAGGAACTGCAACAGCGCGGACGCAAACGGCGAGAGGAACTACAGGAGAGCCTCAAGCCAAATGAAGTGAAGTCAGAGGAACGCAGGCAACTTCAAGCTGCGCTAGAACTGAAACATCGTGTGGATACTGCCGCGGAGCAGTTGCAGCAAAATAAGGCTGACATGCAAGCCTATAAGCAATCGGCAGAACAGGGAGCCGACAAGCTGAAGGCGGCGGCTGAGGAAGAAAAACGCCTGAGTGATCAGCGTCAGCATCTGGTAGAACAGGCGTCAGCAGGTCTTGAGGCCTTGCTTGCCTGTGAGCAGGATATTAGCCGCGAACAAAGCCTGCTGGCCCTTGCGGAGGAACGGCTGCGTGGCACGATGCGCGAGCAGGAGCTACACCGGCTGTCCTCCGCCTTGCGCGCCGAACTGCACGACGGCGAGCCATGCCCGGTGTGCGGCTCGCCGCACCACCCGCTCCCGGCTGCGCCGCCGGGAGAAGGTCCGCACGCAGGCGATGCGGACCTGGAACTGCTGCGCAGCCTGCACGCGGAGCTGCAGGAGCTGCGCTTTGGGCTACGCCAGCAGCTGCACGAACGTCGCAGCCTGCTGACGCAGCTTGGCGCTGCGGCCGGCGAAGCTCCGGCCGCAGCCGAGGCCGCGCCTGCGGCAGCGGAGCCCGAGCCCGCCGGGTCGCCCGAACACGGGCGCTCCCCGGCAGGCTGGGCATCGCGTGCCGCTGCGCTGCGCGAAGCCGCGCAGGCGCTGGCTGCCGCAGCAGCGCCGCTCCAGGCCGAAGCCGCCGCGTTGCAGCAGGCGGCTGTGGGCGCGCAGCAGCGCCGCATGGAAGCGGCAGCTGCGCAAGAGGCCGGCCGTGCCGGGCTCGCCCAGGCGGAGCGTAAGCTTGCCGAGAGCGAGGCCGTAGCGGATGCCTTGCAGGGCCGCTGGGCCGCGGAACTGCCGGGCATCGCTCAGGAGGAGGCCAAGGCCCTCTATCAGGCGATGCAGGAGCGCGATGCGCGCGCCGAAGACATCAAGGAACGTCTGAACAAAAGCGTGACGTTCCTTGAGGAAAAAGACCAGATCATCCAATCTCTCCAGCAGAAACTGGTTGAATTGGATAAACAACTGATTCAGTGGCAAACGGAGTGGCAGGGCAATAGCAAACAGCTGGCCGAGAAGGAAGAACGCTTGCGCCAGTGGGTTGGGGAGCAACGGGTAGAAGATCTGATTACTGCGGCTCAGGCTCGTCTGGATGGACTGCGGAAAACAGCTTCGGACTCGGCACAACGCTTCAAAGAGGCGGACACGCTGAAGCAGGAATCAGCTAAGAAAGACGTTATGGCTCAACAGGCAGCCGCCTCGGCTACAGAACATCTGCAACAAGCACAGGAACGGTGGAAGCAATTGCTGGAACAATCTCCGTTTGACTCAGATGATGCTGTTGTATCCGCGGCAATTCCTTCACAGGAAGCAGAGCGACTGGCAGGGGAGATCCAGCAGCACCGTGAACGTGAGCGTGAACTGGCATCCCAGTTGCGTGAACTGGAACAAAAGCTGGGTGGTGCTGTCGTATCGGAGGAACAGTGGTTAGCCTGCACCGAGCGTTTGCAGCAGGTCCGAATTGAGGATGAGGCTTCCCTTCGTGCCAAAGCACGTGCAGAACGTGATTTGGAGGATGTGGAGCAGCGACATGTTCGCTGGACCGAACTGGAGAACAAGCGGGTGGAGGTAAGTCGTCAAGGCGAACTGCTCAGCAAGCTGCAATCCGCGTTCAGAGGCAATGCTTTTGTTGAGTATATTGCGGAGGAACAACTGATGCAGGTTAGTCATGCGGCATCTCAGCGTCTGCGTTTCCTGACCAAACAACGTTATTCACTGGAGGTGGATTCCGGTGGTGGTTTTGTAATCTGTGATGATGCCAACGGGGGAGTCAAACGACCGGTATCAACGTTGTCAGGTGGCGAGACGTTTTTGACTTCGTTGTCACTGGCCTTGGCACTGTCGGCCCAGATTCAGCTGCGAGGTCAGTACCCGCTCCAATTCTTCTTCCTGGATGAAGGGTTTGGTACACTTGACCCTGAGCTGTTGGATACCGTCATTACTTCTTTGGAAAAATTGCATGACGACCGATTGGCTGTTGGTGTAATCAGTCACGTGCCTGAACTGCGCGCACGCTTGCCGCGCAAACTTGTGGTGATTCCGGCAGGTGAGGCCGGAAACGGCTCACGTGTGGTCTTGGAGACCCTGTAGAGGGCAATGTGTAAGCAATATAGATCATAGAAGCGCCTCTAATAGTCCAAGCGAAATGAATATTAGAGGTTGTTCAAAAAGTCCACTTTTGATTACGAATGGTGCCTAGCGGCATCATCAACATCGAATATGGAATTCAGCCGAAATAAGTAGGGGCTTACGAAGGTTGTTTCCTTCGGAAATATTGCGGTTGCTCACGTAGCTCTATCTATGCTCCGCTACTCCATTTCTAGCTTTATCCCGTCTTTTTGGTACTGAAAACCGCCCTTTTTAAACACGCACTATTACGGAATATTATCTTGTAAAAATATTTCATTTCTTTTCTTGCTTTTATAACTTAGCGGAGTGAGTTACATCACAGATACAGGTTCATCCCGCTGTTATACTACAGTTAAGCCGACAAACTTTATTTAAGTACCCCGGCGGACATCTGATCAGGACGTTTCCTGAATAGATGTCCGCGCAGCAGACTTCCAAGGAAGCCGCTCACGGGGTGCTTCTTTTTTTGTGTTTTTTCGTCAGTAGTGTCAATTCGCCCAGTTCTGAATACCATGAAAAGGTGATCAAGAGCTGAATCAGGGAGGCGTTGGCAAGTGGAAAAAGTGGAAGCAAAGAAAATATGTAAGGAACACATGCACCGTTATGTATGTGTACAGATGAATGACGGTATGCACTACGATGGCATTATGGAAAATGTGGATGACGAAATGATCTACCTGGCTGTTCCCGTTGGACCGGAAGCCATGGTGAATCATGCGAACTGGGCTCCAAATGCAATGCCTGGAGCAAACTATCCAATAGGTCATACTCGCGGATTTTATCCAGGTTACGGCTACCCTACACCTTATCCGTATTATGGTTATGGCCGTAGACGTTTTAACCGACTGGTGCTCCCGTTATTTGCGCTTACAGCATTAACCCTTTTACCGTACTATTGAGATTAGAAAAAACAGTCATAACTAATGTGACACATTCTTATGTACACTATGGGCACCTTATGAAAATCCTTGAAAATAACAAGCTGAGGATGGATGTTTCATTCATGGTACCGTACAGCATGAAATAGAGAGGTCTTATCACATATGTAGTCTCAGCCTGATGTATCGCGATATTCATTGCAATACAACTGGCAACATACCGAATATCCAAAAGGTCATGCCTGTGCAGAAGCGAACTTCTGTAAGGCATGACTTTTTTTAAAACCTAATTAGTGTAAGATCGAAGATGAACGGGTAGCACTTAACGTGTATCAAACTTACTGAAAACAGAAGCTTGCTCTGAACGTATCCGCAGCAGCAATGGGTGTACTGAATCCTGAATATGCGAGAACGTTCATATGTGCAAGCTAACGATCAGGACACCGGAAAGCTTTAATTCTCTATTCCGATAAAAAGCTTCGATTCGTGTGGAATCGATGCTGTTCTCTTACCCGCGGTTGGAGGAGCGGAGCATGATGTGAGCGCTGACGAATCTCAGGCATCTTATTCAAGGCTTTGAAGCGCCCTCAGAATTTTAAGGAATCTGATACACGTTATAACCGGATAAACAGCCGTTTTTAGCATTTTTTGAGGGTGTTTTGGGAAATAACGTGCCTGCTGTTCCTTGTAATTTCAAATGAGAGCCTGAACGCCAAATAAGACTTCCTGTGTTCCTTAGAAAATCGTCCACTACACCTTCTCCAAGATCAGCCAGCATGGACTTCAAAATGCCCTTAACTTAATGCTGATTTCAAATCCTCAAGTAAATCTTCAACATCCTCGATCCCAACGGAGATACGAATCAAACCATCCGTGATCCCCAATTCTTGCCGACGTTCATAAGGAATGGAGGCATGCGTCATTCGGGCAGGGACAGAAATTAAACTTTCCACCGCGCCCAGACTTTCAGCCAATGTGAAATAACGGACTTTGCTTAACACGTCATCTACTTTTTCAGCACTGCCTACATCAAAGGAAACCATACCGCCATAACCTCTCGCTTGCGTGGAAGCAAGCTTATGCTGTGGATGGTCGGGCAACCCGGGATAATAGACTTTGCTTACTGCTGGATGTTGATTCAAAAATGTCACAAGCTGCTCTGTATTGCGTTCTTGCGCTTCCATCCGTAATCCCAATGTTTTAAGACCTCGCATTAATAGCCAGGAATCCATAGGGCCCAGGACTGCGCCAATTGCATTTTGAATAAAATGCAGATCTTCACCAAGTTGCTCGCTGTTGACAACCGCAAGTCCTGCCACGACATCGCTATGACCGCCGATATATTTCGTTGCAGAATGTAGTACAATATCCGCTCCCAGAGCCAGCGGGGTTTGCCAATAAGGCGTACTAAACGTGTTATCCACGATGAACATCAACTCATGTTGTTTTGACCATTTCGCTACAGCAGTAATATCGGTGACCTTGAGTAACGGATTGGTAGGTGTTTCTACATAAATGGCCTTTGTATTGGATTGCAAAGCCTTTTCCAGTGCTTGTGGTGAGGTAGTGTCTACAAAGGTAGACTCGATCCCCAGACGACTCAGCACCTTGGTGAAAATACGGTAAGTCCCGCCGTATACATCATCCGTCAGAATGACGTGATCTCCAGTTTTCAGCAGAGACAGTACAGCGTGAATCGCAGCCATGCCCGAACTAAAAGCAAAACCTCGAACGCCATCCTCCAGCTCTTTAATGACTTCTTCCAACGCATGACGGGTAGGGTTGCCTGTTCGTGAATACTCGTATCCTTTGTGTACGCCAACCGATTCTTGCTCATACGTGCTTACTTGATAGATCGGTACACTCACTGCTCCAGTGTGTGGATCACCAACAATACCTGCATGAATCAGCTTGGTTTTTGGTCTCATTTCATTGTCCTCCATTATAGATATTTTGGCTTAAATACCGTTCGCTGCTATCCGGGAAAATAACGACGATGTTACTTCCAGGAGCTGCGTGAACAGCTTCGTTTAATGCGGCTTGCATAGCTGAACCTGAGGAACTTCCTACCAGTAAGCCTTCCAACAAGGCCAGATCCTTTACCCGCTCAAAGGCATCTTCATCTGAGATCGTATGAATGGCATCAAAGTAACTCACATCCATAAAAGAAGATAACGTTTCGACCCCTATTCCTTCTGTACGATGTGGTCCCGATGGACCTCCTGCGAGTATCGAACCTTCGGGTTCTACGATACATGTTTTAATTAACGGTTTTTGCTCCTTCAAATAGCGAGATACTCCCATGAAAGTTCCGCCAGACCCGGCTCCGGCGACATATACATCCACCTGCCCGTTCAGATCACGCCAAATCTCAGGACCCAGATGTTCATAATGTGCGAGTGGGTTATCTGCATTGGAGAACTGACCTGGAATATACGAACCCGGTATTTCTTTCGCCAGCGATTCCGCCTTGCGTATGGCACCAGTGATTCCTTCGGATGTGGGTGTGTTGACGACCGTAGCACCAAGGGCTTTCATCAACTGCTGCTTCTCAACACTGAACTTCTGAGGTACCGTGAAAATGACCTTTAAATTCAGGCCTACAGCCGCCATTGCAAGACCAATTCCTGTGTTGCCTGCAGTAGCTTCGATCACCGTTCCACCTGGTTTAACATCTCCTCTTGCCAAGGCCTTCTCCAATAAAAACTTGCCGATCCTGTCTTTCACACTTCCTCCGGGATTCATGAATTCCAGTTTGGCGAACAGGCGGATTCCTTCCGGTAATGGATAACGAGTTAATTCAAGCAGAGGTGTATTACCTATAAGTTCCTGCACATGTTGATAAACGGTCAAATTAACCAATCTCCTTTTGTCTGTCATTAACCATACATATTTGTTTAATTGGGAAAAGTGCGTGATAAAACCATATTTCGATAAAAGAGCTTGGTATACATCCAATGTTGTTTAGTGTTCGGCTCGATGATAGATGGAGAGTTGACCTAGAATACCTGGTTGTGTGTCTAAAGATTGGACGTGGGTTTTTACTTTTAGTATGATAGAGGGGAATACATACACTGGAATACAAAGGAGGGTATGAACTATGGATTGCTTATTTTGCAAAATTGTAGAGGGCAGCATTCCCTCCAATAAAGTACTGGAGAATGACCATGTTATCGTTTTTCATGACATCCAGCCCGCCGCACCGACACATGTTCTTGTCATTCCGAAGAAACATATTGCTTCCATGAATGAAGTTACTGCAGAAGATCTGCCATTGATCGGCGAGATTCATCTGGCTGCTCAAGAAGCGGCGAAGCGTCTTGGCGTGGAGGAAACAGGATATCGATTAATCAACAATTGTGGTAAGGATGGAGAACAAACCGTTCATCATCTGCATTACCATTTGTTGGGTGGTACCAGACTTGGCGTGTTAACAAGTCTGTCCGATTCTCACAAATAAACGAGCTAATGGGTACTAATATTGAGGATTTAGTCATATGCATTAAATCCACGAATGTGTGACCAAATGCTTATATAATGAATTCATTTCATAATACCTTTGAGTTATAAAATGGATTCAAATAAGTGATCATTACATTGAGGTTGACACCTTTATTATCTTTCGCCTATAATGTAAGATGATGAACCGTGTTATTGCTCTTGGACGGTCTGGTCGGAGGGAGGGAAAACTGGTGTCTGAAACTAAAGTTCGCAAAAACGAGACTATTGATGCTGCACTTCGTCGTTTTAAACGCTCCATCGCTAAAGATGGCGTATTGGCTGAGGTGAAGAAACGTAAGCATTATGAGAAGCCAAGCGTAAAGCGCAAGAAAAAGTCCGAGGCTGCTCGTAAGAGAAAGTTTTAGGAGGATTTTAATTACATGAATCTTAGCGAACGATTGAACGAAGATATGAAGCAAGCGATGAAGAGTAAGGACAAGTTCAGACTCTCCAACATTCGGTTGATTCGTTCGACGATCAAGAATCTTGAAATAGATTTGAAAAGAGATTTGGATGACAACGAAGTGCTTGATATCCTGAGTCGTGAAATCAAACAGCGCAAAGATGCCCTCCAAGAATTTGACAAAGCGGGCCGTGAAGATCTCGCGGCAAATGCAAAAGCGGAAATTGAAGTACTCATCCAGTACCTTCCCACACAGCTTACCGAAGAAGAAATTAAAGTTATTGTACAGCAGACCATCCAGGAAACCGGTGCTTCTTCGAAAGCCGAGATGGGGAAAGTCATGGCGGCCCTTATGCCGAAAGTTAAAGGCAAAGCGGACGGCAAACTGGTAAATCAAGCAGTTCAACAATTTCTGCAATAAAGCAAATCAATAAACACCTTCTGACTTGTCAGGAGGTGTTTTTTCCATTTATCAGAAGGCATGAAGTCCTTAGGGTGACGAAATTCCTTTTTAATGGTTAATATATATTATTATGGATTTTTATTCTTGCAATTGATCGAGTTTTCAAATATAATTTTAAGATTTTGAAACGAAATGTTGCATTGCACGTAATAAATACCATAAGCTGGACAGTATAACATTAATGGAAAAGGGGGGACTATTGTGAAGGGAAAGCGCCGGAAGAAGCTTACGGGGCCATTGATGCTCTTAATGCTGCTGACGCTGTTGCTTCCTGTCTGGATTGGATCACCGTCAGCGCATGCAGCTGAGAAGAGTGGTGCCGTATATATTATTCCGGTTGATAAACCAATCGAGCAGGGACTTGGCAAGTTCATGGAACGCGGGTTCAAGCAAGCAGAAGAGATGAATGCTGGCCTGATCGTTCTTGATATCAATACGCCGGGAGGCCGTGTCGACACTGCAGAAGCATTGGGTACCCTAATTAAGGACAGTCCAATCGAGACTGTTGCATTTGTCCGTGGAGATGCTGCTTCAGCCGGGAGTTTTCTGGCTCTGAATGCTGATAAGATCGTAATGTCACCAGGCAGTATGATTGGTGCGGCAGCAATGGTGGACAGTACGGGTAAACATGTTGATGATCCAAAGCTTGTTGCATTCTGGAAAAGCAAAATGCAGGGAGCGGCTGAAATCAGTGGTCGTGATGGCAAGATTGCAGCTGGAATGACGGATGTTAACATCGTTGTTGAAATGCCAGAGATCAATAAAACCAAACAAAAAGGTGAAATTATTGCTCTCTCGGCTGAAGAAGCGCTGAAAGTTGGTTATGCCGACCACATCAGCAACACACCGGAAGAAGCGGCAGCTTGGCTCGGTTACAGTCAGGATGACGTATTTAAGGTAGAAAGAACAACAGCGGAGAATATCTCCTCTTTTCTTACCAATCCGGTTGTGATGACTGTGTTATTGTTCCTCGGAATCGCGGGTGTGATCATTGAATTGATTGTTCCTGGTTTTGGAGTTCCTGGTATTGTAGGTATCGTGTGTTTCGTGTTGTATTTCTCGGGTAATTACATTGCGGGATTTGCCGGAGCAGAGACATGGGTGCTATTTACCGTCGGACTCATCATGATGATTCTGGAGATGTTTATTCCGAGCTTTGGTATTCTGGGGATTTTGGGATCAATTGCGCTTGTGGCCGGTGTTGTAAGGGCTGCTTATGATACGAGTGATGCATTTGTATCTCTGGGTATCGCTTTTGGAGCAGCACTGGTAGTCATTGCGATCATCTCAATTATCTTTAAGGATCGAGGGATATGGAATCGCTTCATACTGAGTGATAGCATGTCTGCGGATCGGGGTTATTCATCAGCCACAGAACGTAAAGAGCTGGTTGGTCTGCAAGGAATCAGTCTGACACCGCTTCGTCCTTCGGGAACAGCGATGTTTGAAGGGGAACGAATTGACGTTGTGACCGACGGAGATTTTATTCCCATCGATACTCCGATTATTGTGATTAAAGCGGAAGGTACCCGGATTGTGGTTCAGCAAGCTTTGCCGGTGTAACTCGCTCTGTTGTCGAAGCGCATTAACGCTTCGGCAATGTACATAACCACGTGCTGAAGCTGCCAGCGAGGTGGTGCATTCTTTCATTTAGCAGCGGACTCATGAGTGTCTTCTCAAACATTTTTATCAAATTCAAATTGCAAATGGAGGAAATTAAACAATGGACACATCTATGATTACGATTTTGCTCATTGCGGTAGTAGGTATTATCGTATTGAGCGTATTCTTCAGCTTTTTCCCGGTTATGCTCTGGGTTTCAGCGATTGCATCCGGCGTACGCGTAAGTATTATTACACTGGTAGCGATGAGACTGAGACGTGTAACGCCTAGCCGTATCGTTAATCCAATGATTAAAGCAACTAAAGCCGGTCTTAAACTTTCAATGAACCAACTGGAAAGTCACTTCTTGGCCGGTGGTAACGTTGACCGTGTTGTAAACGCTCTGATTGCTGCACAACGTGCCAACATTCCACTCGAATTTGAACGTGCTGCTGCGATTGACCTCGCAGGTCGTGACGTATTACAAGCCGTACAGATGAGCGTTAACCCACGTGTTATCGAAACACCAATTGTGTCTGCAGTTGCCAAAGATGGTATTGAAGTTAAAGTTAGAGCGCGGGTTACGGTTCGTGCCAACATTGATCGTCTCGTCGGTGGTGCTGGTGAAGAAACGATCATCGCCCGTGTTGGTGAAGGTATCGTAAGTACGAACGGTTCCTCCAATTCTCACAAAGACGTCCTGGAAAATCCGGATCTGATCTCTCGTACTGTATTGTCCAAAGGTCTGGATGCTGGTACTGCTTTTGAAATCCTGTCCATTGATATTGCGGACGTTGATGTAGGTAAAAACATTGGTGCCTTCTTGCAAACAGAGCAAGCAGAAGCTGACAAACGTATCGCTCAGGCAAAAGCCGAAGAGCGTCGCGCAATGGCCGTAGCCCAAGAGCAAGAGATGAAAGCACGCGTAGTGGAAATGAGAGCACGCGTTGTTGAATCCGAGTCCCAAGTACCTTTGGCAATGGCTGAGGCACTTCGTAACGGTAAAATCGGTGTGATGGATTATATGAACCTGAAGAACATTGAAGCGGATACTCAAATGCGTAACACATTGGGAAAACCTGGTGAAGGTTCGAATTCCAACGATCAGGGTGATTCCAAAAACGGAAGATAGGCGGTGAGTGCATATGGGCCTATTTGAATGGATTTTTGATAATCTGTATATTGTGGCCGTCATCGGTTTTGCACTCTTCTCCTTCTTGGGGAAAGCTGCCAAATCGGCTGATCCGAACAAAAAGCGTCCTGCCAACGGGATGCCTACATTTGGAGGCAGTGGTGATTCAGGCCGGGATGAACGTTCAAGAGACAATTCATCTCCGCAGCAGTCTTCCGGACCTACAGACCCCCGCTATGATGAACAGTATGATGATCGGTATGATGACGTGCAATATGAGAATCAGTATGATGAGCCGTATTCGGAGCCTGCTGCATCTTCTCGCCCCGCAACTGACTACAGAAGTGAGGGCACGATGAGTGCGATGGCAAATTCACTTGAGGAACAGATGAGAGGCATGGAAGAACAGCAACGTTTGATCGAAGAACGCTTGAATCGCATCTCTTCTGCGAATCGGCCAGTTGTGTCTGATTCCAGTTGGGATGAGACCAGCAGCGATGGATCGGGAGCGTCTCCGCTTCGTCCGGCAGACATTCGCACAGGTGTCCTGTGGGCAGAAGTACTGGGTTCTCCTCGTTCCAAACAGCCGTTTGGTACAAGAGGGAAACTGTAAATAAGTTAAGTTGCTGGACGGAAATAAAGCCGTCTCTGGTGAGCATGAAGCCGCCGGAGACGGCTTTTTCTGTGTTCTATCCTTTTTTCTCAACATTCGTCCCTAACACGCCCCGGAATTTTCATAAATTCTTGAATCTGCGCATAAGTTGAACTGTAGAGGAAGGGGGAAGACCTTCGAATGACCCGGATCAGCCGCAAGCTGCGCAGATGGACCAGTGAAGTGTTGGATCTGCCGCAGGATGTGCTTTATGATATGCCACGGTTAACCCTGATCGGCAGTAAGCAACTGTATATAGAGAATCATCGCGGTGTCATCCATTTCACGCCGGATCGTATCGTGTTGGCTCTTTCCCAAGGCCAGTTAGAGATCAAAGGAACTGCCTTGGTGATACGTAATATTTTGCCGGATGAAGTAGCTGTTGAAGGAACGATTCTGGATATTCATATGAATGGAGTGGAGGGGAACGGATGAAGCAGCCCAGTCTGTATAAACTGCGGGGAGCAGTCCGAATCACGGTCACTGGGGGAGACATTGAAACATTAATCAACACGGTGGCAGAGCAGGGACTGGAAGTTTGGAACCTGCGTGCTCACGATGGACGCGTGGCAGAGATGAACATTCTGCTGCCGCATTTTTTCAGGTTGCGTCCTGTGTTGAAACGGACAGGCTGCAGGGTGAAAGTAACCCATCGCAGCGGTTTCCCCTTTTTTGCGGCCCGTTTACTGCGGAGGAAGTTCTTTCTTGGGGGTATGCTGTTTTTTGTGGCAGCTTTGTTTGCGTTGTCGTCCATGGTATGGAGTGTGGAGGTCAAGGGTAACGTCACCATTCCCACCGACGAGGTGCTTGCAGCAGCGAAGAAAGAGGGCATATATCCTTTGCAATGGGGGTTCCGTCTGCAAAGCCAAGACAAGCTCTCCAGGCAGCTTGCACTCGCTCTGCCGGATGTAACCTGGATTGGCGTGAGCAAAGAGGGGACAACCATTACCATTCAGGTCGTAGAATCTGCCCAACCAAAGCGCGAACCATTACTGAACCCCAGACATCTGATCAGTAAGTCAGATGCTGTGGTCACTCAAATCTATGCGGAGCAGGGACGCCCTGTTGTTCAGAAGGACATGCGTGTCAAAAAGGGTCAGGTATTGATCTCGGGGATTCTCGGAGATGAGGAGAACACCAAAACCATCGTTGCCAAAGGCGAAGTTCGTGGTCTGGTATGGCGTGAGTATCAGGTAGAGGTTCCGCTGGTGCAAAAACATAATACAATGACAGGTGAGAGCAAAGAACGTTTTTACATGGTGCTGGGGAATTGGGCGATTCAACTGTGGGGGTACGGAAGTACACCTTTCAGTTCATTTGATACCGAGAGTAATCATAAACCATTAACGTGGCGATCCTTTACACTTCCCATGGGTTGGCTGACAGAGAAAGATCTGGAGACCCGAGAGCATGAGCAACAACAGACGATAGAATGGGCCAGAACGAAAGGATTGGAAGGAGCAAGGAACGATATTATCGCCAAAAACGGCAAAGGAACAAAAATTATAAGTGAAAAAATTTTGCATGAGAAGAAAGAGAATGGTAAAGTTTATATGAAAGTCTTATTTGAAGTAGAAGAAAGCATTGCGGAAGAACTTCCGCTAGTCCATAGTCAAGGAGAATGAGGATATTTGTCAGAGCAAACACGCAGCATACAAATCTCCCTCCAGAGTGCGGGAGAGGGCCAATCTCTTTTTGGACCCCAAGATACTTTTCTTAAACTGATTGAATCCGAGATTCCCGCCCAGATTGCATCCCGTGAAGCGGAGATTGTGATTTTTGGCAACGCACAGCAGGTGGAATCGCTTGAACAATTATTTGATGTGTTACTGCAATTGATACGCAATGGATATGTGTTAACCGAGAGAGATGTGAAGTATGCGATTGAACTTGCCAAGGATATGCGGGCAGACCAGCTATTGGATCTGTTCAAGGGCGAGATTACAACGACATACCGAGGTAAACCAATCCGTGTTAAAACCATTGGACAGAAGCACTATGTAACTACAATTAAAAAACGTGATATTGTATTTGGCATTGGTCCTGCTGGTACGGGTAAAACCTACCTTGCTGTTGTACTGGCTGTTGCCGCAATTAAAGAAGGCAGCGTCAAACGCATTGTACTCACACGGCCTGCTGTTGAAGCGGGAGAGAGTCTTGGATTTTTGCCAGGTGATCTTCAAGAGAAGGTAGACCCTTATCTGAGACCGCTGTACGATGCCCTGTATGACGTTATGGGACAGGAACAGACCGCGAAGGCACTGGAGCGAGGGTTAATCGAAATCGCGCCACTCGCCTACATGCGGGGGCGTACGCTGGATGACTCCTTCATCATTCTGGATGAAGCACAGAACACAACGCCGGAACAGATGAAGATGTTTCTAACCCGTCTTGGTTTTGGCTCCAAAATGGTCATCACCGGAGACGTGACACAGATTGATTTACCGCGTGGTAAGAAATCCGGGCTTGTGGAAGCGAATACGATCTTGAACGAAGTTAACGAGATTGGATTTGTCTATTTTGCCGAGCAAGATGTTGTACGGCATTCCCTTGTCCAGAAAATTATCGTGGCTTACAACCACGCCGCAGAAAATCAAGCATAGAAAGGGATTGTCTAAAGTGACCTCGAAGGAACCGTCAAAAGGCAAATCTTTTCAGAATAAGGCTACAGGATGGAAGTATAGCGTGTGGGCACGCTATCTTCTGTTTTTGTTTCTGGTGATTCTTTTCTACGTCAGTCTGGCTTCCAAACTGCTCCCTGAGCGCTATGATATTCAGGAAGGGACACGGAGTGAAGTGGACATTGCTGCGCCCATGCAGATTCCGAATAACAAGGCCACACTCAAAGCACAGGAAGAAGCTGCTGAACGGGTACAGCCGATATTTCAGATTGTCCAGTTGCGAAACGAAAATTTGATGACTACCCTGCTTGATCGTGTAGATCGATTAAATCAGGATGATCAGATTTCAAGTCAGGATAAGATTGATATTTATCGGGATGAAATTCCACAGCGCCAGAAGGATTTTGTGACCAACTATATCAATAATAATCGGAAAGCCGGTACATACTCCGAGACTCTTTTGGAAGAAATCAGAAATGTGGTACAGGAGCAAAGCTACCGTATTCCCGAAGAAACTTACATCAAAATTTCACGTCTGACATCGGATGATATCCAGGAGATGAAGCCGGTTGCGAGGGATATTGTTGCCCGGTTAATGACGGATCAGATCAGCGATGCAACCACTGCTCGTGCCAAAGTAGCCGAGATGGTGAGTGTCAGCTCTCTTGGTAAGCGTACGCAACGTGAGGTCGTGCAAGAGCTTGCTCGCCTTGTGGTGACCGCGAACCGCTTCTACGATGAAGAGGGAACTAAGGAAGCCAAAGTACAGGCGCGTGAGAACACGCAAACCGTCTTTATCAAGCAAGGGGACACATTAGTTGCCAAGGGTGAGATGATCACCCCGGAGATGTATACTTTGCTGGGTGAGAATGATTTGCTGAAAAATGAAGTGAACTACTGGCCGCAGCTTGGACTTCTTATGTTTTCCTGCCTGTTGTCAGCAGCCATTCTGATGTATATTCAGCAAGGCAGCGGAACACATTTTAAGTATAATAATGCCCAGCTGTTGATGCTTGTTCTCATTTTTATTATTACGATTGTGGTTATGCATGTGACGGCGATTATCCAGACCAATGAGAGGTCTTATGTTGGCTTCCTTGCACCTGTTGCGGTAGGAGCGATGTTAATTGCCTTGTTACTGGATACCTCGCTTGCCTTTGTATGTTCGATTTTGATCGGTATGTTGTCCAGCATTATTTTGAATACACATCAGGGTCAACTTTTTGACTTCGAACTAGGTTTCTTTGCTGTATTGGTTTCATTTGTTGCGATCTTCGCAACTCATAAGGCTAGCCAGCGATCAACGATCCTGAAAGGGGCCATTATGGTCTGTCTGTTCGGGTCCATAGCCGTCTTCACCTTGGCTTTGATTGACTCGGGCGATTGGAACCGAACCACGACACTGTATGGTGTTGGGTTTGCATTTGCTGGTGGCGTACTGACTGCCATTCTGGTTATTGGGCTGATGCCATTTTTTGAAACTTCATTTGGCATTTTGTCAGCGCTCAAACTGGTAGAACTATCTAATCCGAACCATCCGCTTCTTCGCAAGTTGCTGACGGAGACACCGGGTACCTATCATCACAGCGTTATGGTAGGAAATCTGTCCGAAGCAGCAGCAGAAGCCATAGGAGCTAACGGATTGCTCTGCAGAGTCGGTTCGTATTATCATGATATTGGCAAGACGAAGCGCCCCATCTATTTTATTGAAAATCAGAACAATATGGAGAATCCACATGATTCAATTGATCCGAAACTGAGCAAATCCATTATCGTTGCCCATGCGCGCGATGGGGTGGAAATGCAGAAGGATTATAAGTTGCCTAGACCTATTCGGGATATTGCTGAACAGCATCACGGCACGACATTTCTCCACTATTTCTATCACAAAGCACTGCGCCAGGCGGAAGAAGCAGGCGTTGAGCCTGATTTCACGGAAGAAGATTTCCGTTACCCTGGGCCGAAGGCTCAGTCCAAGGAATCGGCTATTGTTGGCATTGCCGATAGTGTGGAGGCTGCTGTGAGATCTTTGCGCAAACCGACAGTGGAGCAAGTGGAGTCCATGATTGAGAAGATTATTAAAGGACGATTGGACGATCATCAATTTAATGATTGTGACCTTACGATGCGTGAACTGGATATCGTCGCCAGAACATTGAAGGAAACGGTGATGGGTATCTTCCACTCCAGGATAGAATATCCGGAGGAGATTAAGAAACCAAAGCCAACTTCACCCGAAGCAGGCTAATTTAATAATAGTTCGTGTTCAAAAAGGTTGGTTTCAGTACCGAGAAGATGGGATGAAGCTAGTAAGGCTTTTTGAACAACCTCTAATATGAGCAGACAGGAGTTATGAAAGAATGAGTCTTAATCTGGCATGGAATAATGAACAACAGGATAAAGAAATTACAGAACCGATGATTGCAATGCTGGAACAGTTGCTGAATCTCGCAGGAGAAGCGGAAGGTGTTGCAGACGGGGAAGTGGCTCTGACTTTTGTGAATGATGAGCAGATTCATGAGTTGAACCGTGATTATCGCGGTATTGACCGTCCTACGGATGTATTGTCTTTTGCAATGAACGAGACGGTGGATGAAGAGCTCGATATTATCTATGAGCTGGACGAAGATGAAGAAATGGAAGAAATGCCGGATGTTCTTGGAGACATCATCATTTCCGTACCACGGACCATCCTGCAAAGTGAAGAGTATGGACACTCATTTGAACGTGAACTTGGTTTTCTGTTTGTCCATGGTTTCTTGCACCTGCTTGGATACGACCATCAGGATGAAGCAAGTGAGGCTGAAATGATGGGCAAACAAGAAGCGGTATTGGCCCAGGCCGGGTTGACACGATAATGAGAAGACGCTCCTGGGGTCTGGTATTCCGCAATGCTGCGGAAGGAATCGCATATGGGTTGCGGACTCAGCGTAATGTGAGAGTTCACACGGGAGTGGCTATTTTGATGTGTTTAGCCGGCTTTTTTTTCAGAATCTCAAGAACGGATTGGATGTTTGTGCTGACCGCTGTCTTTTTGGTCCTGGTGACTGAATTGATGAACACGGCTGTAGAGGCAGCGGTTGACTTGGCACACCCCCATATCCACCCGCTGGCAAAAGCGGCAAAGGATACCGCGGCCGGGGCAGTTCTGCTGGCTGCGGTATTCGCTGTCATCATCGGTTGTATCGTTTTCATTAAGCCGGTGATGAGCTGGCTAGATTTGTACTGATTTTGTTTTAACCTTGTTTTGATTTGATTTTAATACTACACACTAATATAAATTTACTTGATGCAAACACGATAACGGAGAGGTCAGAAAAAACCTGAAGAAACGGAGTGTGCGCCTTTATCCCCGGATTTTCCCTTATTAAAAGGGATCAAAAAAATCTGGGGATAACAGCGCTCGGAAGGTTGTTCTGACAGCGGAGTGTCCAGTGTAAATGCACTAGTTTGATTTTATATTGCACCCTAAGGGAGAGATTATTAATGGATAACAGTTTGTTAATGCAAGAAGCAATTAAGGCACGTACGAAGGCGTATACGCCTTACTCCCATTTTGGTGTTGGCGCGGCTTTGCTTGACAGTGAAGGTCATGTGCATCATGGTTGTAATATTGAGAATGCTGCGTATACACCAGGTAACTGTGCTGAACGTACAGCGATGTTTAGTGCCATTGCAGGTGGGCAGAAGCCTCGCAGCTTCACAGCGATTGCCATTGTGGGAGACACGGATGGTCCGATTGCTCCATGTGGCGTATGTCGTCAGGTCATGTACGAACTGTGTGAACCTGATATGAAAGTCATCTTGGGGAACTTGAAAGGTGATCTGCAAGTGACCACCGTTGCTGAACTGTTACCTTGGGCTTTTGGGCCTTCTGATCTGAATTCTGCCAAAAAATAAACCAATATTCCAGGCCTAGGCGCCTGAGGAGGAACATATGAAAAAACAAGCATTTAAATCCGGTTTTGTAGCCATTATTGGACGTCCAAACGTAGGTAAATCGACACTGATGAACCAAGTGATCGGACAGAAAATTGCGATTATGTCGGACAAGCCACAAACCACACGTAATAAAATTCATGGTGTGTATACATCCGAACATCAGCAAATCGTATTCCTGGACACACCGGGTATTCACAAACGTCAATCCAAACTTGGCGATTACATGAACCAGACTGCTCTGAATACGCTCGGAGAAGTAGAAGCAGCACTGTTCCTGATTGACGCTTCAGAGGGTTTGGGTGGCGGTGATCGTTATATTGCGGAACAGTTGAAAAATATCCGTACACCTGTCATTCTTGTCATGAATAAAATTGACAAAATTGAGCCGGAAGCGCTGCTGCCACTCATTGAGACGTATCGCAAGCTTCACGATTTCGCTGAAATCGTTCCTGTCTCTGCCATGCTTGGCAGCAATGTCAGCACGTTGCTGGAACAGCTCGGTAAGTATTTGCCAGAAGGTCCACAGTACTATCCTGATGACCAAGTTACTGACCATCCGGAGCAGTTTGTATGTGCCGAGTTGATTCGTGAAAAAATTCTGCAAATGACTCGTGAAGAAGTGCCTCACTCCATTGCTGTAACGATCGAAGATATGAAAGTACAGGATAATGGTGTCGTTTATATCTCAGCCGTCATTTTTGTGGAACGGGATTCCCAAAAAGGGATCATTATCGGCAAGCAAGGTGCCCTTCTGAAAGAAGTGGGTAAACGAGCTCGACACGACATTCAGAATTTGCTTGGCTCCAAAATTTTCATGGACCTATGGGTTAAAGTGAAAAAAGATTGGAGAAATCAGGATCGGGTTCTGCGTGACCTTGGCTTTGGCCGTGACTGATCCTCGGAATTGTATCCAGTAATTGCAACACATAGTTTACCTTGCAAGACTCCATCCTATTTGGTAGATGCAGACGTCATTTCCGAAGAGAGGATGAAATTCCGATGCGAGATTTTTCGTGGAAGGTTTTTGCGATGACGGGGGATGTGGAGTCCTATTTGTTATATACCGAGGCGTGTAACTCGTTAGGACAGGAGTCGGATAATGCAAGGGAAGTGATTGAAGATGAAGAAGCCGAAGGATAACTGGCTGATTCGGGAATGGTTAGGTGACGAGGCATGCTATACAGGGTGGAAGGGATTGTCATCCGCAGCATGGACTACGGCGAAGGGAACAAAATCATTACACTTTGCACCGAAAGCGGCGGGAAAGTAGGGGTACTCGTCCGCGGTGCCAAAAAGCCCAAGAGCCGACATGCTGCACTGGTGCAGCCGTTTACGTATGGTCAATATGTATATTTTCGCAATACAGGTCTAGGCACACTGAACGCTGGAGAAATTGTTGAATCCTATCATGAGTTGCGTGAAGATCTGGTCAAGGCCTCTTATGCCTCTTATGCGTGTGAACTATTGGATCGGGTGCTTCAGGATGAAGAGACAGGTACATTTTGGTTCAAACAGTTAAAGGCGTGTTTGCAGGCGTTGAAGGAAGAGAAAGATCCGGTTGTTATTACAAGTCTGTACGAAATGAAAATATTACAGGCATCCGGATATGGTCCACAGTTCGATGAGTGCATCTCCTGCAATCAGGAGCGACCAGATGAGCAGTTGTTTATAAGTCCCAGACTTGGTGGCGTCTTGTGTCGAGCATGCAAACATTTTGATCCTCCAGCGATGTCAGTTAGTCCAAAGGCTCTGAAGTTGTTGCGTTTGTTCGCACAGTTGGATCTGCAACGCTTGGGGAATATATCAGTGAGTGAATCTACCCGTGATGAGATCAAAAAGTTGATGCGTGCTTTTATGGATCATCAGCTTGGTCTGAATCTTAAATCCCGTTCTTTCCTCGATCAGATGGAGAAGTACGGGATTTGAGGCGTTTTGGTGGAAGTGAAACTATATCTTGACTTCATACTAGATTTTATATATTATGAAATATAATTTCTCTTTATGAGACATGCATTGAACGAGAAAGTAAAAGACTGGATTTATTACATTTATGGAGACAAGTCGTTGTATAACACTTGGGAATCATGAATGAGCGAGTCGGGGATGGTGGGAGCCTGGCTGAATCGGTTTTTGAAACGGCACTCGGGAGCATGAATGGACACGGAAAAGTGGGCTGGAACGAACAGGATCATCTTGTTTGATCTAAGCCAAGTAGGGTGGAACCGCGGGAATAGCTCTCGTCCCTACGTCTGTACAACAGGCGTAGGACGGGGGCTATTTATTGTTGTCTTCACCGTCCTAAGCTTGCTAACAAACCATTGAAAAGGAGCATGATTATGAATTTTCAGCAGATGATTCTAACGCTGCAACAATTCTGGGCCGAGCATAACTGTATTATTGTCCAGCCATACGATACGGAAAAAGGGGCAGGTACGATGAACCCGATGACCTTTTTGCGTTCGCTTGGACCCGAACCTTGGAAAGTGGCCTATGTGGAGCCTTCCCGTCGTCCTTCGGACGGACGTTATGGTGAGAACCCTAACCGGCTGTACCAGCATCATCAGTTCCAGGTCATCATCAAGCCTTCTCCGGACAATATTCAGGAAATTTACCTAGAAAGTCTGAAACGTCTTGGCATTGATCCGCTCAAACATGATATTCGGTTTGTTGAAGATAACTGGGAGAATCCTTCCCTTGGTTGTGCAGGTCTTGGTTGGGAAGTATGGTTGGACGGAATGGAAATTACGCAATTTACGTATTTCCAACAGGTTGGTGGGATCGAGACAAATCCGGTGGCTGTTGAAATTACGTACGGTATGGAGCGTTTGGCTTCTTACATTCAGGATAAAGAGAATGTGTTTGATCTGGAATGGGTGGAAGGTATCACTTATGGTGATGTATTCCGTCAGCCAGAATTCGAACACTCTAAATATACGTTTGAAGTATCTGATGTCAAAATGCTGTTTACACTCTTCAACATGCATGAAGAAGAAGCAAACAAGGCCATGGCGCAGCATCTGGTATTCCCGGCATATGACTATGTGCTGAAATGTTCCCACACGTTCAACCTGTTGGATGCACGTGGAGCCATCAGTGTAACGGAACGTACGGGTTACATCACACGTGTTCGTAATCTGGCTCGCCAAGTCGCTGCAACATATATGGAAGAGCGTGAGAAGCTAGGCTTCCCGCTGATCAAGAAAGGGGGAGCCGAGCATGTCTAAGGATTTGTTGTTCGAGATCGGGTTGGAAGAAGTACCTGCACGCTTTATGCGCACAGCAATCGCACAGCTGCAAGAGCGTGTCGTGAAATGGCTTGACGCATCCCGCATTGCTTATGGTGAAGTGAATGCATATGCTACACCGCGCCGTCTGGCTGTTTTGATTCACAATGTGGCTGAAAAGCAGGAAGATATCGAGGAAGAAGTGAAAGGTCCTTCACGCAAAATTGCCCTGGACGACAGTGGCAATTGGAGCAAGGCTGCACTCGGATTCGCCCGCAGTCAAGGTGTTGAACCGGACCAGTTCACGTTCAAGGAACTGAACGGTGTCGAATATATCTATGCAACGAAGAGCAGCAAAGGTGTGGAGACGGCTTCTGTAGTTGGCGAAGGATTACTTTCTGTATTACATGCCATGACGTTCCCAAAATTCATGCGTTGGGCTTCCTATGATTTCAAATTTGTACGTCCAATCCGCTGGATTGTGGCTATGCTCGGCAGTGAGGTTATCGATCTGGAAGTGACAGGTATTAAGTCGGGTAATGTAACTCGCGGACATCGTTTCCTCGGTAAGGAGGCTGTGATCTCCACTCCGTCTTCATACGTGGAAGTGTTGCGTTCCGAACATGTCATTGCTGATATCCAGGAACGTGAACAGATGATTGTATCCCAGATTCAGGCACTGGCTGCGGAGAAAAAATGGGATATTGCGATTAAGGAAGACTTGCTGGAGGAAGTTCTGTTCCTGGTGGAAACACCTACCGTATTGTTCGGGACATTTGACTCCTCATTCTTGAATATTCCACAAGAAGTATTGATTACTTCCATGCGTGAGCATCAGCGTTATTTCCCTGTACTGGACAATGAAGGACAATTGTTGCCATTCTTCGTGACGGTACGTAACGGTGGAAGTGATTCACTGGACGTTATTGCCAAAGGGAATGAAAAAGTTCTGCGTGCACGTCTGTCTGATGCCAAGTTCTTCTATGAGGAAGATCAGAAGCTACAGATTAAGGATGCATTGTCGAAGCTGGAAAGTATCGTCTTCCAGGAAGAATTGGGAACGGTTGGAGATAAAGTGCGTCGTATTCGCAAGATTGCCGATGGACTTGCTACCAAACTGCAAGTATCCGGTGATGTTGCTGAATCCGTTAGCCGCTCAGCAGATATCTGCAAATTCGATCTGGTGACACTGATGGTGGGAGAATTCCCGGAACTGCAAGGTGTGATGGGTGAGGATTACGCTCGTAAAGCTGGCGAAAAAGAAGAAGTGGCCAAAGCGGTATTTGAACACTATCAGCCACGTTTCGCTGGAGATCAATCCCCTGCTTCTCTTGTTGGTGCCATTGTGAGTGCTGCGGACAAAATGGATACAATCGTGGGTTGTTTCTCCATCAACATTATTCCAACGGGTTCTCAAGATCCGTATGCGCTGCGCCGTCAGGCTGCAGGTATTGTACAGATTTTGCTGGATCACAAGCTTCCGCTGACATTGTCAGACGTGTTCGGAGTAGCACTTCAAGTGCATGCCCAGATGAACCTGTTGAAACGTGCAGATGAAGAGGTTCGTAAAGATCTGCAAGACTTCTTTGGTCTTCGTGTGAAAAAATTGTTGTCCGAAACAGTTCGCTACGACGTAGTGGATGCCGTAATTTCTTCCGGATTCGATGATATCAGCGCTGTTGTACCAAAAGGTGAAGCGTTGATGGCGGCTGTTATGACAGGAGACGCATTCAAAACAACGGTTGAATCGTTCAACCGTGTGGGTAATCTGGCGGCCAAAGCATCCAATGCTTCCGTACATCCAGAACTGTTCACAGAAGATGGAGAACGTCAGTTACATGAGGCATGGAGCAAAACGAATGCAGAATATCGTCAGGCGTTGACTCAGCATCATGCTGCTGAAGCACTGGCTATTGCATCTGCCTGGAAGGATGGTATTACCTCATTCTTCGATTCGGTCATGGTTATGGCTGAAGATGAAGCTGTTCGGGCGAACCGACTTGCCTTACTCGCGGCTATTGATCGTGACTTGAAAGGATTTGCTGATTTTTCCAAGTTGGTTTGGTAATTGGGCGAATTTCATGAGTCCTTTTCCACAGACTTGGCGCAAAGCTAAAATTCAGTATTAAAGAAGGATATATGAGGGTATAAATATACGGAACGGGTTGTGAATTGTATTTTTGACAACCGCTCCGTATTTTAGCCTTTGATTTCCCTCGTTCCGGCAGAAGGATTTTGCCTGGCCGGGGTCGTATATAACAATATGCAGCTATTTTATGAAACCGGGTGGTCTGGGTTTGAGTGAGTTAAATATACGCCACATTGTTGTGGATGGTGATGCTTGCCCGGTCAAAACCGAGATTGCGCAAACAGCTCGCCTTTTCAACATCCCCGTATTGTTAGTCTCTTCATTTGATCATTTGCTTCAAGGAGGAGAAGGGGTACGAACCGTGCAAGTGGATCGCAGTGATCAGAGCGCAGACCTGTATATTGCTAATCATATTAAGCCATATGATGTGGTTATCACTCAGGACTATGGACTTGCGGCACTTGCGCTTGGCAAACGTTGTTATGTTTTGTCCTTTCGTGGTCGTGAGTTCAACGATCGTGACATTGATTTCATGTTGGATTCTCGTCATACTGCGGCCAAAGCACGAAAAAGAGGCCATTACGGGAAAGGCCCAAAGCCTTTCACAGAGCAGGATCGAGAAATGTTTCAACATAAACTGACAAAACTTTTAAAAGATTTGCAGGAGAATGTGTAAGTTTATCGAATTATATTTACGTGTTGAAGAGATGAAGGTGGCCAGAGATGAGTACCGGACAAGGCGGTATACCCGAAAGTATTATTGAATCGGTGTTACAGCAGAATGATATTGTCGATACGGTGAGCCGATTTGTGCATCTGACCAAACAGGGGAAGTATATGAAAGGCCTCTGTCCTTTTCATTCCGAGAAGACGCCTTCGTTCACCGTTACACCTGAGAAACAAATTTTCTACTGCTACGGTTGCGGCACGGGCGGAAATGCCATCAAATTCAGGATGGAAATCGAAGGGTTATCCTTTCCCGAGGCTGTCAAAACGATGGCGGAAGAAAGTCACATCTCTATGGGGGACTGGCAAGGGCGTGAATCTGCTCATGTGAATCCGGAGACAGAACGTCTGTTGGAGGCTTATGAGCTTACCGCGAAGCTGTATCATTTTTTGTTGAAAAATACAGAGCACGGCAAGTCAGCCATGGAGTATTTACGCTCAAGAGGTTTTGGCGACAAGTTGATTGACCAGTTCCAGATTGGTTTCGCACCAAATCGTTGGGACACACTGGTACAATTTCTTGAGAAACGTAACTATCCACTCGAAGAGATGGAAAAGGGTGGACTTCTGTCACCCCGAAATGAAGGTCAGGGATATGTGGATCGATTCCGAGACCGGATTATGTTCCCGATTAATGGCAGGAGCGGTAAGCCGATTGCATTTGCAGGACGCATATTGGGAGATGGGCAACCGAAGTATCTAAATTCACCGGAAACCCGGTTATTTAACAAAAGCCGTGTTCTCTATAATCTGCATCATGCCAAAAATGCAATTCGCAAACAAAGACAAGCCATTTTGTTCGAGGGATATGGTGATGTCATCTCCGCATGGGACCAGGATATCCAGAATGGTGTAGCGGCAATGGGCACTGCGTTAACCGAGAATCAGGCACTGATGCTCAAAGGGATGTGCGACGAAGTCATCATATGTTATGACGGCGACAGAGCAGGACAGGCTGCTGCACTCAAAAACTTCCCTATTCTTGAGGAAGCTGGATTGCAGGTCAAAGTGGCTCTCATTCCCGAGGGACTTGACCCGGATGATTTTATCCGGAAGCATGGTGGTGAACGGTTCCGAAACCAGATTGTGGACGGTGCCGTGACAACTACAAAATTTAAACTTATAAACTTAAAAAAAAGCCATATACTGCTAGAGGGTGGCGGACAAATCGCCTATTCGAAAGAAGCAGTAAAGTTGATTGCACCCTTACCTTCTCCAACAGAAAGGGAAGTGTATCTTCGTGAACTGGCTGCAGAAGTGGACGTATCGTTCGAAACATTGAAGCAGGAGTGTAATGAAGAACGGGAGGCGATGAAAAATAACCTCCAGTTTGGGGATAATAACCCGAAAAGGTGGAATAATGGTAGGCAACAAAATAGGCAGGTGCCTACACCCAATCTGTTGCCGGCTTATCACGCTGCCGAACGCAAACTGATTGCCTGGATGTTGCAGGATGATGAGGCTGCCCAGTACGTGAATGAGCATCTTGGTGAAGCTTTTAACTTGGATGATCATGCAGCTATTGCTGCTTATCTATATGCCTACTATGCGCAAGGCAAACCGTCGGATACAAGCCGTTTTATGTCTTCACTGCATGACGATCGCCTGGAAAAGACGGTTAGTTCAATCTCGATGATGGATGGTCCAGGTGAATGGAGTATTCAAATGCTCGATGATTGCATCAGGGAAGTGCTGAAGCATCCGCGTAAGAAAGAGTACGATTTGAAAAAAGAAGAAATGATTGCTGCAGAGCGGGCAGGTGATTCTGTACGCGCGGCACAGATTGCAATTGAAATGATTGCCCTAGAGAGACAGTGAACGTCTGATGAATAGATGTTTCTAGGGAGGAGGGAGTCGAATTATGGCGAATGATCAGCATACTGAACTAGAAACAGAATTGACACTGGATCAGGTTAAAGATCAATTGATTGAATCAGGTAAGAAAAGAGCTTCGCTGAATTACAAGGAAATTATAGAGAAACTCTCTCCTTTTGAGCAGGATGCAGAGCAAATGGATGAGTTCTATGAGCAACTGAGCGATCTGGGTATCGATGTAGTGAATGAAAATAATGAAGAGGTTACACTTCGTCCTAGTGAAGATTCCGAGAACAACACCAGAGAGGGAGAGGACGAATTCCACTTTGATGATGATCTGAGCTTGCCGCCAGGTATCAAAATCAATGACCCTGTCCGTATGTACCTCAAGGAAATTGGTCGTGTGCCACTGTTGTCGGCAGATGATGAAGTACAACTGGCTAAACGGATTGAGAACGGGGATGAAGAAGCCAAGCGTCGTCTGGCTGAAGCTAACTTACGACTCGTTGTCAGTATCGCCAAGCGTTACGTTGGACGTGGAATGTTGTTCCTTGATTTGATTCAGGAAGGTAATATGGGTCTGATCAAAGCGGTTGAGAAGTTCGACCACAAAAAAGGATACAAGTTCAGTACGTATGCAACATGGTGGATTCGCCAAGCGATCACTCGTGCTATTGCTGACCAAGCGCGTACCATTCGTATCCCTGTGCACATGGTGGAGACGATTAATAAGCTGATCCGGGTATCCCGTCAGCTGTTGCAAGAACTTGGGCGTGAACCGACACCAGAAGAAATCGCTGCTGAGATGGATCTGAGTGTAGAGAAAGTTCGTGAAATTACGAAGATTGCACAGGAACCGGTTTCTCTGGAAACACCGATTGGTGAGGAAGATGATTCCCATCTGGGTGACTTCATTGAGGATCAGGAAGCACTTGCTCCGGCGGATGCTGCTGCGTATGAGTTGCTGAAAGAACAGCTCGAAGATGTATTGGATACATTGACTGAACGTGAAGAGAACGTGCTTCGTCTACGTTTTGGTCTGGACGATGGACGGACGAGAACGCTGGAGGAAGTCGGCAAGGTATTTGGTGTTACGCGTGAGCGTATTCGTCAGATCGAAGCGAAGGCTCTTCGTAAGTTGCGTCACCCGAGTCGTAGTAAACGACTCAAGGATTTCCTCGAATAATCGAACTATGGGAGACTTTCCGCAAGACGCTTTAGCGGCGGCGGGGTCTCCTTTATTTTTAATTTAAACGTCTTGATTTCTTGGTTTTGGAAATTCATCCTTGAAATGTTTTATTGGATTTTATTTTATCGCTTTTCCTTGTTCAATGCAAATCAATAAATTAAATGAATGGTGTAGGTGCTTCATGAAACTTTCGAATCGATTACAGCGAATACATGATCAAATTCCCGATGGCAGCCGCATGGCTGATATCGGTTCAGACCACGCGTTGCTGCCAGTAGCCGCAATCCGCAGTGGGAAAGCTGCAAGTGCAGTAGCCGGGGAAGTCAATCCTGGCCCTTATGATGCTGCATGCAAACAAGTCAGCGATGCTGGCCTGAAAGAGAAAATCACGGTGCGTCGTGGAGACGGTCTTGATGTGATCTCTGCGGGTGAAGTGGATGTCATCACCATTGCAGGCATGGGTGGCGCCCTGATTGCTTCTATTTTGGACCGAGGTATATCCAAACTGGAAGGAGTCCAGTTACTTATTTTGCAACCAAATGTGGGTGAGGATATCCTCAGACGCTGGTTACTGGAGCATCACTGGGTGGTTGTAGCAGAACAGTTGCTCGAAGAAGATGGCAAGATCTATGAGATTATAACGGCGATGCCACAATCCGTAAGCCCGATTGCCAATGTAGAGGTGTATCGTGCACGTCCGCTTCAAGGCGGGGCAGAATTAACGGAAGATTTGCTGCTGCGGATGGGACCTTATTTGGTTGATCGTCCAACGGATGTATTTTTTGCCAAATGGGAAAGTGAGATCATCAAACTGCAAGGGGTTGTTAACTCCATCTCCAAATCCGATCAGGATTCTTCCCGGGACAAAGCGGCTGAGGTAGATCGTCTTATCGCAAACTTGAAGGAGGTTTTGGCATGTTTGCCAAAGGTCAAACTGTAATTCAACTGATGGAGCAACTCGCTCCCAAACATCTGGCTGTACCGGATGACCGCATTGGTCTCCAGCTCGGCAGTTTGCAAAAAGAAATCCGTCACGTGTTAGTAGCTTTGGACGTGACGGATGAGGTGGTGGACGAAGCGATTCGTATCGGTGCCAACCTGATTATCGCTCATCACGCGATCATTTTCCGTCCGGTTAAGTCACTGAGTACAGATACACCTATGGGTAAATTGTATGAAAAGCTGATTAAGCATGATATTGCTGTCTATATCAGTCATACAAACCTGGATGTGGCCGAGGGTGGGATGAATGACTGGATGGCCGATGCACTTGGCATCGAGAGTAAAGAATCGCTGGAAGATGTACACACAGATCATCTGTACAAGCTGGCTGTCTTTGTGCCTCGTACCCATCATGAACAGGTTCTTCAGGCCATTCTGGAAGCCGGAGCGGGGAGTATCGGTCAATACAACAAGTGCAGCTTTAACACGGAAGGTACAGGAACATTTGTACCTGGTGAAGGGACTCAACCGTTTATCGGTACCCAAGGGCAGATGGAACGTGTGGAAGAAATGCGTATTGAGACCATCGTACCCCAAAGTCTGAGAAGTAAGGTCGTTCAGGCGATGCTTAAGGCTCATCCGTATGAGGAAGTGGCCTATGACCTCTATGCAATGGATTTAAAGGGCCGTACGCTCGGTCTGGGACGCTTGGGACCCCTTAGGGATCCTAAGACATTAGGTGAGCTAGTGGAGGTCGTGAAGACCCAATTCAATGTGCCTCATGTGCGGGTAGTAGGAGATCTGAACAAGCAGATCAAAAAAGCAGCGGTTCTTGGCGGATCTGGCAGCCGTTACGCGCTCACTGCCCGCTTCAAAGGTGCGGATGTTATTGTGACTGGAGATATCGATTACCACACGGCTCATGATGCGTTAATGGCAGGTATGTGTATCATCGACCCGGGACATAATTCCGAGAAGATTATGAAACCAAAAACAGCGGATTGGCTTCGTTCCCGTTTGGAAGAGAAACGATATGATACGCAAGTTACGGCTTCTGAGGTAAATACGGAAGTGTTCCAGTTTATCTAAAAAGACCGTTGCTGTGCAGCTCCCAGTAATATTAAGCTTGTCTGGGAACCTAAATGCCTGTATACTATGTAATGTTGTTCGGAAAGCTTGACAGACAATCGCTGGTGGCCTTTGTTGCCACGAGAGGAAAGTCCGGGCTCCACAGGGCAGGATGCTGGATAACGTCCAGTCAGCGCGAGTTGAAGGATAGTGCCACAGAAATGGACCGCCGATGGCCGGATTTTCCGGCACAGGCAAGGATGGAACCGAGGTGTAAGAGACCCCGAGGAACGCTGGTGACTTCGTTCCTGGTAAACCCCATCTGGAGCAAGACCTAATGGGACACAGCCGCCTCTTCGGAGGAGGCAACCTTAGCCCGAGGTGTGTCTAGGTTGGTCGCTTGAGCTGTGCAGCAATGTATGGCCTAGATAGATGATTGTCGCTTCTGGTGGGAGGGTAGTTCCCGTATGAACCACGAAGAGCACAGAACCCGGCTTACGGTAAGCTTTCCTAACTGCAACAACAACACTATTGCAACACAATGTAGTCCACCTATCAGTCGAGGACAACTCGTATGAATTATCCGATGGCCTGACTGATCAGAAGGACCCATGAACATCAAAAAAAACATAACTCCTGTTGATAACAGGTTCTATAAAAATAAGGCGGCAGTTCCGAGATTCTCGGGCCTGCCGCCTTATTTTTGTTTCTCATATCAAGTTATTAACCATCATACGCTAATGGAATAGCGAAACGTTTATGACAGTTCATTACAGTGTAACAACACTGTCGGATGTTAAGGAAGCATGCCAACGTTGGATGGCGCGATCCATTCTTTCCACGGCTTCCGGAAGGAGCTCAGGGTCCGTATGAGTAAAGTTGATCCGCATGCGGTTTAACTCTGGTGTGCCTGCATAGAAGGAATCACCAGGGACAATGCACACTTTCTCCTGGATACCATAAGTGAACAGATTGCTTGCAAGCATGCCTTCAGGCAGTTGCAGCCACAAGAACATGCCACCTTGAGGTGAATTCCACGAGATGCCTTCCCAAGCTTTGGCTGCCATAAGAGTAGTCAATGTTTTCATGCGTTGTTCGTAATCCTCTGAAATATGGCGGATATGCGCATCCAGATCGAAAGATTCAAGCAGTGCATGAAGCGCTCTTTGGTCAATGCTGCTGGAGTGCAAGTCAGCACCTTGTTTGGCTCGTGCTGCCATTTTGACAATATCGGGAGCAGCCAGTATCCAGCCCGTACGAAGTCCAGGTGCTACCGTTTTGGAGAATGTACTGGTGTAGATAACGTTGGAAGGGCCGTCATAGGATACTGCATCCAGTTCTGCGAGAGCAGGGACATCCAATTGCTCCGGATTAAACCGAATTTCACCATAGGGATCATCTTCCAGAATGAGTACACCATACTTGCGGCACAGATCCACAGCCTGCTGTCTTCTTTCTCGCGACCATACTTTTCCCGTAGGATTGGAGAACGTGGGATTAATATAGACAAGTTTTGGACGATGCAACTGGAGCTGTTCCTCCAGAGATTCAGGCAACATGCCGTGATCATCACAGGCTACGCCGTGAGATTCAGCCTGATAGGAATGAATGACTTGCAGAGCAGCGAGGTAGGTTGGTGATTCAACCAATACGCGGTCACCCGGGTCGAGAAGGATGCGGCAAACCAAGTCAATGGATTGCTGTGAGCCCGTAGTGAGAAGCATGTGATCGGGTGAAGCGGGAATGCCCTTGGATTCAAGACGTTCAGCGATTTTGGCGCGAAGAGGACGGTAACCCTCAGTCTCCGCATATTGAAGAGCGGCTGCTCCGCTCATAAATACTTTTTCATATGCAACGCGTATGGCTTCCAGCGGGAATGAAGTCTGGGCTGGTAATCCACCGGCTAGTGAGATCATTCCAGGTGCCTGAGCGGCCTGGAGCATGTCGCGAACGACAGAGGACGGGGTGTTTTGTGCCATTTTGGACCAAGGGATACTCATGTTATTCTCATCTCCTGTTATTCACTGTTATACTGATATTATAAACTATAATAGACGGACTACACTATAACAGTAAAATGAAGATCATAACAGTTGGGGGAGCACATATGCATATTGAATTAAAGCGGGGAAGCAGTACCAAATTGTACGTGCAGATTGCGCTAACGATTGCCGATCGCATAAGATCAGGACTCATTGAACCCGGAACCCGACTTCCTTCTGTTCGTAAAATGACCGCGGATTTGGGTGTCAGTCTGGTCACTGTATCCAAAGCGTATGCTGAACTTGAAGCGATTCAATTGATCACCTGCTCCCAGGGGAAAGGTTGTTATGTGAGAGGTACATTGAACGTGGATCAGATGGAGGATGTGGACCGAACGCAGCGAAACAATGCCAACGGTGAATCCGGTACGTCATGGAATTGGCAGATGGCACTGGTGGATTATTTACCGCGAGCCCAGCTCTGGAGACATTTTGATACGTCACCTCAAGTGCGGTATGAACTTCATATGTCAGCGATTCAGCCTGAACTGTTGCCTACACGAGAGATTATCGACAGCGCCTACCGACTCTCCTCTGATCATACAGAGCGTATGGCAGCTTACGGATCTTTTCAGGGGGATCGGGAGCTTAGACAGATCTTGGCCGAACACTTTGCCGAGCGTGGACTACAGGCTGCACCTGAACGCATGTTAATTACAAGTGGTGCTCAGCAGGGGATCGATCTTGTGGCACGAACTTTTGTCGGACCTGGGGATGTTGTATACATGGAGGCACCAAGCTATACCGGAGCCATTGATGTATTTACGAGTAGAGGCGCGAAGATCATTACGGTCCCAATGGATGACGAAGGCATGCGTATTGATCTGTTGACCCGATTATGTGATACCTATCCGCCCAAGCTGATCTATACGATCCCGACCTATCACAATCCAACAGGTATCACGATGAGTGCAAGAAGACGAGCACAACTTCTTAATCTCGCGCAAAGCTACCACTGCCTCATTCTGGAGGATGATCCGTTTGCAGATCTTTATTTTCGGGACCCTCCCCCGGCTTCCATTAAATCGATGGATGGGACAGGTCATGTCGTATATATTAAAAGCTTCAGCAAGGTGTTGTCTCCCGGTTGCCGTATAGCCTGCGCCATCGCAGACGGAAGTGTATTGACCCGGCTTGTGGCCGCGAAATCTACGGCGGATCTGGGGAGTCCGCTGCTTACACAAAAGGCACTGCAATCTTTCATTCAGAATCAGTACGGTGCCTATGTATCCCGATTGAGGGATGAATTGTATTCTCGCTTGTGCGCAGCATCTGAAGTGCTGGAAGAGCATGCTACTATGGGCATGCAATGGCGCTTGCCAGAGGGAGGACTCAATCTGTGGCTCCAACTTCCGAGTAACTTGGATATGCGTGAATTGCATCATCAGTCACTTGCTGCAGGGGTCTCTTTCCTCCCTGGTTCAGCCTGTTATGTAGGGGAGATGGATACACCAAGTCTGCGTATCTGCTTCACGGTAACAAACGTTGAGCTTTTGTGTGAGGGACTTCGTGTACTGTGCCAAGTCATTGACAGAGTAACACCTGGGCAGGGTGGGACAGTGGCGGACAGGCTACCGCTCATATAATTTTTCGGACTATGGACATACATCCAATCCACTTTCGATCTGTTGCAATAGGTTATAGTATCACCAGAAAGGGAGTTGGTTTTGAAATGAACCATTACTGTCCACCGCTTTGCCCGATTGTCTGTGACCCGATCCAGGTTGTTGAGGATTATTACATCCCACAAATCGTGCCTGTAATCCACCCGATTGAAGTGATCAAAAAACATCACTGTGTTCCGATTCATCACCACATGTATCCTGTTGTTGTCAAAGAAGAAGACCCTTGTTATGTATCCAGCCATAATCCGAAGAAAAAATCCGTGAAAAAATCAAGCAAAGCCCGCACAACTTCTCGCAAACGCTAATCGCAGCGGGTGCCCCGGGGAATTGGATATAAACCAAAAAGAGCAGCGTACGCCCCGGGGCGCAGCTGCTTTTGTATTTTTTACAGATTATCCTCATTACGCTTACTGCGTATACTTTTTCATCGTATTATCCATTTGTTGTCTGACATGTTGCGGCCAGAACTGCAAAGGAGCGCTGTTGCCTGATGCGGCTTGCAGTGCCTTATAGACATCGATTTGCCCATAGCCAAAATACTTATCGTGACCTGGATCACCGAGGTCAATAACACTTTGGCGCATCAAATCCATCACTTCCGTGTTGGTCAAGTCCGGGTTCAACGAACGAATCAAACCTGCAAGTGCGGCTACATGAGGGCTAGCCATGGACGTTCCAGACAATGCCGCATACTGATTATTTGGATAGGTACTGGCGATACTGGACCCCGGAGCCATCACATCCACATAGTCTCCGTAGTTGGAATAGGAAGCTTTGCTCATATCCGGGTCCGTAGCAGATACGGCAAATACTTCCGGATAAGCAGCAGGGTATCCTGGACGCTCTGTATTATCATTTCCCGTGGCTGCAATCAGGACGATATCCCGGTCAAAAGCGTATTTAATGGCATCATGAAGAAATTGCGCATCAGCATAATTGCCTAGACTCATGTTGATAACTTTGGCTCCATGATCGGCTGCCCAGATGATGCCTTCGGCAACGGCATACGTGGTACCAGAACCTGAGTTGTCGAGTACTTTAACGGGTAGTACCTTGTTATACCAGCTCATGCCTGCTACGCCTTCGTTATTGTTGACAATAGCGCCGATAATGCCTGCAACGTGTGTCCCATGTCCCACATCATCCATAGGTTGGCTTCCGGGCTCGACCACATTATAACCCTCAAGGAGCTTGCCCTTCAGGTCAGGGTGATTCATATCAACCCCCGTATCAACTACTGCTACGATGACATCTTTGTTTCCCTTGGTAATATTCCAACCTCTGTTTGTCTCAATCGCAGGCAGGTTCCACTGATAATCGGAGAACAAAATGTCATTGGGTATCGTTACATCTGTTTGTTCAGTTACAGTATCATTGGTTAAATACATATAGTGGGGCTCCATATAGAGTGGATTCCATTTGCTTTCGAAATAACTATGCAATTGTTTGTAACTCATGTGTTCTGACCGAAAAACATACGTGTATCCCAGCTTGCGCGCAGATTGCGCTCTCAGATCGGATTTAATAATACGCATATCCCGTTCACCGGGATCTTGGCGAAAACGGATGACGATTTCATTTTCATAAAAATGACTGGCATTGGCATTATCATGTCCAGTTTTCACTGTAATTTCGTTAAGCGTATCCGGGTGAACAGACTCAATTTTGAACTTACCCTCACGCGGATAAGGGATCATACGCAGATTTTTGCGCTGATGTTGTTCAACAGCATTTAATACGTTCTGACTGAACAAGGCAATTACAGCTCTTTTTCCATCTTTGGAGGGTTGCCCCATAACAAAGTATTTTTCTTTTCCCAAAGGAAAAGAAGAGGATTCAAAACTTTGACGTTTGTTTACCGCTTTTTTGGCAAGGTTGAGCGAATGTTGAAGCTTCTGTTGTTCCAACTTGCTTCCTTGTGTGGAGGCGTGATCAAAGGGCTTGTTAAAAGAGCCATTGGTATTCATCAGATGAATGGATCTGATATGTTCATGTGAACTCTGGAGATCATTCACATATCGGCTAACCTGCGCAGCATTCATTGTGGCGGTTTTCTCCAGCATGATACTGAGATGTTGCTTGGCATCCATACGGGTCAGAAGATCGGTTGCTTTGACATCCTGGACTTTCAGACGCTGTTTACTCGTGTGCTCCTCATGAGCAGAGTCAGACAGGGCACCTGGCTTAGGTTCGGGACGATTGGATGTTGGAAGCAGGAGTGTCAGAGCGAGTGCTCCTGCACCAGCTGCAAGGGCCCAGTTAATCCATTTCGGTCTGGACATGGTGGATGGAACCTCCTTCGTTCATTTTGGACAATCATTAACAGTGCTTCGTCGTTGTCACTGGTTATATCTATCGTTAGAAAAAGCGGATATTTTTATGCAAGCGGGTTCGAGTCTAACTGCGTATAATAGGCATGTTTAACGGCAGAAGCGGAAAGCATGATTAAGGGATACCGCTCGTCATCTTTTTATGGTAGGATTATAGCTGAGAATTCAAAGGTCAGGGGAAAACCACCGTTGGCCGACCTATATGTAAGGACTTATTTAAGGGGGAGCTACCTTTATGTCAGCAGCCAATGTACAGAAAACATGTGAGTCAACTAGGGAAAAGTTAAAACCGGCTATCGATCGGATTGAAAATTTTTTGAATGAGAATGCTTTGCCTGAACTGGATCAGAATCAGACGGAAGAATCAACAGCCTTCTACAAAGGATTTCTTTCAGATCTCCGTCATTTGCTCGTTTTTTCTGAAGTTTCTTACGAAAAACTTGGCGTTGTGCTGCGTCGTGCCAACTTTGATGTCGATTTTGCCGAAAAGGCTCTTTATAATACGTATCACCAATGCGTAAACAGCTTTTTCTATCCCAAAAATGAATGTTATTCCGAAGACGGAAGATACGCTTATACAGGACAAGATGCCATTCGTTTCCGTGACAAGCCAATCCGCTCAGTACGGGATGTCATTCTTGAGGTTTCCAAAACGTACGAAGAATTGCGCGATGATCTGGCATATTATGAAAGTGATTACCTGACTCAGCGCCGTATGCAAAATCAACGGAATCACGCCTAATTAACGTTTAAACCTGAATATGAAATTGGACGAAACCGCCCTTGTGGCGGTTTTTTTGTGTTTTAGTGAGAATCAGACGAGGTGTGATCATGTCATCATCTGGCATTTTGACGGGGAATATCAGGTTTGTGGCGGGGAGACAATAGTAGTCGAGGTGATAAAAAATGAGCCAAGACAAACCAATTGTCAAATGCAGCGTCTCCAACTGCAACTTTTGGGGAGAGAACAACTTCTGCCACGCTGATGCCATCATGATTGACATCGACCAACATGCCACCCGTCGTCTGCATGAGGAGTTTGCCGGTGAGACATTTGACTCCGATCACCATGATCATGCACGTACATCCTCTGCAACATGCTGTCACACGTTCAAACCGAAGTGAGCAGTCATCCCTATTCATAACGGAGGTGCTTCCCAATGAAAAATGACGATAATAAGTTTAATTTGCAGGATCGCCCTAAAATCAATGTTGACGGTGAAAAACAGCGTATGCGCGTCGATTATCCCAGAAAAGCACATCGGGAAGAATACGGGGCAGAGGTCGCTCCTCCGACTGTCGTAAGAACTGGAGGTACCGAACGGGCAGAGCCTGTACCTGAGAAGCATGAGGCAGACCGGGTCATGGAATCAACAGGCAAGGTTGCGGGTTACATGGGACTTGCCTTCGGGATCGCGTCTTTGTTCATGTGGTCAATCGTACTTGGACCGGCCGCAGCCGTACTGGGTTACTATGCCTATGTGAATGGTCGTAAGACAGCGGGAGCCTGGTCCATTGGACTGGGTGTTGTAGCTACGCTGAGTTATTTCTTCATGATTCCATTCGCTCGTTAACGTGTAAAATGATTCATTCAAAAGCCTTCTGTTCTCACCCAAATGTGGTGAACTACAGAAGGTTTTTTTCGTATATGCGCAGGTTAAGTGGAGAGATTCATATATTTTTTTGAAAACAATGGAACCTTGCTGTAAAACGATGTAGAATAAGGTCATAATACGCTTAATTATACGGGAGTGGGTATAACTCATGCAGATTGATCCAAACGGATCGCGGCAGTTGTTGGAACTGCAATTGTCCAATGTGAATAACCAAACCAGTGGATCACAATCGGATGCTGGTTCAACAGTGGATTTCGCCAATGTGATGGACGGGCTGTTAGGTACGGGTGCCAATACGACGAGCAATACAGATTCCACCGCGACGGTCTCCAAAAGATCCAGTGATGGTCTGTTGTGGCTGCAACTCGGAAGCACGTACAATCCGGATATAAATACGGCAAGATCGTCCTCTGTCTCCAATAACATCGTTGAGTCTTTATTATCTTCATCCAATACAGGAATCGTGGATTCCGGTGCATCTGTACCTACGGATTATGAATCTTTGATTGCCGAGGCAAGTGCCAAATACGGTGTTCCTGAATCATTGATCAAGGCCGTCATTGACACAGAGTCCAATTTTAACCCAAATGTGGTGTCCTCCGCCGGTGCCAAAGGGCTCATGCAATTAATGGATGGCACGGCTGCAGGGCTGGGTGTGAGTAATTCATTTGATCCTGCCCAGAACATTGATGCGGGTACGAAGTATCTTTCCCTTCAGCTCCAGCGTTTCGGTGGAGAAGTGAAGATGGCACTTGCCGCGTATAATGCAGGACCGGGCCGTGTTTCACGTCTGGGCGTGTCGAGTGATAGCGAACTGATGAGTGTACTTAACCGTCTGCCTTCAGAAACACAGAATTATATCTCCAAGGTGGAGAAGGCACAGTCGAAATATGTGATCTAAACTCACAGATAGACATTTGTGAAAACACATGATAGGCAGGATGAGATCAAATGTGGGAGCAGAAGCGCTTGAAACGCCTGTTCCCGGTTGGTCTTTTTGTGTTGTATGGGTATCGTGTTACAATGCTCACTGTAGGTTCAAGAACGAAGAGATAAGGGAGGTCTAACCTCATTTGAAATATTTTGATTATGCTGCAACCACACCTCCCCATCCTGATGTGATTCGTACGATAGCCGAAATTATGGAGACACAATTCGGTAATCCGTCCTCCATCCATGGGTATGGAGAGCGTGCCGATCAGTTGTTGCGTCGTGCTCGATCCGGATGTGCTACGGCAATCGGCGTTAAGCCTGAAGAGATTGTATTTACTTCCGGTGCGACAGAGAGTAACAATCTTGCGATAAAAGGTGCGGCATTACGTTATCAGTCACGAGGCAGACACATCATCACTACGGCTACCGAGCATGCCTCGGTGTACGAAAGTTTTATGCAATTGCAGCAGTGGGGATGGGAAGTGACATTAGTTCCCGTGAATTCCGATGGTGTGGTAGACGCTCAACAGGTTGTAGACGCGATCAGACCGGATACGGTGCTTGTGAGTCTGATGCATGTAAACAATGAAACAGGTGCCATCCATCCGATTGCAGAGATCGGTAAACAGCTCAAAAAGAAAGCACCACGCGTGCTTTTCCATGTGGATGGTGTTCAGGGCTTTGGGAAAATGGAGGCGAGACCTGCCGATTGGGGTGCAGATCTGTACAGTCTGTCTGCTCACAAAATTCGTGGACCGAAGGGAGCAGGTCTCCTGTATGTTCGAAGTGGAGTGGAGCTTACGCCACTATTGTCAGGAGGATCACAGGAGCAGGGCCTAAGAGCAGGCACAGAAAACGTGGCCTTGCTGGTAGGCATGGCAAAGGCCATACGAATGGCAGCAGAAGATCAGGTTGATTTTGCACGGCGTACAACGGTGCTCCGTGATCGATTGATGGAAACAATACGTGTTATTCCTGAATTTGAATTGAACAGTAGCCCAGAGGGTGCACCTCATATTGTACACTTCTCCTATCCCGGGATGAAGGCAGAAGTGGCGCTGCACACCTTGGAGCAACTTGGCGTAACCATATCGACCCAATCTGCCTGTTCTTCGCGCTCGGCTGAACCGAGTCGGGCATTACTTGCGATGGGCAGAAATGCAGCTTGTGCTGGTGGCGGATTGCGTATTAGTCTTGGAGATGAACATACAGAAGAAGATGTAGCCTTGCTTGAACAGGCTTTACATCAGATGGTGGCGCAGTTGCGGCCCCTCGAAAGGCGGATGTAATAGATATGAAATATGATATGCTGCTTCTCCGTTTCGGAGAGTTTATGTTAAAAGGGAAAAATCGTGCCCGATTTGAGAAAACGATCATTACACAGGTGAAAGCTTTGCTTAAACCTTATCCAGGAGCGAGCCTTCGCAAAGAATATGGCCGTGTCTATGTGGATCTTGGCGGTGAATCACATACTGAACTGATTAAGGTGCTGAAGCGGGTATTCGGTGTGATGTCGATTAGTCCGGTTAAAGTTACTCCATCCGAGCTTGATGAGATTGTGAAAACAGCAGTTGCGTTTATGGACGAAAGGGAGGACGAATTCAAAGAAGGCACCACATTCAAGGTGAATGTAAGGCGGGTTTGGAAAGAGTTCCCGAACTCTTCCCATGAAATGAACCATTTGGTCGGTTCCCCGATCCTTCGGAAGTTTCAGCAATTAAGTGTTGATGTTCGTCAACCTGATATTGAACTGCGAGTGGAAATTCGGGATCAGGGTACCTATATTTTCAACGAAACCATTCCGGCAGTAGGTGGCTTTCCATTGGGTACGAATGGCAAAGCAATGGTACTGTTATCAGGTGGAATAGACAGTCCGGTGGCAGCCTGGTCTTCCATGCGCCGTGGACTTGAAGTGGAATGTGTACATTTTTACAGTTACCCGTTTACAAGCGAGCGTGCCAAAGAGAAAGTCATTGATTTGGCACGTGCCCTTGCTGATCATGCAGGAACAACCAAGCTGCATCTGGTTCCATTTACGGAGATCCAAACGGCATTTACCCAACTGGGTCAGGATAACCTGATTATTACGCTGATGCGACGTTCAATGCTGCGAATTGCATCCAAACTTGCCGAGCGTGAGCGGGCACTCGCACTGATCACCGGGGATAGCCTGGGCCAAGTAGCGAGTCAGACTCTTCCGAGTATGAATGTCATTGGTCGTGCGACGGATCTGCCACTGTTGCGACCACTGGTTATGATGGATAAACAGGAGATCATTACCTTGTCCAAACAGATCGGAACGTATGACATATCTATTTTGCCATATGAGGATTGCTGTACTCTCTTTGTGCCAAAGTCACCTTCAACCAATCCAAATCTTCGAATTGTGGATAAAATAGAATCAACAATGAGCCATCTGTCAGAATGGGTGGATCAAGCGGTGGAACAAACTGAAACGATCACGCTGCACGCCGGTGAAACTTCTGTAGTAACGAATCAGACAGACGATAATGGCATGAAAGATGACTGGTTCTAAACTCGATAAAAATTAGCATGGCTGACATAATAAGGGCTATGTTAACTGCAAAAAAGGACTGTCCGATGAAATATCGTTCAGTCCTTTGCTGTATCCAGATGTAATTTTAGTTTAAATTAGCCTACGAATAGGAGCGCTGCTGTTCCCCGCCAGATCCCTTGTGGCTGGAACTGCTGGAGCGTTTGCGATAACCTGCAAAGACTACGCCTGCAATAACCACAACGATAAAGAGAATGCGCAATGCCGGATGTTCCGTAAAGTAAGGCAAGAGTCGCTGTTCCTCAGTGATCATATTGGAAGCCGTATACCCGAGAACAATGGCTCCGACATAGATGATCCAAGGAAAGTGATTAATTAGCTTGATAAACAGGGTACTGCCCCAGACGATAATAGGTACACTAATCAGGAGTCCAAGGATGACAAGCACGAGATGCTGTTGTGCTGCTCCAGCAACTGCAATCACGTTATCTAATCCCATGGCTGCATCCGCAATCACAATGGTACGAATAGCGGTCCACAAGGAAGTTCCCGCTTGGACATCATTGTGTTCATCTCCCTGATCCGCCAATAATTTATAGGCAATCCAGATCAGAAGTATGCCTCCCACAAGCAAGAGCCACGGAACTTTAAGCAACCATAAAACAACAACTGTTGCTAAAATTCGAATCAAAAGTGCGCCGCCAGTTCCATATAGAATCGCCTTTTTCTGCACGGAAGGGTGCAAATTTCGAGCTGCGAGACCAATGACGATGGCATTATCCCCAGCCAGAATTAGATCAATAAAGACAACGTTCAGCAAAGCCAGCCAGAATGTGGGACTAAATAGCTCCATGATATATGTCACTCCTTATATACGGTTCAATCATTAAGAATAGCATGGACAACTCCGACATACAAGTTAATGTGGGGGGATGAGGACATGGATACACTATGGCTGTTAACTGAAATTTTAATGATCAATCTGGTATTAAGTGGAGATAATGCGGTTGTTATTGCGCTTGCCAGCAAGGATCTGCCACCAATACAACGCAAAAAAGCGGTATGGTGGGGAGCTTTTGGTGCGGTACTGCTGCGTTGTGTGTTAACCTTTGTAGCGGTATTATTGCTGGGAATTCCCTTTATCCAAGCGGCAGGTGGGCTGTTACTACTCTGGATTGCAATAAAGCTGCTGCTTCAAAATGAGGATGAAGTACATATTCGAGAAGCTTCTACGACCTGGAAAGCCATTCAAACCATTCTGATTGCCGATTTTGTAATGAGTTTGGATAATGTTTTGGCCATAGCGGCTTTGGCAGATGGAGATTTGGCTCTGATCGTCATTGGGATTGCAATCAGTATCCCCATCGTCGTATGGGGGAGCGGGTTGATTGTTGGTTTGTTGAAGCGATTTCCGATTCTTGTATTCGTTGGATCAGGCATCTTAGCCTTCACAGCAGGTGAGATGGTAATGAAAGACCCCAAGTTAGGAGAATGGCTGGGAGGTATGGCATCAGAGGTGCATACGCTGCTACCCGTAGCGATGGCTTGTCTTGTGGTTGCGATTGGAGGCGCACATAAATTTGTGCGTAAGAACGCATAGTTTAATTTTGGATAAAAGCTTAAACAGATGACCGTCTGAACCGTCCGGTTTAGGCGGTTTTGTGTTGAGAGAATACGCTTGTCAATACAACAACCATTGGGGTAGTCATAAGTTGCACATTTTAGGGTAATACAGGTAAAGGGCGCACGCAAAGTGCGACATAAAGTATAGTTTTTTGCCGAAACATCGGATACACTAGAAGCATGATTACAGGTTTGAATATCAAGAGTCAGCATGGAATGCGTATCGTTTATGAAGAAATAAAGTACATAGCCATAGTATAAGAGGTGATTTTAGATGAGGATGAGAAATGAAAAAGCGATTGGACTATTTATTGCAGCTGCGGGAATTATTATTCTGCTTGGCAAGTTTGGCGTGTTTGGATTTATTGGTCGTAATTTCTGGCCTTTGCTGATCCTGCTGCCAGGCATCGCCCTTCATGCGTTATATTATGCGCGTATTTCACCATCGTGGTCACTCGTTCCTGCCGGCATACTAACGGTGTATGGTGTTTTATTCAGTATAACGAATACATGGGGCGCTGGACTTATGAGCAGGCTGTGGCCAGCATTCTTGCTAGGGATCGCCATAGGGTTACTCGAATATGGAATGGCTGAACGACGCAGACCGGAATATGTGTTACCTGCAGCTTTGATCTTTGGTGCGGTGTCCATCATATTATTCGGATTTACCTTGCTGCAAACGGGAATAATCTATGTACTTGCTGTCCTTTTGATCTTGGGTGGAGTCTGGTTATTACTTGGACGAGGACGTCAAGGGAGAGGCTGGTAACATTCCCAGTGGTCTTTTCGTGCGAAATATCTTGATTTTTACCTATAATAAACTATAATATAAGGGATATAGACATGCGTCGGGATATCACCGACGCTTATTTTGTGAGTAACCTGCGAAATTGCGGGAAGTTTAAGTAGATATGATTTGAAATTGGAAAGGATATGGATACAAAACATGCATTCAAGAGAACACATTCGCAATATTGCGATTATTGCCCACGTCGACCACGGAAAAACAACACTCGTTGACAAGTTGCTCCAGCAATCCGGTACTTACCGAGATCACGAAACGGTACAGGAGCGCGTAATGGACTCCAACGATTTGGAGCGTGAACGCGGTATTACGATTTTGGCCAAAAACACGGCTATAACTTATAAAGATTACCTGATTAATATTGTGGATACACCAGGACACGCCGACTTCGGTGGTGAAGTTGAACGTATCATGAAAATGGTTGACGGTGTATTGCTCGTTGTTGATGCTTATGAAGGCTGTATGCCACAAACGAAGTTTGTACTTCGTAAAGCACTTGAGCATAACCTGACACCAATCGTTGTTGTAAACAAAATTGACCGTCCAGCGGCTCGTCCGACTGAGGTTATTGATGAAGTATTGGACCTGTTCATTGAACTGGGTGCCAACGATCAACAACTCGAATTCCCTGTTGTATATGCTTCCGCATTGAACGGAACATCCAGCATGGATAATGATCCTGCCAAACAAGATGACAACATGATGGCGATCTACAATACCATCGTTAGTCATATCCCACACCCTACCGAAAATGTTGAAGAACCACTTCAATTCCTCGTTACTTTGATGGACTACAATGAATACCTTGGCCGTATTGCCATTGGTCGTGTTAACCGCGGTGTGATCCGTCAAGGACAATCGGTAACGGTTATTATGCGTGATGGTAAGAGTAAAACTGCACGTATCGAGAAACTGTTTGGTTTCCAAGGTCTCAAACGTATTGAGACGGAAGAAGCAGGAGCAGGCGACATCGTTGCCATTGCAGGGATCAAGGACATCAACATTGGTGAAACCATTGCCGACCCTAACAACCCGGAAGCTTTGCCAGTTCTGAAAATTGATGAGCCAACACTGCAAATGACGTTCCTCGTGAACAACAGTCCATTCGCAGGTCGTGAAGGTAAATGGGTAACTTCCCGTAAACTTCGTGAGCGTTTGTTGAAAGAGTTGGAAACAGACGTTTCCCTTCGTGTTGACGAAACGGATAGCCCTGATGCATTTATCGTTTCCGGACGTGGTGAGCTTCACTTGGGTATCCTGATTGAAAATATGCGTCGTGAAGGATATGAGCTTCAAGTATCCAAACCAGAAGTTATCGTAAGAGAAGTTGACGGTAAGAAAATGGAACCTGTTGAGCGCTTGTTGATTGATATCCCTGAAGAGAGCATGGGTTCCGTAATGGAGAGCCTGGGCGCACGTAAAGCAGAGATGGTTAACATGGTTAACACAGGTAGTGGTCAAGTTCGTCTGGAGTTCCTAATTCCAGCACGTGGTTTGATCGGATATAGCACCAACTTCCTGACATTGACTCGTGGTTATGGTGTAATGAACCATGCATTTGACAGCTATGCTCCAGTAGTATCCGGTCAAGTGGGTGGACGTCACCAAGGCGTGTTGATCTCAACTGAAACGGGTACATCTACGTTCTATGGCATGATGGGCGTTGAAGATCGCGGTACGCTCTTCTTGGAGCCGGGTACTGAAATCTACGAAGGTATGATTGTTGGTGAACATACACGTGACAATGATATCGTTGTTAACATCTGCAAAGAAAAACAACTGACTAACGTTCGTTCTTCCGGTAAAGATGATACGGTTAAAATTAAAACTCCGATTATCTTCTCATTGGAACAGGCGCTTGAATATCTGAATGAAGATGAATATTGTGAGATTACACCAAAATCTATTCGTCTTCGTAAAAAGATCCTGAACAAATCCGAGCGTGAGCGTGCAGAAAAACAACGCAAAATGGCTTCTAAAGCCTAATAACAACAAAATAAACTATATAAGTTAGCATTTGATGGACCCGGCAAGTAACGAGAGGGTTGTACAGCTAAAGTAGTGTAGGGATCAGAATCGATTCTGAAGAAGCGAAGCGCTCGCCTTTATCCCCGGATTTTACCATTGAAAAATGATCAAAAAAATCTGGGGATAACAGCGATCAGAAGAACGAGCTGAGACCGAAACGGTCACGATGCACGTACTGGCTCTCTAAGTTGCTAAAGGGAATTCCATCAACCAGTTAACTTATCCTAGCATGAACACGAAAGGAGCTGGCTGTGCATGCAAGCATGGTTCGCATCACACCCGATCGTAGCCTACATCGTCATCTTTGTATTGATTACTTACGTATATAATAAGGTGTTTCGGGTACGTCAGAAATTGCCACTTGGTAAGGAAATCGTTCTCTATATTTTGATGGCGATGGGCACATTCATGCTTCTTATTTTTCAGATCGACAAGCTGCCCATCATTCAATGTTTGCTGGTGGCGGTTGGTTTGATGTTGTTAGTGAGAGTGCGTTATTTTATTGAAGGTCGTCAAAAGAAAAAAGCGGAAGCTGCCGCTCGAAACTCATAAATCCTGTCTTGTACAGACCATCCGTTTTCCTTAGGGAAAGCGGTTGTCTTTTATTTAGACAAAAACAGATGTGATAAAGGTGTTGAAGATATGAACTCAAATTCGAACGGACTGCCTCCACGGAGACAGGCACCAACGCAATCCGGTGCTTCTGGATCGAAGAATGGCAAGGGCAAGCAGCCTAAGAAGAAAAAGAGAATGAATGCTTTTGGCAGAATCCTTTTAAGTCTATTGGTTATTGCCATTGTGGTAGGCGGTGGATATGCGTACTGGGTATACAATCAAGTCGTGGATACAGGCATCGATAAACCGGTACCTCCCGGGATGTCAGCCACAACCAAACCGATCACGATGCTGTTATTAGGCACAGATAACCGTCCTGAAACTGGCACATATCTCTCGGATGTTGTTATGGTGGCTTCGTTGAATCCGGAGACCAAGACGGCAACCATTGTATCTTTGCCTCGAGACACGCGTATTCAATTGGATGGGTACAAATCCAACAAGCTGAATTCCTATTATCCAAGATTCAAAGCACAGGAAAAAACCACTGGCAAAAATGCAGAGGATCAGATGAAGGAAATGATGGGCAAGTATTTGGATGTAGATATTAATTATACAACCGTCCTGAATTTCCAGGCTTTCCGTGATGCTGTCAATGCCGTGGGTGGCGTGGATGTGACTGTGGATAAAAATATGTGTTATAGAGATACAGCTGATGGTACAGATATCAATCTGGTCACAGGCGCACAACATCTCGATGGTAAAGCAGCACTAGATTTTGTTCGTTACCGCAAATCCAATTGTAATCCAAAGACTGATGAATCCAATGACTTTGATCGTAACAAACGTCAAAACCAAGTGCTGAACTCTATGCTGGATCAGATGAAATCTCTTGGGGGCATTACAAAGATCAGCAAAGTGATTGGTGCAGTTGACAAGAATATGACGACAGATGTGGAATCGGAACAAATGAAAAACTTTATCTCAACGTATTGGAACATTTCCACTTCGGATGTGCATTATACTCCGGTTACCGGAGAGTGGAGAAGTCCATATGTGTATATTAATGAGACGGAACTCGCCAATGCCAAGCAGGCATTACAAGATACACTTTCAGGTAAAGTAACGGCTTCACCTTCAGGCGAATAACCTTCATTCTTTTGGGATTGGAAGCACGTTAATCGGTATGCTATAATAACATAAACCAAGTACAAGAATTGCATAAAGAAGGTTAGGGGGCTGGTTGAATGTCCGAAGCCGTCACACAATTAACTGAATCTCTTTTACAGCAATTCAAGAATGAGACCTTTGTGCTTCTGAGCACAGTGGATGTAGAATCCGGAGGTCCGACTTCAACAGCCATCTCCTGGATTTATGCGGAGAATGCTTCTACTTTACGTGTAGCGATCGATCATCGTTCACGTTTAGTGAATAACATGATTACTAATCCGCTCATTACGGTAACTGTCTTTGGAGAAGAGACGGTGTACGCAGTGAACGGACGTGCTGCGGTACGACAAGATCCGCTGCTGGACGTTCCATTTAATATGTGCTGTTTCGACATTACAATTGAAGCGGTGAGGAATGCTCTGTTTTACGGCGCTCAATTGTCCTCTGTGCCTCAATATGTCAAAATATATGATCAGCGTGCTGCTGAGAAATTAGATGAGCAGGTTTTTGCTGCCATGAAAAAAGCCTAGTGAGAGATCACTGGGCTTTTTGTTGTCTTTTGTCCGATGAATGCAGCTGCTGCATTTGTTGTTTTTGATTCATGTGTTCATCCGGATTTTGACGGACTTTGACGTCTTTCGGGAGTTGAGGGATAATTCGTCCCACCATGTCAGCGAGTTCTGAAGCAAAACCCGAAATTGGGTGCCCTTGACGAATATGTTCACCAATCTCTTTAATTCGTTCAGTGACATCTGCATCAGCAGTAACGATGGAATCTATACCTTCGGGGTCTTTGCGAAGTGCTTCGGCAACAGCGTACTTAATGGTACCCACCCGAGCACGTTCCAGTTCACCATCAACATCGATGCCAACTACAGCTGTATTACCGAGTATGACGCAGTTCGCATCTTCAACACCTTCTACTTGTTTGGCAAGGGCTTTAAGGTGATTGATTCGTTTTTCATTTGGCATCCGGCCACTCTTTGCATCATCTGCAATGTTGGTATCATGGACTTCACCTGTATTCTCATTGAGACGGTCCAAACGTGAAGGATTCATCCGATCTTCCTGTGCATTGAGCATGTGAGATCCTTTCCCTTGATCTTGCTGAGTTGTTACATTTCCTCCGTAACCTTTCGCATGTGTACCTTGATTCGGCGAAGCGCTACGTGTGGAACTGTTGCAACCTGTAAGTATAAAGATCAGAAGCAGCGTGCAAACCCATATTTTCATAAATGTTCATCCTTTCTTGGAGTTTTTCAGAATGGTTGACAATTATTTTGCCCTAGTCGAATACATTTATGTATGGGATCATGATTGTCCATGCCGCTGCTGAAAGATCACACTATTCATGCCTTTAACGACGCCGCTTTGGAGGGGATTGAATGAAAAAGATTTTTGTATTGGATACCAACGTGCTTCTGCATGACCCCAATGCCATATTTGCCTTTGAGGAACATGAGGTAATCATTCCCGCGGTTGTACTGGAGGAGATCGACTCCAAAAAAAGAAATGCCGATGAAATTGGGCGTAATGCCCGTAATGTATCCAGACTGTTAGATGGATTACGAGAGCTGGGTCACTTGCACAGTGGGGTACCTTTGGCTAATGGAGGTAACCTGAAAGTAGAGCTGAATCATCGGAGTTTCGTGAAAGTTCAGGAAATGTTTGGTGAAGTGTCCAACGATAATCGCATTTTGGCTGTCGCACTGAATTATCAGATTGAGGAGAATGAAAAGGAAGTAGTTGAACGTCAGGTCGTGCTTGTCAGTAAAGATGTACTTGTGCGTATCAAAGCGGATGTACTTGGTCTGTTCACACAGGATTACTTATCAGATCGGACGGCAGGACTCAGTGAGTTATATCCAGGTTATACGGCCCTAAAAGTTCATCCGTCAGTGATTGATGAGTTTTACACATATCGTTTTTTACCAATCAAACCATTGCAGTTGTCTTATTCGTTGTATCCGAATGAATTTGTCATTCTCAAGGATGAGATGGGAACCAATAAATCGGCTTTGCTTAAAGTGAACACAGAGGGAACAAAGCTGGAGCCGCTTTTCCTCAGTAATGATAATGTCTGGGGTATTAGTGCACGTAACGCACAACAACGCATGGCACTGGAACTGCTTTTAAATGATGACATCCCGCTTGTTACTATCACCGGTAAAGCCGGAACAGGAAAAACCTTGCTGGCACTTGCAGCAGGTCTGCTTAAGGTAGAGGATGATCATAAATACAAAAAACTGTTGATCGCTCGTCCTGTCGTTCCGATGGGGAAAGATATCGGTTATTTGCCTGGTGAGAAGGAAGAAAAACTTCGTCCATGGATGCAGCCGATATATGATAATCTGGAGTTTTTGTTTGACACCAAAAAAGCCGGAGATATCGATAAAATCCTAATGGGACTTGGCAGTATTCAGGTGGAGGCCTTAACGTATATTCGTGGAAGATCGATACCTGGACAGTTTATCATTATTGATGAAGCCCAGAATCTGTCGCGCCACGAAGTGAAGACCATTGTATCAAGGGTCGGTGAAGGCAGTAAGATAATATTGATGGGAGACCCCGAACAGATAGACCATCCGTATCTTGATTCTGCCAGTAATGGTCTGACGTATATCGTGGAACGGTTCAAACAAGAGGGAATCAGCGGACACATCATGCTCGAAAAAGGAGAACGGTCCAAGCTGGCACAGCTTGCAGCTGATTTATTGTAAAATTCAGGGGATTTATTTCCCGGAAAATGTTGTTATTGAAGCCGGCTCCTGGAGCCGGCTTTTTGCTGAAAAAATAAGTAAGCGTTATTACACAGAACTCGATATGCTCTTATTATGCAAAAATCCGAAAAAGTGTTTTTCGGCAGGGTAGGACAAGAGTACTACTTATTTGTTACAATAATTGCTGCAGGAAAAAACTAGGTGAACAGGGAGGGAAGTTAATGAAGCGTAGACATCAGGTTGTTTTATTCGCGGTATTGTTGCTTTCGTTAACGATCTTGTCACCGAGTTTTGACTTTAGAGGTTCGCAGCTCAATCAGGAACGCGATCAGGAGAAGGATGCTTTTCCTGGGTCTTCGTCCCGTAATGAAGATGCTCAAGCTCCGCTGGAGATTGTAGTGGCCATGTCGGATGAAGAGTTCCAAGCCTTTCAAAAAATAGCCAAAGAAGTTGCTGCCTCCCAGCTGGTAGAGATTAATCTTCGGAATGAGAAGCCGGATACATATAAGCATGTTTTGGATCTTGAATTTTCACTAGGGGAGAACGGTGATGTTGTTCTGCTTGATAGTGAGGAAGTGCAATACTATGCCCAAAAAGGGTACCTGTATCCGTTAAACGGAACAACATTATCGAAGTCGCTAGGAGATACGGTAGTTGGGTTACGGGGAATGACAGAGTGGAATGGTTATCAGTGGGGAATGCCTTTTGATTTTGATCCGTACATTCTGGCTGCACAATCTTCATTTCTGAAGAGAGCTGGTCTGGAGTCATTACCTCGCAATAAAGATCAGTGGGTCAAACTTACTCAACAAGCCATTGCGGAAGGCACCCCTTTAATTACAATGGACATCAATGATATGTACGGGACAAATGCGTGGCTGAATCATTTGGAACCGAAAATGGCACCAGACCAAGTTAAACGAACACAAATAGATTCGCAAACGGGGAATCTTCAGCAGGGGATTCAGTTGATGAATCAGATTCAGCCCCTTATTAAGCTGGAGTCTACCAATTCAGAGTTCTCTCCAACTGCTGACCAGAACGGCACACCGATGGTTGTATCATTGTTATCTCAATTATTAAGTGCGGATCAAGCGAGTGCAGTTGATAAAGATTCTTTGGAGCGGATTTCTTTCGAAACCTTGGAAACCGTAAACTCCAGAAGCCTTGTTATTACTGCGGGTTCGGTTGAGGCTGAGGAGGCCAGTAGATGGATTGAAGGAATGACGTCCGCTACGACACAGCTGAAATGGTACCAACAGGTTAACCGGTTGCCCGCAAAGCAACAGGAACTGGATTTGGCGTCTGAGAAACTCGTTGGACCTTATGACATGACAAAGGGACAATCCTGGTTCCCGACCACCCAAGATGTCCCTGCTGCAACGACCGAAAGTCATGCTCTAATAACTCGTTTTCATAAAAAAGTACAACAATTCTTAAAGGGTGAAATTACAGCGAATCAATACGTAGACAGTATTAAAACAACGAATTAACTTTAAGTTCGTGTTCAACCTCTTTAAAATGATATAGCGAGTTTTACTTCCAGTATGCCTTCACTTGTTGAAACATCGGTTGCTTTCACAAACGACAGGATTTTCTGTGGATAGAACCCAAGGTCAAATTCTTTTTCCAGCATTCGGCGAGTGGTGTCTGGTAATTCAAGCTGGTTGAATACAAGTTTGTCCACATGAAAACGAATGGAGTTTTGCGGTTCATTTTCAACCGTATAATGTCCTTCAATGCTTAATTGCAACTGATCCCGCTGACCGGAAGCTATAATCTTATCCTGGTTAAACTGAAAGGCAAAGTCTTCAAAGATTGAATTTTGGGAACGTAGAAATGCATTAAGCTCATCCTGCCCAATTCGAATCGTATACGTTGTTCCAGTCGTGGATATTCCTCCGTTTTGTTTTTGGATAAAATCAGGCAGGTTCTGCATGGCAGATGCCAATGCTTTGAAATATCGTTTCACCTCATAAATGCCTATATTCTCCCAATAAAGGGTTAATTCATCCATCAGTTTCTGAATCGCTGCCGCATCTCCGCTGGTGGCTATTTGGTCATCCACTTCTTTTTGCAAGGCGACTACACGTTCCCGCTGGTTTTGAAGATTAGTCTTCATTTCGGTTAATTCTGTTGTAGTCTGACGAATCTGAGTAGAAGTCTGTTGCAGATTGCGATAACGGTCCTGATACTTGTCCAGCACAGCCTGATCCCGTCCGATAATAATCTGGTAATAATCATACAGTACAAACAGGTCTTTGAATGATCTGGCTCCCAGGACCGTCATGAGGAGGCTGTCGCGTTCTCCTGTGTAGTAGGACCTCACTACAGCTCCGGCCCGATCTTGCTGAATATGTATCTGCTCTTCCTGTTCCTGCAGCTGGACGGATAATGTCTCGTGTTGTTGACCCAGCTGCTTCTGCCTTTCGGTGATGCGTTCGATTTCATGATCGATTTCAACGATGGATAGACTTTTTTGTAATATCTCACGTGTATCCTCAGGTGAAGACTCTCCATAGGCATAGGCTAAAGGTAGCTGGAGGAATAAAATGATGCATAATATAAAGGCGGAAATGCCGTGTTGACGTTTCACCGATCCATTCTCCTTTCCACTTCTTAAATGACAATCGTACAGGCTTGTTGTCTTCCAGACAATATATGAAACAAATACGTGAAATATCCTTAGTGGTTACATAACACCATGAACATTCATTTAATCTGAACACAACAAAAAAGCAACCCGACAGATATCGGATCACTTTGATGCTGCAGGTGGATTAGAGCGGCAAACCCATTTCGAATACGGTCCAGTAGCTGAACCCCGTGAATGTTACGATCATATAACCCCAGAAGAGCAATATGTACGTTCGCTCGGTAAATTTCAAGTATCCCAAAATGACAAAAAACGCAGTCTGCAGGAAAAAAAGCAAAGCCATTTCGACCAGATCTCCCGCAAAAGCCATCAGGCCAATTGCAAGCGTGAAGAACCCGAGTACCCGAAACATGCGTGCCACGGTAAATCCTCCTCTCCTAAGTACGTTCATAGATTGTCTACACAACATTATACCGGGAAAGGAAAAACGTGTAAACAAATTTGGATATGAAAGCGAATTCTTTTTTTGCTCAAAGTAAGTATAGATGGATATGTTTTACGTATGTCACGTATGAGCAAGCCTGAATGTGGAAATACATTTTAGTATGAAATCAATTCTATGAACTCTATGAGAGGCATAAGAATGAATGAAGCAGCTTTTATACCTAATTCACATACCGGGCTTCCGGTAATGCGGACGGTTATTTTAGGATGTTGTTAGGAGGGTATTATAGCATGACTGCAGTGAGACAGGATGCTTGGAGTACAGAGGACGATTTGATATTGGCTGAGGTTACTTTGCGTCATATTCGGGAAGGCAGTACACAATTGGCCGCTTTTGAAGAGGTGGGCGAAAAAATAGGCAGAACATCTGCCGCATGCGGTTTTCGCTGGAACAGTTGTGTACGTAAAAAGTATGATTCTGCTATCAGTAACGCCAAGGCACAACGACAAAAACGAAGTTATCTCAGAAAGCAACCAGCTATGCTCGGACCGCAGGTTGCAGCACTGTCTACACTGGACACTGAAGAACATCTGTACAAATCAGATGGGATCTCAGACGATTCATTATCGATGGATGCAGTAATCCGCTTCCTGCGACAATGGAAGGGAACGGTGCAGGAGAGTAATCGTCAACTCAAGATGCTGGAGAAGGAGCTTCGGGAGAAAGAAGATGAATTGCTTGAACTACGTCTTGAGAATGACCGTCTCTCCAAGGAAGTGAATGAAGTACAGACGGATTACCGTGTGGTGAATGACGACTACAAAGCTTTGATTCAGATTATGGATCGGGCTCGCAGACTCGCATTTTTGTCCGAAGAAGAAGAGGAACTTAAGACACGTTTCAAGATGGATGCCAACGGGAATCTGGAACGAATTGAATAACAAATTCAGACGTTTGATTTGTGAAAGTCAGGTATGAACCCGCCACACCTCCGTTACACAACGGCAGGTATGACGGGTTTTTAGTTTGGTGTTTTTGTTCTATTATAGATAATAGAAGAGAAACTACTGAAGCGGAGAGGAGTGCATCATATGATCATTGACATCGTAGGAGCGGGGGCACTTGGTCTTTTGTATGGCGGGAAACTGCTGGCGTCAGGTAACCAGGTCAGATTTTGGACCAGAACAACAGCTCAGGCAGACCTCCTCAGCCATAATGGAGTAACCATTGTGGAACAAGACGAAGAGATACATATTCTACCGGATCAAATACAGGCGAAACCAATAAGTAAGCTGACTGACACATGGAAGAACACACCAGGAGAATGGTTACTGCTCATGGTTAAGCAGACAAGCATGGATGATTTCATTGATGAGATTAGTCCATTACAAGATCATGTGCTGAATGTCGCTTGTTTTCAGAATGGGATGGGCCATCTTACAAAACTTCAAGCAGCTTTGCCAAAGTCGCTTCTCTGTAGTGCGGTTACAACAGAAGGTGCGAAGCGAACACAAAGTCAGGTGACTCGTGCAGGTACAGGTGAAACCAGTCTGGGGAGATACAACATACATATAGGAGCTTCTACCTCTATAGAGGAGAAGAGAACATTTACTCTGTCGGGATCGTTGCAGCAGGCAGGATTTGACTGTACAGTGTCGAATGAAATCGATAAGCTGATATACAGGAAACTATTGATTAATTCAGTCATTAACCCGCTCACGGCACTATGGCGAATCCCTAATGGAGAATTGATCGTCAAGGAAGAACGAAAGAGGCTAATGCGGCAGTTATATGATGAAGTATTGTTAATCTACTCTGCAAGTGGAATATGTTTGGATCAGGATATGTGGGATCAACTGATATCGGTCTGCCGTTCTACTGCCACGAATACTTCCTCCATGCTTGCAGATGTTCTCGCTGGACGTGGTACAGAAGTAAGGTCAATTAACGGTCATATTGTAAAGATGGCACAGAAGTTGGACCTTGTTGCACCTACACATGAAATACTGCTTCATCTGATTGAAGGAATGCAACCGGAAGGAGTGAATTAATGGGACTTTTTATTGTGTTGAGCATATTGCCCTTTTTTCCGTTCTTTCTTGTCTATTGGGGCATGTACGTATGGAAAAAAGACAAACGGAACGCCATGCGGATGGCAATGGATGTAACCACTTTTTTTCTTGTTTTTTCAGTATCGGCGTTATTCAACTTAACATTTGATTCGAATTTTGGTTTTTATCTGACACTATTACTCATACTACTAGCACTTGGATTTATCGGAGGTGCGCAAAATCGACTAAAGGGGAAGGTCGATGGGGGGAGAATGTTCCGGGCCGTATGGCGCATGGCCTTCATCATTATGAGTTTCGGGTATGTTTTGTTTACTTTATTTGGATTATTTAGATACTTCATGAAACAGATGTGAGGTTACATAACGCAAAAGAGGCAAAAAATGTGTCGATTTTGTCGAAAACTGAAAAAAACATTACTTTCTGAAAAAGTAATGTAGATTTTTTTGACCGGTGGTTGTATAATCTATAAACATATAAACCATATCAATTTAGGGGGAACGTGTTAGATGAAAAGGAAAAGTCTATTAGTCCTTTTGACGCTGATTTTGGCGTTCGGTACCGTACTTGCAGCGTGCGGATCGAAAAACGAAGGCACAGGTAACACCGATACTGGTTCTGCAAACGAAGGAAATGGTCTTGCAAAAGATCAAATTCTGAAAATCAACCTGTCAGCTGAACCTCCTACGTTGGACCCGGCTCAAGCAAAAGACAGCCAAACCAACACAGTTCTGAAATTCTTGTACGAAGGTCTTGTACGCATTGATGCTGATGGTAAAGAACAAGCAGGCGTAGCTAAAGACTGGAAAATTTCCGAAGATGGTTTGAAATATGTTTTCAACCTGAACCCGGATGCTAAATGGAGCAACGGTGATGCAATCACTGCCGAAGACTTTGTTCGTTCTTGGGAACGTGCTTTGAAACCGGAAACAGCTTCTCCATATGCATACCAATTGTACTACATCAAAGGTGCTGAAGGTTACAACCTCAGCAAAGATGAAACATACAAAGGTACTAAAGTCACAGATTTCTCACAAGTAGGCGTTAAAGCTACTGATGAGCACACATTGGAAGTAACTTTGGAAAACCCAACACCTTACTTCTTGGGTCTGACAGCATTCTACACGTACTACCCAGTACATGCATCTGCTGACACCAATGACAAATTCTTCACAGACTACAAAAACATGATCGTTAACGGACCATTTGTAATGGATCAATACTCTAAAGGTCAAAAAATTGTTGTGAAGAAAAACGATGGTTACCATGCAGCTGCCGATATTAAATTGGCTCAAATCGATATGTCTCTGACAAACAGCAGTGCTTCCGAACTGCAAGCTTACAAATCAGGACAATTGGACTACACTGGTGCACCTAACGGTGAAATTCCATCCGACCAAATTCCTTCTGTAAAAGCGGAATTGCCGGACGAGTTCAAAGCTACTGGTATTGCAAGTACGTACTACTATCAGTTCAACGTAAACGAAGCACCATTTAATAACGTAAAAATCCGTAAAGCATTTGCAATGGCAATTCAGCGTCAACTGATTGTTGACAAAGTTACACAAGGTGGACAAATTCCAGCATTCGGCTTTGTACCTCCAGGTATCCGTGGTGAAAACGGCGAATTCCGTGATGAGCACAAAGACGACTACTTCACAGAAAATGTTGAAGAAGCTAAAGCATTGCTTGCTGAAGGTATGAAAGAAGAAGGTTACACAACATTGCCAGCTGTTACGTTGATCTACAACACTAGTGATGGTCACGCGAAAATCGCTTTGGCGGTTGCTGACATGTGGAAACAAAATCTTGGTGTTGATGTAAAAACAGAAAACCAAGAGTGGGGCGTATTCCTTGAGAACCGTCAAAACCAAAACTTCCAAGTAGCTCGTGCAGGTTGGTCTGCTGACTACAACGATCCATACAACTTCTTGGAAATGTGGACTACTGGAAACACAAACAATGATTCCAAATTCAGCAACGAACAGTATGACAAAGATGTTAAAGAAACTGTAAAATCTGCTGATCCAGCTGCACGTATGGCTGCATTTGCTGACGCTGAGAAAATCCTGATTCAAGATGAAATGGGCGTTATGCCAATCTATTATTACACTAACGTATCTTTGACTAAGCCTTACCTGAAAGGTGTACAACTTGATTTCAGTGGAGCTATTGACTACACTCGTGCATATCTGGAAGAGAAATAAGTTGTTCTGAAGTCTAATATGAATACTTCGGGATATATATGTGGAATTCCATATATATCCCGATTTTTTGTATGTGCACCGATTTTCCTTATAATTCTTGAAATTTCCGATAAATGGATTGGACTTTATTTCTGTCTAATTCTACAATCGATTTGTATACAAAATATTGTTTGTGGAGGTGTGCAAGGGTTGGTTAAGTATGTGTTGAAAAAACTATTATTTATGCTGCTATCGCTTTTCATACTCGCATCTGCAACCTTCTTCCTGATGAAGGCTATTCCGGGTGACCCTTTTACATCTGAGAAAAAAGTATCGCCTGAAATTCGGGTCTTGCTGGAACAGAAGTATGGATTGGACAAACCGATGTATGAACAATACCTGAAGTATATGGGTGGAATCATTAAGGGAGATTTCGGAGTCTCAATGAAATATCTCAATCGAGATGTAGCCGGAATGATCGGCGAAACATTCACCGCTTCGCTGAAGCTTGGAGTGTTTGCAATTGTTATCTCCATTATCGTTGGTGTTCTGCTGGGCCTTATTGCTGCAGTTTACCATCGTAAACTCATTGATGATATCACGATGATCCTGGCTGTCATAGGGATAGCTGTTCCGAGCTTCTTGCTTGCGTCACTATTGCAGTACCTCTTTGCTACTAAATTAGGCTGGTTTAACGTTATGGGCTTTGATGGTCCATTGGATTATGTTCTTCCGGTTGCAGCGTTATCTGCATCTCCGATTGCTTTTATCGCTCGTTTGACGCGTTCGAGCATGCTTGAAGTCTTACATGCAGATTATATCAAAACAGCTAAAGCCAAAGGTCTGAAGTGGCCTGCAATTATGTTTAAACACGTTGTAAGAAACGGTATTCTACCAGTAGTAACTTATGTTGGTCCAATGACAGCGAATATCATCACAGGTTCCGTTGTAATTGAACAGATCTTTAACATCGGGGGAATTGGTAAAGTATTCGTAGAGAGTATCACAAACCGTGATTACACTATGATCATGGGGATTACGATTTTCTATGGTATCCTCCTGATGTTGGCTCGTTTCTTTACGGATATCGCTTACGTGCTGATTGATCCTAGAATTAAGCTGGAAAGCCGGAAGGGGGCATAACGTTGTCTGGCACGAATAATAAAAAGAATGAAACGGCGAACACGAACCTGACTAGTCAGGCAGCGGTTAAACCGCAAGAAAGTGTATCCCTTTTTAAAGATGCCATGTACAGACTTGCAACCAATAAGGCTGCAATGATCAGTCTGAGCGTGTTGGTTCTTGTCGTGATTTTCTCTTTGATTGGTCCAACTTCTTTGTTTACAAGTTATAATTATTATTCCAATGATTTGTTGAATGCCAATGCAGCACCGAGTGCGGAGCACTGGTTCGGTACGGACGAGCTTGGTCGCGACGTGTGGGTAAGAACTTGGGTAGGAGCACGTGTATCCCTTACTGTAGGTTTGGCCGCAGCCTTGATTGACCTTGTTATCGGGGTTATTTATGGAGCGATCATGGGTTTCTATGGTGGACGTGTAGATGGAATTATGAACAAGTTTTCCGAAATCCTCTACTCCTTGCCGTACATGCTTGTTGTAATTTTGTTGCTGGTTGTACTGGAACCAAGTCTGACAACGATTATCATTGCCCTCACCATCACAGGCTGGATCAGCATGTCATGGATTGTGCGTGGTGAAATTATGCAACTCAAAAACAGAGACTTTATTCTTGCTGCAAGGTCCATGGGAGCAAGCACAGGGCGTCAATTGTTCCGTCATTTGTTGCCCAATGCAATAGGACCGATTCTTGTAACATTGACGTTGTCCATTCCAAATGCAATCTTTGCTGAAGCGTTCCTGAGCTTCCTTGGATTGGGTGTATCAGCACCAAGATCTTCACTTGGTTCTATGATCAATGATGCACTTACAGGCTGGACGCTATTCCCGTGGCGGATGTGGTTCCCAGCAGGTCTGATGGTTCTTACAATGCTTGCATTTAACTTGCTCGGAGACGGTCTGCGTGACGCACTCGATCCGAAATTACGTAAATAGAAACAGGAGGTGGGATTATGGAGCCGATTTTAACTGTCAAAGACCTGAGTGTGTCGTTCTCAACACGTTCTGGTGAATTTGATGCCGTTAAACATGTGAGTTTTGAACTTGGCAAAGGAGAGACGCTGGGGATCGTAGGTGAATCGGGTAGTGGTAAGAGTGTTACCGCCCAAACCATCATGAAATTGATTCCCTCCCCGCCTTCGAAGGTCAAAAGCGGAGAAATTACTTTTCACGGGCAAGACCTGCTGAATAAGACAGACAAACAAATGGAAGCGATTCGTGGTAAAGATATCGGTATGATCTTCCAAGATCCAATGACTTCATTGAATCCTACCATTAAAATTGGTAAACAAATTACCGAAGTATTGCGCAAGCATCAGAACATGTCCAAACAAGCGGCGAATAAAGCGGCTTTGGAGATGCTGGAACTTGTAGGTATCAAGAATGCGGCTATCCGCATGAATCATTATCCTCACCAATTCTCTGGTGGTATGCGTCAGCGTGCTATGATTGCGATCGCGCTTGCATGTCGTCCATCCCTCCTGATTGCGGATGAACCGACAACTGCACTTGACGTTACAATTCAGGCTCAAATTCTGGATGTCATGAAAGACATGCAACAAAAGCTTGGAACATCGATCATGCTGATTACGCATGACCTTGGTGTCGTAGCGGGTATGTGTGACCGTGTTGTTGTTATGAAGGAAGGCGAAGTTGTTGAAACAGGAACAACTGCTGAAATCTTTAGTAACCCTCAACATCCATACACGATTAAATTGCTGAATGCCTTGCCTCGTCTGGACGAGCCCAAAAAGGAAAAACCAGCTCCGGCTGGTATTATCAAAGGTAGCAATAAGCCTCTGGTACAAGTGAAAAACTTGAAACAATACTTTAATTTGGGTAAAGGTAACATTCTCAAAGCGGTCAATGACGTAAGCTTTGATATCTTTGAAGGTGAAACACTTGGCGTTGTAGGCGAGTCTGGCTGTGGTAAATCCACAACAGGTCGTACCATTCTGCGTCTTTATGAGCCAACTGGCGGAAATGTTAACTTCAACGGAACGGATATCTACAAGTTGTCTCCGCGTAAAATGAAAGAAATGCGTAAAGATATGCAGATGATTTTCCAAGATCCATATGCATCTCTTAACCCGCGTTTCAATGTTATGGATATTATCGGGGAGTCCCTCGATATTCATGGTCTGGCTTCCAGCTCTAAAGAGCGCAAGAGACGAGTGGAGGAATTGCTTGATCTGGTTGGTTTGAATCCAAGTCATGCTCTTCGTTATCCACATGAATTCTCCGGTGGTCAAAGACAACGGATCGGGATTGCGCGTGCACTTGCTGTAGACCCTAAATTCATCATCTGTGATGAGCCATTGTCTGCACTGGATGTATCCATTCAGGCACAGGTCGTTAAATTGCTTGAAGAACTTCAGCAACGTCTCGGCTTGACTTACCTGTTTATCGCGCATGACTTGTCGATGGTTAAACATATCAGTGACCGTGTCGCTGTAATGTACATGGGTAAAGTGGTTGAGCTCGCAGAAAGTGAAGAACTGTATGCGAACCCTATCCACCCTTATACCAAAACATTGCTCTCAGCAATCCCTGTACCTGATCCGGAAGTGGAAGCGAACAAACGTCGCATCTTGCTGCCGGAAGAGCATATGAGCCCGATTCAAAATGGATCTGGTGGTCCTGCAAATGACCCGTACAACCTGGAAAATGCTCAATTGATTGAGGTTTCCAAAGGTCACTGGGTTGCAGAACCTTACGTATAATAGGAATATTAATGCGATATGCTATTATTGATGTATTAAATGCCGCCGACTCGTTCGGCGGTTTTTTTCGTATTTTAATCACTTTCTTTTGACGAAGCGGCCTTGAATTCGGTACAATCAAGAAAGGCTCTTTGAAGCAGAATAGGAGGCAGACCTCATGAACGGTATTACCGAGGCACTCCGCAGCGGATCAAGACTTGCAGAAGATTATATCTGTTCAAGAGATGCTGCGCGTGGCCTTTACGAGTATGACATTCGCTGGGAATCAGGACTTCAGGCGCGTGCCGAGTGGCTGGACCAATCGGAAAACACACGTATTGATCGTCGTGATCTGGCAGAGTATTTACGTATATATAATAAGAGGGTGAACGACCATGGAGAGGTTCATGCGTCCATCACACGTCTTGCAGAACAAGATGCACTAGTGGTTACAGGAGGACAGCAGAGTGGTCTGCTCACCGGACCACTGTTCGTCATATACAAAGCCGCCAGCGTAGTGGCAGCTGCGCGTGAAGCGGAAGAAAGACTTCAACGCCCGGTAGTCCCAGTATTTTGGATTGCCGGTGAAGACCATGACTGGGATGAGGTTAACCACACATATCTACCTGATCATCAGGGAGACATGAAGAAGGTCAAGTTACAAGGACGATTTGCAGGAAGGGATTCTGTGAGTAATGTTCATGTGGATACGCAGCAGTGGATGAATGTACTCGAACAGGTGGAACATCTTTTACCTGATACGATACATAAACCAGGACTGATGAAATGCATCACAGAGATCCATCAATCCAGTTCAAATCTGAGTGATGCATTTGCCCGCATGATATCTGCCTTGTTTGCCAGTAGTGGACTTGTTCTAATGGATGCATCGGATCCAGATTTACGCAGGTTGGAACAGCCCGTGTTTGAGCGGTTGATACGAAAAAATGAAGTGCTGCACAGCGCATACACACAAGGTGCTTCGTTGGTACAACAAGCTGGTTATGCTATGCCTGCCGAAGTAGCGGAGGATGGAGCCAATCTGTTCTACATTCATGAAGGGACGCGTCTACTCTTGTTGTTGAAGGACGGTTTATATAGTGATCGCAAAGGTTTGGTTTCTTTCACAGAGGAACGTTTGCTTCAGGAACTGGGAGAACATCCGGAGCGCTTCAGTAACAACGTATTGACACGACCATTAATGCAAGATTCCGTGTTGCCTGTAGCCGCTGTTATTTTGGGGCAAGGTGAAATTGCATATTGGGGTTTGACTCGGGAAGCATTCCGTCAGTTCGGCCTGCAAATGCCCATTTTGTTGCCGCGGTTGTCTTTCACCATTATGGAAGATATTCATCACAAACATATGAAACAATATGGACTTTCTTTTCAGGATGTTCAATATCATATGGAAGAAAAGAAGGAGCAGTGGCTCGCACAGCAGGAGACGTTCCAGGTAGATGAACAGTTTGACAAGGTTCAGGAGGCGTTTCTTGATCTGTATGGACCGTTGCTAGATGAGATCGCGGAGATTCATCCGGGGCTGGAACGAATTGGCGACACCAATGTGAGTAAAATCAACGAGCAAATGCAGTATCTGAAACAGCAGACTCACAAAGCTATCGAAGATAAACACAATGTGAGTCTAAGGCACTGGAACGGCATTCAGAACTCCTTATTCCCAACGGGCAAACCACAGGAACGAGTACATAATGCACTCTTTTACCTGAATCGTTATGGCACCGAGTGGATCGATGAACTGATTAAGGCCTCAAGTGAATTCCTTGGAGAGCATAAGGTTATTGCACTATAGAGCCCTTTATAATAGAAGAAACACAAAAACAAGGAGGATATGAAATGACTACACCTGCATTGCAAAACAGTATTGTTAAAGATATGGGACTCGCTTCAGAGGGTCACCTGAAAATTGATTGGGTAGAAGCGCATATGCCGGTACTGAACCGCATTCGTCGCCAGTTCGAACAGGATCTGCCCTTCAAAGGTTTGAAGGTTGCCATTTGTCTTCATCTGGAAGCGAAAACAGCTTACTTGGCAAAAGTGATCCAAGCGGGTGGTGCAGAAGTAACAATTACGCATAGCAATCCATTGTCTACACAAGATGATGTTTGCGCAGCATTGGTGGAAGACGGCGTTACGGTGTATGCGAAGTACAATCCGGAGCCTGCGGAATTCAAATCACTGCAACTGCGTGCGCTTGAGGTGAAGCCTGATCTCATTATTGATGATGGTGGAGACTTTGCAACCATTATTGCATCTGAGCGCCCTGACCTCGCAGCAACCATTCGCGGAGGAGCAGAAGAAACGACAACGGGTATTATCCGTTTGAAAGCATTGGCGAAAGAAGGCCAATTGAAGTTTCCGATGGTTGCGGTTAATGACGCATACTGCAAGTATCTGTTTGACAATCGCTACGGTACTGGACAATCTGCATTCGACGGGATTATTCGTACAACTAACTTGGTTATCGCTGGTAAAAACGTAGTGGTAGCAGGTTATGGCTGGTGTGGTAAAGGTGTAGCCATGCGCGCCAAAGGTCTTGGTGCCAATGTGATCGTAACCGAGATCGATCCAATCAAAGCGGTAGAAGCACACATGGATGGGTTCCGAGTCATGACGATGGTGGAAGCCGCCAAATTGGGAGATTTCTTTATCGCAGTTACAGGCAATAAGGATGTTATCACAGGTGAGCATTACGATGTGATGAAGGACGGAGCGATCCTGAGCAATGCAGGTCACTTTGATGTTGAAGTGAATAAACCTGAACTGGCTAAACGTTCGGAATCGATTCGCACAGTTCGTCGCAACATTGAGGAATATCGTTTCAAAGACGGTCGTAAAATGTATCTTCTTGCAGAAGGTCGTCTTGTGAACCTGGGTGCAGCAGATGGTCACCCTGCCGAAATCATGGATACGACGTTTGCTCTGCAGGCGCTTGGTCTGCGTTATGTAAGTGAGAATTATGAAAACTTGGGTAAAAACGTTGTTAATGTACCTTATGATATTGACCAGCAGGTTGCCAGCTATAAACTTGAAAGCCTGAATATTGGCATCGACTCCTTGTCAGCTGAGCAAGTGAAATACCTGGATAGCTGGAAATTTTAAGCACTATCCAATAATTACAAGCTGATGAAATGATTCAATAGGTATAGAATGGTTTATTGATGATATGGCTCATGTGCGGGTAGACATACGATTGCCCGTTTAAGGGAAGCGTCTTTGATCCTGAGTGACAGGATCAAGGACGTTTTTTTATGCTGAAAAATTAAAAAATCAAGTCATGCAAGAAGGGTTTTGATTTTTTTGTGCGAATCTATTATGCTTAGGTGGTGGAAAGTGGGGCAAAGTGGGAGAAACGGGTGAGGAGTGAGTGGGCCAATGTTTATGGGGGAGTTCCAACATAGCATTGATGATAAGGGTCGGGTTATCATTCCGGCTAAATTCCGCGAATCTCTGGGACCGTCTTTCGTTGTCACACGGGGTTTGGACCAGTGTCTTTTCGTGTACCCCATGGAGGAGTGGGGGGTCATGGAACAGAAGCTCAAAGCACTGCCATTGATGAAATCTGATGCACGTGCGTTTACCCGATTTTTTTTCTCGGGTGCAACCGAATGTGAACTGGACAAACAGGGCAGGGTAAATCTGCCGGGCAATTTAAGAGAGTATGCCAAGCTGGACAAGGATTGTGTTGTTCTTGGCGTGTCGAACCGGGTGGAGATTTGGAGCAAAGGCATATGGGAGAGTTATTTCAATCAATCCGAAGAAGCATTCAACGACATTGCCGAAAAGCTGGTCGATTTTAATTTTGATTTATAAAGTCAGGAGGGGTGCAGGTTGTTTCACCACATAACCGTACTCAAAGAAGAGGCAACAGAGGGATTAAACATCAAGCAGGACGGTATATACGTGGACTGCACTTTAGGCGGTGGCGGACATAGCTCCGTGATTGCTTCCAAGCTCGGTCCAGGGGGACGTCTGATCGCACTTGATCAGGATGATTGGGCTTTGGATAATGCTCGCGAGAAGCTCGCGGCTTATGGAGAACGTGTAACATTGGTGAAAACCAATTTTCGAGATCTGGAACAGGTACTCAAGGATCTGGATGTACCAATGAAGGATGGTGCACCACAGGTCGACGGTATTTTGTACGACTTGGGTGTGTCATCCCCGCAATTTGATGAAGGAGAACGTGGATTCAGCTACAATCACGATGCTCCGCTCGATATGCGAATGGACCAGGATGCAATGCTGACGGCCAAAGAGATTGTGAATGAGTGGCCAGAAGAAGAGATTGCTCGAATTTTGTATCGCTATGGTGAAGAGAAGTTTTCGAGAAGAATTGCCCGTGTTATCGTGGGAAAACGAGCGCAATCTACCATTGAGACGACAGGTGAACTCGTGGAACTGATCAAGGAAGGCATCCCGGCGGCAGCTCGCCGTACAGGTGGACATCCTGCCAAACGCAGCTTCCAGGCATTACGCATTGCCGTCAACGATGAGTTGGGTGCGTTTGAAGAAGGCTTGCATCAGGCTGTTCGTTGTCTGGCACCAGGAGGACGTGTATCTGTTATTACCTTCCACTCCCTTGAGGATCGGATATGTAAACAGATTTTCAGCAGTTATCTGGAAAAATGTACATGTCCACCCGATTTTCCTTTGTGTGTATGCGGCGGCAAGGGGACCCTGCGTTTAGTTAACAGAAAACCGTTGATTCCAACGGAAACGGAATTGACCGAAAATTCACGTGCTCGTTCAGCCAAGCTGCGCGTAGCCGAGAAATTGTAGATCAAGAGTGGAGGAGAGAATCGGAGTATGGCATATACACGTGGTAATCTCGCTGTAAAAGAAAAAGCGTCCCAGGAACGTGTGACCCAGCAACGATACAAAGAAACCACCAAAGTGGTGACCCGTCGTACGGGTCTTCCGGCACGCGAGAAGATTTTGTATCTGATTACCCTGGTTGCAGTTATCCTTGTTGGAGGAGCCTTGATGTCTCGTTATGCTCATATCTATGATTTGAACAAGCAGGCTCAGTCCACTATTTCGGATATTAAGGGGTATGAAAAGACGATTGCAGACCTGCAGGTGGAAAAAGAAACATTGAACAACCAGGTCATCGAAAATGCAAAACAACTTGGTTACGTTGAAGCTTCCGGTAAGGATGTCATTTATGTACCTCGCTCAACAAGTACGAAAACAACTGGCACTGAGTCGTCCTCGAATACAGCAAGCAGTAAGTAAAGAGGTGTTCCGATGATAAAAAGAATAAAGATGCGCACGTTGCTTATAGGGGGATGTATTACCCTCTTTTTTCTTGTACTCGTAACCCGAATCTTTTTCATTCAGGTTGTGAATGGCGGTGTATGGCAGGAACGGGCAGCCGGTTTGGTAGAGCGGGAACAGACGATTAAGGCTGCACGTGGAACGATTACGGATCGAAATGGTAGTATTTTGGCTACCGATGCGCCTGCATACACGGTCTCGGTCAATCCCCTCTTGATCGATGAACTTGGCATACAGGATGTTGTCACGGAGAAACTCTCTACCCTTCTAGGGAAAAATGAGAGTGAGATGCGTGCTCTGGTAACAGCCAAAAATAAAGATGGAATTTTCTATCAGCAACGTGAAGTACGCAGTGAAGGTTATAAAATAAGTCCTGAACTTGCGGCACAAGTCAACGAATTGCGTGAAGAACTGCAAGATGAATATAAGGCGCGTAATGCAATTGTGATGGCTCAGGAGTCGAAGCGTTTTTACCCTGAAGAAACACTTGCTTCTCACCTCTTGGGATATATGAGCCGTGATGGGAAAGCTGTCAATGGACTTGAAGTCTCATATGATGAAGCACTGACAGGTACAGATGGATATTTGAATTATCAGAAGGATGCCAAAGGCATTAAACTTCCGGATTCACAGGATAACTATCTGCCACCTCAGAACGGTAAGAACCTTACGCTGACCATCGATGATACGATTCAGTTCTACATTGAGGATGCAATGAAAGAAGCCGTTGCCAAGTATAATCCACTGAGCATGACGGTCATTGCCGCGGACCCAAACACGATGGAGATTCTAGGGATGGCGAACTGGCCAACCTTTAACCCGAATACGTATGGGAGTACACCTGATCAAAAGAATTTTATCAACCATGCTACTCAATCCATCTATGAGCCAGGTAGTACATTCAAAATAGTTACTCTAGCAGGGGCTGTTGAAGAAAAACTCTTCGATCCCAATGCAAGTTTTGAATCCAAACGCATGTATATCGGTGGTTTCCCGATTAGTGATAATGGTCATTCCTATGGTTGGATCTCGTATCTCGAAGGTGTCAAACGGTCAAGTAACATTGCTTTTGTTAACTTGGGTTACAACATGCTTGGCGGCGAACGTCTGCGTCATTACATAGACGAATTCGGCTTCGGCAAAAAGACGGGTATTGATCTGCCAAATGAGGCAGCGTCCCCGATCAAGCCACTGGTTTACAAATCCGAGATTGCTACTGCTGCTTACGGTCACGGTCTTGTACAGGTAACACCAATTCAACAGGTCGCAGCCATCTCTGCGATTGCCAACGGCGGCAAATTGCTGGAGCCACATCTGGTGAAGGAGATCAAGAACCCGAATGATGGAACAACGGAAGTCATCAAACCTAAAGTTGTTCGTCAGGTGATTTCCAAGGAATCTTCCAAACTGGTGAGCGGTTATCTGGAACAAGTGGTTGCAGACCAAACGATTGGTACCGGTCGTAACGCCTATATTGAAGGTTACCGTGTAGCTGGTAAGACAGGTACAGCAAGAAAGGTTGTTAACGGAGCATACAGCAAGTCAAAAGACGTTGTATCGTTTATTGGATTCGCGCCTGTGAATAATCCGAAGATTGCTATACTTGTTGTCATTGACCAACCGGATGGAACCAACATTGGGGGAGGAACCGCAGCTGCGCCGGTGTTCAAAAAGATTGTCAGCCAGACTCTTCAATACATGGGGATACCCAAAGATACAGCCAAAACTCCTGACAAAAAGTCAAAAGAAGTCTCTGTCGTGCAAGCCAAGGCGCCTGACTTGAGTGGCAAGACAGCCAAACAGGCCAGAAGCCAGCTTCTAAGCGCAGGTATTGCTTATGTGACACTTGGTCAAGGTGATAATGTAATTCGGCAGTATCCGGTTGCTGGCGCCTCTATGAATCCAGGCCAACGAATCTATCTGCTAACGGAAGAAAGCAGCAAGATGAAGATTCCCGATCTAACAGGTGAATCTCTCCGAGATGCCCTTGAAGTACTTTCTCTCATGAAAGTGGGGGTTACGGTCAAGGGCGAGGGTTATGTCGTGAAGCAAACCGAGCAGGTCGCAGGTGAGCAGAGAACTGTGCAGTTGAACTTGCAAACTGCCAAAGCTGCAGTGACAGGTATAGCAGATGAGGCTCCGATCTCTTCTGATCCGTCGTCAGAAGCTGAAGTGAAGGAACAAGAGCCTTCGGGCGGAGAAGGTAAAACCGACGGAACAGACGAAACAGACGAAACAGATAACAACAAGACTCCTGCCAATGAATCCGAATCCTCTGACGATCCAGCAACAAACGGAGCTACGCTTCCTTAGAGAGCTCTGACAGCTTGTTCTAACCCCCGGTTGTCCTGAATATTCATGAATGGAACGAATGTCATGATTTTGGGACGAGTGGGGGGATCTTTTCGTGAAGGGATCAAGCGTAAATCTGCGACGCAGGTTGCTATGGAGTTTAATGATTTTAGTTTTGTTATTTTCGGCCCTGATGATCAGGCTTGCTTATGTACAGCTCGGGGAAGGCCCTGAATTGTCAGCAAAAGCAGAAGAATCCTGGCGGCGTAATATTCCTTACTCAGCTAAGCGAGGGGAGATCCTGGATCGAAATGGAACCTCTCTGGCCTATAATGTGACAACACCAACCATTATGGCCATTCCGGCTCAGGTTAAAGAAGCTGAAACGACGGCTAAAGCGCTGGCCCCATTGCTTGGGATGACGGAAGAAAAAGTGCTCGCAACCATCAAGAAACGAGAACTCATTGTACGACTACAACCCGGCGGCCGCAAAATTACGATGGAGAAAGCTCAGCGCATCCGTGATTTGAAGCTTCCGGGTATCGTTGTTGCTGAAGACAATAAACGTTTTTATCCTTATGATGATTTGGCTGCCCATATTCTTGGTTTTACGGGCATTGATAATCAGGGCTTAACGGGTGTCGAGAAGAAATATGATGATAAGCTGAATGGTTTGAATGGCAGTGTGTCCTACTTGTCCGATGCGGCCGGAAGGCTAATGCCGGGCTCATCCGAGAAGTATGTGGAACCGAAGGACGGCCTTAACCTCAAGCTGACCATTGATAAATCCATTCAGTCCATCATGGAGAGAGAACTGGATCAGGCCATGGTGAAGTTCCAGGCGAACTCAGCATTGGCCATAGCGATGAATCCGAAAACGGGTGAAATTTTGGGGATGTCCAGCAGACCGGGATACGAACCTGCCGATTATCAGCAATATCCCGCGGAGATATACAATCGCAATTTACCGATCTGGATGACGTACGAACCGGGTTCTACGTTCAAGATTATTACCTTGGCAGCAGCGCTTGAAGAGAAAAAGGTCAATCTGCAACAGGATCAATTTTTTGATCCCGGATACGTTGAGGTGGGTGGAGCTCGTCTGCGTTGCTGGAAAAAGGGCGGCCACGGAAGTCAGACCTTTTTGCAAGTGGTGGAGAACTCATGCAACCCGGGATTTGTAGCTCTGGGGCAGAGGCTGGGCAAAGAATCGCTCTTCTCCTATATTAAAGACTTTGGTTTCGGTACCAAAACGGGAATTGACCTCAGTGGAGAAGCCAGTGGAATTCTATTCAAACTGTCGAGAGTAGGACCTGTCGAACTTGCAACAACTGCTTTTGGTCAAGGTGTATCGGTTACGCCTATTCAGCAAGTAGCAGCTGTGTCAGCGGCCATCAATGGGGGTAAACTTTACAAGCCATATGTTACGAAAGCGTGGGTTCATCCGGTAACGGGAGAAGTCATGGAAGAGGCCAAGCCGGAACTGGTTCGTCAGGTGATCTCGGAGAATACATCCAAACAAGTACGTGAAGCACTCGAGAGTGTTGTTGCAAAAGGTACCGGGCGTCCAGCATTCATTGATGGATACCGGGTCGGTGGCAAAACAGGTACAGCCCAGAAGGTTATCAACGGACGTTATTCCTCGACCGAGCATATCGTATCCTTTATCGGATTTGCACCAGCAGATGATCCACAGATTGTGGTCTATACCGCAGTTGATAACCCCAAAGGAATTCAGTTCGGAGGTGTGGTTGCCGCCCCGATTGTGCAGAATATCCTTGAAGATGCTTTGCACTATATGAATGTCCCTGTTCGGAAGGATCAGGTCGCCAAAGAATACAAGTATGGTGAAACCAAAATCGTGACAGTCCCAGACCTGACAGGAGCTACTGTTGAAGATCTGTACGAGGACCTGAACATGAATTTTATGCTGGCGAAGTCTGGCAGTGGTAAATATGTGATTAATCAGGCACCTAAACCTGGGGCGAGGGTAGAACAGGGATCAACCATCCGCATTTATATGGGGAATGTACTGAACGATGCACATGATCACACAAAGGATGAATAACAGGGCTTAGGGGTAGTTTGAGGCCTCTAGCGCAACAAAATTCATCCAAGTGCGTTTCATTATAGGGTTGTATTGACGATATTAATAAATACAGACATATGTTAAAACAGAAGTATAATTGGAAAAGTGAGGTTATTCATGTGCTTTTAAAACAATTTGCATCGATGCTGACCACCGCCCGCCTCGTGGGCGAATCAAATACAGAATGCCAAAACCTTCAGACAGATTCCCGGCAGGTAAAACCGGGTGATCTGTTTATCTGTCTTCCGGGACATACAGTAGATGGTCATGATTATGCAGAAAAAGCTGTAAATGCCGGTGCAGTTGCATTAGTGGTTGAACGGCAGCTGGATCTGCCTGTACCACAATTGCTGGTGAAGGATAGCCGATTTGCGATGGCTGTTTTGGCAGATTTCTTTTTTGACTCCCCAAGCCAGAAGATGAATATGATTGGTGTAACGGGAACGAACGGAAAAACAACGACCACCTATTTGATTGAAAAAATCATGAGTGATTACGGACGCAAGACGGGATTGATCGGTACTATTCAAATGCGGTATGACGGTCGCACCTACCCGATGTCAGGAACAACACCAGAGGCGCTTGATCTGCAGCGTAGTCTGCATGATATGGTTCAGAAGGGTACGGACTGCTGTGTTATGGAAGTTTCTTCTCACGCATTGGAACAAGGGCGAGTAAAGGGAACAAATTTCCGTACTGCGGTATTTACTAACCTGACGCAAGATCATTTGGACTACCACCATTCCATGGAGGAATATCGCGGGGCCAAAGGATTGTTCTTTGCACGTCTGGGTAACGGTTATACGGAAGATGTTTCACAGCGTAAATTCGCTGTTATCAATGCAGATGATCCGGCTGCGGCTTATTTCATCTCTGTGACTGCGGCTGAAGTGATTACATATGGCATGGGTGAAAAGGCGGATGTACGCGCATCCCAAATCTCAATCACGTCTCAGGGAACTGCTTTCCACGTGGATACATTTGCAGGCAGCGCGGATATTCGCTTGCGCATGGTAGGCAAATTCAATGTGTACAATGCAATGGCAGCCATCTCTGCAGCGCTGGTGGAAGGTATTCCGCTGGAAGAGATCAAGCGCAGTCTGGAGACGGTACCGGGCGTGGATGGACGTGTTGAAGGAGTGGACGAAGGACAGCCATTTGCTGTTATTGTCGATTATGCCCATACACCGGATGGACTGGAGAATGTGCTGCGGACGGTGAAGGAATTTGCCGAAGGACGTGTGATCTGCGTGTTTGGCTGTGGTGGTGACAGGGACCGTACCAAACGCCCTCTCATGGGGAAAATTGCTGCGAATTATAGTGATTTTGTACTGGTTACTTCCGATAATCCACGGACAGAAGATCCGGATCTCATTCTCAAAGACATTGAACAGGGCCTGATTGAAGAATCCGTTCCTGCTGAACGTTATACGATGATTGTGGATCGACGCCAGGCGATTCATGAAGCTATTGAAATGGCAAGCCCAGCCGATGTAGTATTGATTGCGGGCAAGGGTCACGAGACCTATCAGATTATCGGCACAACCAAAACCGATTTTGATGACCGAATCATAGCCAAAGAAGCGATAAGGGGCAAATCCAATTGATAAAAAGAACATTGGCACAATTGGCCGAGATGTGTGGAGGAACATTAAGTGACGTTGCTGCTCATGGCAATGTAATGGTCGAAGGGGTGTTTACCGATTCGCGTAAACCTCTGGAAGGTAGTTTATTTATCCCGCTAGTGGGTGAAAGGTTTGACGGACACGAATTTGTGAAAGCCTGTCTAGAGAAGGGGGCTGCAGGCGCGATCTGGCAAAAGGATCATGCTATTCCGCCACAAGGAGCTGTCATTGTTGTTGACGACACACTTGTCGCACTGCAAGCACTCGCATCTGCTTATCTCACGGAGAATAAAGCGGCTGTAGTCGGCATTACAGGCAGCAACGGCAAGACAACAACAAAGGACATCGTGGATGCCATTCTCTCGACGACGTTCAAAGTGCATAAGACGCAAGGCAACTTCAATAATCACATTGGTTTACCACTGACTGTACTAAGCATGGACCCGGATACCGAGATTATCATTTTGGAGATGGGTATGAGTGGTCGCGGGGAAATTAACGATTTGTCGGTTATTGCGCAGCCTGATGTAGCGGTCATTACCAATATTGGTGAATCACATCTGCTTCAGCTGGGGTCCAGACTGGAGATTGCCAGAGCCAAAGCCGAGATTGCCGCGGGATTGAAGCCTGGCGGGTTACTGATCTACAACGGAGACGAGCCTTTAATTGCACAAGTCCTTGAAGAGCCCGCAACGAAACAACCCGATGGATTGCAGCGGTTTACATTTGGTCTGCAAACCGATAATGATGACTATCCTACCGGACTTATGAATGCGCAGAACGGGGTAGTTTTCACCACCAAACAGTCTGGAGAACATGCATTTACGCTACCTCTGCTGGGGACGCATAATGTCGTTAACTGTCTGGCTGCTTTGGCAGTAGCTCGTCATTTCAAAGTGACGACGGAGCAGATTGCCGCGGGATTGTCTCGCTTGAAACTGACAGGCATGCGTATTGAGGTTACGCAAGGCGTTAGTGGTCTAACCCTGCTGAATGATGCATACAATGCAAGTCCAACCTCCATGAAGGCCGCAATCGATGTACTAGAAGGTCTGAAAGGATACCGCATGAAAGTGGCTGTGCTTGGTGATATGCTTGAACTCGGTCCCCAAGAGCAGGATCTGCATTACGGAATCGGAGAGTATATCACATCGGCCAAAATGGACATGGTGCTGGTATATGGTCCGCTATCAGCCAAGATTGCTGAAGGAGCAAGCAAGCATATGCCTACAGAGGCTGTGCATGCTTTTATAGATAAAGAAGAAATGACCCGTTATCTACTGGAGAAACTACATCCCAGAGACGTTGTCTTGTTCAAAGCCTCAAGAGGCATGAAGCTGGAAGACGTGGTCGAAGCACTACTAATAGCACCATTACAGAATCGAGTAGACTAGAGGGGTGAACCCATGGATTTTCAGGTATTACTGTTAACAATCGGCGTTTCATTTATTCTGGCGGTGATTGCCGCACCGCTCCTGATTCCGCTGTTACGCCGGATGAAATTCGGACAGCAAGTTAGGGAAGATGGGCCTCAGAGCCATTTGAAAAAAAGCGGAACACCTACAATGGGTGGAGTCGTCATTTTAGTTGCGTTCACATTGGCCTTTTTGAAATTTTCGGCAGTCAAGAATACAGACTTTTATGTCTTGCTCGTGGCTACGCTGGGATTCGGGCTGATTGGCTTCCTGGATGATTACATCAAAATTGTGTTCAAACGTTCGCTGGGACTGACGGCCAGACAAAAAATGCTGGGCCAATTGTTCTTCAGTGCAGTGATGTGTTTCTTGCTGATCCAGAATGGACACAGCACAGCCATCTCTATTCCGGGAACGTCATTCTCGTTTGACTGGACCGGATGGTTCTATTATCCGTTTGTTGTATTCATGATGCTTGCCATTACCAATGCGGTTAACTTTACCGACGGTTTGGATGGTTTGCTATCAGGGGTAAGTGCGATTGCCTTTGGCGCGTTTGCCATTGTGGCGATGCAAGCCACGTCGATGCCGGCAGCAGTGTGTGCAGCAGCGATGATCGGAGCCGTACTCGGTTTTCTGGTATACAATGCACACCCGGCCAAAGTGTTTATGGGAGACACCGGTTCTCTCGGGATTGGCGGTGCGATTGGTGCGGTAGCCATTGTAACCAAAACAGAGCTTCTATTTGTCATCATTGGCGGTATTTTTGTTATCGAGATCCTGTCTGTCATCATTCAAGTGGTATCTTTCAAGACTCGTGGCAAGCGTGTATTCAAAATGAGCCCCATTCACCATCACTTTGAATTAAGTGGTTGGTCAGAATGGCGAGTTGTTATTACCTTTTGGGCGGTAGGCGCAATTTTGGCCGCTCTTGGACTTTATCTCAACAAGGGGTTGTAGATCATGAATCATCCTGAATCATATCGCGGACAACAAGTAGTCGTGCTCGGATTGGCCAAAAGTGGCGTACAGGTCGCCAAAGTGCTGGATCGCGCCGGAGCGAAGGTTACAGTAAATGATAAAAAAGAGAGAGATCAATGTCCCGAAGCTTCCGAATTGGAGGCTTTGGGAATTTCTGTTGTATGCGGAGGGCATCCGGATGATCTGATTCACAGTGGTGTGAAGCTGGTTGTCAAAAACCCGGGTATCCCATACCATGCTGCTCCTGTGCAGCAAGCTTTGGCATTGGGCATTGAAGTGGTGACCGAAGTAGAGGTTGCTTATCATCTATGTGCTGCACCCATGATCGGGATTACGGGCTCCAACGGCAAAACAACAACCACCACTTGGGTGGGTAAAATGTTGGAGCATGCCGGCCTCAAGCCGATCGTTGCCGGTAATATCGGAACACCTCTCTGTGAAGCGGCAGAGCAAGCTTCTCCAGATAACTGGATGGTTGTTGAGCTTAGTAGTTTCCAGCTCAAAGGAACGGTTGATTTCCGTCCCCGGATTGCCAGCTTGCTTAACGTTGCTGAGACACATCTGGATTATCACGGGAACATGGATGATTATGTGGCTTCCAAAGCCAAACTATTCGCCAATCAGCAGCCTGACGACGTAGCCATCCTGAATTGGGATGATGCGGTATGTCGTGGTCTGGTTCCTTACATCAAAGGCAGATTGATCCCCTTCTCCGTGACAGAGAAATTGGATACAGGTGTGTATGCAGATCCTCCTTATGTGGATGGAGAAGAGGATGATGTGAAGCGTCAGGTAATCTACGCGGATGAAAACGGAGATCACCACATCATTATCGACGTTGAGGACATTGGCCTTCCTGGGCGATTTAATGTGGAAAATGCACTGGCTGCTGTGGCTATTGCCGTAGCGGCAGGAGCTGATCCTGCGTTGCTGGCTGCTCCGCTTGCAGACTTTAAGGGAGTTGAACACCGACTTGAATATGTCCTGGAGCATAACGGCTCTGCATACTACAACAACTCCAAAGCGACCAATTCGAAAGCTACGGTTATGGCTCTGAATTCGTTCAAGGAACCGGTTGTATTAATTGCTGGAGGGTTGGATCGCGGGTCAGACATGATGGAGTTGTTACCCTTGTTCCAGGAACGGGTAAAAGCTGTCGTTGCAATTGGAGAAACACGGACAAAAATTGCCAAGGTCGCGGAACTTGCCGGATTAAAGCAAATTAAGGTCGTCGATAATGAGGAGGACGCTGCCCGGACGTTAACCGTTGCTGTGCAGGAAGCATCGAAGCTTGCCAGTGCCGGTGATGTCGTTTTGTTATCCCCGGCATGTGCAAGTTGGGACATGTTTGCTTCCTATGAAGAGCGGGGACGCATTTTTAAAGAGGCGGCGCATAACTTGTAAGTAGGGGGGTGGAAAAGCCCCTACTTCCATGCAAGGGGTGGCCTCCTGATGAAACAGACGCGACCGGCACCAGATATTTGGTTGCTGATTTGTATTTTGGCATTGCTTGCCATCGGCATTATTATGGTATATAGTGCGGGCTCGGTGCTTGCCTTTCATGACTATGGCGATTCATTTTATTTTGTAAAAAGACAGGCCCTGTTTGCGGTGCTTGGGCTTGTGGCCATGTTCGTAACTGCTAATGTAGACTACCGGGTGTGGAGGAAATATGCCAAGCCTATATTGATTGCCTGTTTTATTATGCTCATTGGGGTGCTCATTCCTGGAATTGGTGTAGTTCGCGGTGGTGCACGAAGTTGGCTGGGCATTGGTTCGTTCGGTATTCAGCCCTCAGAATTCATGAAGCTGGGCATGATTCTGTTTCTCGCTCACTGGCTGAGCAAGGAACCGGGCAAAATCAAAACCTTCACAACGGGGCTTCTGCCACCGCTGGGATTGATTGGTTTGGCTTTTGGGATTATTATGCTGCAACCTGATTTGGGGACTGGCACCGTGATGATGGGCGCATCGATGCTTATTATTTTCACAGCCGGAGCGCGAATGAAACATCTGAGCTTGCTTGCTCTTGGCGGCGTAGCCGGGTTTGCAGCTTTGATTGCAGCAGCACCCTATCGGCTACAGCGTATCACAGCGTTTTTGGACCCGTGGTCCGATCCGCTGGGTGCCGGATATCAGATCATTCAATCCTTATACGCGATTGGTCCTGGAGGACTGGCGGGATTGGGACTGGGTATGAGCCGGCAGAAGTACAGTTATGTACCTGAACCGCAAACGGACTTTATTTTTAGTATTTTGGCCGAAGAACTCGGCTTTATAGGTGGAATGATTGTATTATTGTTGTTTCTGGTGCTGGTGTGGAGAGGGATGCGTATAGCCATGACCGTTCCGGATGCCTTCGGCAGTCTGCTTGGTGTTGGTATCGTAGGTATGGTCGCCGTACAGGTCATTATTAACATTGGTGTTGTCATTGGCATGATGCCTGTTACGGGCATTACATTGCCTCTGATCAGTTACGGCGGATCATCATTGACCCTCATGCTCACAGCACTGGGCATTTTAGTGAATTTATCCCGTTATGCGAGGTGACTATGCGATGCGAGTCGTTCTAAGCGGTGGCGGTACGGGTGGACATATCTATCCGGCCGTTGCCATAGCAAGACAATGCGAGGCGGAGAACCCGGACTCTACATTTCTATACATCGGAGGAACCAGAGGTCTGGAAAGTAAACTGGTTCCCCAAGAAAATATTCCTTTTAAATCCATTGATATTACGGGCTTTCGGCGGAAATTGTCCATCGACAACCTGAAAACGGTCATGCGTTTCATTCAAGGTGTACGCAAGTCCAAAAAAATGCTGAAGGAATTCAAACCGGATGTTGTGATTGGTACAGGTGGATATGTATGTGGACCTGTGGTATATGCAGCAACAAAACTGGGGATTCCGAGTATAATTCATGAACAGAACGCCATCCCTGGTCTGACGAACAAATTTTTGATGCGTTATGTGGACACGGTTGCCGTTAGCTTTGAAGGTTCTGAAAAATCGTTTTCCGGCGCAAAAAAGGTGATGTACACCGGTAATCCGCGAGCGACTACGGTAGCCCAGGCTAGCCGTGATCGTGGTTTTGCCACGTTAGGTGTACCGATGAACAGCCGTGTTGTTCTTGTAGTTGGTGGCAGTCGCGGGGCAAAAGCAATCAATCAGGCCATGGTGGACATGGCTCCATTGCTGGAACAACTGGATGATGTACATGTAGTTTACGTTACAGGGGATACCTATTTTGATGAAACGCGTGAAGCCATTCGTAGCTCATTGGGTACGATGCCAAACCACCTGCATGTCCTGCCTTACGTGCATAATATGCCTGAGGTGCTTGCCTGCACATCCTTGATTGTAAACCGCGCAGGTGCATCATTCCTTGCGGAGATTACATCACTGGGTATTCCTTCAATTCTGATTCCGTCACCTAACGTGACTAATAATCATCAGGAAGCCAATGCTCGCACGCTTGAAGGTGGAGGCGCATCACTCACGATGCTGGAGAAGGATCTTACAGGCAAAGTCCTGTATGAAGCCATCGCCAAGATTATGAATGATGAATCGGGACGCAAACGAATGGCTGAAGCCTCCCGGAAACTGGGGAAACCCGATGCAGCTGAAGTGCTTGTTCATGAAATTCAGCGTCTTGCTACACGCCGATAAAGTGCGATTGTGGGCGATTGTCACACACAAGACGGGGCTGACATAAGATACCGTATAAATCGTGACCATCGTTCCATGGCGCCAGAACACGGTCTGTAACAACAGAACATACCGTGCTCATCGGTTTTGAAGCAAAGGAGGAAGCAAACATGCATCAGTGGATATCGTTACTATCCCAGAATAATGTTGGCAGAGTTCTTGAAAACGAATCACTAGCCAAATACACCACATGGAAGATCGGCGGTCCTGCGGATGCACTGGTCATTCCCGAGAATAAAGAGCAGATGATGAATCTCGTTCAATTGCTTCACACGTATCAGATTCCGTGGATGCAACTTGGACGGGGCTCAAACATGCTGGTGTCAGACAAAGGAATACGTGGTGTTGTGGTGAAACCAGGCGAGGGCTTTGATTATGCCGAATTTCACGAAGGCGGTGTAACCGCCGGAGCGGCGCATTCTTTTGTTAAACTCAGCGTGGTTGCTGCCAAAAAGGAATGGACCGGTCTGGAATTCGGCAGCGGTATCCCCGGCACTGTCGGTGGAGCCGTATACATGAATGCAGGCGCGCATGGATCGGATGTGTCACGGATATTCAAATTCGCTGAGATTGTACTGGAGACAGGGGAATTGGTGCGTTACAGCAAGGAGGACATGGATTTTGCCTACCGCCACTCTGTTCTGCATGATCGGAGAGGCATTGTGCTGGAAGCTACGTTTGAACTCCAGCATGGAGAGCGCAACGTCATTTCGGAAACGATGGCGGCTTACAAAGATCGCCGACGCCGCACACAGCCACTGCAGATGGCATGTGCAGGTAGTGTATTCCGAAATCCACCGGGTGATCATGCAGCCCGCCTGATTGAAGCAGCAGGGCTGAAAGGAATGACCCAGGGAGGCGCACAGGTATCCACCATGCATGCCAATTTCATTGTTAATACAGACCAAGCAACAGCAGAGGACGTTATCACCCTAATGCAGCAGATACAGAGCACTATATCATCTCAAAACGGTATTAACCTGGTACCGGAAGTCTTCGTAGTGGGTGAGCGGTAAACCCCGGAGGTGATACATTGGACAAATTGGTGATTGAAGGCGGGAAACCCCTCTCAGGATCCATACGCATCCATGGAGCAAAAAATGCCGCTTTACCGATTATGGCCGCAAGTTTGTTGGCAGATGGAGAAGTTACACTGCATAACGTTCCACACTTGCTGGACATTGAAGTGATGCTGTATATCCTGGAACGGCTTGGATGCACGTGTCGGCATGAACAGGGAACAGTGACGATTAATACCTCGTCTATCCGGTCATATGATGTGCCAGAAGATCTAATGAAGCAGATGCGCTCTTCCATTTTTTTGATGGGACCATTGCTGGCTAAGTTTGGGCAAGTGTCAGTGTATCAGCCAGGAGGCTGTGCCATTGGAGAACGCAAAATTGATCTTCACCTCCGGGGCCTGGAAGCGCTCGGAGCTTTGATTGAAGAGCAGGACCAACAGATTATCTGTCATGGGCACAATCTGGTGGGTACAGATATTCATTTGGATTTCCCAAGTGTGGGAGCGACCGAGAATATCATGATGGCAGCCGTTATGGCTAAAGGGACGACAACCATCTGCAACGCCGCAAGAGAACCTGAAATCCAGGACCTGCAACACTTTTTGAATGCTATGGGTGCAAGCATTATTGGTGCAGGAACGGACACAATCACGATCAATGGCGTTGAGAAACTAAAACCTTGTTCGTATGAGATTATACCGGATCGAATCGTGGCCGGAACCGTAATGATTGCAGCAGCAGCAACACGAGGCAATGTTACGCTTACACACTGCAATCCTGCTCATCTTACTTCACTTATACATGTATTGAAGCGCACTGGTGTTCAAATCACAGTCTGCAATGATATAATGACGGTGAGCTGTATGAGCCGTCCCAAATCAGTAGACCGTATTGTGACTTCTCCGTATCCTTCGTTTCCGACAGATTTGCAATCGCAAATCATGGTGCTGCTCAGTTTGGCAGACGGATTCAGTGTGATGAAGGAAACGGTATTCGAGGGCCGGTTCAAACATGTGGATGAACTGAATGTGATGGGGGCTGATATTTCAGTCGATCTGAACGCAGCATTTATCCGTGGTGTTCCCCGTCTGTACGGGGCTACAGTAGAAGCAACCGATCTTCGTGCAGGCGCAGCCTTGGTAATTGCTGGTCTGGCTGCTCAAGGCAAAACGGTTGTGGAGCAAGTGCATCATATTGACCGGGGCTACGATCAGATCGAGAAGTTATTCCAAAGTCTTGGAGCATCGGTTGAGCGACAGTCGCCCGTTTCGAAACAGTTGGATTTTGCCAATTAACGTCCTTGGCGTCCCCTTCTTGAAGGGAGGGGACCTGAGGCTTTGTGGAGCGCTACTTATGCCTAAAAGTCAAATTCCGGTTCTGAAGAAGAATCGGCCAAAAGGAAACACAAGCCGCAAAATTGTAATTATTCTCTTATTATTATTTATTGTATTGCTGGCTGTATTATTCTTTCGTTCTTCCATGAGTCGGATTTCGGCAATTGAAATTACGGGTAATGTATATACAGCAACTTCAGAACTGCTGGAGAAAAGCGGGCTGAAAGAAGGCGAACAATTTTTTGGGACAAGTACTGCCGAGGTTATTGAGCGTCTCAAGACCATCAAGGCGATTTCCACCGTTACCGTGGAAAAGCAATTTCCTGGGATTATCCATATCAAGGTTCAGGAATATGCCACGGTTGCTTATGAGCTTGGTTCTGACGGTACGCTCAAAGCGATATTAGCCAGTGGGACAAGCTTGACGGTTCCGGCAACAATTGGTGTTGCTGTGGAGAAGCCCATATTGACCCAATGGAAGGCTGATGATCCACTCAAAGCCAAACTGAGCCAGACACTGGCTAAAATTCCGAATGAATTGACGACGGATATTTCGGAAATTATTCCGAATCCAACGCCTTCATTTCCGGATCAGATTCGGATGTATACCAAATCGCAGTTTGAAGTGATTACAACCGTCTCTCTTTTATCGGATAAAGTGGAGTACCTGAATCAGGTGATTGAGACCGAACGGCCTGGGAAAATCACTATGCTTGAGGCAGATACCTATGTCCCTTTCATCCCGGATGACCCGGAAGATGATGCTGAACCAGGAGCAAGCCCCTGATCTTTGCCATTATGAGGCTGGACTGAATATGAAAGCCTAGGCAGGTCGGGGTTTGACCCCGTCAGAGCAATGAAACTTGTTCTTTCTGAGATGAAGAAAAAATGATACACTTGAACTTATGGCACATGAGTTGCCTCCTTCTTTTTTCTTCAATGTTTTATGTCTGGCAACCAGATTTTGACACCCAAAAACATTGTAGAAAAAAGAGGGAAAGCCTGAAGTGTGTTGAATATGTTTTAAGAGTGTTTAAATTCGAACGTAATTTACTATTGGAGTCAGGAGGTGCCACAGACTTGAGCAACAATGACATCATTGTTAGTTTGGACATCGGTACATCCAAAATTCGCGCTATTATTGGGGAAATGAATAATGGAACCTTTAATATTATAGGAGTTGGATCTGCCGACTCGGAGGGAATTCGCAAAGGTGTAATCGTAGATATCGATCAGACGGTGCAGTCGATTCGCAACGCAGTGGATCATGCAGAACGTATGGTAGGTATTCAAATATCCGAAGTGTATGTTGGAATCTCGGGAAATCATATCGGACTGATGAGCAGTCACGGCGTCGTGGCTGTGTCTAACGAGGATCGTGAAATCGGAGAAGAAGACATGGAACGGGTGTTGAAAGCAGCCGAAGTCATTGCAGTTCCGCCGGAACGGGAAATTATTGATGTTGTCGCCAAGCAATATGTTGTGGATGGCTTGGAGGGCATACAGGACCCCCGTGGTATGATTGGTGTTCGTCTGGAAGTTGAAGCAACGATCATAACGGGTGCAAAAACCGCGATACATAATCTTTTGCGCTGCGTGGAAAAAGCGGGTCTGAAAGTAAGCGATCTGGTTCTCATGTCGCTTGGAGCGGGTCAACTGGCTTTGTCCAAAGATGAAAAAACGATGGGTTCAGTGCTTGTTGATATTGGAGCAGGTGCAACAACCATCGCCATTTTTGAAGAAGACAGTCTTGTTGCAACATCAACGTTGCCTATAGGTGGGGAATTCGTAACAAATGATATCGCCTATGGCTTACGCACGTTAACGGATCAGGCAGAGAAAGTGAAACTGAAATATGGTTGCGCCTGGTTGGATGATGCTGCTGCGGATGTGATGTTCAAAGTCACCCGAATTGGCAGTAATGTAGACAAGGAGTTTTCACAGGAGGATCTGGCAGCAATTATTGAACCTAGGGTTCAAGAAATATTCCAGATGATATCCCAAGAAGTGAAGCGTCTTGGTTACAACGAGCTTCCTGGAGGTTATATACTAACGGGAGGTACGGTCTCTATGCCGGGGGTTCTGCAGGTCGCTCAGCATGAGCTTGCTGCTTCGGTACGAGTTGCAGTTCCGGATTATATTGGTGTGCGTGACCCCGGGTTTACAAGCGGAGTCGGCATATTGCACAGTGTAATTCGCAGTTTGCGCATTCGTCCCTCGATCAATAACGGCGGTGGAAATAACAACAACAACAATAATAACAACAAGAAACCGACCAACCGTCCGAAGCCAAATTCGGCACAGGAATCGGAGCAAAAACCCGGTCTGTTCGAGCGGCTGAAGAATATGTTCAGCGAATTTATATAACAGGTTGGATCCATTTCATACATTCTTGAAGCCGTCTGAATGCGCCGGTACTAAAATAAACGCTTTCGTTCGTCGATATATGAAATTGATTCGGTTCAAATCAAAAATTGGACGGGCCATCCATGCACATTGAGGGGGAGATGGAATAATATGTTGGAATTTGATTTCGAGATGGAGAGCTTGGCTCAAATTAAAGTCATCGGTGTAGGCGGCGGCGGAAGCAATGCAGTCAACCGTATGATTGAAAATGGTGTACAAGGTGTTGAATTTATTACGGTGAATACGGATGCTCAGGCGTTACACCTGGCGAAATCCGAGCATAAATTGCAAATCGGTGATAAATTGACTCGTGGTCTTGGTGCTGGCGCCAACCCGGATGTAGGTAAAAAAGCAGCGGAAGAGTCCCGCGATCTGATCATGAACACGTTGAAAGGTGCAGACATGGTATTTGTTACAGCCGGTATGGGCGGTGGTACAGGTACAGGTGCGGCTCCGGTTATTGCCGAAATCGCTAAAGAGTGTGGTGCACTTACTGTTGGTGTCGTAACTCGTCCATTTACATTTGAAGGACGCAAGCGTTCCAGCCATGCAGAGCAAGGTATTGAAGCTCTCAAGGAAAAAGTCGACACACTGATCGTGATTCCTAATGATCGTTTGCTCGAAATCGTAGACAAAAAGACTCCTATGCTTGAAGCATTCCGTCAAGCGGATAACGTACTTCGTCAAGCTGTACAAGGTATCTCTGATTTGATCGCTGTACCGGGTCTAATCAACCTTGACTTTGCTGACGTCAAAACGATTATGCATGAACGTGGTTCAGCCCTTATGGGGATTGGTGAATCAACTGGTGAGAATCGTGCCGCAGAAGCAGCACGGAAAGCCATTATGAGTCCTTTGCTGGAAACTTCTATTGAAGGTGCTCGCGGCGTAATCATGAATATTACGGGTGGCGTTAATCTGTCCCTGTATGAAGTGAACGAAGCGGCAGAGATCGTAACTTCTGCTTCCGACCCGGAAGTAAACATGATCTTTGGTGCCATCATTGACGAAGACCTGAAAGAGGAGATTAAGGTTACAGTTATCGCAACTGGTTTTGAAGATAAACCTGCTCCACCACCACCAGGACGTAAGCCAGCTCCAGCAACAGCGGAGACGACAGATACGCGTTCGCCGAACCTGCGTCCTTTCGGAAATCAGCCGAGCAATGATCAGCTGGACATTCCGACATTTTTACGCAATCGTTCACGCAATAATAACAACGATTAATACGCAAATCAATTTATTGGAAACCCGGTACTCCTTATGGAGCGACCGGGTTTTTTCTGTTTATTTAGATATCATAGCATACAGTAATGAACAAAATCTGAACAAAGGGCCTGAGCAATTCCGACAAAAAAAGTTGGAACCACACCCCCATGATTAGACAGACTTTGAACAGGGGGCTCCGTATACTTGTGAATATGCTCATGAATATCAGGATATCGGGTACCGGTATTTCGATATGTTGCGCGCAGGCAGGTGAAGACTTTGGTTGTTTATGTGGATCTGATTTTTTTGACAAACCTGTGTATTGACGGTGCACTCATCGGAATGACCGCCTGGATGCGCAAGACAAAGCTGGTTTGGTGGCGATGGTTGCTGTCAGCCATTGTGGGTGCATTATATGTGGTCATGATGTTTGTACCGGAGTTTGATTTTATGTTCACCTTTCTGATCAAGTTCGGGTTCTCGCTGGTCATGCTTACGATTGCTTTTGGTTTTAAAGGTCTGCAGGCTTTTGCGAGGACGCTCGGTACCTTCTATGTGATTAATTTTGTCGCTGCCGGAGGTATTCTGGGTGTGCATTACATGCTTCAGAGCTCCGGTGAGTTGTTTAACGGCATTTGGTTCACGGCTTCTGGCGGTATGTCATTTGATCTGAAAATTGCTTTCTGGTTCACGTTTATCGTATTTTTTTCTGTCCTGTTTTTATTCAAAGCTGTGCAGAGCTCAAAACGGAAAACGGATCGCATGACGACCTATTTGGGTAAAGTTGAGGTCTGCATCGATGAGGTAGTCATTTCTTGTACAGGCCTTCTGGATACGGGCAATCAACTTACAGATCCCTTATCGCGCATGCCGGTCATGGTGATGGAGGTTTCGTTATGGCAAGACATGTTACCCGCTTCATGGAAGGGTAGACTCAAGGACGAGGCGCCGGACAACCTTATTCTGGAGCTTGATCAGGAAAGTTTTCAGTGGCAGGATCGACTGCGGCTGGTGCCTTATCGGGGCATTAACAAAGGGACTGCGTTTATGCTGGCAATGAAGCCGGACCGGGTGAAGGTGACGATGGAGGAAACATGTTATGAGACGACAAGGGTACTTATTGGTCTGGATGGAGGTGTTTTGTCTTCGGATGGGAAATACCAGGCCGTGATTCATCCTGAACTTGTGCAAGACGCTGCTTCTGCGCAGTCTACGGCTCTCTCTGCGGGAGCAACAGAAAAGCCGCTGAATGTGGTATAGGAGGAACGTACATGCTTGTGAAATGGAAACTGGTGGCGCAGCTGCAATATTACCGTCTGTTATTTTTGTTGGGACTCAAAAGTGAAGAGATCTATTATATTGGGGGAAGTGAGGCACTTCCGCCGCCTTTGACAAGGGAAGAGGAAGAATTTTTGTTGCAAAAATTATCCTCGGGAGACTCGGCCATTCGCGCGATGCTCATTGAGCGCAACCTGCGTCTGGTGGTGTACATTGCACGAAAATTTGAAAACACAGGAATCAATATTGAGGATTTGGTCTCCATTGGAGCGATCGGATTGATCAAGGCAGTTAATACATTTGACCCGGAAAAGAAAATCAAACTGGCAACCTATGCTTCACGTTGTATCGAAAATGAAATTTTAATGTACCTGAGACGTAATAGTAAGATCCGAACTGAAGTTTCTTTTGATGAACCGCTCAACATTGATTGGGATGGAAATGAACTATTATTATCCGATGTACTGGGTACAGAAAACGATACAATCTATCGGAATATTGAAGAGCAGGTAGACCGGAAGCTTCTGCACAAGGCACTGGAAAAATTAACGGAGCGCGAGCGAATGATTATGGAGCTTCGTTTTGGCTTGACGGATGGGGAAGAAAAGACACAAAAAGATGTAGCCGATCTCCTCGGAATCTCCCAATCCTACATCTCTCGACTCGAAAAAAGAATCATTAAAAGACTCCGCAAGGAGTTCAATAAAATGGTCTGAAATACATCTTTGGTCAGAATGGGTATTACTGGCAAGGGTGCCAAGTACGAATAAAAAAGCCTGCCCCGGAGATAATGTACATTAATGTTTCTCCTTGGGAGGTAAATCACGATGACCCGAAACAAAGTCGAGATTTGTGGCGTGGACACCGCAAAATTGCCTGTCCTCACCAACACTGAAATGAGGGAATTGTTTCATTCCCTTCAGCAACACCATGATCGCTCAGCAAGAGAGAAATTAGTGAATGGCAACCTGCGTCTGGTACTCAGTGTCATTCAGCGTTTTAACAATCGGGGGGAGTTTGTCGATGATCTGTTCCAGGTTGGTTGCATCGGCCTGATGAAAGCCATTGATAATTTTGATTTATCCCAGAATGTCAAATTTTCAACCTACGCGGTGCCGATGATTATCGGTGAAATCCGTCGATACCTGCGTGATAATAACCCAATTCGGGTATCTCGCTCCTTGAGGGACATTGCTTACAAAGCACTTCAGGTCCGTGACAGCCTGACGAATAAAAATTCCCGGGAACCGACGATATTTGAAATTGCGGAAGTACTGAATGTGCCGAAGGAAGATGTTGTTTTTGCATTGGACGCCATTCAGGACCCGGTCTCGCTCTTCGAACCGATTTATCATGATGGTGGAGATCCGATCTATGTTATGGATCAGATCAGCGATGACAGAAACAAGGATGTGTCATGGATCGAGGAAATTGCACTTCGTGAAGCGATGCATCGTCTTGGTCAGCGGGAAAAAATGATTCTGTCGATGCGGTTTTTCGAAGGGAAAACCCAGATGGAAGTGGCTGATGAAATTGGCATTTCCCAGGCTCAGGTATCACGTCTGGAGAAATCAGCGATACAGCAGATGCAAAAACATGTAAAGTCATAACACGATGCAAAGGCAGAAGGACGATCAATCGGGGCAGTGTATACCGTTGGTCGTCTTTTTGTTTTGGACCGTTTCCACATTCGATGAAAAACAGGACATTTTTCGCCCCTGAAACATATATTGTATAGAAGCGTGAAGAACGGGCAGAAGAGGAATAACAGGGGGCGGGAATGAATGAAAGTAAATACGAGCGAAGTAGCGGCACGAGGCATGAAAATCTCGGACTTTCAGACAAAGGATGTCATTAACATTACGGATGGTAAACGCCTCGGTCAGATCAGTGATTTGGAGTTGGATCTGAAGCAGGGACGAATTGAAGCGATTGTTGTGCCAGGGTACAGCCGTTTTATGGGTCTTTTTGGCGGGGGAACGGATTTGGTGATTCCCTGGAGAAACATTGTGAAGATTGGTTCAGATGTGATACTGGTGAAGATGGATGAGGTGAAGGAAAATACGTATGACGAGCGTGATCGCGAAGCGCGCCTGTATGATGAACAGCAGCATAACCGCACAGAGCGAGTGGAACGCATTGAACGGTCGGAACGTAATCAGCGTCGAACGATATAAATGAGACAGAATGTGGCTCATTTGGTACACTGGAAGTGGTGAGGTGAGATAATGGAACCCTTTGTATTGGATAAAGAATTACTTGAACGGACCAAAAAACCAAATTCAGATTTCGGTCCTGATCCGTTATTATTATATGTTGAGCCCTGGACACAGCAATTTGAACAGTTGTCAGTCGGGTTTACGACGAGGCATGGTGGAGTAGGAAAAGTTCCGTATGCTACGCTCAATTGTGCTTATCATGTGGGGGATGACCCTGAAGTTGTACTTAACAACCGCAGGCTTGTAACCGAGAAGCTTGGCTTTGCAGCAGAAGCATGGACCTGTGGAGAGCAGGTGCATGGCAAACATGTAGCTGTAATTACCGCTGAAGATCGGAGCAGAGGATTACTTGATCGTCAATCTGCGTTGCAGGATACGGATGGATTGGTCACGAATGTGCCTGGTGTGCTGTTGACTTCTTTCTATGCAGACTGTGTTCCGCTTTATTTCTATGACCCTGTACAGCAGGCGGTAGGTCTTGCTCATGCCGGCTGGAAAGGTACAGTCGCGGGTATCGCTGTATCCATGGTGGAGACGATGGAACGGGAGTATGGCAGCCGTAGGCAGGACATTCGAGCTGCAATCGGTCCGTCGATCGGGGATTGCTGTTATGAAGTGGATGAGGCGGTCATGCAGCATGTACGGGTTTGGTTTGATGATTCCCCGGTTAATGATAAATACGAGGATTCTGCTTCTAAACAAGCATATCGAGCCGTGAATAACGGTAAAACGATGTTAAACTTGAAAGAATGTAATCGACACATTATGATGAAAGCAGGAATAATGCCGGATCATATCGAATGTACAACATGGTGTACAAGTTGTCATCCCGAACTATTTTTCTCCTATCGGAAGGAAAATGGTGTTACAGGGCGGATGGCGAGCTGGATTGGGCTGGAAGAGAGGTGACCCTCTGTGTCATTGGAGGAGCGTATACAACAGGTAAATCAGAAGATCGAGGATGCATGTCGGCGCAGTAACCGTCATCGTGATGATGTGAATGTGATTGCGGTCACGAAATATGTCTCACTTGAAACAACGGGATCGGTGCTGGATCATGGTCTTGAGCATATTGGAGAAAACCGGTGGCAGGATGCACAGGCCAAATGGGAAGCTTTTGGTCAGCAGGGTACCTGGCACTTTATCGGTCATTTGCAGACAAACAAGGTGAAAGACGTGATTGGCAAGTTTCGTTACATACATTCACTGGATCGTTTGTCATTGGCGAAGGAGTTGGATAAAAAAGCAGCTTCACTTGGCATCCAAGTGGAAACGTTTTTGCAGGTGAATATTTCGGGTGAAGAGAGCAAGTATGGATTACAGCCTGAACAGGCAAGTTCTTTTTTGCGTGATATTCGTTCGTTCAACAATCTCAAGGTCGTTGGCCTGATGACTATGGCACCTCATGAGGAAGATCCGGAGCTGACGCGTCCCGTATTTCGTGGATTGCGTGAGCTGAGAGATCAATTGAATGGACAAGCCCTTACAGCAGAGCCATTGACTGAGCTGTCGATGGGGATGTCCAATGATTTTGAAGTGGCCATTGAAGAAGGTGCAACCTGGGTACGGCTAGGATCGATTCTCGTAGGAAAAGAGGAGGGTTCACGATGGGCGTAATGAATAAATTTATGAATTTCCTCGGACTTCAGGAAGAGGAAGAGATTGTGGAACGTGAACGAATGGCTGCGCAGGAGGAAAATGAATCTGAACATCAGGAAGCTGAAACCTCCAGTCTCGATAAACGTAGAAACCAAAGGGGGAATAATGTGGTGAGCATTCATTCCCAGAAAAATGTTAAAGTTGTCCTGTATGAACCGCGTTCTTATGACGAGGCTCAGGAAATTGCCGACCATCTGCGTTCGCATCGTACCGTTGTGGTGAACTTGCAACGAATTCGCCAGGACCAAGCGTTGCGCGTTATTGATTTTCTGAGTGGCACGGTATATGCATTGGGTGGCGGTATTTCCAAAATCGGCGGAAACATTTTTCTCTGTACGCCAGATACGGTTGAAATTCAGGGATCAATTACGGAAATACTGGCTGACAGCGAGCAAGATTATAACAGAATGAGGTGAGCCGTTTTTGGAGTCGTTAGTTAATATTTTGGGTTTTGCATATCAAATTTACTTTTACATGGTCATCGTCTACATATTGATGTCATGGCTTCCCAACGCACGGGAAAGCTTTATCGGTGAATGGCTGGGCAAATTAGTGGAACCATATCTAAGTCCGTTTCGCCGATTTATACCGCCTTTGTTCGGTGTGCTGGATATTTCCCCGATTGTGGCGCTGATCGTTCTGCAACTTGCGCTTAATGGGCTAATCTCCATACTCCGGTATTTTGCATATTAGAGGTTGTTCAAAAAGTCCGCTTTTGATTACGAAGGATGCCTAGTGGCATCGTCAGCATCGAATATGGAATTCAGCCGAAATAAGCGGGAGGCTTACGAAGTATGTTTCCTTCGGAAACATTGTAGTTGCTCACGTAGTTTTTTTCTACGCTCCGCTACTCCATTTCTAGCTTTATCCCATCTTCTCGGTACTGAAAACCGGTCTTTTTGAACACGGACTATTAGGGTAGGGTGACATAGATGAGCGGTGAAATTTACGAACATTTTAGCCATGATGAGCGGGATTTTGTAGATAAGGCTTCGGATTGGGTTGAGCAGGCGGGTAAGTATCATGACATGAAGCTAACTGACTTTCTTGATCCAAGACAGGTTTTTATATTACAGACTCTTGCCAATCGCCGTAACGACGTTCAGATTCGTCTGGATGGTGGTTACGAGGCTGCTGAACGCAAGCGTGCGCTGGTTGCACCTGATTATATGTATCTGGATGATGAGGATATGGGTATGCAGGTGCTCAGTATTACGTCTGATGATCAGAAAATCTCGGAGCTGGAGCATGGGGACTATATGGGTTCCCTGCTCGGGCTTGGGATGAAACGTGGAAAGATCGGGGATATCCAAGTGCTGGAGGACGGTTGCCATACAGTGGTGGCGGCGGAAACCGGCGCTTTTTTATCGCTTCAACTGAATCAGGTGCATCGGTTACATGTGTTCACAGAGTTACTTCCTTTGGATCAGATGCGATGGTCAGAGAGTAAACTGGAGACGATGGACATTACGGTCGCTTCGCTTCGTTTGGATGGAATCTGCGCAGATGTGTATCGGCTTAGTCGCAGTAAAGTGCTGGCTCCGATCAAAGCTGGTCGCTGCCGTGTGAACTGGAAAGTTGAGGAAGATCCCTCCAAGTCGCTAAAAGCGGGTGATGTCGTATCCATTCAGGGATTTGGCCGCTTCAAGGTTATGGAACAGGATGGGATGACCAAAAAAGGGCGTTGCCGAGTGAAAATCGGCAAATTTGCCTGAGTCTGTTGCAGGAAAATCCGCTTTCTTGTCGAAATGTTTATCATAAAGGTGTAGAAAATACGCGGTGTATCCGATAAACATTAAGTCAAAGCTTTACATGAACGTTGGAGGATGCAATTCTGATCCTGCATTCCGTATACGTTGCCAAGGTTAGGCATCAACGATACGGCCCCTTGGGTGGTACCCATATGCTGCAAACCTTCTCTGGACGGGAAGGAACTTTAACAGGAGGTGGACAGCATGCCATTAACGCCGCTGGACATACACAACAAGGAATTTTCCCGACGTTTGCGCGGGTATGACGAGGATGAAGTCAATGAATTCCTGGATCAAGTCATCAAAGATTACGAAGGCGTCATTCGCGAGAACAAAGAGCTGAGCAATCAGTTGCTGTCCGTTCAGGAGAAACTGGATCATTTTTCTACAATTGAAGAGACGCTTAGCAAAACGATTATCATTGCGCAGGAAGCTGCTGATGATGTGAAGGGTAATGCGAAGAAAGAAGCGCAGTTGATCGTGAAGGAAGCAGAGAAAAATGCAGACCGGATCGTGAACGAATCGTTGGGCAAATCTCGCAAAATTGCTTTGGAAGTGGAAGAACTGAAAAAGCAGGCCTCGATTTATCGTGCCCGTTTCCGCACGCTTGTTGAAGCGCAGCTTGAACTGTTGACTCAGGATGGTTGGGAAGTGCTGGAGAGCCGGGAGCAGGAAGTGCGTGACCGTGAGCGGGAGATGAAAGAAATTTATTAGTCTGTCGCCTGGTTGACTTTTGTCTGCAAAGAGGCTATAACTATATTCATAATGAATAGTGATTCCATGACGGGTTCAGTACGTTATGATCTCATCCCTCAGAGAGTTGGTGGTTGGTGCAAACCAATGGATGAGTTATAGCCGAATATCTCCCCGGAGAAGTGACGCTGAAGCGGTGATTATGATTGCCGTGTGTAAGCCGAACCGTAAGCCGTACGTTATAACGGCACCCTGCGGTAGTATAGCGGGGCATAAGCGCTGTTGATGACAGAGCATACCCAGGTTTGCCTGGATGTGGTTTGTGATGAACAGAATTAGGGTGGTAACGCGAGTATAGCCTCGTCCCTTTCCAGGGACGGGGCTTTTTTGTGTCCAAAAAAGGCGAACGTCCATGAGGCCCGAAGGGACCTCAAGGAGAGAGCCACCTGCCGGGGAAGCGAAGCACCCGGCACACGGGTTCGCTAAGGCGAACGTCCATGAGGCCCGAAAGGACCTCAGGGAGAGAGCCGCTCGCCGGGAAAGCAAAGCACCCGGCACACGGGTTTCGCTAAGGTGAGCGTCCATGAGGCCCGAAGGGACCTCAAGGAGAGAGCCTCCTCGCCGGGGAAGCGAAGCACCCGGCACACGGGTTTCGCTAAGGCGAACGTTCATGAGGCCCGAAGGGACCTCAAGGAGAGAGCCGCCCGCTGGGAAAGCGAAGCACCCGGCAACACCCGCCTCGCAGTAAGGCCATGCGGCGTTCACGCAGGGAACAGCCGCAAAATGGCCGCCATCACGCACATTAACCTTCGCCCATAAGCGCCATCGATCCCCAACGACAACCCATCCCGGGTGTCCAGAGGGCGGAGCGCCTATGGGGTCCCCCTTGGCAAGGGGGATTTAGGGGGATTGAAACGCTTTTTGTGGACGGTCCACAATCCAACCAAAGAAAGGGAAGATAATCATCATGCAACGAGTTGACGTCAAAGAGAAGGCACGTGCCAGAGAATTACGCGTGTTAGATAAATGGAAAACGGAGAATACATTTAAAAGATCCATCGAAAACCGGGAGGGCAAAACAAACTTCGTATTTTATGAAGGGCCGCCTACAGCAAACGGTAAACCGCATATCGGTCACGTACTGGGACGGGTAATCAAGGATTTTGTTGGACGGTATAACACGATGAAGGGTTACCGTGTTGTTCGTAAAGCAGGTTGGGATACACATGGTCTGCCTGTAGAACTGGGTGTACAGAAAAAGCTTGGTATCTCCCACAAGTGGGAAATCGAAGATTACGGCGTGGAGAAATTCATTAATGAATGTAAAGCAAGCGTATTTGAATACGAGCAACAATGGCGTGATCTGACAGAAGGTATCGGATATTGGACGGATATGGATAACCCGTATATTACCCTTGATAACAACTACATCGAGAGTGTATGGAACATCCTGGCGACAATTCATGAAAAAGGCCTGTTATATCGTGGTCACCGTGTGAGCCCGTATTGTCCTTCTTGTCAGACAACACTGAGTTCCCATGAAGTTGCACAAGGGTACAAAGACGTCAAAGATCTGAGTGCTACAGCGAAATTCAAACTGAATGACAGCGGAGAATTTGTACTGGCTTGGACGACAACACCTTGGACACTGCCTTCACACGTTGCACTTGCCGTGAATCCGGATATGGACTACTCCCGTGTTCGTCAAGGTGATGAAGTGTACATCATGGCAACCAATCTGGTTGAAAAAGTGATGAAAGATACCAAAGGTGAGTATGAGATCATCGGTGCACTGAAAGGTGCCGATCTGGTTGGCAAAACGTATGATCCTCCGTTCAACTACGTACAGGCTGAGAAAGCCAACATCATTCTGGGTGCAGGCTTTGTAACGGATGCAAGTGGTACGGGTATCGTACACATGGCTCCTGCCCATGGTGAAGATGACTATCGTGTATGCCGTGAGAATGGGATCAGCTTTGTGAACATGGTGGACTTGGAAGGCAAATTTGTCGCTGAGGTTACTGACTTTGCGGGACGTTTTGTGAAGGATTGTGATATTGATATCGTGCGATATCTGTCTGAGCATGGACGGTTGTTCAGCAAAGAAAAATATGAGCACAGCTATCCATTCTGCTGGCGTTGTGATACACCGCTTCTGTACTATGCAATGGATAGCTGGTTTATCCAAACAACAGCCATCAAGGACCAATTGATTGCCAACAACAGTGAAGTGGATTGGTACCCAGGTCACGTTCGTGAAGGTCGCTTCGGGAAATTCCTTGAGGATCTGGTGGATTGGAACATCAGCCGTGATCGCTATTGGGGAACTCCGCTGAACATCTGGGTGTGCGAGGAGACTGGCGAACAATTTGCTCCACACAGCATTGCAGAATTGCGTGCTCGTGCGGTAGGTGATGTGCCTGAGAATCTTGAATTGCATAAACCATATGTGGATGACGTTAAAGTCATGAGCTCTTGTGGCAAATATGAGATGAAACGTACACCGGAAGTGATCGATGTCTGGTTCGACAGCGGCTCCATGCCGTTTGCCCAGCAGCACTATCCATTTGAAAATAAAGAAGTATTCGAACAGCAGTACCCTGCGGATATGATCTGTGAAGGGATTGACCAGACACGTGGCTGGTTCTACAGCTTGCTGGCGGTTTCCACCCTTTTGACAGGCAAAGCGCCTTACAAAGCGGTTATGGCTACAGGACACGTTCTTGACGAGAACGGACAGAAGATGTCCAAATCCAAAGGTAACGTTATCGATCCTTGGGAAGTAATTGAAGAATACGGTACAGATGCATTCCGCTGGGCTTTGTTGTCTGACAGTGCACCGTGGAACAGCAAACGTTTCTCCAAAGGTATCGTAGGGGAAGCCAAATCCAAAATGGTGGATACGCTGGTTAACACCCATGCATTTCTGACGCTTTATGCTACCATTGATGGATTTGATCCACAGGAGCACCCGTTCCAACTGTCTGCACACAAGCTGGATCGCTGGATTCTGTCGAGACTGAACAGCCTGATCCTGGTTGTAGAAAAAGCATTGCTGGTTAACGACTATCTGAACTCTTCCAAAGCGATTGAAGCATTTGTTGATGAGTTGAGTAACTGGTATATCCGTCGTTCCCGTGACCGGTTCTGGGGAAGTGGTCTGACAGAGGATAAACTGGACGCTTACCGTACATTGACTGAGGTACTGGTGACTACTGCGAAGTTGGTTGCTCCGTTTACACCGATGCTGGCAGAAGACATCTATCTGAACCTTGCAACAGGTGAGAGTGTGCACATGGAAGACTATCCGGTAGCCAACGAAGCGCTGATTGATGCAGGACTGGAACAGGATATGGAGACGGCTCGCCGCGTGGTTGAACTTGCCCGTAACGTTCGTAACGAAACAGGCATCAAGACACGTCAGCCGCTGTCCGAATTGATTGTTTCTTTGGATAAAGGGTTTGACCTGGCAAGTTATGAAGAGATCATCAAAGAAGAGATCAATGTAAAAGGAATCCGTACGGAGCATAATGATGCGGAATTCGTTGACTTTACATTGAAGCTGAACCTGAAAGTTGCAGGTAAGAAATACGGTAAAAACGTAGGGTTCCTGCAGAACTTCTTCAAGGGAATGTCAGCCGATGAGACGCGTAAAGTGGTTTCGGAAGGTGTACTGAACATCGTTTCACCGGAAGGCGAAGAGCTGCAAGTAACGAGCGAAGAATTATTGGTTGATAAACAGGCCAAATCAGGTTTTGCTTCAGCATCAGGTTACGGTCTGACGGTTGCGCTGAATACCGAAATCACGGTAGCCTTGGAACAGGAAGGTTGGGTCCGTGAAGTGGTTCGTGCTGTGCAGGATACCCGGAAACGTCTGGACCTGCCGATTGAGAAAAGAGTACGTTTGACACTGGATGTGGATGCATCTCTTCAGGAAGCTATTCAGGCGTTTGATGATGTGTTGCGTGAAAATGTTCTCGTAACCGAAGTTACATTTGGCTCGAATGAGTCCATGGAACGCGTTGAAGCCGGAGGCAAATCGATCGGTATTTACATCGAAGCGTAATTCGGAGCATGTCCCATTCAATTAGGACAGAATATAGAGTATAAACAAACGAGCCGCAGAGGCAGGGACATATTCCCTGGTTCTGGGCTCGTTTGTTTTTTAGGCAATAAGGCAATGATTCTATAGTGCAGTCAATCTATATTGATCAAAGGAACTGACCAAAACATGAGCGAACATGACAAGCAAACCGCATCCACTTCACAACAACCAACATCAGATAATCTGAATTCGCATGACAAAATTGAAGAGTTACATACCCTGACGAACCGTCTGGCGAATGAACTGGAACGTTCACGAATAGCGCAATACACAGAATTGCTGAACAGACCATGGAAATTGATTGGACTTAACCTGTTGTCTGGAGCCGCACGAGGTGTGGGGATTGCGATTGGGTTTACCTTTTTCGCAGCAACGATCATTTACGTTTTGCAGCTACTTGGGGCGCTCAATCTTCCCATTGTTGGAGATTACATCGCTGATATTGTGCGCATTGTCCAGCGCCAGCTTGATATGAACACATACTAAGCGATTAGCAGCGATTAAAGGTGAAAGATATCAAAGTGCATTTAGTACATGTCATCCGTCTCCATATCCGGTTCTAACAGACCCTCGCCTTCACGGTTCTCCAGGTACTGGCGATATTGCCGATTACGCACGATGGAGACGTCATGACCATAGATGTCCGTGGCAACAAAGCTTTCGTACGCTTCAACGCATCCTTCCACTTCATCGGTGGCTTCAATCGCCATAACATCATAGCTGTCGATATCGCGTCCTTCAGCCATGGCTGGTGAGTTCGATGTGCCCCAGCTTTCAACAATCTGCCAAGTGTCTTCACCATCGAAGCCATTTTGATCATCACGCTCGTCCAGACTGGTTCGACCAAATGCCGGGGCAAGGAATTCTTCTTCTACAGGGCGGTTCTCAGAGACAACGGTTTCTGGTTGATGTTTTTTGCAGTATTTGGTGTAGGGGACAGCTTCCATGCGTTCATAAGGGATGGGTTGCTGGCAGACCGCACATGTACCGTAATGTCCTTCTTCGATGGAGTGCAGTGCAGAATCGATTCGTTCCAATTGGAATTCATCATGTTCCAGCAGGGAAATATCTTTCTCGCGTTCATACACCTCCGTGGCTATGTCACCAGGATGGTTATCAATTGGTGATAATTCACCTGTCTGTAGTTTAAGGGAGTCTCCAAGGCCATAATGCTCGTTTTCCGACAGTCTATGTTCAATATCGCGCTTATCGGACATCAGTTGGGAACGTAGAAATTGTAGCTGTTCGTTAGTAAAATGTGACATGATTTTCCCCTTTCTGCTTTCATGCTGAAATCCGGATTTTGACTCTATTGTAGGATGTGCCATTGAGGGCAAGATTACAGAAGGGAAATGTTATCGTTTTTGCCATAAGCATTGCGATGTAGCGCGTCGTGGACGATTTCCAAACAGCTGTGCTACAATAAACAAGTCTGGCGTAAGCCTGGTATCGTTTGGAAAAGACAAGAACGGAGTGACAAACAAACGTGGTGTATTATATCCTCGCTTTTATCGTATTTTTATTGGATCAGGGAACCAAGTATCTGATTGCAACCCGGATGGAACTCAGAGAAGAAATTCCGGTCATTGGCAATTTCTTTGTCATCACATCACATCGTAACTCAGGAGCAGCATTTGGCATTCTGCAAGACCAGCGTTGGTTCTTTATCGTGGTTACGTTGATTGTGGTCGTTGCCTTGATTTGGTATTTGCAAAAGGTAAAAGATACCCCGCACAAATTGCTACCTGTGGCGCTAAGTTTGGTGCTTGGTGGAGCAATTGGCAACTTCCTTGACCGGGCATTGACCGGAGAAGTTGTAGATTTTGTACAACTTAATTTTGGAAGTTATACGTTTCCCATTTTTAACATCGCCGATTCGGCAATCTGCATCGGTGTAGGGTTGATCATAGTGGAGACATTGCTTGAAGGACGGCGCGAAAAAGCAGCCGCGAAGATTGAAGGGAATGAACATCATGAGTAATCCGAATAAGGAACAGATTAACGACGAAGAACTAATGAATGGCAATGAACGTATGGAATGGACCGTTGCCGCTGAACATAAAAAAGAACGAATTGACAAATATATTACGGAAGCCGTGGATAACGTATCTCGCTCCCAAGTTCAATTGTGGATCGGAGACGGAATGGTTACGGTAAATGGTTCTGTAGTCAAAGCCAATGCCAAGTTATCCGAAGGGGATCTGGTTGAGTTACAGATTCCAGAACCAGCTGCTGTGGAGATCATTGCCGAAGATATTCCGCTGGAAGTGGTATATGAAGATAGCGACCTGATCGTGATCAACAAACAGCGTGGTCTTGTGGTGCATCCGGCACCAGGACACACGTCGGGTACCCTCGTTAATGCACTTATGCATCACTGCAAAGACCTCTCGGGTATTAATGGGGAGTTGCGTCCTGGTATTGTGCATCGTATCGATAAGGATACATCCGGCCTGATCATGGCTGCCAAGAACGATCGTGCTCATGCATCACTGGCTGCTCAGTTGAAGGAACATACGGTGAATAGACGGTATATTGCGCTTGTTCATGGTCATCTTAATCATGATCAAGGTACCATTGATGCACCGATTGGACGGGATACCAATGACCGCAAAATGTATACGGTCACAGAACGTAACAGTAAACATGCCGTTACGCATTTTACCGTTACAGAGCGGATTAATGATTACACCTTGCTGGAATTGAAACTGGAGACAGGACGTACTCACCAGATTCGGGTTCACATGAAATTTATTGGTCACCCGCTTGTAGGAGATCCAACTTATGGACGGAATAAAGGCATCAAAATGCAAGGACAGGCTCTTCATGCGGCCATTCTTGGATTTGTGCATCCAACAACGGGAGAATACCTTGAATTTTCAGCTCCGATTCCGCAAGATATGGAAGACGTGCTCGCCTCGCTACGCAGTCGTTAACAGCTCCAAGAAAGTACAAATGTTCGGATACTTTGTCCATGGCTTTGATCACGCAAATGCTTCATATTAAAGTGTAGAAATTTGCGTCAAATGAGGAGATGAACAACGTTATGAGTATCGATAAATACCAAGAAACTTACATTCAGACTAATTTTGCCGACCGTATCGGTGGCTCCAACTATGGTAAAGACACGAACATTTATAAATTCGAGAAAATCAAACGTGCCAAAGCTTCGGCAAAAAAAGATTTTCCCGATGTGGAACTGATTGACCTTGGTGTAGGTGAACCGGACGAAATGGCTGATGCAGGCATTGTAGCTGCACTTGCAGAAGAAGCTTCCAGACCTGAGAACCGTGGTTATGCCGACAATGGTATTCCTGAATTCAAAGCTGCTGCTGCTTCCTACCTGAAAAACGTATTCAACGTAGAAGGTATCGATGCAGATACTGAAATCGTACACTCCATTGGTTCAAAACCGGCTTTGGCGATGATGCCTTCATGCTTCATCAATCCGGGTGATGTGACGATCATGACCGTTCCAGGTTACCCGGTTATGGGTACACATACGAAGTATCTGGGTGGAGAAGTGTTCAACATCCAATTGACGAAAGAAAACAACTTCCTGCCTGATCTGACGGCTATCCCGGAAGACATCGCAAAACGTGCGAAGTTGCTCTACCTGAACTATCCGAACAACCCAACAGGCGCAAGCGCGACGGTGGAGTTCTTCACTGAAGTTGTGGAATGGGCTAAGAAATACAATGTTGTGGTTGTACATGATGCTCCATACGCAGCATTGACGTATGATGGCAAAAAACCGTTCAGCTTCCTGTCGGTACCTGGTGCGAAGGATGTCGGCGTAGAGTTACACTCTCTGTCCAAGTCCTACAACATGACGGGTTGGAGAATCGGATTTGTAGCGGGTAACCCGCTTGTAGTCAAAGCATTCAGTGACGTGAAGGACAACAATGACTCCGGTCAGTTCATCGCGATTCAAAAGGCTGCTGCTTATGGATTGAATCACCCTGAAATTACGGAAAAAATTGCAGAGAAATATTCTCGCCGTCACGACATGCTCGTTGCCGCATTGAACGAACTGGGCTTCCAGGCTGAAAAACCTAAAGGTTCATTCTTCCTGTATGTAGAAGCACCAAAAGGTGTGGTTGGCGGACGTCGCTTCGAATCAGGCGAAGATTTCTCCCAATTCCTGATCCGTGAGAAACTGATCTCATCCGTACCTTGGGATGATGCGGGTAATTTTGTTCGTTTCTCCGTAACCTTTGAAGCGAAGGGTGAAGAGGAAGAGAAACGTGTTATTGCTGAGATCAAACGTCGTCTGAGCGACGTACAATTTGAATTTTAATCGCATTACCCAATAGTTAAATCATGTACTAACGAAGAGACCGGAAACGGTCTCTTTTTTTATGCCCATATTAGAATTTTTTCATTTACTCCCTTTACAAAATTATACAAGCAACATATGATTAGATCTTTACGTTATTTGTTATATACAGAAGTTGTTGTTGAAGGGAGTTATTACAATTGTTATCATCACGAACAAGTACGGTGTCCTCACCGGCTACAGGAACAGGCAGTACAGTGTCAGGATTAATCAGATTGTTAAGACCCAAACAGTGGACTAAAAATCTGCTGTTATTTGCTGCGTTACTATTTTCTTTTGAAGAGATTCGGACTGAAACCATTCTTACGACGTTGCTTGGTTTTATTCTATTTAGCCTTGTTGCAGGCTGTGTTTATATTTTAAATGACTTTGTAGACCGGGACAGGGATCGACAGCATCCGGTGAAAAAGTATCGTCCTATGGCTTCTGGGCAGGTGAATCCGAGTCATGCTTTGTTGTTTGGCATTATTCTATTAATCCTTTCCGTAGGAACGGCCTTCATGATGAACCCTCTATTCGGGGTGTTATGTATCGTTTATTTCCTGTTGAATGTATCGTATTCATTTGTGCTGAAACATCTTGTTATCCTGGATATGATGACCATTGCAGCCGGCTTTGTACTTCGTGCCATTGCAGGTGGTGTGCTGATCCATGTGCCATTCACACCGTGGTTTTTGATCTGTACCATGCTGTTGTCGTTGTTTTTGGCCATTGGAAAACGCAGAAATGAACTCACGTTGCTTGAGGGAAATACGGGATCACATCGTAAGGTTTTGGATAACTACTCCATTACGTTACTGGATCAATTCAATACAATTGTGACAACAGCTACGATTATCAGTTATTCCCTGTTCACATTCACTTCAGATCGAACCATTCATCTCATGTGGACGATCCCATTGGTCATTTACGGCATGTTCCGTTACCTGTATCTGATCCACATGAAGAACCAGGGAGGTTCGCCCGATCGTGTGCTGTTTGAGGACAAGCCTATATTAATTACGGTTATGTTGTATGTGATAAGTGTTGTTACAATCTTTGCAATCTTTGAATAAAGGCTGAGGGGGATCAGGGTGAAAAGCACGAAAGTCGCAATTTTTGATATTGATAAAACGATCATACGCAGTGATTCCATGTTTCAATTTGTGCATTACGGTGTTCGCCGTTACCCGTGGCAGGTATGGAGATTACCTGTCATTGCATTACATACCGTGTTATTCAAGGCAGGTTTTATGACGGTTGAACAAGTCAAACGATCCTACTTTCAAGAAATTGAGCGTATGTCTGAAAAAGATCTCGAACATTTCTTTGATACTCGCTTGCGTACGTCCATTTTTGCCGAGGCCAGTGTAGAGATGCAACATCGCAAAGAAGCAGGGTATCATGTCTTGCTAGTAACTGCATCTCCGCATGCCTATATGAAATACTTTAATAATTTTCCCTGGGTGGATCATGTAATTGGAACTGAACTTGTCCGTCATGAGAATGGTTACACATGCAGAGTTGATGGCAGCAATTGCAAAGGGGAAGAGAAGGTACGCCGAATTCAGGCTTATCTGAGTGAGAAGAATATGGTCATTGATTATGACCAGTCATGTTCCTACTCGGACTCCTTATCCGACCTTCCAGTCATGCAACTTGTAAGTCAACGATACTTTATTAACAAGCGTGTTCCGGACATGGAGGCATTAACGTGGGGGAAATAAAATCGCGTCATACTGGTAAATGGTTGATGCTCGTTTCCGCTTTTCTGACAGCAACGGGTCAATTGTTTTGGAAATGGGGACTAACCGAGTGGATTTACCTAGGTGTTGGTTTTCTGTGTTATGGACTTGGAGCGATTTTGATGATTAAAGCTTTTGCTCTGGAAAAACTCTCAGTTGCTTATCCTCTGATGTGTGCCAGCTACGTATTTGCCTTAATCTATGGGTATTTTTTGCTTGGGGAAGAAATTACGGTGCAAAAGCTGGCAGCAGTTGTGTTGCTTGGAATCGGGGTGACATTAACCAGTGTTGATCGATAGCTGGATGGTTGCCGTATTAATTGTCATGACGTTGTGTGGTGCACTGGGTGGGGCCGGATTGAAAGCTTATGCGACAAGTCGCAATCGCCTGCATGTGCTCACGGGTCTCGGATTCTATGGAACAGGTGCATTACTGAATATTGTATTGTTGAAGTTTCTTCCATTAACCGTAGTACTGCCTGCCAACGCATTAACATATGTCTGGACTCTGATCATCGCACGGTTGGTATTTAAGGAGATGGTGGGCCCTTTACGCTGGATAGGTGTGGCATGTATTATGGGTGGCCTACTGTTACTGGTGTTTTAGAACTTAATTAATCAGGATGTGAAATGAAAGAATGAACTTTTTAGATTACTTATTTTATAATCGCAGAGCCAACTGGACAGCCTTTTACCTGTTTGCGGGATTTGCTCTGTTCTATGGTTTAATGAACGGCTCGTATGTTCTGTACATTGAAAATAATGCAGAGATGCTTGGGGCGTATACCCCATTTAATACAACGCTGTTTCCAATCAATTTATTCAACTTTGATCCTTCAATGTATTATGGGGACAACAGTTCTTCCGTGATCCATCCGCTGATTTCCTTTCTCGCAGTAACCCTTGCGGCTGTAGCGAAATTTCTGGGAGGCAACTGGTTCTTTCTAATCCTGCAATCGCTGGTGAATGCGGGTTCGGTGGTGCTGGCGTATCTGTTCCTGAGTCAAAAAGAAGATAAACCGACCATCGTACCGCTGCTGCTTGCCTTACTGTTTGGTTTCAGTTCATACCTGATGTATACCGCGTTGATCCCGGATTCGTATCCTTATGTACAGTTCGTTATTCTGTTGTCGGTGGTTTACATGCAGTATACTCGTGAGCGTCAGGACGTACGTTATGTACCCAATGCATTGCTTGCATCGATTAACTTTGGACTAACCTCGACCAATATCGTACCATTTGCTGCTGCCACATTCTTTAATATGAATACATGGCGCAATAAGGCGAATTTGAAAAAATACATCGGCATCATGGCACTGGCGGTTCTGATCATCGTCGTATTAACTGGCATTCAGTATGTTGCCTTTGGGGGCCGTAGCTGGGTTAGTAACTGGCTGTTGGGCATTCAAAATGGTGGAACAAGCTATGCAACACCATTCCAGTTCGCTGTTCATTGGAAAGTATTGAACATGTTAACCATTAATCCGATGCTGACACCGAAGATGCATTTACTGGACCCGGGCATGGCAGCCTTTGTTACGGATCTATCACGTTCCAATCCAATCTATGTGCAGATGACAGGTATCTTTGTTTTACTACTGGCATTCATGGGCTTCATTAAGGGCATTCGTGAACGTGAAGTGTGGACCATTGTGCCATATATTCTGTTTGCCTTTTTGCTTCATGTCGTCGTGGGCTTTGGTCTGGCTGTATTTCAATATGATATGTACCTGTATGCGGGACATTATCTGTTTGCGTTCTTCCTGTTGGGTGGAGGTTTCGTCATCAGCCTTCGTCCGGGATTGGGGAAAAAAGTGGTTATAGGCTTGATCATGTTATGTGTTATCGTTACGGCAAGTAACAACATCTATCGCCATGTAGAAACATTAACAACAATCAAACAATCCTATAATCAGTTGGAACAGGAACGCTCAGTGAAATAGTCAAATAGTAAATGTATCGATTCATATAATGAAACGAGAAAAGGCCATTGGATGTAAAGTCCAATGGCCTTTTCTTAATTAGTGTTGAGCAAAATGAGTTAAGCAATAATTTTGGTCTTCTTGGCATTCTCGGCTGAACGTTTGGTGAGACTGCTGAGTGGACGTTTCAAAGCGAGAGCAACAATGAGACTCAGCGCGATGAACATACACAACCACAGAATATCCTTGATGGCAGTAGACCACAATATGCCGCCGACCGACTCACGCAGCAGACTGATCGCATACGTGAAGGGCATGAACGGATTCAATGCTTGGAAAAAGGGTGATGTCATGCTGATTGGGAACGTACCGCCGGAGCTGGAGAACTGGAACACCATGAAGATAATGGCGATCCCTTTTCCGATATTTCCAAATACGGACAGCAGGGTGTACGTTATGGTGACAAATACGGCACTCACCAGCATGGCAAACAGGACAAACCACAGTTTATCTGCAACATAGGTACCCAGGATTAAGATATCTCCCAGGGTGACACATATCGCCTGAAGTAACCCAATGGTCAGAAAAGTAGCGAGACGTCCAAGATACAATTCATATCCCCGGAACTTGCTCCCTGGATTCTCAGCTTCGGCACGAAGCAGAGAAATCAACAGTGTTGAGCCAACCCACAAGGACAGCACGCCATAAAATGGTGACATGGCCGATCCATAATTCGGAATCGGATAAAGCTGTTGTTCTTTGATTTGCACGGGACTCGAAAGGAAAGCACTCTCTTCTTCAATATCGCCGCGCAAAAGTTTGGCGAGCTCCGCAAACTGGTTATTACCTTCGACCTCCCGAAGTTTGTCAGCAGCCTTGCTGATGGCACTTTCCAATGCTGGCAGATCATCACGTACAAGCGCGGCAACACGGTGAACTCCTTTTTCGACCTCCGGCAGCTGATTCTGTACAAAATCGGATGCCTTGCCTATCTGTTTCTCGGCAGTAGGCAGATCATTACGAACAAAATCAGCTGCTTCGTTCAGTTTGTTTCCCAGCTTGGGTAGATCGTTTCGAATTAATGAAGAAACTGTGTTCAGAGCTTGGATAAAACCTTCACTTTTGTTCGCGAGTGTCTCTGATATCTGATGGATCTTAGATTGTATTTGAGGCAGTTCGCTCTGGATTTTTGTCAACTCTGCCTGCCCAAACGTAATTCCTTCTTTGGCTGATGCAAGAATGTCCGCAATATCCGGAATACGATCTTTTGCTCCTTGCAGAGTTTCTGCTGAAGTGGAGAGGGTAGACCTGAGCTTATCCGCACCAGCTGCAAGTGCAGGCGATATTTCACTTTCATAGGTGTTTAAGATATTGCCAATCCCGCTGCTGATGTCCTTCGAGAGAGTATTTAACTGAGCGATGACGTCTGTTGGTGGAGTTGTATTACGACGCATGGCATCACTGATGATACCAGCCAAGCGGATCTGCAACTGAAGTTTATCTGAAACGGAGTTCAGTTGTGTGATTTTATCGGCAAGTGGTTGGCTTGGAAGCAAGTTATTGATGTTGCCCAGTAGTTCTGCCATACTGTCCACGAGTTTTACCGCAACCCCTAAACGTGAAGCAATCCGGTCGAGATCTTCTACTGTAGGAAGGTTATTAAGATCCGAATTTTGCAATTGTGCAAATACGTCTCCTGTAGCGTTAGTAATCTGCTGCACCAGCAGAAGATTTTGGCGGATCGTCGGGCCAATTGTCTGAAACGCTTCTTCACTGGAATCCACGAACTGATTTAATCCCTCTGCAAGCTCAATCCCGTTGCCAGCGATTTGTGATACTTTGTCCAAACCTTGCTCTGCTGCCGTTACGATAGACAGAGCTTTGTTGGTTTTATCCAGCGCCGTTTGGATGACATCTGATACCTGGCCAAAGTTTTCATCCACTTCTCGAATGCGTTCTACCGCTTTTTGTATATCCGGTATCCGCTCTTGAATAGCCAGCACTTCGGAAGCCGCATCATTAATTTGTGGCCAATACTCCTGCACCTTGAGCACATACTGTACTGCTTCATTGATTTCAGGCAGTTTTTTCTCGATTTCAACGATCTTTTGAGCATCTTTTACAATCTCGGGCATGGCTTTTTCTACTTCCAGAACCTTTTGACCTGCGGCTTGAATAGCCGGAAGATTTTTCTCCAGCGTAAAAATGCCATTCTCCATTTTGCGTAATGTTGGAAGCTGGGAATTAATCTCAACCCCGGCTTCATTCAGCTTGGTCAGAACGGCCTCACTGACGGCTTCAGTGAAATTTTCATTGATTTGTGTTGTTATGGCAGATACACCAGAGCCTGTGATTTTAGGAGCAATGGCATTCACCTTCTCATTGACGGTATAGATTACTTCCGGTCGCTCCAGCTTCCCATTAACGATGCCTGTAATTTTGGATGAAAAGTCCCCCGGAATGAGCAGGCTTGCATAATACTCTCCAGTTTGCACACCCCGATTAGCCTCAGCCTGGTCCACAAAAGTCCAGCCCAGCTTTTCGTTGTGTTTAAGGCTGGATACCAGTTCGTCTCCGATATTAACATGGGTTCCTTCAACAGTCGCACCCTTGTCCTCAGTTGTCACCGCAATTTTGATCCCCTGGGTATTACTGTATGGGTCCCAGACGGACTTCACGTTGACCCAGTCATACACCCCGGGCAGTAGAATAATAGCCACAATTAGAAATATACCTGTGGGAACCTTCAGAATATGCAACCAGTCTGTTTTGTAAACGTGCCAAATGTGACGCATGACTTCCTCCTAAATGTACATAAATGTAGGGCGTAACTTATTTCTATGTCGTAAATTTGTGAATCTTATGTATATCGGTATTATTGCAGTATCTAATAATGGGTTCATGTTTATAAACTGTACCCATTTCACTTGGTACTAATTCAGAGCCTTCATATATTGCGTAAAATGAAACTCACTGTCTGTTCTAAAAAGAAGTGTTTTATCTCTTTTGAGTACAGTAAGAGGTTTATTTTGGTTATATCAAATTTCTCATTTGCCTATGGATAAATATGCAGAAATGTTGTATAATTATGAATAACCAATGAGATGTATTGTGCATGGATGTTTTTCAGCCTAACTGCTGATTCTAAGAAGAACGTAGCAGAGGGTTTTCACCTGCGATGGTGAGGTGTTGACAGGGGGTTGTCTTTCTGTCATAATTCATGAAGACAAACGGACATATTGATTACAGAACCCTGTGAGGTCCTACAATATGAACGACATGAATAGCACCTTTAAATCAGTCCCGTGAGACTGGCAAGGTAACGTGAACGATACATCGTTTTTTGCTGCGGCAAATGAAGCGATGCATCCCCGAGAGTAAACTTTCTTCAGAGCGGTCTGAAGTTCGGAGACTCCTTGCCAATAAACACGGCAAGGAGTCTTTTTTTTTCTCCTCGTCACGGGGCCATGATGCTGAAGGGAAATCCTGAGGAGGCTGAACGCATGAGCACAGAGACACATGTCATTATGGATGAGACGGCGATCCGCCGCGCATTAACACGGATTGCCCATGAGATATTGGAGAAAAACAAAGGAATCGACGATTGTGTGTTGGTCGGTATCCGTACACGCGGGGTTTACCTGGCAGAACGGATTGCCGCCAAGATTGAAGAAATCGAGGGCGCCAAAGTCCCCTGGGGAGAGCTGGATGTGACTCCTTACCGCGATGACCGCTTGGACGAAAATAAAGCGAATCGCAAGGAAATGTTGATTATGACACCTGAATCACTTTCGATCCATAACAAAAAGGTGATTTTGTTCGATGATGTGCTCTATACCGGACGGACGATTCGCGCAGCGATGGATGCCCTGATGGACTGTGGAAGACCGCAGAACATTCAGCTGGCTGTACTCGCAGACCGCGGACACCGGGAACTTCCGATTCGACCTGATTTTATCGGCAAGAATGTGCCGACTTCCAAATCGGAGGAGATTGAAGTTGCACTCATGGAAACGGACGGACAGGACGAAGTCAAAATCACTCAGAACCGGGGGGAGCAAGCATAATGATTACACAGACAGCATTGAGAGACCGAAGCTTGCTTGGACTGAAGGAACTTAGTCGAGGAGAAATCGAGTCCATTCTTAACCGAGCGGCTCACTGGGAAGCGCATAAAGAGAAACTGGTTCCTGTACTGGAATCACGCTTCGTTGCGAACATGTTCTTCGAGAACAGCACACGTACCCGCTTCTCCTTCGAAATGGCAGAGAAACGTCTGGGCGCACAAGTGCTGAACTTTACGGCAGCCGCATCCAGTGTGGAAAAAGGAGAGTCCATCTACGATACGGTACGAACACTTGAGTCGATGGGCATTGATGCAGGCGTGATCCGGTTGAAACCGGCAGGGGTTCTGCAACAACTGGCTCAGAAAGTGAATGTACCACTCGTGAACGCCGGAGACGGCAACAATGAGCATCCCACACAGGCGTTGCTGGATCTCTACACGATGAGGAAAACATTTGGCGAACTGAAAGGCTTGCGTGTTTCCATCATTGGTGACATCCTGCATAGCCGTGTAGCTCGTTCCAACCTGTGGGCACTGCAAAAGTTTGGTGCAGATGTACGCTTCTGTGCACCGCAAACGATGCAGGCACCGGAACTCGCAGAGCATGCTCCTTATGTCGGTCTTGAAGAAGCGCTGGATGCAGATGTAGTCATGATGCTCCGGGTTCAACTGGAACGTCATCAACATGGCTTAATTACTTCAGCTGAGGATTATCGCGAACACTACGGATTGACGGAAGAACGGGCATCACGCCTAAAACCAAGCACCATTATCATGCACCCTGCTCCAGTGAATCGCAACGTCGAGGTAGATGACGCGGTTGTGGAAAGTGAAGCATCGCGGATCTTCCCGCAGATGGCAAACGGCGTTCCAATCCGCATGGCGGTTATGGAACGTGCGATGAAACTGTAACAGGGTCTGGCTGTGGGTCATAGGCTGACGGTACGGTAGTTCTTATAGAGCAATAAGAGAGTACACGATAAAGAAAATCATCCGGCTTGCCTGGTAAGCCGGACAGAACCGAAGCGGAGGGCAATTATGCTACAGATTATAAAAAACGCAAACGTCTTGAACCAACAAGGGGAACTTGAACGGAAAACCATCATTATAGATGAAGGTAAAATTAAAAAGATCGCTGGTCTGGAAGACCAAGCCGTTCTGGATGCCGAAAAGTCAGCGCAAAGTGTGACAGACGCATCAGGCAAACTGGTCATTCCGGGATTGATCGATATGCACGTGCATCTGCGTGAACCTGGATTCGAGCACAAAGAGACGATCGAGACAGGTGCCCGTTCAGCAGCACAAGGTGGTTTTACAACAATCGCTTGCATGCCGAACACGAGACCAGTTACAGATACAGCGGAAGTTGTGAAGCTGGTACTGGATAAAGCCAAAGAAGCTGATCTGGTTAAAGTGTTGCCTTATGCAGCCATTACAAAAAATGAACTGGGTCGTGAACTTACCGATTTTGCCGCATTAAAAGAAGCAGGCGCTATTGGATTCACAGATGACGGTGTAGGCGTACAAAACGCTCAAATGATGAAAGATGCCATGAGCCTCGCAGCAAGCATGGATATGCCAGTGATCGCTCACTGTGAAGATGACTCACTGGTTGTTGGTGGATATGTGACGGAAGGTGAGTTTTCGAAGCGCCACGGCATCAAAGGGATTCCAAATGAATCCGAAGCCATCCACGTTGGCCGTGATATCTTGCTCGCAGAAGCAACAGGAGTTCACTACCATGTCTGTCACGTAAGTACAGATCAATCGGTTCGTCTGATTCGTCTGGCGAAGTCCATTGGCATTAAAGTAACTGCTGAGGTATGTCCACACCATCTGGTGTTGTCGGATGAAGATATCCCGGGCATGGACGCCAACTGGAAAATGAACCCGCCGCTGCGCTCACCACGCGATGTGCAGGCTTGTATCGAAGGTTTGCTGGACGGCACGCTGGATATGATCGTAACTGATCACGCGCCACACAGTGAAGAAGAGAAAGCCAAAGGCATGGAGCTGGCACCTTTCGGAATCGTAGGATTCGAAACAGCCTTCCCGCTGCTGTACACCAAGTTTGTGGAAACAGGATTGTGGAGCTTGGAATTCCTGGTGAAACGCATGACAGCTGATCCGGCACGTGTATTCCGACTGGATACAGGCAAACTGGAAGAAGGAGCACCAGCCGATATCACGATGATTGATCTGAACGAGGAAAAAGCAGTTGATCCTGCAACGTTTGCAACCAAAGGAAGAAACACACCATTCACAGGTTGGAAGCTGAAAGGCTGGGCCGTACAAACTTGGGTGGATGGCAAAAGCGTGTGGAATAACACGGTACAACAGTAAAACGGTAATTTAGTAAATTGATAAATTAGTAACGCTATATCTTTAACTCTTTAAATCCGCAACAGTAACTCTTAACTTTTTTAAAACAACAAATCTTTTTAAATCTAGCTCTAACTCTAAAACTTAATCTACAATTTGTACAAAAGTAACATCTTTTCAACTAACTCGAGGCAAATCATGCCGAGAGTCTAACATACGAAACAAGCAAAGTTGAATGTCATGATTTTGAACTTGGACACCAACGTAACTGCGGAGTGGGCAGAAAGAACCCGAAGAAGCAAAGCGTTCGCCTTTATCACCGGATTACATCATTTGAAAAATGATAAAAAGTAATCCGGGGATAACAGCGATCAAAGGGTTTTCTGCCCACGGAGCCGCACCATACGTAACGTCCCCCATGTTCAACCCAAATGCATTCAACGTTGATAAACACAGAGGAGTGAAATGGGATGCAGGCACAGGCAAGATTATTGTTGGAAGACGGCACACTGTTCACCGGGAAAGCATTTGGTGCTGAAGGTGAAACTACAGGTGAGGTCGTTTTTAATACGGGAATTACAGGCTATCAAGAGGTGCTTTCGGATCCTTCCTATTGCGGTCAAATCGTAACCATGACGTATCCGCTGATCGGAAACTACGGTATTACGCGTGATGACTTTGAGTCGATTCGTCCATACGTACACGGTTTCGTTGTGCGTCGTCATGAGCCAACGCCGAGTAACTGGCGTGCGGAATACAGCGTAGACAATCTGCTCAAGGAATACGGCATCGTAGGAATCAGCGAAATTGATACACGCATGTTGACTCGCCGGATTCGTCACCACGGCACAATGAAGGGAATTCTCACAACAGGATCGAAGCCTGTGGAAGAACTGCTGGAGATGATGGGAGACACCACCATTGCCGAGCTGCGTAACCAGGTGCCAATGACTTCTACAGAGCATGTCTACAACAGCCCGGGAACGGCTGAGCGTATTGTGCTCGTGGATTACGGTGCGAAAACAGGAATCTTGCGCGAACTCAGCAAACGTAACTGTGACGTTGTTGTTGTTCCACACGATGTAACAGCAGACGAGATTCGTCGCCTGAACCCGGACGGCATTCAACTGTCCAACGGCCCTGGGGACCCGAAAGACGTACCTCACGCAGTTAACATGATCAGTGAATTGCTTGGCGAATACCCGATCTTCGGTATCTGCCTGGGTCACCAGTTGTTCGCACTTGCAGCAGGAGCAGACACGGAAAAACTTAAGTTTGGACATCGCGGAGGAAACCACCCGGTGAAAGAACTGGAGAGCGGACGTTGCTTCATCACATCCCAGAACCATGGATTTACCGTAAACGAAGAGTCTGTGAAGAGTACAGACCTGGAAGTTACACATATCAACAATAACGATAAGACCATTGAAGGTCTGAAACATAAATCATTCCCGGCATTCTCGGTTCAATATCACCCTGAAGCAGCCCCGGGTCCTTACGACAACAGCTATCTGTTCGACCGCTTCATCGAGATGATTCGCGAGCACAAGATCACTAACCCGCAAAAGCCGCGTCAAGCCGTATTGGCAGCCGCAGTGAAAGGAGCACAATAACATGCCGATTAACAAAGATCTCAAAAAAATCCTGGTGATTGGTTCCGGTCCAATCGTCATCGGTCAAGCGGCCGAGTTCGACTATGCCGGTACACAAGCTTGCCAGGCTCTGAAAGAAGAAGGCGTGGAAGTTGTACTTATCAACAGCAACCCGGCGACCATTATGACGGATACAAACATGGCTGACAAAGTCTACATTGAGCCAATTACACTGGATTTTGTAACCCAAATCATTCGTCAAGAGCGTCCAGATGGCTTGTTGCCAACACTGGGTGGTCAAACAGGTCTGAACATGGCTGTAGAGCTGGCTCGTGCTGGCGTGCTGGAACGTGAAAATGTGAAATTGCTCGGAACACAGCTGACATCCATCGAGAAAGCGGAAGATCGTGATCTGTTCCGTGACCTGATGCGTGAATTGGAACAACCTGTACCAGAGAGTGTCATCGTAACGACACTTGAAGAATCACTTGAATTTGCGAATGAGATTGGTTATCCAATCATCGTGCGTCCAGCCTATACACTGGGCGGAACTGGCGGCGGAATCTGTGCGAACGAAGAAGAACTGCGTGAGACGGTGGCAGCGGGAATTCGTTACAGCCCGATTGGGCAATGTCTGGTCGAGAAGAGCATTGCAGGTATGAAAGAAGTCGAGTATGAGGTTATGCGAGACAAAAACGATAACTGTATCGTTGTCTGCAACATGGAAAACTTTGACCCGGTAGGTATTCATACAGGTGACAGTATCGTCGTAGCACCAAGCCAAACATTGTCGGACCGTGAATATCAAATGCTGCGTTCAGCTTCCCTGAAAATCATCCGTGCCCTGAACATCGAGGGTGGATGTAACGTACAGTTTGCACTGGACCCACACAGCTTCCAATACTATGTTATCGAAGTAAATCCACGGGTAAGCCGTTCATCGGCTCTGGCTTCCAAAGCAACGGGTTATCCGATTGCAAAAATGGCTGCCAAAATTGCCATGGGTTACACGTTGGATGAAATCGTGAACCCGGTAACAGGCCAAACGTATGCTTGCTTTGAGCCTACACTGGATTACATCGTGAGCAAAATCCCACGCTGGCCGTTCGACAAGTTCATCTCGGCGAACCGTAAACTGGGAACTCAGATGAAAGCAACAGGCGAAGTAATGGCTATTGGCCGGACATTCGAAGAGTCGATTCACAAAGCAGTTCGTTCCCTGGAAATTGGCGTACATCGCCTCTACCTGAAGGATGCCGAAACGCTGGACGAAGCGACCTTGAACGAACGTCTGATCAAAGCAGATGATGAGCGTATCTTCCTGATTGCCGAAGCATTCCGCAGAGGTTATACGTTGCAACAGCTGCAGGATCTGACCAAGATTGACTGGTGGTTCCTGGACAAAATCGAAGGTCTGATCGCATTTGAAGATCGCATTCGCGAAGAATCCGAATTGTCTTCCGACATTCTGTATCAAGCGAAACGCCTTGGATTCACAGACCGTGCCATTGCTGAACTGCGTGCGCAAGGTCAACCAGGAGGCACATTAACAACTGAAGCGGAAGTTAGAACTCGTCGGGAAGCAGAGAACCTGCGCCCAGTGTACAAAATGGTAGATACATGTGCGGCTGAGTTTGAAGCAACAACGCCATATTACTACTCAACTTACGAGACAGAGAATGAAGTTATCCCTTCAGACAAGAAAAAAGTTGTGGTGCTGGGTTCAGGACCAATCCGGATCGGTCAAGGGATCGAGTTCGACTACTCAACTGTACACGCAGTATGGGCATTGCAAAAAGCAGGCTATGAAGCAGTCATTATCAACAATAACCCGGAGACGGTGTCTACGGACTTTAATACATCGGATCGCCTGTACTTTGAACCGCTCTTCTTCGAAGATGTCATGAACGTGATCGAACAGGAGAAGCCAGTAGGAGTTATCGTACAGTTCGGTGGTCAAACAGCCATCAACCTGGCAGCACCATTGCGTAATGCAGGTGTAACGATTCTCGGAACCGATCTGGAAAGCATCGATGAGGCGGAGGATCGCAAGAAGTTCGAGCGTCTGCTCTCCCGTCTGGAGATTGCACAGCCAAAAGGTAAAACGGTCATTTCCGTTGATGATGCAGTAGAAACAGCTCAAAGTCTGGGCTACCCGGTACTGGTTCGTCCTTCCTATGTACTCGGCGGTCGTGCGATGGAGATTGTATACTCCGATGCTGAATTGCTGACATACATGGAACAGGCGGTTAAAATCAATCCGGAGCATCCGGTCCTGATCGACCGTTACATGATGGGTAAAGAAGTTGAGGTTGACGCCATCTGTGATGGTGAAACGGTATTGATTCCGGGAATCATGGAACATATCGAGCGTGCAGGGGTTCACTCTGGTGACTCCATCGCGGTATATCCTCCTCAACATCTGTCCCAGGATTTGAAAGAGAAAATTGTAGAGATTACAATCAAAATTGCGAAAGAACTGAAAACGGTAGGTTTGGTCAACATCCAGTTTGTTATCCATGATGGCCAAGTGTACATTATCGAGGTGAACCCGCGTTCATCCCGTACCGTACCATTCCTGAGCAAAGTAACCAACATTCCGATGGCGAACTTGGCAACCCAAGCCATTCTGGGTGTGAAACTGAAAGATCTTGGTTATGTCGATGGACTGTGGCCTGAATCGGATCATGTATCTGTCAAAGTTCCGGTCTTCTCCTTCGCGAAGCTGCGTCGTGTAGAACCAACCCTTGGACCTGAGATGAAGTCTACAGGTGAGGTTATGGGCCGTGACCCGAATTACGCTAAAGCGTTGTTCAAAGGCCTCATCGGTGCAGGAATGAAAATTCCGGCAACCGGAGCGATCGTAGTAACTGTAGCAGACAAAGACAAAGACGAAGCAGTTCCTTTGCTCGAAGGTTTCTACAGACTGGGTTACAAAATCATGGCTACCGGCGGAACAGCAGCTGCGCTTGAAGCAGCGAACATTCCGGTAACGACTGTGAACAAATTAAGTGAAGGTTCGCCGAACATTCTGGATATGATCCGTAGCGGCGAAGCAAACTTTGTCTTCAACACACTCACCAAAGGCAAAACACCGCAGCGTGATGGATTCCGTATCCGTCGTGAAGCGGTAGAAAACGGCATTGTATGTATGACTTCATTGGATACGATTCGTGCGCTGCTGATCATGCTGCAAACGATCAACTTCTCTTCGGAAGCAATGCCTGTCTTTGTAAAATAAATAACTCTCTGATGAAGGACATCAGTCAGCCTGCGGGCTGGCGGGATGTCCTTTATATCGGGCAAAAACGGAAAAAATGAGCAAGTGGAGGGGAACGCTGGTGATGAATCAAGCGAGTTTCAATGAAATGGCTGGCCGTCTGATGGTGGCACTGGATTATCCTGGAGCGGAAGAAGCTCAAGAATTGGTACAAGCTCTTGAGGGCATTCCCTGTTATCTCAAGGTGGGTATGCAGCTGTTCTACGCAGCAGGACCGGACTTTATTCGGGAGCTGAAATCCAAAGGTTACTCCGTTTTTCTGGATGTGAAAATGCATGACATTCCCAACACCGTTCGTGGCGGAGCTGAGAGTATCACACGTCTTGGCGTAGACATGTTCAATGTACATGCAGCGGGTGGAGCCCTTATGATGCGTGCTGCACGTGAAGGTGCTGAGGCAGCAGTCGCTGCCGATCCTTCCCTCAGCAAGCCCGAGATCATTGCAGTCACCCAACTCACCAGTACAAGTCTGGAAACGATGAATAACGAGATTGGCATCCCGGGAAGTGTGGAAGCTGCTGTGGTCCGTTATGCAGGACTAGCCCAAGAGGCCGGACTGGATGGAGTTGTTGCTTCTCCACTGGAAGTGCCCGCAATTCGGGCAACGTGTGGCAGTGCTTTTCACACCGTTACTCCAGGAATTCGTCCAGCGGGTAGTGGTCTGGGAGATCAGACACGCGTCTTGACCCCAGGTGAAGCCATCGCCAGAGGCAGTCATTACATTGTTGTAGGCAGACCCATTACAGGCGCTCCCAATCCGCGAGAAGCGGTAGAAACCATTTTGAAGGAGATGTTGAACGCATGATCGAACTGAATGAGATTCCGAATCATATTGCTTCCCAACTTTTGAAAATTAAAGCCGTGGCGTTACGTCCGCAGCAGCCATTTACATGGACATCCGGCATCAAATCACCAATATACTGTGATAACCGCTTAACGATGTCCTATCCGGAGATTCGCAACGATATCGCTGAAGCATTTGCAACAATCATTCGGAACCAGTACCCGGATGCAGAAGTCATCGCAGGTACAGCAACCGCAGGTATTCCGCATGCTGCCTGGGTGGCTCAGAAGCTGGATCTGCCGATGGCCTACATTCGTGATAAAGCGAAAGGACACGGCAAGGAGAACCTGATCGAAGGTCTGATTACCGAAGGACAGAAAGTGGTTGTCATCGAAGATCTGATCTCTACAGGTGGAAGCTCGATCAAAGCAGCCGAAGCCGTACGTCTAGCAGGCGCAACACCTCTCGCCGTACTTGCCATTTTCAGCTACCAGCTGGATAAAGGTATTAAAGCATTTGAAGATGCTGGAATTCCACTTCAGACGTTGTCCAATTACACGGCGCTGATGGATGTGGCTTTGGCTCAGGGAACGATTCAGGAGAGTGACTTTGAGTTGCTTAAATCCTGGCGTGAAGATCCTTCTTCATTTGGTAAATAATATCATTGATACCTCAAAAAAATGTTCAGGAATGAACGGTATCAAAATTGTAATGATTGCCGTCATAGCGGCAAAACCATCGAATATGCAAGAGGCATCCCGCACTTTGGGGTGCTTTTTTTGTTTGTTCATCAAAATATTAACTTTTTCTCTCTACCGTTGTAAAAAGCTTGTAACTTTTAGTTGTGATCGGTCGTTTATAATTCAGTGTAGGATGGAACAGATTTCTAATTTTAGGTTTTTTGAAGAAATGAACGGGATTTCAAGAAAGGATGAGCGTGATTGCTGGCATGAAGAATTTATTTCTCAGAAAAAGACCTGCCAAGAGCCAGTCAGGCGATGAACATCAACAGGGGGAAACACCGTTGGAGGCATCGACGGAGTCGGGGGAAAATACATACAACAATGAACACGATTACCCGACAAGTAAACCTCCGTTACCTGAAAGTGAAATCGCTTCAGATGAAGTGGCTGCAGCTGCTGTCACTACCGTTGATGAACCCCAGAAGAAGATCAAACCAAAGAAGGATATGCTGCCTCCATATGATGGACCTGTACTGGAGGTGCGTAACGTGCATCGCAGTTTCCAGACAGGCAGTCGCATTATCCATGTGCTCAAAGGCATTGATATGGAAGTGAATCCGCAACAACTGGTCATGCTGAAGGGGCGATCGGGCTCAGGCAAAACAACACTGCTGAATATGCTCGGTGGACTGGATCAGCCTTCAAGTGGAGACATTCTGTTCTCTGGTCAGCCTCTTCAGGATTGGGGAGACCGGCGGCGGACCGCTTTGCGGCGCAAAGAGATCGGTTTTATTTTCCAGGCGTATGCACTCATGCCCTTATTATCTGCTTGGGAAAATGTAGAACTGTCGCTGCGCATGGCGGACGTTCCGCGAGCGGAATGGAAGGACAGGGTTGGTCACTGTCTGGATCTGGTTGGATTATCCAAACGGGTGAAGCACCGACCTTTCGAGATGTCCGGGGGAGAGCAACAGCGGGTGGCTATAGCCAAGGCGATTGCCCATAGACCCAGATTGTTGCTTGCGGATGAGCCTACAGCGGAACTGGATTCCAAGATGGGCGCTCAGGTCATGGCCGTATTCCGCAATATTATTGAAGTAGAACAAGTAACAATATGTATGACTACACACGATCCTACAATTTTGGAGGTTGCGGACCATGTTTATGAAATGGCGGACGGCAGATTTATCAAGTAAAGGGGCCGCTCCGAAGAGGGGGAAACGCGCAGCGATTATTGTACTCGGTGCGATAATGGTTGCAACGATGTCCGGCTGCTCATTGCTACCGTCAGAAACAGAGGAAGAAGTACTTCCGCCTATTACACCACCAACGATCTCCAAGAAACCGGAATATGAAGTCCGGACGGAAACGTTGGAGAAAAAAGTAAGTGGTAGCGGCAAGATGATGAGTCAGCGGGAAGAGAAGGTGTACTTCACGCTTGATGGCATGCATGTCAAAGAATTAAATGTTAAACCAGGGGATAAAGTGAAAAAGGGTCAACTTCTTGCTGTCCTCGATGTGGAGAGTGTAGAGAAGGAGATCCGTGGCAAGAAACTGGCTATTCGCAAATCCGAAGTTCAAATGAAGGAAACACTCCGCAAGAAGGATGAGATGGACCCGGTAGAGTTCGAAGAATCAACGATTGCGTTTGAAGAACTACGCCAGGAACTCGCTGATCTGGAGGAACAACTGGGCAAAGCCACGTTGACCGCTCCGTTTGGCGGCACCGTTATTGCTGTGCAGGTAGAGAAGGGTGCAACTGTGAAAGCGTATGATCCGATTGCTACGATTGCGGATACATCGAATCTGGTTGTGGCAGCTACCTTTGCCAAGGAAGATCTGGAGAAGTTCTCGGCCGGTATGAAGGCAGAAGTAGATATTAATGGAGCTGGTAAAGTCGCTGGCAAAATTAAAGTTATGCCTATCGCGGAAGCATCGGGAAGCGGCAGTGGCGAAGGGACGGGTGAAGGCGGCACGCCTCCAACCAAGGAAACGCTGGATAAGTATGTCATCGTTACACTTGCAAAAATGCCAAAAGGCGTCGAACGTGGCACACCACTATCGGTCTCGATTGTAACGCAGCGTACCGAGAACGCGATTGTGATTCCTGTATCCGCTTTACGCTCCATCGGTTCAAGAACGTATGTACAAGTGGTGGAGAGTGATGGCAGCAAGCGTGAAGTGGACGTTGAAGTTGGACAGCAGACATCGACAGATGTCGAGATTCTGAAAGGTCTGACCGTAGGTCAGAAAGTAGTGGGACGCTAATGGGGCTGCCATTGCTTCGGTTGCTGTTCCGCAAAATGTGGAACACGCGCTGGATGACCTTCAGCACACTGATCGGATTGATTGTGGCGGTAGCGTTCACCGTCAGTATTCCAATGTATGCCGATGGTGCGTTGAAACGGGTCGTCGCGCAAACGCTGCAGGATAACAGTGAAGGGTTGCCAGCCGGTTCGTTGCTGATGAGTTATCAGGCACCTGGTGGCGTGAAGACAGACACACGGGGTCTGGATGAAGTAGATCGTTATATTCGTGAGGATGTCCCTCGCGACATAGGGTTTCCTTTTCATACTTATGTGAATTCGAGATCCATTCGCAGTACAGAGGTGAGCCCGGAAGATCCAACCAAAGTGGATGCCAGCAGGGCGCGCAGTATGAGTCTGGGCACGATGAGTGGACTGGATGCACAGGTGAATTACTCTGCCGGGGTGAAACCTGGAAACCAGGTCAAAGATGACACGATCGAGGCAGTCATGTTGGAAGAGGGTATGTACCGTAACGACCTGCATATCGGCGATATTCTGGAATATCCAGTGTATAGCGGTCTTGATATCACGTTACGTGTAAAGATTACGGGGTCCTTCAAGGCAGATGATCCGAACAGTCCTTACTGGGTACAAGGATTTGACGGCATGATGAATGGACTATATGTGGATGAATCGGTTTTTAATGATGTTTTACTGAAGGAAAAAGGGATTCCACTTCAAAATTCACGTTGGTATTATGCCTTTGATCTGAAAGAAATTCAAACCAGCCAGTTATCAGGTCTGACTTCCATGCTGGAAAGGCTGGATATCGATCTGTACCAGCGGCTGAAAGATACAAAAGTGGACATCACCTTTGGTGATCTGCTTAAGCAGTTCCGCAGTCAGAGTCTGCAACTGCAGACCATGTTGTTTACCTTGGCAGCACCGATGATTGCGATGGTCTTTTATTTTATTGCGATGAACGCCAGACAGTCATTACAGAAGCAAGAGAGTGATATTGCGGTATTGCGTAGCCGTGGAGCTTCAGCTCGGCAGATCTTCTCTCTTTACCTGCTTGAAGGTATATTCCTGGGCGTTATTGCGTTGATTATTGGACCGTTTCTCGGTTGGTTTATGGCCAAGAGTATTGGTTCAGCAAGTGGCTTTCTCTCGTTCGTAGATCGGAAGTCTATTCCGATCGGTGTATCAAAAGAAGCTATTCTCCTGGGAGTAGCAGCGGTCCTTGTAGCGATCATCGCATCACTTATCCCTGCGATAACTTATGCACGGGCAACCATTGTATCTGCCAAACGGCGGCAAGCACGAACAGACCGTGCTCCAGTATGGCAGCGCTGGTTCCTGGACGTTGTGTTGCTGGGTCTGGCTGGATATGGATACTACCTGTTCTATGAACGTCAGATGTTGACCTTCCAGACCGGAATGACAACCGATCAGTTGCAGGTACAGCCGTTTCTATTCTTTGTACCCGCACTCGCGATCTTTGCGCTTGGACTATTCTTCCTGCGCTTGTTCCCGTGGATATTAAAGCTTATTCAGTTGATCGGTCGCAAGTTTCTCCCGGTCCCGTTGTATCTGACATTAACGCAGTTATCGCGTTCATCTTCTTCATACTATCCGCTGATGATCCTCCTTGTACTGACACTGGGACTTGGGGTGTACAACTCGGCTGCAGCTCGGACGATTGATCTGAATTCCACTGAGCGTACCTTGTACCGTTATGGTTCTGATGTGATTATGCAGACTGTATGGGAAGGAACACCTGAGGTTAAACCCGGTGGTTCCGGACAGAACGGCGGTACGGGTGGAGGTCAACAAGGTGGCGGCAATGGAGGAGGAGGTTCTGCTGGTGGTGGTTCCGGCGGAGGCAATGGCGGTGGAGGTGCTCCAGGTGGTGGTGGCGGTTCTTCGCAGCCATCCAAAGTCATCTACTCCGAACCTCCATTTGAAGTGTTCCGCAGATTAGACGGGGTTGAACATGCAGCACGCGTGCTACAGACCAAAGGCAATATTATCGTCTCTGGTAAATCGGGCGGACAGGGGATGCTGGTCGGAATTGATAATGTGGACTTTGCTCAAGTGGCATGGTTCCGCAACGATCTGTTCCCGGCACATCCCTACAAGTACCTTGACTTGCTTGGTAAATATGAAGGGGCTGCATTGATCTCTTCCAAATTTGCTGACAAGTTCAAACTCAAAACTGGAGACCTCGTCTCCATGGGTGTACAGGGACAGGCGATTGAATTCGTCGTGTTTGGGATCATACCTTACTGGCCAGCGCAGTATCCGGATCAGATGCCATTTTTCGTGGCGAATCTGGATTATATCTATGATCAGGTGCCTTTGATTCCTTATGAGGTGTGGCTGAAAATGGAACCGGATGCCAAAGTGGCTCCACTAATGGAGAAACTTGCAGCAGAAGGCATTGAGTTATCATCTGTACGTGACGTCCGCACAGAATTGGTATCTCAGGCTAAACATCCGTCTCGAGGTGGCGTATTCGGGATACTGAGCCTTGGATTCCTGGTATCGGTTATTATTTCGTTGATCGGATACGTGCTGTACTGGTTCTTCAATTTGTCCGGGCGTGTTGTGCAGTTTGGTGTATTACGGGCCATGGGGTTATCCCGGGCACAACTAAGCGGCATGCTGCTGCTGGAGCAGGTGTTCACAGCAGGTCTATCGATCCTGCTAGGTATTGGGATTGGTCAGGTATCCAGTCGTTTATTCCTGCCATTCCTGCAAACGACGGATAATGTATCTGCTCAGGTACCTCCGTTCCGGATTGTGTTTGAACAGCAAGATATGTTGCAACTGTATGGGGTCACCGTAGTGATGCTGGTCATTGGTGCAACGATGTTGCTCTGGCAGATTCGCAGATTGCGAGTTCACCAGGCAGTCAAAATGGGAGAGGAGAGGTAAACGTGATCCAATGCGAAGGACTTGTCAAAATTTTTAAATCCAGCGATGTGGAAGTCGTTGCCCTTCAGGGTCTCAACCTGACTGTCAATCAAGGTGAAATGATGGCGATCATCGGTAACAGCGGTAGCGGTAAATCCACGCTGCTGAATATTCTGGGCGGACTTGATCGTCCTACGGCTGGTACGGCTGTTGTGGGAGACTGGGATTTGCTCAAGATGACAGATGCTCAATTGGTCGAATACAAACGTCATACGGTAGGTTTTATTTGGCAAAATAACGGTCGTAACTTGCTGCCTTATCTCACTGCACTGGAAAATGTGGAGACTCCCATGATACTGGGAGGCAAGCGTGATCGTGCTTACGCGAAACAGTTGCTCGAATGGGTAGGCCTTAAGGATCGGATGCATAACAAATTGCATCAATTGTCAGGAGGAGAGCAACAACGGGTAGCGATTGCGATCTCATTATCCAATCGTCCCAAAATTCTGCTTGCAGATGAACCTACCGGTTCGGTCGATTCCGAGACATGTGATACAATCATGGGCATTTTTCGAAGAATGAACAAGGAACTTGGCGTTACGATTGTCATCGTTACCCATGACTTGACGCTTGCTGGCAAGGTGGACCGGATCGTTGCGATTCGGGACGGCTTGACCAGTACCGAGTTTGTGAAGCGCAACCCGAATCTGGATGATGAGCATAACTTGTCCGAGGCGGGTATGCCGGATATCCATGAAGCATTTGTCATTATTGACCGTGCAGGGCGACTTCAGGTGCCTAAAGAGTATCTGGAGGCCTTATCCATTGATAACCGGGCGACATTGGAATTTGACGGTGAACGTATTGTCATTACACCGCCAAGATAATTAAGAGGGGGAACTGGGAAATGAAGAATAGTATGTGGGGAAAACGTGTGCTGGCTGTCATCGCTACTGCGACGCTAGCACTGCCGCTGATTGCCGGCTGTACGGCAAGTGAGGCGAAGGATACGGAGCAGCGTGTATTGCGTGTGGCTACGATGTGGGGCGGACAGGATGACAGTTACTTCCGTCAGCAATTTACCGATGCTTTTGAACTGACACACCCCAATGTAACGATCGAGATTGTGGCTGCCGTTGATCAGAGCAGCATGTATGGGTACGGTAACACAGAAGAACAGCAGGAAGCTCCGGATACGATGGAAAGTCTGAAGAAGATTATGACTGGGGATAATCCGGTTGACGTCATCGTGGCTGATACCGCCACAGTGAAATCATTAATTCAGGAGAATCTGGTCAAACAGCTGGACCCATTGATGCAGGAAGACAAGTTTGATACCAGTGATATCGTGCCTAGTGTGCTGGAGGGAATTAAGGACCTTGGGGACCAGAGCATCTATGCATTGACACCAACGTTTTCCTCCTCCGCTTTGTTCTATAACAAGGGTATGTTTGAAAAAGCAGGCGTGGAACCACCAACGGACAATATGACTTGGGATGATATTTTCAATCTGGGTACCCGTCTAACGAAAGGTGAAGGTAAAGATCATGTATTTGGTTTCTCCTTCACGACATATCAGGGTGGTCCGCCGTACTACTCCATGCAGCAGTACTACAGCTCGTTGCAGCTGAAGACGTTTGATGATAAAGCAGAGAAGATGACAGTAGATTCTCCTCAATGGGAGAAAGTGTGGAGCACCATCAGCAAACTTGCGATTGACAAAGTTATTCCTAAAGGCGACGAGCCACAGGATCAGAATCCGAGTGGGCGTTATGATCCGGTACAGGGTGACCTATTCCTGAGTGGCAAGTCAGCCATGGTTATTGGTGATTACAGCTATATTAATCAATTAATTGATGCTAATAAAAATGCGGATAAAATGAAAGACTTTACGAAAGTGGATTGGGATGTGGTAACACCTCCAGTTCACCCGGAAGCTCCTGAAATTGGAGGCAGCATCTACTTGAGCAACCTCATGGCGATTAATAGTGCGGCTCAGAACCCGGATGATGCGTGGGAACTGATCAAGTACATGAACAGTGAGGACTGGGCTAAGATTAAAGCACGTAGCAGCTATGAGATGGTATCACGGAAGAGCTTCATCAAGCCCAAAGACGGCCTGGATTATAACATTCAAGCATTCTATTCGCTGAAGCCGATTCCGCCAACAAATACCAATCTGGATAAAATGTATCAAAAATCCCCAGGTTTATGGCAAGTCAATGAAAAAGGTATGGAATATTTCAACCAAGTACTAGAGAACAAAAAGACACCAAAAGAAGCACTTGGTGAGTGGGCAGCTAAAGGAAACGAGATGCTGGAGAAATTGAAAAAGGATCCTAAAGCTACGTTTCAATGAGATTTGATGTAGTAGTCATATCATAAGTTAAGGATAGCCGCTGAAGATTTTAATCTTTGGCGGCTATTTTTATGAAAATGGGGTATTCTACAAAAAGCAGGAATAAATGACGACTCCGGAAAGGACGAGCGGTATGCACTGGGTATATTTCAGCAAGTTGTATGCAACCAAATTTCAGGCAGGGTGTCTGGCCAAACGTATGGAGCAGGATGGGTGGATTTACGGTCATAATGAACCAGCGGAAGTGGAAGTTTATCGATCACGTAAAGGACGTTACGGTGTACGTTTTATTCCCTGACAATACCCCTTGACTTATTGGGATAGAATGGTGTATATTAATTAAGTCGCTGTTTTAATATTTCTTACTGACGCGGGGTGGAGCAGCCCGGTAGCTCGTCGGGCTCATAACCCGAAGGCCGCAGGTTCAAATCCTGCCCCCGCAATTTAGTTTCACTTGGATGATTCACAGCCATCATCTGCACGTTATACATTATGTCTAGGGCCCTTAGCTCAGTTGGTTAGAGCGGTCGGCTCATAACCGATTGGTCACAGGTTCGAGTCCTGTAGGGCCCATACTTTTAAAACCCTTGCCTAGCAAGGGTTTTTTTCTGTCTACATGTAAGCTTTGGAGGAAAAAGTATCTTGTTAATGGTGTCTTTCTAGTATGCCCTTTTTTTCGAATCACGATGTATGTCCATGCCATATCTCAAATCTCGCATATACTACCTTATCCCAACCCATAGGAGGTAGATTTCATGAGTCAATTTCTTGATGCAAGAACATCTCAGAATGCGAGTTTGGCTAACTCTATTGCAATACCAATCCTGGTTATTAATACACCACAATTATTCGGCCAGATTGGTCTGCAAACAGCAGGAGCAGGGGCAAACCCACGGGTACAATTCAAAGGAACGGTGTCTGTGCAACTTCCTTTGGCACTCGTTGGTGTAACCATTACAATTGTTAGGGGGACTTTGGCTACGGACCCTGTGATCTATTCCGCAACGTCTACGTTTAGCTTGAGTGTCCTTGCACCTCAGATTATTACGTTCTCTGCAGATGACTTCAACCCGCCTATCACACCTCAATTGACGTACACTGCATTTATCAGTTCCAACTTGCTCGGTACGATCCGTGTAGGCCCTGAGAACTTTGATGGAGCTGTATATTCCGACTAATGTTGAGCATCCTTGCCTAAGTAAACTAGATCAATAGTCTTCTTAATTGAAAGGCCTCAAGGACCTGCCCTAAAAAGCAGGTTTTTTTCCTGTTGAAGGGGAAAACTGAACTTCATCGAGTAGGTAGGGTTCTATGATATAATGCATTACAGAGATTGAATGGTATTGGACATCAAATAATACGTGATCATCTGAGAAACGTATGAAATTAGTGATAGAAAGCAGGTTTCCGTTTAATGACGTCAAATGAAAGTCAACGTTTTCGTTACAGTGAAGCTCCGGTCTGGGATTGGCAGAGAGCTTATTATGAGCAGAAGGGGCTACAAGCTTGGACAGAGAACCATGTCCCTCAATATATTACGAGTAATCCGTTGATTGCCACGGCGTATGCAGAGATGATCTTTGGCTTTCTTCAGGACCTTTCGAACAAAGGAAAGATCAACGAGACCGTAACCATTCTTGAACTTGGAGCGGGTGTAGGGCGTTTGGCACATCAAGTTCTCCTGAAATTGCTTGAGTTAAAGGAATTTGCTGGAATACCTTTACCGCCTTTCAGATATGTGATGACGGATCTCGTAGCGGAGAATGTGCTAGGTTGGCAGGAGCATCCATCCATGCAATCCTTTATTCAACAAGGTATATTGGATTTTGCGCGTTTTGACGCTGTAGCGGATACGGAATTGAATCTGGTCGTTGCAGGCACGGTTATTCAGCCCGGTGATCTGAAACAACCGTTGTTGTTGATTGCTAATTACTTTTTTGACAGCATTCCACAGGAATTAATCTACATTGGGGATGGCGAGATCTATGAGTGTGATCTGCTTGTACAGTCTCCGGATCGTCGTCTTGATCTTGAGCCTGCTGAGATGCTGAAGAACATGACACTGAGTTATGAGTATCGTCGAGCGCCCGAATACAGTGCGGATAACTATCCGTATCAGGAGCTTATCACATTGTACAAAGAGGAACTGGAGGATTCGCACATTCTGTTCCCTGCAATCGGGTTGTCCTGTCTCGAACGGTTGAACAAGCTGTCACAGTCAGGTTATGTGTTGATTACTGCTGATAAAGGGGATCATCGCCTGGATAACTGGAAGTTCGCAGAGCCACCTGAATTTGTTCTTCACGGGAGTTTTTCTCTAACCGCTAACTACCATGCCATTCAATATGTCTTGGAACAACAAGGTGCCCATACACGATTCACAACACATCATTATAAAGATCTGAATGTTGGGTGCATGTTGATGGTGGACGAACCCATCAGTTATGTGAATACACGTCTCGCCTACCATCGATTTGTTGAACGTTTTGGACCGGATGACTTTTTCAGCATGAAACAATGGGTAGACTCTCGAATAGAAAGTATGGAGTTGAAGCATATTTTACCGTTTTGGCGTCTGGGTGGATATGATGCAGAGTTCTTGATTCACAGTGCAACGCACATTTCCAGTCTTCTTCCCGATGCAAGTGATGAGGAAATGCTTGATATTCAGTCTGGTATTCATACAATGTGGTCGTCCTACTATGTGATGGAGCAGCAAGGAGGTCTCGCATTTCTGGCAGGGCAGCTATTATATGAGATGTATATGTATGAGGATGCAAAACGGTTTCTGGAGATATCATTGGTTGCAGATCCGAGTAACCATAATCCGGCAGTCTTGTATGACTTGGCTGTGTGCTGTTACGAACTTGAACTGGAAGAAGAAACCCTGTCATATACGCATAAAGTATTGGCTCTGGAACCTGATCATGAAGAGGCGGCAGCCTTGCTCCAGAGTTTCGAGTTGATCTGAACGGAACAATTTTAGTTTGTCTCCTGTATGTATGTTGGATGTAATTGGTGATATTTATATAAAAATTGAAACCTTTAATTGAAATTCATCGTATTAATGGGATATTCAACCAATCACTATTTCAACAGCAAAGGAGACAAAAACATGAAAAAAGCCTTATCCATTGCATTATATCCATTAATGTGGGTTGTGGGTGCATTTAGCTTTCTGTCTGTTAATGCAAACAGTGCTGCAGGCAGCGCCCTCTTTGTGAAAGATATCGCTACAGATCGAAGCTATGATGGGCAGGCCATCTATGATAGTATTGAACGTAGAAATGCCTAACTACATATCATTCAACTGTAAAGGTAATTGTTTCACCGAGTAATAACATGAGAACCAATTACTCTTGAAGCGAAGTACGGTGAGCAGGAGTTCTGTTCTGTCCGTACAACCTTTAAGCCGGTTTCGTACCTTATTCAGGTATGAACCGGTTTTTATTTATGAATGGGGGATGCCAGATGAAGATTATCATTGGACAACCGAGGCTGGAACAGCATTTGCTGCAGCTTGAAGCCGAACTCAAGCAACATCCTGATGCAGATGTAGTATTCTTTCCTGAAGGTTATCTGAACCAGAATGTCGAAGACGCTTGCCGCCTGGCGGCTGAATATGGAACCATGATTGTATCAGGTCATCGCAGGTTGGACGAACGCCCGAAGGACCGATCGATCATCATCAGTAAGGCTGGAGAGATTGTATTGGAGAAAGCTAAATATACACCTGCTGAGACGGCTCAGGAACAGGGTTGGGTAATAAGCACTTTGTTGTGTGATGAGCTGGTCCTGCAAGGATTTTGCAACGAGAATATAAGAAGTGTGGATATTGTGATGCATTCCATTGGTGTGGGTATGTTCAGTGAAGAGCAGTACAGTGAGTGGGTCAAAGAGGCTCGGCAGATCGCCTTGAAGCATCAATGTATTGTCATGGGGACTAGCCATGCGGATGGTTCGTACCGTGATAGCGGGATCTCCATTCCAATCGCTTATTGTATCACTCCTGATGGAGAGGTTGTTCTGGCATCCCGAAGTGATACACGTACTCGTACAATCCTTCTGGACAGAGGAAATACAGACCCTTCACCTCAGGAGTCACAAGAAATACAACTGAGAATCTCCATCGACCCATCTGGTTAATTTACCAGGCATGAATACCAGATGAATGGGCTGTTGAACTTGCCGATTCGCCCGGTCACTTGCACGGAATACGCATATGTTATGGCATACCTTGAAATTCAAAGGAGGCCAATCAAATGAGTCAAGTTGGATACGGTTGTGGCAATGTTGGTGGATTCGGCGGCGGATGGACTTCCACAAGTGCAATTCTCGTGCTTTTCATCCTGCTCGTGATCATCACAAAATCTTTCTGGCTGTAAGTCACGTATAGAAACGTGCAAACAGTGGGCTCCGCTGAGACTTCAGCGGGGCTTTTCCTGTTTATAAGAAGCAACATATGTCATCCATGACATTTGACAACTGAAAACAATGTGCTTAAAATCACATAAGAGACTATTAACAGAGATTGAAGGGATAGCAATGCCGTTTATTCGCTTTAAAGGATTCACAGGTCCTCAGCTAGAGGAAGTTGTACCCCAAATTACAGAGCAGATGGCCCTAATTACTCATATTCCAAGGGAGAGAATGAAGGCAGAGCGTCATGATGTACAAGCGCTAACACCTTCTCCGGCTTCTATAGAGATTCTGATGTTTCAACGTGACCAGGAGATTCATAATCGGATTGCATCGTCGGTGCAAGCTATTTTGGAAGAAGCATACATGCCGGATGTGCATATTTTCTTCAATATATTGTCACCTACTTTGTATTATAAAAAAGGCAGGCCGCTGACAGATTATCGATTGGATTGAGATTGTGAGGGACGAGCAGAATGTTGCTCGTCTCTTTTGATTTACATATTTTTCGTATGTTTAGCAATGGGCTGGTTCCTGTGAACCCTGCTCAACGATAATGAGCATATCGCAGACACAATAAACAAGGCTCCAGCGATGAGGTATACCCATCGAACGCCTAGTTGATCTGCGACTAGACCAAAGATAACTATGGATACACTCATAACCGTGGATATCAGGACGCCATGGGTGGCGTATACCTTGGTTAGGGATTCGACAGGTACACTGTTCTGAAGCGCTGTCTGCTGAGCCACATCACGAATCTGATGAACTGGACCCATCAGTATGCATAACACCAGAGCGAGCCATGGCAGGTTGTTTAGACCATAAACGACGGTCAGCAGGCTTAAGAGAAGAGAACCCATGGTCATACTAGCGATTAGATGTTTCTGAATACGTTTGGCCAGTGCAAGAGCCAGAATACCTCCAAGCATGGTTCCAGCAGCGTAACTCGAGTTCATGAGTCCCCACCAACCTTCTCCTCGTCCCAGAGCTTCTTTTGCAAAGGCTAGCGTAACAGCTCCGATCCAGATGGAATCCGCAAGTGCTTGGGCAATGTCCATAAGCGTAATCAGTCGTAAGGATGGATTCTTCCAAAGAATACTCCAACCTTCCCTCAATACATTCCGCGATACAGCAGATTTCTGAGGTTGTTCTACATTCCGTGTGAGCGAGGCCATGGCAATCATGAAGATCAGAACGGCCCAGGACAGGCTTGTAGCTGCCCAGAAGGTCTGTGACGCCCCCCAGTTCATCACGGCGAATCCCGTCATGGCGTAACCGACAATGGTTACAGTCTGATTGGAGAAAGATAGTAGGCTATTTGCTTTTATAAGGTCTTCACCTTGAACCAATCGTGGCGTTAAAGTCTTCAGTAACGGAGTTTCCCATCCGTCCAAGAAGGATAGTACAATCACTCCGAGCAATAGAAGCGGCAGTTGTGAAATCAAGTGAGTCAACGAAATGGCTATACAGGTCATGATTAATGTTTTGGCTATGGAAATGCTGATCAATAGTCTGGAGAATGGGAAACGGTTCACAAGTAATGGCAAAGTGAGACCGGCTATTATGCGTGCAATGATCTGAATAAGTGGAAACATTGCAGCAGAGAGTACCGATCCAGTGAGACCGTATATAAATGTAGTAATGACCATGATATATATGACATTAATAAGCGAGAGCAGCGTTTTGGCGGCCCAGTACGGATAAAATGCGATGTTCATGCCAATGATGTCCTTTCCGAAACGATATATCTATATTACGGGCATTTTCATCATTGCACCACAAACAAAGTTATCATTTTCCCGTCATTTCACCACAAAAAAACTGCCCAACAGGGCAGTCATCTTCTAATGCCTATAGTTCATGCCATAGCAAGTGTGAAGGCGATGAGCAACATCAGCAGGCTGGTCGTTCTGACCATAGTCATATATGGCCTGCTGGGTTCGGCTTCGCCCCGGGAAATCCAGCCATAGCGCAGATACCAGCCGAATTTTGGGAAACAGAGATTGATGATACAGAGTACCATGAATATAAAAAAGAGGGTTCTCATACCCATCTTCCTTTCTCACTTACATAACGGATCTTATTTTAACGTTTGCGTCTGGTAAAAAAGACTACAATCAAAATAATAATGATGATAATTAACAGAAATTTCATGTATGTTCCTCCTGGTGAGTAGTTAGGTTATTGTGGAATGTTAGTTATCAACTATTACCCAAGAACCACATGACTTGAATAACTGTGTTACAATTAAAATATATTGATTTAATATCAACACATTCCGACTGGTTAGTTTTCTCTCCTTATAATGTACGATTGCAGAATATATAAACATTAATGTGTGTGAGATGAAGGAGGAAGGCATGAGCCAACATAATCAACTCTCATTACAATGGGAATTTATCATCTCGAAAGTGAAATCCTCCGTGACGGTGGTCGATGCTACCTTGCCTGAGCTTCCGCTCATGTATGTAAACGAACACTTTACCCAACTGACAGGATACACGTATGAAGAGTCTGTCGGACACAATTGCCGATTTTTGCAAGGGCAGGATACAGATCCCGAAACGGTAATGCAGATTCGTGATGCAATAAAGAAACAACAATCCATTAAGATTGATATTTTAAATTATACAAAAAGTGGTCAGAAGTTCTGGAACGAACTGAATATTGATCCGATCTTTAATGAATCCGGAGAGTGTTTATATTTTGTAGGCATTCAATACGATATTTCAGAACGGAAGTATGCCGAACAGCAGTTGAAGTTTGCAACTTCCATGGCTGAGATGAACAGCAGAGGGCAATTGGAATTCATCGGCAAGCTGAATCACGAGCTTCGTACCCCGCTTAACGGCATTATGGGCATGATCGAACTTGCAAGTATGGGTGAAACTACGGATGAGCAGAAAGAATATCTGGAGCTAGCACGTCAATCAGGTGAGGCGCTGCTGAACATCATTAACAACAGCCTGGATATGGCGAAACTGGGCAGAGGCAAAATGGATGTTGAAAACATTGAATTTCAGCCGTTGAAGCTGATCCAACAGATTGTGAAGACACATGAGCCTGCGGCACGGAATAAACAAATTCGTCTGCTCTGTCATGCTGATCTGAATGTTCCTGATGTGCTTATCGGTGATCCGCTAAGACTTCGGCAGGTACTGGATAATTTGCTGAGTAATGCAATTAAGTTCACAGAACAAGGTGAAGTGCAGTTACAGGTGGATGTGAGGCAACAACTGATGGATACCGTTGTATTGGTATTCTCTGTGCGTGATACGGGAATTGGCATTCCTCAGCATCAGATCGAACCATTGTTTGATGCATTTACCCAGACCGACATCTCCCATGCGCGCCGATTTGGCGGAAGCGGTCTTGGTCTGACCATCTGCAAAGAACTGCTGGAACTGATGAATGGTCAGATTTCGGTGGAGAGTACAGAGGGGAAAGGTACACAGTTTGAGGTGACACTGCCCTTGCTGCGCCAACAGGCCATTCCCAATGTAGGATAATCAATCAAGCAGAACAGCCGGGCGGTCTCGGCTGTTTTTTTATTGTATTGGATTGTTTTACGAACGGGCGTTCTGTTATAATGCAAGTGTTGAATGGGGGAGACACAGCATGAGTAAGAGACGCACAAGAAGAAAACGTAAAGGTAAGCAAGGTTTCAAAAAGCAGGTTCTGACGCTGGTAGCAATGCTACTGGTAGCCCTCTATGCCTGGCCTGGGGGCGAATGGCCCGAGGAGATACCTAATCCATTCGGTGGGACTAATAAGAGTGTAGACCATACCATTACGTTCCCTTCAGAGCGTTATCCCGAAACAGCCAAACATATTAAAGCTGCTATCAAGGCCGGGCATTCGGATGTATGCACCATTAATCGTAATGGAGCGGAAGGCAATCGGGATCTATCACTTAAGGGTGTTCCGGTCAAAAAAGGTAAGGATCGTGACGAGTGGCCCATGGCGATGTGTGCTGAGGGAGGAACAGGTGCAGATATCCAGTACATTACCCCGAAGGATAATCGTGGTGCAGGTTCATGGGTAGGGAATCAGTTAAGTACATATCCGGATGGAACACGAGTGAAGTTTGTAGTGAAGTAACAACAGGATATGGTTGGGCAGAAATAAGGATTGTAAGGCCTTTGTTGTGAGGTCAGTGGCAGCGTGGTACAGGATAAGTAGAAGAGAAAAACCAGACGTGCATGCGTCTGGTTTTTTGGTGTAAAGTGCTGGCATAAATAGATCTAGTTAACGTATCTATACGGGAACTGGAGTTTCTAGGATTACAGAGCCGACTAAACGAGTTGCATTCCGCTTAAATGATGAGACCGGATGCTTAACAGACGCGTAACATGTTCCACCTCATCAAACGGTATCCACAGACTGCCGTGGACCGTACGTAAGGAAAGAATGGATGTATCAGCGGTACGCTCGGGAAATCCGGTTACCGTCTGACCGCTTGTATTACGAACCATGATCTGTTGCTTGCGCCGGATGGCAATTTCTACCTCTTTTTTCATAAGTCATTGCTCCTGATTATGAGATGTTAAATCCATATGTCAATGTTTTCAATGGTTAATTTGTCTTCTTTATCTAGTCTATCAGAACTAGGTATAGATTTCCAGAAGAGAAATCAACAATCTTCTAGGTGATTTGTCTTAGCTGTGGATGATCCGTTTTTGAATGGGGATTACGGGGTTATATTAGGGTAAAAGGAGGGGAACGGAATGACACAATTGATTATTGGGCTGGCCCGTACCGAGAACGAGGCTATAATTATGCTGAATAAGGTCAAAGAGGAAGGCATCAAGGATAAATATTTGGGAGCGGTGGCGAAGGAGCAGCTTAATCTGGAGCTGGTGAGCGAAAAGACGGGGCTGCCCAAACCTTTGAAGGGTGCCGGAACAGATGGTGCCTTTGGCGCTCTGAAAGGCATATTGGCTGGTCTGGGGAAGCGAATGGATCAGACGATGTCGATCGGAAATGCAGTGCGTAGACTCGCTGGTAATGAGATTGGGAGTGAGACCGATGATTTGGTGCTTACACTGACTGAAGCGGGGATCTCGGAGGAGGATGCGCGGTATTACGAAGATTGGCTGTTAAAGGACCATATCTTGGTTATCGTGGAGTGCAGTGAGGAAGAAGCGGCTCGTGTTCGACCTATTTTACTTTTTTAGTTTAATTTAAGGCTGATTTTAGGTTTCTTTAATGTTGGGGAGGTATTCTTATCTCACACCTCCCTTAATATAGATTGGTTTACCGGAAGTCCGGGACCGCAACTCGGACTTTCTAGGCACTGTGAGCTGACGCTTGCAGTGCCTGTTTCATTTTTTTTATTATTTTTAATAAAAGTGTTGCAAAGTTAATTAGTTCATGGTAAGATATTTCTTGTCGCCAAGAAATACATAATCCTGCCGGGGTGGCGGAATTGGCAGACGCACAGGACTTAAAATCCTGCGGTAGGTGACTACCGTACCGGTTCGATCCCGGTCCTCGGCATAACTAGGTTTATTCCCGATAGACAGTGTTAAATGGACGATAATTATCGTTGGGTTCTGTGTACTTGTAATGAAGCATTTGCAGGTACACAGGATTCGCGCAAACACACTCGAAGCACTCCACCGTAAATTGCGGAAGGGGTGTTTTTTGTTGTGGTGAGAATTACGAAAGTTAGTGTAGATAATCGTGGGAAGCGGCGTAGCGCGGTTCCTCGATTATAAGCGTGCTGAGGGGTTAGCCGAGCAGACGCAGAGCGACTATACGCGGCACGGCTTTATTCGGAAGTATCCGAGCGCTTGGTCAACGGCAGATAGACTTGCGGATGCGGCCTTCAAGTATCTGGCGGAAGATAAACGCATTGCTCTTGTTCGGCGGTCAGAAAAGGCCGACGTCCAATAGGTGGTTCGAGTCGCAGACCGTGGATTCCCTCTCTGCGATAGGCGTTTATGTAATTGTAGACGGTGGAAAGTGAACATCCGATGAACTTGCTGATGTCCTTTCTGGACACTCCATGAAGATTAAGCAAGATCGTTTGATATCTTTCGTGCATTCGCAAGTCCTGGTCGCTATGATGGCTGTCTTCATTGCCAAAATTTCAGGATTGTTCGGTCTTCATTAAGGAGTTTTGATAGTTTCACTTGTCGTACCTCACAGGCTCATAGGGTAATGATTTTACGATATACGGCATTGTTTCCGCTGTCCAAAAATATACCCAGAAAATGGAGTCAAAGGGAAAAATATTGACAGGTACCTTGCAATAAACGGTAGTAGGTGGTAATATTTGTATTAACAGCTACTGTTTATTGCTCAGTACTAAATAAAGCGTGGTGAAAAATTATGAATGTTCAATTCAAGAAGGGTGTGTTGGAGCTTTGTGTTCTTGTTTTAACATCAAAAAAGGACCGTTACGGATATGAGTTAGTTGAACAGATATCGCAAAAATTTGAAATAGCGGAGGGAACCATCTATCCGTTGTTAAGAAGACTGGCTTCGGAAGGATTATTTTCAACCTATTTATCCGAATCGGATGAGGGACCTCCCCGCAAATACTATAAGATTACCGATGAGGGAAGGAAAGTTATGAACAAAATGATTGAAGAATGGAACGCTTTTGCCGTAGGAGTGCAGGAAATGATTGGGGAGGGATCGGATTGAATAAAGAAGCCTATCTAAATGAATTGGCACAGTATCTGAAGCTGCTTCCTCCTGAGGAATTTACTGATATTATGGCTGAATTCAGGGAACATTTTGAGTTTGCCAAATTAAGCGGACGGTCTGAAGCAGAGGTGATCTCCAAGCTGGGAAATCCCCGATTGGTTGCTCGTGAAGTACTTGCCCAGTCTCAAATTGCAAAGGCGGATAAATCGCCTACGCTCTTAAGCGTAACTAAAGCGGTTTTGGCAACAGTGAGTTTAGGATTGTTCAACTTAATTATCGTTATGCTGCCATTTGTCGCTTCTTTAGTTATCATTGCCGGGGGATTCGGCTTTGCAATTTTCTTAATCATTTCGCCGATCTTATTCATTATTCAGAATCAGTCGGTCGCGTTTTTCTTCAATGATATTTTTCTTATGCTTGTCTTGGTCGGTGGAGGAATTTTGATAGTCATTGGAGCATTAAAATTTACCCGAATTTATTACAATCTTGTTATCAGGTATCTGAAATATAATTTGAAAGTCATAAAAAGGATGTGAACTATATTGAAAAATAGATTCCGGAACTTAACCAGACTTGCTCTTCTACTGATCGTTATCGGAGTAATTGGAAATGTAGTGCTGTATATGTTAGGAAAGTCGCCATTCAATTTGGGTGAGATTTCTACTGAACAAAATGTTCGGATGGACCAGACAACAAACGTCCTTATCCATACAGAAACAGGGACGGTAGATGTGGTGCCAATTAAGGGACATGAAATCAAGGCAAATTTGGAGGGAAAGACAACAAAGCAGTCGCTGAAGGATTACCGGCTGGATATCACTCAGGATCAGGGACAAACCAGAATTGAAGTTGTTCAGGACAGCAAATTCCGTTTCTTTGATATCTATACGAACCTTAAACTCACGATAGGGATTCCTGAAACCCAGTTAAACCAGCTGCAGGTTGTGACTGACACAGGAAATATTTATGTAGGCTCCGTCTTGGCGAGCGAATATCGGGTGATAAGCGACACGGGTTCTATAAAGATGGATATAAAAGAAGGGGTAATAAACGCAGAAACAAATACGGGAGCAATCACTGCTTCTTTTGTTAACATAAGTCAAAATATCCGTGCTACATCTGATACGGGAGATATTCTCATCCAAACAGCTGAAGCTCCCCAAGCACTGCGCACCAAATTGTTTGCGGATTCTGGAACCATTAAGGTGACACTGCCGAATTATCAGGATGGTTATATCGGTGAGGGAGGCCCATTGGTAGAACTTATCTCCGACACCGGCAATCTTGAGATCAAACAGAATTCAGGCGAATATCAGGAAGAAAAATAAGATTAATTTTAGGGGGCGTCCTTTTGATAACACAAAATTCCAAGAAAGAAACTTTAATCAAGACGGTTGATTTATGCAAAGTCTACACCTCGGGAAATGAACAGTTTCTCGCAGCTAAAAGTATTAATCTTGAAGTATACAAAGGTGACTTTACGGTTATTATGGGCAGTTCGGGCTCGGGTAAATCTACGTTATTATACCTCCTCAGCGGCCTAGATGGAATCACTTCCGGAGAAGTGATTTTCAAAGGAGAACGAATTGATGAATATTCAGAAAAGGAAATTACGGATTTCAGGTCCAACAAAATCGGCTATGTGTATCAATCGATTAATTTGATTCCTGATTTCACATTGCTTGAAAATGTTGCTTTCCCGGGGTACGTGGCTGGCCGCAGCAAAAAGGATGTGAATAAACAAGCATTAGACCTGTTGAATAGGATAGGGATCGGGGCTCAAGCAGAGCGCCTGCCATCCCAAGTATCTGGAGGCCAACAGCAGAGAGCAGCTATTGCCAGAGCCTTGATCAATTCCCCAGAAGTGATTTTTGCGGATGAGCCAACAGGGGCATTAAGTCAGGAGCAAGGTGCAGTTATTTTGGATCTTTTGACCGAAATGAACCAGAATGCTCAATCGATCGTTATGGTGACGCATGATATAAAAGCTGCATGCAGGGCGGATCGGTTAGTTTTGGTCAAAGACGGAAACATCGAAGGGATATTGGAACTGGGCAAATATTCCCCGGATGAATTGAAAGCAAGAGAAAACCAAATATTCATTTTTATGTCAGGTAAGGAGGGGTAGGGATGTATGCAGCATGGAAACTATGTTGGACGAACCTGAAGCATAAAAAAGTTCAAAACAGCTTCATTGCAATCATCATCATGCTGGCAGCCCTGCTCCTTTCAACGGCTGTGTCGGTTCTTAACAACACAAATCGTATGTATGAGAGTATGCATGATCAGTCCCATGGCGCCCATCAAATATTGCGGATGGAGAACGGCATCCATGATCCGATCCAGGTACACAATTGGTGGGAGAAGCAGAAAGGCGTCATTGTTTCGGATTTAATGCGGTACCGCTATCTGTCTAGTATGTCTCACGCTGGAGAAGAGATCCCTAATGTTGACTTATTCATGATGGATGCGCCAAGCGGACCTTTTCCCGTCGACCGGCTGCAGTTTGTAGAAGGAGAAGAAAAAAGCACACCGGAAGAAGGAAGCGCCTGGATTCCCACCTCTCTGGCTTATCCCAATGATATTCATGTTGGGGATCCGATTGAATTTAAGACGGACGAAGGGGTTATCCAGTTGAACGTTGCGGCCGTCGTCGTGGATATTTCATACTGTTCGCCATTTGCTACGAGCGGGAGAATCTGGCTGAATCATCAGGATTATAATAAAAATATGACCACATTGCCGGGCGACGATAAGTATATGACCGGATTGCGGTTTGATGACTACAGCCAAAACAGGGCCTACTGGGAAAGATTTGAACAGTCTCTCGGGACCCCCTATCTGGAATCGGTTAAAGACTTCGAGAGCTTGTCTTCGTATTATATGATTGCGAACCAGGTCATCAGTTTCATTATGATATTTCTTGCAGTCGTCATGATCTCTGTTGCCCTTTACACCTTGGGATTCACGATTTCCGATGCTATTCTTTCCAGCTACAGGACGATCGGGATTATAAAATCCGTTGGATTATCTTCCAGCAGAGTAATTATGGCTTATGTAGGGCAATATACCCTCTTGGCGCTCGTTTCGGTCATCCCGGGGATTCTGGTCAGCAATATCCTCTCAGGTACAATTATTGCAAATTCCATGGCTTATCTCAACACAGGGTCATCAAGTATGAATGGGCTGTATTCAGTAACAGGCATTTGGACTGGCGCGGCTGTAGTAGCGGTTATCTTCCTCTCTGCCCTGCTGTTTTCTAATAAGGCGCGCAGTGTCGAGCCCGCACAAGCCGTTCGTTATGGCATGTCGGAGAAGGCGTATTCCCAAAAATCAGGAGGGAGTGGAACATGGAAACGAAAGCTCCTCCAGATAGGCGCTCTTCCGACTTCTATGATTATCGGGCTAAGAAGCGTCACGAAAAATATTCGGGGTTCGCTGCTGATTGTTCTGATATCGGCTTTGTCCACCTCTGTACTCGTTTTTGGTTTCCTGTTTGTATACAGCATTTCGTCCATACATGGAACCATTGCCAAATGGGGCTATGATTCGGCCGATCTGTCCGTAAGAATCGATAATCCAGCCGAATTGACCTTTGAACAGCTTAAAGAAGAGGTTCTTTCGGATCCGAGAGTTAAGAATTACTCACGTTACGGGGATGCAAATGCGGTATTGCCGATGCCTCAGGAGTCTGGGGTTGAAATGAAACAGGATACGATGGGGATATTACTGACGGTGGCTGATGGGAACTATGATGAAATAGGCTATGAAAATGTGGAGGGTCATAACCCAGTTTCTGACAATGAAATCTCGGTCGGTGTGAATGTTGCAAGAACTCTGGGCATCAAGTCAGGCGACTCATTGGACATTTACATTGAGGGTGAAAAACATACTCTGACAGTCACCGGAATTTACCAGGCGATCGCGAACATGTCCAATACGGGGCGAATTACCGCTGACGTCATCAGAAAAAGTAATCCAGACTATGGAAGTGCGATGAACACAACATTTGTTAATCTGCATGAGGGAACTTCAGTTGATCAATTCGTGAATGAATTGAATCAGCGATATGGAAGTGTAATCTGGATAGCAAGTCAGGCTGCGCTGGTTGATGAGGTATTCTCCCAGGCTGTCACGATCATCGTACTGCCAATGTCGGTCATGGCGCTGTTGTTTATCGTCATTACGTTTGTTATCATATACAGTATTTGCCGAATTAACATGAAGAAAGAGAGCCGTACCTACGGAATTTACAAGTCAATCGGTATGACATCCCGTCAAATCCGATTGTCGGAAACCACTGGAATCCTTGTCGTATCGGGGATCGGTGCGCTGGTCGGAATTCCATTAGGTTTAGTAGGACTCCCCCCTCTGCTTAACTTTATATTGGCAGATTACGGAATTGTTGAAGTTCCACTGATTATGAACGGTGGAGGGATAGCCTTGATGATACCTCTAAGCATCATCGCTGCTGGTCTAGGTTGTTGGGCAGCATCCAAATCTATTCAAACTACATCTCCTCGGCTTTTGACGATGGATTAATAGAAAAAGGGTGTCACAAAAAGCCATGAAATGGCTGCTTGTGACACCCTTCTTTTTTGAAGAGAGAGTATGTAAAATTGAATTGAGAACGCTCCGTCTTCCTCCGCCAGTAGTATATCTACTTTTAGAACAGCCTCTTTTTAAGCTAAATACTTACTTGACATGGAAATAAATTGTACTGTATTGTATTTTTATGCTTAAATTACAACTATATCCTATTCTTGAGTATAACTCGAAAGCAAATTCTTCTTTTATCAACCACAAATCGACATCTTTCATCAAAATCTCCCAACATAGAGTATTTTTCATACCGCTTTAATTGTTTTAAAACAAAATACTACGAATCGAGGTTTGCTTATGCCAACTACGGCATTTTTGTTTCCGGGTCAGGGATCACAATATGTCGGTATGGGAAGAAAGTTGCACGATGAATTTACTATAGCAAAGCGTTACTTCGAAGAAGCGAACGATGCGCTGGGGTTCAATCTTACTGAAATGTGTTTTGAAGGCAGCCATTCACAGCTTATGCAGACGATGAATACACAACCGGCCATATTGGCAGTAAGCGTTATTGCCTTCGAAATCGGCAGGAGGGAACTGGGGTGGCAACCTGATTTTATGGCCGGACATAGTCTTGGCGAATATTCCGCACTTGTATGCAGCGGTGTGCTATCTTTTCGGGACGGGCTCGGGATTGTAAGGAAGCGGGGGATGTTAATGCAAGCTGCGCATTCTTCCGACATTGGAGCGATGGTCGCTGTGACGCATGCTGCTTCTGATCAATTGGAGGAGTTTTGTCGTCAAGCTAGTAACGACACATCACAAGTTGTTATTGCTTGTTATAACTCTTTGAACCAACATGTGCTTGCCGGTCATCGAATAGCTGTACAATCGGTGGTTCATCGGCTGCAAGCGCAATTTACAGATGTAAGCGTTAAATATTTAAATGTTAGCGCCCCCTTTCATAGTCCATTGATGCAATCAGCGGCGGAGCAACTGGCCGTTGAACTGGAGAGGATTGAGACTAGGGACGCCCGGTGGCCGGTCATATCGAACGTGACGGCAAGAACGTATGGGCGGCAAGAACTACTTCCGCTTCTTTACCGCCAAATGACCGAACCGGTTCGCTGGCTGGAAACGATGCATTATCTGAAAAGTCAAGGAATCAGCCGAACGGTGGAAGTCGGGCCACGCCAGGTATTGACACATCTAATGAAGGGCACCTATCCCGCTGTTCAGACTTGCCAATTCGATCATCCTAAGCAATTGGAGGAGCTGCGTGCATGGTTTGACAGAAGCGAGAATAATCGTGAAGCCGTCATCGCCAGCATTCGAGAATCATTGACAGCCGCTATCATTGCGCGAAATCGGAATAACGATGCCATAGCGTACAGTGCCGGCGTAATTCTGCCCATCCAACAAATCAGGGATTTGATCGAAAAGTTGTGTGGAAATAATCCTTCGGATTTTACGCAAACGCTAAATCAGATTAAAAGTCTGTTGCAGTCAGTACTGTTCACCAAACAATTACCGCTGGAAGAACAGATGAAAATCACTGACAAGTTACCGGCAATGGATTAGGAAGCCGCACTAATGAATTTCATCATTTTTTTGGGGGGAAGAATGTGTACACAAAGCAATTTACAAGCCTGGTTGACGTATTGAAAGAAAGAGGGAACACAGCGGATCGGGGAATCATTTTTATTGAAGGGGACGATCAAGAGAAGCAGCTTACATATAAGGAGCTCTATGAAGAAGCCTGCGGATTTTTAGGCTACCTTCAAAAGCGGGGAGTGGAGACAGGGCAGGAGGTTGTGTTTCAAATAGACGACAATCGCCATTTTATTATCGCTTTTTGGGGCTGCATCCTTGGCGGTATGATTCCTGTCCCGGTAAGCACTGGGAACAATGACGAACATAAGAGCAAAGTATTTCGTATTTGGAATATACTGAATCGCCCTTATTTGCTTGCAAACTCAAAAATATTGAAAAATTTGGAAGAATTTGCGGTGAAAAGCGAACAGACAGAATTATTCGACAAGCTTCGCGGCAAGGTATCACTTTTTGACGACAATTCAGTATTCTCACGGGCATTCTCTCCCCAAATCTATAGTCCACATCCCGAAGATATTGCCTTTATTCAATTTTCATCAGGTTCGACGGGAGATCCCAAAGGGGTTATACTGACCCATCGCAATCTGATCTATAACGTTAACGGTATTATAAACAGAACTAAAACCACCTCTGAAGACTCCTATTTGCAGTGGATGCCTCTGACTCATGATATGGGAATGATATGCAACCACTTGACACCTCTGACAGCCAACTCGGATCAATATATTATTCCAACATCCTTATTTATAAGACAACCCGCACTATGGATCAAAAAAGCAAGCGAGCATCAGGTTACTGTCATCTCCTCTCCGAATTTCGGCTATAAATACTTACTGCAGTTTTTCAAACCGGAAAAAGCTGAGAATTGGGATTTATCAAATATCCGCCTGATTTATAACGGAGCAGAGCCGATTTCAACCGAGCTGTGTAATGAATTTCTGGACACCTTCGCCCCTTATGGTCTAAAACGGACTGCTATGTGTACTGTTTATGGACTTGCCGAAGCTTCTGTAGGCGTTGCTTTGCCTCCGATCGAAGATGAATTTGTGACCGTATTTGTCGACCGCCGTCATCTTAATATTGGGGAACAGGTTATTGAAGTTGATCAAGAATTACCCTATGCGTTGTCCTTTGTAGAAGTCGGTTACTCGATCGACTACTGCCAGTTGAGGATCTGTAATGAGGACGGAACAGAGTCAATGAACGGTAAGATAGGCCATATACATATCAGGGGGGATAACGTCACCAAAGGGTACTACAATAACCCGGAAGCAACTGGTGAGCTATTAACACCGGACGGCTGGGTTAGAACCGGGGATTTGGGATTCCTCCGCAACGGTCAGTTAGTCGTCACCGGACGGGCGAAGGATATTATTTTTGTGAACGGGCAAAACGTATACCCTCATGATCTGGAGCGAATTGCTGAGGAAATAGACGGTGTGGAGCTCGGCCGAATAGCCGTATGTGGGATTTACAATACAGAAAATAAAAAGGAAGAAATTGTTATATTTGTCGTTTCCAAAAGAAAAATAGAGAAGTTTTATCCGATCGCGCTAAAGCTAAAGCGGCTTTTGAACGAGCGGGGAGGCTGGGAAATTGCGGATGTGGTTCCGACCAAACGAATGCCGAAAACGACCAGCGGAAAGATACAGCGGTATGTACTTGCCCAACAGTATCAGAATGGCGAGTTTACTGAGGTTTTACAGGAATTGAAGAGTATGTTCTCAGCAGAAAAAAAGGAAATGGCGGACGAGCAGCAAGAGTATCTCGATCCGAGGAGTTCGCAAATGGAAATTGAGCGTGATATCCAGCGTATCTGTCGCGAAGTCCTCGGGAAAGACGAGATCGGTGTTCGGGACAGTTACTTCGAGATGGGAGTAAACTCCCTCCATATGGCGCAAATGGCTGACCGGATCGAGAAAAGGTTTTCGGTCAAACTAGCAGTTGCAGATTTGTTCGCTTATCCGACGATTCATGACTTGGCCAAATTCCTGAAGTCTGAACCAAATTTATCCCATCAACCGGAGCAAAATGGAATTGATTCATCGAAACAGGATCATGATATCGCGATTATCGGGATGTCACTTCATTTGCCGGGTGCGGCAACGGTTCAGGAGTACTGGGGAAATTTGATGGAAGGCCGCCATCATATCGGAGAATTGCAGGGTAATCGGCGGGAAGATGCCAAAGATTATTTATCCGTGATGGGGCTGGATGTCCAGGAACCCGAGTTTAGTGCCGGAGGATATTTAAAGGAAATTGATAAATTCGATTATACGTTTTTCAAAATCACCCCTAATGAAGCCAAGTTAATGGACCCGAATCAAAGGTTATTTACTCAGCAAGCTTGGAAAACAATAGAGGACGCAGGATATGCCGGAGATAAGCTGCGCGGCCGGAAGGTGGGGGTATACGCCGGTTATTCAAAAGTGGGATATGATTACGAACGTCTGATTTCCAAAGCACAGCCGGACCAGATATCAAATTATATCGTCGGAAACTTGCCCTCCGTTTTGGCCAGCCGCATCGCGTATTTTCTTGATTTTAAGGGTCCGGCGGTAACCGTAGACACGGCTTGTTCTTCTTCCTTGGTCGCTGTTCATATGGCGTGTCAGGCGATTCGCTCTGGCGAATGCGAGATGGCGTTGGCTGGGGGGGTCAGAACTTCCATACTTCCCTTGTCTTTAGGTCTGGATATGGAATCCAAGGACGGTTATACCCGCGCCTTCGATTCAGATTCGGACGGAACGGGCGTGAGCGAAGGGGTGGCATCCGTGTTGTTGAAGCCTCTGGCTCAGGCGCTCCGTGACGGAGACCAAGTATATGCTGTCATTAAGGGCAGCGCGGTGAATCAGGATGGAACGACGGTGGGAATTACGGCGCCTAACCCTGCTTCCCAGAGTGAAGTGATCCGTGCGGCCTGGGAGGATGCGGGCGTGGATCCAGCAACCCTTACGTTTATCGAAGCTCACGGAACGGGGACGAAGCTGGGCGACCCAGTCGAGTTTTCAGCATTAGAAAAAGCATTTGCCGGATATACAGATAAGAAGCAGTTTTGTGCACTAGGCTCCGTGAAGGCCAATATTGGACACACTTTTGAAGCGTCTGGGATCGCTGGTCTGATTAAATCGGTTCTGATGCTTAAGCACCGGCAAAATCCGCCACTGCTCCATTTCAGAGAGCCAAACAAAAATATAAATTTAGAGCATTCCCCTTTTTATATTAATTCCGAGCCCGCTGCATTTGATGCAACGGAGCAACTGCTTCGCTGCGGAGTCAGTTCCTTCGGATTCAGCGGAACGAACTGCCATGTGGTTATGGAGGAATTCGTTGATCCAAGAGCGGAAGTAGCGGAACAAGAGGATGGACGATCCCATTTGTTCACCCTATCTGCCAAAAGCGAAGGCGCTCTTCAAGAGCTGCTTCGCAGTCATGTAGACCATTTGGACTTATATCCGTACCAGGCCTTATCCGATATTTGCTACACGGCAAGCACAGGGAGGGCTCATCTTGAGTACCGTATCGCATTCGTCTGCCACTCACGCGAAGAATTAGCCCGTAAACTGACAGATCTTGCTGAGAACAAAGGACAGCAGGGAATATTTCGAGGTGTACATCGGATCGTTTCCGAGTCAAACCGGGAACCCGGGCGGGGAGAAATCACTGAAGAAGAATTATACCGTATCAATGAAGAAGCAACCGGGATGATTTTGAACCTCGCTTCCACGGCGCTAGAGAGCCGGGGGTGGCAGCTTGAACGGTTATGCGAGCTGTACGTTCAGGGCGCGCGGATCGAATGGGACAAGCTCTATTCCGCGAGAAAGGTTCCCTTGCCGCTGTATCCTTTTGAACGTAAGCGCTGCTGGATTGAAATTGAACGAAGCGATCATCGAAAGGAGGAAGGACATACGAATTCTAAGCAAAAGGATTTAATGACGCCAACCGCTGAAACTTCCCATTTGTCGGCTGATGTAGAGAAAATAGTGAAGAAAATGATCGGTGATGCCTCAGGATTGGATGTGACTGAGATAGACAGCTCCGCCCACTTCCTTGAAATGGGACTGGACTCTATCATGCTTGTCCGGATTCGCAAGGAAATTGAACATATTTACCTGCTGGATATCGCGATTGAAAGGTTTTTCGACTCGATCACCAATGTCCACACATTAACCCGATATATTATCGAAAATGCCAATTTGAAACCGGCTGTGGCTTCGGCACCTAAGGAAGTCCCGAACCAGGAGGAAGAGTCCCAGAAGCAAGCGGTGCTTCAAGAAGCAGAAGATCAGCGACTTCAGGCTGCAGCGACTGTTTCCGTGGAGATGAAGGATTGGATATCTCCGCCGGTTGCGGGAGGCTCGGCATTGGAGCGGATTTTTACCCAGCAGATAGAGCTGATGACCCTTCAGCAGCAAAATGTGAATGATATTCTCGGCACGCAGTTGGAGCTTTTAAGCGGCAGCGGGGCAAAGATGAGCGGAACTGAGGGAGACGTGCGGAATTTTGACGTTTTGCCGGGTGGATACAAGCGGGGAGAGAAAGAAAAGGTGAGACCAGACGGCCAGAGCACAGCCAATCTGTCCAACTTTGTATCCTCTCCTGATTCCAGCGTTGCTCCCGAATCGACCGAAGTGTTTCAGGCCGATCCTGCCGTTCGGGTTGCGCCAACCGGCAGCGGTGGGCAGGAGCCTAAGCCATTTATTCCCTATCAGCCGATGGTGATTGGAGAGGACGGAGATTTTACAGAGCAGCAGAAAGAACATCTGAATAAGTTTTTTGCGGAATATACAAGACGTACAGAAGGGTCCAAAACATATGCGCAGCGGACGCGGTATGTCCATGCAAACAACCGTAATGTACCGGGATTCCGTTCCTATTGGAAAGAAGCAATTTATCCGATCGTGGCCGAGCGTTCTTCGGGTTCAAGGATGTGGGACGTGGACGGCAACGAATATATTGATTTGACAATGGGCTTCGGCGTAAATCTGCTCGGGCATAATCCGGAATTTCTCGTTTCAGAGATGAAAGAGCAGTCTTCTTCTACTCTGCCTCCGTTAGGCCCGATGTCTGATCTGGCCGGCGATGTAGCGGAAAGAATTAGCCGGATTACGGGCATGGAACGCGTGGCTTTCTACAATTCCGGAACAGAAGCTGTCATGGTTGCACTGCGTACGGTGAGAGCCGCGACGGGACGCTCGAAGGTCGTCATTTTTTCCGGCTCCTATCACGGTACATTCGACGGAGTGTTGGGGGTATCCCATCCGGATTCCGATGCTGCCGCGTACCCGATGGCACCTGGCATCCAGGCAAATTTTGTTCGCGACGTTATCATGCTGAACTACAATAAGCCTGAATCGTTGGAACTCATCCGCAAGTATGGACATGAGTTGGCAGCAGTGCTCGTCGAGCCCGTGCAGAGTCGCCGGCCGGACCTGCAGCCGCGCCAATTTTTGCAGCAGCTCCGGGAGATCACTTCCGAATCGGGGACGGCGCTTATTTTTGACGAAGTCATCACCGGGTTCCGAATCGGCCTGGCAGGTGCTCAAGCCTGGTTTGGTGTAAATGCCGATCTGGTGGTGTATGGAAAGGTGGTCGGGGGAGGTCTGCCCATCGGGGTCGTGGCCGGGAAAGGAGATTTCATGGATCCGATCGACGGCGGGAAGTGGAATTTTGGAGATATCTCCTATCCGTCAAAGGCCGATCGTAAAACCTTTGTCGGAGGCACGTTCTGCACTCACCCGCTCACGATGCGCGTGGCTCTAAAAACGATCGACTATTTGGAGTCTCAAGGTCCCGCATTGTACGACGAGTTGAATAGTAAAACGGATTATCTCGTGCAATCATTGAACGCCTTCTTCAAAGAGCGGAAAGTTCCGATTTATATGGTGAATTTCGGATCTTTATTCCGCTTCGTTTCCTTCGGAGACATCGAGCTGTTCTTCTATCATTTGAACCACAGAGGACTTTATGTGTGGGAAGGACGGAATTGCTTCATGTCCACGGCCCATTCCGATGAAGATATTGGTACGATCATTCACATCGTAAAAGAGACCGTGAGCGATTTACAGCGTGGCGGATTTTTGCCGGGAGACCCACCTCCGGACGATGACGGCGGAGGAGGAAAGCGTGTCAAGCTGTCCAATGAGCAAAAACAGCTTTGGATTTCCTCCGTTGCAGGCGGACCCGCTTCGGCTTCTTTGAATGAATCCGTACTGCTTCGAATGAAGGGGTCTTTGAATATTGATGCGTTACGGCAGGCGGTCAACTTACTGATCCGCAGGCACGAGGCACTGCGCACGGTCATTGATGCCAGCGGTGAATACCAAGAGATTCTGCCCGAGGCGCAAGCACCGTTGAGGGTGCAGGATATGCGCGGTGATCTGGCTGATAGTAGTAAGGATAATCTGGATCGCTGGCTGGCGGCGGACGCTTCCGAAGCAATCGATCTGCAAACCGGGCAGCCGTTGTTTCGGATTACCGTGTTGCAAATGGACGATGAGGAATACATTTTGGCATTTGCCTTCCATCATATCGTCATTGACGGTTGGTCGATCGCTATATTTGCAGGCGAGCTGGAAGAGGCTTATTCGGCGGTCTGCGAAAAACGAATACCGCAGCTGCCGCAGCCGGTCCAATTTCGCGAATATTTGCAATGGCAGGAACAAAAACTTCATCAACCCGATGCCGACGAGGCTGCGACGTTCTGGTCGGCCCAATGCAGCCAGCCAGTTCCAACCTTACAGCTGCCTTCGATTCACGGATACATTAGAAAAAAGATGTTCAATGGTGGCAGGTATACTCTGGTGCTGGACCGGGATGAGACGAAGAGGTTAAGGGCGCTCAGCATTCGTAGTAAGAACAGTATTTTTATTACCATGCTGGCTGCTTACAGTTTGTTTTTATATCGGCTCACCTGTCAAAGACAAATTATCGTCAGCATTCCAACGGCAGGACAATCCCACATGGGGGAAACCCACCTGATCGGAAATTGTGTGAATTTGCTTCCTATATATACGGAGCTGAATGACAGTGAATCGATCGCTGACTACTTAGGTGCCGTAAAGGAAGTCATGCAGCGGGTGGACCGGCATCAAAGTTATTCGCTCGCAAGCCTGATGGAACACATGCCCGATGTGCATATACCGAACTTGAATATGATGTTCAATATGGACCGTCCTGTTCGTCAACTGAACTTTAGTGGATTAGAAACTGAGCTTCTTCCGTACCCTGTTCGCCATTTGCATTATGATTTGTTTCTTAATGTAACGGAAATCAATCAAGAGCTGAGGTTGGATTTCGATTTCAGCACCGATTTATTCGAACCGGAAGTTATGAAGATTTGGGCGGAAGGTTACCGGCATCTATTACTTTCCATGACACAAGATTCCTCCATGAGTGTATCGCAAATGTCGCTGAGTACTGAAGAGCATACGCATGCGCTATCGCAGTTCCAGAATAAACATAAGGGAAAGTATATTCTTGATTCGCAGCGGAAACCGACTCCGATCGGTTCCATCGGCGAACTGCATACCTTGAATTTAGAGAACGATGCAATGATACCTTCGGGACAGCTCGCGATGATTGTTCCTTCCGGGGCGATGATCATGTGTGGGGATACTGATCGCTGGGCGGAAATTCGCGGATACCGCATCAACTTGACACAGTTGGAAGCCGAGCTGACGAAGCTGGAAAGCTTGAAACAGGCTCAAGTGGTTGTTCGGATAATAAAATGTCATCACGCATCCACGAGACTTGCGGCGTATATTGCATCTCAGATGCCGATCGAAGTTTCGCGTGTCCGAGTGGAGATGGCCGAACGCCTGGCCGAGTATGCAATACCTGCTGATGTGGCGGTACTGGAGTCGTTCCAGCGATTGGATGACGGATCCATCGACGAAAATGCACTATCCGGTCTGGATATGTTCTCGCAGGAACAGGAGCCGTTAAATGAGATGGAGTCCAGCATTGCTGAAATCTGGAACGAACTTTTGGGGACCGAGCATGTTGGTGCTAACGATCATTTTTTTAACATTGGCGGCAACTCTTTGAAAGCGACAGTCATGCTGTCGCGAATATACCGGGAGTTCGGTATTCAAATTCCAATTGGCCAGTGGTTCCAGCAGCCGACGGTTCGCCAGTTATCCGGGTTGTTGAACGGACATGCGGAGGAATCATACGATCTGATTCCGGTACAGCCTCAGCAGGAGTACTATGGAATATCCGCGTCCCAGAAGCGGATTTATATATTGGAGCAACTTGAGGCGAACAGTCTTATCCACAATATCCCGGGTCAGATCCATCTTGCGGGTGAACTGGATCCGGACCGGTTAATTACTGCTCTTCAACAAATTGTGGACAGACATCGGGTGTTTCGAACGTCTTTTGAAATTCGGGGCCAGGAAATTGTGCAGAGAATTGGTGATGCGGTTGTGCTGGACGTTCCGTACTCGGAACTTTCTTCTGAGGAAACAACAGATGACCGGTTCCGAAATTTCGTAAAGCCGTTTGATCTGACCCAAGCGCCACTTTTCAGGGCAGAGCTTGTCAAACTGTCCGATGCTGAATCTCTGCTGTTAGTAGATATGCATCATTTGATTTCAGATGGTTATTCCATGGCCGTATTTATGAAAGAGCTAGTGGGATTGTATCAAGGAGATGCACTGCCGGAGCTTAGAGTACAATACACGGACTTCGCTGTCTGGCAGAATCAAACGGTTAACGAACAACGTATGAGAGAGCAGGAAGCTTACTGGCTTAATGAATTTGTAGGAGAGCTGCCCACTCTGAATATGCCAATGGACTATCCGCGGCCTGGACAACTGAGCGTGGAGGGGGAACGACTAACCTCCTGCTTGGACGAAGGATTGACGAAAAGACTTCGCCGATTGGCCGCGGATACGGGCACCACGTTGTATATGGTTATGCTTACGGCTTATAAAGTACTTTTGCATAAATATTCCTGCCAGGATGACCTTGTTGTTGGTACTCCGGTTTCGGGGCGTATTCATCCCGACATCGAGCCGCTGATTGGTGTGTTTATCAATACTGTTGCGATCCGTAGTTATCCGGCCAAAGACAAGACATTTGCCGAGTATTTGGAGGAAGTTCGGCACAGCAGCATCGGAGCATTCGAAAATCAAAGTTATCCCTTTGAAATGCTGGTGGAAAAGCTCAATATCCGAAGAGACCCCAGCCGCAATCCGTTGTTCGATGTCATGTTTATTTTTCAAAATATGGAATTAGAGGGTGTGTCTGGAGCGGGAGTGACATTTAAGCCGGAAGAGAAAAATCCTGGTGTGTCGCCCTATGATCTGACGCTTAGTGCTGAGGACTGGAATGAGGAATCGGTAACCTTAAACCTGGACTATAGTAAAAAATTGTTCAAGCATGAAAAGGCAGAGCGGATGCTCGTGCATTATGTAAATATTCTAAATGCTGCGGCGGATCAATCCGCATTGACTCTATCGGAGATTGATATTTTATCCGCGGAGGAGCGTCAACAACTGCTGTTTGAATTTAATGCAGCCGAGCTTCTTTATGCCAAGCAGTTGACAATCGATGAGTTGATCCGGCGGCAGGCAGAACGTGCTCCTGATGAGGTTGCGGTAATTTGGGAGGATAAGTCTTATACCTATAGTGAACTGGATGCCCAATCGGACCAGCTCGCGGCTGCGCTTCGGCAAAAAGGGGTGCTGCCCGGAACGATTGCCGGGGTAATGGTTACCCGATCGATTCATATGATCGTGGCTTTGCTTGGCGTATTGAAAGCGGGAGCCGCTTACCTGCCGATTGATCCGGAATATCCGGTGCAGCGGATTGAGTATATGCTGGCCGACAGCGGTGCACAAATTTTGCTGACCGATCAAGGGCTGGACGTCCAGGTGGAATACAGTATCGCAACGATCAACATGCACGATGAAAGCTTGTATCAGGGGATAACACCGGAAGATATGTCTTCCTTACCAGTTCATACAGCCGATCACAATGCGTACGTTATATATACCTCGGGCTCTACGGGAAATCCCAAGGGAGTCATGATATCGCACCGGGCAGTCCATAACTTTATCGAAGCTACGACCAAGGAGATCGCATTCTCCCCCGGCAAAAGCATACTGTGCCTGACGACGGTTTCTTTCGATATTTTTGTTCTCGAAACGTGGGTGCCTTTAACCAAAGGGCTCACTGTCGTCATCGCAGGAGAGTCGGACCAGCGGGATCCCTTAGCGCTCAACCGTTTGATCACGAAACATCATGTGCAAATGCTGCAAATGACGCCGTCCCGTTTGAAAATGCTCCTGGGCGGTGACCCGGACATGACATTTCTAAGCAGCGTGACCGACATTATGCTCGGCGGAGAACCCCTCCCGATTTATTTTTTACACCGACTTCAGGAGGGTTCCAGTTTAAACATATTTAATATGTACGGTCCGACAGAAACGACGGTATGGTCCTGTATCAGTAACTTGACGAAAAAGGAAATAGTGGATATCGGCACACCGATTAGCAATACACAGATTTATTTACTGGATGCCAACGATATGCTGGTTCCGATCGGGCTGCCCGGGGAGCTGTGCATCGGAGGAGATGGATTGGCCGAAGGCTACTGGCAGCGCGACGATTTGACGAATCAGAAATTTGTCGACAATCCGCAAGTCCGGGGCCAAAGAATGTACCGGACCGGAGATTTGGCTAAATGGCGAGAAGATGGATGCCTTGAATATATAGGCAGAATGGACTTTCAGGTTAAAATCCGTGGGTACCGGATTGAGCTCGAAGAAATTGAGGCAGCGATGATTCGTCAGCTTCCGGTAAAGGAATCCGTTGTGGTGGCCAAACAGGACAACCAAGGAAATTCCTACCTCTGCGCTTATTACGTTCCGCAAGCGGGGAGCGAACTGGGCTCGATTCGGGAAAGCCTGCTCAAGTCACTACCTGAATATATGGTGCCTTCCTACTTTATACCGCTGGAGCAGATGCCGTTGACGCTAAACGGAAAAATCGACAAAACAGCAATGCCTGAGCTGGAAGTGAGTGCACTTACTTTGGAGTCTTATACGCCTCCGGAAAATGCAATCGAAGATCGGCTGGTTCTGATTTGGGAAGAAGAACTGGACCTTGAGCAAGTCGGCATTCATGATAATTTCTTTGAACGGGGTGGCCACTCCCTGAAAGCGACGATCATGATTGCCAGAATGAACAAAGAATGGGGTGTGGGAATATCTGTGGGGGAATTTTTCCATCATCCTACGGTACGAGGATTAGCGAGGTTGATTCAGCATGGCAGCCATCGTACGTTTGATGAAATTCCCGTCGCGGAAACTCGTAGCCATTACGCATTGTCAGCGGCGCAAAGACGTCTGTTTATCCTTGAACAATTAAATGGAGCCAGCACGGCATATAACATGACGGCAGCCTTTGAGGTCGAGGGAGATCTGGATATTGGAAAGCTTGAAACCAGTTTCCGTACCATGATACAAAGACATGAGGCGTTCCGCACCTCCTTCCGGACGGTCGACGGGGAGCCAGTGCAGATCATTCATCCTGAGGTTGAATTTGCCATTGAGCTTGTCGAATGCATGGACGATGCCGATTTAGTCTCGCTTTCCAAGAGATTCATCATGCCTTTCGATCTAAGCAAAGCTCCTTTATTTAGGGCATGTCTGGCAAAAAGGGATGCAAACTGTTATGTCCTGCTGATTGACATGCACCATATCATTTCGGACGGTTCTTCCATTGAAGTGTTCATAGAGGAATTCAATACGCTGTACAGCGGCGGTGAACTGCCGGAGCTTCGAATTCAATATAAAGATTATGCCGCCTGGTATAACGAGCAGCTGCATGAGGGATCGTTTGAAGATGATAAGCAATACTGGCTCAAGCAATTTGCCGTAGAGCCTCCAGTATTGAGTATGCCGACTGACTTTCCTCGTCCGCAATACCAAAGTAATGAGGGGGCAAAACTTGAAACTTCTGTCGGTTCGGAGCTGACAGCTCAATTGCAGCAGTTAGCGCTCGAAACGGGGACAACCCTCTATATGATTTTACTTGCCGGGTACAGCATCCTCCTATCCAAATACGCGGGGCAAGAGGACATTATTGTAGGGACGGCGTCAGCCGGAAGAGATCATGTTGATCTGCGCAAGGTGATGGGCGTATTCATCAATACACTGGCGATTCGAACCAGCCCAGAGGGCCGGAAGAGCTTCCGTGAGTATTTGATGGAAGTCAAAGACATATGCCTGAACGCTTATGAACATCAGCAGTTTCCGTTTGAGAGCTTGGTAGAGGCATTGTCGATTCCGAGAGACTTGAGCCGAAGCCCATTGTTTGACGTGATGCTGACGATGCAGAATGCAGACGAAGACGATTTTCAAGTGAAAGGTTTGGCAGTCAAGCCTTATGCGCTACAGCAGAACTCATCCAAGTTTGATATCTCTCTGCTGGTCAAACGGACCGGGGATAATATTCTTTTGGAATTCGTCTACAGCACTGCTTTGTTTACTGCTGATACACTGGAACGGTTTGCTCAGTTATTGGTCCATGTGCTTCACACGTGTGCGAACAGGCCGGAGCTGGAGCTTGCCAAGCTCTCCCTGCTGTCGGGTGAGGAGAAGACAGACGGTTCGCATAGGCAGCTGCTCCAAGATACCGAAGCTGCGAAGAAACCGGCATTTGGCACAATGATTGAATGGTTCGAGTCGACCGCAAAACGGATGCCGAATCAGACGGCGCTTGTCTGCGGAGAGGATCGATGGAGCTTTTCCGAACTAAATGGAAAAGCCAATCGGTTGGCAAAAATGCTGCTGGAGAACGGTTTCGGAGAAGGCAACCGTATTGCCGGGATTAGGATGGAGAACCGGCCTGAAACGATAGCTGCCCTGCTTGCTGTTTTCAAAGCGGGAGGCACGTATTTGCCGATTGATCCCGAGTTCCCTCAGGAACGAATCAAGTATATGTTGGCGGATTGCGGCGCCCAGTTCCTGTTGACCTATGCTGCCGATCTGCTTGCAGCTGACACTGGGGGGCAATTATTCCTTCTAGATCATCTCAAAGCGACAGATGGTCTGGAGAAGAATTTGAATATTCCGGTGAAAGAAGACGACTTGGCCTACTTGATCTATACCTCCGGGACAACCGGGACACCCAAAGGCGTTATGATCGAGCAGCGCAATTTGGTGAATTATGTGCACTGGTTTGTGACGAGTCAACGAATCGACGGCACAGACAAAACAATGCTCCTTTCCTCGCCCGGTTTTGATTTGTGCTATACCGCGCTGTATCCGGCGTTAGCGGGCGGTTGCGAGCTGCATCTGCTCGACCGACACGATTATGTGGACCCGGCTTTCGTACTGGACTACATGTCACTGAACGGCATTACATTTATTAAAGTGACGCCGTCTCTGTTTCACATTTTGGCGAATCATGAACGGTTTGATACGGAAGGGCTGTTGAACTCGCTGGAACTGATCGTTCTTGGTGGCGAGAAAATGAGGATCCAGGACGTTAAGCGATATTTTGAACGGTATCCGTACACCAGATTCGTAAACCACTACGGACCTACGGAAGCCACGATCGGATGTATTGCCCATCCATTCGACCAGGATTCATTCGAGGAATTCAGCAGTCAGCCGGTAATTGGGCAGCCAATCTTTCATACAGAAGCACAAATTATGGATAATTACGGAAACTTTTTGCCGGATGGAATACCAGGTGAGTTGGTGATCGCCGGGCGGGGGGTTGGACGCGGATATTTGGGACAGCCAGAACTTACGAACCAAAAGTTCATCTCCCATCCCCTCCATTCTGAACAGCGTCTGTATAAGACGGGAGACCGGGCTAAGCGATTGCCGAATGGCAGCATTGAGTTCATCGGCAGAGTCGACCATCAAACCAAAATCCGTGGTTACCGGGTAGAGCTTGCTGAAATCGAGTTTCAGCTTGCGGCTCATCCGGATGTGCAAGAGGCCGTAGTCACCGTGAAGGAGGACGACAACGGCAGCAAATACGTTTGTACCTATCTGGTTACTACGCAAGTGTTGACCGCGCAGGATATGAGAAACTATTTAGGGGCCAGACTTCCGGCATATATGCTGCCTTCTGCTTATGTTTTCCTTGACCACATACCGCTCAATGAGAACGGCAAGGTGAACTTCAAAGCGCTTCCCGATCCGGTCATGGAAGTCAAGCTTTGCGGAGAAGACTCGACTCCAATAAACGAAATTGAGGAAGTGATGCTGCGTGTATGGGAGGAAACGTTGGGCGTACAAGGTATAGGAACGGATCATAACTTCTTTGAATGCGGCGGCGATTCCATCAAGGCACTGCAGGTATCTTCACGATTAACAGCTTACAGTCTGCGGATGGAAATGAGGGATCTGTTCAAACATCCGACAATCCGGGAAGTGAGCAAATACGTACAGACGCTGACTGTCAAAACCAGTCAGGAGCCGGTGACTGGAGAGGTAGGCTTGACTCCGATTCAATATCGGCTGTTCGAACAGAAATGGGAGCATGTCCATCATTACAATCATTCAGTCATGGTGCACAGGCCGGAAGGCTTTGTTCCGGGGTTGGTCGCCGAGGCGTTCGATCGTCTGGTGGAGCACCACGACGCACTGCGGATGAGGTTTGGCATGGAGGATGACAGGATCGTTCAGTTCAATCAAGGGTTGGAAGAACAGGAGTATTACAAGCTGAATGTGATCGATCTCAAAGGAACTGCAAACACTGTGGCCGAAATCGAGCGGGAATCTGCCAAACTGCAGACGGAATTGAATATCGAGCAGGGACCGCTTATCCGACTGGCGATCTATCATACAAATACCGGAGATTATCTGTTATTCATCATTCATCATCTGGTCGTTGACGGGGTGTCCTGGCGGTTCATTCTGGAGGACTTCTCCACTGCCTACAAGCAATTGCTTGAACAATCGGAGGTGAAGCTCCCGGACAAAACGGATTCCTTCCAAGCATGGTCGGAGAAGCTGAGGAAGTATTCCGTAAGCTCGTCACTATTAAAAGAAACAGGATACTGGAGTGCCGTCGAGCGGACTTCTGTCACCGAGCTTCCCGTCGACCATTCGATTTCTTCGAATCAGGCAGGGGATCACGCGGTTCAGAAGCTGACATTGGACACCAATGTTACCCGTAGCCTGTTAACAGACGCTCACCATGCCTACAGTACGGAGATACAAGACCTTCTTCTTGCGGCTCTGAGCCGCACGCTGAAAGAGTGGGCAGGTTCCGGTAATATACTGATCCAACTGGAAGGGCATGGCCGGGAGGATGTAATAAAAGGGGTGAATGTGTCGAGGACGGTAGGATGGTTCACATCCCTGTTCCCGTTCGTGCTCGGAGAGAAAGGGACGGACGATCTTGCCGAATTGATCAAGAGTACCAAGGATGAGTTGCGAAGAGTACCGGGTAAAGGGTTGGGCTATGAAATTATGAAATATTTGACCTTCCATGACTCGACCTCCGAACTTTCACTGGATTACCTGCTCAAACCGGAGCTTGTCTTCAATTACCTTGGGCAGTTTGACCAGGAGGCAGCGCGGATGGCGGTGTTCCAAGTGTCCGACATTTCGACTGGACCCGAGGTCGGGCCGCAGGTTCAGAAGGGATATAAGCTGGAATTGAATGCCATGGTTTCCAACGGTCAATTCAGTATGGAAATAAACTACAACAAGTATCAATATCATCAGGAAACGATTCAGCGGCTCGCTAAGCGGTTTGGAGAACATCTTGAACAAATTGTCCAACACTGCTCCCGTAAGGAGGTTAAGGAAATGACACCGACCGACTTCCAGTACAACAAACTTTCTCAAAAGCAATTGGATGCCATTTCTCGCAAGCTGAAGAAGAAGCTATAGTCCTGCCGTAGGTGGAAGCTGCCGGATTGGTGGCAATCCGGCAGCCAAAGTAGATGGGGAGTGTGTGACATTGAGCAATCATGAAATTGATAAAATATACCCGCTTACGCCGACTCAAGAAGGAATCTTGTTCCATTCCTTATTGGAACCCGACTCTGAAGCGTACTTTGAGCATGTTTCCTTCACGATTCAAGGGATGCTATCACTTCCAACAATGAAGCGCAGTTTTACAACCTTGGTAGAACGATATGATGTATTAAGGACGGTATTTATATATACGGAAGTGGAGCAGCCCTTACAAATCGTCTTGAACCAATGCGAGCCGGAAATAAGCTTTGAGGACATTTCGACCTGTCCGAAGGAAGAACAGCCGAGGCTCATCGAGGTGTTTCAAGCACGGGACCTGGAGCGAAAGTTCGATTTAGAGACAGGTCCGCTCTTTCGCATGACTGTGTTCAAACTGGATAAGGATGTCTACAAAGTCGTCTGGAGATTCCATCATATCATTATGGACGGTTGGTGTATGGGGATCCTTGCCCAAGATTTGTTCCAAATTTATGAGGCTTTGGAGAGTGGTTCCTCGCTACGATTGGCTCCGGTATATCCTTATAGCGATTATATAAGGTGGCTCGGGGAGCAAGACCAGAAGAATGCTCTGCAATACTGGAGCCAATACCTTGAGGATTACGAATTGCGTGCGACGGTCCCATCCCTGGGGGGAGGGGATGATCGAAAAGGGTTCGATCATCGCAAATACCATTTTAAATGGGATGAAGATACAACTCGGCGCCTGAAAACGCTGGCCGTCAAACATCAGGTGACGTTAAGCACGGTGTTCCATGCGATTTGGGGTGTATTGTTGCAGCGTTATAACGACAGCGAGGATGTAGTATTTGGTTCGGTCGTATCGGGCAGGCCGCCAGAATTGCCTGGTATCGAGAGCATGGTGGGACTGTTTATTAATACGGTTCCTTTACGAATCAGAAGCTATAAGGACACCTCTTTCCAAGTACTACTTGCCCAAGTGAATGATTCGATGCTGGAAGCGAACCGGTATAACTATGTTTCATTGGCGGAAATCCAGTCAAAAACAGTACTCAAAAATCAACTGATCGACCATATTCTCGTTTTTGAGAATTATCCGCTGGAGACGATGGGCGGCGATGAAGGCAGACTGTCGATAGTCGACAGTGAAATGGTGGAACATACCAATTACAATCTGGACGTGACCGTATTCCCGGAACAGGAACTCGAAGTGTTGTTCACCTATAACGGATTTCTCTATGACGAGCATTTTCTGCAAAACTTGGAAGGGCACTTGAAGCAAATCGTGAACATTGTATTGGACAATGATGGTGTGTATTTGCGGGATATCGAGATCATCTCCGAACAGGAAAAGCGGGTCATTCTGACCGACTTTAACAACACGGAAAAGGAATTCAGGCTTGACAAGCCTGCGCATGAACTATTCGAAGAGCAAGCACGACGTCAGCCGGAAAAAGTTGCACTTCGCTATCAGGAGGAATACCTGACTTACGATCAGTTGAACCGAAAAGCGAATCGCTTGGCACGCATATTCAGACAGTTCGGGCTTGAAAAGGGTGATTTTGCAACGGTGATGCTGGACCGTTCACCGCTAATGGTAGCGAGCATACTCGCCATTTGGAAACTTGGAGCTGCTTATATACCTGTCGATCCTCAATATCCACAGGAGAGGAAGTCGGGGATCGTTGCCGATTCGGATGCCAGAATCGTTGTTGCATTATCCGCACACGTGGAGGACGAGTTGAAAGCACGTTATCCAGGCCGGTTTGCGGAGCTGGACAACCTTGTCCCTCCCGAGGGTGAAGAGGCCGAAAGCAATATCGGCGTCCCGGTAGAAATGACCGATTTGGCCTATACACTCTTTACTTCTGGTTCGACGGGAAAGCCGAAAGGAGTCTTGATCGAGCACCTGGGGATGCTGAACCATATTTGGGCTGAAGCGCATGATCTTCAATTATCTGATGATATTGTGTTCGCCCAGACGGCAAATCACTGCTTTGATATTTCGGTATGGCAATTATTCGGTGCATTGGTACTTGGCGGGACCACGGTTATCTATCCAGAGGAACTGATTCTATCACCCGAGAGGTTCATCCATCAGCTCATCCGGGATCGGGTAACCCTTCTCGAAGTCGTTCCTTCGTATTTGAGTATACTTTTGGATATCGTTAAGGCACGTTCACTTCGCTTTGAATCTCTGCAGCATTTGATGATTACAGGGGAGGCCGTCACGCCTGCGCTGGCTACACGCTGGTTTGAGCTTTGCCCCGGAATCAAAATGGTTAACGCATACGGTCCGGCGGAGGCATCTGATGATATTTGCCAGTATGTTATGGATTGTGCACCTGAGAATAAGGGATATATCCCGGTCGGAAAACCGTTGTCCAATATTCGAATGTATATTGTTAACAAGCAAACACAACTGTGTCCAATTGGAATCATTGGCGAAATTTGTGTAGCTGGAATTGCAGTAGGAAGAGGCTATCTTAATGATCCGGAGCAGACTGCAAAAGGGTTTATGGAGGATCCGTTTGCTTCCAGGCCAGGCGTTCGATTGTATAGAACTGGAGATTTGGGCAGATGGCTTCCTGACGGTAATGTCGAGTTCATCGGCCGCAAGGATCAACAGATCAAAATCAGGGGATTCCGGATTGAGCTCGGAGAAATCGAGCACAGGTTAAGCGAGCACGAACAAATTCGGGAAGCAGCAGTGCTTGTCAAGGGTGGGGCCGAGAAATACTTATGCGCGTATTACACGGCTTATGTCGATCTAACGGCATCCGAATTGAAGGAGTATCTGATCGCCTGTTTGCCGGATTATATGGTTCCTACAATCTTTATACAACTGGAGGATATGCCGCATAATGCCAATGGGAAAATTAACCGCAGCCGGTTACCCGAACCTGTCATCGAGCGTAACGAGGGCGAATTTGTACCTGCACGCAATGATACGGAGGAGTCCTTAGTTTCCATTTGGACTGAGATTCTGGAAGTGAAGAGGGTAAGCATAGAAGATAATTTCTTCGGTTTAGGCGGACATTCACTAAAAGCAACGATCCTTGTTTCCCGTATTCAAGGGGAGCTGGGTGTTGACGTAACAGTGAGGGACATTTTCGAGTATCCGACCGCTGCTCTTTTGGCGGAGCGAATCCGGGAAATGAACGGAGGTGTGTACTATGCAGAGTCCATTTCACCGGCACCTGCCGATGACGCTTATCCAGTGAGTCCGGCGCAAAAAAGAATATATGTGCTACATACGCTAGAGGAGTCGGAATCAACGGCATATAACATGCCATTCGCCTACCAAGTTCAAGGCCGTTTGGATTCCGCGCGCTTACAGCATATTATCAATCGGTTGATTGACCGTCATGAAGTATTTCGAACGTCGTTCCGCTTTGTTGACGGGGAGCTGGTCCAGATCATTCATCCCGAAGCGGACTGTAAGCTTGAAGAGGTAGAAATGACCGGTGCGGGTAAGCAGCAGATCGATGAACAAATCAAGTCGTTTATCCGCCCGTTTACTTTGGAAGAAGCACCGCTCTTGCGGATTCAATGGCTTCATACCGGACAGGCCGAGGGTGTGCTGCTGATCGATATGCACCACATTATTTCCGACGGTTTGTCGGGAGTCATTCTACTGGACGAACTGGAGCGGATGTATAACGACAACGGCCTGCTACCGCTTGACATCCACTATAAGGATTATGCCTTCTGGTTGAATGAACGGCTCGGCGGGGAAGAGATGCAACGCCATGAATCTTATTGGCTGGAGCATTTCTGTGGTGAACTGCCTCTATTAAACCTGCCGCTGGATTACCGTAGACCGGCCGTGCAGAGCTTTAACGGCAAGACATTGCAGCTTTCGCTGTCCCCGGAGCTTGCTGGATCGCTTCAGAAGCTGTCTCAGGACATGGGCGTAACTTTGTTTTCCGTGATGTTAGGTGCTTACTGCACCCTGTTATCGAAATATAGCGGTCAGGAGGAAATTATCGTCGGAACGCCGGCCGCCGGGCGTAATCATCGGGACGTACAGCACATGCTGGGGATGTTTATCAACACAGTGGCGCTTCGCAATTTTCCGGAACATCATAAGACGTTTCGCGAGCTTGTCAGGGAGGTTATGGATCACACGTTATCAGCAATCCATCATCAGGATTTCCCTTTCGAGCGGTTGGTGGAGCTGCTTGATCTGAATCGTGACACAAGCCGAAACCCGCTTTTTGACACCATGTTCAATTTTACGGACCGCGAGAAACCGGAAGTTGCTATAGGCGATCTGCTCCTCACTCCATATGAGCTGAAGACCGACATCTCCAAGTTCGACTTGATGCTGGATGTTTATGCGGATCATACCGAGATCTCTCTTGATTTGCAGTACAACACCGATTTGTTTTCAGATTTCACCGCACAACAAATGGGTCGTCACTACTTGCAGATCCTCCATAACCTTGTAACGGCTCCCGATATACCGCTGGGAAGCGTGGAGCTGCTCAGTTTGGAAGAGCGCAAGGAAATAATGAGTTGGGGCCGGGGACAAAAGGCAGCCTATGACTTCAATCTGAGTGTTCCTCAACGCTTTGAGCGTTTTGCGTATGAACAGCCTGATTCGCCGGCAGTGAAATTCGCTGGGGGAGTATGGAACTACGCCGAACTCAATGCCCAAGCCAACCGGATTGGCCGTTACCTTCAAAGGTGTTTGGGTGATCTGCCGGAGGAAGCGATTGCTGCAGTGATGTTGGAGCGCTCCCCCGGATTTATTCAAAGCGTGCTCGGAATCTGGAAGGCGGGAGGCGCCTATGTTCCGATCGATCCGGAGTATGGAGTAAAGCGTAAAGCGAGTATTTTGGAGGATTCCGGGGCACGAGTTCTTATAACCCGCTCGGAATATGTCCGGGATGGGTTGGAAGAGCAGTATGAAGGGGTGATCCTTTGCCTTGACTTGGTGCTGGAGGAAATTGAGAAGGAAAGCCCGGTGAATATCGGGAAACTGCAGGGTGCGGACAGTCTGGCATATATATTGTTTACCTCTGGCTCGACCGGAAAGCCCAAAGGTGTAATGATCGAGCATCGGGGTTTATTGAATCACATCCTTGCCGAAGCCGATGCTCTTGCTCTGGATCATCATATGGTCTTTGCCCAGAACGCCAATATCTGTTTCGATATTTCGGTATGGCAATGCTTTGGTGCTCTTGCATTGGGCGGGACGACTGTGGTGTATCCACAAGATATGGTACTTGAAGCAGAACGTTTCCTGGAGGCAATTACAGCCGATCGCGTGACGCTTTTGGAAGTGGTCCCATCTTATTTGACAGTCATGCTGGATGTGCTGGAACAGACAGGGATGAAACTAGATTTTCTAAGTCACTTGATGCTTACGGGAGAGACCATAAAGCCGGATTTGGCCCGGAGATGGCTGAACCTGTATCCCGGAATTCCAATCGTAAATGCGTACGGACCTGCGGAAGCTGCCGATGATATCAGCCAGCTTGTGATCCGCGACTTGCCTAAGGAGACAGACTTCGTCCCGATTGGTAAACCGCTGGCGAATTTAAATTTGTATGTGGTCGATAACCAAATGAAACTTTGTCCGGCAGGCGTTTACGGAGAAATTTGTGTATCCGGTGCGGGTGTAGGGCGTGGATATATCCATGATCCGAAAAGAACGGACCAGTCCTTCGGGAAAGATCCATTTGCTCCTTGTATCCCGGAATCGGGTGAAATCCCTCGTCTGTACAAGACCGGTGATTTAGGGCGCTGGCGGCATGACGGAAATCTGGAGTTTTTCGGACGTAAAGATTTTCAGGTCAAAATCAGAGGCTACCGCATTGAGCTGGAGGAAATCGAAGTTTGTATTATGCAATCCCCGCATATCAAGCAAACGATTGTATTGGCTAGAGAAGATGATACCGGAAGCAAATATTTGTGTGCATATCTGGTTCTGGAGTCTTCCGTGCAAGACAGCGAGGAGAATTGTCTCTTCGAGTTAAAAGATGAATTGGCAGCAACATTGCCCGGCTATATGATACCGGCCCACTTTATCATTCTTGCAGAAATGCCGCTTTTGATCAGCGGGAAGATCAACCGGGATGCACTGCCTGCTCCCGAACGCAGCGCCGCGTCGAGTGGGAATTATACGGAGCCCCGTAATGAAGTGGAGCAAATCCTGGTGACGATTTGGGAAGAGGTTCTCAGCGTCCACAAGATCGGGATTGATCATAATTTCTTTGAGCTCGGGGGGGATTCGATTCGAGCCATTCAAATTTCTTCGAAGCTGAGCAATCAAGGTTATAAGTTGAAAATGAAGGATCTGTTCCAAAATCCGGAAATTCGGAAGCTGTCCAAATATGTACAGGCGGACCACCGCGAAATTGATCAGGGGCCGGTCGAGGGGTTTGTGAAGCTTACTCCAATTCAGAAGTGGTTTTTTGAATGCGGATTCTCACCAGCAAATCACTGGAACCAGGCTGTCGTTCTGCATAAGCGTGGAGGATTCGATGCGGATCTGTTAAGGGAGGTCTTCACCGGGCTGATCCGTCATCATGATGCGTTAAGAATGGTTTATAAATGCGAGGAAGGATTATGGATGCAGTATAACAGGGGGGAGAACATTCGGGAGGAGCACCCGTGGTTCGAACTTTTCATCAAGACAATGGCCGATGAGGATGATGGCCGGATTGAGATGGCCCGAATCATTGATGAGCTGCATGGCAGTCTCGATTTGGAAAACGGACCGTTGGTCAAGGCGGGATTATTCAAGACAGACCAGGGTGATCATTTGGCGATCATTATTCACCATTTGATCATTGACGGTATTTCCTGGCGCATTTTATTCGAGGATTTGACGCTTGCGTATCATCAAGCAGAGCGGGGCGAACTTATTGCACTGCCGTCCAAGACGGATTCCTTCCAAACGTGGGCGAACCGACTGACGGAATATGCAAACAGTGAAATGCTGCAGAAAGAGAAGTCCTACTGGCGACAAATCGAATCGCAGAACATTAAGATCCTGCCCAAGTCTGGCCTTTTTGAGGGCACTGCAACAGTCTCGGATAACATGTCGTATTCCTTTAAGCTGTCTGCAGCCGAAACCGGGCAGCTTCTCGGTAAAGTGCATAAGGCCTACAATACGGAAATCAACGACATTCTACTCGCTGCATTGGGACGGGCCGTAAGGGAATGGACAGGCGAGGACAATGTTTTGATCTGTCTTGAAGGCCATGGCAGGGAAGACATCATGAAGAACGTGAATATCAGCAGAACGGTCGGTTGGTTTACTTCCATTTATCCAGTCGTATTGAATATCCCGAGTTCAGCGGATATATCCTACCACATCAAATCGGTCAAAGAGAACTTACGTCGCATTCCGAACAAGGGTATTGGCTACGGAATCCTGAAATACCTTGGTGAGAACCGGCTTGAGGAAGAGATGCAATTCCGTCTGGTGCCTGAAATTAAGTTTAACTACCTGGGGCAATTCGACAACGATGTGAATACAGAGCTGTTCAGTGCTTCCGACGTGCCATACGGTCAAACCGTCAGCCCGGAAGCCGAAAGGGAAGTGGCTTTGAATATTACGGGCCTTGTGGAAGATGGCTGTCTGACGATGTCGATCGACTATAATCTTGCGGAATATACAGGAACGGAAATCAGCCTCCTGGGCGGCCGTTTTAAGACACAGTTGATGGAAATAATCAAGCATTGCACGGAAAAAGAGACTCAGGAACTGACGCCTTCCGATGTGGGGGGAGACGATCTGTCCATTGAAGAGCTGGAAGCCATTATGGATTTTTATAACCAATAAAAATGAATTTAGGGAGAGATGGTCTTGAGCGATAAGCTGACTATTGCGGGGGTATACAACTTAACACCGATGCAAGAAGGAATGCTGTTTCATTCCTATTTGAACCCAGATTCCGCCGCATACTTCGAACAGTTTTCCTGCACCGTCTCGGGAAGGCTGGATGCCTTGATATTGGAAAAAAGTTTTAATGTCCTGATCGACAAATATGATGTGCTTCGGCTTAATTTCATCCATGAGAACACGAAAAATCCAAAGCAGGTTGTATTCAAAAAGCGCGTGATGCCTGTGTTTTATGAGAACTTGTCGTCGTTTGGCGAAATGGAGCAGGAGCAGTATATCCGCCGCTATATCCAAGAGGACCAGAAGAAGGGGTTCGACCTGGCCAAGGATGTGCTGCTTCGTGCGGCCGTGCTGCAAACCGGTGATCTCAGTTATAAGCTGATTTGGAGCTATCATCATATCATTCTGGACGGTTGGTGTTTAAAAACAATCGTTCAGGAATTGTTTGACGTCTATAAATCGCTCAGCCAGGGTACGTTTTCATCAGTGGAAGAGGCGCCGCCCTTCTCCCGATACATTCAGTGGCTGGATGGGCAGAACCGCGAAGAAGCCCGAAGCTACTGGGCCGGATATTTGGAAGGCTACGAATCAGATATTGAACTGCCCTCCTTTGGCATGAACACCCAGGTAGGCCGGAATGGCTATGGTCGCAGGGAGGTACGGCAAAGAGAGCAAGCCGTTCAAGTGGACCGTGCCTACAAAATAAGCCAGGAAACGACACAAGGGCTGGAGCATCTGGCCAAAAGTCATCAGGTGACTTTAAATACGGTGCTCCAGTCGGCCTGGGGCTTGTTAATGGGCCGCTATAACGGAACCGAGGATGTGGTTTTCGGTACCGTCACCTCCGGCCGACCGGCTGAAGTGGAGGAGGTTGAGAACATGGTCGGGCTGTTCATCAATACGGTCCCGATCCGGATCGCCTTCCATGGCGGGATGTCGTTCTCTGCATTAATTCGGGAGGTCCAGCAGTCCTCCTTAGAAACACAAAGCTACGACTTTTATCCGCTGGCTGAGATTCAATCCCTGACTTCCAAGAAGCAACATCTGATCTCTCATATTTATGCCTTTCAAAATTATCCGGTGAGTGCGGACCCTCTAGATGAAGGAGAAGAAGCGGTTGCAATTACTGAGCTTGAAGATTTTGAGCAGACGCATTATGACTTTAACCTAATTCTGATGCCGAACGCTGGGCTCGAAGTCAAATTTAAATATAACTCAGCCCGATATGTCCAGGCCGCAATGGATCGTTTGTTCCAAAATTTTGAGCAAGTGCTCGATCAGGTCGGCCGGAACGCTGACATTCTGATTCAGCATATTTCAGTCATTACAGACGACGAGAAACAGCAAATCCTGCACCAATTTAACACCGTCGGCGAATATCCGAGGGATCAAACGATCGTGCAGCTGTTCGAGCGTCAGGCCGGGATGATACCGGGAAACATCGCTATCGTGAATAAGGAACACAAACTGACTTATGCGGAGTTGAATGTGCGAGCTGATCGTCTGGCATCCCGACTGAGAAGAAAGGGTGTTGAACCAGATAGCGTCGTGGGCTTGATCGGCGACCGTTCAATGGAGACGGTAGTGGGTATGCTGGGTATTTTAAAGGCTGGTGGCGCCTATTTGCCTATTGATCCGGAATACCCGGAAGATCGCATTGCCTTTATGTTGAGGGATAGTGAGACGAGATGGATCGTTACGTCGGAGTGTTATGCGGACAAGCATATGGACGGAGTCGAATCCATCATTCTGGATCGGGAAGAGGATGAATGTACTTCAACTGTGATAGAGGACCGTGCAATCGATGCGGAAAAGATTCTTACGCCCTCAAACCTGGCCTATGTGATGTATACCTCCGGTTCGACGGGACGTCCCAAAGGGGTGATGATCGAACATCATAATGTGGTACGGCTCGTCCAAAACAGCAACTATGTCCCTTTTGAACCAGGAGACCGCATTTTGCAAACCGGAGCACCTGTATTTGATGCCTGCACATTTGAGATTTGGGGAGCACTTCTAAACGGCCTGGAACTTTATATCATCGATAAGCACTCCATTCTGGATGCGCAGCTGTTGGGAGAAGCGATTCATGAATACCGCATTACAACAATGTGGCTCACCTCTCCCTTGTTCAATCAGTTGTCTCAATTGGATCCGACGTTATTCCGTCCCCTTCGCTTCTTGATCGTCGGGGGGGATACCCTTTCCCCTAAGCATATTCAGCTTGTGGCGAACCAATGCCACAATACGACGATCATTAACGGGTATGGGCCGACTGAAAATACGACGTTTTCCTGCTGCTACACGATCCGCTCGTTCGAGGAAACAAGGATTCCGATCGGCGGACCGATTGCCCATTCTACTGCTTACATCGTCGATTTATACGGGCATCTGTGCCCCGTCGGTGTTTCGGGAGAACTGTGGGTTGGCGGTGATGGCGTCGGGCGCGGATACATAAACAATCTGTCCCTGACTTCGGAGAAGTTTATTGCAAGCCCTTTTATCGAGGGAGAACGGATTTATCGTACGGGGGATCTGGTAAACTGGCTCCCGGACGGAAGCATCGATTTTATTGGCCGGTTGGACAATCAGGTGAAAATACGCGGTTTCCGCATCGAAACCGGGGAAATCGAAAGCCGGATTCAGATGCATGTAAGCGTGAAGGAGGCTGTAGTCACAGTAAGAGACAAGGGTGACGGTCTGAAATCATTATGTGCTTATGTGGTTGGTGCGGAAAATCTCGATGCGACGAGTATGAAACAGTATCTTTTGAATGATCTGCCGGATTATATGGTACCTGTTCATTGGGTATTTATGGACCAACTACCGCTTACTCCGAACGGCAAAGTTCACCTGCAGGCCTTGCCGGAGCCCGTGGAGGCTAATGCTCTTGGTAACGAAGCGTTTGTTGCGCCTCGGAACGAAACGGAGCAAAAGCTGGCGGACATTTGGAGCGCTGTACTGGCCATTCCTTCGATCGGGGCGAATGACCATTTCTTTGAGCTTGGGGGTCATTCCCTGACAGCGTTAAAGTTGGTCACGGAAATGAAAAAGCAATTTGAGATCCAACTCCCTTTAAGAGATATATTCCAGACGCCGATTCTAGCAGAGATGGCAGCGAGGATCAACAGGAACGAAGATGAGGAATTTGTTGGGATCGAGCCTGCTCCCCTAGCCGAGTTCTATCCAGTGTCCTCTGCGCAAAAGCGCCTGTATGTTTTGAATAGTATGGCAGGAATTACAACAGCGTATAATATGCCGTTTGTCCTGCAAATTGAGGGTAAACTTGATGTCGACCGGCTGGAACAGTCTTTTCAAATCTTGATTTCCCGCCACGAGTCTTTACGAACCTCTTTTGCGTCTTTGCAGGGGGAACCCGTCCAGGTGGTGCATGAGAAGGTACCCTTTGCTATAAAGGAATTGGAGTCTCATCCTAGTGAGGATATTGAGAAAACCGTCGACCGATTCGTAGTTCCGTTCGACCTCGGAAGCGCACCTTTGCTGAGGGCGGGACTATCTACAATAAGGGAAGAATGCTGTCTTCTGATCATTGATATCCATCATATCGTCGCCGACGGTGCTTCCATCGGAATCATCGTGCAGGAATTCTGCGAAGTGTATAACAGCCTGGGTAAAGAAGCAGTTGCAAAAACTCATGCAGGGCATTCGGTTCGACGTGTTCAATATAAAGACTTTGCCGTTTGGCAAAGTAAACAGTCCGGCCCCAGGGAGCAGCAGGAGCATTACTGGCTTAATCAATTTGCCGAAGAGCCACCCGTGCTTAATTGGTTGACCGATTATCCACGACCGCAGATTCAAAGCTTTGAAGGAGCTTTTTCCTCAGTGAATCTCGATGAAGAGCTGACGTCCCGGTTGAAACAGCTGGCTAACGAAACGGGAGCCACCTTGTATATGGTTATGATGGCTGCCTACAGCATATTGCTTTCCAGATATGCCTCCCAAGAGGATATTGTGATTGGATCTCCAACGATGGGCAGAACTCATGCAGACGTGCTTCAAACGGTAGGTATGTTCGTCAACACGCTTGCTTTGCGTGTAAAACCGGAAGGAACAAAAACGTTCGATCAATTCCTGTGCGAAGTGAAACAAACGACACTTCAGGCTTTCGAGCACCAAGACTATCCATACGAGGAGCTTATCGAGAAGCTCGGACTCAGACGCGACTTAAGCCGTAACCCGCTGTTCGACACGGTGTTTACGCTTCAGAATCTCGGTATTGAAGAGTTGGCTTTAGACGGACTTACCGTAAGTTCTCGTTCCTGGGACGGACGGATGTCGAAGTTTGATTTGACATTGACGGTAACGGAAAATGACCGGGGAATGTCCATCGAAGCGGAGTATGCTGCGAAGCTGTTAAAAGCCGGGACGATCGAGCGCCTGATGACGCACTACATTGAGGTTTTAAGGTCAGTGGTTGTTAGCAGACATATCAAGCTGGAAGATATAGAACTGCTGCCGCCGGAGCAGCGGAGCTGGATTCTGGAACAATTCAACGGTTCGAAAAAGGACTTTGCCCATAACCGGACCGCTTATGAGTTGTTTGCAGAACAGGTCAAGCGTACGCCGGACCATATTGCCCTCGTCTTTAAAAACCAGCGGCTGACTTACCGTGAACTGGAGGAACAAACGAGCCGCCTTGCTTACGTTCTGCTGGAAAAGGGTGTGAAACCCGGGGGGATCACGGCAATCATGGTCGAACATTCGGTCGAAATGATTGTGGCAGTGCTTGCAGTATTACAAACGGGGGCAGCATATCTCCCAATCGACCATGAGTACCCTGCCGATCGTATTACTTACATTCTGGAGGATAGCAAGGCTGGCTTGCTACTGACGAAAAATGGGCTGGTACAATCGAAAGGTTTGAGTCTCCCCTGGATCGATTTAGAGGCAGTGCTGATGCCAAACAGTGAGCTTCATATACAGAAGCCGTTCTCGACGCCAAAGGGTTCGTCCGCCGACTTGGCCTATGTGATCTATACGTCAGGGTCTACGGGGAAACCGAAAGGCGTGATGATCGAACACCGCTCCCTGCTCAATATGACAGGATGGTATCAATCGTATTACGGGCTGACGCCTGAGGACAAAAGTACCAAATACGCCGGATTCGGCTTTGATGCCTCTGTGTGGGAGATATTCCCATCACTCTTGTCGGGCGGTGAGCTTCATATTATCCCGGAGGAAATCCGATACGATGTGCCGCGATTGGCGGATTACTACAACGAACAGGGTATCACTGTCAGCTTCCTGCCGACGGCCGTCTGCGAGCAATTCACCCAGATCCAGAACGATTCCCTGCGTGTGCTGCTTACCGGTGGAGATAAGCTCAAGTCTTATCATCCCGTACCCTATGACCTGGTAAATAATTACGGACCTACGGAAAATACCATCGTGACGGCAGCTTTCAAGGTGAATGGCGAATACGATAACATTCCGATCGGCTGCCCGATTGACAACGTAAGGGTGTATATCCTTGACAGAAATGACAAGCTCCTTCCGATCGGGATTCCCGGTGAACTGTGTATTGCCGGAGACAGTCTGGCACGGGGGTACATGAACCGGGACGATTTGACGGCGGAGAAGTTTACCGCCGATCCATTTCAAACCGGTGAAAGAATGTACAGAACCGGTGATCTGGCTAGGTGGCTCCCTGATGGAAACCTGGAGTATCTAGGCCGGATGGACGAGCAGGTCAAAATTCGAGGTTACCGCATCGAGCTTGGAGAAGTGGAGAATGTCCTGCTCAAACAGGAGGGCGTTGCTGAGGCTATCGTTGCTGTGGTATTAAATCCGAAGCAGGAAACAGAGTTGTGCGCTTATATTACGACATCCCGTAATATTGCCGTCCGCGAGATTCGGGGATGTCTGGCGCGGGAGCTGCCGGAATACATGATCCCTGTTCACTACGTGGAATTGAACAAAATCCCGCTGACCTCCAACGGAAAGGTGGATCGCCGCGCGCTTCCGCAACCGGACTTTGCATCCGCTGCAGCAGATAATTATGTGCCACCGCGCGGTGTGACGGAACGAAAGCTGGCCGAAATATGGTCGGAGGTTCTCGGAACGGCCCCGATAGGAGCATACAGCCATTTCTTTGAACTGGGCGGGCATTCACTCAAAGCGGTAGCGCTGGCGTCCCATATCAAGGAAGTCTTCCAGATTGACTTTCCGTTAAGCAGTATTTTTCAACATCCTGCGATGGAACAGATGGCTGAGGCGATCGACGCTGTGGAACAAACAAGCTATTCCTCGATCGCAAAGGTGCCGGAAAGAGAGCATTATCCGGTGTCGTCAGCACAGAAGCGCTTGCTGATTCTCAATGAGCTTGTAGGGGCGGGGACGGCTTATAATATGCCTTTTGTTTTACAGCTAACGGGGGAGCTGGACCGTGCACGGCTGCACCAGGCATTTACTATCCTCATTCGCAGGCATGAAGCGTTCAGGACCTCGTTTCGGTTTGTAGAAGGAGAGCTGATGCAAATGGTGCATCACGACGTTTCTTTCTCTGTCCGGGAGCTTGAGGCACCGGAAGATCCGGACCATATTTCGGAAATCATAGAGCGGTTCGTTGAACCCTTCTCCTTGCAAAAGGCTCCGCTAATGCGCGTAGGGCTGGCAAACTTGGGTGAGGATAGGCATATTTTGATCATAGATATGCATCATATCGTTTCGGATGGAGGATCGATCCGCCTTCTTGTCGAGGAGCTGAACTTGCTTTATAGCGGCCAAGAGCTGGATGATACCTCATCACGCATCGAATATAAGGATTATGCGGCATGGCAAAGTGAAATGCTTCAATCGGAAGCCTACGCGAAGCAAGAACAGTATTGGCTGGAGCGTTTTGCAGGAGAGCTGCCCGCTCTAAACCTTCCGGCAGATTATCCACGGCCGCAAATCCAAAGTTTTGAAGGCGATGCTTTCTCTATTGCGATCGGCAGTGAATTAAGCTCCCGGATTCTTGGGACGGCTGCCCGGACTGGAACTACGTTATACATGTTCCTATTGGCTGCATACAACATTCTATTGTCCAAATACGCCAACCAAGAGGACATTATCGTAGGCACACCGACCTCTGGTCGACTGCAAAAGGAATTGGAAAGTGTCATCGGTATGTTCGTCAATACCCTGGCGATTCGAAATCAGCCTGAAGGAAGCAAACGGTTCATCGACTTTTTGGAGGAAGTTAAAAAGCATTCGCTGCAAGCATTCGAGCATCAGATGGTCCAATATGAGGATTTGCTCGAAAGGCTGAATGTACGGCGGGATGTCAGCCGAAATCCGCTGTTTGATACCATGTTTGCCGTCGATAACGTCGGCGTCGGGGAAATTCAGCTTGGTGAACTTCTTATAGAACCGTATGACTTCGACAACGGAACATCCAAATTCGACCTGATGGTTACGGCAGCAGAAGAGGAGGGGGAAATTCGCCTGGATGTAGAATATGCCCGGAAGCTGTTCCTTAAAGATACGGTGGAGCGGATGATCGCGCATTACCTTCAAATTCTGGAGGCCGTGACCACAGATGTGGAGATCCGGCTATCCGACATCCGTATGCTGACGGAAGAAGAACGGGGTCAGATCATTGGGGACTTCAACAACACGAAAACCGAGTATCCCCGTCAAACCATTCACGAACTGTTCGAGGAACAAGTGGATAAGCATACAGAGAGCATCGCGCTGGCCTGTGATGGTATCGAACTGACATATGGCGAACTGAATGCCAAAGCAAACCAGCTCGCGGCACTGCTGCGAGAGAAGGGTGTAGGGCCTGAACGGGTCGTTGCCGTCATGGGTGACCGTACGCTGGAAATGATTATCGGGATGCTCGCCATTCTAAAAGCGGGAGGTGCTTATCTTCCGATCGATCCTGACTATCCGCGTGATCGGGTGGAATATTTCTTCAAAAACAGCGGCGCCAAATGGCTGCTCGCCCGGAGCTGCTTTGCGGATCGGGCTGCCTGCGACGCGGAAGTCATCTTGATGGATCATCGGCAGCTCTGTGACGAGAGTGCCCCGAACCTGCTGAATAAGACGGGCACCGACAATCTCGCCTATGTAATGTATACATCGGGATCAACCGGACTGCCTAAGGGCGTTATGGTCGAGCATCTGGGCGTTTCCAGATTGGTCAAGAATACCAACTATGTTCGCTTCAGCACTGAAGACCGGGTCTTGCAAACGGCGGCACCCGTATTCGATGTCAGTGTATTTGATATATGGGGGGCGCTGCTGAACGGAGCGAGGCTGCACCTGGTCGACAAACTTACGCTGCTGGATCCGGTCCTCTTTGAATCCGCGCTTCAGCAGCATGACATTACGACTTTGTGGTTAACATCGCCGCTGTTTACACAATTTGCCCAACACAAGCCAAACATGTTCCGCAACGTAAGCTATTTGATTGTCGGTGGAGATGTTCTCTCCCCGAAACATATTCAGCAGGTAAGAGAGCAATCCGGTCCGTTAACCATGGTAAACGGGTACGGACCTACGGAGAATACAACCTTTTCATGCTGCTTCGTCATCGATAAGGCATACGGAAATAGCGTGCCAATTGGACCGCCGATCAGCAACTCCACGGCCTATATCGTCGATAAAAACGGGAATTTGAATCCGGTAGGTGTCCCCGGCGAGCTTTGGGTAGGGGGAGACGGCGTGGCTCGGGGATATATAAATAATGAAGAATTATCGGCTCAGAAATTTTTCTCCAATCCGTTTATTCCAGGTGAGCGGGTCTACCGGACCGGGGACGCCGCCAAATGGCTTCCAGACGGCTCTATCGAGTTTATCGGCAGAATGGACAATCAGGTGAAAATTCGGGGGTTCCGGATCGAGACAGGCGAGGTCGAGAATATACTGCTCAGTCATCCTTCCGTGAAAGAAGCCGTCATCCTTGTCAAGCAGGCCGGAGAGTCGCAGGATAAGATCCTTTGCGGTTATGTTGTGGCGGAGGTTGAATTGACCATACAGTCGCTAAAGGAGTTTATGGGACAACAGCTCCCCGACTACATGATTCCGACCGTAATCCTATTTATGGCTCAACTTCCGCTCAACGTGAATGGCAAAGTTGACCGAAAAGCGCTCCCCGAGCCGGATTATGACGTAACCGAGGGCGAATATACTCCGCCAAGGAATGAGGCGGAAGCTGTAATTGTGCAGGTATGGTCGGAAGTGCTGGGATTGGAACGGATTGGTGTCCACAACAATTTCTTTGAAATCGGGGGACATTCATTAAAGGCCATGCAGGTTGTTTCAAAGCTGGCTAATCTTGGCTTCGAACTGAGTATAAATCAGGTGTTCGCCCATCAGACTCCTGCCGAGCTGGCGGCTTCTACGGCACGTTCTGTAACGGTGGAATCTGAGCACCACTTTACAGATATTCCCACTGCGGAACAATGGCTTGGGGAACGCTTAGAACGCACATGCAACTGGAAAACTTATTCCGTTGACGGCGAGGAATTCATGGTCGTCCACATTTCAGGAATGGATGAGGGACTGAAACGGAGAGCAGAGAACTTGATTGCTGCACACCTGGACGAGAAGATTCAACCGCACTTCATTGCGGATGCTTTGAGCGCGCTGATTCCGACATCAGAACGCAACCTAAGCAGGCAAGAACTGAACGACCAATTGGGTTTGCGGCAGACGAATGGCGCAGACTGGGTAGAAACGATGATGAATTCGATCTCACGGAAGCAGAAGGCGTACGCCAAAGGCATTACAAACCAGCCGATAGTCAAAGAGTATGATATTTCGCCTTCCCAAACGTACCATTTCAAGCATAAAGATGTGTCGGGAACCATGGTGAAATTTGGAAAAGTGATTCAGCCGGAGTTGTTGGGCCGAGCCTTGCAGCGAATTGTGTCTGCCGAGGAAGTCATGCGCAGTGTACTCATCGAAGACACTGAAACGGAAACCGGACGTTGGCGATTGCATGAAAGCCCGGAGCAGCTCGAGCTGCCAACTTTAGATATTTCCGGTTTCGAACCAGAGTCGCAAAGGGATATTCTGCGGGCGCTTATGAAGAATTTTTTCATCAGGCCGTATACGGACAGCGATCCATTGATGTACCGGGTGCTGCTGGTCAAGCAAAACGTAAAGGAATATGTCCTGCTGCTCCCGTTCTCACATACGATATTCGATTACATGAGTAATGAAATTATTCGTAATCGAGTAATCCATGAATATGAATCACTAAGCCAAGGGAGAATTGATGAAACGAGAAAAAGCCGTACCTTTACGGATTTTGCCGACCAGATTCGCAGAGGCCCGGAAGGGATATCGGCAGCAAGTTTTAACGAGCTTTACAATATTCCGTCATTTGAATCCGCTGCTAGGGAAATCGCCGTCAGTATGTATCGGCGCAGCGACTTGGATCCGGCAAAGATTACGGTGCTCCACCATAGCGTCCCATTTGATATGGAATTATCGCAAACGCTGGATGCAGAGTTTAAATGGAAGACAGCGTTGGGGATATGCGCTGCGTTTTTCGGAACGTACTTCGGTAAGTCACGGATTCCGTTGTGGATGACGCATTTTGGCAGACAGTACCGGGATCAGTCTTATTTCGATATTGTCGGTGAATGCATAGATTATATTCCGCTGTTGTTAGACTGCGGAGAAGAAATGGACAGGCAGACCGAATCGATCAAAGGGATGCTGAAATCCGCTTCCGAGCATAACATCCATTTTGCGAATCTGTTGTACAACGAGTCGATTGATCCAGCCTTTATGGATGCGGCGCAGCGGTTGGCTGCAGCCCATCGGGAGATGCCGATCAATTTCAACTATTTGGGAGAACTCGGCACGGAAACGGATTTGGACTACCTTGAGGAAGATGGTGTGAATTGCGATGAGCCTAACCGGATCTTATGCATGGCGTGGCACCAAGGGAACCGGATTCACATGACGCTTGTTATTCCTGCGGAAGAGAATCCAGATACTCTTCGCAGCATACTTGATGAAGCCGCACGGAAACATATGAAGGGTGTAAAAATATGAGAGACTCAACAAATATAATCGTTTTCAGTCTAAGCAGATTAATCACCGAATTGGGAACATCCATTTTTCGTTTTGCACTCAGTCTGTATGTTCTGGATCTCACCGGTTCATCGAGTATGTTCGCTTTAGTGTTGAGCTTCACCTATATACCGGGCATATTCGTCAATATTATCGCTGGGGTGTTCGTTGACCGCAGCCGTAGTAAAAAAAGGATTATGATAGTCTGTGATTTTCTATGTGGAATCTCAGTTCTAATGCTTATGTTCATGTTTGAGGCTTTTCACGACAGCATTTGGCTGTTCGTTGTTTATTCTATGATCTTGAGCGCTCTTCAAGCGCTCTTTACTCTGACGGTAAACTCATCCGTTCCCAATATTGTCTCTCCGGAAAGGGTTCCGACGGTCAATTCCAGCACGCAGAGCATCAGTGCCCTAATCGGCATACTGGGACCGGTGCTCGGTGCAGCGGCTTATAGCAAATTTGGGCTGGAGCATATCTTTTTGATCGAGGGAGCCGCGTTCATTTTCTCCGGGTTTTTGAATTTGCTATTGAAATTCTCGCCCCGCAAAGAGGAGATCGGAGAAGCAAAGCCTTATTTTGAAAGTGTAAAAGAGGTTTACAAATACATTCGCCGCCGGGCTGCGATCAAGTATCTGCTGATGATTTTTGTTTTTATTAACTTTGTAATTGCTCCGGCAGTTTCCCTTATCCTGCCCTTTATCGTTTATCAAGCGCTCGATATGACGCCACAGCAATTATCATTTATCGAAGCGGCGCTGGCGGTAGGCGTAATTATAGGGGCCGTTGCTGTGTCGGTACCGGTCATCAACCGGTTTATTACCAACAAAATCTTCATTTTAATTCAGATCCAGGCGTTGATGATTGTCCTATGGATGTTCCCCGAGTGGCCCATCTTTGAGACAAGCACAAAGGTAGTGCTTATGATAGGCTTCATGATCGTCTTGATGTTCACCGGAATACTTAACACAATGGGCAATATTCCAATGCTTTCTTATGTTCAGCTCTATATACCTGAGCGAATAAGAGCTAGTGTTTTAGGGGTGGTGAACACGGTAATAACCATCGCTGTGCCTATAGGAATGGGGGTATACGGTGCACTTCTGGAAATTGTAGATTGGTACTATATTACATTGGTTTCCGGTGCCGGTTTGCTTGTGGTCGGCATCCTGGCTTACCGTAACCGCGATCTCAGAGAGTTTTTTACCCAAGGCAGCGAGCCTGAGCCTTTAAGAGTTGTGGAAACACACGAGGCCTGACAATTTCTATTGAAATTGCAAAAGACGAAAAGGGGAATGTAAAATGGATACGTTCGAAATGTTGGAGTCCAACGTGAGGTCTTATTGCAGAAGTTTTCCGGTTATTTTCGATAGAGCTAAGGGTGAGCAATTATACTCGGTTACGGGAGAAGCCTACATCGATTTTTTCGCAGGAGCCGGAGCGCTGAATTATGGGCATAATAATGAGTATATGAAGGCCGGAATCATTGAGTATGTAGCTCAGGACCGAATCATGCACGGACTCGACATGTATACGAAAGCGAAAGAGGATTTTATTCTTTCATTTTCGGAGCATATCCTTCAACCTCAATCTTTGGATTATAAGCTGCAATTTTGCGGCCCGACAGGCACGAATGCTGTGGAGGCTGCTTTGAAGTTGGCCCGTAAGGTCAAGGGTAGAAATGGTATATTTGCTTTCATGGGGGGCTTTCATGGGATGTCCCTCGGAAGTTTGTCTGTCACGAGCAGCAATGCGATGCGGGAAAGTGCGGGAATTCCGCTGAATAATGTGACTTTTATTCCTTACGGACAGTCTTTTGAAGGGTTGGATACGATCCGTTACATGGAGCATATTCTGTCAGATACGCATTCCGGTATTGGCAAGCCTGCAGCGGTTATTCTGGAAACCGTTCAGGCGGAGGGCGGAATCAACGTTGCTGAAAATGAATGGTTGCAAAGCCTGCGACAGCTATGTGATGATCACGATATTTTGATGATTGTCGATGATATTCAGGTCGGATGCGGAAGAACGGGTGCGTTCTTCTCATTCGAGCGGGCGGGAATCGTGCCGGATATCGTTATTTTATCCAAATCGATTAGTGGGTATGGATTGCCGATGTCGTTGTTGCTGATGAAACCGGAGCTGGATATATGGAGTCCGGGTGAGCACAATGGAACGTTTAGGGGGAATCAATTAGCCTTTGTCACGGCTAAGGCCGCGCTTGAATTCAGGACTGCGGAAAGGCTTGGGGAACAGGTACGCAAAAAAGAAGAATTTCTTAAGCAATATTTAAAATATGAAATTGAACCGCTATATCCTGGACTACATATTCGAGGCATTGGCATGATTTGGGGGATTGATGTCTCTTGTCTGGGCGAAGAAGTGGCACGGGAAATCACAGCGAATTGCTTTAAAAATGGGCTTATTCTCGAAAGAGCTGGTCGTAATGACACAGTGATTAAAATCATGCCTCCTTTGACGATAAATATAGAGAATTTGATGATTGGCTGTAATAAAATTAAAGAGAGTATCAGTAATGCTTGTCATGCGTATAGTTTCTAATCTTTCGTATATATCGTTGTTATGTTGGTAGGCGTATCTATTTTAAGTCGCCCCAGTCATAAAATCAATTGGAAGTGAACTATGACCCAGCATTTTAATTATCGCATACCTATGCAAATACTGGCTCAAACCCGAAATCTGGCCAATTTCCACAGGAGGTCTTTCAGGGGTCGTGGCAACAAGGATCGAACGAGAACGCCAATGATCTGCTGCGGGTGTTTTTTCCGAAAGGTCATGACTTTGCCTCCATCAATAACGAACGCTGTATTTTATTTTTCTTGTTTTCAAGTATTCCTCTCCGCAGTTTCCTGTAAGACATATTGGGGGAATAATTTGATAAAGACAACAGAATTAGAAATTGTTCTGTTGTCTTTTTTTTGTCTAAAATTAGACTGAACTAAATACGTCTTTTTCACAGCAACTGTTGAGAGAGTGTATGCTAAAGATCTATTAGCATATTCTTAACCGAAATGGTTTAACAATACAAAGTACTATTTCTTTAACTGGCTTTTATGAAGAGACGGAACAATGGTGTATACTATCCATAGGCATATATTACCTTTACCGTGCTGAACGATATAGGTTCAACTACACATTTACACGATAACGGAGAGGACACCTGTTGTTCTGTCATCCGAGTGCCCGTGTAAATAAACATATTTGAACTTATGTAGAGTCACAAAACCAATAAAACAATCTTATGGACGGAGGACTCAAGTTTATGTTGAAACAGCTTAAGCCATACAAGGTGTTACAGGAGCGCAGAATCGAAGAACTGAAATCGGATGCGTATCTGTTGGAACATCAGAAATCCGGAGCCAAAATTGTACTTTTGTCCAATCAGGACGACAACAAAGTATTCAGTATCGGTTTCCGTACACCTCCGGAAGATGATACAGGGGTAGCCCATATCCTAGAACACTCCGTGCTCTGTGGGTCCAAGAAATTTCCGGCCAAGGATTCTTTTGTTGAGTTGCTGAAAGGTTCATTAAATACATTCCTTAACGCCATGACGTATCCCGATAAGACGATCTACCCGATCGCGAGTCGTAATGATCATGACTTCCATAATCTGATGGATATTTACCTGGATGCAGTATTGAATACAAATATTTATGAGAATGAAAAGATATTTCTACAAGAAGGCTGGAACTACAACCTGACCTCTGCTGACGATGAGTTAACCTACAACGGAGTTGTATATAACGAGATGAAGGGTGCCTTTTCTTCACCGGAACGAATGGTGCGCAGAGAAGTGCTGAACTCCCTTTTCCCGGATACCACATACTCCTCCGAGTCTGGCGGATTCCCGGAAGCTATTCTGGATCTAACGTATCAGGGGCTGCTGGATTTCCACACGAGATATTATCATCCTTCCAACAGTTACATCTATCTCTACGGGGATATGGATATGGAAGAGAAGCTGCAATGGCTGGATGAAAACTACCTGAGTGCATATGATCGAATCGAGATTGATTCGGCCATTCAACTTCAACCTGCCTTTGCAGAACGGGTAGACACAGTTAAGACTTACTCTGCTGGAAGTACGGAATCGGAAGTGGATAACAGCTTTTTGACCTACAATGCAGTGATCGGCACAAGTCTGGACAAGGAACTGAACATTTCCTTCCAAATTTTGTTATACGCACTGTTGAACGCTCCGGGAGCGGTATTGAAACAGGCGTTGCTGGATAAGGGCATTGCGAAGGACGTCTACGGTTCCTATGATGACAGTCTGTATCAACCTGTATTCACTGTGGGACTGAAGAAGAGCAATCTGTCTAGCAAAGAGGATTTCTTGGGAACGGTCAAAGAAGTGCTTGAGCGTGTGGTAAAAGAAGGCTTTGATCCAAAAGCGCTGCTTGCTGGCATTAACTCATATGAGTTCAATCACAGGGAAGCGGACTATGGCAGAATGCCGAAAGGCCTGATCTACGGATTCTCATCCCTGCAAAGCTGGTTGTACGATGAAGAAGCACCTTTCACTCATTTAGAAGCCAATGACGTATTTGCTGAACTGCGGACAAAAATGAACGAAGGTTACTTCGAGCAACTGATTGAGAAATATATTTTGCAGAACACACATACTTCTTTTGTGGCGCTTACCCCGGATAAGGGGCTGAACTCACGCAAGGAGGAAGCGTTGAAAGAACGTTTGAAAACTATTCAGGCCGGTCTTAGTGAGGAAGAAGTTCAGACGTTGATTCAGAAAACAGAAGCGCTCGCCGAGTATCAGAATACACCTTCAACCAAAGAGCAGCAGCAGGTCATTCCGACGTTATCGATTGAAGATATTGAACCAAAGGCCTCTACGTTGCATCAAACGGCGAACCAGGTCGACGGCACAACCATTCTCCATCATAACCTTTATACCAATGGAATTGGTTATCTGAGACTGTTGTTTGATATCAAAGAAGTGCCACGTCATCTCCTGCCGTATGCAGGGTTGCTGAAAAATGTACTGGGTTACGTGGATACTCAAAACTACTCGTTCAATGAACTGTCCAATGAAATCCATATCCATTCGGGTGGTATTCATAGCGGGATAGGATCTTATGCTAACGCGCATAAGCACAATGAATTCAAGGCGACCTATGAGTTCAACGCAAAAGTGTTATATGACAAGCTTGGATTTGCTTTTGATATGATCAAAGAAATTGTGTTCACGTCCCAATTCGATAATTCGAAGCGGTTATATGAGATCATCTCCCAGATGAAAGGTAATCTGCAACGTAATCTGATCAATAGCGGACATTCTGCGGGAATTGGCCGGTCTTCGTCCAAACATTCAGCAGTTGCCGATTTCAGAGAAGCTGTGAGTGGCATTGCCTTTTACCAGTGGCTTGAGGATCTTCAAGCGAACTTTGAGGCGAGAAAAGAAGAGTTATCTTCCAGCCTGCAAGAGTTGACGGGGTATATTTTCAGACCAGAGAACTTGCTTGTTAGTTATACTGCCGATGAGCAGGGATATGAAGGACTGGAGCAACAGGTATCCGATCTGAAAGCGAAGCTGTTCACACATGAAGTTGCCAAGGAAGAATTTACATTCACACCGGCTACTCATAAGGAAGGATTCCGATCTCCTTCAGAGGTGCAGTATGTGGTGCAAACGGGTAATTATATCGACAAAGGATATCAATACACGGGTTCACTACGAGTCTTACAGGGTATTCTGTCTCTGGATTACTTGTGGACCAATATCCGCGCCAAAGGTGGAGCTTATGGCTGTATGTCAGGCTTCAGACGGAACGGAGACAGCTATGTTGCATCGTATCGTGATCCGAACCTCGATAAAACGTACAAAGTATACGAAGAGATACCGCAATATTTGACCGATTTCCGGGCAGACGAGCGGGAGATGACGCGTTATATCATTGGTGCGATTCAGGATCTCGATACGCCGAGAACGCCTTATGGCGAAGGAGCATTCTCGCTGGAGTGTTATCTGTCGAATGTGACTGAAGCGGATCTGCAACAGGAACGTGACGAAGTGTTAAGCACGAAGGAAAGCGACATTATCGGTTTTGCTGAGCTTTTATCGGCCATACTTGAACAGCAACAGCGCTGCGTGATCGGTAATGAGAACAAGATTGAGGAACAGAAACAAATGTTTGACGAAACGCTGGATTTAATTAAAAACTAAGCGCTAGTCACACTTATCTCCGATCGAATAGGCAGCAAAGCGAAAGGCACTTTTATGAGCTGGTTTCAACAGCTTATAGAAGTGCCTTTTCTAGTGGGGAGGGACTGTCTCCATCCCATATGATATGAGAATGTGTGACGCTCTGCGTTGTTCAGGTGACGGCGAGCATATTGTATATTTTCAGGGTCCGCAGATCTTCCTTTGAGATTTTCAATTCATTATATAACTCCTGATTCTCGGGTAGCGGGGTTCTGGAGAATAACATTTTGAGCGCAATAGGCATGAAAGGTCTGAAGGAGACACCAGCCATGAGTCCCCACTTTTTCTCCGATTCCTGAAAAGACGCCAGAATATTAATGTATAGATTCTCCAGCGGCGTGGCCTGATTTTTCAAAATTAGCGTGGTGAGTGTATCATAATGCTCGGTGTGGCCCCAATACATATTCTCGCACTCCTGGTAGTTCTCAAAATCCTTCACATTCATATACATCACGGTGCGATAACGGTTGGCATCCGATTGAGCCATCATGTCAATGACACAACGAATGAGACTGTTGTTACGCCCGTCATAGAAGTAAGAATAGAAACGTGTGGAGTTCTTGAAAAAGCTGGACGGGACCGCATTCATCAGGGGAGATGCATGCCTTGGTTCTTGGTACAAGAGTTGCTCCACCTGAATGTTGAGCGCGTTAGCAATATGATGTAACGTGACCAGATCAAGTGTAATATCTCCGCTCTCATATTTGGACAGCGTACCCTTGCTCTTGAAGATCTGATCTGCAAGCTGTTGAATGGTCAGTCCCCGCCACTTCCGAAAGTTTCGTATTTTCTTGCCAACTTCCTGATTGATATTGTTCATAAACGGTTCTCCTTATGCAATGTTTCTTGAGAGTACGTGAAAATGATGAAAGTCATTCATAAAAATGATGTTATATGAGAAATATATCACTTTTTCATTGAAATACCTATTTTGGAGAAACAATTAACTTCATTTGTTTCGTCAGGATAGATTGTATTACATTTGATGCAATTCCTGCGTCATGAAATAATAGGTGTAATACGACATGAAACGACAATGAAAAAGTAAAGCAGATAGAGGAGCAGAAGCTATGAAATATAACTTTGATGAGATTATCGACCGCACAGGAACAAATGCGATGAATACGGATGGTTTCCGTCAATATATTTTTAACGCCACAGAGGACATGACTTTTCCATTCAAAGATGAAGAATTCATTCGCATGTGGATTGCAGATATGGAATTTGCCACACCTCCCGAGATTCTGGATGCAGTTAAGGAACGTCTGGACCGTAGAATCATGGGTTACTCTCAGGTATTTGATCCGGCATACTATGAAGCTGTCTCGAACTGGATGAAAAGATACTATGACTGGTCCTTCCCAAAGGAGCATTTGGAGACCTCAAACGGGATCATCCCCGCTTTATATGAACTGGTGGAATATATCTGTCAATCGGATGAGAAAGTACTGATCGTAACCCCGTCTTATGGTTTCTTCAAGTCAGCTGCGGAGCATAACAATCTTGAACTGGTGTGTTCGGATATGATCAACGATCAGGGGCGTTACTCGATTGATTTTGAGGATTTTGAAGCCAAGGCCAAGGATGAGAAGGTAAGGGTATGTATTTTCTGTAACCCGCATAATCCATCTGGACGTGTCTGGACAACCGAAGAGTTACAACGTGTGGGTGAGATCTGCCTGCGGAACAATGTATGGATTATTTCGGATGAAATTCACTGTGATCTGCTGCGGACTGGCAAAAGACATACGCCACTTGCAAAGCTGTTCCCGGATACGGATCGAATCATTACATGCATGTCCCCGAGCAAAACATTTAACATGGCTGGTCTGATGTTCTCTAATGTCATCATTCCGAATAAGGCACTTCGAGACATCTGGCAGGCACGCCATTATGGTTTCAAAAACCCACTGAGCATCGCTGCCACTCGAGCGGCTTACGAAACGGGTGATGAATGGCTGAAACAATTAAAAGGTTATCTCGACGCCAATTTTGCCTGCGTAGAACAGTATGTGAAGCAGCATCTACCACTAGCTGTTTTTCACATTCCGGAAGCAACATATCTGGCCTGGATTGATATTTCGGCATATGCTCCCCAAAATGTAAGTTTACCTTTATTCTTCGCTGAGCAAGCGGGTGTATTGCTCGAAGATGGTCATATGTTTGTAGCCAATGGTGAGGGTTGTATTCGGTTGAATCTGGCTTGTCCCCTTTCTGTCCTTCAGGAAGGGTTACGAAGAATCAGCAGTGTGCTTGTGAAAGAAGTCGAAGAGGTGCCCGTTCAAGTATAAAGTCATCAAGTCACCACGCAATAGCGAGGTGACTTTTTTGGATGAGTATACGGAATGTAGCGAGAATACGATTTATTTTGAGGTGAACGTATACCCTGATGTGCAATTCTGGTCTGCTGTCCCCGGTTATGTTAAAATGGTGGATAGTCTATGAGTTGCATGACATGCGGCTCTCAGAAGGAAGAGCCCAGTAGTTGGGCTGAACGAAACTGCATTCATCAGGGGAAAGGAGCCTATACATATGTTTGGAAACGATTGGGACAAGGTGCTTCAGGAAGAGACGGAAGCCGAATATTTTAACAAGATTCGTTACACTCTCGCCGCCGAGTACAAAACGCAGACGGTCTTTCCGCCCAAAGAAGACCTGTTCTCTGCACTGAAGCTGACGCCATATCATCAGGTTAAGGCCGTTATTATTGGTCAGGACCCTTATCACGGAGCGGGACAAGCTCATGGATTAAGTTTTTCGGTTAGACCGGGGGTACGTGTACCGCCTTCTCTGAAAAATATATATAAGGAACTTCATGCCGATCTGGACCTACCAATTCCGAATCATGGATCTCTCGTTCATTGGGCACAGCAGGGAGTCCTGCTATTAAATGCTGTTCTGACGGTTCGTGAAGGTCAGCCGAACTCCCATCAGGCATTGGGCTGGCAGACGTTTACGGATGCTGTCATTCGTGCGTTGAATGAACGTTCAGAGCCGATGGTATATATGCTGTGGGGGAGCCATGCCCAGAAGAAAGGTGCATTTATTAACAGGGACAAGCACCTGGTACTGGAGTCTACACATCCCAGTCCGCTGGCTGCGCATCGTGGATTCCTCGGCAGTCGTCCCTTTTCCAAAGCCAATGATTTCTTGACCTCCAAAGGTATTAAACCGATCGATTGGAAGATACCTGAAAACTAGACAGATGGAGGTGAGAACATTGCGACATTGGATAGGACGAAAAGTAGCGGTATATCGTGCAACAGGCATACGGGAGCCATTAAAGGGAACGCTGGTCGAGTGGGATGAAGAAGCGGAATGTGTACGAATCGGACCGAAACGGATTAAGGTATCGTTTGACAATATCGCAATGATCAGACCTCTTCCCGAAGAGAGTCTTCCCTTAAAGAAAGCACGTTCTGAAGTGCACAAGGTTGGATATGTGATGAAAAAGGCGATTCAGTTCGAAAATGCGATCTATTTCAAGTCACAGGTGATGATCTGGCGCCGTGCCAAAATAGTAGCGTTATCTACGACGATTCTGCGTCATGACGAGGATCAGGTTGAACTTGCAGATGGTCGGGTTCTTCGTAAAGACAAGCATATGTTTGTCGTACGTTCACGCCGTGGCATACGTTAGATATACGAAGATTTAATATTCATTTCATGCAAAGATCATACGGATTTAATATTTGGTCTGTATATTAGGTAATAACAACCCCTTCTAAATTGATGTGTATTGAAATGGGAGCCCGACCGGCTGCAAACGGTCGGGTTTTTTTTGTCCATTGGTTCTGTTAACCTGTTGTACGTTGTACATACCCATAACATTCATGTTATATATTATTAAAATAGAAAATTGAACTAAACATTTACACGAGAACGTAGAGGGCAGAAATAACCTGAAGAAGCGGAGCGTTCGCCTTTATCAACAGATTTTCACCTTTGTAAAATTGAATTAAAAAATCTGGGGATAACAGCGATCGGAAGGTTGTTCTGTCATCGAAGTGGCAAGTGTAAATATTCTTTAGTTCAATCTAAATAGATCATGAGAAGGAGTGAAACCCAATGAAACGTATAGCTGTTTTTGCAGGCTCCAATCCGGGAAATCACCCCGATTATACAGAGAAGGCTGTTCAACTGGGCAAACAGATTGCTGATAGTGGTTATGCACTGGTCTATGGTGGTTCTTGCATGGGCTTGATGGGTGCAGTAGCCGATGCTGCTCTTGAGCAAGGGGGAGAGGTAATCGGGGTTATGCCTACTGGATTGTTCCGGGGCGAGGTTGTTCATGGAGGGCTCACACAACTGATTGAAGTGGGAACCATGCATGAACGGAAGGCTACGATGGCTGAATTATCCGATGGATTCATTGCACTTCCCGGAGGTATGGGTACATTTGAAGAACTATTCGAGGTGCTGTGCTGGGCACAGATCGGTATTCATCGTAAGCCTGTCGGTTTATTGAATGTCAACGGGTATTATGGACCGCTGATGAAGATGGTAGAACACAGCGTACAGGAAGGATTTTCCAATACCTCCCATCTCAGTCTATGGAGTCTGGAAGCTGATCCGGCTGAACTGATCAAACAAATGTCATCCTATATTCCTGCAGAGCTGACTCAGAAGTGGTCACAACTCAACGGGAAATGAGTGCATAAGAAGACGGGCCTGAACCTACTCGTTCCTCGGGAGAATTTTCGATCTGCCCAAGCAAGTTGCGCTATCGGACATAGTCTATAGTGTACTTCGATGAAGAGGGGAGTGTCACTCATGAGCGAACTCAAAGGTACAGGTTACGGATATTGCGGAGGCTTCGGTGGTGGAGCATGGACATCAACAGGTGCAATTCTGGTATTGTTCATTCTGTTGGTTATTATCTCTCGCACATTCATTCTGTAATTCGGTCAGTATCCCGGGACGGGGATTAAGCTGCAGAGGCAGCGCCCGAATAAAAAATGACCTTTCCAAAGAGACGCCGGTATATGCCGGCGTTTCAGGGGAACGGTTTTTTGACGTTTCCAGCATACGTTGAGTAATTGAAAAAGTAAAAACCTGCCCCTGAATAAGGTCAGAAGCAGGAGAGAGCCTCCTGAGCCATTAGCTGCACAACAAGCAGCTTACACCACAACAGCAGTTTGATCCGGATTACTTAACGATTTCCAGGCGATATATAGCCCGATGGCGGCTGCAATTAAGGAGAGTATTGCTGCAACAATAGCCAGCTGATCCAGTGTGTTGGGTGAACTGGAGTTAAGAGAACGCTGATTAGCCGTCTTACCGGATTTGTTTTTGATATGGACAGATGTTCTGGAAAGCCTGGAAGCCGACTGTAACTGGGATGTGTGAGGACGCGTAGGTATCGATTTTTTCTTTGAGGGATTCAATAGTCAACCTCCTTATAACGGAGTTCAGTGCTTCCATCGTTCATACTATGTTATGTCGATTTTCAGATTGAGTTCGCAAAAATGAGTGAATCCCCAGCCCGTTAGATGTTGAACCCGTTCGCTAGTATCAGCGAAGCAGGTAACCCATTATACGCTCTGTTAATACAGGTCTAACAAACGGTGTTTATAGTAAGGATCATAGAGTGAAGCTTGAACACAGGAGGCGCTGGAATGAGGAACTTGGAGATTATTGCCCACCGCGGTGCATCTGCCGTATGCCCGGAGAATACGATGAGCGCTTTTGAACGGAGTCTGGAGCTTGGAGCGACAGGCATTGAAACCGACGTGCAGATGACGAGTGATGGCAGACTGGTACTGATTCATGATGAGACGTTAAACCGAACTGGCGGCGCAGAAGACTGGGTTAAGGATACGACTTACGATCAATTGCGCACACGGGATGCGGGGTCCTGGTTCCATGCTGATTTTACCGGGGAACGTATTCCTTCTCTGGAGGAGTTATTCAAGCTGGTACAGGGGAAAGGAACACTGCTTAATCTGGAATTGAAAAATGGTATTGTGAGTTATAAGGGGATGGAAGAGAAGGTTATACAGGCAATCCGGGACTGGAATTTGGAGCAACAGGTCGTGCTGTCCAGCTTCAATCATGCTTCGCTTGTGAGATGTAAACGTCTTGCCCCGGAGATTCGTACAGCACTTCTATATATGGAAAAGTTATATCGACCCTATGATTATGCCGCCAAACTCGAAGCTACCGGCCTTCATCCCTACAAGCTGGCAGTCACACAGGAAGATGTTGCTGCTGCACTTGCACATGGCGTTGTTACCTATCCATTTACGGTGAATGATCCTGCTGAGATGCAGGCCATGATTGACATGGGTGTGCAAGGGATCATTACCGATGTTCCGGATGTCCTGGCATCCTTACTTACGGTACATGCCCGTTAAATGAGTCTGTATTTTACATGTTCTACATATGCAATGATAAGGCTGTGTACGAGCTTTTTGGCTCTTGCGCAGCCTTTTTGCGTGTGAAATTGTGTGCAAATATTCATATATGCAATAAACATGTCCTATTTGTCCATTGCCAGAGCCGGTGGATTCACTTACAATGGTCTATGGGAATGAGAATCAATATCATTAAAGTTCGGTATTCATAGAGAGGTGATTGTTATGTACATAGGTTTGAGCAGCTCCACTCATAACGAGGGTGGGCGCGTATGAGTTCACAAGCTTCACCAGAAAAACATAATCCGGATTCACCCACAGCGAAGATACACACTCGTCCGTGGGCGGCCACACTTATTCTTACAGGGGGAGTTTTGCTACTCGCTCTGGGTATGGCGTTGTCCATTTCTTTTGGCGCTGCTGATATTAAGCTTAGTGTAGTCTGGAAGGCCATCTTTGACTTCAATCCTGAGCTGACTCCACATCAGATCATATGGGAGATTCGGTTGCCACGTATCCTTGGAGGAGCAATGGTAGGTGCATGTTTCGCTGTAGCTGGTGCGATCATGCAGGGCATGACTCGTAACCCGCTGGCCGATTCAGGTCTGCTTGGGTTAAATGCAGGAGCTGGATTTGCGCTTGCAGTTTGTTTTGCCTTCTTCCCTGGCTTGCCATTTATGTATATCATCATGTATTCCTTCCTTGGTGCGGGGCTTGGTGTCCTGTTGGTGTATGGTTTTGGTGCAGCTTCTAAATCAGGCCTTACACCACTACGCCTTGTGCTTGCAGGTGCGGCTGTATCTGCGATGTTGTCGGCACTCAGTGAAGGGATTGCATTATATTTCAGAATTGGACAAGATTTGGCTTTCTGGACAGCTGGTGGTGTAGCCGGAACGAAGTGGTCTCAACTTGAGGTCATGTTCCCCTGGGTACTCGCGGCACTGATCGCAGGTCTTCTCATCTCCCGTTCCATTACTCTGCTTAGTCTCGGAGAAGATATTGCGGTGGGCTTGGGGCAACGTACTGGGCTGATCAAGCTCATAGGCCTGATTGTTGTACTGATTCTCGCGGGTACAGCTGTGTCCGTGGTGGGTGCGGTCGGTTTTGTTGGACTCATTATTCCCCATCTCACGCGGAAGCTGGTTGGGGTAGATTATCGCTGGATTATTCCATGTTCCGCTGTGATGGGCAGTCTGTTGCTTGTATTTGCGGATCTGGCTGCACGTATGATTAACCCGCCGTACGAGACGCCAATTGGCGCTTTGGTTGCCCTCATCGGGGTACCATTCTTCCTGTATCTGGCGCGTAAAGAAAGGAGGACTCTGTAACGATGGAATCCTCAACAATTGTTGGAGCAGAGCGCAAGAAGAGAACCAAGAGTACGATTGTCCTCATTGTGCTTGCCCTATTAATTATTACGGCTTTTGTGGTGAGCATGAACACAGGTTTTACCAAGCTTTCGCCGCTTGAGGTGTTGCGAACCCTGTTTGGTGGAGGCACGGCGAAACAGGAATTGATCCTGTTTGAATTCCGTCTGCCACGTATTGTGATTTCGGTGCTGGTCGGGGCCGGACTTGCGTTATCTGGTTGTATTTTGCAGGGAGTATCTCGGAATGCATTGGCAGATCCGGGGATCCTGGGGATTAATGCAGGTGCTGGTCTGGTCGTCATGTTATTTGTTTCCTTTTTCCCGACAACGACAGCAGCGCCGGTATTTCTTTTGCCAATTCTGGCCCTGATCGGTTCCGGTTTTGCTGCATTTCTGATCTATGTTCTCTCTTACAAAAAAGGAGAGGGCATTATGCCTACTCGTATGTTACTTACGGGGATCGGGGTAGCGGCGGGAATCAGTTCTGCCATGATCGTACTTACGTTACGGCTTAGTCCGGAAAAGTATCAATTTGTAGCTACCTGGATGGCAGGCAGCATCTGGGGTTCGAACTGGAAATTTGTAACGGCATTGCTACCGTTTCTTATTATTCTTGTCCCGCTTGTTCTGTATAAGGCACGTGTATTGAACGTACTGAATCTGGGGGACCAGACTGCAAGCGGACTCGGGACTCCGGTTGAGCGTGAGCGACTGATTTTGCTTGCGGCTGCTGTAGGACTTGCCGGCTCATGTGTATCTGTGAGTGGGGGGATCGGTTTTGTAGGTCTGATCGGACCGCATTTGGCACGTCGTCTGGTGGGTCCAAAACATCAATTCCTGTTACCCGCATCTGCGCTGATTGGTTCATTGCTTGTGCTGGTTGCAGATACGCTGGGTCGTGTCATCCTGCAGCCTTCGGAGATTCCTGCGGGGATCCTGGTTGCCATTATTGGTGCGCCATACTTCCTGTACCTCTTAAGCAAGACGAAATAGAACGTAATCATCATTGTGTGATTGCATAAGGAGGACTTCAGTCCATGCTTCGCCGTTTCTTTGCCTATTATAGGCCTTACAAAAAGCTCTTTATTCTTGACTTCAGTTGTGCGATTTTAGTCGCCCTGCTGGAGCTGGCATTTCCACTGGCGGTCAACCGGGTAGTTGATGATCTGCTGCCAGGCGGCCGCTGGGACTGGATTCTATGGGCGTGTCTGGCATTGCTCGGCATCTACTTATTGAATTCATTTCTCAACTTCGTGGTTACTTATTGGGGACACAAGCTCGGTATTAACATTGAGACGGATATGCGTAAAAGTCTGTTCAATCATGTGCAGAAGTTATCGTTCCGTTTCTTCGATAATACAAAAACAGGACACCTCGTGTCCCGCATGACTAACGACTTGATGGATATCGGTGAGATTGCCCATCATGGTCCAGAGGATGTATTTATCGCGGTCATGACGCTAATTGGTGCATTCAGCATCATGATGAGTATTAACGGGAATCTGGCGGTGTTAACCTTTATCATCGTACCGCTGATTATTTATCTGTCGCTCTACTTTGGTAGCAAAATGTCCAAGGCATTCAGCCGAATGTTTGGTGATATTGCGGACTTCAACGCTCGCGTAGAGAACAATATTACAGGTATCCGTGTTGTTCAGGCTTTTGCTAATGAAGAGCATGAAAAAGCACAATTCGCTGTGAACAACGGTCGTTTCCGTCAGACCAAACTAATCGCATACAAAATCATGGCCTGGAACTCCTCTGTCAGTTATATGCTGATGAAGTTGGTATCCCTCTTTGTCCTGGTATGCGGAACGTGGTTTGTCATTCAAGGCAGTATGACCTATGGTCAGTTCATTGCATTTATTATGCTGTCCAATGTGTTCCTGACACCGATCCAGAAGATCAACTCGGTTATTGAGACGTATCCAAAAGGGATTGCAGGCTTCAAACGTTATACGGAGCTACTCGATATGGAACCGGATGTGGAAGATCGTCCAGGAGCCGTTACGGTATCCCATTTGCGTGGAGATATCCGTTATGAGCAAGTGACCTTTGGTTATTCCGATCAGGAACCTGTTCTCAAAGGTATTGATCTAAACGTACGTGCAGGTGAAACTGTAGCGCTTGTCGGTCCATCGGGGGCAGGTAAAACAACGCTATGCAGTCTGCTGCCGCGGTTCTATGATGTGCTGGAAGGTCGCATCACAATCGATGGGCAGGAGATACAGGATATGACACTAGACTCGTTGCGTAGTCATATCGGGATTGTACAACAGGACGTGTTCCTCTTCGATGGAAGCATTCGGGAGAACATTGCCTACGGTAAGCTGGATGCATCCGAAGAAGAAATCTGGATGGCCGCTAGACGTGCCCAGATGGAACCTTTGATTCAATCCATGCCGGAAGGATTGGATACGTTAATTGGTGAACGCGGTGTGAAGCTGTCCGGTGGACAGAAACAGCGTTTGTCTATTGCCCGTATGTTCCTGAAAAACCCACCAATTCTGATCCTGGACGAAGCCACATCCGCGCTGGATACAGAAACGGAAGCGGCGATTCAGCAATCCCTTGCTGAACTGTCCGAGGGCCGGACCACACTGGTTATTGCTCACCGATTGGCTACGATCAAAAATGCAGACCGCATTATTGTCGTTGCTGAACAAGGCATTACGGAGCAGGGACGTCATGAAGAATTACTCGCAGCAGGTGGGGTGTACAGCCGCCTTCACTATGCGCAGTTTGGCGCGTAACCTATCCTATCCTATGTGGATGTAACAATGTAAATACGAGAAGTAACGCCATCGTTCTTGACTTGGAAGGAGTCAGGACGTTGGCGTTTTTTTCTTTTTCATGATCAATTGTGGGTCAGGGGTACTGTGCTCATATCTGCCTGTGATCATGGATATGGAAACGGGTAATATAGTAAAGAGAACACTTAACGTGTAAGATATGTTCATCATCTTGCAAGATATAGGAGGTACACGATATGCAGTTGAATGATATGCTGAAAATTCTTATAACCTGTCTATTATTTATTCTGATTTGGTGGCTACTGACTCAAGGGATTCGCAAACTTTCCAGTACTCGTGCGGGGTCCGGTTTACAACGCTGGGGTGGATGGTCCATTGGACTTTTCGTTGTTGGCGCCGTGCCACTCGGTTTTTCGCTATACACAGAGATCTTTGATAAGCGCCTGGATGCCAACATCGGGTTGGGGCTTGCCATGTTTTTTGTATGGGCTTATTGTGTGATCTTGTTGTGTGCGGCGTTGGTGGTATGGGGAAGGTACGTGTATAAAAGGGATATGAAGAAGTGAATATTTGGGTTGATCGTGTTGAGCCCGTCAGGAAGTTAAGGGTGAGCTAACCGCTGTATTTGTAACAATAAACTGATATGGAACGTTAAATTTAGAAAGAGGTGTTATTAAAGGGGGATTTACAGATGTCCAATCTTCATCGAGTCCTCATATTGCTCTCAATCCTAATCGTATGCCTTACGGGATGTTCAGGATCAAACGAATGCAACTCTGTGCAGACTCAAGCGAATGCACCAAGTGAAGATGGATTCACTGGTTATGTGGTTGAACGCAAAGACAATTCCATTCTTGTGGTTGATCCTGCATATGAGGATTTCAGTGCGAACGGAGGAGGAAGTCGGTATTATCCGGCAAAATGGTTCTCCAATGCGCCTGATCCGCAGATCGGCTCTTATGTTGAAGTCTGGACGGATGGAGGCCCGGAAAATCAACCCTATCCTGGGGAGGCCAGAGCAGAAAAGATAGCGGTATCTTGTCCAAATACTCCATACGGTGCTCATCTAAGTGAGGCGGACGCTATTCGAGGTGGACTATATTCACCAGATGGAGAAAAAGTACGTGTTCCTGTGATTGAAGATGTACAATTCTATCAGGATGCAGGAACGTGGGCGATTCGCATAAGAGACGCGATGTCAACAACGCAGAATCAAGATGAAATTGAGATCAGAGTAGAGGATATAGAGCCAGTAGAGTAACAGAGGGAGTTTATGATTTTGCACATTGAGATGAGGAAGGAAGTTTAAATGGATTTTAGGGAGTGCCTTCCCCGCGATAAGTTTGATTATGAAGCGGTGCGTAAGTTAAGTGAGTTCAGTGATGTCGAATTAAAAGTTATCATCCCAGAGCTTATGGAGTGGTTGCAAGACGGGAATTGGCCTATCTCTAAGCCGGTAGAGGATATACTATTGAGACTAGGCGAGGACTTAGTTCCTCATATTAAGGATGTATTGCAAACCCAAGATTCTACTTGGGAATATTTTATTTTGGTTGGATTAATTGATCGATTGCCTGTATCTCATCTAAGTATGTTACGGTCGGATTTGGTAAGAATACTGGAGTCTCCTACACATGATGAGATACTAGAGGAGTTGGATGAGGTTATCTTGGAGCTTTTGGAAAAGATGAAGGTTGGATACATAGAGACTTGGAATTAGCATTCTAAGAAAGACTGAAATATTGAAGATGGAGTGATAAAAATGCTAAAATACCAACTTCTTTTCCCTACCTTTTTGAGTTCGGAAATATATTGTTTGTACATTGTTCAACTATTAATTGAATTATTTGATATTTCAGAGAAGGAAGCTTTTCTCAGGATTAATTCTTTTTGGGAAGGCAATGATTTTTTATCAGAAGAAGACCTGATTTTTCATGAGTCCCCTGAGTTTTGGGCAAAAACAATTTATTATGAGGAATCCAATTGGTGGAATTTCCCTGAGAATGAACTAATCCCTAGAAAAATAGATTGAAGATCCAAAACTATAATTAGGCTACAATCTATATGGTAAACAAGGAAAACGCCATTATGATTCTATAAAAAGGGAAAGGACTCCTCTGCCCATGAAACTATCAAGGTCTCAGCAATTAGCTCAAGAGCATGTAACCAATTATGCAAGAAGCCGCAAAAATGAGGCGGAGCAAACCATTAGAGAAATCCTTCGTATGTCCAACATCGAGCTGAAGACATTTGAAAAAGCTATCAATAAACTAAAATCTCATGCAAGTATTGCGCTACACTTTCACCCAGATCGATTAGATCCGACCATGAAAAGCGTGGCTGAAGCACTACTTGAGCAGGGAGTTTATAAAAGTCAGTTTGAGACTTTCTTATCGAATGGAAGTGTATCCGCATTTTCAGGTGGTGAACGTGACGTTTGGGAAAATAAAATGTTTGGCGGAGCGTACCAAATAAATGGCTCAACCAATAGTGAACGGCCCAAGTATGGGGCACTCAATGTTATGTTACATCCCGATGGACCTGCTCCGCGTTTTGGATCATGTTACTTCCTTTTATCCACTGAGGTCTCTCAACGTTGCACGTATACATATTTGGATTCTCACCAAGACCCCGAGGAAAAGGGAACGTATGAGGAATTTGACCTCATTTTGGCTGCTCTTATGAGGGATGTATTCAATAGTGGTTTTGCCATTGGTGAAAGAAATCTAACGGTTCAAAAGTTAATCGATCATATGCTCGTCAATCTTGAGAAACCATTCCAAAATCCATCTAACCAAGAGCCAAACCGAAATCTGGACCATTATATCGAAGCTCAGGTTCATGGTGATATTTCCCTTGAAAAAGATGTAGAGTTGCTTGTTGCCGACCCATCATTTAAAGGCACACATACAGGAAGAATCTTAGAGCAGATATGTTTAAAGTATTCCATTGATCTCCATTGGCACATGGGCTTTACACTATTGGTTGATGACGTTCCAATGGATTTTCGAGGTACTTCGATGCCTTCACTAGCCAAAAGAATTGCAAAAAGTGATTTGATTGATGCAGATATCATTGGTTCCGCAGCTATGGACTTGAAACGAAACCCAAGCCATTGGAGCGATAGAGGAACCTACAGAGAAGTTCTACAAGAGTTAAAATTACTCTGGCATGTCTTAGTGAGATATGGAAAGCCAATGGAAGAGTGAATAGTACTCTAACGACCTTGGGCGCCTAGCCGTTCAAGGTTGTTTTTTTATCATTCAAACGGATTATAGACTATACATTTATCTATGAATCTGCTGTCACAAAAACGAACGTATGTTTTACAAATACATTGACTTTTTGTCCTGACAATAATATATTGTTGTCAGGACAAAAAAAGAGGTGAAGCAATGTCCGCCAAAAAGATGGGGCGGCCTAAATCTGACAAACCCAAAAGCAGAACGATTGAGATACGTGTTGACGAGGAAATTATGAACAAGCTCGATATTTCGGCTGAGAAGCTGAATACGAATCGATCAGACATCGTTCGCAAAGGGATTGAGAAGATTTACGACGAACTCCAAAAATAAAAAAGGAAGCAGCTTGAGTCCGACGAAGAACACCGCTGCTTCCTATCCCGCAATCACTTAAATGAGCGACTGCATAAATATCCTACCATGTGCAGAACGTTCATTCAAGTGAGGTGCGAATTGATATACAGGAGGATGCACATGAATTCGATATTAGAAGCATTATATAATGGACGACTTCGACCGGATGAGATGATGATGCCGACACATCCTGAATACCAAGCGTTAGGGCGGCAGATTGCAGCTCTGACAGAGCAATGGAAGAATCGTTTGAGTGAGAATGAATTTCTTGAGCTTGAACAGTTATTTGACTTGTGTGGCAGATGTGAGGGCATGCATACGGAAGCAGCGTTTGCACAAGGTTTTCGTCTGGGTGCCAACATGCTAATTGAAGTCATGAGTCAGCGTGAGGAATCGGTGTTGGAGTTTAACTAAGTTTAACGATGTCAGCAGAGATCCGGTTTACTTTTACAGCTAAGTTCTCAGGAAATGACGTGCATACAACATACTTATTTTGCACCATAAAATTGTATCATAAATTTAGTATAACAAAGCCCTCCAATCCTCTCTGCATTAAGCAGCAGGGTTCGAGGGCTTCACTTAAACATAGAGTTAAAAAACCTATATATAGGGAAAGAACCTGTTAAACAAATTGTTCCTTAATCCGCAATATTCCCCGCCATTTTCAGACGACGTGCAATTTCCTTAAAGTCTTCTTGTGAGATGCCCGGTGCGAACTCTTCCTCGACCGCAGGGGCTTCTGGAATCGGGAATCCTTCAGGTATCCCTTGAATGACTTCAAGAGGTTGTCCATCTTCCGGGTGAGTTCCTTTCCAGATCTGGCCGATCGTATTGAAATCTTTATCACTATAGGTATACAGCTTAGTGTGTACCCCTTTTTCTTCATATTTGCGAGCCTCGTTGAAGGCTTTGTTGTTCAGTGAAGGGATAGGAACCAGCTTGGTCACATTTACGCCAGTTGCAATCTCAAGTGCTTTTGCATATGCGACAACATGCACGCCGCCACGTACCAGCAGGAAACCAACCACTTCCCGGGCTGCTGGGTGATCCGTCATCTCATATACTTTCATTTTATGGGTACGAGCGCCACATTCTAGGAAGAAGTTATGCAGCAGATCCTCGACCAGATTGCCACTGTTGAAGACGTTTGCTCCCGTCCATGGATTACCCATAGAGTCAAAAGGCATTGCGCCTTGTGCACCTGCCAGGTAGTGATACGACAGACGAGCATCTTTTACGGAACCTAGCGGTGTATCGTCGGGTTCTTTGTACTCGGTTGAACCTCTGAGGCACTTGTTAATACCATGAGACACGAGCTCAACATGACCCAATTCTTCGGCCGTAATACTCATGACGAGGTCATAGAAGGGCTTCAGCTTTTCTTTGGATCGAAAATTAAACGATTGATAGAGGTAGTTGTTCAACGTTGACATTTCTCCGAATTTGCCGCCGAGTAATTCTTGTATGGCTGCCGCAGCATTCGGATCTGGCTTCTCGACATTGGGAATCTCAATCAGGATTTCATCCAAGCGTTTGAACATTCGGGTGTAACCTCCTCATATTGGTATTGCAGATCGTGTAGGGTTTCAGATCGTGGAGTCACTCTGTCATGGCCTATTACACGTTTATTGGTTTTTTTAAACAAAAAATCAACCAAATGGGACTTAAGCATCGCATAACGCATGCCCCAACTCTTCTCCCATTTGTTATTTCCAATACGGTCAAATTTATGTATAATCAAACATTCAAACGAGTCTTCACGTACAAGAGAAGAGAGTCATGAATCCATAAAGGAGTAAGAGATGAACAAGCGTTGGATACAAATAGTTGGGATTGTGATGTTTCTAATGATTCAGATGTACATAAGCAGCCAGCCTGCCACAGCATATGACGTTACGAACGAGGTTCAGGTGGATGAACAAACGAGGCAGTTACTTGAAAAGAAATACGGGTTGGATCGTCCTGAGGAGCCGAAGACACAACAACACTTTTTCTCGGGTGACTGGGGAATGAGTTTCCGGACGGAGCCTCCTGATTCGTTTGACCGACTTGTTCATGTGGTTCCTTTTTCCCTACGGCCACTGGCCTGGATCTTTCGTTTATTCGTGTAAAATGAAACCCGGACGGGCAATATAACAGAAACATATTGTCTCAAGGAGTGAGTGAAATGAGAATGCTCATCGTTACCGTCATGTCGGTAGTTCTGAGTTTAGCCGGAATTACATCAGGCACAGGTGCCGCCATCCCTGATTATGCGAAGTGGGGAATTATTGCGGTCAAAGAAACACAGACCAAGTATAATGTGGATATTTTGGACTATAAGCATATCGGTCGCACCTCTCTAACAGCAGATCAATCACGGGAACAGTTCAAGCTATGGGTTCGTGCGAAAGACGGCAAACAATTCGCAGTCTATGTAAATGTTGATTTTAATCCATCTACACAGCAATTAAAGAAAGTACAATTTTCCGAATCGGATCGACACTGATCCGCTGGACTTGGTCATTACAAGCCATGTTTTCATATTAGCTATACTATGGGTTGAACCAGACTGCCTTAATCATTAAGGTGAAAGTCTGGTTTTTTTTATTTTACAAAATCCTTTTTTTACTATTGAATAAAGAACTTATGTTCGCATATAATATGAAATACAAACAAACGTTCTTATCGGAGGGATGATTATGCTAGGGAAATATATTGGCCAGATGGTGGAGCTTGTCTACATGGATCGTGCAGGGCAGATTACGCAGCGACAGATTCGAATTAACAGTGTACGTGGCGGGATGATTAGAGCATCAGCGGGAAAAGAAGGCTCGCCCCGAACATTTCTGGAGCAAGGTATTCTGGCATGGCGTCCTGTTACCGATCTGAATGGGGAGGTAAAGTATGCTGAACGACTTTGAACGCAAGATTTTGCGTATTATGGTGAACTATGCAGGACAACGGCGCAGGCTGCCGCGTATGGATGAACTCGAGAACAAGACGGGACGAAGCAGAGCTTACATTCATGAGTCATTGCTGGAGCTTGAACGCACCGGACACATCGCGTGGGAGAACCGGTCTACTCTGGAAGGGATACAGATTTTGCAGGCATGGGAACAGGTACAACAACCGATTCGTAAAAGCCAGCCTTCCGGGGACTCCGCAAAATATTTTACGGACTACTAGGGTGTGTTTTCAAACTTAAGCAAGCTATACGACGATGATGGATGTCAGCATCTAAACAGTCTGGGAGTCCAAGTTGGCTGATCCTGGCGAATGAGTAGATGATTTTCTGAGGAACACAGGACGTCTTATTTGGCCTTCCGCTCCTCTTTTTAGATTGTAAGGAACATCAGACACCTTATTTCCCCGTATCCCCTGACAAAAACGCTATAAAAGGCCAAAAATTCTGATATAACGTGTCTCAGATTCCTTAGATTTCTAAGGAGGGTTCAAATCCTTGAATAAGACGCCTCAGATTCGTTACCGCTCGTGGGCCTGAGTTCGGCTTTCAGTAGGTTTGAAGACACCCTCCAGTGAACATAAGAAAACGCCAACCCGGATATCCGGATCGGCGCTTACTGTGTCACATGTACGACATGTGCATCTATTTTAGAAATGGGGAAGTTGGTCCAGGTTGTTGGTTGGGTCACCGTCGGCATCTCCGCGAATGTACATTTCGCCATCCTTGCCTTTAAATACATTCACACCGGCAATAGCGCCAGCTTTTACTTCTGCAAGTGCCTGCTGATAATCCAGTACACGTCCTGCTGAAGTTTGAAAAGCTGTCAGGTCACCGTCACCATTTTTCTGTACGGCTGTGAAACTCTCGCGTGTCGTTTGATCCATGATGTCACACTCTCCTTATATGACGAGATAGGAATCTGTCTACCTGATTAGCCTATCCGATTTCCTCGGAAGTATGCATCATATGCTGATAAGAGCTGCCAACGTCGAGGTTTTACAAGCTCTTTCTCATACGAACATGCAGAATATCTGCATCATAAAAAGGTTCTTCCGAAATCACTTCATAACCCAGTTTTTCATAGAATTTCTGTGCCTGACACTGCGCATCCAGTACAGAATAGGATAAGCCGAGTTCACGTGCCAGCTCCTCCATCGCGAGCAGAAGCACACGTCCATAACCAAATGAACGATGAGATTCAAGCACTGCGATCCGCTGCATTTTGGCCGTATCCTTGCTGTAATAGATCAGACGTCCTGTGGCTACAGCTTGGCCATCCGTACTTAACAATACATGATGCACATCCGGACTGATGACATCATATTGATCAATCTCAATCTCGGCAGGCACCTGTTGCTCGATAACAAATACGTGATGGCGAATTCCCAGGGCTTGCTCCAGTTGTTCTTCTGTTGATACATAACTAATCTCAGCTGCCAATTCCATTCCTTCTTTCTGCTCTTGCGCGACATATCAGACTGAATTATACAAAAAAATGTTTTTCCTGTATAGTGAAGTCTGGAACATATTGGGAGAGGAGGGGGTAGTGATGGGCATGACAGGCATCATGATAATTACATTGCTAATGTCGGCGGGAATGATTACTCTGTTGTATTATGTTACGAAGAAAGCATACTCACGCAAGTGGGATGAAGATGAGTAATTCACCTGTTAACCTTCACGGCAAGACTTCACTGCTTCCTCGTGGAGAATACACATCTTGAATTACAGATTTGGAGTATACGTCCAGCCAGACCGGCAGAGACTCACCATTTTCATTGGGCTGTTGTAATTGTTGGAATTGTACCGTATGTTCATCCTTCTCCAAGCCGCAACCCGTAACGTTTGTACTGAGAATCACAAGCCCAGCAAAGAGAAAGAAGCATTTGGTAAATGTATATTTATTGGATTTTGACCGTTTTGTTAAGTTTCTCATAGGGAATTCACCTCGTGTTGAAATGGTAATCTTTCCTTTATTGTGCACCATTTCGGGTGAATTATAACCAAATAAATCATTGACAATGAACACGGTTACTTGATATGATACTGTTACTTGATTGGGAAACAATTATATATCATGATCTGTTAGCTCAGCTGGGAGAGCACTATCTTGACAGGGTAGGGGTCAGTGGTTCGAGCCCACTACAGATCATACATGAGAAGCCTTACATTGTAAGGCTTCTTTTCTTTTTTTACATACAGACATGAATGCGATTTGCGATAGTTTCAGTTTCTCTTCCTCTTTTTAAACAAAACTTAAATAAAACATAAATTCAGCGTAAGGTTCGTCTTCTATACTTGGTCATGAGGTCAACATAGAACAGGAGAAGGAGAGAACTTATGAATTATTCAAGTCCATTTACATCAAAGTTAGCCAGAGTAGGGATCGCGGGTACACTGGCTTTAATACTGGCAGCAAGCCCACTTGCCAACATGGGGGTTGTTGCCGCGGAAGCAGGCCCAGCACCTGTATCTATGAAGATATATAACACACAGAAAGACTCTCTAGAGCAGACGCCGATTCAATACCAGATTCAGGCTCGATTAAATGAGAAGGAAATGACGATCCAGGGGAGCGAGGAGGTAACGTATCGCAACACAAGCAAGGATGCACTCCAGCAGCTGGTCCTTCATACATATGCTGACGCAAACCTCTCCAAGTCTACACAGGCGAGCATGTACCAACAGCATAATGAGAAGATTAGTGAAGATCACCCGGAGAAGACAGCGGAGGACTTTCTGGGTGGCATCGATATTCAGGCTGTAACAGCAAATAGCCAATCGCTGGATTTCCATAAGGAAAACCAGGCGTTGACCGTGCAATTGAAGAAGCCCGTTCAACCAGGGGAATCGGTATCATTCCAACTGGAGTTTCAGTTGAATATACCCTATGGCTCACAGCGAGTTTCCTACTACAAGGACATGATCAATGGTGCACACTGGTTCCCGGTGATGTCTGTATACGACGAGGTTGAGCATCAATGGAACAAGGCACCGTATAGTCGAACATTTGAGAGTGATTATTACACCTCATCGGACTTTGAAGTTCAATTCAATGTTCCCGATGAGTATCAGGTAGCTATGCCGGGTACGATCACTACTCAAAACAGTACAGAACATGGTCGTAAAGTTGTTTCTGCTGTGGCCGAGAACACAAGGGAGTTTGTATTCTTTGCTAGCCCAAACCTTCAAGTGGAGAGTGTTACTCGTAACGGTCTGACGGTGGAATACTATTATTACAACGATGATCCATCCAAGAAAAAGATAGTTGACCGCTACATTAATCAGGCATTCAAGGTCATCGATTTCTATAGTGAGAAATATGGCAAGTATCCCTATCCAGAGTTCCGAATTGTCGAGACGTATGTACAAGGCGTTGCCGTGGAGTATGCCAGGCTCATTCAGATGGGACAGATTCAAAATGGTGCGGTTCCAGAAGAAGACACAACATTTGTTCATGAAATAGCGCATCAGTGGTTCCATGCATTGATCGGTAATAACTCGGAGACAGAATCCTTTCTGGATGAAGGCTTTGCTGATTTCTCCATGATGTATTTTGCCGAGAAACAGGGAGACAAGCTAAATGGGTTCAGATCCATACAGTTTGATACTGCGCCCGTAGATATGGCGATTGCGTCAACAAACGATGAAGCTGGGGATTTGGCAAGTTTGGTATATTATCAGAAGGGGCGACAAGCGATCTATCAGCTTTACCGTTCCGTCGGTGAAGAGAAATTTGACGAGTTGATGAGGACATATTTCAAACGCTACGTGTACCAAAATGCAACGGTAGAGGGGCTGCTTCAAACCATTGAAGATGTGCTTGGTAAAGAAATACGTTCAGAAATGCAGATGGCCCTATATCAGCCTGATTTTGTCTTAAAGCCGGAATACCAACTATCACAAGAAGAGACCGCCGCCTATGTGCATGATGTCTTACAAGTGCAATATCAGGCTGTCATGGGTATGGTTCCTAATCTGCCTTATGAAGTGATGAATCGATTGATGTACAAAGCCCTTCAAGGCGAGGAATTAACCATTGTGCTCAGCGATCAGGTGAGTAAGCTTGCAACTAAACAGCAGGAAGATATGGTTAATCAGTTGACCGGATTCCTTGATATGACTGGTATGAAATACGACATTATAAGGGATCGCAAGGAACTGAAGCAAAAGATGAAAAAAGAGATCGGCAACAGCAACCTTATTGTCATTGGCAATGCCAAGTCAAACGGATTGGTGCAGGCTTTAAAATTCAACATTATTGATCGAACGAAACAGACGGGTTTTCCTTGGAAAAATACCATGAATCAACCTCTCGCCGCTGGTGCATATGTTATCAAACATCCCTATAACCAGAATCGATTGATGCTTCATTATTTCTGGAATGAGGATCATCTGAGTGATGTGGCATTTGAAGCTTTTAAGCTGAAAATACAGGAGTCTACCGGATTCACTAACGACTTTTATCAGTACTATGTATTGGATAACCAAGGCAAGGAGCAATCCAATAAAAAAGTTACGAATCCCATATCTTCACTTTTTGCGGAGTAATAAGTAATTGGTTTTGCAGTCTCTTCGTTCAAACAGGTTAGCCAATTTGTATTGGTTAACCTGTTTATGTTTTATATGAAAACCAGTCTTAGAATAATAGGCTGCAAGATGGGCATAATGCTTTAACACAAAGGCAACTTCATGAATATACTTATCGGGAGAAAACAATAGGAGGGATTAATATGAAGGATCAACATTATCCGGGCGTACCAATGAAAGGGACAGTTGCTGATTACAACTGTAAAGGAAATAAAGGAATGAACAAAATGAAAGCGTATTCATATAATGCTAGAATTTGTCCTATCATTTGTATTACTCAGGAGCCGACTGCGAATGAGGGTAATGTTGTTGATTATTCAATCCTATTAAAGGACACTTCGGATATTTTATATTCGCGACCGGTAAATGGTAATACCCTGCTCACGAAGGAGTTGAGTTCCCATGTCTATGACTGAAAATATTGCTCAGACAGCACTCGACGCAGCGATGAAGGCAAACAGGGCCGTTGCGCCTTATGATTATTGTGATGCAGAAACCAGACGGATGTACACGCCTCAATTTGATAAAAAAATGGACAATCCTATGTATACCGCTGCAATGGCGGGTCTTCAATCGATCTATTGGTTTCGGGCGATCAAGGTGAAGGGGCTTATCCCTGATGCAAAAGCAGATTATTATGCTACGTATTCTACCAACCATAATCACATCGGAGGAATTGGACTAGCCTACTCGAACAGCCCGACAGGACCATGGACCAAACACGGACAGGTGTATCTCGATACTGTGGTTGGGAATTCGACGGAAACTCCATTTGTGATCTGGAACGATGAAGAACAATTGTTCTTTATGTATTATCAACAAAACGGACTGGGAATCAATCAATCAACGGCACTTGCGACCTCTGTAGACATGATCAACTGGACAAGAGTGGGTTTGATTTTGGACAAACCTCCCGGGTTCCCAGGTGATGGTCATACCGGATATTTTTCGTGTTTCAGAAATGGTGGCAAATGGATCGGTTTCTCAGTGATGGGCGGTGGGGACTTTGGTCGTAAATGTATCTGGCATTCACATGACGGACGTAGCTGGTTAGCTGATCCAAGACCATTAATGGGTGGGAATGATGCCACTTTAAGTGCAGGAGAGAACATTTCGAGACCCAATGCTGGTGTATTTATGTACAAAGGGAGCATGTGGTGGCTGGGTATGTTATCAGCTTATGCTTCCGGTGGGGTTACGACGGTAGCTCGGCCTGCCATTGCCAAGATCAGCGCAGACTTTCGTCAACTGCTGGACAAACCTACAGATATATATTTTCCGGCATTGACTTGGGAGACGACCAACATGCAGTCCTTGATGGTGTCCGTTATGGACGGTGTAGTGTACGTGTATTACAATACCGATCATAATATCGGTGTAGCCTATTCGGTGGGGGTGTAGAGATGGTTATACGTGATGCAACGGGTCAGATCGTGCCCTTTGGAAAGGTTCACAAACAGCTTGTGGCCGATTTTCTTTACGGAACGTTACCGGATTGGGTGGAGGTGGTGGGCACCCCTACGTTTGAGCCTTTGCCCGACAGAGGGACCATTACCGTTACAACTCCGACAACGGCAGGAGCCACGGCAGAGTTAAAAATGAAACATCTGATTGACAGCTCGAAAGTAACCGCAATTGCAATCACTTTGGAAGCGCTACAATTAAACGGGAACATTGGAATCTCAGTTCAGGTTGGCATTAAATCGAAGGATAGCAAGGCCGGAATCACTTTTTTTCAAAACGTAAATCAGAAATATGGTATGGTCCGTGCCTATAAAGCAGATGGAACGTACACGGATTTTAATCAAAACATGGTGTTCTTCACCACACATGGCGTAGCAGGAGATGAAGCACAGAACCGTAAGAATCTCACTGTGTTGCTCTGTACCGGATTACAGTTCTCAGCTGGGTTCGAGAGACCGTCCGTATGGCTTGGTGCAGATGATCAATATGGCGGTGTTGCTGCTGACCTTAGCGGTGGGTTGTTCCAACATGGAGAACTGCAATGTCTGTTGAAACTGACTACAAGTAAGGCTGAGGCCAAGTATTTCAAATGTGCACAGATGAAAGTGGATATCTGGAGTAATTAATCAAACAGGGAAGACGTATGAAGATGAACAAGGTGCATGATTTGAATTGGAATGAGGACGAGGATAAATAGATTATCTGTATGGATCGGTAAAAAGATATACGTGCAGTAATTTGGTATTTAAACACGGACGCTTTGAAAATGAAGTGCAGTGTTTGGGTACCATTTTTATTTAGAGAATAAAGTCAGGCCAAGTTTGGTGGATACAGCGAACAACTCAGAAAGTGCACTGACTTTAGGTTTGGGCTTGTCCGGGGTTAGAAATGAATTATTCTCCAAACGTGTTTTAAACTATATTTTTTTATAATAACTATTTACATACACAATTTAATTGTGTACAATGTAATTGTCGGTGATACAAATGAGATCAAAATTTAGTCAAAATAAATCTAATCAACTAAAGGAGTTTTCACAAATGAAAACATTATATGAAACAACAGTAATCAATACAGGTGGACGTCAAGGCATCGTACAATCCCCAGATAACGTGTTTATGTTGGATGTTGCTGCACCGCCTGAACTCGGAGGACAAGTGACGACAGCTACCAATCCGGAGCAGTTGTTTGCAGCAGGGTATAGTGCTTGTTTTAACTCCGCACTGGAGTTTCAATTGAAGAAACACAAAGTTGAGATTGAAAGAAGTACGGTAGCTGCAACCGTAATGTTGGTGACGGACTCTGAGGATAACGGCGTGAAGCTTCAAGTAGATTTGGAAGTTAAAATCCTTGGTCTAGATGAAGAAACAGCACAGAAGTTTGTGAAACTTGCCCATGACTACTGCCCATATTCCAAAGGAATCAAAGGGAACGTGAATGTTAACGTGGAACTGGCGTAATCACTGATACTATTTGTTGATAAGAAGCCTCCGAGAAATCGGAGGTTTTTTGGTGTTTTATGCATAAAAATCAATTTCGCACTCAATTGTGGGTTATAATGGTAGTAAGTTTACACAAAACTGCTGAAAGGGGAATGTACTTATGATGGATTTTAGCAAACCACCCCATGGCTCTGAGACCGATACCCACCGTCAGCGTCATCAGGAGAATGAACAGAAATACCTGTCCGGAGGCAAGAGCATTTGGTATGAAATCAGCAACTGGCTCATTCTCGGAGGTATCCTTCTTGTCATATTTTTATTATTTAAATACGTTTTCTAAATAGACACACAACCGGGCGAATCCCCATATGATGCATTACATTAGTAAGCACTTGGGGAAATGGGGAATCCGGGATGGCAAAGGCAAAAGGTAAGAAAGCTCCCGCATTAAAGAGTGATAAAATACGTGTATCCATGAAGTTGGTCACATCGGATGTATGCGAGAGATGTAAGACACCATGTACACGAGGTATGGATTACGCTGCACGTATGAGAATTGAAGGGGCTTTAGGCAAGGGCGTTCCCTGTATATTGACCCGCCATACTTCTTCATAACTCTTCGTATAATCCCGTATATATAACAATTATAGATCAGGGGCATCCTTTAATGAGGATCGCCTCTTTTTGTGCGTTCCAAGGGGTGGAAAAAATTCTGGATAAAAAATGAAAAATGATGAAAAACAGCGCAACTTTGTGGATGAATCTGCAGTATAAATGTACAACAGCTAGCAGCAGGGGAGGGAATATTGACGGGATGAAATGGAAACGAATATTGCTTTGTGTCACGGTATTCTCCTTGCTCGGCGGGTCTCTATTGTTTGCAGATTCGGTGAACGAGAAGATTCGTGTTCTCATTAACGGCAAGGAAGCAGCTGATGGAGGTTATCTCATTGATGGAACGACCTATGTACCTGTCAGGGAAGCCGGAGGCGTCGTCAAATGGGACAGCAGTAACAAGAGAGTAACGGTGATCAAACCGAATGTACATATTTTTCTCTTCAAGGGAGACACTGTATTTGGCAACGTTAACGTAGGTAAGCTGAAATTCAATGTATTTTCACAAGTGGACAGTCTGACAGCAGATGTAGCTGCGGTGAAAGTAACGATTACCAATCCAAGCGGTCAGGTGAAGGATATCCAGTCACAGGAGCTTACGACCCAGAAGGATAACTTCTGGTTCCGCACATATGATTTTACGTATGATTTCAGTCGTGCCGGCAAGTATCAGGTCGGCTTTCATATTAAAGAAAATGCAAATAGCAGCTACGTCCTGGTAGCGGAGAAAATCATTACAGCGCTGAACGATTGAAGCAAAAATAACCCTGTGAGTTAAATTGACCTGTGTCATTGAACATGTTACGATATGCAAGGTTACACAATTTCTATTTATAAAGCGAGGTATTTCAATGAGCGATCACACACATGAACACGGCGATGGCTGCGGATGCGGGCAAGACCACGACCACGACCACGAGCATGAAGAAGTCCTTCTCACATTAACAGACGAGAACGGCCAAGACGTGGAGATGGTTTTGGTGGAGACGTTTGACGTGGAGAAGCATGTTTATGCGCTCCTGCTGGAACGTAACAATCCTGAAGCTGACGGCATCATCCTGCGTATGGAAGAAGAAGACGAGGAAATGGTGCTCTACAATATTGAAGACGAAGAAGAGTGGAACCGCGTTGAAGCGGCTTACAACGAACTCGTTGCATCACAAGAATAGTCATTCTTTTGGAACATAACATGAAGGCTCCTTGATCTCAGGGGGCCTTTTGTTTGTTTTTCAAGAGGTATACGAGCATTTACACCACCGGTTTGAACGACGAAATAGACGGGAAAATGCAAACTCGCTTGTCCCATAAAATAAAAAAGGACCAAGCTAGGGCTTGGTCCTTTAAGTTTATCCCCTGCACAGCGCAAGGAGGTTGTTTTAGAAAATGGCATCGGCTTCCACGATCACTTTAACGTTGGTTACGCTGCGATCTTCGGGTCCTTTGACGGGTAATCCAACTTCGACATGATCGATGATGTAGTCGATATTTTCCTGGGTAATAACCTCACCCGGTAACAGGATCGGGATTCCTGGCGGATAGACATAGATGAATTCCGAGATAATACGTCCTGCGGATTCCTTAAACGGAATCACTTCGGTATCACCGTAGAATGCATCACGTGGAGTCAGCATCAACTGTGGAATATCCGGAACTTTTACGACCAGTTCATGGGCCGGGTTCACTTGATAATAGGTACGGGAGAGATCCTGCAAAGCGTTCAGCAAGATATCCACACTATTATCCGTATCTCCTGGCGTAATGAGACACAGAATATTGTACATATCACTAAGTTCAACCTCAATGTTGTAATGTTCACGTAGCCAGTTCTCTGTCTCATACCCTGTAATACCCAGATGGCGAACATGGATCGTTACTTTGGTTGGATCATAGTTGAAGGTCGCTTCTGTACCCAACAGCTCTCTACCGAAGCAATACAGGCCATCCATATCGTTAATCGAACGTCTGGCAAACTCAGCTAGTTCAATCGCCTTCTGTGCAATCTCACGACCGTGGAGTGCCAGGTTACGTCTTGATGTATCGAGTGAAGCAAGCAAAATGTATGAAGTTGATGTTGAGGTGAGCAGACTCAGGATCGTCTGTACACGCTGTGGATTCACGAACCCATTCTTTGTGTTCAGGTTGAGTACGGAACTCTGTGTCATGGAGCCACCAAGCTTGTGGACACTGGTTGCAGCCATATCGGCACCTGCTGCCATCGCAGACAACGGCAGATCCTCATGGAAATGAATGAGTACGCCATGTGCTTCATCAACAAGTACAGGAACTTGGTAGCTGTGTGCCAGCTCAACAATCTCTTTAAGATCGGTAACCACGCCGTAATAGGTCGGGTTAATTACAAGCAATGCCTTGGCATCTGGATGACGCTCAAGTGCGCGACGGATAGACTGTGTAGTTACTCCATGGTCAATGCCCAGATTGGCATCTTGTGAAGGAGAAACAAATACGGGTTTGGCGCCTGAGAAAATAATCGCGGACAGAACCGATTTATGCACATTACGGGGCACAATAATTTTGTCACCCGGTGAGCATACAGACAGAATCATGGTCATAATGGCACTGCTTGTGCCTTGTACACTAAAATAGGTATAATCGGCTCCGAAGGCATCTGCTGCCAAAATCTGTGCTTCCTGAATGACACCGGTTGGCTGATGCAAGTCATCCAACGGTGCGATGTTAATCAAATCTATGGAGAAGGCATTATCGCCAATAAATTCACGGAATTCGGTATCCGCTCCCAATCCTTTTTTATGGCCCGGAATATGAAACTGTACCGGATTGAGTGCCGCATGATTTTTTAAAGCGGTAAACAGCGGCGTACGGTGGTGATTCATCAGTGCTGTCACAACCCTTCCTAATAAAATTGGTAAACAAAGATGAGTATAGCAAATTAAGAACCGAATGCAACAGTATAATCGACAATTTTTTGAATTGCCGAGATTTGGACACATTCCCCACGGTTACACTAAGGATAGGGAATAGGCAAATGAACGCCGAAAGGGGAAAAAGAATGCAAACCGATACAAAACCAGCCAAAATTTTGCGATCACCATTTTTTATCGCGATGTGGCTGACACTTTTTCTAGTTGAAATTATCAAAGGGGCTCTGTTGGTAGCTGTTTTGCCCGTGTATATGGACAATATTCTGGGTCTGTCCGCAGGCGTTATTGGTGTGGCATTTGCTCTTCAATATTTGGGAGATAATCTGTTCCGGGCGCCTTCCGGCTGGGCAGCAGAACGGATCGGGTTCCGCACAACGATGGTTACAGCATTAATCTGTACCTTAATCGCTGTTATTATGATCCTTTTTCTCAAAAGTGCCGTTGGACTGGCCATGGCCTGTCTGATTCTTGGCATTGGTACGTCACCACTCTGGCCTTGCGCCATGACAGGCGTGACGGCGATGTCAGGCCCACAGAACAAGAATGGTACAGCAATGGGGGCGCTGGAGATGGCTGCTCTCGGCGGAACTGGGCTTGGACCTATAGGCATGAACTGGCTACTGGAGCGCACGCATCATGATTATCGCACCATATTCCTCGTGCTGATGGGTTGTGCCATTCTCGTTATTCTGGTGGCCATGATTCTTCCTGGACGTGTCATTGTTGAAGGAGAGCATGCCGAGCAAGTAGCGAAGAATAGTGATGTGAAATATCCAGCCAAACCAAATCTGCTCACGCCGTTCATCCGGCTGCAAAAGAGTGTGAAGGACACACTGCAACGGGTACGCAGCACACTTAATGTTAATCCACTGGTGTATCCTGCCCTGTTTATGCAGTCGTTTGTCATCGGGCTGCTCAGTCCAGTAATCACGCTATATACACGCACAGATCTGCACATCTCGCCGAACCTTTATAGTTTATTGCTGATTGCGGGTGGTGGAATAACCGTTATTGCCTTACTGCCTGTTGGTAAAATGGTAGACAGGTTTGGCACCAAGCCGTTCCTGAACGTTGGTTTTTTGATGGCGGCGGCAAGTCTGTTTGCATTCTCCTCCATAACATCCATTCCGGTGGTGTTTGGTGTTGTGATGCTGGTGGGCATCAGTTATGCCATGATTTTGCCCGCCTGGAATGCTTTTGTAGCCACGCTGATTCCCAAAGGAGAGCGGGGAGCGATCTGGGGATTCTTCCTTACATTGCAGGGATCAGGCATGGTTGTAGGACCTATTGTTTCTGGACTGCTGTGGGACCACGTGAGCCATCCGGCTCCATTCATCGGCAGTGCCATCGTCATGGCAGGACTTGCCGTTGTGCACTTTGTGTTATCCCGCAATCCGTTTCGCACCGCTCCGGCCAAATAAGCAAAAGAAAAGGGAGTTCCACCAACCGTCTTGGTTGTGGGGCTCCCTTTTTCGCGTCCAATATATCACGATAATCGGGGGCTTGCCCCTGTGCGTCTGCGGAAAGCTGCAATCCGGCGGTCCTTTCGGTGAAAAATAGTCAAATAACCAAGTACCCTTACATAAAATGAAGTATAAAATAGGGTAAGCCGATTGAGTAGAAGCGATTGAAGACGAGGGCCGGAGTTGATCCGGTACAGATGGAGGGAGTGCCGTGAATAAGAGTTATGAAGTTGAATATTGCAATCTGGAGCTGCGGTTCAACCGTCGGCATATCCAAAATTTGATCAGAGACCTTATTCGTGAGGGATATTCACTATATTGGAGCGAGGACGAATCCTTTTTTATCCTGTCAGTCCGGACCGGCCGCAAGCTGGTAAAGCTCCGCTTTCAACAGACACGCACGGGGAACTACAAGATGACTGGAGATTATATCATTAAGGATGCAAAACTTGCAGAGTGGCTGGAGAAGCTGATTGGGGATACACGCGGGCATGCGGTTGTGAAGCGATTTAAGGATCAACAGATGACCGTGGAGAACATTTTATTCGGTGAAGTCATTCGGCTCGTGGAAGTGTCTGGGTTCAAACAGCGTGTCATTTTTCAAAAGGAACCTGCGCCGACGGCGGAAGAGATGGAAGAAATGTTCCTCTCGCGTGAAGGCGAGGAAAGGCTCATGTTGTTGCGCATGGAAGTAGACGATGAACTGGAGCGCCTCTACACGGCCATGCAGATGGATAATATCGAAAAAGCAAATGCTTGCCGTCAAGTCTTAAAACAGTTGTCTGGACATCTGTTAATGTTGGAAGGATGACAAGATAAGGCCGTATTTATGAAAATACGATGAACACCTCAGCAGATTGGGGTGTTTTCTCGTTGCGTAGCTGTGCCACGGGGTTCACTTCTATACATAAAACCGTTAAAATGGGAGTATTGTTGAGAATTTATTTCAATAAAATTAATTGGAGCAAAGGATGGAGGACCAGATGACAAAACAACAAATTGGCGTAATTGGCCTGGCTGTCATGGGCAAAAATTTGGCCCTTAACATTGAAAGCAAAGGTTTCTCAGTATCGGTATTTAACCGTTCCCCGGAGAAAACCAATGATCTTCTGAAAGAAGCTGAAGGTAAAAACCTGACAGGCTCATTCTCCATTGAAGAGTTCGTAGCATCCCTGGAATCCCCGCGCAAAATTTTGATCATGGTACAAGCTGGTAAAGCGACCGACGCTACCATTGAACAACTGCTTCCTCACCTGGATGAGGGCGACATCATCATTGATGGAGGGAACGCATACTTCCCTGACACGCAACGTCGCAGCAAAGAGTTGGAAGACAAAGGCATTCGTTTCATCGGTACAGGTGTATCCGGTGGTGAAGAAGGCGCACTGAAAGGCCCTTCCATCATGCCAGGTGGACAGGAAAGTGCTTATAAACTGGTTGAACCGATCCTGACGGCAATCTCGGCCAAAGTCGGTGACGATCCATGTTGTACATATATTGGACCAGACGGTGCCGGACACTATGTGAAAATGGTGCATAACGGTATCGAGTACGGAGATATGCAGTTGATTGGTGAAGCGTACCATTTGCTCAAATCCGTATTGAACGTTTCCGTTGAAGAGCTGCATGCGATCTTTACGGAATGGAATCAAGGAGAGCTGGATAGCTACCTGATCGAAATCACGGCAGATATCTTCTCTAAATACGATCCGGAAACCGGCAAACCAATGGTTGACGTTATTCTGGACGCGGCTGGACAAAAAGGAACAGGTAAATGGACAAGCCAAAGTGCGCTGGATCTCGGCGTTCCATTGTCCATGATTACAGAATCCGTATTCTCCCGTTTCCTGTCTGCCATGAAGGACGAGCGTGTAGCAGCTAGCAAAATCCTGAATGGACCAGCGACTGAAGCGTTCTCCGGCGACAAAAAAGCGTTCATCGAGAGCGTGCGTAAAGCCCTCTTTGCAAGTAAAATCGTATCCTACGCACAAGGATTTGCACAAATGCGTGCAGCTTCCGATGAGTATGGCTGGGATCTGAAATACGGCAACATTGCCATGATCTTCCGCGGTGGTTGCATCATCCGTTCGCAGTTCCTGCAAAACATCAAAGAAGCTTATGATAAAGACGCAGCACTGAAAAACCTGCTCTTGGATCCTTACTTCCAAAACATCGTTGAGTCTTATCAAGGCGCATGGCGTGATGTTGTAGCGGCTGCTGTAAAACAAGGTGTTCCAGTACCTGGCTTCTCCAGCGCTCTTTCTTACTACGACAGCTACCGTACAGAGCGTCTGCCAGCAAACTTGCTGCAAGCTCAACGTGACTACTTCGGTGCTCACACGTTCAAACGTGTGGACAAAGAAGGCAGCTTCCACCACAACTGGATGGAGTAGTACCACATATACAAGTCTATTAGATTTGGCCAAAGCGCCTTTAATCAGGAGCTATGGCCTGCTAAGGGGCTCAAAAGAGGTTTGGCGTTCCGGTGATTGCCGGTTAACGCTGGACCTCTTTTTTTACTGTAAATAAACTCATTGGAGTTCGTTAGGTTGTTGGATGATTACTGATTGAGACGTTTGGGGCTCAAAACTGCTTGAGGTTGATCTGACGTAGGCTTAGATGCTGGGAGTTACTTAATCTGTCTTGGAAGTACTTGCGGATGGTCGAAAGGAAGTCAGTGAGGAGATGGTCTTTCCCAGTCCGCAGGGCTGTGTTATGATAGGACAAAAGTGCTCACGAATTGCTTTAATTAAAGGAGTGTACACCTTGAGCAAGTCTAACAATATTATTCTCATTGGTATGATGGGAACCGGCAAATCAACCGTCGCTGACATGCTTGCACGCGAGCTTGGTTATCGATTGATTGATGTGGACACCGCGGTGGAAAAAGAGGAAGGCTGTACGATTCCGGAACTGTTCACTGGCAAGGGAGAGACGTATTTCCGTGATGCCGAGAGCCGCATGTTATGCTCGGTGCTGGAGAAAAAGTCACAGGTCATAGCGACCGGAGGTGGCGTGGTGCTGCGTTCGGATAATTGTGACGTAATGTCGAAGAATGGTTGGGTTGTTGCCCTGACTGCTGACCCGGCAGTGATTGTAGAACGTGTTAGCGGCTGTGACAATCGTCCGCTTCTTGCAGGCAATGCAGAGGAACGCATCAAGACGATTATGGAAGAACGGAAAGACGCATATCGGTTCGCACATTATACGGTGGATACAACGGAGTTATCCGCTGCTGAAGTGACTCGTTTAATTTTAGCGCATTACCGCGTCTAAGCTTGTTATCATGGAAGTTTAATAGTTGATAGGTGGTGGCAGATATAACAAAACGGGCCATATTGGCCCGTTTCTAGGAGTGGAACAGAGCAGAAGTCACAAGGTTACAAATGACTTCGCTTCGCTCCGGGTTTCTCTAGTCTTCCTGTTGCCACTGAAGCATACCGCCGACCATGTTTGTACAGCCTTCATATCCCAGTTGCTGCAGATATTCACATGCACGCTCACTGCGGTAACCGCTACGACAGATGATCACGATCTCGCCTGATTTCTCAATCTCAGACAGTCGATCCGGAATCTGCCCAAGCGGAATATGCTTGGCTCCTTCGATCATGCCTTGCGCGACTTCATCGTCCTCGCGGACGTCTATCATCTGCAGCTTCTCTCCAGCCTGTAAACGGCGGCGCAGCTCAGACGTTTCAATTTCAGCTATTTGTGTCATATTCAGGTCCTCTTTTCTGTATGGACTTAACGCTATAATGATACCCAAGCGATGCACGGAATGTCAATTTGGCCACAATATAATCAATGAAGGAGAATTTCATCCATGGACGTTATTGTTAAACCAACCCCCACTCTGAACGGGGAAATCGGGGCTCTGTCCTCCAAAAACTACACGACTCGCTATTTGCTGGCTGCTGCGCTGGCAGAAGGCACAAGTACTATTCATTTCCCGGCACACAGTGAAGACAGTGACGCCATGCGCAGATGTATTCGCTATCTGGGGGCAGTACTTGAAGAAGACGACAGCAAGATTGTGATCCAGGGTTTTGGCAGTCATCCCCGTGATGTGCGTGAATTGAATGTAGGGAATGCGGGTGCTGTACTTCGTTTCCTGATGGGTGTTACAGCGCTCTGCCCTGACGTTACATTTGTGAATACGTACCCGGATTCGCTGGGCAAACGCCCCCATGATGACCTGATCGATGCGCTTGGTCAATTGGGTGTAGATGTACAGCATGAACAAGGACGCCTGCCGATTACAATCAAGGGTGGCAATGCCAAGGGTGGACACATTCGTGTATCCGGCTCCGTCAGCTCCCAATATCTGAGTGCGTTGTTGTTTGTAACTCCGTTGCTTGCAGAAGACAGCACCATTGAAGTACTGAATGACCTGAAGTCCAAGGTCGTTATCGGACAGACCCTGGAAGTGCTGGAGCAGGCAGGTATCGTTATCCATGCAAGTGATGATTATATGTCCTTCCGTGTACCAGGTGGACAGGCTTACCAACCAACGACCTACACAGTTCAAGGGGATTATCCCGGCTCAGCAGCGGTTCTTGCCGCAGCAGCGGTTACACAGTCTGATGTGAAAATTCTGCGCCTGATGGAGCAGAGCAAACAGGGTGAACGTGCCATCGTTGACGTGCTGCGCATGATGGAAGTGCCATTGACACATGAGAACGATGTTGTACATGTTCAAGGTAATGGCAGACTGAAAGCGATCGAATTCGACGGGGATGCCGCGACGGACGCCGTTTTGGCTATGGTAGCCGCAGCTGTGTTTGCGGAAGGCACGTCACGGTTCTATAATGTAGAGAACCTGCGTTACAAGGAATGTGACCGAATCACCGATTATTTGAACGAACTGCGGAAGGCAGGAGCGAACGTTGAAGAGCGTCAAGCTGAGATTATCGTACATGGACGTCCAGAAGGCGTTGAAGGCGGCGTTGAGATTAACGCTCACTACGATCATCGCGTAATTATGGCGCTCACTGTCGTTGGTCTGCGTTCCAAGGAACCGCTTCGTATTCGGGATGCACACCATGTAGCCAAGTCTTATCCGCAATATTTCGATCATTTGCAGGCGCTTGGCGCCTCGGTTCAATGGGTAAAAGAGTAAATAAACGAAAACCTATTTTTTGAACACGCACTTTAATCAGAAAAGGATGGTGCTTGAACATGGAATTTAACAACCCTACTCGTGAAGAAATTGGACAACTTTTGCGCAATGCAGGCAACATCGCAGTCGTCGGCTTATCAGACAAATCAGATCGCACTTCCTATATGGTGGCAGAAGCCATGCAGAGCAGAGGTTATCGCATCATCCCGGTTAATCCACAGGTGCAAGGTGAAATCCTTGGCGAGACGGTCTATGCCACACTCGCGGATATTCCAGAGCCGGTAGACATTGTCAATGTGTTTCGTCGCGAAGAGTTTTGCGCGGATGTCGCTCGTGACGCCGCTGCCATCAAAGCAAATGTGCTGTGGCTGCAGCTTGGCATCCATAGTGATGAAGCGGTCCAGATTGCTGCAGAGAACGGCATGACAGCGGTAACGAATCGTTGTATCAAGGTAGAGGATTCCATCGTTCTGCGCGGCGCTGGACGCGGCTGAGAGGCTCGTTCACCTGTGATCGGATGATCTCCTGATCTGTCCCAATTGAATGATTATAGGATGAATCCCGTTAACTTGAAGTTGACGGGATTTTTTCTGTTCTATTTTTGCCGTATTAATTACCAATTGGTTACTGTTTTGCTTTGACAAAACGTTGCGTAAAGCTTACCATCTAGGATAGAAAGGAGAGGTCGCCATGAATTGGCTCGGATCCTTGCAGCAGCTCGGACGAGCGGTAATGCTGCCTACAATGGTCCTGCCCGCCGCCGCAATTTTGCTCAGTGTTGGCAGTCTGCCTTGGGACGCCTGGGGATTGGATATTGTCGGTGAAGTGTCTACCGTGGCCGGACACGGTATTTTTTATTTCTTACCGTATCTGTTCGCTGTCGGTGTAGCACTGGGACTCTCCAACCAGGCCGGGCAAGCGGGACTTGCTGCTCTGGCTGGTATCGTGATATATGATCAGGTGACTCGGAACTTCGGGGATGGCACCGTTCAGCCCGCTTCCTTAATCGGAATCATACTCGGCGCGCTTGCCGGTGGGATGCATAATCGGTTTAAAAGCATTAAACTGCCTGAAATTTTACAATTTTTTGGAGGTTCAAGGTTTGTTTTGCTCATTGTCGGACTCTGTTCGGCATTGTTCTCCTGTTTTATGTTATGGCTCGCTCCGATCCTACAGCATGGATTGAACGGCATTGCTACCTGGGAATACAGTCTCGGGGGTTTTGGACTATTCATCTACGGAGTGTTATACAGGGTGCTGGTTGCTTTTGGGCTTCATCACCTGCTTAACAATGTGTTTTGGTTCCAGTTAGGGACGTTTGAAACGCCTGATGGTAACATTGTGCAAGGGGATTTGCCCCGATTTTTTGCAGGTGATCCAACAGCAGGATTCTTTATGGCGGGTTTGTTTCCCATCATGATGTTTGCCATTCCGGCAATAGCCTTTGCTATTATTCAGGAAGCCAGGGAAGATCTGAAACCAAAAATCAAGAAAACTTTTCTGACATCGGCACTCGTTTGTTTTCTAACCGGGGTATCGGAACAGATTGAGTTTGCTTTTTTGTTCGCAGCACCATATCTGTTCATCGTGCATGCAGTGATGTCCGGCGTTGCCATGTGGATTAGTTACTGGCTTGATATCCGGCATGGATTTTCTTACTCTGCAGGTATTATTGATTACATACTCAATTTCCATCTATCGGAGAATGCTTGGAAGCTCATTCCGATTGGCATACTATATGGGCTGGTTTACTACTTTCTGTTCCGATGGGCGATTCGTACGTTCAAGATCCCAACACCAGGACGTGAAGAGGGCTCCATGCTGGAAGATTGGGTAGGTAACATTCCTTATCAGGCACCTTTAATCCTCGAAGCATTGGGCGGGAAGAGTAACATTGTACAGGTTGAAGCATGTATTACACGTCTTCGTCTGACTGTGCATGATGACCGCCTGATTGACACGGGTGCCATGAAGAGTATGGGGTCCGCTGGACTGATTAAGCTGGGTGGCGGTAATGTACAGGTGGTATTCGGGACTTACTCGGAATTGATTCGGGAAGAAATCGCGAAGCTGCTGGAAAGAGATCTGCAACAGGTTCTGTTCTGTGCCCCCGTTCAGGGTAAAATGCTCCCGATTGAAGAGGTGCCGGATCAGATCTTTGCAGCCAAGCTTGTCGGTGATGGTGTAGCCTTTGTTCCGGAAAAGGGAGAGTTGGTCTCACCCGTATACGGAACGATTATGCACTTGTACCCGACCATGCATGCCTTGGGTATATCTACCCGTGAGGGGCTTGAAGTGTTACTGCATATCGGCATCGATACCTCTCAGTTGAAAGGCCATTTTGAAGCTTTTGTTCAGGAGGGCGATACGGTGGAGCCGGGGCAGTTGTTGATCAAGTTTGATCTGGCAGTACTCCGCGAGCAAGCGGCGTCACTAACAACACCAATGGTAATTACGAATCCAGATCGTGTAAAATCATGGAGTTTTGCTCCATTTAAGCAAGTTAAGAAAGGTCAGGCATCCGTTATGTCCGTGGTGCTCTATGACAGGAACGTTGGAGGGGTAGAATGAAGATACAAGGCATCAACGGAGCTGCAGGCATAGCCATCGGCAAAGCATTTGTCCTGCCCAGTTGGGAATGGGATCTGCCGGATCAGAAGATGGATTCGGTGGATCTCGCCCAAGAGTTCGAACGGCTGTATGAGGGCATACGGACATCAAAGGATGAGATCGAATATATCAAAAATGAGTTCAAGGAAGTTGTTGGTCCAGAGGAGTCCAGTATCTTTGATGCACATCTGGCAATCCTCGAAGATCCGGTATTCATGAACGAAATTCGCGGTATTATTGAGCGTCAATATAAGGCAGCAGAAGTGGCGGTCAAAGAAGCCATTGACCACTTTGTCACGATGTTTGACTTGCTGGAAGACGAGTATATGAAAGAGCGGGCCATTGATATCAAGGATGTGGGTAACCGTCTGCTCAAGCATTTGCTCGGTGCACCGGAGATTACACTTCCTTCGGATACCCAGCCGTATGTACTCGTTGCCAAAGAACTGTCGCCATCTCAACTGGCGCATCTGAATCCCACCCATGTATTAGGCATTGTGACCTTGATTGGTGGGAAAACATCACATTCCGCGATTATGGCTCGTGCCCTTGGCATTCCTCTCGTTTCCGGTCTGGAAGCGAGTCTTGGCATGCCGGTAGAGACAGGGGATATGCTTGTGGTGGATGGTGACAATGGCTTGGTATTTACAGACCCGGATCGCAAGACAATTGAACGGTATACCATGCTTCGCAGCAAACAACTGAAGAAAAAGGAACAACTTCAAGTCCTTGCTACCGTGGATGCCGTAACCAAAGATGGGGCCGTTTTGCACTTGGCTTCCAATATCAGTTCGGTGAAGGAATTGGACCTTGCTTTGAAACAAGGAGCCAAAGGTGTGGGCTTGTTCCGAACAGAGTTTTTGTATATGGACCGTGCTACGTTCCCGGGTGAGCAAGAACAGTATGAGGTGTACCGTCTTGTGGCAGAGAAAACAGCAGGACAATCCGTTGTTATTCGTACACTGGATATCGGTGGTGACAAGCAACTCGATTACTTTGAATTGCCGGAGGAAGACAATCCGTTTCTGGGTTACCGTGCCATTCGGATTAGTCTCGACCGCAAGGATCTGTTCAAAACACAGCTTACAGCCATTCTGCGTGCCAGCGCGGCCGGAAATGTCAAAATTATGTACCCTATGATCTCTTCGGTGGAAGAACTTCAACAGGCCAATGAGATTCTTCGTGAGGCGATGTCCGATCTGGACGAGCGGGGATTATCATACGACCCTCACATTCAGGTGGGAATTATGATCGAAGTTCCTGCAGCGGTGATGATTGCTGATCTGCTCGCAGAGGAAGCTGATTTCTTCAGTATTGGTACGAACGACCTGGTTCAATATGTACTGGCAGTAGATCGAATGAATGAGCAGATTGCTCATATGTATCACCCCTATCATCCGGCTGTTCTGCGGATGCTTCGTGCGACAGCAGATGCGGCTCATACGGCTGGAATTGATGTCAGTGTGTGCGGAGAGATGGCAGGGGACGAACGTGCCATTCCGCTTTGGTTGGAGCTTGGCATTCGCCACTTGAGTATGTCTCCACAATCCTTGTTACGTGTGAAGCACAGAGTGCTGAACACAACAGCATCGACCGCCAAAGAAGAAGCGCGAAAGTGCTTCGCCTTACGGACCAGCGGAGATATTGAGGAGCGACTACAAGTCTTTAATGACTCCACGGGAAGTCCAGATGAACAAAGTGGTTCGAACGCATCGTAATTAGGGAAACTGGATATAAATACCTTTAAGTTAATATATTTACATTTGTGATAATTATTTATTGGGAAACTTGTTATATAAATAACCCCACTGTGCATGAGAGCACAATGGGGTTGTTTTTATTTGTTAGCGAGTGCATCACAGAATGCCTTGCCATAAGGTGGAAGGTCGGGCGGACGACGTGCTGAGATGATATGTCCATCAACAACAACGGCTTCATCTTTCCAGATGGCACCTGCATTTTCCATGTCATCCCGAATGCCTGGTGTAGAGGTTACTGTAACCCCGTCCAGAATTTTGGCAGAAATTAGCACCCAGCCCGCATGACAGATCTGTCCAATCGGTTTCCGGTCTGCATTCATTTCCTTTACAAGCTCCAGTACTTTGGGATAACGACGCAACTTGTCCGGCGCCCAGCCGCCTGGCACGAGAATGCCATCGTAATCTGAACTGTCGAGTTCATCGAAACTGTATTCGGCTTCAGCAGGCACACCATATTTGCCAATATAGGTTTTTCCTTTTTTCTCTCCGGCAAGATGCACTTCTGCACCTTCTTCACGAACCCGATGCACAGGGTACCACAATTCCAAATCCTCGAATTCTTCATCGACCAGAGCGATGACTTTTTTACCGGTTAATCTCATGTCCATCTCTCCTATTTGCGTTGATTAGGTCTGTTGCGTCTTTAATTGTAACAGATTCTCCAAGGGACTTCATGGAAGTGCATATTCAGTTTGGAGGAAGCGATTACAAGTCAGTAACTGCCTGCATTCGACAACCTTCATCTGGAGGGAGTGGTAATTTGTGCAACCTTTCGTTTATAGCAGGATTTGAGCCGAAATAGGTCGAATGGTACTTATATAGAGTATAGAACGAATGAGGTGATGGTGGTGCGCAAGTCGTGCAGATGTGGACATGTAATGGAGTTGGAATTAAGAACAGTGGTGTACGCCAAAAAAGTGGAGATTCGAAACGTACCCGTATTTGCGTGTACTGACTGTGTATCATATGAAGTGCTTCCGCCGGTCAAGCCGGACTTAACAGAATGTATAAACACATTGGGTGAACAGCCCGTGAAGCAAGACGTATCTTTTGGTGAACGTAATGAACTGGCGGACCTGTTTCATGAGCTACTGCTGGCCTGGCCGGATGCGACCGATCGGGAGATGGAACATCGTATGCAGCAAGCAGTGGAGGAGCGTATCAATCTGTTACTGGACATTATGGGTTACGCAACGAAGTCTGGTGATGCAGCGTGGATTGAGACCACGGAGCGTAGATTAAGTCAATTATCCGGATTTGTGTGGCAGGAGTACTTCTCAAATGCTGTCTAATTTTGACGTGTAAAATGCTTGTTTTCATGAAAATTGGCTTTTTCGCTCACTTTTTGTTAAGATATCGAAGAGTGAAAACGCTCAACATAGCGGTATTCCTGGTAAAGGGGGATGTATATCTAATGGCTGACATGACTAAAATGACAAGTATTGAACAGCTAAACTCCGCAGTGGAGGCTACCAAGGATCAACCCTTGCTTCTGTTTAAGCATAGCACGCGCTGTCCGATCAGCTCGAACGCTTATCAGGAGATGAACGATTATTTGCTTAACAATGCTAATGAACAAGTGAAATATGGCATCATCTATGTTGTGGAAGATCGCCCGGTATCCAATGAAGCAGCAGACAAGCTAGGTGTTAAGCACGAATCTCCACAGGCGATCCTGATTAAAAAGGGAATTCCTGTATGGCATACTTCCCATTCAGATATTACTAGAACCACACTTACGAATGTTTTGAGTGAGTCCTAAAGCCTATTTTAATTGATTAATGCAAAAATTTGTCGTAATATAAATCTTAATGAAAATGGTATGAAAATTTACTGGTAATGGAGAGAAGTACTGTGACGGTAACCATTTATGATGTGGCACGTGAAGCTGGAGTGTCTATGGCAACGGTATCACGGGTAGTTAATAATAACCCTAATGTCAAACCGCAAACGCGGAAAAAAGTATATGAAGCCATCGAGCGGTTGGGATATCGTCCGAATGCGGTAGCCAGAGGTCTGGCAAGTAAGAAGACAACCACGGTCGGGGTCGTTATTCCAGATATTTCGAACTCAACCTTCGCGGAGATTGCCCGCGGAATTGAAGATATTGCGAATATGTATCACTACAATATTATTTTGTGTAATGCAGACAAGAAGAAAGAAAAAGAAATTCGTGTTATTAACACGTTGCTCGAAAAGCAAGTAGACGGACTGCTCTTCATGGGTGGGACAGTAACGGACGAACACATTCAGGCGTTCCAGTCTGCGGCTGTGCCGATCGTACTTTGTGCAACAAGTGATGAGAAGGGCACATTCCCTTCAGTGGATATTGACCATGAGGCGGCTGCGTTTGACGCGGTAAACACCCTGATTCGTCATGGACACAAGGAAATTGCGATGATCAGTGGTACACTGCAAGATCCGGCGAATGGATATGCCCGTTTCCAAGGATACAAAAAAGCACTGGAAGCAGCGGGGATTGAATACCAGGAGGATCTTGTTCGAATCGGTAACTATCGATATGAATCCGGTGTGGAAGCAATGAAATATTTCCTTGGACTCAAGAAAAAACCATCAGCTATCTTTGCTGCTACAGATGAAATGGCCATTGGTGCCATTCACAGCATTCAGGATGACGGTCTGAAAGTACCGGATGACTTCTCCATTATTAGTGTGGATAACATCCGTATGGCTTCCATGGTGCGTCCTCAGTTGACAACAGTGGCTCAGCCAATGTACGACCTTGGCGCAGTAGCGATGCGTTTGCTGACCAAGTTGATGAAGAAAGAAAATGTGGAGAACCCACGGGTTATTTTGCCGCATGAAACGATTCTTCGTCTGTCTGTAAGTCACGCAGATGTAGTTTAATCGGGATTATATACAGTAAGGGAGAAGTCATTCTCTCTACATAGTGGATATGCGAAAGCTCCGGAGACGGAGCTTTTGTGCTGAATGAGGTTAAAAGTGAAAACAGGAGGTATTCGGAAGATGCGTGAAACGATTGGGATTATCGGAGCGATGGATGAGGAAGTCGAGCTTTTGCTGGCAGGTATGAAGCAGCTTGAGACGGTTAAACAAACCGGCATTACATACGTTGCAGGCGAGTGGCTGGGCAAGCAAATTGTCGTGTGCAAATCCGGCGTAGGTAAAGTAAATGCAGCGGTTACAACGCAGATCTTGATTGATCGTTTTCAAGTTAATCGCATTATCTTTACAGGTGTTGCGGGTGCAGTTAACCCGGAGTTGAACATTGGAGATATGGTTATATCGTCTGTATGTGTTCAGCACGACATGGATGTAACGCCACTGGGGTTCGCACGCGGGGTTATTCCTTACCAGGAGACATCTGCATTCCCTGCCGAGGCTTCGCTTATTACACTGGCTGAAGAAGCGTGTAAAGCTCAGGGAGCCAATTACCTGGTCGGTAAAGTGTTATCTGGAGACCAATTTATTGCGAATAAAGATACGGTTAACATGTTATATACCGAAATGGACGGTGCATGTGCCGAGATGGAAGGGGCAGCAGTCGCTCAGGTCTGTTACATGAATCGTGTACCATTTGTTGTCCTGCGTGGGATGTCTGATAAAGCGGATGGTTCGGCGCATGTTAACTTTGCTGAATTTACGGTTGAATCTTCCCAGCGTTCACATCGCATTGTGGAACATATGTTAGAAAATATGTAATGGCATAAATTACGATTGCAATGCTAACCCAAAATCAATGAAAAACCGCTCTTCGATTAGCTGTTCCATGAAGTATGGAGCAACGCTGCGAGAGGCGGTTTTTGTTATGTATATCGTTTTTCGAACAGATCATTGAATTAGTACATGAACCGATGGCGGAAGCGTACACGATCAAACTGTTCTTCCGATGTGATGGGCACCTGACTTCCGATACGTACCATCAAACAGTTCGCAGGATGTGAACAGATTTCTGGGTCGTCTGTTGCATACCAGGTCATGTCGATCGTTTCCATCAGCCTCTCCATCATTTTGCGATAATCCCATACGTTTAGTCCGCTTCCCTTCAGATCCCAATGCCAATAATATTCTGTGGTGAAAATAATGTAGTTCTCCATGTATTTATCTTCCAGAGCGGTAAGCAACATCTCACGTCCAATGCCAAGCGAGCGATAGTCGTCCGCAACCTCGATTGCCCCAAGCTCAATCAGATCAGTCATATTACCCTCGGACCAGCGTTCACAATCATCCGCATAGTGAAAGGTTACATAGCCGATAATCGTTTCATTTTCGTGTGCAATGATAATTCGCCCTTCAGGCAATGCTGCGATCTCGGCCAGAGCTTCCTGCTGCTCCGTTGGGCGCCGAAAGGCATCCAGATCTGGATGGAAGGCAAGATGGGTTATCTCCTCGGCTTGCACGGGACCTTCAATTGTAATTCGGTGGCCGGACTTGAAGATGGAACGCATATGATGTTCTTTGATATGTTCCATGGTTCATGCTCCTCTCTTTCCTACTTATAGAGGTTGTTCCAAAAAGAACGCTATAGCAAAAATCCAAAAAATTGAAAAGCCATAGACGACGATTGAAAAGATTTGCTATAATTGCGTAGACAAAAAATGTTCACAATTCAATACAGTATAGTTAACATCTGTTTGGCCGAGCAAGTACATGATGAGAAGTTCTCTCTACTAATGTAAGCGCTAACTGGAAGTTCAGTCAACACAAAGGCAATGAGAAGTGACCCCTAACGGGAATCGAAATGTCGAGTTGAAGGAGGCTGGCAAGCATGAGTCAAGCACATGGTGAGATGCTGCAAACGGTTGTGTCTGAATCTAATCTGGGCGATTACACGGAGGCGAGAAGCCGGTTCGATTGGGAATCAGTGGAAAGGCACTTTACGTGGCACGCCAGCGGAAAAGTAAACATGGCGCATGAAGCGATTGATCGTCATGTACTGGAAGGAAGGGGCGGGAAAACCGCTTTATTGTATAGCGATGCTTCACGTGAAGAGTCCTATACTTTCGCTGATCTGAGTGAACAGTCTAGTCGGTTCGGGAACGTTCTCCGCAAATATGGCATAGCCAAAGGGGAACGGGTGTTTATTTTTATGCCTCGAAGTCCTGAGCTGTATTTTAGTCTTCTAGGCATATTGAAAGCTGGAGCTATCGCGGGCCCATTGTTCGAAGCTTTTATGGAAACGGCTGTGAAGGATCGGTTGGAGGATAGCGGAGCAGTAGCACTGGTTACCACTCCGGAATTACTGAAACGCATCAAACGTTCCGAATTGCCCGAACTTAAACATGTATTTATTGTGGGTGGGGGCGCGCAGACTGAAGAAGGACTCATCGATTTTGATGCAGAGATGTCTGCCGCTTCGGATGAGATGGAAGTAGAGTGGCTGAATCGTGAGGATGGTTTGCTTATTCATTATACCTCAGGCTCTACGGGTAAACCCAAAGGGGTGTACCATGTTCAAAATGCCATGATTCAGCACTATTATACAGGTAAGGTTGTCTTGGATTTACGCGAGGATGATGTGTACTGGTGCACTGCTGACCCTGGTTGGGTGACAGGCACCTCTTATGGTATCTTTGCTCCATGGCTCAACGGAGTGACCAATGTGATACGGGGTGGCCGTTTCAGTCCTCAAGATTGGTACAGCACCATCCAGAAGAACAAAGTCACGATCTGGTACAGTGCACCAACGGCCTTTCGTATGCTGATGGGAGCGGGAGAAGAGACCATTGCCCAGCATGATCTGAGCAGCCTGCGTCATGTCATGTCTGTTGGTGAACCGCTCAATCCGGAGGTTGTTCGTTGGGGATGGAAAGCCTATGGTCAGCGGATTCATGATACATGGTGGATGACGGAAACAGGTGCACAGCTGATCTGTAACTATCCCGGAATGCCGATTAAGCCTGGCTCCATGGGACGTCCGTTGCCTGGAATCGAAGCAGCGATTATTGATGATCGCGGGCAGGAATTGCCGCCGTACAGTATGGGTAATCTGGCCATACGGGCACCTTGGCCATCCATGATGGCGAAGATCTGGAATAACCCTGCGAAATACGAGGAGTATTTCAGGCTTACGGGCTGGTATGTATCCGGTGACTCCGCTTATATGGATGAAGAAGGATATTTCTGGTTCCAGGGACGTATTGATGATGTGATTAATTCGTCAGGCGAGCGTATCGGCCCCTTTGAGGTGGAGAGCAAGCTCGTGGAGCATCCTGCGGTAGCTGAGGCGGGTGTAATCGGTAAGCCGGATGTGACACGTGGGGAGATCATCAAGGCCTTTGTGGCGCTTCGTGAAGGATATGAGGCGACACCGGAGCTAAAAGAAGAGATCTATCGTTTTGTTAAAGAGGGCCTGTCTGCCCACGCTGCTCCGCGTGAGATTGAGTTTAAGGATAAACTGCCCAAGACTCGTTCCGGAAAGATCATGCGCCGTGTCCTGAAAGCCTGGGAGCTTGATCTGCCAACAGGAGATCTATCCACGATTGAAGACTAACGCGACAGTGCTAGGATCATCAATGTGGTGCTATCGATACCGATACATTGAGTAGTGGGGAGAAGTTAATACTCTACGAAGCCAAATATAGTGACTCTACCCATTAAAATGGATTGTAAAAGCCTGCTTTATGCCAATGGCATGAAGCAGGCTTTTTGGCTGCTGTAAATACAAATAAAAAGCCGCACACTCAGATACAGTCTGAGGATGCGGCTTGTTTTGGAACGCTATGCCTGAATCAGGGTTGAAAATGTATGGCTGCAGAAGGTTCGGATTCACCCGCACTGTTGCTGGCAGATACCTTGAACCATCCACTGGTCGATGCGGGTACTCCATAATCCATGGTATTTCCCGCTGTTGTTCCAATTTTGGTATAAGGAGCCGAGCCTGTTTCACTGTAATATACAGTATAACTCTCTGCGTTTGGACTGGACGCCCATTGAATACGCAGTCCTTGAGTGAGGGCAGATACGCTGACTTGACCAGGTGTGCCTGGGGCTGTCGTTGTTGTATTATCGGTCTGCGTTTCTCCCGGCGTAATGACTGTACCTGGAACTTCAATCGGTTCATCAATCTCTTCTTCCACAGGAGGAGCTACACCAGCACTATTTACTGTAGCGCTAGGAGCAGACTCTCTGCCGGCAACATCCACTGCCGTTACATAGAAGGCGAAGTTACCGCCTTGCGCTGCATATGCAGCGAATGATCTGGATTCACCAGTCAGGACAACCTGACCCTGGTTCTGGAATCCTCCACCGTTTACAGAACGGTACAGACGATAACCCACGACATCATTTTCAGGTGTGGCATTAAATGTAATGACAGCTCTGTCACCTGAGGTTGAGATGCGTACGTTGCCTGGTGCATCAGGAGCTTTGCCGTTATCTGTCCTTGGATCAATCTGTGTTGGCATGTCTGCACCAGCATCTTCAGGAAGATAATAAGCAAGTGACTCATGTCGACTCATACGTGAGAATGCATTTTGCAATTCTTTGATGAGATCCGAGATTGGTTTTTTACGCTTGATTACTGTTTTTTCCTTCAACATGTCCGAAGGTGTTCCGTCACGCGGAATATAGTTTACACCATTATAAGTAATGTACCTGGCTTTGGCTACACCGTCATCGCTATCCTTCGGAACAAACTTGCTGTTGAAAATATCCGTAACAAATTTATCAGTCATGGATGTTGGCAACTTACCACTATATGCAGACACCGTGCGCGTTTCGATGCCAGATGGTTTTTTGAATGAATCCGTGACGAACAGATCTTTTTGCGTATCGATCACTTCGTTCAGAATTTTCGACCACAGTTGCTGCGCACGTTTTCTCTGTGATTTACTTTCCAGCGTATTCACGGGCTGTTTGTATCCAACCCACACGCCAAGTGTGACATCTGGGGTATAACCTTCAAACCAGACATCTGCGTAGTTTTGAGTGGAACCTGTTTTACCTACGATTGGCACACTCTTGGAATATTTGTAATTTTCACGTACTTTATCTGCCGTTCCTTCTGTAATAACGGTCCGCAGCATATCGGTCATCAGGTATGCTGTCTGCTCCGAGAAGGCTTGGACAGGTTCAGTATCGTGTTTATAGACAATGTTTCCTTTGGAATCTACAATTTTACTAATCATGTAAGAATCGTTATATACACCATTATTGGCGATAGCACCATAGGCACTGGTTAATTCTTCAACGGTTACACCGTATTGGAGACCACCGAGAACACCGGTCTGAGCCTGATAGTCTTCCTTCTGAATGGTGGTAATCCCCAGTTTCTTGGCGAAGGTCCAAGCCTTCTCGATCCCTACTTCTTCATTAAACAACTTCAGAGCCGGTATATTAAGAGAATAATTCAGTGCTCTGCGGGCAGTGACGAGTCCCTGATACCGGTTGTTGGCATTCTTGGCAATGTGGTAGCCGCTCGGACCATTTTTGAGAATGATCGGTGAGTCATCAATAATTGAAGCTGGCTGAACAAGACCTTCATCTAGCGCAGGAAGATAAGCGGCTATAGGTTTCATCGTTGAACCTGGCTGGCGTATCATCTGCGTTGCGTAGTTCATCTGTTCATCCTGGAAATCCCGTCCCTCAATCATTCCCAGAATAGCACCGGTTTTGTGATTAATCAGCATGGCAGCAGTTTGTTCTTTTCCTTTGACAGGATCATCTGCTGAGAAATTGCTGTCATCTTCCGCAATGGTACGCATCGTTTTGTAAATACTTTTGTTGATGGTCGTGTATATACGATATCCACCTGTCCGCAGTTGCGTCTGAGCTTCCTCTAATAATGCACTGCTTTCCTTCTGAGGTGTGTCTGCATCCGTAGCTTTGTCTGTAGATTCAGCTGTGTCGGAATTCAACTGTTTCATCAAAATCTGTGCAGCTTGTCGTTCTGTTTCCATCATAAGATATGGATAAGTGTTGTAAGCCTTGATGGTTTTCGGAGCGAGAGAGCTTTTGATATCAAAAGCAAGAGCTTTGTCATACTCGGTCTGATTGATTTTGCCCAGTTCAAGCATACGGCGTAGTACCAGATGCTGACGGTTGATTGCGCGGTCAAAATTCTCCTCTACAAAATCACCTTTACCGTTAAAAGCGGAGTAAGAGGAGGGGAGTTGTGGCAATCCAGCAAGATAAGCAGCTTGAGCGATGTTGATTTTTTCCAGATCGTTAATATTGAACAATCCTTTGGCTGCCGCTTTGATTCCGTAAACGTTGTATCCGCTGGAACCATTACCAAAAGGAACTTTGTTCAGATAGGCTGTCATGATCTCGTCTTTGGTCAGGAAACGTTCGAGTCGGAGTGAGAGCAAAATTTCTTTCACTTTCCGATCTTCCGTGCGATCCAGATTCAAAAACACACGACGCGCCAATTGCTGAGTCAGTGTACTACCGCCGGTTTGTACTGATTCTTTCAGCACTTTCTGTTTCACGGCACGCAGTGTTCCGCTCATGTCTACACCTTTATGTTCGTAAAAATGATTGTCTTCAATCGAAATGACAGCATCAATAACCTTCTGTGGGATCTGGTCCGTAGTGACCGGACGCCTGTCTTCTTCCGTACGTAATTGACCGATCGGACTGCCGTCGGCAAAGTAAGCAAAGCCTGTGATGGAGTTTTCGCTGACTTTTTGTTCAATCAGGGCCCTTGAACGGACAGGCTCGTCTTTCACAATGGAACTGACGTATCCCATCAAAGCACCGCCTACAAATAGTGCCCCCATAAATCCAAGGACAACCATCCATTTGACGAAACTTCCCAGTCTGCGGGCAAAGCTACGTTTGCGTACAGGCTGTTCATCGGGCTTTTTCTTATTAACATCAACCATTCAGTGTCTTCCTCCTTTTAACAGCACTTATTATAGCATAAAAAGGCGGGTTTGCATGCCTGAGAAATACAAGTAATGGTCGAAATTTGCCATTCTGCCATGCATTATGCTATATATCATGCGATATTGAAGCACATTTCATGAGTTGTAAGCCATAATAAGCAGGCCACCTCCATGCTGAGGTGCATAGGGTGGCCTGAATGATGTGTCGTAATGGAGGTCTTCTACATTAGGTTTTGAATCGTTGAATCAGCTCTAATAGTTCCTGGGTAAGATTAGCCAGTGAGGCAGATGCCGCTGTAATCTCTTCCATGGATGCGAGTTGTTCTTCAGAGGCAGAGGCGACACGAGTTGCGTGATCTGCTGTCTCATGACCAATGGTTTTGAGTTGCACTAACGTGGCATCAACCTGTTGTGATCCAGCTGACATCTGCTGCGCAATGGCTGAGACATGCTCAATCTGCTCATTAACATCTGAAATCTGTGATGAAATCGAGAGGAATAGTTCACCACTCTCATTAATCACTTCCGCTATATGGCTCACCTCGGCATTCCCATGTTCCATATTTTCAACGAGAGAAAGGACCTCTTGCTGAACGCTATGAATTAACGCTGCAATCTGCGCTGCTGATACTCTGGATTGTTCAGCCAGATTACGAATCTCGGAAGCAACAACACCGAACCCGCGCCCGTGTTCACCTGCTCGCGATGCTTCAATGGAAGCATTAAGTGCAAGAAGGTTGGTTTGACGGCTAACTTCCGTGATCATGCCTGTAATATGGCCAATCTCTTCCGAACGTTGGCGGAAATTCTCCAGTGCGGTCATCGACGTCTGCACAGAAGAAGTGGCACTATCGACCATACGCATAGCGGACTGAATCTTATCAGTTCCGATGGTTGTTCGTTCGGCCACAGTTCGCGATGAATCGGATACATCGGAGGCGGCCTTTGCAATTCTTCCGATCCCTGCAGATATTTCATTCATGGAACGGGAGGACTCTTGCAGCTCCTGCACCTGTTTACCTGCTTTATCTGCAAGTTCGACTCCTGTTAATGCAATCAATTCGGCTGCTTTACCTGTTTCTTCGGCACCTGCGGTCAACTGTTGAGAGGTGGAGCCGACAGATAAAGCATGTTCGGATATAACCGATATGGTATGACGCAGGGTATCCATCATCTGATTCATATGACCCGCCATGATGCCAAATTCATCTTTGGATCGTACAGGTAACTTTTGTGTCAAATCTCCGCCAGCCAGCTGTCCAGCGACGATATTAACTTGATTCAACTGTCTAACAATGGAGACGATGGTGTAGGTAACCACACCTGCAAGCAGAAGTACTGCCAGTGCGGCAATCAGTATGGACCAGTTCAAGCTGTCATAAAAGGGTTGAAGGATATGGCTCTTTGGCAGCGCCGATACAAGGTACCAGTTCGAATCTGTTCCTTGTAACCTGGCAGGCTCGGCAATAAATAGTTCTTCACCTACTTCAGGGTCTGTAGCGTAAAACTGAGACTCGCCAGACTGTATACGCTGAATGACTGTCTTCATTTCAGATGGAATTACGGCTCCTTCATTAGCCAGTTCCGGTTTGGAGCCGTGTGCAGCAATCTGTCCTTCACTAGTAATAAGCATGGCATAACCCTGATCCGGATTAAGTGATGCTATGTTTTGCTGAAAACGATCAATGGTAAAGTCGGCCCCCACAATGCCCAGAAAAGTTTTGTTTTCATCTAATAGAGGGAGGACAATCGAAACGAGCAGTGTTTCTTTTCCACCAACCGTGTAGGTAACAGGCTCGGACCAATAGATGGATTTGGTTTTCTTTGGCTGCTGATAGTAAGTACTAGTTTCACCGCTTCCCTCATAAGTAGGCATAGGTTCAAAATGCAGGGAGTTGCCATCACGTATAACGTATGGAACGAATCGACCCGTAGCATCATCATATTCTTTTTTGTTAATGTGCTCCGCATCGTCTCCATCAAAGGCATTTGGTTCCCAGCCCGTATAAAAGCCAAAAACTTTCTCGTCCTTCTTCAGATATTGTTCAAGGAGTCTGACGACTTCTTCACGGTTGAGTGATCCGTTCTGAGCGGCATCCAATAACGTGGTACTCATGGTGTCCAACGTGTTTTTCACCTGATTAATGTCAGTCATAAACTCATTCGTAGCCCGGTTTGCTGCCTGTCCAGCAACGGTTTCGCCGTACTGGAGGCTTTTGTCGTAAATGGACTTGGTGTTAAATGCAATCAGGGCTCCAATACAACAGAGTAATACGATCCCGAGTAAAAGTCCAAGCTTAACAGCGAGCTTGCGATTGCGAAAAAAATGCATGTTTTAATCCCCCTCGATGTCATTCTTGTGATGTATATATGGATGTGTGCTTCTCCTGAAGGGAGTCTATATTTTATATCGTTATTTACGTTCCTATAATGAAGATAATTAAAAAAAAGCATAGAAAAACAGCTGTCGAGAAAATCTCGACAGCTGTTTGGGTTGAAACTTTAATGTGATTGCAACGATTAACGGTTGTAGAACTCGACGATTTGTTTTTCATCGATGTCTTGGGACAATTCAGCACGCTCAGGCAAGCGGATGAATTTACCTTCTACAGCTGCTTCGTTGTATTCAACGTATGCTGGAAGATGCGAACGGCCTTCCAAAGCTTCTTTAATGGAAGAAAGAGCGCGGCTCTTCTCACGCAAGCCGATTACATCGCCAGTGCTTACTTGGTAAGAAGCGATATCGACTTTTTTACCGTTTACAGTTACGTGACCGTGTGCAACCAACTGACGCGCTCCAGCGCGGGAGTTAGCAAACCCAAGGCGGTAAACGAGGTTGTCAAGGCGGCACTCAAGCAAGAACATGAAGTTCTCACCGGCAATACCTTGCATTTTTTGAGCTTTAGAGAACAGTGTGCGGAATTGCTTCTCGCCCAAACCGTACATGTGGCGCAATTTTTGTTTTTCTTGCAATTGCATACCGTAGTTGCTGATTTTTCTGCGTTGGTTAGCTCCGTGCTGACCTGGAGGGAAAGGACGTTTCAATTCTTTGCCTGTTCCGCTAAGGGAAATGCCGAGGCGACGGCTCAATTTAAATTTAGGACCAGTGTAACGTGCCATGTTTAAAGTAGCTCCTTTTTAGTTAAAGTTCATATTAGGGCTCTGTTTGCGCTCCAATTTGTTGATGCGGGCTTGGCCACGCATAGAACGATCAGGAAAGTTCAGCCGCTGTCCTGAAAGCAACAAAAAGAATGAGGGTGACACAACCGGTAATGCCCAAATTTAAAGACCCATTAGTAGTCTTCATCAACAATTTATATTACAGTTTAAGAGAAACAAAGTCAAGCGCAGAATAAAAGCAAAAAAACGTCTAAATTTGTCGATAGGTCATTGGGCCTAAAATAATGGGACAATTTTCTGAAATATGGATGCAAAAATGGTTTAAACAGAGTAAAATAGATTGTATCTTAACTTTAAATCATCTTTATGTAACAAGGTTATCGCAACGAATTTGCAGGTTTGCGATAACGTCTGCAGATTAATGCATCCTGGTGGATGCAAAAACGGTGCAAAGGAGCGCCTGACATGTTAGAACATCTAAGAAGTTTACCTGCCAGCTTGAATTCACGAAGTTCGGGCGATTCCGCATCTTTTGCCGCTCCTCATTCTCATGAAGAGCATGTGTTGTGGATGCAAAAAATGGATATCACACCTTTTGATTTTTCATATTTGGGCAGCTTGCTAGAGCAGGCATACAGTGACTGGAACTCCAGAGTGGGTTCAAGGCTGGCCAGGACATCAACCTTTTACAGCGTGTGGAACACGGAAGGTGATTGCATAGGATACGATAGCGATCATGAAGCTGATCCGGGCGTAAATGCACGCAGACTGGTATTGGAATGTTTGGATAAGAGACAGGTCCTGTCCCTTAAAGGGACAAGCGAACACGGAGAATATCTTATAATAACACATCCCTTATTCTCCAGAACAAACGAGGATATGTTTGCTGTATTCACTGCTGTGATCTATGAATCCAATGGATATGAAACGTCTGAAGCTGTGGTTCAATCTGAGGCATTGCATTATCGCACCTGCTTTTACCGAAGATTCGAATACATATTTATGACGGACCTGTTACATGCTCATGAACAAACAGCTCGTGAGGAACACCGGAGGTCCATCCTCTTTCAGATTGTTCAGCGAATGCATGACAAAATGGATGTCGAGGCCATATTGGATGAGGTATTTGACAGTATGGATTACTTGTACCCGGCCACTTATATCAAATTGTATATGTCTCAGGATCAGAGCAACTCTGATCCACGGATTAAACCGTTGCTTGTCCACGAGCGAGGAGAAGATATTTGTGTGCGTTCATTTATGGAAGGTAAGCTGATCGTTGCTCGCTCACATGATGCAGAGAACCGCATTGTAGATGTAGGGATTCCACTGAAAGGCAAACAAGGCATATACGGTGTTTTCCATATCGAAATGAATGAAGAGATTATGGAAGAATCGGACTTGCAATTGATTACGATGATGGTAGACACTGCAGGAACGGCCTTTGAGAACGCCAAGTTGCATGAACAATCCAATATGTTAATTCAGGAACTTCGTTTAATTAATGATCTTACACAGCGGTTGAACAAAAGTCTGCATCTTTCGGAGATTTATCAACTATCCGAGCAAGAGTTAAAGGAAATATTCCAGGCTGAAACGTGTTGCATTCTTCAACTCAATGACAGTACCAATGACTTCGAAGTCATGTCATCTAACGTGAAAGATGTTTTTCACCAATCCTTTTCTGTAGACTACGGTATCGCAGGTTTGGTCTATCGAACAGAGGAACCGCTTATTATAGCCAATTATGCGCAATTTGATAAAGTGTCCTCCTTTTTCATGGAAGATACTGGATCCATGTCACTGATTGCATCACCGATCAGAGTCAATGGTGAAGTGAAGGGTGCCATTTTGCTGGGACACAGTAGAGAGCACTACTTTTCATATGATAACTATAGGCTCTTGCAGATGTTATCTATTCATATCGGGCTTGCCCTGTCAAATGCCACACTGCATGCCGAGGTTCGGCGCTTGGCTAATCTGGATATGTTGACAGGCCTGTACGTGAGGCATTATCTGGACAGTGTGATTCACGAGCGACAGGCTCATGAATTCTGTGGCTCCCTCATTGTGGTGGATATTGATCAGTTCAAACAGGTGAATGACACATTCGGACACCAGACGGGGGATCAAGTATTGAAGCAAGTGAGTGAGATCGTCACCAGCTCTGTTCGCTCGGAGGATGTCTGCGCCAGATGGGGTGGAGAAGAACTGGCGATCTATATGCCACAGGTGAGTGTAAGGCAGGCGTTAGATTATGCGGAAGTGATTCGAAAGAGAGTCGCAGAAGAGACCAGACCGCCCGTTACGGTATCCAGTGGCATCGCAGAGTGGAGTTGGATGGATGAAAAGGTCAGTGTAGAGTCCTTGTTTTATCGGGCTGATATGGCTTTGTACAGCGCCAAGAATGGTGGTCGGAACAGAATCGTTGTAGAGGAACAGGATGTAACACGTTAAGAGAGAACAATTCCAATTGCGGAGTCGTTCTCTTTTTTTTGTGCATGGGAGAATCAAGATGTGTATAGAAGGAAGTATAAGCGTATACGGGCGGGGCAATCTATGGAGAAAGTTCATGGAAGGGTGAAGATAGACATGTTTAACCGCCATTCGGTACGTACATTATGGTTATTTGTGAGCATCGTGATTATTGGTGTTCCGGGTTGTGGATTAATCCAGCGAGATCAAACGCCTGAAGAGGTCTTTTCCTTGGCTTTATCGGGGATAGCGGGAAAAGAAACGTTGAGTTTTGAAGGAGAGGCAGGACTTCGACGAGAAAACAGTGGGCTGTTTGAGAATCAGTTCAAATTCGAAGGCAAGCTGGAGAATCATGATCGTCTGACCCTTCAGACCCGATTACCTGGAGAAGTAACTGCTGTGGGGACAGGCATTCAAGCAACTGCCGTAAAAAATAATGGACAGCCCAGTGGGTTTAGCGCCTCTTTCGAGCGGAAACAAGGGCAATGGATGGCATTGTCAGCGCAGCATGAGCCGCTGCGTGGGTCTCTTTCTCGTTTTAATCCAATTGCCCAATTGGAGAAGATCGATGGGATGCACAAAACCATTCAATCCGAGTATGGTGCTGGTCGTCGAACCAGAACATTACGGATTGAACTTGCACCGGAAGACGCCAAATCATGGGCTGTAACCCAGCTAAACGACGAGATGAACGCCATTCGGGCAGAATATATGCATAAGGCAGCTACGGTGAAAGGGACGCGTAAGGAGAAGCTTGAGAAGGATCTGGAGAAAGTTTGGACACAGGGTGAAACCACGATGCAACAGATGATGAAACAAGCGAGCGTGCAGACGGTATATCATCTCACGGTAGATCGGAAGAGCAGTCTGCCTCTTCGCTTATCCTCTGAAAGTCAGATGAGTTACACGGACAACAACCGTAAAAGTAACAAAGAAGCCCTTGTCACCGATGTTAACTTCAAGTCATATCAATAAACGAAGTGAGGGACTGCCTGCTGACGGGATGACTGTTCGCGTGCTACAATAGTATCGTAATTTACCGTTGTTCAATTCAAGTATGGCAGATGACAGGAGGATTTTACCAAGATGAAAGACCCAAGAATTCAAAAGCTTGCAGCAAACCTGGTGGGCTATTCAGTAGATGTACAGCCTGGTGAAAATGTTTTGGTTGAGATGATTGGATCGGAACGTGATCTGATTAACGCTATTATTGAAGAGGTAGGCAAAAAAGGTGGTAACGTCTTTGTACAGTTGACCGATAAAACCGTACAGCGTGCGATGCTGAAAAATGCCACAGAAGAAATGATGAAAACATGGGCAGAGATTGATCTGAACCGTATGAAACAGATGGATTGTTATATCGGTATTCGTGCGGGAGAAAATGTGAATGATCTGTCCGATGTGCCGGAAGAAAAAATGAAAATGTACAATTCATTGTACTCCCACCCGGTACATAGTGAACAACGTGTCAAACATACGAAATGGGTTGTACTGCGTTACCCTAACGCAAGTATGGCGCAACTCGCCAATACAAGTACAGAAGCGTTCGAAGATTTCTACTTCGACGTATGTAACCTGGATTACGCCAAAATGGACAAAGCGCAGGACTCGCTTGCTAACCTGATGAAGCGGACGGATAAAGTTCGTATCACCGGACCAGGAACAGAGCTGAGCTTCTCCATTAAAGATATCGGTGCAGAGAAATGTTCTGGCCAAAAAAATATCCCGGATGGCGAAGTGTACAGTGCCCCTGTGCGCAATTCCGTGAACGGAACGATTAGTTATAACTCGCCAACCCTGTATAACGGAGTGACATTTGAAAATATCAAGTTCACGTTCAAGGATGGCAAAATTGTTGAAGCGACAAGTAACGATACAGAGCGTTTGAATGAAATCCTGAATTCGGATGAGGGTGCTCGTCATATTGGTGAATTCGCGATTGGATTTAACCCGCATATTCTTCATCCGATGAAAGACATCCTGTTTGATGAAAAAATCGCAGGCAGCTTACACTTTACGCCAGGTCAGGCTTATGAAGAAACCGACAATGGCAACCGCTCGTCTATCCACTGGGATCTCGTATTGATCCAGCGTCCGGATTATGGCGGCGGGGAGATTTATTTTGACGATGTGCTGATTCGTAAAGACGGTATCTTTGTCATTCCTGAGCTGGAATGCTTGAATCCGGACCGTTTGAAGTAGGAACAGGATTTTGCTGTTGCTAGGAAAGCGGATTCACGGTATCATGTAGTGGTAATTAATAGATGATACCAATAGTAAAAAGACGGAGGGATTCCTATGTCGAGTAATAACGCGGCTGTAGTAGAAATTGCTCAAACAGCAGGCAAGTTTACTTCTTCAATCGTGCTTCATTCGGAGAACAAGTATATCGATGTAAAAAGTATTCTCGGATTGTTTACAACGCTGATCAGCACGCACAGCTATGAACTGCATGTTCATGGTCCAGATGCAGTTGAAGCAAAAGCAGCCATGTCAGAAGTATTTGCCAAGCATGGACTGAATGTAAGCATCGCATCTGAGTAATAGCTCTCAAGAAGCACCTTTGCCTTTTTTGGCAGGGGTGTTTTTTGGCATGGAATGATCTGAATACTCGTCTGGACGTGACTGGAACAGGTGGATTAAGCTTCAACAAAAGGCTTAACTTTGCGGGCTTATTTTGGTCAGGTTCTTGTATTAGCTCTTCATTTCGTCTAATATTAGAGGTAGAACGTCTTTACGCGATTTTTGGGACATAGGGGGGAAAAATGCATGACTTCATCTGATCTGCAGGACCAGCTGAGTTTGAAAGCGATCAGTCTTCTTCAAGAAGATGCAGATAAAATACAGAAGCTTATTGAAGTACAGATGGAGAATCTGGCTACCCGCTACTGCCCTCTCTATGAGGAAGTATTGGATACACAGATGTATGGGTTCTCCAAAGAAGTTGATTTTGCTGTTCGTGCAGGGCTCCTTCCAGAAGGTGCAGGTAAGCAGCTGGTTAGCGCGCTTGAGCGGAATTTGGCAATTTTATATGAAGCCTTGAACAAGAAGAATGAGCAATAGCCTGCAAATGCGCGGGTCAGAATAGAAGGCATGCAGGCGTTTATGCATGCTTTTTTTGTGCGTCTGAACGGGATGGGGATACAAGCCAGCCGGAAGGCGTATACAAGCAAAGAGACAGCTCCAAATGTAAATTCGGGCTGCCTCTTGTGGCTTATAATTTTAATCGCTACGTGAGGGCCTGGTTACACCAGGAAGAAGGATACACCGAGTATGATATATACGACGAGCAGGAGTAAACCTTCGTACCAATTCGTTGAACCATCTTGGGTAATGGACTTCGCAATAAATACGGATACGCCGATGGCGACCAGTTCAATCGTTGTGAATACGATATCCATGGTTCTGCCTGTGAAGTAGCTGACAAAAATCAGTACAGGAGCAACGAAGAGTGCGATCTGCAAGCTGCTGCCGACGGCAATTTCAACGGCGGCTCCAATTTTATTTTTCATGGCAAGCATGATGGCTGCACTGTGTTCGGCCGCATTACCGATGATGGCCACAAGGAATGCACCGACAAACAGTTCGCTAAGTCCAAATTCCGAAGTGAAGACTTCGAGCGTGCCCACCAGCCATTCACTGACGAAGGCAACCATGACTGTTGCGAGCACCAGATAGAGGATTGATTTTTTCTTGGACCATGCTGGAGCATGCTCATGAGGTAGCTCTTCATCGCGATCCTCAGTGACGTCTGCGAGGTAGTTCTTATGTGTCACCATGGAGAATAGCAACCACGCAATATACGCGAGGATGAGCAATCCGGCCACGATGAGACTAAGTGTATTGGTGTCTTTCTGTGTAATGGAATGTGTATTGAGAAAGACTGCCGGAATAAACAGGGCAATGATGGCAACAATCATCAGGGAACCATTCAGACCTGCAAGGGAAACATTATAATTCTGAATTTTGAACTTGAGTCCTCCGGCAAAAATACTTAACCCGAGCACTAACAGCAGATTTCCGATGATGGAACCTGTCAGACTAGCTTTGACCATGTCGAACAGCCCCTCTTTGACGAGGAAAATGGCGATGATCAATTCGGCAGCATTGCCGAAGGTGGCATTCAAGAATCCACCTAGCCGCTGTCCGGCGTAGTGGGCTACATTTTCGGTGGCTTTGCCTAAAAAACCGGCCACAAAAATAACCGAAATGGCTGATATCACGAACTGTAGAATCGAATCCCATTTCAAGTAGTGGGCGATGGCACTGAGTGCAAAGAACGCAATCAGCAAAATGGATGAAATCCGGTTTCTCACAACAAACACCTCGGTTATAAATTATTTTGTTTTGAATAACACTGTAAATCGCTTATGAGATTATTTTCATATTTCAATATAACCAAATGGTGGTAGGTTGTAAACGCATCTTTTTGAGTTTAATTTGCTTTTTGGGGTGGAAAGGATTTAAAATACGAGTAACGAAGTGAAGGAGGATGTGGCATGGCAGAACAACTTCAACTGGAGAGCGGAAACATCCGGATTGCCGATGACGTGGTTGCAAAAATCGCCGGAATGGCTGCAATGGAAACACCCGGAATTGCCGCAATGTCTGGAGGATTGTCAGAGGGCTGGGCGAAGCGACTCAGCGGTAAAAACGTACAGAAAGGCGTAAGCGTTGAGGTCGGCCAGCTGGAAGCAGCCATTGACCTGCGCATCATCGTCCTGTACGAAACCCCGATTCATGAAGTTTCCCGTATGCTTCAGCAGAATGTAAGAGAAGCGGTAGAGACCATGACCGGATTACGCGTGGTTGAAGTCAATGTAAAGGTAGAAGGCGTATCTTTCAAAGGCGACGATCTGTAGAAATCGCAATCCGCAATGGAGGACAGAGTCATATTGACCTGTTCTTCATCTTGATAGACAGAATAGTAATTAGTACACAGAAAAAGGCTGCGCATCCATTGGGTGCACAGCCTTTTTTGAGTTGCTTTTTATCGAATCCGACGGATGGACTCCCGTGAACGAAGAGCAGGAGAGGTACGAGTCTGTGTCTGTACAGTCACGGACTTCGTTTTCTCTTCCTTGATCACGTCCAGATTGTTAGTACGTGAGATACTGAGCAGAATGCCCATAGCAACCATCATCACAAAGAGTGAGGTACCCCCATAACTGATAAATGGAAGCGTGACCCCCGTCACCGGAATGGTCTGAGTTACACCACCAATGTTGATAAATGCCTGAATCGCGATCAGTCCCATGATACCTATGCCGACCAATGTTCCGAATGGATCGGGACAGCGAAGAGAGACAATGATTCCTCGCCAGATGAAGTACAGGTAAACAAGCAGGAATAAGGCACTTCCGATGAATCCGAGTTCTTCACCAATTACGGAGAAAATAAAGTCATTATACGCATTTGGCAAATAGTGCAGCTTCATCGTACCTTGTCCAATCCCGGAACCTGTCATGCCACCATCACCAATGGCAACAAGGGAACGGTAAAGGTTAAGACTTCCGCCATTAATATCGGATAATGGATTTAAGAAAGCTTGAATACGTCCGATCTTGTAGTTCTGCTCCGCAGTCACTGCTGTTGCAGCAGTCGTTGTGTCGGAAGGAGACATGGAAGAAAACAGGGAGTTCGCTCCGAACGCCAGTGCTCCACCCAGTACAACCAAGAGAATCGAACCCAGGATATGTTTCATACTGGCTCCACCGGCATAGATCAAGAGACCACAGGTGGACACCAGGATGAAGGTGGTACCGAAGTCTGGTTGCAGCATAATCAGTCCTGCGATGAATCCAACGATGAACAGGACGGGAAAATACCCTGTCTTGAGAACTCTAAATTTCTCGCCTTTTTTGGTAATCAGAGCAGAGAGGTACAGAATAATAGCAATTTTGGCAAACTCGGCAGGCTGAAGACTGAAGCCGACAATTTCAATCCAGCTTCGGGCACCGTTTACCTTCTTACCTGCGACCAACACAATGAGAAGCAGTACCGTAGTGAACAGAAAAAATGGTGCATAGAGCTTTTTGTACTTGTTGAAGCGGATATTCATGGCAAAAAACATGCCAAATAGACCGATAATCGCCCACATAAGTTGTTTTTTCGTGAAGTAAAGGGCATCATTGTTAAATTTTTCGCTTGCGATTGCAATGCTGGAACTGGAGCTGAATACCATCACCAGTCCAAAGCCCACCAACAATAAAGTGAGGATTAGCAGTTGAAAATCCGGCGTGCCTCTCTTCGTTTTCGTTTGGGCCGTTTGTTGTTTCATCGTTTGGCCCAGCCTATGCTTCCAGCAGTTCTTTAAGCTGCTGTAATTTTTGGGCTGCCAGCTTCACGACTGGTTGCGGAACGGAAGAGTCATAATCCAGGCCGTGAGGGAAAGTGGCTTTGCCAAGGTATACTGCTTCAACAGCAAGAACGGTATCCGGTTTTTCCAATTTGCCTTCCACAGCGCGGGTATTAATGCGTACAAAGTATTCTGAGTTGGTTAGTTCATCTTCAATTTTGTAGTCATATGTAGCACGGTAATATTCCCATTGCCACCGGACAAATCCGACTTTCTCGGCGCTCTCATCCAGGTATGCCAAGTCGCTCTTCAAGCCATCCAAGCCTGTATTCTCAAAAATCATAAGCGTTTGATCCTCCTCATAAGCTTCCGAGTATAATTTCTCGAGTATTTCTCTAGTTCATGATAGTATGTTTCCCCTTCCCGTGCAAGCTTTCCAAAGGCGTTTCGTATCGGTTTTCTTCCAATTCTGCTACAATATACAGCAATAGGTTTGAAGAGGAAGGTTCGGGCTTGATCCAAGTCCCGTTCAAGATTGAAAGGGTGGAGAGACATGACTAATAATATATGGTGGGAAGATCTGCAGATCCACATGGTGGAATGGCGGCGTCACCTTCATCGCAATCCAGAGGTTTCCTTTCATGAGGAGAAGACATCCTCTTTTGTAGCGGATATGTTGGAGAGCTTTGGCGTTGAAGTGAGGCGCCATGTTGGTGGCCACGGGGTCATCGGTACCATTCGTGGGGACAAGCCGGGTCCTGTCGTCATGCTGCGAGCTGATATGGACGCACTGCCAATTCAGGATGAGAAGAATATCGAGTATGCATCACAACAAGCAGGAGCAATGCATGCATGCGGCCACGATGGTCACATCTCAATCTTGCTCGGTACGGCATTGTATTTCAGCCGTCACAAGCAGGAGATCCAAGGCGAGATTCGTTTTTTGTTCCAGCCAGCAGAAGAACTGCTTCCGGGTGGTGCAGTTCAGGTCATTGCGGATGGTGCGCTTGAAGGCGTGGATGTCATATATGGCATTCATCTGTGGACTCCGCTGCCTGTAGGTGTTGTTGCCAGTAAAGCAGGACCGATGATGGCGGCGGCGGACGATTTTTACATTGAGATCAAAGGCAAAGGTGGACATGGCGGGATGCCACAATCCACGATAGATAGTCTTATCGCGGGTTCTGCGCTTGTGATGCAGCTTCAGACCGTTGTCAGTCGTTCGGTTGATCCATTGCAACCCGCGGTGCTGACCATTGGTACAATGCAGGCGGGCTCGGCTCAGAATGTAATTGCAGAGCAATGCAAAATGAGCGGTACGGTAAGAACGTTTGATGAAGAGACCCGAAACGGGATGAAAGAGCGCGTGCTTACCATGGTAGCCCAGACAGGGGCAGCATATGGAGCAGAGACGCAAGTGAAATATATTATGGGATATCCGCCTGTGGTGAACGATGAACAGGAGACAGCACGTTTCTTCAGAGAAGCTACAGAATTATTTGGGGCAGAACGAGTGCAAGCATCCCCGATGCTGATGCCAGCGGAAGATTTTGCGTATTATCTGCAGAAGGTTCCAGGGTGCTTTATGTTTGTTGGAGCAGGTAACCCGGATAAAAATGCGATCTATCCGCATCATCATCCGATGTTTGATTTTGATGAAGACGCGATGCAGACGGCCGTGAGATTATTTATCGCCATGGCTAAAGGTTACACAGCCGAATGACTTTAGATGCAGTTGGGCATCCTGTTCATACCGAGGTATGGGCAGGATGTTTTTTTGTGGATTTTATAGATGTTGTTCAAAAAGTCCACTTTTCGGTATTGAAAACTAGACTTTTTGAACGTGCACTTTATAGAGGTTCATTTTCGGAAGCTGCCGGAACTGGACTTTTTTTGTGATAGGAGGAAGGCTCCAAATGGAAGGAACAGAACATACGGTAAGGACAGATGCTTGTATCGTTCAGCGAGATTTTACAGTTTTGCTGGAAGTTGGTCACCCCGGATTCGAAAGAGCAAGAGAGCAGCTTGGGATGTATTCAGAACTGGTTAAGACACCAGCAGCGTTTCATACCTACCGAATCACTCCGTTATCGCTCTGGAATGCGGCTGCGCTGGGATGGAATGCAGATCAGGTCATCGCAAGTTTGGAGCTGGTATCCCGCTGGAACGTGCCTGCTGCACTGATACAGGATGTTCGGAGAATCATGGATCAGTATGGCAAATTAAAGCTACATTCCGAAGCAGATCACACCAGAATGCGTCTTTACAGTGAGGATGAGCGGTTGCTGGATGAATTAAGTGGATTGAAAACAATAGCTGCCTTTCGCATGGAACGTAAGGACGCTCATGAACTTCTGCTCCCAGGAGAACAGCGAGGGTTATTAAAAAGGGAATTAACACGATTGGGTTACCCCGTACTTGATTACGTGGGATATCGGGAGGGAACCAAGCTTTCATTTGATTGGCGGTCTAATGATCCGGGGGACCACTCTGAGAGGTTTGCGCTGCGTTCTTACCAGAGAGAGGCTGTGGATGCATTCGAAGGCAGTGAGGGCATGGGAGGAAGCGGTTTACTCGTACTTCCTTGCGGGGCAGGAAAAACAGTCATTGGCATGGCCGTGCTGGAGCGGCTTCAATGTGAATGCCTTATTTTGACGTCTAATACAACGTCTGTGCGACAGTGGATTCAGGAAATTCAAGACAAAACCACGATTACCAGTGAACAGATCGGTGAGTATTCCGGTCAGAAAAAACAGGTGAAACCTGTGACTGTAGCTACATATCAGATTCTTACACACCGGAAATCAAAGGATGCTGATTTTACCCACATCAAACTGCTCAGTGAGCGGCAATGGGGGCTGATCATATATGATGAAGTACATTTGCTGCCAGCACCAGTGTTTCGTGCAACTGCGGATATTCAAGCTACGCGAAGGCTGGGATTGACGGCCACCTTGGTTCGAGAGGATGGCTGTGAACAGGATGTGTTTTCGTTGATTGGTCCAAAGCTCTATGATATGCCTTGGAAACAATTGGAGCAGCAAGGGTGGATTGCCGATGTACAATGTCAGGAGATACGTATCCCGCTTTCCCCGGAACTAAGATCAAATTATCTGCAAGCCGAGGTTAAGCACCAATTTCGATTGGCTGCCGAGAATCCGGCGAAGGTACGTGTAGTCAAGCGTTTGCTGGAACGTCATCGGGATTTGCCTGCGCTAGTGATTGGACAATATCTGGATCAACTTGAGTTGATTGCCCGGGAAATTGAAGCACCTTTGATCTCGGGCACCATGTCACAGCAAGAGCGAATCAAGTGGTTTGCCGCTTTTCGACGTGGAGAGATTAAAACAATTGTGGTATCCAAGGTTGCCAATTTTGCTGTGGATTTGCCTGATGCTGCTGTTGCGCTTGAGATATCCGGGAGTTTCGGGTCAAGGCAGGAAGAGGCACAGCGTTTGGGGAGAATTCTGAGACCAAAAGCTGGAGAAAACAAAGCATATTTCTATGCGTTGGTATCAGAGGATAGTAAGGAACAGGAGTTTGCATTAAACCGTCAGATGTTCTTGGTGGAGCAGGGATATGAATATGCTATCGTTCATGAGAACGAATAGTTCATTTATACTCGCGAAAAGAGGAGGGATTGGGATATGTCTTCATTTGAAGCAATAGATGAGCCTGTGGTACTGAACCTTGATTCATGGTCAAAGCTTGCTTTGGTTGAACAAAAAGTGCTTGGTGCAATTTTTCACAAACATGCCGGTCAGCCTTTTTCCTCCCTCCTGCCGCGAGAACAGTGGGCCATCGAAGGACTAAGTGTCGCAGAAGCCAATTCTTCATTCGCCAGCCTTAGGCAGCAAAAATGGATTGAATCTGTATATAAGAGTTGGGGGGAGCGATTATTCTATATTCCTGCTTCGCTGATGGAGACATTGACGATTGCTTACGCACAAAAAGTGGGCATAACCGTTAAACAGATGGCACAGCATGCTCATGTATTACAGGAAGGAAAGCCGGATACTGCTGCGGAACTTCTTCATCTGATCGCGTGGATTGAAAGAGAAGGACTTCCTTTGACAGGGAAGGGCACTATACATAAGAAAAGTGTTCAAAAATTAAGTGCGATCACGGTATTATCTTCGACAGACTTTGAAGGTCTGGGCATCCGATATGATCATTCGGATTTGTATCCGACCCACGTAGCTATCCTTCTCGATCTACTGCTCAGTCTGAATCTTGCTCAGAAGTCAGATGGCCAAATTCAGATTGTAGATCATCGATTACAAAAATGGTTGAAGCTCTCGTGGAGACAGATGCATCGGGAAATATATCAAGCATGTATGGAAAGATATGGTGAAGCTGAACCCGCGTTGCAGCATTTCCGTTATCAATTGGCAGTGTTTGCTCCAGAAAAAAACATATGGTGCCATATAGAGAATTCGGAATTGAAACTACGGGTCAGGGGCTGGCTCTGCGCACTGGCTGGCTGGGGTTATGGTGAAGTAGGAGAAGAACAGTCGGGAGGGCTGGCATTCCGTTGGCTGATTGAACCGCATAGCCTGTTATATCGAGAACAAGAGATGGTAAGTGAGGCGGAGCCGTGTGGATTTTACATGCAGCCTGATTTCGAAATGTTGGTGCCGCCCGAAGTAGGCCCTGATGTAATCTGGATACTGGAGCAATGCGCAGAACGGGTGACACGTGATCGAATGTCCATCTACCGTATGACAAAAGAACGATTCATTTCAGCCATAGCCAGAGGGTATGCATTACATGAAGTGATAGAGTTTCTGGAGAAATATGCGCTGACAGGCATACCAGAGAATGTACGTATTGCGTTAGCAGATTGGGGCAAGGAGACGGATGCTGCACCATTGACTGTGGATAGAAGTATGGAGGTAATGGAGAAAAGTACAGGCTCCGCAGATGATCCGAAGTTATTAGAAAAAGATATGTTGAGCGGTGTATATTCTTCTTTCTACACACCCGATAATCAAGGTCTGGTTGATGTCCCTGCATCTCTGCATGGGTTGGAGCGTGATCATTCTGTCATTGAGAAGAAGTACTCTCTGTTGGGATTTGAGGAGATACCGGAAACTTGGTACAAGGAGTGGCGTCGATATCATAGTTCAACCGCCCGACAGATTGCTGCCAAAGCCATTGAGTGGCAGACCAAGCTGGGGATACAACAGGAAAATCGTACGCAATACCTCATTCCACATCAGGTAGAGGGTCATGAACAATGGACTTTAAGCGGTTGGTGCATGTTGGATTCAAGTGAAAATACATCAGAGACGGAATGGCGTACATTCTCCCCGTCAGAGTGGAATACAATGCGTCTTATCCTGCCAGATGATGTCATAACCTGACTATTTCACGTGAATATCAGGTTGAAAGGCGAATTTTCGAGTTCCCCCTATTTCTAATTGCAGGAAAAACTCTTCTTAACTATTCATGGATATGCTATGATGAGGTAGTCTACGTTAAGTAGAACTTTATATATAGATAGGATGAATATTTCATGAGCGTAGCGGAAATGAACACGGTCGATATGGCCCAAGTGTTAACGGGCGCATATGAACTGGGCGACATGATTAACCAATCTGCCGAAGTATCGGATTATTTATATTGGAAGCAGCAAGTCGAGACTACCCCTGAGATTCAGATGGGGATTCGGAAGCTGAATGCCAAGAAGGAATTGTTTGAAGAAACACAGCGTTTCGGTCATTTTCACCCGGATTATCATGCAGCAAAAGACCAGGTGAAGGCTCTGGAACAGGAGTTGGAAAATTTCGAGGCGGTAATCCGCTTCAAACAGGCAGAGAAGTCCCTGGATGATATGTTATTCCAGATGTCAGAGACCATTGCATTTGCAGTGTCAACGACCATTAAGGTACCGAGCAATGATCCGAATCCGAAGGGCGGCTGCGGTAGTGGCGGCAAGTGTGGTTGCAGTTAAGTAATCATTATAGAAGGGCGGGGAACGATGATGTTTGCGGAAAGGACAGGATTCATTATTTGGGTCAGTGATTTGAAAGCTGCCCGTAATCTCGAAAAATATGGCACCGTGCATTATATCTCCCGCCGTATGCATTATGTAGTCATGTATGTTAATGCAGAACGGGCAGATGATACGATGAAAAATGTGAAGCGACTTTCCTATGTGCGCAAGATCGAACGCTCGTATCGTAATGAGATCAAAACCGAGTATGCCAGCAAAACGATGGACAAAACGAGCTTTTACGGAATATAGAAGAGAAACTGGAGGGACCCTTTGGGGTCGCTCTTTTCTTGAATTATACACAAATTGGCTATTGTGAAAAAAAGTTAAACTTACGCCTTGAGGTTGCGGGACTAATGTTGTAATATATTTGGTAATAAATAGATAGAAAGTCCTATCTGGTGGAGAGTGATTCCCATGCGTGATAAGGTGATGCAACGTTGGAGCACCTACGAGCCGTTTTTCGTGGCTCTTGGAGACAAGAAAGTGGCCGACATCGTCATTACCAATCATGCCAAGATGCGGTATGCAGACCGTATTGAGCCTGCACGTAGTGATGATGACCATATTGCGGCGTGGTTATGGGAGTGTCTGAAGCAGGACCGTATAACACCATACTACCGTAATGAACAGGACGTCTACCTGATTGATGAGGATCTGGTGGTGGTCGCCGAATTTTCCGAACTTGAAGGAGAATATGATATTGCGGGCAACCCGCTGCACAAAATGATTGTAGTTACGTTTCTGGGACGTATGTCGGAGACCATTGAATTAAGGGACCTGAAGTCATATTATTCATGGTTAAGACATTCAAGAAGAATGACGCTGGTCAAAAATAGCCGCAAGCATAAGTAAGCCTGAGTAGATTCAATATGTTGAAATCATAGATTCAAGTATTATCGCATGCAGACAAGCTGCATGCTTTTTTTGTTGCCAAGCGGGAAATCGGCTACAATGTAGAGAGTGTAATCGAAGAGGGGCGAAGATATGAATTTTCACCAATTGCATATTTTTTATACGGTAGCAGAGAAGGGGAGTTTCTCGGCGGCTGCACAAGCATTACATATGACTCAACCGGCAGTAACGATGCAGATTCAATCATTGGAGGACTATTTTGGCACCAAGTTATTGCATCGTTCCACCAAAAAAATAGAATTATCCGAGGCTGGCCGAACTTTATTACCTCATGCGAAACGGAGTGTAGAGTTGGTCAGACAGACGGACGAAGCGATGTCGGCGTTTACTCAGATGTTACAGGGCAGACTCCAGCTGGGAGCCAGCTTAACGATCGGGGAATATGTGCTTCCACGCATGCTCGGACCATTTGCACTTCAATATCCGGATATTTCAATTGTCATGAAAGTGATGAATACAACGCAAATTATGGATGATATATTGAAGCACCAGCTTAATTTTGGTCTGATTGAAGCGCCAGTGCACCACCCGGACATGATTGTGGAGCCTGTCATGCAGGACGAGCTGAAACTGATTGTACCTGCCGGACATGATTTGGCTAAGCGTAGCAAAGTGAATATTGAGGATGTAATGAATTATCCTTTTGTGCTGCGTGAGAAGGGCTCGGGTACTCGTCAGGTGATGGAAGACCAATTGCAAAAGAAAAAGATTGATCCACAAGATATGAATGTAGTGATGGAACTTGGCAGTACAGGAGCGGTAAAATCGGCCGTGGAGGCAGGGGTAGGTATTACGATGTTATCTCCTTCTTCGGTGCAGCATGAACTGGCTCTGGGACTCGTTCATATTGTGGATATCCGCGGACTCGAATTCAAAAGGCAGTTCTATGCCATCCATCTAAAATCGTCCTTGTTGCCCCTGTCAGCAGTCGCTTTCCTGAATTATCTGCGTCAGCAGGAGCAGTCTAAGTCGGTACATAAAACGGGGAAGGCATAATCGTTGGCAACATCAATGGTAGATAAGATTAAATCATAATCAATTTACACAAAGGAGCTGTTGATCATGGATCAGCGCCAAGGACGCTGTGATCTTCATACGCATAGTCAGGCTTCCGATGGAATGCAGCCACCTGCTGATAATGTGAAGCTTGCCAAACAAAAAGGGCTATCTGCGGTTGCCCTGACGGACCATGATACAGTAGCTGGTGTAGCGGAAGCACAGCAAGCGGGAAAAGAGTACGATATTGATGTTGTTGCCGGAGTGGAGATCAGCACCCGGGCTGGCGGCAAAGATATTCATGTACTGGGCTATTACGTTAATACGGAGGATGAGATATTCCTGCAACGGTTGGCCGGATTACGAGAAGCGCGAGATGAGCGGAATCATCTGATTATCGCCAAGCTGCAAGAACTCGGGCTTGATATAAGCTGGCAGGAGGTACTGGATGAGCTGGGACGACCGTTAGAGCCGGATGAGAGTATTGGCAGACCTCATATGGCCGATGTGCTGGTGAAAAAAGGCTACGCTGTTGACATGCGGGATGCATTTGATCAGTATCTTGCTGAAGGCAAGCCAGGCTTTGTATCTGTACCCCGCGTTGCACCAGAGGATGCGTGTGAGTGGATCAGAGCCGCAGGTGGAGCCGCTGTGATTGCCCATCCGGGTCTCTATAACGATGATGAATTGGTGCGACGTATCATCGAAGACTCTCGTCCAGATGGCATTGAGGTGTTTCATTCGGACCATGGCCCAGAAGAGGAACGCAGGTATGGTAAGCTGGCCAAGGAATACGACCTCATTGAAACAGGTGGATCTGATTATCATGGTAAACGGCAAGGTGTTGTTTTCCACGGGGATCTTGGTAGCAAGACCGTAACGGTTGATGTGTTGGAAAGGCTGAAGGCAGCTGCTTCACAGCAAAGGGGAGAGTAAGCGAGACGTTGCAACGCTCTATCTGACTATAATAAATTCTGTATTACTGGATACATTTTAAGATCGAAGGAGTAAGAGACATGCAAGCATGATAGGGCTGAACGTTCATGTTTGCATGTCCCTTTTTTTGTTCTGAAAATAGTCTATGTAATGGAATAGTTTACCCAAGCGCCACGTGTAGCCCCGAGACGTTCGAATAATTGCTGTGCCCGCTCATTGGTCACTGCTGTGATCCAAGACATATATGCACATCCATGGTCACGCGTATATTGCTGACAGTGTGCAAATAATTTGGCTTCTGCTTCGCCTTCTCTGAATGTTTCCGTAACGAATAGGTCATTCATGATGGCGACACGCTCTGCTTTCATCGTGCTGTATGTAAAGAACAGGGTAGAAAATCCGATAAGCTTCCCGTCCTCTTCTGCCACGAATTGAGCACCGATCTGCTGATTAAGCAGGTTGTTTATCAAAAGCTGGATAGATTGATCACCAGGCCAGGGGTTGTTGTAGAATCCCACCACATAGTCATGCATTAATGCCATTAGGGGTTTCAGATCATCAGGTTGAGTTTCTCTGATATGTATGGTCATGATACACTTCCTTTAACTATAAATTTTATTCATCACAATCGAATTATTATACATATAAATGAATTAATATTCAATGAGAAAGCTAAATAAGCTGAGCTTCACATATCATTCAAACAAGTAATGCAACCACAAAAATCCCCTGAACCGTTAATGGTCAGGGGATTTTTCTATTGTTACTGTTACATCGCACCTTATGAGCTAAGCATACTATCCATTTTTAATCGTGGATGGCAGACTTTTGATCAATTCATCATTTGGCGTGACAAACAACGTCTTCTGATGATCATAGATCACAAAACCAGGCTTCGCACCACTTGGTTTGCGCACATGACGGATAAACGTGTAATCCACAGGCACACTGCTGGACTCCTTGGCCTGGCTGAAATAGGCAGCAAGCTGTGCTGCTTCTTCCAATGTAGCTTCACCAAATTCCGTACTGCGAATAACGACATGTGAACCTGGAATGTCTTTGGTATGCAGCCAGGTGTCGTTGGAAGAAGCGAGACGGTTGGTCACGTACTCATTCTGCAGGTTGTTTTTGCCCACAAGAATATCAATTCCCTCCGAGGAGGTGAACTGGTGTACGGTTGGACGGTCACTTTTCTTCTTCTTTTTACCCTTTTTATTACGGTCACGAAGGTATCCTTGCTGTACAAGCTCGTCCCGTATTTCCTCAATATCGTTCATCGATGCAATGGAGAGCTGCTGTAACAGGTTATCGAGGTAGTCAATCTCGTCTTTGGTTTTGCCAAGCTGCTCATGAATGACAGCCAGACTGTTCTTGTATTTGTTATACCGCTTGAAATAACGTTGTGCGTTGTCAGATGGTGTAAGCAGTGGATCAAGCTGAATGGTAATGTTGGCTTGGTCTTCATCGTAGAAGTTCACAAGCTCCACGCTCTTGTCCCCTTTGTGAACCAGATGCAGGGAGGCAAACAGCAACTCACCCCATAGTCTGAACTTGTCCGCATCATCCGCTTCCAGTAGATCCTTGTTCAGGTTGTCCAGCTTTTTGATGTTTTTGCTTCGCTCATTCTGCAGAAAACGGAGCAGATCACTTACTCTCTGTTTAACCGTGTCTCGTTCAGCCTTATCTCCGTAATAATCTTCCATGCACTTGCTCATCGTGTCATAGGTTTTCTCCAAATCCTGAATGCTCTGAAGATGAACGGCTGAGAAAATCATTTTGCCTTTGGCGTTCATTCCGGTTACAGGTGTGTAGATATGATCTCTGACAGGCACCATCACGGCTTCAAAAGCGTTCCAGAGTGCACCAGCCTCAACTCGGCTTTCACCCTCAACCACAGCTGGAGTGCTCACGGTGCCTTCAGCAGCAATTCCACGAGCAGCAATCTCTCCCGCAATTAACGGGCTAAGACCGCTAAAGGAGTTCACAAGCCAGCGTGATGCATCTTCTTCAGCGGCATGATAGCTGTCCTCGAAAGCTGTACGACTCACTTCGAGCGGATTACTTTTATGTTGCTCGGGTGGGGCAGTATACGCGAATCCAGGCATGATTACCCGGTAGCTACTGATGGAAGGAGTCACATGATGAATGCCATCCAGAATCGTTCCAGTTACAGGATCAAGCAAAATAATATTACTGTGACGCCCCATCAATTCAATGATGATCCGTTTAACCGAAACATCCCCCAGTTCGTCGCGCTGGCGCACATTGATGTGGATAATACGCTCCATACCAATCTGATGGATCTCCTCAATGATTGCACCTTCACAGTGCTTGCGGAGCAACATACAGAACATGGGTGCTTCTGTAGGGTTAAGGAATGTCTTTTCCGTATAATGCACACGGGGATAGGTTGGGCTTGCCGAAACAAGCAATTTACTATTTCCGCGCTGAGCACGCAGGGTGAGAACTACGTCATGGCCATTCGGTTGATGGATTTTGCTGATACGTCCACCAATGCAGCCTTGCAGTTCATGAACAATGGCCCGTGTTACAATGCCGTCCAATGCCATTTTTTCCACTTCCTCTCTCTATCGAGCATCTGCATTTATCATGCCAAATGCTTCATCTATATAACTGAAACGTGCAACCAGGTATGTAAAAAAACAAGGACTGGCTACAGATTCTTCGTTGCTTGCCTGTTGAACGCTGGAATTGGTACTGCGCAGAACATCGCAGACTTTTATTTTAGCCTATTCTGTCCATCAGGGAAAGGATTCACCTTCCGGGTGCTAATCACAGACCTGTCCGAATACATATAGAGCAGGTAGTTTGTCCGGCATAGTGTACAGCCTGTCGACCAGCGCGCCGGTGAGTCATGTGAGCTTATTTTGCAGATGAAATACAGACTGGGAGGGAAACTTGAAGCATGGAACATACCAAGTGGCATCAACTTAGTGATGAAGAGCTTCGTAACACTCTTGGCGTCAGCCCGCAGGAAGGATTGACGGATGAAGCTGTAGCAGAGAAGAGGAAAGTGGTCGGTTCGAATGAGCTGAGCGAGGGGAAACGCATTTCTCCAATTACATTGCTCTTGAATCAGTTCAAGGATTTTATGGTGCTGGTGTTGATGGGAGCAACGTTGGTATCCGGATTACTGGGTGAGTATCTGGATGCGGTAACGATTGTGGCTATTATCGTACTGAATGCAATTCTGGGGTTTGTACAGGAATTCCGGGCTGAACGATCTCTTCGTGCATTGAAACAGTTGTCTGCACCTCTTGCCAAAGTGCTTCGTTCAGGCCAGGAAGTACACCTTGCCGCCAAACAACTTGTCCCCGGAGATATTGTCATGGTGGAGAGTGGGGACCGTATACCCGCGGATGTGCGCTGGCTGCAAACGAACAGTCTGGATGTCGAGGAGTCGGCACTTACCGGGGAATCGGTTCCTGTAAGCAAACACTGCCTTCCGATTGCGGACGAGGACGTTCCGCTGGGTGATCAGAAGAATATTGGTTTTATGGGTACCATGGTCACTCGTGGTACAGCCAAAGGTGTGGTTATCCGTACGGGGATGGAGACGGAGATGGGCAAAATCGCCGATCTGATCCAAAATACGGAGGAGCAAGAAACACCGTTACAGCACAGGCTGGAGCAATTGGGCAAAATTCTGATTTTTGTCGCATTGGGATTAACCATTATGGTTGTCGTCGCAGGTATATTGCACGGACAACCAGCCGTTGGCATGTTTCTGGCAGGGGTCAGCCTCGCGGTGGCTGCCATACCGGAGGGTCTGCCGGCTATTGTAACCATTGCACTCGCACTAGGCGTGCAGCGTATGATCAAACGTAAAGCCATTGTACGCAAACTGCCTTCTGTCGAAACTCTGGGCTGTGCATCTGTAATCTGTTCGGATAAGACTGGCACGCTCACTCAGAACAAGATGACGGTAACGGATGTGTGGTTGGAGGGACGTAACATCAAGGTTACCGGGGATGGTTATGCACCTGAAGGGCAGATGCTGGAGAACGGTCGTACGGTGGAACTGAAGAGTGACCAGTCGCTACGCAGAATGCTTCAGATCAGCGCGCTTTGCAACAATGCGAGTATTGTGGAAAGTGCTGCAAGCGAGGTGGGGAGCAAGAAAAAAGGCAAGGATACCAAAAAGGAAAGCAAGAAAAACACGAAAAAAGGTGAACTCCAAGAAGAAACCGTTCAACGAGATAATGTATTTTGGGAACTGAAAGGCGATCCGACGGAAGGGGCACTCGTCACACTGGCCTCCAAAATGGGGCTTACTCCTGCCGGACTCAAAGAGTTGTATGCCCGCCAGCAGGAATTCCCGTTTGATTCGGAGCGTAAACGCATGTCGGTCCTGGTTCATCATCAGGGTGGCCGAATGATCTATACCAAAGGTGCCCCGGATGTGTTGATCGGACACTGTAGTTATATTTTGTGGGAAGGCAAGGTTGTACCTTTCACTGGAACACTGCGGCAGAAAGTGATGGCAGCTAACGAGAGCATGGCCGGAGCGGCACTACGTGTCCTTGGAATGGCCTATCGTGAAGTGCGGCCGGAAGAAAAAGTGGCTGACGAACATGCCGCCGAAAGTCAGCTTGTCTTCGTAGGACTTGCAGGTATGATTGATCCACCGCGTCGTGAAGTGCGTGATGCGATTGCCACATGCCGCAAGGCGGGGATACGAACTGTCATGATTACAGGTGATCATGGAACAACGGCAGAAGCTATTGCTCATCAACTCGGGATTCTTCCACGTGGAGGGGCTTCGTTAAGTGGTCAGCAACTGGCAGGCATGACAGACGAGCAACTGGATAAACAGGTAGAGGGCATCTACGTGTTCTCAAGGGTAAGTCCTGAACATAAGCTTCGCATCGTAAAATCGTTGCAGCGCAAAGGGCATGTCGTCGCGATGACGGGTGATGGAGTCAATGATGCTCCGGCGATTAAAGCGGCTGACATCGGGATCGCGATGGGCATTACAGGCACAGATGTGACGAAGGAAGCTTCTGCGCTCATTCTGAGTGATGACAACTTCTCAACCATTGTGGCTGCCATTGAAGAAGGCCGTAATATTTATGAGAACATTCGCAAGTTTATCCGTTATTTGCTGGCATCAAACGTGGGCGAAATATTGACGATGTTCTTTGCGATGATGATGGGCTTGCCGCTGCCACTCGTACCTATTCAGATTCTGTGGGTTAACCTCGTAACAGATGGCTTGCCTGCAATGGCGCTGGGGGTAGATCAGCCGGAAAAAGATTTGATGGAACACAAACCCCGTGGAGCCAAGGAAAACATTTTTGCCCGCAGACTGGGGTGGAAAATCGTCAGCCGGGGTGTATTGATTGGGTTATGCACACTCGGAGCGTTCTGGCTTACCCTTCAGGCTGCGCCGGATAATCCGGGTCAACTGATCAAGGCACAGTCTGTTGCTTTTGCTACACTCGTTTTGGCGCAACTCATTCATGTTTTTGATTGCCGTAGTTCGCGGTCCATCTTCCACCGGAATCCTTTACAGAACAAATATCTGGTTCTTGCGGTGATTTCATCGGTTGTACTGATGCTGGTTGTCATGTACGTTGAACCGTTACAGCCGATCTTCAAAACCGTACCTCTGGGATTGCGTGAATGGGCGCTCTGTATCGTTGCTGCAGGCATTCCAACGTTTCTTATGGGCGCAGGCAGCGTCTGGGGTGGTCGTCGTAATCGTCGCCGTATGGGTGGTACTGGCCGCTTCGTACCGAAAAGTACAAAGTTTTCGGCATAAAATCAATACCTTTTCCTTACCTATTTCGGTATGCTATCCTCAAAATGATTCAAAGCGGAAGCTTTGGCATTTTGCAGGATAGCTTTTTTGTGTAAATGCTGAATATGAATTTCTATGGTAATCCTGTAGAAGAGCAAGAATATAGCTTTGGCAGTAGACTGCCAAAAGGAGTGGGCAAGATTATGGAATTTACGAAAATGCATGGACTTGGTAACGATTTTATCGTTGTATTTGGTGAAAAGGAGCTTCCGGCAGATGCGGCAGAGTTGGCTGTGAAATGGTGCAACCGTTTCTTTGGCATCGGTGCGGACGGCCTGGTTTATATACTGCCTTCGGAGAAGGCGGACTTTCAGATGCGTATCATGAATTCGGACGGTTCGGAAGCAGAACAGTGCGGTAATGCCATTCGCTGTGTATCCAAATACGTATACGATCATGGTCACGTGAACCAGGAGCAGATCACCATTGAAACGATTGGTGCAGGGGTACAACCTGTGAGTCTCAACATTCGTGATGGTAAAGTGGAAACGGTACGTGTCGACATGGGTGAGCCGATCCTGAACGGTCTTCAAGTGCCTACAACGGTGGATGCCAACCCAGTGGTTGATCACTACATTGAAGCAAATGGACATGCGTTCAAATTCACTGCCGTATCCATGGGTAACCCGCATGCGGTTATCTATGTAGATGACGCTGTGAATTTTGACCTCACGACTTGGGGACCACTTCTTGAAGTGCATCCGATGTTTCCAAAAAAAATCAATGTGGAATTCGCCACAGTTCGTGACCGTGGATATGTGGACATGCGTGTATGGGAACGCGGAGCGGGTCCAACACTCGCTTGCGGAACCGGAGCTTGTGCGACACTGGTATCCTCTGTCCTGAATGGACATACAGATCGTACAGCAGTCATCAGCCTCAAGGGTGGGGATCTCCACATTGAGTGGAATGAAGCTGACAATCATGTGTACATGACTGGACCTGCTGAAGTTGTTTTTAAAGGAATCACTTCATAAAAAGTGAAAGGTTTAACCAAAGGGGCCTGCGGGCCTCTTTTTTTGTCAAAAAGGATAGGTCGTGTCTCCTGTACAGAGACATATTGGGGGCTGTATGGCAAGAAAGTCCATATGAGCTGGATACTCATCAAAAACCTGTGTTTTTCTTCGTTTTTTAGCGTTTTTTGTGTTACATTAGTATGTAAATGATCACAGCTAGGCGGGGGGAAATGGGATGAAGGCGGATTTGCGCAAAGTTATGCAGGAACGGGTTCTCGTTGGAGATGGGGCCATGGGAACATTTCTGTACCAAATGGGGTTCCCGGTGGGGATTTCATATGAAGAATTAAACTTGATTTCACCTGAAGTAGTGGCGGATGTACATCGCCGTTATCGGGATGCAGGTACAGAAATATTTGAAACAAATACGTATTCTGCCAATTACGACAAGTTGTCCAAGTTCGGTCTGGAGTCCAAGGTGGAGGACGTGAACCGTGCCGGCGTACGCATCGCCAAAGAGGTAGCTGGAGATACCGGTTATGTGCTTGGTGCAGTTGGTTCCATTCGAGGTGGCAAGCGGACGAACGTGTCAACGAGTGAACTGAAACGCTTTTATCAACAACAGATCTCTGCACTGCTAGATGAAGGCGTGGATGGCATTTTGCTTGAGACCTTCTATGATATCGAGGAAATGGATATTGCCCTTTTGCAAGCGCGCAAGCTAAGTGATCTGCCCGTAATTGGACAGTTCGCGGTAGAGGATGTAGGACACACACTGGACGGATATACAATGCCTGAAGCCTTCCGGATTATGCGGGAGCAGGGCGCGGATGTCATTGGTTTTAACTGTCGCTCAGGTCCAAACGGGATTATGCGTGCCATGGAAACCGTCTCGGGACGAATTGGTATTCCAATGTCCGTCTACCCGAATGCGGGTGCAGCAGATTATGTAGATGGTGAGTTCCGTTATGGTGCGACTCCGGAGTACTTTGGTCAGACGGCAGTGCAATTTGCTGAACTGGGCGCTCGTATTATCGGTGGTTGCTGTGGTACGACACCTGATCATATCACCGCTATGAAAGAGGCGCTTGCTGACTATGTGCCTTCGCCTATTCTGGAGCCTGATCCGTCAGAATCCAAACCGCGTATTGTGTTGCATGAAAATGTGGATGAGCGTTCCGGACGTGGCGGACAGCCTACGATCGTTGATCTGGTCAAGCATCGTCACACCGTTATCGTTGAACTTGACCCGCCACGTGACTTGGACATTGCCAAGTTCATGAAAGGTGCCGAGACACTGAAAGCAGCCGGAGCCGATGCCCTGACACTGGCCGATAATTCACTCGCGGTTACACGCATGAGCAACATGGCGCTGGGTCACCTCGTTCAGGATCGCACGGGCCTTCGTCCACTGGTGCATATTGCCTGCCGTGACCGGAATCTGATTGGAACGCAGTCCCACATGATGGGGTTTGATGCTTTGAGTATTAATCATGTACTGGCTGTAACAGGAGATCCTGCAAGATTTGGCGATCTGCCTGGTTCGAGCTCGGTATACGATCTGACTTCTTTTGAAATCATACGCATGATCAAACAGTTGAACGATGGAGTAGCTTTCTCAGGTAAACCACTGAAGCAAAAAGCTGGTTTTGTAATCGGAGCAGCATTTAATCCCAATGTGAAATATTTGGAGAAAGCTGTACAACGTCTGGAGAAGAAAATTACCTCTGGCGCTGATTACATCATGACACAACCGATCTATGATCCTGAGTTGATTGTAGCAATGCACGAAGCGACCAAACATTTGGATGTGCCCATTTTTGTAGGTGTAATGCCGCTAGCGAGTGGACGGAATGCAGAGTATCTGCACAACGAGGTTCCCGGAATCCAGCTTTCGGATGAAGTGCGTTCCCGTATGGCAGGTCTGGAAGGCGAAGAAGGCCGTGCGATGGGAGTGAAAATTGCCAAAGAACTGCTGGACGTAGCAACAGCGCATTTCAAAGGCATCTATCTCATGACACCGTTTATGTTCTACGGCATGACGGCCGAACTGACTCAATACGTATGGGAGAAGTCGGAGCATCAATGTCCTACTTGTTTCAACCCTAATAATCAATTACAATAGTAAAACGGATGTGATGCCGATGTCATTCAGTATGACCGGATACGGTCAATCCGCCTTTCATTTTGGCGGCTATAAGGTACAATTAGAGATCAAATCTGTTAATCATCGTTATTGCGAAGTGATGATGCGTCTGCCAAGAGAGTGGACGTATTATGAAGACGGTTTGAGGAAGATCGTACAGAGTCGTTTGAAACGTGGGCGGATTGATGTTTATGTAATGAAAGAAAAAGAGGAAGACCAGGCTCTTCCCGCTGTTCTGAATGAACAGACGGTCAGGGCCTATCTGCAGGCTGCAGAGCAACTGGAGACCCAATATGGAATGCAGGGCAAACCAAGTATTGTGGATATGCTTGGTCTGCCGGACGTCATGGTTCATTCGGATGGGACAAGTTCCATTCCCGAAGAGCAGAAGGACGAATGGGAGCGAGTTCTGCAGGAAGGATTGAAAGAGGCTCTGTCCAGCCTTGAACAGATGCGCGCTCGCGAGGGTCTTCATCTGGCCAGTGATCTGGAACGGCGGATTACCCGTCTGGAGTCACTGCATACCGAAATGCTTGATCTTGCACCGACTGTGGTAAGTGATTATCGCAACAAGCTAAGACAAAGGCTTACGGAAATGCAGGAAGAAGGCTCTTTCCCTTTTGATGAGCATAAATTGGGTATGGAAATTGCAATGTTTGCCGATCGTTCTAACATAGAAGAGGAGCTTACGCGTCTACAGAGTCACTTTGGACAGAGCAGGGAACTGCTGAAGAGTGATGAGCCCGTAGGTCGTAAGTTGGACTTTCTAATTCAAGAGATGAATCGGGAAGTCAATACGATTGGATCAAAAGCCAACCATTTGGCTCTGGTGAATCGTGTTGTCGAGATGAAGGCGGAGCTGGAGAAGATTCGTGAGCAAGCGGCGAATATCGAATGAACGGCCACATTTCGGCAAAAGAGTCGCATGTATAGGGGGAAGAACCTGATTATGGCAATCAAACTCATTAACATTGGATTCGGTAACATCGTATCGGCGAACCGGATTATATCCATCGTGAGTCCGGAATCGGCGCCGATCAAGAGAATTATACAAGAGGCAAGAGATCGTCACATGCTGATTGATGCAACGTACGGAAGACGTACTCGTGCCGTAATTATTACGGATAGCGATCATGTCATTTTGTCTGCAGTTCAGCCTGAGACGGTCGCCCATCGTCTTTCTTCGAAAGATGATGATAACGACGAATAAAATGGAGTGTAATATGTCTAAGGGATTACTGGTAGTGTTGTCCGGCCCATCTGGGGTCGGGAAGGGTACTGTATGTAGCGCTTTGCGCAAACGGGTGCCGGAATTGATCTATTCCGTATCGGCAACAACCCGTCAGCCTCGTCTTGGTGAAGAACATGGTGTGAACTATTTCTTCAGAAGTCATGAAGAGTTCCAGAACATGATTGCTGAAGATCAATTGTTGGAACATGCGGAGTATGTTGGTAATTATTACGGAACACCGCGTGATTTTGTAGAGAAAACGATTAACGAAGGCCGCGACATCATTCTGGAGATTGAGGTTCAAGGCGCGTTAAAAGTGAAAGAGAAATTCCCGGAAGGGATCTTTGTTTTCCTGCTTCCTCCTTCATTGGACGAGCTGAAAGATCGCATTCAGGGCCGTGGTACCGAAAGCCAAGCGACCATTGATCACCGGATGTCCGTGGCGGTTGATGAGATCAGTCTGCTGGAGCAGTATGATTACGCTGTTGTTAATGATGAAATTGATTTGGCGTGCAAGAGAATAGAAAGCATCATAATCGCCGAACATTGTAAGATCAATAAATAATCCCTTTTGCCGCTGCAGAATGCGATATAAGTGGGGCAGTTGTCATATCATATACTGAAGCACTCCTTCTCGGAATGCCCGGGTGTGAAGACATGCCACATCAGTTCTGTCAGGCGGCAACTTGTGATTATACTAATGCGAAGAGGTGTTTGTTAATATGCTGTATCCTTCTATTGATGAAATGATGAACAAAGTCGACAGCAAGTATTCCCTTGTTGTTGCTGCTTCCCGCCGGGCTAGACAGCTACGTGAAGGTGAAAAAACGGATTTAAGAGGTGCGAGATCCCATAAACAAGTTGGCGTTGCACTGGAAGAAATCTATGGAGACCTGCTCGTTGTCATCAAAGGACAGGACGAAGAAGAAGAGTAAGCCGCCTGCGGCTGCTCTTCAACTGCATACGGCGTAAGCCGGATTAATTGACAACCGCGAGGTTGTTATTTTTTTACGAATAAGCATATTTTAACGGAATCTTACTTAGGACGTGTCTCAAAACTCGCTGAAGTGCATCTTTTACCGCCTTTTCGCCCCCTGCTGCGTCACTTTCCCTTGACGTGCCCCGGCACGCCTGCGGAAAACTTCCTTGCTTGGAACGAAAATTCGGGAAAATCTGCTTCCTTCGGAGTTTTCAGACGCGCCCTAGACGTCGTATAAATATCGGGGGAAATAAACATGTTGAACGGTAAAAAAATCGTGCTTGGTGTGACTGGCGGCATAGCCGCTTACAAAGCGGCAACATTATGCAGCAGACTTGTGCAAAAGGGAGCGGATGTTCATGTGATTATGACAGCTTCCGCTACACAGTTTATTACCGAATTGACGCTGCAAACGTTGACCCGAAATACCGTATACACCGATACATTTGATGAGCGTGAGCCAGCAGTCGTATCTCATATTCATCTGGCCGATCTGGCTGATCTTGTTCTGGTTGCTCCGGCAACAGCCAATGTGATTGCCAAGATGGCGCATGGCATGGCAGATGATATGCTCTCAACAACTCTTCTTGCGACGACAGCCCCTGTCATGATTGCACCAGCGATGAATGTACATATGTATGATCATCCAGCTGTAAAGCATAATATGAACCTGCTTGTTGAACGGGGCGCCATGATGATTGAACCGGGTGAAGGTCTGCTTGCGTGTGGATATGTGGGCAAGGGACGTCTGGAAGAACCGGAGAGCATTGTGGATGTGGTGGAACGTTTCTTCGAACAGCGCGAGTCTGCAGACCGTGCCCGGCAAGGACAAGCTTCACTGTTACAAGGTAAGAAGGTTGTCGTTACGGCTGGAGGTACGATTGAGCGTATTGACCCAGTACGATACATTACGAACGATTCATCTGGAAAAATGGGATTTGCCATAGCCGCAGCTGCGCGTGATCTGGGGGCAGATGTGAAATTGGTTATGGGCAGTACCCAAGCCAAGCCACCGGAGAACGTTGAGTTGATCCCTGTACAGTCTGCACAGGATATGTATGAAGCGGTAACACGCGAGTGGGACGATGCTGATATCGTGGTTAAGGCGGCGGCAGTTGCCGATTATCGTCCAAAGGAAGTTTATACCGAGAAGATCAAGAAGAAAGGCGACACGCTGTCGCTCGAACTTATTAAAAATATAGATATTCTTGAAACACTGGGCAAACAGAAAACCCATCAGTTTTTGATTGGTTTTGCTGCGGAGACTCAGTCAGTTGAGATGTATGCACGTGAGAAATTGGAACGGAAAAACTGTGATCTGATCGTAGCCAATGATGTAACCCGCACGGGTGCAGGATTTGGAACAGACACCAACGCGGTACATATCTATGACCGGGAAGGTTTGGTGGAGGAGCTTCCAGTGATAGCCAAGGACGATGTGGCTCATCGGTTGCTCCGGATTGCGGCGGAGCGCATTGCCGGGAGGAATTAGGATATGGATATTGCCAAGGTCATAGTCGATGTTCCCGTGAAGGAAACAGATCGGCCGTTTGATTACCTGGTACCTGAATCGATGAGAGAATGGATCGAGATTGGCAGCCGGGTGGGTGTGCCTTTTGGTCATCGGACGGTGCAGGGATTCGTGATTGATCTTGTGCCGCGTACCGGAGAGGAAACATTCAAGCTTAAGCAGATTCAGGAGTTACTGGACATTGTTCCCCCGTTGTCAAAGGATTTGGTTGAGTTGGCCGAATGGATGAGTGGACGTTATGCCAGTAACCGGATTTTGTCATTGCAGGTCATGGTGCCGACGGCATTGAAAGGGAAAGCAGAGCGATACATCTCGCTGGGAGATGCACTTGATGGACAGATGGCGGGTGCACAACCGGATGATGAGGTGTTATTTGTTTGGGGAGAAGAGTCTACGACTGAGAAAGTACAGCAGGATATCATCCGTTTTGTCAAAAGTCGGGGTCAGGTACCGCTGCAACAACTGAGTCGAAAATATCCCAATCATGCTACACTAATTAAGAAATTATTGCTTGGTGGTGTACTGCTGGAAAGTCAGGCCATCAAGGACAAGTTAAATAAAAAAACGATGAAGTCCGTTGATCTGGCTGTAGATATTGCTGCTGCTCAGGAAGCACTTGCTTCATTCCCGGCGAAAGCACAGCGGCAGAAGGAGATTCTGGCTTTTTTGCTGGAAATGAAAGAACTGCTGCCCATGCCGATGAAAGAAGTGTTATCTACACTACAGGTATCGGCCGCGACGATTAAAGGGCTTGAGGAAAAGGGACTGATCGTCACCGAGGACGTTGAGGTCTTCCGTGACCCGTATCAGGGCAGGACGTTCAAAGCGACTGAACCGCTGGTTCTGACCGATGAGCAAAAACTTGTCTACGACAATATCAATGGCCGATTGCAGGAACAACGCCATGGGGTGTTTTTGTTACATGGTGTTACGGGAAGTGGCAAGACGGAAGTCTATCTTCAAACCATTCAACAATGCATCGAACAGGATCGGCAGGCTATCGTACTGGTGCCCGAGATTGCGCTCACACCACAGATGGTAGAACGTTTTAAAGGGCGATTTGGGGACCAAGTTGCTGTTATGCACAGTCGTCTGTCTGGCGGTGAACGTTATGATGAATGGCGCAAGATTCGTGAGGGTCAGGTAAAGGTTGCAATTGGGGCACGTTCAGCTGTATTTGCTCCATTCAGTCGGCTTGGGTTGATCATTATGGATGAAGAACACGAGACTTCCTACAAACAGGAGGAAACTCCGAAATATCATGCTCGTGATGTAGCGGTAAAAAGAGCACAGCAGCATCAGGCGGTGGTTGTTCTGGGTTCAGCGACACCTTCGCTGGAAAGTTATTACGCTGCACGCTCGCAGAGTAATGATGATTTTGCACCACTCTTACTGGAGATGCCAACACGGGCACTGGGTAACAAGCTGCCTGAAGTGCGTATCGTTGATATGCGTGAAGAGTTGAAGGATGGCAACCGCTCCATGTTCAGCAGGGCTTTGCACAAAGGGCTGGAGGAACGCTTGGAACGTGGTGAACAGACGGTGCTTCTGCTGAATCGCCGTGGATATTCGACCTTTGTTATGTGCCGAAGTTGTGGATATGTGGCAGGTTGTCCTGAATGTGATATTTCATTGACGTATCATCAGCGCTCGAATAATCTCCGTTGTCATTACTGCGGGTATGCGGAAGCGGCTCCGGAAGTGTGTCCGGACTGTGGAAGTGAGCATATTCGATACTTTGGTACAGGTACACAGCGAGTCGAGGAAGAGCTTGCCAAGCTCTTCCCGGGTATTCGGGTCATTCGGATGGATGTGGATACAACAACGGAAAAAGGGGCTCACGAGAAGCTGCTGAAACAGTTTCGTGAGAAAAAGGCGGATGTATTGCTGGGCACCCAGATGGTTGCGAAGGGTCTTGATTTCCCGGATGTAACCCTGGTTGGCGTGATAACAGCGGACTCAGCGTTGAATTTACCTGATTTCCGTGCTGCGGAAAAAACGTTTCAGTTGCTAACACAGGTAGCTGGCCGAGCGGGTCGGCACCAATTGCCTGGTGAGGTGTTTGTTCAGTCCTATACGCCGGAACACTACTCCATTGGTCATGCGAGTCAGCATGACTATGTGTCGTTTGTACGTGAGGAATTGCTGCACCGTCGCAATTTGCAATATCCGCCATACTGTCGCCTGATTCTGGTGACCTTTTCGCATGAGCAACTTCCAGTATTGATTCGTCTTGCCGAGAACTATACGCGAATACTGAAAGAGAAGGCTAATGCGGCTGGATGGCTCGGCAGTCTGGATCGATTCAGCAATGATGCCTTTGATGTACTGGGGCCGGTAGCGTCTCCGATTCCTCGGATCAAGAATAGATACAGATTCCAATGTATGATAAAATGGCGGGGGGATGTAGACGCCATAGGACTCGCTCTGGCTACGGCCCGGCGCATGGACGATGATGTTCAGGCGCAAAAATTGCTTATTAGTCTGGATGTAGACCCGCAAATGTTAATGTAAGCATTTTGCAGCAATGCGGATGTAAACAAGCGGTATAAACATAGATTAAAATGAATACCCCAAAAATACAGATATCGTCCTGAAATTATGATGAGGATTAGGAAGGTGCTTACAACATGTCGATTCGCATTATCGTGCAAGAACCAGATGAGGTGCTCCACAAGAGAGCCAAAGAAGTAACCAAAATTACACCAAATGTACAAAAATTGCTGGATGATATGGCTGATACCATGTACGATGCGGAAGGTGTGGGTCTTGCTGCGCCACAGGTTGGTATTTTGAAACGTCTGATTGTTATCGACGCAGGTGATGAGCAAGGGCTGATCAAGATGATTAACCCGGAGATCATTGCAAGTGAGGGAGAACAATTTGGACCTGAAGGTTGTCTGAGTATCCCTGGAATTAATGGTGATGTTCGCCGTTTCGAGACCGTTACAGTTAAAGGTCTGGATCGTGAAGGTAAAGAGCTGATTATTACGGGTAGTGGCTTGCTGTCCCGTGCATTCCAGCATGAGATTGATCATCTGGATGGTGTACTCTTTACGGATGTCGCCGAGAAAGTGTACGAAATTGCAGCCGATCAAACGGGACCGCGTCGTAATTAAGGAGTGATCGATTTGAATATTGTTTTTATGGGAACACCTGAATTTGCAGTGCCTTCTCTCGATATGCTGATGGCAGAGGGGTACAATGTGGTGGGTGTGGTGACTCAACCTGATAAACCACAGGGACGCAAAAAAATACTTACGCCAACACCGGTTAAGGCCGCGGCAGAACGCCACGGTCTGCCGGTGTTTCAACCTGTTAAATTGCGTGATCCGGAAGCGGTAGCCCGCTTGGCTGAATGGAAGCCGGATCTGATCGTAACCGCGGCCTTTGGACAGATTCTGCCCAAAGCCGCGCTGGATATGCCTGTTCGTGGTTGTGTGAACGTGCATGGCTCTCTTTTACCGAAATATCGGGGAGGAGCACCGATTCAACGTTCCATTATTAACGGGGAATCCGTGACAGGAGTCACATTGATGTATATGGCTGAAGGCTTGGACACCGGAGATATGATCTCGCGTGTGGAACTGCCAATTACGGATGAAGATACATCAGGATCGATGTTTGATAAATTAAGTGAGGCTGGTTCCAAACTGCTTCAGGCAGAAATGCCACGATTGATTGCAGGCGAGACAACGGCGGTCCCTCAGGATGATGCTGAGGCTTCGTATGCTCGCAATCTGACTCGGGATGACGAGAAAATGGACTGGAGTCGTACTTCACGTGAACTGTTCAATCAGATTCGTGGTCTTGTGCCGTTCTCCGGTGCATTTACGATGTGGGATGATCAGGTCTTCAAAGTTTGGGCTGCGGCTAATCCCGATCAGGTGGACCTAGAAACTTCTTCAGATGCTGGACAAGCAGAGCCGGGAACGGTGCTGCAATTGAATAAGGCAGGGATTGAAGTCCGCACAGGCAATGGATCTCTCTGGTTGACTGAAGTGCAGCCAGCAGGTAAAAAGGTGATGCAGGCCGCTGACTTTGCTCGCGGTGGTACACTGAAACCTGGAACGGTGCTACGATGAGCGGTAATATACCAGGTCGTTCGTCAGGAAAAGGCCAGCAAGCTAATGGAAATTCATCCGGACGTGAAGGAAACCGTCGTCCGAATTCGGGTAAATCGGGTGGTGCATCGCGCTCCCAGCAACCCAAAACATCTGCTCGTACATTGGCAGTCAAGGTTCTGAGTGCTGTTGAGCAAGATGGAGCATACAGTAATCTGGAGTTGAACCGCCGTCTGAAAGAGGCGGATCTAAGCCCCGCAGATGCTGGACTAGCTACCGAATTGGTGTATGGAACAATCGCCAGATTGAATACACTTGATTATTTTCTGGAGCGTTACGTCGCCAAAGGAGTATCCAAACTGCAACCATGGGTTCGCAGCCTGCTGCGAATTAGCGTATATCAGATGATATACCTGGATCGTATTCCTGAGCATGCCGTGGTGAGCGAAGCGGTTAATCTGGCGAAGAAACTGGGCCATCAGGGAATCTCGGGTATGGTGAATGGAGTGCTCCGCAATATGATCCGCAATCGGGATGAACTTCGTATTCCAGAACATCTGCCCGTTGCCGAACGTATTTCACTGGAGCATTCCCACCCGTTATGGATGGTTGAACGCTGGATTGCCCAGTACGGCGAAGAGACAGCGGAAGCGATCTGTCGTGCGAATAATGAGCCGCCAGCGGTGAGTGTCCGTGTCAACACAACAATGACCACACGGGAGAAACTGATGCATGAGATGACCAGTACAGGTGCAGTCGTTGAAGCTTCTCAGCTGAGTTCCGATGGAATTCTTGTACGTAGTGGCGGAAACATGGCTCTAACGTCCTGGTATCGGGACGGGTTGTTCTCTGTACAGGACGAAAGTTCCATGCTTGTCGCTGAAGCAGTTGCGCCAGAAGTAGACCAACTTGTATTGGATTGTTGCGCAGCTCCAGGTGGTAAAACAGCTCACATGGCTGAGAAAATGCAGGATCGCGGTCGTATTGTCGCGAATGATGTACATGCTCACAAGCGCCAGCTGATCCTGGATCAGGCGGAGCGTCTCGGTCTGACTTGTATCGATGCTGTAACTGGAGATGCGCTAGACCTGAATGAACGGTATCCGGAAGCGTCGTTTGACCGCATTTTGCTGGATGCACCATGTTCAGGTCTGGGTGTTATTCGCCGCAAGCCTGATGTGAAATGGACCAAAACCGTAAAAGATATCGAAGATATCGCAGGCTTGCAGCGTGAATTGCTTGATCATGTTGCGCCGTTGTTAAAACCAGGTGGTATTCTGGTGTATAGCACGTGTACGATTGAGCCTGCTGAGAATGAGGATATGGTTGCAGACTTCTTGAATCGACATCCGGAATACAGCCCAGCAGAAGCATCCGTCTGGTCTGAATCGGAGACAGCGAACTTGAAGGTTGTGAACGGTGGTATTCAGATTTTGCCACAATACGCTCACAGTGACGGATTTTTCATCGCACGGTTGACAAAAACAGTGGAATAACAGTTTAATAGAGCACGGAAGTATGACCGCCGAGGGGAACTTCGGCGGATTTCTTTGTGATGGGACTTCGATATAATTGTCAGAGAATGTGGTGACAGGGTGCGATGGCGGCATTGAGATGTTATAATGCATGAAGTACAGATATCAAGGGTATACATGGATGTAACGTGGTCTTTGTGATAGAATAGGACGAATGGAACGAAAAGAAGGAAGCCAACGAAAAGAAAAGAAGGAATAGGTGTTGACAACAAAATGAAACCTTTTATATATGATTATTCTCTGGAACAACTGCAGCAATGGGCTGTTGAGAATGGGGAGCCGGCGTTTCGCGGTGGCCAAATCTTTGACTGGATTTATGTAAAACGCGTGAATGATTTCAGTGAAATGACCAATCTGTCCAAGCCATTGCGTGAAAAACTGACAGAGCAATTTGAATTCGTAACGCTTAAGGAAATTACCAAGTTTGAATCCAAGGATGGAACGGTTAAATTCCTCTTTGGTCTTCATGATGATCATGCCATTGAGACAGTAATTATGAAGCATAACTACGGGAACAGCATCTGTGTAACCACACAGGTTGGTTGTCGTATTGGTTGTACGTTCTGTGCATCCACATTGGGTGGACTCAAGCGTAACCTTACGGCTGGGGAGATTGTTGCACAGGTTGTGCAGGCTCAGAAAATTCTGGATGAACGCAACGAGCGTGTCAGCAGCATTGTGATCATGGGTTCGGGTGAACCTTTCGAAAACTATGAAGCTACGATGACTTTCCTACGCATTATGATTCATGAAAAAGGGCTGAACATCGGTCAGCGTCACATCACGGTATCCACGAGCGGAATCGTTCCGAACATCTACAAGTTTGCAGATGAAGATACACAGATTAACCTCGCCATTTCGATCCATGCACCAAATGATGCACTGCGTTCGAAATTGATGCCGGTTAACCGTCGTTTTCCTTTTGAAGACGTGATGGAGTCCCTTCGTTATTATCTGGCCAAAACAGGTCGGAGAATTACGTTCGAGTATGCACTTATTGGTGGGGTAAACGACCAGCCAGAGCATGCAGCAGAACTGGCAAGTGTGCTTAAGAACATGTTGTGCCACGTGAATCTGATTCCGGTTAACCATGTACCTGAACGCAAATACGTAAGAACATCGAGAAGCGACATTTTCAATTTTCAGAAGATTCTCTCGGAACAGGGTGTTAATGTAACCATTCGTCGTGAACAGGGACATGATATTGCTGCCGCTTGCGGTCAGCTTCGTGCAAAGCATATGGAGTTGAGGTGAGAACGTTTTGATCAAAACAGTTCATGTGAGCCATATCGGACGAGTGCGTTCGGTGAATGAAGATTCAGCCTGGATTCGTAATCTCGATACAGGATATATTCTGGGTATTGTTGCCGATGGCATGGGTGGACATCTTGCAGGGGATACGGCAAGCCGCTTGGCAGTAGAGACGTTGGTGAAAGATCTGGGAACACTGGAACCAGGTCTGTCACATGCGTCTCTGTCTGCGGCTCTCAGCGATGCTATTTTGCATGCCAACGAAGTTATCTTCCGCACGGCATCAACAGATGACAAGTATCACAACATGGGAACAACGGTGGTTGCGGCTTTATTGAACGATACGGAAGGTGTTATTGGACACATCGGTGATAGCAGAGCCTACAAAATTGCGAACAAAGCTGTGATCCAGCTAACCGAGGACCATACACTGGTGAATGAATTGTTCAAAAATGGTCAGATTAGCAAAGAGGATGTGTCCCATCATCCACGTCGCAACGTACTAACTCGTGCGCTTGGAACAGATGCCGAGGTGAAGGTAGATCTGGATACCGTCAAGCTGGAGGAAGGCGAAGTTCTTCTCCTGTGCAGTGATGGTCTCAGTAACCTGGTCAGCAATGAGCAGATTATTCAGGTTGCCGGCAATCTGGAACTGGCATTGGAAGATCGTGCAGACCGACTGCTTCAGTTGGCTTTACTTGCTGGGGGAGACGACAACATCACGCTTGCTTTGTTCGAGTTGCAGAGGGAAGGTTCCGTGGATACGGAAACGGGGTGTGAGTCATGATTGGGCACCAGCTAGGCGGACGCTATGAAGTGATTGAGCGTGTCGGCGGTGGCGGCATGGCTCTTGTGTACAAAGCCCAGGATCTTCTGTTGAACCGGAATGTAGCGATCAAAGTCCTTAGACAACAGTTTGTGCATGACGAAGAGTTTATTCGCCGTTTCCGCAGGGAAGCACAGTCGGCAGCATCGCTGTCTCATCCGAATGTAGTTAGCATTTATGACGTGGGGCAGGAAGATGACGTTCATTATATTGTCATGGAGTATGTGGAAGGCAAAAACCTGAATGAAATTATCAAAGAACGTGCCCCTCTGCAGGTGGACGAATCGGTGCGAATCGCTTCCCAGATTGCAGATGCTCTTGATCATGCACATCATAATCAAATCATTCATCGGGATATCAAACCCCACAATATATTAATTGGCCGGAATGGCCGCGTGAAAGTCACGGATTTCGGGATTGCCCGTGCCGTTACGTCTACAACGATTACGCAGACGGGTTCCGTAGTTGGTTCTGTACATTACTTCTCACCGGAGCATGCCAAAGGCATCGTTACTGGTGAAAAATCGGACTTATATTCTCTTGGGATCGTACTTTACCAAATGCTTACCGGGCAACTTCCGTTTCTGGGTGAAAGTCCAATCAGTGTGGCATTGAAGCATTTGCAGGAAGAGTTCGATGAACCACGCAAATTCAATCCATTGATTCCGCAAAGTGTGGAAAATGTCATCTTAAAATCCATGCGTAAAAATCCGCAGGAACGTTATCAGTCGGCCAAAGAAATGCAGACCGATCTGGAAACTTGCCTGATGCCGGAGAGACGAAATGAAACGAAGATTGATTTTCCGGATGAGGATGATATAGATCAGACTCGCGTTATGCCAGCCATCAAGCCTGAACCGCGCGGAGTTACATCGACGGGTGCGGTGCCAGTGATGGAGTCTAACGAAGAAACTGGCAAGGGTAAGGCAAAATCGAAGAGTTGGAAGAAGCCAGCTCTACTCATCTCATTAACCGTTCTTATTCTAATCGCCATGGTGGGCGTTGTATGGTATGTCAAGGGTATGCTGGTTGTACCTGAAGTAACCGTGCCTAACGTGATCACCCAGACGGAAGAAAAAGCTCGGGAAATGCTTGAGGAGAAAGGACTCGTCGTCAGTGATGAGGTCATCCGTCTGTATCAGGAAGGTGTCGAACCCGGTATCGTCTATGAACAGAGCAGAAAAGAAGGCGATGTTGTCAAAGAAGGTTCCGAGGTCCAGATCAGTGTTGGTGCAGAAAAAGAACTTTTAAAGATGATTGATGTCAAACAAGTAACTTATGATGAGGCTGTCAAGAAGTTGACTGCGCTTGGCATTAAGGAAGATCAGATTCAGCGGAAAGACGAGTTCTCCAATGATGTGGCTTCAGGTTCTGTTATTTCCCAGACACCGGGTGTCAATGAGGAATTCGATCCTGTGACAGTTCAGATTGAGTTAACCGTAAGTAAAGGCACTGAAACGGTCAAAATGCCTGATCTGAAAAATCATACCCGCAGTGAAGCCGAAGAAAAACTTAAATCAGTTGGACTTGTACTTGCTCAGGTGCAGGAAGAATCAAGTTATACGGTGGACCAGGGCAAAGTGACGCAGCAATGGCCTGTGGAAGCTGGCGCAGAGGTTAGTCCTGGCGATAAGATTACAATCTTTATCAGTACAGGGTATCCGCCAGAAGCGCTGGAATATCCTTTTAATATCAATGTCTCACCCAAAGAAGAGGGCAAAAACAGTAAAATCCGTATCACATATGAAGACGCACGTGGCAAGAATCAGGAATGGGGAACACGCACCGTGAACTCAACCCAGACCTTGACCATTCCACTTGTGCTCGCTCCAAATGAAAATGGGGCTGTGTCCGTATATCGTGATGGACAGTTCCTGGATACGTATCTTGTCTCCTACAGTGAAGCCAAAAATGGAACAGTAAACGTACCTTCCATTGACCCGGAACAAAGCACTGAGACGCCGCCAGAAAATGAGCCTGATCCAGGTGAAGGTAGCGTAGATGAGGGAAGTGTTGATCCCAATCAGGAAGGTGAACCTGAGTCCACACCGGCAGACGGTGAGGGTGACAGCGTAGATGAGGACACTTCTGCCATGAATAATGGTAAGGGGCACGGCAAGGAAAAAGAGAAGAAAAAGGAAGTCATTAACGCATCAAGCCGTCCATAAGGGCGGCTTATGCTGGCGTCTGGAGTAAATGTACCACCATCTAAAGGAGGGCGTCGGAGCTATGCCAGAAGGTATCATCGTTAAAGCGCTAAGCGGTTACTATTATGTCATGCCAGTGGAAGACAACGGGGTTCCTTCGGTTGAAGGTTCCGCCGTTCAATGTCGAGCCAGAGGTATCTTCAGAAAGCGGGGAACGTCACCGCTTGTAGGTGACCGCGTCAGCTACATGTTGACAGAGAACGGAGAAGGAACGGTAGATGAAATCCGGAAGCGTGAGACGGAACTTATCCGTCCTCCTGTAGCCAATGTAAGTCTGGCTGTTCTCGTGTTTTCTGTGAAGGAACCGGATATGAACCTGAACCTGTTGGACAAGTTCCTTGTTCATATCGAGCAGGCGGGGCTGGATGCACTCATTGTGTTGACCAAACTGGATTTGGCTGATCCAGCCAAAGACACTGTTGCTGAAGTGAAAGCATTGTATGAGCAGGTTGGTTATGAAGTGATCTCCACAAGTTCACGTACCGGTGAAGGCAGTGAATTGCTCAGAGACCGACTGGCTGGTAAGATCAGCGTATTCTCCGGACAATCCGGTGTAGGCAAGTCTTCGATGTTAAATGCATTGATGCCGGGCCTGACGCTGGAGACAAATGCGATCAGCATGCGTCTAGGACGAGGGAAACACACCACCAGGCACGTGGAGCTTATTCCGTTGGATAATGGTGGGTTTGTTGCAGATACGCCAGGATTCAGCCAACTGGACTTTCTGGAGATCGGTGTGGAGGAACTCTCCACTTGTTTCCGCGAATTCGCCCAGTTTGCAGATCAGTGCAAATTCCGAGGTTGTACCCATACACATGAACCAGGCTGTCGTGTGCTTGCGGCCAAGGAGGAAGGTCTGATCTCCGAAAGCCGATATCAGCACTATGTGCTGTTCCTGAACGAAATGAAAGATAAGAAGCGGAGGTATTAACATGATTAAAATTGCCCCATCGATATTATCAGCTGATTTTGCCCGCCTTGGTGCGGAAGTTGCAGAAGCTCAAGCTGCAGGAGGAGACTGGATTCATGTTGACGTTATGGACGGTCATTTCGTCCCTAATATTACGCTTGGACCTGCGATTGTGAAGGCAATCGCTCCACATACAAGCTTGCCGCTCGATGTGCATTTGATGATTGAGAATCCGGAGCGTTATGTTGAGGAATTTGCCAAAGCGGGTGCAGCGGTAATTACCGTTCATGCTGAGGCTTGTGTGCATTTGCACCGCGTTATTCATTTAATTAAGGAGCAAGGAGTGAAGGCAGGAGTTGCCCTTAATCCGGGAACGCCAGCGTCTGCCATTCTCGAAGTTCTGGATGATGTGGACATGGTTCTTGTCATGACGGTCAATCCTGGCTTTGGCGGACAGGCATTTATCTCGGGTACGATGAACAAAATCAAGCAGATTCGTACCTGGTTGAACGAAAAGGGACGCCATGATGTACATATCGAAGTAGATGGCGGAATTGCTGCCGATACAGCCCCGCTTGTGGTGGAAGCCGGAGCAGATGTGCTCGTTGCCGGAAGTGCCGTATTTGGACGTGAGGATCGTGCTGCCGCGATTACTGAAATTCGCCGTAGCTACGGAGGCTGATCTATGACCCTCAAGGAGACACTGTGGACGATGGCTGCGAGTCTCGTGACGGGACTTGTGCTTGCTTTGTTTGCGGTTATTCAATCCCCGTTTAATGCTATTACGTCATTAATCGGGGTAGGCGTTGTTATTATGTATTTCCGCAAATTTGATCGTACGGGACATCGGGTTACTTTTGTCATTTTCGGCATACTGTATTATTTACTGAGTGTTTTCATGATCGCTGCCTATCAATATATTCCTGCCCAAACGTAAATGACCTGATCTTCGGGCTTGTCATTGTGGAATAGGGATCGAAGGTTCCGCATAAATATGGTTACATGAGCAGGTTTCTCATGTAGCCTTTTTTGTCGTGTTTGAGGTAAAGAAGGCCTGAAGCATAGGATACGGCGGACGCATGAGCATGATGGGGAGGGTGAATTATGAAATTTTACACATTCAAACTGCCGAAGTTTTTGGGAGGGTTTGTAAAGGCGATTCTTAATACGTTTCAAAAGCACTGATCCGATTGATAAGGTAACAGGGAATACCGCCGCTTTGGCTCAGGCTTATCTGGAATTCGTACCTGCGAAGCGCCATGCGGCGGCCATTCACATGTTAATGAGCGTATTCAAGAATCCCTTTTTTGAATACCAAAAAAGCACCTGCAAGGAACAAGGTGCTTTTTGCTTACCCGATTTATAGTAGCTTTGCGTGATTATACGCGAGTCACTTTACCGGCTTTCAGTGCACGGGTGCTTACGTATACACGTTTTGGTTTGCCGTCAACGAGAATGCGGACCTTCTGAACGTTTACGCCCCAAGTACGACGGTTACGGTTGTTAGCGTGGGATACGTGGTTACCGGTGCCCGGTTTCTTACCTGTCACATAACATTTGCGAGACATAGATTACACCTCCTATCCTAAAATAACCAGTTGCCTTCAGAAACGAAAAGTCATTCCATAAGGACTAAATTGTTCTTCCTGATCATAAAGATCAGGTTTCAGTAGCTAATGGCGTTGTTTAAGCCGGCATGAACCGGATCATTTCCATTACTTAACCTGCATAAAACAATACTTGAATATAATATCATAATTAAAAAAGCTTCGTCAACTGATCCAAAAACTTTATTTATTTCTCCTGTCTAATATAGTACAATGTTGAGTAGTCCATAATACAGTGGTGAACAGGCTGTTGCCGCGAGGAAGTCGGAGAATAAACCGTACTTAGAGGTCGGTGGTCTGCTTTTTGGCAACGCTGTGAGCTGCGGCATTCCATCATTGGCACCAGTCTCCATGCGGCATTCATGCCGGCTCTTGATACCGGTGCATATCCGTATGCCCCGAAGTTAGGGGTGCAGAGAGTGCAGGATATTGGTAGCCCGGCCGCCCAGACCGTTAATCCGGCTGACATGTTGTATTGTATGCCTGTGCCGGACAAGGTATGGACGAAGAATAACGCAGTCCGCGTTAGCGCATGAACAGACCAGACACATCTTGGTGCAAGGTGTTCGTGTATCAAGCTAGGAAGGGGAATTCTCACTTGAGTATACGTTCTTTAAATGGAACAGATTTCACCGCAATGGTACTTGCCGGAGCGGAACAACTTGGACAGCATGCAGAGCACGTCAATTCCCTGAATGTTTTCCCTGTGCCGGATGGTGACACGGGAACGAACATGAATTTGACAATGAGTGCAGGAGTCGCAGAGATTAAAAGAAAAAGTTCTGCCTCCATCGGCGAAGCTGCCGGTATTCTATCGAAAGGCCTGCTTATGGGCGCACGGGGGAATTCAGGAGTTATTCTGTCGCAATTGTTCCGTGGTTTTAGTCGTTCAGCTGCTCCCTATGAGGAACTGAATACGCTCCAATTTGCAGCAGCCCTGCAGAACGGTGTTGACGCAGCTTACAAAGCAGTCGTAAAGCCCGTTGAAGGGACCATTCTTACCGTAGCCAAGGAAGCGGCGAAACATGCCAACTACTACGCAAGACGGACGAATGATATTACTGAATTAATGAATGAAGTTTTGTTAAAAGCAAAAGAAGCACTGGCAATGACTCCGGAATTACTGCCTGTACTGAAACAGGTTGGTGTTGTGGATTCAGGTGGTCAGGGGCTTGTATATATCTACGAGGGCTTTATGGAAGTATTGCTGCAAAGTGACGGAGGGAGTCGTACTTCACTGAACAAAGAAGTAACCCCATCCGTGGCAGCATCTGCTTTGAAACCGGCTGCACCGACAGAAGTGGATATCAAGAAGCCTGCACAGCAGCAGGTGATTGCACCGGAGATGCCATTGTCTGCTCAGGCGAGACTGGAAACGGAAGATATTGAATTCCTGTATGATATGGAATTCTTCATTAATCGTGAGCTTGGAGAGAACGCAGGAGTGGCATTTGATGACGAAGCATTCCGGAAAGCGTTGTCAGTTAATGGGGATTCGATCATCATCATTGCCGATGATGAAGTCATCAAAGTTCATGTCCATTCCAAGACACCAGGCGATGTATTAAACCTGGCGCTGCATTATGGTGAGATTACACAGATTCATATTCTCAATATGCGTGAACAGCATCGGGATCTCCTGACAGCAGGCATGGATATTGCTCCATCACCTGAATTGTTTGCAGAGATTCCACCTGAGGCTGCGCGCAGTATGGAAGAGGCTGTGCTTCCTGCAGATGAGATGGCACCGTATGGTTTTATTGCGGTATCCTCCGGTGACGGTATTGCAGAGATTTTCCAAAGTCTTGGCGTTGATGTTGTTCTGTCCGGTGGACAGACGATGAATCCGAGTACTGAGGATTTTGTAAAAGCCGTTCGTTCCATTGCTGCGGAGCAGGTATTTATACTCCCGAATAACTCGAATATTGTACTGGCTGCGGAGCAGGCTCGTGAATTGCTTGAAGATGAGCGCCGGATTACGGTTATTCCAAGCAAGACCATTCCACAGGGAATGGCTGCTGCTTTTGCTTTCCAGGAAGATGAGTCTGCGGAAACAAACCGTGACCAAATGTTGGAGGCCATCAGCCGGGTACAGTCCGGTCAAGTGACTCATGCGGTTCGTGATACGCAATATGATGAATTAGATATTAAGGCGGGGCACTATATCGGTATTCATAACTCCAAAATTGTAGCGACGGATGAAACCATGCTTCAAGCATGTGAAGGTCTGCTCAAACAGATGATGGAGAGTGGAGATGAAGTGGTGACGATCCTTGAAGGGGACGAAGCTGACCCTGAGGTTACTGCTGCCCTCGCTGCATGGCTTGAAGAACAGTATCCTGATGCTGAGGTAGAGGTACATCTTGGAGGACAGCCTGTGTATTATTATTTGTTCTCCGTAGAGTCCTAATAAAGGTTGTTCAAAAAGTACCAATTGATCACGAAGTAGCTCACGAAGCAAACTCGACATCGAATCTTGCGTTCACCTTCGGAGTCCGGTGCTCATGTAGGTTTGCCTACACTCCGCTCCTCCTCCTTCAGGTTCTCGCAACCTTCTCGGTGCTGAATCGTTGACTTTTTGAACATGTATTAATAGCACTCTAGCGAAGAGGAGGAGAGTCATGAGCCACAAGGTTACGATAGTAACAGACAGTACGGCAGATATTCCCGAAGAACTCATTCGCAAATACGGGATTCATATTGTTCCGCTACGTGTTCTATTCGGTGAAGAGACCTATGCAGATGGCGTTGATCTGACTTCGGAACAGTTCTACGAAAAGTTGAAGAAGGTATCTGTGTTGCCTACAACTTCACAGCCATCTCCAACCGATTTCATGAATGTGTACCAATCACTTCTTGATGAGAACCCGGAACGCCCGATTGTATCGATCCACCTGTCATCCGGCATGAGTGGTACCTATCAATCGGCCATGCTTGGCAAGTCTTTGCTGGAGCGCGAGGGTGACATCACCGTGCTGGATTCGAAGTCAGCTTCGTATGGATACGGTCTGATGGTAGTACAGGCTGCTGAACTTGCCGAACAGGGCAAGTCAGCAGTCGAAATCGCTGCGGCTATTGAAGGGATGCAACAATCTCGCAAGTTGTTCTTTCTTGTAGATACTTTGGAGTATCTGCAAAAGGGCGGTCGGATTGGCAAAGCTTCAGCCATCTTGGGAACGTTGCTTAACATTAAGCCGATCCTGTCTATTGATGAAGAAGGCGTTATCTACGCAGTTGAGAAAGTCAGAGGTCATAAAAAAGCAATGGCACGCATTATTGAGCTGTTTCAGAAGGATCTTGCAGGCAAACGGGTGAACCTGGCGGTAGGTCATACCGCTGACCCGGGATCAGCGATCGCTTGTGCAGAGCAGCTACGGGGTCATTTTACACTGAATGAAGTGATCTATACCAATATTGGAGCCGTAATAGGCAGTCATGTTGGACCTGGTGTCATTGCGATCTTTATGTGGCCTGTTCCGGAATGAGGGATTAGACATGAAATTGGAAGAAATATCAGTTAAGCAAATTAACGGCGTGAGTGCTCTCAAAGAGGGAGAGCTTCACGCCTTTGGCATCTCTACTGTTAAAGACCTGCTTGAATATTATCCGTTCCGTTACGAGGATTATCGTCTGCGTTCACTTAGTGAAGTGAAGGATGGGGACAAGATTACGGTCCAGGGACAGGTAATGGGTATTCCTGTATTACAACGATACGGTAAAAAGTCCCGTCTTACCTGTAAGATCATGACGGAAGAGTGGATGATTACAGCCACCTGGTTCAATCGCCATTTCCTCAAAGAACAACTAACCCCCAATCGGGAGATTGTGATTACGGGAAAATGGGAACAAAAACGCATGCAGATGACCGTGACTGACTCGGAGTTCCCCGATAAAGGCGATGGGCGTTCAGGTACACTGCAACCTGTATATTCGGTAACCGGCAAACTGACACAACAATGGATGCGGAAAACGATCAATCAGGGATTAATTCAATTCGGAGATATGATTCCTGAAATTCTGCCTCAGTCCTTGATGAAGAAATACAGCTTGATGCCTCGTAAACAAGCGATTTCGGGAATTCATCGTCCACAGGACAACCGGGAAGGTCAACAGGCCAGACAGCGGATGGTGTATGAAGAGCTGTTTTTGTTCCAGTTGAAAATGCAGGCGTATCGCGCGCTCAACCGGAATCGCATGGATGGTGTAGTGCATACCACGGACAATACGACGATTCGTGAGTTTGTACGCAGTTTACCTTTTGAACTGACAGATGCTCAGAAAAAGGTGGAGCTTGAAATTCTGCATGATATGCGTTCGCCCTATGCAATGAATCGGTTATTACAGGGTGATGTCGGATCAGGTAAAACGGTTATTGCGGCAATTGCGCTATACACAACTGTTCGATCTGGATTCCAAGGGGCTCTGATGGTGCCTACGGAGATTCTGGCGGAGCAGCATATGCGCTCACTGCAAAAGCTGTTTGAACCGTTTGGGGTAACCGTAGGGCTGTTAACGGGCAGTGTAAATGGACGCAAACGTAAAGATCTGATCGCCTCATTGCAAATGGGCATGATTGATATTGTGGTGGGTACACACGCCCTGATTCAGGAAGATGTTTTCTTCCGTGATCTGGGTCTTGTGGTGACGGACGAGCAGCATCGCTTCGGGGTGAATCAGCGCAGCGTTTTACGACGCAAAGGATATAACCCGGATGTGTTAACGATGACGGCAACGCCTATTCCGCGGACACTGGCCATTACAGCTTTTGGTGATATTGAAGTATCCACGATCTCGGAACGTCCGAAGGGACGGATTCCAATCTCCACGTATTGGGTCAAACACGATATGATGGAGCGGGTGCTCGGTTTTATCTCGAGAGAAGTGGATCAGGGACGTCAGGCTTATCTGATCTGTCCGCTCATTGAAGAGTCGGAGAAGCTGGATGTGCAGAATGCCATTGATCTGCATGTGCAGATGCAGCAGAACTTTCCGAAATATCGTGTAGGTCTGCTGCATGGACGGATGACGGCTGCGGAGAAAGAAGAGATGATGCGGGACTTCTATAGCAATGATATTCAGTTGCTTGTCTCCACCACCGTTGTCGAGGTTGGGGTCGATGTGCCAAATGCCACGTTGATGGTCATTATGGACGCGGACCGCTTCGGTCTCTCCCAGCTGCATCAGCTTCGTGGTCGGGTCGGTCGTGGTGCGCATGCTTCTTATTGTGTACTCATTGCTGATCCCAAGACGGAGGTTGGACAGGAACGTATGAAGGTCATGACGGAAACGGAGGATGGATTCGAGGTATCCCGGCGTGACCTCGATCTCCGGGGTCCGGGTGATTTCTTTGGTACCAAACAGAGCGGACTACCCGAGTTCCGTCTTGCCGATATGGTTGCCGATTTTGCTGTGCTGGAACAGGTCAGAGATGACGTGACCCACTTAATTGAGGATGCGACTTTCTGGACCTCCATGGACTATGCACCTCTGCGTGATTTCCTACAGCAACAGCAAGTATTCAAGGGTGATCTGATTGACTAAAGCTTGCCTTGATAGCTGGTTTTTCGTATTACCTTTGTAAAAAAAGACAAGTGTACAAGCCCTCCCGACATATGAATAAGAAGTGAGTTCATTCTTTTGGGAGGTGCTATACGTTTTGGGTTATCAACAATATGGAATTAGTCCGCAGCTGGTGGAGCGGATCAAATTAAAGATGAAAAATCCCGCTGTCAAAGAGCGTATCAAAAAGTTGATTGATGGCGTGACCAAGTCTGATCTGCAAGATAAGGCCAAGGTCAGAAGGTTGGTCAAGTCTTCGGCAGTCATTATGAATGAGAATTTCTCTCCGGCGCAGGAGGAGCAGTTTGTTGCTTTTGTGCTTGCACAGAAGATTGATCCGAACAATACGTTTCATTTGATTAAGCTGTGGGGGATGTTTAGGTAGGGATTCGATGTAATGTTGGGTGGGGTAAAGAGCGTTGTTTACACGGGGGCACTGCGATGACAGAATAACCTTCCGAGCGCTGTTATCCCCGGATTTTCTGATTGACCCTTTCCAAGGGTAAAATCCGGTGATAAAGGCGCACGCTTCGCTTCTTTAGGTTATTTCTGTCCTCTCCGTTGTTGTGTAAATTGATTTATTTTACAAAACCAAATTACATCGAATGTTTATGAAGTAATTTTAGTGGGTGGGGCGTTCCATAAGTCAGGAAGATGACTTTTGGAACGCCCTTTTGATTGAATAACCAGGGACAAGCCTTGTGGTAATTACTCGGTTGAATATTGGTTGTAGTTATCGAAATGACCCATGACCTTGCTTGTGTTACCGCAAAAACAAAATTTTCATTGAGTATGTTATGTTGGTTAAATCGACCATCTTAGTACTTGCGAGCTTCAAGGAATATGGGCTGATGGAAGAAGGCCAGTACCTGCCGAATGATCGCTAAGAACCACAACAACGAAAACAAGGAACTGGGCCATCATGCATGGCCTGGTTCCTTGTTTTTTGCGGTGAAGGATTTGTGTTGCTTTCGGTATTCCTCTGGGGTCCAACCGGTCAATTTTTTAAACACCCGAAAAAAATATTTTGGATTGTCGTAACCCAGCTGTTTGGCAACCCGATAGATTTTATCGTCTGTGCTCGTTAAGAGCTGCTTGGCTTGCCTGATCCGTAGTCTGTTTACGTAATCAGTGAAGTTCTCGGATGTCTTTTCTTTAAATAAATGACTGAGGTAACTCGGGTTCAGGTAGAACAGGGACGATACCCATTCCAGCGTTAAATCCTTGGTATAGTGATTATCGATATATGTCCTGACGTTGTCGATCACTTGATCTGATGCGTAGGGGTTGTCTTCCTTAAGCAGAAGAGCTGTTCCCGTCAGCACCTTTACCATGTAATGCCTAATGCACTCCATATCGAACGAGACGTTCAGGACAGCCTCCAAGCTGGAAGAGGCGCTACTGTTACCTCCGTTCTGGATATAGTTACTCAGCAGCCGTTTGGTTTCCGTGATAATGTCTCTGCACTGCTCTTTCAGGTGGGCAAGCAAAGCGTCAGGCTGGCGTATGTAGAAAGCAAAGAAATCGGTGATGAGCTCTTCCACCTTCGGCACATTCCCGCTCTCTATAAAAAATAACAGTTCATATGTTCGAGCCCACTTCAGTTGATGTAAAGGAAATTGCTCCCGTGAAAATACGTAACATTTGCCAAAATCGGTAATGGCTCGTTCGTCCAACGCAAGGATCGTTTGATGATGAGCTTCTCGGACCCCACCAATGCCTGTATGAGGCAAGCTGATCCCCACACAACAATCCGTAGTTTCGGATTTGGTCAAAATGATACTCGCAGTTTGTTCCGCCATTTTCTGCAAATCAAGCTGGCCTGAGCAATCCAGATCATGCATCAGGAAAAACAGTACTTGATCCGTTTGTGGATGAGGAATGTACAGGCCATTCGAAAAGGTAGGTAGTTGCTGTGCTGTAAGCGGTTGAGGACCATAAATCGTCAATAAAATGAACTGGTCAGATGCCATGATGGCGGCAAATTCCGCAGAGCGGAACACAGGTGTTTTGATGGATGAATGGGGAGCCAGCACATAATTCAGGAAGGCTTGCATGTCTGCATCCCTTTTCATCTGCTCCGTTTCTACTTCTCTTAGAACGACTTCCCGCTGAAGAGAGCGCTCCTGTTCGATGGCTTGGATGGCTTGGTGAAGCGTACCGTGGATCTCATCCCGGCTAAAAGGCTTCAGCAGGTAATTTACAACTTTCGCAGAGATGGCCTCCTGCATATAATCAAAATCGGTATGTCCGCTAATGACAATTAACTTGATACGCGGATATTGCTGGCATACTGTCCTGATCAACAGCTTGCCGTCGACCTCAGGCATGCGCATGTCCGTAAAGATAATGTCCGGCTTGAACGATTCAATCAAAGCCAAGGCATCTGCCCCGTTATCTGCTTCGCCTAAGAGTTCAAGCGAGTGCTCAAAAGTCCCGATTTTTTTCAACAAACCTTTGCGGATCAAGGGTTCATCGTCCACAACGATATACGTGTACATCTCTTGGTCACCTCTTTTCCCAATTGGCCGGAATTTCGAGTGTAATTCGAGTTCCTGTATTCAAATCGGTATGAAACGAAAGGCCGTAACCCTCTCCGTAATACAAAGCAATTCGTGAATGCACGTTTTTGATGCCGATGCTTTGTTTATGCCTTTGACCAACGGTGACGAATTCAGGTGGCTGCTGGAGCAATTGTCGAAGTTCCTCCGCTTGTGTTGAGGACATGCCCACGCCATCGTCCCAGATCTCGAACACGATGCTGTCCCCCTGAAACAAACCGGTAATGGTAACGGAACCCTTCCCACGTTTGTTCTCCAACCCGTGATAGATGGCATTTTCCACGAGTGGTTGCAACAGAAGTTTCAGCATGCGACGACTCCGAATTTCCGGGTCTACATTCAGGTTGAACGCGAACTTGTCACCATACCGAATCTGCTGGATGGCCATGTAGTTTTCTACATGTTGAAGTTCTTCGCTGACCGCGACCAGCTCGCTGTCCGTTTTGATGCTGTAGCGGAACATGTCCCCGAGTGACTTGGTCATCACCACAATACTCTCAACTTCTTCGATCTCGGCAATGCTATTAATCGACTCCAGCGTATTGTAGAGGAAATGGGAGTTGATCTGTGCTTCCAATGCCTTCATCTGGGAGTCCAGCATGAGGATTTTATTCTGGTAACTCTCTCGGATATGTGTATCGATATCTTTCATCATTTTGTTGAACTCGTGGTAAAGGATGCCTATTTCATCGACTTGCCTTGTTACTTGAGGCTTGATGGTCACAAAACGATGAGATTTGGTTTTGCGCATCAGTTTGGTCAATTCGATGATGGGTTTGGTGATCAGGTTGGACAAGAAAAAGGAAAGTAGAAGGAAAATGACGGCACAGCTTACGGCCACGTATAACAGCAACTTTTGTGAGATGTTGTACTCCTCATACAACCGATCCATAGAGATGTTGGCAATCACGTTCCAATTGCGGCCGGGAACTTTCTGGATTACCGTCATCATGTTATCTTGGATTGATTTGTACTGTGAACTGTTTCCGACTTGATGCGTTGCCGCAGCCAGAGTATCGGAGAGAGGAGTGCCAACTCTACTTCCGTCGCTGGAGTACAGGATCTCGCCAGCGTCGTTCGCCAGATATAGATTGGACAAGCTTGGTGCCGGATTACGTTTTAGACCGTCAAAAATGTTCATACTGCAATCCAGCATAAACACGCCTAGGAACTCGTTGTTGTTGGGATCGTAGAGGGCTCTGGAGAAGCCAATGGATTCCTTGGCGTTAATGATGTAAGGTTTGACGCCTACTTCACCAATATACAAATCGCCTTTTCGCTGGATCGTATCCAGATACCACTCATCCCGAAGTGCTACATAATCGAGGCGTAGGTCTGTACCGCTGCTGCCATAGCTTATCCATTTGCCATCAGGTGTGAAAAGGTACAAACCATTGATGTAATTGTAACCAAGCAGAATGTTTTCAAAGATCAATTTCAATTTGCTGCGAATCATGAAGATTTCATATTGATCGTTGGTACCGTTCAACTTGATTAGTTCATCACTCACAGTGCTGTAAGCGGTTGCATTGGAAGACTGCTGAAGGAGTGTGACGGAGATCCGGTCGATGTTCTGCAAAATTTCCTCCATGCTCTTGACCGAATTGCCTATAGTTGTCGACGTCACGAGAGAGGTCTGCTCACTCACCAGCTTCGTGTAACTGCGATAGGAACTGACAGACACAACGATAATTGGCACGATTGATACGAGGACGAGGACCAGAAAAAGTTTAGTTTTGATGTTGAACAGAATCATACGTGCTCCTCCCGCCATTTGTCAATTCTAAAAATAGTGCACCATACGAGCCAAAGCAAATGCACTTTTGCCCACCGTATGATGAGAATGTGCACAAAGCAAGAATAAACATGAATTGGGGGAATGACAAGATGAAAAAAAGAAAACGACTGTGGTCCTTAGCTTTGGTACTGCTCTTGATGTTTCTGAGCGCATGCAGCTCCAGTAGCGAGGAGGGGGGCGGTACGGATACCAATAACGGGAGTACAGATGAGTCAGGAAAGCCAATTACGTTGACGATGATGCTTTCGGGAAACAAGGCATCTGAGGGAGAGGATTTCGAGCTGGAGACCTTGCCGCGCCTAGTCAAAGAGAAGTTCCCGAACATTAACTTGGAAGTACAAAAGTTGCCTGATGATCAATACAATACATCTGTTCGAACCAAGCTTGCGGCTGGACAGGGACCGGACATTTTCTGGATTTTCCCGAAAAATGCGGCTGGCGGTGTCATTGATTTTGCAAAGGCAGGCTTTGCTGCGGATCTGTCAGATCTGAAGTTCTGGGACAACATCAGCCAAGGAGCGAAGGAAGATATGTCCTATGAGGGTAAACCTTACGGGGTGGCCGAAGGGTTGGACTTCTTGGGAGTTTACTACAATAAGGAGTTGTTACAACAAGCGGGATATTCCGAGTTTCCGAAGGATTGGCCTTCGTTTCTGGACTTATGCCAAAAGTTGCAGGCAGCGGGCGTAACACCAATTGCGATGGGTGACAAGGACCCTTGGATGATCCAATTCGGTATGTATCCGATTGCGGCCAATGTCGTGTATCCGAATGAGCTGGATTTTGATGTCAAACTGCAGAACGGCGAAAAATCGCTGACTGATCCAAAGTGGGTTCAAACGATATCGAAATACAAAGAGCTCTATGATAACAACTACGTCGTTAAAAACTCGCTTGGTATTGGCAGTGCCCAATCTGCACAGTTGTTTATCGACGGGAAAGCAGCCATGACCTTTACGGGAACATGGGATTATGCCTCCATGACGTCCAAAGGCGCTACCGATTTTACTCGCGGATTCGCTTCATTGCCAGGTAACGAGCCGGAACAGCCGGTGTTTGTATCTGCTGCAACATCTGCCGGATACGCTTTGAACGCCAAATCGGCAAACCTGGATGCAGCCAAGGAAGTACTGAACTACCTGTTTGATGGTGAATCCGATCTGTTCAAAGCATTTGTGGAAGCCAACAGTTCCATCAGCGTCTATAAGGACGTAGAACTTGAAAATGAATTGTTCAAGGAAGTGAATGACAATTATCAACAAACTGGAAATTCCATCTACTTCAGCAACCAGATGTGGCCAGCAGGAGTATCGGACGTCATGCAAGCAAAGTTTGCCGAGATTATTGCTGGACAGAAAACAACACCAGAAGATGTGGCAAACGCCATGGAAACCAAGTTTAGAGAGCTGTGGAAAAACTAGAACAAAACGATGCTGTCTGCTGTAAAGGGGAGAATGATTGTCCTTCTCCCTTGCCGCAGGCCCTCTTGGAAAGGATGGAGCAGGATGAGCTCTACTGTAATGAAAAAGTCCATGTACTGGTTTGCTTTGCCGGCATTGATCTTCTACCTGACCTTCTGGATCTTCCCGATCCTGCGGTTGTTCCAGTACAGTATAACGGACTATAACGGGTACGCCCAAGCCTATAACTATATCGGTTTCGACAACTATAAGGAATTGTTCCGGAGCGACATCCTAGGCATTTCTTTAAAAAATACACTGATCTATACATTCGTCACCGTCATAGCTGGCAATATCATCGGTTTGGCAATGGCATTACTGTTAAACATGAAAATAAGAGGAACCGGGATTTACCGTTCCCTGGCGTATATTCCCACTTTGTTCAGTGCGATTGTCGTCGGCTTTTTGTGGAGTTACGTCTATATGCCGGATTACGGGCTGATTTCTTCCTTTCTCGATAAACTGGGTATCGCAAATGAACTGAATTTCCTGGGTGATTACTCGACCGCACTGTATTCTATTATCTTCGTGGAAATCTGGAAGACGATCGGAACGACAATGATTATCTTCCTTGCAGGACTACAGACTGTTCCGAGCGACCTTTTGGAAGCCGGACGGATTGATGGCTGCGGCTCATGGAGATTGCTGCGACATGTGAAGATTCCATTACTGGCAACAGCGATTACAATCAACGTGACGTTAAGTTTGATCAATGGACTCAAAGCGTTTGACTTCCCGTTTATCATGACAAATGGCGGTCCCGGTACGGCTACCAACACGCTTATTTATACCATATACAAGATGGCATTTACCGAACAACTCTTTGGTAAAGCTTCGGCTCTTGGCGTCATTTCCTTTGCCGTAATTATCGTCATTACCGCTGTTTTTGTCCTGAAAATGAACAAACGGGAGGTGTCGGCATGATGCTTCGTAAAGTTTTGGGGAAAGGGTCCATTCAGGTTGTCGTGTTGTTGGTGATGGCGTTAAACCTGATTCCGTTAATTATTGCCTTTTCGACATCACTCCGAGATCCAAGCAACAACACAAATCCGCTGGTCCTGTTCCGGGAGATGTCCTTTGCAAGTTACAAGGCTGCCTTCGACCGCATGCACTTTCCGGAAGCGCTATGGAACAGCGTGGTGTTAACCGGCGTATCGGTCGTGTTCGTTGTCCTGTTTGCGGCAATGGCGTCCTACCCGATGGCCCGTTTGAAGACAAAGCTAAGTAAGTTCATGTATTTGTTTTTTTTGTCCGGACTTGTGGTACCTGCGCAAATGGTATTGATACCGATCGTGCAAATGATTAATGCGCTTCATATCCCAACGAATCAATATACGCCTATTTTCATGTTCATTACGTGCAGTCTGCCGTTTTCAACTTTCCTGTACACGGGCTTCATTCGAAGCGGTGTGCCTGAGGAGGTAGAAGAAGCGGCGCACATCGACGGGGCGGGATTATTCCAACGGTTCTGGACCGTCGTGTTCCCCTTACTCATTCCGGTAACGGTTTCGGTCATTATTACACAAGGTGTCTGGATCTGGAACGATTATTTCTTCAATATGATCTTTATTTCCAGCGCAGGAGATTCACCGTTACCACTGGCCATGCTCGGATTTTTGGGCGATCAGCAAAATCCCACGCAGTGGAATGTCCTGTTTGCAGCGTGCTTTCTGTGCGCACTACCGTTGCTGCTGGCGTTCTTGTTCCTGCAAAAATATTTTATCGGTGGTATGACCGTTGGGGCGGTCAAAGGTTAAGGAGGACACTGCAATGAATGAAAAAGTGATAAACAACGCCTGGCTGGAAAAAGCACAGCGTCTAATGCCGGAGCTTCACCAGCAAAAGGTCTATCCGGAACATATCGTGAGCGCAGTTCCGGATGCGTCAGCTTTTCAGGGATGGCGTATCGAACCACTCGGCTTAGCAGAACAACTATCTGATCAAGTGTTGTGCAAGGGAGACAGTGTTACGCTGGATTTCGGGGAGCATCTCGTCGGTTATCTGACCTTGTCGCTTCTTAACGAACGCAGCAATGCAGATGCACCTCTCAGGTTGAAGCTCACATTTGGAGAAATGCCCTGTGAGGTCGGTGAGAATTTTGCAGAATATTCGGGCTGGCTTAGCCGTTCATGGCTTCAGGACGAGATCGTGAATATGGATGTGTTACCTGGCACGCTAACACTGAACCGTCGATATGCCTTTCGGTATCTGAAAATCGAGGTGGTAGAAACGTCGATCCGTTACGATATTCGAATTAACGATATATATTGCTTGACGGTGACTTCAGCAGACATAGGGGCAGTACCTCAATTGCCTGAAGGTATCGACAAGGAGCTGCTGGAAATAGATCGCGTGTCCGTGAAGACACTCCGGGATTGCATGCAGACGGTATTCGAAGATGGACCGAAGCGCGATCGACGTTTATGGATCGGAGATCTTCGCCTTCAGGCCCTCGTCAATTATGAAACATTCGGCTGTAATGATCTCGTCAAGCGCTGTTTGTATCTCTTTGCCGGAACGAGATTGGAAGGCGGCCAGGTAGGAGCCTGTTTGTACGAAAAACCAGAACCGTACGTGGACGACATTTACCTATATGACTATGCGTTGTTCTTTATTGCGACATTATGGGACTATTTTGAAGCTACCAAGGACAGGGAAACGTTGGAAGAACTTTGGCCGGTGGCTAGAGAACAGATTGAGATTGGGCTTAAACGACTTGATGAGCGGGGCATCGTAAGGGATGACGATACATGGTATTGTTTTCTGGACTGGCATGAAGAACTAAATAAACAGGCCGGTGCTCAGGCAGTTCTCATCTATAGTATGAAAAGGGGAAGGTCGATTGCCAAAGAACTAGAGTTGCCGGAGTATGAGCAATGGATTAACGCACACATCAAAGACGCTGAGCAAGCAGCCCACACATATCTGTGGGATGGTGAGCAGGGCTTTTTCGTCAGTGGTGAAAAAAGACAGGTATCCTGGGCATCGCAAGTATGGATGGTACTGGCTGAGATCATGGATGCTCCAGCTTCCCGGCAATTACTTGATCGGTTAATGAGTAACGAAGAAGCTATTGGCATGACCACGCCGTACATGGTTCATCATTATGTTGATGCATTGCTTATGTGCGGGGAAGAGGAGAAGGCACTGGAGCAGATCCGAAGGTATTGGGGCGGCATGCTAAAAGATGGGGCGGACACCTTCTGGGAGCTCTACGACCCGGACGACAAAACGTATTCTCCTTATGGTAGCAATTTGGTCAACAGTTATTGCCATGCTTGGAGCTGCACGCCAAGTTATTTTATTAGGCGAAATTTTTCATGAATTTTGGACTTGAGGTCAACCAAGAACATCTGGTTGGCCTTTTTGGATTAGTTTCAGATAGCATAGAGCCTGCCATGGCCTATTGTTTTTATTTTTATCTGTTTTTGTTCGTAACGTTAAAAGAACGAGTGGCTATTAATGAAGCGATAAATACGAATATTAAAATAAAGTTATATGGGTTTCCTTTAAGGTTGTAGACTTGAACGATGAGTGCCAGAGTTGAGATGCTTAAGATTATTCGCAGGACAATCGCCGATGAGCGATCGGGAATAATTGGAATAACATGACAACTGATTATAACATAGGTTTTTCTGGAGTCGGACATTTCCATAGAAGTTAAGGGACGAACTATGGTGTGCTTGGTGCAATATAGTTGATGTATTTTCACAGGATGGACTTTGCTTTCCTCCGGGGGGAGCGGTAAACTGTTGCATACGAGCATACGAGCATACGAGCATACGAGCATACGAGCATACGAGCATACGAGCATACGAGCATACGAGCATACGAGCATACGAGCATACGAGCATACGAGCATACGAGCATACGAGCATACGAGCATACGAGCATACGAGCATACGAGCATACGAGCATACGAGCATACGAGCATACGAGCATACGAGCATACGAGCATACGAGCATACGAGCATACGAGCATACGAGCATACGAGCATACGAGCATACGAGCATACGAGCATACGAGCATACGAGCATACGAGCATACGAGCATACGAGCCTTATGGATTAATGTCCTGGATATTAAGTCAAAAAGGCGTGGCTGTGTCGATATGCATTTTATTTCAGACAGATGTGGAGGAAGTAGGATTGGAAATGTTTACGATGCTGCTGGGTTTATTTGAACGGGCGGCGCTGTTGATTATATTTTTATTCTTTCTGTCGAGGGTGCCAAGGTTTAGGCAGATTCTGCAAAAGGGGAAATTAAGGTGGCAGGAGTCTATTGCGGTTACCTTGTTATTCTGTGCTTTTGCCATTTTCGGGACATATACGGGCATTAATGTTGAAGGTTCACTGGTGAATGTACGGATCATCGCCGTGTTATCGGGTGGTATTTTGTTCGGAGCGCCTGTGGGTATTATTACGGGTATTGTCTCCGGGGTGCATCGGTATTTGATTGATATGGATGGAGTCACAGCCATACCGTGTCTAATCACGAGTATCCTGGCAGGTCTGGTCTCCGGTTATATACATAAGTACACGCCCAAGCCCAAGCGATGGATTATCGGTATTGGTGCTGGAATGATCTGTGAAGCGCTCACGATGTTATTAATCCTGTTATTTTCCTATCCCGATCCACTGGGTGCCGATATCGTCTCGCAGATTGCGCTGCCTATGATTCTGGGTGAAGTCAACATTGGGCTGATTGTGCTCTTGGTGCAGAGTGTTGAAGGGGAAAAGGAAATGATTGCGGCTCGTCAGGCGAAGCTGGCACTGGAGATTGCAAACAAGACCTTACCGTATTTCCGTTCGATTGATGAGGATTCTCTGCGCAAAATCTGCCGGATTATTCAGGAGGATATTCAGGCCGATGCGGTTGCAATTACGGATACCCGGAATGTACTGGCGTATGTAGGATTTGGCGAGGAACGATATCATATCGGTAATGAAATTATAAGTGAGATGACCAAGAAGACGATATCTAGCGGGGAGATTACGATCAGTAATGATGTCATTGATGAAAAAACACCCGATATCCACTCGCTGTTAATCATTCCGCTCAAAGAACGAGGAGACATTACAGGTGCGCTCAAAATCTATTATCGCAAAGCGTACAAAATTACGTATCCATTACAAACGATGGCTGTAGGTCTATCGCAGATCATCTCAACCCAGATGGAAGTATCGCGGGTAGAAGAGATCAAGGCTGCTGCCAACAAAGCAGAGCTACGTGCATTACAGACTACCATTCATCCTCATTTTCTGTTTAATGCGCTAAATGCGATTGCTTCGTCCATCCGAACCAAACCGGATCGAGCGCGGGAGCTGATTGTGAATCTATCGGGGTACATGCGTTACAATCTGGAGCTGTCGGATGAGTTAATTGATATTCATAAGGAACTGGAGCAGGTCCGTAATTATGTAGAGATTGAGAAAGCTCGCTTTGGTAGCCGACTTAACGTGATCTATGACATTGATGAGGTCGCGGTGCATATTCCGAGTCTTGTTATCCAGCCGCTCGTCGAAAATGCCATTATTCATGGCATTCTCAAGGTGAAAGGACCCGGGACTGTTCGAATTCGGGTACAGGATTATCCGGAGTTTGTACGAATCAGTGTCAGCGATACAGGAGCAGGGATCAGTGCAGATATTATTGAACGGGTCTACCACGACCGTATGCCTGGTAACCAGATCGGGCTATACAATGTGCATCGACGGGTCAAGCTTATCTACGGACAAGGTGTAACCATTACGCGGCTGGAACAAGGAACCGATATTTTATTTGATGTGCCCAAAGGAGATGTCGTAACAAGGTGATGATGGATCAATGAGAGCTCTTATTGTGGAAGACGAGATTCTGGCAAGTGAGGAATTGAATTATTTAATCCAGGAACATAGTCAGATTGAAGTGGTGGATCGCCTTGAAGATGGGCTGGATGTACTGAAGTTTTTGCAGGAACAAGAAGTAGATGTTATTTTTCTCGATATCAATATTCCCTCGCTGGACGGTATGATGCTGGCCCATCATATTGGGAAATTTGCAACGAAACCCTACATTGTATTTACGACGGCGTATAAGGAACATGCAGCGGAAGCCTTTGAGTTGGAGGCGTTTGATTATATTCTGAAGCCGTATGACGAGAAACGAATTGCTGCAATGCTCCATAAGCTGGAGCTTGCATTCAAACGTGATCATGCGCCCGTGGAGCAACATTTTGAGGAGGGACCAGCCCCTACGGCGGACGGATCTGCTGCGCATGGTGAACTGGTACGAGAACGAGATACGAATTCCCATACGGACAGAAGAATTAATCTGCTGCGGAATGACAATATTATTGTTACGGATACGGCAGATATCTACTATGCGGAAGCACAAGAGAAAGTGACGAAGGTATATACCAAAAATGGGGAGTTCACCATGCCAGTGAGCATATCGGATTTTCACAGCCGTCTGCCACAGGATACGTTCTTTCGCTGCCACCGTTCGTACGTCGTAAATCTGTCGCAAATCCGTGAAATTGTACCTTGGTTCAACAATACGTATCTGCTCCGTCTGCGCGATTTGGAAGCTGAAGTGCCCGTGAGTCGTGGGAAGGTCAAAGAATTCAGGCAACTCATGCGCATCTAGAAGCATTTCATTCCGCATCTGATGCAACTCATGCTCAAAACGGTGTGATGAATCCCCTTTCATGTATGATTAGCTTGTGAACGCATTCATGTATATGACATCGGCAAAGGGGAGATCACGATGAAAGCAACAATTTCATCCGTTTCATCAACACCTGAATCAACTTCTGCACCTACAAAAATGAACCGCTGGCTTATTGTATTGGGGACCATCATTGTACAAATGGGTCTTGGAACCATCTATACTTGGAGTTTATTTAATCAACCGTTGTCTGATCGTTTCGGATGGGACGTCAGCTCGGTCGCGATAACTTTTTCAATTACCAGTTTTGCTTTGGCTTTTGCCACATTGTTTGCAGGACGATTGCAGGAACGTTGGGGTCTTCAGCGTCTGATCCGTGTAGCCGGGGTTGTGCTTGGGCTGGGTCTTATTCTGAGTTCTCAAGTCACCTCGTTAACACTGCTGTACATTTTGGCTGGATTTGTTGTTGGTTTTGCAGATGGTACGGCGTATATTACGTCGCTGTCTAATCTGATCAAATGGTTCCCGGAGCGTAAAGGTCTGATCTCGGGGATCTCGGTCGGCGCCTTTGGTACCGGTAGTTTATTGTTCAAATATGTGAACACGGCATTGATTGGTGCCGTTGGTCCTGCTCAGGCATTTATGTACTGGGGCATTATCGTTCTGGTTCTGGTCGTTGCGGGATCATTCCTGATCCGTGAAGCGGTTGTTCGTGAACAGGCTCCGGCAAGCAAGGAAGGATCCAAACAAGTCGTAGCACGTCATGATTACACGGTGAAAGAGATGCTGCGTACAAAAGAAGCGTACATGCTGTTTGTTATTTTCTTCACGGCGTGTATGAGCGGTCTGTACCTGATCGGTATTGTTAAAGATATCGGTGTACAGCTTGCAGGTCTTGATGTAGCTACCGCTGCGAACGCAGTGGCCATGGTTGCAATCTTTAACACGGCAGGACGTATTATTCTCGGTGCGCTGTCGGATAAAGTAGGACGAATGAAAGTCATCGCTGGTGCGCTGCTGGTTACAGCCGTAGCTGTCATGACACTTAGTCTGGTTCCACTGACCTTCGGGATCTTCTTTGCCTGTGTGGCGGCCGTTGCATTCTGCTTTGGCGGTAACATTACGGTATTCCCGGCGATTGTGGCCGATTACTTCGGACTGAAAAATCAAAGCAAAAACTATGGTGTGATCTATCAGGGATTTGGATTTGGTGCCTTGGCAGGATCATTCATCAGCGCCCTGCTGGGCGGATTCCATCTAACCTTCATCGTGATTGCTGTACTCTGCGCTGTCTCGCTGTTGCTCGCACTGATCATTACCCCTCCAGGTGAAGGTCGTCGTGCTCGTCAACGTGAAAAACAGATGAACCTTAACCCTTCATCACGGGCAAGCTAACAACATGCACTGGAAGTACGGAACTGAGGATATTTCTTCATCTTAAAAAGCAAATTAAAAAACAAAGTAAACAAAGCGGTCTCCAGTTGAGGCCGCTTTTTGGTATCTACAGTGGTCAGATTGCTGACTTAGTTGGCCTATCGGATCATCTGGCTGCCTGCAAGCGTGTTGCCTTGTGTGCATTCCATCATTCGCATCTGTTATACTCTAGGTGAATTCAACAAGACCAAGATAAGTTATGTACCCCAGAGGAGGCATCATGAAGTTCATTAAATACACACAACCTGATTTTGATGATTATTATGCATTGGTTTCCAATATGGAAGTAATGAAACAGATTACAGAACGTGCAATACCGGAGCAAGAGGCGAGAACGCAATTTGAGTCCATGCTGGAGTTTAATGAGCGTTCCACTTGTGGACATTACCGAGTATATAGTGAAGATGGTGCCGGTGTGGCGTATGCCAAATTGATTCCGGATCAGGAGGACCCGACCAAGGCTGAGATAGGTTACATGATCCTACCTGAACATTGGGGCAAAGGTCAAGGCACATCCATTGCGTCACGGTTGATTATTCAGGCACAAGCCGCAGGGATTGGATCACTCTATGCAGTTATCGATCCGGGTAACGCTGCTTCTCGCCGGATCTTGACCAGACAGAACTTTGTATCCACATGGACAGGCGATTACGATGGTCTTCCTGGTGAGATCTTGGAGTTAAATCTTCAAATGAAGCGGTAAAGGAACTGTTCTGAGGGTAATCAGATAATATAGGGCATCTTGCATGATGCAGATGAGCTCATTATCACCATGGTGCATGGGTTCACCCATGTACATTTCATGCAAGATGCTTGCTTATATAGAGATGTGGAGGAGATGACATATGAGCAATTCAACCATGGAACGTCTGAATGCATTGCTGCCGGAGTGGCTGGAGACAAGTCGTTTGCACACCGGGCAGGGTAAGGTGGCCTCTTATATCCCGGAGCTTGTGAAAGCCTCTCAGGATGAGCTCGGTATACATATCATGGACGCCGAAGGAAACTATGTGTCAGCAGGGGATTGCGGTGTCCCATTTACGATGCAAAGTATCTCCAAAGTATTTACCCTTATTCTGGCCCTGATGGATCATGGGGAAGAAGCGGTTTCTTTAATGTAGGAAAAGAACCGACAGGCGACGATTACGATTCGATGATCAAGCTTGAATTGGTTGAACCCGGAATCCCATTTAATCCATTAATCAATGCGGGTGCGATTACGGTGTCTTCTCTTGTTGGAGGAGATTGTAAGGAAGAGAAATCACGGCGTATTCTGGAGTTTTTCCGCAAACTGGCGAATAATGATCAGCTGGGCTATAACGAAGAGGTATTCCAGTCCGAATCGGAGAGCGGTCATATGAATCGTTCACTTGGCTACTTTTTGAAGCACAACGGGGTCATTAAGGATGATGTTGAAGACGTGCTTGCCGTGTATTTCCGTCATTGCTCCATTGAAGTGACGTGTGCAGATCTGTCTCGAATGTCACTCGTTCTGGCCTATAATGGAACAGATCCAATTACGGGAGAAGAACTCATCCCTCGTCGCTATGTTCAGATTGCCAAAACCTTCATGACCACCTGTGGTATGTATAATGCATCAGGCGAATTTGCCATCGAGGTCGGCTTGCCCGCCAAAAGTGGAGTATCCGGTGGAATTCTGACCCTTGTACCGGGACAATTCGGCATAGGTCTTGTTGGCCCGGCTCTGAATCGCAAAGGCAACAGTATTGCCGGTGTGCATCTGCTGGAGCGTCTGTCCAAGGAATTCGACTGGAGCTTTTTCTAAGAAGTTTTCAGAAAAAAAAGCTTTACCCTTATATGTAGCCGATGAATCACGTATCTGATATTTTGCTTCTTTAGAACGAAGTGAATGGTCTGGATATGTCTCGTCGGCTGCTTTTGGTATTCATCAGGATGTGTAGGAAGGTAGTCCTGCACTCCAAAAACAGTTGAGACATATGTGAGAAAATTGAATTTTTAAAGCCATTAATCTGAAACTCCCGTTTATCTGACGAATTACGACTCTTTATTTTTAAGATATAGGATAAAGGAACTATGTACAATTTAGTAGAAAATATTGTAATCTATTGGATAATAATTGCATTTTTAAAATATTATGTTGTAGGCGAATTGGTAAGAATGTTTTCAAGAATCTATTTGTACTTTGCGTAGCACTAATTACCATTGTAACTCTAAGTACTTCAGTATCAGCCGAACAAGGACAAGAAAACGAAAAACAAATTGTGCAAGTAGTTAAATTTTCTAAAGAAACAAATTTCGAAAACATAGTTGAGTTAGCCTTACAACAAAAAGGTCTTCATATACAAAACCTCTAATGCTTAACACTTCCTCTTCTAATATTCTTGATTAAATTGTTACAAATTGAATAAAAATCCAACTAAAACATATTTTAATTCATTTTCTGAAAATATATCAAGACCTAAATGTGTATTGTGAATGATAAATTCCTTTAATTAGAATAGGGTACTGAGTTTTTAGTTTTGGCAAGAAATCTTCTACAATGCAAGTAAGTTGATTTTGCTTGAAAGGAGGTGATATCTATGAAACCTTATTCAAAACCTGAGGTCTTTATCATGTCTATTAAGGGTCAAGCTTCTTGCGCATGTGGGTGTGGTTTTGTTGCAGGATCAGGCTCAGGTTAGGTTCTCTTTCTGTAATATCTGCCTGTTACAATCTTAAAAAGTCACCGAGAACAGGCAGAATTAACACCTCTAAACATAGTTTTAGATTTGATTTCATGTAACAATTAGTTGAAAAGTTTTCATAGGCATGAAATAAAAACGTACGTTAGAGATAAGATATTCTGAAATGGAGGTTATCACATTGGAGAAATTATCATTTCCAGAGCTATCGATTTATAGAGAGAGTAATGATTATATAATTCATAATTTTCAATTGAATAGCTGGGTGGTTCTTAATGAAAAAGAATATATGATCGCTTCAGAATTGATTTTCAATAAGAAGTCAGTTGGTGAATTGATTGGAGTGATAGAAGATAAAAACCTTGTAAAATACGTTGTAAATTTATTACTTCTATATAAAATCGGTTTTAGAGGAGAACTCCCCAGGATTATAATGATTATTTTTCAAATGTGAATAATAGTTTGGAAGGTATGAAGCCTAGTGTTGTTTATTTTGTCACTACATACAAGTGCAATTTAAACTGCATATATTGTTATGCGGAAAGTAGTCCTCAGAGATCAATGGATGGTGATTTAACAACAGAAGAAGCACTGAACATGTTTGATGAAATTAAAGAATTAGGCGCAAAAACTATTGTCTTTACTGGCGGAGAAGCTTTCTTAAGAAAAGATATTTTCGAGTTAATGGAATATGTTAAATCTTTAAACATGAAGGTAAATGTCATAACCAATGGATCACTGATCCAAAATAAGAAAAAAGCTGAGAGACTATCTAAAGTGGCTAATCTTGTGACAATTAGTTTAGATTCAATGAATGAAAATGAACATGATTTAAACAGAGGGAAAGGGACTTGGGCGAAGGCAAAAAATGCAATTGATTTATTACTAGAATCAGGCTGTAATATAAAAATCAATCAGACCATCACAAAAAACAATCTGTTTTCATCTGAACAAATTTTAAAGTTCACCAAAAGAAATAAAATACAATTAAAGATCATACCAACTTCTTCTTTAGGAAGGGGAAAAATGATGAGCTAAGTCAAAGCTTAAATCAGGATGAAAGAAGAGAATTCGAAAAAGAATTATACAGATTAAGTGAGGAAGACCTTGAAAACAATAATTATTCTTCTATTAAGCAATTTGAACATAGAAAACATTGTGGACATGGTTCGGGTGAATTTTCAATAGATAGCAAAGGAAACGTTTACTTATGCAAATTAATGCATGAACCAAATATGTTAGCAGGGAATATTAAAGTACAAGAACTCAGTAAAATATATCATCAATCTCCGCTTTTTATCGAAGCTCGGAAGCGGACCGTGTATAACTTGCCAGAATGTAAAAAATGTACCTTTAAAGAATTTTGTGGAGGAGGATGTAGGGCAATTCAAGCTTCTGAAACAGGTGACATAAACGGAACGAATTACCTTGAATGTATTTATATTAGAAAGAGCTTTAGGAAGCAAATGTGGAACTATTTCAAAAAAAGTAAGAAGGAGGTTTTGATATGATAAGCTACACAATAAACGATAATTTATTTCATCAAAAAAATGATGAAGGTATTTTTATATTGTCTCCAAAAGGTGAGACGATAATATTAAAAGATGAAGTAGCCTGTACAATATTCGATTTATTCAATTTGAACGAAACAATGACTTTATCTAAGATATACGAAATCTTAAGAGGCAAATTTAGTATTCCAGTTGAAGATGGTGAGTTTGAAAATGATATTGTTTCGTTTATTCAGACATTGATTGGTTATCAAGTTATTAAAGGATTATAATCTATGATTAATATTTTCGCAAAAAACGCCCTTGAATCAGAGAGAGAGATCATAATAGAGATTAACGGGGACTGTATGGCTCCTTTGTTGAATCCTAAACAAAAAGTATTAATTAAACCTGTAAACAAATACACTAATATTGAAATTGGTAACGTTGTATTGTTTGAAGATAAAAGTACAAATAATTTTGTTGTTCATCGAGTTAACTACGTATTAAATGAATTTGTCATTACCTCCGGAGATAACAATCCATTTTATGACCCCATTATAAAGAAAAATGAAATATTAGGCTTAGTGTGTTCTCAATATAATCCTATCACAATAACAAACACCTTGATAAAACCTCTATATTTTATTAATTCAGTAAAAATGAATAGCAAGTTTAAAGAATATTGTTATACAGATTCACCAGAACCAATTATAAGAGAGTTAAAATCGTTAAATTATTCAATAGTTGCAATTCATAATAAAGCAAAAATACATCTGATAGAGTCAGATATTATAAAGACAACTCCAGTAGCTTACTTCTTTGGTTATGAATTTAATGATGATAAGCATAATCATATTCCAAAAAATTTAACTGATGCTATATTAAGGACGGAAGTGTTTCCGCAACAATCAAATATTGAAGATGAAATTAATGCAATAAATTTTTTATATGGCAAAGGAGATTATTAACTATATGGCATATGTTATCACGGAACCTTGTTTAAAACATAAAGATTCACGTTGCATAAATGTCTGTCCAGAGAACGCCATACAAACTTTTGATGGTAGTAATCAATACTTCATTGATCCAGACAAGTGTACAGATTGTGGTATTTGTGATTTAGCATGTCCTGTAGCAGCAATATTTCCAGAAGAACTAGTGCCGCCAAATTGGAAGCATTATATTGAGATAAACAAGGACATATTCTTAAAGAATGATTATAGACAAACATAAAACTGCATTAAAAAGTAACAAAACAATTACGGCTATTTGTATACCTCAAGTAGTTCATAATGTTTTCCCCTTTTAATCAAGACAAAACGTAATTTTCCTTTTCTAAGATTTTGGTCTTCTGCCAAAGGCATAACTGGTAATAAACAGCGTTCCTTTTTTAAAAATAAGGGAACGCTGTTTATTTTCTTTGATTCTATTTCATTCACAATGCATAAAGTTTTCATTTGTTTTCTCGAGAAAGAATGACATACCTTCTAAAATTTTCGAACACATTTTGAGGGCTTTACGAGGTTCTTGGGTAGCCATCTCTACTAAGCATAATTAATAATTTTGGTAATGGATAACTAGCTTATTTAGTGAAATTTCAAAATTTTTTCATATTTTTTCCTAATTACATTGAAAATAAAGGAAATGAATGTTATCATTTGGTTATCTAAAAAGTGGAGGGGGATGCTTATAATGAGAAATTTAATCATGCAGAACAGGAAATTCGTAGCTATAACGCTTGTGTTAGTTATCTTAACTTCTATTACAGCTACAATTACTCCTATAATTATTCAGGCTTTATCAAATCAAACTAATGGTATGAACATAAATGTATTTGGAATTATTATAGGAGCCATGATTGTTTCATTTATTTTACAATTTGCTTTACTGATTTATCGACAAAATTATACTGCTAAATTCAATACGGAACACTTATCGTCCCTTTTAAAAAAGATGTATAAGATGAACTATGATGCATACAACAAACTTGAACCAACTTACTTAATTAACAGAATTTTTTCCGCTGTCGATTCTTTGTATTTATTCATGATCACAAGTTTTGAAGGTATAACCCGGGCAACATTTATTATTTTGGTTTCTCTTATCTTAGCTTTTTCAGTTCATTGGCTTGTATTTTCGATATTGTTACTCCTGATACCAATTAATCTTTTTGGCTTCCGATATATTAACAAACGGTTGAAGTTTAAAATGGAAGCTCTGCAGTCTGAAGGTGCGATCGCTAACAAAGACCTCGTATCCACACTATCTAATGTTGACAATATCAAACAACTTTTCGAATATAAGACTCTAGAAAATATCGTTGTACCAACTATTGGAAAGATGTATCGAACATTAGCCAATACTAATAAATTTGCTCAGGGATCAAGTGCAATCATTGATTTTATAAATCAGCTTTTTCAAAATATAATATACCTGTCGATTACTTATTCGATTATCCAAAACTGGCTACCAATGAGCAGTATCGTTATTATCGGAATTGTTCTCCCTTTATTCTTCAATTCATTGAAAGGGTTAACTGAGGCGAATATAAATTTCAAAACTTTAGAAACCAGTCTTGATTTTGTTAAAAATGACTTAGACAACAATGTAGAGGATGATGGTACACTAGAGGTAAATGCAATTGAATCGATTACATTTGAAGATCCAGAGTTTAAGCTTGCCGATTTGGAGATCCATTACCGACTACAAGAGAAGTTATCTAAAGGTCAGGTAGTATACTTACAAGGTCGTTCAGGTTCAGGAAAATCATCTTTATTGAAACTCTTACTTAAATTTCGACATAGTGCTGGAATCAAAATAAACAATATACCAATAGAAAAAATAAGTAACTACTCACTGAGATCCAGAATTGCATATCTGTCCCAAAACACTACAATCCTATCCAGAAGTTTAGAGGAGAATATTGGCTTTGGTCATTTGCTCACAAATGAGGAAAGAGAATATATAGAAAAATCTAGGATTCTAGATCCAATTTTTAAAACAAAGAACTGGGATACAATATTAATGGAAAACGGGGCGAATTTATCAGGGGAGAAAAACAAAGAGTTGCTATTGCTAGAATGTTGCTAAAAGACTCGGATGTATATATATTAGACGAATGTACCAGTAGTATTGATCAAAATTCAGCGGATGATATATTTAATACACTGCTGAAATATTCAAAAGATAAGATTGTTATATATACTTCTCATGATATAAATTCTATTAAGCATGCAAATAATATTATTTCAATAGAGACGGAGAACAAGGATGAAGAGTTATTGGACAGTCGAGGATTTGGCAAATGAATTACAAGTAACGACTAGAACTATAAGAAATTACTTGAAATCTGGTGAATTAACAGGATCAAAAGTTGGAGGACAATGGCGTTTCACATTAGACGATGTAAGAAAGTTAACTGGAGTCACAAATCCGATAATTGAGTTCTCTGAATCGTCAGTAAGCTCTGATTCATTTCAAGAATCACTGGTAGCATTCAACGTTCCCATCAAAAAAACTGAAGATTTGTTGACTATGCGCGAACAAATTATTGAACAATATAATCAAGTATATTTTGGAAATAACCGAAAGTTCTATTTCGAATTGATATCACAAACTCATTTTAGAGTAGTACTATCTGGATCTAGGAAGTATACTTTAAATTTCGGATCGTGGATTGAACAAAATTTCTTTTAAGATAGAAGTATTTTGTATTAATTAAGATATGCGTACTAAATAATTATAGAAATTGAAAAGGGTGGGGTGAGTAAGCCTCACCCGGCCTGATCTCAACGATTCTGGAATTTCACCATGTTCACCAGAACAGATGAGCGAAGAGAAATCCCGCCGCATTCTGGAGTTTTTCCGCAAACTGGCGAATAATGATCAGCTGGGCTATAACGAAGAGGTATTCCAGTCCGAATCGGAGAGTGGTCATATGAATCGTTCACTTGGCTACTTTTTGAAGCACAACGGGGTCATTAAGGATGACGTTGAAGACGTGCTTGCCGTGTATTTCCGTCATTGCTCCATTGAAGTGACGTGTGCAGATCTGTCTCGAATGTCACTCGTTCTAGCCTATAATGGAACAGATCCAATTACGGGAGAAGAACTCATCCCTCGTCGCTATGTTCAGATTGCCAAAACCTTCATGACCACCTGTGGTATGTATAATGCATCAGGCGAATTTGCCATCGAGGTCGGCTTGCCCGCCAAAAGTGGAGTATCCGGAGGGATATTGACCCTTGTACCGGGACAATTCGGCATAGGTCTTGTTGGCCCGGCTCTGAATCGCAAAGGCAACAGTATTGCCGGCGTGCATCTGCTCGAGCGTCTGTCCAAGGAGTTCGACTGGAGCTTTTTCTAAGAAGTTTTTTAAAAAAAGAAACTATACCCTCATATGTAGCCGATGAATCACGTATCCGATATTTTGCTTCTTTAGAACGAAGTGAATGGTCTGGATATGTCTCGTCGGCTACTTTTGGTATTCACCAGGGAGTGTAGGAAGACAGTCCTGCATGGCAACGGCAATGCTGCACCTATCATGGAACATCCGCAACATCGGGGTGGGTATATCTCCCTTCAGTCATCGGCTAGGGCCACATCTGTAATGAGGTTCATCTGAATATCCCGGGACCCATCTTCCATCAGCAGTCTGAGGGTACGAGCCGGACGGTCCAGTCGAAGCACTTGCCCCGTGTAACGAATATCATCATGTTCGTGAAACAACGTAATAATGGCCCTATCTCCAAGCATCATCGAGTTGCTGAGCAAACGGGACATTTCTTCCGCGGCCTGGGCATCCAGAGATGGGCGGGTACGAGGAGCAAGTTGTTCCTGATGAAGAATGTAAGCTTCCCGGTGTTCGGGGAGCATCATGCGTGAGGACTCGAAGATACCGTTTTGCTGCAATTTTTTACTCATTTATAATGACCTGCAATTTTATGAGAACGCTCATGGGCTTGCGCGGACGAGCAGAGGGAAGATGCCCGCATAATGGCAGTATCTCCGTACCTGCGCTTGATATCATCCGTGGCACGTTCCAGTTCTCTTTTGCGTTCGCGGTCATCAAACCAGGACAGCTGCACTTCGGAATCGGGTACAAGTCCGGTCAATGACACGCTGATGCGGCGGATGGGTAATCCGTCCCAATGGCGCAGGAACAGAGCTGCTGCCGCATCGTATACTTCATCCGTAATGTTGGTGGGTTCATTCACCTTCATCTGGCGGGAGAAACCGGTTGGCCGATCATAATCCTGTCCGCGACATCCAACCGAGACCACATGGCCCATGAGTGATTTGTCACGGGAACGTCGACTGACGAGTTCCGCCAGTTCAAGCAGTACCACTTTGATATCTTCCCAGGAGTCATAGTCCCGGGGCAGCGTCATTTGATGTCCGATCCCCTGCTGCTGATGAGCATAGGTCCCGGGTTTGACCGGGGAATCGTCAATACCACGGGCGATACGCCACAGTACCTCGCCATTCACACCCCAACGTTCTCTCAGTCGGGACAGAGGGGTCTGGGCCAGATCACCAATCGTATGGACCCCCATTTTATAGAGATGCTGCGCCATGCGGGAACCTACCATGAACATGTCTCGTACAGGCTTCTGCCAGATGGTGGACGGCAGATCTTTGCGAGGCAACGTGCAGATGCCTCCGGGGACTTTTTTGGCATACAGATCGCAGGCCATCTTGCTAACGACTTTGGTATCACTGATGCCGATCCGAATGTATACACCCGTCTCATCCATCACCCTCGATTGAATGCTGCGCGCAATCGTCTCGGGACTGCCGAACAGATCCAGGCTTCCGGTGACATCGAGAAACTGTTCATCAATACTATAGGGTTCCACCAGATCGGTGTAAGACTGAAGGATACGCGTAATATGAAGGGATACCCGAATGTACTCGGCCATCCGGGGGCGAACAACAACAACATCTGGACATTTGGCGAGCGCTTCGCCCAGTCGTTCTGCTGTCGTAATTCCATAGGACTTGGCGAGTGGACAGGCCGCAAGAATAATACCCGAACGGCGCGCCGGATCTCCCGCGACTACGAGGGGGCGGTCCTTGTATTCGGGATGTGCAGACTTCTCCACACTGGCATAGAATGACTGGCAGTCTGCCAGCATGATGACACGTCTGTCTTGGCGAGGCATAAGACTTCTCTCCTTATCCGTGATGCTAAGCTCATCTGTTAAGCATCAATGATCTTCATTTGAACATCGATAATTAACAGTTTATTTACAGTATGGAACAAGTGTTCTTGTTTTATAAGCATATCTGACAATTCGAAATGCGGCAACCGGAATTATTTTGTAAATTGGACACAATTATGGGTTAGCCATATTAGAGGCAGAAATTAGGAAATAAGATGTGCTTTTTTACATTTAATGTGAGAGATCTGTGACCTCTGGGTGATGACCGGGCGTTCATTTAGGTTTTTGTAAAAGGTTTATAAATGGGTACAGTCCTATAGAGGGGGACTGACGTCCTTTTTTGGTTTTCTGCATTTTTCAGAAAACCTTGATGTGACGCGGAATATCGCTGATGCGTTATCGGACTATAGTATCAATTTTGTAATCTTTATGGTTAATACTGTAAAAAGGTCCGCAACTTTAACATATGACTCGCGTTTAATGGGGTATGTGTTCAAACGGCAAACGTTGCCTGTACCCGCGTTGCACATAACAATAAAGGTTCCAGAAGTGCAAGATCAGCAGGCCATTTAATCCATGCGATTCCAGCAAATATTAGCGTTTGGGAATCAGTCGTATCCTGGAGGCTTTCGGGTGCTAGTTGATGGCGCTTTTTACGAATTATGGGCAGAATGTTCCATTTCATGTTTGCTTCCATCAGCCTAGTTACAAATGCAGAGTCTTAGCGCTATAGTGAGAACTACACCGCTGACATCTCTACCAAGCGGACATCCGAAGCGGAAAGATTCGTAAACTTCATGTTGGACCATTCGATGTTGAAGCAGGATGCATATTAGAGAGGTGAGCAATCTAAAGACATGAGCAGACAAAGACGAAGACGCTGGTTATTAACGGTGTTGACAGGAGCAGTGGTGGTGACCGGTGGAATATTTGCCGGATGGCACTATATGCAACCCAAGCTCGTTACGTACACAGCGGAGAACGGCACGGAGATGAAATTCAAGACCGATGGAGACCGGTTCATGGAATACGGGCCAGATGGAACGTGGAGGGAGATGTTCGTCAAAGGTGTCAACCTGGGCGCAACTTCACCGGGGCATTACCCGGGAGAATTCCCGCTGACCAAAGAGGATTACTTGCGGTGGTTCCAGCAGATCGAGGATCTGGGAGCCAATGTAATCCGGGTATACACGGTTCACGAACCGATTTTCTACTCCGCATTAGTCGAATATAACCGCGGCCGGGAGCAACCGTTATATTTTATACAGGGCATATGGTCACCTGAAGAAGAGCTGATTGAGAAACAGGATGCCTACGCGGCCCATATTGAGCAGACGTTCAAGCAGGAGATTGAAAAGGCCGTATCTGCTGTCTATGGCGATGCGGACATTCCTGCCAAGCAGGGAGAGTCCAGCGGCAAATACAAAACGAATGCAGGAAAATACCTGATGGCCTGGCATGTGGGGACGGAATGGGACCCGGCAATGGTAGACAACACAAACGCAAAACATGCGGACGTGCCGCAGTACAAGGGAGTTCATTTCTCGGCGAGTCCAGAAGCGTCACCGTTCGAGAACTGGCTGGCAGAGCTGCTGGATCATACGGCGGTCCTGGAGAAGAAGTATGGGTGGGAACATCCGATGACCTTCACCAACTGGGTAACGACCGATGTGCTGGATCATCCCGGCGAGCCGCTGTATGAAGAGGATCTCGTCAGTGTGGATGCCCGACATATTCAGCCGGAGGCGTGGCAGGGAGGTTATTTTGCAGCCTACCATGTGTACCCGTATTACCCGGATCTGTTCCATATCGATAAAACGCTCCAAACCATCAAGGATGAGAACGGTGAGTACAACACGTACAAAAGTTATCTGCGCAAGCTGAAAGCCGAGTTTTCCGATATGCCTGTAATGATTACAGAGTATGGCGTACCCTCTTCTCTTGGTATTTCCCATCTGGGTATGGGAGGACGGAATCAGGGTGGACATAACGAAGTAGAGCAGGGAGATATCGACGCGTCACTGACGCAGGATATCTATGATGAAGGATACTCGGGAGCAATTGTGTTCATGTGGCAGGATGAATGGTTCAAAAAAACATGGAACACGATGCCACTGGAAATCCCGGCTGATCGCCGTGCATATTGGCTGAACGTGCTGACAAACGAGAAGATGTTTGGTCTGCTTGCCATGGACCCGGGTAAACAGGAACAGTTGACCATCGACGGATCACTGGATGACTGGGATGATCTGAAGGTTGAAGAGGTCACGACCTGGCAGGGCCAAGTGGACGGCATTCAGGAAATGAAGATGACTCATGATGAAGCCTATCTGTATATTGGGCTGACCTTGGATCAACCGTTTGACCCGGAGAAGACAGTGCTGCGAATTGGCACAGATACACTTGCTGGAGGCAGTCAGCCTGACAAGTTACTCCCGGGCCGGACACTCAGTGATGGTCTTGAGACAGTGATTACACTGGGGCAGGATGAAGAATCACAGGTGGAGATTGCCAAGGATTATGACTTTAATCAGCGTCTGTACGGCAAAGAAGGATACGATATGCTGCCAGATCAGCAGTCAGATTCCGCAGATAATCCGTTCCACCCATGGAATCTGGCAGTCAGCCTGAGGATGACACCGCCGGATACCCGATCTGCTCAACCGTTCATGAATGAAAAGGTCGGAACATTGAAGCGAGGAACGACGGCTCCCGGCCAGCCTGATACGGATTCATTAACGTCATGGCAGTATAACGGCAATCAGGTGGAGATGCGAATTCCCTGGATGCTGCTTGGGTTCGGTGATCCGAGTTCGCTGCAAGCGATCGACTATGGACCGCTCAAGAATGGACGTGAGTTCTCCACAGTTGCTGTGGAAGGCGTTACCCTCATTCCGTGGTTAACGGACCGCGCCACGAAGAAAGTATCTTGGCCTGGGGGTGAACAGACGACCCTGGATCTGAAGACATTGCCGGTATATAGCTGGCAGCCTTGGGAGCAGGTGCAGTATAGTGAACGCCTGAAGCTAAGCTACGAAAAAATGAAGAAGAGTTATGAAAAAATTCCTAGTTTTCAGATCGAATAAATGAGTATAAAGGAGGACCTTTTCACATGTTTCCAAGTTTGGCTTTGGCCTATCTGTTTTTGTACATCTGTATCGCACTTGTTGTTGTAGGCGTCATCGTATTGTTTGCCATGAAAATGTCCCACAATGGCAAACGACGTAAGACGGCATTTTATGAATTGAAGCAGCGTGACTATTTCACCTATCTGCAAACAGCCTTGACTGAGAATAGTCCACTCAGATTGCCACCAGGCAAACTGGCTCCGCTGGAACGCAGAGTCATTCAGGACAGACTGATTGAATGGATCGACCAGTTCAAGGGTGAGTATCGCGACAAATTAATCGCACTGTGCCGTGAAGCAGGATTCGTAGAGCATGATCTGAAGGAACTGGGCCGTCTGCGTTATGGTCGCCAGATTGATGCGGCTTATCGCTTGGGTGGCATGCGTTGTCCCGAAGCCGTTCCGGGTTTGATGGAATTACTGAAGGATGAGAAACCGGGCCCGATGGCCATTATGATTGGTCGATCCATCTCCAGATGTACGACTCGGCAAGGTGAACTGAAAGACATGCTCGCTTTGCTGTTAACCAAAGGTAAGTCCATTCACCATCTGGCAGCAGATATTCTGCTCGAAACGAGTCTGGATACGAGCAGAATTCTAATTGAATTGCTGGAAGACCGGAATCCTGATTTTGTCAAAGTCGGACTGGTTGCCATGTGGGGACAGGCTGTACCTGAAGTGATGCCTGCACTCGACAGACTGGTAGGCGCAGAACATCAGGATGTACGTGCCGAGGCAGTGAAGCTGTATCTTAGCGCAAGTCCGGCACTCCGGGATGAGACAATCCTGAAGCTGATCCAGGACCCCGATCCGGAAGTTCGCGCCGAAGTGGTACAAGCGCTTGGTTACAAGCATGCATCTGGCAGCATTCCATTGCTGCGCAAAGCGCTTCGGGATGAAGACTGGAGAGTTCGATATAACAGTGCGGAGAGTCTGAGCAAGCTCGGTGAACCGGGATTCGAAGCGCTGTGTCAGGCTGCGGTGCAAGGTACAGTTGCTGAGCGCGAGATTGCGATGCAGCAGATTGAGAGTACCATGCAGCACACGAGAACCGATGACAGAGCTGTAGAGCAGATGATTGCACATAACAAAAAAAGACTGCTGTACGATCGCTATTTTGGCCCTGTACGAGAGAACAGAACCAGCAAGAAACGTCCAGGTGTCGCTACGGTAGGAGGGGATTACACTGCTTAGGGATCTACTATTAATCTACGGCATGGTCGCGATCTACTATGTTGTTTTTGTAAATACGCTCTATTTTTCCATTCTGGCCTTATCGTTCCGTAACATCTGGACGATCTTCCGGCGGTCGCATTATTCCAAATACAATACATTGTCAGGCTCGGAACTGGTACCTTCCGTTTCTCTGCTGGTACCGGCATACAACGAGGAACTGACGATTATTGAAAATGTGAACTGCCTGATGACGCTGAATTATCCAACGTATGAAGTCATTGTTGTGAATGATGGCTCCAGTGATGCGACACTGAATATCCTGTTGGAAGAATATCGTCTGAAGCCAGTACCCAATACGAAGATTCGGGGCAAGATCGCCTGTCAGAAAATTCGTGGGATCTACCATAATCCAGAGTTCCCGGATCTGTATGTCATTGACAAAGAAAACGGCGGTAAGGCCGATTCCCTCAATGCCGGGATCAACCTGTCCCATTATCCGTTGATCTCTTCCATCGATGCTGATTCGTTGCTGGAGAAAGATGCCCTCATCCGCATGGCACGGATGTATATGGAGAATCCGGAAGAGACGGTAGCCATCGGTGGAGATGTACGGATCGCCAATGGCTGCAAAATTGAAAACGGGGCAGTGCAAGATGTATCGCTGCCACGCAAGATCTGGCCCATGTTCCAGTCGATTGAATATCTCAAAGCCTTCCTGGGTGGACGGATTGGCTGGAGTCACATGAACGGTCTGATCATTGTCTCCGGTGCCTTCGGTATGTTCCGTAAGGACGCTGTAATCGCCGTAGGTGGATACCGGGATGGTTATCCTGGGGAAGACATGAACATCATCATCAAACTTCACCGTTACATGCTGGAAAACAAATTGAAGTACCGCATTGCCTTCTGTCCTGAGGCCGTATGTTGGACGCAGGCACCGGATTCCTACCGGATCTTGTCCAGTCAGCGTAAGCGCTGGGGCCGCGGGAATCTGAAGAACATGATCGAGAATCGTGGCATGTTGTTCAATCCAAAATATAAGGTTATGGGTATGGTGACCATGCCATATAACGTCCTTTTTGAAGCGCTCAACCCGTATTTCCGGATTACCGGACTTCTGGCTCTCGCTGGATATGTCCTTCTGGATATGACGCAATGGCCGATTCTGGTTCTGTTCGGACTGCTGAACTTTGTGAGTGGTTATCTGCTGAGTGTAGGCGCACTTGTCCTGGAGGAGATTGCTTTCAAACGTTACAACAAACTCTCCGATCTGGTCAAAATGCTCGTCTACTCCGCGCTGAAATTCGTGGGTTACCACCAGCTCGGCGTACTGTGGAGATTGCAGGGACATGTGCAGTTCATGCAAAACAACAACTCATGGGGTACCATGACACGTCAAAGCTGGTCCGAGGATGAGAAGAAAACAAGCGAAGCCGCTTGATTAAAGAATAATCAAAGCAATTATATGTCCAACTAGACATTTACACGATAACGGAGAGGGCAGAAAAAGCCTGAAGAAGCGAAGCGTGCACCTAAAAGCTTTCTGAAAGAAAGCTGCATCGAAAGCATACCTTTATCCCCGGATTTCTCCTTGTATAAAGGAATCAAAAAATCTGGGGATAACAGTGATCGAAAGGCTGTTCTGTCATCGGAGTGTCAGTGTAAATAATATTTTTTGGACTTATAGATAATCGAGGAGAAGGGTGGAAAAGAACATGCCAAATACGGCGACATTGCAGCGTGAGGCTGCCGTTAATGTGTACCGAAGTGTAGAACAGGGATTGAAGGAAACGGGTGCCGAAACATGCGGCTTAATGTTCATCCATTGTGCAGGAAACTCTCAACCTGAGCAGCAGGTCAGGACACATCTGGAACAAACGAGTGAGTCTGCCTTCCAGGTGTGGAAGGATGGGGCTACCCAAGCGATTGCCGTCCTGTTGCCAGGTTTGTCACTGGATGAAGTTCATTATGAAGGACTTCGGATCAAACATGAGTTGCAAGAGACTGTACCCGGTGCCGATCCACAGATTACACTGGCCAGTTTCCCGGAAGGGGAGCGCCCTTCGAAGGCAACTATTCAGCATATGGCTGAGTCCTCGAAGCTCGTAGATTCGTCGGAAATTCATATCTACACGCTGGACAATACGGCGGACGAGCCGGAACGAATTTTGATTGTGGACAACGATCCGACGGTACGCGAATTCCTGCAATTGCGGTTGAAGATGCAGGGATACGAAACCTATGAAGCGGTTGATGGACTGGCTGCACTGGAGTTGATCGAGAAAGTCACACCAGATCTGGTGCTCACCGAACTGAATCTGTATGGCATCGATGGTCTGCCGTTCATCCATCATATTCAGAATCTGGAGATGGAGCAGCCGCCCAAAATTGTCGTGTTGACCGAGCAACGTGTCGAGCAGACGATTAGTCAATGCTTCCGCAGCGGAGTCGATGATTACATGACCAAACCGTTCTCGCCTGTAGAGCTGGATGCCCGAATCAGACGCTGCCTGCATTAGAAGACGGCTTGAATAAGCTGATTGTGTGAAGTGCAAAGTAAGAGCTTTTTTTACACTATGAATCAGATAGATTAGAGCAACATTTAGAGCACAGACACTCATCTATTTATATGGATTTTAAGCACCACCAAATACACTGCCCGGAGGGAATATCATGGAGAATCAACAATTCCACACATTACTGAATGCGATTGAAAATAAAGAAGCTGTACTCGGCGTCGTCGGGCTCGGTTACGTAGGACTTCCACTTGCCGTGGAAATGGTCAATCAAGGTTTCACGGTAATCGGAATTGATCTGGATGCGTCCAAAGTAGAAAGTATCTATCAAGGAGATTCCTATATTCACGATATTTCGTCTGATGAGTTGAAAAAAGTAATGCAAAGCGGTCGTTTCCAGCCAACGACAGATTACAGCATGCTGCGTGTGATCGACGCCCTCAGTATCTGCGTACCGACACCTCTTAGTGAGAATCAGGACCCGGATACGTCTTACATCGAGACGGTTGTGGATCAGATCAAACTGCACATGAAACCAGGCATGCTGATTACGCTGGAGAGCACCACTTATCCAGGTACAACCGAAGAACTGATCCAGCAGCAGCTGGACAAGATCGGACAAGAAGCAGGTAAAGACTATTTCCTCTGCTTCTCGCCTGAGCGTGTGGACCCGTCGAACGGACGTTTCACAACATTTAATACGCCGAAAGTAATCGGGGGCACAACTGAAGCTTGCTTGAAGCTCGGAACAGCGCTATATGGAAAATATGTAGAAACCGTAGTACCGGTATCTTCACCAAAAGTGGCTGAGATGTCCAAACTGCTGGAGAACACATTCCGCAGTGTGAACATTGCCTTTGTAAATGAAATGGCGATGATGTGTGACCGCATGGGCATCGATATCTGGGAAGTTATTGACGCGGCGGCGACGAAACCATTTGGTTTCATGCCATTCTATCCAGGGCCAGGCATCGGTGGACACTGCATCCCGCTTGATCCGATGTACCTGTCATGGAAGGCCAAAGGCTTCCGTTTCTATAGCAAATTCATTGAGCTGGCGCAATCCACCAATGACAACATGCCATATTATGTATTGAACAAAACGTCAACGATTCTGAACGAATACGCTAAATCCGTACGTAAATCAAATATTCTGCTCCTTGGCATGTCGTACAAGCCGAATATTGCCGACCTGCGTGAATCACCAGGACTGGAAGTATATGAACTGTTCAAGGAAAGTGGAGCTAACGTTAGCTACTACGATCCACATGCGGATTCCTTCCAGGACAAACATGGCGAGACCGTACACAGCGAAGCGTTCAATCTGGAGCAGTTCAAGAAGTACGATTGCATCGTGCTGATCACCAACCACAGCGATTTGCCTTACTTTGATATTGCCGAGATGGGTGTGCCGATTCTGGATACACGTAATGCGTTCCGTTCGTACACACATCCGCATATCTACAAAATTGGTCACTCGGTACAGCATCCTGTGCTTGAACCAAGTGAAGCGTTGCTCGTCTGAGGAAATATATGAGGCAACGGGGCAAGCTGGTGGGTATGGCGAAATGGGCTATTCTGGCTGTGGTGTTGTGCCTGCTGCTTCTGTCCTGGATGTTCAAATGGTTCTCGGCAGAGGAACACAAAGCGACCTGGCTGTGGGACGCGTCCATTATTGCAGAGCAGACACCTGAGATTATTGCTTTCTCCAAAGAACAGGGCGTCGATACCATCTTCCTGCAAATCCAGGATGAGTTGCCTGACTCAACATACCGCAAATTCATTGCGGCTGCCCGACAGGCTGAGATTGAAGTGCATGGACTTAACGGTCATGCAGACTGGGCCTATGAGGAGAAGCGGGATGAAGGACTTGCTTTTATCGAGCGAGTAAGAGCATACAATGCAGCTTCGGCCAAGAATGAACGCTTCCAAGGTATTCAACTGGATGTGGAGCCGTATCAGTTGAAGCGCTGGGAGAACGAGGAGAGCAGCGTCATTGCAGAGTGGCAGAACAACATGAAGGCCTGGACAAAAGCCGGCGAGGATGCCGGACTGTACATGAGCGCTGCCATTCCTTTCTGGCTTGATGCCCGTCAGTCGGCTGAAGGAGGTACATTCAGTCGCTGGGTGATCTCCCACTTTGATGCGGTGGCCATTATGGCTTACCGGGATAGTGGGCAGCAGATGTATGATCTGTCCAAGGAAGAACTGGACGAAGCGGATGATCTCGGCAAGAAAGTCTGGATCGGAGCGGAACTCGCGGATACACAAGAGGGTGATCACCTGACCTTTTTCCGTAAACCGGTTAGCAATATGAATGAAGAGATGGCAAAGGTGTTTGATCTGGGTACCTCTCATTCTTCATTTGCAGGTGTGGCTGTGCATCATTATGAAGCATGGTATGCCAAGGAGAACGGTATTCCGCTTGCGCGCAAGGATGAAAAGAAGGAATAGTATTAAGCGAGAACATGCATAAACAAGACATACAGTTACAACATACAAGACGAGTTTTAACGTTATTTATCCATCCCTTTTGAGCAAAAGGAATTCGTTCCTTCCGTCTGTAGCTCAAAAGGGTTTTTTACATAAGACAGTTAGTGGGAAAATTAATCATAGTAGCTTGAGCTTAAGGACAGTACTTTCTTTTTCTGTACCCCAATGTGACATTACCTTTTAGTTGTTTCAGTGAATAAATCTATATAAGTATTATTTTGCTATCATATGGATAGCGAACAGTTATTTGGAATAGTGATTATCAAAAAATGGGATACATCCTAAAAATCCGAATCCAAGCTATAGTACTTAATGGGACTTAAATCATATATAAGCCAATAGTAAAGCTTCATTCGATTCAAATTATCTGGGGTGGAATACCGGGTTTTGATATCGGAACCTAATAATATCCTTTTTTGTTATTATTAATAGGTGTATTCTACTATTTACATATATTTTATATTGTAATATTATTCCTTTATCGACATCGGCCGAAGTTCGAAATATACTCATTTTGGAGATAAATAATGAAAAAAACAAAATTGTTAACTAGTTTCTTGTTGCTAATGATCTTCTCTATTTTTTCTATCGGTATGGCTAGTGCAGAAACTACTACATATGCCGAACAACAAATTACTGAATCTCCGGCAGCGAGAGCCTCAGATTTTAATAACAATAATACTGTAATCACAGAACAGAAGGATGACTCCGTAGGAGTATTCGCAATACCGGATGAGTATTATCCAGGAACTTCTACACCTATTCGTGTTGGTGACGTACTAGTAACCAACAGTACTAGTTCAAAAGGTCTGACAGGACATGCTGGCATTGTAACGGATCTTGGAGGAAGTGTTGTCTCAATTGGTGGTTACGACTTGCCACTAGAGAAAATTTCTATTTCTACATGGAAAAGCAGAAACAAGAATACCAAGATTATGCGTTATACAAATTCAAGTGTAGCTAGCAAAGCGGGTGCATGGGCTGCTTCCTACTATACAAATTATAAAAGTGTGGTAAAATATGGTTTGATAAACACAATTGGATCCTACGAAAAGGAAACATATTGCTCTAAAATTGCTTGGGATGCTTATTATTTTGGTGGAGGAGTATCCATTGATGGACATGGACCATTTTGGAGTGGTATTTATGGCCCCTATCATTTTCTGAATGAAAAAGGTTTCTCATTGGCTGGTTCTTGGGGAAGTAACTTCTAAATAGTTCAAATATTTCTTATATTCACAGTTAAGCTCCCTTTGGGGCTTAACTGTGAATTATTTCTAGTTTCAACTCTCATAATAGGAGGACTTTATATGACTAAAAGAATTAAAATCAGTTTGCTATCTATTCTAGCGTTAGTTGTAGTTATATCAGGATGGGGATATTTAAGTTTATTTGGTAATCCAATCAAAAAAAATGATGCTGAAGAGAAAGTGAGAGCCTATTTAATTCAACAAAAAGGCTATTCACCTGAGGAGCTTAAAGATATATCCGGCACGTATTCCTTCAAAAGCTCAGAAGCTCCTTATGGTGCTGCCGTAACATTCGCTGACGAGCCTAATGATAAGTATCAATACATCATTTTCAAAGACGGGAATATTGAACAGTTCAGCTCTTCAAGTGACAATCCAAAGCATCAAGAGCCTATGAACTAGATAAAATATTTGAAATATAGCAAAATTCACTTTTCTTTCTTACCCTTTGAAAGTCACAAAGAAGGGATAAATAGCGAATTATACAAATATAGTACAGATTAAAGTAGCGATTATTTTTTTTATAATGTAATTTATTGTGCTGGCATGTGTGTTCTTAAGTGAATTCAGATTTTTTAAAGGGATACCGCTTTATTAGGGGGAGATCCCTTGAATGTTTCTGTAATTAAGGGAGAACCTCAGGAATTTTCTTACTTTAGCTCAGTAAATCGTTCTAAATACGTTCAGTAAAATTTTTCCTTTAAATTACTAAGCACCAATTTGTGTTTCGTTATTGTCTCAACTATTTATACAGGGTAGTTCTGAACGAAAACGAATCTCCTATAGTTGAGACGCACAGGAACTTATTTTATACATATGAATGAAATGTGAATCTACCATCTGTAACTCCTAAACTTGAATTTTGTTTCATTTATGTAAGGTTATATTCATTTTTCTTATATACACATATTGTTTAGTGTTGCCTACATATATGTAGGAGCGTTAATTACAATTATATAGTTCAAAAAATAAGGCAAGTCCACGGTCAAATGATCGAAGGAACGTGCCTTTTATTGTTTCTAGCCATATCAATAAACAGATTCCACTTTTCTTTATGGACTTACTCTTTACTGCTCTCCGCTGTGCGATAGCGATTGGGCGGCAGACCAACTTGCTTTTTGAACGCTTTAGAGAAGGAGAACAAGTCCGGGTAACCTACGGAATGAGCCACTTCAGTTAAGCTTAGCGGCGTCTGCACGAGTAGACGTTTGGCTTGGGTCATTTTCAATTGCTGGATATATTGCACAGGGGACAGACCATAGGCTTTGCGGAACTGTTTGGCAAAATGGGTTCGATCCACACCCGCATGAGCGGACACACCTTCCACGGAGATGCCGCCTGCAAAATGAATGTCCATGTATTCCTTACCTTTCTGAAGCCAAGGTGTGGCTGAATCCGGTTGCAATCCTTTGGTTGCGGGGGAGCGGGCAATCCGGTCGAATAGAGTTAGAAACCGGGTGAGTCGTCCCAGATCACTCGCTCCGTCCTGCGGTTTGCGAACATCCTCCATGAACGCGCGCATCGCACTTGCAGTCTCCGGGGTAAGTACACCTGAACGGTATGGTGAGTCGGGTGTAAGTCCAATTCGGGAAAGCAGTTCGGCTGCATGTGCACCATCAAAGGCAATAAATATTTTCTGCAACGTATCCTCGGGGTCCGTCCAGTACTCATGGGTAACATGTGGAAACAGACAGAACGCATCCCTGGCACGAAGGGCGTGACGCTGTCCGTTCTGTATGAATGTACCTTCCCCCTCCAGCACAAATAGCAAATAATAATAAGGTGTAGTGCGCGGGCCAATATGATAGTTGGTCTTGGCTATATTACGGCCGATGCGGATCGGCCAGGCGCCACCAGCTTTCTCGAATTCAGATGGAGTGAAGAAAATAATATCCAAAAACTCATGGTGGTCCTCCTTCATGCTCTCGGTCATCAGGAACACCTCTTTATTATATAAGTATCGTTTGTACATTCTAAAAGTTTCGCTTATAGATGTAGTTCAAAAAGTCCACTTTTGATTACGAATCATGCCTAGTGGCATCATCAACATCGAAGCTGAAATTCAGCCGAAATAAGCGGGAGGCTTACGAAGTATGTTTCCTTTGGAAACATTGTGGTTGCTCACGTAGTTTTCCTACGCTCCACTACTCCATTTCTAGCTTCATTCCATCTTCTCGGTACTGAAAACCAGACTTTTTGAACATGTATTTAAACCTATTATACAGGTGGGTTTTATATATATTCAAGATCAGGAAGACCTAAATCTGAGAAAAGACCACAAAATGACAAAATAAAATTGCCGCGAAATGACATTGCTCACAGACAAATCAATTGTTATGATGTCCATACCTATTAAACCAAGTTAATTAATCGGCATTTGAGATTGGATATGCCTAATAAATCAATTTAAAGAATGACACGACAACGGAGGGGACAGAAAGGACCTGAAGAAGCGAAGCGTGCGCCTTTGTCACCAGATTTCCCCATGAAAGGGGAATGAGAAGAAATCTGGGGACAAGAGTGCTCGGAAGGTTTTCTGTAACCGAAGTGCTTGAGTGAAACATTTTTAGAGCAATTTATCATAGAAGGGATTGACTTTTGTGAGCGAACAGGAAGATATAAAGTTTGGATGGTTTTTGCCTACAGCAGGGGATGGTAAATATGTAGGGGTTGCCCCGGAGCGGGAGCCAAGTTTGGATTATCTGATCGATGTGGCACAGACGGCGGAGAAGGCAGGATTCGAATTTGTATTGATTCCGACAGGGGGAGCCTGTCTGGACGCATGGGTGGTCGGCTCAGCTGTGATGAGTCACACGAAGACATTGCGTCCCCTTGTGGCCATTCGCCCGGGTTTGGTAACACCCGTACTCGCTGCACGTATGGGAGCGGCATTGGATCAGCTATCGGGTGGTCGCGCCATGATCAATGTGGTGACAGGCAGTTCTGTTCGCGATTTGGAGGAACTCGGCGATCCACTGGCACATGCGCATGATGAACGGTATGTGCGGGCGAGCGAGTATATGGAAGTGATGAAGCGTTCATGGACTCAATCGACGGGATTGAATCTGACGGAGTTTGCCGGAAGTGGTTCAAAATCTGGTGCAGACGTACCCAGTGATCCCAATCCTGAATTCAACGGCCAGTATTACAATTTTAAAGGACCGGTAGGCATGCCGGAGACGGTGCAAAATCCGCATCCACCATTCTATCTGGGAGGAAGTTCTCCTATTGCCAAGAAGGTCGCTGTAGAACATGCGGATACGTTCCTTATGTGGGGCGAGCCTCATGACTGGATTCAGGAGCAGATCGAAGAGATTGAGGTCATCCGTCAGCAGGTGAAAGAGGAAACGGGACAAGATCGTCAGCTCCGTTATGGCATGCGTGCTCAGGTACTCATTCGGGATACCGAAGAAGAAGCATGGGCAGCAGCTTGGGAGATTATTAGCAAAGTACCACCAGAAGCGATCGAGAAAGCCAAAGCCGCTTTTGCCGAGACGGATGCAACCAACCAACGCAGACAGAACGAGCTACGGGAACTGTCCGAGAAGCAGCAGTTTGTCGTAGGTCCCAACCTGTGGACAGGCTTGTCCGTTGTGCGTTCCGGCGGTGCGATACTCATTGTAGGTACAGCCGAACAGGTCGCAGAGCGTTTGATGGAATATGGAGATCTCGGCGTTACGACTTTCATTCTGTCCGGTTACCCGCATCTGGAAGAGGCCGAAATCTTCGGACGTACCGTGATGCCGATCATTCGCGAGAAATGGAAAACAAGACAGAAGCAGCATCAAGTTACTACCAATTAAGTAAGTTAACTTTTTTTTACACTTTAACGGAGAGGGCAGAACCGATCTGAAGAAGCGAAGCTAAAAGCTTTCTGAAAGAAAGCTACTTCGTAAGCATCATCTTGCCTTTATCCCCGGATTTTTCCTTTTATAAAAAGGAATTAAATAAATCTGGGGATAACAGCGATCGGAAGGTTATTCTGTCATCGGAGTGGTCAGTATAAACATTCTTTAGTTAAAATATCAAGCATCCTCAGGAGGTCGTCTTTCATGAAAAAAAATAAAAAATTGATCCTGCCGCTTGTCAGTATGCTGGTGATGTCCATCCTGCTGTCAGCTTGCGGTGGCCGGGATAACGTTTCATCTGGAGAGAACGGCTCCTCGGGTTCAGGTAAAGTTACGATCAGCTTCATGCACTGGCGTGGAGAAGATTCCGAAGCACTCAACAAGACTATTGACGCATTTGAAAAAGAAAACCCGAACATCAACGTTGAGATGCAGACACTGCCCTCCGATCAATATCAGTCCACCGTACAATCCAAAATCAGTGACGGTTCGGTAGGGGATGTATTTGCATCCTTCCCGGGTGCACAGTTCGAAGCTTTCACGAAAGCGGGATTGTTCACGGATCTGACCGGATCATCGTTCCTGTCGGCCTACAATTCGAAGCTGATTGAATCAGGACAGCACGATGGCGAGCAATATGCAATTCCGTATCAACTCGTATATAACGATCCAATCTATAATGTAAAACTGTTTGAACAATACGACTTGACGCCACCAACCGATTGGGAAGGCTTTCTGGCACTTTGCCAGAAGCTGAAAGACAATGGCATCATTCCGATTGCCTTTGCCGGAGCGGACATTGGTCCAGGACAATTCATGAATACGATGGTGATGAACAATGCACCGAGTGACGACATTTTTACCAAAGTAGAAGCGGGCGAAGCCAAACTGACAGATGAGTTTTGGGTGAAAACATTGACTCAAATCAAGGAATTGAACGATAAAGGTTACTTCCAGCAGGATGCACTGGGTACGAAAGACCCTGCGGCTGGAGCACTGTTTATTCAAGAGAAAGCAGCGATGCTGGCAAGCGGATCATATCAATTGGCTCAGAACAAGCAGCAAAATCCGAACTTGGAGCAAAAACTGCTTGCACCAATTACGGTAAGTGCAGATCAAGCGAAGTATGAAGGGGTACACACCACCACATTCATGCTCGCCGTGAACAGCAAGTCTAAACATCCGGAAGAAGCGAAGAAGTTCCTCGAATTCCTGAGCAATCCGGAAGTGGCGAGCGAGTATGCCAACCAGACTGGACAAAATGTAACGGTGAATGATGTGAAGTACGACACGCCTGAGCTTCAGGTAGCCGGAGAATGGGCAAGCAAAAAAACCGTGTTCCAGCCACGGTTCACCATCCTGAACGGAGACAATCAAAAAGCAGTAACCAACTCCATCCAGGCTGTACTGAGCGGCACTTCTCCAGAAGAAGCAGCACAGCAGGCACAAGCGATCATTGATCAGCATATCGGGAAATAAACGATGAAAAACCGTCTTCAGCTATCCCTGTTTCTGATCCCTGGGTTGCTGCTGTACGTTGGATTGTTCGTATTTCCTACATTGACGGGGCTGTTCTATTCCTTTACGGACTGGGATGGGGTATCCCCGTCGTATGCATTTGTAGGGCTGGATAATTACAAGGACAGTCTCAGCAGCATCGTATTCCGCAAAGCCTTTGGCAACAACGTGGAGTTCATGTTAACGGTTGTTATTGCACAAACCTTTATTTCACTTGTCCTGGCTCTACTCTTGGTACGTAATACCAAGACACGCATCGTGCTTCGGGCATTGTATTTCCTGCCTGCGATTCTGTCCTCCGTATCGGTTGGACTGATCTGGGCATTTATGTATGATCCATCCATTGGATTGATCAACTATGGACTGAATGAAGCGGGTATGAGCAGCATCGCTCGCAACTGGATTGGTGATCCCAAGATCGCCATCTATTCCATCGCTGCGGTGCAAGTCTGGGCCCACGCTGGCCAGATGATGATTGTATTTATCGCGGGTCTGCAAGGCATTCCGGCAGAACTGTATGAAGCGGCTCGTATGGATGGCGGCAGCAAATGGCAGGTATTCCGTACCGTGACCTGGCCACTGCTGGCACCTTCGGCAACGATTGTTGTGGCCTATACGACGATTCAGTCGTTCAAGGCATTTGACCTCATTTTCACAATGACGGACGGAGGGCCGAACTACGCAACTGAAATTTTGACAACATATATCTATCATACCGCCTTTGGCAGCTATTCATTTGGTCTGGCTTCTGCCGGTTCCATGATCTTCCTGGTGTTGCTCGCGCTCTTGACGCTGTTGCAGTTCAAGGCACTGCGTGCCGACCGGGTAAGTTATTGAGGTTGATGTTGGAGCATTCATCCTGCAATCGAGGCAGAAGGGAGTTCACATGTTTTTAAAATGGTTCAATCGCCTGATCTTATTGGTGTACGCGCTGCTGATTCTGGTGCCGCTGTACTTTGTGTTTGTATCCTCGTTCAAAACAAGCAGCAATTTCTTCACCAGTCCATTCAGCTGGCCGGACCCGTTTACGTGGGATAACATCACTGGCATGTTCCGCAATCAGCCGATGTGGCAATATTTCGGAAACAGTCTGGTCGTGACGCTTGGTACGGTTGCCATTGAGTTATTGCTGAGTAGCATGATTGCTTACGCCATTGTCCGCTGGGGCGGCAGTGTAGGCAAAATTGTATTTGCTCTGTTCGTAGCAGGGTTGATCGTTCCATCCCAGGTGAGTATGCTGCCGATCTATTCCCTTACGCGTACCCTCGGCTGGTCGGACAGTCTCACGGGCCTGATTGTCGTATCCGCGGCTATGCTGATGCCTGTCTCAGTATTTATGCTGACAGGTTTCATGCGCATGCTCAATTCGGAGATTCTGGAAGCGGGCAGTATGGATGGGGCCAGCGAATGGAGACTCTATACGCGGATTGCACTGCCACTGGCTGCACCTTCGCTGGCGGCAACGGCTACGTTCCTGCTCGTCATGGTCTGGAATGACTTGCTTATTCCGATGCTGATGCTCAGCAGTAAGTCCAAGCTCACTTTACCGCTCGCACTTATGCAGTTCCGCGGGGAATACGTGACGAACTACCCGATGATGCTTACAGGTGTGCTGGTAACGGCCATTCCGATGATTGCGTTGTTCCTTCTACTCCAGCGTTACTTTGTAGCAGGTCTGACAGCGGGTTCACTCAAGGGGTAAGGTATCGCAGAAATCGGAAGGAAAAGCTTATTTTGCATTGATTTCTGGAGCATTCTGCATAATAATGATTTAGTGTCAGAATGACTACATAGAGATCAAGGGAGCTATAAGTGATGAGCAAACTGGAAGTATTGCGGAATCCCAAGCAGCGCAAGCTGCTGTTTAGTGCCGGCATGAGCTGGCTGTTTGATGCGATGGAAGTTGGTATGATCTCCTTTATCGTGGCTGCACTTGCCAAGGAATGGAGTCTCAGTCCCGGACAAGTCGGTGTGCTTACGAGTATTAACTCCATCGGTATGGCATTAGGTGCTTTGCTTGCAGGTGCACTTGCGGACCGTTTTGGACGGAAGGCCATTCTGATGTGGACCTTGTTAATCTTTACGATTGCAAGCGGTCTGTCTGCATTGGCGACTGGATTTGCGGTATTGTGTGCACTGCGTCTGGTTGCGGGTATTGGACTTGGTGGAGAGCTGCCCGTGGCATCCACACTGGTATCGGAGTCGATGCCTACAGCCGAACGGGGACGTGCCGTTGTATTATTGGAAAGTTTCTGGGCAGGAGGCTGGATTGTATCGGCGCTCATTGCCAACTTTGTCATTCCGGAGTACGGATGGAGAATTGCTTTTGCCATTGGTGCGCTTCCGGCGTTCTATGCACTGTATCTGCGTCGTGCCATTCAGGACCCGCCGCGGTACAAGAATCATACCAAGCTTCATAAAATCACGTTCCGCGAGAAAGTGGCTACCGTCTGGTCAGCACCACATCGCCGTACAACGTTGATGCTCTGGATTTTGTGGTTTACCGTCATTTTCTCTTATTATGGAATGTTTCTGTGGCTACCTTCGGTTGTGATGGCAAAAGGATTCACGTTGGTTAAAAGCTTCCAATACGTGCTGATCATGACGATTGCACAGTTGCCAGGTTACTTCACCGCTGCGTACTTTATTGAACGTTACGGTCGCAAGTTCGTACTGGTTGTGTATCTTACCTTGACTGCATTCAGTGCGATTGCGTTTGGATTGGCTACAACGGAAGCGACGATCCTGACCGCAGGAATCTGTCTTTCCTTCTTCAATCTGGGAGCCTGGGGTGGTCTGTACGCCTACAGCCCAGAATTGTATCCGACTTCCGTTCGTTCGACAGGTGTTGGCCTTGCCACATCGGTTGGCCGAATCGGTGGCGTACTGGCTCCATTAATGGTCGGTATGCTGGTTCAACGCGAAGTGGCAATCAGCCTAATTTTCACGATTTTCTTCGTGACAATCCTCATTGGCGCAGCAGCTGTACTGTTCTGGGGCCGGGAAACGAAGGGTCAGGAACTTGCTGAGTAATTGTCAATAAATACAACGCAACTTTTGTACGGGTCTGCCTGCCTACGGAAATAACGGGTTGGACAAGCGGTATATGGTTGATACAAGAAGGGGTGTGACCATGGTGTGACCATGGGCTCATGCCTCTTTTTGTTATGTTCGGTGTCGTTTTTTCACTGCGTCATCGGTCCGATAGACTTCATTTTTTCTATATCCTATAATGACACTCGGGATGTCCAACCGTGAGGATTCAGGAGGAAGATGTGGGATCTGGATTCAGAAAAGTGGAGGTTAATGGAATGATGAAGAATAATATTGGAATGGATCAACCGAATGAAATCAATGAAAAGAATATGATAAGTGAATTAGATAGCGTAAGTGAGATGACAGAGATGAAGGGGGGAAGCCATATGAACAGTAATGAACGGACTACAGTTGATAGCACAAATGAGGGGCTGAATCCATTAACGTTTGCTGACAACATGGAACCTATCACTGTCAGTCGGAAAGTCACTCATGGGAAGGGTAACATGGCTGGCAAAAGAGCAGGGCGGGTCAGTATGCTTCTCGGTGCCTGCGCATTGACTCTGGGCTTGACCGTGGCAGCTCCTTCTGCGGGAGCACAGAAGTTGGAACAGGGCGTTCGCAGCGAGCATGTACTGCAATTGCAGGAGCAATTAAGCGATCTGGGGTACTTTGACGCCGGAATGACTGGATATTACGGTACCATCACCAAAGGTGCTGTCCGCAAGTTCCAGCAGGCGCAGGGACTGAGTGCAGACGGTGTTGCTGGTCCAGCGACGCTGAATAGGCTGAACAAAAAGGCCAAAGCCGAGGGCGAGACGCTGCGCCAGTTGGCGAAGCTGATCCACGGTGAAGCGCGCGGGGAGTCTTTTGAAGGGCAAGTCGCTGTAGGAGCGGTTGTGTTGAATCGGGTACATTCGAGTGAATTCCCGTCGTCTATTTCGAAGGTTATTTTCCAGAAAGGGCAATTCACGGCTATAGATGATGGGCAGTTTAATACCAAGCCAACCCAGACTTCTTACAGGGCTGCTCGTAAGGCATTGAATGGCGCTGATCCGACAAACGGAGCGCTCTATTATTACAATCCGAAGATCGCCACTTCGGTGTGGAGTAAGAGCAGGCCAACGCTGCTGACTATTGGGCAGCATGATTTTACGAGATGAGTTAAGTTGAGATAGGTAGTGTAACATTTGAAATGGTAATGGTGAACCTCGGCTGTACGCTGCTGAATGCAGACGTGTACCGGGGTTTGTTTTATATTTTGGTTGTGTAGGCGAGGAGTGGCTACTCATCCTTTAACCGCCGTTGATACAAAATAACAGACACAATCGTTAATACAACCGTCCATATCAAAATAATGAGGAGAGGTTTTAAGAGGTCTCCAATTGTAAAGCCTGTATGGGGTATATTTAGCAAAGTCACAAGTTGAATGCTTGGTGTATAATCCAGCATTTTAAAAATCGGGAAATCTCCAAACAAGATTGTTGCAACAGGAGGAGCAGAAAATACCATTGCTGCAGGAATGATTGCTAATGAAGCTTCAAGGACCGTTTTAGAGAATAAACCACATATCGTTCCTACTGCTGTGTATAGAATTATTGAAAGAATGATTGCAATTGCAAATGCCCATATACTAGGTGGCTCATAGCCTAATATATACGTAGCAATAGCCAGAACAATAGCAGACATGACAAAGACTAAGGTGCTTTTACCAACTAATACATCCATCGTTGTGGCTGGAGTCATCATTAATGATCGTAAGGTATTACGTTCCTTTTCTTCCGCGATCAAACATGCTTGTGCGAAAGAGGTTAAGAGCACAAACGAAATATTTAGAAGAAAACCTATTGCCCCAGGGAAAGAAGGGCCTGCAGTGCGAAAAAGAAATGCGAATAGAATCGGAACAAGCAACATGATGGAAATGCCATAATTGCGTGAAAACTCTTTGTAGTCCTTTACAAATATTGCTCGCGCACGTTTTAACGAGATACTCATAACAGTTCACCTCCTGTCACTTTAATAAAGATATCGCCTAAACTTGGCTCTTTCGATTCCAATCGCTCGATTAAGCCTCGCTTCATCCAATCGGCAATTTGCTCAGCCGTTCCTTCATTCATCGGGAGCTCGTAGGTTTCCCCGTTTACCAATTCTACACAAACGACGTTTTCCCGATGCTGTTTTCTAAGTGCCTTAGGCGAGCCAATAGCTTGGATTTCACCTTGATACAAAATCGCTACACGGTCACATAACAATTCTGCTTCTGACATATCGTGTGTCGTTAGAAAAATTGTTGTCCCTTTCTCATTTAAGTAGCGTAGCCCTTTATAAATATGTGTGGAGTTTACCGGATCCAAAGCTGAAGTAGGTTCATCTAAAAATAATAATTCCGGCTCATGGATAATTGCGCATGCCAGCATAACACGCTGACGCATCCCTTTCGATAAGTGGATGACTTTCTTTTTGCGTTCTTCGCTTAAGTTTACAAACTGCAATACTGTATCGATCGAAGTTTTAGGAAGGTCATATAATTGGCGATACAACTCCAGATTTTCATCTATCGATAATCTTTCATATAGACCACTGTTATCTGACAAAATACCAAAGCGCATCTTCTGTGCAGACTGATGCATCATCGCCACTGGCTGGTTAAATACAGTTGCCTGTCCACTTGTCGGATTTAATTGCGCAGTTAAAATCTTAATTAAAGTTGTTTTTCCAGAACCACTTGGACCCAGGAAACCTAAAATTTCACCTTTTGGAATTGAAAAAGATACTTCTGATAATGCATTCTTATTTTCAAATCTCTTTCGAATACGTTCTACTCGGATAACATCCATGCATATCACTTCCTTGGAGTTGATGACTTAAGCATATAAAGATTACATGCCTCCAACCATCGAAATCCGCCGAAATGTAGCTGTCAACGGCTGAACGGTACCATTAGTTGCTTGATTGAATCGATATTTCCCTGGAAATCAAATGTTAAGATGTGTTTTTAATTCTTGTAATTTTGAACGAGATAACGGAACAATCGCATCTTGTCCTGTATTTAATCGCAAGCTGTAGCTATTTTTCGTCCATGTAATAATCTCTCTTACCTTCTGTAGATTAACAATATAGGATCGATGACATCTAAAAAATCCGAAGTTAAACAATTTCTGCTCGAGCTCGGTCAGCGTCAGCGCACAGATAAAACTTTCTCCACCTACATGGACAAGAACTGAACCATCCATACTTTCTATGTAATCAATTTCAGGCGGATTAAACAAAATCACTTTGTCATTTTTTTTCGTATAAATCTTCTGCAGGGTTATATTGGCTCGATCTTGTTCCTGCACTGTTTGCTTGTCCTCTTCTGAATCACGAATATCCAACAGATGAAATCCGGATTCATTCAGACGATAAATTGAATCACAGGAAATCATAGCATCCTCTAAATTAGAAGTTAAAATTAAAATCTGTATTTGTTTCGAAAGATCATCTAAAATCCGTTTAAACTGGCGACGATCTTGTTCTTCCAAATAAAAATAGGGTTCCTCCAGTACCAGTGTAGGCTGATGTGCAAAATAAACGCGCAGCAACGTCACATACATTCTTTTTGATGGGCTTAGATGCTTGATTTTTACCTTCTGTTCTTCTTTCAAAGCGAAATAATTCAATAACATAGTGGCACGATCATTCCGCTCTGTTACGTTGATTAGAAAAGTGATTAATTCTTCCACCGTTAATTGTGTATACTCGTTTTGTTGAGCTCGAAGTATGTAATATTGGGAACGATCCTGCAGTTGATTCATTAAAATCTGTTTTCGCTTCAAGTCTGTTATAATGCCAATCGATTGGTTACATGCCATATTTAATTCGATTTTGGGTAAAAATAGTTCCCCATCATGATACACTGGTTGAAATTGCATCTTGTCCTCCTGGTCATCACTGCTTTTGGATAATATGTAACAATTATAATGTTGAAGTTATTTTTTGTCAGCTTCAATTGAGATGATTTAGATCCTCGATCAGGCATATGAATAATGAGTCTCCAGAAATCGGTTGGACGTAGCAGCATTGCATACGAAAAGCGATTGGATACCATGGATATATAAACAAAAAACCACTCCAAATGAATGAACTGCATTCCAATTGTTAGACACAACTACCAATTGGAGGTGCAGTTCAATGAATTAGGGTGGTTTTTAGAGTAGTAGTTTTGTCGTAATGAGCGATGGAGCTGTGTTTACACTACTCTTGAAGAGCAAAAGGAATTTTCAACAAAGTGGGCTCTACAATGGTTTTTCCAGTATCGTAGTCATAGACTTTGTTGAACACAAGTTCAATGGATTCCAACTTATCAGGGTCATCGGTATATACCAAACCGTAATTGGTATTATCAATAACTACGCCATCATACTGATTATAGACATATGATTTTCTCATAAAATTGCGATCTGCGGAGATCGGCTTTCCCGTGTTTGGATGAACGGAGTTTAAGCCGTAAAAACCGATATTCTGATCGGTTGTATTTTCCACAGTGTAGAGGATATTGATATAAGTGATCTTGGAACCGATATCTTCCCGATTTAGAATGGAAATGTTTTTCTGTGAATCCTCAGGAATGTCACTAGCCTCTAATAATTGGGCATGAACAATATGAATGGTTAGTGGGCCACGTTCAAAACGTGTATTCAGAGGCACAGACTTTAGTAATTTCAGATTCCCGCCATAATCAAATATTCCTGTATCGCCAGGTTTGGATAGGATCGGTGACACAACACTTTCAAATAGCCTGTTCTGAAGACTGCTGGCGGCCTGCTCGAATTGATCGAGTTCTGGCTCCCATCCATTATAATTGCGCTCGGACCGGAAAGGTTCTAAACCGGTTTCCATGACTTGTCCAGGAGAAGCATCCATAGGCTGTATTTGGTTGATTTCTAGTTGTGTAGAAGTGGCATAATTTGAGCTGTCTGAGCTGCCCAGAAGTGCGATAGCGAGCAGTAATTGAACAATAAACATAGGATGAGACACCCTTTCTCTCTAAAATAAAATTAAATAAGATCATCAACCCACCTAGTTGTTATCTGAAAATAATTTGGGCTGATATGGTATTGGTGGAATAGATTTACGGTCAAAGTAATAATAATCATAGCAAAATGGCGCATTGAGATAATGAGAATAACGACCTAACTTCAGGTAATAGAAGATTGACGAGTGGATATAGTGATTTAGATATAAGGACCCATGCGACAAAGTGGGGATTTCTGTTCGGTAAGGACCAGGATCGGTTATGAGTGGATACATAGAACCATTTTAGAAGAATAACAATGAAATTTATCGGAGGAACAGATCGAACAGATTCTACAGGCTGGATCGGTTGTGTTAGAATATAGGAATTATGGAAGTTGGAGGGTTGAAGTGGGAATACATAAAGAGTTAAGTCAAATTAGAGCTGAAAACCAATCCACTACAAAACAAAATGTCCTTTCAATTGTAAGTGCGATAACGATCGGAGTGATTTTAGGTTTAGCGGCAAAGCTTGTGGATGCTCAGGGGATTAACCCCATATTTGACGATATTGGTGGGCGTCTAGGTATTTGGATTTTTGTTGCCACACTCATATCGGTTATTAGTTATTCTCCTAAACTAGCAGTAGTTAAGGTATTCTTCTTTTTTGTGTCGCTACTAACTGTTTATTATCTATACACCGTGTTTTTTCTACATTTCGTTCCAATGAAAGAAATTATTTTTTGGGGGATGTGTGCAGTAGTATCTCCGATGTGTGCTTATGTGATGTGGTATGCACGAGGCAATGGAACTGTACCTAGTCTAGTGTTATCCCTTCCAATCACAGCTCTACTGTCCGAAGGGTATCAATTGCGCGATGCTTACTTGCCCGAGCATACTCATTACTATTTGATCCCAATACTTATGGGAATATATCTAATCATGGTCATTATTTTATTATTTATTGTTCCTACGAAAAGACTTAAATTTTTGATTATACTACCAATATCTATAATAATGTCTTTCATCATCATATATTTTGATGTCCTAGGGCGGTTATTCGGTGGCTTGAACGGAGTGTTATAGATCACTTTGGCAGATTGTCATACAAATGCGACAGTCTTTTTTACAATAGTATATTTGCTTGTGTCAAAGTCTGGTTCGTCCTGTGTTGCCATAACAGGATTAATATTTGAAAAGATGAGAGCTACTGCAAAAATGGTGACCATAATCTTCTTGAAATTCAAAATAATTCTTCATTTTCTCTAGATGTAATTTATTATGATCTCTTATTTTGCTAATTTAGTATTTGCTATATCTTGACTATAAAGGAGGATTTATTATGAAGAGAGTATCGTTTTTTTTGCTTTTTCTTCTTCTATTGACAGCATCCGCTTGTTCAAACAAAGTCATTTCATATACAGGAGAGAGTGAGAATTGGAGTGTCTCATGTACCGTTCAAAGTAATAGCTCTGTAGCAAGTTATGAATATGAAATTAGGTACTTAGGAGATAATCCTTCATTAATTGAAAAAGTTAAAACCAAATTTATGAGCAAAAATATTCATTCTACAGGAGAAGTTCCTTTTAATACTGTAATCAGAGGAAAAGCTGAAGGGATGTCCCCATTTTTGGATGAGGATGAATTTATAGTTCAGATGGATTGGGAAGGAAAATCGGAAAAGATAGTGGTTACCAAATGATGGTGATAATAAGCGGAAATATTAATAGAATTACAAACTACAGGCTAAAGTGAGGTGAATAAAATGAAATTTCTAAAGGGAGTATTGATTGTAATTGCACTAATAGTTGTAGCTTCAGTCACATGGTATGGCTCCTATAAGAATGATATGAAGGATCTTGAAGATGGTTTAAGAACGTATTTAATCGTTGAAAAGGGTATGGATGAACATGATATTATTAGCATCACCGCTCGTCGAAGTAAAATGCCACAGTATCCTGTAGTCGTCAAATTGGAGGATAACCCACAGGAATATGTCTACACCTACAGAGAAACGAAATGGGTACAACTATGGCCTGATCCATAATTCTTCAATGGTATGTCCGATATTATTCGGTTTTATGGAATATTACGTCCTTTGGATGGGTTAGGCCTTATCTGTTGGATATGCAAGAATAAGTTGCAAGGTCCGGGTTTCAGCTCGCTTTATCAATTTTGGGGTAGCAAACTCTCAGATCATCTTTAATCTGAAAGCAACTGCATCCGGGGCCAAGATGGAAAGAGGGTAAATGGTACGTTGCTAAATAGAAGGAAGGTCATATTTGAGAAAAGGATTATTTATAGGTTTATTATTGATTACAGTAATCATTCTGGTGTTTTTTATGATGAAAGATCCGGTTCCCGTAGAAACTAGCAGGCATGTAAAATCTGTTGAACTAAAAGGTAATGTGTGCTTAGTTACCGTCAATAACCCTCAAAAGTCTACAGAGAGTACTCAAACAGAACAGTTCGAAAGTCAGTCATGCACAAATTTAAAAGAAGGAGATGCAATAAGCTACCAATCTCTAAGTCAAGGTAAGTATCTACACATCGTTTCAATTAATAAAGAACTAACAAGAGATCCTCTGTCAGGCTCAATAACTAAGAAGTTTGAGGAGGGTGGAAATATGTATATCTCCGTTGAATTACCTGGTGTAGGGGAAGAAATCTTCTTAATAGATAAATCGGACATTACTTTTTACTTGGATACTTGGGGACTTCCTATTCATTTAATTTAAGTCTATTGTTCAACCAATACATATCTGAAGACTCACCAGTTGCTTTTACTACATGGGGGAATATGTCGAGGGACAAAATGTGGTCATTTAAAATTCGCTAATTTAAATTTAAAGATAAGTAAGATGTTCAAATATGATAATAAAATGGATCAATAAAGAAGGTAGTACTCTTGCAGTTCAGGTTTTTGATATATGAATAAAGTTAGGAGGATCATATATGGACAAAACGAATATTATGGCTGAATTTATCATTACAGGAGATCATTTCGAACCGAAGTTAATCACAGAACAGATTGGAATTGAACCATCTGGAACCTATATAAAAGGAGAAAAGATTGATGATAGAGATTTGTATCGAAAGGAAACCTGTTGGTTTTTGGAGACGGACTATCAGGAATCTTTTGATATCAATCAGCAATTGAATCACATACTCAATCTTTTGGAGCCACATATAGAAAAGTTGAAAACCTTGAGAATGAAGCATAATTTGAATTTTCGGTTTAGCTTCTCGATTAGGATTATGCATAATGAGACCCCTGCGATTACTATTGAGAAAAAGGCAATTGGTATAGCCTATGATTTGAACGCAGAGTTTGATTTTGATTTGTATATTCTGTAGCAATGGAAACAAGTCATTCTGAAAATACATACAGAGGACAAGGGAAATGATTAAATGAATATTGGAGATATTGAGAAATTAGCGGATAGGTTACCTACAGAAGTTTTACTGTCTTTGTTCAGGAATGCTTTAAAAGATTTTGAAAATAAGATTCTTGATAAAAAAGTTTTTTTGTTAATCCTATCCGAATTAACAGATCGACAAATCATGACTTATGAGCTTTTAGAGGATAAAACTAGAAATGAGATGGATGTCTTAATGAGGAAGTTATGGAATACTAATTCCTACGAAGATGTAGATATCATACTCTCTATTGTTGTTAACCTTGGTTTGAAGAATTGTTTTATTAAAATTAAAGAGTCTATAAGTAAAGAAGATAATATAGATTTGATAATTTTAAACGAGATTAAAGAGACGATTATGGAGGTTGGAGATCATATTTCAAATCCATACTATGACTTAGAAAGGTTTAAATCATCTAAAAGTGAGTTTTAGCTCATAAGATGGTAACCTGTGATATAAATTTATAGTTTTAATTTTGGTTCGTATCATTACTCATTCGAAGATGCCATTAAACATTTTGATGGCTCTTTTTTTGTGACAGTAGGGCAGTTTATTTAGAATATGTGTACACCTACAGAGAAGAGCAATGGATACAACTCCTGATCCATAATACCCAGATGAATTGATGATCACTTTCTTGATAGGAATAACCGGGTACTGGACGCCGATTCATCCACCTTTCTCTTCTCTACTTTACCTAATAGTAGTTCAAGCGCGGAATATCCTTGAAACCTAATACGAATTTACAAAGTATATATAAAGAAGGATATAATTAGTTACCATTTATAAATTTGTACTCGGTTACATCCATAGAGGGGAGGACGGATATGCCATTTATTGGGGGAATCATTTTAATTTTTATCCTAGCATTTATTCTATGGTCATTAATGTTCCCGCTATTCAATAAAATAGGTAGTAGAATTCTGAAGAAATACAATAAATTCAAACAGGAGGAGAATGGTGATGAAAAATTCAAAGACGTTTAGGGTAGGGGCAATTGCGGTTGCATTAGTTATTATTGTGGGAGTGCTAATGGTGACCTTCTTTTTAACACGAATTCCTAATGGATATGTTGGGGTCGTATATTCACCAAATGGAGGCGTAAAAGATAGCACACTGAGTCAAGGGTGGAAACTCGTTGGAGCGTTTGATAAAGTGACGAAATATCCGATCCGAATTCAAACGGTGGAATACAGAGATATTCAGATTGCTACTTCTGACGGGAAAAACATCACAATCGATTTTGCTTACAACTACCAAGTAGAACCAAGTAAAGTATCTTCTATCTTTAATACATTTGGGCCAATTAGCATTCAAGAAATTGAGGATACATATCTCAAAACACGTTTCCGTGACGCAGCTCGTAAGGGGATTTCCAAGTTTACAGTCATTGATGTGTATGGTGAAAAGTCATCCGAAGCAGGAGTAGACGTGCAACAACGTTTTTCTGATGACGTTAAAGAGTTAGGCTTTATTGTATCCAACGTTACTGTAGGTGTTCCTCAACCTGACGCCAAGACTCAGGAAGCAATCGATAAGCGTGTCGAAGCTTCTCAAGAACTGGAACGTAAAACGACTGAACTGGAGATCGCCAAGAAAGAAGCAGATCGTAAGCGCGTGGAAGCGCAAGGTAATGCAGACAAACTATTGATCGAAGCAGAAGGTCAAGCTAAAGCAAATAAAGAACTTCAACAATCATTGTCGAGTCAACTCGTTGAATATGAAACCATTAAGAAATGGGATGGAGCCCTTCCATATGTAAGTGGGTCAAATACGCCAATGATTCAATTGCCGACTACAAAAACTGAGCAAAATAGCGGCGGGGGGAGCGTATCTCCCTAATAGCGGTTTGAAATGCACGCCTTGCTTTCTCACCAATTTAATGTGTTGAATTCTAATGAACAAGCCGGTCCAATCGTGGGCTGACTTGTTCATTTTAAGTCTTTTCAAAGGTACCATGAGGGATTTAGTTAAGCCATGGCATTGGATTCACCTGTCCAATCCTGTACAATGGATAACGACAAAAACAACGGTAGATTAAGGATGGATCAGCACGATGAGAATTATCATATCACCAGCTAAAAAGATGAAGATTGATACCGATCTTATGGCTATCGCACAGATGCCGCAGTTTATAAACGAGTCAGAACAGCTATTGAGTCTGCTTCAAAAGTTATCCTATGACGAACTCAAAGCGATGTGGAAGTGTAACGATGCAATCGCCGAACAGAACGTGGAGCGGATTCAGAATATGAATATAAAAGCAAATCTGACACCAGCAATCTATGCCTATGAGGGCATTCAGTATCAATATATGGCTCCAGGTGTTTTTCAAAATGAGGAACTGGCGTATCTTCAGCAGCATTTACGCATATTATCCGGTTTTTATGGCATGTTACGGCCTTTGGATGGCGTTACTCCTTATCGGTTGGAGATGCAGGGCAAGCTGCAAGGTCCAGGTTTCAAATCGCTCTATCAATTCTGGGGTAGCAAACTCGCAGATCAGCTTCAGTCGGAAAGCAATTACATCCTAAATCTAGCGTCCAAAGAGTATAGCAAAAATATCACGCCTTTTCTAAGTGAGGAAACCCGGTTCATTACTTGTGTATTCGGACAAATGGTCAATGGGAAGCTTGTTGAAAAGGCAACCTGGGCTAAAATGGCCAGAGGTGAAATGGTACGTTATATGGCAGAGCATAAGATTGCAGAGGTGAAGGACGTAAGAAACTTTGATCGGTTAAACTTTGCCTTTTCAGAAGAGCGATCTGACGAGAGTACGTATGTATTCATACAAGCAGAGGGAAAGTAGCCTACAGTGCAACGGTGGGTTTCTATACAAAGTCGCGCCCTTTAAGGTCACAATGAGAAAAGACGCAGGGGATGTATATCCCTGCGCCTGATCAAGAATTATTAAATCCATGTCCAAAGCTGATGAGCTTTTGGGCTTACTTTCCGTATTCCTCAGGATAGAACCAGGATAGCCAAATCCTCCAATATTCATATTACATCCTTCCTGTTAGCGAACATTAATCCAAGCGGTCCACTGAGTTGGAATATTAATGGAATAGACTGTACCTACAAATTGTCCCCCTGTAGTAGGCGCTTCATAAACCCAAGAATAGGCCCAAGCATCTACGACACGGTCACCGTCCAGATCAATAGCTTCAGACCAGTTGTTTGTCATTGTATTGCCGGCGAGTGTGCCGTAGTGACTGCTGTCATAACCGATCTGGAAAGTAATACACTGAATCCAAGCCCCACCATGATCATTGGTTGTGGACAGTGGGTTGTTATTGAAGCCGTAAATTTCTTGACCGCCATTCGGAGATACGACACCGTATACATTAATGTGAGATACTTTCGGAGCAGGCGCAAACAGAACTGGACCACCCACATTATCAGCCTTCTGCGATTCAAATTCAGCCTTAGCCGCTTTCACAGCTTCACGGAATTCTTTGGAATTAATAATTTCTTCCTTTGTCATAGGTTTGGCTTGAGTCACATCACCGTCTGCATAGGCAGCTACATTAAATGAAAGCATTAGAACAAGAATAAGAGCTAAACTAATCAACTTTCTCATAGCAATAAATTCCACCTTTCTTGTTATGGGTATTCTTTAACAAAAACATGCGGTTACGACAAATAGACCTGCTTGCAGCTTAAAGCCTCTTGCCCTCCTCTCTTTTAAAGATGATTCTTCTCCTTTTTTCTTTACTAAAAAAGAAATTAAGAGGTAGAACTCTACAGGCTAGAAAACTCTATGAAGTAGGAATGTATATGTAAAATGAATGCCTGCCAATGATTATGTGTTGCAGACAAAATGTAAAACTCATTTATACGCATTGATATCTTAGTTATGTTAGGCTCTGATCCCCATCTTGTTAATATAAGATTCCAAAATAAATATTTAAATTGTAATATATTCCATTTATACAAACATATAGTACCCCCTATCAACGGCACAAGTCAAGTTCATTCTTTAATTCTATTATTTGTTAAAGTTTTCTGCTTGTCGTAGTAAAATGCCACAGTATCCTGTAGTCGTAAAAGGAAAACCCTCTGGAACATGTATACACCTACATAGAGATCGTATGGGGCTGAGGGACGGATATAAATCATTCTGAGCGTGGATTCATGCAGTGAAATCAGGAGGTTAGCCGGATGTAATTGCCATTAAAATTCTGCTAACATAGTCCTATCATATCTTAGATGAGCGGTGAAAACGGATGAGTACAATTAAGGTGACTCCTGAGCAACTACATCATGTATCCAATCAGGTGGATCAGGCCAGACAACAGTTGGAGCATATTCGCAGTGAACTGACGAGACAGATCATGTTCGTTCAGATGATGTGGATGGGGGCGACGCAGGAGCGATTCTACTATGAGTTTGAGCAGTCGCGCCCTGTATTGCAGAAGGCGCTGGAAAGTATGGTGGGCATCTCCAAGGAACTCAAGGATATCGCCATGCGGTTTGAGAATGTCGATGCTGAAAAGGTGAGTCTTGGAAGTGCTGTTGGCGCTGTGGGTGCGGGAGTAGTGATGAAGACCTTGGGTAATGATGCGAGTACGGAGGATAAAGGCTACCGGATGGCGCAAGTCAATGTGTATGGGAAGCTGATGTGGATGCCTGTGAACGAGAATGGTGTTACGGATCAGGCAGCCCTTCAGGCATATAAGAAGGATCAGGGGCATTTGGATATCAATCGGATGCAAGCTACGGATGCTGAAGCGCCAGGAGAAGATATTTATGCGATGCAGATCAAAGCCTTTGAAAATGGAATTCATCCCTTCACAGGCGAGCCTGTATCCGATAAGTATGCTCAGATGATGTTGACTTCTCTGAAGTTCAGCCAGCTATTTATGGCATTTCAGATGGTTCGTGGGAGTATGCCGGGTGGCAAAGGGCCGTTTCGCTTGCCTGCCTCTGATCCGGCTGTGGCGAAGATTAAAAAGAATCTGGAAGCGAGGAAAGCGAATGAGCAGAAGAAGGGTTCTGAGGGCAAGGGACAAGCAACTAAGACAGTAATAAGTGAACATGTAAGTGATGCGGAGAAATTGCAAAGGCCATATGCTCACCTAGTAAACGTTGATGGATTTAAGAGAGGTAGCAGACCTGGAGTATCTGGTGGTCATAATATGGACAAATTTAATGGGGCCTTACAAGAAGACGCAAATAAGTATGGACTGAGTGTTAAAAAGGATTATTTTATAGGTGAACCCAAGAAGCACAATGTCGAGGGGATCTACGAGGTGGAGTATCAAATTCCGTCCTTGAAACGAAGTGAATCAGATAAAAGTATTTTTGAACCGATAACGGACTCAAATGGAAATGTGCTTGGGAAGAGAGTGAATGATCCCAAAACAGTATATGATCCTAATATAATTTCTAATGAAAAAATGTATAATTGGGGAAAAGCAGCATTAGAGCCACAGATACAGGCTGGAAACGTGAAAAACGGGATAGTTAAAGGAGAACTAAATGGGCTGAAATTTGTGGGGTTCGTAGATGAAAAAGGGAACATAAAGAACTTTTATCCTGCTTTTTAATTAATATCGAAGGAGAGATATGATGTACAAAATTTTGACAACAAAAGCTGAAATAGATAGATTAGTCGAATCTTATTTCTGGATTATTGATTTTCCGAGAGCTTTAACATACTTCGGAGATCATGAGAGACATGGATATGGTTCAGGTCCACTGGAGGTACAATTTTCATCCTATCATATGCCAGAAGAGGAAGAGTATATTGGTGATCAGAAAGTGTGTTTTATTGGAGAGCCGCCAGCATATGATGAAGATGTAATTGCAGTGATGGAGCATGATGAATTTTATAACTATTTGATGATTTACAGTGAGAAGTACGTGGAGGAGCACCCAGAAGCTAAACAGGAGATTTATAATTTATTAGATATGGTAAAAAAAAGATTGGGTTTACATTCTTAACTCACTGATTGTGAATCATAAATCATTTACGAGGATCTACGAAAGTTCGTTTATCTTATACGTCCATAGTATTCATAGTCCAAGTATTGGCTGTACAGTTGGGAAGATATGCAAGCACTAAAAACGTTGCCGTATGACCCCGATTGATGTTATAAAAATTCGAAAGCTCTTCCCACCTGAACGTTGTGAGGATTGAGCTTTTTTGTATGCAGAAAATAACCAAAGAAGGTGACATGACAGCAAATAAAGGTGCTGAATAAATTATTGTGGGCTATATTGATATGATTACATCCGCCTGTCCATTGTAATAAAAAGATTGGAGATACGAACATGATTAAATATAGGTATACAATCGAATATAAAGAAGATTTCAACGAAGTTATCGTGGACTTAGGCATCGATTCATCGTTAAAGAATGGTTATCTAATTAGTAATTCTTTGGGATCGGATATATTTGGAGACTTCGCCACGATCCAGGAAGAGATCGGAAACTTAATCGAATTACTGAAAGGGGAAATAACGTTATACGAAGGTGGAGGGAATGTGAACTTAATAAGATCTGACCAGTCTTTTACAACTTTTGAAGATATCTTTGCAGAAGAAGATGAAGAGGACAGTATATGTGAAATTGAGACGTTAGAATATGTAAAGATACTATTGTAATGGGCAAAAGAGAACTTTCAGTATAAAAGCCAGCGAGGCGTTATCTTGAAAGAAGAAGGGCAAGTAGCATTAGAGTGGTTAAACGAAAAATATATTGAGGTTTTAGTTTTGGGTCAAAAGATCGAGCGTATCAACAATTTGAAATTGATTGAATGAATGGTATGAACAATAGATCTGTAATATTTTGCGGAGAAAAGTGAAACTTTTCATTGCTCAAAAGTTACTGCAGTATAGCGAATTCGGAAAAACGTGTGCGAGTCAACGGTTAATACTATATCAAGTAAGTAATTAATAGATCCATTACATATACCTAGTTTGTTTCACTAAATGCGCGTAAGAACCAATTCATCTGCAATACTCAATGAGTTTCCCAATGGAATAACATCAAGAACGCGAAATTCACAATATAAGGAATATTAAAAGACAAAAAAGCCTAACCCCTCAGTATCTTGAACAAGGAATTTGGCTTATGGTCTTCAGCTTAAACAGCCGCGTCCGATTGGTGATTAGAATAATGATTTATTTGTCCATTTATAATTAATGAATTTTAACATTTGCCCATTCATTTCAAATTCTTTATCACTAGTTTCAATATGCTCGAATCCGTTTTGCTCTAAAACTTTTTGAGATGCTATATTGTTGGTGGTTGTTTTTGCCTTAACTTCTTTTATATCTAAATCAACTATTGTATTGAGTAATAATTTTAATGCTTTTTTAGCAATACCTTTTCCAGTGTGGATTTGTCCCACTCTATAGCCAAGAAATCCTATTTTATCGGAATCATCAATATCAACTAAATTTATTCTTCCAAGAATCGAGTTATTTTCGTCTTTTATTAAATAAAAAAAGGAGAGTCCTTTGACTTGTTCATCAAGCAGAGATTCATTCCTTACTTTAAAAACCTCAGGTATGTAATAATCATCTCCTCGAGACGGTACCATTTCCTCGAAAAAAATTCTGTTTTCAATTTCGAATTCATACAAGTCTTCAATATCTGTATCTTTTAACTTCTCAATTATTATATTCATGAACCCTTTCCTCCAATCAACTCTAATGCAAGATACTACGAATCTACTTCTGTAAACTATAATTTGTACTACGATATGAGTTTGTTCTAATTTCCTCATTTTGGATATGTTAAAAAATATTGAATTTATTGCAATTAAATTTTTGTACAGCAAGTATAACATCCTATTTCGTTATTCGACATTATGGGCGATTAATGGATATTCAAATCCCTAGTAAATTTGAGCAATCTTTGGATGGACATTATGGAAACCTAGGCTCGAAGATGTGGGCGTATATTAAAGGTCAACTGGAACAAAACATGAGCAATTATATAAATAACGATTCTGCGGTCTTACAACTACCCGATGACGATGTACTTACTTCCCAATGGACTGCAAGAAAATGGTCAATGACCAGCAAGGGCAAGATACTTCTTGAAAGTAAGAAAGACATGAAGAAGCGTGGATTAAAGTCACCTGACCGAGCTGACGCATATGTTCTCACATTCGGTGAATATTTGATGGGAACCCCGCAGTCTATTATAGTTCCAACAATAGGCGGTGTATCAATAAAAAGATAACAAGAAACTTTGAAATCATATTAAAAGGGAGACTGATTGTAAAGTAACTTGTATCTACAATAAAAATAGATCTGCTGCGGGCAAGACGGCAAACGCTACGATTCTTATAGAGAAACAGCGTTGGGTGTCAAAAGATATGACTTCTATACACACCAGTTGGAAAGGGCATAACGACTAATCAAAGACGAAGAAGCCCGTATAGCCGTTGATTACAGGTACATTCAAGGTTATTCACGCAAGGAAACGATACTCTTCTTCAGGCGTTCACTCAGTGACAGTACTATCAAACGCAAAATCGATGAGGGACTGGAGAGTGTGGCAAATAATTTGAAGCTTATCGGCTTTTTTGAGCAAGATGATGCTGAATTCTAAAAGAGAAGCTGACGATTAATTCGTCAGCTTCTCTTTTTTTGCATTATTATCCTTTAATGAAATCTAGCAGTTCGTTTTTAAAGAATTCCAGTTTTTCTGGAGTAGTATTTAACACTTTTTTAGTCAGTTCCACTCCATGATCTACTTTATTATAATGTAAAGAGTAATTTTTAAATAATCGTTCTAACACTTCACTTCCAACGACATCTTTTAACACATTTATAGAACCTCTAGGAAATAATTTAATGTCATCGGCTGCTAATAATAATTGTTCAATATCGCCCTTTATTCGATTGGGGTCTGTAACAACTATTGATGTATATTGGTTAATGATTTCAGAAAGCTCTTGATAACAGTCCAAAAAGTAGTTCTCGTACTCTCGTCGTTCCAAGATAATTATACTATCTCCATAGCTTTCTCTTAATGTGAGAAGTTTTTCGTCGGTTTTGTTATCTGCATCAATAATTATTTTATAAGGTATTGGGCTCTCAGATATGCCACTTAGAATTAAGTCAAGTTTGCCTTTATGCTCTCGCATAGAAGAATTCTTAGTGAAATAATTACCAGTTCCCTTCATGTTTAATATTCTGTAATTATAACCGATCTGTTTTAAGCCGAAATGAGAGAGGATCATTGGAAGTACAATTTCTTCAGTTTGTCCTTCTACAAATATTACTTTATCAGACAAAGCATAGTCGCTGTTACTTACACCTATATCCTGTAGTACTTCTTGTATTTGTTCTAATTGTGTGAAAGTACTTTTACCTTTCATCTTATTAACATGAATTAAATATTTTTCTGAGGGATAATTAATTAAGATAGGTGAGTGCGTAGTGAATATAAATTGGTGCTCACTGCCCTCACTTACTAAATCATATATGGCCTTCTCTGCAGAAGGATGTAAGAATACTTGTGGCTCATCAAATAGAACAACACTATTTTTTTTTGTATAGAGAACACACAATAATAATAGAACGTGAGTATAACCACTTCCGCAATCTGATAGGGGAATCGGTGTATCAAAGCCTTCAAAGGATACACTAATAAAAGTTTGCCTCGCACCGTTAATAGGAGTACTAATAGAGGTAACATCAGGGAAGATTTGAATAAATGTTTCCACAATTTTATCAAAAATTTCTTCCTCATTGTTATGCAGAGTATAGAGCAAACCATGGAGATTAGAGCCATTAATATTCAAAGAACGGTTTAAAGTGGAATCTTCGGTCGGAAGAACGTGTCTGGAGCCAGCTATATATACTATTTTTTCCTTGAGAAAAGTCATTAAATTTTTTAAGAAGGTAGGTGTGTCCGAAAAGGAGACAACACCTGAATTATTTATATACATTAATTTATAACTTGGAGTCTTATTATTATAATAATTTTGATTAACGTAAAAAGGTTTATATGAACTCTCATGATAGACTTCTACCGCACCAATAGAAGTAGCAAGGGTATTCTCACTATATTTAATAGAGATACTAAATTTGGGATAATTGTCCACTATATATTCGCTTTCAACCTTCTTATTTAATTCATAAATTTCTTCGAATGATAGGCTTACTTCTAAAATGATTTCTGTTGAATTGAAAGTGTCTGCTATAACACTTTCCAGATTGCCTCCTAGGACTTTATATATAGCTTCAATGAATGCCGATTTACCTGTATTATTTCTCCCTGCCAAGGCATTGATTTTATTATGTAAATCAATTTCTTCTGAATCTTCAATACTTTTGTAATTTCTAATACGTACACTAAGTATTTTCATTATGTATACCTCGTTTCTTTATTTCGATTTAATAGAACAATATCATTATAGTCTATCTTAGCTTGTAATTTGAGAGAGGATTATTGACCCGAAGGTAAACCTAGTCTGCCCTCATTTTAAAACCATGTTGAACCCCACGTGAATATTTTTCCATGATACATTAGGAGCATAGAAAAAGGCGAGAATGAAACGCACAACTGCAATAGAGGTATATATGACTGGGGCGTTCCTCTTATCGCTTTTCTGTTAACTTACGAAGGTAATTCAATTTAGGTACCGAATTAGTTGTAGGGGAGGTGTCGATCATTGGATTTCTGGCAACTATTAATTGCATGGATTGGTATCATCTGCTGGGTAATCGCGTATAAAGATCGGGTAAGCAGATGGATACTGTATCCTGTGTCGCTTGTTTGCTTATTTGGTACATTCATATTTTGGATTCTTAATCAATAAAGTGAGAAAATAGACGAGATCAGGAGCTAACGAAAAGTTATACTACTATAATGGAGCATAGTGTTTTTGACTCAATAATGTAATCTCAGTAAAATGGTCTTGTTCTTCCTCTCTTGTAATTTAGAACGTATGCATTTAAAGCAAAGAGCGTAGCGTTTTTGCTGCGGACGGTACGGACGCCAATCTTTTAATTACACAGGAGGTGATATTCTGGACATAATAGGAGAAACGGGGAAAACACTTTTAACGCCATGGCCTATGCAATTTTTGAGACGTTTGGTCTATATTTAGTTTTACCAGCAGTAGCAATAGCAATTATCTTAAGGTTTGTTTTAAGATTGAGAGGATCAAATCTCAAAATCACATTTAGCATTTTATTTCTCGTATGCGTATATTTCTTTATATACAAAGGAATTCCTCAATTCCAGATTGCATATCAAAGCAGGTTAAATCAATAAAGTACATATTACAGCCAAAGTCGTTCCTTCACTGGATCGGCTTTTTTTATTTGAAGGTATCGAAGTGATCAGCAGCAGAAGACGGAAGAAGATACGTATTCGCCCCAACAAGCAGCCTGAGAAGTGCAAAGGATGTGTATGGGGTAGATTGGATGGGGTTAAGCAGTTTTGTAGTTGGCCTATATGTCCCAAAGAGGAAAAACCTTCCTGATGTCGAATTTTGATGTCGAAGGAGGTGAATACCTTGGATAATACAATTAAATATGCGTTGGCTCTAAATGTATTAGGAGATAAAATCAATGCTGTTTCAACTGAACTTAAAGAAGCTGAGAAGCTTGCGTCAGAATTAAAATACGATGAGCTTCTGAAACGTAAGAGCGTTCTTGAGAGTGCGATTAGTCGATATGCTTCAATTAGAAACGAGCTGGCTGTTCTGGACCGTCCAGCAGTAATTGAACGGGAGCACCATCAGCTTGTTGATGCTTTCGATGAATTAATTCATGGTACTAAGTTAATGGATCAGGGTTTGAATTTAAAAGATATGAAAGTTACACCTGAGAAGATTCTCAATGGGTTTCAACTTCAGTTGAAGAGTCAAAAAGATACAATGGATGTAACAAACCGTATAGTGGAGAAGCTTAGTAAATAGTAGCGCCTGCAAAGGCGTTTTTCTTTTGCTCTCATATGACAGAATGTGAGCCGATCTGCGCCTCTTAGCATAAGAACGTACGTTTGCAGGGATCAGTCAATTGAAGAGCAGAGAACAGCGTCTGATTGAGCCTACGCATGCATATAATGGTCACCCAAACGTTGAAACCAACTCAACACAAATGAATAAAAGGATTTCTCTTAATTACGTCGAAAATCGACATTAAAGGGGGAATCTTGATGGGGTTTGATTGGGGAAGCTTTACAGGTGGTATAGTGGGGACGTTAGGAGCTATAGGGGCTGTTAAGTATTCCATGCATCTACAAGAAAAGAAAGAGAAACCAAATAAAATTAAGCAACAAGTACAAATTATTGATATCCTAATAGGCATCTTTGAGCGTCATTGGGTTGAAATTAATAAGGAACCTTTAGATACTTATGAGAATGCTTTCGAAAAGACAATTACTATTGTGAATACTCTAAGACAGTATTTAACGGTTGCTTTAGATAGTGACAGAGAACTTGTTTCTTTCCTATTGGGTGCTATTGATGAATTTAATAAAACCGGTAATGATTTTTCGCAACGCGAGAGATCCCGGGATGAGTTGTGGAGATTTCAAACAGCGATTCTAACTGTTATTGGCTTTAAACAATCTGATTTAAGAAAAATGAAAGAAAAACTATTTTCAGAGTATAAGTAATCTTAATTTTAGACTCCAAAGAGCGTCTTTTTTTATTGGAGGTAGAGAACATGAACATCAGAGTTGTACCGATCGATCAGATTAATTCAGCAGCCTACAACCCCCGTGTTGATCTTCAGCCTGGGGATGTTGAATATGATAAGCTTCACCGCAGCATAGAGGAATTCGGTTATGTTGAACCAATTGTCTGGAACGAACGTACCGGAAACATGGTCGGCGGCCATCAACGGTATAAGATCATGATCAATGAACCTGGCCACATTGAGTTGCAGGTATCCGTGGTGGATCTGGACGATCAGCAGGAACGGCTCCTGAATATTGCTTTGAATAAGGTATCAGGTGATTGGGATGAAGATGCCCTATCGCAGTTACTTGTTGAGTTGCAACAGGAAAACGTGGATATTTCCTTGTCCGGGTTCGACGATGTGGATCTGAAACAGATGCTTGGTGAGATTGAGATCCCGAATTTCGATGCGGGTACTTCCGAAGATCAAGGCGATTTGGGGGTATTGAGTTCAAAGCTGGTGACTTGTCCGCACTGCAAAGAGGAATTCGAACATGATTGATTTAAAAGTGGATTGGGCGACACAAGCAGCAGCGAAGTTTTCCTGTGAGAATTTCCACTACAGCCGTAGCTTGCCCGCAGGGAAGTCTGTGAAGGTGGGAGCATGGGAAGATGGCCAATTTATCATGTTGTTATATTCAGCCGTGGGGCGACTTAGAATATCGGTTCTCCTGATGGCCTGACGCAGCGTGAATGCTGTGAGTTGACGCGGGTTTCATTAACCAAGCATCAATCATTTGTATCGGAGATCTTTGCCAAAGCGATCCGGTTCTTGAAGGAGCAATCCCCCAACGTGGAGTTGATCGTCAGTTATGCAGACGTAGAGCAAAAGCATCACGGCGGGATTTATCAGGCTACGAACTGGATCTATGAGGGGAAAACGGACGGGGAGCATTACTTCATCATTTGGGGCAAGAAGACACATCCCAAATCGATTCACAGCAAGTACGGTACCGACAGTCAACGCAACGATTGGATCAGGACCAACTTGGATGCCAATGCCGAATTGTACCACACCGAGGGTAAGCAAAAGTACCTGATGCCGTTGAACAAGAAGATGCGGTGAAACCATTTTAGTTAGATTGATCTTGTAGAGAGAAGGAAAAGTTATATAGATTGACTGATGAAAACTATTAACATGCATTTAAACTTGTGTTATAATTTACCAAATACCTGAGAGGAATGAGAACTATGTAGTCGTATTAAATTTTGGTCCTCGAGCGAGATCTCCACCTTCTTCTTTCTATTAATAATGTAAGAAGAAATCAGGATGAAAATTGAGGAGGATCAGTATATGAGTAATTACATTTGGGCTGGAATGAAAGTTAGATTGCGTCCGGTATCACCAACAGACGGGGAAAAGTTTCATTTCAATGATCAAGATTCGGAGAATGCAAGATTATGTGACGAGTTACATTTTCCAAGGTCAGAAGAAGGTACAATCAGTTGGGCAGAGCATCAATCCAAAAACACTTCTCATGGCGACAACGTTTTTTTGGCTATAGAAACGCTTGATGGAACACTTATCGGGAGCATTTCTACAAACAGTTGTAATCTTCGATGTGGTACATTTAAATATGGAGTTTCGATATTCCGTGAGCATTGGCGCAAAGGTTATGCATCTGATGCTATTAAAACTATACTTAAGTACTACTTTGAGGAATTAGGATATGTGAAGGTGAACGCTCATGTGTATGCATTTAATGAGGGTTCTGTAGCATTGCATGAAAATCTAGGCTTCATTCAAGAGGGAAGAATAAGAAACATGATTTTTACAAAAGGACGGCACTATGACGAATATATCTATGGTCTAACTAATAAAGAATTCGATGAAATTCACACGTTAGGGAAGATATAGCAGTTCTTTGTACAGTTTCGTCATATCATGAAACGATAGCTCACTAAAAACCACCTATCAATGAAATGCCCCGTAAAGTTATACAGATTATATCTTTAGGAAACTTGTTGGGCAAGAATTCGGTACCATACCGGACTCTTGTCTTTTAGTTTTGTCTTAATGCGTTTGTTGTTGTAATAATCAATGTATTTGGATAGCTCTTGTTTAGAATGTGAGATATTTTCAAATTCCTTTACTTTAATTTCGACTCAATAAAAAACTAGCGGATTTCCCGCTAAATTCCCATCTCACCTCATCCCATGAGTTACAATCTTCCTGAGGTGACCTTACCATGAAGGATAACATGTCAAATCTGATCGAAGACTTGTTTCACGGAAACCTGCGATTGGATGAGTCAATTCATCCTGAACAAACTGAGTATCAGGAGATCAATCGCCAGATATCAGACCTGATGCAGGACTACAAAACACAGCTTACCGAGAATGAATACGATGCTCTGGAACAACTGATAGACTTGATCGGACAATCCACGTCGATGTATGTGGAAGCGGCGTTCGAGCAAGGTTTTCGCACAGGCAGCAGACTCATCATTGAGGTTTTAGGCAAAACGTGAGTGTGAGTATCTTTCAACCTAGAAGCCAGTATACAATACACAGCAATTCAAAAATCCCCTCCTCCATTACCACCGATTAGGCTGGCATTGGGGGAGGGGACTTGCTTTTAAATTATTCTTTTATCTTATTTACTCCCATACCTACCGCGCACCAATATTCGTACCCGATGGCGTACCCGAGCCGGTCAGATCACTGCCCTTCGCAAGCTTGAGGAAATTGCCCAAGACAGGCGTTCCATCCGCGCTACGTGTTACCGAAGGCACGAGGGAGACAAAGTCGGCTGCGCTGGCGAGCAGGCCTTTGGCGTTCTCGCTTTTTTTGTTTTTCCACCAGACGTTGGTGCTGCTGACGTCGGTTCCGCTTGTTTTGTCACTGGCGCCGCCTTGGAAGGACAGGTTGTTGGTGAAGATGTGGGTGCCTACATCAAAGGCAAAGTTGCTTTGCCCATTGTTCCAGGAGGTGTTATTTTTCATCTGGATGGAACCGGGATTACTGTTGTAAGTGAAGCCGTGCTTTTTATTATTAAACGCAATGCTGTTCTCAACGATATGATTCACCGCAATCTTCTCGCCGCCCAGCTTGAAGCCGTTGCCATCACTGTTGGAGGTAGAAGTGCCGTCTGCGGTTGCGCCATTGGCGTAGGCGATGCTGTTGCGGATCGTAACCGCGCCGATGGCGCCTGTATCTGTTTTGCTATACAGATCCCAGCCATCGTCCACGTTATAGGCCGCAATACAACCGTCGAAGACGTTGCCCGGGCCTACGGTCAGTTTGGCCGCAAAACCGTCTGCATCCTCGCCGTCATCCGGGTCATAGTTGTTGTGGGAGTAAGAACGAATCACTTCATTATATGCAGGCCATTCACTCTTGGCGGCTGTGGAAGCATAACGTCCCATCTGAATACCCGTATCCCGGTTGTGATGAGCTTCGATCTGCTCCAGACGGTTGTAACTGCCTCCGATGAAGATGCCGTTGTCGCCCGCACCCTTCACCTCAAGCCCTTTGACGAACCAGTAGTCTCCGAACATTTGCAGTCCACGATTGGTGGAAGCGAAGGCCTGGGCTGAGAAATCAAAGACCGGTTTTTCCGATCCATACGCCACCAGGTTTTTACGTTGGCTCGATGTGCCGCTGTTGCCACGTTCAATGGTAATGGTCTGGGAGAAGTTATAGGTACCGCCGCGTAGATAGATCGTTTTGCCTGGTGCGATCTGGGTCAATGCGTTAGCCAGTGACGTTGGACTGTTCAGTGTTCCCGGATTGCTGGCTGAGCCGCCAGGAGACACATACAGATCACCCGCAGCAAGTGCGATATTCGAAGTCGCCACCGATTCAGAGGGATTTTGCAAGCTGCTCTCGATCAGTTCCTCAGCACCGGCCGATCCACCACCAATTAATAATAGAGGGAACGCGGCACTCAGACAGATATGGGCCATTTTGGATTTGAGGGAGCGTTCCTTCAGAGAACGTGCAGATCGTGCAGATACATGAGTGGATGTGGATGGGAATAATTTCATTACGTAAGCCTCCTTGGTTAATTGGGAATAGAATGAAGAGCATGTGGTAGCCGTGTACCAGACCGTTACCTATGAGATAGGTCATGCCGGCTGGTTAGATGTAATCTCTAGGACACAGCTTTATGGTAAATGTTGTAAGCGTTATCATCAATAATCATCTGATCAGATGGAGGTACATGCAGGCAGGTCAGGCCTGCAAGCTTCCAATGCCTGTAATATCACGTGAATTATGTAATCTTTCCATTGGGTGATAGCTCTCATTTAACGAAGAATCATCTGAAATGAACGTAGAGAAGTACGCTTTTCCATCCTCAAAGTACCAGTTTTACTTATGATCCACTCCTATGAACTTCATTCAACCTAAAATAAATAGCAGCCTACATCCTGAAGTGGAGATTATACTCAAACTAGTCATGAAAAAGCCCTGATAGCAGCTGCAACGGGCAACTTGACGATCAGGGCTATGTTTAATTCAGAACGTAATTTGCTTACTCAACATACTCGAATGTACTAACAGTGTCAGACTTATCAGTCTAAACGCTGTCCAGCTATTTTAATATCCGTCCGTCTCACGACTGCGTTTCTCTGCTTGCTCGACACTTGGTTCATGTTTCGGTTGGACTGTGGCACTATCATCGGTTGGTACAGAGGCCAACCCTTCAGAGACGCGCCGACCGTAATCCGCATCCGCTTGGGTGAAGTAAGAGATCATGCGCTCCCGGATATCCGGTTTGCATTGTGCCAACGCGCCGACCATGTTGCTGATTAGCTCATCCCGCTCCCAATCTTCGAACGCCCGATACGTATCACCCGCTTGTCCAAAGTCATTTGTACGCTCAATCTTCTCACGGACAAGTCGACCTTCCACCAGTGGTTCATGTTCCTTACCACGTGGGGGTGCTTCTTTTAACCCACCGAGCGATGAAGGCTCATAGTTCACATGTGGATTCTGACCCGGCGCACGATCCACTTGATACTGCATCTGCCCGCCGCTTTGATTGGTTGCCACCCGATTTTTCGGTGCATTTACAGGCAATTGCAGGTAGTTTGCACCCACCCGGTGACGCTGGGTATCTGAATAAGAGAAGGTGCGTCCCTGCAGCAACTTGTCATCTGAGAAATCCAGCCCGTCTACCAATACGCCTGTGCCAAACGCTGCTTGCTCCACTTCATTGAAATAATCCTCGGGATTACGATTCAGCGTCATTTTGCCAACAGGTAGAAAAGGAAACTGCTCCTGCGGCCACAACTTGGTCGGGTCCAGCGGGTCGAAATCCAACTCCGGATGCTCGCCGTCCTCCATCACTTGAACGCACAGCTCCCATTCGGGATACTCCCCTTTTTCAATAGCGTGATACAGGTCCAATGTCGCATGATTGAAGTTCTGTCCTTGAATCTCGCTCGCGTCTTTTTGCAGCAGGTTGCGTATCCCTTGATTGAGCGGTTCCCAGTGGTATTTGATGAGTACGCCCGTGCCTTCCTGATTGATCCATTTGTATGTATTAACACCCGACCCTTGCATCTGCCGATAATTCGCTGGAATGCCCCATGGAGAGAAGAGGAATGTCACCATATGGGTAGCTTCAGGACTTAGCGATACAAAGTCGAAAAACCGCTCCATATCCTGTGCATTGGTCAACGGGTCTGGCTTGAAGGCGTGTACCATATCCGGGAATTTGAGCGGGTCACGAATGAAAAAGATTTTCAGATTGTTACCCACCAGATCCCAGTTGCCATCTTCGGTATAGAATTTTACAGCAAATCCGCGCGGGTCCCGCAGTGTCTCCGGTGAATGTCCGCCATGTATAACGGTAGAGAAGCGAACGAAAACGGGCGTTTGTTTGCCTTTTTCCTGAAACAGATGTGCACGTGTGTACTTCGATACCGGTTCACTCCCGGCTGTTCCATACGCTTCAAATACGCCATGAGCACCAGCACCACGGGCATGGACCACACGTTCCGGAATACGTTCGCGGTCGAAGTGAGTAATTTTTTCGAGAAAATGATAGTTCTCCAGCGTAGTCGGTCCCCGGCTGCCAACGGTTCGTACATTCTGATTGTCCGTAATGGGATGCCCTTGTCGATCCGTTAATGTCTCAGCTGATTTGTCTGAGGAATGCTCTGGTTGTGAAGACTGATGATTCATGGAGTGGAGCACCGCCTTTCCTTAAAGTGGATTCCTGTATATATTTTCCCTGAAAATTGGTTCTATACATTAAACCTCGCAAATAATCTCGTAAAAAAAGCTTGTCACCCGCTTCATCGCGTGAGATAATTAACTTTTGCCCTGCGGCCTTTTTTGAACGGAAAAATGAAAGAGGACCGCGTCTAAGAATGGAGGCTGACCTAGGATTGTCTACACAACGTTATCCTTTTGCATATGATCCGGCTGAACCTTTTGTATCCCGTCTGGGAGAATGGGTCGCCGATGTTTTTTACGATATTTTGCCAGAGTTCGGCTTCGAGGTACGGGATGAACAGATTTTTATGGCGTACCAGCTCGAACGGGCCTATGGAGATAAAAAGACCATTATGGCGGAGGCCGGTGTCGGAACAGGCAAGACGTTAGTCTATCTGCTCTACGCGGTCTGTTATGCACGTTATACGGGCAAACCGGCAGTGATTGCTTGTGCCGATGAGTCTTTGATTGAACAGCTTGTGAAGCCCGGCGGAGATATTGCGAAGCTGGCTGCACATCTGGACTTGGAAGTGGACGCACGTCTGGGCAAATCACCGGATCAATACGTCTGTCTGAACAAACTAAGTGCGATGCGATTTGCGGATGAAGATGCGCCTGTTATTGAAGAAGTGCATGAGAGTCTGCCGGATTTTGTGAACACGCCGGGTACACTTCAGGCCTTCCATCCGTATGGTGACCGCAAACAGTATCCACATCTGAATGATCGTCAGTGGAACAAAATCAACTGGGACCCGTTCCAGGATTGTTTTGTTTGTCCTAAAAGACAACGCTGCGGCCTGACGCTGTCGCGTGACCATTACCGACGTTCCAAAGACATCATCATCTGTTCCCATGATTACTACATGGAGCATGTGTGGACCTATGATGCGCGCAAACGCGAGGGACAATTGCCCTTGCTGCCTGACCACAGCTCAGTTGTATTTGATGAAGGACATTTGCTGGAAGAAGCAGCCCTGAACGCACTGAGCTACAAGCTGAAACACCGCATCTTTGAGGAACTCGTCACTCGCCTGTTAGAAGGAGAGATTCGTGAATCCCTCGCGGAGTGTGTAGATGAAGCGATTGAGAGCAGTGAGCGACTGTTTGCATTGCTGGATACGTATACGGTGGCGATCCCTGGTTCGGAACGGAAAGAAGTTCGGGTAGAGCCGCCACTGCTACGTGAGATTGAACGTCTGACGAGTGTGCTGGATGCAATCGGCGAAGAACTGGTATTTGAGAGCGGCTTGTTCTCGTTGGATGGTTATCAGATGCGTGTCGTGGAAGAACATCTGGACATGATTCAGTCTGCGCTTGCCTTGTTCCGCAAGGAAGATGGTTACATCTGTTGGGCGGAAGAGAGCGAGGATGAGACGACCTTATCGATCATGCCGCGCACCGTGAAGGAAATGCTGAACGAGCGTGTGTTCAACACAGGTATTCCCATCGTGTTCTCCTCTGCCACGTTATCTGTGGACAGTTCATTCCGTTATGTGGCGGACAGCTTGGGCATTGATGATTTTGTATCATTCTCGGTGGCTTCTCCGTATGATTATGCGGACAAAATGAAGATGAAGATTACAGACGAAGCTGTGCCGGGTCACCCGGAGAACGAAAATCGTATGCGGGACGCGGTGTCTATGCTTCAGGAGAGTGGAGGACGTGCGCTGATTCTGTTCCGTACGATGGAAGAACTACGGGCATTCAAACAGGACATCGTTCATGTACCTGAAGCAGAAGGTTTGCGCTTTATGTATGAGGGCGATCGGGAGATCAGTGATCTGATCGCGGCGTTCCAGCAGGATGAGGAAAGTGTGCTGTGCTCCGTTAATCTGTGGGAAGGTCTGGACGTTCCAGGTCCGTCATTATCCAATGTCATGATCTGGTCGCTTCCGTATCCACCACAGGACCCTGTCTTCAATGCAAAACGCAGTGCGTCGGCAGCACCATACGAAGAGATCGATCTTCCGTATATGCTCTTGCGTGTGAAGCAAGGTCTCGGACGTCTGATTCGGACAAGCACGGATTCTGGTTCCGCGGTCATTCTCGATGAATCGCTGTATACCAAAAAGGAAGCCAAAGACCGCATTGCGGCCCTGCTTCCTGAAGGTGTGGAATGGACAACCCTGACACACTAACCAGCTTACGTTAAATATTCTTGCTTTATTTTTGATGATAAGGTTTCTTGCCAAAATAAGTTCTTGTTCTCTGCGGATTCACCATCCGTATGTGAGCAAGAGCTTATTTTTTGTTTTGATGGTTCCTTCAATGTACTTCTCTTCCCTTTTTTTCGAGGGGTTTTCCCTCGCTCCTCGCTACCAATCGCTCCAACATTCTAACGAACCTACCGCACCTTATTAGGGTGATAATGAAGAGATGTAAATTCTAACGAATCTCAGTAACGTTATCCCGCCGAAAATAGCTCTTAAGCCTGTAAATCGACCGAATTTGGAGAAATAACGTCGCTGTGATTCGTTACACGTCAGACCTGCGCAAATAGGAGCGAATAGCGTGTGTCAGGTTCATTAGAACCAATGACCAATGAGCGCTAATAAGGGAGGGCCTCTGTCATGCTCATGACTTATGGGAGATGGAAGCCCCTTTTTGATGTGTACAGATTTATGCTGTGTTAAAAAATACCCATGCTCAGATACCGTTCCCCGGTATCCGGCGCAATGCAGAGCACCCGGTGCCCCGGCCCCAGTTCCTTCGCGATGCGAAGGGAGGCCCACACCGAAGCGCCAGAGGAAGGGCCGAGCAACAGCCCTTCCCGGGCAGCAAGCTGCCGCATCGTATCCAGTGCGTCCTCATCGGACACCTGGATGATGGCATCCCACACGTCGGTATTCAGGATGTCCGGAATGAAGCCCGGACTTGTACCGACGAGCTTGTGTGGTCCGGGCTCGCCACCGGACAACACCGGAGAACCTTTGGGCTCCACCGCATAGATGCGGATATCGGGTAACTGCTTGCGCAGTTCTTCTCCCGTCCCGGTAATGGTTCCGCCAGTTCCCGCCGTAGCGATGAAGGCATCCAGCTTGCCTTCCATCTGCTGCATAATCTCGGGAGCTGTCGTAATCCGGTGAATATCCGGGTTTGCCTGATTTTCGAACTGCTGCGGAATGAAACTTCCCGGAATGTCTGCTTGAAGTTCTTTCGCTTTGCGAATTGCGCCTGGCATCCGCTCCGCAGCAGGGGTGAGCACCACATCTGCGCCATAGGCTTTCAGAATGTTGATGCGCTCCTTGGACATATTGTCCGGCATAATCAGAATGGCTTTATATCCTTTGGCGGCGGCATTCATCGCAAGACCAATCCCGGTATTGCCGCTCGTCGGTTCAATAATGGTAGCACCAGGGACCAAGTGTCCCGCAAGTTCAGCCTGAACGATCAGGTTGTAGGCGGCACGGTCTTTGACGCTGCCACTTGGGTTGAAGTATTCCAGTTTCACGTATACATCAGCAGAGTTGCTGCCTGTGAGTCTGTTCAGTTTAACGGCAGGTGTCTGGCCGATCAGTTCGGTTACATCTGCGGCAATGCCTGTATGTGCGGGTGTTTGTTTAATCGAATGTGTATTCAAATCCATGAAGTACAACTCCTTGATTGATAAGACGTTGAGAGTATATCCGGTTGAAACTATATCATGCCTTATTGGAATGGTTGGATATCTCTATTCCATCTTAATGAACGTAACCTTCCGTGGTCAACTTGTTTTGCTGGGGAATGGGTTCTATATTGTCAGAGTTGTATCAAGTCTGCGCCAAGTCCATCTGCAGATGCCGACTGAGTTCTTTTTTGACTTCATTACGTGCGAATGTCCACAGCATATAGAACCGTTGCCAATACCCTCTGCACATATACAGAGTTTCGATGCCCTCGGTTTCCCGTTTCTCTTCCAGTACTTTGACACCGCGGGTTCTCATCTGTTTACGAAGGGCCAACATCTCCTTGAGCACATTGTTTTGAATGCGGGTCAGCGACAGAATGTAGACTTCGGGCATCTTCAGTAGCAACGTATCCAGTGTGTGAATATCTCGTTCAAGTACATCCAGCAATAGCGTGCGCACAACCAGACCTTTAATCAGACGATGGTCTTCATCCGCAGGGGATGGGGCGGAAGTTGAGGATGTCATATGTTCACTTCCTTAACCTTTAATTGGAATTTTATATTTACAGAACATGTGTTCCTATATTATAATCAATATATGTAATGGAGATACACAATACAACCGAGAAATATTGGAAGCAAACATTATCGCATTTTCCTAAAGGTACAGATAGTGAGTGAGGCTAGGGATTTAGGGACAAGCCTGCTCCAAAATAAGGTATAATTTATGGGTTTTGCAGGAAACCTAAGGCCATAAACCAAATAAACCTTATGCAATGCAGTCTGCTACAGAAGTAATTACAAGCAATGAATTACTGCAATGAATTGCTATTACGATTATGATCATGATTCAAGGATGCCTTGCCGCAACACGATGGCACCAGGTCAACGAGTAGAAGCAGTTTTATTTTAGAGAAAATGAGCAACAAAAAAGCCCCTGCCTTGGGCGGCGGGGCCTATGGAATACTGCCGATTCAGCGGCAGGTTTGATGATGTGTTCAGAAATTAAGCAAGATATTGAGGCTTTTCGTAGAACGCCTCTTTTTCAAGGATGACCTTATAAGGTCTTTCCTTGCCCTTCAGGGAGGGCCCAATGGTAGTTAGCGGTACGGCCGGCTTGTGGAAACGATCTTCTTCCTTGGGTTCCGGAACCGGTCGTGATGATTCGGGCGCAGAACTGAGGCGTACCTTTTTTTCGCTGCCCCAGCGCTTGCTTATTTTTTTCGTTTCCGGTTTCATTCCGGTTCGCCTCCTAACAAATCGTTGATGGCGTTGAACAGTTGACGATTCTGTAGGTCAATCTGCTGAAATACCGCCTCATCCGCTTCAATATGTCCAATAATGTGAACGGTGATTACATACCTCTTGGCTACAGGATAGCATAGCAGATACTCTTTCTCAAGGTAATCATCATACAGGTTGATCTTGATTTTATTCTCCCGGTAAGAATCAATCACCAGAATGCGCTTGGGATCATCCGGTTGTTTGTCGTCGTTAGCGGACAAGTCATACTTTCTCCCCGGTTCTCCAACATTACCACATAATTGCTCGATGTAACCACTGTCATCTGTACGGTATATGGCTGTGCCACGTACAGCGAATGGAGGATGAGAGACAAAGGCAGTACGTAAGGCATCGCTCATTCGCTCCAGCATCTTGGCATCTGCTTTGCGGGTACGCAGCAATTCCCTAAAGAACCGCAGCAACTTAAGCAGTTGTAACCTTGCTTCTCCCTCAGTGCGTTTATGCTTCTCAATGATGTTCTCCAATTCTGGATCACTCCAGCGTCCTTGTTCCTCAATACTGTCTGCGATTTTGGAACATGCCACGGACACGGCTGGTGCCCACTTTCCGTCAGAACGGATTTCATATACGAGTGGATTTAACCCCAGCAGATCTGTGGGCATACGCAATCCTTCAACCTTAGTTGTGTCCTTGATGTCTGTAATATCTTCAGGAAGAATGAAAAAAATACGTTTTCGTCCCAGACGACCCATAAACAGACCCATTTCCAGCATTGTATTATCCCGGACCGACGCGTAGTACTTCCCGCGGATTTTGGATATATCATCCGGATGAAAAATAAAAATGGCAAAGTCAGTCGTACGGACCTCTACTTCCAGATCGTCCATGGTATAGCTGCTTGGATTAAAAACCCCAGAATACCAAGGGGTAACTTCGGCTGAAAAACGTAAGTTTTCGTGTACTGCGGCTGCAATCGGCTTCGCTTCCAGCGAGCAGCCAATAAAGACTCTTGGCTTTAACGTTTTCATCAATCCGCCTCGCTTAAACGGTAGTGGGATTCAATTGTTATATTATACCATAAAAAGCAGAGTAAGTCTGGAAACGTCTGAACTGGACAAAGAATAAGCCGATTACGTTTGCTATAGTGTATGTGTGAAAGGAAAATGATTCCTTTAAAAAGCGCAAGAAAATAAAAAAAGGCCCCAATTTGTCACAGTTGGGTGACTGACAGTTATTTTTGGAAGCTTTGGTCATAGAATAAAGGAGCAGGTTGCACCATTAGCAAGCATTGCTTATCCTGGTGTTGCCGTATGACTGCTGGAGCAGTCCAAAGGCTGCTTTATGCCTGTTTTTGAGGGGTCTACTGTTTAGACCCGGTCACGTTGGTGTTATATAATAGAAGAACAAGCAAGTTAGCTTTGGTGTTTAAACTGAATGAACTTGCAACTGCTGTAAGTTGGATTTACAATTTACACAGGAACGAAGAGTGCAGAACCCATCTGTAGAAGCGAAGCGTTCGTCTGAAAGCTTTTTGAATGAAAGCAGATTCGGAAGCATAAGCGATCACCGGATTTTCCCCAGAGGGAAAATGGAATTCCAAAAATCCGGGGATAACCGCGATCAAAAGAGGGTACTGTAATCCAAGTGTAAGTGTACAATTAAATGTTCAAGCTTACGCATTGTAGTTATTTTTCAGTTTAACTGAGCACAGCTAACCACAACAGAACAGAAAGGATCAGGATACCATGAGTTCCCGAAGGACAATCTCCCCAAGGACGATCTGGAAACGTTACGATCTCTCATACACATAGCGCCCCTTGTAGAGTACACCAACCGGTTTCAAAAAAACGGCTGACTCTGCGAAAGAGGGGATTGGAATGAATATTCGAAGGACGTACACGATGATTTCTTCCAGGCTTACCTTTTGCAGGGTACGGTCGGTCTAAAAAACCAACCTACAAACTGCGAGGGAACCTGAATGAAGAGAACATCGTTAACCTTACAACACGTTAAAACAGAGGCGATCAAATTCGCCATTATGCTACTCGGTACATTTATTTTAGCTTTTGCTTATTATCACATTAACTTTCAGAATCATTTATCGGAGGGCGGATTTGTTGGTCTGGCCCTGCTCGGAAAATACGCAACAGGCTTATCACCTGCTATCGGTATGTTGTTACTGGACATTCCGGTCATGATCCTGGCTTGGTTCCTTAAAGGCTGGAAATTCATGATTCAGGCATTGCTTGGCGTCGGTGCATTTTCCCTATTCTATGACGGCTTTGAACGATACTCCACACTGGTATTGTCGTTTAACGGAAATCTGTGGATTCCGGCAGTTCTATCCGGTATATTGACAGGGGTAGGCGCTGGGATCGTGCTTCGATTCGGTGGAGCGACAGGTGGAGACGATATTCTCGCCGTGCTGGTTAGCCGCTGGAAGGGATGGAAGCTGGGAACAGTTTTCTTTGTCAGCGATGCTTTTGTATTGGGATTGTCGCTTTTCTTTCTTCCGGTAAAAGAAACTTTATATACGATTCTGGCCGTATGGATTGCCAGCAAAGTCATCACGTACGTCGTTAGTGTTCCGGCTCGCGGAACCGTGGTTACAACTTCGGCGGTGAAATTGCCGATGCCATCGGCTGCAGCCAAGGCAGTTAACGCTGCTGCTATTTCACAACGGACTACGGTGGCTAGAGGGGTATCCAATTAACCATACGTCTCAGAACAACCATAACCTGCATGCATCATATTCAGGTCTTGATAGTTAAAGTTCATACAAAAATCCCTTTTGACTGCTCTTCAGCAGCAAAAGGGATTTTGTTGTTTTCCGATTCATTCAGGGCTTGATCGAAGAAGCAATCTGACCATCCTGATTATGGATAATCGCTCGAATATTTTGTTTGCTACTCAGTTCTTTGGCCTTATCTACAGCTTCTGCCTTAGTATCGAATGTCGACAGATAGGTAGACTTTCCTTCTTCCTTGATCGCCCAACCGGAGTCGGTAGGCACGACATGGATGTTGTCATGACTTTTGGACGAAGAGACGGGCTCGGAATGACGACGATCCGTGGAAGACGACTTTTTAGAGTTGGAGTTATCGGAAGAAGATGTGGAGTCCGATTTCGAACTTTCTGGTGCGGGATGATTCTCATTCCATTCTTCCGCCTTAGCTGTCGCTATGGCAATCGAGCGTCCTTCCTCATACCCGTCATCGAGCAGAGCATTGGCAATCTCAATTGCTTTATGTCTGACACGTGGTTCCAGGTTCTTCATGGATACCGGATAATCCTGTTTGTTCCAAGGCATATGAACCCCTCCTGTACAATAATGGATTAGTTGTATATTACCCTGTGAGGAGAGGGATAAACGATGAACATCCGAGGTCGTAAGTGCATTTACCGATGATCTATATAAATTGAAATAAACATTTACACGAAACGGAGAGGACAGAAAAAACCTGAAGAAACGAAGTGTTCGCCTTTATCCCCGGATTTATCCCTTTATAAAAGGAATCAAAAAATCTGGGGATAACAGCGATCGGAAGGTTGTTCTGTCATCGGAGTGTCCAGTGTAAATATTCTTTAGTTCAACTTATATAAAAGGATCTCGTTCCTATACTTTTGCAAGCCAGAGGAGTATAATGCTGTCCATGAAAGAAATAAGTTCAATAACAGGAATATAAAGGAGTACATACATATGTTTAGTCTTAGCCTGGCAATCCCTATGCTGTTCACCATGCTGATTCATGCCGCAGACAGCTTGTCATACGCGCTCCGCCTCGGTGGATTACGCACCCGCAGAATCGCGTTGGCCATTTCATTGGCAGGTATCTTGTTGTTGGTTTCTCGAACCTCGAATATGGCCCAGGGTCCGATGGTAGGTAATCTAGTGGATACTGCAACACGTGGAACCAATCCACACTTTGCGGCGCAACTGCACTGGTTAATGGGTGCGGCAACAATTGGAACGGCATTAGCCATATTGTGTTTTCCAACCATGGTGAAGCTCTCATCAAGAATGGTTGTACATTTTGAAGCAGCCGGTTCCATCCCTGCGATGGTTCGCGGTATGCTGAAGCGAAGCAAGATTAGAAATGCAACGTATTACATCACCCCGCCATCCTGGAAGATGGCCAAACGATTGGTACAACATGGGATGCCAAGACGGTTAATGCTGCTTAATGTAGCGGTAACCGCAATCTATACCACAGGTGTCCTGTCCAGCTTATACGCAGCGTACCTTTACCCAGGGCAGGCTGTAGCTGCATCCCAATCAACCGGGTTAATTAACGGAATAGCGACTATTTTGTTAACCATCCTGATTGATCCGCGGATTTCCCTGCTTAGTGACAAATCATTACGTGGCGAGATCCGTTTGGATCGCATGAATCAGATCTATGGATGCATGCTCGTATCCCGTTTATTCGGTACTCTGTTGGCACAGTTGTTATTAATTCCATTTGCGTATTGGATCGGTTGGATCGTAAGTATGATGTGACGACTTCTTTCCTGAATTGTAGCCAGGCACTCTCTTGTACATCTTTTGAAACAGCAAATGAGAGGGTGCCTGTGCAAAATGAATTGACGGGGTATTTGTGCTGTGATACTATTAGACCGAATAGTCGGTTTAATTTATGGGGGTTTTTCCAATCGAAGTTAAACGAAGAAAAGATGTTACCCAGATAAAGAAAGACATTGCACGTAATACCAAGGAACTGTTTGCCCAAAAGGGATATAGTGCAACTTCCATGGAAGACATATGTACGATTAACAATCGGAGTAAAGGCAGCATCTATTATCATTTCAAAAGCAAAGAAGAGTTATTCATGTATCTAATCAAGCTTAACAATGAAGATTGGATGGATGCTTGGCTGGACAAAGAATCCGGGTATAAGACTGCCATAGACAAATTGTACGGACTTGCTGATCATTACGTGGATGATTTGGCTAACCCGCTGAATCACGCCATTAACGAGTTTGTCTCGGGTCAGGTCGTCAGTCAGGAGATGCTTGATGAGATGCTTTCCCTGATCCGAATTCCGTATGCGACATACGAGTCCATTATTACTAAAGGGATGGAAGATGGGGAGTTAAAACCGGATGACCCACAGGATGTAATGCACATTATCTACGGTCTGTTTAGCGGATTGACTACACTCTATTATGAGAAGGACCTGACGGAGATTCGTCGTATTTACCACAAAGGCATGGCCGGTCTGCTGGCAGGCATTCAACAACGTTAACCATGAAAAGCTGATGTAACGTCAGTTTTTCTTTTTAAATATTAATAAACCGGACAGTCGGTTTAAAAGAGGAGATGGAATATGAACACATTGTTCAGAAACAAAGCTTTTTTAATCGTGACAGGGTCTGATCTGCTGCAAAATTTGGCGATATGGATCCGGAATATGGCAATCCTCTATTATGTAATGGATCGAACTCAAGGAAGTCCAATAGCTGTCTCGCTGATTACCGTACTTGAATATGCCCCGATTTTTGTTTTCTCCATCATAGGCGGTGCACTTGCTGATCGCTGGAATCCCAAACGTACGATGATACTGGGGGATATTCTGAGTGCGTTGTCTATTGTCATGATTATTGGCGTTTTATCTTCTGGGTATTGGCAGATTCTATACGTAGCCACGTTTGTATCCTCTATCGTTAGCCAGTTTTCTCAACCATCCTCTCTAAAGATTGTGAGGCGAAATGTAAAGGGAGAACATTTGCAGTCTGCAATTGCTATCACCCAGAGTGGTCAATCGTTGTTTTTAATTCTCGGACCAATCGTCGGAACGTTTATATACACTGCAATGGGCATTCAGGCATCCATGTACGCATTACTCACTTTATTCCTCATCTCTGCGCTTCTACTCACATTTCTGCCTAAAGACGCCACCCAGCGGGAAACAAATACCTCATTATTAGCGGATATCAAAGAGGGGTGGCAATATGTTGCTCGATCTCGCTCGTTAAAAATGCTTAGTCTGGTATTCATCTGTATAGGGCTTTCTGCGGGTCTCATCAGCCCACTTGGAATATTTCTGATCACCGAACGTCTGGGACTTGAAGCAACGTCGTTACAGTTTCTCTCTGGAGCGTCCGGAATAGGTTTATTGATTGGAGGAGGTATTGCGGCTGCTGTAAGTGCTAAGCTGAACCAGACCTTAACTCTGCTTGTAGGTGTGCTGTGTCTGGCTGTAGCCACGATGGGGGAAGTGTTATCCAGTTGGTTCTGGCTGACCCTTTTGATCAGCTTCTTAAGCTCAATCAGTATGGCATTCATCAACGTCATCATCTCCACATACTTGGTCACTCGGATAGATGAGCATTTGATCGGGAGAGTGAATGGCACCATCACACCTTTATTCATAGGAAGTATGCTTCTTGGATCTTCCATGGCAGGTGTACTGATGAACAGCACATCCATTTTTATCGTCTACGCAATCTCGGTTACCGTGATGATCATGGGTATTGTTCCAGCGATGCGAATTCAATTTCGTAATGATCAGACGGCTTCTGCCAGCCAATTAAATTCGGAAATCTCTTCGAGCCAAACCTAATCAATGCATTCTCGTGCAACAATAGTTCGTCTATAAAAAACAAAAATGTACAACAAAAAAGCAGCGGGATCATCCCACTGCTCTTTTTGTATTTGTATTATAACTTATTGGAAAAGGACGGCGTACTCACCGTATCCTTCTTTTTGCAAGTCTTCTTTGGGCACAAAACGAAGTGCCGCAGAGTTGATGCAATAACGCATTCCACCTGCTTCGGCAGGACCATCGTTGAACAGGTGACCCAGATGGGAATCGCCCTCACGACTTCTCACTTCGGTACGAATCATGAAGTGGCTGAGATCGGTTTTTTCCTTCACGTTGTGGTCACGCAATGGACGTGTGAAGCTCGGCCAGCCGCAGCCGGAGTCGTATTTGTCGGTAGAACTGAACAATGGCTCGCCAGATACGATGTCCACATAGATACCATCACCGTGGTGATCCCAGAATTCGTTATGGAATGCAGGCTCGGTCGCGCTGTTCTGCGTAACTTCATATTGAAGCGGCGTCAAACGCTCTTTCAGCCCGTCTTTATCCACGTTACCGGTCCAGTTACGTTCGATGAAATCTACACGTCCAGAACCTTTGCTGTAGCGTTTGTAATGGGCAGGGTTCTTCCGGTGATAATTTTGATGATGTTCTTCCGCTTCATAGAACGGTTTGGCTGGCAAAATGGGTGTGAAGATTGGTTTGTCAAAACGTCCACTTTGTCCCAGCTCCGCTTTGGAAGCTTCCGCAATCTGGCGTTGCTCTTCACTGTGATAGAAGATAGCCGTCTGATAGGAAGATCCGCGGTCATGGAATTGTCCGCCTGTATCCGTAGGATCAATCTGCTGCCAGAACAGTTCAACCAGTTTCTTATAAGGGAAGATGGCAGGGTCAAACGTAATTTGTACAGCCTCTACATGTCCTGTTGTCTCCGAGCAGACCTCTTCATATGTTGGATTCTCGGTATGTCCTCCTGTATAACCCGATACGATCTTATGAATACCGGGCAGTTCTTCAAAGGGGGATACCATACACCAGAAGCATCCGCCTGCAAAAGTTGCTAACTCACTTGAATGTTGTTCCATGCTATAGTCACTCCATTTCTGATGAAGATTTAGCGCTCGTGTTCGAGCTCCAGCAATCTACCGTTTTATTAAACTTGTTACACAAGCATTAGGCTTGCTCTTCTATTATATCCTGAATTGGCAAGCCAACCAAGCCGGAATGAAAACAAGCTGAATCTGAACGGTTTGCGAATTCTGAATTCAGGCTTTGTTGCGTGACCGAAAGCGAAATAAGAGCAATACAATGGCCATGAACACCAGATATCCGGCAAGGATGGCCAAGCTCAACCAGATTGAGGTTTCAGCTTGTGCACCTGCATAGGCAAATACAAAAATCGCTGGCATTTTCCCAATGGCCGTGGCAAGCATGAAGACCCAGAATGGCGTGTACGTTATACCTGCGTAGATATTAACGGCCATCTGAGGCACGATCGGCAACAGTCGCATCGACATGACACCCATGAACGGATGTGCTTCCATCCATGTGGTAAAACGGTTCAGACCCCGAATACGTTCGAGGTACGATCTCGCCTGATGTCTGAAGATGGTTCTTGCTCCGCCATACACGAGCATGGCTGCAAGTGTGGTGCCAAGCCAGCATATCCAGGCTGCCGTGGTGGTACCGTAACTGTAACCAAAGGCGATAATAACAAACTTATAAGGAATGACAGGCACAAGAGCAAACAATGTTGCCATGGCGAGTAACAGCGGAATGGACTGATGAAGATCTGTCCAGGCCAGCAGTTCATATCTGTAAATAAACGTGACTCCTGCAAGTAAAACATATAACAGAAGCCATAACCATTTTCGCAAAATCCCAAACGCTCCTTTCAGATCAGGCAGGTCTGGTCGTGTCCCGATCTGTACTGCTGTTCCTCCTAAGTTTACCACGTTCGCCCATTGTCTGAACAATTCGTGCGAAGTGTGCTGCAATCACTGGCAAGTTGCTGTCCGAAGGGTTACACTATAGGACGTGGAAATATAGAACCGAACTGAAGGTGGAATGATCATCATGGAAACAACCCAACGTAAACGAGTTGCAATTATCGGCCTCGGCGATATTGCACGTAAAGTATATTTGCCGCTGTTAACAGCTCATCCGAACGTGGAGATTGTAGGCATTATGAACCGATCTCCGGAGCCGGTCAAAGCCGTTCAGGAGGCGTATCGATTAGAACGGGGAACAACGGATCTGAAAGAACTGTTGTCCTGGGACTTGGATGCGGTGTTTGTACATACAGCAACGGAAGCGCACTTTGACATTGTCATGCAATGTCTGGAACAGGGATTAGCCGTGTACGTAGACAAACCGTTATCCTATACGATTCGGGAGTCGGAAGAGATGACTGCTTTTGCCGAGGCACAAGGGCTGCTACTCGCAGTAGGCTTTAACCGTAGATTCGCACCGATGTACCAAAAAGCGAAAGAATGGATGCAGGGTGGAAAAGGTTTTGAATCCTTGACAGTGACCAAACATCGTACAGGCATTCAGGATCGTCCTGCGGCTGAAACCATCTATGATGATCTCATCCATATGCTGGATCTGATGTTGTGGTACTCGGATCATAATGTGGAGTTGCTTCATCAATGGATTCGGAAGAATGATCTGGACAGACTGCTGCACGCAACCGGAACGGCCAAGCTGGGCAGAACAGCCTACGGTCGATTCGATATGGTGCGTGAAGCTGGGGCAGATCTGGAGAAGATCGAATTGCATGGTGGTGGACGATCTGTTGAAGTGGTGAACATGGACACGATCAGCTGCATGGAACAGGGGAGTCTGGAAACCAAAGAAACGTTCGGGAGCTGGGAAACCGTGTTAACACGCAGAGGTTTTAGCGGAGCAGTTGATAATTTCCTGGCTTGTCTGGACTCACCTGATGATTGCCTGATCAGTGCAAGTCACGTCATGGACAGTCATGAACTGGCGGAACAATTGATTCGCAAATAATTGCAGAATACACATACGGAGGAATACAAGTCATGGATGAATATGAAAAGGAACGTAATAAACAGATCGAGGAAGCTGTTGTAGAAACCTATAAACAGGAAGAAGAGATGATGATCCTCGTATTTGCCCAGTGGTGTGTCAATAATGGTTTGGACCCGGAAGAGATGTACCGGCAAGCCTACCCGGATCAGCAGAGCAACGAGCGTTTGCAGCAGGTGCAGAAGCTGATTGTATCCAAGGAGGAAGCCGGTGAGATCCCGGATGATACGGTACTTGGCGTGTTGTCCATGTTTGGCAATGAAGATCTGGCGATGGTTGTATCCGAGGCCATAGCCGCGCGCAAATAAGTTCAACTTACGTATACTGGTATGATTACATCTGTTCCCGGTGAATGACGCGGAATTCCTTCGGGGACATGCCGAACCGGGAACGGAATACCCGATGAAAATAGGTATAGTTGTTAAAGCCGGAAGACTCAGACACTTGCTCCAGGGTCATTGGACTGAAAATAATCCGTTCCCTGGCCATATTCAGCCGTACGTCAAGCGTGTATTGCATGATGCTTTTGCCAAACGCTTCTTTGAAGAGATGAACACCCCGTGAAACACTGATGCCAATATGTGTTGCCACATCATCGAGCTTGAATAAAGAGGAAGCGTTTTCTTCAATGTAGTTTTTGATCTCATAAGCCACATAATTGGTGTTGGTTATCGTTGGATGCTCCGCGAGCAGACGATCCACTTCGAGACATAAAATTCGCATATAATAACTTGAAATTTCCGGATAAGGATTGGAGATGCGGCGCTGTTCCAGTACGAGCTGTCGAAAAAGGACCAAAAGACTTTCCGTCAGTTCGACTTTGATCCGGATCGGCCGTTTGTGCCGTTTCCACCACTCATCCACCCAGGAACCATTAAAGAAGATGTGATAGTCACCACTCTCCACCAGTCGTTCTCCCATCGGATTGGTTTCATTGTCTATTCTCAGCTCATAGGGTTCGTCAGGATCAAAAAGAAGCAGATCGCCCGCATCCACCAGGGACATGTCCCCGTCTATGCGTGCACGGCAACGTCCGTCTGTTTGCAGTCTTAACAGGTAGTTCTTCACCCCTTCAGGCTGCACCATAGCGTAGGGTTTACGATGAAATGAAAAGCCTGCTGTAAGAACTTGGCAGGTTTGATCTGTCGGCATGGGCATACTCCTTGCAATTTGAAAATTATGACCAGATAGTTCATGTTTCAATCATATTATTCATTTTAATTGAAGCTGAAACGGAATACCATAGTATTAGATTTAAGGAACAGGAAACATCCAACAAAACATATGTATCTCAACCATTCAAACGCAGATTTTCACCATGCGTAAGGAGATGAACATCACAGTGGAGAAAATGAAAGCAGGCATCATCGGGTGTGGTAACATCAGCGCCATCTACTTGGAAAATCTCAAAAACAACCCGGTCATTGAAGTCGTGGCTGTTGCGGATTTGATTCGTGAACGCGCTCAGGAACGGGCAGATGAATTTAATATCGCAAACGTTTACAATGTAGATGAGTTGCTGCAAAATAACGAAATTGAACTTGTGTTGAACCTTACGGTTCCTGGCAGTCATGCCATGACCGATCTGGCTGCACTCGAAGCAGGCAAACATGTGTATGCCGAGAAGCCGCTGGCAATTTCTCTTGAGGATGGTCGCAAGGTTGTTGAGTTGGCTGAGGAAAAGGGATTGTATGTTGGTTCTGCACCGGATACCTTCCTTGGTTCAGGCATACAGACAGCTCGTAAAGCCATTGAGGATGGGCTCATTGGAAAGCCGGTTGCAGCGACTTCATTCTTTATGGGTGGAGGACCAGAAGCTTGGCATCCTAATCCGGAGTTCTTTTATGTCGCAGGTGGCGGACCGATGTTTGATATGGGACCTTACTACCTGACCGCTCTGATTACGCTGCTTGGACCGATACGCAGAATCAGCGCCTCGGCAGGCATACAGATTGCAGATCGCAAGATTGGCTCTGGGCCGAAGGAAGGCACAGCACTGCAAGTAGAGACGCCTACCCACTTGGCAGGAACCATTGATTTTGCAGAGGGTGCCATTGCAACCATGATCACCAGTTTTGATATTCGTGGAGCTTCGGATCTGCCACGTATTGAAATCTATGGTACAGAAGGTACGCTTAGTGTACCGGACCCCAATTATTTTAACGGGGAAGTGAAGGTTCGCAGATACGGTCAAGACACTTGGGAGACGGTCAAACCAGTCTTCGAAAGTGGACAAAACGAACGAGGCATCGGCGTAACGGAAATGGTTGAATCCATTCGTGCCGGACGGGAACACAAAGCCAGTGGCAAGCTTGCTTATCACGTACTGGAAGCCATGCATTCATTCCAGCGTTCTTCACTTGAAGGCAAGCACATACATCTGGAAAGCAGCTATGATTCTTTTGCAGTAACTCGCACAGTTCAAACTGAGATTGAAACCGTGGAATCCCACTAGTCTGAGCAATAAGTGTTCGAAGCTTGATGCTCTTACGAGTGAAGCAGAATAACCAGTATTCTTACGTTCAATTTCAGGATAGAAACACTCTCGATTTTCCACACTAATCAAACAGGCATGTGATCTGAACGGTAATTGTATACAGTTCAATATTCATGAATTCAGCAATCATACGATATCTAATCCAGGGAGGAATCGCACTTGAAACTCGGCGTATTTTTGGTACTATTCGGAGGACGTAAATTGGAGGATGCTCTTGATTATGTAGCATCCAAGGGATTAAAAGCAGTAGAGATTGGAACAGGCGGACATCCAGGCAATGCACATTGTAAGCCAGATGAGTTATTAAGCAATCCTACAGCATTGAAAAACTTCAAAAATGCAGTGGAATCACGTGGTTTGACGATCAGTGCACTCAGCTGTCATGGTAACCCGCTACATCCGCAAAAGGATATTGCCAAAGGATTTCACGATGATTTTGTTAAAACGGTAGAACTGGCTGAGAAGCTGGAAGTACCTGTAGTGAATACATTCTCCGGTTGTCCGGGAGACCATGAGGATGCCAAATATCCGAACTGGCCTGTTGCACCATGGCCAAATGACTTCCAGGAGATCCTGAAGTGGCAGTGGGAGAACAAAGTGATCCCTTACTGGACAGAGTGGGGTAAATTTGCAGCAGATCGTAACGTAAAAGTTGGATTGGAGCTGCACGGTGGATTCTCCGTTCATACACCAGCAACCTTGCTGAGACTGCGTGAAGCAGCAGGTGAAGTGATCGGAGCCAATCTGGACCCAAGTCACATGTGGTGGCAAGGTATTGATCCGGTTCAGGCAATTCACATCTTGGGACGTGAAGGGGCTATCCATCACTTCCATGCAAAAGATACAACAATTGATCCGGTAAACGTGAACAAACACGGTGTAACGGATATGCAGGACTATACCAATATGCTGGATCGGGCTTGGCAGTTCCGCTCGGTCGGTTATGGACATGATAACAAGACTTGGGCAGATATTATGAGTGCCTTGCGTCTGGTCGGATATGATTATGTAGTAAGTATTGAGCACGAAGACGGTCTGATGTCGGTTGAAGAAGGATTCTCTAAAGCCGTGCAAAATCTCCAGCAAGTATTGATCGAAGAACCGCTGGGCGACATGTGGTGGGTTTAGAGCTACACTAGGGGGAAATTGAATATGATCAACGTCACCATTTGGAATGAATTTGTCCATGAGAAAATTCACGATGAAGTAAGGGAAGTCTACCCGGATGGTCTGCATCGAGCACTGGCTGACGGACTTGGCGGCGAAGGCTTTGCTATTCGTACAGCTACACTTGATCAGCCTGAACATGGATTAAGTGATGAAGTGCTGAATTCCACAGATGTGCTCATATGGTGGGGACATATGGCACATGATCGCGTAAGCGATGAGATCTCACAGAAGGTTGCGCAGCGAGTGCTGAACGGGATGGGAATGATTGTGCTCCATTCAGGTCATTTCTCCAAACCATTCAAAGCGCTGATGGGAACAAGCTGCGATCTGAAGTGGCGTGTAGCTGACGAGCAGGAAATTGTATGGTGTGTTAACCCATCTCATCCGATTGCGGATGGCATCGAAGGCAAGATTGTATTGGAAAAAGAAGAGATGTACGGTGAATTCTTCGATATTCCAGTACCGGATGAACTGGTGTTTGTGAGCAACTTCCAGGGTGGGGAAGTATTCCGGAGCGGATGTACGTTCCGGCGTGGTGAAGGTAAAATCTTTTATTTCCGACCAGGTCATGAGACGTATCCGACCTATTACAAACCGGAAATATTAAGAGTGATCAGCAACGCTGTGAAATGGGCATATCCTGCCCGCAGCTTTAAGCCGGAATTTGGCAAGAGCGAACCTGTAAGACCATTTGATGGCGTGCTGGTCTAATTCACTAACTCAATCGTGTAATGGAAATTATAAGTTTTATTCAAAAAGAACCCTTCTCCGAGTCATTGATGACTGTGGCAGCTGGGTTCTTTTTGGGTAAGATAGTACTATGGGGAAGTTATACGATATTTCCCATGGTGACGACGTAGCGTGTAATGTATACTGGGATGTATGATCCATTTTGGATGATATGCTTCTAAAATTTAAACTTTTTAGTTGCAGGCGTTTTCTTTGAAGCTTAAATATGTTATTATGAAATATACTAACAAAATGTAAGTTGATTTGAGTGATCTCTAAAGAGGTGATTAATGTGGAAGGTCAAGACTTGCGGATGTGTCCGCGTTTTGAGACGGCGTTTTCTTTTTTGGGCAAGCGCTGGAATGGTTTAATTATTCAAACATTGATGAGTGGTTCGAAGCGATTCAAGGATATCTCCAATCTGATTCCATCCATGAGTGATAAGATGTTATCCGAACGGATGAAAGATCTGGAGAGTGAAGGTATTCTGGTTCGTCACGTCTATCCCGAGACGCCAGTTCGTATTGAATATGAACTGACGGATAAAGGTAGAGCGCTCCAGCCTGTCATGAATCAAATTCAAGACTGGGCTGAGCAGTGGGTTGACTAACGCATAAGCAATATCACCCACTTTTGTTGCATGAATGACATAGACTCCTGATTTCTGTGGAAATCAGGGGTTTTTGTCTTAAGTACTATGTTGATCGGCGTTTTTCTCTTGGGCTATGCACATGTTGTCATGAGTTGTAGTATAATCTATAGAAAATGGCCACAGACGGCCGGAGCGAAGGAGGCCCACTTGTCATGAGAGAAGAAAGCTTATCCCGTGAAGTACGCTACGGCAAAAAAGATATTGCAGAACTTGAGAGCGCATCCATTCAGGTCCATCTAATTTACAAAAAAGCTGCAGAGTTGTTTAAGCGCACAGCATATTCCCGTTCGGTTAAGGATGATCTTGCCGAAGTGAATACGCATTCTGTGAACAGCGATGGTCCGAAATTAGCTCCGGCGGTGCTGCAAAAATGGATTCAAACGTCCAGGGGCTGGAAGTGTATCGGATGTGAGCTGGGACAACCTGATTCAACGATGTCTCAGATGGAAGAAACTATCCGTGGTAAGCAATTGGCTTTAAATGTGGGAGAAGGACGGCTGGTTCAGGCAGAAATGCTGATTCAGGCGGTTGTCTGGTCACAATATGAGAAGATTCGAATGTTTGCGCCATGGCTTGGTGATGAACCCTTTTATAGCGTGCAGGAGCTGGATGTCATTGCCCGTTATATTGTGCCTACCTATTTCTCGGAACGGCCTTTGCATGAGCAAGGCAAGGTATTTAAGGTCCATCAACAATATGGGCAGATTCCGTTGTATCAGGAGTATGTAGACGCACCTTCATGTTGCGTGCAGGTTGACGGTGGATTGCTTGAAGGGCGATTGCTGACAGGTGTATACGTATCTGAGGAGCAGTTCTTCGGGCTTAATCCATATCTGAAAGATGGCGATGGAGGACGGACATACATGCAGGCTAGTGTCCAATGATAACGTAACCAATGAGAACATAAAAATGATATAGATTGGAGAGCCTGTGTGCAGGCTCTCTTTCTTGTACAAGCCTTATTTGCAGGCGGTAGCCTATAAAAGTAACGGCTTTGACACTTTTTTTTGCCGAAGGTTGTGCCATAATAGAGGTTATGGACAACAGGGTGAATGATTTTACGCAGGGTGGTGTTACCTACATGATGAAGAAAATCCCCGGTTACATAGGTGTATGTTTGCTCCTACTGGCGATCTTGGCTGGTTGTAGTGAGACACAGCCTTCTGAGCAGCCAATTGTCAAGGAGACAGAAACAGCGAATACAATCACAGTGGCTGTAGATGGCAGTACGTTTTTGCCTGATGCAACAAAGTCCATTAAGCGAGATTTTAGTGAGGGTTTGACACTCAAAAAAGCATTACTCAATAGCGGACTGGTTGATTTTACGGCAGATGGCAAACGGATTCAATCCGTCGGTGAAGTTTCTCTGGATTCTTCGCTTAGCTGGGCTGTCAAATTAAACGGCAAGGATATTGAACAGGAAGATTGGGACATGGAGCTTCATGCCAAAGATGAAGTGATCATTTACGTGAAAGCCGCTGACAGTGGGGGGGATGGCGTTGCATATCAGACAACGTTACTCAAGGTTAGCGGTGGAAACATTATGCCAACCCTTAATCGTCAATATGCCGGCGTCTACGTTCAAGAGTGCACAGTTCGTGATGTGTTGAAGTCCAGCGGCATTGTAAGAATGTCGGAGAATAACAAATTTGTCGTTTCGGTCGAGAATGTCACGCCTCGTATGAATGAGCGGTGGGTCATTATGGTGAATGACAAAGAATTAATGGAAAATGGTCTGGACATGAAATTGAATCCACGTGATGCGGTTAAGCTTGAATTAACCAATGCATCCTAAGTATACCAAGAAGCCCAATCTCTTTTTAGAGAACTGGGCTTTTTTTCATTAAATATATAAGCAAGATCCGATCAGCATAGTCAAATATTAAATACGACAGATCTCGTTCGGGCAAAGCTCACAGTGACAGATTCCTTGTAGCATCTTCAGATCTTTGATGACAATCATGCCATTGTCATATTCAATCCCATCTTTCTTACGCAGGTCGCTTAACATGCGGTTTACACTTTCACGAGTGGCTCCAATCATATTGGATAGATCCGTGTGGGTAATTTTTTTGTGAATAATGACATGCTCTCCATGAGGCTCACCATACGAATTCGACAACCGAATGAGGGTGGAGCAGAGTGCACCCGGTTTGCCATATAACATGAGATCCCTGAATTTGGTCTGTGTCAACCGGTGGTGGATGCCCATCCATTTCATAAAATCGATCGCGAAGTCACAATGCTGGCAGATTAACATTTCCAGGTCTTTATGTTCCAGTACACCGATCTCACTGTCCTCCAATACTTCCGCTGAGAAGCTGTGTTTAGAGCCAAAGAAGGGATCAGCCTGCCCAATCATATCACCGGATTGATACATGTACATGATCAGTTCCTTGCCTTCATCCGTGGATTTGGTGATCTGGGCACGACCCCGTTTCATATAATAAAGTTTGTCAGAGATGTCGCCTTCCCAGTACAGATGTGTACCTTCCGGATAGGTTCTATCTTTCATGGTAACCAGCAGATGGTTGAAATTTGCTTCCGAGAAACAGTTAGTATTACCGCGCTTTTCCAGTACAGTTGTTAGTTCTCTCATAAGTCTATCTCCCCTTTATGTCCATCGGACGACCTTCTGTAGTAAGCAGTAGCCTCCGAGGTTCGCCGCAAACCGTTGCCGTCCTGATCAGGGTCATCTCGGCCGGGAGGAAGGACGGTACAAATTGCGGTGGTTCAATTTTTAAGTTCAGTATATACCTAATCTTACCGTTTGAGGGGGAAGGAAAGGGGGCAAAAATGACGAAATTTCAAACATTGTGATAAAATTCACTTTTGATGGAGAGGATGAATTTTACAGCTCTATATTTTAAATAGGAAGTGAAAATGGTCGTATGAAGGACACTACAAAACTTAAATTAAATTTGTTATACTTTGTGAAAAAAATCACATAATTAAGTTTATTGTCATGTTACGATGTGAATGTAAACGAGAGAGACAAACTAATACGAACCTTTAGGAGGATGAGGGAGATGGCTGTAAAGAACGAAGTCGCCCCAGCAAAAGAACCGACAGCAGGTCAGTATATTCAAACGTTAATCGACAAAGCGAATAAAGCACACGCCGCATTCATGAAGATGGACCAGAAGCAGATTGACCGGATTGTGCAAGCGATGGCACTTGCGGGTCTGGATAAACACATGATGCTTGCCAAGATGGCCGTAGAAGAAACAGGCCGCGGAGTGTATGAGGATAAAATCACCAAAAATATATTTGCAACAGAATATGTGTACCACAGCATCAAGTACGATAAAACCGTAGGTGTGATTGAAGATAACGAGTATGAAAGCTTCCAGAAAATTGCGGAGCCGGTCGGCATCATCATGGGTATTACACCAGTTACCAACCCAACATCAACGACGATGTTTAAAGCATTGATTTCCATCAAGACGCGTAACCCAATCATCTTTGGCTTCCACCCATCTGCACAGAATTGTAGCCGGGAAGCTGCCAAAATCCTGCTGGAAGCGGCTGTGAAACATGGTGCACCAGCAGATTGTATCCAGTGGATTGATGATCCTTCCATGGATCGTACAAACGAACTGATGAATCACAATGATGTGGCTCTCATTCTGGCAACAGGCGGATCAGGCATGGTACGTGCAGCGTACAGCTGTGGTAAACCTGCACTGGGCGTAGGACCGGGTAACGTACCTTGCTTTATCGAGAAAAGCGCGGATATCAATCAGGCAGTAACGGATTTGATTCTGTCCAAGTCTTTCGACAACGGCATGATCTGTGCTTCCGAGCAAGCGGTCATCATTGAAGAACCGATCTTTGATCAAGTGAAGAAAAAAATGATTGCAAATGGCTGTTACTTTGTTAACAAAGATGAAGCAGCAAAATTGACAGCAGGTGCGATTAATGCCGAGAAATGTGCGGTGAACCCGGCGATTGTTGGTCAATCTGCGGTGAGCATTGCCAAATTGTGCGGTATTGAAGTTCCAGCAGGCACCAAAATTCTCGTGGCCGAAATTGAAGGGGTAGGTACCAAATTCCCATTGTCGGCTGAGAAATTAAGCCCGGTACTGGCTTGTTACAAAGTTAAAACGGCAGCAGAGGGCATTGAACGTGCAGCAGAAGTGGTTGCTTTTGGCGGCATGGGTCACTCCTCGGTTATCCATTCAACAAATGAAGAAGTGATTGGCAAATTCGCAGATCGTCTGCAAACTGGACGGATTATTGTGAACTCACCATCCACACACGGTGCAATCGGGGATATCTACAACACAAACATGCCGTCATTGACACTGGGATGCGGATCATACGGACGTAACTCGACTTCTTCCAACGTAACCGCTGTGAACTTAATCAATGTGAAAAGGGTGGCTCGCCGTACCGTGAATATGCAATGGTTCAAAGTACCGAACAAAGTCTACTTCGAAAAAGGAGCAACACAGTATCTTGCCAAAATGCCTGACATCACACGTGTGGCCATTATTACGGATGCCATGATGGTGAAGCTTGGATATGTTGAAAAGGTAGAACACTATCTGCGTCAACGCCAAATGCCAGTAGCGATCGAAGTGTTCTCCGATGTTGAGCCAGATCCATCCACAACAACGGTAGATCGCGGAACCGAAATGATGCGCCGCTTCCAACCAGACTGCATTATCGCACTCGGCGGTGGATCACCGATGGATGCTGCCAAAGCCATGTGGTTGTTCTATGAATATCCGGACACGGACTTCAACGATCTGAAACAAAAATTCATGGATATCCGCAAACGGATCTACAAATATCCACGTCTCGGCGTAAAAGCCAAATTTGTAGCGATCCCAACCACATCGGGTACAGGTTCTGAAGTGACATCGTTCGCGGTTATCACAGATAAAAATCAAGGTAACACCAAATATCCATTGGCCGACTATGAGCTGACACCAGACGTAGCGATTGTCGATCCGGAGTTCGTATACTCCCTGCCTAAAACGGCCGTTGCCGACACAGGAATGGACGTACTGACGCATGCGATTGAAGCTTATGTATCTGTTATGGCAAATGATTACACGGATGGACTTGCGATCAAAGCAATCCAATTGGTATTCCAATACCTGGAGCAATCTGCGCTGCAAGGAGATAAACTGGCACGTGAGAAAATGCATAATGCTTCCACAATTGCAGGTATGGCGTTTGCCAACGCATTCCTGGGCATCAACCACAGCTTGGCGCACAAATGGGGCGGTCAGTATCACACCGCACACGGACGCACCAATGCCATTCTGATGCCACACGTCATTCGTTACAACGCAAAAAAACCGACCAAATTTGCATCGTTCCCGAAATATTCGCACTTTGTAGCGGATGAGCGGTATGCCGAAATTGCCCGCATACTGGGATTGCCTGCTCGTACGACAGAAGAAGGTGTAACCAGTCTTATCAATGCCATCCGTAACCTGAACAAAATCTTGGGCATTGAAGAATCGTTCCAGGAAATCGGATTTGATGCCAAAGACTTTGAAGCACATGTCGATTATCTGGCTGACCGTGCCTTCGAAGACCAATGTACAACCGCCAATCCGAAGTTGCCGCTGGTAACTGAACTGGCCGATGTATACCGCAACGCTTTCTACGGAAAGTTTGAATAATAAATTTAGAACGAAGCGTGCCTTACGGCAAGAAGATCAGGGTTCCCCGAGAGGGGAGCCCCGATTGCCGTCTTTAACACAATAACGAGAGGGCAGAAAAACAGAAGAGCGAAGCACCTGTTTTTCAGGGTTTATTCTAAGATTTGGTTTGCCCGAGCATAGAGGAGCAAAGGGTTCTATAGAGGTTACACGGAATTCGTGATGTGGCTGTTTGAGCCAGATGTTCACACAATAACGAGTGGGCAGAAAAAACTGAAGAAGCGGAGCGTTCGCCTTTATCCCCGGATTTTCCCCTTTGAAATATAAAATTGAAAAAATCCGGGGATAACAGCGATCGGAAGTTGTTCTGCCCGCGCGGTGGCTAAGTGTGAATTTACAGGGGTCAATGCGACACAGCGCAGATGGAGTGAGTTAGTTCACTGGCTTTGTGACAAAAATCACAGATGATGAAAGCCCCAAGTCGTATACTGAAAATGTAAGAAAAACATTCATCCCGCGGTTCCGGTTCCCAAGTAGAGAGAACATGTTCCGGTTTATGTGAAACAATTCACATTAATCGCGGCTCTGGGCACACAATGCTACGAATGAAGCAAGATGTTATGTGTCCAGAAATCCAAATTAGTGGAGGGATTACGATGTCGGTGATTGAAAAAGATGTCAAACAACAAACAGGCTGGAGAAACTTTACCAAAGGAACATGGACCAAATCCGTAGATGTGAATGATTTTCTGGCACACAACTTGTCTCCGTATTACGGTGACGAAGCATTTCTCGCAGGTGCAACCCAGAATACCAAAGAATTGTGGGAGATCGTATCTGATCTGACCAAAAAAGAACGGGATAACGGCGGTGTCCTTGACGTTGACGTGAACACACCAGGTACTATTATTTCTCACCAACCCGGTTATCTGGATCAATCCAAAGAGCAGATTGTCGGCGTTCAGACCGATGCTCCGTTCAAACGTTCCATTCAACCAACAGGCGGAATTCGCATGATGATTGACGCATGTGAGGCATATGGCTTTGAAATGCCACAGGGCGTCATTGATATATTTACAAACATTCGCAAAACACATAACCAAGGTGTATTCGATGCTTATACTTCCGACATGCGTGCAGCGCGTAAAGCAGGAATTATTACAGGTCTGCCAGATGCTTACGGCCGTGGCCGGATCATCGGTGACTATCGTCGTGTAGCTTTGTACGGGGTAGACTTCCTGATTCGTAACAAAAAAGGCGAACTGAATGCACTCGAAGTTGATGTTATTGATGAAGATGTCATTCGTCTGCGGGAAGAATTGTCTGAACAGATTCGTGCATTGCAAGAATTGAAACAATTGGGCGATATGCACGGGTTCGATATTTCCTTGCCAGCGACAACAGCAAAAGAAGCATTCCAATGGTTGTACTTCGGTTATCTGGCTGCGATCAAAGAACAGAACGGTGCTGCGATGTCACTCGGACGTGTATCTTCTTTCCTGGATATCTACATTGAACGTGACCTGCAAGAAGGGATTTTGTCCGAAGAACAGGCTCAGGAATTGGTTGACCATTTTGTAATGAAACTGCGGATTGTCAAATTCCTGCGTACACCGGATTACAACGAACTGTTCAGTGGAGATCCAACATGGGTGACAGAGTCCATCGGTGGTATGTCCGTGAATGGTGAAACACGTGTAACCAAAAACAGCTTCCGTTTCCTGCATACGCTGCACAACCTGGGTCCTGCACCAGAACCAAACTTGACTGTTCTCTGGTCAACGAAACTTCCAGAAGCTTTCAAAGATTATTGCAGTAAAGTATCCATCGAAACCAGCTCAATCCAGTATGAAAATGATGATCTGATGCGTCCGATCTACGGTGACGATTACGGTATTGCATGCTGTGTGTCGGCGATGAAGATCGGAAAACAAATGCAATTCTTCGGCGCTCGTGCCAACCTGGCAAAAGCTCTCCTGTATGCGATCAACGGTGGTCGTGACGAGAAATCCGGAGCACAAGTTGGACCTGAGTATCCTGCCATTACTAGCGAAGTGCTGGATTACAATGAGGTTATGAAACGCTTCAAACCAATGATGGAGTGGCTGGCTAAGCTGTATATGAACACCCTCAACGTCATTCACTACATGCACGATAAATACAGCTATGAGCGTATCGAAATGGCATTACATGACCGTGACATTGTACGTACGATGGCTTGCGGTATCGCTGGTCTGTCGGTTACAGCAGATTCACTGAGTGCGATCAAATATGCCAAAGTAAAACCAATTCGTAACGAACAAGGCATCGCTGTTGATTTCGAAATCGAAGGAGACTTCCCTTGTTACGGTAACAATGAAGACAGCGTAGACAGCATTGCTGTTGAACTGGTCGAGAACTTCATGGGCATGATTCGCAAGCACAAAGCTTACCGTAACGCAGTTCCAACACAATCCGTTCTGACGATCACTTCCAACGTGGTATATGGTAAGAAAACAGGGACTACACCGGATGGTCGTAAAGCAGGTGAACCATTTGCTCCAGGTGCAAACCCAATGCATGGTCGTGACAAAAAAGGTGCACTGGCATCCCTTGGCTCGGTAGCCAAATTGCCTTATGAACACAGTCTTGACGGGATTTCCAATACCTTCTCCATCGTGCCAAAAGCATTGGGTAAAGAGGAGACTACACGTAAATCCAATCTGACTGCGATGATGGATGGTTACTTCGGTCAAAACGCTCATCACCTGAACGTTAACGTATTTGATCGTCAGCAATTGATTGATGCGATGGATCACCCGGAAAGCTATCCACAACTGACTATACGGGTATCCGGATATGCCGTTAACTTCATTAAATTGACTCGTGAACAACAGTTGGATGTCATCAACCGTACGTTCCATGGCTCGATGTAAGTAATTTGCAAGTAGAAGACCGCTAGAGCAAGGCATTCCAAATCATATTAAACGCACAGCGGATGCGGATACAGAAAGGAAGAGGCAGCATGGTTAACGGACATATTCATTCACTCGAAACTTTCGGGACGGTTGACGGCCCAGGCATCCGCTTTGTGCTTTTTATGCAAGGATGTCTACTCAAGTGTCAATATTGCCACAACCCTGATACATGGGCGCTGGATGGCGGAAAAGAAATGACGCTTGAGGAGGTACTGGCTGAAATTGAGCCTTACCTGTCTTACTACCGCAGCTCCGGAGGCGGGCTCACGATATCTGGTGGAGAACCAACGTTACAGGCTCACTTTGTAGCCGAAATCTTCAAGGAAGTGAAGCGGCGCTGGGGATTGCATACGACACTGGACAGCAACGGATTTAACGAACCGGAACGGATTCACGATCTCCTGGATCACACAGACCTGGTTCTGCTGGACCTCAAGCATATTGATGATGAGAAACACATCAAGTTGACAGGCAAATCCAACGAGAGAACGTTGAAAACGGCCAAGTGGTTATCGGAGCAAGGTCGGAAAATGTGGATACGCCACGTGTATGTTCCTGGCATTCATAACGAGGAAGAGGATTTGCTTAACCTCGGACGGTTTATTGGAACATTAAATGGCGTCGAGAAGTTCGAAATTCTTCCATACCATCAGATGGGGATCTACAAATGGGAGGCGCTCGGCAAAGTATATCCACTGGATGGAGTTCCTTCACCAAGTGAAGAAGAAGTGGAGCGGGCGTATCGCCTGATCGAACAAGGTCGCCAGGAAACGGCTGGCGTGGCTTGTTCAGGTAAGTAAATACAGTTATATACAGGATCTATATAATTTGGACTAATTTTTTACACGAGAACGAAGAGGACAGAAATAAGCTGGAGAAGCGGAGCGTTCGCCTAAAAGCTTTCTGCAAGAAAGCTACATCGGAAGCATATGCTATCCCCAGATTTTCACCTTTGTAAAATTGAATTAAAAATAATCTGGGGATAACAGCGATCGGAAGGTTGTTCTGTCATCGGAGTGGCAAGTGTAATTATTTTTAAGTTCAACTTATATTTCAACCCAAGCAGTCCTTGCGAACATGTTTCGCAGGGGCTGTTTTTTTGCTGTTATCCATTGTAAATGTAAGATTATGGGTTCAGTGAAGGATTTTATCCCTCCATTGATGAATTGTCATCCTTACGATGTAAGCTCCGGCTTTTTATAATCAGAGTGTAAAGCCAAATGCTCAATATCTTGAGGAGGGTCAACCAGATGAAAAAAAGAATGACATTACTACTTTCATTATTGCTTATCACTTCATGGACTTTGGCGGGATGTTCTAGCTCAAGTAACGAGCCACAGCAAGGCGCAGGCAACACACCTGTGGAGGAAACAAGTAAGGAACCGGTTGAAATGCTTCTCCGCCACACACAGGTGGGAGCCGACAAACAGAAAAGACTGGCCATTCTGCAGGATGTTGTGGACAAAGTTGAAGGTGAGATACCTAATCTAACCTTTACGCTGGATGGTGTCGAATCCGATGTGAATCGTAAGGAAAAGCTTCGCGGAGAGATGGCGGCAGGTAACCCGCCGGATATATTTGAACTGTTCGGTAGCCCGGATTCCAAAGTTTATGCCAAGGAAGGTATGCTGCTTGATCTGACCCCAATCCTGCAAGAGCTGGGCATTCAGGACCAGTTTACATCCCTTGAACCGTTTACGTATGAAGGCAAAGTATATGGACTGCCGATTGGCGGTTCGGGCGAAGGTTTTTTCTATAATAAAGAGTACTTCGAACAAAAAGGATGGAAAGCCCCAACTACCATGGCTGAACTGGACAATATACTGGCTGAGATCAAGGCTGATGGCAAAGTTCCGCTTGCTTCCGCATCTAAGGCGGGCTGGGTGCCGCTTATGTTAACCAACCATCTGTGGTCCCGGTATGCCGGGCCGGAGATTACCGCAAAGTTTGCAACAGGTGAAGCGAAGTGGACCGATCCGGGTGTTGTGCAAGGTTTTGCCAAACATAAGGAATGGGTGGATAAGGGTTATTTCAAAAAAGGTGAACTGGGCTTTGAGTATGCCGAATATACCACGCAATTTACAAGTGGAGAAGTGGTATTAATGTATGACGGAACATGGAAATCATCTGTATTTAAGGAAGGTCAGAGCGGTGAATCGCTCATTGGCAAGGTTGGATTCTTCAATATGCCTCCGGTAGAGAACGGAGCAGGTGATCAGACGTCTTTGATGCGTGATGTGAACAATGGATACGGATTCTCGGCAGCAGTGGCGGATGACCCGCAGAAGCTGGACGCAGTGAAAGCTTTTATCAAAAATTTCTACAATGAAGATATGCAGATCCGCGGCCTTGTGGAAGACGGTGTGTTGCCTGCCATGAAGCTGGACGAGAAAGTGCTGACCGATAGCATTACCGATGATCTGATGAAAGAAATTGTGGCTGTGCTTAATGCGTCCAAGACGTCGTTCCCGGCATTTGATGCACTTGTTCAGGCCGATGTGACGACAGAGATCAGCAATCTGCAGATTCAGAAGTTGATTGGTGGGCAGACGACGCCAGAGAAAATGGCAGAAGAGCTGCAAAAGGTGCAAGAGGAAGCAAACGCCTCAGTGGAATAAACGAATTCAAGTCGAAACTGCGATCGTTGAAGTGACTGAAGGAGGCTGACCATGAATACTTCACTCCGCAGCCCGTTAATCTATACGTTGTTTGTAATGCCAGCCCTAATTCTGTTTGTAATGTTCTTCTTATACCCTATTGGTAGCTCCCTGTATTACAGTCTGACGAGTTGGAATGGGGTATCGGCTGAGCCACGTTTTGTGGGTTTATCCAATTATGTGAAGGCACTGACCGATGAACGGTTTTGGATTTCCACAAGGAATAACGGCTTTTTCATCGGATTTTCGGTACTGATTCAGGTACCCCTGATCGTCCTGTTTTCGCTTCTGATTGCCAATGTGAAAAGGCTGAAAGGTCTGTATAAAACCGCTGTTTTTTTACCATCCATCATGTCGACAGCTGTTATCGGTATTTTATGGGGATTCATCTATGAACCGAATATCGGGCTATTAAACAAAATGCTTCATGTGCTGGGAATCGATCCAATCTACTGGTTATCGGATAACCGATTTGCCATGTTGTCCATTTTGGTGACCAATGCCTGGCAGTGGACGGGATTTTACATTGTCATGGTGCTGGCGGCCATACTGGCGATTCCCCGTGATCTGGATGAAGCGGCTGCAATTGATGGGGCAACGGCGGTACAACGTGCAATGCGAATTACTTTGCCGTTGATCCGGCCGATCATTTCAGTAGTGATCATGTTGTCCATTGCAGGTGCCATGAAAGCAGCAGACATCGTGATTGTCATGACCAAAGGTGGGCCCGCTGGGTCCACCGAGGTTCTGGCCACATACATGATCAAATATGCAATTACCAACTTCAAATATGGTTATGGCAATACCATTGCAGTGCTGATCTTTGCTCTGACGCTTGTGCTCACTGTGGTGTATCAACTGCTGGTGGCGAGGCGGGGCGAGAAGGTGGAATATTGATGGCAAAAAGCATAAGAAGCAGTATACCTCATGTGTTGTTAATGTTGTATTTAATCGCGATTTTGTTTCCCTTTTTATTTGTAATTTTCTCTTCCTTCAAGCAGGATAACAATGAAATCGCCCTGAATCCATTCGGTTTGCCTACAACATGGGAGTTTAACAATTACGTGGAGGCTTGGGTGAATGCCAAGATTGGCACGTATTTCTGGAACAGCCTGTACATTTCGGTTTTATCGTCGGCGTGTACGATTGTGCTTGGGGCCATGTTTGCTTTTGCGGTAACCCGGATGAGACACCGGAGATGGAGTCTGTTTCTGTACAGTTTAATTCTGGCGGGTATGCTTATTCCCAACAATGCACTTATGTTGCCGATTTATCTGCTTGTTCGCAAAATGGGCATATTGGATACGCATCTGGCACTGATCGTGCCCTATGTGGCCAATGCGATCCCGTTTACAATTATTATCCTGGCGGCTTTTATGCGTTCTCTGCCTGGAGAAATTGAGGAAGCGGCGGTCATGGACGGCTTGAGGGCCCCGGGTATCTTTGCTAAAATAGTGATACCTCTTACCGTTCCGGCTATTGTTACCGTTTTTATCGTTAATTTCCTCGGCAACTGGAACGAATTTTTACTCGCCAACTATTTTTTATCCACCGATAAATTGCGTACGCTGCCAGTGGGCATGGTCCAGTTTCGGGATCAATATCAGATGAACTATGCTCAGATGTCGGCAGGTATTGTATACAGCGTTGTACCTGTACTTGTGATCTACGCTATACTCCAGGAGAAAATTATAGAAGGAGTAACTGCAGGTGGTGTCAAAGGTTAATACCATGAACCAGTTAATAGGGAGAACGGGATATGAACTTGCGAATGAAGCTGGCCTTGGCATTTCTGCTGCTGATTATTGTACCGATGTGTGCACTGGGCATTGGCATGTTTCTGGTCACATCACATACGATTGAGAAAAAATACAATCAACAGGCCGAATATGCGCTTCAGGCCATCAGCTACAATATCGAGAATGTATTTCAGCAGATTAACAATGTGACCGACAACGGGATAGCGACCTCGGTTTTTCAAATGGCATTGAACGCCAAAGATCCGACCAAGCAGGATCTGGGAACCGGTAATCAGTTATCCCTGAATGCCAGCCAGCGCAATTTCCGTTCCCTTCTATATAACTATCCATTCATCAGTTATGCCTTTTTATATGATTTGCGTTCTTCCGAGAACAACCAGATTGTCTCCATTTTCACCAAAGAGAACTTTCAAGCCCTTCCTTTTCAGCAATTCAAAGTGCATCCCTTATTCAACGAAATTCAGCAACTTAATGGTGTGCCTAAATGGCTCGCACCTCTAGAATATCCCGAATTAACCGGGGTAGAACCTGTCTTCACCCAGATCAGACTGGTCAAAGAACTCAGTTATTTTCAAAATATCGGCGTGCTTGTTGTTCAGATCAAAAAAGGAGAGATCGACCGGATCTTCCGTCACCTGCAGATCAGCGATTCAGCACAGGATACGTCGTTCCTATTAATTAATGAAGAAGGACTGATCGTCTATGATCCTGCAGGTATATATAACGGTGAGAACATGCAAAACCTTGGTGCTGAATCCAGCCGTTACGGTCCCGGTTTTAGCAGTGTCAGAACGGTCTTTGACGGCAAAGAGAGCATCATTTCGCAATATCATCTGAAGAACTATAACTGGAGCCTCGTCAGTGTGACTTCATGGGAAGCCTTATCTGCGGAAACCAATGCCTTTGCCGGTTGGTCTGTCATCATTATTCTGTCATGCCTGCTCGCAGCGATGATCTTTAATCTTTTTTTCATGAATCGCATTACGGGTAACATTGCTGTACTTGTAAGGTTTATGCGTCGTGTGGATGATGGTGATTTTAATGCGAGGGTGGAAGGAAAAGGATTCGATGAAATGCAGCTGCTTGCGCAAGGGTTCAATGAACTATTGGATCGGATCGGGGGATTATTCCGTCGCGTTCGGGCAGAGCAAGAGCAGAAGGCCCAAGCGGAACTGCGTGTACTACAGGCCCAGATCAAACCTCATTTTCTGTTTAACACATTGGAATCCATTAATGGGTTAGCGCTGCGAGGGGAGGGCCGCAAAGTAAGCGAGATGGTGACCAGACTTGGCAATATGCTTCGTATCAGCATTCAGGATCAGGAGGAGATTCCGCTGGGTGAGGAAATAAGACATTTGCAGAGTTATCTGGAGATTCAACAGTACAGGTTCAGTGATTTGTTCACCTATGAGATTGACATTCCACCCCATCTATACAGCTCAATTCTGCTTAAGCTTACCCTTCAGCCTCTGGTGGAAAATAGCATTCAACATGGGTTTGAGGGGATCACCTATCCAGGTGTACTGCGGATAAGCGCATATGCAGAACGGGGTCATCTGGTGTTATGTGTTGAGGATAATGGGATCGGTATTCCCCAGGAAATGCTCGCACGATTTGAGTATATGGCAGAAGATCCACCGGAAGATATGCTCGCGGAAGGGGCGGAATCATTATCGTCCATAACGGAACGCAGGGGATTGGGATTACGAAGTGTGGCAGATCGAATTCGTATTCAATACGGGGCCGGGTATGGCATATTTATATGTTCAGCACCGGGGTATGGCACAGTTATTCGATGCATCATTCCATTATATGAGCAGGAGGAAGCCGGATGAATCTGACTGCAATGCTGGTCGACGATGAGCTGCCGATTCTGGAGAATCTGAACTACATTTTACCCTGGGAAGAGATGGGGATTGAAATCACAGGTACAGCGAGAAGTGGTGTAGAAGCGCTGGGGAAAGTAACAGAAAGTCATCCGGACATTCTCTTGTGTGATATTCGAATGCCGTCTATGGATGGATTGGAACTTATTCGTTTGCTGCGAGAGCAGGGTGAAACGTGTGAGATTATTTTGCTGACCGGGTATCAGCAGTTTGAATATGCTCGAACTGCTATCCAATATAATGTACATGAATACATATGTAAGCCAATTGATTATTTGAATCTGGAACATAAACTGCGTGAACTTGCCGGACAGATCCAGAAGAGACGTCTGGAAAACGAATCGCAACGTTATCGCAGCCAAGAGATGGAAAGCTGGATCAGACACAAACAGTTGATTGACCTGTTACGAGGAGAAGCACCATTGAAGGTTGTCTATCCTGCCTCTGTTCCTGAATTCATAACAACTGCTACACCGTATACGTTGCTGCTGGTGGATGCGGTCGGTTATTTTCGCCATTCTATCGGCTGGTCCGAGCTTCATCATCAACGATGGCATGAGACCATAAGTTCCAGACTTAGGGAAGTGGCAGATCGAATTACGGAGGACTGTCAGATTCTTTCGACCCGCAAAGGGGAGTGGTGCATCCTGCTGGAGGCATCAGGTGAGTGGAAACGTCGCTCAGAGGAACTGGCCCATCAACTGTGTCTCGAATTAAATGTGATATTGTCTCTGGATTCAAATGTGAAGGTTAGGATTGTTCAGGATGCTGTGCCCGTGAACCTGGAAAGTCAAATTCTGGAGCGATACCGGCATTGTCAAAAAATACTGATGTCCCATTCGGAGAGTGAAGACAAGGTGCTGAAGGCAGGTTGTCCCGAAACCACCTTATCGTATGATCATACGGCCTCCAAAGGGGCTAACTCATGGATTACAAGAGAAGATCTGGAGTTGGTTACTCGGTGGATTCGTCAAGGGAACAAGCAGGGGTTACGTGATGTATTGGATCGGCTTAAACAGCAAATAGGGAATTCAGGACAATCCTTCAGCAAGATAGATGAAACCAATTTTCGGTTTATGCTTGTACACATGCTTCGGGAATTGCGTGAAGTACAGGTCCTCGCTGAAGAACACGAAGTGAATTATTGGAATGCACTGCAAGGGGCCGTATCCATGAGGGAACTTCTTGAACTTGCAGAGGTTGTTGCCCATGCCTGTCAGGGCAAACAAACGCAACCACGTCCTTCTGTATCGGAACTGATCCTCTCTGCATGTGAGTATATGGACGCACGGCTGCAACAGGACTTGGGAATAGATGAAGTCTCAGATTGGCTTGGAATCAGCCCGGGATACTTTTGCCAGCTATTTAAAACCCAAATGGGTGTTACTTTTGTGGAATATATGACGCAGAAACGGATGGAAAGTGCCGCTTTATTGTTGAGTACAACCGAATGGAGCATTACAGCGATTGGGGAAGCAACAGGGTTCAAGGAGCGCCGTTACTTCTCCAAGGTGTTTCATAAACACTTTCACATGAAACCCTCAGAGTACAGGCAGAGTAAACAATTGGGTTTGTAGTAGCAAGGGAAACGGGAGGAGAGGTCAAATGAAACCCTTGAATGATCTGACATTGGAGCAAAAGGTAGGACAATTGTTGATGTGTGGATTTCACAGTCAGCACGCAGATGAACAGATTACTCGTTTAATCCGTGACTATCACGTCGGGGGTGTCATTTATTTCCGGCGTAATGTCGAAAGTGTAGATCAATTGACACGGCTATCCGCCGAACTGCAAGAGATGGCTGCTGAAGCAGGGGCTCTACCACTCATGATTTCGGTGGACCAGGAAGGTGGCATGGTTGCACGGATTGACCAAGAGGGAATGACCCAAGTGCCGGGTAATATGGCGCTTGGTGCGACAGGCAATGCGGAATATACTCTGGAGTGTGCTCAAATTCTGGGTCGTGAGTTAAAAAACATCGGTATTGATATGAACCTTGCACCAGTGGTCGACGTGAATAACAACCCGCTTAACCCGGTTATCGGTGTGCGTTCGTATGGTGAACATGCTGAAAGTGTGGCCGCTCATGGCGTAGCAGCCATCACCGGATATCAATCACAGGGCATAGCTGCTACTGCCAAACATTTTCCGGGACACGGAGATACCGCCGTAGATTCTCATCTTGGTATGGTTACGGTACCTCATGATCGAAACAGGCTGGAACAGATGGAGTTGTTGCCGTTCCGCAAGGCGATTGAGGCCGGAGTTGATGCTATTATGACAGCTCATGTGATGTTCCCTTCGATTGAGCCCGAGCCCATTCCGGCAACGTTGTCACATAAGGTGTTAACGGGTCTGCTACGTGAGGAAATGGGTTTTGAAGGCATTATTATTACAGACTGTCTTGAAATGCATGCGATATCCAAGCCATATGGGGTAGCTGAAGCTGCCGTTCGTGCTGTGGAAGCAGGAGCAGATCTGATTCTGGTGAGTCATACCTTGCAAGATCAGGTTGCTACGCTGGAAGCCATTGTGGAAGCAGTTCAAACGGGCCGGATCTCGGAAGAGGTTATTCATCAGGCGGTTGAACGCATTATGACATGGAAAAAAAAGCGCTGTGGCCAGCAGAATGATCATCTGGTTTCGCCGAAAGCGAGTGAAACGGTCGAAGCAACCGATGTTGAACCTGTTGATTGCACTAAACCCACTGAGCCCAACGAATTGACGTTGTTCAAGATTGCTTCAAGCAGTATTACCATCGTTCATAATGATGGGCTGTTGCCGTTGGACCCAGAGAAGGGCGTATATGTCATCTGGCCTGAGGTTGTGCAACGGACAGAGGTGGATGAACCATGGTCCCATACAGAATCGTTGGGTATGGCGTTATCGCAGCTGCGAGGCAGAGTTCGTGAGCACAAAATTACAACGCAGCCCACTTATGATGAAACAGATCGGATATTGGCTGATGTGTCGGATAGTGAACAAGTTATCGTATGTACGTACACATCGGCAGGTCATCTTCCGAAAGGGCAACAGTTTTTGGTTGAAAAGCTTAGTGAAAATCATTCGCTGATTGTAATTGCTCTACGCAATCCATATGATCTGCTGGAGATCTCGAGGCCGGGTAGTTATGTATGTACATATGAGAATACACCTGCAGTTGTTCGGGTACTGTCCCATGTGTTAACAGGTGGACTGCAGCCAACAGGAAGTCTACCTGTCCGTTTGCGCTAGACCTATTTAATCCTTACATCTCTCTGCGATATGGTGCTAATTAACCATCTCCTGGAGAGATTTTTTTGTTGGAATTTTCTATTGGTTAATTTTGGGATATGAATGCCAAAAAGATAATTGATAGATAACTATTTTCATAGTATTTTCCTTCTATTAAAAGTTTACAATTCTCCTCTTAACTTTTTAGCAACTTTTCCCGGTTCCAAGCGTCTAATAATATGACTTTTTGAGGGGGATATTTATAAAATGGGAGCAGAAGGAGCCAAAGACAAAGAATGAATTTGAAGAAGAAATTGTCCATACTTACCGCTTTTGCTGTGTTTCAGGCGTTTGCAGTGATTCCTGCCAATGCACAATCAGCAGATCAGAGCGATACTACATCAGTGAATACAGCCAAAGTTAAATCCGTGGAGGTTGTGAAGAAAGAACAGACCATCGCGGAATCCGAAGTGAAATCCGGAACAAACACTCCAACATCAAATAATGAAACAACTGAAGAAGTGAACCCTCCTGAGACAGATGTTCCTACAGGAACAGACGCGACTCCTGTTGAGCCGGTAATTGAACCTATGGACGAAGAAGGTACAGCTGAGGAAACACCAGCACCTGCACCAGTAGAAGTGGAGCAACCATCTACAGGCGGTTCATCTGTTGCTGGAGGCCGGGGTGGAGACCTCACTCTTTATATGAACAGTAATAAAATGATGCAAGATGGCAAAACATATCTTGCTGGACAGCCGATGGCTGTAAAAAATGGTGTATCCTATGTAGCGATCCGTGCGCTCGTTGATCGGGTTGGCTATGATGTCAAATATGATAACACAACTAAAGAAACGATCATTATTAGTGGTGAAGATGAGCTGCGTTTCAAAACAAACAGCAAGATCTATACCGTTAATGGTGTGTCCAGAACGATGAAGGGCGCGGCTTATCAACAAAAAAATACGTTCATGGTGCCGTTGACTTCAATTACACAGGCTCTGGACATTACGTATAAAGTAAATCAATCTGCCAAAACGGTTGTATTGAATCTGAGTACCAAACCGGTGGCAAGCTTCACGGTACAAAAAGAGGTCTTTGCCGGAGACCAGGTAACCTACACAACCAGATCCAGCTCTCCCAAGGGACTCAGCATTGTAGATGAGCGTTGGACAGGCCGTCAGGATTCATTCGACCAACCAGGTGTATACACAGTAACCTATGCGGTCCAGGATTCAAGTGGTCAATGGAGCGATCCGTATTCGGTTACTATTAAGGTTGAAAGACCGAATTTGCCACCTGTGGCAATGTTTACGACAGATAAAGAAGAATACAAAATGGGTGAGAAAATCACTTATATTGATCAAAGCACAGATGATGAGAATGCAATTGTAAAAACCGAATGGGATAACAATGCACTTGCATTCTTTGTTCCAGGACCGAAGACCGTAACGATTACAGTTACCGATAAACATGGTGCTAGCAATAGCTATACCAAGATGATCAATATTACGGGAGAAACACTTTATAGTGTGACTGACTTTAATCAATTGTTCACACCAGTCGGTGAGAAGTTCACTTTTGACGGTGGTGGAGTACCGGCATTGGAGAAAGTACCTTTCACTTATTATGATGAACCAAGTCTGCTGATCCGCAGTAACAGCCCGGAAACCGTGAATACGGAAGGCATTGTGTACAAGGAATCTTCCTTTGGACAGACACGCTTCATGATTCACCATGTGAACAACACGGGCAAAAGCGTAAAAATGTATGTTGTAGCGACAAACAACAATGCATACACGGCATCCATTGACCAGCAAAACATGGGTTTTGCAGGACCGTCTCCTTTTGCAACGGTAGCTGGAAAGCTGTCGATTGACCGTTGGTTCCAGTCGATGCAGAATGGTACCGGACAAAAGAAAGTGTACATCCAGCCAGGAGAAAGCAAGCTGATTCTTAATGATCTGAGCGTTCTTCCGATGAAACAGGGACAAGTCATTTCCTTGTATTCGGATGTATTCAGTGACTATGAACTGGATTACAACATTATCATGATCGAAGAAAACAAGGACCCGATGGAAGTGTTATCGAGCCTGCCGGTTCTGGATCGTGATGGAGTTCACAACCGTGGTACCTATCCAAATGCAACACGGATCATTACGTATGATCAAGAAGTAGGGTCGAAACCTGCACGTCTTCCACTTGGAGACAATGCAAGTGATCCAAACCTTGTAGGAACGGACCCTATGGCTTTCACTGAAGCGTCCAACGCGGGTAACTTCGGTGTATTGTACAAAATTACATTGAATAATGTTGCTCCGCGCACGTTGATTTCATTCAACCCTCGTGGAGGCAGATATTCAGGTGTGGCACTCGTGAATGGACAGGTCGTTCAGATTTCCACAGGTAAATCTGTAACTGCACCTAATGAGCAAAGTGTTATGTATCGCACAGGTTCGTACGGCGAGAGTGTAACTATTCTCTTCTCGGCGGCACCAGGAAGTAACTTGCCTGTTAACCTGCTGTTCACGCCGCTTCCGGCTGAAAAGTAATACCATGAACATGCACGGACGGTTTGGAGTGAAAGCTTATATCATATATACCCGTTCACCCCAAAAGTCGCCCGAACGATTGATCATCTGAACCGTCAGGAAGGGACTCCATCAAAATGTAATGTCATTAGCTCAAGCTAGACTAATGGCAATGCATGTGCATGGAGTCCTTTTTATGTGATGTTGGAATGACCTAACCCGGTGTCTTCGTTGACTCTAATCGTAATTTGATGCATTATTAGAGGTATACAAGAAAGCAAAAGTTTTTGCTTTTGCCGAATAAACTGTCGCTCTATGAATGATGCAAAATGCTCGTATGACAGGAGGTGCTTTAGATCATGCTGTCGACAGAACAGATTATTTCAACCATGTCCTCACAGGGGCTTCGCATTACCGATCAGCGGAAAACACTGGCCCGGTTATTTGCCGAGTCTCCGGGGTATCTTACACCCAAGGACGTCTATGAATATATGGGTAAGACATACAGCGGACTGAGTTTTGACACAGTATATCGGAATTTGCGGGTGATGCAGGAACTGGGTGTACTGGAACAGGTCATCTTCGAAGATGGCGTTAAATTCAAAGCGCACTGTAGTGAAGATCATCATCACCATCATATGATCTGTCTGAAGTGTCAGAAGACATATCCTATTATTTTTTGCCCGATGCAGCTTGCAGATGCGCCTGAGCAATTTCAGGTTGTAGACCACAAGTTCGAGGTATTTGGATATTGTAAGGACTGTGCAGAGCATGCTCCGGCCAAAGCGGCATCGGGACATACACACGCTCATGGGAAGCACTGACCATGAAGTTATCGCGCAGAATTGCTCAGGCACCCATTCGGGTGTACCGCAACTATATCTCTCCATTAACACCGCCAACATGTCGGTTCTATCCGAGCTGTTCGGCTTACGCCATGGAGGCGATTGAAGTGCACGGTGCGCTCAAAGGTTCGTTGTTAACAGCGAAACGTATTGCCAAATGCCACCCGTTTCATCCAGGCGGTGTAGATCTGGTGCCACCAAAGGCGGAGAAATCCATGATGGTATCAGAGTAACGATGTAGCCTGAAGCATTCGGTTGGCCTGGAGGCAGGCCGGGATTGAACTTGAGGATGCTGTCCACTTGACAAAGGGGTCCGCATTTCAGTATATTTTTCCTATATGATTTTCCAGTGAAGGGATAAGTACAGACACACCCCCAGTGCAGAGAGCCGGATGAGCTGAGAACCGGTCTGGGAGGAGGATGGAATATGGTCCCGGAGGAACCTCTTTCGAGCGTGCAGACAGTGATTTCATAGCTGCTGTCGTAAGGCTGAGGCGTGATCCAGCGTTAATGGGCGGTCGAAGGACCGACAGAGCCTGTGTTTTGCGAAAAACATGGGGAATTTGGGTGGTAACACGTGAGAGCAACTCTCGTCCCATAGGGGCGGGAGTTTTTTGTGTTCTTTTTTAAGTTGTTTTGGACGAAGGGATCACATGAAGCAGAAACATTTGAAGGAGGAGAAGTCATTCATGGCTGACCAAAAAACATTTTATCTGACAACCCCGATTTATTATCCGAGTGACAAATTGCATATTGGGCATGCGTATACAACTGTGGCGGGAGATGCGATGGTTCGTTACAAGCGTCTACGCGGTTACGATGCTCATTATCTGACAGGAACCGATGAACATGGCCAGAAGATTGAGCGCAAGGCACAAGAGAAAGGACAGACACCGCAAGCTTTTATCGACGATATCGTTGTGGGGATCAAGGAACTGTGGAACAAGTTGGACATTTCCAATGACGACTTTATCCGTACAACCGAAGAGCGTCACAAAACCATTGTTCAGGATATCTTTGACCGTTTGCTGAAACAGGGAGATATCTACAAAGGGGAGTACGAAGGCTGGTACAGCATTCCGGATGAGACGTATTACACAGAGACTCAACTGGTGGATGTAGAGAAGAATGAGAATGGTGAGATTATCTCGGCCAAGAGCCCGGATAGCGGACACCCAGTTGAATTGGTCAAAGAAGAATCTTACTTCTTCCGTATGAGCAAATATGCAGATCGTTTGTTGAAATATTATGAAGAGAACCCGGGCTTTATTCAGCCGGAATCCCGTAAGAACGAGATGATCAACAATTTCATCAAGCCAGGTCTTGAAGATTTGGCCGTATCGCGGACTACATTTGAATGGGGCGTCAAAGTTAAAGGCGATCCAAAACACGTGGTTTACGTGTGGATTGATGCGTTGTCCAACTATATTACAGCACTGGGCTACGGTTCATCCGATGCATCCCTGTATAACAAGTTCTGGCCTGCGGATGTACATCTGGTAGGTAAAGAAATTGTTCGTTTCCATACGATCTACTGGCCAATTATGTTGATGGCGCTGGACTTGCCTTTGCCGAAGAAAGTGTTTGCACATGGCTGGTTGTTGATGAAGGATGGCAAGATGTCCAAATCAAAAGGCAATGTCGTTGATCCGGTTACCCTGATTGACCGTTATGGTCTCGATGCACTGCGTTATTACCTGCTGCGTGAAGTACCGTTTGGTTCCGATGGTACGTTTACACCGGAAAGCTTCGTAGAGCGTGTCAACTCCGACCTCGCAAACGATCTGGGTAACCTGTTGAACCGTACCGTTGCCATGGTAGACAAATATTTTGAAGGCAAAGCCCCGGCGTTTGCTTCGAATGTAACGGAATTTGATGCTTCGCTGGAAGAAGCAGGCCATGCTACGGTGGAAAAAGTGGAAAAGGCGATGGAAAACCTGCAGTTTTCCGTAGCACTGACAGCGATCAGCCAGTTTGTCAGCCGCACCAACAAATATATTGATGAGACGCAGCCATGGGCGCTGGCTCGTGATGAAGCAAAACGCGATGAATTGGCATCCGTTATGGCTCACCTGATCGAAAGCTTGCGAATTGCTTCGATTCTGTTGCAACCGTTCCTGACACGTGCTCCTCATAAAATCTGGGCACAGCTCGGCATTCAGGAAGGTGAACTTACGGCTTGGGATACAGCCAAGCAATGGGGTCTGGTTCCAGCTGGAAACGCATTGCAAAAAGGTGATCCAATCTTCCCGCGTTTGGATTCCGAACAGGAAATTGCTTATATTTCCGAAGCAATGACTGGTGGCCAAAAAGCAGCACAGCCTGAAACAAGTCAAGCAGATGCTGGAGCTTCAGCACCTGTTGAACCGGTAACCGCACCTGAAGGTACGGAAGAGATCGGTATTGACGATTTTGCCAAAGTTGAACTGCGTGTCGCGCAAGTCATTGCCTGCGAACCGGTCAAAAAAGCGGATAAGTTGCTGAAATTGCAGCTCGATCTCGGTTATGAGCAGCGCCAGGTCGTATCTGGAATTGCGAAGTTCTATTCGCCAGAAGAGATGGTTGGACGCAAAGTCATCTGTGTGACCAACCTCAAACCGGTTAAACTTCGTGGTGAACTGTCCCAGGGTATGATCCTTGCAGCATCGCATGGCGACCAGCTTACACTTGCAACAGTACCGGACAACATGCCTAATGGCGCACAAGTGAAATAAGAATTGAGTTATGAAATTGATTCAAATTCTGTCATAAAAATGACACAAGGTGGCCCGATGTAATTCGGGCCCCTTTTTTTGTTGATATAAATCGCATCTTAAGGGAAGAGAACAAGCATATACTGTTATGAACTCCGTACTTCAGGAAAGAATGAATAGGACGAGATAACTTGACAAGTAGGTTCAGGTTACCTATAATTCTTTCAGTAATGTTTACGATTAAGAGATGCGGAGTGAATCATAATGACATTTTATAAAGTGCAACATCAAGCTCAGGATAACCGGATAGGGAAGACGAGCAAAAGAGGCAACATAAAGTTACCTTGGACGGGTTTGCTTATTCTCACTTTGCTGGTATTGTCAGCTTGTGGGCAGGATAGTTCCAATAGTGCGAAGATTGTGGAAGGTAAGGTAAACGTTGTGACGACATTTTATCCTGTATATGCTTTTACAACTGCAATTGGTGGTGAGGATGCCAATGTTATTAACTTGCTGCCAACGGGAGTAGAGCCACATGACTGGACTCCGAAGAGTCAGGATATCGTTAATACGTCCAAGGCACAGCTGTTTTTCTATAATGGAGCTGGACTGGAAGGATGGGTGCCAAATTTCCTGAAGTCGCTGAATAGTGATACACAGGTGAAGTCTGTTGCCGTTAGCGAAGGTGTTAAGCTGTTAACCGCTGAGGGTGATGATGGGCACGGTCACGGCGAAGAGCACGAAGACGAGCATACAGATGAACATACAGATGAGGCTACCAGTGAAGATGTCGCTGATCATCATATTGATCCACATACGTGGGTTAGTCCGAAATCAGCGATGATCATGGCTGAAAACATCAAAAATAGTCTGGTCGAGGCAGATCCTGATCACAAAGCAGGTTACGAACAACGTTATGAAGCGCTTCGTACGAAGCTTGAGACGCTGGATCAGCGTTTTACAGATGAATTGGCTAACGTACCAAACAACGAAATTGTTGTCTCGCACCAAGCATTTGGCTACCTTGCACGTGATTATGGATTAACGCAGCATGCCATTATGGGACTTTCCCCGGATGCTGAACCGACAGGACAGGATATTGTGAAGCTTGCGAAACTCGTTAAAGATGAAGGCATTAAATACATTTTCTTCGAAGAGCTAGTATCTGACAAATTGGCGAAAACATTGGCAAGTGAAGCAGGAGTGGAGACCATGGTCCTTAATCCGGTTGAGGGATTGACCAAGGAGCAGGCAACAAACGGGGATGATTATTTCACCCTCATGGAGAAAAATTTGCAAAATCTGCTGATCGCATTAAAATAAGATATAATGAAGAATTCAGATCGAAGAGTCTTTACCGTTCACGGTGAAGGCTCTTAGGACGCTATGGGATTCTTATATATAATGAAGGGCGGCTTTGCCATGCAGCAAATCATGCCACTATGTCATGATCCAATTATAGAGATCGAGAAACTATCATTTTCCTATGGGGACCAGCGAGTGATTGAGAATCTCGATTTTATGGCCCAGGAACGGGACTTTGTCGGGATTATCGGTTCCAATGGGGCGGGTAAAACGACATTGCTGCGCATGCTGGTAGGACTTCTTCCTCCTGCGCAGGGAGATATCAAACTATTTGGACAGTCGATCCGCAGATTCAAGGACTGGGACCGAATCGGGTATGTGCCTCAAAAGAATGCATTTAACCCGTTGTTCCCTGCGACCGTTCGTGAAGTGGTCATGTCAGGCTTGTATAATAACAAAAACATGTTCCGTCGTATGTCTCGCAAATGCCAGCAACAGTGCACGGATGCGATGCAGGTCATGCGGATCGAGGATCTGGCGAACAAACGTATTGGTCAATTGTCCGGCGGACAGCAGCAGCGTGTATTTTTGGCACGAGCGCTTATCAATCACCCGGATCTGTTGATTCTGGATGAACCTACCGTAGGTATTGATGCTGAATCACAGGCCAGTTTCTTTGAACTGATTACCCATATGCATGAACATCACCGAATGACTTTTCTAATGGTGTCTCATGATATGGATCGCATGGAGAGTTATCTGGGTTCTGAAGCTGTTGTAACGAATGGCAAAATTAATTTTCATGTCCGTCATTCGCATGAGGTACAGGATTGTGCTGAGACCAATCTGCAACATACCACTGCACAGGTACGCTAGCCGTATTTATGGCCCATTAGATTAGAGTAAGGCCGAAGGAGTCGTGTTTGTTTTGGAAATATTAATGAGTGATTTTTTTCAGCGTGCCCTGGCGGGTGGGTTGTTAATTGGCATTACCGCTCCGTTAATCGGACTGTTCCTGGTCTTACGGCGGTTATCCATGATCGGAGACACCTTGTCTCATGTGACCATTGCCGGTGTTGCACTTGGATTCCTGATTGAAGTGTATCCCATTGCAGTGGGCCTGATATTTGCCGTGCTTGCTTCATTTGCAATAGAGAAATTGCGCAAAGCGTACAAGAGTTACGCCGAATTATCGATTGCCATTATCATGTCCGGTGGCGTGGCTCTTGCTTCCTTGTTCTTTACGCTGGGCAAAGGATATAATGCAGATGTCATGAGTTATTTGTTCGGCAGTATATATACATTAGACGCTACGGATCTGAAGCTCGTAGGTGTGGTTACGCTGATCGTGGTGATTGTAGTGGCATTGTTACATAAGGAATTTTTCCTGCTCAGCTTTGAGGAAGATGCGGCAGCGGTTACAGGGTTGCCTGTGAGAATTCTGAACATGTTGATCACTGTGATGACAGCACTTGTCATAAGCACGGCGATCAAGATTGTCGGTGCGCTCCTGGTGTCAGCGCTATTGACCATTCCGGTAGCGGTCAGCCTGCTGATGGCCCGAAGTTTCAAATCCGCCATTATTTTGTCCGTGGTGATTGGCGAAATTGCCGTAGTCCTTGGACTGGTTGTAGCAGGTATCTGGAACCTCGCACCTGGAGCAACGATTGTATTATTGCTGATCATGATGCTGATTCTGACGATGATTGGAAAAAAAGGGTTCCGAGCCTGACGGCTAAACGAACAAGCACGAGAGCCCGGGGAAGGGAGACATCCGCTTCATGCCTGATGTTAATGTATGGATGGCTTTTGTAGCAGGTTTGGTCTCATTTATATCACCATGTTGTCTTCCGTTGTATCCATCATACCTCTCCTACATTACAGGTATGACGGTGCAACAATTGAAGGATGACCGCAATCAGCGAGAAGTCCGTTTTAAGACGATGACGCACACGCTGGCGTTTATTTTAGGCTTCTCGGCTGTATTTTATTCGCTTGGCCTTGGTGCTGGACTGTTTGGCCAATTTTTCAATGACAACCGGGAACTGATTCGGCAATTGTCTGCCATTTTGATTATGCTTATGGGGTTATTTTTGCTTGGTGTGTTCAAGCCACAGTTTCTGATGAAGGAACGCAAGCTGGATATGAAATGGAAACCAGCAGGCTATCTGGGCTCTTTTATATTTGGTATTGGTTTCTCGGCAGGCTGGTCGCCCTGTATTGGCCCCATTCTGGCAACAATCATTGCGATGGCTGCAAGTGAGCCTACAACCTGGCTGGCGTTGATTACAGGTTATACGGCAGGGTTTGCAATCCCGTTTTTCATTTTGGCGTTTTTCATTGGTTCGACACGCTGGATCTTACGGTATTCCAATGTCATGATGAAAGTTGGGGGAGCATTAATGTTGTTCCTTGGTGTATTGCTTTTTACAGATCAGATGACGAAGATTACGATCTGGTTGCAGCAGATTACACCAGACTGGATGATTATTTAAACGGATGAACTGAATTCGAGTATTCTTATGTATGGCATAGCAGGCTACATGTTACCAGAGACATTCTGGGTCATGTAACCTGCTTTTTAATCGTTTGTTAGGAATGCCTATACGAGCATATCATTACGGGCAGTCGCGTTTTTCGTTTAGGTGAAGTAATCAATACTGGCTAGTGGGAAATGTTCAAAGATCCGTTCCGTAATGAATTCGCGCAGCGCATCTTGCTGGTCATCCTTATACACATACTTGTACTGACCCCAGCGGCCCCATTTCATCTTACGTTTCTCGATATCCATCTCCAGCTTGCTTTTGGGATAACGTTTCTCAATGGTTGCTTTGGCCGTTTTGGTAAAACGGTGCTGGATCATCTCAAAGGTAAGATCCTTGGTTGCTTCCTCTGGAAGCGTATCTGCCAGCTTCTGCAACAGATCCGAGTATCCTTCTTCCCAGCCTTCATACCACATAATCGGAGCGATAATGAATCCCAGGGGATAACCGGCGTGTGCAATTTTTCCAGCAGCTTCAATGCGTTCCTCAAATCTGGAGGTAGCCGGTTCAAAGTTTTTGATAACATAATCCGAATTGACACTAAACCGGATACGGGTGTGGCCGTTATGCTTAATGTTCAGCAACGGATCAACGTGATGGTATTTGGTTACAAATCGCAAGCGCCCATATTCTTCTTCCGCCATAAAACGAATCAGGTCACTTAAATTCTCCGTGATATGCTCGAGTCCTACGGGATCAGACGTACAGGCAGCTTCAAATCGTGTGATTTCAGGCGCGCGTTCTTCGATGTATCCTTTGGCTGCCTGAATGATCTCCTCGGTATTGACATAGACACGGACATAAGGTTTCGCACCAAGTGTAGTTTGAAGATAACAATAATGACAGTGCCCCATACAGCCTGTAGAGATGGGAATGGCATATTCCGCTGAAGGTTTCGACTGGTCAAACTTGAGTGTCTTGCGCACACCAACGACCAGAGTACGCTTTGCCATTCGATATTTTTCTTGTTCGGTTTCACCCGGCAAGTTTGTGATTCGATTATGGGATGTGGTCATCTGATAAGGTATGTTTTTGGATGTCACCCATTCCATAATCCGTTTGCCTTTGTCATATGCCAACGCACCGGGTTCAAAATACACCAAATCGGGAATAAAGGGTTTAGTACCTTTTGCTTTACGAACTGGCGGTGAGGCTACACTTGTACTCACGAAATCACTCCTTTCGATGCGGAACTTTGCTTAGTTTGCCTCATTTGGGGAGAAGTCACGCCTGCCAATTACTTGTGTAACAGCGCGCTCCGAACTGTACAGGACTTGCCAATGCGTATTGATAACATGTATCATTATAAGATAGGGACCAGGCACGAATAGGGGCCGGTCAGAGAGAAAAGAGGGAAGCAGATGCCAACGCCCAGTATGGAAGATTATTTGGAGCGTATATACAAATTAATTGATGAAAAGGGCTATGCTCGTGTGTCTGATATAGCTGAAGGACTGGAAGTACATCCTTCATCGGTGACGAAGATGATCCAAAAGCTGGACAAAGACGAGTACCTGATCTATGAAAAGTACCGCGGACTGGTGCTTACGCCAAAAGGCAAAAAGATGGGCAAACGTTTGATGGAGCGCCATCATCTGCTTGAACAATTTTTGACAACGATTGGTGTTCAGGAACAAAATATCTACAATGATGTTGAAGGCATTGAACATCATCTGAGCTGGGACTCCATTACATGCATCGAGTCCTTGGTTGAATACTTCCGTCAGGATGAGAGCCGGTTGCGTGACCTCAAAAACCTTCAGGATGTCATGAGTAATACAGAATCTTAAGTTTCAGCAGTGGAATGCACATGGTGATATACAACGAATCGTATCCCGTGATTCAAAGGATGCTTCTTGCCGTTTCAATGGCAGGAAGCATTTTTTTGTGTGCAATCACACCATAATTTGGTGATTTTCGCAACTAAACGAACGGTAGGAGCGTCTATTAAACTAGTAGAATTTACCGCAAATTTATAATGATTTTGGAGGACTGCACTAATGAACGTTCGTAAAGGATTGATGCTGCTGCTCATTTTTGTACTTGGATTACAGACAGCAGGCATGACGGCACAAGCGGCCGGGCAGAAGGAAATCGCTATTTTTCTAGACGGCAACCGTTTGGAATCGGATGTATCACCCTACATCTTGCCTAAAGTAAATGTAACGATGGTGCCTCTGCGTGTTATTAGCGAAGGACTGGGTGCGTCTGTTCTATGGTCTCAAGCTACTCGTACCGTGACCATTAAGAAATCCGATTCGGTCATCTCTATGACGAGCGGACGCCAGCAGGCGACGGTGGATAACGCTGTAGTTGGTCTGGATGCATCGGTCGAATTGAAACAAGGTCGAGTCATGGTACCCATTCGATTCGTCAGTGAGAACCTGGGCATTCGAGTGAACTGGAATCAGGCTGCCCAGACCATTGATCTTTACACAGGAGACGAATCAGTCCCAACTCCTGAACCAACCCCGGTAACCCCAGCGGAGCCTGGAGGCACGGGCACTGTACCAGCTTCTGAAGAGATGCGGGGAGCCTGGATTTCCACTGTGAATGGAGACTGGCCTACATCCGGTGCCAAGGGAAATGTAGAGAAGCAAAAACAGGAGTATACGAAACAGCTAGATACGTTGCAAGGTATGGGCATTAATGCCGTATTTGTCCAAGTGAGAGCCAATGGGGATGCCATCTATCCTTCAGGTCTGGTACCTTGGAACAGCGTATTGACAGGAACACAAGGTAAAGATCCAGGTTATGATCCCCTCGCGTTTATGGTTGAGGAAGCACACAAACGGGGCCTGGAGTTCCACGCCTGGTTTAATCCGTTTAGAGCAACGAACTCAGCAAGTACATCAAACTTGGCTGCAAACCACATCTCGAAGCTTCATCCCGACTGGATTGTGAATGCATCCGGCAAAATGTACATTAACCCGGGTATCCCGGAAGCCAGACAGCATATTATCGATACGATCATGGAAGTGGTCAATCAGTATGATATTGATGGTGTACATCTGGATGATTATTTCTATCCGTCCAATGTGACTTTTAATGATGATGCGGCTTTCAAAACTTACAACACATTAAATACTAAAGACCGTGCTGAATGGCGTCGGGACAATATCAATCAGTTCGTTAAGCAGCTCGGGCAGAGCATTCACAGCGTGAAAGCTAACGTTGAATATGGAATTAGTCCATTTGGTGTATGGCGTAATAAATCCGTTGATCTGACAGGCTCTGATACCAAAGCAGGAGTAACCGCGTATGACAGCATGAATGCAGATGTGCGGACATGGATTAATCAGGAGTGGATTGACTATGTTGCCCCTCAGGTATATTGGAGTATGACATTGAACGTAGCCCGATACGACAAAGTCGTGGACTGGTGGGCGAATGAAGTGGCTAACACAAATGTAAAATTGTATATCGGCCACTCGCCTTATAAGTTAGGTACGCCGGAAATTGGCTGGCAGACATCACAGGAGATCATCGATCAGCTGAACTACAACAAGAAGTATGGTTCGGTAAAAGGGGATATATTCTTTAGTTCACAGTACCTGACGAAGAACCCTCTCGGCTTGATTGCCAAATTAAAAGCCTACTATGGTCTATAAAACATTTTAACAATACAGTGATAAGACAAACCCTTGTTCTCATAGAGTGGCAGTAGAAACGTGGCTGCCTGGAGAACGGGGGTTTTTTGTTATGTTAATTAACGCGGTGTTTGAAGGTGGAGGCGTCAAAGGGATCTCGCTTGCAGGTGCTGTGCAGGGTGCTCAAGACTGCGGCATTCAGTTTAATCGAGTGGCAGGCACATCATCCGGTTCCATTGTAGCTGCTCTGCTAGCGGCTGGTTACAGGGCCGAGGAGATGAAAGTCATTATTGAGAATACCCCCTTTGTTTCATTGCTGCGTCGTTCCCCCATATTTAATACCCGATGGATCGGACCCGCGGCAAGGCTGTTCTTGAAGAAAGGACTGTATTCGGGAGAAGCGCTGGAATCATGGATTCGCAAGATGCTGGAGCAGAAAGGGATTCGCACATTCGCTGACTTGCCACAAGGCAAGTTGCTTATTACCGCATCCGATATATCCAATGGGACCATTCTGGTGTTGCCAGACGATATTCGGCGGTTCGGCATTGACCCTGGGAAGCTGGATGTTGCAAAGGCGGTACGTATGAGTTGCAGTATCCCGTATTTTTTCGATCCGGTAGTCATACGAAAATCACCAGTATTCTCCAAAGGACTTTCTTTTCAAGATCAGTTTGTGTATGTCGTGGATGGTGGATTGCTTAGCAATTTTCCGTTGTGGCTCTTCGATGGTGATCGTTCGGAACGAGGAGGAGACGTCATTCCGGTTGTCGGATTCAAAATGGTGGGGAAGACGGAAGTGGAACCTGCCCGGATTAAAGGACCGCTAAGCATGCTTCAGGCCCTTGTAGAGACGATGCTCACAGCACATGATGAACGCTACATCGAACAGATTAACCGGTTTCGTACAGTGAAGATACCAACGCTTGGCATTAAACCGACGCAATTTCATTTATCGTTACAGGATAGCACAGCCTTATATCGATCAGGCGCAACCGCAGGGAACGAGTTTTTCAACGGATGGAATATGAAAATGTATGATGAACAGCTGGACAAACAAAGAAAAGAATTGCGCAAGAAACAGGCAGAAGCTCCACCTCTGATTCCAGTATAAACGTGAAAAAAGCAATTCTCCGCATGTTGGGAGAATTGCTTTTTTGTATGTTCAGTACCTTTTAGTGAAATTTCGGTATATCTTCATCGCTTTTCCCTTTTTGTCCCTGAATCACTTGGAAAGGATAATCCTTGCGTTTCTTTGAAGAGCCGCTGCTCTTTCTGGCACTGGACTGTGCATTGACTTTTGCCATGGTTCGTGCAGATGGCTTAATCTTTGGTGATTTGGCTTTTTGTGCCCAGCGACGAGGCGGATATTTGTACAGCAGGAATACGGCTCCGAACACGACCAGAGGAATAATGATCCTGGATGGACTAGCGTTCCCCAGCCAAGTCAAGACTCCAACAGCAGCTAGTGCGATGAACGTCCAAAATAAGATTGCCTGCTTGTTCATATCATTCACCCTTTCACAGGATCGAGTGTTGCAACAGGTACTTCTGACGTAGCAGAGACATTGGCAAGCTTGGCATCCAACTCACGCATACGGTTAAACGAAGCAATGGATACTTCTACCTGTTCGTTGGTCGGCTCTTTTGTTGTCAGCAATTGCAGCCACAATCCCGGGTATCCGAGATAACGCAGTACAGGAATATCACGTACTGAATTCGTGAGCTTTAACAGTTCAAAAGAAATGCCTAGCACAACTGGCAATAACAACAGACGCTGACCCATCCGTTCCCAGAGGTTATCGTACGTGAAGAGAGAGTATAGAAACACTCCAATAATGACAGTCAACATAATGAAACTGCTTCCGCAGCGGTAGTGCAGTCGGCTGTACTTTTGCACGTTCTCCGGTGTCAGTTCTTCACCAGCTTCATGTGCGCTGATTACTTTGTGTTCCGCTCCATGATACTGGAAGAGACGTTTAATCATCGGCGTCTGTGAGATTAACCACAGATAAGCAAGTAACAGGATCAGCTTAATGCCGCCTTCCAGTAAATTATGCAAAAACTGATTGTCGAATGCATTTTTGAATAGAAAATTCTCGATAACAACAGGAAGCAATGTGAGCACAACTTTACCAAAAAGGAATGAAAGGATGGCGACGGCGGTCACACCAATGATCATGCTAAGGCTCCAGCCCGAACCTTCTTTCTCTTTTTGCTTGGCTTTCTCTTCCGGTTCCAGTTCATCATCAGCATAGGCGTCAGCAGAATAATTGAGATGTCTGCTACCTTTGACACTTGAATCTATAATGCTGACAATTCCGCGTAATAAAGGAATCCGCCGCAATTTCATGACCCAGGACTTGTCTTGCTTGGGAACTTCCAGATACGTAATTTCGCCGTCTTTTCTACGAACAGCTGTAACGTTGACATGTTTCCCACCGAACATTACGCCTTCAATGACAGCTTGCCCCCCATAGCTGACAGGCTTGGATTGTTGAGGCAAATTATTCACCTTCCTATTCTGTTCTTGGCCTTCGCGATCAAAGGCAGTTTAATAACCCTATTGTATCGAATTTTGAGACCAATTTCTAGTTTGTGAGTCAAACCTTGAAGGATGTTGTTAAGATTGTCCTGTTTTGAACATACTACCTCGTAGAATCGGAGCGGAAATTCGAGGCATAATGCGGGATTATCAACTGAATGAAGGAGAATATCGATGACAGAACGTAAGCATGAAGATACATCACAAGATGAAGGTCAACGTCCCAATGAGCGGCAGCAAAAAGACAGGGGCAGGCGCCCTACCCAGAGGCAAGGTCAAGCACACTACTACACGAAGCCATTTTCCTTTGCATTAGAGCTTGGCTTTTTTGCCGGTTTTATCTGGGGTGGGCTGCATTGGCTATTCTATCTGTTGCATTTTACGATTGTACCTGTCGGATTTCTGGCCGAGCCTTTTTTCAAACATGAATATATATATACCGCAGCAGGACATTTGACAGGCTGGCTGTTTTTTATCGTCTTTTCCATCTTGGCATCCTTACTCTACACATTCACGATTAGAAAACTGAAAGGGCCGTTACCCGGCATGGTATATGGAATCGTTTGGTGGCTGATTCTCTTTATACTGGTCGGACCAAAACTGGGGATGATGAAACCTTTGAACGGTTTAACGTGGGATTCAATCATCACGGAACTCTGTTTCTTTTTGTTATGGGGGCTGTTCATTGGTTACACGGTAGCCATGGAGTACACGGACGAACGCAAACGCGAGCCGGAGCAAGCGGGGGCATAGCGCAAAAAAGCTTCTCAATCCGGCAATGCCTGTGTTAAAATAGCAGATGGTTATTTGCAGAGAGGGTGGAGCAGCGATGAAACGAATTATTGTGATCAATGGTCCGAACCTGAACATGCTTGGTGTACGTGAACCGGGCATCTATGGAACGCTTAGTCTGAAGGATATTGAGGACAAAATTCGCAGACAGGCTGATGAAATTGGCGTCTCCATCGCTTTTTATCAATCGAACCATGAAGGGGACATCATTGACCGCATTCATGCAGCGATGGGTGAGGCAGACGGAATAATACTGAATGCCGGAGCATTTACCCATTATAGCTATGCAATACGTGATGCAATCAATGCTGTAAAAGTCCCTACAGTGGAAGTACATCTATCCAACATTCATGCACGCGAAGCGTTCAGACATCATTCAGTGATTGCAGCGGAAACAATCGGGCAGATTGCCGGATTTGGCGAAGTAAGCTATGAACTGGGATTGCTGGCTCTTGTGCGTCATCTGGACAAACAAACCTGAGCCGGGAACCCGGGAATGTGAGAGAAAGAAGGGTTACCGATGGAAAACAAACGAGTAAATAAGTTGCGTGAAGCCATGCGTGAGCATGAACTCACAGCAATGCTGATTACAAACCCGATTAACCGTCGTTATATGACGGGTTTTACAGGCTCGGCGGGATATGTTCTGATTACGGAACAGGATGCATATCTGCTGACTGATTTCCGTTATATGTCACAAGCGCCTCAACAAGCCAAAGGATTCACCGTTGTGGAGCATGGAGCCAAGCCGATGGATACAGTGCGTGAACTACTGGCATCCGCAAATATCAAAGAAGTGGGCTTCGAGCAGGATAGTGTCACATTTGGCACGCATTCCGCTTATGCTGAAGCACTTCAATCTATCGAACTGAAAGCTGTATCCGGGATCGTGGAACAACTTCGTATGTTCAAGGATGAAGATGAGATCGCGGTTATGCAGAGAGCAGCAGATCTGGCGGATGCCACGTTCAGCCACGTTTTGCAGTTTGCAAAACCAGGTATGACGGAGCGTGAAGTGGATCTGGAGATGGAGTTTTTCATGCGCAAGCATGGAGCAACGTCCTCTTCGTTTGACACCATTGTAGCATCGGGTGAACGTTCTGCTATGCCTCACGGTGTAGCGAGCAGTAAGGTCATCGGACAAAATGAGTTAATTACATTTGACTTTGGTGCACTTTTGGACGGATACTGTTCAGATCTGACACGTACCATTGCAACGGGTACACCTGTACCTGAACTGCGCAAAATTTATGACATTGTACTGGAAGCTCAGTTACATACGCTGGAGAACCTGAAACCGGGCATGACCGGACGGGAAGCAGATGCATTGGCTCGTGATATCATTGCAGGTCACGGATATGGAGATCAATTCGGACACAGCACAGGCCACGGTCTGGGTATGGAAGTTCACGAAGCTCCTCGCTTGTCCAAGCTTAGCGACGATGTATTGAAACCGGGTATGGTTGTTACTGTTGAACCGGGTATATATATTGACGGGCTTGGCGGCGTGCGTATCGAGGATGACGTAGTGATTACCGAGACGGGTATTCATATTCTCACGAAGTCGGACAAGAAGTTCACCGTAATCGGCTAAATTACAGCCACAGGGATATAAGACGATTTTTAATGTGTTATTATTTAAATTGAAAATAAGAAATTTCACCATAGCGAAGAGTGCAGAACCAATCTGAAGAAGCGAAGCGTTCGCCTTTATCACCGGATTTTCCCATTGATAATGGGATCAAAAAAATCTGGGGATAACAGCGATCGGAGGATGGTACTGCAATCGAAGTGAACGAGGTGGCCATTCTTGGGCTCATTTTACATATAACATTAACCCATCGTCTTATATCACCTACTTTTTAACCATATCAGGAGGGATTTTTTGTGATTTCAGTAAACGATTTTAAAACAGGCTTGACCGTGCAAGTAGATAACGATATCTATACCGTGCTTGATTTCCAACACGTTAAACCAGGTAAAGGCGCTGCCTTTGTACGTTCCAAATTGAAAAACCTGCGTAACGGTAACACCGTTGAAAAAACATTCCGTGCAGGCGAAACGATTGGTCGTGCCATCATCGAAAACCGTGGCGTATCCTACCTGTATGCAAGCGGTACAGAGCACACGTTCATGGATAACGAAACATATGATCAGTTCACATTGACTAGTGATCAACTGGAATGGGAATTGAACTTCCTGAAAGAAAACATGGTCGTTAAGATTGTTAGCTACCAAGGTGAAATCCTCGGAATTGACTTGCCAACAAGCGTTGAGTTGAAAGTCATCGAGACTGAGCCAAGTGTTAAAGGTAACACTGCGCAAGGCGCTACCAAAAATGCAAAAGTGGAAACAGGCTTGAACGTACAGGTTCCTTTGTTCATTAACGAAGGTGACGTTCTCCTGATTGACACACGTGAAGGTAAATACTCTTCCCGTGCGTAACTTTCACAGCTTGTAAGCTAAAAAAGGTTATTAACAACCCTTTGCCATTCCTTTGGCAGAGGGTTTTTTCGAAAAAAGATTAGCCTATCAGGCGCTTTCGTAATATACTGGGTTAAAGTCATTTCTCGTAGAGAATAATGACGATGGACATTAATTATGCATACTGCACAAGGTAGGGAGTGGATTTGCGTTGTCATTGTACGTCATGAAATTTGGGGGCAGCTCGGTCGGAGATACAGAACGCATGAAGCGTGTAGCCGGACGTGTTGTAGAAAAAGCTGATGAAGGACATCGGTGTGTAGTTGTGGTTTCGGCCATGGGGGATACAACAGATGATTTGATTGATCAGGCAAAACAACTGAATAGTGATCTGCCTGCTCGTGAGATGGATATGCTCTTAACGACAGGAGAACAGATTTCGATCTCTTTGTTATCGATGGCTATTCAAGCGCTTGGACGTAAGGCAGTATCGTTTACGGGCTGGCAAGCGGGATTCCGCACAGAGCCGGTTCACGGAAAAGCACGTATTCATGATATTCAACCTGACCGTGTGAATGCAGCACTTGCCGAGGGCAACATTGTTATTGTTGCAGGCTTCCAGGGCATGACGGAAGACGGCGAGATCACAACGCTGGGTCGTGGTGGTTCGGATACAACAGCTGTAGCGCTGGCGGCAGCAATTAAGGCTGATGCGTGTGAGATCTATACGGATGTAGACGGAATTTATTCTACGGACCCGCGGATCGTTAAGGTTGCGCGCAAGCTGAAGGAAATATCGTATGACGAAATGCTGGAGCTCGCTAATTTGGGAGCAGCGGTGTTGCATCCGCGTGCAGTAGAGTACGCGAAGCATTCCGGTGTACCTTTAATTGTAAGATCCAGCTTTAACCATAATGAAGGAACGGTTGTGAAGGAGGAAGCAGCAATGGAACAAGGCGTAGTGGTTAGTGGTATTGCCTATGACAAAAACGTGGCTCGCATCAGTATTCTGGGTGTGCCGGATGTACCAGGAGTTCTGGCCGAAGTATTTGGTGCGCTTGCATCCAATCAGCTGGATGTGGACATTATCGTTCAGAGCGGTGTGATGGATGGCAAAGCGGACTTCTCGTTCTCTGTGGCGCTGTCTGATCGTGAGAACGCATTACGTGTCATTGAAGGCCTTCACAGCCGCTTGCCTTACCGTGAAGTCACATCTGAGGAGAACCTCGTTAAAATCTCCATTGTTGGCGCAGGCATGGTCAGTCACCCAGGTGTAGCTGCGAAGATGTTCAAAGTCATTTCTGCTGAAGGCGTGAGTATCAAAATGGTGAGCACTTCCGAGATCAAAGTATCTTGTGTTATTGACGGAGATAAGCTGCATGACGTCATTAAGGCATTGCATACAGCATATGATCTCGACACTGCCGAGCAAGCCGTTATCGGTGGACCTCAAGATCGCAGATAAGTATCTTCTATGTATGTAAATTAGCAAAGGTGTACTGTTGCCAACGGGCAGCAGTACACCTTTTTTTTGTTTTTCTCATGGCAATTCTCACATCAACTTGAACATCTTTCCCCCGCGTATGCCTCTATAAGGCTGCATGCGGTTCCCCTCCCCCATCTCGGGAACACAATCCAGCAGGTTTAATTGAGAACAATACGAAATATCATGAACTCTGCCTAACTTTTCAAGCCTCCGCCCGCTAACAGACCCCTGCACCAACTCCGGGATGCTCTCCTTACATTGGGATACCGCCTGATGAAGCACTATGCCGAGATCGTTAAGTTGGAGGGGAGAACAGGATTGACGGTGCAGTTCATCGATGATACATCCAGCACACAAGCCGTCCTCCAGAGCAAATTCATCCTGGTTCCCCGCACATAACAGCAATACATCTCGTTGAAGTTCACATAGAGCTGCTGCAACAGCCTGCACATTGAGAAATGAACCAGCGAATACATGTTTCCCCTTGGAAGCCTTGATCAAAGCACGTGTTCCATCGGTTGTGGTTAGAATGATTGTTTTATCTGCAATGCCTGCAGTCATATATTCATAGGGGGAATTCCCCACTTCGAATCCGGTGATTTTTTTGTCAAATCGCTCCCCGCCTCGAATGCAATCTTTCACTTCCATTTGTTTGGCTTGTGGAACGGTCTCTACGGCAATCACAGCGGAAGCGTCATACGCCAGAGCCGTAACAATCGTACTGGTCGTACACAATACATCAATGACAACTGCACTTCGCCCTGCAATATCAATGGTACGTACTTCATTCACATTGCCAACGACATCAACTCGCACTCCCCACAACTCCTTTCTGTATCTGGGGATCGGTAGTTCTGTTTTGAAGCGGAATGGAACTTACCTATCTGCAATTACTATATGCATGCACATCTAGACGGGTGCCTAGAACATGAGGTGGATCTATGGTTTCAACTCTCAACCGTATTCTAAAGAATTGATAGATTTCAGCGTCATAAATTAAATGTACAGGCATAAACTTGAGATATGAACAAGCGCCAGAAGTGTGAACCAAATGATCTCAAGGTTGGAGGAGCCTACTCATGAAGGTGAACTGGAGGGAACTTTTTCCGGAACCGATCCGAACCATTCTTGGAAGAATGCCACCCGCTCTATTGGAACAAGTGGAGGAAATACGTATTCGAGAAGGCAGACCCCTGGAGATTAATGCAGGCAACACATACCACTTCCTGACACCTCAAGGTTGTCCGACCGGGAATCCTGAAGAAGCGTATGTTCCTCAGAAAGAAGTGACACACAGGTTGCTGGACCTGATCAGTAACCATTCACTTTATACATTGGAAGAGGAACTGCGCAAAGGGTTCATCACCATACCTGGGGGACATCGAATTGGGCTTGCTGGACGAACGGTACTAAGCGGTGGGCGTGTCGAATACCTGCGTGACATCAACGGGTTTAACGTTCGCGTAGCCCGTGAGGTACATGGAGTGGCTGATCGTATCCTTCCTTATCTTCTCGATATGAAGAGCGGACAGGTCCTGCACACGTTGATCCTATCACCACCACAACAAGGGAAAACGACGTTGCTGCGAGATCTGGCGAGACAAATTAGCAGTGGTACAAAGCTTACAGGGGGAACTGAACTGGTTCAGGGAATACGTCCTCGTCTGAAAGTGGGCATTGTGGATGAAAGGTCCGAAATCGCTGGTAGCTACAAAGGAGTACCTGGCTTCGACGTAGGTCCCCGAACAGATGTGATGGACGGTTGTCCGAAGGCTGAGGGCATGATGATGATGCTTCGCTCCATGTCGCCCGATGTCCTGATTGTGGACGAGATCGGTCGTCCGGAGGATGCCGAGGCGGTGATGGAAGCCCTGCATGCAGGAGTCTCAGTGATTGCGACTGCGCATGGCCGTGACCTATCGGAGCTGTCGGCCAGACCCGCCCTCAGAACCTTAATTACGGAGCAGATGTTTCAACGTTATGTCCAGCTGCAACGGACGAGCCGGGGCATGACCTTTCGGCTGGCTGATGGCAAAATGCGTGGGTTGCAGCAGACCGGGGCAGGAGGTGAAGCCTTTGGTTAACATGTTTGGTGCGGTAATTATTCTGTTAGCCAGCACCCTCGCCGGATTTTACAAGGCCAGACAGTATGCATTAAGACCGAGACAGTTGCGAGAACTCATTGCAGCCCTCCAGCGACTAATGACGGAGATTAACTATGGGCTCACTCCACTTCCCGATGCCATGGGCAAGATGGGAGCACAGACCAAAGAACCTGTAAAGACGCTGTTTCTTCATGCAGCTACACAGATGGAACCTCCTCATGGACTCACTGCCCGGGAAAGTCTGCAGTCAGGCGTGGATCTGGCGTGGGGAAGATCGGCCATGAAGGCTGACGAGAAGGAAGTGATGCTGCAATTAAGCTTCAGCCTTGGCACAAGTGACCGTCAGGATCAGACCAAACATATATCGTTAGCCATTCAACAACTAATGCATGAGGAATCCCGCGCCCAGGCCGATCAAATGAAATATGAACGAATGAGCCGAAGCCTCGGGATGCTTGTCGGAGCGTTAATCGTCATTCTGATCTTCTGAAATAGCCGGGATAGTGAGGTGCCAAGGTCATGAATCTAGAAGTGAACGCAATCTTTCAAATTGCGGGTATCGGAATCATCATCGCCATGATTCACACGGTACTGAAACAAATGGGAAAGGAAGATATGGCTCACTGGGTGACCGTAATCGGATTTGTCGTTGTATTGTTCATGGTGGTCCGTATGCTGGACAGCCTGCTACAAGAGATCAAATCGATATTTCTTTTTCAATGAAAAACGGTCATGAAGCCGGATGGTGGTGACCTGTGGAAATTATCCAAGTTGTAGGTTTGGCGCTCATCGCAACAGTGCTCATTCTGGTCATTAAGGAACAGAAACCGATGTTTGCCTTTCTGATTGCTGCTGCAACGGGCATTGTGATCTTCATGTTGTTGATTGGCAAGATCGGTGCAGTTATCGAAGTGTTGAAGCGGCTTGCCGAGAATTCAGGCATGGAAAGTATTTATCTGAAAACGGTGCTGAAAATTATTGGCATAGCGTACATCGCTGAATTTGGCGCACAGATTGTCAGGGATGCAGGCCAGGAAAGCATTGCGTCCAAGATCGAATTGGCTGGTAAGGTACTGATCCTTGTACTTGCTATACCGATCATCAGCATTATTATCGAAACCGTCATGAAGCTGATGCCGGTGTAGAAAGGGCGTGCGGACTTCATATGAAATCAATGCATCTTAAGCCGCAGTGGCGCCTTACGGTTGTGCTGATGCTCTGTTTTCTGTTTGGTATCCTGGGACAGGTTACTGCAACCTCGCCTTCCGGTGAGTGGATGGAGCAGCAGGCCGATCAGCTTCCCAAGGATCAGGTGGAGAAATACTGGGATCAACTGATGCAACAATACGGTGGTTTCTTCCCCGATGGGAAGACCCCTTCCTTCATGGATATGTTAATCCCCGGCAATGAAGGGTTCAGCCTGAAATCGGTGTTTGTAGCGATCGGAACCTTCATGCTGCATGAAATTTTATATAATGGCAAACTTCTGGTCACGATTGTGATGTTAAGTGTACTCAGCATGATTCTGGAGACTCTTCAGACCGCATTTGAGAAAAATAATATTAGCAAAATCGCCTATTCCATCTGTTATATGGTCATCATCATTATTGCGATTAACAGCTTCAGTGTGGCGATTGGATACGCCAAGGATGCCATAACCGGCATGATCAACTTCATGATGGCCATGGTTCCCTTGTTATTCACACTGCTTGCGTCCATGGGTAATGTCATCACCGTCTCGGTGACACATCCACTCATCATTTTCATGATTCATCTGGTGAGTACGTTGATTCACTTGCTGGTATTCCCGTTACTCTTCTTCTCAGCTGTTCTGCATCTCGTCAGTTCATTGTCTGACAAGTACAAGCTGACACAGCTGGCAGACCTCCTGCGCAATATTAGTGTGGCACTGCTGGGTATCCTGCTGACGATGTTTTTGGGTGTAATCTCGGTTCAGGGAGCATCGGGCTCCGTAGCGGATGGAGTTAGCCTGAAGGCCGCCAAATACATCGCAGGCAACTTTGTCCCTGTCGTGGGCAGAACATTTGCGGATGCGACGGATACTGTAATTACAGCTTCTTTACTTGTCAAAAATGCAATTGGACTCACCGGAGTGATCATCATTTTGTTTCTATGTGCCTTTCCGGCACTCAAGATTCTGGCTCTTGCCTTGATATACAACGTAACTGGTGCCATTATGCAACCGCTAGGAGACACCCCGATTGTAGGATGCCTCCAGGCCATCGGCAAGAGCATGATCTACGTATTTGCGGCGCTGGCAGCCGTCGGGCTGATGTTTTTCCTGGCCATTACCATCTTGCTGACCGCGGGCAATCTGACTGTCATGATGCGCTGAATGTATGTTGGCAAGAAAGGGGGTGGAAAGGATGGGGTGGCTGAGCAACTGGCTCCAGGAATTGATTATGATCGTTCTGCTGGCGACTTTTGTGGATATGTTGTTGCCTAATCGATCCATGGAACGTTATGTCAAGCTTGTGCTGAGCCTTCTCATCCTGCTGACCCTTTTATCACCCATAACCAAGCTGCTTAAAAGTGATCCGGTTGGCGAACTGAAACGGGCAATGTCTGCAATGGATGCTCCATCGAATGGGAATGCGACACTCGAACAGATATTAGCTCAGGGCAAACGGCTGCAATCCAATGAACAGGAACAATCCTTACAATGGACAGCCAAAGAACTGGCTAATGTCATGAAAGGTCAGATTGAAGAAACAACAGGAGCCAAGGTGCGGTCCGTAGAGGTACAGCTGACCATGAGTAAATATGAAACGGAGATGGAAGCTGCCTCATCAGTCGAACTGCCTGTGATCCAGCGTGTGTTGGTCGAGATGGCCGGAGAGGGTGTAGAAGAAGAAGTGAAGGCAGGGCAGCAAGAAGTCGCTGCTAACACACAACCCATATTTGGAACAGACACAGAAGTCGAGAAGGATAAATCACATCAAATACAGCAGCCCATCCAGATCGGTCAGATTGAAGTGCCTGATGTTCAGATTGATGTGAGTAGAGGGCAACGTGATGGAAATGAAGCGTCTTCGGAGCCTGTTATACGTGATCAAGCAGATGAGACGAAGCAGCAAGGTGAGACATCCACAAGGTCCGAACATGCGGTGCAGATTATTACATTGTTGACTGAAAAGTGGGATGTTGATGCAAAAAACGTTCAAGTGACAGAACCAAAAAGTGCTGAAGTGCTCTGAGAAGGAGGGTGTCCGATGAAACAATGGTTCAAAAAGATGGAAACCTGGATGGGTGGCGGAGAGGGTGGGGCAAGGCGAAGTCAAACCTTCCGCTGGCTGATTATCCTGGGTTTGATCGGGGTGGGAATCATGCTGTTCAATTCCTTCGTCAATGTCAAAAAAATTGATTCCGAAAATATCGGTCGGGAACCACCGGACCCGGCAACATCCATGGCATCCATACAGAGTGATCCGTCGGAACAGAATCCTTTTCAGGCGATCGAAATTGCATTTGAAGACAAAATCAAAGGTGTGCTGGAAAACATTGTTGGTGTGGGAACGGTTGATGTGATGGTTACCGTGGATTCCACAGAAGAATTGGTCGTTCAGCGGAACGTGAAGGATTCTCAGCAACTTACCGAAGAAACCGATGCTAGCGGGGGCAAACGGCATATGACGCAATATACCCGTGATGGCGAGATTATTACTTACGAAATAGCAGGGGATCAGACACCTATAGTGACCAAAAAGCTCAAACCGCAGATCCGTGGGGTGCTTGTGGTTGCGAGGGGTGCAGAGAACAAGGTTGTGAAGGACCTGATAACCGATGCTGTGGAAAAAGGACTGAATGTGGCAGCCTACCGGATCTCGGTTGTACCGCGCAAACAAGACTAATCTGATGTGTTGAATCACAAGATTCAATTCTCATAAGATTGAAGCCAATTTGAGGAGGAAGTTCTAATGAATAACAAACGTCAAACGGTATGGCTCGTTTCCATGCTGAGTCTGATGGTCATTTTGTCCGCGTATTATCTGTTCACTGAGGATTCCGGTCCAGTTAACGCGCCGGTGGCTGACAGTCAACAAGTGGATGGAATCAAGCAGGGGGAAGCAAAGGAGACGGCAGGCATTCTTGATCCTACAGAAGGTTTGGTTGTGAATGAAGTGGTTAATAGCGGCGAAGTTGAAAGTGATCCAAGCGCGGCTGGCGCTGTGGAAGAACCAGCGGCTACGGAAGGTAAAGAAGCTGGAAATACAGAGAAAACACCTGCTGTCGAACCAGGCGAGAATAAGGGCGAGGCAGGCAAGGAAACCAACAAAGAGACCGACAAAGGGGCAACAACTACACCGGAGACAGACGGTCAGGCAGGCAGCACTGCAACCAAGACAGATGAGGAAGTCCTCAAGGAAATGGAAGAGCAGAATACGACAGCATCTGCGAGCAGCCAGTTCCAGAACTACCAGTGGCAACGTGAGGAAAGCAACAATCGTAAGTATGAGGAACTGATGACCGTGGCAGGTGATCTGAGCAAAACGCCAGAGGAGAATGCCAAAGCAACCGAGCAACTCCGTACACTGGAAGAAAAAGAAGCTAAAATCACTGGCATTGAGGAGACGCTCTCTCAACAGTACGCTAATGCGATCGTTCAAGAAGATTCCGACAAGTATAAAGTTGTGGTCCTCAGTGACAAACTGGATGTAAAACAGGCGGTATCCATTGTGGATCTGGTCATGAAAGAATTGGCGGTTTCACAGAACAAAATCAGCGTGCAATACGTCACAGAACAGTAATCCAAATCATGGAAATGCAGTCCCGGGAGCTGGTTGTACTCTCGGGCTCTTTCCATTTTTAATGATTATGATATAATACATAAAGCCATATGACCGTCCTAGTGAGACTGGCATGATGCCGAAGGAGTGAATAATGGAAATGTTTAAATTGAGTGAAATCAAAGAACTGATTAAACTGGTAGATGAAAGTTCCGTTCAAGAGTTGGAAATTGAAAATGAAGGATCACGGTTATCAATCCGCAAACCGGGCAAAACGGAGTATGTTCAAGCAGCTGCTGTGCAACCGCAAATGATTGCTGCTCCGCAAGTACAGCCGGCAGCAGTGGTAAGTGAAGCTGCACCGCAGGTCGATACTACAAGTCATTTACATAAAATTGTATCTCCGATGGTAGGTACTTTTTACAGAGCTTCCTCGCCGGAAGCGGGTCCTTTTGTGAGCGCTGGTGATAAAGTTGTTGAGAAAACAACGGTATGTATCATCGAAGCTATGAAGCTGATGAACGAGCTTGATGCGGACATCAAGGGAGAAATCGTTGAAGTGCTGGTTGAGAACGGACAGCTGGTCGAGTATGGGCAGCCCCTTTTCCTGGTGAAACCGGAATAACCGTTATAGCTGGTTAACAGCTAACCGCATGAGCTTCGAAGGAGGACAAAACGAAATGAAATTTCAAAAAATACTGATTGCGAACCGTGGAGAGATTGCGGTACGTATTATTCGTGCCTGCCGTGAAATCGGTATCTCAACGGTAGCCGTCTACTCGGAAGCGGACAAGGATTCTCTGCATGTTCGTCTTGCAGATGAGGCTTATTGTATCGGACCGACACTGTCTAAGGACAGTTACCTCAACTTCACAAACCTGATGAGTGTAGCTACGCTGACGGAATGTGATGCAATCCACCCTGGATACGGTTTTTTGGCGGAGAATGCTGATTTTGCGGAAATTTGTGAGTCTTGCAATATTACATTCATCGGGCCTTCACCCGAAGCCATTACCAAAATGGGAGACAAGGCTGTTGCCAAACAGACGATGAAAGATGCAGGAGTACCTGTTATTCCTGGATCAGACGGCCTTGTTGAAAATATGGATGAAGCCATCATGATTGCTAGAGATATCGGATATCCTATCATTATCAAAGCTACTGCTGGTGGCGGAGGTAAGGGAATTCGTATTGCCGAAGATGAAGAAACGCTGATTAAGCAGATTACCGCTGCTCAGCAGGAAGCACAAAAGGCATTTGGCAATGCAGGTGTATATCTGGAGAAATTCCTGACAGGTATGAAACACGTGGAAATTCAGATCATTGCTGATAAACACGGAAATGCAGCACATTTGGGAGAGCGTGATTGCTCGGTTCAGCGTCGTCGCCAGAAATTGGTAGAAGAAGCTCCGTGTCCGATTCTCTCCGAAGATGTGCGCACACTGATGGGTGAAGCTGCGGTACGGGCTGCCCTTGCTGTGGATTACTCGGGAGCGGGTACATTGGAGTTCCTGCTCAGCCCGAATGGCGAGTTCTATTTCATGGAGATGAATACGCGTATTCAGGTAGAGCACCCGGTAACTGAGATGGTTACTGGCGTGGATCTGATCCGTGAGATGATCTCGGTAGCTGAAGGCAACCCACTCTCATTCCGTCAGGAAGACGTGGTTATCAATGGCTGGTCCATTGAATGTCGTATCAATGCAGAAGATCCGGACCGTAACTTTATGCCGTCACCAGGCAAAATCGGATTCTACCTTGCACCGGGAGGACCTGGCGTTCGTGTAGATAGTGCTGCTTATCCGGGTTATACCATTTCACCTTTCTATGACTCCATGATCGCAAAATTGATCGTGTGGGGAGCGAATCGTGAAGAGGCGATTGCCAAGATGAAACGTGCGCTTGGGGAATTTGCGATTGAAGGCATATCAACAACTATTCCTTTCCATCAGAAATTGCTGGAGCACCCAACGTTCATTCGTGGTGACTTTGATATCAAATTTCTTGAGGAAAACGAGATTTAAAAGGTATATTGGGCTTGTTTGTCATAATGTAGCCCAAATGATATAGTATGAATAATAAGAGCGCATGTCTCCTGCAAAGGATAAGCCCGCACCTCGCGGATGTTTGCAGGAGTTCCGGTAAAGCCGGACCGGAAGGGTTCTGAAGGTTGATTAACCTGAGTCCAGCGCCCTGACGGATGGCCGCAAACTTATCTCGCGAAAGGTGTGTTGAACAGTTATGAGTACACTACCGACTGAATTTGAACGAACGGATATCGGTGAAATCCAGATCGCACCTGAAGTTATTGAAGTGATTGCTGGATTGGCGACCCTTGAAGTGAAAGGCGTTGCAGGCATGAGTGGCGGATTCGCTGGCGGATTTGCTGAATTGCTTGGTCGCAAAAACCTTTCCAAAGGCGTTAAAGTTGAAGTGGGCCAACGTGAAGCTGCAGTTGATGTTTCCGTAATTATCGAGTACGGATACCGTCTGCCACAAGTAGCTACGGAGATTCAACAGAACGTGAAACGTTCCATCGAGAACATGACAGGATTGAATGTGAATGAAGTGAATGTGCACATTCATGACGTTCAGTTCAAGAGCACCGAGAAAGTGGAAGAGATCGACCTGAACAGTCAGCGCGTAAAATAAAAGAAGACAGATTCCCCCGGCATCATCTGCCGGGGGTTATCCCGTCTTGGACAGGTCTTCATTATAGCGAAAGCTAGATGAGGATCTGATTTTTTGCTAGTGAACAGGTTAAGTCATGTTAGTGAGCAAGGGAGGCTGTGCAGTTCGTGGCTAAAATACTGGATCGGCTTCTGTTGTTTATATACAGCATAAGCGTTGGAGCAATATCGGCAGCCGTCATTCTTCTGATTAGCGGTGTGCTGCCTTACGAATTGAATTACCAGCAGGAACAAAACGTTATTGTTGCGTCGGTTATTGCAGCAGCGATTTTGTTTATCCTGAGTTTGCGATTTTTCTACATCTCGGTTCGGCGTGAGCGTGCATCGTTGCCGTCTGTAGATCAACGTACTGAGTTTGGTGATGTACAGATTTCGATGGAGACGATTGAGAATCTCTGTTTGAAGGCAACTTCCCGTTTCCGGGGAGTACGTGATGTCAAGGCACGCATACGTGTGGTTGAGTCAGGACTGGAGATTATGATCCGTGCAGTAGTGGATGGTGAGACACCTATTCCTGCGCTGACTTCTGATCTGCAAAAGGCGATACATGATCATGTGCAAGAGATTACGGGCATCCCGGTTTCTTTTGTCACGGTGTATATCGCTAATGTAACCCAGTCGCCTAACTACAAGAGTCGAGTGGAATGAGGTGAGTTTCACTGATGCTGTGGAAAGAGATTTGGGATAGTCACAGAGGCCGAATTACCGGAATTATCGGCGGCATCTTTTTTGGATTTCTTTATGTATGGATCGGTTTTTGGGATATGTTGTTCTTTGCACTCTTGGTGTTCATCGGTTATACGTTAGGCAGACGAAGCGATTCGAAGCTGGGTTCGTCCATTCCCTGGAGGGAGTGGGGACAATGGCTGGGCGATCGCTGGCGTCCGTTTAAGTGACCTACCTGAACCCTGCAATATGTTTCTTCCGAAAATAGAGCTGTAGTTTAGGTTGCCCGTTTTTTGGAGGAAACGTATTGCAGGTTTTTTTGTGAAAAGGGATAACAATAACAATACCGTGTAAGCCATCGATCTAACCGATACTGGATAAGATGTGATGTTTGCATGATTTTAAAATAAGCATGATGACGCTCCAGACGGAGCGCTGCAGGAGGCAGGACATGAAAAGACGTTTGGCAAGGGAAATTGCAGTACAAAGTCTGTATCAGATGGAAATGAATGAGGTAGGTGCAGCAGAAGCTGTGAACATGTTGATCAATGAAGCTGCTGAAGATAATGAAACCGAAGTAGTTATTCGCGATGAAGATGTAATGCGTACTTATGTTACTGAGATTGTACAAGGAGCCTGGAACAATAAGGAAGCCATTGACGGGCTGCTTGTGGATTATTTGAAAGGTTGGCAGATCAGCCGTCTGTCACGTGTAGATCGCCAGATTCTACGACTGTCAACGTATGAAATGGTATTCCGTGATGACATCCCGGCAAAGGTATCGGTCAATGAAGCAATTGAACTGTCCAAATATTTTGGTACAGAAGAATCCGGTAAATTCGTCAATGGTGTACTTGGACGCATGATTCAGGAAGTTGACGCGATTAAAGCAAAATTATCTTAAGTTAAGATTAATTATAGTGTGTGTTCAAAAAGACCGGTTTTCAGTAACCTTCGTAATCAAAAGCGGGCTTTTTGAACAACCTCTAAATTTATATTCACATAAGGGAGAGAGAGTACAATGACAGCATCTATTATTAACGGTAAAGAAGTATCCCAAGAGATCCGCGCAAGCATGACAACAGAAGTAAAACAGCTTAGCGAACAGGGGGTAGTACCTGGTCTGGCTGTTGTGCTCGTCGGGGAAGATCCGGCATCCCAAGTCTATGTGCGTAATAAAGAAAAAGCATGTCACGACCTCGGTTTCTACTCCGAAGTACATCGCTTGGATGCAGATACGTCCCAAGAAGATCTGCTTGCGCTGGTGGACAAGTTGAACAATCAACAATCCATTAACGGAATTTTGGTTCAACTCCCACTACCGAAGCATATCGAAGAGAAAGCGGTCATTGATGCAATTGCCGTGGATAAAGACGTAGACGGATTCCATCCAGTCAATGTTGGTAATCTTGTTATTGGAGACGATAGTCTGCTTCCATGTACCCCAGCGGGTGTAATTGAACTGATCAAACGTACTGGATTGGAAATGTCCGGTAAACATGCGGTAGTCATCGGAAGAAGCAACATTGTTGGCAAACCGGTATCGCTGTTGCTGCAACGTGAGAATGCAACGGTAACCATGTGTCATTCCCGTACAGCCAACATGAAAGAAATTACACGCCAGGCGGACATTCTAGTTGTAGCCATCGGCCGTGCTAATTTTGTGGATGCTGATTTTGTGAAACCAGGTGCTGTTGTTATCGATGTCGGCATGAACCGTTTGGAGAATGGCAAACTGGCAGGAGACGTTGATTTCGAGAGTGTGAAAGAAGTTTCTGGTCCAATTACACCCGTTCCAGGTGGTGTTGGTCCGATGACAATCACAATGCTGATGCAAAATACATTGATCGCTGCCAAGCGCGCTCACGGATTGGCCTAGGGTTTTGTCTGTGGCAGATCAAAAGATCTACTCCATCAAAGACCTGAACCGATACATCCGGATGAAACTGGAATCGGATCAGGTCCTGTCGGACGTCTGGCTGCGCGGGGAGATTTCGAATTTCACACATCACTCCAGCGGCCATATGTATTTTACATTGAAGGACAAGGACAGCCGGATCAAGTCAATTATGTTTGCATCCCATAACCAGCGATTACCCTTTGTACCGAAGGAGGGTGCAAGGGTTATTGCCCGTGGTAATGTCTCGGTGTATGAACGGGATGGGCAGTATCAATTTTATGCTACCCATATGCAACCGGATGGAATTGGAAGTCTGTATCTGGCTTACGAACAGCTGAAGAAAAAGCTTGAGGATGAAGGGTTATTTTCACCTTCTCGAAAAAGACAGATCCCTCGTTATCCACAGACCATCGGGGTTGTAACTTCACCGACGGGAGCGGCGGTGCGAGACATCATGATCACACTCCAGCGCAGGTATCCTTCTGCCAAAGTTGTTTTATATCCTGTTCTGGTTCAAGGCAAGGGTGCAGCACCTTCCATTGTCAAAGCGATTGGCAACCTTAACCGGATGGGAGAAGCCGATGTACTTATCGTTGGACGCGGAGGCGGTTCACTGGAGGAGTTGTGGGCCTTTAATGAGGAGATTGTGGCAAGAGCAATAGTCGCTTCGGATATTCCTGTCATTTCTGCGGTTGGGCACGAAACGGACTTCACTATTGCTGATTTTGCAGCCGATTTGCGTGCGGCTACACCTACAGCAGCTGCTGAATTAGCTGTGCCTAATCGAGCTGAGTTGCTTGATCAGATCGGACAACGTCAGCGCCAGTTACAGCACAGCTTACGTCAGCGTGCTGTACATAATCGTGAACGGCTCGCAAGATTACAGCGTTCGCCAGTACTGGTGCATCCAAGACGTACCTTGATGCAGCATACGGAACGACTGGATATGATGCACCAACGGCTTTTGAGAACAGTGGATACACGTATGAAATGGACAGGAGAGAAGCAGGAGCGTCTGCGGGCAGCACTGCAACGGTTCAATCCTCGTGAGCAGGTCAATGCAGCACGCCGTGAGAATGCGGCAGCACGCAGACAACTTGAACTTGCGATCAGGTCTATAGCCAGATCGAAGCAGCAACAGTGGAAATCATCTGTGCGGCATCTGGATGCGCTTAGCCCGCTTAAAGTCATGTCACGGGGATACAGCCTTGTCTATGACGAGCAAGAACAGCGATTGATCAAGTCGACGAAGGATGTACAGCCTGGAGATTCAATTAAGATTAAATTAACAGACGGACAGCTGGACTGTCAGGTTTGGGGAATGAAGGAGGACGACAATACCCATGGCGAATGAACCGGAATTGAATTTTGAAGAGGCAATGGCGGCATTGGAAGACATCGTAGGTCAGCTGGAACATGGTGATGTTCCGTTGGAACAGGCCATCGATCTGTTTCAACGCGGGATGAAACTTTCGCAACTTTGCGGTCTGAAGCTGGAACAAGTGGAACGCAAGATCGAGATGATCGTAGAAGAAGATGGAGAGCTTCGCAAGAAGCCTTTCGGAACTGCTGACGATGAGAGCGGTGAAGTCCATGAGTAATCGTCCTTCGTTTCAAGCATACCTCGAAGAGGTCACAGCTGAGGTGACAGAAGCGTTGAAACATACGCTTCCCGATCACTGGGATGTACCCCAATCGTTGACGGATGCGATGCAGTACTCACTTATGGCCGGAGGCAAACGCCTTCGTCCTCTTCTGGTCGTTGCTGCGGCGGAAGCCTTCGGTGCACAGCGTACAGCTGCAATGCCGGTAGCCTGCGCCGTGGAGATGGTTCATACGTATTCACTGATCCACGACGACCTGCCTGCTATGGATAATGATGATTACCGCAGGGGAAAATTAACGAATCATAAGGTATATGGTGAAGCAACAGCCATATTGGCGGGCGATGCGTTGCTAACTCATGCTTTTTATAGCATTGTTCAAGCTGGACGCCGTAGCGGTGTGGCGGCAGATGCGTTACTGTCCATCGTAGAGGACATGTCCGAACTTGCTGGAGCAAGAGGCATGGTCGGCGGCCAAGTCGCGGATATGGAAGGCGAGCAAGGCATGACCGATCTTTCACAGCTCCAATATATCCATTTGCACAAAACGGGTGATCTGATTGTTTTCTCACTCATTGCTGGAGCACGAATTGGTGGAGCAACGGAGGGACAAATGGAAGCCTTACGTGTGTTTGGCCGTGATCTGGGGCTGGCATTTCAGATTCAGGATGATATTCTCGACCTGACGGGTGACGAGCAGAAGATGGGCAAGAAAACACAGAGCGATGTGAATCAGCAGAAGGTAACATATCCTTATTTTATTGGCATGGAGGCTTCTGTAGATGAAGTGAAATCCCTTACCCAATCTGCCAAAGACGCACTTGAAAGAGCCGAGTTACCTGATGCATCCAGATTGCTGGAAATTGCAGATTATCTGATGAGTCGAGACCATTAGATTCTGACGGAGCGGTCTGTTTCAAAACCTGTATAACCGTGTAATGAATGTAATGTCCTTTTTCCGAGTAGATGGAAAGAGCTGTCCCGAGTGGATGCAGGAATACATATGGAGAAGAATTTTAAATAACTTGCTGGCGAGAATGCTCGTTATCGGGAGTATAGTGCAGTAAATTATGATTCTTGTTCTTTTATGTTATAATGATTTAATGTCATTTGATTCATAATGTATATATCGATTTACAACAATAACTAAACAATCTAGGAAAGCGGGGAGATTCTCGTGCTGCTTCCACAAATTAAACAACCCAGTGATCTAAAGTCGATGTCTCAGGATGATCTTGCCCTTTTGTCGGCAGAGATCCGGCAGTTTCTGATTGAGAAACTGTCTGTTACAGGTGGGCATCTCGCACCCAACTTAGGCGTGGTTGAGCTCACGGTAGCCCTGCATTACTGTTATAACAGTCCAGCAGACAAAATGATTTTTGATGTAGGGCATCAGGCTTATGTGCATAAAGTCCTGACAGGGCGTAGGGATCGCTTTGATACATTGCGTCAACATAACGGCCTGTGCGGGTTTGTCAAACGCAACGAAAGTGAACATGATGTATGGGAAGCTGGACACAGCAGTACTTCATTGTCCGCTGCGATGGGGATGGCCCTTGCACGTGATCTCAAGGGTGAGGACAACCAAGTTATCGCGATGATTGGTGATGGAGCGCTTACAGGTGGCATGGCTTTTGAAGCCCTCAATCATATCGGTCATGAGCAGAGAAAACTGATGGTTATTCTGAATGATAATGAAATGTCCATTGCTCCAAACGTTGGGGCTATGCATAAATATTTGAGCAAGATTCGTTCGGATCGTCATTATCTGAAAGCGAAAGATGATGTTGAGGGGATGCTTAAAAAGATTCCTGCTATTGGAGACCGTTTGGCCAAATCGGCAAGCTGGATCAAAGATAGTGTCAAATATATGATGGTACCAGGTGTTCTTTTCGAAGAACTGGGCTTCACGTATTTGGGACCGATTGATGGGCACGATATTCCCAAATTGATCGAAACCTTCAAACAGGCAGATAACGTTGATGGTCCTGTGCTCGTTCACGTGCTCACGACCAAAGGCAAAGGTTATCAGCCAGCAGAAGCCGATTCGCACAAGTGGCACGGGATTTCTCCGTACAAAATTGAATCCGGTCAAGTGCTGAAGGCAGTCGGAAAACCGATGTACACGGAAGTGTTCGGTCAAACGTTAATTGATCTTGCGAAGCAGGATAAGCGGATCGTAGCGGTAACGCCCGCAATGCCTACAGGATCAGGTCTTATTCCGTTCAGTAAGGAATTTCCCGATCGCATGATTGACGTAGGTATTGCAGAACAGCACGCGGCGACCATGTGTGCTGCATTGGCTATGGAAGGCTTGAAGCCGGTCTTTGCCGTGTATTCTACGTTTATGCAACGTGCTTATGATCAGATTGTACATGATATTTGCCGTCATAACGCCAACGTGATGTTTGCCATTGACCGTGCCGGGTTTGTTGGTCCGGATGGGGAAACACATCAAGGGGTATACGATGTGGCATTTATGCGCCATATTCCAAATATCGTTCTGATGATGCCAAAAGACGAAAATGAATTGCGTCATATGATGAAAACGGCGCTTGATTATAATGAAGGTCCAATTGCCTACCGTTATCCACGAAACAATGTGGTCGGTGTACCTTTGGATGATGTACTTGTTCCGATTCCGATCGGATCATGGGAGCAACTGCGTCCATCCGAGGGATATGCTGTTATCGCTTCAGGGTCAATGGTGCAGCTTGCAGAAGAAGCAGCAGAGATGGTGAAGCGGGAAGGGATCACAGCAGGCGTAATCAACGCTCGCTTCTTGAAACCTCTTGACGAGCAAATGTTGCGTGATTTAGCTGTTCGAGGCACCAAATTGATTGTACTTGAAGAAACATCCCAAGCAGGCAGCATGGGTAGTGCAGTGCTGGAGTTTTATGCAGAACAGGGACTACATGATGTTCATGTACAATTGATGGGGATTCCGGATCGCTTCATCGAGCATGGTAGTATTAAGGAACAACGTGAGGAAGTGGGTCTTACCGTTGAAAATGTATGTGCTGAACTGCGCAAGATGGCTGTTCAATCATCTTACGGCATACCCAAAACACGTTTTCCTTCGTAAATTTACATGATAGGAGACAGACATGTCACTCCCGAAAGAACGAATTGATGTTCTGCTGGTTGAGCAGGGCTATTATGAAAGTCGTGAGAAGGCAAAAGCTGCAATCATGGCTGGACTGGTATATGCCAATAATGAGCCGATCGAAAAGGCGGGCATGAAAATTCCAAGGGAAGCCGAGCTGAAAGTAAAAGGCTCGGTACATCCCTACGTCGGCAGAGGCGGATTGAAGCTCGAAAAAGCGATCCGTCATTTCGGCCTTGATATGAATGGACTTGTCATGCTCGACATTGGTTCATCCACCGGTGGATTTACGGATTGTGCACTTCAGCATGGCGCGTCTCACGTTTACGCTATTGATGTGGGGTATAATCAGCTCGACTGGTCTTTGCGTAATGATGAGCGGGTTACTGTTATGGAACGAACTAATTTCCGCTATGTGACTCCTGAAGATCTGACGGGACCCGTGCCGAACTTTGCGAGCATTGATGTGTCGTTCATTTCACTGCGAATCATATTGCCGCCACTTCTGGCTCTTTTGAAACAACCTACAGATATCGTTGCATTGATTAAACCTCAATTTGAGGCAGGGCGTGAAAAAGTAGGCAAGTCCGGTGTGGTACGTGATACGAAGGTACACAAGGATGTATTGCAGACAATGCTTCATTTTTCCAGTCAACTTGGTTTACATCTGCAGAGTTTAACTTTTTCACCGATAACGGGTGGAGAAGGTAATATAGAATTTCTCGCACATTGGCGTCTGGAAGCACCAGAGGCAACACAACCAGAGATCGATCCAGCTTCACTTGACGCACTTGCGGAGCAAGTTGCAAAGGAAGCAGCTCATACATTTACGGGAAACTCATCATAAGATGGGTTTCTTTTCGCTGGAAAGGTGATTGACGTAAAGGGAAATCATTACTGAACCTCGAATATGTCTTCGAGGTGAGCGATAATGGATGGTCAATATGACACAATCTTTATAGGTGTACTTGCTGTCTGTTTGATCTTGTGGCTGTTCTTTGGCTTGCGTAATTGGGTGAACCGACCGACGCCGGTAAGCTTGTCTGGAATGCAACTGAACGTTAAGATTCAAGATTCCCCGGCCTTGGATTTGCTTGAAGCACAGGGCTACGAAGTCATCGGTGGGAAAATGAAAGTCCCTCTGGCTTTTGAGGCCAATGAATCCGTTTATTACAGCAGATTATTCATTGATTATGTTGCAGAACGTGAGGATCTCAGATACCTCGTGAAAACGTCTCGTCGCAGACAGCCAATTGAAATGACCGGCCCTGCGCTAAGGGATCGCTTCCTCAATTATCTGTTGTTATATCCTGGCTGTGAAGGATTGCTGTATGTTGACGTGGAGGATTCCGATATTAAGTTAATCAGGCTCATGGACTATCAGGAAGATGTGTATGATGGGGATGATCTGGACTAATATAAAAGAATGAACATTGCAGGGCAAAGTCTGCGGCGAATTACAAATGCTGCTTTATTGCAATACATCTAACTGGAGGCATGTATGAAAGGACAAAGGCACATCAAGATTCGTGAAATCATTAGTCAAAATGAAATTGAGACCCAGGATGATCTGGTTGAAGCACTACGCAAATCAGGTTTTCAGGTGACTCAGGCGACGGTATCTCGGGATATCAAGGAACTTCTGTTAATCAAGATTCCGATGGATGACGGAAGATACAAGTACTCTTTACCAACAGATCAACGATATAATCCGATTCAAAAGTTGAAGCGTGCACTCGTTGACAACTTCTTGCACATTGATCACACGAACAATCTGGTTGTGATGAAATGTTTGCCAGGCACAGCCAACTCCATTGCAGCTTTGCTTGATAATATTGAGTGGAATGAAGTCATGGGCACGATCTGTGGAGATGACACCATTCTGATTATCTGCCGGACTGAAGGTAACAGTGTGACCGTTATTGAGCGAATCATGGGTTATATTGCTTAAAGTGCGTGTTCAAAAAGATCGGTTTTCAGTACCGAGAAGATGGGATGAAGCTAGAAATGGAGTAGCGGAGCGTAGGGAAAACTACGTGAGCAACTGCAATGTTTCCGAAGGAAACATACTTCGTAAGCATCCCACTTATTTCGGCTAAATTCCATATTCGATGCTGATGATGCCACCAGGCATCCTTCGTAATCAAAAGCGGACTTTTTGAACAACCTCTTAAATCAATGGTTCAAAAACATAATTTCTGAGTTAGTCATCCGGAGGTGTTTTTGCAGATGTTAGTTACGTTATCGATTCGTAATCTGGCTGTGGTGGAAGAAGTGGATGTTGTATTCCATCCGGGATTCCATGTACTTTCAGGGGAAACGGGTGCAGGTAAGTCAATTATTATAGATGCACTTGGATTAATTGCTGGTGGACGAAGTTCAGCTGATCTGATCCGGTACGGATGTGAGAAGGCAGAGATGGAAGCATTGTTCGAGATGGAGCAGAGTCATCCGGTATGGCAGACATTAGAGAAGCTGGGTATCCATTGTGAGCCTGAAGAGCATTTGGTCATTCGACGTGAACTGAATACACAGGGAAAGAGTACGTCCCGCATTAACGGGCAATTGGTCAATCTGACCATGCTGCGGGAAGTAGGCGAGAAGCTGATCAATATTCATGGACAACATGAACATCAGAGTTTGCTGCGCGCTGAGAGCCATCTGGGGCTTCTCGACACCTATGGCTCGGAAGTCATCGGACCAATTAAAGCGAAGTACCAGGAGCGCTACAGCAAGTTTATCACGGCGGAAAAAGAATTGCGTGCGCTTCAGGAGTCCAGTCAGCGTGCATATCAACTCTTGGACATGTATCGCTTTCAGCTTGAGGAGATCGCAGCAGCAAGCCTAACACAAGGCGAGGATGAATTACTCGGGGAAGAACGGGTCAAACTATCCCATAGTGAGAAAATGATGGACAGTGTTGCTGGTGCATATGATCTCCTCAGTGGTCAACGCGGACTTGAAGCTGTGAGCATTGCTCTTTCAAGAATTGAAGACATTTCTGGATATGATAACAAAGGACTGCAACCAATCGTAGAGCAGCTGCAATCCGCATTTTATCAATTGGAAGATGCGACATTTCAGTTAAGGGATTACCGGGAGAAGATTGAATTTAATCCGGCAAGGCTGGAAGAAGTGGAGCAAAGGCTGAATCTGATTTCTGGCCTCAGACGGAAATACGGGGACAGTGTTGAACTTATTCTGAGTTATTATGATCAGATTAGCCATGAAACCGACCAACTGGAGAACAAGGACGAACGGCTGGAGAAATTGCGAGCTGAACGTGATAAAATGCTTAACCTTGTGATGGAGTCTGCTGAAGAGCTCAGCAAGGTTCGCAAACAATGCGCCGAGGAACTTGCTGCACAGGTGGAAAGCGAACTCAAGGATCTGCAAATGGAGCGGACTACACTGCGTGTTCAGATTACTCCTTTCGAAGATCCGAAGGGCATTGAATGGAATGGACGTCGTATTCGTCTGAATCGTCAGGGTGCGGACAATGCGGAATTCCTGATCTCACCGAACCCGGGCGAGCCATTAAGACCACTTGGCAAGATTGCTTCAGGTGGTGAGTTATCGAGAATGATGCTGGCGATGAAGAGTATCTTTGCGCGACATGACTGGATACCTGTGTTGATTTTTGATGAAGTTGATACCGGAGTTAGCGGTAGAGCAGCTCAATCCATTGCGGAAAAACTGTTCCGCTTGTCTTCGACTTGTCAGGTTTTCTCAATAACGCACTTACCACAAGTGGCTTGTATGGCAGATCATCAGTATCTCATTGAGAAACATGTCTACGATGGACGGACGATGACGCAGGTGGAATCGCTGTCAGACGAAGGCAGAGTGAAGGAATTGGCACGTATGTTGGGCGGCGTGGAAATTACAGAAAAAACACTGCATCACGCACAGGAAATGCTGAATTTGGCGGAAGCCAAAAAAGGGTGAAACGGACGGCTGGCGTAATGATTGACAGTAATAAAAGCCTGGGGGCGAGGTTATCTTAAAGGTACGCAATTGGCGACCACCTTTCGTCAAGCGAAAGAAGCAAAGGGAGTGTGACAGCCATTGAATTCCCCCCTCAGGAAGAAATTGCTAGGTCTTTTATTTGCCTTCTTTCTTTGTGTGATTAGCCAGGCCATTCAGCCTGTGCAAAGTTATGCTTCACTGCCGGATGAATTGCAAGTGTTTGCTGGCAGGCAAGCGGATGTCCGGCTCGCTGTACCTGCTGTTTCAAGCGCCGTTGTAGATCGTCCTGATATCGTTGGTTTGGATGATCAGGCAGCGATGCATGTTACCAGGCAACAACCTTTGCATCTTCACCCTCAACAGACGGGACATGCCAAATTAACGTTGAAGTTGTGGGGTAAAATTCCGGTCAAAACAGTCCATGTGAATGTGATACCGGATTTGCGTGTTGTACCCGGGGGTCAAACGATTGGCGTCAAAGTTAAATCGGCAGGCATTCTGGTGGTTGGACATCATCTGGTCCGTTCCGGTCAGGATGAGCGTGTATCGCCCGGAGAAACAGCGGGCATTAAGCTCGGAGATCTGATTACGCATATGGATGGTAAACGTCTGGATGGCGTAGCAGGTGTCTCTGAAGCCGTTGAACTTGCAGGGAAAAGTAAAAAAGGTATTGATGTTGTGTTAAAACGTGGTAAGGAAACGGTGAAGACACGATTAACTCCGGCGTATGACTCCGAGGATCAAGCGTGGAGGCTTGGATTGTACATTCGTGATTCTGCAGCCGGTGTTGGCACACTTACCTTCTATGCTCCCGATCAGGGCGTATATGGCGCACTGGGCCATGTCATTACAGATATGAACACACAGACATCTATTGTTGTGGGTAGTGGTCAGATTGTTCAGTCCAATGTAACGTCAATTTCGAAGAGTGAGACCGGTGATCCGGGTGAGAAACGTGCTCATTTCCTCAAGGAAAGCAAAATTTTGGGCAATATTGAACGTAATACGGCTTTTGGTATCTTTGGTAAAATGTCCGGAAATCCTGAGCACAGTTTGTATTCGAAAGGCATTCCCGTAGCTTTTTCTCATGAAGTCAAGGAAGGACCGGCCGAAATACTTACCGTGGTTGACGGTCAACAAGTTGAACGCTTTTCCATTGACATTGTTCATGTGGCAGATCAAACCGAACCAGCAACAAAAGGTCTGGTGCTTCGAATCACGGACCCGAAACTGCTGGATAAGACCGGAGGTATCGTTCAAGGGATGAGTGGCAGCCCAATTGTACAGAATGGTAAGTTAATCGGTGCAGTTACTCATGTATTCGTGAATGATCCAAAATCGGGTTACGGTTGCTTCATTGAATGGATGTTACAAGATGCTGGCGTTATGATGAAAAAGGAAAACGATAAGAACCTCAAGGCTGGTTAAACAGCCCTGAGGTTCTTTTTTGTCGAAAGCAAACATAATATATCGGATAATGAAATAAATTATTTATTATATAGGAACAAGAAAAAAAAATAAAGAAAAATAATTTTCGACAGGAGGAATTTAACTTGCTGTGTCGAAAATTTAACCTGTAAGGAAATGTACGAAACGATGTTTAATTTAAAGGAGGATACCGTTTTGCAAAAAATTGAGGTATTGCTGGCCGATGATAATCGTGAATTTACGAATTTGCTTGCCGAATATATATCTGAGCAGGAAGATATGGAAGTAACCGGTATTGCATACAATGGAGAAGAAGTACTGCAATTGCTGGAGCAAACTCGGGATGTGCCAGATGTATTGATTCTGGATATTATCATGCCTCACCTGGACGGATTGGGTGTGCTTGAGCGCTTGCGCGACCTGAACCTGTCTCCACAGCCTAAAGTCATTATGCTTACGGCATTCGGACAAGAGAATATCACACAGCGTGCCGTGCAACTCGGAGCTTCTTATTATATTCTCAAGCCGTTTGACATGGAAGTGCTTGCGAATCGTGTGCGTCAACTGGTGGGAACACAGACGGCGATGTCCACAAGCAGCGGATCATCCATGTTCATGAAATCATCCAATGTTGTGCCAATGGGCAAACACAAAAATCTGGATGCAAATATTACGTCCATCATACATGAAATCGGCGTTCCTGCGCATATTAAAGGATATCAGTATTTGCGCGAAGCGATTACGATGGTGTATAACAATATCGAAATTTTGGGAGCCATCACCAAAACACTGTATCCGGCGATTGCCGAAAAATTCAAAACCACGCCGTCCCGCGTCGAACGTGCCATCCGTCATGCCATTGAAGTGGCATGGACTCGCGGTAACATCGACAGCATCAGCCACTTGTTTGGTTACACGATCAATATCAGCAAGTCGAAGCCGACAAACTCGGAATTCATCGCGATGGTTGCTGACAAGCTGAGAATTGAGCATAAGGTAAGCTGAAAGGGTCAGGAGTAGTGAGCTGGCAAGTATAGTTTGGATTCAAATTTGATTCTAGCCAAATGGATTTTTGGCGGCCTATATCTGAATTCGTTCATTTCATGCCGATAAACTTCTGTAATATATGCCAACGAATACCGTCATTTATTGGATTAAAGATATCCAGTAAATGACGGTATTTTTGCATAACGAAATAACACAGAACATGATGATGAAATTTAGTGTTGCATGATTGCTTCAAAATTTTGAGATCAAGCATTAAAATAAGCTCACTATAGCAAAGTTTAGAAAAGGAAATAATTCATAAACTTTTACTCTCAGTTAACGCTTTTTCAAGTAGAAAGTGGTACGATGTGACCATTGACAAAGACCTACATATATATTTGAAAAGTTCGGATAAGATGCTACGAACAGAGGAGTAGAATAGTATGTTTACGCAAATAGGCGAGATTGCTGAACCAATTCCTGTAGTACAATCTGATACAAAATGTGATATCGTCTATCATCTTTTCAAGTCCAATCCTAGTCTGGAAGGTATAGCTGTTATGGGGGAGAAGGATGTGTCATTAATGATGCGGCCCCGATTCTTTCAGCAGATTGGCACCCAGTATGGCTATAATCTATATATGGGACGTCCTGTAGAACTGGTGATGAACACACAGGCACTGGTCGTGGATTATTCAGAACAGATTACAGATGTCAGTGTTCTAGCCATGGACCGAGATGAAGGGGAAATATATGATCTTGTGTTGGTCACGTCAGGAGAAAGTTTCTTTGGAGCTGTGAGTATTCGGCGTTTGCTACTTGCTGTTGCTGATGTACGGGCTGAAATGGCGATTTTTATGAACCCGCTGACTGGTCTTCCTGGTAATCATATTATAGATGAAAGGCTGTCTCAGGCTCTTCAGATGGACCAATTTAGCGTACTGTACGTTGATCTCGATCAATTCAAATCCTACAATGATAGCTACGGCTTCAAAATGGGGGATCAGCTTATTCAGGCGACAGCTAACTTGCTTCGCAAGCTATTTGTTCCCCCTGAAGCTTTTCTTGGACATATCGGTGGTGATGATTTTATTACGATCCTGAATCACCATGATTACAAATATATTAGTGAGGAAGTCATCTTAGGTTTTGAGGAAATGAAAAGGACATTCTACAACGAACATGATTGGCATCATCAATATGTTCTGGGGGAAGGACGTTCCGGGCTAAATCGGCCCATTCCTCTCGTGTCGGTATCCATCGCCGTTGTAACCAATAGCAAGCGAAAATATGAAAACATAGATCAGATAATTGATGAGGCCACACGCATCAAAAAAGGTTGTAAAGCGATTGCTGGAAGTATCATCTGTGCAAATGATACCGCCACTACTCCGTGCTAGACATAAAATTACGAGAACGTAGAGGACAGAGAGAATCTAAAGATGTGGGTCTAAAAGCTTTCTGTAAGAAAGCTTCTTCGGAAGCTGAGGCTTCGCTTCTATACTCATAACGTTAAAATACAGAAAAACCGCTATTTATCAGGAGTTAGTCACCTGTAATAGCGGTTCTATCATTGGATGCGAGTCAAAGGTTGTGTAGCGAACGAACCACTTTAACCTTCAAACCCATTATGTATACATAAAATTATGTTTGATCAATGCGCACTCAGATTCGAATATCGACGGATGGATATGAAGCAGCAGGAGATGTAGAAGCTGTAGTTTGCGGACCATTTCCTGATTCCTGATCTGTGGCTCCGCCATCTGATGGGTGCTCCTTACTTCCCGTTTTCTTTCCTTCATTTACTTCCTGATCTTCTTCTCCAGTTGTTGTAGAGATAGGTGGTTGTATTCCCTTTTTAGGTGCGGGCTGATGGATCTCTTCCACCAGCTCCCCAATCTTCTGATTGACCTTGTTTAACTGGGAGTTGATGTCCTGGACGGTCTCTCGCTTTGCCTGAAAGACGGTGCGTTCTGAATTTTCCAACATCATTGATTTGCCTAGATCGAGATCATTTGCGGGAGGATTGATCTCGAGAACAAGTCGGTCAAAGCGGGTTTATCCTTCGGTGGTCTGAATGGAGCCCTGCATGCGATCACGCAAACCGACCAGCTTACCCAATTGATCATAAGTCTGACTATGCTTGATCAGGTGATCGAGTGAAGGGGCTTGTGCCTCGTCGGTTGGTTTGGGTTGTTGCTGTTGAGCCTTTTCGGGCTGTCTTAATTTGTCCTTTTCTTGCAATTCTTCAGCTTTAATTTGGGCAATCTGGCTGTCGATCTGGGAAATGGAGCTTGTTAAGGATTTAATTCGCTGAGCTTTGGTTTTGGTATCCAACTCGTCATTGGTTTTTACACCTTGCATTTCTTCATTGAGCCGGATCTTCTGCTGCATGAGTCCCTGAATTTCTTTATCCCGATTGGAGACTTGATTCCCGGGAGTGAAACTGCTTTTGGTTGCAGATGAGATTGAATTCATATCCTCTGTTCTCCTTCTCCACTTTATCATGGTTCTATTTACATATATCGGATGTTAAGAGAAAGATTTGAATAGCTCTTGTTTCCTCGCAATGGATTCATTTTGCGTCGGTTGTATTGCGTACTTCATCATAATAATTGATAATGGTTATCAATAAGTGAGTAGAGTACAGACACAATTTATGTAGACGGAGATGGGTTAGCAAAATGTGGAATGATTATTATATCCTCTGGAACTATGCTGCGGTGAGCATAACAGATATCCGTTACATTGAATTAGAGGCATATGAAGAGATGAAATACAAATTTCCGACAAGTACCTTTGTACTCACCATTCAGGGTGATGCTGGAGTGACGATTGACAATCAAACATATGAAGTGAGTCGCTTTTATATTTTCCATGGGGGAAAAGGGAGTAAGTTGATGATTCGAGCAGGCGAATCCGGATTGCGCCTATATTACTTGATGTACAAAGCAAACCTGCCTAGTGGAGGGAGAAATGATCTGGGAAGGTTAATGGAGCGTATCAATCCGTTCCAAATGAACTATGGCTTTACCCCCGATATGCCAACCATTCTATATGAGCAATGGAAAAAGATGCACTTTTTGTGGGATCAAAAGAACCCTATTCAGCACTTTCAGGCCAAGAGTTTGTTCTATGCATTTGTGGAGCAGATCTCATCACAGATTCCTCGTATATCCAATCGTTATCCAAGTATGTTGGATCAGGTCAGCAAAGTCATTGAAATTGTAGAGTCTTCGTACACCCAGCCACTTACACTTCATGTTTTGGCAGAAATGATTGGCACCAGCCCAAGAAGTTTGTCACGCAAGTTCAAGCAGTCGACGGGATATAGTCCCATCGATTATCTGATTCAGTTTCGTTTGTTCAAAGCCAAGGAGATGTTGCTACAAACGGACGCCACATTGGATGAGATCGCAGCAGGCATCGGTTATCCTGATGGATATTATTTGGGACGTATGTTCAAGAAACATACAGGTCTTTCTCCTCTGCAATTTAAAGAAAAGACCTCAGCCCCCCTATATTGGCCTGATCTGACATCAGGTGTGGCGCGAAATGACATTTTCAGAGGTGGAAGTGGAAGGTATGTTTATACTGATGGTGATAATCATTATCAATATAAACACGGAGGGTCAATAAATATGAACAGACAGACAAGAACGGGAATGTTGCTTAGTATTTTACTAAGTCTTACGTTACTGCTAAGTGCCTGCTCTACAGGTGTTGCCAGTAATTCGAGCGGGGATGCTTCTGGAAGCAAAAGTACATCAAGTTCCACAAACACAGTAACAGCGGGTAATCACACCAAAACATCTGAACCACGTATAATCTCAACGGTGAAGGGAGATATTACAATTCCGGCTGAACCTAAACGGATTGTGGTTGACTTGTATCTAGGAAGCTTGATCGCTCTGGGGATCAAACCTGTGGGTACACCCGAGATGAACCTGAAAAATCCTTATTTTATCAGCTCACTTGAGGGTGTGCAGAATATTGGTGAATATGAAACCATCTCTCTAGAAAAGGTGTTGGAACTTGAACCGGATCTCATTGTGACAGGTAATCCTGATTTATTTGATTCCTTTAGCAAAATTGCACCTACCTTGGTTGTACCTTATGGTGAATTGAAAAATACCCACGAAGAAATTACCTATTTCGGTGAAGTGTTAAATAAAGAAAAAGAATCTGAGGCATGGTTAGCCGATTATGATGCAAGAATTGCAGATGCCAAGAAACGTGTTAGTGAGGCAATTGATCCGCAGGCCGAGGTGTCGGTCATGCAGTTCTATGATAAAGCACCGTTGGCCTTTGGTGATAATTTTGGTCGGGGAGGTCAGGCAGTCTACAGCGCGCTTGGTTTGAATCCTCCTGCAGATAAAAAAGAGATCTTAATGAAGGATCAACTGGTTGAAGTTTCATCGGAAGCGATTCCTGAATTTGCCGGAGACTATATTATTCTAACAGCAGATAATCTGACCCTGGAAGAGTTGGAATCGAAACCGGTCTGGAGTTCACTGGATGCGGTTAAAAATGATCGTGTGTTTATCTGGAGCCCGGATCGTTCATGGTACTTTGACCCGATTGCAACATTGGATCAAACAGAGGAATTGGCCGCGTGGTTTAAGAAGATCTCTGAACCAAATTAAGTCTAACAAGTGATTGATGAGATGAAATCCAATTCCATTCTAAATTTCAGTTGATAATGAAAATTATTATCATTTATAATAAAGGTACATTAGTGAACCTCTGCTAGGCATATGTTATCGGATGTGTGGCAGAATGATGACCTTGTAAGGCCTTTGTTCCGGGTGAGGTTGGGATTGGAGAGTATTCGATGCAATTAGACGAACAGATGAAATGCTGGAATCATGCCGCTGTTAAGGTTCTGGATATACGCCGAATCGTTATGGAGGCAGGGGCACAACTGAGTTCCTACACACTTCCGGCAAATGGTTTTATATATACGATTCGAGGATCTGCTGTGCTTCAGTTGGATGGACAAACATACAAGGCAGAGCGGTTCTACATGCTTCATGGGGCCAAAGGATCTTCACTGGATATCCAAACCAACGAAGATTTCGAATATATTCTGCTCTATTACAGAGCATTTCTTGCCTTTCCTAGTTATCGTAAAAAGTGGTTATTGGCACAGCCGGAAGTTGCACCGTTCTCTTTGCAATATGGATTTGCACCGAGTAGTCCGCTGGGGTTATTACGTTACCTTGATGAGCTTGAGGGTGCATGGATTCAATCTGGCAGTCTGGATCTGCTTCATACAAAAAGTTTATTTTACCAGTTCATTCATGAAATGATGGTTCAATTGGCAGAGCAGGAGATCAAAACAGAGCTTGCTGACCCGGTGAAACAAACACTTCGTTATATACAGAATCATTATAGGGAACAGGTCACGCTTGATTTCCTGGCTGAACAGTTCAACTACAGCTCCCGTCATTTATCCATGCAATTCAAACGACAGACGGGTCACAGTCCCATTGATTATTTAATTCAGACCCGAATCGCTAAGGCTCGCAATCTGCTTTTGCGATCTGATGCAACGCTGAGTGAAATTGCAGCAGAAGTAGGTTATTCGGATGTGTATTATTTTAGTCGTATCTTCAAAAAACATGTGGGAATTTCTCCCATTCAGTATCAACGAAAGATAAGAGAAGAAGCGAGAGCAGAGGATCGTCCATTGGTAATCTCTGAATCGTCCATTGGCCGAAGATGGAAGTCGGGATATATTGATTATGAGAATCATTATCAATATATAGACGGAGGGTCTACACCAATGAAAAGAAGAAAAACAAGTTCCAGTATGATTATGGTTGCATTATTGAGCATAACGATGCTCCTCGCAGCCTGCTCTTCAGGTACAGCAACAACACCAGCAGCCGGCGAAGGAACGGGTACCAATTCCAATAACAGCAGTACGGCAGTATCATCAGATACAGGAAGCCAGACGAACAAAGACAATGAAACACGCACGGTCTCAACGGTTAAGGGTGACGTAGTTGTTCCAGCGAATCCAAAACGGGTTGTTGTATTGTATCTCCAGGGGGATGTCGTCGCACTGGGAGTTAAGCCAATCGCTACCTCAGATGTATATGACGGAGCTGCATACAAGAATGAACTAGAGGGTGTAAACGCATTGGGTACCTGGTTTGAACCAAATCCTGAAGCTGTCATTGATCTTGATCCGGATCTGATCATTGTTCCTTCAGAAGAGACGTATACGTTATTAAAAGATATTGCACCAACGGTATATATTCCGTATGAGAAATTGACTACAGAAGAGAGACTTCATGATATAGCAAGTATCTTTGGCAAAGAACAGGAAGCCGAGACGTTAATCACCAATCTCAACAACAAAGTCGAAGAGAGTAAAAAAACTCTTGCAGATGCAGGCATACTGGACAAAACAATCTCCATTGTGGAGGGTGGTTTGAAAGGTATGGTTATTGTAGAGAGCAAACAATTTGGCCGTGGATCTCAGGCGGTATATGAGTACTTGGGAATGAAAGCACCTGAAGTTGTACAGAAAAAAATCGACGTGGTTTCGGACGCGGCAGGCTCCACGATTTCCATGGAAGTTCTTCCTGAATATATCGGAGACTATGTGTTTCGCTCTGTGTATGAAGGGGCAGATAACTTGACGGATAATCCAATATGGAGCAGTATCCCAGCGATCAAGGAAGGTCGTCTGATTGAGATTGATTTCGATTTCTTCTATTATTCGGATATCTATTCAATTAATAAACAACTTGATTTTGTCGTTGAAAAGCTGTTGGCGGCTCCAAGAGCGCAATAGTAAAGAGCAGATGTGTTCGTGAAATTTTTGTACAAGAAATGTTTGTTTTTTAGCCATTGTATTTTGATAAGATTACCATTACACTAGGATTTAAGTGATAATGAGAATCGATATCAAATACTCGATGTTCTGGATCGAATTAACGGAGGTATTTTTAATATGAATCAGCAGTTGGAACTTTATGATGTAACCATTATCGGCGGTGGCCCTGCGGGCATGTACTCTGCCTTTTATAGCGGCATGCGGGATATGAAGACCAAGTTGATTGAGGCACGTGACAGATTGGGAGGTCGCATGCTCTTTTATCCGGAGAAAATGATCTGGGATGTCGGGGGTGTGACGCCAATTCTGTGTGAAGATCTGATCAAACAATTGGAAGAACAGGCAAGGACTTTTGAGCCAACCCTCGTATTTGAACAACAGATCGAAGGATTCGAGCGTCAACCTGATGGCACAATTCTGTTAACTTCTGCAACAGGTGAGCAACACTGGACACGTACCGTCATTATGGCAATCGGATATGGTATATATAAAATGGCCAAGCTGGAGCTTGAAGGTGCAGACCGCTATGAGGTTAGCAATCTGCACTATACTGTGCAGGAACTAGAGCCATTCCGTGGTAAACGTGTGCTAATCTCGGGTGGAGGCGACTCTGCTGTGGACTGGGCGAATGAACTGGAAGCACTGGCAGAGCAAGTTACGGTTGTGCATCGTCGTGACCGCTTTGGCGGGTTGGAGCGTAATGTACTGCGTATGAGAGAATCCTCTGTAGATGTCCGTACACCTTACGCGGTAGAGACCTTGCATAGTAAGAGTGGTGATGTGATTGAACAGGTGACCATCTCACATGTGGACACAGGTGAAACTGAACTGCTTGAAGTCGATGCTGTCATTGTAAACCATGGCATGAAGAGTGACTTTGGTCCAATCCGGGATTGGGGACTTGATCTTGGCGAATGGCATGTCACTACAACGGAGAGATTACAAACCAATGTTCCCGGCGTATTTGGCGCAGGTGATTTTGTAGATTATGGTAGCAAACTGTACCTGATTGCGGGTACTTTCACTGATGCAGCCCTAGCGGTAAACAGTGCGAAGCTTTACATGGACCCTGAAGCGGAGAAAGTGGCTTATGTTTCTTCCCATAACAGTCGTTTCAAGGAGAAAAATAAAGCCCTTGGCGTTGTAGAAGAATAAAGGTCTTCGATCGGTTATATTAAGATGACTTCGAGTTCATTCGAGGCCACTGAAAAACTTACCATTTCAATTGTTAAGATTCATTTTAAATCAAAAAGGCTATATTTCGTTCACATTGGAACGGAATATAGCCTTTTTCTCTATCCTTTTACTTTGAGTCTTTCATGAGTGTAATGATTCGCTTGAGATTAACAGTAAATATGGCCATGGCACCTTGCATTTGCATGCCAACAAGACCCGAGGACGATGCAACATCATACCCGTGTCTGTGCTTGAGTTCGCTATTTTTCGCTTCAATTTTATAACGTTCTTTTGATTTTTCTTTGAAACTATCGCTATTTTGAAATGCCTCATGTTCCTTATGTTCGGTCGATTTGATGGTTACAGAATAGGTTTTACTTTTCGCACCTTCTTTATAGCACCCGTCTTTCATTGGGCATACTTTGCATTTTTCAATGTCAAACATGTAGGTATTCTTTTGGTTATTATTCATACCTTTCTTACCTGTGCGCGCTCTTTGAATCGCCATATGTCCAGCTTTACAAACGTACATACATGCATCTTTATTAAACTCAAATTCATCTTCTTTTTTACGAGTTCCTTGTGTGATATTAGGGTTTAATTTTGATATTAATTGTAGTTCTTTGTGATTGGCATATTGAATATTATCTTTTTCAGAATAGGCAGTATCTCCAATGACGGTATCGATCTTCATACCTGTGTCGCGACTTTTTTCAATGAGAGTTTGGAGTTGTTTTCCATCACTTTTCTCACCAGTCGTAATTACCGCAGCTGTAATAATTCGTTCTCCATTCATAGCAAAATGTGTTTTGTAACCGAAGAACGAGGAGTCTGCCGTTTTGTGACCTATTCGTGCATCTGGATCATTGCTGAGTTGAAAGTGCTCATGGTGATCAGCTATGATTTCTTTTAAGTAGTTCAGCTTTTCTTTCACCTTTGGGTATTCACGGAGGGATTCTTCTTTTTCTACTGTATCTACAACTTTTTGGCAATAGTCCAGTTCATCAGATAATTCGTTCGTCGTTGTTTTCGGTGGGAATTTATCCTTCATTTTTTCATCGATCTTGTAAACGGATTTTCTCAACAACTTAGACTTTTGCACTAATATTTCTTTGGGTGATAGCTGATTAAATCGCGCTTTCGTATGGGTGGCATCCACAATAATTGCACTGCTTTTGATAATTTCTTTTTCCAACGCGATCTCCATGGTCTTTTGAATAAGTATGTCGAGGAGGTTCACATCTTTCAGGCGAAGCTTGCGAAACTTCGTTAGTGAACTAGGATTAATGACTTCATCTTCAGGCGCCATATCTAAAAAGTACTTAAAGGACATGTCATATTTAGAACGTTCCACAACATCCGCATCGGATACATCGAAAATGGATTTCAACAATAGGTATTTAAACATTCGAATGGGAGGCACTGCATTGCGACCATTGTCGAGGCAGTATCTATGTTGCAATTCTACCTGAACAAATGAAAAATCTACGAGATCATTGATTTGACGAAGCATATTATCTTTAGGTACGACGATATCGTATATGTCCATAAATGCACTAAGGTTAAGAGATTGTTGGTTTGAAATCATCCGAGACACCACCTGAAATTAATCATTTAATTATACAGGAAAACAGATATCCCTCCTCAAAAAAATGAGGAGGGATATCTGTTTATAGATGTTGGACTTTTTCAGTGGCCTCAGTTCATTCCGAAGTCATCTTTTTTGCATAAAATGGGTAATAAGAAGGCATAATGGCACAAGATAGAACACGCTTAGAATTGAACATGAACCACCAAATGTCTATAATAAGGCTGATAAACTGTAGAATGACACTATATAAGTTGAAATAATCATTTACCGTTAACGGAGAGGACAGAAAAAATCTGAAAAAGCGAAGCGGTCGCCTTTATCACCGGATTTTCCCTTAAGAAAAAGGGAATCGAAAAAATCTGGGGATAACAGCGATTGGAAGATTGTTCTGTCATCGTAGTGTCAGTGTAAATAAACTTTATTTCAACTTATATAGATACAATAACTAGATCAGAGTGGAGTGCAGCGTATGAAAAAGGGATCACAGCCACAACGAGGCTTCACCTTCATCCAGCGGTGGTTCAAACGATCTGATAAAAAAAAGATCAAATGGTCTGAAATGTATCTCGCACTGGCTGGCGCGCTTCATCGCTTGTTGGTTGAAGGGCGGCGTGAACGTTCAGCAGCCAAACGGCTGCATCAGGACTTGCCTATTAACGCGTTGGGCGAGATGAAGCTAGAGCCAGGGGATATTGTGTACACGCCAAGCTCGGAATCGACGTATTACGCCGGGCATATGGGTATTATCGGTCTCGACGGCAAGGTGTATCATGTGCACCCTTATGGGCCTGTATTTGCTGATTCATTAGAGTGGTATCTGACGCGATTTTATGAAGGAGATCGTTTCATTGTATTCCGTTCCAGATTGAATGAGGCAGGAATGAAAGCAGCGGGGTGGGTACACGACCATTACAAGCAGGTAAAATTCTACCGTTTGCAGACCAATCTGCGCAGTATTGAGCGCAATTACTGCTCCAAGTTTATATATCAGGCCTATCAGTTCACATCGGGACTGGATCTGTGGAGCCGCAAATTTACCCGAATGAATCAGGGGTATATCTATCCATTTCGAATTGAGCGTTCATCAGAGCTGGACGTTCTGGGAACTTTTTATAAATAAGGCTGGAACCGACTAAAATACTGTTCTTCCGAAAAAAAGGAGAGCAGGTTCTGTCGGTTTTTTTTATATGTGTAGAGATTAAAAACAGGAAAAACGCTCAAAACGTCGAATAGATTATGAGATAGGCACGCACAACTTGGAATCGTATACATAAAAAAAGACGAGATGATTATTAGCCCAGAGTAAAAAAATGACTACGAAGTAGACGAACAAGAAAGAGTGAAGCGAGATGAAATGGCCGGGTTTCTTACAACGATTCCGACCGAACAAAAACGTGGTTAAGCTATCGGATTATATCCCAAAAAAGGAAAGGAGGCACTACTGTTCCATATGCAAGAAAAACGTTAAATCGGTCGTGCATTATGCCGCGCCACAGGGAAATGTTTCAGGTGTATGCAGTTCTTGTAAGTCTTTAGCGGATGAACGTGGAATGTTTCCCATTTAATAAGAAGAGATGCGCTCAGGAAATAAGAATTTTTTGATTTATGCGCGTTTTTGTAGTACATTAGCAAATGTATTCGAAGGAGGATTCTAATGTACTCAGGTAGACAAGACGATACTTTATACATCATGACCTACACCTTAAACAGCGGTATCAAGGGTACGGTTCCACTGTCTAATAAGCAGATTATTGAGTGGCTGGATTGCTACAGAAATGAGAAGCGCTTCGTGACCGAAATCGGCAAGGAGTTTTTTGGATTGAATGCAGGATTGGTAGCAGACTTCAAGGTTCAAAATCATTTATCGGATTATCAGCAGACCATTATGCCTACACAGCAGCAGGATAACCTGGAACGCTTGTCCAGTGCTTATAAATCAACCGAGTTATTAATGAAGATTGATTGTAAATGTGGCACGGCTTATGTGACGGAATCCCCATACAAGCGCACAAAATGGTACTGTACAAAGTGTAAAGAAATTGTATTTTTGGATGCCAAAAAAGGAATGGTGGAAACGTCGCGTGGTGACGCTTACTACATGACCAACAAATATTTTGTTTCCCGGGACTAGCGGGAAGTGACTCTGGAAGCATCGCTGCGAAGCGGTGCTTTTTTGTACGAATGTTTGCTCTATAACAAAAAAAGCCCCAAGGGGCCTTTTTGGAAGATATCTAAGATCTATCTTTTAGGAATTATGATGAGCATTCAACTTTGTGAGGAGGAATGAAGCAGCAACGACAGCGTGGCTCGTAAGCTTCTGAATCGCCAATCATGACAACCGGACCCAAGGTAACAGGCTCCCCATTGACGATACGTTGCGTAAAGGCTGCATCCGGGCTACCACATACCGCACAGAAAGCCGAGAGTTTCTCAATGTCGTCTGCCATGGCAAGCAAACCACCGACATATCCGAATTCCTTACCACGGTAATCCATATTAAGTCCGTCCACAATGACATGTTTGCCACAATACGCTAACTCCGAGACAAGTTCCATAATGGCACTGCTGAAAAATTGTACTTCATCAAATGCAACAACATCAGCATCTATGGTTTGGTTCAAGATCATTTCTACGGATTCCGGGGTTAATTGCCGGGGAATGGAATGGGCAGGGAGTCGATAACCAATTCGGCTTACGATCTCGTCCTGGGCAAACCGATTATCCTCGGCTGGTTTGTAGGCCACAACCTTTTTACGGCCAAATTGTATTAATTTCTGACAACGGCGAATGAGTTCACCGGATTTTTCACTGAACATGGGTCCAGTAATTACGGTAATACGTCCTGTTTGCACGGTGCTGCTACTCCTCTCACATACGGGATTCAACAAAAAAAGCGACCTTTACAGAGTACCACAAAATCTTTGGAAAGAGCCAGAACTAATCTGCGCAGCTTTGTGTTACTATATGGAATGTTAAGGTATTGGTTACGGCAGCTAGTTAACAGGAGTTGTGAAAAGAGGTGTTTTAGTATGAGTGAAGCATTATCATCACTTCAAGAGCGATATGAAAGCCTGAAAGAACAGGGATCTCTAGATGAAGCGGCGCAGGCGTTATTTGCAGAACTGCTCGCAGAAGCGGAGAGACTGCAGGCAAGTAACCTTACCTTGCGTAGAACGATCTTGAAGTCTTCTTCCAAAGAATCACGTATGTCTACCAAACTGCGGGATGCCTTATACGAATGACCCGGAGATTACTCCGGGTCCTCTTCTGTCTTTAATTTGCGAGGGAATAGAATACCTGCTGTAATTCTGGCAATCATGGCAAAGGTGAGACCAATGCCTGCAAACATGTAAATTACGGTAAAGGCTTTGCTGAATCCGGTGGTTGGCACAAATTCAGGATGTCCCACCGTAGTCAGGGTAACCGCACAGAAGTATAACGCATCGATCCAGTGCAGACCTTCAACACGAGTGTAAAATAAAGTGCCTGATAGCAACGTTGCTGCCGTTAACGCGAACAGAGCCAGAAACTTAGGGTCTTTGAACGCATGGAAAATGCCTTTGAGCAATCGTTGTAACGTGATTAGAAATGATACCATGATGATCCATCCTGTCTATGTAAAGTAGGCGGTGTGTTGTATAAACACACAAAAAGCCCGGACTCATGGAGTCCTTCCGGGCGTCTCTGCTTTTTCGGGTACACTTTTGGACCGGAAACGGGGACCTACATAATTACGCTTGCGGTCACGGAACAAGATCCAGCCTCCCAGAAAACTCATACCTGCGGCAAAAAGGACAAGTCCACCGCCAAAGGAAAGCCACTGGAATCCTGGTGAAATCAGTTCGTTCCCGTGCTCGGCATAATATAGGAACAGGGCATCTTTCATCATCAGAAAACCCTTCATAGCCATTAACCCGGGGATGACCAGAACAACAATTGCCAAAAATCGCGCAAAGACCAATCTTGTATTCATGAGCATTATACCCTTTCTGCCAAAGTCGACATTAAATAAAGGTTACGCTTACAGATCATACCTGATTCCATCATAGCTTGGAATGCATAGGCTGTCCATGTGTGATTGGTTCAAACTTTGAGTTGACCGCTCAAGGAGAGTACAATGGCATATAGAGGGTATAAGCTAAACCATGATTTAAGCCATCATAAATTATATTGAAATTTGATTCATAGAGGAGAGCATGAGAGATGCCAATTACATGTGATGTTGCAATTCTTGGAGGAGGAACCGGTGGATATGTAGCCGCGATCCGGGCTGCACAGCTGGGAAAACAGGTTGTTATCATTGAGAAGGACAAGCTTGGCGGTACCTGTCTGCATCGTGGCTGTATTCCGAGTAAGGCTTTGCTGAAAAGTGCGGAAGTATACGCCGAAATCCAGGAGAGCGAGACGTATGGTATCGAGACAGCTGGAGCTACACTTGTATTTCCCAAAGTACAGGCGCGCAAGGATGCAATTGTCGAACAGCTCCATCAGGGCGTTCAATATTTGATGAAAAAAAATAAAATCCAGGTTGTACACGCGAAAGGTCGCGTCATCGGACCATCCATCTTCTCACCGCAGAGCGGAGCAGTCGCTGTAGAGTTCGAAGATGGCGAGATGGATACGGTTGTACCAACCAATCTCATCATTGCCACTGGTTCGCGTCCTCGTGTGCTGCCGGGCCTGGAACCGGACGGCAAATTCATAATGAGCAGCGACGAAGCACTGCGTATGGATGAACTTCCTGCATCACTCATCATTGTCGGTGGGGGTGTGATTGGACTGGAGTGGGCATCCATGCTGAATGACTTTGGCGTAGACATCACAGTAGTAGAAGCAGCTGCTCACGTGTTGCCTGCCGAGGATGAGGATGTTGCCAGAGAAATGCAGCGATTGCTCGGCAAACGAGGTGTTCGTTTCCTGACAGGTGCCACTGTTCTAACGGAAACATATAGCACAGATCAAGAGGGCATCCAGATTGATGTGCAGCTTGGTGAAGATAAACAGGAAACGCTGAGAGCGGAGAAAATGCTCGTATCGGTTGGACGTCAAGCTAATGTGGAAAATATCGGACTTGAAAATACAGATATCAAATTGGAGCGTGGGTTCATCGCTGTGAACAAACAGTTACAGACCGGTGAAGGTCACATCTACGCCATTGGTGACTGCATCGGCGGTTTGCAGCTTGCACATGCCGCAAGTCATGAAGGCATTCTCGCTGTCGAACATCTGGCGGGCGAAACGGTACATGCCGTAGAATCCCACCGTATCCCGCGCTGTGTGTACACACGCCCGGAAGCAGCAAGCATCGGATTCACCGAGCGTGAAGCCAAAGAACGTGGCTATGACATTAAAACAGGCAAGTTCCCATTTTCGGCCATTGGCAAATCGCTCATTCACGGAAGTCGGGATGGATTCGTGAAGGTGATCGCAGATGCCAAGACGAATGATATATTGGGGGTACATATGATTGGCACCCATGTGACGGAATTAATCGCTGAGGCTTCTCTGGCTCAGATGCTGGATGCCACACCTTGGGAAGTCGGACAAACCATTCATCCGCACCCTTCTCTGTCTGAAATTATGGGTGAAGCCATGTTGGCGGTCGATGGAAAGGCCATTGGAATGTAAGCCAAACAAGCTTATGAGAAAGGTCCTTTCCTTTTTTGGGTAAAAGGGATTATAATAAGGTTAAGCCAAGTCTTAGTACCAGGTTATAAGATCGGGTAGTAAGAGTGGCACAGGCTCTGATTAAAAGGAGGTACCTCATATGAGTTCACAAGGTACTGCAGACGCGGTCCACCGGCATCAACAGCTGGGACTTAGCGATGGTGAAGTATTGGATATGTACAAATACATGCTGCTCGCGCGCAAGTTTGACGAGCGTTGCTTGCTCTTGCAACGGGCTGGCAAAATTAACTTTCACGTATCCGGTGTAGGACAGGAAGCTGCGCAAGTAGGCGCTGCTTTTGGTTTGGATCGGGATCACGATTATTATTTACCTTATTACCGCGATTACGGTTTTGTACTGGCGGTAGGCATGACTCCGCGTGAGTTGATGTTGTCTGCTTTTGCGAAGGCGGAAGATCCGAATAGTGGCGGTAGGCAAATGCCGGGTCACTTCGGTCACAAAAAGTTACGGATTGTGACGGGTTCCAGCCCGGTTACAACACAGGTTCCGCACGCTGTTGGATTTGCGCTGGCTGCCAAAATGAAGAAGCAAGAATTTGTTTCTTTTGTTACGTTTGGCGAAGGATCAAGCAATCAGGGTGACTTCCATGAGGGAGCCAACTTTGCAGGTGTGCATAAATTGCCTGTCATTATTATGTGTGAGAACAATCAATATGCAATTTCGGTACCGATTCATAAACAGTTGAGCGGCAAAATATCCGATCGAGCACAAGGATACGGTTTCCCCGGACTACGTGTAGATGGTAATGATGCATTAGAAGTATATGCTGCAGTGAAGGAAGCACGTCGCCGTGCCATAGCCGGGGAAGGCCCGACACTGATTGAAGCGATGATGTATCGGTTGTCACCTCATTCCACCTCCGATAATGATCTGGCTTACCGGACCAAAGAGGAAGTTGAGGAGAACTGGAAGAAAGATGGCGTTCCTCGTATGAAGAACTACTTGATCGATTGTGGCATCTGGGACGAAGCCCGGGATGCGGATCTGGCTTCCCAGCTTGCGCTGGAAATGAAAGAAGCAACTGAATATGCAGACAACGCGCCATATCCTAAACCTGAGGACACTCTGACGCACGTTTATGCGGACAGCGAAGAAGGGGGACGGTAAGTATGGCAGTGATGGAATATATTGATGCAATCCGTCTCGCGATGAAAGAAGAGATGGAACGGGATGAGAATGTTTTTATCCTTGGTGAAGACGTAGGTCTCAAAGGTGGTGTGTTTACCACAACTAAAGGGCTGCAAGATCAGTTTGGCGAAATGAGAGTGATGGACACACCTTTGTCTGAATCCGCTATTGCAGGTGTTGCCATTGGTGCAGCGATGTATGGCATGAAGCCGATTGCCGAGATGCAATATTCGGACTTCATGTTGCCGGCAACCAACCAGATCATTAGTGAAGCGGCGAAGATCCGCTATCGTTCCAACAATGACTGGAGCTGTCCGATTGTTATCCGCGCACCGATTGGTGGTGGGATCTTCGGTGGGTTGTATCACTCCCAATGTCCGGAATCGATTTTCTTTGGTACACCTGGTCTGAAAATTATAGCTCCCTACTCGGCATACGATGCTAAGGGACTGCTCAAGGCCGCTATTCGCGACCCGGACCCGGTACTCTTTTTTGAAAATAAAAAATGCTACAAACTTATCAAGGAAGATGTGCCTGAAGATGATTACATCGTTCCGATTGGTAAAGCCAACGTACTTCGTGAGGGTGCGGATATTACGGTGATCGGTTACAGTCAGCCGCTGCATTTTGTCATGCAGGCTGCTGAGGAGCTGGAGCGTGAAGAAGGCATTACAGCACACGTTCTCGATCTGCGCACATTGCAGCCGTTGGATCGTGAAGCGATTATAGCTTCCGCTCGTCTGACAGGCAAAGTGCTGATCGTACACGAAGATAACAAAACGGGTGGTGTAGGTGCCGAAGTTGCCGCGATTATTAGTGAGGAATGTCTATTTGAACTGGATGCACCGATTCAGCGTCTCTGCGGACCTGATGTGCCGGCCATGCCAATTAGCCCAACATTGGAGAAATTCTACATGCTGAGCAAAGACAAAGCCAAAGCAGCAATGCGTACACTTGCCGAGTTTTAATTTCGTTTTTTGGATCGTTTAAAAGTAAAGTTTGGAGTGATAATCAAATGGCTGAACGTATGAAATGGATCGAGGTCATTATGCCGCAATTGGCGGAATCGCTGGTCTCGGCTACCATAGGCAAATGGTTGAAAAAACCGGGCGACCGTGTGGAACAGTACGAGCCGATCTGTGAAGTAATCACTGATAAAGTTAATGCCGAGATTCCATCCACTGTGGATGGAATAATGGGTGACCTTTTGGTGGAAGAGGGCACAACGATTGCTGTTGGTGAAGCAATCTGCCGCATGCAGGTCGCAGCTTCTGACGAAGAAGCGGCTGAGCAAGTAACACAAGTATCGCAGCAACAGGAGCAAGTGCAGCAACATGCGAGCCCCACTCCTCTTGCCGCGTCAAATACAGCAGGACATGATCCGAACCAGCCGATGCGTAATCGGTATTCCCCGGCAGTGCAATCCTTGGCAGCAGAGCATGGCTTGAACTTGCAAAGCATCCAAGGCACCGGTGCCGGTGGTCGTATTACCCGCAAAGATGTGCTGACATTTGTTGCACAGGGAGGTAACGCGGTTGGATCGTCTGCACCAGCATCATCTCCTGTAGCACAGCATACACCTTCTAGTATGCCGTCTGCTTCTCCATTCAGCGGAGTGAATCGTGGAAATGGAGAAATGGGTTTGACCGCTGGAGAAGCGATCTCAGCGTCCGATGCAGGTGTTCCTGTGAGACATTCAGGCATTCATCTAACCGAAAGTCCGAAAATTCCACAGATCGAAGTGGAAGGTGGCGGCCAGGGAAGATCGGAGTATTTCATCGATGTTACCCCTGTGCGTAATGCCATTGCCCGGAATATGCGTCAAAGCGTATCGGAAATCCCGCATGCATGGACAATGATCGAAGTGGATGTAACCAATCTTGTGATGCTGCGCAATAAACTCAAGGATGAATTCAAGCGTAAGGAAGGCATCAATCTGACATATCTGTCCTTCATGATGAAGGGAGTCGTTAACGCGATTAAAGACTACCCAATCATGAACTCGGTATGGGCAGTGGACAAAATTATCGTCAAACGGGACATCAACTTGTCCATGGCGGTAGGAACCGAAGATTCTGTACTGACACCCGTAATCAAACATGCCGATCAGCGTAATATCGCAGGTCTGGCCCGTGAAGTGGATGAACTGGCTCGCAAAACACGTGAAGGTACGTTAAAGCTGGACCATATGCAAGGTGGTACGTTCACGGTGAACAACACCGGTTCATTTGGTTCGATCCTGTCCCAGCCAATCATTAACTACCCGCAGGCAGCCATTCTTACATTCGAGTCGATTGTCAAGAAACCAGTGGTTATTAATGATATGATCGCCGTTCGTTCGATGGCTAACCTGTGTCTGTCGTTGGATCACCGAATCCTGGATGGTGTAATCAGCGGACGTTTCTTGCAACGTGTCAAAGAAAACCTTGAAGGATATACCATGGATACCAAGGTGTATTAAGTAAATAGTTGTCGGGAAAGTGTATGTGCCGGAGGCCGTGCACTTTTCCTGCTGTCTACGGACAGGTGCTCAATTGTACACTGAACCTGAAGCAGAAGGGTGTGGGGAATCATGAGCAAGCCGCTGGATGTTGCATACATACCATTGCTTGATTATGAAGAGGCTTGGAACCGCCAGAAAGCGATTGTGCAACGATTGGACGAGGGCGAGGGAGCGGAGCAGATGTTGCTTTTACAGCATCCACCAACGTATACGATCGGCTCACAAAATCATCCGGAGCATCTGCTTCTCAGTCCGGAAGAGTTGCGTGAGCAAGGGATTTCTTTGTTTCAAATTGACCGTGGCGGTGATATTACTTATCATGGCCCGGGCCAGTTGGTAGGTTACCCGTTATTGATTCTTGGTCGGGATGAAGACCTGGATCTGCACGGCTATCTACGGAAACTTGAGCAGGTGCTTATGGATTATCTCGCAGACCAGGGCATTGAAGCTGGACGCAAAGAGGGTTACACGGGTGTGTGGATTGGTGATATGAAGATTGCTGCAATCGGCATCAAGTTTAATCGTTGCAAACACCGCCGCGGTTTTGTGACCAGTCACGGGTTTGCTTTTAACATCAGCTCAGGCATTCAACATGCAGGTTTTCAGGGGATTGTTCCTTGTGGGATTGAACAGTATGGCGTTACCTCACTGGAGGATATAACGGGCAAGTCCTATGCGGTGGAGCAAGTAGCGCAGGAGATTGTTCCGTACTTTAATCGTATTTTTCAATATCAAATTAATTGGGTCACGGAAAAAGAAGCCCTTCAACGTCTGTAAACAGGTCGTCGAAAGGCTTTAGGTTGCTATCCAAACAGCAACGGTTCGAGAGCTATGAAAAGGGTGGACCCGATCATGGCGATCAGCATGAGATAGATGATGATTTTGAACCATTTCTTTTTTTGCATGGATGAAAGAACTCCTTTCAACATAAAGTGTATGTTCAAAAAGACTGGTTTTCAGTACCAAGAAGATGGGATGAAGCTAGAAATGGAGTAGCGGAGCGTAGGGAAAACTACGTGAGCAACCACAATGTTTCCAAAGGAAACATACTTCGTAAGCCTCCCGCTTATTTCGGCTGAATTCCATATTCGATGCTGATGATGCCGCCAGGCATCCTTCGTAATCAAAACTGGACTTTTTGAACAACCTCATAAAATAAACAAGCCATAGTAATTGTATTGTACCGTATCTACGAGAGGGAGGAAAGTCCTATGATTAAACAACAACGTGTTATCGATCAGTTCATGGAACTGGTGCAGATTGATAGTGAAACGAAAAATGAACAGAACATCTCCAAGGTGTTAAAAGAACAGTTTACAGATCTCGGGCTTCATGTCTATGAGGATGATACCATGGAGCAAACCGGACATGGCGCCGGAAACCTCGTCATTACTTGGGAAGCTGAAGGAACTGAAGGGGTTGCACCGATCTTTTTCACATGTCATATGGACACCGTGACGCCGGGACAGGGAATCAAGCCTGAACTGGGTGAAGATGGCTGGATCCGCAGTGATGGAACAACGATCCTGGGAGCAGATGACAAAGCAGGGATTGCGGCATTGTTTGAAGCGATTCGTGTGATCCAGGAAAACAAGATTCCACATGGTAAAATTCAATTTGTCATTACGGTCGGCGAAGAGTCTGGCCTGGTGGGCGCACGTGCAATGAATCCGAAGGATATCGATGCCGAGTTCGGTTATGCGCTGGATTCTAATGGAGCTGTAGGCACGATCTGTGTTGCTGCACCAGCCAGAGCTGAAATTCAAATGAGCATCTATGGTAAGTCCGCACATGCGGGCGTGAACCCGGAAGACGGGATCAGCGCCATTCAGGTTGCCGCAAAAGCTATTGCTGCGATGACACTGGGCAGAATTGATGATGAGACGACAGCGAACATCGGTAAATTCCAAGGTGGATCAGCACTCAACGTGGTATGTGACTTTGTACAGCTTGAAGCGGAAGCTCGCAGTATTGTGCAGGAGAAAGTTGAATTGCAGGTTGCACAGATGCGTGACGCGTTGGAAACGACATGTCGCAAATACGGTGCAACAGCTGAATTCAGAAGTGAGATCCTTTACCCTGCATTTGGCTTCCATGATGAACACGAAGTTGTACAACTTGCACAGCGTGCCATCCGCAGTATTGGGCTGGAGACAAGTACGTTTGCTTCCGGTGGTGGCAGTGATGCCAATATCTTTAACGGATTCGACCTTCCAACAGTGAACTTGGCGGTAGGGTATGAGGATATTCATACAACCAAAGAACGTATTCGTGCCGAAGACATTGTGAAGTTATCCCAGGTAGTCGTAGCTATTATTCAGGAAACGGCAGCTGACAAGAAATAATATAGAGCACATGTTACCTCACATGTTGTTAGACAAAAGTCCGAACCCGGTTTGTACGGATTCGGACTTTTTGTGAATTCATGTTATATTTCAAGGGAGTTAATTTAGGGTCAAAAATGAAACAATGGATCGATTACCCATTCATTTACGTCCAGCGAGGAGATCGATTAACTTGGCATCAGGGCCCCACTCGCGTAACCATTGTTTGAGTATGAGCTGTACTTGCCGTGCTTGTCCTACCACGTGTAAGGATTGAGGCGTCATATAACTGTTCATTGAAAGTCCCCCTGATTCGTTTATATTTGCTGTGAGAATCCTATACGCTCACCATATGCCCAAAATCAGAGATATATACATTAACCAAATATATAATCCTACGATATGGAGTTGAAGAACCAATGAAACCAAATCAATCTGCCCAATCCATCCACGCGGCGCAACCTGCCAATCCAAAACTAGATGAAGTGACCGTATCCACTAAGCCAATCTTCGAGGGCAAAGTGATTTCGCTTCAAGTCGATACCGTTAAACTACCGAATGGCCAGACGGCTACACGTGAGATAATCCGGCACCCTGGAGCGGTAGCTGTACTCGCTCTGAATGGGGATCGCATGCTTGTTGTGGATCAGTATCGTCAGGCAATGGGACGCACCGAAGTGGAGATTCCTGCGGGAAAACTGGACCCGGGAGAAGAGCCGGAAGTTGCCGCAGCACGTGAATTGCGAGAAGAGACGGGATATGTAGCCAAGTCGCTGCGTCATTTGCGTTCGTTTTACACGTCACCGGGGTTCGCAGATGAGATCATTCATCTTTACATCGCTGAAGAGTTGGAAGCAGGGGACATGGCGCTGGACGAAGATGAATTCCTTGAAGTTGCCGAAATAACTCTGGAGGAAGCTTATGCGCTTATGGACGAGAACCGGATTAGCGATGCCAAAACGATGATGGCCGTGTACGCGTGGGACCTTTACAGAACGACAGGACGGTTCTAAGGATGCAAGATCAACTGGAAACGTCCACGATGTGGGAGCCCTGTTATACAGACCTGCATATCCACATCGGACGAACCTCACGTGGGGAGGCCGTGAAAATCAGCGGCAGTCGTGATCTGACATTTGAGAATATTGCCCGGGAAGCATCGGATCGCAAAGGAATTCATTTGCTTGGTGTTATTGATTGTCATTCTCCGGTTGTACAGATGGATATTGAGCAATTGCTGGAGAGTGGCACCATGTCCGAGATTGAGGGCGGCGGTATTGCCTACCAGGACACCACCATTCTGTTGGGTACAGAGATTGAGTTGCGCGAGCCTGGAATGCGTGAGTTCCATATGCTGGCGTACTTCCGTGATTTGAAAACGATGAAGTCCTTCACGGACTGGATGAAACGTTATATGAAAAATGTGAATCTCAGTTCTCAGCGGGTGTACGTGCCCGCTCTAGAGATGCAGGCCGAGATTAAGGCACGTGGGGGACTTATTGTGCCTGCACATGTGTTTACACCGCATAAAGGCATCTATGGCAGTACAGCCCCCCGTATGGGCGAAGTGCTGGATACTAGCCTCGTGGATGCGGTAGAGCTGGGGTTAAGCTCGGACTCATCCATGGCCAGTTATATTCGGGAGTTGGATCATGTCCCTTTTCTGACCAATTCGGATGCTCATTCACTCGGTAAGATTGGACGGGAGTATAACGAACTGCAAGTTGCTGCCCCTTCTTTTGATGAATTCCGTATGGCACTTCAAGGAGAAGCCGGCAGGAGCATAGCTGCCAATTATGGACTGAATCCAAGGCTAGGCAAATATCACCGTACTTACTGTGCAGCATGTGGCAGCATTATGGACGAGCAAGCGATGTCGGCAGAGCGTTGTCCGCACTGTGGTAGTCTGAAGCTGGTGCAGGGGGTGCTGGATCGCATCCTGGCGATCTCTGATCGAGAGAGTCCTCATGTTCCTGCAAACAGACCAGCCTATCATTATCAGGTGCCACTGGAGTTCATTCCGGGACTTGGCAAAGCCAAACTGCGCCAGCTACTGGACCATTTTGGTACAGAAATGAACGTACTTCATCGCACGCGTGAGGAAGAGCTTGCTGCGGTTGTTGGACCTGTGCTGGCAGGCTTGATTGTGGCTGCACGGAACGGACAACTGGAGCTGTCCTCCGGAGGTGGCGGTACGTACGGAAAGGTTGCTGTTCAGGAAAAAGCCTCGGAGTGACCGGTGTAAATAATCTTTAGTTCAACTCATATAGCTTTCGCTTTACAGAGGTCCAATCTGGACAAGAAGTCATACAGGTGCATTCCGGTTCATAAGAATGACTATGAGGATGTAAATGAAAATCCTTGCAGCATGATACCGGAAAGGGGACTCGTACCTGTATGCGCTCTTCCTACTTTACATTTAAAGGTCAGACTTCGTTATATGTATTCGTGGCCGTCTTGTTTCTGGTCGGCGTCATTTTTGGCGCGCTCATGGTGAACGCATTGTCTCTCGAGCAACGTCAGGATCTGGAGGGTTATCTCGGTAATTTCTTCATGACCGTGCAGCACAGTGCACAAGTGACTGAGACCGGGGCATATTGGGACATTGCCATGCTCCATCTGAAATGGGTGGGTCTGATCTTTATTCTGGGTTTATCCGTCGTTGGACTACCCGGTATACTGGTTCTGGATTTTTTGAAAGGTGTGCTCATTGGATTCACAGTGGGGTACCTTGTTGGACAGTATTCCTGGAAAGGGCTACTGTTTGCACTGGTGTCCGTGGCCCCGCATAATCTATTTGTCATTCCGATCCTCCTGATCTGCAGTGTAGCGGCGATGACGTTCTCGTTATACATCATTCGTAATCGTGTTTTGATGCAGCGAACACCTGGTCGACAAAGGCCTTTTGCTTCATATATAGTGTTAACTTTGGTTATGGCTGCATTGCTGCTCGGCGTGGCGTCTTTTGAAACATGGGTTACACCTGCAATGATGCGTTGGGTCACGCCAATGTTACTACCGGCCTAACGTGCACCGTATAGTGTAAAATGTTGACTTTAATTACGCACTCCCCCTATAATGAAAAGAGTGGGTTAAGTTGCAGTGTGCAGTGATTTCCTAGGGGGAGGGAGAAAATGGAAGCACGGATTGATAAAATTAAGCAGCAACTACAGTCCCAAGGATATAAATTAACGCCCCAGCGGGAAGCCACCTTAAGAGTACTTCTTGAGAATGAAGAAGATCATCTGAGCGCAGAAGATGTATTCATGCTCGTTAAAGAAAAGGCTCCCGAAATCGGTCTGGCAACCGTGTACCGTACCCTCGAACTGCTGAGTGAGCTGCATGTTGTAGAGAAAATCAACTTCGGCGACGGTGTAGCGCGTTATGATCTGCGCGGAGATACATCCAAGCATCACCATCATCACTTAATCTGTGTTCAATGCGGAAGTATGGATGAAATACGTGAAGACTGGCTTGGACCGCTTGAAGAGCGTTTGGAGCGGGAATTCAACTTTTCGGTAGTAGATCACCGACTGGACTTTCATGGAATTTGTTATCGTTGCAAAGCTAAAAATGAACAGAAACCCAAAGATGAAGAATAACATAGCATATCTTCAAGCTCTCACCGGCGGTTTTGACGGGAGAGCTTTTTTGGCACCGGACATGATCTGGAGTTTCGCCCAAATGGCATAAACCTGTGTTTATGGACATACCCTGATTCAAGGACATTACCGGATTCGAATCAGGAGGGGACGCGCCCATGATTATATCAGTGCGGAGAGGGCTCCGTTTTATTCGATTTATTATATTTTTTGCTGCATTAGTTTATCTGTTCTATCATGTTCTGGATCTGTTTAATGGCTGGATCTCACCTGTGGATCAGTATCAGATGCCAACTGGCAATGCAATCAAAGTATTTCAGGAAACGGATTGGCCGGGTAATGGAGAAGGACGTCCTACGATGGCAGAGCGTCTCCGTTTGTTCTATTGGTACGGGGAGTAGCTTCGAACAGCCAGGGATGCAAATACGGGAGCAGTCTGCCAGAGCGGCAGATCTGTCAGTTGAGGAGCGTTGTACATGAAACAGACGATACACGCCTATGCCTTATACTTGGAAGATGATAAAGGGATGTCGAGCAGCACGCTTGAATCGTATCTCCGAGACGTGGACAAGTTCATTGAATTTGCAGATAAGGAATATGGCATACGCGAAGCCGACCAGGTCAGACGTACACATGTCGTCCTGTTTGCAGGTCAGCTCAAACAGGCAGGACGTGCCAATGCAACCATTGCCCGCAGCATCGTATCTCTGCGCTCCTACTTTCATTTTTTGATGCGACGGGGTGATATTATACAGGACCCTACGTTTGATGTGGAAGCTCCAAAGGCGGACAAGACGCCACCACAGGTGTTAAGTATCCAAGAGATCGAACAACTTTTGACAGCGCCTGATACTCGTTCACCGCAGGGTGTGAGAGATCGAGCGATGCTTGAACTGTTATATGCTACAGGCATTAGGGTCTCGGAACTGATTGCCCTTGACATTCGGGATGTACAGCCAGGGATGCGCTTTATACGATGCGGTGGGGCGGGCAAGGAACGTATCCTTCCCATTGGTGCACCAGCTGCACATTGGGCAAGTGTATATGTGGAGGAATTCCGCAACAAGTTGCTCAAAACCGATTCGGACGAGCAGGCACTATTCGTGAATGTATCTGGTAGACGTTTAACCCGGCAGGGCTTCTGGAAGCTGCTCAAAAAAGCGGCGGTGGATGCGGGAATCTCGGAAGAAATTACGCCGCATACCCTTCGTCATTCTTTTGCAGCACACCTGATTGCCAATGGGGCGGATACACGTGCGGTTCAAGACATGCTGGGTCACGTGGAGCAGCCTGGACAACAATATGGCAATCATGGTCGCAAAACCATGAAAGAAATCTATGAAACCCATCATCCGAGGGCAAGATAGATTTTGACGCATGGCATTCACAAATAAATGCGGAACATTGGGCCGATTTAGGATAAAATAAATTGAATACATCCAAACGCCGTTATACATAAGACGGATCGTTTCAACTCAAGGAGGAACATACATCGCATGAGAGCATTAAACCAACAAATGATTTCGGAAGCAGCATCTTATATTCAAAGCAAAAGCTCCATCAAGCCGGAAGTCGGTTTGATTTTGGGTTCAGGTCTTGGCGTACTGGCAGAACTGATTGAAGATGGCGTAAGTATTGCTTATCAGGATATTCCGCATTTTCCAGTGTCCACAGTAGAAGGACATGAAGGTGAACTATTGGTCGGAACCATTAAAGGTCGTCCAGTCGTGATGATGAAAGGCCGTTTCCATATGTACGAAGGATATGGTCCGGAATTGACAGCTTTCCCGGTACGGGTTATGAAAGAACTGGGTGTAAGCAGCCTGCTTGTAACCAATGCTGCAGGCGGCGTGAATACGTCGTATGAAGCTGGAGACTTGATGCTGATCTCGGATCACTTGAATCTCACAGGCAAAAATCCACTGATCGGACCAAATGACGCTGCACTGGGCGTGCGTTTCCCGGATCTGTCCGAAGCATATAGCCGCCGTTTGCGTGCGCTGGCGAAGGATACGGCTGCATCACAAGGTTTTAACGTACGTGAAGGGGTATACGCAGGTATGCTCGGTCCGAACTATGAGACACCGGCAGAAATCAGAATGCTGCGTACATTGGGCGCAGACGCAGTGGGCATGTCCACTGTATCTGAAGTGATTGTGGCACGCCACGCGGGCCTGGAAGTACTCGGTATTTCCTGTATCAGCAACATGGCTGCTGGAATTCTGGACCAGCCGCTGTCACATGATGAGGTTATGGAGACGACGGAACGTGTGCGTGAGTCGTTCCTGGCGCTGGTAGTGGCAGTTATTCCACAAATGTAAGCAAGATTTGAGTAGATAAGGTTACCTCTTTAGATGAGAAATCATAGGGGGGTAACCTTTTTTTGTTGTGTTGAACGTACGGTTACTCATTCCTTGAGTGCAGTGCGTTTTTTTTGGCTATGACCACATTTTCAATAAAAGTTCGGGAAATCATGCTTTACATGGAATAATTTACTGGAAACGGGCCGACAATGATTAGCAGTACATGCATGGAACATGCAGTAAGCAAGTCATTTGAGGAGGTAACCTTGTGAAGAAAAGAATAATGGCATCGTTCATGACCCTTTGTATCCTGCTGTCCCTTATGGCATCAACAGCATTGGCTGAAGAAACACCGAAGGCAGCGGGAGGAACTGATCTGGCCCCGTCGGCGCGCTCTGCGATCTTAATGGATGCAGACACGGGAACGGTCATTTATGAGAAAAACAGTCATGATCAGCTGCCTCCAGCGAGCATTACAAAGATTATGACCATGCTGCTTACAATCGAAGCGATCGACTCGGGTAAGCTGAAGCTGACCGACAAAGTAAGAACGAGCGAATACGCAGCTTCCATGGGCGGTTCGCAGATCTTTCTGGAGCCTGGGGAAGAAATGACGGTCGACGATATGTTAAAAGGGATCGCGATGGCTTCGGGCAATGATGCCTCGGTAGCGATGGCTGAGAAGATCGCTGGCTCGGAAGAAGCTTTTGTACAGCTGATGAATGAGCGGGCGAAGGAGCTTGGCATGAAGGATACTCATTTTGCCAACTGTAACGGCCTTCCGGTCGATAATCATTATTCTTCCGCCCATGACATTGCCGTCATGAGCCGTGAACTGCTGAAACATTCCGGGATTACGAAGTACACCGGTGCATATCAGGATTACCTTCGCAAAGATACGGAAAAGCCCTTCTGGCTGGTGAATACAAACAAGCTGGTTCGTTTTTATGAAGGGGCAGATGGTTTGAAAACAGGTTACACATCCGAAGCGAAGTTCTGTCTCTCCGCAACAGCGTCCAAGGATGGATTGCGTGTCGTTTCCGTGGTACTTGGTGAACCAAATACTAAAACACGGAACAGCGAAGTATCTTCGATGTTTGACTATGCGTTCAGTCAATATACGATGAAGGCTCTCTATAAGGCAGGGGATCTGCTGGGTAGTCTGAAGATCGAAAAAGGTGAAGTTGCCGAATTGCCTCTGAATGCCACGCAAAATTATAGTGTGCTGATGCGCAAAGGAGCCAAATCCAACGACATCCGGCATGAATTGCTGGTTGCCAAAGAATTGAAAGCTCCGATCAAAGCCGGGCAAAGTATAGGTAAACTGGTTGTTTACCAGGGCAACGACGTCATTAAGGAGTTCGACATTCAGGCTCCGCAGGATGTGAATAAGGCTGGCTGGTGGAAGCTGTTCAAGCGGACAACGTCCAATCTGTTTGACTAAACGGCGATTTCCGCGAGTTGCACACATCCTTCGAACATATTTTGTAGTTAAATAGGGGTTTTCTTCTAGTTTTGTCGGGGGGCAGGAAAAGCCTTCGGAAGCGTAGAAATCCTTGTTCTAAGACAGGGAGGAGAGTGAGCAAACGTGAACTTGCATGTGGAAATGGAACACCATCGCGGGATTCTGATTGTACGATTATCCGGGGAGCTGGATCACCATACAGCTGACATGGTACGGATGCAGATGGATGAAGCTATCCAGCGGAGACAAAGCGAGCATCTCGTACTCAGCCTGAAAGATCTGCAATTTATGGACAGTTCAGGTCTAGGTGTCATTTTGGGAAGATACAAGCTCATTAAGAATAAAGGTGGCAAGATGGTGGTCTGTGACGTCAATTCGCCAGTGTACCGTTTGCTGGAAATGTCGGGGCTGTTTAAGATTATGCCGATATACGAAAATGAGGGAACTGCTCTCTCAGGTCTGGAGGTCGTCTCATGAATGAAGGAACAGGGACAAATTTCATGAATCTGCAATTCGCGGCCAAGTCAGAGAATGAGTCGTTTGCACGGGTAACCGTTGCTGCGTTTATCTCCCAGCTTGATCCAACGATGGACGAGCTCAGTGACCTGAAAACGGTCATTTCGGAAGCCGTGACCAACAGCATCATCCACGGATACAACAACAACTCCGAGGGTGTGGTGTCCATCCAGGCGGAGATTCGGGAAGACATGATCACAATCATTGTGGAAGACCGCGGTGAAGGAATCGAAGATCTTGAACTGGCCAAGCAGCCGCTATATACGTCCAAACCCGAACTTGAGCGGTCGGGCATGGGCTTCACCATTATGGAAAACTTTATGGATGAATTCGAAGTCAGCAGTGAGCCCGGCAGAGGCACCTCCATCAAGATGAAAAAAAGGATTGAATCCAAGAAAGCATTGTATAATTAGGGGTTGGTGTTCTTATGGATGCTGAAGTGAAACCATCTTCACAGACCTATTTGGACGATGCCGAGGTCAAACGGCTGATTGCGCTCAGTCAGTCGGGTGACCATGTCTCACGGGATACGCTGGTGAACTGCAACATCAGACTCGTCTGGTCCGTCGTACAGCGTTTTATGAACAGGGGATATGATCCGGAAGATCTGTTCCAGATTGGTTGTATCGGTCTGCTCAAGTCAGTGGACAAATTCGATCTCAGTTATGACGTGAAGTTTTCAACCTACGCGGTACCGATGATCATCGGAGAAATCCAGCGATTCCTGCGGGATGACGGTACCCTTAAGGTCAGTCGTTCACTGAAAGAGATGGCGAATAAAGTCCGCAAAAAAAGGGACGAACTGTCCAAACATCTGGATCGTTTACCAACGATTAAGGAAGTTGCCGCAGAGCTGGGGGTAACCCCGGAGGAAGTCGTATTTGCCCAGGAAGCGAACAAACCACCGACCTCCATCCATGAGACGGTATTTGAGAATGACGGTGATCCCATTACGTTAATGGATCAGATTGCCGACGAGTCTCAGGAACGTTGGTTTGACAAACTGGCGCTGAACGAAGCCATCGGTGGTCTCAGCGAGCGGGAGCGGTTAATCGTTTATCTTCGGTATTACCGGGATCAGACCCAGTCCGAGGTTGCCAGCAGGTTGGGTATATCTCAGGTGCAGGTATCACGTCTGGAGAAAAAAATACTGCAATCCATCCGCGACCAGATCGCGCAGTGATTTCATGGGTTGCACCAACAGTATTGGCGTTTATACACCAATATACGACAACTAACAACCTTCTATCGCGCATTATGGCGAGGGAGGTTATTTGTTGTTAATACGGGCAGATCTCGAACGATTGGACTGCATGACCAGCATCATGCCAAGAATACATGCCATACCAATCCATTGATAGAAGCCAAAAGGTTCATGGAGCCATATGACGGTTGTTCCAACAGCGGCAAGCGGCTCTGCGCTCCCAAGCAGGCTAGTTTCCTTAGGTGTAAGACTTTTGAGACTCGCAATATAAAACCAAAAAGCAATCATGGTTCCAAAAAGGATCGTAAATATCAAATATCCGTAGGTTTCAAGCGTGATGTTAGCAAAATTCATTTTCCAGGGCGGGTGAATAAAGCTCATTCCCAAACCACCGATGATCATAGCCCAGCCGACCACAACAAGTGAATCGAACTTTTTAATCAGTTGCACGGCATACAACGTATAAAATGCTGCTGAAACCCCAGATAACAGTCCCCATATCACTGCGAGCGAGGAGACAGATAACTGCGTAAGCGAGCCATTCGTGAGCAGGAGAAAACACCCACTGAGAGCCAGAACGGCGCATGCAAGGTCATTGCGTGTGAGGACCGACTGCTTACGGAGTGCGATGTAAATCATGATCATGATAGGGGACAGGTACTGCAGGAGTGTAGCCACCGCCGAATTGCCGTGTTTAATGGATGCCATGTACGTATACTGAACGGCGAGCATGCCCACCAATCCGAAAATGATCATCTGCCCAGCCGTTTTTTTATTTCTCCATACATCAAAAATCTGAAATCGTCCATTTGTAAACGATTGAATAACCAGTAATAGTAACCCGGCAATCAACAATCGTACAGTGACATACCAATTGACCTCAATTCCATCCAGTTGAAACAGTTTTTGAGATACCGTACCCCCAATGCCCCAGCAGATGGCTCCCGTCAGAACGAGTACGATACCTGAAATTTTGGATTTTGCAGAAGTTGTCATTCTTGTTCGCCTCACCTTAAATATAAGAATAGTGTTATATTAAGGAGAAATACGATACATTTATATCAATATTACACTTAAAAATATAACTATATTGAGATGAGGGCCATGCAGAAGATCGAATTTATCATTGATCAACATTTGAAAGAAATGACGGAACACCGTACCGATACATTATCTATAGCTTGTTATGAGACAACCATTGTTCAAAATGTTCACAGACATATTCCTCTCCACTGGCATGATGAATTGCAGTTTGTTGCCGTTCTTCAGGGTACGGCGTTGTTTCATATCAACGATCAAAAGATGATTTTGTCCAAAGGTGACGGGATTTTTATCAACAGTGGAATAATGCATATGGCCGAAGATCACGGGGTGAGCGAGAACTGCATTTATTTATGTCTGAATTTGTCCCCACACGTTATTATGCCTTCGGATTTGTATATAAAGTACGTACATCCATATGTAACAGCAACTAATTTGCCTTTTCTGTATATCGAAAGAGCTAACGCTTGGGGAGAACAGATCTTGGATGCTGTTGCACGGATTAGAAAGGAGCTAGTGCACCAAGTTCCTTTTTACGAAGTGAATGTTGCTTCTGCGGTGCTTAATATGTGGAAACTGCTGATTATGAACGGATATTCTCTTGAACATGATCCATCAGAGATGAGCAGAAACAACCGAATGAAAGACATGTTGCAATGGATTAATCTCAATTATGCCGATCCAATTAAGCTTGAAGATATTGCAAAGGCTGGACAGTTAAGTCGATCGGAGACATGCCGTTATTTCAAGCAAATCCTGAAAACCACACCCATGCAATACGTGATAGAGTACCGCATCCAAAGAAGCATTGAACTATTGCAACTCTCCGAGCGTAGTATCACCCAAATTGCCTATGAGGTTGGTTTTAACAGCACGAGTTATTACATTAACCAATTCCGCAAAACAATGAATTCAACCCCTTTACGATTCAGAAGTGAATTGAACAAAAGAGAAAAATAACATAATTGTTGAGTTATTGTACATGATCAGTGAACTTATCTACTGATATCGAAGAGTCGCCCATACGGCGACTTTTTTGATATGTAAAATAATGCTCCGCACTAGTTGCGCCTCAAGTCGGGGTAAAAAGGAGAGCGTATAAAGTAACCCCAAAAAGCTCATCTTTCAATTCCCTTCCTGCCTACTCCTCCAGCATATTTATTACAAACCTTTGGAAACGGGAGGACGATGGGTAGCGGAGGGATGGAATCGGTCAAAAGGAGCGAAGCGTTCGCCTTTAGCACCGGATTTCCTCCTTGAAAAGGAGAGTTCAAGAAATCCGGGGATAACAGCGACCAATGACCGATCCATCCCGCAGCGTCCACCCACCTCACGATCTTTTTCCAACCAGACTGTAATAAATTTGCACATTCTTCAAATACTAACCTAAATTACGCAGTAAAGGAGTGCTATGGATGTCCCAGACACCCACTCCAATGGTCTATATTCGTCTGCGCAGCCGTATTCGCATCCAGAGGGGCAGAGCAGTCAAGCTTGGAGACATTGCACATGTACTGACCTCTTCAGAAGACCAAGAGGTCAGGCTACTGGAGCTTGAACTGCTACGCCCTGGACCGGAGGATGGCAATCTGATCCTCATTGATATATTGCAGATAATTCCCCGAATTCGGCACATCTTGCCGGAGGTAAGTGTGGAACTGATAGGATCAGGCCATACGTTGGTTGAAGTCATTGCGGGAAATGGTCAACCTTCCAAGTCTCTGTTCATATTGGTTTGGCTGCTGCTGTTCTTCGGATCGGCCTTAACCATTATGAATTTTCATGCCGATGTGAACATGCAGGAAGTACAAATTCGTATTGTGGAGATGCTTACTGGGCATCGGGACGAACATCCCTATCTGTTTCAAGTGGCGTATTCCATTGGCATTGGATTCGGAATGGCAGTATTTTTTAATCATTTGTTCAAGAAAAAGTGGAATGAGGAGCCTACCCCGCTTGAAGTGGAGATGTTCCTATACCAGCAAAATGTAGATAAATATGTGGTGATTGAAGAAAGCGAACGGATGCACGAGCAGGAACGCAGGGAGATGAATGCGGATGAGCGTTCTTAATGGAGCAATCAGCATTGTATTGGGTATTGCAGGGGGAATTGCCGTAGGGAGCGGCGTAATTGCGCTTATTCTGGTGCTCGATATGATTCCCAGATTGGCTCAACTTACGCAATCGTATGACAAAACTCACTGGTACGAAGGGGCGCTAATTGGTGGTTCACTGCTTGGGACAGTGGCGGACTTCTGGCACTGGAAAATGCATGGGGTGTTGCTGCTCAGCCCAATCGTTGGTTTATTCTGTGGCGTGTTCATCGGTCTGCTGGCCGCAGCGCTCACTGAGGTACTCAATGTACTGCCCGTGCTAGCCAAACGATTGGGCATGAAACCTTATTTGTTTGGATTACTGCTCGCCATGATTTTGGGTAAAATGACAGGTTCCCTGTTTGATTTTTTCATATATCAGCGGTAACTCGTGGCCATAGGAGGATGGAAGATGGATGAACAAACGGAGCACACAGGCCAGGAAAATAGTGAAGGTATAACGGAAGAGATGTTACACAAGTCTGCTTATGAGATTCAGAAGGAAGAAGAGGAGAAAGCATACAATAAGAAAAAACAAAATGAGATGTCCGACAGCGTTGAGGAATCCGTACAATATTGGCAGGAAAACGATGATATCTCCCCTCGGATGAGTGAAAATAGATATACATTACAACAGGTACTGGGGCTCGGAGAATCGTTCGACGTAAATATGAGGGAAATGGTCCTGGGTGGGAAGCATGTTGGATTGCTGATGATCACTGGCTTCGCCAAGGATGAGATTTTGCTTGAAGTGTTGAAAAGACTAACCTATCTCACGCCGGATGACGTGTCCGGACATGCTCTCAAATCTTATTTTGAATGTTACATTCCCCATATTCAGGTGGAGAAAGTCGAGAAGATGAGTGCGGTCATCAACAAGGTTCTTACCGGTATGAGCGCAATGTTCGTTGAAGGAGACCGCTCGGTCTTAATTATGGATACCCGGAGTTATCCAGTACGTTCACCCGAAGAACCTTCCTTGGAAAGGGTAGTCCGAGGTTCCAGAGACGGCTTTACCGAAACACTCCTGACTAACGTGACCCTGGTGCGTCGCAGAATACGCGACCCGGGACTGAAGTTTGAGATTATGCAGGTAGGGCGGAGAACACAAACCGATGTCTGCGTGGTGTATATTGATGATATTGTGGATAAAGTGCAGGTCGATTCAGTTCGTGAAAAAATTCAGCGAGTAGATATCGATGGTATTCCCGCAGCCGATAAACAGCTGGAGGAAGCGATTATCAACAAGGGTTGGAATCCGTTCCCACTCGTTCGTTATTCGGAACGACCAGATGTTACAGCTTCTCATTTGCTGGAAGGACGAGTCGTGATTTTCGTAGACACTTCCCCCAGTGTGATGATTCTACCAACGACCTTTTTCGACCTATGTGAGCATGCGGAGGAGAACAGACAGACGGCCTTGATGGGAACATATTTACGATGGGTGCGTTTTGCAGGGATTCTCATCTCGTTGTTTTTGCTACCATTATGGCTTCTCATGGTTATTGACCCTTCGATTAAACCGATGGGACTTGACTTCATTGGTCCACAGGAAAATGTAAAGCTACCGCTGATTCTACAGTTTCTACTGATCGAACTGGGCGTCGATTTATTACGTATGGCAGCGGTCCATACGCCTACACCTCTGGCATCGGCTATGGGCTTAATCGCGGCCATTCTAGTCGGGGATATCGCGGTGAAAACAGGATACTTTGTCAATGAGGTTGTGCTCTATATGGCCATCGCAGCCATCGGTATGTTTGCCACGCCAAGTTACGAATTGGGTCTCGCCAATAGGCTGGTCAGGCTGGTTCTGCTAGTCGCTGTTGCGATATTCAAGGTTCCGGGGTTGGTCGTGGGCTGTACATTACTCATATTGGCGCTCACCGTTCACCGGTCGTACAATTCTTCGTATCTCTGGCCTTTTATACCGTTTAATGCAAAGGCCTTGGGCAACTTTTTATTCCGGCTTCCGCTGCTGGAAAATAAAAAACGTCCATCATTCAATAAAACCCGTGACAACACCAAAATGTCCGATGATCCGGACGGGGAACTGCAAAAAAGTAAAAAACACAAATGATCTTCCAAAAAATCCATTCATCTCGCTGCCTAATTTGATATACTGGTGTAAAATCATTGGAATATCAATTGTTCCAGTATATAAAAAGTGAGGAATGCAGATTATGTATTTACATGGTACAAGTAAAATAAATGCGCAAGGGCATCTGGAGATTGGCGGAGTTGATGCAACAGTTCTGAAAGAACAGTTTGGAACTCCCCTGTACGTTGTGGACGAGCAATTGGTTCGTGAGCGTTGCAGAGAGTACATGGAAGCATTCCGTGCTTCCGGACTGGGCTTCCAGGTTGCTTACGCAAGTAAAGCATTCTGTGTAATGGCGATGTGTGCCCTTGCAGCTGAAGAAGGACTTTCCTTGGATGTTGTATCTGACGGTGAACTGTTTACTGCACTGCAAGCAGGATTCCCGGCTGAGCGCATTCACTTCCACGGTAACAACAAAACGCTGGAAGAGATCGAAATGGCTCTTGATGCAGAGATTGGATGCTTTGTTGTTGATAACTTCAATGAATTGCATCTGTTGCAGGCTGTAGCAGCGGACAAAAATCGTAAAGTAAACATTTTGCTTCGTGTGACGCCTGGTGTTGAGGCACATACGCATGAATATATTTCTACAGGTCAGACGGATTCGAAATTTGGATTCGATATCGGTAATGGTACAGCATTTGAAGCGATTGACTTGGCTTCCAAGCAGTCTAATCTGGTATTGCTCGGTGTGCATTCCCACATCGGTTCCCAGATCTTCGAAGTTGAAGGCTTCCAGATGGCGGTTCAACGTGTTGCCGAATTTGCAGCAAGTGTATATGAGCGTCTTAATGTTGCTTTCAAAGTGGTTAACCTTGGTGGTGGATTCGGAATCCGTTATATCGATGGAGATACGCCACTTGAAGTTGCACAATACGTGAAGGCTATTACAGACGCCGTTAAAAATCATTTTGCTCAAATCGGCTATGCCGTACCTGAGATCTGGGTTGAGCCAGGCCGCAGCATCGTGGGTGAAGCGGGAACAACGCTGTATACCGTTGGAACAAGCAAAGACATTCCAGGTGTGCGTAAATACGTTGCCGTTGATGGTGGTATGACCGATAACCCACGTCCTGCTTTGTATGAATCCAAGTATGAAGCTGTGCTTGCCAATCGTGCGAATGAGGCTGCTCAGGAAACAGTATCTGTTGCGGGTAAATGTTGCGAGAGTGGCGATATGTTGATCTGGGATCTGGACCTGCCAAAAGTGGAAAGTGGCGACCTACTCGCTGTAGCTTGCACAGGTGCGTATAACTACTCCATGGCGAGCAACTACAACCGGATTCGTCGTCCAGCCGTTGTCTTTGTCAAAGACGGTCAAGGGGATGTCGTGGTACGCCGTGAGACGTATCAAGATATCATCCAGAATGACCTGGTACCTGCGCGCATTGGAAAACAGCCAGTTACTCGCTAATTCGTCAAAAGATAATGCGTTTCTGCATTATTCAAGATATAGCGCTCTTAAAGTTAAAGCAGATGAAAAAGGAACTTCCTTTTTTGTCTGCTTTTTGAGTATTTGAGCTAAATCATGAAAAAAGTTGCCGTTTTTTTTGCGATCCAGACATTTTCGGTGTACACTAAGAAAAGTGCTGTAATGCTTGGCCCAGGGTCATGCGTTCTGGCACCATTAACGATGGTCAATACGAAAGGAGTCATTTACATATGGCGAAACAAGCGAAAATTAAATTGGCAAACGGCGGAGAAGTTCTGATCGATCTGTTCGATCAAGAAGCTCCAAACACAGTAGCAAACTTTGAGAAACTGGCTAATTCCGGTTTCTACAATGGTCTTACATTCCACCGCGTTATCCCGGGCTTTGTAGCTCAAGGCGGATGCCCTAACGGTAGCGGTGCAGGTGGCCCAGGTTACACAATCAACTGTGAAATTAACCCGAACAAACATGAGCGCGGAACACTTGCTATGGCACATGCTGGCCGTAACACAGGTGGAAGCCAGTTCTATATCTGCTACCAACCGCAACCACATTTGGATGGACAACATACTGTATTTGGTAAAGTAACTAAAGGTATGGAGTTCGTGGACGCTTTAGAAGGTAAAGACAAAATGGAAACTGTTGAAGTTGTAGAAGCTTAATACCTTCACCTTAACTGGATCCAAACATGAAGTGCTTCTCTTATAGAAGCACTTTTTTTATTTTTACATACTTCAAATCGATAATTAGAAAGGATGAATAAAACCTTGGATATGGTTACTCAGCTAAGCTTGTTAAAACAAATTTATAGTGAGCGCACGTTGTGGGATGAAGAATTGCAGGCATCGCGCCATGTCGTTCCGGATAGTCTATCCGTAAAGGATCGAGAAGCGCTTGAGACAGCCGGGCATGAACCGAATCGCTTTGTACGTCCGCAACATGATGAAACGATTACTGAGCTGAAAAAAGTTGCGAATCAATGGACGATCAATGATGCAGCGCAGGCCTTTGTATCCTCTTTGTGGTCAGCACCCATGATCTGGCGCTCGTTGCTTACGGGCAAGCTTATTGCGAGCAGTATGCCAAGTCATGAACATACGCCATATCCATCTTCGAACACTTGTAAGATCTGCGGATTAAGTGTAGATCAAGCAACCGACACAACGCTGCAATGGTATTGGCGGATGACCAATGGAACCCCGTTGGACGGTGATCCTTTTGGATGCGTGTTGGCACTTCGAGAGCTGGCTACCGCACAGGAGCTTCCAATACCCAATGAGTACGACCGCTGGACATTCCGTGCGGTGTTAACGGTGCTGCGCGAATTACCTCCCAAAACACGTTACAGCAAGGCAGCAGTAGCGCTCAAGAAGGAACGTCTTTTGCCTACACAGAAGGAATATGCTTACCGTGATTTGCTTGAGACGTTAGCTCTGATTGGCATATTGGATACGCCGGAACATCCCGGAATGATCACGGAATTCACCTCTTATATGCAGCGTGACGCACGCCCCAATGTGCGGGTGGAAGTGCAGGCCCCTCTGGCGTGGTGGGACTCATCTGTCGGAATTAATGAGAACAACCTGAACAAGATATTTCATGATTATGATCTGAATAATATATCTCTTGCGGATAAGCCTGATGAGAGTCCAGCTCTAAAGGACACGATCTTAGGGGCATTGGAGAAGAAGAGAAGTGTTCGTGGAAAAGTACCAAAGGCATCTCCTGATGCAGGTACCGGGGAGGTACAGTCTGGCGATGTGTATGCTGTTCGGGTCCGAGAAGGTGTATGGGTGACTGTATATTGTCATGAAGTCAGAGACAAGCGCGTCATCGTTGAATATCTGGATGGTGTCTTTCCAGAGATGCCGGGTAAAGCAGATTTGCATGGGACGTTTCGACCGAGAGCGAATGGACGCTGGAAATGCTCGGCTATTGCGATCGATTCCACAAGTTGGGTCAGAAGGGTGGCAAGAGAGTTCCCGCTTCCGACTTCGCCCCTGCAAGAACCTGATCGCACTCCATTCCATAATGCCAAAGAATTAAAGCATATGGCGAGCTGGTGTTTTCCTGATATGTAGAATGATACGATGGATGTGAAATGTGTCTCCAAACAAAAACCGTGCCTCCTTGAGAGGAAGCGGTTTTTTGTTGTTTCTTAGCTTATTAAAAGTTAGTATGTGACAAAAAGGAACAAAAAACAATTGATTTTTTGGCATTAAAGTGCTAACATCCAAGTAATAACGAAAGCAATCCTTCAGGGCAGGGTGCAATTCCCTACCGGCGGTGATGCAGGAAGTGTAAGGACCTATGTGTCCAGCACTTGATGCAAAGTCCGTGACCTGTCTGCCATTGGCAGATGGCTGATCTGGTGTAATTCCAGAACCGACAGTATAGTCTGGATGGGAGAAGGAGAGGTGCAGACCTAACAGGTTTGCATTCAGCAGGAGTATTGCTGCACAGTCACGATTTGTGATGTCTTGCACTGTGCAGGGAAGATCCGGTTACGCCGGACAGTTCCATACATATGCCGCACTATAAAAGCTCTTTACCTGTAATTGATGTTCATTAAGGTATGTGTCTATTTTCACTTGCCCGAAATGAAGTTTTGGGCAAAGTGTTGGCGTGCTGTATCCATTTCACTCCTGCTGGTGACATTTGTCTCTCATCATCCCCATCGAACTGATTGTTCGACGGGGATTTTTTAATAAACAAGACTTTAAACCGCGGGGTGAACGGATTTGGAAATGATCAATGATGAATTTTATATGGCACTGGCATTGGATATGGCGGAACGAGCACAGGGACAGACGGGGATTAATCCGGTTGTTGGATGTGTAGTAGTGAAAGAAGGCCGTATTGTAGGCCTGGGAAGCCATCTGAAACGTGGGACCGGTCATGCAGAGGTGCATGCACTTAACATGGCAGGCAGTGATGCAGAAGGAAGTACGGTATACGTTACACTTGAGCCTTGTAGTCATTATGGCAAGACGCCACCTTGTAGTGAACGCCTGATTCATGAAAAGGTGAAACGTGTTGTGGTATGTTGTGAAGATCCAAATCCGCAAGTATCCGGCAGGGGCATAAGCATGCTTCGTCAACAAGGCATTGAAGTTGAAGTTGGCGTACTGCGTGAGCGAGGAAGACGCATGAATGAAAAATTCATTAAGTTTATTACAACGGGTCTACCTTTTGTGACGTTGAAGACAGCTACAACTTTGGATGGGAAAATTGCTACTCGCAGCGGAGACAGCAAGTGGATCTCCAACGAGCCTGCTCGTGAGATTGTGCATGCCCTTCGTCATCGTCACCAGGGAATTATGGTTGGCGTCGACACGGTAATCGCCGATAATCCGGAACTAACAACCCGTTTGCAAGTCGAAGGCATTAGTCCAGTGCGCATTGTAGTGGATTCCAAGTTACGGCTTCCCGTAGGTGCCAAAATGGTTAAGGATGGTCTTGCTCCAACATGGGTGCTGACAACAGACGAAGCCAGTCCTGAAGCTGCTGAACGTTTGGAAGCCTATGGCGTCGAAATTATACGCTGTGGTCCTGGACCACGTGTGGATCTGTTAAACGGACTTAGCAAGTTGGGTGAGCGTGACATTGGTTCAATTTTGCTTGAAGGTGGAGGTACCTTGAATGGAGCTATGCTGGAGGCACGGTTGGTTGATCGACTGCTCATGTTTATCGCTCCGAAGATTGTAGGCGGTTATGATACACCTGGAAGCTTCCGCTTCGAGGGTGTGGAACGTATGAATCAGGCAATTCAATTGAATCAGTTGGAGATTGAACAAGTTGGAGATAATATCAGCATTGGCGGTATTCCGGTGTGGCCTGAATAAATAAATGGATTTGAAAGTAGAAAGTTAGGTTCTTTATAACTTGAAAAAGGGAGGCGGCAGCATGTTTACCGGTTTGGTGGAAGAAGTCGGTCAGATCCGGCGTATTGGTCGGAAAGGCGAAGCGATGGTCCTGAATATCGGAGCTTCCGCCATCATGGACGATCTGAAGATTGGTGATAGTGTAGCAGTGAACGGCGTGTGCTTAACTGCGACAACGCTCGAAGGTGGAGGTTTTACCGCCGATGTAATGCCTGAAACCTATCGCCATACCAATCTCAGTCAGCTGCAATCTGGCAGTAAAGTTAATCTGGAGCGGGCCATGCAATCAGGCGGTCGTTTTGGCGGACATATCGTTCAGGGTCATGTCGATGGTACTGGAGTGATTGGCAGTATAACACGTGATCAGAATGCAATTGTGTTTGAGATCAAGCCTGATGATCACCAGTTGTTCAAATATCTGATCCCCAAAGGATCGGTTACACTGGATGGCATTAGCTTGACCGTTGTCCATACATCGGATACCGCATTCACGGTTTCCATTATCCCGCATACCATTGGTGAAACTGTACTAAATGTGAAAAAGACAGGGGATACCATTAATATCGAATGCGATATTTTGGGCAAATATGTGGATCATCTGCTCCAGTATGGGAGAGGACATCGGGAGACGGGTGCTGGCAAGCCGCGCAGTATCAGTGAAGATTTTCTCTCCAATCACGGATTTGCATAAATAGAGAACAGAAATTAACTGGAGGTGGACCAATGTCAGAACAATCCATTCTGGACACAATAGAAGAAGCCATATATGATCTCATGCGTGGTAAACCCGTCATTGTTGTGGATGATGAAGATCGGGAGAATGAAGGCGATTTTATCGCTTTGGCCGAAAAGGCGACGCCTGAAGTCATTAATTTCATGATTACTGAAGGTAGAGGTCTGGTCTGTGTTCCGATTACACAACAACGTGCGGACGAACTTAACCTGAAACCGATGGTTCAACAAAATACGGATTTCCATGGAACAGCCTTCACCGTCTCTGTGGATCACAAAGATACAACAACAGGTATCTCGGCACATGAACGCTCTATTACCGTGAAAGGTCTAATCGATCCTGAGGCAAAAGCCGGGGACTTCCGTAAGCCTGGTCACATGTTCCCGCTGATTGCAAAAGACGGCGGTGTACTTCGTCGTGCCGGACATACGGAAGCGGCTGTAGATCTCGCTATCATGTGTGGTTCCTACCCTGCTGGCGTTATTTGTGAAGTGATTAAGGAAGATGGCACGATGGCCAGACTTCCGGATCTGCAGGAGATTGCCCGCAAGCATGATCTGAAGCTGATCAGTATTCAGGACATGATTCGTTACCGTAACGAAAAAGAGCAGCTGGTTCAACGTGAAGTGGCTGTGCGTATGCCGACGGACTTTGGTGAGTTTCAAGCGGTGGCTTATACAAATGCTGTGGACAATAAGGAACATGTGGCTCTGGTCAAAGGAGAAATTGATGGTTCGAAACCTGTGCTTGTACGTGTGCACTCTGAATGTTTGACAGGTGATGTATTCCATTCGCATCGTTGTGACTGTGGTCCGCAGTTTGATGCAGCACTCAAACAGATTCACGAGGAAGGCAATGGTGTACTGCTTTATATGAGACAAGAGGGTCGGGGTATTGGCCTGATCAACAAACTCAAAGCCTATAAGCTGCAAGAGGAAGGTATGGATACTGTTGATGCAAACCTGAGTTTGGGTTTTGCTGCTGACTTGCGTGATTACGGAATTGGCGCTCAAATTCTGAAAGACCTTGGGGTTCGTCAGATCAGACTGCTAACTAACAACCCTCGTAAAATTAAAGGCCTTGAAGGATATGGACTTGAAGTCGTAGAGCGTGTCGCGATCCAGATGGAGGAGAACGAGGACAATACGGTGTATCTTCATACCAAGCAAGCCAAGCTGGGGCATATGCTCAAGTTTGATGATATCGAGCAGAACGAACAGTAAATATATTTTAGATGAATAACGTTCACCATGTAATTTATGGAAGAGATTACTTAGGGATTTCCGTTACTTACATTACATTATACCGTTAGGGAGATGACTTGAATGCCACAATTTTTTGAAGGACATTTAGTATCAGAAGGATCCAGATATGGAGTTGTCGTTGGACGTTTTAACGAATTCATTACCAGTAAATTGCTTAGCGCAGCACTCGATGCATTCAAACGCCACGGCGTGCAGGATGATGAAGTGGATGTAGCCTGGGTTCCAGGTGCGTTCGAAATCCCTTTGATTGCGCAGAAAATGGCGGAGAGCGGCAAGTATGATGCGGTGATTACCCTGGGAACCGTTATTCGTGGATCAACTACGCATTACGATTATGTGTGCAACGAGATGGCTAAAGGGGTAGCAGCAATTAACCTGAAAACTGGCGTGCCTACGATCTTTGGACTGGTTACAACAGAAAATATTGAACAAGCGATTGAACGTGCCGGAACCAAGGCGGGTAACAAAGGTTGGGATGCAGCTACGGCGGCAATTGAGATGGCAAACTTGACGAAACAGCTAAAATAGTGCTTATTTAATAGTAGTGCCCTGCTTTGCGCAGACGAACACGGGAAACCGGATTCGGACGGCTTAGCAGGGTTTTGTATTTTTCTGGCGGGAGGATTCGTCTAGTGACGGTAGTTACATACAAACTGGAGACTTTTGAAGGGCCTTTGGATCTGCTGCTTCATCTGATTGATAAGGCTGAAATTCATATCCAGGATATTCCCATCAGCGATATTACCGATCAATACATGGCGTATCTGCATTCGATGCAGGAACTGGAACTGGATATTACGAGTGAATTTCTGGTCATGGCAGCAACATTGCTGGCGATCAAGAGCAAACTTTTATTGCCCAAACCACCGGTCATTGAGGACTTCGAGGATTATGATTTTATGGAAGAAGAAGATTATGATCCACGTGCAGAGCTGATTGCACGTCTGATAGAATATCGCAAGTACAAGGGAATTGCGCGTCATCTTCATGAACGGGAGTGGGAACGCAGCCTTATATTTTCCAAAGAGCCCGAGGATCTGCGCCCCTATATGCCCGTAGAAGCCCAATCGAATCCGGTTGAGGGTTTACACACCTCTGACCTGATTGCAGCCTTTCAGAAGGCGCTACGCAAGGCTGAGAAGCGCACAACTGTAACTCGAATCAAACGGGATGAGATTTCGGTTAAAGACCGGATACGGGATGTCATCGGCGCTTTGGAAAGTATGGGGCCGGGAGGCAGACTGTTATTCTCCAAGTTGATGGATGAGCATATCTATCGCCATGAGATTGTTGTCACTTTTCTGGCGGTGCTGGAACTGATGAAGATGAAGCAGATTGTCTGTTATCAGGAACGGATGTTTGAGGATATTGTTATGGAGTGGAGAGGGGAAACAAAGAATCATGGATTTTCCGAAATTGAAATCGATTATTGAAGGCCTACTGTTTTTGTCCGGAGAAGAAGGTCTGAGTATCAAACAAATCGCCGAGATCGTCGACCAGCGAGTGGAACTTGTAACGGACGCGATTGAGGAGATGATTCATGAATTTTCACAGCAGGGACGAGGTGTACAGATTCTCAAGATCGCGGGTGTAGTTCAGTTGGGCACCTTGCCTGACCACGCTGTATATTTCGAGAAACTGGCATACTCTCCCGCGCGTACGTCCTTATCCCAAGCGGCTCTGGAGACGCTGGCTATTGTAGCGTACCGGCAGCCCATTACACGGGTAGAGATTGAGGAAATCCGCGGTGTAAAATCGGAGCGGGCCATCCATACGCTTGTGAATAAGGATCTAATTATTGAAGTGGGACGAGCCGAGGCGATCGGACGACCAATTCTGTACGGAACGACCAAGTCATTCCTGGATTATTTCGGATTGGCAACAATTAAAGACCTTCCGGAACCAGGCTTGTTCGAAGATTCCGAAAACCTGGAGGAAGAGACACAACTATTATTCAACAAACTGGATTTGCAACAACTGGAACCGGAAAGTGCTGATCCGGCGGATGACCTAAGTCATATCGACAACGAAGACGATAATACGGATTCATCATTCTAATTTGCAAATTCATACTAACCGACACCCATCAGTGGAGTCGGTTTTTTTGTGCATTGTTCTTAGATAAATGGTGTGTAAAACATTTTCCAAACAAATATGAAATGGGATTTTTAGGTCAGACGTGAATTTTTTCCTATTCAGAGTGCCATACTAGACGAGAAAAGAATTGAGGGCTTGGAGGTAAGGCCTGTGTGGATTTGGCTTGGAGGAATCGGTTTGTTGTTCGCATTGCTGATTGCCGCAGTCCTCATCTCAAATGTTCATGTACATTTTACATTCAGTAAACATAAAAGTGATGATTACGCCAATATTAATGTTCGTCTTCTCTATGGAATTGTGCGGATTAACTATGAGATCCCGAGTATTGTTTTTCGCAATATGAAGGAAGGTTTTCTGGTCAAGACCGAACAATCCATGAATCATTCGAGAGGCGAGGCCCAGGGAAGCGAGCGGGTCAACAAACGCAAAGTCAAAAAGTGGGCTAAAGATGTAAAAATTATGCTTAGGGCAACGGACGCGCTCAAGCTGTGGCTGAAGCAAACACTTACACGCGTACATATGACCCAACTGTCCTGGGCTACCCACATCGGCGTTGGTGATGCAGCATATACAGCGGTGCTGACGGGCTGGGTGTGGAGTGTCAAGTCCATTATTATTGGTTTTCTCACCTATCAGATCCGCTTTGATGAGACACCTGTGCTTCAGGTTATGCCGGTATGGTCTGATGAAATGGAATTTAGAACGGAGCTCGATTTCAGAGTGAAAATTCGGATTACAGCCGTCCTAATCGCTGGAGTTACACTACTCACCCGTGTGCTTCAAGTCGAAGGCGGATGGCGGATGTGGTTCAAGCTTCTTCAGGAACAGCGCCGCAGGCATAAGGAGAAGCAAAAGAAGAAACTTAGTGGGACAACAGTATAAAAACCCATCATAGTCGGTCTGTTTTTGGGAATGTAAGGTTGGGATTTGGTGAGTGTATTTAAAATGCTTATTACATAAGTCCCTTCAAGTTTGGGGATGATATGGTTAGATCAAACCTAGCTTACATTGAAACTGGAGGGAATTTAAATGTCAGATCATCCAATTCAAGGCTTAATGGAAACCGCAATGGAAAATATCAAGGCCATGGTGGATGTCAATACAATTGTTGGCGATGCAGTCGAAACACCAGATGGTACCGTGATTCTGCCAATCAGTAAGGTGGGATTCGGATTTGCTGCCGGTGGTAGTGATTTTCACGTTAATGGAGAAAGTAGTGGCAAAAGTGGTGCTACGGGTACCTCTGCTGAACATGCGAGTTCAGCTAAAGTAGCTTCTCCATTTGGTGGCGGTAGTGGCGGCGGTGTATCCATACGTCCTATTGCGTTCCTGGTGGTAGGTAAACAGGGGGTACACATTGTACCACTCGATAACTCCACACATCTGTTTGAGAAACTCATTGACTCCACCCCTTATGTTTTGGACCGAATTCAAGGCATGTTCCAACGGAATACAACACCAACGAATACAACAGGTGTACCAGTTACACCAGATCCTTCAACCTATAGCTGAATCATTTCGTCATGATCCCTCCCGCATCCAAGCGTGAGGGATTTTTGCTGTTTGTATAGCAGATGGTGAGTGTTTTTTCGGAGGTTTCCGTATTTCATGAGACTTATGTCTATGATCCGCCTAACCTAGACATGAAATAGGTTATTAAAGGGGGAACGTTAATGCACAGAGATACCGTGTTTATGGTTTTGTTTGGCTGGCTGCTATCGGCAGTCGTGTATTTGGTAGGAGGAATTGATCACCTGTTTATTGCCGTGACCATCTTTGTGGGGCTGGATTACATCACAGGGGTGCTGTCTGCATGGTATAGGAAGGAGTTATCCAGCAGGGTTGGATGGTGGGGGCTTGCTCGTAAGTCATTGACATTTGTTTTTGTCATTATTGCACATCAACTGGATATGGTTGCAGGCAATTCCAATGATTTTATGCGAGATGCAATGTTAATGTTCATCATTGGTACAGAAGGAATCAGTATATTGGAGAACATGGGAAAACTGGGCCTGCCTGTACCGAAGTTTATCACTTCAGCACTCTTTAAGCTTCGAGGGAATGAAGATCAAGTTGAAGATAAGGAGAAGATGTCATGATACAGATCACCAAGGATTACATACCTGTGAATAAATACAGTCGGGCCGGACTTAAATTAAAAGCGAAACGTGGAATTGTAATGCATTATACGGCTTCTCCCGGAGCGCCCGCGAAGAACATTAGCAAATACTTTGCAAGTCTGGCACAGCAGGATTCCAATAAAGCAGTGAAAGGTCGTTATGCAAGCGCACACTTCTCGGTAGATCGCACTTCGATATATAACAGTCTCCCGGATGATGAACTAGCCTATCACTGTGGGAGTGCAACATACACGAAGGAAGCGCTAGCCAAACTTGGGACATATCCGAACAATAGTACAGTGGGCATTGAGATGTGCATTGAAAAGGATGGCAGTATCCATGAAGATACATTTAACAACGTTGTAGACCTCGCGGTATACCTAATCAGGGAACGGGGCTTTCCACCCGTCTTCTTCACACATAAAGAAGTGGTTGGATGGAAGGAATGCCCGCTGCCATGGATTAAACAACCAGGTGAATATGAAAGATTTAAGCAAGCAGTACATATAAAATTAAACCCACTGCAAGAAATAGCAGTCACGGAGGATGATGATATGAATACCGTTCTTAATTACGCACAATGGGCCTGGAATGAACTTGATCAGTACATTGGAGATGCCTACAACGACAAGGTGATTGAAGATTGGGCATGGGTAGAGAAGGTACGCAAGAAGAAGTTAACCTATGGAGAGTTGCTGTTACTGAAGGTTTTAATTGATGAGCGCAGACGTAAAAAGTCCTGACCCAAAGTACATCTCAGATAGAGGTTATGCCTGTCTGCTGGTTAACCAGGAGTTAAAGTGTGCTGGATCTTTCAAAAAATAAAAATGTTGTATAATCACGATATGGTCAGGATACTCAAGTTCATATTGGGTCTGAATCGAGGATTCATCGACGACTCCAATAACAGCGAGTTGCTTTGTTTCCATCACATGTGTTGGTGTGGGTGAACTCATACAACCATCCTTTCGTTTATTAAGTCAGAGTCAACAGGGGCGATGGAGATGTCCATAGTCCCTAGATGACCTATACGAGGCAGGATGGGGAAGGTTAAGCTGATCCGGTTCAAAAAGGGTTCAAATTCAAAAAAAACCAGAACCCCACGTCGAATGTGATGTGGGGTTCTGGTTATGTAACTACTCTTTTGAGAACGTGTCCAGGGCCTCATCTGTAAGATGGAGTTCTGCGAAAGCCCTGCATATCTTTTGGAAAGATCTAATCGTATTTGTCTCGTACAACATCTCAATGGGATCAAAACCTAACATGACAAGCGAATCCACAAGTTCTGTCTGATCTACTTCTGTATGGTGGAGTGCTTCAAGCATGGTTTCAATAACAGTTAAAAATAAAATGGCTTTATTCACTGTCTCGATTGGTGTCCCCTCCTTCGTAATACTACTAGAATAAGCAGAGGAGGACAGAAAATAACGAGAAATTCCAATTTCTCAGTGATGAATCTATTCAATCTAAAAGTGTGGAGAGAATAACTGGTTGTTGTAAATTAAAATCTGATGATAAGCTCTCCTTTTGTATGTAAGATTAAGCTTTTTCGTTTACTTCGTGGAGAATGGAATCAATTAATTCATCATCAATCAGAGTGCTTGCTTTTTCGAGCGCCAATAGAATACCTTGCGGTTGTTCAAAAAAGACTGTAGAGAGAATAGGGGCAACCTCATCTAAATTAATCTTCTCAGCTTTGACCATACTGATCAAGGCAACAACGATCTCATGTCCCTCTACGTTACCTTCCATAAATCTTGTTCGTAAATGAGTTGCTACAATTTCGGTCTTTGACTGCGAGTACGCCATTACATTTCCCTCCAACGGTTTGAATATCTTAGCAGAGCTCCTCTTCATGCAAGTTTAAACCAGGTTAGATTAGGAGTTATCTTAACAATAATAAGGCAGATAGTTTAAATTATCAACAGCTACTAAGTCAATAAAATCGGATTTGGAATCATAGTTTTATCCAGCAAAAAAGACCCGGAGAGGGTCATTTTTTGGGTCTGCCTTCCCAATAATCAGGAAATCCGTTGTAATCCCATGCGTTCAGATTTTCGCTGTCGGCTTGAATGGCAACATCTGCTCCGGAACCAAAGTCAACACCTACGGTTTGCAGTTCTTTGGCCTTAATAACCAGTACCTTGCCGGGTGCACCTGCACACACCAGAGCAAGCTTCCACGGTGTCTGTTGGTAGATATGTTCCATTTGTTTGGATGCTGTGCTCACATGAGACCACGAGGGGCAGTCCACCGTTCCCACGATGCTTGTCCACCCGTATCTCCGCTCCAGAACTTCTCGATATTGCTCGGCCTTGGCTCCGCAGATCAGAATAGGCATGGTCTTGAATGTTTCATAGAATAACTTGAATCGGGCGATGTAATTATTCTCAAAAGCATAGAAGGTCTCTCTGGGCTCAACTTTGTAATATGCAAGGCACATATCGAATAACGGCTTGAAATACCAGTGATCTGTCTGGGTCAGATGTCCGACGTAATCCGCTTTTCGCAGGCAGTGTACGATAATTTCCCTCGCACTTGAATTGGGTAAGGTTATCCCGCAATAGGTAGGGTCGTTCAACCAGCCGTAATGAGACTTAATGAAATCCATAGTCAGAACGGTATCGTGGGCCAGAATGGTGTTGGAAGCATCCCCAAATCGAACAGAAGCATGGGCTTCTCCATCAGAGGCCATTTGGAACCAGTTGTGGATTAATTCTACACTCCCCAGCATGCTTGTCACCTTCTTTCCATGTGTGAATAATGGTTTTTTTGGTATACATATTCATCAACTCCTTCTGTACTAGAATAGGAAAAATGCTTCGTTCTCTCTCTTCTTTTGAGGAATCACTCCTTTTTAGTTCAATGTGCGAAGGTTATTGAGCAACAGTCTAGACTATGTAAAAAGGGAGAGGGGCTGGACTGTGAAAAACGTATTTATAGGTAGTCCTGTACGTAACCGGGCTTGGATTATGGAACGGCACTTGCAATCACTTGAGCAACAAGCAGTGCAGAAGCATTATATGTACATCCTGAATGATAGTGAAGATCAGACGGAGCATATCCTTGATTGTCATCAGATTCCTTATCTGACTCATAATCTGGGGAGAACATATGGTCATATACGTGGACAATATTCCTATCACCACCTGGCGTTGTTGAGGAATATGCTTCTGGATGAGTTTCTGAAATCGGACTGTGATTATCTGTTCTCAATTGATACGGATATCATCATTCCTGAGGGTAGCCTACGGCAGTTAATGGATAATGACAAAGATATATGCGCAATGCTTATACGGAATCACTCAAAATTGAAGGCTCATAATGCCATGAGTGGCGGAAAACATATACCTGAATTCAAAGCGGGTTTGTTCCCGGTAGAACTGACAGGTGCCGTATATTTGATTAAGCGTGAAGTGATCGAAGCAGGGGTTCGATATGGTTCCCATCCAACAGGTGAAGATGCACCATTTTGTGAGCAAGCTAGAAGATTGGGGTTTGAACTGTTTGTAGATACTCGGTTGCGTCCCGTTCATGCCTATGCGGAAGGGGTGGAGTTGATTGCTCAATTGGCTGCTTCGTAGAAAACAACGAGAAAATCCGGTTTTTGAAAGTATAGAAATGACCATTGTCTACCCGCCCGCACTTGACTGGAACCTCTTGTTCCAACGTCCTCAGCAATTGATGACCGCCTTCTCTAATATTCCAGGTATACGGGCTATCTTTATCAATGAAGAAACCTACAGAAAGCAGACCCGCCCGATTGAAAAGTTAAATGAGGATCTGTTCCTTGTGCAGAAAGGTGTGAACTACGATCACCTGGTCAAAGGAAAGAAGGTACTCTGGTTCTCGAATCCAGGTCAATACAATTATTCGGATGGACGGAAGTTTGATTTTACCGTATTTGATTACCTGGATAATTCGGCTGATGAGTTTGCTGTGTGGAAATCCTACATCCCGAAATGTTTTGACCGTGCAGATCTTATTGCCACGACTGCCAAGGTGATGTACGAGGCACATAAACATGACGGAAAACCAATCTTTATGTGCCCTAACGGGGCAGATTACCAACATTTTGAGAAAGCGCGGGTTATTCTGCCCAAACCGGCCGACTTCCCCGATGTTCATGATGGGCAAAAGATTGTGGGTTTCCACGGTGCAATGGCATCGTGGGTGGATTATTCGCTGATTACCGCTATTGCAGATAAAGGTTATCATGTTGTTTTGATTGGAAACAATGCCCTCTATCAAAAAAATATTGTGCATCCCAATGTGACTTGTCTTCCGCACAAAGATTATAAAGTGCTTCCCGCCTACATTGCTCAATTCGATGTCTGTATCGTGCCATTCAAGCTGACAGAGATGATCCGTGGCTGCGATCCAATCAAGTATTACGAATATTTGTCAGCGGGCAAACCTGTGTTGACAACGCGTATGGAGGAAATTGTTCATAAGTACAGCGATGTAACTTACTTTATGAATCAGCATAATTGTGGATTGATGTTGGAGAAAGCGATTCGTGAGAATAGTGCTTCCAAAATTGCGGCAAGAGTAAGGGTGGCTAAGTCTAATAGCTGGGATGGCAGGGCAATGGATGCCGTGAAGATGATTAATCAGGTCATAGGAGGTATGAGAAATGAGAAATATATTTAAACGAATGTTTGGTAGCCAACCGACTACACCGACAATTGAGCTTGAAGAAATAGAGATTGACGCGACGGAGTTCAATGTTACGACATATACCCCAAACACGGATACAACGATTGTATATCTGCCTGCGATCGATTTCCATAGTGAACGATTCGGGCGTCGACCACAACGGCTGTTAAAAGCACTCGCGGAAGTAGGCTACAATGTAATATATATCAACTCCAGTGATGAGTTCTATCAGGTTGATGCCTTGGAGTATCCATATCCGGAGATTCCAAACTTTGTTGTAGCCCGTGTGGGCCAGAATGTCCGTACGCTGTTTCAGGGTGATCGCGTGATCTACTGGGTGAACGATAGCCGGCTGGCAAGTTCTGTCGAGACAGCATATCCTGATCTAGTCGTATTTGATTCGTTGACTGATCCGGATCAGTACGAGAAGCACAAACACAAGATGGAAGCTGTTGCTGACGTTGTCTTCATTACACCCGAGAGAATCTATGAGCATGGCAAATATTGCTCGCATGTTCATCTGGTTACTGCCGATGATTTTGAGATCAAGGAACGTGCAGAACAGGTAGCGCAAATTATAGATGCTTTGCCAAACAGAATGGCCCCTCTAATGTAGGGGTCTTTTCTTTGATCGTATATAGGCCTTTTCCTTTTGCAAAGATGACGGGGCTAATCGTGCTTCAATATATTTCGTTTACATTATCGTTAGGGATTGAAGATAGCGTTCTACACTATAAAAAGCAGAGACGGCGAACAGCCAGACGGGTTAAACGAAATGGATCTCCCGATCATCAAGTCAATTAACCTGATCCCGGCTTAAGCAAGTCTCAGTAGCTAAAATTACATACTATCCTAAGGAGTGGACTGTTCAATGGCTAAAAAAATGATTATCAAAGGTGTAGGTACGTTTATGGCTAAACGCCTTCCAAAAGATCCGATGGGCGAAATTGAGGTAGTTACCCTGGGTACTCTGCAAGATCTGAAAATTGACCTTAACGTGGAGCTTGAGGACATCTTTGGTGGTGACGGTCTGTTCGCCATTGATGTACTGGTGAAGTCCAAATCGATTGAAGTATCGGCAACAGACGCCAAGTTCGATCTGGATGCGATCCAGCTGATGATGGGTTCAACGGTACAAGAGCAAGTGAAGTCTTATGTATGGGTGCTGAATGAGCAGTCTACAGTGGCGGCAGGCGTATCCAATTCTGGCTTTGCTGAAGCCAAGCCAAAATATGCAAGTAAAATCTATGGAAGCAACGGTGGCATCACGGTTCGTCTCAAAGATTCCAACACATTGCTGAAACAACTCACTTTAAAAGGAACGGCCGTGGAACCAAATGCGTTCTTCTACGACGAAGCAAATGGTGTAGTCATCCTGAATGCGGTCCATATCGATAAGGAGATTGTGCTGAACTACAAACGTGAAGAAACTGTAGACATGGTTGACCTGTTGGTTGACGAAGTACCATTCCCAATCTCTGTCGTTCATCACGGGACGTTCCAGCAAAAAGATGGTTCGTATGCAGGTGTTGAAACCGAGCTGTACATGTGCCGTGCAAAAGGTACATTCAGCATCAATGCCCAGCGCGCTGCCGCTTCTGCATCTGCAATCTCTTTGCAGATTCTTGACCCTGAACGTGCTGATGGAAAAATCGGCAGTATCAAACGCTTCAGCGCACCAAGCAAGATCTAATATCTAAATAAGGTTGATTGCTCCTGGCAAGGTATCAAACGGCATCTGTGTCCTCCCCTTCACAGAGCCTTGCCTTGCCAGGCTTTTTATTATATGGGGGAGAATGTCCTGGGGAGGTCTTTAAATTCATGGAAACAGAACAAGAAAAATCCGAGCGTGAGCTTGCGGAAAAGCTGAATGAGGAAGCGGCGAAACGAATCAAAGATGATCCGGAAAACAAACGGGTGACTCCGGAGGAAGTGGAAGCTGCTGAGCGTGCATTCTTTGAAGATGATGAGATTATTACGCTACGGGATCGACGGAAATATCGTATTCCGCCATGTAACCTGAAGGATGCCCGCCGTCTGATGAAGTTGCTAAAAACGGTGAATATCGATGCCATTATTCTTAACTTCATTCCGACTGAGAATGATGAACTGGATGAAAAGCGGCAGCAGGATTTATTTGATGTATTGGCAATGGCATTCAAAAACTATCCACATATCGTTACCAAAGATGAGCATGGTGAGTATACCATCAATCGAGAGTATCTGGATGAGTACCTTGATCTGAACACAGCTCGCAAAGTCATTGATTTGCTCATTGGACTCAATGGTTTAAAAAAGTAGAACGCACCGAGGGGGAGTCTTTGGAGGGAACCGAAATCCGTGATACGGAAACACAGGAACCTGTTCACTGGGGAGAAATCTTCTTCACCCTCCATAAACACTGTGGGCTGAACAAGTGGGAGATTTGGGAGTACACACTCCCTCAGGTTGCGGAGCTGTGCAAGTCAGCCGAGAAATATATTCAATTTGAGGTTGAACTTATGACAGCACCTCTTCGCATGTTCGGTGGCGGTGGGGGCGAGGAAGTTGAAGAAGATGGGACCGTCAGACGTAAAAGAACCTTCAATGACGAGGATTACACGGAGATATCAGAAGATGATATCGGTATGCTTGCACAAGCGCTCGGAGGATAAGAGAGAGATATCCCGTTTTGCCTAAATGAAGGTAGAACGGGATTTATGCATAAAGGCGGTGATTCTTTTGACTGAAACAGAAGGACAAGGAGATAAACATTCCTTAACACAAGAAATATTAACGGATAAGGATCAATTAACTGGACAAAACGCAGTACTGAAAGAGAGTTCCCCTTCAGGCGTTAGCACACTGATTAGACGAGTGGAGACAATCAGAAGTGATATGCAGTCGCAAATGATTGAAACACTGACTACCGATTTGGAGCACTTTTATCGTGGAGCGTTCAGTGAAATGAAGGATGTGTCTGCAACTGGCTCACAGGGGTTGTTAGACTCCGTGATGAATACGATGAAATATATTTCAGCAGGTGAAACCAAGGGGTATTCATCAACATTACTCAAGAAATCCCTTGACTCGTCGCAGCAGATGGATCAACAGATAAGCCGGGCCGACCAAAATTTGGAGCTTAGATTGTCTGGGACTACAAATGGCAGTGGGCAATTCACACAAACCGGAACGGTCAAAAATCTGCAACGAATTGCACTGCAACATGGTATGGATCAGGAAGATGTAGGTCTTGCCTATCGCATTGGTTCTCGTAATTATGATCATTCATCCGAAGCTGTCGCGTTTGCTGAAGAAGTAGCCAAGCTGCATTCAGTAGGCAATATGGATGTAGAACAGACGGCAACAGGTCTGGAAGCTGTTACTCCGGCATGGGGTAGCAGTAGCTTTGATCTGTCCCAAGTCACAGACATGATAATAAGAGCTTCAACGATGTTGGATATTGGCATTCAGGACTTGATGGATATGATGCGTCAGACCCTTCCAATGGTCGGTAACCCTGATGGAACGTTTGCACAAGAGGATGCATTAGCCAACTGGATTAGCAAGGCTGGATTGTTGGTTCAGTCAAAAGGAGATCATCCTCAGCAGGGCTTTGCATCGAATCGAGTTAGATTCGATCTTCTTGCTGAACAAGTGAAGGCTACGGATGCAAACGCGTTGATCCATCAGCGCACAGGTAGTAGAGACAACCTTCAATTCCAACAACGAGAGATCGAAATCGCTTTTCAGATTGCAACACATGAGGCGATGCAAGGGTTGAAAGAGGAATTTGCCGAGCTGGGCGATTATCTTATCGCAGTTATGCGGTTAATTGGAGATCGTACGGGTGGCATTGTTGATCATATGGAATTGCTTAACCGAATTATGGATGAAGTCGGTGTTCAGGTTGCGTGGGATAAGTTCGGTGAAGTGATGAATGAAGGCGAACAGAAGCGATACGGTGCTACAAATGCGGATCCAGGGGAAGTCGAAAATACGGGGAGCAACGTTCCCGAGCCACTTCGAGTCACGGATGTGCAACGTGCTGGTGTAGCGCAAGAAATGGGCAGACAGCAGAGTCGTCTACAGACTCTGGAACATCGCAGAACAGAAATTCAAAGTAGGGCCGCCTCCAAGCAAGATGATGTACTTCAGGCTCGGACTAACCGAGATCATCAACATGAAATGTACAATCAGGCTATACAAGATGGGGATACAGCAGCTTCTTCCATTCATGCAGAAGAACGTGACGAAGCTGAGAAGCGAGTCAAAACGTATAGTCGAGAACTTCTTCTGTTGCGAGAAGAAATGCATTCACTCGATATTCAGATTGCAAAGACGAAACGAAGTCTTGAGTTTCTAGGGCGAGAACTGGATGACACGAGTAGAGCAATGATGCAACTTGAACACCAAGCTAGAGTTTTGATGATGGCGATGGATGACATGGACCTTGATGCAGTTGAACTACGAAACAAGTTGTATTTCCTTAATGCTGAGTTTACATACGGTTCAACCGATGTTCAGCGCTACGAATCCGAGATCCAGAAGCTGCGTAAACAGTCAACTCTATTGAATGACGTTCTCTCCACATTGAGAGCCGAAGTCAATGAGTTAAATGCTTCTTTTAGACAAGGCATGATCGATGCTACAGCATACATATCCAAACTGAAGGAACTTGAACAGGTTCAGCTCGCGAGTATGATGAGTGGTCCAGGAGGATTGTTAGTTACTCAAGGTGCAGGAAGTGTTGGATCCCCTGGATCCCCTGTTAAGGATGACAAGGAAGACTCAGCAAACAAGCCTTTTTTAGAGAGACATCAAGATTTTATCAATGACGTAATTAAGGATATGGCTAAATCAAAGATTGAGGAAGTTATGGATTTTGGTTCAGACAAGAAGAAGAAGGACAAGCCGAAGCGACGAGGGATAAAACAGAGATTCGAAGATATGAAAGAAGTCGGTAGTAAAAAAGCATTTTTTAACGGTCATGCACCTATTCGTGACAAGGACGGGAACGTACTAAGAGGTCCAGATAAACCTGATGGAACCCCTGGAGATATCCTTACCCAACGTGATATTACAAGCGAGCGTAAGAAAAAAGGAGACATTCCAGGGAAATTAGCAAAGCTCGGCAAGTTCGGTAAGTCTATACTGAAACCCCTAAAAGCCGTTCCTTATCTTGGGGCTGCCATGACTGCTGTGGATGTAGTGTCCGGTCTTGTTGATCCGCTGAGTAATATGGGTAAGTCAGAAGCGGAGAAGCAAAGTATTCGTGCAACAAATAAAGAGGAACTGGCCAAGGATTTTAAAGATATGGAGCAGTCTTCAGTTGTAGGTAAAGTGTGGAAAGGCCTTAACCTTGGAATGGATGCAGTTGTTAAGGGAGGAATCAGCAGCCTATTTGGTAACAATGCAACGAATAACAAGTTCGGGGACTACTGGAAGGGATTTAAGGCGGTATGGAGCGAAGACGGCGGAGATGCAGTTGAGAAGAAACTGGGCAAGGAATACAACTATAAGCAGGAGAAAAAAGAAGCCCAGATTCAAATGGATAAAGAGTCTGGAAAACCGCCTGGGGACAACAAACAACAACAACCGCAGATACAATACATTCAACCTCAAATGCAGTATATTCCTGCTGCGGGTGGAATAGGAACTATTGCTAACGGTTATAGGCCACAGCCGCAAAGCAATGGTATTGATGAAATGATCGCCAAGATTAATCGGCAGCTTAACAAATCGACAAGTGATAACGAAACCAATTACCAAGTCACTCGATCCCGTCTGTTGATTAGTGGTGTTCGCGAAGATTCTGGTCAGATGCGCGCGCTAATGGAGAAATATTTGCAAGAGAATATCAAGTTCTTCGATAAGGCCATTGCAAGTTTACAGAAGACGTACGACAAGATGGCTGAAGGTAAGGATAAAGATGAACTGGGCCTGGAGATCAATGAGAAGAAACAGCAGAAGGCACAATCAGAGCTTGAACTGAATGGTGTTAAAAACAGCCAGATTGATGAGCTTAGACGCAAGATGAATGATCAGTTTGAGTTGACGCAGTTGGATTATGATAAACGAATGTATGATCTTCTTGCGGCTAATGGGGGGAAGGAAGATGCACCAGAATTAATTGCATTGAACAAATCCCGTGCATCTGAAATGAACTCACAAATAAGTTCGATCAAGCAAGATTGGAAGAATCTGCTGAATAGTGGTGTGTTTAAACCGGGCTCGGATGAATATATGCAGATTTTTAAACAAATCCAGTCATTGGGTGTAGAACAGTCCAAAAATTTGTTTGAAATTAGCAAAAAAATGGATAAACCGATTTCTTCTTTCAACATTCCAGCAGGTCTTAAGGTCATGGATTACTTTGACTACATGACGACGAACAATACACATAAAAGTGTGATGGTTGGCTCGGGGGATGTTACGGTTCATGTGAACATCGATAATATGACAGGCAGCACAAAAGATGTGGAGAGACTTACATCTACGTTGGACAAGACACTACGGCAGAACAGTCCTGGTATTGCAAACCGAATGGCCAGCAATGTAGGTGCAAGAATGGGAAGCAATCATATCCCCAGATAAAATAGGTAAGGAGGGCTTCTGATATGACGCAGCAAGACCCGTTTGGCTTAGTTAATGACCGGTATAAAAGAAGGCTGTATGTAGATACAGGCATGAAGTTCGAGCCAGTGAACGGAAGAATCATTGATCCGTACTCTTCACCTTCGCCCAATCCGCAAGTGAGGGAAATTAAAATGATTAATGCTCCCTCGCATTTTCATCAGATGGGCGTATCTTCGTACAAGGCCATCATTAACATCCTGTTTAAAGATAAGCAATCCTATCACGACTACGCGATGTACGTAGGCTGGACACACAAATTTTATGATGAGAAGGGCAATATTTATGTTGGTGTTGTAGAGTCCATCAAAGTTGACCCTATTTTCTACCATCAGGATACGATGGATAAAGATCAAAAGGGGTACAAGGTCGAATTGACCATGACCCTGATCAAAAAAGATGGTTATGACCGTAAGAGTGCAATACAGTTTCAGGATTTACAGACGACAGAAGGAAAGGACCACTGGGCAAGAAATTCCATTGAACGCTTGGCTGATTTGGGGCTGACGGTTGTAACACAATTGGATGGCACCCCAATTCTATATTTCAGACCGGAAAACTTTATAACCAGAGCAGAGTTTGTTACTTTCCTGATGCGAACCAAGCGTCTGCTGGAACGAACAATTCGAGAGTAGGGTGACCTACTCTCTTTTCTGTCTATTCTAAAGATAGGAGGTGTTTATCATACGAAAATGGGTTGATGTAAACGAAGGGGATTGGTTCTATAACGATGTTATGGAAGCCACGAATATGGTTTTGGAAGATGGTGAAGTCTTTGTGGCCGGGATCAACTATAACAAGTTTGAGGAAGGCAAGCCTTTTGTATATGAGGAAATCAAAGGGAAAGCGGGGCAAACCTCATTTAGTCTGCCTGTGTTGATTAAACCAACAGATGACAATCCACTGTATGTGTTTATTGATGGTGTTCAAACGATCTACCAAACGGCTGAAACCAATAGTAAGGGATTAACCGATGTGGAGTTGTATACCGGTGTGAAAGCAGGACAGGTGGTGTCCTTCTGTAGTTATGGAGAACCGTTGCTAGACAGTGCTTGGAAAAGGCCGCCCGTGTCCTGGACTGGAGATTTGCCCAGAGCTGTTCTTAGTGCAGCGACGACCTACTTCTACGATCCATTCAGTCGTAATCATCAGGAATATTTGTATGCAGCAGGCCAACCGCTTCGCAGACTCAGTATTCCTTCCGAGGTATGGGCAGACACCATGGGGGATGCCGCGGCGGTAACCAAAATTGCAACAAAGGCTATTGGTTACCGAACGGATGTATATTGTGTCAGCCCAGGGGGCTCGGTGTTTCTTCCTTTTAATCTGAACGGTGTCACCTGCAAGTTCAATTATTGGACTAAGAATAACAAATTCAAGAGTGAAGATATCAAAGCGACAACACTCAAACCGGCATACAACAATTGTTTCTTTCCTAATGCCATTATACAGCGGGGAGAAGCCTTTCATCTGATTAATAAGTTACGCAAGGTGTTCTATGCCAGATTTACGGACATGAAAGCACCAACGACGGGGATTAATCAGCCTATTACGGCATTTCAGGGACAACGGGTTTTTAGACTTAACGGCAATTATCCGGCAGGTAAAAAGAAACTTAAAATTACAGTGAAATTCAAAGAACCAAAAAAAGATAAAGTCCAAGAAACACCGGCTTATTCGGAAATTGACAACCATACGGTTGTCTTCAATCAACCTTTCTCAGAAGGAGACGAAGTGACGTTCTATTATCTCAAAGATGTGAGCGAGAGGTTCGCAGACGTCGGCAAAGATTCGGCCATTTATTATCGGGACAAAGAGGAGCGAGTTGTACAGAACAAGGATGCCTTCTGGAAAATAGCCGTCTCAGAAATGGAAGACGAAACATTTGCGAACAATGATCCACTAATTGCTGGCATTCCGATCAATAACAAGCTGGATGGTGCAGCGATAGTAACAGATATGGGGAGACCTACAAATGGCACAGAGCAGGCAGAGGTATGGTTCCTTGGGAATTCCGCTATGACCCGGGCTGAAGCGGTAGCTTTCCTGGACCGATTCATGAAATGGACCATCGAGCGATTCAAGTAAGGGGGAGATTACAATATGATTCCAATTTCGGATGAGGTTATGAACGTGCTGTCCCAGCGTCTGAAGCTGGGGGAAGGAGCAGTTCCCAATATCCGTGTCGAAGTAGATCGGCTGGCATTTATCCCGGGACGGACAGAAGAGTTCAGACATATCGTAACCGAGCAGGTACCCATCATCAGTACAGAATCCGTTTGGGTGGATGAGTCGAGTAATGGTATATATAACGGATCGACTCAAGCGAATGCTCAGGAGATTTGTTTTCCGATCAAGGGTAAAACGCTGATTACCACTCCTGTTACAGATGAATTTGGTGCTCCTCGTAATAGTGCGTCAAAAATTCACCGAGGCATCGATTTGTCGGAGAAGATCGGGACGCCAATTTTGGCTGCGTGGGCCGGAAAAGTAGTCCGAACATCCTTGAATAAAACAGAAGGTGCTGGTAATGCCGTAAATATTAGACATGCTAATGGTGTAATCACCAAGTATTTTCACCTGAAAGAAATTCTCTGTTCGGTGGATGATGAAGTAGCTCAAGGGACTGTCATTGGAACGCTAGGCAATACGGGTGGCGTATATACCGGTGGGCATAAGGTGTCCGCGGCTGAACGTGCGGCGGGCAAGGGACGACATCTACATTTTGAAATTTGGGAAGGAGTCAATCCAACAACGAGAACTGGAGAAGGTGGTAAGGCAGTTAATCCTCAATTGTATTTCAAGGGACAGCGCAAGTTGCACGGAAATGCGAAAACAACATTTACTGATGTAAAGCCGGTTCAGGTCGAAGGATATCCCGGAGAGATCAAACTGAATGAGAAGTTCGATAAACGAAACTGGTATGAGAAAAACGTTTATACAACCGGATTGAAATTTTCGGATTATGCCAAGATTGAATCGGGTTGGACTATGTTTGATTCAGGAGGCAAGTTGCTATACACCTTTGAAGGCAAAGCCGCCGTAGCTGAATTTGAGATTAACGTGACAAAACTGAGTATGCCTACACAAGGGCTGCTTAGTATTGGAATGGGGACTAATTTTAGTGATGCGGAAGGGGATTCTTTCGCCGTGGTGATCGATGGTAAAACGTATGCCTATGTCAATAAGTTTAACGGGGCCTATGATCTGACCAAACTGACGGAATTGAATAATATTGTGATCCCTGCAAAAGCCAAGAGTATCAAGATTAAGGTGACGTATGGGGGCAAACAAAACTCCACTGTCCCAACCGGGTCTGTTCCTGCTTCAAGTAAGAAGTATAAAAAATTCGCCATTGATTATATTCGCATACAAGAGTTGGTGCCTGCTCCGTTGAAGAATCAAAAGAGTGAAGAAGGGCTCGATCCATCTAAAGGATATTATCAAACGAACAGCTACGGAGATTTTATTAATAATAGAAGGACAGAGACGGATGTTATTCAGGTCGGGTCTTTTGTCTATATGGACACGCAGGTTCTTCCCAATATCATTAGTGCCGAAATCGATGATCAGTTTGATTCTGAAGCCCGGGAAGCACGGCTGACCATCTCCAATCTAAGAGGATTCTTCTCTCCGGATTATAATCCTGCTCATTTTCCCGAGCTTGGTGGTGTACCGTCTCCATGGTCTTATTTTGCAAACGGATTCCATATCGGGATTCTGAGTGAAAATACACCGATACGCATATATATGGGATATGGTCAGCACATGATGCGGGTATTTACGGGACTGATTGACAAGGTGGACATCAATGGCGAAGGCTCCACGCTGGAGATTACGGCCCGAGATATGTACAAGCGCATTATCGAGAAAGTCATTTCCGAGAAAAAAGCCTATCCAGAGGTAGAAGAGATTGATAATGTGCCAGATCCGGTGCCGCCTGCAGCAGTTGGCACGGACCGGACATCATCCATAATTCAGGCTGCACAGGCCCAAGCTGCAGCGTATGGTGTGCCTGATCATAAGTTTTTGCTTGCGATATGCAGGCACGAGACCGTTCTCGGAACACAGGGGAAGGGTAAAGATGAGAACGGTAGCTTTATTCTTGGATATGGCTGTCCTAGTAAAAGCGAGTGCAATCCCCTTTACAAGGGAATTCAGGAGCAAATGAAGCGCGGAGCAGAACGGATGTCCAAAGCACTAGCTTCCAGAGGTAAAAAAGTGACTTCAAAAGCCGATGTACTTTATTTCCACAATGGTGGAGACATTGCTCCCATGACCTGGAGTCAAGATCGGGAGAATTGGGTGGACAAGGTATGGACCTATTATCAGGAGATGCTCGCAGATCCGGCAAGCTGGACCATTACAGCAACCTCCACCCCGGCAGTTACACCAACACCCGCTCAGCCTGTAGAATTTGAAAAGCCGGCTTGGGTCAAATCAACGGTTGTACTAGATCTGGTTAAACATGCAGGTATGGTGGGTTGGCGGGCTACCAGTGAGGATCGCTCTTATCCTGACTACGTGATTGACGAGACCTATCTGATTGAGGTGAATCAGAAGACGGGCAGGGTCATTGTCCCCGTACCTGGTCAGGAAGGCGAGTTTGAAGTTAAGGACGCAAGTACAGTTCTGACACCGAACGGATGGCTTAATCCATTTATTGAGGAGTATGGCAAGACGTTTGAGCAATGGTCTGCCAAAGTTACGGAAGCTGTTCAGGAGGTAATCTCGGAGATTCCGTATCGAAGCTACTGTGACCGTTATGGTACGTACCGACTGGAGCGCCTGAATTATGACAAACCTGTCGTTGCAGAGTTTTCCGAGAATGACAATCTGATCTCCATTACCAAATCCACGGATTGGTCCAGAGGAAGAAGCCACATTGTTGTTATTGACTCGAATGATAGTCAGAGCAGTTTCGTAGACAAGGAGATTTTACTCGAACTCAAAGGAGAAATCCGAACCATGGTGCTGGCCGTTCCTTGGGCGAAGACGGTTGAAGCCAAGAGACAGGTGGCAGAACGAGCTTTTTTTGATATGAAACGGATGTGCCGTACGCTACAGGTGTCCATTCCTGCGAATCCTGCGCTTGATCTGCTCGACAACGTCATTGTGACGGATAAAACGACCACCACACGAGCTGTATATACGATTAAAAGTATTAAAACCAGTTATTCGGTTGACCGTGGCATGTTACAGGTCATTGATATGATGTGGGCAAGAAAGGGAGTGATGGTGTAATGGCCGGCATTGTGAATGAAAATATTGTATTTCCCGTGCTGGATCTAATCCACCGGGAGCTTCGCAAATATAGCAGTATCTCCAATTCGAATGTTTCTCCCCTTGAAGGTGAACCTTCCGTTACATTATATCGGGAGCACATACAGGACCCGGACAGGGTGACTGGAGCAGACCTCTTGTATGAATCGGCATGGAAGGTTTCGATCTGGATGAAGTTTGGCTCAGAGGATGAGGAAGACTTTCCTTCCGGAGTGGGCTATTCCCACCCGGATTATGATTATTACAAGTATTTCAGGTTAACGCAGGTGACGGCCCGTACATATGATCCGAGTGGAGAGCCCATGTTCACTTACAATATTGGTCTAAATTATGATGACGAAGGACGCTTAACTGGAACGAGCGTAAGTCGTATATAACATGTAGGAGGTGGTTCCATGGCATTTAATGTATCTTACATCGCGGGTGGCGTCATCGACAAAGTGCGCGAGCTGCCGTACCCACACTTCAGTAAAAAGACGATCCCGTTCATTCGGGGACAGATGTTGGACATTCCGGCGGCGAAGACCACCAAGTCTGATACTTTCACCTTGGCGTATGACACAGAGTTTCTGAGCATTGCATTTGCTGCGAGCCACTACTGTGTCGGCGATTACTGGGAGCTGATGATCGGGACGGAGCGAGTATGTCAAACCATCTATACGAAGGAACTTCCCGAGTCGGTTTCCATGGGGAACAGTTTCGGAATTGTCTACCCGATTCCGGCGGGGACGACCATTAAGTTTGACTTCTACAACGCGGTGGCTGAAGCCAAGTCGGTCTGGTACAACATCAAATTTTTGAGATAAGGAGGGTGACGATGGCACTGCAAAAACCGCAGACGAACTTTGCCGCTTATATTGACGGAGAGTCGGAAGCACAAAAACTAATCAACACGCTGGCTGATGAAATCGTAGGTGCTGATATTCCCAGAGTAGAGGGCGGGATTGACGCCAATCGCTGGGAGAAGGTATACGAGGCAGAGCAAGATTATTGGGTAACATATACTCCTAAAACTCGGCCTAATATTCAAGGGAAGTACCTTCATACAGATGGTAACTTGTATGACGTCGTTAAAATTCCTGACTACAGTAAACTTAAGTTTAAAGATGGAACACCAGCTGTTGAAGATGATGGTTTTCTTTATGAAGTGAGTTCGGTATATTGGGATCCAATTGTCGAAGGTGGTAGTCGTCCCACAGTTAGAGAAAAGGATTACGGTAATTACAAGACAGGCAGAAAGATTCAAGTTGTTCAGTTTTCTTATACAAATAAGACAGGAGCTAATATTTTTGTAGACGTTCCTAATCAGCTAGCTACATTGGTAACAGATCTCACTAAACCTGATGGTGTTACTGCCTACATTGTAAAGCAGAAGCAAACGCTTAGTACAGGTGACGTAGTTTACTTGGACGACTGGAATGAATTTGAGTTAGTTACGGAACTACCTGATGACTGGAACTACGGTCTTAAGACGGCATATCAGTGGGAATACGTTAGGAATTTTGACTATTACGGTAATTGGACTACGTTGAAATCTAGTATTGCAGAACCCGCCAAATCAAAATACACGTTTACTGAGCGTTATTATACTGCGGATCCCGTTCATGATGTGCCTTCTAGAGTAGTGGTTAAAGGTACGCCAACTGTACCAACTGGAATTCCTGTGCGAGAGTACTCTGTAATGTTGGAGCAGCCAACGAATGATTGGAACTATATTAATATTTATTATGGTGAAGAGTTTGAAGGTACAAACACAAGTGGAGATTCAACGACCACATACAGAGGAGCTTGTGACCCATCTACGGTTAAACCGGGGTTAACACCTACGGTTACAGATCAAGCCAAGGCACAGGCCATTTATGAGATGTGGAACACAGATACGATTGTCAAAACATTCATCGCACCGTCCACGAAGTGGAAACTGGATTATGACGGCAAGACAGAGATCGTAAGCCCTGCAGCTCGGTTTTTCCACGGACGACATTCTACAACGTCATGGTTGCCTAACAAAAAACGCAGACCGGATTACCTGGTAGCTTACACTTTATCGGTAAACAATGATCGAGTAGTTCTTGTTCTGGAAGGTGATCCTTCACCGAATATTCACAGTTATTACCGCAGTTTTGGATACATAGGCAAGATCGTTCCGTTCAATGATTACGACCATGGAGGCAACTTTGGTGTCACCGTTGGCATGGGTGATCTGCGAACAGATATGACAGGTTATACGAAAAATGATATTCTCACGGATCTTAATCCGGATATCTATGCCAAATACGGTGAGTACACTTCAAATGGTATGGACTCCATGTCCATGTTGAAGACACGCAGTAATGTCTTGTTCCAGCGGTATTACCCGGCATTTATTTCGCATCTTCCGAACTATCCTTCTGTGGGTAAACTTCCCCCGGGCCTCTCGAAATTGATTGTAGATACGGATGGGTTCCAGAAATCTCTCTGGACAGGAAAGTATCACGCAAGCCCAATCTACCTTGTGCATCAGGCAGAAGGATATCGGGGTTATATGGACGGTGTAGTTGCGATATACGACCATAATTTGGTCAATCGCGATGAATTAATCGTAGATACAGAAATTCTGAAAGATCCTTCCAAACCTGCGTTGGGTACGTGGACAGAGGTTTACAAGTTTTTCAGTATCAAGAGTCCGTTGAATCTATTCAAGCATTCCCCATCACCAGATGTAATTACGATTGCATTTTTGAAAGAGATAAAATAAGGAGGATTACATAATGGCAAATTTTAAATATGTAGAAACAATCACTACTTCACAGGACGTGTTGACAAAACTGAAAGAGGAAGTTACAGGGTTTAAGAGTTTCCCATTTGAATCCACAGCAGGCGAGTCTCAGGAACAAAATCTGTGGGAAGTATTTTACGAAGAAAAGGACAGTAGTGACCGTATTCAGGAACTTATTCTTCGCGGGATCATGACCATTGGAACACAAGCAACACCGATTACTAAACATTTCTATGTAAGTTTCATTAATCATGCTCTGGTACCACGCGTCGTTGCACCAGTTCCAGCCTATGAGGAGCATAGTACGTTGACTGTTCAGCTGCTTGAAGGATTGGAAGGCAGCGAACCAACTACACTACCAGTTACCACTCGCCCTACATTCAAGCTAACAGGACATCCGGTACTCTACCAATGGGCACTGGAAAACTATACACCAACGGATCGGAATAAAGAAAAACCTGTATACATGTATGTAAATGTCATGAACAATCGTTTGGCGATGGTTCTCGTTGCGGACCCAGCAGTAAACTTCCTTGATTACAAAAAATCCTTCCTGTATGCAGGTGCATTGAAACCGTTCAAATACAACCTGAATGACGTAGACGGAAACGTAATGCTGACAGCTGGAGCAGTAATCGAAGAACCAGATATCTCTCAGATTGCAACAACAGGAACGTATTACTACGGTCAATATACTTCTGCAGGTAACAACACACTTCAGATGTTGAAAACCAAGTCAGGTATTGAATTCCAGCAACACTATCCCTCCTTTATTACTCAAGCTCCACCGAAGGGGAAAGCTTATCAAGATCCGGAATTGGGGGATACGGGGTTGGAACTGGAGCCTCAAGGCTTCCAAGCGTCCAAATGGACATCCAAATATCACTTGTCTCCGATCTACGTGGTTCACCCTTACGAGGGCTACCGCGGTCAATTCGATAACTGCATCGCGGTTACGAAGCATAATATCCTTCATCTAGATGAGTTAATTATTGATGTGGAAGGCAAGTCTTGGGACCAAGAGGTGTATCGTTACTTTGATACCGATACGGCGCAGAATTTCATGAATCTGTCTGCCAACCAACGCATGGGTGTGGCTATTCTGAAGGAAGTCCGTTATACGGCGTAAGTTAAACTGAATCAAAGCTGAGTCGTATAGATTCAGTGAGAGGGAACTTTCTGAGACTCCACTCAGGGGTTCCCTTTTTTTAGTTGGAAGGGGGCAGTGACGTGAGTCAAGTAGTCAATAAGTTTGATTTCACCGTTATAGATTACACGACAACTCAGTACGGTTACCTGTTTACAGTCGGAACTACAGGAAGCAGGCCTGAGGATTATCGATTTATATACATGCCTTACAGCCGGTATCCAAGTGTCCTGATGCTTGATTTTTACATGGCAAGATCGATCTCTCATGGATTTAATCATCAACTTGTGGAAGCGATTCGCAAGGATCTGGAAGGAGAAGAACGATTTATTGTTCTAAGTGATGCTGAACAGGATAAAGAAGGACTTTTACACAGTTCCATGGAAGGATCGAGCTCAGCTACCAAGCAAGGCGATGTCATGGAATTTTCGTTTGAAATGCAGCGGTCTGCTTTAATTGAAGCTTTGGAGATGGATCATCACGATGAAGGCCACAGGCCCGGAGGTTTAAAGGACTCATTCATTCCTGAAGATATGTCAGAGGGCTGGCGCGTAGATAACGATAAAGAGCTAAAGATTGTCCGTAATTTGGGTTTAACTCGTAACTTTGTTAAGAATCTGGATAAGCTGGAGCCTGGAAAAATCAGTTTCAGGGTTAGTGAATTTGGGATGATTGCGGACTATGCAGATAGTGCAGAGCAAGATAACAGCTCTGAACTGGTGATTAAACAATTGATACACTCTGTTCGAAACGATAAACCGGATATGGATGTGGCAGAGGTTTTCGAGAAAGTGGAGAAGATCATTGGACGCCGGGCACAAAATGACTTTTTGTTAGAAGCCATTCAAGACCACTTCAGAAGTACAGAACTTGAGAGAAGTCTCCAGTCCCGGAAAGTAAGCAAACAAGATGTGGAAATTCTATATCAGGACCTGTTAGGTTTACGTGATGATCATAAAGAAACATTTGCTGATCAAGCTACCATGATTGGGAAAAGGGTAGATGATCATCAGCAATTATCCATTTTCTCTGATATGTCGACTGCTTATATTCGTAGATTTCAGGAAATAAAGTATATGCACCTTGATCGGACGTTGCCGTTAGCCCAAAGAGTGGATAACATTTCACAATTGACACTCATGCATACACTGGGAACAGCTGTGCGAGCAACAACGTTTGGTGGAACGACTACAGGCAAAATTGTTCAAGCAATGAGAGACAACGAAGAGAATATGTTTCTTTCACAACTGAATCATGCTACGAGGGTTATTAAGAATGAAATGACAACTCACGAGAATGTACTTGCCAAACTGAAGGATCGTCAGTACCCGACTGTTCTACATACCGAAATGAGAAGTACGCGAGAAGTCTTCAAGCAACTTTACTTTCATGATGATCTCAGTCAAAGCAGCCGTGACCAACATCGAAATGCGTTAGTCTTTCGTCCGAGTGATACCCTTTGGCATCCGCTCCAAGCTCACAGAATTATAGACAAACATCCAGCAACTACAGCATCCGGTATCATTTTGGCATCCAGAGATATAGGCACTATTACGGATGTGGAAAGGCAATTTCCTTGGGCTGTTCGAGATCAAGCAGAAGATATGAACGTCATAGGTGATCTGACTACGGGGCAAAGAGTTTATTTGGAGAAAATGTATATTGAGCACGAGCATCCTAAGGCACGACGAATTTATGTGGTTCATAGTGAGGTGGACCGTCATGCAGAACAGGCTTATCGTGAAAGTAAGGAGCACGGTTTTGTTTTCAGAGATTTGCAGGAGAGCAGAAGGATCAGTAAGGTTCCTGGGTATGTAGAGAGGGAGAGTAGGTTAGGCAAAAGAGTGATTGCAGAGGCTCTTGAAATACTCAACAAGCAATCACTTGGTGAAAGGGAAAGCAAGTTCGATAGCTATATTGAGGACAAGTTCCATACTGCAAAAACAGAAAAAAGGAATTTGTTCATCCCGAACAGCGAAGAAGGTGCAGAAAGAAAAGCATCCTTTGAAAGTTATAAGGCTGGTTCAACAACGGCAGAAAGAGCGTTGGCTCATGATTTGTGGTTACCTGAGTCTGAGGACCATTTGGCTGACAAAGAATTATTACGTTCTACCATGCTCGAAAAGCTAAATTCGTATGGAAAGAACGACGAACAGAAGCATGTACATCTGACAGAGAAACCACTTGTATCACATAGAGATCGTAAAAAGTTACATCTGGAAACGACCCTGCAATCCATCCGAGATAATAGTCGACCAACCATGATTCGGGATGAGCTTTTGGACAATTTGGTTGGTGGAGGATGGTTGGGGAATAAAGCATACCCTGGATATCTGGACGAGGAATTTATCGTAGGGGAGATCTTGGAGAACAGTCCGGCAGTCATCCTGGAAATGATGATGGAAGCTGTGAATAATGCAGGCGCTTCGGTTTATTTTGATGAACCGTTTTTGGCTGGGGTTAGAGAGCGGGTAGATGCGTTAATCGATTGTGGGATCTTAACAGCTGATAAAGAAGGAAGCAGATCAGGCATCATTTCCTTTAATTTCGAAGGTGCGAAGGAATCTCAGCTTGGTGATATAGGGACGGAACTCTCAGAAGCATCCAAAGATTTGAGCATAACAGTACTTGAGGATGAATCTCGATCGGCTGAACTGAACAGACGTAATTCTACTCTAGAGACAGACGTTTTCGAGGGAGTGAAAGTAAAGGAAGATCAGCATGGCGAAATTACGGAAGTCATTTACGGCGCAGATTTTAATGCAAGACCGGCTATTATTGAGTTCGAAGATTCATTAGGTTACCTGAATCCTGGAGGGGGATTATTCCCGGATGACCCAGCGTATGAAGGAAGTCAAGTTGAACGCAGAGGACAAACCTTTGATGAGTACGGGATAGGCGCAAAATATAAACGGGACGGAATGGCTCTCGACCATCATATCGTGAGTTCCAACATGAACCGTGAGAGTGTGATTCATACCGAATTTAATATGGGCGGGGTTTCCCGGTATCGATATGGAATAATTGATGATGAATACACCATGGGTGGCACGAACTTGCGCCAGATGCTTTTGAACAGCGAATATGCTATCGGAACGTCAAAGACTCGTGAGGGATACTCGTATGATCAACAACTTATGGCTACTAATCCAATAAGAGAAGGTTTAATCAGTGGTGAGTACTCCATAGGCACAGCCAAGATCAGACAGTTGTATTTGAATGAGAGCTATTCTATTGGCATGATTGAACCACGTCAGGCAGCTATTGATATAGATTACTCACTGGCGACTTTGGCATGGAGATCTGCGCTGCTCAGCGAGGATTATTCCATAAGCAGCTCGAAATATCGAGATGGAGTAGCTGAGATTGGATATACGCTTGGTTCATCGTGGGCAAGAGAAGGTGCGATGGATATTGAGTTTAACGAAGGTATGCGGCAAGCTTGGGAATCCACGTTGGTAAATATTACTTCTGAAGCGATTAGGGTAGATCGATATGGATCGGTGCAAGATGAGATATCTCTAGCCACTACTGTAATGAAATCTGCGAATCTTGACGATATGCTGACGGCTCATTCAATCATGCGCAAAGGACAATTGAACGTTGAAATCATTTCGGATAACATGAACAGATTATCCCTCATGCTTGAAGATAACCATTTTACAAGAATCGTGAAAGAGGCATCAGTTCATGAAATTGAGAGTGAAGTTGTCAAGTTACGCTTGAGTGAATTGCATGGTGAGGGTTGGTACGGTGGTAAAGGTATCAGAGATACTGACTTGGTCGAACTGATCTATGATTCGATAAAGAGTAAAAAGGATTCAGCACTGGATCATGATGTGATTCTTGCATACAAGCATACTCATGACGCTTACCTTCATGAGACAACTGATAGCACGATTGAAAAGATTGCTAATCTTGAAGAACAACTTATAGCGGATAAACCGCAAAATGGTTACCTTGACCTCACGTTACCACTAGGCGGTACAAATCTGAAATATGCAGATGTTCCAGTGGAATCTGTGGGTGGGACGGGGCTCACTTATGGAGATATACCTGTAGAGATTGTTGGCGGAACGAATCTGAAGTACGGTGATGTTCCAGTTGAGATTGTTGGTGGAACAAACTTGAAGTATGGAACAACAGAGATTGTACTCTCAGCGGACAAACCCCAGTACGGCAATATGGAAGAGAATCTGCTCGCTGACAAACCGCAATATGGATATTTGGAAGAGAACATGTACGGTCTGAAAAATGCCAAAGATTCCACTATTGATGAGCAAATTCATGCGTTTAAAAACGGTAATGAAGCTGATTTGATCCAAACGCTTGAGTTAAATAAAGAGGATAGGTCAGCATTCCTTCATGACAACCTTTTGGGGGTAAAAGCTGAAAGATGGGCGCATACCCATGAGACGATCAATGATGTAGTGAAACTGCGAAATGGATCGTTGGATCAGGACATGTTCTACGGAAACAAGGAATTTAATGAATCCATTTTGGACATGGAACTGGTTGGCTTCCAATATAAACAGCTAGACCTGATCCGAAGCGAATATGCTTACCTTAAAACGAGAGACGTTCATATTGAAGATAATTCGTTCATGAGCTCCAGAAGTTCTTATGACGCGTATAACCATCAATTGGATTCTGGAATGAACTTGTTAAGAAGCACGACTCTGGATTGGGAGCAATTCGCAGCGGAGAAAATAGATCGATATGGTCATTTACATGAAATGGAAAGTGGCGTTGGGGATGAGCGAGCCGGTGAGCATTTTGATGGGATATATGGTACCACACTCCAGAGGTTTGCTTTCTCCAGTGAGGAGTTAAGTTACGGAAATAGTCTGCCATACACAAGTTACATTGTTAATGACGGCGAGAGTTTTGGCAGTAAGTTAATAGACCCGGGTTATCTTAGTGAAGATGATTTTGAAGGGATAACAGAGGAACGTGAATCTAGCATAGAAAGAGAGTGGCCGACTGGAACAGCAAACGCCAGATTGTCTGAAATTGAAGATCCTGATTCTCTCATGGCTTCATTTGAAGAACGCTGTTCTCAAGTCATCACAGGTTTTATTTTCGCTGAAAGACCTGAGAAAAGAGCAGAGTATCTGGAACAGTTGCACGCGTTCCTTCCCGAGAGAACAGCTCATCTTATGGAAATGTATCACGAAGCCAAGATGGAACCACGTGAGAGCTTCACACTGACTGATCATCCGGTGGCTGAACGTGAAACCGCTGATGCTTACATTCCGATGATGGACACCATGGCACAGGGTCTTATATTCGATTACTCGGAAGATCTGCTCGATCGAGGGATGGATCCTGAAGATTGGGAAGGTGGTTTGGGTGTGCCGGAGGACTATGATCCGAATGATCCATTTAATGTGTACTATCCGTATTCCAAGGATATGGATGCACTGGAATTATCCCAATCAGACGATTGGACTAAATTCGGTCAAGGCGATTGGGATCGGGATCCATTGCTTGGAAAGTTTTATTCCAAGGCAGATACGAAGGACATCAGTGGATGGTACCGCAATAATTTCCTGGCTGAGACGTATAAGTTCTCCATTGATTTCAAGGTGGATACAAGTACGGATGGGAATGGCGCAGGAATTATTTTCAAATACTTCGATGAAAATAATTATTGGATGTTTATGGTTCACGGAGGAGATAGCGATAACAGTCTGGATATGAGAACGCCGATGCAGCTATATAAAATCGTTGCTGGCAATCCAACTGCAGTGGGTTCTCCGATGCAACCCTTTAAGTGGGAGAAGGAAAAATGGTATACATTGTCCGTGTCGGTCATGAAAAATAAACTCCAGATCTACACAGATTCGAAATTGCAATATGATCTGACGGGCACCGATTAACTCGGTGCTCTTTTTGTCGTATAGAGAGATTGGGAGGTGATTGGTATGGGTCATACATTTGGTTTGTTCTCCAAGTCACAGAAAGGTGTATTGTTCGCGAATATGAGAGCGAAGATTGCGGACGAAAGTTACGGCAACCCCAATAACCCTGCGTATTTACCGCAGAGTCCCAATGCACCGAGGAGTGAAACGGACCGGCATGGTGAAGAAAATAATCCTATTCTGGGTGATCCAGGTTACGGTCAGATAGGACGATGGCAGACGGTTCAATTGGATGCACTGGAAAACAGTATTGATCAAATCATTGAGCAATATCTGAAAGATAAGTCGTGGTATGCGAGTGTACGATGCCGTGAAGCACTGTGGAATATGTATCGCAGGATTGAATGGTGGGTAGAACAACAGCAGCCTCCAGATAAAACACAATATCAGCGAGTACTGCAGATGATTAAAGATTGTATTCACAAGATTCTTGAAAATGCTCAGAAGCCTGGCGGTAGTCATCATGGTGTATCATTGCCCGTATGTCCGGCACCCTACTACCATCATTTTAGTGGGAATTACTTTAATCATTTTGATGCAACCGTATATGAGATTCCGCTCTTTTCAATGAAAAAGGACGTCCCGTTCTCGAATAAATTCCCTGATTTCTTCAGATATGTATCATCGACGGAGGATCAGGAATGGGTAGCTGTCCACTCCGTAGGCCGAAATGAACAATCTGGATCAGAGATGATCTTAAAACTGGATTTAGGGCTTCTGGAGATTGGCAACTCATCCAAAATCACATTTAACTGGCGTGTGAAGCGTTATGGACAGATCAGGTTCAAGTACCTGGCTAGTGCCAAGCGCGGTAATGGCATGCTGTTCTATATTAATGGGCAGCAAGTTGGGGGCGAATGGAGCGAGAATAGCGGATGGCAAGAAGCTGCATTTACGTTGCAGCCAGGACAGATGTACAAGTTCGACTGGTTAATCCGCAAAATGAGACCCGAAGTATGGCAGAACAATGGTATCTATATCAAGGATGTTGAAGTTGTTGAGATTGTGGATACACGCAAGCCGCCTGCGCCTCTGGATTATGATTTGGATGGGGAGCATGTACATGAGTACGGTAATTGGGTAGTAAGATCCCCACAAAGTGTGGCACAAGCGCATTTTCAAGGTCAATTTATTGCAGATGATTTACGAAAGAAAACTATGATAATGGATTTGGACAACGAATGTAACGGAAGTATCTCATTTGCCTACAAAATGGGTGTAGATGAAGAGCCCTATCCTGATCATGATTATGAGTTGTTTTTCGACGATAAAATGCTTCAACGTACCCAGCGCGGGGATGGAGATCATGGCAGCTATGCTCGATCAGTGCATGGTGTGGAGTGGATACTAAATGGAGAATATTCAGAAACGGAAACCGACCTAGCCAAGATTGAGTATGAAATTGTTGCAGGGCATGATACGACCATTGACCTGAAAGGGGTAGTTGAGGTCATTTGTCCACCTCAAGAAATTGATCACTGGGAGCCCAGTCTTTATGGACAAGGGATTGGGAATTATCAATGGACAATGTCGGGAAATCCCAGTTGGATTCGTCACAATGATACCTTGCGTCTGGATGAACCAAAGCATGGTGATATGATTGCCCAAACAGAGGTGATTTTAGATGATGATGGTTGGTTTTTATTCAATTACTCTCATCAATTGAGGACTACTGAAGCGTTCGAGGTAACAGTCAACGGTATGTTAGAACATTATACAACCATGCAAAGTCACGGAGATCAGATACGTATCCCTTTAGAGGCTGGTACTAATCTAATACAGTTTTATATTCGAGATAGATTGACCGAAGAACCACTCATATATGAGATGGATAAACCGTTCACCTATGGAAACAACACCGGCAATACATATCGTACCTTATCTCCGCTAGGCTCATATGTTGATGTGACAAGGAACTGGGATGTTACGGATGCTGGTGCAAGGACAGAACAACATGGAGATACGATTACGTATAAGGCGGAGTTGAACCCTGGTGCCAAGTTTAGTGTAAAAGAGCATATGCGTATTTATCCTGCAATGGACCCCGCGTACAATCCTGATAAAGGAGGTACAAGAGATGAGAACGTGTTTGAAGAGATATTTAATGACGAAGGCAACTATGATGAGGCATTGAGGTTCATAGGGAGTTGGGATTGGAAAGAAGTTGTAGTCGGAGATGGCGTGATGTGGGCCCAAGGTCATGATCAGGATTTCATATGCGAGTTTGAAGCACAGTTAGACAACTCAGGATATATCTGCTGGCAGTATGGAGGGGAATTTGACATCGGCGAGAAACTGGAACTTCAAATTGATGGTGTTTCAGTCTGGACAGGGAGTCAATCCAATGGAGACGATGGAACAAATTGTATGTATCCATTACCATCGGGGAGTCACAGTTTCCGCTGGATTTACCGGGATGGTAAGGCGTATGCACCAGGTAATGGTAGTACAGGCGGAGCAGAAAATGGATCAGCAAATTCCGGAGGGAATGGTACCGGTAATGATCAATCAGGTATAGCAGTTAAAAATCCTTTTGGAGAAGAGTGTTATCCAGCTTCGTTCAAGAATCATGACATTCAATACGGGCAAAAGCTTTATTCAGGTAAGTCTGATCGTAATGCTTTGTGGAAGGCTTATAATCAGGGACAGGTCTTCTCAGGATCTGGTGGAGCATATGCGATAGGTGTTACGAACAATAAAGCCATTAAACGAGATTTTGTTGTTTCCGACGTTGGGACGATTCAATTCTCGGAATATCTCACTGTATACCCGGTTCAAAAGTTAAAGGTATATGGATTAAGAACGCTTAAAGATTCTACTTTCAAAGCAGAAGCAGGAATAAAAGAGCCGGGTAAAAATTTAAATTATTACTCAATAGATGTCCGTAATACCAGACCAGGTAATAAAGATTCAGATTTTGGAAGTGAACACACCAGAAAAGTTTACGTTGAATTTTATTGTAATGGAAGCTTTGAAATCATTTTCGATTATATGTGTTATCTATTTGATGGAGATGAGAAAGCCAGATTTCGTGTCCAGTATTACAAAGGTACACAAGTAGAGGCGAAAAAAGGTGTAGTCATCTTAGATGAGAAGAAAAATTTAGGGTACAACCAAGGAATAATTAACTACAAATCCATTACTGATAAGCAGTGGAAGGATGCAATACCTTTTAACAAAAAAGTGACTGTTAAGGAGCCGGGTACTTATACCTTGTGTATTGGACTTACGGATACCTTGAAAGACGAAGATGAAGATTCAAAAGGGATTCCTTATCATGCATCCATTAAGAACCTTCAAATTCGAACTGAAGATCCTAACGGTAAAAACGGAGATAAACTAGTTAATTACTCTATTTATGATAATAAAACCTATGTAGATGTTGAATTGACAAATACTAAGACTGGGGCAAAAAGCCTTCTTAGAAAATTGAAAGTAGAAGCAGGTAACCAAACAGGTGAAAGCATCCAAATTCCAACTAACCTAGAACCTGGAACTAAATATACCATTACATACACACTCCATAAAAATAAGGGCTCATCGAACGCCACGGGTCTTGATGCTGGTGGTTTCACGCTTAGTAATGGGAGCTTTACAGAGACCTGGGGCGCTTATTGCACTGATGCGAAGGGGGGGATATATCTAAAGGATAAATCTCCCCATCCAGGAGAAGATTCATGGAATCCACCTGGACCAGATACGACTGCGCCAGATGGTGGTAGTCATGCCTGGCTCGACGTTATTCGATTATACGAGAATAGAGATAGGGCTTGTCGAGGAACCAAAATTGTCATTGAAACTTACGAGGACGGTCAACTACTAATTCCACCACGAGAAGTAACAACTGAAAATGATCAAATCATTTCAATTGAAGTCGAAAACACTTCAAATCAGAAGAAAAACTACGAGGTTCGTGTTCGATTCGAGCGAGGATGCCCGGGAGATGGCGCAATGATCTGGGGAGGGAAACTGAATATTGATGATATTATCAAAGTTGATCCATCCTGGGCTGAGGTGACTCACTTTGAAGTTTGGAATAATAAACCGATCTGGATGGGTGGATGCGATAACAGTAATATGCGCGTAAAAATTACACGTGAGGACGGAAAAGTGCTATGGGATGAAAAGTATTACGGGGATGGGTATCGTGGCTTCGAACTGAATGATCTGGCTCCCAAGCCATATAGCAAGTATAAGGTGGAGATTACAACAGATCAGAAGGGGCAAATCAGCGATTGGACAGGAAAACGATATCTAACCACCTTCCGGGTGCATGACTTCAAAGCCTACGAACGATGGGTGTGGGTACCTGAGCCATTTGATTGTCAACTGGATTTCTTCATTGACGATGAGCTTATCAAAACATTCACCCAAGAGGGTGGATACTATACATTTTCACATCCAGTGCCCAAAGGCAAACATGAGTTCAAATGGGTGTTCACCTCACTTCAGGAAGTGGGTACGCGTAGTTACGAATATGCTAATCTGGACTGGATGGAGCTGACCAACTGGATATGTGATGACGTCTACGTCATTCCTTACTGCGAAGGTGGTGGTGGAGACAAGTGTGTTGAAGCGCTTATTAAATGTTTGCTGGAAGTTTGGAAAGCAAGGCCCAAGATGTGTGTGATCGGTAAACGCATCTGGCTATTCACGTAAAGAAAGGAGGTTCTGTATGGGTGTTGTGAGGTTGAAAGAGTCAGGCAGGATTTATGAGGATGCGTTCGTAAGCTCCAACCTGGATTCCAAATGGGAAGTACTCCCTAACGATGCTACTCGATATGAAGCGGGTAGTGGCAGCCTGGTGCTCAAACATGGTCAAGATCCGCTGTATATGTTCTATAAACCTTTGACAGATATGAAGCAATTCGTCATGGATGTGAAGAACAGTTACAATCCCGATACAGAGGGATGTTACGGTGGAGTTATCGTGTTTGTAGATGAACATAACTACATGGAGATTGAAGAGTTTTTGGATATGTCCTTGCCCAAGCCTTTGCTGAAGACTTACCCGTGGATACGTTTGATTCGAGATTATAACTATTATACGGCGTATTGGTCGGATGATGGCGTGATTTGGAACATCATTGGTTCTGTAGAACTGGTGGGAGCCCCTAAAATTGGTCTTTATCTGAAGGGTGAAGGTGATCACCCCATGCATATTCAGTATATTCGAATCAACAAAGGAACATCTATTGCCGTAGACAATCTAACCAAAGGAACTGTGGTTGATCTAATCGATCAGAATGGTGTTGTGCTTGAGTCCAGGGTATGCCGATCTGAAGAAACGGTTGTACATTTTAACATGGATCCATATTCATATCCGTTTGAGGGCAATTTTGGGATTAGGCTTCCGGATGGAAATCGGTTTCAGGCCATGGATTCTATAAAGTTATACAGGGGAGACCTAATGTATTTTGAGGTTACACCAGATTTATATTACAAAGAATCAAATCCTGAAACAGGAGAAGATTTCGATGTGCTTCTCTATCCCAACACGGATAGGTTTCTAGGCTATTTAACGGCAGGTGGTTCTGCTACACAAGAAGTTCGAATGTTTGCCAAGAACCCCATGATATCAGGAGACTTTAAAAATGTAACCTTTGCGCTCACAAGCGGGACGGATAAAGTGCAGATTGCGCCTGATGTTGAAGGCATTCCGGGGTCTTTCAGCTACTCGATCACCGCGTTTACCATTCTACCAGGAGCGTCCTATCCATTCTGGCTGCGAATGGAAAGGGAAGAATCTCAAGACAGGTATGCTTCCCAGGTCAAATTTTCGCTACAGATGTATTCGACATACATATGACTTAATCGTATTGGAGTAATTACGTATAGATCATGTAAGGCATGAATGGAGGTGGTCAAATGTCAGTAAGAATTAACCAGTCTCATCGATCATCCGCCAAGAGTCATAAGGAATTAAGTGATATTGGGGTCCGTACGCATGATGAGATTGATTCCTATCTTGCAGAGTTGGATGAAGCCAGAGGGAATGCGCTTAGTCTAGGTGATCGAATCACACTCGTAGAAGAATCTGCACACGATAGCCGAGACGCAGTAAAAAATCATGAGCAGAGATTAGGCGATGTCGAGACTAAGGTTATTTCAAACAGCTCACGATTGGATGATGTTCAGCAGGATATTGTGACGGCAAGAGCAGATGTCAATACTATTTCCAAGAGTCAGGATGACCATGAGAAGAGATTGAGTCTTGCGGAGACGGAGATAAAAGAAGCACGTGGAGCAGAGGCATCCATAGATCATCGATTTGACACGTTGGAGAAAGCGATTGAAGTTGTAGTGAAGCAACCCATTCAGGATCTCAGTGTTACCAACCCCACGTACCTAGATGCAAATAACAGTGTCCAAGTTACGATTAATGCAGGACGAGCCAGTATCAACAAGGTTATTGTGGATCAGTTTTCTCAGACATTCAGCATTTCAGACATTGAAGCCAATACGACATATTATATTTTTCTTCATGAAAATGGGGAGTACACTTATAGCTCAGATCAAAAAGAGCCCAAGGATGCCATGATCATAGGTGGACTCGATGTTGGAGTTTCTCCAACAACTTCACTCACGGCTTTGGATTTCAGGTATTTCTTAACAAAGGGTTCTGTTGAAAATGACATGTCTGCATTGGGAATTCGTGTAGATGATCTGGAAAAAAACGTTGGTGAGCAAACCACAACAATTGCTACACATCATACGGCGATCAAAGCGATGGAAGTCCAATTAGAAGCAACTGCTAAAGAAGTTGTGGCTTCAAAAGAAGATAAAAACGGAGTTGTCTATGATGCTCTCAAGGACAGACTCGACAACATGCAGAGTCGTCTTGAACTCGCTGAGAGTCGAGGTACTATGGAGCATCAATCCGTATTCCATTTTACTTCTGCTCCTAACAGCAGGTTGTCGACGACTAGAGATTTTCAAGTGCCCAGATATGTGATTGGTTCAAATTCCGCAGAGGTATTTCTGGATGGAATACGCATGGATGCAGGAGACGATTACATTGAATATAATGATACGCTTATACGGTTTACTTTTGATGTGCCCAAGGAAGCCCGAGTAACTGTCATTGGTCGTGGGTCAATTATTAACACCACTTCGGTAACCGAATATACCTATTATCCAGATGGAAAAGTACATACGGAGAAGATTGATGGAGGGATCAACCGCACCATTGAGCACTTCTATAGCGCGGATGGAAATCTGGAACGACAGGAGGTTACTGAGAGTAACGGACAGATCAAGTCCATTGAGTATCAGCGTGACATTACGGGTAGAGTACTGCGCGAAATTAACAATGGTGCAGAGTATTATGTGCTTCAAGGAGGTGCTACCTTCGATGACACGGACATCCGGAGGAGACTTGTCTTTCTTGAAGGAAGTACACTTGAGCTGGATGTCGTATATAACTACTTCTCTAATGGTGACATTGAGTCAGAAGAAGTATTCTCAGTAGATTTGAATCCACAGCTATTGAAGAAAACATCGTTTACTTACAATGCAGATGGTACCGTTAAGACTGAGACCTTGATCTATGACGGCCAAGGAGTTCAGAAGGCATTTGAATATGATGCTAGCGGTAACATCAAACAAGTAAAAATTAGAAAGGTCGTGATTTGACGTGACGAGGACCGTGCAGGATGTAAAATTTGCACTACATACCATTATGGATAAATTAGTGGGCAATCACTTAGAGCCATTCAGTACAGAGGAAATTGAAATTCTAATCTTTGCTTTTGAAAGCAATATTCTGTTTGATAATGTGGCTCATAAGTTTCTGCCTTCACTTAAAGGGCTACCTAAAATTTATGAGGTTGCTAGTGGTGTGGAGTTGGAGAATGAAGTTAGGGAAAAAGAGCAGTCCTATCAAGAGAATCTCATAAGAGAGAGAAGCGACATGGTGAAAACAGTCTTGTTTGCTGTTATTAAGGAACATATATTTCGTGACATGAGTTTAAGATTCGGGACTTAAGGAGGTATTAGAGTGGCTGAGAACATTCTACTAAGCGCGCTACGAAGATACGAGTTTTATTCTTACTCGTCCACATTTATTTCAGAACTCTATAAAACAGTGAGCCAAGAGTTATATGGAGATACCAACTGGGAATGGGATTACAATACAACGAATGAATACTCGATTCCAAGAAGCTGGAATAGTACCAGTAGATTTACAGGAAACCAAGGCACAATAACGGCAAAAAATAAAAATGATCCAAGTTTGTTTTTTACAATAAGTATGAATATATCAAGATTTTATACTAATTATTATACTAATGACTATACACGGAGTTATTTACTTAGAACTGGATATAGAAACAATGGTTCAGTAGTTAAACCGGATCTTTATACTGAAGTAGGCGCTGTGTCAGAAATACCATTAAACACCTGCGTAAACGAGGCCTATTCCGACAGAAGCACTGCCCCAAATGTATACTGGAAATGGAGCTTGTTCATATCAAAATATTATATTTTTATGATAGGTGAGCCACAGAATGCTACTGACGTAGCGTATCCAGTAAGATTGTATCTTGGAAAATTGAAACCTTTCGAAAATGAGGACCCTTTAGTGGCTAACGATTTTGTAGGCGTTTTCGGACATTATCCTCTAGGTTTGAATATGTCGGACGACAAATTGAAGTACAGTACAGGGCGAGGCTATGTGAGAACATCAAGAAACGGCACAGCGAATGCTCTATATCATTTTTCAACAAGCTCTCAAGTCTCTTCTCCAGGTTTGGGTGGGAGGTACTTTATCTCGCCCTTCTATGTATGGCATGAATCAGAAGGTGTTCGTGGGGAGTTTTATGGTATTCGAACAGCCGTTTTAAGGGATGCAGGTATGTATCCCGATGGCTCTATTCTAGATCTTGGAGACGAACGCTATTATGTTTTTCATGTTATGAATCAACAGCATCCCGCAACACATCAAGGTTTTTATGCAAGCAATGGAGCTTACTACACCGGCCAACCCTACTTCTTCGACTCTCCCTTACTTCTCGGTGGCGGACAACGGGTGCTGCTATTCGAGATCGAGAAGGAGGTGTAGTGCATGACCATGATTCGCAGACACGAGTTTACCAGTACGCTAAGCTTATTTACTTCAACGCTTGTTAACACATTGAAAGATGCACTCGATCCTTACTGGGATACCATACATACGGCCGAAACGACATATGCCAATTGGGGAAACGCGCTGCTTACCAATAAAAAAAATACATCCATGCGTTTTACCATGTGTGTATGGGCGCACGCCAGAGGAGTCAACATTCGCTGGGGACTGAAGAACCTGGGAAGCAATGTGGCATCACCAGATCTATTCATAAATCCGCCAGTGGACACAGATAAATTCATGACGGAAACGCCATTTTTGTGTCATAACGTGCAGTACAATGTGAACTATAAGTGGTCTGTAATTACGAATGAGGACATACTGTTTATCCACGGAGAGAGTCTGAACTACCCGGAACGAGCTTACCCAGTACGAATATTCCTAGGCAAATGCCAGGCTTTAGAGCAAGAAGACCCGGCGATTGCCAACAAATTTTATGGCGTTTTCCCACATATGCCTTTATCCGCTTCGGATAACAACATATCAGATCAATATGACACTCCTAGAGGTGTCGTGATGACTTCACGGAATGGAACGGAGTACGCACTGTACAATTTTGGGACAGAGTCCATCCCTTCTCCAGGTGTAGGTTCAAGATACTATGTTACGCCTTTTATGGTCTATCATCCATCTGAAGGAGCTAGGGGTGAATTCAAGGGTATGCGTTCCATTGTATTTAAAAACAGTGCGCAGCACCCGGACGGATCGATCCTGGATCTTGGCAATGATGGCAAGTATTACGTGTTTCATGTCGTAGATCAGGATTATCCGAATACAGACTATGGACGTTATTACCACAATTCGAACCTGGCTCCTGTGTATTCAAGACCGAAGTTCTTCCATGGAGCCAGACTGCTTGGTGGTGGACAAAGAGCGTTACTTTTCCAAATATAGGAGGTGTTTATGAGGGATGGCTAATTTCACAGGCAAAGTTAAGATGAATGAATTATTTGCAAATATTGTTCAAGGCTTTAAAACGATTGCGGGATCTCCCTGGTCCATTTTTTACGAGACAGCGAGTGTGATCGTGCTTAAATCGGTGGGCACAACGGGTTCAGATAAACTGTTCTTCAGACTTGAGGTTGGAAACACGAAGGGAACTACGGGAAATAAATTGACCGTGAGTGTGGCTGAAGATGTGATGGCAACAGATGGTAGTATTCCTTTGGGCAGAGCCGAAGTGAAAAAGGACTTCCTATGTCATACGAGTGCCGTTGATACGAATCTATTAATCGATTACCAAGTTTCAGTACAACCAAACCGGATTATTATTTATTTGCAGGGGGATGTGAACTCGGTTACCGGTATATCCAATCTGGGTTACTTCGGAATTCTGAACAGGTATGCCACAGAGACAGATTCCTCGAGTTTGAGTGTTGGCCTCAGCTACAATGGGGATAATGGTATCCGGACGTTGCGTGATAAAGATAAACAGATGGTGAATAACATTTATGATGCCTACTCTGCCATGCTTCCTGTTAATCCAGGGTGGGGGTCTCTTTATCATCTTGCTCCGGTTATTATGTGTAATGGTGTGGAAGGTCCTAGGGGAGAGCTTATTGATATCTATGCGGTACCTTCTGCCGGGGTTTCCCATGGAGATGAGATCAAAGTGGGCACTAAAACATATAAGGTATACTCGCTGTCGATTGGTGGACAGAGCTTCTTATCAGGCGCTACGGTTGCTGTCCTGATGAATTAAGGTGGTGATGGACATGGCTATACATCAAGGGAAAGTTGTAGGGACCGCCGAGAGCGGTTCTCTCTATACCCAGAGTAAGGCGGCAGTTCTCCATGGCATTGGATACGATCTTGATGCTGTTCCGGTCACCATTGAAGGTAAGGAGATAGTCTATTCATTAGGAACGTTATCCACTACGGCTGAATTAATTGACATCTACCGTTGGGGTACATGGAGGATGCTGGACATCCATAATGATCAATTGATTGGATACGTTACGGATAAGTATATTTATGGGCCACGAACCAGAGTGGGAGTTCCTAATGAAAAAAATATGATACTCAAGCATAAATTTTTGACCCAGTCCAGTGGAGTAGGTTTAATTCGTGATACCATAAGAGGCCTCAAAGTGAAACAAAATTATGCGGGGCTCGATTGGTGTATTAAGGTCAAGATTCCTGTCCAACAGGCTGGGTTAGTGGGGAAAACGTGGGGGGATTGGTCCTACAGCGGAAGTGGCAACACATCTGATAGTCATCTTCGTCCACGACGGTATCCGGATACACATATTCCTAGAAGGAGGGAAGGCTCTTGAACAGGACATGGAAACTGATGGAGGAGATGAGAAAAGTGCTATTGCCGGTATCGTTTGCCCAAAGAGTAGAGTATGTTGGCGGTGGGGCGAAGGCAATGATTGATATTCCCATGGAACATCCTCGATTCATGATCAAAACGATTAGGGTCATTCCGTCCAGAGAGACGAATGTGGAAGTTCATGTTTTGAACAGTGCGGGTCCACATCCAGAGGTTCTCTATTTCAACAATGCCCAATACTCGACGGGAAATTTTATGGAAGGGATTTACGATATGATCGATTTGCCATATGAGGACGTAGATGGGACTTCAACACTTCACTTGTCGTTAAAAAATCTGGGTACAGATGTGGCCAACTTCGATATTGAGGTCGTTGGTTTGACTACAAGGTGAGAGGAGGACCACCACATGGATATTGTTTCATACAGCAAAGCTGCCAAAGTAGAACGTGAAGTTAAACAAGCCAGGGATTCTTATGCCTCACTTGATGGCAGGCTGGACGCAGTGTCAGTAGGGAACGTGGTCTCGGTCAGACTCAAAACAGAACTTCCAACCGTAGGTGAAGCAGGAAGATTGTATTTGGTACGCCAAGACTCAAGCAATCAAAATGAATCAACGACCTATACATACAGCGGTGGGAAATATGTAAAGGTGGGTGGTGATCGAGTTTCGAACCATCCTGAGAATGGAACGATTAATCTTAATGGTACCAAAACGGTGATCTATAGCCATCCGGATACACACAGTGCTGATATGTTAACAGATGGAAGTCATAACGTTATCATGACTCTGAACGAACGTGAAAAGTTGTCCAACATCGAGCTTGAGGCCAATCATTACACACATCCTGACACACACAGTGCCGATATGATCAGCGATGGAGAAACCCATGTGAGCATGACTTGGGGTGAACGAAAACGCCTGAATGTCATTGATCCGTGGGAATCGATCAGCGATTTGGTAGATTATACGGATGTGGTTACATATTTTGCTTTTGACAATCAGGGAAGAGTTATTCGACAAGTCGTTACAGACAACTACACCGAGCAACTGGTTAGAGAACCTGTACTGACCATGCCAGCTTCTCCAGAAGGTTATGCACAGCATGAATCTTTCATGGTCACTTCCATTGGTGAGATTTATCGATATGATGGTCTAGACTTCGTGCAGCTTCCTACTTTGGTTGATGTCATCTATCAGTATGATGATGAGGGAAGCTTGGTGGCCAAGTCCATCACCAGGTTGGGAACAACACCTGTTCAAACCAACTTCCAATATATATATGACTCATACGGCAATCGTATAGCGGTTAAGAAATACTAATACGGAAGGATAGCATATGCTGTCCTTTTTTTCTTTTAACAACAAAATAGTTTGTGTATCCCACATCTGCATTGAAGATTAGCATTAACAATTAGCTGATCAAGACGTATAGAGAAAGTAGTATGAGAACGTAATTATTCCGGGAGGTAGTGTACGATGAATATTGAACTTACTGCTCATTTCTATTTCAAGGGAAGTGGGAAGAAAAAAACGGTGAACTGGATGGAAGATAATCCTAGATTACAACAAAAAGAGAAAGATTCGGATAAGGTCGTACGCGAAATCCCGTTAACTGGGGATGAGGTTAAGCAAGAATATCGCCGACTATTCACCAAACACAAGAACGAGGGGAAATCGATTACGTTGGAAGATACAGACGATGTGGTTCATATCATTGATCTTACTGATGTGCGAAATATTGAATTGACCTCTAAGGAGGGGAATACAGATGCTGTACAGGCTGACGTTTGCATTGAATAATGAGGAAATTGTCACTACCGAGATGACCTCGGATAAGGAGGATCTGGTTGGAGCAACGGAAGAAGCGTTCGATTTGATCGAAAGAGACTATGGTGCCAATGTCGTTTTGAACCTGGTTGCGTTTAGCCTGCTCAAAATAGAGCTCACCAATGAAATGATAAATTAAGCGTATAAGCTAACTAATGTTAGCTTTTCAGCACCAAGTGTTGATTTATTTGAATAATTATAAAATATAGTTAATAAAGTGATATACCCCAATCCTAGTTCTGGGGTCTATTCCTTTTTCATGAAAAGTTGATAGTGACTTGATTTAATGCATCCATTGAAACTTGTCTTGTACAAGCAGTTTTGATTAAACTAGGTTGAATTCATATGTTCAGGGGCAGTAGAAGGTGTCAGGATGATTGGCAAGGAGGGATGGGACATTGAGATAAAAGACTTGGAAAGAGAGCTCGCAAAGTTGGCATCCAGAATAAGAAAAGATTTTACTGAGCGCGGGCCGGTAGATACCAGAGTCTCTATCATGAATCATTTTATCATCTTAAAGTTTACAGCAAAATTCACCAAGCCTGAAGCATTCATGCTGGAACATATGCAATCACACTCAAGTCAAATTTTCGCCGAATACAAGATGAAGCTAGCACATATGATGAGAGAAGATTTCAACCCCGTTTTCTCCTATATCAACATGGGTCTGAAGATCGAAGACATCGAAACAACATTTTTTGGTCATGATTTTGCAGAGCAGATTACAGTCTTCAAGATGAACAAGGATGTTGAAGTGCTGCTGAAAAATGATGAGATCAACATGCCTTAAGACCTATGAACTAACGTTTGAATGCTGGACAGGTTCTTAGGAACCAAATTTTGTCGTTGACAATATCCTACATATTTCCTTATACTACCCTTATGGCGATCGAATAGATTAATAATCTTGACGAAGCCTATAACCTTGTTAAAGAACTTGAAGGCCATATCTTCGGTAATTGGGACGAAATAGATGTCAGACCAAGACCGACACATTCCACCATTTTGGTATTTTCCAGTGGTGCGCTCTGTGTTGGTCTTTTTGTTTGTAAAAAATGTTGCTTTACCTTTCACCGTATACTTCGTATATAGTCAGTAAAAGGCATATAAGCGAACGAAATAAATAAATGTTGCGAACACTAGTTCGTATTTGTTATTCTGAATGTAATAGGATGGGAATGGGGAGGCGGATCAAAGGGAGATTTCTTGATCGTTTGTATGTAATTAGGCTTATTAGCTTCAATTGTGTGTAACAAGACTACATATGGTATATGAGATTTCGGGAGCAAAAGCGGGAATGTAGAGTAAGATCATGCTGGATAGCGAATAGATTGTGAAGAAAGAATACGATTACTGATAATTAAATAGTTAATGGGGGAAATGAATAATGTCTGCTACAACTGCTATGGGTTTTGATGATTTATTTGAGATTGGGGATATAGACATGTTCCTGAATAAAGCTCAGGAGAAGTGTCGTCACAAACTTAGAGGTAAAACGTTTGCCGGGATGGAGAAAGAGGATGTGACCCAGGAGATTATGATCAAATTAGTTAATTCCCTGGACAAGTATGATGCAGAAAAGGCCAAAATGTCGACGTTTGTTGATCATCTTATCGAAAATAAAATCAAGGACATGTACCGCAAGTGTATGTCTGAGAAAAATCTCAGTGTGGTTAACGCTGTACAGATCATGTGCACGGATCAGGGTGGTGGCGATGAATCGGAAAGCTCAGACATCGCATTAGCGCTTGGTCATGCTGGGTTTGCTTATGAGAACTTTGAGTTTGTAACAGATATTATGGAAAATATGAGGCTGAACGAACGTGAGAAACAAATCTTTAAGCTTCGGACTTCAGGGTATGAATTTGTAGAGATTGCAGGAATGCTAGGTGTATCCAAGGCACGTATATCCCAGTTATGGAAAGCGATTCGTGAGAAATACGAAGCATTGTAGTCATAAGTGGCAATTAATAGCCTAAGTTTGATGAAGATAGATTCAGTAACCTACATAGAACAGAGAGAGCACCCTTAACTGGGTGCTTTTTTATGTCGTATAGAGAGATTAGTACAGAAAGAAAGGCGGAACAAGGATGCTTAGTGTGGTGGTTTTAGGATTTTCTGTGGAACGTCTAGAGGGGTATTCGGATATCGCTTGGGCAAGTCATGATTCTTCGACAGCTTCTGATTTAAGCAACAGGGAGTATACCTTGATCATTGAGAAAGTAGTGGTACAGGCTGATGCTGTCTTGGTTAATCTGGAAATGGATCATTTGACCTCTACTGATATTGTGATCATGCATCATGCGTATATACATAAAAAACCGATCTTGGCTGTAGGTTTCAGGCCATTGGAGCCTGTCATCGAAGATTTTGTCTCCAAACGAGTGGCTGATCTGGACGTGGCTGTACACCATATGCGGACGAACTATATGGTCCTAAGCAGCGGAACCAATCCTTCATCTGCGGCTCCAATTTAACTGCCGCTCCGATAACACGTATAGAGAATGTAAGGGCAAGAATATTCGCGAGACTTTAACTAATGGAGGAATAATTCAATGACACATATGATCAAAGCAAAAGATGATAAATTAACGGAAGAAATCGTAGCCAGTATGATTGGAAAGTATATCCACGCGCCGACCAATATGCATGAAATCCAGACGCCAACCGGCGCAACAACGAAAGCCAACGTATGGTTTGCTGGTCGTGTAGCTGGTTACGAAAAAGCCGTTATTGGATTCAACTACGAAGAGGGTACCTTTCATGAAGAACTACAAACATTTTATAACGTTCATTTAACGGATGGTATGGGGTACATTCTGACAAGTGCTTACGAATTGGAGATTCATGAACTGACCGAAGAGGAGTTTAATCAACTCATTGAAGAGAAAAAGGAAGAGGAACAAGAGTCATCGGGTGAAGAGCAATGAAAGTGTTAAACTACGCTTCGGATTTAGCTGTAAAAACGTTTGTGTCCCCTAGCGCTGCAGGTGTGGAAGAATTAATCAACGCATGGATGTTATCCAAGCCGCACACGTTCGTTACCGGACTGGAGTTTACCTCCACCGTTGATCCATCCAGTAACACGTTGGAATTTGCAGCAATCATTGTATATCAGCCAAGTGAACAAGACCAATCCTAACTTAGGTATTAGATTATTCCATCTATAATATAGAGGCTTTCAGTAAGGAGGTGGGCGAATCTGTTGCTCACTTTAGAAAGAGTAATAGGTATTGTTGTTGCGGTGGTGGTGTTAGTTTCACAATACCAAGCAACGGAAGCAGAGCAGGTAAAGCCAGTAAACCCAACGAAGCAAGAAAAACAAGAGAAGCAAGAAAAGCAGGGAAAACAAGTTAAAGATGCATCGGTTGCTCCTACGCACATACAAATGACGGATATGCTTGAGCAGTATATAGAACTCCAACATGAGAAAACAGTGAGCCGGGCAAAGCTGCTGAAGTATGTGAGGTGGGTAGTTCAATATTCGAAGGATACGGATATCGATTCCGTCTGGATTCTGGCTATGATGTGGCAAGAGAGCCGGATGTTAGAGGAAAGTGAATCATCCCATGGAGCGATTGGTTTACTTCAGATTCTTCCTAGCACAGCGAAATCGTTTGGAGTGAGTAAACAGGAGCTACATCAGCCTGAAACGAATATCAGGACAAGCATTATATACTTGGAATATCTTATGGATAAGTACGACGGAAATCTTCGTACGGCAATTATTGCGTACAATCAGGGGGAGGGCAATGTAGATAAGGGAAAGGCTCGCCCCTGGTACTACAATCAAGTGAAGGAACATCATAACAAGATGCTTGGAATAATCAAAAAAGGTCAATAAACATCATTTAACAATAGAATTTGAATACTATAAGACCGTTTATCAATTTTACATAGGGAGATCCAAATGGGAAAATTTCCAGAACATATTAGCACGAATTTGCAGGCAGACAAGAAGCATTACACAATGGATGACGTAGAAAATATTGAACGTTGTAAGCTCGATGAGCATTTCCTCGGGGATTGTATTCTGGTCAATGAGAACCTGATATGGCATTCCGTTCATAAGTATATTGGAAAACCCGAAATGATTATTAAGAATCATTGTGTGGAGAAGGATGATATTCTTCAACTGGGTCGTCTGGGATTCATCAAAGCGGTTAAAGCATTTGATACGGGGCGTGGCGTAAAATTCAGTTCGTTTAGTGTTACTGCCATTGTCAGAGAAATCAGATGTTTTCTGAGAGATAGTGCAAGCATTATTCGTCCAACTCGCACAGCTACGGAATTAATTAACCGAATCAATCGACTTGAGCACGATATGGGCTACCTGCCACCAGCACATGAAATCGCATTGTTGCTTGATGAGGAAGAAGAGAAGATCAATAAAGCACTTCAAGTGGGTAAAGGTGTGAAATACCTGGATGAGCCTGTAGGTGCTGATGATCAACAAACTCAATCCGTGACGTTGATGGATACCATCTATAGCGGGGAGAATATTGAAGAAGATATTCTGGACAAGTTATACGTTGATGCGGTTATTGATTCGGTCAAGCGCAAGCTTAGTGAGAAAGAAGTGACTGTACTGAAGCATCGTGTTGAAGGGTTTAATCAAACCCAGACCGCAGATATGGAAGACATTAGCCAGATGAGAGTCTCTAGAATTATGCGAAAAGTAGCTAAAATGCTGGATAAAAAGGATCAGGCTTGATTGTCGTCTGAGCCCTTCATATCTTATATAATGTCTCATACATAACGTCCCTCCCGCATCCAAGCGTGAGGGATTTTTGCTGTTTTTGCCCTATGGGACATACTCCAAGTTGTCCGAACATAAGATAGTACAAGATTCCAAGTGACCCGGAGGAATGAATTGATGCGAAAAATAACGAAAGTCATTGCATGCATGCTTATCCCTGTCTTCTTGTTGTCTTCATTAGGGACTACTCAAGCCCAGGCAACGATTCAAGGTCCGTCTACACATGCGCAAAGCGCTGCTCTCATTGATGTCACATCAGGCCGGATCTTATACAGCAAAGATGGGGATAAAGAACTGCGCATCGCCAGCCTGACCAAAATCATGACGGCGATCGTAGCAATCGAACACAGCAAGCTGGATGATAAAGTGAAAGTGTCTCCCTCGGCTTTTGCCAAAGAAGGATCTTCTCTCTATCTCAAGTTAGGTGAAGAGATGACGCTTGAAAACATGTTGTACGGGCTCATGCTCCGTTCAGGCAATGACGCGGCCTCTGCGATCGCAGAACATGTCGGTGGTTCGGAAGAAGGCTTTGTCCTGTTAATGAACAAAAAGGCGGAGCAAATCGGTCTGACGCATTCTCATTTTATGAACCCTCATGGACTGGATGCAGAAGGTCACTATTCAACAGCTAACGACTTGGCACGATTAACGGCATATGCATTGCACAATCCGGTGTTCAAACGCATCGTAGCCACGGAGGACAAATCCGCACCGAACCCCAATGAAAGCTGGGAATACTCTTGGCACAATAAAAATAAAATGTTGCGGATGTATGAAGGTGCGGATGGAGTGAAAACCGGCTACACAAAAAAAGCTTTCAGATGTTTGGTCAGTTCCGCTACACGTAACGGACAGCAGCTCGCCGCAGTAACGCTGAACGACGGAAACGATTGGAACGATCATGCTCGGATGCTAGATTTCGGTTTTGAGTACTTCCCGTTAGTAGAGGTCGCCAAGCAAGAACAGCCTGTGCAAAATACAGATGTCGTTACGGGCCGGGGATTCTGGTACCCACTGGCTAAAAGTGAAGAAGGCTCATTGACCAAGAAATTGATACTACACGAAAATAGAGGACAGTCGGAAACGGAAGGCAAGGAACAATCGACAGATCCTTCGTTTGGATTGGCAGGGCGCATTGATATGCAACTTGACGGCAAACTTGTGGGCTCAATTCCCGTGTATCGCAAAGGCAGTTATATTCCTCCTGAACCGAAGACAGAAGATGCAACGCTGGGTGGAATCGGTGATGTCTCTTCCTGGGCAACTGCATGGCGTGCCGTGTTAAGCCACCTGTTGTCTCCTTAGCTAAATCGCCATTGAAGGGAGGATATAATCCATGATTAATCTAATTTGGCTACTCATGATTTTAATCGGATTTGTTTTTGCAGCCGTCAACGGCAATATCGAAGTGGTCACGCAAGCTGCTTTTGATGGGGCGGCAACGGGAGTCACGGTCTGTTTTGGACTGATTAGTGTGCTTGTGTTCTGGATGGGCATGATGAAAATGGCTGAAGATGCGGGTCTCCTGGCTCGGATTGCCAAGCTGCTCGGTCCGGTTGTGGGCTTCCTGTTCCCCGATGTGCCCAAAAATCATCCGGCGATGGGTTATATTCTCTCCAATATGAGTGCCAATTTGCTGGGACTAGGAAATGCGGCTACACCGATGGGAATCAAAGCGATGCAACAGCTACAGGAGCTTAATCCGGACAAACAAACCGCTTCTCCTGCGATGTGCACCTTACTGGCTCTGAATACGGCTAGCATTACCATTATTCCGACAACGCTGATCGCCATCCGCTTAAACTATCATTCCGCCAATGCAACAGAGATTGTGGGAACAACATTGATGGCTACCATTATCGCTACACTTGCTGCTATAATCGCCGATCGCTGGTATCGAAACAGGGCTTTACACAAACCGCCGCGCATACAGAAAAGTGGCAATCCCGGCATGAAAGGATGAGCACCTTTGTTAACCTTCATCAACTGGATTTCCGTCTGGGCCATCCCGGTTATTATCGCGTTTGTTCCATTATATGCGTTTACCAAAAAGGTCCCGGTTTACGAATCCTTTGTTGATGGGGCCAAGGATGGTTTCTCCACTGCAATCAGTATTATTCCACATCTCGTGGGAATGATGGTCGCAATCAGCGTATTTCGTGCCTCGGGTGCACTGGATTTTGTGATTAGTCTGTTTGCTCCGCTGGTGTCCTGGATGGGTGTTCCGGGCGAAGTGTTACCACTCGGAATACTGCGTCCTTTAACGGGGACAGGCTCTCTGGCGTTTACAACCGATCTAATCAAAACCCATGGCCCTGACTCCATGATTGGACGTATGGCATCTACGATTCAGGGGAGTACAGACACCACGTTATATGTGCTGACTGTTTATTTTGGGGCTGTAGGCATACGTAACGGTCGATATGCACTCAAAGTAGGGTTGTTTTCCGATGTCATTGGTTTTATTGCTGCCCTCGCCATTTGTTTGCTCGTTTTTGGTTAAAAAGATATCTCCTTTCCTTCCGATATATTAGATATGCTAGAATAATAGCGGAGGAGAGTGAGACATGCAGAAGAGTTGGAAACGAATGCTCCGTGTCGGAATGTCAGGCGTGCTTGCTATTGCAATGCTCGCAGGGTCAACGGGGCTGGCGGCAGCTCAAGCCGTTCAGACGATACATTTTACAGGTTACTTCGACAAACAGCTGCGTGCACAAATGGCAGTCACAGCGGATTCTTTTCCAGTCGTGAATGTACGTTTGGTCAAGCAGGATGAACCCGATATGGTATATTATGATGTTGGTACCTCAATATTGATCTCAAAGGATGAAGTGCTCACGAATTATCATGTCGTTCAGAGTTTTGCTGAACTGTCTGATGGTGATGAAGGTACACTGACTGTTGCAAGTCCGGGTTCCTTGGGTAAGCCTGTAAAGGCAAAAATTATTAAGACAGACCCGGTGACAGATATGGCACTGCTGAAGCTGGACAAGGAAATAGACGCCCAACCGGTCACGTTTGCAAATGCAAGGGATAACCAGGTTGTTTATACGATTGGATTCCCCAAAAATCCTGCTGGTGATCTTGTCATCCTGGATGAAGATTTTCCTTCAACCTTCAATACGATAGCCAAAAGCAGAGTGTTTAGTTCCAAAGCTTTGGACGTTCCAGGTAAAAAGGGAATCGGCAGTATTGTGAAATCCATGGCACAAGGTAATTCAGGTGGCCCTGTTCTGGATCAGAACAACCGGGTAATTGGTATGATGACATTTGTGTACGGTGGACGTACCTATTATATTACTTCCAAGACATTGCAGACTTTCATTAAAGAGAGTACCACACCTGCCAAAAAACAGGTTGCAGTTGCCGGCAAAGTTTCCAATTAAATGATTTGAGGAAAAGGCTTATCTTTACACCATCTGTGTTCAACAGGTCGTGTAAAGGTAGGCTTTTTTTTGCGGCGATCTCCAGGGGAAGGTAGTCTAAAATGCATATTCGTGTCGCCAGTTTACAAAATCCTTGGATTATCCTTGTGATTTCCTTGCGTGATGGGTATCATTAGTGTGAGGTGACATGACAAACATGGAAAGATTACAAAAAATTATCGCACAGGCAGGCATTGCATCCCGCCGCAAGAGCGAGGAACTAATCCTGTCCGGCAAAGTAGAAGTTAACGGGGAGGTCGTAACCGAACTGGGTACAAAAGCGAACCCCGAAGAGGATATGATTACGGTTAATGGAAAACCGATCCGCAGTGAGAAAAAAGTGTACTTGATGTTGAACAAGCCAAAAGGTGTAATCACAAGTGCATCTGACCCGGAAGGTCGGAAAATTGTATCCGACTACCTGAAAGGTGTCAAGGAACGCGTATATCCTGTAGGTCGTCTGGATTATGACACAGAGGGCTTATTGATCCTTACCAATGATGGTGAGTTTGCACATTTGCTGACGCATCCGAAGCATCACGTACCCAAAACGTATCATGCAACGGTTAAAGGTGTGCCGCATGGTACAGCTCTGGAGAAATTAAAGACAGGCATTATGCTGGATGACGGCATGACTGCTCCTGCAGAGGTAGAGTACAAAGATGTGGATACAGCGGCCAATGAGTCGATCATTTCCATTACGATCTATGAAGGACGTAACCGTCAGGTTAGACGTATGTTCGAGGCAATCAACCATCCGGTAACTCGTCTGAAACGGATTTCGTTTGGTGGTATTTTGCTACAAAACCTGAAACGTGGTCTGACACGCAATCTGACCAAAGAGGAAGTCAACAACCTGATTACCCTCGCACAATCAGAACCAGCCAAAAAAATGAAAAAAAGGTAATGTGAGGACACATAATTTTCATAAAACCGCCGCAGTTTTGTGACGAAATTCGCTATAATTGTTCATAGGATGTTCACAGTTGTCTTAGACCAATAAGATGCGAATGCTACAGTCACTTAAAAGGGGAGCAGCACATGGGCAAATCAAGAAGAACGGTGCAAATCGTCATTTTGTTATTGATCCTGGTGTTGGGCGGATATGCGATTACCACATCGGTATCCGGCTCGAATGGCAAGCCAAAGGAAGGGGACAAGTCTCCTTCTTTTGAACTGCTGGGCCTGGATGGTCAAGTTCATACGTCTGATGAGTACAAAGGAAAAGCAATGGTGATCAATTTCTGGGGCACGTGGTGTGAACCTTGTGTTAAAGAAATGCCTGCACTTCAGGCGCAAGCTGACAAATGGAAGGACCAGGGAGTACAATTTGTCGGAATTAATGTTGGAGAAGACCAGATGACCGTGGATAATTTTGTACGGCAGGTTGGGGTTACGTTTCCAATCATGCTTGACAGGGAGAAAAACTCGGTTCGTGATTTCGGGATCTCTCCGATGCCAACAACATTCTTTGTATCCGACACGGGCAAAATCTCTACCATTCATATCGGGCAACTTGATTTGGACACACTTGACGCTCAAATTTCGCAACTGGCGAAGCAGCCCTGACAGGAGGTCTATTCGTGTTCCAAAATACCAAATGTGAGTGCGGACACCAGAATCCGGTTGGCACTGTACTATGTGAAGCATGTGGAAAACCGTTACTGGAGTCTGAAGCTAAATCGGATGAAGTGCTGGAAATGCGTTATGATGGCATGGCGCGCCGTTCACAGCGTAGTAATCCCAACATCATTGACCGCATATGGAACTTTTTTTCATCCGTCAAAATTGCCGTCTATATGATTGTTTTCACGCTTGTAGGTTCTATGCTTGGTACAATCTATCCGCAAGAAAGTACGTTCTTGAATATTGATCCTTCCGTGTATTACAAAGAAACATACGGTCAATTGGGTCATATCTATTATCTGTTGGGTTTATCCCATACATACGAATCCTGGTGGTTTATTCTACTGCTGGTGCTGATTGGGGCATCATTGGTGATATGCAGTCTGGATCGCGTCCTACCGCTCTACAAAGCACTGAATAAACAGAGAATACGTAAGCATACGCAATTTTTGACAAGACAGCGTCTCGTGTACCAAGGTACCATCGAAGAGGCACCAGAAGACTGGATTAAGAAAGCGGTTACGCCGTTGAAAAAGAAAGGATACCGCGTGCACACTCAGGGGGATGCATTACTCGCCGAGAAACAGCGATTCAGTCGATGGGGCCCATATGTCATCCATATTGGACTCATTATATTTTTGCTGGCGGTGCTCGCACGAGGTCTTCCAGGTCTGAATTTGGACGAGCACGTCGCTTTTCCTGAAGGTGAGATCAAAAAGATCCCGAATACATCGATGTATCTGCAAAATGAACAGTTTAATGTTGAATTCTACAGTGAGGACGAAGTACCCGAGCAATTCCGTAACCTGAATAAGACCGTTCCAAAACTGTTCGAAACAAAAGTTGTTTTGTATGAATGTACAGCAGATTGTTCGGATCTCTCGAAGAAACCTCAGTTAGCTGAGGTGGCCAGACATGATGTACGCGTGAATCATCCATTGAATTATAACGGTCTGAAAGCATATCAGTTTGATTATGATCTAACACCGACCATTCGTTCCGTAACGCCTGATCTGGTCAATACAGAGACGGGTGAAGTATATGGGCCAATTAAGATCGATATGGTAGATACCCAAAGAACATTTGAAGCTGGTCCTTATAAGCTCACGGTAAAAGAAAAGTTTATGGACTTTGGATTGGATGAGAATGGTCAGCCCAAATCAAAATCACCTTCACCTAATGCACCTGCTTTTCTCTTTCTCATCAAGGGACCGGATCTGCCCGAAGAGGGGATACAATATCTGTACTTTGCGAAGCAGATTGATAAACAACGGTTTCAACAGGATGCAATTAACCAACAGCTGATTGGAGCTGAGATTCCTTTACAGCTGGAAGTAGACAGCATGGACAAGGTCGATATTATTCAGTCCGTAAGTTATCTCAATATAAGAGTGGACAAGGCAATGCCTTTTGTGTGGGTAGGAGCCGGTATTGTTATGTTGGGTCTGGTCATGGGTTTTTATTGGCATCATCGCCGCATCTGGATTCGTTTTGATGATAAACAGCTCACATTGGGTGGACATACCAACAAAAACTGGTTTGGCTTCAGGCGTGAAGTTGCGGCCGTCTTGAAACAGATGAATCTGGAAGTGGAAGAGAAGTCGTTGGATAACGGGGGGAATCAGGCATGAGTTTATTGGATTTCAGCAGCGACGCATTTATCGTATCTTTCTTTCTCTATTGTGCTGCATTCTTGTTATATGCTGTCGCGGTCATGGGCAAAAAATGGAGTAATCGTGATCCTCTGGACCATATGAATCGTTGGGGTAAAAGAGCTTTTATCGCTTCGACTGTCGCCTTGGCGGCACATATCGTATTTTTTGTAACCCGATGGGCTGGGGCAGGTCATATCCCGGTTAGTAACATGTATGAGTTCATGTCTTTTCTGTCCATGATGATTATGGTTGCATTTATTGTTGTATATGCCATATACCGCAAGTCATTACTGGGTTTGTTTGCGTTACCACTTACCATTATTATTATGGCGTACGCCGCTGTATTTCCTCAGGAGGTACAACCATTAATCCCTGCACTTCAGTCCATTTGGCTGAAAATTCACGTGACGTTGGCGGCGCTTGGTGAAGCATTCTTCGCCGTGGGTTTTGCCGCAGGGTTCATGTATTTGCTCCGTACTGTTGATTTCAGTGGTAAAGACAAATCTTCAAGACGTCAACGAGGATGGGTTGAATTCACCCTAGTTACGATCGTTGTAGTCATCGGATTCATCGGAACGGTATTTGCCTTTCGTACAGCTGGTTACGAGGCGGTTTTTGTACAGAAAACGGTCAGCATTGACACAGAGGTACAGGAAAATAGTACAATAGAGAAAGTGATTTATCGCATGCCTCCGATTTTTGCACCATATAATAGCGAAGTGGAGAGCATGACACCGTTTCTTGGCATGAAAAAACCTTTACTTGAGACGCCTTCCTGGATGAACGGGGTAAATGCCGGGCGCAAGCTGAATACGGTAGTTTGGTCACTTATTGTAGGTCTGATCCTGTATGGAATTGTACGACTTCTTGTGCGCAGACCACTTGGACAAGCGTTACAGCCAATGATGGATGGAATCGATGCCGATGATCTGGATGAGATAAGTTATCGCGCGATTGCCATTGGTTTTCCGATATTTACGCTGGGAGCATTAATTTTTGCCATGATCTGGGCTCAGATTGCCTGGAGTCGCTTTTGGGGTTGGGACCCCAAAGAGGTGTGGGCATTGATTACATGGCTATATTATAGTGTGTATCTGCATTTGCGTTTATCCAGAGGTTGGCAAGGTCAGAAGTCTGCATGGCTTGCAGTTCTTGGCTTCCTGGTGGTCATGTTTACGCTGGTTGGAGTGAATCTGATCATTGCCGGATTACATTCTTATGCTGGGGCTGACTAGGACAGACTCGTATTGCAAAGGTTGAGTTTAGAAGCGGGAAACACAAATGTACCTTTTTATTGAAGGGTATTCAAATATTGTTCGCCAGATCGAACATAATAGAAGTGATGAGGAGTTATTGCAAAGGGGCTGGAGAGGCATGGCTGAACATGAGAATCGAATACTGGTCGTGGATGACGAAGAGAGAATCCGCAGGCTTTTGAAAATGTATCTTGAAAAAGAAGGTTATGAAATCGATGAAGCTGAGGATGGGGAAACTGCACTGCGTAAAGCAACAGCAGGGGATTACGGGCTGATTTTGCTTGATGTGATGTTGCCGGGTATGGATGGAGTTGAAGTGTGTACCCGTCTTCGTCAGGTGAAATCAACGCCGGTTTTGATGCTCACTGCAAAAGGTGAAGAGATTAACCGGGTTCAAGGCTTCGAAGTTGGCGCTGATGATTATGTTGTAAAACCATTCAGCCCGCGTGAAGTGATTTATCGTGTCAAAGCGATTTTGCGTCGAGCTTCCGCGACAGCTTATCTCTCCAAGGAGAGCAATTCGAGTAACAACATCGTGTTCCCGCATCTGGTTATTGAGCATGATGCCCACCGGGTAACCGCGGGTGGCGAAGAGATTAGTCTTACACCAAAAGAATATGAATTGCTGCACTACCTGGCAACATCTCCCGACAAAGTTTTCTCCAGAGAAGAATTGCTCAAAGATGTATGGAATTACGAATTCTTTGGCGATCTTCGTACCGTGGATACGCACGTGAAGCGTCTTCGCGAGAAACTTAACAAGGTATCGCCTGAATCGGCGGCCATGATTACGACGGTGTGGGGTGTGGGTTATAAACTGGAAGTACCGAAGTAGTTTTAGTTTCTGGAGATCACTGGTCGGGAAGTTATGGATCACTATTATCTGCCTTGTGGGTTGTGTACTTATAGCGCTGGGTCTTTTTTTGCTGCCCTACATTGATACGAACTTTGCAGAATCCGAATCCAGAGATATTAAGCGGTTGTTCACCTATATCTGTATTATCGGATTCAGTTTAACCACGTTTTTTGCATTGTTTCTATTCACTAAAATAACGCAGCCCATGCAGCAATTGATTCAGGCAGCCAATGCGATTCGCAAAGGGAACTACGGAACACGTCTCTCCCTGGTAACGAGTGATGAGATTGGTGAACTTGCCAACACATTTAATCATATGGCTGCCCAACTGGAAGATAATATTCGAAACCTTAACCATGAGAAGGAACATTTGGCGAGTGTGCTTCGCAGCATGACCGATGCGGTGGTTACATTTGATGGTGAAGGCAAAGTTATTCTGACGAATCCGCCAGGAGAGAAGATCATGCAGGCATGGTATGATCTCGATTGGGCAAAAATGGACGAAGGACAAGAATCCGAGCAGTCTGACAAGACTTCGCGTGATGTACCTGAGCCCCTTCTTCCTTTGTTCAAAATGGTGATGGAGCAAGGCGGGGACCAGAACTCCAATGTTCACGTACAGCAAGGTGTCTGGTCTGTTCAGATGGCACCGTTGTATGCTGACAGTGTTGTCAGAGGGGCTGTGGCTGTTTTAAGAGATGTAACAGAAGAAGTGCGACTGGAGAAAATGCGGCGTGATTTCGTGGCTAACGTATCTCATGAGATACGAACTCCGCTATCCATGATGCAAGGCTACAGTGAAGCCCTTTTGGACGGCATGGCAACCTCACCGGAAGAGAGCGAAGAACTGATCCAGGTCATTCATGATGAGTCTCTCCGGATGGGCAGACTGGTTAAAGACTTGCTTGATCTTGCGCGGATGGAAGCTGGACACACGGACATGGTGATGAAGGAAGTTGACCTCGGAGAACTACTTGAACGTGTATATCGGAAGTTCTCTGTGCGTTCAAAAGAACAGGGAATTCAACTGCACTTTGAGTTCGAACAGCCAACTATTGAACTTCAACAGGCAGATGAGGATCGACTTGAGCAAGTATTTACGAATTTGCTGGATAATGCGTTCAGACATACGCCTACTGGCAAAAATGTAATGATCTCAGCCGAGCGGGTCACTTATCTTCGTGCTCCATTTGTCAGAGTTTCTGTGAAGGATCAGGGAGTAGGTATCCCTTCATCCGACTTACCATTTATTTTCGAACGATTCTACAAAGCAGACAAGGCTCGTGTTCGGGGAGAAAGTGCAGGTACGGGGCTTGGTTTAGCGATTGTGAAAAATATTGTTGATGCGCATCAAGGTATGATTACCGTCAATAGTGTGCTTGGCGAAGGAACAGAGTTTATTTTGCAATTTCCTTTGGATTCATCGAAATAGCCTGAATTTCATACAAAAAGTGCGGAAACACCCTTTTAAGGAGGGTGTTTTTTTGTTGAAGACTACCGTTTAATCTTGTTCAACGTGGAACATGAATGGTCTTTTTTTGACTAAAAAGAGTGTCCAAGATAATTTTCCTTCCTATGTGACATAAGCTTGAAAAGCAAGCAAGATAGAGGAGGATTGAGTTAAGCATGTCCGATGATCGAAAAAGGGTCAATATTAAAGCTTTCCTGGAAGGCAGATCTTTTAGAGCAGGCTCTCCGTTTATTCCAATAACCACAAGCGAACTGGAGCAGTTTGAATCCATACTGCGTTCTTTGGCTGTGGCTATTCCTGCTACAATTAGTCAGCCGACTTCAGCCAATATACTGTCATTACAGAATGGATTACGCCAGTTACTTACTTTTGTAAATCAATCCGGATTTCGTGCCGGAGTAAAGGCAGAATTACAAGCCGTATTGGAATTAACGATTGCAGGTTCAGAGGTTGTTCCTGTTCCTCTTATTAATCTCGCAGGTAACTTGCAAAACTTACTGGATGACTTGTTAAGTGTGACGCTGCTTCTGGAAGTACCTCCTGCAGAAAAAGATAAACTTGTGGGATTAATTCGATCGATCTCCATATCGCTAAGCCGTGCGACGACAACTCTTGGAACTGGAGGGATTACCGGACCAGCCGGCCCACAGGGAGTGCCAGGAGTCCCAGGGGTACCAGGTGTCCCAGGAGTCCCTGGGGTGAAAGGGGATACTGGCACACCGGGAGGACTTGGACCAGTAGGACCGGTTGGCCCAGTTGGTCCACAGGGAGCACAGGGTCCGGCAGGAGCACCTGGTGTGGGTTTGAACAATATTACGGCGTTTGACCCTGCGCTTGGGCCAACATATGCTCAAGGTCAGGTCGTTAGTTTCAACGGGAGTCTCTATGTTGCCAATGTAAACGGTCCCTTGGGTACACCCGGAAGTTCTCCAGACTACACTCTTTTGCTGTCGGGTGGGACGACTGGAGCAACGGGAGCAACCGGAGCTGGTTTGACAGGAGCCGTGGCATTTAATCCAGCGCTCGCCCCGGGTTATCCAGCAGGTCAAGTAATTACGTATAACGGTAGTACTTACATTACGAGTGTAGCTGGTCCTCTAGGAACACCAGGATCTTCATCGGATTACACATTAATCGCTGCTGCGGGGGCGACTGGTGCAACTGGAGCCACAGGTGCAGGATTAAGTGGCATCGTGCCATTCGATCCCGCATTAGCCCCAACATATCCAGCTGGACAGATCGTCACGTTTGGTGGCAGTACTTACATTACAAATGTCGCTTCGCCAACGGGTACGCCAGGAAGTTCTCCAGACTATACATTGCTTGCAGGTGCAGGACCTACAGGAGCCACAGGTACATCAGGTGTAACGGGAGCAACCGGCGTTGGAGTAACGGGAAGTACCGGAGTATCGGGCGTAACAGGAGCGACAGGTGTAGGTTTAAGTGGCATTGTACCATTTGATCCAGTTGTAGCCCCAACATATCCAGCCGGCCAGGTTGTAACGTTCAACGGCAGTACGTATATCGCGAATGTGGCGTCACCAACCGGAACGCCGGGGACTTCACCAGATTACACGTTGCTTGCTGGCGCAGGAGCAACAGGTGTGACGGGTGCAACTGGTGTTGGAGTAACGGGAAGTACCGGAGTGACAGGAGCGACTGGTCTTACAGGGTTGACTGGGGCGACGGGAATTACAGGAGCGACGGGATTAAGCGTAACGGGATCAACAGGAGTAACTGGGGCAACTGGTGAAACAGGAGCGACAGGCGTAGGTTTGAGTGGCATTGTACCATTTGATCCAGCCGTAGCCCCAACGTATCCAGCGGGTCAAGTAGTAACGTTCAACGGCAGTACGTATATAACTAATGTCGCATCGCCAACCGGAACGCCGGGCACATCGCCGGATTACACGTTGCTTGCTGGCGCGGGAGCAACGGGTGTGACAGGTGCAACTGGAGTTGGAGTAACAGGAAGTACCGGAGTCACAGGGGCATCAGGGGTAACGGGAGCAACAGGCGTAGGTTTAAGTGGTATTGTACCATTCGATCCAGCCGTAGCCCCAACGTATCCAGCGGGTCAGGTTGTAACGTTTAACGGCAGTACGTATATTGCGAATGTGGCATCACCAACGGGAACACCGGGGACTTCGCCGGATTACACGTTGCTTGCTGGCGTGGGAGCCACGGGAGTTACGGGTGCAACTGGAGTTGGTGGAACGGGAAGTACCGGAGCTACAGGAGCAACGGGCGTAACAGGAGCGACAGGTGTGACAGGTGCAACTGGAGTTGGAGTAACCGGAAGTACCGGAGTCACAGGGGCATCAGGAGTAACGGGAGCGACCGGCGTAGGTTTAAGTGGTATCGTGCCATTCGATCCAGCCGTAGCCCCAACGTATCCAGCGGGTCAGGTTGTAACGTTCAACGGTAGTACGTATATTGCAAATGTGGCATCGCCAACCGGAACGCCGGGGACTTCACCGGATTACACATTGCTTGCTGGAGCAGGAGCAACGGGTGTGACAGGTGCAACTGGAGTTGGAGTAACGGGAAGTACCGGAGTGACAGGGGCATCAGGGGTAACGGGAGCAACAGGCGTAGGTTTAAGTGGTATCGTACCATTTGATCCAGCCGTAGCCCCAACGTATCCAGCAGGTCAGGTTGTAACGTTCAACGGTAGTACGTATATTGCAAATGTGGCCTCGCCAACCGGAACGCCGGGGACTTCGCCGGATTACACATTGATCGCTGGAGCAGGAGCGACAGGTGTGACGGGTGCAACTGGAGTTGGAGTAACGGGAAGTACTGGTGAAACAGGAACGACTGGTCTTACAGGGTTAACCGGGGCGACGGGAATTACAGGAGCGACGGGACTAAGCGTAACGGGATCAACAGGAGTAACTGGAGGAACCGGGGCAACTGGTGAAACAGGAGCGACAGGTCTTACAGGGTTAACCGGGGCGACGGGAATTACAGGAGCCACGGGACTAAGCGTAACAGGATCAACAGGAGTAACTGGAGGAACCGGGGCAACTGGTGAAACAGGAGCGACTGGTGTTGCAGGGTTGACTGGGGCGACGGGGATCACAGGAGCCACAGGAGTAAGTGTAACAGGTAGTACTGGTGCTACAGGGGAAACAGGAGCAACAGGCGTAACGGGATTGACTGGCGCAACGGGAGTAAGCATAACCGGAAGTACCGGAGCAACTGGTGTCACGGGGGAGACCGGATTCACAGGTATAACCGGTGCAACGGGAGTGGGCGTAACGGGAAGTACCGGAGCAACTGGTGTCACGGGTGGAACAGGAGCCACAGGTATAACAGGAGCCACAGGAGTCGGCGTAACAGGAAGTACCGGAGTTTCTGGTGTCACTGGTGAAACCGGAGCAACTGGTGTTACGGGGGAAACCGGAGCGACAGGTATAACGGGAGCAACGGGAATCAGCGTAACGGGGAGCACCGGGGCAACTGGTGTCACGGGGGAGACCGGATTCACAGGTATAACCGGTGCAACGGGAGTGGGCGTAACGGGAAGTACCGGAGCAACTGGTGTCACGGGTGGAACAGGAGCCACAGGTATAACAGGAGCCACAGGAGTCGGCGTAACAGGAAGTACCGGAGTTTCTGGTGTCACTGGTGAAACCGGAGCAACTGGTGTTACGGGGGAAACCGGAGCGACAGGTATAACGGGAGCAACGGGAATCAGCGTAACGGGGAGCACCGGGGCAACTGGTGCGACGGGGAAACCGGAGCCACAGGTATAACAGGAGCAACGGGAGTCGGCGTAACGGGAAGTACCGGAGCAACTGGTGTTACGGGGGAAACCGGAGCCACGGGAGTCGGCATAACAGGAAGTAGTGGAGTAACTGGCGTCACTGGAGGAACAGGAGCCACAGGTATAACCGGAGCCACGGGAGTCGGGGTAACGGGAAGTACCGGGGCAACTGGTGCAACGGGGGAAACAGGAGCGACAGGTATAACAGGAGCAACGGGAGTCGGCGTAACGGGAAGTACCGGAGCAACTGGTGTTACGGGGGAAACCGGAGCCACGGGAGTCGGCATAACAGGAAGTAGTGGAGTAACTGGTGCGACTGGCGTAACGGGAAGTACTGGAGTTACTGGTGCGACGGGGGAAACCGGAGCCACAGGTATAACGGGAGCAACGGGAGTCGGTGTAACCGGAAGTACCGGAAGTACAGGAGTTACCGGAGCAACAGGTGCAACCGGTGCAACCGGAACAACTGTAACATCTAATTCGGCTTTTGCTGAGAACACTAATGGTACGATTGTTGTAATATTGGGTGGTACACTCGTTCCATTACCGAATAACCAAAATATTGGCACAGGTATAACCGTCAATGGGGCTAATGACACCTTCACACTGACCAACGCAGGTCGCTACTATATCTCATACAAAATAAATCTGACAGCTGCACTTGCTATCCAATCTCGGGTTTTACTTAACGGTACAGCTATTCCAGCGAGTGTAGTATCTCCAGTACTCTCTCTCAGTCAGCTGCAGTCTGACTTTATGGTTACCGTTACCGCTGGTTCAACAATACAGTTACAATTATTCGGGCTTGTTGGCGCAGCCGTTCTTTCTCCTCCGGGGTCTACACTAAACATTATTCAGTTAAGTTAATAGTTCGATAACGTATTAAGACTATTTCCATTGACCAAGAGAAGCGGAGTTTATATGGGGTTGATGGGCACCCCTTTTCCAATTCCACAAATATTTTGTTTGCAATCTTCTTCACCGATATTTCAGCGAGTACATGAAAAAAGACGGGAACCACGAGGGTCCCGTCTTTCCTTTTACATATAGAAATATATTGGATTATTCCAGAACAATTTCAACAGCAGTATTGATTTCAGGCAGCGCAGCAAGCTGCACAAGTACATCTTTTGGAACAGCTTTATCTACGGTCAGAATCATGATCGCTGCACCACCAATAATTTTACGTCCAACCTGCATGGATGCTATGTTGACATCGTTTTGTCCAAGCAGGGTTCCTACACGTCCGATAATACCTGGTTTATCGTTGTGGGAGATCAAAATTTGATGACTTTCCGGTGCGATATCTACCGGGAATTTATCCAGACGAACAATACGTTCTCCATAACCTGCAAGCAATGTACCTGCTACACGACGTTCCTCAGCATCCTGAGTTGTAACCAATGTTACGGTAATCAGGTTAGTAAATCCTTTAGTGGTTGAGGTTTGGCTTACAACCACATTCAGATCACGGATTTTGGCCAGATGCATGGAGTTAACGATGTTGGCTTCCCCACCCAAATGTCTGGCGAGAATCCCTTTCACAATGTAACGAGTGAGAGGAGAAGTATCTACTTCAGAAAGTTCACCAGCATAGTCGATCCGAATCTCCTGCACTGCATTTTGTGTAATCTGTGCTGCAAAACTACCCAACGTTTCACCCAGTTTGAAATAAGGCTGCAATTTGTTCATCACGGTTGGTGCAACAGCCGGCATGTTAACTGCGTTTTTAAATGGTTCGTTACGCAAAATGTGAAGCACCTGTTCCGACACATCGATAGCCACGTTCTCTTGTGCTTCTACTGTGGACGCACCAAGGTGAGGCGTAACGATAATGCTTGGGTGATTCAGGAACGGGTGATCAGCGGCTGGCGGCTCGCTTTCGAATACGTCAAATGCTGCACCAGCAACAATACCTTGATCAATGGCTTCGACAAGTGCCATCTCGTCAACTACACCACCACGAGCACAGTTGATGATACGCATTCCTTTTTTCATCACTTCGAATTGTGGACGTGAAATCATGTGCCGTGTTTCCGGTGTTAATGGTGTGTGAACGGTCATGAAGTCCGCATTGCGAATGATATCATCTACACTAGCCAGCTTCACTTGCAGCTTCTCGGCACGCTCCTCCGTGAGGAACGGGTCGTAAGCAAGAATGTCCATTCCAAATGCTTTGGCGCGCTTGGCAACTTCACTACCGATCCGTCCCATACCCAGTACACCGAGCGTTTTATTTCTTAATTCCACACCCAGGAAGGTTTTACGATCCCACGTACCCTGAATAGTCTTGGCATATGCCTGAGGAATGTGTCGTGCCAATGCCATCATCATGGCAAACGTGTGCTCACAGGTTGTGATGGTATTGCCATCAGGTGCATTAATAACGATGATACCGCGCTGTGTAGCAGCTTCCAGATCAATGTTATCTACACCAACACCTGCACGTCCGATCACCTTAAGGTTGGTACCAGCCGTCATAATACGATCTGTAACACGAGTCTGGCTGCGAACCAAGAGGGCATCATATTCACCAATAATGGCAACAAGTTCATCTTCACTAAGACCGGTTTTCTTCTCAACAACAACATCATTTGCATCCACCAGTTGCTGGATCCCCAGATCACTGATTGGGTCCGACACTAACACTTTGTACATGGTTTCTTCCTCCTTAGGTATGTGTATCTATATCGTCAAGGTCTGACCTCAGCGAAGAGGTATTCCTTAAAACCAGGTTGATTCTTCCACCCAACAACGCGGTGTCGCAACAGAGGGGGAAGGTGAAGCAAATAGAGTGATCCCACAGATATCCTTTAAAATAAATCAAAAAACTCTCAATCCACATACTGCTTGCGCAATAAGGGACGAGAGTTGTCGTGGTACCACCCTAATTCACCGCCGTTTCGCAACGACAGTCTTAGCGGTCAATGAAGACCGAAGAGGATAACGGGTCTAAACCGATTGCACCTACTCCAATTTCAATGCAATAACTCAGGAGCGCTCAAGACCATTTGCCTGCCACCGATTCACACCTACCATCGGCTCTCTGTAAGACGAAGCAACGTCTTTTTTCCATCATCGTGTTTAACGTGACTAATTTTTTCATAATGTATCATGGCTGACATGAGCATGTCAATAGGCTTAAATGTTTTAAAATGTTTTGCAGATGTCTTTAGATTCACACATAAACAGAGTCACCATAAGTAATACAATAGTTAATATACCTACCACAAGAAGATGGAAAGTAAGCTGTTTGGTGAACTGAATTTTACTGCTTTAATGAAGTAATGGCACGGACATATAACCAGGACTTGGGGCAGGCCTTGAACCTAATTGGTTTTTTGGCTATCATTTAGTATACTATCCGATTGGACAACGTAATTGTTATCCATCAAATTTAACTCAAGAGGACAGACGCATCCGATGAAAAAATTCAAGTTTCCCAAGTTCAAGATTCAGAAGGCTGAGCCACAACAGCTTACCGAGCGTTTGCTTTTAATCAATCTATACTTTACACAAGGTCTGACACTGATTATCGGAGTTGTGTGGATCTTATTGCAGAAACGAAACTTGTTAGATGTACTCGCATGGCCTGACAATTACCAATTTATATGGTGGGGTCTTGGTCTTGCAGGAATAATGCTTGTTATGGACTTGGTACTGTCGTATGTTATACCTCAGGAAAGCATGGATGACGGTGGAATTAACGAGATGTTGTTCCGTGGGCGTCCGATCTGGCACATTGTATGTATAGCAGCCATTGTTGCTGTGTGTGAGGAATTATTATTCCGTGGAGCCATCCAACATGCCATCGGTCCTTACTGGACAAGTATTTTATTTGCAGTTATCCATATTCGTTATTTGCGCCACTGGATTCCAACAGGCTGGGTGTTTGTCTCAAGTTATGGATTGGGTTGGATTTACTTGCAGTCCGGCACATTATGGGCGCCTATATTATGTCACTTTATAATTGATTTGGTGTCCGGATTAGCGATACGTTTTCGGAGGGGATCATGAATCAGCCATTAAGTAGAATGAAGACATATGGCAGTCAGCGCCATCGTCAATCGGATAAAAAAGAGAAATCCGAGCGTCAGGTGGCTTCTCAAGTAAGCATCGTTGCTGAAACGGCAGCAGCTGCTGAGGTTGGCGGAATCACACCAATTACTTCCGTTTCTTTACCTAGATCACAGCGCAAGCCTTATACAGAAAAACTGGAAAGTCCAGTACTACCTCAAAGGGCACCATCACGCTCCAAAAAAACGCCAAATTCAACGGAAGAATCGATCCCTGAAGCGGGTTCGCTTCCTACACGGACAGAATTACATCCTTCACGTCGGTTAAAATTGAGCAAGAGGTTTGTTAATTCACTCATTTTTATTTTTGTCATGTTAACGATTAGTCTGGTTTGGTGGGGGGTTGAAGGGGCACCCGCTCTGAATACGTTCCTTCCCTTGCCGTGGTAATGCTTTTACTCGCAGGTTTAATCATTTTGATGGGAGTTTTACTACTTTTTCATATGTGGCGTGAAGCCCATATTCATCAAATGATTGAAGAAGAGGTTGAAGTGCCTCATCTGCCAACATCCTTTGACGGGGCCATGATTTTGTATGTATCCGACACGCACAAGCGCAAGCTGAAGCAGAAGGATCTGGCAAACGTTAAAAACAAGGTGGACTGGGTTCTCATCGGCGGGGATGTTGCGGAAAAAGGAATCTCATGGTCTTTAGTTAGACATAACATGAAAATTTTATCGAACATTGCTCCTTCATTTACGGTGTATGGCAACCATGACAAGAGGGCTGGTACCGCTCAACTTGCGCGAATCCTTCGGGAATCGGACGTTAGGCTCCTGCAGGATAATGTAGAATATCTGCAAAGGGGCAACGACAGATTGAGCCTGATCGGTATAGACTATCGTTCCAAACAGGGCGATGTATTACTACAGCAGATCGGTAACCGTTTTTGCAAAATTGCTATCGTTCATGATCCTTTGCAGGCCCTTCGCTTGGAAGAAAATGCAGATCTTATTTTAAGTGGTCATACACATGGCGGACAATTGGTTTTACCATTTTTCGGACCTGTGTTCCTGAGCAAAGCGTATCGTCCCGTATCGAATGGGTGGTACTCCCTGAAGCGAAGTCCGGAGGACATTCACCAAGAAGGCAAAATGCTTGTTAGCAGAGGATACGGTACAAATCATCTTCCTCTCCGACTAAGTTGTCCTGCGGAGATGCATATCATCACGTTAAGAGTGCCCGCGGAAAAAGCACTCACAGAGAAACAGCCTTGATCCATTGGATCAAGGCTGTTTTATTTTAATGCGCAAAATTACAATTTAACGAGTTTCCAATTCAATTGCACGCGGATCAACAAAGGAATAACCTTTCTTTTCGAGCTTGGTCAGCAACTCATCCAATGCTTCAACCGTCCATGGCAACTCGTGCATCAAAATATTGCTTCCGGGATTTAACTGATCGAGTACATTTTGGATGACTTTTTCCGGGTTGTCTTTGGTGCTTTTATCCCAATCGAGAGAACCATTAGACCAAGTCATATATAACATGCCATTTTTCTTCACAGCAGCCTTCAGTGCATCATTTCCCGAACCAAAAGGTGGACGGAAGAATTGCGGTTCCTCACCAATGGTATCCTTCACTATTTTTTGGACATCTGTAACCTGTTTTGCCGCCTCAGCGTTGGACATTTTTTTGAGATCCTCATGATCCCAGGCATGATTGCCTACAATCTGACCCCGATCATGTATGAGTTTGAGCAATTCCGGATGGCTTTTCACCCGATATCCATTGACGAAAAATATCGCTTTAGCGTTATGTTTATCTAAAGTGTCGATCAGTGAAGTAATCATTTTTTCTTCTTTGGGTCCATCATCAAAAGTTAACAAGACTACTTTGCTTGGGCTCGCTTCATCGTTTGGTTTAATATAATAATTTTCATTCATATGATACGTCTTTTCCACTTTCTCTTCTGTAGAAACCTTCTCCGAAGATTCAGGTTCTTCTTCTTTCACATTTGAATCTTCCGTTGAAGGCTCGGGCACACCAGTTCCGGGTTCTCCTGTTTCAGTTGGGTTAGAGTTACCTTGCTCTTCTTGAACCGTGGTAGTTGATTCAACCGCTGGTGTGGAATTATCAGATGTTTTTTCTTCCGCTGTCCCACAAGCTGACAACAGCAAACTTGCAGCAATGATCAATGCGGCGGTATGTCTAAACATGATTTCAACTCGCTTTCCTGTATTTATACGGAATGAGATCGCTCACTACCGCAAACACTAAATATGATTTTAACACTTGAAGGAGGTTGGTGTAATGAAGACGTCATCCTTTTTTTGGGGTATTGTCATTGGTGTTGCAGCCAGTTCATGGCTGTCCAAAGGCAAATTGCCCATGATGTCATCGGGTTCATCAAGAAATATGATGGATCAGGCAAAACATAAGATGATGGAAATGACTTTCCCGGGTATGGACGGGTTCACAAGCAAGCAAAATCAACATGGTGAATCTCACAAAAATCCGGCAGCAAAGACCGCAAGAGCAATCACACCGCAGGAAAAAGAAGCGAATATGAGCATGCTCAAAGATTTTATTCGCACCAATCCCGATGTGAAGCATGAAGTTGAGCAAATTTTAAGCCAAACAAACACAACAGTACCGGGTTTATAAACCAAAACCTCCAATTAGAATCATCCACAGTCTTGATTTGCTGTGGAATGATTCTTTTTTTGTCGATTTTACTTCGTGCATTTAGAGGTATAAAATGATAACATAACTACATAGATTTATTTTCAGCACATATTGTTTTGTGCTTCATAATCTGTTATAAGACTTGCTTATAAAGGGGAGATCCTGTATGAAAATAGAACGACTAAGTCACGATAAGATACGGATTTTCCTGACCTTTGACGATCTGAGCGAGCGCGGAATACAAAAAGAAGATATGTGGCAGGAAATACCTAAGGTTCATGAACTGTTCACTGAAATGATGGATCAGGCCTATTCCGAACTTGGATTTGATGCCACAGGTCCACTCGCTGTCGAAGTATTCGCACTTCCCGCTCAAGGGATGGTTGTCATTGTCACACGTGGAAAATATGATCCGCAACAATATGGTTTAGGTCATGAAGATGATCTTCCTGAAGAAGTATATGAAATGGAAGTTACACTCGAGCAAAGCGATTCCATTGTTTATGCATTCAAGGACTTTGAAGTGCTCATTGAAGCTGCACATATGTTGCGTCAGCATGTTACGGATGCTGGGAGACTTTATTCCTATAAAGACAAGTGGTTCTTGCATTTGGAGCCAGATGAGGTAGATTCCACCAAACATGCGGCATTGATTGCCTTGCTTGCTGAATTTGGCGAAGGCTCCTCAGTTACTCCAGCAGTCATGGAAGAGTATGGTAAGGTTGTTATTCCTGCACAAGCGATTGATGTTATCTGCACCCACTTCAAACGCCAGGATTAATCTCTAGTTGTAATCGCGTCTTTAGTCAGAGGAGGGAATTTCGGTGCTTTTGTTTTCGGTCTTAGCGGCAGCAGTTGCTCCGGGTCTCGCCTTGTTAACATACTTTTACCTGAAAGACCGTTATGATTATGAGCCACTTCATATGGTATTGCGGGTTTTCCTCATGGGGATTCTGATGGTACTGCCTGTGATGATTATTCAGCGTGGCATGATGATGTGGCTCGGGGATAATCCTTATCTTGAGGCCATTATGATCTCAGGTGGTGTGGAGGAATTCGTTAAATGGTTCGTACTTTATCATATCATCTATAATCACACCGAATTTGATGAGCCGTATGACGGGATCTTATATGCAGTCGCTGTTTCACTTGGATTTGCCACTGTTGAGAATGTGTTGTATGCCTTTGCGGGGAATGCATCCGTCTCAGCCATGTTCCTTCGGGCACTGCTCCCTGTTTCAGGGCACGCTATGTTTGCGGTAATCATGGGTTATTATATGGGTAAAGCCAAGTTTATCGGTGGTAAGAAAAAGCGGTGGTATCTGGTTCTTTCTCTGGTGTTACCTTTTTTCTGGCATGCATTGTACGATGTCATCATGAACACCATGGTGAATCATTGGTTGTGGTTTATAGCGCCGCTAATGGCGGGCCTGTGGTATGGGGCAATGGGTAAAATCACACGAGCTAATAACCGTTCTCCTTTTCGTTTTGTGAAGCGGGAGGAAGAGGTTAAATTATAAAAATACGGACACACTGGTGGACATAAAGCGCATATTGCGCCTATGACTCCGGTGTGTTTTTATTTTTACAGATAAACTCCCGGGGAATGACCGACAGAAACGGAGATCTTTGTGATGAGAATTAAAATTAAAATCAGATGCAAACAATGCGGTGAACGATTTACATTACGAGGCAAGAAAGATCGGGGCCGGATTGAGACGGGATTCAAGCAGTGCCTATGTGATAACAGAGACCAGTTCGAAATTGAAGAAGAGGGCATGGCAACTGGGATTCAGCTGAATTAAAAGGAGGACCCAAACGCTACTTTAGCAGCCTGCTTGTGTAAGGACTGGAAATCGCATGCATAAGAGATCTTTCTTCGATCCACAATAGAGGTAGTGGTTTAGAAGAAAGGAGACTCTACCGATGTATAAACGATTAAGTTCAGTTATGTTTCCGATATTTGCGGTTCTGCTGGTCGGTGCGCTCGTGTGGGGCTATCAGGAGAATCAGGAGAAGAATGCAATTCTGATCAAGGCAGAGAATCAATATCAGCGTGCATTTCACGATTTATCTTTTCATATGGACAAATTGCATTCGGAGATTGGCAACACCTTGGCGGTTCACTCTACATCACAGGGGATGCATCGCAAAGGTTTGATGAATGTATGGCGACTCACCAGTGAAGCGCAGAATGAGATCAACCAACTGCCACTCACCATGCTGCCATTTAACGAGACAGAGGAGTTTCTCTCGCGTATTTCCAACTTTGCCTATCGGGCGTCGATGCGTGACTTGACGAACGAACCGCTAAGTGAGAAGGAAATGGGCAACCTGAAAAAGCTGTATCAGAATTCATCCGAGATTACCAAGAATCTGCAGGATGTGCAGCAGAAAGTCCTGACGGACCGATTGCGCTGGATGGATGCAGAGACTGCCATGGCAACACAAGAGCAAACCATGGACAACACGATCGTTGATGGTTTTCGTACTGTAAACAAAAAGGTACAGGAATACCCGGAGCTTGATTGGGGTCCTTCCGTATCCAACATCTATGCAAAACGATCAGTCAAGAAACTGGACGGCTTGCCGGTGACCAAAGAACAGATTCAGAGCAAGGCTGCAAAATTCTCTGATGCGGATCGTAGCAAAATCCAAGTGCAGGAGAACGGCAAAGGAACAGACTGGGAGTCCTACACTGCCACGATTGATCATGCCAACAATGGCAAACTGATGATGGATTTCACCCGTAATGGCGGAATGCTGATCTCTTACAGTGATACGCGTCCAATCGGAACCAAAAAAGTGTCTCGTCAGAATGCCATGGCTAAAGCAGATCAATTTCTAATGAACAAAGGCTATAAGGATATGAAGGCTGTAAACTACGATGAATATGGTAATCTGGGTAACCTTACTTATGTGCGTAAGCAAGGGGACACCTTGATTTATCCCGAGAAAATGTCAGTTCGTGTAGGTTTGGATACAGGCGAAGTAACCGGCTTCCAGGCGAGTGACTTTGTTTACGAACATAATGACATGCGCAAAATTCCGAAAGCAACTCTTACGGAGCAACAGGCGCGGAAAAAGCTTAATTCGGAGTTCGAAGAAAATTATGTTCGCAAATCCCTGATTGAGAATGATTACAGCAAAGAAGTATTGTGTTATGAATTCGGAGGGAAAATTAACGGTTCTCGTTACCGGATATACATTAATGCGAATACAGGAATAGAAGAAGCGGTTGAAGAGATCAAACCGGTCAATGCAACCTCATAAAAAGATGGATAATTTGAATTTGAAGTTGAGCGAATAACTGCGGCAGACCACGATGTGGTCTGTTTTTTTCTTGTTCAATGTGAGAAAGGTCATGGTATAATAGTCCTTGTACATACGAAGATAAATACATAAAGTGGCGGTGAACAGCTTGTTTCCGAAAATAAATGAAATTTTATACATCCAGATTGCTTCTGCAGATGAAAAAGAGGAACACAAAGAGTACAAATCACGCATTGCAGATATGGATGACAGCAGTTTTCTGATTGAGGTCCCAATGCAACAAGGAAGCAACCGTCTGAAAAGGCTCTTTTTCGGAGATGAATTGTCCATTTCATATATTACGGAGGATGGGGTCCGGCATTATTTTAATACCTATATCACGGGATTTGAGGAAGATGTGGTCCGTCTTGTCCGTATCCGCAAACCGCTTCCGAGCGATATATCCAAAATACAACGGCGCAGCTTTCTTCGTGTTCATGCAAACCTCGAATTGGCCATCCAGAGTGAAGATCTGACCCGTGCTGTCGGATTGACTGAAGATATTGGCGGTGGTGGATTGTCCATCTACGGCGAAACAGGTTTCTCAATAGCTGAAGGTCAAAAATTGAAATGCTGGTTGCTGGTTCCCTACCGGAATTCAACCATTGAACATGTGAATTTTGAAGCTGAAGTTGTGCGGATCAAAACCCTGGAAACCGGCAGACAGCTATGCATGTTGAAATTTGTGCAGATTTCAGATTCGGAGCGCCAGAAAATTATCAAGTTTTGTTTTGAGCGGCAACTTGACTATCGCACGAAATAGGAATGTTGTGGCATAAAGAGAGGGAACTGCGGGTACCGTAATGAAAAAAACGGAGGTATTGCCTTGAATCGTCGTCATGCAACCCGCAGATATGAACGACTTTATTATGTTTTCTCCAGGCGAATGGAACGAAAGGTTACGATTCTGATTGCAGCCCTTCTAATCCTGCTTGTGGTATATCAATTGCTGCTGTTGGTACCAGGCTTCAAAAAGAATTTGACCACCATTGACCGCCTGGAAGGAACGCCAATTGAAGTGCAAACGATGAATGATTACAACCGTCGTTGATTTGTCTGTTTTTGCATCCATGTGTAGAGTGTGGTATAATTTTCACGATGCAGGCAATGCCTGTTTTTTTATTGAGGTTTATCGTTTGAGGAGGAATGCCCCGTTGGCAAGCCAGAACACATCAGAGAACGGGAAAATGAACGTTGCAATTGACGGACCTGCCGGTGCCGGGAAAAGCACGGTGGCCCGATTGGTTGCAGAGGCGCTCGCGTATGTATACGTCGACACAGGCGCAATGTACCGTGCGGTAACCTTGCATATGCTTCGGAAAGGTATTACACCGGAAGATGTGACACAGGTACTTCAGGAAGCCCAAAAGCTGGTCATTGATTTACAACCGGATCCCGACGGACAGAAAGTGTTCTGTAATGGGGAAGAAGTAACCTCGGAAATCCGCTCCCGTGAAGTGACGGGAATCGTGTCCCGATATGCGCAAATCGAGGGGCTGCGTACGCAATTAGTGGATACTCAGCGGCAAATGGCTTTGCGCAAGGGCGTCGTCATGGATGGACGCGATATCGGAACGACAGTACTGCCCGATGCGGAAGTGAAAATCTTCATGACTGCCAGTGTGGAAGAGCGTGCGCTTCGCCGCTTCAAAGAACTGGACCCCTCTGAAGGACTGACGTTGCAACAGCTGGAGCGAGACATTGCCACCCGTGACAGATTGGATGAGAATCGGGAAATTTCCCCATTGCGTTGTGCTGAGGATGCTATTGTCCTTGATACAACGGAGATGAACATTCATGAAGTGGTTGACAAAATCGTATCTTATTGCACAATGGTCAGAGGAGAGATCGGTCTATGATTTACACATTTTGCAGCACATTACTGCGGATCATTTATACCATTCTTTTCCGCTTGGAGGCCGTTGGACGGGAGAATATTCCGAAAGAAGGCGGCGTACTTTTATGTTCCAATCATATTAGTAACTTCGATCCTCCAACCGTTGGTATCAAACTTCGCCGTCAGGTACGTTTCATGGCCAAAAGCGAATTGTTTGAAATTCCGGTACTCGGCCGAATTATTAAAGCCGTGGGCGCTTTCCCCGTTAAACGTGGAGGTGTCAGCAAGGAATCCATCAAAACCTCACTCAATATTTTGCGTGATGGTCAAGTGCTTGGAATCTTCCCCTCGGGAAGCCGTCACAATGATGGAGGTATCGGCAAAAAAGGGGCAGCGAGTTTTGCTCTCCGCAGTGGCGCTACAGTTATTCCTACTGCTATTATCGGTAACTACAAAGTTTTTCGTAAGATGAAAGTTGTATATGGAGCACCAGTAAGTTTGGACGAGTTCAAGGAAGACCCATCTGGAGAAGCTCTGGAGAAGGCGACTGAAAAGATTATGTCCAAGATTAACGAGATGGTGCAAACGGGCGTGCCAAGCAAGTAATGGCTTCGTCGGTAGCTGAGTGCATGTTTCCATATTTTTGAGGGAGACTAAAGTTTGAGCACTCAGTGATGAAAGTGTTTTGAACTCTGCTACAGGCAGGTTTGAATATAATGGGGTTTTTGAATTGAGGAGGGTATTTGACATGTCGGAAGAAATGAAAAATCAAGAAGCAACCCAAGATGAGTTGGATCAATTCGTTTCCTTGAAAAAAGGAGATACCGTAAAAGGAACCATCGTCAAATTGGAAGATAACCAAGCCTATGTGAGCATTGGATATAAATATGACGGTGTCATTCCAATTCGTGAACTGTCTTCATTACATGTTGACAGCGCGTCTGACGCAGTAGAAGTTGGACAAGAAGTTGAAGCTAAAGTTCTTAGCATCGACGACGAGAAAGAAAAACTCGTTCTGTCCAAACGTGCAATCGACAGCGAAAACGCATGGGATCAATTGCAAAAGCATTTTGAAGACCAAGACGTATTCGAAGTTGTTGTAGGTGATGTTGTTAAAGGCGGTCTGGTAGCAGACGTGGGCGTACGTGGATTTATCCCGGCTTCCATGGTTGAACGCCATTTCGTTGAAGACTTCAGCGACTACAAAGGACGCACACTGCGTGTTAAAGTGAAAGAGATCGACCGTGAGAACAACAAAGTGATCCTTTCCCAAAAAGACGTACTGGAGCAAGAATTCGAAGCAAACAAAGCTACAGTAATGGCTGGTTTGCAAGAAGGTCAAGTGATCGAAGGTACAGTACAACGTTTGACTCAATTCGGTGCATTTGTTGATGTGGGCGGAGTTGACGGTTTGGTTCACGTATCCGAGCTGGCTTGGACACACGTTGAAAAACCATCCGACGTACTGTCTGAAGGTGATAAAGTTAGTGTGAAAGTGCTGAAAGTTGACCCTGAAAAAGGCAAAATCAGCCTGAGCATGAAAGCTGTTCAACCAGGTCCTTGGGAAACAGCAAGCGAAAAATTCAATTCCAGCGATATCGTAACAGGTGTTGTAAAACGTCTGGTAGACTTCGGTGCATTTGTTGAAATCGCTCCTGGTGTTGAGGGACTTGTGCATATCTCGCAAATCTCCCACAAACACATCGGCACTCCTCATGAAGTGCTGAAAGAAGGACAAGAAGTTCAAGTTAAAATCTTGGACATGAACCCTTCTGAGCAACGTGTAAGCTTGAGCATCAAAGAAACAGAAGAAGCTCCAGCTCAACCACAAAAATCAGAAAGACCTTCAAGAAACAACGCTCCGCGTGAAGAAATCAACAATCCAAACGTTTCCTTGAACAATCAAGGTATGAGCACTACGCTTGGCGAACTGTTTGGAGACAAACTCAGCAAATTCAAATAAGTTAACAATGCATGGTTCTAAGTTATATACTGCATATTTTGCTGAATAACAAAAGCAAGATCGGCGAGCCCAAGGCGGGTTCGCCGATTGTTTTTATTGCGAGTAATTTGGCATGAAACGTTAGCCAAGATATATCTTTTTTGCTATGATGAGTATCGTAAGTATGGACAGGAGGAGTGGAATGTATGGCAAGACCCGTTGTGGCAATTGTCGGACGACCGAACGTGGGTAAATCCACCATTTTCAATCGGATCATCGGCGACAGACTGGCCATTGTGGAAGACAAGCCGGGCATTACCCGTGACCGCATATATGGAATCGGTGAATGGAACGGTAAACCATTTAGTATCATTGATACAGGTGGTATCGAAATTGATGGTGAAGATGTAATCTTAAAATCGATTCGGATGCAAGCAGAGCTCGCTATTGAAGAAGCGGATGTTATTGTATTCATGTGTGATGCAAAAGCAGGTATTACGCAATCGGATGAAGAGGTAGCAGAGATGCTCTACCGCTCAGGCAAGCCTATTGTTGTAGCCGTTAACAAAGTGGATAATATCGGACGAAGTGAGCTCATTTATGAGTTTTATGGATTTGGTTTCGGTGATCCCATCGGCGTATCCGGAAGTCACGGTACAGGTGTAGGTGATTTGCTTGATGCAATTGTGGAGAAGTTGCCAGAACTTGAGGAAGAGACTTACGATGAAGATGTCATTCGTGTAGCTCTGATCGGACGTCCTAATGTGGGTAAATCTTCACTGGTGAACGCTATTCTGGGTGAAGAGCGTGTCATTGTAAGTGACGTGGCTGGAACGACCCGGGATGCGATTGATACACCTTTTGAAAAAGACGGCCAACGTTACGTGCTGATTGATACAGCAGGTATGCGTAAGCGTGGTAAAGTATATGAAACAACTGAGAAATACAGTGTAATGCGTGCGATGCGTGCGATTGAGCGTGCAGATGTTGTTCTGATTGTCATTAATGGTGAAGAAGGCATTATTGAACAGGACAAGCATATTGCAGGATATGCATTCGAAGCTGGTAAAGCGTCATTGTTTGTTGTGAACAAATGGGACGTGGTAGAGAAGCATGACAAAACGATGAAAGAGTTTGAGAGAAAAATTCGGGATCACTTCCTGTTTATGACTTATGCTCCGGTCGTATTCTTGTCAGCCCTCACAAAACAACGCTTACAAAAATTGTTACCGGTTGTGAAAAGGGTAGCAGATCAACACTCGTTACGTGTACAAACACATCTACTTAACGATGTGGTGTCTGATGCGGTTGCAATTAACCCTCCGCCAACGGATAAAGGACGGAGAATGAGAATTAACTATGTGACTCAGGTTGCCGTTAAGCCACCGACCATGGTTGTTTTTGTGAACGATCCGGAATTGATGCACTTCTCATATGAGCGCTACCTGGAGAATAAAATCCGTGCAGCGTTTGACTTCGAAGGAACACCAATTCGCATATTTACTCGGAAGAAGTCCGACGAAAGTTAGGGGAGAAGTGTGTGATTTTACAAATCGCAGCGATTGTACTGAGTTATCTGCTCGGTTCGATCAGCTTTAGTGTCCTCCTTGCCAAAGCGATACGGGGGATCGATATTCGTCAGCACGGAAGCGGAAACGCGGGAGCTACCAATACATTGCGTATTTTGGGTAAAGGACCAGCAGTTGCTGTTCTGTTACTTGATGTACTTAAGGGTGTTGCAGCTGTATGGATTGGAATCTGGCTGAGCGGCGGTTCTGCCTGGATTCCTGCACTCAGTGGTATAGCAGCCATTGCAGGACATAACTGGCCGCTTTACTTCCATTTTCGTGGAGGAAAAGGCATTGCCACAGCCATTGGTGTTCTGGTAAGTCTTGCTTTCCTGCCTGCGTTATGTGCTGGGGTGATCGCCATTCTGTCTATTGTATTGACACGCTATGTTTCATTGGGGTCTCTGATTTTTGTAGCATTTACACCCATCTTTATCATGGTATTACCCGGATATTCAATGAATATCTTCTGGGGGAGTCTGATTATTTGTCTGTTTGCGTTCTGGAGACATCGTACCAATATTGCGAAGCTCGCCAAAGGACAGGAAAATAAATTGGGATCGAAAAACCCTGGAGGGGGTAAACGAGTTGTCTAAAAAAGTTGCTGTTCTAGTCGCTGGGAGCTGGGGAACAGCTCTCGCCAGTGTACTCGCCGCCAATCAGTTGGATGTGATGATGTGGACACGTGGTGAAGACCAAGCTAACGAAATCAATAACAAGCACACTAATACTCGCTATCTTCCGGATGCGGAGCTTTCAACACGGATTCAAGCAACAACTGATATGGAAGTTGCGGTGGAAGGCGCTATAGCTGTGTTAATTGTTGCGCCTTCATCAGCCATGCGTGCAGTTACGAACCAGCTTAAGGCTTATTACAAGCCTGAGATGTTAGTCATTCATGCAACCAAAGGTTTTGAGACAGAAAGCCTCAAACGGATGTCCACAGTCATTTCAGAAGAGCTTGAATGTGAAGAAGGACGTGTGGTTGTTCTTTCTGGTCCAAGCCATGCGGAAGAAGTGGTGAAGCGTTGTCCAACGACGGTGGTTGTAGCTTCACTGGATAAGGCATCTGCCGAGTCTGCCCAAGCTTTGTTTATGAATGCTTATTTCCGGGTTTACACGAATCGGGATATGATCGGTGTTGAGTTGGCGGGTGCATTCAAAAATATCATTGCTCTTGGTGCAGGTATGTCGGATGGTCTTCAATTTGGTGATAATGCCAAAGCCGCTTTGCTAACACGTGGTTTGGCAGAGATCACACGTATTGGTGTTGAGATGGGAGCAAATCCGCTAACGTTTTCGGGACTTGCTGGAATCGGGGATCTGGTTGTAACGGCTACAAGTCAGCATAGTCGGAACTGGAGAGCAGGTTCCATGTTGGGCCAGGGACAGAAGCTGGATGATGTTCTGAAGTCCATGGGCATGGTGGTAGAAGGCATTCGAACTACGCAAGCTGCCTATTTCATCTCACAAAAATACGGTGTACAAATGCCAATTGCGGATCAGTTATATCACGTTTTATTCCAGGAGAGACAGCCACGTGATGCGGTTGAAGCCTTGATGGGACGTGACCCGAAGACTGAAATGGAAGTCATGAAGCTTGAAACCTGGGAGCAATGGCATTCCTGATTGTAATCAGCCTAAACGTACCTTGTGAAATAAGAAGCTTATTCACCTTTTCTGTAGCAGACTCATACTATACACATGAGTATTGCCGGAGGAGGGGAGACGAATGGGTAACAACATTTCCAAAGATGCACTGAATGCAATCAACAAGAAAACGGGTAAAACGATAACGGAAGGTGCCGTTAAGAAATTGGCAAGCACGGTGAAACCAACGACGATTCAAAATGAAGCTCAGTTGCGCCAATTGATCAAACAAGTATCCGCCATGGCGAAAGTTCCGGTATCTGAGGATACGGTTAAGGATATTGTGAGTGCGGTCAAGAAAAGCGGATTGAATCCGAGCAGTATGGAATCGTTAATGAAAATGATGATGAAAAAATAATAGATCACACCTGCATGTGCAGGTGATCCAGTAAGACAAAAAGACGAGTCGGCTTCTGCCGGCTTGCTTTTTTGTCTTTTTTTTGGAAAGTTGAGCTGAATTTCGTGTTATAATGGTTGCAATTGTCACAGTGTCAGTGATGAATATCGGACTGAAGGGGAGACTGCTGGATTATGAGTGCAATGGACAAGATGTGGCTGTCATTGGTGGCCATCCTCATTATGGGACTATCTGTATTCCTGATTACGTTTGCTCGTGCCAAAACAAAAGGTATTGTACGGGGGATTCTTTCTCTGATTGCATTTTTGATTATGCTGATTGGCTTGTTCGGTGGAATCGCTTCTCTGACCTGATTTCCCATGCCTGAAGGATAACATCCGCATAAGCACATCATAAGAACTGACACAATGAACACGGATGAGGGGAGTGTGAGCCTATGGGGCCGCATGATACGGAGGGTCGGACAGAGCGTTATCCGGAATTACACGCGGCTTTGCTGGAAACGGCCAAAGCCTGGAACACACAGCCACAGACATGGTTACTTGGAGGAAGTTGTGGGTTGCTGCTTCAAGGAGTGGAGTTGCAACAGGCTCCGAGAGATATTGATATCTATGCGGATGTTGCTGCTGCTAAAGAACTTCACCGTAGCGCTCCAGGGGAAATGCTTGACGAGCCTACAGTGGACAAGACAGGACCGTATGCTTCTCTGCTGAGCCACTATCAGGTGGGTGAATGTGCGCTGGAACTGGTTGGTGGTTTCGAAATATGGGCTCGCAAAAGTTGGTACCGTATTGAGATTGAACATGTACTTGCTCCGCATGCACCAGTAGCACAAGTGGGTTCATATAGCCTGCGACTGATGCCGCTTGCGCATGAGCTTTTGTTTAATCTGCTACGAGGTCGTGAAGATCGTTATGTCCCCATTGCGAAACAGATGCGCGAGCAGCCAGATGCACATCAACCTATAATGATGCTGTTAAGTCAACAGAATGTCTGGACAAGCCGCTTCAGAGCCGAAGTGGAAGAGCTTGTTGGCTTTACATGGCCCCAGTAGGTTGAGGGAGGAAAATGATGGACTATAAAGTTACTTTTTTACCTATGAACAAATCGATAGCGCTCAAACCAGGGGCAACACTTCTGCATGCAGCACGACGTGCTGGAGTCAAGATTACGACCCGATGTGATGGCAAAGCGGCTTGCCTGATGTGCAAAGTGAACGTGGATGAAGAACATCGGACGGAACTGTATCCACCAACAGATGCAGAAAAGCGCAAGCTGGGTTCACTGTTGGAAGCAGGTACACGACTGTCCTGTCAGGCCAAGGTGTGTGGATCTCTATCGGTTCATGTTCCAGAGGACCCGCTGAAGGCAGCCATTCGGAAACAACTGGAACGTCAACAACAGGAAGACGACTGGTTCTGAGCGTTATGACATTGATTCTCTAATGAGTTATTCAAGGAGGACACGAATGATTAGGAACAAGCCAAAATGTGTGGAAGGAAGCGGACGGCAGCGTCTGAAACATCAGACGGGCGGTCTGCTGTTATTCCTGTTGTTTGCTTTTACAGCAAGTGGTTGTATGTATCCATCCCAGAGCAATTCAGACCCTAAGATAGCCTATCGGGAAAGCGTGAGCCGCATCCAGAGTGCGGTCGAGGCATTTCAGCAAGATGAGGGGATTTTGCCAATCATCAATGCAGATATGGAAACGCCAAAATATGAAAAGTTCAGAGTGGACCTGCCCAAGTTGAAACAACTGGGGTATCTGGATGAAATACCGGGGACTGCTTTTGAAAGTGGTGGGAGCGCTTACTTCCTTATTCAGGACGAAGAAGTGAATCCGACCATTAAAGTGATGGATCTTCTGACCGTACAGAAAGTAAACGATGTGCAACGAATGGTTAATCAATATAAGTCCGTACATAACAATAAGCTGCCAAGCGGGGAAGAACTGTATCCGGGGTTATATGTTGTGAATATGGAGCAGGCTGCTCAGGCAGGTACTCCTTCCATTACGCTGAATAGTGTATATTCAGGTCAGGCGTTACCGTTTATGATGGATGACGAAGGCAAGGTCTATGTAGATTATGCTTTTGATATTATGCAGGCAGTGGAAAAGTCTGACGTGTCTCCAGCAGAGACTGAAGATGTTCGGGATTTGCTGGTGGAACACTCCTACTTCGTACCTGTAAAATCGGTTTTCTACGCTTGGAAAAATAATGCGCCGGTTGCCCAGCCCATAAAATAAGCATGGTTGCAATTCAAATGATTTAGCTGTATGACCACCATGGCTCTAATGGTAAAAAGAGATATTCCAAATAAGGGATATCTCTTTTTTCTTTTGTCAGTATGAGCAATAACCGTCATAAAAGCTTCGCGGATCACATAAAGTAGATTGAAATAAAGACGCGCAGTCCGAGATCGGGGGATTCTCCTAATGTCATCACCTTAAGATAAAAAAACAAAAATACGCGTCATATTGCCGCATACGGATACATAAGATGATACTAGTCCAATTGCATGTACGAGTTAACGCCGCTCTCGCCGGTTTCATCAGAATGCAACGTTCGGCGGCGGACGACTTCCGGGCACTCACAAAGGCGGCTCTACCGTTGCAGGGATTTCAGTCTTCTGATTGAAAAAACGAAGCGGATGCTCTTTAGCATTTTTCCTTCGGAGTAATTTAGGGAGGGGATTTCATTGGAGAAAGTGGACATTTTTAAGGACATAGCTGAGCGGACCGGAGGGGATATTTATCTCGGGGTTGTCGGCGCAGTCCGGACGGGAAAATCAACATTTATTAAACGATTCATGGAAACGATCGTATTGCCTAACATCGCAAGCGAGGCTGATCGTGCCCGTGCAGTGGATGAACTTCCACAAAGTGCAGCAGGCAAAACCATCATGACAACCGAGCCAAAATTTGTACCGAATAACGCAGTCCAGATCAAGGTGGCAGAAGGACTTGATGTCAATGTGCGCCTTGTGGATTGTGTAGGTTACGCGGTGGAAGGAGCCAAGGGATACGAGGATGAGAATGGTCCACGCATGATCTCCACGCCTTGGTTCGAGGAACCAATTCCATTCCAGGAAGCCGCCGAAATTGGTACTCGCAAAGTCATTCAGGAGCATTCTACACTGGGTGTTGTGGTAACAACAGACGGCACAATCGCCGAAATCGCCCGCAGCTCCTATGTGGAATCTGAAGAACGGGTCATTGCGGAATTAAAAGAAGTGGGTAAACCGTTTGTCCTGGTCATCAACTCCACTCGGCCTCGTAGTGAAGAAGCCCTGCAATTGCGTAGTGAGCTTGCTGCCAAATACGACATTCCGGTGATGACACTCAGTGCAGCGACCATGACGGAAGATGATGTGACGGGTGTACTTCGTGAAGTGCTCTATGAGTTCCCTGTGCATGAAGTGAATGTAAACTTGCCGAGCTGGGTTATGGTACTCAATGAGACTCACTGGCTGCGTAGCAACTACGAAAATTCCGTACGGGATACCGTTAAGGACATTCGCAGACTTCGTGACGTGGATCGGGTTGTCGCACAGTTCATGGAATATGAATTCATTGATCGCGCAGGCCTGAGTGGCATGAATATGGGGCAAGGTGTAGCCGAAATTGACCTGTACGCGCCGGATGAACTGTATGATCAGATTCTCGTGGAAGTGGTTGGCATCGAGATTCGCGGTAAGGATCATCTGCTGCAATTGATGCAGGAATTCTCGCATGCGAAGAGAGAATACGACCGCTTCGCAGAAGCGCTGGAGATGGTCAAAACGACCGGATATGGCATTGCTGCTCCATCTCTCGCCGAGATGGCTCTGGATGAACCTGAGCTCATTCGTCAGGGCACCAAATTTGGCGTACGTCTGAAAGCAACGGCACCGTCCATTCACATGATCCGGGTTGATGTAGAATCTGAATTCGCACCAATTATCGGTACGGAGAAACAAAGTGAGGAACTGGTGAGATACCTGATGCAGGACTTCGAGAACGATCCGATCAAGGTATGGGATTCAGACATGTTTGGTCGTTCACTGCACTCCATTGTGCGAGAAGGTATCCAGGGCAAGATTGCCATGATGCCGGATAATGCAAGATACAAATTGCAAGAGACGCTGGGAAGAATCATTAACGAAGGTTCGGGCGGCTTGATCGCTATCATTCTGTAAGACATCAAAAGACCGTAAGGGGGCATCCCCTCGCGGTCTTTTTTACGTGATTTCTTTATTTTGGATGAAATGGATAGGAAGAATAGTACTTTCGAAAAAACTTAGCGAGTTTTAGCTTTAAATTGCTAAAACCCATTTACATACTAGGGATTAGCCGTTATATTAATATTCAACTATTGTGATCGAGATCACAGAGAGTGGACAGGGGGATACAGAGATGAAAAGAAAAGAGACTAAATGGGTATGGTTGAGTGTGTTATTAGTATTTACATTGGCGCTGTCCGCTTGCGGAATCAAAAAAGAACCGGCAGCCACTCCGGCTTCGGGTGCATCAGATGATACACCAAAAACGGAAGCAGTTACAGGCCCTCTAAGCGGCAAACGGATTGCACTTATTATGGAGTTTAATACAGGTACTTTCTCGCAGCAATATGTACAAGGTGTAAAAGAAGAAATCGAAAAATTCGGTGGAGAACTGACAACGTTTGTTGCCGATAATGACAAAGCAAAGATGGTATCCTTGCTTGATAGCGCTATTAACCAGAAGTTCGATGCCATTCTCACGGATCACGGTGATTCCCTATTAGAGCCAGGCGTGAAGAAGGCAGTAGAACAAAATATTCCAGTGGTCGTGTTTGACGCAGCTATCAGTGTTCCAGGAGCTACAGTCCTGTCGCAGGATGACCAGAAGATGGCTGAACTGACACTGGAGCAAATGAAAAAAGATATCAATGGACAAGGCAATATTGTCAAAGTATGGGTAGCTGGTTTCGCACCGATGGAACGCCGTCAGATTGCATACGGTGAATTCATGAAAGCAAATCCGGACATCAAGGAAATAGCTACATTCGGTTCTGCACAGAATCCGGCGCTGGATACACAAGCCAAAATGGAAGCTATTCTCAAGCAGTATCCAAAAGGTGAGATTACAGCTGTATGGACTGCATGGGATGAGTTCGCCAAAGGTGCAGCACGTGCCATTCAACAAGCTGGACGTGATGAGATCAAAGTGTATGGTATCGATATGAGTGACGAGGATCTGCAAATGATTCAGGACCCGAAAAATCCTTGGGTTGCTTCTGCGGCTGTGGATCCAACAGATATTGGTCGCGTCCAGGTACGTTATGCTTATCAGAAATTGAACGGGGACGAGACGGAAGATGCAGTTGTTCTTAACCCGGTCTATGTTCAACGCGAAGCTCTGCCGGATAAACAAATCTCCACTTCGGAGCTGTCTGAGTTCGTTGAAGGTTGGGGTGGCAGCACACAAGGAATCAAGGACTGGATGAGTGAATACGGAATTACTGCTAAATAAGCAGCGTAAGGGAAGCGCGCCGCAAGGCGCGCTTTTTCCACCATAATGAAGATGTGCAAGTCTGGATGAGAAATGGGATACTCCCGTATGGGAACGATTGGAGGTTAACATCATGAGCACTGCACCGATTCTGCTTCAAATGGAACATATCCACAAGCAGTTTTCAGGTATTCCTGCACTGAAGGATGTGGATTTCTCTGTAAAAGGTGGGGAGATTCATGCGCTGCTGGGTGCCAATGGTGCCGGTAAAAGCACGTTAATGAAAATTTTGTCCGGTGCCTATCCATTGGATCAGGGAACGATTCAGTTAAGTGGACAAGCGCTTCATTTGAGTTCTCCGGGAGACGCGAAGGCAAGTGGGATTCACTGTGTCTATCAGGAAGTGGATGCGGCACTGGTGCCACAGCTGACGGCTGCGGAGAACATTATGTTGGATCAGTTGGCTTCATCTGCTGGAGGTTGGTGGAAAAGTCCACGGAAGCTGCAACAGCGCGCGGTTGAGGCATTGAAGCAATTAGGGGCGGACATATCCGTTCACCAAAAAGTGGCCGATCTGACACTTGCAGAAAAACAGATGATTTTGCTGGCACGGATTTTGATTCAGGATGCCAAGGTCATCATTTTTGACGAGCCTACTGCACCGCTGAGTCAGGAAGAAACGGATGCATTTTTCCGTATTGTACATCTGCTGAAGGAGCGGGGCGTAGCCTGCATTTTCATTACCCATCGTCTTGCGGAAGTGACGGGTCACTGTGATCGCGTTACGGTTATGAGAGATGGACAACATGTATTTACTGGTGAAGCAAAGGGACTGACGATCAATGATTTGGTTACTCAGATGTTAGGCAAACCATTTGAAGAAGAATTTCCAAAGACGGAAGCGCCCGTGGGGGAACTGCTTTTGGAGGCGCGTGGGCTTCGTCGTGGAGTGAAGGTTAAAGGTGTTAACCTCTCTGTAAGCCGAGGTGAAGTCCTCGCTGTGGTGGGTCTGGTAGGCGCGGGTAAAACGGAAAGCTCTCGTTTGCTGATTGGTGCAGATCGGCTGGAGGGAGGCGAGATCCGGCTTAACAACCGTAATCTCCGCCTATCTCAGCCTGCGGATGCGGCGGCTCTGGGGATTGTTTCTGTACCGGAGGAGCGGCGTAAACAAGGAATCCTGATTCAGGAGAACGTGGAACGAAATTTAAGTCTACCTTTGCTAAGTCGTCTTAGTACATTAGGTTTCGTAAGCCGTAAGAGGGAACGTCTAAACGCAGAGTCATTGGTGAAACAGCTTGGAATTAAAACATCGTCCGTGAAACAGGAAGTGAAATATCTAAGCGGTGGTAACCAGCAAAAGGTAGCCATTGGTAAATGGCTTAATGCGGATGCGGATGTATTTATATTTGATGAGCCAACCAAAGGCGTAGATATTGGGGCAAAAAGTGACATTTTCCGCATCATTAATGAACTGGCTTTGGCGGGCAAGGGTGTAATCTATTTCACCTGTGAACTGGATGAAGGCATGGGAATTGGTGACCGAATCGCTGTCATGTGCGAAGGTGTTATCGTAAAAGAGTTCAAACGAGGCGAGACTAACCAAGAACAGCTGCTATACTATGCAAGCGGTGGACAAGAGGTGCAATCATGAAGGATAAATCACTGGATTTTGCGTTCCGTTACGGGGCGATTATAGTCATAATAGGTGTTATCGCATTTTTCGGCATTAAATTGCCTTATTTCTTTACGTACAGTAACTTGACCGATATTTTGGGCTCGATCTCTATCGTTACTTTTGTAGCGATCGGTGTTACGTTATCTCTCATTGTTGATGGATTCGATCTCTCGGTTGGGGCGACTGTCTCATTAACTACCGTCGTTACTGCTTCGTTAATGATTTGGTATCAACAACCACTGGCAATTGTAATTATTGTGCCACTAATCATTGGCGCTGTTATTGGTTTACTTAACGCTTTGCTCATTGTAAAATTGCGTATTCCGGATTTGCTCGCCACCCTTGCCACGATGTACATTATCGGAGGTATTCACAAAACGTATGCACAGGGATATACCATTTACAATCACATGCAGTTCCCTGATGGGAGCAAAGCTGCGGGAGAGATGGACCCGACATTCCTGCTAATAGGGCAGGGTAAATGGCTTGGTATGCCGATATCGGTTATCATGCTACTTATTGCGGTAATAGGTGTGCATATCTTTTTGACGTATACGAAATATGGGCGCCAGATGTACATTACAGGTGGTAATGAGGAAGCTGCACGGTTGTCTGGAATCAAGGTGAAAAAGGTGCGTACACTCGCCTATGTAGCCGCTGGAGTGTTTGCAGCAATCGGGGGTATCATCTATGCCTCCAAAGTAGGATCTGGGCAAATTGATGCGGGATCACCGTTGTTAATGGAATCCGTAGCTGCAGTATTTGTCGGTTTCTCTGTGTTTGGTGCGGGTAAACCAAATGTCATCGGAACCTTCATTGGTTCGGTTCTGATTGGTGTACTTGTGAACGGTTTAACAATGATGAACGTACAGTATTTCACACATGATATTGTAAAAGGTGGGGTTCTCGTGCTTGCCCTGGCGGTTACATTTTACGTCTTAAACCGCAACCGGACTTGAAATTGTGGGCTGTCTGTATTAGTATGAAATTTGTTCGGCGTCTGAAATGCCCGTGGTTTCAGACGACATTCTGCCGAAAATGACTGTTGACCGCAGGCGGAGATTTGTGTTCAGCGCTCAAGATGTACGTAGATTTTTTGCGTATGAACGTATATTTCGCTATAAAACGGAAACACAGTATAACATTCAGGACATTGATACAGGAGGTGAAAAACAAATGAACAAATCAGACTTGATTACACACGTATCTGAAGCGACTGAATTGTCCAAGAAAGATGTAACGAAAGCGGTTGATGCCGTATTCGATGCAATCTCTGAGGCTCTTCAAAGCGGAGATAAAGTACAATTGGTTGGTTTTGGGAACTTCGAAGTTCGCGAGCGCTCTGCACGTAAAGGACGCAACCCGCAAACAGGTGAAGAAATCGAAATTCCTGCGAGCAAAATTCCTGCATTCAAACCAGGTAAAGCGCTCAAAGACGGAATTAAATAAGATTTCTACATATTCCATATGTCGACAAAAAGACCGTGACTTGTTCACGGCCTTTTCTTTTGCCCTTTAACGATGATTCTTGCGGTTCATTCGTATAAGGCGCAGGTTGACAAATGAAACAATCTTAATCATCATTAACGCTATCGAACTAAAGAAGGGGACATGCGTGATGGATCATCCAACCGGCAATGATTATATTGTAATTAAGGCAGAGGAAAATGGTGTCCAGGTGATCGGATTAACCCGAGGTCAGGATACACGTTTTCACCACACCGAGAAATTGGACAAGGGTGAAGTGATGTTTGCCCAATTTACCACCCATACTTCAGCTATTAAAATCCGGGGCAAAGCCACGCTGATTACCAAGCATGGACAGATTGAATCGGAGTAATGGACAGATTGAATACATTCAAATGAAGATTGCAGGCATAGCCTGCTTTTTTTCATTGTACAATGAGGTATGAGCCTTTACCGGACAGACTACACTAACAGGTAAAGGCAGGGAGGCGTATATGAAACCGCGGATGATTGTTACTGCTTCAATGCTGGCAACGGTTGCGGCGGTCTTTCTGCTTGTTGCGATACAAACCTTACATATGCGTACATGGGGCGGGGACAACGTACAGCCTGCCTCTGCATCACATCATCCAGTTCAGCTAACGAATGACAATCTGGTTGATGTGCTAAGCTCCATGCAACTATCAACTCCCATTGCAAGAGTGGAATGGAAGCAGTCCATTTTGAGACTGGACCTCAAAGTTAAAGGAACGGGTACAAGTTACACTGAAATCTATGAGAACATGGCAGCTGTGGCGGATCTTGGCTTTCGGAGTCTGGATAACGTGGATCAGGTGCTGTTGCGTGTGATGGCAGAAGATGAATGGATGCATAAACGACATCTGTTACTTGCTGCTGATATTCGGCGTGGAGAGTGGCCTCTGTATGCGATTGAAACATTACGGAACTGGAAAAGTGCGGCCTTTTCAGATGAATTGAAGGACTGGTTTCATTTGATGGAGACCGAACTCTGGAAGAAGCAATTCGAAATGACAAGTCAGGGGTAATAGAATAGCAGGATTCAGTGCGTGCCCGTTCAACATATGCTATAATATATAAGATTGTAGTGCAGAAAAGGTTTAACAATGTTAAGGCTCGGAGGCTGAGAATGAATTCATATCGCGTACCCCAACTAGCAAAGAAATATACGGATTACGACATGATTCGACAACATACGGAAATCCCATCATTTCCGGATAGCCGAGCACGTCTGTTGCAGGTATTTGTGGGCCGCACAGACGAAAAGGTGCATCAAGAGTTATATGCTCTTGCAACTTCGCTCGTTCAGTTGGCCATGGATACGCATGATCGAATCGATACCATTTCCGGTGAGCGGAAAGAGCAAGAGATGCGTTCACGTCAGTTGAATGTACTCGCCGGGGATTATTTAAGTAGCCGTTTTTATCAATTGCTTGCCCAAGCGGGCAGAATTGAAATGATTGGCAAACTCAGTGGTGCTGTATCCGGAGTGAACGCACGCAAGATGACGCTGTATGAACGGATGAAGAAGCTTCTCGTTTCGGCTGACGAATACTTGCGTGAAACGGTACAGCTGAGAATGCAGCTGTTTCTTTCATTTACAGGCATGATTCAACATAACGAAGAGTCTTTATGGAACAGCCTGTTGACCGAATTCAGCTCCTGCGAAACGATCGTGGAAGAACTGAAGCGGATGAATGACGCAAAACGATATCTTCACAGCTATGCATATTGGCACATATACGAGCATGGTAATGACGATGAGCGCAAAGTGTTGCGTCAGTCTGAATTGGATGCACGTGCATGGAACGCTATGGTGCTGAAGCATAGGGTTGGCGAGGTTTTGCTGGACAAGCTTCGCGAGTGTACACACCGCATTCAACTGTTGTTGCAAGATGAGGAAGGGCGGATGGGCTTGCATGAGATACATGCAATTCTAGAGCCTTACTTGGCATATTTGCAGCCTTCACATGCGGCAGTAAGGGAAGATTGAGGGGGAGACAGACGAATGGGGAGCGGAGAGACCAAACCGAAAGAAGAATATGTCCATTCGGTTTTTCAGAGTATAGCCGGAAAATATGATGTCATGAATGATATCCTAAGTTTCCGGAGGCATAAGGCTTGGCGTAAATTCACCATGAAAAAGATGAATATGTCCAAAGGCGATACCGGTCTTGATTTGTGCTGCGGCACATGTGACTGGACGCTTGCTATGGCAGAGGCAAGTGAAACGGGGCACATGCACGGACTTGATTTCAGTAGCAACATGCTGGAGGTCGGCCAGACAAAGATCAATGCGGTGCAACGTCAAAAACAGATTACCCTGACACAGGGAAATGCCATGTCACTTCCTTTTGAAGACAATTCGTTTGATTATGTGACGATCGGGTTTGGGTTGCGTAATGTACCTGATCTCAGACAAGTGTTGTCTGAAATGAAACGTGTGGTCAAACCGGGTGGTATGGTTGTGTGCCTGGAATTGTCCAAGCCAACATGGCAGCCGTTCAAAGGCATTTATTATTTTTATTTTGAGAAGGTTTTACCGAATCTTGCCAAAGTGTTTGCTAAAAGTTTTGAGCAGTACAAATGGCTACCGGACTCACTGGCCATTTTCCCGGGAAGGCAGGAACTGGCAGACATTTTTGCAGAAACTGGATTACAACAAGTGCAGGCCTACCCTCTGACCGGAGGTATCGCGGCACTGCATATTGGAACCAAGGAGAATCAGCATGTTTAGGAAAATTCGCATCTTTTTAGAAATGATCAAGATTGAACACACGCTTTTTGCTTTACCTTTTGCATTTATGGGGGCGATCCTCGGCTCCATGGTAGTGAATGATACCTTCCCAAGCTGGATGCAGATTATGTGGGTATTGCTTGCGATGGTCGGCGCACGTAGTGCGGCTTTTGGTTTGAACCGAATTATCGACCAAGCGATTGATAGCAAAAACCCGCGTACCGCGATGAGAGCCATCCCGGCAGGACTGTTGAAAAATGGGGAAGTTGTTATATTTGTCATTATCTCATTTATATTGTTATTCTGGGCCTCATCCAATCTTAATGTATTATCGATGCAGCTGTTACCTATTGCTGTGTTTATGTTGGTACTGTATTCGTACACCAAACGATTCACATGGTTATGCCACATTGTTCTCGGAATGACGATTGGTTTGGCACCACTTGGTGGCTGGGTAGCTGTAACAGGAACGATGGATTGGACAGCGATTGTGCTGTACGTTACGATTGTGTTCTGGACCGCGGGCTTTGATATTATCTATGCATGTCAGGATCTGGAATTCGATCAGGGAGAGGGTCTTCACTCCATACCTTCCCGTTTTGGCCTGGTTAAATCCTTGCAGATCGCTAAGTTCTTCCATGTGATTACTGCAATTGGTTTTCTTGCGTTATTGTTGATGACAGATCTGAGCTGGTGGTATGGCGCAGGCATGTTGGTGACGTATGGAATTCTATTCTATCAACACTATATTGTATCGCCTAATGATATGAGCCGTGTTCAAACGGCGTTTTTTACCATGAACAGTTTGCTTAGTTTAATTGTATTTACGTTCACTCTGATTGATCTGGCGGTGAAATAAATGGTGCAGCAGCCGGACAATAAACGACTGGTTGTCGGAATTACCGGAGCGAGTGGCAGCATATATGGCATTCGATTAATTGAAACGCTGCTTGATTTGGAATATAACGTTCATCTGGTCATATCCAATGCAGGGTGGCGTGTACTGAAAGAAGAATTGGACTGGGATGTGACGAATCGGGACGCGGTGCTGGAAGAAAAATTCGGCAACCGTGCCGGTTCTCTGATCTATCATCCTGTGAGTGATATAGGGGCCTCCATTGCAAGTGGTTCTTATCTGGCCGACGGCATGATTATCATGCCATGTTCCATGGGAACTCTTTCGTCCATCGCGCAGGGATCGTCGGATAATCTGATGTCTCGCGCAGCCGATGTTATGATGAAAGAGGGAAGAACATTGATCCTCGTACCACGTGAGACGCCTCTTCATGCAATCCATCTGGAGAACATGCTGAAGCTTTCTCGTCTTGGTGTACGAATGATACCGGCTATGCCTGCTTTTTATTACAAACCTCAGACTATGGATGAGTTGATTCTGTTTTTGGTGGGGAAAGTGCTGGATAGCTTGCGCATCCCACATCAACTGTTTACAAGATGGGGAGAACCGGATGAACGGGGATAACGACTGAGTTCGATACAAGGCTGTTTTTTGCCAAAGTGTTGCTCGGTTTATTTGTCCCCCGAATCCCGGGGTATTGGTGAGCACTGATGGTGAGTCTTCATGAACCACAGTCTTGACCCATGCTCCGGCAACTTCTGTATTTTGTTTCAGAACAAGTCGCAGAGTTTAATTTTCGGGTGTCGGCTATGACATTCGGAGAAGAAAAACACGTTAGATTACCTTATAGAACAACACAAGCAAGAACGGTAAGCCGGGTTTTTCGTAATGCCTGCAGGCCCGACTTGCTGGAGGGGAAGGTAAGCATGAATTTATGGACTGACAATACGCTGATACGGGTGAACGAATGAAACTATTGGATATTTTCGGGTTGTTAAAAAAGGACATGGATTACATTGAGAAAGAGTTGTATCGCAGTGTTCGAGGAGAACAGAAGCTGCTGAGTGAAACGTCACTTCATTTGCTCAAAGCAGGAGGAAAACGGTTGCGGCCCGTTTTTGTGTTACTTGGTGGGAAATTTGGTACATACGACATTGAACGTCTGAAGCTGGTTGCGGTTCCGCTGGAACTCATTCATTCGGCATCCCTCGTTCACGATGATGTCATTGATAATGCGGAGACACGCCGAGGCAAACCCACGGTGAAGTCAAAATGGGATAACCGGATTGCCATGTACACTGGAGACTATATCTACGGTAAGGCACTTGAAATGACTGCCGGATTATCCGATCCAGCGATTCATCGTATCCTTGCCAAAGCTATGGTACAGATGTCCATTGGTGAGATGGAGCAAATTCGCGACTTTTTCAATACGGGACAAAGTGTTCGTAACTATCTGCTACGTATTCGCCGCAAAACAGCACTTCTGATTGCAGTTAGTTGTCAGTTAGGGGCATTGGCTACACGTGCGCCTGAGCATGTATCTTCCCTGCTGTATACGTACGGATACAATGTGGGGATGGCTTTCCAGATTCAAGATGATGTACTTGATCTGGTAGGTACCGAGAAACAACTTGGCAAGCCACCTGGCAGTGACATGAAGCAAGGAAATATCACTCTTCCTGTACTTTATGCCTTAGAAGAATCCGATCTGCGGGAACCTTTGCTTAAGGAGATTTCCCGTGTCCAGCATGAAGAAGGACGGGCAAGTGCATCGGATGCAATTGGAATGATTCGACAAAGTCAAGGAATTGCTAAAGCTGAAGCCCTTGCTGACCGATATATGAAGAAAGCGCTCGATGCTCTCGATCAGCTACCTAACATCAAGACGACCAAAAACCTGCGTGATATCGCTCATTTTGTGGTTAAACGTACACATTAAACAATGTATGACCTTCGACTCTCAGATTACTCATACCCAAAGATGAACAGAACTGTGAGATTCCTCATTGGGAGGATTTGGACATGTATGTTACAATCATAGGGATTGCGTTTACATAGTGATTAACTTTGAACCGTGAGTGAGGAGTGAGCTGATGGATCGTACATTTTTGATGGTGAAGCCGGATGGTGTGCAGCGTGGATTGATCGGTCGAATTATTAGCCGTCTGGAAGACAAAGGATTTAAGTTGGTGGCAGGCAAATTGGTGCAGATGTCTGAGGATCAGGCAAAACGCCATTATGCTGAACATGAGGGCAAACCGTTTTTCGATGATCTGGTTCGTTTTATCACATCGGGGCCTGTATTTGCCATGGTGTGGGAAGGCGACGATATTGTAGCGCTTGCGCGAATCGTCATCGGAAAAACCAATGTGAAGGAAGCAGCTCCGGGTACCATTCGCGGAGACTTCGCCAGCCACACACCACATAATCTGATTCATGGGGCAGATTCACCGGAAAGTGCTTCCCGTGAAGCAGCAAATTTCTTTGCTTCAGATGAACTGGTGGTATACGACAAGAGCATCGCAGCCTGGTTGTAATTATTAGCCAAAAGGGTGATACACGATGCTGGAGCAAGAACAACTACTAGACCCGGATTACACCGGATTCATTCGTAAAATCAAAGAGAGCACAGGCATTGATCTTGCTCAATACAAGGAAGGCCAGATGAAAAGAAGGCTGACCACACTTCGCAACAAAAACGGGTTTCATACATTTTCTAACTTTTTTGAAGCTATGCAGAAAGATAAATCATTGTTTTACGAATTCCTTGATCGTATGACGATTAACGTGTCGGAATTCTGGCGTAATCCCAATCGTTGGGAAGTGCTACGGGACGAGATCATGCCTGAGCTGCTGGGGTCCAAGCGTCGTGCTAAAGTTTGGAGTGCGGCCTGTTCAACAGGTGAAGAACCTTACACACTTGCCATGATTCTGGACACGATGGGCATTTTGAAGGACAGCTCCATTACGGCAAGTGATCTGGATGAAGGTGCATTGGCCAAAGCCAAGGAAGGGCGTTATATGGAACGCTCGCTTAAGGATGTGCCAAAGGAAACGGCGAACCGTTACTTCAAGCAGGATGGCTTGGTATACCGTATTGATGAGCAACTCAAAAATTCGATCAAGTTCATGAAACAAAATTTGCTGGTGGACCGTTTTGACGATGGTTACGATCTGATTGTGTGCCGAAATGTCATGATCTATTTTACCGAGGAAGCCAAAAACCTGTTGTATCACAAATTTGCAGCAAGTTTGCGTCCAGGCGGTATTTTGTTTGTGGGTAGTACGGAGCAGATCTTCTCCCCGGGACAATATGGTCTGGAGACAGCAGAGACATTCTTCTATCGGAAAAAATAATGATAATGGTTGTTCAGCCGTCTGAAGCACATGTACATGTGTTCAGGCGGTTATTTGTATACCAAGTACAAGAAAGAGCCGACTTTCTTGTCAAAGCCGGTCAGCTATACTATAATAAGCAAAGAAATTATGGGATTTTAGCAATGTGAAGTTTAACAGTTTAAAGGGGGAACGTATTATGAGTTTACGCTATTTAACCGCAGGGGAGACGCACGGACCCCAATTGACCGCTATTATTGAAGGATTGCCAAGTAATTTGACAATTGATTTTGAAGAACTGAATTTCCAGCTTCACCGCCGCCAAAAGGGATATGGCCGTGGACGCCGGATGCAGATCGAGAAGGATCAGGCGAATTTCGTTGGTGGTATCCGTCACGGATATACAACAGGTGCTCCGGTAGCGCTGGTTGTTCAAAATAACGACTGGAAACATTGGCAGAATATTATGAATATTGAGCCGATTGAAGGCAGTGACGAAGAGAAACGTCGCGTTCATCGTCCACGTCCCGGACACGCTGATCTGAACGGTGGGCTCAAGTATAATCTTAAAGACTTGCGTAACGTACTGGAGCGCTCCAGTGCACGTGAGACAACGGTACGTGTGGCATGTGGTGCCATTGCACGTCAATTCCTGGCTGAATTCGGAATCAAGGTAGCTGGACGTGTACTTCGCATTGGAGAGATCGAAGCTCCATATCAGGACCTTCCGATTGATGAACTGATCGCAGTAACAGAAGCTTCCTCTGTACGTGTTACGGATGCTGAGACAGAGAAGAAGATGGAAGCCTACATCGACCAGATTAAACAAGAAGGCGATTCCATCGGAGGAATAGTGGAATGTATCGTTGAAGGTGTACCTATTGGTCTTGGTAGTTATGTTCAATACGATCGCAAACTGGATGCACGAATCGCTCAAGGCGTAATGTCCATTAATGCATTCAAAGGTGTAGAGATTGGTATCGGATTCGAAGCCGGAGTCATTCGAGGATCACAGGTGCATGATGAAATCATGCATACGGATGAGCGCGGCTACCACCGGGCAACCAACCGTTTGGGTGGATTCGAAGGTGGTATGACAAACGGTATGCCAGTCGTTGTACGTGGTGTGATGAAGCCGATCCCAACGTTGTATAAGCCACTGCAAAGTGTCGATATCGATACAAAAGAAGCATTTACGGCTCAGGTTGAGCGCTCGGACGCTTGTGCTGTACCAGCAGCGAGTGTGGTTATGGAGCATGTTGTAGCGTGGGAAATTGCCAAAGCATTCCTGGAGAAATTCGGCGGGGATTCCATGGAAGAGATCCGTGCCAATGTTGCTAGTTATAACGCTCAACTGGAGAATTACTAATATGCGTCAGCTGACGGTACAGTTGGAGGAACGCTCATATCCGATTCTGATTGGCAGCGGTCTATTGGCACAAGCCCCTCAATATTTTGAGCAATATGGGTTGACCAAAAAAAGTCCGTTACTCATCATTACAGATGAAAATGTGGCTCCCAAATACTTGTCAGGTTTGGAGCAAACGCTGCGTACGGCTGGTTATACAGTCGTATCGGCGGTTGTACCCTCTGGTGAAACATCGAAATCCCTTTCGGTGTACCAGGATATGATGACCGTTGCTATTGAAGGCAAACTGGATCGGAGTTCTGCGATTCTGGCCTTAGGTGGTGGTGTCGTAGGTGATCTGGCTGGTTTTGTTGCCGCTACATATATGCGTGGAATCAAGTTTGTTCAAGTACCTACAACGATTTTGGCGCATGACAGCAGTGTAGGCGGCAAGGTGGCTGTCAATCATCCGCTGGCCAAAAATATGATTGGTGCATTCCACCAACCCGAGCTAGTGCTCTATGATGTGGACACACTTCAATCCTTGCCGCCACGAGATGTATCGGCAGGGTTGTCAGAGATGCTGAAGCACGGGCTGATCCGTGATGAGGCTTTTGCACATTGGTGTGAGGAACATGCGGAAGAACTGCTTGCGCTTAATCCGGAAGCACTTGGATACGGCTTGGAACGTGGATGTGGCATTAAGGCGGAGATTGTATCCAGAGACGAACGTGAAAATGGAGAACGTGCGTTGTTGAACCTGGGACATACGATTGGTCATGCCATTGAAGCGATTGCCGGTTATGGAGAATTTCTGCACGGAGAAGCGATCTCGATCGGTATGGCTGGATCAGCATTGCTTGGTGAGAAGCTTGGTGCGCCAGCAGGGCTCTATGAAGATACGGTCCGCATGTTGCGTTCACTTCGCCTTCCAACAACGATGCCTGCGCATCTCGACACGGATGCATTAATGGAAGCGATGATGCATGACAAAAAGTTCCGTGAAGGTCATATGGTGTTTATCATTCCTGATCGGATTGGGGCTGCAAGAATTGTGAAGGACGTACCTGTGTCGGCAGTTCGGGACGTCATTGAAATGCTCAGGAAGGGAGAATAACAGCGATGGTCACACGGGGAATTCGCGGGGCTACAACAGTCACGCAGAACAACGAAGAACAGATTTTGAAGGAAACGGCAGTATTGTTGCAGGAGATCGTGGATCGCAATGAGATCCAACCGGAAGATATCTGCAGTGTGTGGATTACGTTAACTGGGGATCTGGATGCTGCTTTCCCGGCAAAAGCTATTCGCCAACTGGATGGCTGGGAACTCGTACCACTAATGTGTGCACTGGAGGTTCCTGTTAAAGGTGCCTTGGCGCAGTGCATTCGTTTCATGGTGCATGTCAATACAAACAAAGCTCAGAATGAAATCAACCATGTGTATCTGAACGGTGCACAGGCATTACGTCCGGATTTGGCAACACCTTCTGGTTCTTAAGTAGTGGGTTGTCAAACCGATCATAATGATGTATAGTGAGAACCAGTTGAGTAGAGTAGAGATTGAGCTGAGAGCAGCTGAGCTAGTGGAGTATATAGCAGAGTCCAGTGGGTGGTAACCGGGGCAACAGAAACCGGTCAACTGATTCACGGTACGTCGTGCTACGGAATAGGTAACAGGAACAGGGAAAACAAACGTGTCATAGGACATCTTTTGTTTTGATATATTTTGGTACAAACACAATCAATGCACTCTCCTATATTTTACGTAATATTGGAATGAGTAGTTGAAGTGTTATAACTAATTTATTTTCCCGATTTGGATGATGTGAGATGCATCAATTCAGCGACCTGTGAATAATCCGACAGCGAAGTATAGGGACTTGTTATTTATGAAGCATCACCCTGTTAAATACAGCTTATAACCAAACCTCTACCTGATGGTAGAGGTTTTTTTGTACATATAACCTTTTCTTCTACCTAAATCTGAAAGGACGTGATCTGATGATAACGCCAAACGTTAATCAAGTACTGAAAATGTCGAATGAGTATAATCTGATTCCGGTAGTCAAACGGATTCTGGCAGATATGGAGACTCCGATTCGAATATTCCGCCGTTATGCTGACAACGACCGGGCATTCCTGTTGGAAAGTGTAGAGGGCGGTATCCAATGGGCGAGATACTCGTTCATCGGTACAGATCCGTTCCTGATGATTTCGGCCAAGAAGGGCCGGATTGTTGTAGAAGAAGCAGGGAAGACCCGTGAATTGCCAGGTAAACCGATCGAAGAACTGAAAGCACTGCTGCGTAAGTATCGCAGTCCAAAAGATGATGAACTGCCACCATTCACAGGTGGGGCAATTGGTTTCTTCGGATATGATCTGCTGTCCTATTATGAGAAACTTCCAGCTCACGCGCTGGATGACCTGAATATGGATGACATTCGCTTTATGTTCTGTGACCAGATTATCGTGTTTGACCATGTGAAGCAGCAGATGCTGCTCGTTGGTAATGTACACGTTAAGGACGGTGCAACGGATGATGAGATACGCCAAGCGTATGCAGTGACTTCGGAGAAGCTGGAGCAGGCGGCAGAACGTTTGCAACAGCAAGGACCAGGGGAGAACCTGAATCCGCGTTCCATTCCGGGAGACGTGGAACTGGGGGATATTCGCTCCAACCTCACGAAGGAGCAATTTATCGGTAATGTAGAGCAAGCCAAAGATTACATTCGCGCAGGTGATATTTTTCAAGTGGTATTATCCCAGCGTTTCCACATTGATACGGAAGTTTCTCCGCTTCACGTGTATCGTGTGCTTCGGACCCTGAATCCATCACCTTATATGTACTACCTCAAAATGGATGATGAGATTATCGTGGGTACTTCGCCTGAAGCTTTGGTCAAGGTGGATGGAAATCGTGTGGAAACACGACCGATTGCAGGCACACGTCCAAGAGGGGCAACAGAAGCGGAAGATCGTGCACTCGCTGCTGATCTGCTCCAGGATGAGAAGGAACGCGCGGAGCATCTGATGCTGGTTGATCTGGGTCGTAACGATCTGGGCCGGGTATCCAGCTTCGGCAGTGTGAAGTGTGACATGTTCATGGAGATTGAACGGTATTCTCACGTTATGCACATGGTATCCAACGTTACGGGCGAGCTTAGAGAAGACAAGGATTTCTTCGATGCGTTTCTCTCATGCTTGCCAGCGGGTACTGTATCCGGAGCACCGAAACTGCGTGCAATGGAGATTATCGCGGAACTGGAGAAAGAGGCACGGGGTGCTTATGCAGGAGCCATCGGATACCTTGGTTTCTCGGGTAACATGGACTCCTGTATTACGATTCGTACGATTATTTTTAAAAAAGGAAAAGCATATGTACAGGCCGGAGCGGGAATCGTATGGGATTCTGTGCCTGAGAATGAATATGAGGAAACGGTTAACAAAGCTAAAGCATTGCTCAAGGCGATTCGAACAGCAGAAGCAATGTTTCCTGCCAAAGAAAAGGACAGCACGTTGAGACTGGCGAATGCAGACTACTTTGTCACACCAGCGGCCGCTAAGAACTGAGAGAGGAGAGACCGGAGATGAACATAAACCCAATAATGAATGAGAACCCTGTAACCCCTATTGCTGAGATTACTCGTGAGGAAGGCATGAAAAATGGCCTGGCGAAGATTCTAGAGGGCAGCCATCTGGAGCAAGCCGAAGCAAGAGATTTGATGTACTCGATCATGAGAGGTGAGGCAACGCCGGCTCAAATCGGAGGTTTGCTGATGGCGCTACGGATGAAGGGTGAAACGGTAGATGAGATCACCGGTTTTGCTGAAGCCATGCGTGGTCAGGGCGGACGAATTCTAACGGATGGCAGCGGCTTGCTGGACACTTGTGGAACAGGTGGATCGGGTATTCACAAATTCAACATTTCCACAGCATCCGCGATCATTGCTTCGGCCGTCTCGGTTCGGGTCGCCAAACATGGCAACCGTTCAGCTTCAGGCAAAGCGGGTAGTGCAGATGTATTAGAGGCACTCGGTGTAAATATCCATCTGAACGGGGAGCAGGCCAGACAATGTCTGGATGATATCGGAATCTGCTTCTGTTTTGCCCAGGTATATCACCCTTCCATGCGACATGCAGCAGGACCAAGAAAAGAGCTGGGGGTTCGTACCATTTTCAATATGCTCGGACCGTTAACGAATCCTGCGGGAGCAGATCGCCAACTGCTTGGCCTGTATGATCGTTCCCGGACGCCGATGATTGCTGAAGTACTGAATCGTCTTGGTCTCAAAAGAGCGTTGGTTGTGGCCAGCCATGATGGTCTGGATGAAATCAGTATTTCGGCACCAACTCAGGTATCTGAACTTCGCAATGGTGAAGTGCACACCTATGATATTGATCCACGTGATATGGGTTTGTCTCTGCATCCGCTCGAAGCGGTACTTGGAGGAGATGCGGCACAGAATGCCGAAATTATTAAGAGGATCTTCCAGGGTGAGCAGAGTGCCTATCGTGATGTCGTTCTGTTGAACGCCGGAGCGTGCATCTATGTATCCGGTCTTGCAGATAGCATTGCTGAAGGGGTGACACTTGCCGCAGAAGCGGTAGATTCGGGCAAAGCTGCCGGGAAGCTTGAACAGTTAATTCATACAACGGAGGCGTACAGTCATGTATCTTGATCGAATCGTTGCAACCAAACATAAAGAAGTTGAAGTTCTTGCACAGACATTTCGCATGGATGAAGCTATCCAAAAAATCGAACAACTACCCGCAACTCGGGGGTTTGAACAAGCACTATCAAGCGGACGCAATCGCAAACTCGGCCTTATTGCTGAAGTGAAGAAGGCATCGCCGTCCAAAGGGTTGATCCGTCCGGATTTTCATCCGGTAGAGATTGCTGCCGCTTATGAACGAGCAGGTGCAGACTGCATCTCCGTATTAACAGATGTGTCGTATTTTCAAGGGAGCAATGAGTACTTGCAGGCGATTCATCAAGCGGTGAACATTCCGCTATTGCGCAAGGATTTTATTATAGATGAACGACAGATTGCCGAGGCAAGATTGCTGGGTGCGGACGCGGTATTGCTGATTGCCAGTATTCTGACACCTGAACAGATTCGTCAATATCTGGAATTTGCCAAAAGTTTGGGGCTGGATGCCTTGATTGAAGTCCATGATCGAACAGAACTGGAGCAGGTATTGGAGATTCCGCAGGCAACACTTGTGGGCATCAACAATCGTAATTTGAAAACATTCGAAACCAGTCTGAACACGACACTGGATTTGATGGAATTGATTCCAAGTGGCGTTACCTTGATTAGCGAAAGTGGTATTGACGGACCAGAATCAACTGTACCTCTGATCCAGGCCGGTGTTCATGGTATTCTCGTAGGTGAGCATCTCATGCGCAAGGATGATGTCGAGGCGGCTGTATATGATCTGATGGGACCCAAATGATGAATACTTCCTTACACGATGGCACAGGCGACAGTATGTCAGAACTGAGAAACCCGCTGCCAGCGGCCGTAAAAATATGTGGACTTCAGGACGTTGAAGTGCTAAAATCGATGATAAACTTGCCTGTGGATTACATTGGTGTTGTTTTTGCCAAATCACGCCGCCGAATCGAACCCGAGCAGGCTGCTGCATTAAGAACGGTGTTGTTCGAATGGTCTACCTATGATCGGCCGAAGCTTGCGGGTGTATTTGTGAATCCTGCGCTCGAAGAACTGGAACACATTATGGACATTGCTCAGCTGGATGTTATTCAACTGCATGGACAGGAGACTGCGGAATTTTGCCAGCAGGTGAAGCAGCGGTGGAATGCCGCAGTGTTCAAAGTTTTTTCTTTTCCCAAAGATGAAACGGGACCGGAAGCTGATGATGCAGCCATAAGGGCTCTTGATACTTATGATAAATACGTGGATGCGATATTGCTTGATACCCATGATCCTCTATATGGAGGGGGCTCCGGGAAAACGTTTGCCTGGGAGCGAATCCCTGCCTATGCTGAATGGGCGAAAAGTCGCGGAATTGCTCTGTTCGTTGCAGGAGGGTTGCAGCCGGACAATGTACAACAACTAATACAGACATATGCACCTTTCGGCGTCGATGTATCCAGCGGCGTGGAGACTGAAGGTGTGAAGGATATTGCCAAAATTACAGCATTCGTAGAAAGGGTGAAGCAGGCATGACACATCAATTGCCGGATCAACACGGGCGTTTCGGTCACTTCGGAGGCCGCTTTGTACCTGAGACACTAATGAACGCACTCATAGAGTTGGAGGAGGCATATAGCCACTTCTCTAAAGATGAGGAATTTAACAAGGAACTGAACTATCTGCTAAGCGAGTATTCTGGACGTGAAACGCCATTGTACCATGCAGAGCAATTGTCACGCCGATTGGGCGGACCGAAAATTTATCTGAAACGTGAAGATCTCAATCATACAGGCGCGCACAAAATTAATAACGCCATTGGACAAGGTTTGCTTGCCAAACGGATGGGCAAAAAGAAAGTTATTGCCGAAACGGGTGCAGGTCAACATGGCGTTGCGACCGCAACCGTAGCCGCATTGCTTGGACTGGAATGCAAAGTATTTATGGGCGAAGAAGATACAGAGCGTCAGCAGTTAAACGTATTTCGGATGAAGCTGCTCGGAGCAGAAGTAATTCCGGTGACGTCCGGAACACGGACACTGAAGGATGCTGGTAATGAAGCACTTCGCTACTGGGTCAGCAATGTAGAGGATACGTTCTATGTGCTCGGATCAGTGGTTGGTCCTCATCCATATCCGATGATGGTGCGGAATTTCCAACGTGTGATTGGTGATGAGACCCGTCGTCAGATTCAGGAGATCGAAGGGCGTTTGCCGGATGTAATTGTAGCCGCTGTTGGTGGAGGAAGTAATGCGATCGGTATGTTCTATCCATTTATCGGTGATCAGGATGTGAAGCTTGTTGGTGTTGAAGCCGCAGGCAAAGGGGTCGAAACCGAGTATCACGCTGCAACGATGACCAAAGGTACGCATGGTGTATTCCAGGGATCTATGAGTTACCTGTTGCAGGATGAGTATGGACAGGTTCAGCCAGCGCATTCCATCTCGGCCGGACTTGATTATCCGGGTGTTGGTCCGGAGCATTCCTATCTCAAGGATATTGAACGGGCAAAATATGTACCGATCACGGATCAGGAAGCACTGGATGCCCTGCAACTCCTATGTCGGACGGAAGGAATCATTCCTGCTCTGGAGTCTGCACATGCGGTAGCTCAAGTTGTCAAACTGGCGCCTGAACTTACAGCAGATGATATTGTAGTCATTTGTCTGTCGGGACGTGGAGACAAGGATGTTGAATCCATCATGAAATACACGGGAGGTGACTTGGGATGAATCTGATGGACCAGACCTTCCAGCAATTGAAGGAACAGAATCGCACGGCACTTATTCCATTTTTAACCGTGGGAGACCCGGATGTGGATACAACGATTGATATCATCAAGGAGCTTGAACAGGCTGGAGCGGACATTTTGGAACTGGGTGTTCCCTATTCCGATCCGCTTGCAGATGGCCCAGTCATTCAGCGCGCTTCCGAACGTGCGCTGAAAAGCCAGATTACCATTCGTACTGTGATGGAAACCGCTGCAAAAGCTCGTAAGGCAGGTGTGAAACTGCCGTTTGTACTGTTCACCTATTATAATCCGGTATTGCAGACAGGCCTGGATGTATTCTTTGATGAATTGGTCAAACACGATATTAGTGGCATGATCATTCCGGACCTGCCAATTGAGGAAGCGGAAGAGATGCGAGAACGCGCAAATCGTGCTGGTGTGCATCTGGTGCCGCTTGTTGCACCTACATCTAATGCCCGGATTGAGCGGATTGTAACGGGCGCGAGGGGATTTATCTATTGTGTATCATCCCTTGGGGTAACCGGAGAGAGAGCTTCTTTCTTTGATGGCGTAGAGAGCTTTATTGAGACGGTGAAAAGTCTGACAGACCTCCCTGTAGCGGTGGGTTTTGGTATCTCCAGTCATGAGCAGGTGGCACATTTCTCCCGCATCTGCGATGGCGTTGTTGTAGGTAGTGCCATTGTTCGTCAGGTGGAAGATGCGATTCCTCTGCTTGAAAATCCGGATACGCGTGTAGCGGGCCTGTTGCAAATTCGCAACTTTGTGGCACAATTAAAGGGATAGAGAGTCCTGAAAGGACATCTTTTGGACACGTAAGGTGCACGCTGATTCGTGTCTAACATTATTTCAATAACAGGAGGCGGTCGGGTTGAAACCGAAATCCCAGATTGTCAATCTGCCTGTGTACCAGCCGGGCAAACCGATTGAAGAAGTGAAACGTGAACTGGGGCTTGAACAAGTCATCAAGCTGGCCTCCAACGAAAACCCGTACGGCAGTTCTCCTGCCGCCCTGGAAGCCATTACGAGAGAAATGACGAATATAAGCATATACCCAGACGGTAGCTCGGTTGAGCTGACGGGAGTTCTTGCCGAGCATCTTGGGGTTGAACGGAACAACTTAATATTTGGTTGTGGTTCCGATGAGATTATTGCTTTGATCACGAGAGCTTTCTTCTTGCCGGGTGACGAGACCATCATGGCAGATCAGACATTTTCTGTATATAAAAGCAATGCAGATATTGAGGGGGCCGTGTCCATCGAAGTGCCTCTGAAAGATGGCACGCATGATCTGAGCGCGATGCTCGCGCAAATTAACGACAAAACCAAAGCAGTATGGGTGTGTAATCCAAATAATCCGACAGGTACGATTATCTCCGAGCAGGAACTTACAGCCTTTATGGACCGTGTGCCTGCTCATGTGATGGTCATACTGGACGAAGCTTATTATGAATTCGTAACCGATGAAGCATACCCGCAAAGTATACCATTGATCGAACGGTATCCGAACTTGGTCATCCTGCGGACATTCTCCAAAATTTACGGTTTGGCTTCGCTTCGGATCGGATATGGTATTGCACGTCCCGAAGTTATTGATTTGATTAACCGTGTACGTGAACCGTTTAACACTTCCCGTTTTGGACAGGTTGCGGCAAAAGCTGCACTACTGGATCAGGATTTTGTTCAAGAGTGCTCGAAGCGGAATGCAACGGATCGGGATTACCTGCAAAATGAATTTACACGGCTCGGATTGTCGTATTTCCCTTCACAGGGTAATTTTATTATGGTTGACCTGAATATGCCTTCGGCAAATGCGTTCCAATCCTTGCTCAAACAAGGCATTATCGTTCGCTCAGGATTTCACGTATACCCAACTTACATTCGTGTGTCCGTCGGAACATCAGAACAGAACCGTGCATTTGTCACGGCACTGGAGAACACGCTGGCTGAGAAGGCGGTAGCACGCCCTTAATACTGGCGATGAAAGAGTGAGGACCCATGAAACTAAAAATTGCAATGATTGGTGTAGGACTCATCGGCGGTTCACTGGCGCTTTGCTTCAAAGGCAAGCCAGATGTAACCGTGATGGGCTACGCCCACTTGGATGAACTGAAGGACAAGTACATAGCGAGCGGTGTAGTGGATGATGCTACGCTCTCTCTGGAAGAAGCGGTAGAGGATGCCGACTTTATTTTTTTGTGCGTTCCCGTAGGTTTGCTAGAATCCTATTTCGAAAAGCTCTCCAAGCTGCCATTGAAAAAAGGATGTATCATCACGGACGTAGGAAGCACTAAAGCTTCCATTGCCGCTTGTGCCGAGCATGTGCGGTTGACTGACGCTTACTTCATTGGTGGTCATCCTATGGCAGGGTCGGAGCGTGCAGGCGTAGATGCGGCCTCAGCTGTGTTGTTTGAGAATGCATACTATGTCTTAACCCCTTCAGAACATGTACCTGAGGAAGCCTACAGCAGGCTGTCTGAGCTGCTTGCGTATACGCGGGCACAGATCGTGCGTGTGGAGCCTCTGCTGCACGATGACATCGTGGGGGCGATTAGTCATCTGCCACATGTTATTGCTGTTGCACTGGTGAATCAGGTGCGTGAATATAATGAGTCGAATCCACTGTATAAAATGCTGGCTGCAGGTGGTTTCCGGGATATTACCCGGATTGCGTCCAGTGATGCGATTGTGTGGAGAGATATCTTGCTTAGCAACCGTGATGTACTGCTGGGCTTGCTTAAGGACTGGAATAGCCAGATGATGGCCTTTACGGATATGCTGGAGCATAAGAACGGTGAAGGCATAGAGGAGGCATTCCGTCAGGCCCGCGAGTTCCGCAGTATATTACCAGAACGACGCAAAGGCATGATTTCGCCGTTATTTGATCTGTATACTGATGTCCAGGATGCACCGGGTATGATCGGTAAGATCGCAACTGAGCTTGGGGCGAATGATATCAACTTGAGCAACTTGGAGATTATCGAAAACCGGGTGGATGTGCCGGGCATTATGCGTCTGTCTTTCCGTCAGGAAGAAGATATGGAACGAGCCAAGACGTTATTGGATTCCTTAGGCTATCAAGTGTGGATATAAGACGAGAAAGAGGGCGAAAGCCCTCTTTTTTGTAAGGTTATATTGGAGTTGTTATTTGATTTTCAGTCACAGAAAAAAAAGGATGTATTATCCTGATTTACCGAAAGATATAATTAATTCAAACAATTTTACTGAAAGTGTTGACAAAATGAAAACGTATACATATAATAAGGGTACAGTATGGTTTCTCTCCACTCCTATCCAATAACTGTATTGCTCCACGTGAGCAATGGCCGCTTATGTAAGCGGTCTTTTTTTTGTCTTAAAAAGTTATGGGAAAGGCATTGATATGTTAAAAGTTACACTTGAACTTACATCCTCTATTTACATCTCCCTCCTTAATCTGTTAGGATACCTTAGATCCAATAAATATCACATTTTTGTAACCTTTTCGGTATATCGTCCGTCTATATAAGCAAGGGTTACCAAAAAGGCTCAAAATGAAGTCATGAACGTGAAAATGACCGCATATGAATGACAGGTCGGGTTTTGTGGATGCCAATGGATTTGCCAGGATGATGCAGACCGTTGTACAATAAATACTGTTAATGTAGAAACGTTGGGGAAATTGCCATTACATAGGGGAATTTGGCGGGAAGGCCAGTTATGGCGCTGAACGCTTTTTATATGCGGTGAGAACCGCAACTTTTTTGTGCCTGTTCGGTAATACATGGATAGAGTCGAACGGGGAGAAGCACATGGATGGGCGAGGAGGGGTCGCACTCAAATGACGGATTCCCAGTTGATTCGAGAGATCAAGGAAGGTAACCTGGAGTTATATTCCGAGCTGATGAGTCGTTATCAGCGTAAAATACTGGCTTTCGTATATCATATGTTGAAAAGTTCCAATATGGAGCTGCTTGCGGAAGATCTCTGTTCTGAGACTTTCTATAAGGCGTTCCGCAGTCTGCACTCTTTCCGTGAGGTGGATGCCTCATTCTCAACATGGTTATATACCATTGCGAGAAATACGGTACTGAGTGAGCTTCGCAAACAGCGTAGCGGAAATGTCCCACTTGAAGAGAGCGGGATTGTTCCCGTTGCTCCTTCGGAGAATACACCGGAGTATGCTGTACTACGCAGCGAGCGGGTGATGCTGGTTAGGGATGCGATTAACAATTTGCCGGAGAAGCAGCGTTCTGCGATTATACTCCGTGAGTATGATCAACTAGACTACCAAGAGATTGCGAATATTCTTGGGCAGAGCGTCAGTTCTGTGAAATCGCTATTATTCAGAGCAAGATCAAGCGTAAAAACTCAATTGGAACCTTATTTCTTCGAACCGGTGTACGAGCCATATGAAGGGATGAAGAACCGATGAATTGCAATGAAGCCCAGGAACTGTTTGCACTGGTCTGGGACTTGCCGGAAACTCATCCTCAGCGGATTGCATTTCATGCTCATCTCGCTGGTTGTGAAGAGTGCTCCGAGCAGTTTGAGGTCTGGGAAGAAGCTCAGATCTTGCTGCACAGCATTCCGGTTCCAGTGACAGAACAACAAGCAGAGAGAGTGAACCGTAACGTTATGGACCGGATCTACGCGGAGTCTCCATGGTTACTGCCGGAAGAGGTAAAGGTTAATCGTTTCTCTGCTGTGATCCGCAAGCATATGTCTTTGTGGATTGCCGCGTTCCTGGCTATTTTTTTATGCAGCTTTCTGTATATGGCAATGTTTAAGCCAGATGTATCAGAAGCTGAGCAAACCAAAGTTGTTACTACGGGTATCCTGGAGACAGGGGTTGCCGGAAGCGGATCATCGTCCTCTGGAATGTATCAGTACAACATGACTGGAGCGGACAGAGGAAGTATCATAGAACCTTTTGTTGTGAGCATGGGACCTGCATATCCGCAGTATTGGATGGCCCTCTCTTTACTTGCAATAGGAATGGCGTTATTTTCTCTTGGACGTATGCATCGAACAACGAATAAACGCAAACAAGGTGCGAGTGCATAGGTAATAACCTTTCGTTCGCCGTGTGGAGAAATGAGGGATGTAAGTGCGAATCGGGCTTATTCGTCACGGTCTTACAGACTGGAATGCGGCGGGCCGTATACAGGGTCAGACGGATATTCCTCTGAATGGAGAAGGTCGTGAACAGGCAGAGCGCCTGGGAAGACGTCTGCTGACGGAAGAATACCAATGGGACTATATCATCACAAGTGGATTATCGCGGGCACAGGAAACAGGGGAGATTATCTCCAAGCTGTTGAATGTACCTTTGCTCAAGCCAGACGCACGGTTGAAAGAAAGGGCTTTTGGTCAGATTGAAGGTCTGACTTCAGAAGAACGGGTTGCCCGTTGGGGCCAAGCCTGGGAGACATTAGACTTGGGACAGGAGCAGATAGCGGATATCCAGATTCGTGCACTGGCGTTTCTGGAAGATCTATGGTCGGCCTATTCTGACCAAAACGTACTCATTGTCACTCACGGAGCTTTCTTAGCCAACCTTTTAACAGCTTTGTTTAAAGATCGGTATACAGAACGGATTGGAAACCTGTCACTGACGATCCTGGAAAAGGAACGTGATGACTGGAGTCCACTGTTATATAATTGCACACGACATCTGTCTTTGGACACAGCGAAACAACCTGAGTAATCCAACTTGGGTTGTTTTTTTTGCGTTTTATGGGGAAATAAAGACTGTATATGATTTCAAACCTCTCATTTTTCTTCTGATTGACCAACTCGGGGCATAGTATGGTTTAAAACATAAAAGATTTCCAAAAAGAGGTTTAGATTATGGGAATTCCGTCAACGATGTTTACAAAACCAAACTATTTCAGGCTCTGAATCAGTAGTCGAAGTAGTTAACGGGCGAGGCGATGGACCCATGAATCTAGCGGATATGCTTACTTTTGCCGATATTGGCCAGCTTAATCGAATAGCAGACTATTACCAATGTGAATGCAAGCCCAATTCCAAACATGAACTCATCCAGAGTATTCTCACTACATTGGGCAGCAGACCCTTTTTTGAGCAGCAGGTACGTCAACTGAATCAAGCAGATCAGCGCTTTTTGAACAACTTGTTGTTTGATCCTCGCCAGTATTATGGTATGGAAGAACTCATTGCCATAGCCCGTCAATCGATGGACAAAAAGGAGAGTGAGGCTGGCGCGAGTCCACGTGATCTCATCGTTCGCTTCAATAAGAGTGGATGGCTGTTCAATGGGACAACGCAGCAGACCAGGTATTTGTATCAGGTACCCCAGGATCTGAAATTAAGATTCAGGGATGTGTTATCCACACATCTGCGAGCAGGGATTACCAAAACAACGGAGCCACCCATGTATCGGGATGAGTATCATCTCTTAGCGGATGATCTCAAGTTGTTCCTGCAGTTTGTCCAGCAACACGAAATTGCCCTTAACGCTGAAGGCATGATGTACCGTCGCTCTCAACAGCAGATTATGGAGCATCTGCACATTAGTGAGGAATTGGTGGGCAAAGGTGGATGGAGATTCGGATATGGCCGTTCCTTCAAGGATTACCCGGATCGTTTCGCACTTCTGTACGACTATGCATTTCACCATCGGCTGGTTCGTGAGGAGCAAGGCACGCTGAAGTTATCACCAGCTGGAGAAGACAAGCTGGGAGCTGAGAAAACAGCCGAAATGATACAGCTATTTAGGTTTTGGTTAAGATTGTATAAAGGTGCTATTCCCAATCTGTCCTCTATTGTGTATTGGACAGGCGAATGTGCCCAAGAATGGTCAACCGCCGAGTCGCTGTTTCGTCAGATCGGTCCGTTCATTCAGCCGTTTTACTATGATACGGCCGAGGCCATTTATGATAACAGAATTGTTAAAATGATGTTGCATCTTGGCATGGTCCGTATTGGGGAACATGAGGAAGGCAGGACTATACAAATGACAGCCTGGGGCACACGTCTTGCTGCATCCTGTCGCTCCATCTCAGGAGACATTACGCCTATTATGTTTGACAAGTGAAGGACAAGTTGCTAAAATCACTCCCAAATTAAGGAGTGATAATAATCATAATTCCATACAAAGGTCTACAACCTCAGTTACACCCTTCGGTATATATGGCTGAAGGTGCAAAACTGATCGGTGATTTGAGAATGGGAGAAGAGTCTTCCGTCTGGTTCAATGCAGTCCTGCGGGCTGATTTGGCTCCTATTATCATTGGAAAGCGCTGTAATATTCAAGATAACGTTGTCGGGCATGTCAATACTGATCAACCTTTGATTGTGGGAGATGATGTCTCAGTAGGACATACAGCGATCATTCATGGTTGTTGTATTGGAACAGGATCATTAATCGGCATGGGAGCCATTCTGCTGAATGGAGCCGATATTGGCGAATATACGCTGATTGGAGCCGGTTCTGTTGTTACTGAGAATAGTAAAATTCCGCCCTATACTCTTGCTTTGGGGACACCTGCCAAAGTGATACGTGAGCTGACTGATGCCGATCTGGAGCGGATGTCCAGAACTTCACTGGGTTATGTTACCAAAGGAAAAGAATATAGGAGCTCTTAAATCCGTTTTGGAGGTGCATCCTATTGGATAAAATGAAAGTTACGTATGAAGTCATGTTGGGGCTGGCAGCTGAGATGGTTTGGGACGAAGCGCTTCGCAAACAGCGCAGCGAGAAGCTCTATTTGGAAATCGATAAAGCGTTAGCTACCGGAGACGAAGTAGCTTTCCGGAGTCTGACGGATGAACTGAGGACCATAAACTGATTAGCAAAATAGTTCCTTTCTGAGATAAAAGGGAATGCGCAGATGCGTGTTTCCTTTTTTTGATATGTGTAATTCCGAAATGAATGTCTGGATTTATAAGATATAGTCATATATAATATGGGAATAAAATGGATAGAGAGGGGATATAGGGAATTGAAATTCAGTGAGATGACTCAAGACAGCTGGGCTGAACTGCAACTCTATCTGGATACATGCCTTATTCCATACACAGCTCTTAGCGGTGAGCAGTCGCCAGTTGAAGCTACCGAGGCGTTGGAGCGGCTGAGAGATTTTCTGGATCTGGTCGAAATTCCTTTCAAAGGGAGAATCATGACTTATCCAGCCTTTCATTATGCTAATTCGGAATTGTCAATGACATTAAATTCCTTGTCCGAACAGCTTAAATCCTCAGGATTCAAATATGTGGTTATTATGTCATCGGATGGTCATTTGGATGGCATGGAAATTCCAGCTGCTGATCTGGTTTTGAGTCGGTCCGTCTTAACTCATGAGGTCGGAGAAGAAGGGATTGCGAGATTTATAGGGGAAAAGATACGAGAGTTGTGGAAAAAATAGTTTTTAGCGACAAATGTGACAATTTTACAACAATTTTTTAATAACGCTTACAATTGAACCTTAAAAATGTGTGACAAATTCTTGACGGTGTTCTAGGGCTACTATATGATTATGTATGTTCTAGTAAGTCGTGGAATTTATGAAAATGAAAACGTTTGAGAGAGTTGGCTGAAAAAGGGGGTTGGAGACAGTATGAGCAGTGAGCATGACCACGAAGCTTCATTGAAATTGCCAAGCCGCATGGAGATGTCACGCAGGCAGTTTTTGACGTACACGCTTGGTGGAGCTACAGCCTACATGGCCGCCGGTGCAATCCTTCCTATGGTCCGTTTTGCGGTGGACCCGATTTTGCAACATAAGGGAGAAGGCACCTCTGTCAAAGTAGCTGAAATCAGCAAAATTACGAATGAGCCTCAAGAATTCACCTTTGAACTTAAACAACAGGATGGTTGGTATCTGAGTAATGCATCGTTAGTGGCGTGGATTCGCAAAGACGAGCAGGGTAAAATTTATGCACTCTCACCTATATGTAAACATCTGGGATGTACAGTAGGCTGGAATAGTGACAAGCAATACCCTGACGAGTATCATTGCCCCTGCCATGGCGCGCACTATGACAAGGAAGGGAAGAATCTTGCCGTAGCCCCCAAACCGCTGGATGAGTACGTAGTCAAGGAAGAGCAGGGTTGGGTATATCTGGGCGACATTGTTCCGAACACCCGAGTGAATTAGGAGGCGTGAACGCAGATGTTTAAAAATGTCTATGACTGGATTGACGAGCGTCTTGACATCACGCCAATCTGGCGGGACGTTGCGGATCATGAAGTTCCAGAGCATGTAAATCCGGCTCATCACTTTTCCGCATTCGTGTACTGCTTTGGTGGATTGACGTTCTTTATTACTGTTATTCAGATTCTGTCAGGCATGTTCCTGACCATGTATTATGTACCTGATATTATCAATGCCTACGCTAGTGTGGAGTACCTGCAGACCAAAGTAGCCTTCGGCCAAATTGTTCGCGGCATGCACCACTGGGGAGCCAGTCTGGTTATCGTAATGATGTTCTTACATACGATGCGTGTGTTCTTTACAGGCTCTTACAAGGCACCGCGTGAAATGAACTGGGTTGTTGGCATGCTGATCTTTTTCGTCATGTTGGGCCTGGGGCTGACAGGGTACTTGTTGCCATGGGATAACAAAGCCTATTTTGCAACAAAAGTAACACTGGAGATTGCCAATACGGTTCCTTGGCTGGGACCGATTATTAAAGAATTCCTGCAAGGCGGTACGATTGTTGGTGCACAGACACTAACCCGATTCTTTGCCCTGCACGTATTCTTCCTCCCCGCTGTGCTTCTGGTGCTTCTGGTCGGACACTTTATCATGATCCGCAGACAGGGCATTTCGGGACCACTATAAACTGAGAAGGGAGGAATCGCAATGGCTCACGGACATAAGAAGGATGATGAGGAAAAGGTTATCTTTGTCGGTGATTCACGGGTCCGTAAAGGGTCGGGATTTATTACCCCTCCTGATTACACGGCGTATCCCGGCAAATCAGAAGCCTTTATCCCCAACTTCCTGCTGAAAGAATGGATGGTTGGTGTCGTTGTATTGGTGGGGATTCTGGTTCTCACGATCTCAGAACCTGCACCTTTAGGCTATCCGGCCAATCCGAGCGCATCCGTAATTCCTATGCCGGACTGGTACTTCCTTTTTCTGTATCAGTACTTGAAGTATCCATACGCATCGGGCGATTACGTTTTGCTCGGGGTACTGGGGGTCAGCGGAGTCGCTTTTGGAGCTTTGCTGCTGGCACCATTCCTGGATACAGGCAAGGAGCGGCGTTTCTATAAACGCCCAATTGCTTCATCACTGATGATTTTGTCGGTCATTTCTGTATTCTACCTGACAAATGTAGCGTGGACGCACTACGAGCATGAGTTGGAAGCAAGTGGACAGAAGCCTGAACATATTCAACGTGAAGAAGAAGCGCTGGAGAGGCGTGAACAGGGGCTCCCACCCGTTTCCAATGCACCTGGACAGCAAGAAGAAGTTGCGATCGTGGAACAGGATGATCCTGCAATGGAAACGTACAAGAAGGCTGGATGTATTGGCTGCCATGCGGCTGATATGAAGGGCGCAAGTGGACCTTCACTTCGGGGTGTGGGTGACAAGCACAGCCAGGAAGAGATTCTGACCATCATTAAAGATGGTTATAACGAGATGCCTGCGATGTACAATCAAGCGATTGCTCAAGGCGTCACGGATGAAGAGATTACTCATCTGACCGAATGGCTTGCGAAACAGAAAGCAGAACAGTAAAATCGAAATAACCAATGAAACCTGATCGTTTATGCGGTCAGGTTTTTTTGAAGTGTTTTTTTGGACAGCACTGTATCGTGCACAATATTGATGAAGGAAGGGGCAGGGAATGTGGCTTTATCGTATTTCTGGAGTAGAGAATTTCTAACCAATCGTTATTTCCTGTGGCTATTATTTTGGTGTAATGCGGTAGGAACGGTATACGGATACATCTGGTACGGAGAGCAAATGAAATTGACGCTGGCTGAGCAGCCGGTGTGGCAGATCGTATTTGTGCCGGATAGCCCAACAGCGAGTTTGTTTTTTACTTTAGCGTTGTTATGGGTCTTGTACCCACCACGGTCCATCATTATCAAACGGATCGGACATGTGATTCAGGCGCTTGCCGTGGTTACATCTGTGAAATATGGCGTGTGGGCCGTATCCATTATTTTCGCTGGCTGGATGCAAGGCGGTACACAGCACTGGCAAGACTGGATGTTGATTGCTTCGCATAGTGCGATGGCCATTGAAGCTCTTATTTATGTACGCTTTTTCGGCTTCCGCTGGGCTTCCCTTGTCGTTGCAGGTCTTTGGACGCTGTTGAACGATACGATGGATTATACATATGATATTTACCCTTGGTTACCCGCTTCCCTCTATGATCATGTAGATGGTGTGCGTAATTTCACATTCGGACTAACACTGGTAAGCATTCTGTGCGCGTGGCTGGCCTTAAGACAGGCGAAACGAACCTGATATCCGATCTTGAGCTTGTTCTAATGAACTGTCCCCCGCCATACATTGGTGGTGGGAGGGATGTCCATGAAGAGAACGTTTGGGATCAAAACTGGCTTATTGGTGGTATCGTTTATAGCTATAATGCTGTGGACGAACTTAGCATATCGTGTATCCGCGCAAAGTGAAGCATTGAATTCGAATTCAGATCAGCAAGTGTCCACAAGCAATTCAATTGCACAACTGAACGAGGAAGCAGCCATATTGTATCGGCAGGCGCTCGAGAATAATATTGAAGAAGTGCGAGGAAGCATTCTGCGTATCAGTAAAAGTCTGGAGCATATCTCCTTTGAGGGACAAACAACAGTCGAGGGCATACACGCCTTGTCCGAAACCATAGTTGAAGTGAAACAAGCCGTTGTGAAGGTGAAAAATGACGATGCTTCTCTTCAGCAGTCCTCAGCCAAACTCAGACTTGCAGCAGATAGTCTCGCGAATCCAACCAAGCCTTTATGGCTTCAGTATTATAAAATCGTGAAAAACGATCTGGACGCTTTATCCGCTGCTACAAATCAAGGGCAAACTGCGGCCGTACTGGCAAACCGCTATACCGTTCTGGAGGAGCATTATGAGACGATTCGTCCTGCCGCACTGATTCGCCGTGAACCGTATGAAATTGCTCAGATGGACGCTTGGTTATCTCATACCAAAGGGCTTACCAATGCAAAGCAGCCAGATCTGGCTCAGTTAAAGAGCATGGTGGGCCATGGTGAGGAACTGGTGAACCAGTTATTTGGTCGGGAGAAGGATGAGAGTGCTTTCGTACCATTTGTACAGGGCCCTGATCGCAGGGCGGCCGGGTTGCTCATCAGTTCGGTCATTGTGGCAACGCTTAGTTACGCCGGATATCGTAAATATCGTGCGCAGCAGCAGGGGATTTTTCCTTTTCGGCGTTAATAGAACATGAACTTGATCCTGGTCTATAAGTGGTATATAAAAAAAGACCTCTTTCCGCATGAATAGCCACGCTAACGGCTCTTCATGTAAAAAGAGGTTTTCTTGTAGTTTCTGTGATATATCAGCTTTCTTTGAAACCTTCGCCATGTACATCGTGAACATCGCTGATGATGACAAAAGCTCTCGGGTCAATGGAACGTACAATGGTCTGCAGTCGCCTGAACTCTTGCCTGGAGATCACGCAGTAGGCCATGTGTTTGGCCTGTTTAGAGTACGCGCCAATGGCTGGAATGAGGGTGACACCACGATCCATATCCCGTGTGATCTGGTCCGCAATCTCGGGTGCATGGTCACTAATGATCATAAATGCCCGGGCAGAATATGCACCTTCCTGAATAAAGTCGATGACTTTGGAGGCGATGAATACAGCTACAAGCGTGTACAGAATTTTTTCTTTGGGGATGTAGATGAGAGAGAGCCCGATAATGACAAAGTCGATGCCCAGTAATACTCGGCCCATGCTCCATCCATACTTGCGGTTCAGAATACGGGCAATGATGTCTGAACCGCCCGTCGTTCCGCCCCAACGGAATACAATGCCAAGGCCGGCTCCAAGGGTGACACCTGCATATAGGGCTGCGAGCAGGAGGTCATTCTCGGTATGTAATGGTTCAATCCAGCCCAGATGAATCAACTTCTCAAACAACCATAGAAAAACGGTCAGTGCCCCGATTCCGATACCCGTATAGATCATCTGTCTGCCGCCCAAAATTTTGAGCCCAATCAGAAAGAGGGGAACATTCAGAATCAAGGTTGTAAGTGAAGGTGAGATGCCAAAAGCGTAATTGATCAGCACCGTAACCCCGGTGAGGCCACCTTCCATAAGCTGGTTGGGGATAATGAAATAGAGGAGCCCAAAGGCATATAAGGCTGTACCCAGTACGATGGGAAGAACCAGTTTAACTTGTATCCAGGTTTTGGCAGTGCTCATAAGATCCCTCGCTGTAGATAAATTAGAATGAAGAAGCAATCATTCCCATCTAGTATACCTGTTTATTGATTCTTTAAAAATGATTTGTCGCTGATGATGGTGGAAGTGAATCTAAATAACTGATATTATTAGGAACAAATACGACATCATTTCAAAGGAGAATCCGTTCTCATGGAGAAAAGCATCGCAGAAATGCAGCGTGAGGTTGATCAGTATATCTCCCAGTTCAAGGAGGGGTACTTCAGTCCTCTGGCCATGTTGGCCCGGATGTCTGAAGAGGTTGGGGAGCTCGCCAGGGAAGTGAATCATGAATTCGGCGAGAAGCCGAAGAAATCTTCCGAAGCAGCCAATTCCATTGAACTTGAGCTTGGAGATATTTTATTTATCACGATTTGTTTTGCGAACTCACTGGGAATTGATCTGGCTGAGGCGCACGATAAAGTCATGCATAAATTTAACACCCGCGATGCCAATCGGTGGACTCCCAAAAACACCGATTAGGCGTAGATTACATATGCTGTACCATCACCCGATCGGGGAGGGTCAGCTTAATGATGAAACCGGAAGAATATATGCAGCAGGCTTACCGCTGTATATTGCAAAATGATTTTGAGCAGGCGATTCGTTGGTTCGAGTCAGCCATTCACGCTCATCCAAAACATGCGGAGTTATATTATCGCTGTTCCATTACACACGCCCGCAGCAAACATCTGGTTCCAGCGCTTGAATATGCGCGCAAGTCGGTTGAATTGTCGCCAGGAACAGAAGAGTATATTTTGCATCTGCAGACGTTGGAAGCAAAACAATTGACCTCCAGAGCGAAGTTGCTGTTGGAGCAGGCGGGTATTGCAACACAGGAGCGCTATGTGGAAGCGTCTACGCTTCTGCAAGAAGCGGTCAAACTTGATCCGCTCTCAGTGGAAGCTCATGTTATGCTTGCGCTGGCTTACAGTGATTTGAATGAATTTGACTATGCAATTCAGGCGCTACGTGAGGCGATTTTGCTGGATCCGCAGAATGGGCAACTGCATCAGATGTTACAGGAAATCAAGCAACGTATGAAATCCATTCAATAAGAATTCATTTTGCAAAGATTTCTTTCGAGTTGAAATGGATTCTACGATATGATCCAACATAGTGAGGAGATGCAGTCAATATGAGTGAAGTAATCAGAGTTGCCGTGATCGGAGCGGCTGGCCGTATGGGCCGTGAAGTTGTGAAATTGGTACTTCAGGACCCGGAATTGGAGCTTGCAGCGGCTGTCAACCGCTCCGGAGCAGGCACGGATGCAGGAACCCTTGTTGGTTTGCCAGAGTGTGGGGTGCTGGTGACTGATGATATCGAAATGGCTTTTGCCGAAACAAAACCTCAGGTTATGGTTGATTTTACAGTACCACAATTTGCGTTTGCACATACTGAGATCGCGATCCGTCATGGAGTCAGACCTGTCATGGGTGTTACTGGCTTCACGCCGGAGCAGATCGAACAGTTGGACAAGCAGTGCCAGGACAAAGGAATTGGAGGGCTTATTGCCCCTAACTTCTCGATTGGTGCCATTTTGATGATGCGATTCGCAGCACAGGCTGCCAAACATATGCCAAATGTGGAGATCATCGAATATCACGGAGATCAGAAGCTGGATGCTCCTTCAGGAACTGCGATCAAAACAGCGGAACTGATTGCTGCCAATCGGGAAGAACTTCGTCAAGGTAATCCGAATGAAGAAGAAACGATTGAAGGATCACGAGGCGGGTATTACAATGGTTTCCGAATTCACAGTGTACGATTGCCTGGTGTATTCGCGCAGCAGGAAGTTGTTTTCGGAGACTATGGACAGTCACTAAAAATTCGGCATGACTCCTACGAGCGCGCAGGTTATATGCCTGGTGTTAAGATTGGTGTGCAAAAGGTTATGGAGTATACAGGTATGATCTACGGATTTGACCACTTTATCGACTAAAGGAGATTGTCATGTTGAAAATAGCATTTATCGCCCATGATCGTAAAAAAGAAGAGATGGTTAACTTCGTGACGGCATATGAGCCTGTTTTTACGGACCATCAATTATATTCTACAGGAACAACAGGCCTTCGTATTATGGAAGGAACGTCTCTGAAGATTCACCGATTCGAATCAGGCCCATTGGGCGGAGATCAGCAGATTGGAGCTTTGGTTGCGCAAAATGAGATGGATCTGATTATTTTCTTGCGAGATCCATTGATGGCACAACCTCACGAGCCGGATATTAATGCGTTGCTGCGTCTTTGTGATGTGCAGGGTATTCCACTTGCCACAAATATTGCAACTGCTGAGATTCTGGTCAAGGCTCTGGATCGTGGCGATTTTGCCTGGAGAGAGCTGGTACATAAATACAAGCCGGAGGCTGGATTGAATTCGGGTGATTCCGAATGAGTCTGGATATTCTCATCTTTGGAGCACATGCAGACGATGCGGAGATTGGTATGGGTGGAACGATTGCCAAACATACCGCTGCCGGCTTGAAAGTAGGCGTGTGTGATCTGACTCGTGCTGAGATGTCTTCCAACGGAACAGTAGAGCGCAGAACCGAGGAAGCGGAGCAAGCCTCCCGCGTCCTCGGTCTTTCGTGTCGAACGAATCTGGGGCTTCCTGATCGTGGCTTATATCTTACGCCTGAACATGTACAGGCGGTGACGGCTGAGATACGGCGTCATGCCCCTCGGATGGTGTTTGCTCCGTATTGGGAAGATCGTCATCCGGATCATGTCAATTGCAGTAAGCTTGTGCAGGAGGCTGTATTTAACGCTAAGCTTCGCAACTATATGCCGGACATGCCTGCCTTGCAGGTGAAGGAACTTTATTTTTACTTTATTAATGACATCGGGCCTACGGATTTGATTGTCGATATTACGGAACACTATGAGCAAAAAGAAGCATCACTGCTCTCTTATCGTTCCCAATTCGAACTGAGAGACGGAGCGGTCTCGACGCCATTGAATCAAGGGTATATTGAACGTGTAAGAGCCCGCGATTCCTTGCTCGGACAACGCAGTCTCATCCCGTTTGCAGAAGGTTTTGCTACAATTACACCTTACGTGGTTCATCAATTTGGCCCGGGTGCCCAATAAGCGATTTCACATTTTACGTTTAATGAAACGAAGGGTTTCATTATTCCATTGCATTATATCAACCTGCATGAAGCGGGAGATCAAAGGAGCGTCCACAGGATGGATAAAAAGCTAAAAATCGGCATCACCTGTTATCCGTCCCTCGGCGGGTCTGGCGTTGTCGCAACGGAACTGGGCAAATTACTTGCCGAACAGGGGCATCAGGTTCATTTTATTGCCAACAGTATCCCGTTCAGACTGGGTACGTTCCAGAAAAATATTTTTTATCACGAAGTTGAAGTAAATGATTATTATGTTTTCCGTTACCCTCCGTATGACCTGTCACTGGCAACAAAGATGGCTCAGGTGGCTAAGTCACAGCAGCTGGATCTGCTGCATGTTCATTATGCCGTGCCACACGCAGTATGTGCCTTTCTGGCGAAACAAATGGTAGGGGACGGCCTTAAAGTGGTTACCACGTTACATGGAACGGATATTACGGTTCTGGCTCAGGATGAATCTCTGAAGGATCTGATCCGTCTAGCCATTAATGAAAGTGACGCGGTTACTGCCGTATCACAAGATTTGATTCGAGAAACGGTCGAATTGCTGGATATTCAGCGTCCAATCGATCTAACCTATAATTTTATTGACAAACGAATATATTATCCGCGGGATGCTGCCAGTCTGCGAAGAGACTTTGCTACGCCTGACGAAAAAATATTAATGCACATCTCCAATTTCCGACCGGTGAAAAGAACTCAGGATGTGGTAGAGGTCTTCCGTCAGGTACAGGAGCAGGTTCCTGCCAAACTGTTATTTGTTGGTGAAGGACCTGATTTGCCGAAGATGCAATGGAAGATTAATGATCTCGGCTTGAATGATAAAGTTCATTTCCTTGGCAAACAGGATGACATTGCTCAGGTCATTTCCATGGCCGACGTGTTGATGCTTCCATCGGAGAAGGAAAGTTTCGGACTTGTGGCGCTCGAAGCAATGGCTTGTGGCGTACCCACAATCGGTTCACAGGCCGGAGGAATTCCGGAACTGGTCTTACATGGTAAGACGGGGTATTTATCCGCGATCGGGGATACACAATCCATGGCCGAGAACACCATCCGTTTATTGACGGACGATCGTTTGGCTGCTGAGTTCAGGGAAGCATGTCTTCAGCGCGCGCATCACGACTTTTGCAATGATGCTATTCGGCATGAATATGAACAGATATATTACCGGGTGTTGGGAAGGGAAGTTCCGAATCTGAAGCCGGTTTGCGGTTAATCATTTCTTTGACGAAATCATACTGTGCATACCACAACAGGCAAGAGAAGAGGTGATATGTGGTGGTTCAATGGACACAGGTAGATCGTGAAATGGCAATGCAGAGTGAGAATGTACTCACAACATTAAACAAACATGGCTACAAGGCATATTGGGTAGGTGGTTGCGTTCGTGACGAATTGCTGGAACGTGTTGTGGACGATATGGATATCACGACATCTGCTTCTCCTGAGCAAGTCATGGAACTGTTTGACGATTGTATTCCTACAGGTTTACAACACGGTACGGTTACCGTTCGTTCAGGCGGTTATTACTTTGAAGTGACCACATTTCGAACAGAATCCGAATATCAGGATAATCGCAGACCTGCTGCGGTTCAATTTGTTCAGGATATCAAGGAAGACTTACAGCGGCGCGACTTCACGATGAACGCTCTTGCTATGGACGTCACTGGGACAATCGTTGACCCGTTCGGTGGACAGGCAGATATCAAGGAAGAGCGAGTCAGATGTGTGGGTTCTGCGATGGAACGATTTGGTGAAGATGCACTGCGGATGCTCCGCTGTGTCCGGTTTGCTTCCGTATTTGATTTCAAAATTGCCCATAACACGTGGAAGGGTCTTGTAAGGCAGAAAGACCTGCTTCAACATATAGCAATGGAACGGGTACGTACCGAGATGGTAAAAATGATGTCTGGACCGCATCCTTTAAGAGGGTTGGAGCTGTTATACAGAAGTGATTCCCTTGCGCATATCAAAGCGCCGGTAAGCTCGACCCGATTTAACAAGATGTTGTTATCCAATTTGGAACAATTGTCAGGTCAGCATGTGTTGCTTCGTTGGTCACTCATCCTGATTGCTGGCGGTTATAGCAAGGATGAAGCAGATGTATTATTACGTCAGTGGACATTTTCCAATGAACATCGTTCTCGTATAACAGGGGTCCTTCAGGTGGAACAGTTGATTCATACTTCCGTGCAGGAGCCGAAGGATACGGTCAGTCTCCGTTCCGATTGGATCGTTACTGTTCTGGCTTGTGGCGTTCAGGCGGCGGATGATTGGCTTCGAATACAGTCTGCACTGCCAGCAGAATGGCGGAATCAGTCCGAACCGGCAGAAATGCAGGTTGTATTAGTACAAGAGCTTGCAGCCGAATGGAGTCAATCGATTCCTGTGCATGACTTGAAAGAGTTGGATATTACAGGGGAACAAGTGTTACAAATGGTGCAGCGCAAAGGCGGGCCTTGGCTGGGGCAACTAATGAAACATTTGTTACGAGAAACGGCGATTGGAACGATAGCGAATCAGCATGAAGCACTAAGTGCAGAAGTGAAGCGGGTGGTTCAAGATGACCAAACATGAAGATCTGTTACATATGTTATTAAATGCAGAAGGACGATTCGTATCGGGTGAAGAGATCAGCCGTAATCTGTCCATCAGTCGGACCGCTGTGTGGAAACATGTGAACAAGTTGCGAGACATGGGTTATGAGTTTGAAGCGGTATCCCGCAAAGGATACCGTCTGGTAACGAAGCCGGATAGCATTGACGCTACTGGCCTCCAATTGGCCCTGGATACAACCGTATTTGGCCGTAAGGCTGTTTTGTTGGCTTCGACCCTGTCTACGCAAGGGGATGTTCTCAAGCTAGCTGAGCAAGGGCAGGCAGAAGGCGCTGTGGTCATTGCGGAAGAACAAACAGGAGGAAGAGGACGTTTCGGTCGACAGTGGTTCTCTCCTCCGGGTAAAGGAATCTGGATGAGTGTCCTGTTACGCCCTGATCTACCACTTCAGCATACGCCGCAGCTAACTTTATTAACAGGAGTGGCTGTATGTCGTGCCGTTCGAGCTTGTTCAGGAGCTGATGCGGGCATCAAATGGCCAAATGATGTGTTGATTGACGGACGCAAGGTATGTGGCATATTGCTTGAATCTACGGTAGAAGATCATGAAGTCAGATACTGTATCGCAGGTATAGGCGTTGACGTGAACTTTGATCCCGAGGATTATCCGGAAGATCTGACCACAATCGCTACTTCGCTCAAGATGGAGACGGGTCAATCCGTTGATCGCACCAAACTAACGGCTGCCATTTTGACGGAGCTTGAACAGTTGTATTTTTTGTATCAAAAAGAAGGATTTGGCGTGATCTCAGCTCTATGGGAGGCCCTGTCCGTATCGATGAATCGAGAGATTACAGTGACGAATCCTCATGGTGTCATTGAAGGGAAGGCAATTGGTCTTGACCCTTCTGGTGCACTTATCGTGGAGAAGCACGATGGAGAACATACGCTAATCATCTCTGGTGAGATTTCCTGGAAATCATAAACAATTTGTCGAATTTTCACTGGTAAAATGAACATAAGACGTGAAGTTTGAGCAGAACTTTGGTATACTGTGTTCGTGAGGCGATATCGGCTAATGCAGACCGAATTGCACTCCCGTAACAGTAACCTTTGTTCTGCTTTGATGTGTTTTATATAAGCAGACCGCAGTGCAAGAATGAAATACGTTTAAGTGAGTTGTTGGATTCTGCTCTGAGCCGAAGAGGACCGAGACAGAAGGGACGATCGCAAGTGACTCTTTTTTGACTTTTCGGGACTTTTTAGTGGAAAACTAAAAGGTTTTTTTGTTGCGTTTATTTGAAAAGAAGAAAGGAGCCATGAAAAAAAATGGCGAACAAACAAGCGTTGAATATTGTGAAAATGAAAAAATATAAGCAGGATGGCGTGCCGCTTACCATGATCACGGCTTACGATTATCCAACAGCGCTCCTAGCAGAGGAAGCAGGTATTGATCTGATCCTGGTTGGTGATTCACTCGGCAATGTAGTACTGGGTTATAATTCGACGCTTCCGGTGACCATCGACGACATGGTATACCACACACGTTCCGTAGTGCGCGGTGCTGAGAAGACATTTATTGTGGCTGATATGCCTTTTATGACCTATCATGGCAGCGTGGATGAGACGCTTAAGGGTGTCCGTCGACTGATGCAAGAGGGGCATGCCCATGCGGTTAAAATGGAAGGCGGAGTCGAGATAGCGGACACCGTTAGAGCAGTTGTGCAAGCAGGCGTGCCTGTTCTTGGACATATCGGACTGACACCTCAATCGGTTAATCAGATTGGTGGTTACCGCATTCAGGGCAAGGATGCAGCGGATGCGAAACGTCTGATGGACGAAGCCAAAGCCTTGGAAGCTGCAGGTGCGTTTGGCATTGTGCTTGAACTGGTTACGGAAGAAGTTGCACGGGCGATCTCGGAGGAACTGTCCATCCCTACCATCGGAATTGGAGCAGGACGAGGCTGTGATGGTCAGGTACTGGTATTCCACGATGTGGTTCAATACGCCTCTCCGTATACGCCCAAACGATTTGTCAAAACCTATGGAGATGTGGGTACATTAATCAGAACCAGCATCGAAGCTTACGTGAAAGAAGTGAAAGATCGTTCGTTCCCGGCCGAAGAGCATGTATTCAATGCGGCGGATGGTGTTCTGGATCAACTGTACGGCGGACAACGCAAGGAAAAGGTGGGGAGTAACTCATGAAAGTATTACGGACAATCGCAGAGTTAAGACAGGAACTAAGCTTGAAGCGTCAAGCGATTCGGTCCAGTGCGTCTGTTGTAGGTCTTGTACCAACAATGGGTTATCTTCATCAAGGTCATGCAAGCTTGATGCAGGCAGCCAGACAACAGAGCGATATCGTGGTATTAAGCATATTTGTTAATCCAATTCAATTTGGCCCTAATGAAGATTTTGACAGCTATCCGCGGGATGAAGCCAGAGATGTGGAAACAGCACGCTCACAAGGAGTGGATATCGTATTTATTCCCTCTGTTGAAGAGATGTATCCACAGGCAACGCAAACGACCGTATCTGTCTCAAAACTGACGGAGCGCTTATGTGGCGCTTCACGTCCAGGACATTTTGACGGGGTAACGACCGTAGTCTCCAAACTCTTCAACATCGTACAGCCACAGCGTGCATTTTTTGGTATGAAAGACGCTCAGCAGGTTGCGGTCATTCAACAGATGGTGAATGATTTGAATATGCCTGTAGAAATTGTACCCTGTCCGATTGTTCGCGAAGAGGATGGCCTTGCCCTCAGTTCACGTAACGTCTACCTTAACCCAGAACAGCGTACACAGGCCTTGGTTCTATCGAAGGCACTACGTGCAGCTCAGGAAGCCACAGATACAGGTGTAGCTACTACAGCCGCAGATATCCGTCGTATTCTGCGCGAGCACATTGCAACCTCACCGCTTGCCGTTATCGACTACGCCGAGATTCAGGCTTTTCCAAGTCTGGAGCCGCTCACAGATCAGGAAGAAGTTCAAGGCCGTGACGATCTGCTCATTGCACTTGCGGTGAAATTCGGAAAAACAAGATTGATTGACAATATAAGGTTGCAAAAATCGGAGGTACTGTCCCATGTTTAGAACACTGATGAAATCCAAAATTCACCGGGCTACTGTAACGGAAGCCAACTTGAACTATGTGGGTAGTATTACCATAGATGAAGACTTGATGGAAACATCCGACTTGATGGAAAACGAGAAAGTGCAAATTGTGAACAACAACAATGGTGCACGTCTGGAAACATATGTGATTCCAGGACCACGCGGAAGCGGGGTCATATGTCTTAACGGCGCAGCTGCACGTCTGGTACAGCCTGGAGATAACGTCATTATCATTTCTTACGCCATGATGTCGCAAGAAGAGGCAAATACTCACAAACCAACCGTTGTATTTGTAGATGGACAGAATAAACCTGTACAAACGATGAAACAGGAAGTCCACGCAACAATTATGTAATCGACTGGTAAGGAGAATGAAATCGGCCCTTGAAGCAAAAAATGAGTACAGGTCACTGCACTAATCCATTTTTTCAAGGGTGGGGATGCATCGATGTTCCAGCATGTTTTCGCAGAAATGAACGACATGTTAGATGAAATTATCAAGAGCTATCCTTCCGCTGAAGGCCTGAACAAACAAGAATTGCTGCAAAAGTGGAACTTGCTTAAGCGGATGAGTGACGGAATGCTGGATGAATGGCTGATGTTTGAAGAAAAGATGAGCCAGGTGAGGGAGCGAGAGATGGATAAGCCTGCTTCCCTTGAACCGGAACAGGAAGCTGTTACCGCTCTGCCTGAACTCCATCTGGAATGTTTCAGTCGAGGTCAGGGTTATTTCAAATTACAGATGTATCCGCAGGCGATCATGCAATTCTCCCGGGTTGTGACCGACCATCCGGAGAGTGCATTAACTCGTTTTTACCTGGCGCTGGCGTATCTGAATCTGGAACAAATGGCGGAAGCCGGAACACATTTACAGCAGATCATGTACCTTAAAGGTTCACCTCGCTTGAAAGGGCTTGTGTGTAACGCCCTGGGCTGTATTCAAGTCAAGCTTGCGAATCCCGAAGCTGCATGTTCACTCTTTGCACAGGCCCTTCAGTATGACCCGACATTGACCGAACCACTGTACAACATGGAAGCTTGCAGGTTGAACAGGGGAAAATTGCAATATGCTAATCAGCTGACGACCCTTCATTAAGCGGGAATTCGGCGACAAAAAAACGGTGTTCCCTCCTTTGGCATAGCGGCGGGGACACCGCTTTTTTGTCAGTTAATTTTCAAATCCCCTTTTTTTTGCTATGCTGTAACATAGACTGGAATGGAAGGGACCGTACATTGCAATGAAATTTGCCGTATTGGATTTCGAAACAACCGGCACGCAGTCCGACGGTGAGATTATACAGGCCGGACTTGCCATCATAGATCATGACTACAGCATAACTCAAATATATAGTTCTTATGTGAACCCTGGTGTACCGATTCCCCCGTTTATTTCGGGGTTGACGGGTATTACCGATGCAGATGTGGCGGACGCTCCTTCACTCGAAGAGATGATGATGGAGATGGTTCCGCTGCTTAATGATGTGGTGCTTGTTGGACACAACGTCGCTTTTGATTTTCACTTTTTGCAGAATGCTCTTGACCGTTGCGGTTATTTGCCGTTCACTGGCCGCATTCTGGACACGATTGATTTTCTGAAGATCACATTCCCATCACTGGGTTCTTATCAACTCGGTTATGTGTCTTCCGAATTTGGATTTCAACATGATCGCCCTCACCAGGCAGACAGTGATGCACTGGCGACAGCCTATGTGCTACTCAAGTGTCTGGATGAGTTAAAGGAATTACCGCTCATAACGATTCAGCGCCTCAGTGACCTGTTTGCACCAGAAGACAGTGACTTGGGTTGGTTTTTGGACGGAATGCGCAGTGAGAAGGAAGCAGAGCCGATTCAGGACCTGGACGGACATACCTATTATCGTCAGCTTGCTCTTAATGTAAGTGATTGGACCGATATTGGTGCACCACGCGATGAGCGGGAGGCTAACCCCCTCGATGGTGTAAGCTTCGAACAGTTTATGGACCAGGTTCGGGAGAATCTGAAGGATACACTGGATCATTACGAAGAGCGTGAAGCGCAGACTCAGATGTTCAGCAGTGTAAGGCAAGCCTTGGATGAAGAGAAACATCTCTTGATCGAAGCTGGAACGGGTACCGGTAAATCTCTAGGGTATCTGTTGCCTGCTATTTATGAAAGTGTGAAGCAAGAACAGAAAGTTATGGTTAGCACGCATACGATCAATCTGCAGGAGCAATTGAGAGAGCGGGACATTCCGATGCTGACTCAAGTGGTTCCGTTCCCGTTTAAGGCTGCTGTATTCAAAGGACGTGGACATTACCTGTGCCTGCGCAAATTTGAACACAAAATCAATAAACGTGAATTCGCCACACCGAAAGAGGATTATTTCACAGCTGCTCAGATGATCGTCTGGCTTACGCAGACCGAAACCGGAGATGATGAGGAACTTAACCTTAGCGGACGCGGAGGGGACTTCTGGGAGACCGTACAGAGTGAATCCGAATCATGTCTGGGAAGATCCTGTCCATGGTTCCGTAAATGCTTCTACCATCGTGCCAAACATGAAGCAGGGTTGTCTGATATCGTAATCACCAATCACTCCAAATTATTTACGGATGTGAAAGCCGCGCATCAGCTGCTGCCAGCCTATGAGAGTCTTGTGATCGATGAGGCACATCATCTGGAGGATGTCGCTGGTAAACATCTTGGAATGCATATGAAATATTTCACCTTGGTTCATACACTGACCCGCCTATTTAAAGACAGTCGTAATGGTCAGCTACCTATGCTTCGTTCGCAGTTTTCCGGGCATGAAAATTCGGTGCAATGGGGCTCCATGGTGGATCAGATGTTCCCGCTCGCTCTTGAAGTTAAGGAGCTGTGGGATCGTATGAGCGATGCCTTGTTTGGTCTCTTGCCTGAACGAAGTGATGCTTCACCGGGAGAGACGGGGCAATTTTCACTGCGTCTGAAAGCATCTCAGAAACCTGCAAAATGGCAGGAGTTGCAGGATCTGGAGAACCAGATCTATGTGACTCTGGGCGATTTGGTTCGCAAAGGGGACAAATTGCTGCTTGAAGTGAAAGAGGATCAGGATGATTATCAATCGGATAGTCTGATCACGGACATTACAGGATTGCTGAAAGATCTGACCACATTGAAGGAGAATCTACGTTTCTTCATGCGTATGGATGACGCCAAAACGGTGTACTGGATGGAAGCCAGCGGTCAGTTCCGCAGTAAATCTCTTCAGCTGTATGCCGTACCTGTAGATGTCAGTGCCCAACTTAAGGATTTATTTTTTGACAAAAAGAAAAGTGTTGTGCTTACATCGGCTACGCTCTCGGTAGATAAGTCATTCCAGTTCATGATTGAGCAGCTTGGCTTACAGGAAGCCTCTGAGAATAATCGGCTGTTAACGTCGATGCTGCCATCACCTTTCAACTATCGCGATCAGGCACTTCTGGTGATTCCGCGTGATTTCCCGAGTGTGAAGGGAAGTGTGGGTGATGCGCACTTTGTTAATATGCTGGTGCAATCACTTGCAGAGACGGCAATTGCTACGCGTGGACGCATGATGGTTCTGTTTACTTCATACAAGATGTTGCGACAGGTCTATGATCCGCTGAAGGAGGCACTGTCTGGCAACGACATCTCGTTGCTTGGGCAAGGCGTTGACAGTGGAAGTCGTTCCAAATTGACTCGCAGGTTTCAAGATGCCAAAGCAACGGTACTTCTGGGCACAAGCAGCTTTTGGGAGGGTGTAGATATCCCGGGAGAGGCGCTAACCTGTCTCGCTATTGTGCGATTGCCTTTCCAGCCACCGAATCATCCGTTGGTGGAAGCCAAGAGTGAGCTGCTTCAGGAACAGAAGAAAAATCCGTTCATGAAACTGTCCGTGCCGCAAGCGGTCATTCGTTTCAAGCAGGGATTTGGCCGGTTGGTGCGTACAGCGAAGGACAGAGGAATTGTCATTGTTTATGATACACGGGTGATTGAAGCGTACTACGGTAAATTCTTTTTATATTCATTACCTGGTCCCAAAATGGAGCATATGCTCACGGAGCAGATGGTTCCACGAATTACCGAGTGGTTGGAAAAACCTGCTAATGAACAAAAATAATGGTCGTTTTGTTCGTTATATCATTGCATGACACTATCGTTTGGCGTTAAACTTTATTAGATATTTCCGTATCCGATTAAAGCAGTTGCACGTAAGAACTTATAACCTAAATTACAAGGAGCATTCCGTATAAAATGTCACGTTTATCTTTGAGTTTTATACAGAATGCTCATCTTTTCATCTATTATTTTATCGTGGCCTTGGTAAGGGGGAGCAAGAATGAAATCGGATAAAATTTCGGAAGCGGTGGTACGACGTCTGCCTGTATACTTGCGTTATTTGAACGAGTTGCATCAGCGTGAGGTGGCTACTGTTTCTTCTCAAGAGCTTGGACAGAGGCTGGATCTGAATCCGGCCCAAATTCGTAAAGACCTGGCTTACTTCGGTGATTTTGGTCGTAAAGGGATCGGGTATGATGTATCCTATCTGATCGAAAAAATTCGTCACATTCTCAAAATCGATCAGCAAATTAATGTGGCTCTGGTAGGCGCGGGTAATCTCGGACAGGCCTTGTCCAACTATAACGCGTATCTGAAAGACAACATGAAAATTGTTGCTGTATTTGATGCATACGGACCGAAGATTGGTAGTCAAATCAACAGTTTGACGGTAAAACCAATGGATGAATTGACGGAAGCCGTTAAAACGGAAAACATTCGCATCGGAATTATCACGGTTCCGGATACGGAAGCCCAAAATGTAGCCGATCAGCTTATTGAATCAGGAATTGAAGCGATCCTTAATTTTGCACCAACCATTCTAAAAACACCGCCGCATATCCGCATTCACCATGCTGACTTCACAACGGATCTGCTTAGTTTGGCCTATTACTTGGAGACTGGAAAGGACGACGAGGAAGATGACAACAAATAGATGGGTAATTCACAACGGCAAATTTGCCGTTAATGAAGGCGGCACAACATGGAACGTGGTCCACGGATACATGGTTGTTGAGAATGACAAGATTGTGCATATTGGTGAGACATTGCCGGATGAAGACAAAAATTGTACCAAAGTGGATGGAAAAGGACTGTTCTTCCTGCCGGGTCTGATCAATACGCATGGTCATGCAGCGATGTCGTTGCTCAGAGGGCACGGAGACGATCTTGCATTGCAAGTATGGTTGCAGGAAAAAATGTGGCCGATGGAAGCGAAAATGACTTCAGAAGACGTATATTGGGGAACTTCGCTATCGGTGCTTGAAATGTTGAAAGGCGGAACTACAGCTTTCCTGGACATGTACGATCACATGGATCAAGTTGCCAAAGTTGTGGAGCAATCCGGCGTTAGAGCAGCACTGGCACGTGGTGTAATCGGGCTGTGCTCGGAAGAAGAACAATTGCGGAAGCTGGAGGAGTCGGCTGCGTTTGCGCGTGAGTGGAATGGACAGGCAGATGGTCGCATTACAACCGTAATCTCGCCACATGCACCATATACATGCCCTCCTGACTACATAGAGAAGCTTGTGCAGGTCGCGAACGACCTAAACCTTCCCCTTCATACACATATGTCGGAAACGCTTCGTGAAGTCGAGCAGAACGTGGCTGATTATGGACTGCGTCCTGTGGCACATCTGGAGAAACTGGGCTTTTTCTCTCGTCCATCCCTGGTTGCACATGCGGTGCATCTGAATGACGAAGAGATTGAGATTCTGGCCCGTCATGATGTGGCTGTATCCCATAACCCGGGAAGTAACCTGAAACTCGCTTCCGGTGTTGCGCGGGTACCTGCGTTGCTGAAAGCAGGAGTTACCGTGTCACTCGGAACAGACGGACCGGCAAGCAACAACAACCTGGATATGTTCGAGGAAATGAGACTGGCTGCATTGATTCACAAAGGTGTATCTGGTGACCCGACGGCAGTGCCAGCAGGCGAAGCGTTATTACTCGGAACGTCATACGGTGCCAAATCCATCTTCTTGAACAATACCGGAGCACTCCAGGTCGGCATGAAGGCTGACTTTATCGCCTTGGACATTGAACAGGCACATTTCTATCCACATACAGACCTGATCTCACATACAATCTATTCGGCTTCTGCCAAGGATGTTGAGCACGTATGGGTGGATGGGAAACAAGTGGTGAAACATGGCGAATGTCTGACACTGGATGAAGAACGCATTTTGCGTGAGTCTCAATTGGCATTTGATGGTCTGCTTGCTCGTTAATTGCAGGACAGCATCATAGGGAAAGGAAGTTCGGCTTTTGAAGAAAAAAAAGAAGTGGATATGGATTTCGCTGCTTGCACTGGTTCTGATTCTGTTTGGACTTCAGCGTTATTACGTCCATGTCACGCAGGACCAACGCAAGGAAGAAGCGCTCGCCATACAAGCAGCACAGGAGCAACTGGGCATTACATCCTATGATGAATTGCGCAAGTACATCTGGGGAGACAAAGAAGGCTCTGACAACATCTACTGGACCCTGATCGGCAAAAACAAGGATAACCAGGATGTTATGGTCTGGGTTAAATTCGATGCAAACAATCAACCGGTTAAGGGTGCAAACGCTGTACACAGTGAGCTGCTGCAGAATGGCATGTCCGAAGCGCAGATACGCAATCGCTTCAGTTCTGAAGTTCCTGCCGGTGAGATTAAACGAATCATGCCCGGAGTTGTGAATGGAATATATGTGTGGCAAGTGTATTATAAAGACGGTACGCATAACCACTATCGCTTTTATCGTTTTAGCAACGGAGAACAGGTGGACCTGGTCTACACACTCCCGAACAGCTAGAACAAGATAGAGTGAGATAACTAGAGAATTAAAGAAATGAAAGAACCGGCAGACGGATATCCGACTGAACCGGTTCTTTGTGTTGTCTGTAAACATATTTGATTTAAATAGTTAAAATTAATAATTTATTCATATTTTCGCCTTCGAAATTGTATATACGATGTGATATACTCAGATATGTACTCAAAGTTACATTCAAAACAAATAAACCTGTCAAAATTATCGCAGGAGTCAATGTGCACATATTCGTATATACCAATAAGCCAGTAGGTTGGGCCAAATTCTGGGAGGGGTAATTCACTTGAAGCTAAAAGTATTGCCTATTGCTTTAACTGCCGTCATTTCAGCCGTTGTGTTGTTTGGAGGTTGGTTTGTATATCGTCAGGTGGCTGTGCAGAATCCGATTGAAAAAATGGTAACCCAGTACGATGGAGTCAATGACGTTCAATTAACTATTAACCGCAATGACGTACAATTGAAACTGGATCTGCAACCTGATGTTGATTTGGGCAGACTGGTACAATATATTCACAAAGAAGGACAGACCCTGATTGGAACACGCTCACTAAAGTTGGATGTTGTGGATCATTCCAGTGAAGCACTGGAAAGTTGGTGGGGTGATGCGATGTTCACCGTAGCTCAGGCGATGGAGAACAAGCAATACACCGAGATTACACCAACGTTGTCAAAGATGGCGACGAATGGAATTAAGGTAAATACAGCGATGGATGACAACAATGTATATGTCAGTCTCAGAGACGGAGATGCCAGCAAGTTTATTATTCTGCCGCGTGTGCCCGGTCAGATAGGAGTGTGGCCTAATGCCTAAGTGGACAAAAGAAGTTGCCATCGGATTTTTTCCCGTATTGATTATTTTCCTTGCTTTTACTGGTGTTAATATTGTTCCGATCCTGATTGCAGCAGTGCTTGTCGGAGCTTTGCTGTTCATGATGCAAATGCGTGGCGGGATTACAGTAGGCGCTGCACAGGAACGTAAACGGAAGAAAAAAGGACCTTCCAAGCTTACTTTTGAAGAAATTGGCGGACAAGACAGTGCTAAGCAGGAATTGCGTGAAGCGCTTGACTTTCTGATCAAACATGAAGAAATCCGGAAGTTCGGGATTCGCCCGTTAAAAGGGATCTTGCTGACGGGCCCTCCAGGGACAGGGAAAACGTTGATGGCCAAGGCTGCTGCCCATTACACCGATTCTATTTTTGTAGCAGCATCGGGTAGTGAGTTCGTGGAAATGTATGTTGGTGTGGGTGCCAGCAGAATTCGGGATTTGTTCAAGGACGCGAGAACCCGTGCCACCAAGGAAAATAAGGAAAACGCTATTATCTTTATCGATGAAATCGATGTCATCGGGGGGAAACGTGAGGGTGGTCAACAGCGTGAATATGATCAGACCCTGAATCAGCTCCTGACGGAAATGGATGGAATCTATTCTTCCGATACGCCAAGAATTCTGGTTATCGCTGCAACGAACCGTAAAGAGATGCTGGATAGCGCCCTGACGCGACCGGGACGTTTTGACCGCCACATTCAAGTGGACTTGCCTGACAAAAAGGGCAGAAAGCATATTCTGGAACTGCATGCGGTGAACAAACCTCTGTTGAAGGAAGTTAATCTGGAGAAAACAGCAGAAGAATCATATGGTTTCTCCGGTGCACAGCTCGAAAGTGTGATGAACGAAGCAGCAATATACGCCATGAGAGACGGGCTGTTAAACATTGAACAGCGGCATCTGTCCCTGGCTATTGATAAAGTCATGATGGGTGAGAAGACAGACCGTGAGTCCAGCGTGGAAGAGAAGAAAAGGGTCGCCATTCATGAGTTGGGACATGCCATTATGGCTGAACTCGTTCGTCCAGGTAGTGTTAGTCAGGTGGCACTTAGTCCGCGTGGTCAGGCGCTGGGATATGTACGTCATAACCCGCAACAGGAACAGTTCCTCTATACGAAGCGCTTTCTGGAAGAGCAGATCATGATTGCACTCGGAGGAGCAGCTGCGGAGGAAATGTACTACGGTGGTCGTTCCACAGGTTCACGCAATGACTTTGATCAGGCAACCAATGTTGTACAGACGATGATGGCTTCGGGGTTGACTTCACTTGGGATTGTGAACATGGATATGGTCACAACCGAGGAACTGATGCGAGAGAATAAATTAATTCTGCAAGAACTGATGGAACAGACAAAGCAGTTGCTTGAAGAGCAAAGGACAATTTTCGACAATTCACTCGACATCTTGATTCGTGAGGAAGTTTTGTCTGGCGAGCAATTTCGTTGTCAATTTCGTGACAGTGCCCTTCTACCAGCATAATTTATTTATGCTGGTTATTTTTTTTTACATTTCACTCGTGCTAAGATATTATTATATGTTGGGTCGAAATTTGTAATTTTCGGCGAACAGGGTACAATAGAGAAATAGAGAACCGAAAGGATGGAGCAGAACCATGTTTTTCAAAAAAATAGGAGTTGTCGGCGGCGGTACGATGGGGCAAGGTATTTCCCAGATGCTCGCAGCCAAAGGACTTGATGTGCTTCTCGTGGAGCATACAACACAAAAGCTGGATCATGCATATGACATGATCGAAACCAATCTGGATAAACAATTGGAGAAATGGGCGATTACAAAAGCGGAGAAGAAATTGATTCTTTCCCGCATTACCAAGGTAGCTCATTTAGCTGAACTTGGAACTTGCGACATGGTCATTGAGACAATTTCAGAGGATCTGGATGCGAAAAAAGCAGTATTCAGCCAACTGGACCAAGTTTGTCCAAGCAATGTCATTCTGGCAAGTAATACATCCACGCTGAGTTTGACCGAGCTTGCAAGCTCGACCAAATACCCAGAGCGTGTTATTGGTATGCACTTTATTCACCCGGTATCCCGGGTTGATCTTGTAGAGATTATTCGTGGACTGAAAACTTCGGATACAACATTCGAAGAGACCAGACGTTTTGTTGAAGAAGTAGCGGACAAAAAAGGAGTCATGATTTATGAATCCCCTGGATTCGTAACTTCCCGTCTGATCTGCCTGCTGATTAACGAAGCGTTGCATGTATTGCAAGAAGGTGTTGCATCTGCTGAAGATATCGATGATGCAATGCGTATCGGATACAACTTCCAACATGGACCACTCGAAATGGCTGACCGTTTCGGATTGGATTCTGTTGAAGCTGCACTCGAAAGAATGTTCCGTGAATTCGGAGAATTGAAATATCGTCCTTCTACAGTCCTGAAGAAAATGGTGCGTGCAGGACACCTGGGTGCCAAAACAGGCGAAGGATTCTTCAAGTACGACAAGGATGGTGACCGACTGTGAAAGTACTCGTAATTAATGCGGGGAGTTCCTCGCTCAAATATCAACTGTATAATATGACTGACGAATCTGTACTGGCTAAAGGTTTGGTAGAACGGATCGGAATGGATTCCTCCATCCTGACACACAAACCGACAGGCCGTGAGGATGTTACAGAAGTTAGTGAGATTCTGGAGCATACAACAGCGATCCGTAAAGTCATTGATATTTTGACTCACAAAGAAAATGGTGTACTGGATTCTGTAAGTGAAATTCAAGCTGTTGGCCACCGTGTTGTTCACGGTGGTGAAGCATTTAAAGAATCTGCATTGGTAGATGATGCTGCCAAAGCTGAAATTCGTCGTTTGTTCGACTTGGCTCCACTTCATAACCCTGCAGCAATGATGGGTATTCGTGCGGCTGAATTAAATATGCCTGGTGTGCCACAAGTTATGGTCTTTGATACAGCATTCCATCAGACGATGCCTGAAAAAGCTTACCTGTATGCTATTCCGCGTGTACTTTACAAAAAATATAAAGTACGTCGCTACGGCGCACATGGTACTTCCCATGATTTCGTAAGCAAGGCAGCTGCTGAATATCTGGATCGTCCAGTGGAAGATCTGAAAATTATCACTTGTCACGTCGGTAACGGCGGTAGTGTAACAGCAGTTAAAGGTGGCGTATCCGTTGATACTTCGATGGGTATGACTCCGCTTGAAGGATTGATGATGGGAACGCGTTCTGGTGACCTTGACCCAGCCATCGTACCTTATGTAATGAACAAGGAAGAACTGAGCGTAAGTGAAGTGAACTCCATGTTGAACAAACACAGTGGATTGCTTGCGATCTCCGGAATCAGCAGTGACATGCGTGAGATTACGGAAGGTATGGAGAATGGCGATGCCAACTCCACGCTTGCTTTTGAAATGTACGAATACCGTCTGCGTAAATACATCGGCTCATATGCAGCTGCAATGAACGGTGTAGACGTGATCGTCTTTACGGCTGGTGTAGGTGAGAACTCCGTTGTACTTCGCCAAAAAGTATGTGAGCAACTCACTTATCTGGGTGTTGAACTGGATGAAGCGTTGAATGCCATTCGTTCTGGCGAACCACGCCGGATTACAACAGCGAACTCCAAAGTGGAAGTTCTCGTTGTGCCAACAAACGAAGAATTGGTAATTGCACGTGATACACACCGAATCGTATTGAATTCTCAGTAATCTAACTGTAAAGTAAATATAGAATGACAAGGAAGTGCAGAGGACAGGCATAAGCCTGCCCGCTGCATTTTCAAATTCAGGAACCAAGGGGAGATATGGGCATGAATACGAATTGTGTAATTCGTAATGTGAACGAGCATGTGGGCGAAACCGTAACAATCGGTGCCTGGATTAACAACAAACGTTCCAGCGGTAAAATTCAGTTTTTGCAGCTACGTGATGGAACCGGATATATCCAAGGGGTTGTTGTGAAAAGTGAAGTTAGTGAAGAGATCTGGAACAATGCCAAGAGCCTGACTCAAGAAAGCTCTTTGTATGTTACAGGTATTATTCGTGAAGAACCTCGCAGTGCGTCCGGTTACGAGATGACTGTTACAGGGGTTGAGATCATTCACCTGACTGAAAACTATCCAATTACGCCTAAAGAGCATGGTGTCGATTTCTTGATGGATCATCGTCATCTGTGGCTTCGTTCTACGAAGCAACGTGCTGTTATGGTGATTCGTGCAGAGATTATTCGCGCTGTTCAGCAGTTCTTTGATGGTAACGGATTCACACAAGTTGATCCTCCGATTTTGACACCATCGTCTGCGGAAGGAACAACGAACCTGTTCCACATCAAATACTTTGATGAAGATGCTTATCTGACACAAAGTGGTCAATTGTATATGGAAGCCGCAGCTATGGCTCTGGGCAAAGTATATTCCTTTGGTCCAACATTCCGCGCAGAGAAGTCCAAAACACGTCGCCACTTGATTGAGTTCTGGATGATTGAGCCGGAAATGGCATTTGTAGATCACGAGGAAAGTCTGCGCGTACAAGAGAAATTTATCGCTCATGTCGTTCAATCCGTGGTGAAAAACTGCCGTGCTGAACTGGAATCTATCGGTCGTGACGTATCCAAACTCGAAGGCATCGTAGCTCCATTCCCGCGTATTACGTATGATGAAGCGATTGAATTCCTGCATGGACAAGGCTTTGATATTCCTTGGGGAGAAGACTTTGGTGCACCACACGAAACAGCTATTGCTGAGAAGTACAATACACCTGTCTTTATCACGCATTACCCTGCTGGAATCAAGGCTTTCTATATGAAACCAGATCCAAATCGTCCTGAAGTTGTTCTCTGTGCTGATATGATTGCACCAGAAGGCTACGGAGAGATTATTGGCGGTTCGCAGCGTATCGATGATCCGGAATTGATGCAACAACGTTTTGAGGAGCACAATCTCTCGGATGAAGCTTACCAATGGTATCTGGATTTGCGTAAATACGGATCGGTTCCTCACTCCGGTTTCGGTCTGGGATTGGAGCGGACGGTAGCATGGATCTGTGGATTGGATCATGTACGTGAAACAATCGCATTCCCACGTATGCTCTATCGTCTGTACCCTTAATGTTTAACCGAGGAGCATCTATGGAAGACACCACATCCAAAGCTTGGTTGGATGGAGCAGCTTATGGTATGACTTCGGGTACAGCCCATCTGCCGTATGCCTTGTTACGTTTTTATCACCAGCTTGGTCTATCAGATGCAGAAGTGCTTCTTCTGATTCAACTGCTAGGGTTCCGTCAGGCAGAGTTCAATGAGTTTCCCACGCTTGAAGAGCTTGCGGCGCGCATGGGACTTGCACCTGAAGGCATTGCCAGAATGTTGCAACGTCTGATGAGGGATGGGTATATTGCTATTGACGAGCACCGTGACGAAGAACGGGACATCCAGTACGAGCGATATGATTTACATGGATTATATGCCAAGCTTGCAAAGTGCACTGCTGAAGAAGTAGCCGCATTCCGTGCGGAGCAGCAGAGTAGCAATTCAGCACGTCAAGATTCGAACAGTGTTCAAAAAGAAGAGGAAGAACGGAACATGTTCTCCATCTTTGAAAAAGAATTTGGACGTCCGCTCTCTCCAATGGAGTGCGAGACGATATCCGGCTGGTTGGATCAGGACCGTTATCAAGAGGAATTGATTCTAATGGCTCTGAAGGAAGCGGTTTTTGCAGGCAAAGTACATTTCCGGTATATCGATCGAATACTGCTTGAGTGGAGTCGCAATCGTGTTAAGACCGTTCAAGACGCGAAGGCGTACACGCAGCGGTTTCGTAATGGTGGACGTTAATTCAAGCGTAGGCAGGGACAAGAAACAGGCCAGAAGTCATTCTGTGCCTGTTTTTTTTGGATTAAAGATTGGATGAGTGATCAGCAACATCAACCTTTCAGGCAATGATTTCATTTTGTTTTACAAAAATTTGATGGATCACGCAGGGGTTAACGCACAAGCTGTCGTCTATTGTATTGGAGAGGAGGGGAGAGTTATTGATGAAGCGCGCGTAATCGAACAAATCCGTCAAGGAGATACATCCCAGATGCGTACTCTGATTGATAAGTATAGCCAGCATGTATACCATGTGGCCTATTCCGTACTCAGGAACGATCAGGAAGCACAGGATGCAGCTCAGGAGGCGTTCATACAGATGTATAAGTCTCTCCCCGACTACCGTTCTGAAGGTTTCAAAACGTGGTTAACCCGAATTGCCTTTCACAAAGCGATTGATGCCAAACGCAAGCTGGGCAGACGAATTGCTGAGGATCTGGGTGGAGAAGAAAAAATAATCAATATGCCCGGACGGGATGAAGACGTTCTTACCCGTCTCGTTCGTGAAGAGCGCCAGGATAAACTTCGCGAACGAATTAATCAGTTGCCTGCTCAGCATCGTGACATTATCACTGCGTATTATCTAAGCGAAAAAAATTATGAACAGATTGCCAGTGATGCACAGGTGGCTGTGAAGACTGTGGAATCCCGCTTGTATCGTGCCCGGCAGTGGATTCGAAAACATTGGAAGGAGGATGAATGGCGTGAGTAAACAGGAGAAATATACCACTGCGCAATGGACCGATTATATTGAAGGCCATATGAGTGAAACTCAAGCAAACCAAATGGAACAGCTTCTGATGGAAGATCCGGATGCGATGGACATCTATCTGGAAGCGCTTGGTATCCACGGAGAACTGCCTCCGTTACATGACCCAACAGGGTTTGCGGATTCAGTCATGCATCGGATTGAGGGCATTCAATCACCCAAGGTACAACGCAAATCCCGTGCTGGACGAAACCGGCGCTGGCTTGATCATAAAGTGTTCCATTACGCGGTAGCGGCCTGTTTGACATTGATCTTCCTCTCGTCTGGACTTTTTGACAAGGTAGCACCATATCACAAGTTCCAGGATGGCGACCACAGAGGGTCTTTTACCGAGAAATGGACGGAGGCAGCCACTTCATGGCTGGATAACCTCAAGCCTAAACCATAAATGGTTTCGCATTGCCTGAAAAGAAAGGATGACGACTGTGCACTCAGATCGTAACAAATTACTCGCATTTCTATTAAACCTGATACCCGGTCTTGGTTTTATGTATTGGGGTCGAGCCGCAAGAGCCGTGATCTATCCATTGCTTTTCTTCGGAACAGCTGTTGGCTCATTCATGCTGGCATGGGCGTTTGGTCAACAGGACTTGATGATTTTTGGTGCACTATGTGCCATGTTCTTCTGGGGAGTCAGTATGCTGGATATCAGCATACTTCTGCTCCGATCGCCATCTCCACGTGATGCTCGCTACCAAGGTTATGGGGCACATTACGGAGCTCAAAATCAAGGAGTAGCCTATCAACAAGGACCATTCGCTGGTCAGGGAGATCCTTTGGAGCGGATGAATGAAGATGAGATGCATCATCAGCATCCAGGTGATGAATATGGCGTGCCTGCGGGTCCTTATGGTCAACCCATGTATCGAAAAGGCAGTGAGGGTGAACGGTTCTTCACCATTTTGCTCTCATTTGTTCCGGGATTGGGCCACCTTCATCTGGGATTGTTGCATCGCGGTTTGTCGTTCTTGATGGCGTTCTTTGGTTCATTTGCCATGATGGTTTTCGTGGCATCGATCACCAATGAATCCGTATTTTTAATGTTTCTACTCATACTGCCTGTAATATGGGTATACTGCATGTTTGATGCGGTGCAGCATGTCCACCGTAAGCAGGCTGGTGAGGTACTGCAAGATCGGACTTTATTCGAAGAATTGGAGATGGGCAGAGTAGCCGGACGACGTAGCAAAGTGCTTGCAACGCTGCTATCCGCTTTTCCAGGTGCGGGTCATCTCTATCTGGGATTACAAAAAAGAGGCATGCAATTAATGTTCCTGTTCCTTGCAAGCATCTATGTTCTGGACCTGCTGCATTTGTCGGTGTTCCTGTTCATGATTCCACTGATCTGGTTCTACAGCTTCTTTGACGGGCTCCAGTGCTCCAGTCGTTATGGACGCGAGCCTTTGGTTGATCAACCGATCTTCAAGGACTGGGCCCGCCATCAGCGTCTGATTGGATTCGGGATCGCCGCGCTGGGTCTATATTACCTGACGATCCGTCTTGTCATTCCACAGCTGAATGAGCTCTTCCCTAATGCATTTATGACGTATGAGATACGTTCCTATTTAAACACCGTCATCGTATCCTTGCTGCTCATTTTTGGCGGTTTGAAACTGCTGTTTGGCAAGCAGAGGGGGACGGGTATCCATAGTGCTGCTCAAGGAAATGATGAGGGAGCAGACAGCCTCTTTTTATTCAAGGATCGGGATGATCGACTGTAGAGTGACCTAAAGATTATTTACACTGACACTACGATGACAGAGCAACCTTCTAATCGCTGTTATCCAACAACATAAAAACACGCCAAGGGCTATGTATATCAGCCTCTGGCGTGTTTTTGGTTGTGCAGCTTTGATTTCGAATAAATGATTGCTATTTCGTAGCACCCTTCAGCAGAAGTTGACGGTACATCACTTCGAACAAGAACTCAAACGCTTCCAGATGACGTTTCGCTTCAAAAGCATCCTTGCCCCACGCATATATGCCGTGGTTACGCAGCAAAATTCCTGGTACGTTGGCATCAAGTACACCTGGCACCAATTCAGCGATAGATGGAATATCTGCAAAGTTAGGCAGGACGGGTACACGAATCTCCGCATTTTCTTCCCAAATGTTGAAAGCCTTGATCAATTCGATTCCTTGAATCGGTACGTGTCCATCTGCTCCAAAGAATTCACTGATCAGGTTGTTAAACACAGTATGCACGTGGAATACAGCACCACAACCCGTCAAACGATAGATTTCGCAATGAATCAACGTTTCGGCACTTGGTTTCAACGTTGTTGTTTCAATTGCTTTGCCGTGTTTGTCCACAAAAAGAAAGTCTTCCGGAGTGCGAAGTGATTTGTCTTTGCCTGAGGCGGTAACCGCAAAATAAAATTGCTCCGGGTCAAAGTCTCCTACACGCATCGACAGATTGCCACTTGTTCCGGGGAACCAGTTACGACCGGCAAACAACGCTTTAATATCAGCCAGTTCTTCAAGGACCTGACGTTTGTGTTCCAATGTAATCTTTTCAATGCCCATCGTTTACAGCACTCCTTGTGTTTGCTTCTGTTTCATATCTTCGATGATATCGTAAAAGGTAGCGAATGGCACATGGTCCACACCAAGTTCAATACATTTATCCGTCAAAATGGAGCGGGAGTAGACGAGATCGGCAATTTTGGCACCCTCAAAATCTGTGAGACTGTCTCCAATAAGGATTCGATTGTATTGTTCTTCCGGGAAGGTACGAATGACTGTTGTTTTGCACATGCCGCAGCCATTCTCACAAGGAGGTTGGCAGGGATTCGGCCATTCAATCTTAATGGTTTCACCCGAGAAGTCAGCTCCGTTGCAATAGACATGATCCTGCGGGATATGAAATGGTGCGAGTAACGGTTCAATGAAAAAGTCCATACCACCGCTGGTCACATTGAATTCGATACCTTCGCTGCGAACGTAGTCAAGAAACTCGCTGAATCCTTCACGGATCCCCGCTTGTCCAAGCACAAATTCCACAATTTCATCTTTCTGCGATGCAGGCAACAGAGCAAACATGGCTCCAACACCTTCACGCAGCGAGATTTTTTGCTCAATTGTATCTTTCATAATCGCTTCAATGCCCTCAGGCTTGAAATGTTTCATGATTGCGACAATATTGTCCGAGAGCGTAATCGTACCGTCAAAGTCACAGAAAATGACTGTTTTTTTATCACTTCTCATCGTTCGCCACCCCACAGATCCAATGCACTTTTCAGCTCTGGATGCTCGGTTGCATACTGCACGAGTGGAATGGAACGTTGAGCTGCCTCAATGGCTTGCAGGAATGCACGTCCGCCTGCCTCAGTGCCCATAGGATGTCCATGAATACCGCCACCAGCATTAACGATGACATCCGTGCCAAAGTCGCGCAAAATGAGCGGTACAAGGCCTGGATGGATACCGGCTGAAGGCACTGGCATACTGGTTCGTACTGGCAGATCTGCTGTCAGTAATTGCTCCGTGATCGCCATATTTTCTTCCTTCGGCATCGTAACCGAACCATAAGGAGAAGGGAAGAGCACCAGATCGGCACCCGCAAGACGCATCAACTGGCCTAGTACAACCGAAGCGGACATACCGTAATGTGGTGAAGGATACAGTGCACCTGCAAGAGCAGGGTGAGCCATAATTGGCACATTGATGTCAGGATCACTGCTGAGTTCATGCAGCACATCATATCCGTAAGACAATACGTTGAATAACAGGGCATTGGCTCCTGCACCAATAGCGCGTTCAGCTTGTTGCTTCAGACGAGATGTAGGTCCTGTAAGATTGGTTGCATACAGAAGTTTCTTGCCGGTCTCCTGGCGTGCCTGTTCGGCAGCTTTCATGCAGACCTCGACTCTTTTTTCGATAGGTGTCAATTTATTCTCAAACAGAATCTCATCGTCCTTGATCAAATCAACGCCACCAAGAGCCTGACGAATAAATTGTTCACGCAGTTCATCTGCATCCAGTCCGATAACTGACTTAAAGATACTCATTAACAGTGGACGATCATGTACACCAAGCAGATCACGAACACCATTCAGTCCAAACTTGGGTCCCGGGAATGCACTCAGGAAGCCATCCGAGAAACCAAGCTTTGTAAGTTTAATTCGGCCATCCATTGAGATTTTGCCAAAGACCGTCACGAGCAGGGCAGGGATATCACGGCTGAAGTTAACATCAGGATATCCGATGGTAATATCGGCGTAACGCTCACCCGCAGCCATTCCTTCAGCTTCATTTACTTCTACGCTGATTACTTCACCCAGATGTTTCTGCATCGCTTCACGCTGGGCTTGCGGCAACTCCGTCCAGCTACCCACGGTCATGCCAATCGCGATAGACTGAGCCTTCTTGCGAAAGTCTGCATGATCATCATGCAGACGATATGTGGCTGTGCACATGTTATTCATTTTAAATCCCCTTCCAAAGCAGCTCCCATCTCCCGTGAGCGCTCTGCACAGCGGTTGACGGCTGCAATAACATTTTCAAAGAAATCTCCTTCGTCCAGTGTCTTCAGTGCTGCCTGGGTTGCCCCTCCCGGGGAAGTCACATCACTACGAAGTTTCATCGGTTCCAAACCGGTTTGTTGTACCATTCGTGATGCGCCAAGCACCGTCTGAACAGTGAGATCACGAGATTGCTGGCTGGATAAGCCACCACGAATACCTGCCGCAATCATGGCCTCCATTAAATAGTATACATAAGCAGGGCCGCTTCCGGAAATCCCAGTGAGCACTTCGAGTTTATCTTCAGGTACGATGGTTACGATACCAACCGCTTCAAACATGGTCATCACCGTACTACGCTGTTCATCCGTAATCTCCGCAGAGAAGGCAAGCCCGGTTGCACCGAGTCCAATGGTACTGGATGTGTTCGGCATGGTTCTCGCGATCGGTTGTTTACGACCAAGCAAGGACTGCATCGTGCGGATTGATAATCCGGCAATGACAGATACGATCAGTTGATCAGGTGATAACAGCGGACCAAGCTCGCGCAGCGCTACGGCAGCATCTTTGGGTTTCATACAGAGTACAATGACCGGAGTGGAGGCAAGGTGATCCAAGGATTGCGAGGCAGTTCCGGTATGTACAGCATAACGGGTGCTGAGCTCCTCCTGACGTTTCTGGTTGCTGCGGTTCAGCATCGTAATATCCTGAGGACGAACGACTAGGCGGGAGATCAGTCCGCGCACGATGGCTTCAGCCATCGCGCCTGCTCCGTGGAAAGTAATCTTCTGTTGTAGTAACGTCTGTTGCTCTTGACTCATATTTATCGTTCCTCCTATATAACTGTTGCTGGGATATTATTGACGAATCTGTCCATTGCCTGTAATCCGATATTTGGTTGATGTCAGTGCTGGTAGTCCCATCGGTCCACGAGCATGCAGTTTCTGAGTGCTGATTCCGATTTCGGCTCCATAGCCAAATTCAAATCCGTCGGTGAAACGTGTGGACGCATTGTGATAGACGGCTGCTGCATCCACATCATGCATGAAGCGCTCTGCATGGGCTGTATCCCGTGTTACGATACACTCGGAATGTTTGGTTCCGTAATGTGCGATGTGCTGCATCGCTTCATCCAGGTTCTCGACCACCCGGATATTTAAAATGTAGTCGTTGTACTCGGTCGCATAGTCTTCCTCGGTTGCCTCAAGGGCAGAAGGAACAAGACGGCGCACCGTGTCGCAACCTTTCAAGACCACATTGGCCTCACGGAATTGCTCGGCAAGAGCAGGCAGATGCTCTTCTGCGTATGCGGCATGCAGCAGCAACGTTTCCATGGAGTTACATACGGATGGACGTTGTGCCTTGGCATTGATGGCAATTTCGGCTGCCATAACTGGATCGGCTGATTCATCCACATAGGTATGGCAGATGCCCGCCCCAGTTTCGATGACAGGTACCGTTGCGTTGGCAACCACATTACGAATGAGGGAAGCTCCTCCGCGTGGAATGATGACGTCCAGCAGTCCGTTCAACTTGAGCATTTCATCCACGGAAGCACGATCTGCATCTTCAACCAATTGCAAAGCATCAGCAGGCATGTCTGTCGTTGTGAGTGCCTGATGCAGTACCTCCACAATTTTACGATTGGAGGACAGGGCAGAGGAGCCGCCGCGCAGAAGCACTGCATTACCTGTTTTGAGACATAATCCGGCTGCGTCTACAGTTACATTAGGACGAGCTTCATAGATGATGCCAATCAGGCCAATCGGCACTCTTAGTTTTTCAACATGTAATCCGTTTGGACGGGTAAATGTCTCTAACACTTCGCCGACTGGATCAGGCAAATCTGCAATCTGACGTAACCCTTCAGCAATGCCTGCGATCCGCTCCTTATTAAGGGCGAGTCGATCCAGCATGGATTCCGGCGTGCCTTGTTCTCTGCCGCGTGCCAGATCTTCGGCGTTTGCCGTAATGATGGAATCCGTTCCCTTAATCAAAGCATCTGCCATGACACGCAGGGCCGTATTTTTCTGTTCTGTATTCAATCGGTTCAGCTGTGGAACCGCTGCTTGGGCTTTGCTGGCTTTTTCTCTGACTTCACTCATCGTAATTCCTCCTCATATATATAAAGTTGAGTATTCCAACCACTATATAGCTTCATGTTTATTTTAACGTAATCCATTCGTCTCTATGAATAACTTCAAGTCTGTGGATGCTAGCGAGTTGTTTCATCACTTCACCACTGGGAAGTCCGGCAATGAGTCGAAGCTGGTCATCATCATAATTGACAATACCGCGACCGAGCAAGGTTTCATCCATACCAATGACCTCTACGACGTCTCCTGCATGGAAAGTTCCCAGTACCCGCTTGACCCCTACAGGTAGAAGACTGTGCCCCCCATGGACAAGGGCTTCTTCAGCACCATCATCCACAACGACTGTTCCCAGCGGAGTAGACATGAAGCCAAGCCACTGCTTTTTACGGGATAGCGAAGCGAGTCGTGTCTCAAAGTAAGTTCCTTTGCCCGTGCCATCAACTGCCTTCTGCATATCTCCGGGTTCTTTAACACTTCCCACAAATACGGGTACGCCTCCACGTGTAGCTACCTTAGCTGCATCTACTTTGGATCGCATTCCACCTGTACCAACCGATGATCCTGAACCACCGGCAAAAGCATAGATCTCAGCCGTGATTTCGGGGATACGGTCGTAACGCACGGCAGAAGGATCTTTACGCGGATCTGCGGTGTACAGGCCGTTGGTATCGGTAAGAATGATCAGATGCTGTGCCTTCACCAGGTTTGCAACCAATGCGGACAACAGATCGTTATCACCAAACTTCAATTCGTCCACCGACACCGTATCATTCTCATTAAAAATCGGAATCACTCGCTGTTTGAGCAGTTCCTCTACAGTCATGCCTGCATTACCCATGCGTTTACGACTGTGAAAGTCTGTACGAGTTAACAGAATTTGCGCCGTAGTAACGCGGTGCGCTGCAAAAGCCTGTTGATATGCCTGCATCAGTAATGCCTGACCAACGGCCGCTGCGGCTTGTTTCTCATGTAGCAGTTTGGGGCGCTGAGGGTAGCCGATCTCGCGGAATCCGGCCGCTACCGCTCCTGAGGTGACCAGAAGTACTTCATGGCCCTGATCAGCCAATGCTGCAATTTCTCCGGCAAAAAAAGTAATCGAACTGCGATCCAGACCGCCTTCTTCCGTTGTAAGCGAGCTGCTTCCAATTTTAACTACAATACGTGAAGTCATGGTTTCACTTCCTTAAACATGATTAATAAGTGCTTCTGGAGCAGGCTTTAGCGGGTACAAAAAAAACTTCCGCCCTTTAGTTAAAAAGGACGAAAGTTCGTTACTTCCGCGGTACCACCTTTATTGATGATTAGATCATCCGGCTTCATGCCCTGTAACAGAAGGCACTGTCCTGCACGTAACAGGCCGCTCAGGGGTAGGTTTCAGAGAAGAGCCGCGGTAAATTCTTTCAGCAGGGTGGAATTTACTCTCTGGGCGCGACTGATATTCTCTTACTGGTCCCGTCATCACGTTTCGTTCAATATTTCTTATAACATACCATGGAAACTTGGCATATGCAAAGGGGTTATCGTCCTGTAAATTACTTGAATAAATTTAGCTTGCCAATCCGCTGGGCAGCTTCGCGTAATCGGTTTTCATCACTTAACAGCCCCGCGCGCACATAGCCTTCGCCATGCGAACCAAAACCAATACCTGGGGCTACGGCTACCTTGGCTTCTCGCAGTAACAAGTCTGCAAATGAAGCGGAGGTATAACCTGGAGGTACAGGTAACCAGCTGAAGAATGAACCTGCGGGTTTCGAAGCTTGCCAGCCAATCGAGGAAAGAGCGTCATAAAATGCATTGCGACGGGATTCGTAACGTGAAACGAGCGAAGTAACACATTCCTGAGAGCCAGTAAGTGCTTCCGTTGCCGCAGCCTGAATTCCACCGAAGAGACTAACATAGATATGATCCTGAAGCAGATTGATTTTAGAGACAATCTCTGCATTACCAAGCGCGAATCCAACACGCCATCCAGCCATATTGTATGTTTTGGATAACGTATAGAACTCAATGCCCACTTCTTTGGCACCAGGGGCTTGCAGGAAACTTACGGGACGATGTCCGTCAAATCCAATCGCACCGTAAGCAAAATCGCTGGCAACAACAATTTGATTTTGAATGGCAAATTCAACCGTATCTTCGTAGAACGAAAGTGGTGCCGTTGCTGACGTTGGATTGTTAGGATAGTTCAGGAACATCAGCTTGGCCTTCTCCCGATCTTCGGCTGTAACAGCTTCATAATCCGGCAGGAATGCGTTGGACTCGAGCAAAGGCATAAATGACATGTTTGCTTTGGCGAGTGCAACACCAGACCAGTAATCCGGGTAGCCGGGATCTGGAACGAGAACGGTATCGCCGGGGTTAAGCAGTACCTGTGGTAACTGAACCAGACCTGTTTTGCCCCCGAACAAAATGGCTACTTCAGTCTCGGGGTCCAGATCAACATTGTAATCTTCCTTATAACGTTTGGCGACAGCTTCCTTCAGGAAAGAGTACCCTCTGAAAGGGGAGTATTTGTGGTAGAGGGGATTCTCAGCCGACTCTTGCAGTGTTTTCACAATATGAGGTGGTGTAGGTGTATCCGGGTTCCCCTGACCCAGATTGATCACGTCATGTCCACTTGCGATTTCACGATTTACATTTTGAACAAGGGTAGCAAAAAATTGCGTTGGAAGCTGTGTCATCACATCAGAAGTCGGTATCTTAAAAGCTGAACGAGCAGTTATATGGTCTGATTGGGTCATTATATTCATCACTCCGGTTTATTAAAAATGGCAAATAGTTCTCATTAATTTATCACGCCAATCCCGAGCTGTATAGAGGGAAATGCACTTGAATATACAGTACATAGGAGCAAAGAGCGGAGTATTGTACAAAACTGAAAGTGCCCATTTAGTTTTGTCCATTGAGCTGAGAGAAGCCATGTTTTATGATAATATCCGATAATGATAATCAATATCATTAATTTCTAGCACAACGCACATGATATAGGGGGAGAAATAGAAATGAAAAAGGGCATACGAAATACGGGAGTATTATTAACGATCACATGGTTATCCATCCTGCTACTGGCTTGTGGAAATCAGGGTGCAACACCTGCTGCTGGCGCAGATGATTCCAAAGCAGCCACAGAAACCACAGAGACCCAAACTGCAACGGAAGAGACGAATGAGGGCGAGACCCGGATATTCAAAGACTGGACTGGCCACGAAGTTGAGATTCCTGTAAATCCGAAGCGAGTTATCTATCATGGAGAAGTTACAGGGGATCTGCTCGCGCTTGGTGTTGTTCCTGTCGGCATACTTCGTCAAGAGGGAACCGTATTTGATGATCAGGTTGCTCAGGCAGAAGATGTAGGATTTCCGATCAGTGTGGAAAAGGCGTTAGACCTGAATCCCGATCTGATTATTTTTTCCAACAGTGACGAGGCTCAATATGATCAGATCGCAAAGGTCGCACCCACGGTTACATTTGATTCATTTGGTTTAATAGAAGATCGCATGCGTATCCTTGGCGATTTGTTGAATAAGAAGCAAGAAGCGGAGGAATGGGTTACAGCTCATCAAAAAGCGACGGAAGAGATGTGGACGCAACTTCATGAGAACGGAGTAAAAGAAGGGGAGACCGCTTCGGTATTCACCATGTATCCCGGGAATCGTCTGTTTGTCATGGCGGGTGCAGGATTGCCACAGTTGTTATACGGAAAAGACGGGCTGAAGCCAACCGCGGAAATCCAGAAAGTATTGGATGAAGACATGGGATTTGTAGAGATTTCGACTGAAAAATTATCTGAATTTGCCGGTGATCGGATATTTATTTTGGATCCCGTGACCGACGATGCGAAACAATCCACCAAGGAATTGCTGGATAGTACAATCTGGAAGAACCTGCCTGCGGTGAAAGAAGGGAAAGTATATCGTTTTAATATCGTAAAAGCTTCTAGTGATGCTCTTTCGAGGGAGTGGCTGTTACAAGAGCTGCCAAAACAGATGATCCAATAATGGTGACGAGCTAGTGAGGCAGCAGTAACACCTTTGAGTAATGCAGTTATAAAAAAAGTGAAAGGGGCCTTCAACATTTCGTTGAACGCTCTTTTTTGCTGATTAAACTCATATCTGGATTATTAACAATTGCTCGCTTATAATCAGACCATACAGAATGATTGATAATTATTCTCATTTTAGAAAAACGAGGTGAACCGACATGCAGGCTTTGGATGCCGATGGGGGAGCGTTGTTCTACTCAGCATTCATGTTTCGGCTGGATCATCTGGTACGTCGAATTGAACCACCTGAACAGGTGATGCTGGAAGTTGCTTGCGAGAAACATGCCTTCCTGATCTGTGAAGAAGGGGATGGGCGTTTATATATAGGGCATGAACAGTTTCCGTTTACTACGGGATGTGTTTATCCGCTTTCTCCGGGAGAGGGGTACCAGATTGAACATCTTAATAACTCGGAATTGAAATATATCATAATGGCTTTTGATGTTATTCATGTGTTGACGGGTGATCCCGAGCTCTTTACCCGCCCTGTATTTGAGCACAGAAACCAATTGAATGGTTATCCCTATGCTCCGTTAAGTGGGTTGCTGGAGCAGATGTATGTCATTCGGAATTATAGAACAGATGCTGAATACAGCCATCTGAATGCACAGTTCCAAAAATGGATGGAGATGATCATTACCCGGTACACTTCTCCAAAGACGGAACAGAGTATGGAAGCAAGGCTACACAGTACGATTCAGTATGTGGACGACCATTATGCTGAAGAAATCACTGTACAGAAACTGGCACGACTTGCGGAGATCAGACCTGTACAATATACGACCCTTTTCAGACAACTCACGGGTCACAAGCCGCTCGATTATGTGAATCATGTACGCATCAAACATGCCAAGGACTGGCTTCGCAAATCAGATGAACCACTTCGGGATATTGCGAGTCGCGTGGGGTTTAAGGATGAGTATTATTTCAGCAGGCGTTTTCGCCAAATGACCGGATTATCTCCTCGTCAATATGAGAGATCGATTCAGCAGCAGACATTAGTACAAGATTGGTTGGGTCATGATGTGAATATTCCAGTAAACCCGGAGCGAATTATGTATTACGGAGATTCCGCTGGGGATATGCTGATGTTGGGCATTCAGTTGCTGGAAGATCGGACATATGACGCGGTCGCTCCAGTTAATGTGGAAGCCGCTGTTATCATGAAGCCGGATTTGATTATTTTTGATAGCAGCAATGAACAGCAGTATGAACAACTTTACCGGATTGCACCGACGCTTGCTTACAATTCACATGCCACGTTGGAAGAACGAATGCGCAGATTGGGCAGCTGGTTTGGCAGACAACCGCAGGCTGAACAATGGCTAACCTCCTATGCGGAGCGTACTGAGCAGATGTGGGCGAAGATCCATACTGTGATTGAAGAGGGGGAAACGGCATCCGTATTTACATACCATCGGGGTGCACGATTATTTGTTATGGGCAATATCGGTCTGGCGCCTATGTTATATCATCCAATGGGATTCAGTCCAGTTACCAAAGTGAAGGAAGCACTTGTGGCAGGCAGAGCCTATAAGGAAATCTCGGCTGAAGCGGTACGTCAGTACGCGGGAGATCATGTGTTTGTTATGCTGCCTGAGGAAGTTGTGGCAAGACAGGCTACAGAGATGCTGATGAAAAGTCCCAGTTGGCAGGCCCTTCCGGCTGTGCAGCATGGACGGGTATATCCTGTGGAGGAGTCAACATGGAATGTGGGTGATGCGCTCACGAGTGATCGATTGTTGACCCTGCTCCCTGAGTTGTTGTGTGCAGGTTCATAACAAAAACAGGCTTGCAGTCCTCAGGAGGATCAAGCTATGATAGCAGGTATTACGGTTCAGAGGAGTGCTTGTCATGACAGAAAAACAACAGGGAGAAATGCGTGTAGCCCTGATTCAGGGCGATATTCAGCTCGGAGACCCTGAGGCCAATCATAAACATATGCAGATGTTGCTTAAGCGTGCGGTAGAACAATATCCGGATCTGGGGCTGGCTGTGTTACCTGAGATGTGGAATACCGGATACGCTTTGACTCAAATTCATGAACTCGCTGACCCGGAAGGCCAGAAATCTCGGGAATGGCTGTCTGCTTTTGCTCAAAAACATCAAATTTCCATCGTTGGCGGTTCGATTGCCGAGAAACGGGATGGTCAAATATACAATACAATGTACGCTTATGATCGTGAAGGAAAACAGGTAACACGATACGATAAATTACATTTGTTCCGTCTGATGGACGAGGAGAAATACTTACAGCCTGGTGCGGAACCTGAAATTTTTGAATTGCAGAACGGTCTTACAGCGGGTGCTTCGATCTGTTATGACATCCGGTTCCCGGAGCTTGCCCGCACCCTTGCTTTGAATGGTGCCAAGGCATTGATTGTACCCGCCGAATGGCCGAAACCTCGTCTGCACCACTGGCGTACGTTGCTTACCGCACGAGCGATTGAGAATCAGATGTATGTGATCGCATGTAACCGTGTAGGTAAAGGGGGAGAGACCGAATTTTTCGGACATTCCCTCATCATTGATCCTTGGGGTGAGATTGTGGCTGAAGGTGGCGAAGGGGAAGAGATCGTGACCGGAATTATTCGTCCATCTCTGGTAGATGAGGTTCGCGGACGTATTCCCGTATTTGAAGACCGTCGACCTGGCGTTTATTTTGGCAAAAAATAAAAACTGAAATAAAATTCTTCAGAAAAAGTGTTTATTCTTCCAAGACGCGGGTAATGATAACTATCCCGTCACCAAGGAGGATGATCAATCAATGGACAACCATGTGAAAGATACGCTCAGGAGACTGGAACAGGATAACACAAGGGAAGATCACTTAAGGGCATTCTTAGAGAATGGAGCAGGAGGGCTATCACCCCCTGATTCAACTGTTCAGGACGAAGGCCGTGTATTGAATCAGCAAAACAGGCTGACAAGCGATCGTAATTTGCGTAAATAAACCGCCAGACATGAAGTTTTCTTATGTACGTTTCTACGTTAACATTATAAATTAGCATTGTAGCTAAACAACTTAACAAGCAACATTGTACTGTAACCAGTTACTGTGATTGCAATGTAAGAACTCTATCCTGCGGATGCGGGAAACGAGTATATGACAAAGGCTTGGCCCATAAGGGTCAAGCCTTTGTTTTGTTTCAGTATGAAATGTACCCATACCCATAGGAGAAATTTTTTAGTCTCCCTTTGACAGTTCGGTCACGGTTTGTTGAAACGTATGGATGAATGCTTCGGCTGCCTTCGACAGCACTCTTCCTTGACGATAAGCCACAACAAGTGTTCTGCTAGGAGTAGGCTCAGCAAGTGGCACATACACAGGCACGAACTCACTGCGCGGCGCACGGGCGATAAAGCGTGGAACCAGTGTAATGCCCATACCAGTGGCGACCAGCGACTGAACGGTTTCAATATTTGTGCTCTCAAACACAACTTGGGGATCAAAACCAGCCTGCTCACAGAGATCAAATGTAAGTTTGCGGAAGCCCTGCCCTTTTTTCAACACAACAAAGGGTTCATCCCGAAGCTCTTCAATTCGCACAGGAAGCGGATGTTCCGGATCTGCCCTGCGTGCCAAAGGGTGATTCGGGGGAACTGCCAGATCAATCTTTTCCTCTCCAATGGCAACATAGGCGAGACTTGGCTCTTGTAAAGGAAGAGATAACAGACTGAGATCTGCTTTGCCGCTTGCTGTCAATTTCTCAAGCGTAAGCCCGGAGTCTTCCAATAAGGTAACCTCAATCTCGGGATAAGCTTGTTGAAACGCAGGAAGCACGTGTGGGAGCAGGTGTGATCCCGTGATCGGCATGCTGCCCACAACGACTTTACCTTTGCGAAGCTGGGAGATGTCGGACATTTCCTGACGCAATAGCTCCACAGCATCTACGATCTTCTGGGCTTGCTCGACAAACGTAACACCCGCATGGGTTAACTCCACGGTACTTGTATTACGCTGAAACAGCAGCACACCCAATTCTTTTTCCAATTTGGATAATTGCTGGCTTAATGAAGGCTGGGCAATATGTAGCTTCTCTGCTGCCCGGGAGAAATTGCGTTCGGCCGCAATTTGTAGCGTATATTGAAGTTGTCTGAATTCCATCGTCATCGGTCATTCCTTTCGTTATGCCACCATTATATCATTACAGATGAAGAAATCATTAATTTCGCTTAACCGCTTGCACTCCGTCAGAAGAGTTGCTATACTGATTTTGAAAACGCTTAATAAGAACCACTTACCCGGGTAAAACAAAATCAACGTTTTCATGTGTACCAGTTTCAAGTGTTAGCACAGAACCATTTCAAATGTTCATATTCTTTTTCGTTCATATAATTGAATAACATTCATCCAACGATGGCGTGTTACTGTTCGGCAGGCAAGACCTAGATTGGGTGGGAAGAGTTTCTCTTTTCCTACCCTTTTTAGGTCTTTTTTTGTTCCCATCAAGAAACGGAGGTGCACCATGAATTACAAACAATTAGCCCAATCGATTATGGAGCTGGTCGGTGGCAATGATAATATCAACACGTTAATTCATTGCTCTACCAGGCTCAGACTTACCCTGAAGAATCCGGATATGGCGAAGACCCAAGAAATTAAGAGCCTTGATGGTGTTATTGGCGCAGTGAATAGCGGCGGACAATATCAGGTTATTATCGGTAATGACGTCGCGTACGTCTACAATGAACTTGCCAAGATGATGGATACTCGGCAATCAAACGAAATTCAGGAGAAACAAAAAGCGGATTATAGCCCCAAAGGACTGTTTAATACTTTTGCCAGTGTCATTGCAGGCATTTTCCAACCTATTATCCCAGCCATTGCTGCCTCGGGCATGCTTAAGGCACTTTTGCTACTGGCGACCGTGACCGGCCTGATGTCTAAAGAGAGCCAGACATATACCGTTTTGAGTGTCATGTCTGATGCTGCCTTTTACTTTCTTCCGATTCTACTGGCCTATTCCAGTGCAAATAGATTTAAAACGAACCCCTTTGTTGCCGTTCTGTTTGGTGGAATCATGTTACACCCGAATATGATTGGTCTGCTTGGCGGTGAAGATCCGGTGTCCTTTATTGGCATACCTGTTGCATCCGTTCAATATGCGACATCCGTGGTACCGATTATTTTAACGGTCTGGTTCATGTCTTACATTGAAAAGTTCGCGGACAAGATCTCACCAGGACCGGTCAAAATTTTCCTTAAACCTTTGATTGTTATTCTCATTGTTGCTCCAGTTGCCCTGATTGTACTTGGACCTCTGGGGATGTATCTCGGAACGGGAATGTCCAACCTGATCTATTGGATTCAGGATAAGATTGGATGGTTGACCGTTGTCATTATGGCTATACTGATGCCTCTGATTGTCATGTTCGGTATGCATAAAGTATTTTATCCCATTATTTTCGCAGCCTTGGCTTCACCTGGATATGAAACACTGGTGCTGGTCGCGATGCTGGCATCCAATATGGCGCAGGGAGCAGGCGCACTGGCGGTGTCATTCAAAACCAAAGACATCAAGCTGAAACAAGTCGCTTTGTCTGCAGGAATTTCAGGTGTATTCGGTATCACGGAACCTGCTCTGTACGGTGTACATTTAAGGCTCAAGAAAACGCTGTTTGCCTGCATGATCGGCGCCGGAGTCGCTGGGTTGTTCGCAGGTATCGTGAATCTCAAGGCATATGCTGCCGTGGGTCCGGGGATTGCATCTATGCCTATGTTTATCAGTGAAGATCATATGAATATTATCTATGCGATCATTACCATGCTGATCTCTGCCATTGTCGCGTTTGTCGCTGTATATGTCATTGGATTTCAGGATGTTGTTCCAACAGCAGTGTCGATAGCAGGCAGTCCTACAAACAAAGCGAGAGGCGAATCTGAAATCCAGCCATCCAAAGGGATCAAATCGAAAAAGATCGTTTTTGCTCCATTGGAAGGTAAAGTTCTGCCATTAAGAGAGGTGAAGGACGAGGCCTTCTCGCAAGAAGCCATGGGACAAGGTATGGCCATTCAGCCAAGTGTTGGCAAGGTGTTTGCCCCGTTTGATGGTACCGTTGAGACGGTGTTCCGTACCAAACATTCCATCGGTCTGAGATCGGTAGAAGGTGTAGAAATTCTGATTCATGTCGGATTGGATACGGTGAAACTGAAAGGCCAGCATTTTGATGTAAAAGTGAATGAAGGAGAACAGATCTCTCATGGTCAACTCCTCATTGAATTTGATCTTGAAGCTATACAAGCGGCAGGTTATGACACGACGACCCCTGTAATTGTGACCAATTCATCAGATTATCTGGAGATACTGGGCAATGAAACTGCGGCGACAACAGGACCGGGGAAACCATTAATTACGGTGTTATAACTCCGCTGAAATATGAATGAAAGGCAGGCAGCCTGATATGGAAGTCATAAAAATACTGAATTCGAGCATTGTTCTTGCCAGACGTGGTGAGGATGACAAGGAAATTATTGTGATGGGAAAGGGCATCGGCTACAGGAGCAAACCGGGAGATGTCGTGGGGGAGGATGAGATCGAGAAGATCTATGTCCTTGAAAATGAAACGATCTCTTCGGATCTCACCGCCCTGATGAAGGAAACGCCAAAAGAATATCTGATTCTGGCTGATGAAATCATCTCCCATGCCAAACATACATTGTCCCGCCATCTGAGTGATCATCTCTATGTCGCATTAACGGATCATCTGTATATGGCCATGAAGCGATTCAAGGACAATATGACGATCCAGAACCGAATGTTGTGGGAAGTGAAAAAGTTCTATCCGCAGGAGTTCAGCATCGGGTTGCATGGTCTGTCTCTCATTCAAAAACAGCTTGGACTCTCCCTGCCTGAAGAGGAAGCGGCGAATATTGCCTTTCATCTCGTTAATGCGCAGCAGAATGATGACAATATGAATCAGGTCATGATGATGACCAATACCGTCAAGGATGTACTCAATATTATCAAAATTCACTATCACGTGGAGCTGGATACACACAGCATCAACTATTCACGCTTTTTGACCCATTTGCAGTTTTTCATTCAACGGCTTTTTGAACATAAAACGTTAAACACGCAGGATCATGAGCTCTTTGAGCAGATCGCGAATAAATATCCGCAGGAGGAAGCCTGCGTATTGCTAATCAAGGATTATATTGAAGCTCGGTTTGAACATACGATCTCCAATGAAGAGATGATGTATTTGATTATTCATATCAATCGGGTCATGAGTCGCAATTGAGCAAGAATCAAAGAGTTACAGAGATAATCCAAGGAGGAATACACAATGACCAATACAACAAGAACGTTTCCAGAAGATTTTCTATGGGGAGGAGCGATTGCTGCCAATCAGGCAGAAGGAGCGTGGAATGTCGATGGCAAAGGTCTGTCTACAGCCGACATTGCTATCTATCGAAAAGGTGTAGCCAAGAGTGAGTATAAAAAGCATAATGCGATCAATGAAGAACAGATCAAAACTGCGATGGAGTCTACCTCGGACAGAGAATATCCGAAACGCAGAGGCATTGATTTTTACCACCGCTATGAGGAGGATCTGGCCCTGTTTGGGGAGATGGGTCTCAAAACGTTGCGCTTATCTATTGCTTGGACCCGAATTTTCCCGAATGGCAACGAAACAGAGCCGAATGAAGCCGGTTTGCAGTTCTATGACCGCGTTATTGATGGCATGCTGAAACAAGGGATTGAACCATTAATTACGTTGTCGCATTATGAGATGCCGATGTATCTGGTGAATCACCATGGTGGATGGACGGATCGGAAAGTCGTCGAGTATTTTGTTCACTTTTGCAAAACCGTGTTCACCCGTTATAAGGACAAAGTGAAGTATTGGATTACATTTAATGAAATTGACAGCATTGTTCGCCATCCGTTTACGAGTGGTGGTATTGTTCCGGAGCGTTTCGAAAATGTGGAGCAGGCTGTATATCAGGGGTTACACCATCAATTTGTAGCGAGTGCACTCGCAGTGAAATACTGTCATGAGATCATTCCCGGTTCCCAGATCGGATGTATGCTTACCAAACTGACAACGTACGCTCATACATGTAATCCCGAAGACGTACTTGTTGCTTCTCGGGATAATCAATTCAATCTTATGTTTACGGACGTACAGGTGCGTGGAGCGTATCCGTACTTTACGAAGAGGTTTTTTGCCGAAAAAGGGATTAACCTGGATATGCTTGAGGGGGATGAAGAGATTCTGAAAGTACACACTGTGGACTTTATCTCATTCAGTTATTATATGTCCCTCGTATCAAGTGTGGATGGCGACCGATTGGAGCAGGTGAGTGGCAATACAACTGGAGGGGTGAAGAACCCGTATCTGCAAACGAATGATTGGGGCTGGCAGATTGACCCGGTAGGTCTGCGTATCTCACTGAATGAACTGTATAGTCGTTACGAGGTGCCTTTGTTTATCGTTGAAAATGGAATTGGGGCGGTAGACACGATTGAAGCGGATGGTAGCATTCAGGATGATTATCGTATTGATTATTTTCGCTCTCACATTGAACAGATGCATGAGGCGATTCTGGACGGTGTTGAACTGCTCGGCTATACCAGTTGGGGAGTAATTGATCTGATTAGTTATTCTTCTTCAGAGATGGAGAAACGATATGGCTTTATTTATGTAGATCAGGATAATGACGGCAATGGAACACTGGAGAGAAAACGAAAGAAGAGTTTCTATTGGTACAAAGATGTGATTGCAAAAAACGGTTTGTAATACAGTAGTCGGACAAGCACTCTCTATAAGAAGGTGTTGATATGATAATGTTCATTTCATAACAGAAACTAGCAAAGCAGCTCTGGATTCAGGGCTGTTTTTTTATGTTCTAGATAAAAAGCATTGACAGCGAAGCAGCGGAAACGTAGTATAAGACTTATCTGATAATGATAATTGTTATCAATTGAAACCTCTGCGACGAGCAGTGGTTTATTTGTCTTTCTCTCATTATAGGTTAAACCTATTACATCTATAGATATTATATCTTGGAACAATGAAGGACAGGGTGATATATTTATGTCATTCAAGAGCTTCACTTTTTAAAGAAAACAGAGGCTCTTCCAAGGACCGAACTTATAATGAGGTGAAAATGATGAGTAAAAAAACGATGTTTGAGAAAATTTGGGAAAATCACGTAATTCATCAAGAAGAAGGCAAACCAAGCATTCTGTATATCGATCTGCATCTGGTGCACGAAGTAACTTCTCCACAGGCATTTGAAGGTCTTCGTCTCAGTGGACGTAAAGTTCGTCGCCCTGAACTGACATTTGCAACAATGGACCACAACGTTCCAACGAAAGACCGTTTCAACATTACAGATCCTATCTCCAAACAACAAATTGATACACTTTCGCAAAACTGCCGTGATTTCGGCGTGAAATTGTATGATCTGGACACGATTGATCAAGGCGTTGTACACGTTATGGGACCTGAACTGGGTCTGACTCACCCGGGTAAAACGATTGTATGTGGTGACAGTCATACATCCACACACGGTGCGTTTGGCGCACTGGCATTCGGAATCGGAACAAGTGAAGTTGAGCACGTTATGGCAACTCAATGTTTGCAACAAGCAAAAGCCAAAACGATGGAAGTTCGTTTTGTCGGCAAACGTAACCCGGGTGTAACCGCAAAAGACATGATCCTCGCAGTCATCGCCAAATACGGTACAGACTTTGCAACAGGTTATGTTATTGAGTACACAGGCGAATCCATCCGTGAGTTGAGCATGGAAGAGCGTATGACGGTCTGCAACATGTCCATCGAAGGTGGAGCAAGAGCAGGATTGATCGCTCCGGATGAAACAACATTTGAATATCTGCGTGGACGTGAATACGTACCAGCGGATGCCAAATTCGACGAAGCTGTAGCAGGTTGGAAACAGCTTGTAACCGATGAAGGTGCCGAGTTCGACCATATGGTTGAAATCGATGTAGAGACATTGATTCCGCAAGTGACATGGGGAACAAGCCCAGGTATGGGAACCGACATTTCTTCGAAAGTTCCTGTTCCGGCTGAATTGCCTACAGAAAACGAACGTAAAGCGGCTGAAAAAGCGCTTGAATATATGGGACTTGAACCGGGAACACCAATCGCCGAGATTCCAATTGATTATGTATTTATCGGTTCTTGCACCAACGGACGGATCGAAGATCTGCGTGCAGCAGCACAAGTGGCTAAAGGTCACACGGTATCCAGTCAGGTTACAGCAATTGTTGTACCAGGCTCAGGACGTGTTAAAATTCAGGCTGAACAAGAAGGTTTGGATAAAATCTTTACGGAAGCTGGATTTGAATGGCGTGATGCGGGATGCAGTATGTGTCTGGCAATGAACCCGGATGTATTGAAGCCAGGTCAACGTTGTGCTTCGACGTCCAACCGTAACTTTGAAGGACGCCAAGGACGCGGAGGACGTACGCATCTGGTATCTCCAGCAATGGCAGCAGCAGCAGCGGTTAAGGGCCACTTTGTGGACGTACGGGACTGGAATTTCAAAACAGAAGCAGCGATCTAATCTATAACAGACAGAAGGGAGAACGTTTAATATGGAAGAATTCAAAACATTACAAGGCATCGTTGCACCGGTAGACCGGGTCAATGTAGATACAGACGCAATCATTCCGAAACAGTTCCTGAAACGGATTGAACGTACCGGATTTGGACAATTTTTGTTCTATGAATGGCGTTTTGATGAAGAGGGCAACAATAATGCTTCCTTCGAAATGAACAAACCTCGTTATGAAGGGGCATCCATCCTGATCTCACGTGCCAACTTTGGCTGTGGATCTTCCCGTGAGCATGCGCCATGGGCGATTTTGGACTATGGATTCCGTTGTGTCATCGCTCCATCTTATGCAGACATCTTCTATAATAACTGCTTTAAGAACGGAATTTTGCCAATCAAGTTGTCAGAAGAGCAAGTTGAAGACTTGTTCCAACGTACAGCGACACATGAAGGCTATGAGATGAATGTAAATCTGGAAAACAAAACGATTACTGATGCATACGGACTGCATATCGATTTTGATCTGGATGAGCACCGTCGTCAATTCCTGTTGCAAGGATTGGATGATATCGGTCTGACTCTTCAACATGATGATGAAATCGCTGCTTACGAACAACGCCACGCGGCAAAACTGTTCGGTTAATCGTTAAAGTATTGCATAACAGAAAGCTTCTGCCTCGCCCAAGGGACCTTGTTCCCATCGGTGAGACAGAAGCTTTTTGTAGTTCCAGAAGTAAATTAGCTTAATAAGTCAGCTATACATAGAACTCCTGATTTTTCTTGACCGAATACTTCAACAGATACAATAACAGCTGACTAAATAGAGAACCTAAAAATCGATTATTGAGGTAACTCCAAAGGGTCGTTTTTTGTATTTTGAAAATAGACATAGATATAACAAGCCAAATGCACGAAATTCACAAGTGACCATACCATAAGCCATATGATTGGAGTTGATAGGGTAGTCCAGATGCCAAACCAAGGCAGCACACGTCCTCCGCCGATAAACGTAACCAAGGGGGACAGAGATAAGAGAATTAGAACCGGGATCAGTCTACCAACCGTGATCATAATCAATTTGCTGATCGTTAGGCGGTGGTAGTTCCGAAGTATGCGAGAATAGCCGTAGATGCCCCATGCAAGCGTAGCGACGATCAGCGCAATCATAATCGTTTCCATATTCCGACCGTTTACAAAAGAGGTTTGGGGTTCCTGTCCCCTCATAATATCCGCTATTCCATCAATAAATGCCGAGTAATTCACATAAGCGTTTATACCAGAATTAAACATTACGGCAATGCCCATTTGCTCGTTCAAATAAACCTGTTCTTCGGACTTGTAGGTCCAGAAAATGCCGCTGTGGGAGATCGTTTGGCCGTTAGACGCATCTTGGTTTGCAAGCCAGCCCATGCCGTACGGACCGATCGCTCCTGAGGCATGATATTGTTTCATCAGCACAGGGGAAACGAGGCGGCCATTATATTGGGAAAGCATCCATAGGGACATGTCCTCTGCGGTTGAAACGATGCCGGCGGGACCCTCAATGAACCAAAGCGGTTCGGATTGACTTATAGCGCGTCCCAAGCTCAGGTAATATCCTAGCGGGATAGTATTATTCTCATAGAATTGCTGCGTTGTATTGACACTGAAGGTATGATTCATTCCTAACGGTTCAAAAATATGTTTTTTCAGATAATCCGAAAAGCGCTCTCCGCTAACACTTTCCACGAGGTTCGCCAGCAGCACGTAATTGGGATTATGATAGCTGTAGGCTGTTCCGGGGATATGGGCAAGTTGAACCGTGTTTAATAATTGGTTCGCTTCAGCCAGTGATTGGAATTGCGGAGTCTTTGTCATATCGGGATTAATCTTGTCATTGAGACCACTTGTCTGATTCAGTAAATGACGGACCGTGATATCAAGAACGTAGGGGTCCTGTGGAGAAAGCTCTGGAAAATAGGAAGCGTAAGTCGCATCCAAGTCGATCTGACCCTTGTCCACCAGCTGCAGAACGGCTAATGCAGTAAAGGACTTGCTTAGTGAAGCAATGGGAAAAGGGGTGTTGCCCGTAACCTGGCCGTCCGCCAATGTCCCGTAGCCTTTTGCGTAAAAGACCTCATCGTTATTGGCAATCGCCAGTGAAGCAGCCTTAATGTAATTGGCCTTCATGCTCCGATTCATATATTCGTCGATCTCCTGCAGCACTTCTGTCCTGTCTCTGGCTTCATCGGCGGATAAGGGGGACGCCCACGCGGTACATAACAACAAGCAGCTAATTGTGATATACATTCTTTTTTTCAGTTTTAGCATGATAACACTCCTTGAATTCAAGATAAGGAGATGTTATCAGATCATTTTCAACTATTTATCAACTCGGGTCCCAATACTTGCCGTGACGCTTCCACCTCCGTTAGGACCGTTTGCAATCCGAAGACTACCTTCATGTTTTTCGCAAAATACCTTGCAAACGTAAAGGCCCAGCCCGCGATGTTCGCTTGCATCCCATACTTCGCCTCGGTAAAAAGGGAGCATAGCCTTACTCAGGGCTTCCTCAGAGAAACCAGTACCGTCCTCTGAGACGGTAATCTTCATAATGCCTCCCTGAACGTCATAGTGAACGTTCACTTGACTGGCTGCGTATCTCGCCCCATTAGCCACTATATTCTCGAAAATCTGCATGACGAGATAGGGATCTACATGTACTGAGGCATTATCATATTCCACGGATGAGACGAAACGAATACCGAACTGTTTCGCGATTTGTTCAGCGCTGCCATCCAGCAAAGCCGTCAATGAGATCGTATCCATCGATTGGAAGTTCAACGGCACATCCTCCAGCCTCTGAATGGAGTTCATGGCCTCTGCATAACTCTCCAGACGCAAGATGTGAAGGTTCATAGTATGGATCAAGTCCAGCACCTTTTCTTCCGACAACTTCTTCTCAGGAAGATAGGTGGAGAGAAGCTCGGCGTTTCCTTTTAACACGGACAGGGGTGTTCTCAGATCATGGGCAAAAATAGCATTGATCTGCTTGCGCTCTTCAACCGAACGCCAAAGTGTCTTAAGGTTTTTTTCCAATTGTGAGCGCATGTTTTCAAATAGCGCGATCAGCTCGCCCATCTCATCCTGGCTGTCATAGGAAATGCTGAAGTCTAGATCGTTGGCCGAAATGTTCTTGGATGCTCGTTTTAATAGCTCCAGCGGACGTTTTAGCTTCCATCTGTAAAATAGAACGGCCATGGTGACAATACCAGTCGCTACGGTGAGCAGAACCGCCATGACGAGGGAGGGCATCACCCAATCCGTTTCTCCGAAACGCAGCCGCAGGTTCTCCGCCCAAGCAAACTCCAAAGTTATAACGGCAAGCACGGCAATGAGTGTGACCACACACAACAGCATAAAAGATTGTAGCAAGGACAATCGCTTTAAAAACAGGAGTCTAGTCATGAACTTGGCCATTTGTACCCTACTCCCCAAACGGTCTCGATTTGATTATCACAGCCGTATTCCTTTAATTTGTAGCGAATTCGCCGGATATGCTCTGCGATGACGTTACTGTCACCTTGCTCGTCCATGCCCCAAATCTTTTCGTATATGCGTTCCTTTCCAAACACCATATCAGGATGCGTGGACAGCAATTCGACAATATCAAACTCTTTTTTGGGCAGTGAAATTCGCTTATCCAGGTAGTAAAGCTCCCTGGCCGTATAATCAATGACCAATTCATTGTTAAACCTTACCGAAGATTTAGTTTGGATTCGTTGTTCCCTGCGTATATGTGCTTCGACCCTGGCGCCCAACTCGCGAATGCTGAAAGGTTTCAGGATATAGTCATCGCCTCCGGCACGAAATCCTGCTATTTTATCAGCATCTTCGATTCGAGCCGTTAAGAATAAGATCGGGCAAGAGACAAAGTCGCGAATTTTTTCACATAATTGAAGGCCGTTCTGTTCAGGCATGTTGATATCTAACAAAACGAGATCGGGTTGTTTTTCCACTTTCCGCAGCGCTTCCCTGCTGTCCTTGGCCGTCATCACGGAGTATCCGTTAATTTCAAAATAATCAGTCAGTAGCTTTCGAAGATCTGCTTCATCGTCCACGATCAGTATTTTAGGCATCAAGTCTCAATCTCCTGTATTCAAGTATTTGAACTCAGCATAGCAAAAATGGATGAGGAATGTAATTTCCATATGATTTTGGGAACTGGACGAATGGAGAAAGTCACCTTTTTGCCACTCTGTTTCCGACTAAATATGACAACGTTGTAACCGGATGATCAGACAATATCTGATAAACTGATTAGTAGATTATGGAAGGTTACATATTGTCATTGATGTTACGCTGCAGAGAATCAGGTCGGATGTTCAAAAGACAAAAAGAATGGTGGATGAGTTATGAAAAAATGGTCGGCAGCAGTCGTTTTTCTTCTGTTCCTATGTTTATTCCCAGTCATGGCCCATGCAGACACCACTCCCTCGATTGTACTCGACGGTGTAACCATTAACCAGCAGACGGGTGCACCTGCAGAGAATATCGGGAAAACGGTCATGGTTCCAATTCGAATTGTATCCGAGAACCTGGGTTATAAGGTGAAGTGGGAGAAGGAAACTCAGTCAGTCCAGGTTCAAAAAGGAAACAGCATGATTCAAATGACAGCTGGCAAAGATGCAGCTACAGTGAATGGAAACGTGGTGAACTTGGATTCGCCCCCACTGATCAAAAAGGGAACTACGCTTGTTCCGTTACGCTTTGTTGGGGAAGGCATGGGTCTGCGTGTTGGCTGGGACAATGGAACCAAGACAGTAAGCCTATTTAGTATTCCTCCCGTAGTTGAAACGGAAGGTGACAGTGACCCCGTCGAGGCACCTGTCCCGGATGGTTTGACAGAACTTCAAGGCATCAGCTTCAGCGGTGATCGCTTGATTGTAGCAACAAACGGTAATATTAGCCCCAAAGTATCCAGTATTGATGGGCCAGACCGAATTATTGTTGATCTGCCTTCAGCGACATTTTCTGAGGAATTCATTCAGGGACAAGCCTCTAACCCGGATGGGAGTGGACAGATTCTCGTTACGGATTCATCCATAGTTTCCAAAGTTCGGTATGCCATGTTCAGTAAATCGCCTTCTACCGTGCGTGTCGTTCTGGATATGAATCAGACGGCTACAGCCAAATGGTCTGTTGGAGATAACAATGTCTTGCTCGTTGACCTGACAGCCACGAGTGGAGAACCGACAAGCCAACCGGCAGTACCTACCAATGATGGAAAAACGATTGTGGTTATTGATCCGGGACATGGTGGTCGTCAATCGGGTGCAGTGAGTTTGTCAGGAGCTTATGAGAAGGATTTTAATCTGGCTGTAGGACTGAAGGTACAGGCAACCCTTCAAAAATACCCAAATATTCAAACGGTCATTACACGCCAGGATGATACAGAACTTTCGCTCAAACAGCGTGTGGATATTGCTGAATTGAATCAGGCAGATGTTTTTGTATCCATTCATGGAAACAAATTCACTACACCGGTACCAAACGGCATTGAAACGCTCTACAGTCGTAAAGAAAGCAAAACTTTGGCTGACACTCTTCACAAATATGTGTTACCGGTAACAGGACTCAAGGATCGTGGGGTTAAAACGGCTAGTCTGCATGTGACGCGTGAAACAACCATGCCTGCTGTGTTACTTGAACTTGGTTTTTTAAGTAACCCTACAGATGAAGCAGTCATGCTCACGGAAGAATACCAAGACAAATGTGCACAGGCGATTGTGGACGGAATTGTTGAATTTTTGGGACTGTAAATTGAATTGTGCGCAAATATGAAGGTTAGGGTATTACGTTGTTTAGAGATGTATATTTGATAAATAAGGAAAAAACAAGACATTAAAATGTAAAAAAAGCTTGATCTGACAACGTTTTTTTTTCTGTTATGTTGGAATATATTCGCAACTTTTGAGAGCGAGGGGCGTCTAATAGGTGTCTGGTAATGCCCAAGCGGTCAGTCGGAGTTGGAAAATGACAACATGCGGCAAAAAAATATGAGAATGGTAGGGGTGAAGGATGAAGAAGTTCGGTTTTTTGGTACTGTTATTTGTCTTTGGGCTCGTATTCCCGGGCTATAGTCACGCAGCAACAGACACGAAAATTATCCTAGACGGAAAAGAAATCGTACAGCCATCGGATACAAAAGCGGAAATTATCAACAGCAAGGTGATGGTTCCGATCCGGGTTGTGTCCGAAAATCTTGGATATAGCGTGGAGTGGAAGCAGCAAACGCAAACAGTGACTATTAGCAAAGACAACACTGCCATGCAGATGATTGTTGGACAGAAGACGGCAACGGTGAACGGCAGTAACGTAAACTTGGATGCCCCGCCACTCGTGAAAAATGGTACTACGCTCGTACCTCTCCGATTTATTGGTGAGGAAATGGGTCTTAAGGTGGGTTGGAACAATACCACGAAGACGGTAACATTAGTTACCCAGAATTCAGGTTCCGGAAACGGGACAACCACACCTCCGAACTCTGGCAATGAAGGCGGAGGATCGGATCAAGAAGGTCTTGTACTGGTGAACGGCATCAGCTTCAGCGACAACCGCTTCATGATTGCAACAAGCGGAAGTACGAAGCCGAACGTCTTCACGATGACAGGACCAGATCGAATCGTTATAGACTTGCCGAATACCGCATTTGCTGATTCGTTCAGTGAAGGACAGGCTCTAGACAGCAACGAGAATGGACAACTCGTCGTTAGCGGCTATCCGGATGTGTCGAAGATTCGTTACTCGTTATACAGCAACAGTCCATCTACAATTCGTTTTGTAATCGATCTGTCCAGTTCAAAAGGGTACAGTGTGCAAAATGATTCCGGACTGGTTATGATTAACCTCGACAATCAAAGTGGTACACCTGCCCCTCCAGTTGGTAATAATGGCAAAAAAGTTGTCGTTATCGATGCAGGTCACGGAGATCAGGATCCTGGGGCAATCGGTGTAACTGGTAAACGTGAAAAAGACTTCAATCTGGCAATGGCTCTGAAAGTGGAAGCCTTGTTGAAAAAAGAATCCAAAATTGACGTTGTGTTAACGCGCAGCGATGATACATTTTTGGCATTGAAAGAACGTGTGAAGATTGCACAAGACATAAAAGCGGATATTTTCATCTCCATTCATGCTAACAGTGGCCCTACTGCTGCGAACGGTGTAGAGACATTCTATACACGCTCCAACAGCAAAGCACTTGCTACAGTGATGCACAAGTATCTTTTACAGTCTTCCGGACTGAAAGATCGTGGAGTGAAAACGGCAAGTCTCCATGTGACCCGTGAAACGACAATGCCAGCAGTTCTGCTGGAAGGTGGATTCCTTAGCAATAAGAGCGACGAAGCAGCCCTGTTCACTGAGAGTTTCCAGAACAGTGTTGCCAAAGGGATTGTTGCAGGAATCAAGGAGTATCTGGGAATTAAATAAGGGACAAGCCCTTATGTTGAGGAGGCGGAGTTAGAATGAACAAGAAAATATGGATTGCAGCCTTGCTGGTAACGGTTATGGCAGTTGCTGCTGGATGTGGAAGCAAGCCAACAGCTGCTCCGAATCAGACGCAAGGCGCAGGAACTGAAAACAATGTAACCGAGGTTGAAGGCGAAACAATTACTGAACCGGTAACTGCTGAGCCTGAAGAGAATACAACGCCTACAGAATCGACGGAAGGCAGTTCGGAGGAAGAGACTACAACTACTCCGCCAAGCGAAACGTCTACGGAGAAGCCGGCAACTTCCGAAAGTAATGAAAAGAAAACGATCACTGTATTCTATACGGATGAAGAAGAACTGGAGTTGCACAAAGCTTCGGCAGAGATTTCATACGCATCGGATGATGCCAAATATAAAGCTACCTTTGAATCACTGCAACAGAGCAAAGACGCTAAACTGGTTCCGCTGTGGTCTAAAGAAATTGAATTGAAGTCTGTTCAGTTCAAGGATGGAGCTCTTACGCTGGATATTCATATGCCAGATACGGCACGTCTTGGAGCAGGTGGAGAGTCTTATGCACTGGATGCTCTAAAACAAACGTTCTTCCAGTTTGATGAAATAAAATCACTTGATTTACTGGTGGATGGTCAGCAGACGGAGAGTCTGATGGGCCATGTGGATCTTGAACATCCAATGACAAGATCCGAATAGGCTGTACAGCATGCTGTTGTACCGGGAATCCACGGAATATGGGTCGTTTTACATGAGAGAGGGGAATCATAGGTGACTTTTAAATATAACCATACATCACACTCTAAAAAAGTAGTATCAGCCGTGCTTGCAGGCATGATGGCCCTTAGCGCCGGCGGAGCTGCCATGGCAGCAGAATCAACAGAAACGGGGCAGGGTCAGACTGCTGCAATAACAAATACGGCTGCACCAACTGGTTTGTTCAGTGACATCAAGGTCGGATACTGGGCTGAGAAACATGTGTACAAACTGGCATATCAAGGTATTCTTCTCGGTAACAACGGCCTGTTCCGTCCAGGAGACGCGGTAACACAGCAAGAAGCTGTAACAATGGCAATCCGTTTTATGAATCAAGAGGGCCAGTTGAATACCGACACGGCTGCGGCATTACCGACAAACATGGAAGTGGGAAATTATTTCAAGCCATATGTCGCGCTGGCACTTCAACTGGGACTGATTGACAAAACGGAAGAATCAACGGTGGATGTATCCAAGACCTCCTGGGGTCAAAAACCGGCTTCACGGGAATGGATTACAAAATTGTTAATCCGTTCATTGGACAAGGATGCTGAAGCGAAGGCACAAAACAATCAATCTACCGGATTTGCTGATAATGCAAGTATTTCCGAAAGTGGTAAAGGTTATGTCAATCTGGCTGTTAGCCTGGATCTGGCCAAAGGTGTTGAAGGCAACAAATTCAATCCAACTGGTTCCGTAACCCGTGCTCAACTGGCTACCTTCTTCAGTCGTGGTGAATCGTTAACGGATACAACGTACCCGAACACATCCACGGGTTATGTGACAGGATTGAAAGATGGGCAGATCACGCTGGTTGTGGACGGCAAAGCCGTTAACTTCGCAGTGAACAGCAGTACGCCTTACTTTACGAAAGACAGTGAAACTCGTGCTTCCGCCACAGATGTGAAGCTGTATACAAAAGTTATGGTTGTAGGTTCTGCAGGTGGGGCTTCCTATGTGGAAGTTGTTGATGCTACACCGCAGGTGGAAAGTGTTGAAGGTACATTTGCACGTTCATTGTCTGGTAATAAAATTGGTATCTTTGTGGGCGAGAATTACGAAACGTACAGTTATGATGAGGCAACTGCATTCATCGATCAGAATGGTAATGCAATCAAACTGTCCGATATTACGGCAGATAGCATCATCGAAGTACAGCGTGAGACGTTCTCGACTGACAAAAAAACAGTTGCTATTCGTGTGAAATCCGGCATTGTTAACAAGAGTGACAATGGCGTAGTTGCTGAAGTATCCACTTCTGGCAAAACGATCAAACTTGTCAATGCAGCGGGTGCAACAGAGCAGTTTGCATACAATGACAATCTGCTTATCACATATCAAAACCGTATCATGTCAGTGGCTGATCTCAAAGCCGGCAGTGCCGTGAAATACACCGTAAAGGACAGTGTTTTGCAAACTATCACATTGTCTCAAGGTGTGGAGCAATCTGTGCGCGGAACATTGGTTGAGATCGGTGGCAACCAGTCCACGTTAACGTTCAAACGTGAAGGGGGTTCCCTTGAGGCGAAACTGCTGATTGAAAAGCCAGAAGTCATTATCAATGGCATTCAGGATGCAACGCTGAATGATCTCATCACGGATGCAACGAACGGGGATCAGGTGGAGTTGACATTGAACTCTGAAGACCAGGTAACGCGTATTCAGGTGATTGGACGTCAAATGGAACCTATGAACGGGGTAACGGTTGTATCTTACAACAGCAAAACAAAGGTACTTACCGTGTTGGACAACAACAAAAAACCGTTTGTATTTACATTGGACGAAAAAACCAAACTGGACTACAATACGACCAAACCTACACTCGCTGGTCTGGAGTCGATTTTAAATGATGGTCGCAAATTGGATCTGACCTATGTGGGAACACGTGCGTTGTCCGTTAAAGTGATTTACAAGTATGAAGGTACGATCAGCAACATTGACACAACGGGCAGAAAAATCAGTGTGTTGTCTGGTAATCAGACGATTACAGTGCCTTATACTACCTTACCTACGGTTGAGATCTATAACAAATCGGGCGCAAGTCTGGGAGATTTGAAGATTGGTGACAAAGTGACCGTAACGCTTGGAGCAAATCAGGATGTAGTGCAGAAGGTTTCACTGAACACTGTGGCTCAATTCGAAGTGGTTGCCTTGGAAGCAAATAGTCGTATTCGAGTAAAATCCGATCTGTTGACAAGTCAGTTCTACGTGGATCAAGCCGTACTGACAGGAGAGAGTGGTCAGACGATCACGCCTTCACAACTGACAGCAGGCAACCTGATTAATGTAACGTTTGAAGGAGCTACGCCAAAAGCGGTTCAAGTCGTGAAGCGTACGCTGGCTGAGGTTACAGCGGTGGATGCTTCATCTGTAACGCTCAAACAGTTTAACGGCCAGACTGAAACCGTGCCTGTTAGCGGTTCGGTTAAAGTCGTAAAATCTGGCTCCACATTAACTTCACTGACTAGTCTTACGGTCGGAGATCGTGTGGAAATGACAAAAGATACGGATAATTCCACACGCTTCAGAGTACTAACTGTCATGAGCAAACAATTCTGGTCTTATGATGGCGTTGGTAACCAGATTTTGGTTAAACGGGAAACGACAGCAGACACAAACTATCGTTTTGCACTCGGATCAAGTGTATTTGTTCACCAGGGTGACAATACTTTAAGCGTGCAATCTCTCAGAGATAATGATAATATTGTATTGTATCTCCTGAACAATGTTATTCTGGAGATTCAAAAACAGTAATCGTTTCTTTTCGAGGATCAAAAGAATGACCGTCTTGATACGGGATCTTTCCCGCATCAAGACGTTTTTTTTGCAAGCTTTTTGAGGTCCCCGCAAAGTACTCGGATGAAGCTTCGAAGTAAGGCTCCGCAGAGTGGAGTCATTTTGTGGGAGGTAGCTCTTCATGAATGCAGCGACGGTTAGACATATACTCGAAACTATGGAAGCAATGTTTCCTGATGCACATTGCGAATTAAATCACAGCAATGCATTTGAATTGACGGTAGCTGTCCTTTTGTCTGCCCAGTGCACCGATGAAACGGTGAACAAGGTAACCGCAGATCTGTTCCAGAAGTACAGAAGCCCAGCAGATTATCTGGCAGTTCCTCTCGAAGAGTTGGAACAGGATATTCGGCGAATCGGTTTGTACCGGAACAAGGCCAAGCATATTCAGAACATGTGCCGAATTTTAATAGAGCAGTATGGCGGTGATGTACCGCAGGAACATGATCAGCTTGTGACGCTACCAGGTGTCGGGCGGAAAACCGCGAATGTAGTTGTTTCCAATGCGTTTGGAGTACCGGCAATTGCGGTAGATACTCATGTTGAACGTGTATCCAAGCGGCTGGCGCTTGCAGGTTGGGATGACTCCGTACTTGAAGTCGAAAAGAAACTAATGAAGCGCGTACCCCGGGACGAGTGGACTTTAACTCACCACCGGTTTATATTTTTTGGACGCTACCATTGCAAGGCACAGAACCCTGCGTGTCATATCTGTCCATTGCTGGACATATGCAGGGAAGGGAAAAAACGTATGAAAACGTCCCAAATCAGGAAAGATAAGGAACGTGTCACCACCCGAAAACGCAAAATAAATTAATGAGCAGAAAAGGATGAATAATCATGAAATGCATTTCCGTGTACACTGACAATTTTGAGGCCTTCTCCGATATCTTTGAACAAATCGTTGAACAGGAAATGGCTGAAAATGAAGAAAAAGAAGTAGAAGGTATCACAGTAAGCCACTCTGGCGACGTGCCTGAACATTATCTGGAGCGTATGTCCGTTAAACCCGAAGTTGTTGTTATGAGAGACAAAGGCAGAGACATTACAATTCTGCAACATGGACAAGTATTTGAAATCTTGCTACCTTCCATGGAGAACGCAGTTTCATAAGAAGTGATTACACTATTGTTTCTGTTGTATTAATGTCATGAGGATCGTTGTGGTTAAGGTGATCACATCGCATTCATGCAACAGACACTTGGCGTAAGCATTTGCTAAATACCGAGTATAAAACGTATTACAGATAAAACCGACTTGTTCGGTTTTATTTTTTTTAGATTATAGAACTTATACGTCCATTTATGTATATTCAATTCCAACCGTTCAAATTCAAACTTGATAATGTTAAAATAAATGTTGTAAAAGAGATAGACGTCGAAACGGATGTCAAATTAGAGGAGCCAGGGGGAAGGCCAGTCATGTCCAGAACAGATTACCCAAAAGAAATGGCCAAACCTCTGCTTCCGCTGCGTGAAGCGATGGAGCAGACAGGGGACCATACGGCTGTACAGGCTATAACGGATTTAATCAGCAAGGCGGAAATGAAACATCTGACGATTGCGTTCTGTGGTCATTTCTCTGCAGGCAAATCGAGTCTCATCAACAGTTTATGCGGTAAGCGGGTGCTGCCTTCAAGTCCCGTTCCAACAAGTGCAAATGTGGTATCCATACGTAATGGTAAGCCAAGAGCGCTTATTTATACTACTCCAAACGTAAGCGCTGACAATGGAGCAGGAACACTTGAAGTTTCTCCAGAGGAATTGGAGGCGTATTGCAAAAATGGTGGAGCTTATAGCTCAATTGAGGTATGGGATGATATTCCTCTGCTGAAAGATGATGCTGTCCTGCTGGATACACCAGGTGTGGATTCAACAGATCGCGGACATAGTCTCGCAACCCATTCCGCGCTCCATCTGGCGGATGTGGTGTTCTATGTCATGGACTATAACCATGTCCAGTCCGAGACCAACCTTTCATTTGCCAAGAGTCTGTCGGATTGGGGCAAACCGTTGTTTTTGATCGTGAACCAGATCGACAAGCATCGGGAGCGTGAGCTCTCTTTTGACCAATATACCGAAGGTGTCGAAGCTATATTTGCGGCCTGGGAAGTCAGATATGACGGACTGTTGTTTACTTCCCTCCGCGACAAGCAGCATCGCTATAACCAGTGGGATGTGCTTCCGGAACTCATTGGACACATGATGCAAGAGAAGGAAGCGTTAATTACGCACAGTTTGGCAAGTTCGGCCAGTCATGTAACGGAGCAACACTTGACGAGAGAAGCCGAGAAACGTGAAGACGAAGAGAATTCCCTGCTGGATGAGATTGGTGGCAAGGAAGGAATTGAACGCTTGGAACGAGAGCTGGAGCTTCTTGATCAACAAGCAGCAGACATTCGTACCGGGCCTTCGCGAGTGCGTGAGAAATTCCGGGCAGAGCTGGAACCTCTTCTGGCAAATGCAAATCTTACTCCTGCGGATATTCGTGCGTCGGCTGCCGCCTATTTGGAGAGCCGCAAACCAGGTTTCAGGGTAGGATTATTGTTCTCAGGTGGCAAAACCGAGCAGGAGAAACAACGTCGTGCTTCTGAACTGGTGCGGTTATTGCAGGATCAGGCTTCCGGACAAGTTGAGGTACATATTCGTACAATGCTTAGACAGCTGGGTGAATCCCATCAGCTATGGGGAGCGGAGTGGGAGCAGTCGCTCAATACGGAACTGCCTGCTGTAGATGAGGCACTGCTGGAGATGAAACGCAGTGCGAGTGCAGAGGTATCTCCAGAGTATGTGATTCAGTTCAGTAAAGATGTGCGGGGCGAGATTGAGGCCCGCTATCGCAAGTCGGCCATGATGCTGGCCGACCGCATGCTGGAGGCGCTGGCAACGCGAGGCGAAGCCGCGCTCCAGGCTCTGGACGCCAGCCGCGCAGCGCTGCTGGCGCAATCCGCGGCGGCGGCGCGCTACACGGCGCTCCAGCGCAGCGCCGCCGCAGAGGCAGCAGGGCTGCGCAGCCTGCTGCCCTATGCGGGCCCCCTCCCCTCCGGGCTATTGCCGGAGGTGAAGGGCCCGCACGTGCCCGCGGTGCCTGAACCGGGCGAAGCTCCCGGTT